>JAHBVO010000006.1 GCA_019637435.1 Candidatus Obscuribacterales bacterium | reverse complement strand
TTTTTTCGCTAGTTCCGCCGTCGTCTGCTCGCCCCGAAGCGCATCCAGCGCTACTTTCGCCTTAAACTCGGAGTTGAAGTTTCGTCGTTTCCTGCTCATAAAATCCTCGCTGTTCTTCTATGAGCTTACACCTTAAGTCCTTGTCCAGAAATGGGCGGCCATTTTCTAGTGCGCTGGATGCTAGTGTGCTCAAGCTCGATTTTGGTTTTATTCAGGAGGCTGTGCTGTAATGAAGAAATCTTGCAATTTCGATAGGTAACGACATGCTCAGGATGAATGCTATCCTTCTAATCGCATTGGCATCGCTACTTCTTATGTTTGCCGCTCCGAGCTATGGGCTCGATGGCCGCAACTCTGAACCGGATCCATTGGGCACTACTGGATTAAGATCTCACACCACGATTGAGTTCCACAGAAGTCCGCAAGAGCTTTACGATAACGCGTGGAAAACAATCAAGGAAGTCTATTATGACCAATCATTTCACGGACAAGATTGGAACAGGTGGAAGAGGCGCTATGACGGAAAACTTGAAACTCCGAGTGATGCGTTTGAAGCCATAGACACGATGTTAGCAAGTCTGGCTCCTCCCTGCTATAGCACTTTCTGGATTTCAGGTATGCGTTTGTGTAGCTATGACTGGGACTATTCTCCGAAAGGAATAGGTGTAATACATAGAGCTACTAAAGCCGGTATTGTTGTGGAGTCTGTTTTTGCGAACTCCCCAGCTGCTGGCGAATCGAAGCTTTTGCCCGAAGACATAATCACTGAAGTTGATGGTATCGATGCGAAAGGCAAATCATCAATAGACGCTTCAAGGATGCTTCAGGGACGACCAGATACGATGGTATCGCTGACGGTGCTCCGCCGTGGTGAAAAAAGGAAGGTTGATTGCAGTCGCAGTTGGAATGAATACAATTTTGCGGCTGCGACCGGAATGACGAAAGGGCGAATCGCCTATATTAATGCTGCATGCCTGGGCTTGCATCCTGTAGACGAACTCACGGGAGAATTGAAGAGATTCAGAAATTGCCGTGGGCTAATTCTAGATTTGCGTTGCTGCGATTCGTTTTTGCTATGGCATGATGAAGCTCAAAAGCTCGCGGATGCCTTTTTAACTTCTGGAGTTATAGCGCGTTATCGAGACAAAGATGGCGTTCATCAAATAGATGCATCTCGTGGTGCCAGATTTCGAATGCCGCTTGTGGTTTTGGTTAGCAAAGAGAATTACGGGAACGTTGAGCTTCTGTTAGCCGCTCTTCAACAAACGAGAAGAGCCATTCTGGTCGGTGAAAAAACGAAGGGAATGCTGCGACCTTACACATATGTGTACAAGCTAACTTCCCAGCGCATCTTCCATACTAAGGGGCGAGAGTACCTCACTCCGTCTGGCGAAATTTTCAAGGGTGAGATTACTCCCGACGAGATTGTTTCTGTCTCAATGGGCGAGATCGAAGAGGGTAAGGGCTGTTGGTGGCTTAACCAAAAGCATTTTGAGGAGTATCTTTCTTCTCCTAAAGACAAGCAACTCAATGCGGCTATAAATATTTTAGAAGCTCAGTTTTCCAAAAAATCCTAGCTCCATTCACCCGCACAGGATGCCTCGAGAGTTTGACCAATTGGGATGATAGAGCGTCGCGAGACGTTGAAAGCATAATCGTTTAGTGCATAAAATCTGAGCACTTCAGTGCAGCCGCGCATCCGTCCCGAACCATTGGCTCTCGCGACTGAGTCGTAGTAATCTGGAAGTTACGCTTCCGTTACCGCCAAAGTCAGAGCCTATAATCACGTGCTTACGATTTCGAGAACCGACAAGATTGTTTGGCACCACCTGTGGGTGCAGATTATCCTGTGTCTGCTTTTAGGCGTTTCGACTAGCGCTCTACTTGCCATGGCAGTTAACTACTCTCAGATTCCCCAGCTGATGCAGCTTCTCGGCTTAGGCGGCGACGGTAGGTTTTGGCAGGCAACTGGTTTGCTAATTGACCATCCATCTTTCGCTAGACATTGGACGCTAGCGGGCTTGATTAGTGTGATTGCGTTCTTTGAGCGATGGCATCATTTAAAACAACTCGCCCGAACATCTGGCTATTGCAGTGATGAGTTCTTCTCAAAGGTTCAGCAGACATTGGGTGACATGCCACCGCAAATTAGTAGATACCTAGCTTTTCGTGGATATCGAGTGTACGTCGGACATAACCTCGCGGTTCTGAATTCGGAAGCGGATGTCTCACTTGGTGGGGCTTGCTACAAACAGCTCCGAATGATTTTGATAGCTGAGGAGCCGCGAACTGACGATGGTTCGCCAGACAGCGGCGGATATGAAGCCTGTGTGCTGGGACACGAGATTGGTCATGCTGTTGATTTCAGCGTACACGGATCAGACTCGTTGCTTTTCGCGGATTACTACCAGGCCGATCGATTGAATCTGAGTGAAACTGCCTTCGATTTACTTCCCTTCTGCATCCGAAGCGAAACTGATTACCGTGCCGAACTGTTCGCTGAACTGTTCTCTTCCATATCCGGTATGTCGTGCAATCCATTCTTGGAAGAGACTTTTCCGCGTTGCACTCATTATGTGAGAAACAAATTTCGTTTGATAACGAAATGAGCAAAAACAGGAATGCAAACGCGCTCATGTTCTTGGCACCGCCAATGATACCGGCTAGTTATTGGGTGCTTCAAACTTAACTGTGTCAAGAATCTTTTGCAGACGCGCTCTCACCTTCGTCAGCGGATGTTCAGGAAACAGCTCATCGTATTCCTCACGATCCGACGGCAGCACTCTTAATTTGGCGTTTCTCATCCGTGAGAACAATTCCTCAGCAGTTTTGACCACGACGGCTGGTTCGTCGCTCATCGGCCAATCGTCGCCCAATTTCAGCATGATGGCGGCTTCGCGCGTTCCTGTGGTCCCCTGTTCCAGCGATTCAACATTGATTTGATAAATGCAGTTATCAAACGGAATCCAGATTATTCCAACGTACATCAGGGGCATTTGCCCTGGCTTGGCGCGATATTTGAAAATCCCATAAAGCGCTTCACTCCCGTCGACCTCTATGTTTTTCAGCACCAGCACGGCACCACCGGCGGCACTGCATTGCTCGCCGTAAAACTGCGACGCCTTGTCAAGCTCATTTACTTTGAACGTCCATGACGCCCGTTCTGAATTGAATCTGAGAAGATTTGCTACCCCTTTCTCTTCATCGAGCCAACCGTATTTGTCATTTTGTTTGATCTTCTGAACGTAATTTGTCAGGTCAAAACTAATCGAGTCTATATTAAAAGAACCCGGTTCCAGCGTGGTTTTTGCCATGCGAAAAACTCTCCTCTGCACGTTGGTGCGAGAAACAAATCCTGTTCGCCAAGTGAAACTTACACTCTAATTATACCATTTTGAAGACTATTCTTTGGTCCGTAAAGCCAGGCAGGGAAAGCCGTTTAGCGCTCTGCTTGACTCCGCAAAACTCCTATGTTCATTTAGCTCAAGACTACTCAAGAAAGACTTGCGCCGCTGCAGAAAACTTTGTCTCAAGTGGACTCAGCCGTGGAAGAACTGCGGTCGGCCAGAAAACGTTTTGAGTTTGGGCTAGGACTCATCTGGGTGTTCTAATCGCTCAAAGAGACCTCACCTAATCACAAATAAATCTTGCTACTGCCACTATTCACTACAACATTTCACAAGTCGACCTGGTGCACGCAATCGGGATGTGCTCAATAAAAAATCTCACTGAATTAAAAAGTGCTGGAATTGGACTAAGAAACACGATCACCAAGACTTGTGGACTTAGTTAACTTCAATAGTCGTTGACATCTGTTACCCTGAAGGAGTCGGAGTCTCAACTGCTTCGACGAACACGGCAACCCTTCCAGGCGCTTAAGATGCAAATTAATCACAAACTGTTCTCGAAGCGGCACTCAGCTTTGACTTTAATGTTGGCGTGCGCTTTCGCCGCTAGTGCTGATGCGTGCGCTGCGGAGACAGACGTTTCTCTCGTGATGCCTGGTGGAATCAGCTTGCCCGGACAAATCTATAAGGACAGTTTAGGGGATTTCCTCGATCAGGCTTCCCTCGAAAGGCCCAGCAGACCGAGCACTCCGCGTGTTGGGTTAGTTTTGGGAGGAGGCGGAACCAGAGGCGCAGCTCATGTGGGCGTCATCCAAGTCCTGACTGAAGCGGGCATCCCGATCGACTGCATTGCGGGAACCAGTATCGGCTCGATTGTGGGCGGGCTATATGCATCAGGCGTGCCACTCGATACACTCGAAGACATAATGCGAAAAAATAAAGTACTGAAAGCTTTCGTCGGTCTTCCGATCCCCATCAAGGTGGCAATCGCCCCAGTAAAATTTGTCCCAAGAGCACTCGGAATAAAACGGTTTGATGGACTCGAGAAAAGCACCAGATTCAAGCGTTTTATCACTAAACAGCTACCCGAAGATCGTAGAAACATTGAAAACTTGCAAATTCCGTATTGCGCGGTGGCACTAAACCTGGTGAACGGAAGTCCTTACGCGTTCACAAAGGGCGACTTGGCTTTGGCTATGCAAGCCAGTTCCGCTGTACCAGTTTTGAAACGTCCTGTACGAATGGACGATGCTTTGTTCGTCGACGGTGGTGTCATTTGCAATCTGCCGGTGAAAGAAGCGCGCACCATCCTTGGTGCCAATTTTATTATCGCAGTTAATATCGACGAACGATTTACCGAACAACCGATCGAAGAGTTTTTGAAAGTCGGAAGTGTCGCTAGCCGCATCATAACGCTGGAGCTGGCTAATAAGGACCATGCCGCGATGCGTGACGCCGACATGGTTATTCATCCAAAAGTGGAAGGAATTGGTTTGTTATCGACAAAACCTTCCGATTCCATCAAAGCACTGGAAGCTGGAAAACAGGCGGCGCGCAACTGTTTGCCGGCACTCAAAATGGCGCTTGAGAAGCGCGGCGTTCGATTGGCTCTTAGCGACGACCTGAAATAATTATTTCGATGTGTTCTTCGCGGAGGCGCCCTCGATGCGCAGCTCGGCGCTAACCGGCCGCGTACAAGGCAATCGCACTTCAAATGTAGTCCCTTTGTCGGCGGCATGGCGTCGAGCCCTGGGCATATTTGACCGACGTTATCCAGCGGCTAACGGAAGACCCTGGCGCAAACCTCGAAACGAGAAAGCTACTGGAAATATTTCGAAAGGTCGATGATGAATGGACCGTTCAAGTGATTGGTAGCAGCGAGTCTCTGAGCTGGACATACACGAGGACACGGTCGCGATATCGATGAGTGAGATATACGCGGACATCGAGTTCGACGAAGGCCCCGATTTGCAAGTACGAGAGGATGTGGAAATTTACTCATGGTGAGTGTAACGTAAAACGGTCTCGAATTGAGTTCACGATGAAACGGTTGCATGCCATCTCCAAATTACTTCAACGGATAGCACTTTTTCTGTTTCTATTCTCTTTGCTTGGGTTTGTCCTTGCATCTGGCTATTGGCCTCAGCCCCCAATTAACACCTCGGTCGTTTGCTTGGTCCTTCTTGCTGTAACAACTCTTTTTCGGTATTTCACTCGACCGAACAGCGAGAATTGAAGGCTGGTGCAGTGGACGGATGCGGGAGCGAGCGAATAGATGACGCACCGCTGGCACGACGGGCTACAAGGCTCTTGCTCAGTAAACATAGAAAGGGCTGAGATGTTCTTCGGAGGATCGCCTGTCACATCCGGATATAGTTTTAGAAGAATCTTTTGCTCGGAAGCATGGTGATTCCCAAAGTGACGGAAGCAGCTTCCTAACTTCTCAGCCGCGGTAGACGATTTCATTTTTTCAACGAGACCATCGAAAAAAAGACTTTGTGAATGAGCGTTCTGCCCCTTCCATTGCGGCTTCGCCAATTCCCATACCTCCAGGCACTCCGATGCCACCCTTGGCGAGTCCGAAGATTGCGTCGTAATAAAGAGGATCAAGACTGGATTTCGCAAACTTCGATGAACGGACGAATTCGTCCGGCGACATCGAACCGATATCTCTATCAATTGCGGCAAGTTTTTGATTGCGCTCATGATTTCCCGGTCCTGTTTGCTCAGAGTAAATCGCGTATAGGCCGTATGAGCCTAGACCGATTCCGACGCTGGATTACAAGCTCAAGAATTGCACCAACACCGGTTCCAATTACCGTGTTGATTCGCACCTGGGTGACAAATTCGGAGAAGGTGGAACCAATGCGTCAGCGATCGGACTGTTCTGGGATGTAGTTGGGTTACGACTTGGACCGGCGTTTGGCAGATTGTTGGAAATGGCTCGCAATGGAGTGCGCGCATTCCATGCTGACCACCCTGTCTTTATGCAAAAATTTGAGTGGACGGTTAATATTCTGAAATGCAATCTTAAGGTAAATAATTCACCGGGCAATGGACAAGATGGGGCGGTTCGTTTTGTGTGAAGATTTCAGTCGCCGTCGCCGCGGTGGAAGCAGTACGCTAAGGGTCCTCTAACAACCCCAACACACTTAGCTTTCCTTAGCTGCAGAGCTAGCTCTTTGTCAGGGTTTTGTCCGTCGTATTTCATAGACACGATAATTCGGTCTGACTTGCCTGAACCGGAATATATTAAATCAAAACTCGCATCTGGCATAGGCCAACCGAATACGGGTCCCGTGGAGCAGCTTTCGGCAGGTCCAAGCTTGTCGACGATCTCCAATGTCGTGAGGCCTACCAGCGGGTCTTTTCTCCATCGTGCGATTTCGACGGCATGCTGAGGCAAAAGCAACGTGGTGATGCAATCACTTACGATATCTCTGTTGCCGTAAGAAATCCCTGATAGTAGAGATATTAGCAGGATCGGTTGGAGTTTCACCTTCATGTCTGCCCCCAAACAGAACTTTCTTCTAACATAGTTAGCTCGCCTGTTTCAATGCAAAACAGTTCAGCTCAAAGTCGCAGGTCCGTTGGACGGGAGCTTAGGGCACACTGAAACGAAGTTGGGCTGGAATAATTAGTGAGACTGCTTGGGCGAATAATATTGTGTACTCACCGGCTCAGCATCGAAACGAACTATATCGATTCGATACAACTGATGAACGACTTGTATTAGGAACAACGAAACCTAGAAGCGACCGACGATGACGTGTCAAAGTAGGCAACGTTTAGAAATCTAACGCCACTGAAAGTGGTGG
This sequence comes from Candidatus Obscuribacterales bacterium, assembly GCA_019637435.1. GTDB lineage: Bacteria > Cyanobacteriota > Vampirovibrionia > Obscuribacterales > Obscuribacteraceae > JADYXR01. The sequence goes on along the minus strand of JAHBVO010000006.1, from coordinate 662,470 downwards.
CATGCTGTTCAGTCACCTTCGGTTCGCATCATGCTCATTTGAGGCGTGTAGATTTTTTGTATGCACTTTTTCGCGCGACAAAGTCCTTTAATAGTTGAGCGGTAGCTTGAGCTGAATCACCTCGGATGGTGGCACGTACATCGAAGCATCGACAATGCTCTTTTCTTTGCCTTTGAGCCCGAACAATTCCAGGAATGTTCGAGTAATGGCGTTCATGTGTTTGCGGAGGTTATCTAGGTCCAGCACCAGATACTGGCTTGTGACGTCGCTCTTGATGCTGTGGTTGAAATGAGGCGTTTGATGATGTAGTCCGGCACCTTTTGTTTCGCGGCCGTCGTCGGTGCCGTATCGGCCCATCGCGAAAGTGAAGATCGCGCGGAGCTTTTTCATTGCGACATCAGCGAGGCCGTGACCTGAAGTGTTGAGTCGATTTGTTTTGGACGCAAGTTCTTGGTGGCGTTGTTCGATCATGTCTTTAGTGATTTCAATTAGCGGCAGGTCGAGCCAATCTTCAAAGTTTTTCATTGAGGAGATGTAACAGCGACGAGTTGAGTCGCGAATCCGCTTGAGCTCCAGAAGTTCGTCGAACGCTTCTTGAAGAGTGACGTTGCGTTCGGAACTGATGCGTTTACCGGTACGCGGGTCGTTGCCATGACCCGGCTTACAATGATGCGACGTTCAATGCTGCTTACACTGCTGAGATCGCAGCAGTTCTTGCGTTACCGCAGAACAATCCTGCGAAGAAGGACCTGTTGTTGGCGTTTGATGGCGCTCCCGAAGAACTAATTAGTGAAATCGGTTCGATCTTGGATACTGGAGATGCTTCCATCAATAAAATAACGAAAGCGTGGGTCCAAACGTATTTCCCGAATTCCTATGCAAGATTCGTGGCGCAGCGGAACGCTAACAACTGGTGATGTAGAATTGGGGGAATGATTCGCATTCTCTCACTTCTAATTGTCATCCAATTCTTCGCGGTGAGTTCGCTTCAAGCAGGCGGACTCACCGCCCCGTCGAACAAAACCGTCGAAAAGGCTGAGAACTATCTCGTCCAAAACGACTACCGGCAAGCTGCACATTACTTGTGCGGTGTCTTATTAACTGAGTATCCGAATCTCGATCAAGGGCTGCTAACTGCATTGAGCGATACTTACTCTCGGGCTGGTGCTGTTCATCGCTTGAAAGAACTGACCAGGCTGATGTCAGAGCGTGCAAAGGACGCTAAAGCAAAAGCAGAAATACGAAACTTGCTGTACCGCGAAATAACAGCTACCGGGCCAAGTCTATCTATTCTCGAGGAGAAAAATGGAGACTTAATTGTGAAGCATGAGCGAAAAAGGCAATCACGTTTCTCTTTCCCTAATGAGGGTTCAGAAATGGTTTCTAAAAAGAGCGTGAAGTATCAGGACGCTCTTCAGCGTTACTGGTGGTTTAAACCTCGAACAGTAGGAAAATAAATTTCTGGTTCTAAGCGACTCTCTGCACTGAGACTCTCAAGGAGGCACGGGAAGCCAGAGATATTCAACACCGACCAGGGAAGCCAATTTACCGATGGCGACTTCACCGCCGTCCAAAAGTCGGCTGGAGTTCAGATCAGTATGGACGGACGAGGCGCCGCTGCCAGGACAACATCCTCATCGAAAGGCTGTGGCGAAGCGTATAGTACGAGTACATCTACCTCAACGCAGTAGAAGGAGGATCTAATCTCCGCAATGGGCTGAGTAAATACTTTGAATGGTACAATCAAGAACGCTCGCACCAAGGGCTTGGATACAGAAAACCTGATGAAGTCTATTACGAAGGACTTCTCAACCAGGCGGTAGCCTAACACCGCCAGTAATACCACGGCTTACACCTTAGTGATCCTGTAAGGTGGTCTAAAGGAGCGGGTCCACTTCAGGATGATTTCCTAAAAGCTCACGACTGGTTCAGGAGATAGGAATGGAAAGAGAAAAATGGGAAGATCTTGTTCATGCTATTCGGGATGAAGTACAGAATGGTTACCTTACATTGCTGATGCTGGAAACAGGAGATCTGAAAGTGTCAAGGGATCCGGTTGATAATCGATGTAGTCTCATAACTAATGAGATGCCTGAGTATCATGCAATCATGGAAGTGGTAGGTCCCTTAGAGCCAGGCTATTGGTTGAATCGCCACAGGTATGTGGGGAAGGGCTTGAGTCCTATGGCGGATGATTTGAGGTACATCGGTAAAGTGCCAGACGACGTGGCAAAGAGTTCCAAAATATTTGCTAATCTTTCGGGCACAGGCATATTGACCAGGATTAGTGAGCCTCCATTGATGGTACTCGACAGCAATCAGATTCAATAGTCAGGCACTTAAGTCATGCTTCCAGTACCATGCGTGTCAACTTCGAAATTCCGCTTAACTCTCCATTTTTTGCAGCTTCCGACAGCCTTCAATATGCGCGTCTACTGCCACCGTTAGCCACTCACTAAACGACGTAGCGACTCTCGATGAGGGCTTGTCGTCTTCCTGGCATACATAAACGGGAGGATCACTTCCTTCTGTTGTTTCGAAAAACAAGACAGCACAACCGTATCGCTCGACAAACACAAACGCAGTATCTGAGAGCGATTCATCGACGTCTTTGAGAAGAGCTTCCGCGATTCTGCGCATGTCGTCAAATGGATACGACATCGACGCTTCAGCATAAAAACCGTCCCTCCTTTTTCCCATCACTCGCAAATAATTTACGAATGAGTCAGGCAACTTTACATTGAAAAGTCGCTCCAGATGTGCGACTTCATCGTCGCTGCAACCTGCGAAGTCATGGTCCGATGCAAGCCCTGCATCGATCAATTTTTGTTTTTGAATCGCGGCAATATTTTCCATCATCCATTCCTGTTGTCGATCAGAGAAATGTGATTCTTACTCCCTGACTCAGCTTTATGCACAAGCTCACCTTGTTTCTACCGCTACACGTGCTTTTGAATATTATACTCAGGCTTGCCTTACTCCTAACTAGTACTAATAACGTTTGAAATGAGTTCCTCAATTTCGTCTCGCTTAGCAATGCAACCCGCCTCAAAGAATTGTTCCAGAGACGTTATATTAATTCCGCGGAGAGCAGCAGTTTCTCTTGAATTGCGCGCACCACCTGCGGTTCATTTTCATAAACGGTAGAGCTAATTTCCGCGAGCTCTTTGATGAAACGGCGCTGTTCTCTAGGAACGGTTTTTAGGAAAAATTCGACGCGTTTGTAACCGACTCCAATAATTTCTATTCCATACTTTTGATTCCACTTGTTCAAACTCAGGATAGTTCGCTCAGAATTTTTGAGCGCGGCATTTGCAAATAGTTCGATAAATTCAAGCGGATCGGTGGTGTCCAGAACTACGGCAATGTCGACCTTGCGCCGTACTTCAGCCACTTGTTTGTCGAAGTGGTATGTTATCGATGCTGTGACCCATTCCTGTTTGTGTTGGGTCTTCATGTTGACAGACTTCGGGTTGTTGTCGATTCTGAGTTCTTGATGTCGCAAGCAGTAGGTGCTGAATCCAAACGGGCGAAGAACTTTTCGAACGCTTCGAATGGTTTCCGCGCAACGAAAGGGGTTAACGAGATATTTAAGGGCGGAGTTCAAAATATTTTCGGCTTCAATGCAATGTGGTGGCATCGCGCAGATTGTTCCTCTGGACGTTCCACCGAACGGAAAAAGATCGCGTGGTGGACGCGGTGTCGGTTTTGAAAACCAGGTTGTGAGCACTTTTTGCTCATCCGTGAAGATTGGTGATTCGGTTGCTTCTTTGAGAAGCACAAGCATGGATTCGTCGATGTTTTGTTTCGCGGCGAGTTTCTTTTCGGCTTGGGTTGGTTGAATCTTCATTCGCTATTCAGCCTGTAATGACGGTTGGCGGAACTCACTTCAATTTGGTCACTTCGACATCAACTACCGTTTCGTTGTTATGCCCTAAGGCTTTGCTATCGATACTTTGATAAAACGGCGGATAGCTATCGAAACATTCAGAATTGAATGTTTCATTGCGTTGCTTCCCATGCGGATCTTCGAAGGTAATTACGGCTCTATACTCGTAATAGCTTTTCGTATGGTTTTCAACCTGAAATGTTGTTTCGTTCTCACCATTTTTCAAACGCTTTGTTACTGCGCGGACTCGGACGCCGTCCTTTATGTTCTTTTCGACGCTGGAGATGGTTATCCCGTTGAGCGTCGCTGGTTGTCTGCATTCTGATGCAATTCCGTACATCGCTCCGAATGCAGACATCAGCGAAATTAGTTTTGCTGAAAAAACCAGGCTCCGTTTGGTTGGTGTTATTTGCAAGCTTAGCTTGTTAACGTCGGAGAATGTCTTCATTCCTCCCAGGAGGCAAAAAGCCAAGAGAGTCACAATTACCCAAGTGAGAAGCGATATCTTTGCGGCAAGAACACGGTGACCGTCATAGACTAAACCACTAAGCACAAGGTTTACTGGACAGAGGAAAACAACGCCAGCGAATGCTGCCGCAAACATTCTAAGAATGACTTTTTCGTCGCCGAGCATCGGAGTTTGCCGGTTCCATAGCGTTGAGAACTATCCGCATTTTACACCTGTTCTTTTAAAGATGCCGGTGAGTCTGTCTCACCGGCATGCGCAACCTTCTCGACAGGCTGGTACGCGTTTTGATAGATTGAAAAGATGACAGCGAGAAAAACTAGTCTATTAACTACATCAGCAGTTACTGCGGCGGCATTGGCTTTCGTTGGTGGTCTGGCCTTTCTGCCGGGTAAGGAAACTTTTGATGATTTCCTAGGAATTGTTCACCACCCGATTCGTGAAAAATTTCTTCCTATGGACGAGGATGGTCCGTTTTATGTTTATTACGCGAACAAGCATCCCGACGCGAAACTGAAAGCCCTTGGAATAGCAGCTTTAGACTCGTGGAGAACAGCGGACAGGAAACATAGAAATATGCTCATAGACGAGATTATGGCGGGAAATGTTTTAGAGGGTATGACAAAGGACGATGCGCTCAAGTATTTAGGGGAGTCGCAAGACGACCACCCATACAGGTATGACGCTCCGGCAGGCGGATTGTTTTATGACGTCACTTTTACAGAAGGCTCGTGTCATTTGTGCATAGCTGTTTTAAATGGAAGAATCACAGATTCAATTCTGCGCGTTAACAATTGAGTCTTCTGGTTGTTTGTGATACCGGAGTTGGTGCGGCACTCGCTCAGTTCTTGGGTGTCGATGGCAAGCATCTGCCGCATATTTCAGATTAGCCGCATGGGGCAGCAGTTAATTCCCGTTCTCATCCAGATGTTTACTGAACCGTTTAACACTTTCGCAAATTCCGATTAGGTGATTTGCGTTGCTGCGACGTTTTGCTGGGAGCATATGCAGGGAAGACCGCATAATTTTAGCGGCTTCGTCAAAATTCTCTGCAGAATATTCCGCGATTGCCAAGTTGTTACGGTAGCGCCAGTCTGTTGAACTGAGTGAACAAGCTTTTCTTAATTGAGACACGACTTCGGCTAGATTCGCTTTTCCGGAACTTTGGTATAAATCGGTTAAATTGCAGAGTCCCAGCGCATTCCATAGAGTCGCATCATTATCGCAAATTGCGATCGCTTGTTTATATCGATTGGCAGCTTCTTTGAATTGTCCTGTGACTTCAAGCTGCTCTCCACTTTCTCTCAGAGCGCTAGCTTGTTTCCGATTGCTATTTGAGCGAGAGGACCTGTTCGATTCGTCCTCTACCTCCACGGCAGGCAAACCCACCGTCCTTTGCATCACTAATATATAGTTGTCAAACTGCGTAAATGCAGTCCCGGCTGTTACGGGTGGAAAAGAATTTCCAGAAGGTTGAGCCTGTCGAAAGTCCTTATCCGCGAGCTCAGTTTTGTTTAGTGCCGAGTATACGAGACCACGGCCGGCGTACGCACTTTTGGTAGGCGCGGCTTCAATAGCCATGTCGAAGGCCTTCAAAGCGTCCCTTTGGTTGCCCAGTTTGTGGTTGCAAACGCCGACTAGTTCGTACAAATAACCAGCTGTACTTCTGCGATTGTGCAGTGCTAACCGCCTTTTGCACAAATCAATAATCTCCTGGTATCGATCCAGTAAGTAGAGACATACGATCGATTTAGCCAGAATCTCATTCTCCTGAACTGCGTTGCCATTGGCCATGACGGATAGAGCTTTATCATATCTTCCCGACCTGATGAGCTTTCCAGTTGGATCCGTCGGATCGATTTTTAAGTTCACAACCTCGGTTGCGTAGTCTTCTACATTCGCCGAGTCGACAGCTCCGGCAGGCTCTACTAGAACAACGGCAACAGTCATGCAACTAAGGAAGAACAAACTCAAATTGCGCATTCGTGAACCGTCCGCAGCTTGGGGGTGCACTGATTGTAGCAACTTGCCCCATTAGAGAAACAGAAGGGCGGTCTGGAAATATCGAGCGGACAAATCCGCTCATCCCCTCCACGTTTGATCAATCTCTTGCCGTACATCTGGAGATGTTTGACATACTCATTTTTTCCCTGTGCGGCAAGGAAAAGCTAGAGCGGGTCAGGAGGTCCGAATAATCGGTAAAATTCAGCGCCTCAACACAATAATTCAATGTTCAGGAGTAAACTTCCATCGCAACATCCGCAGCGGTTCCTTCTTTCCCAAGGAAAAAGCAACGCACGCTCCTCGCGCAGAGCGAAGATTAACAATTTGCTGTTCAGGAATCCCTGGTCGGCTTAGAAGGTTATCGATAGCTACTTTGGCTGCATCGACATCATAAGTGAACAAAACGGCCGCATAGTTATTTGCAATGCGCCAGTCATCAGGTGACTGGCGCGCACACACCAAAAACATCTCCGCAACTTCCTTTAAGACATCACTGCTCGACTGAATATCATCGACTGCATTCACTACATACGTAAAAGCAAACATAGCCAACTCTTTTTTGACCTGCAGCGACTTCTCTTGCTGGAATGCATTTGACAGCAGACCGAATGCTTTTTTGTAATCCTCATCGTCCTCGATACGGGTCGCTATCTCGGTCTCACAGTTTGAGGTTTCAATCCTCTCAGAAGAAGGACTGCCAGTGACACCCGTTAATTCGTACAGCGGTAATCCAACAGTCTGCGTAAGATACTGCTTAAGACGTATACGGATGCTTCCCGCGTGGCCGGCATGCTTGGCTGCGTCTGTCTTTTCAGCGTCCTTGAAGGCGGCAAGGAATTCTACATCGTCCGACGTTGGTTCACGTTGGCTGTCGCGCCAAAAGCCTGAAAACTTATCTACCGCCTCATTGTCTCCTAATAAAAACGCAGCACTAATTGTCTGAACGAAGAGATGCGAGTCCTTAACGACTTCGTCTGGTTCTTTGGCGGAACTTAGCGAAAGCACTTTTTGATACCGACCAGCTCTCATGAATTTATCGATGACAGTGGAACGGAGCCAAGGTCCGTTCGTAACATGCTCAAATTCTGTGGACAACTCCTCCGCATGAGCCGATGTTGTTGCGGCGAGAATCAAGCTTAGACCCACAAGAATTCGATACATAATAGACCTTTAGATTCTCCAGAAGAATCAATGGGGAGCTTTGAGCGCTATATTACCTGAATTTGATGAGATGAGCCTGAGACAATTCGTAGCAGCTCTGGAGGCGGATTTCTACGTGTCGAAGGATTCCGCTCTCCAGCAATCAGTAGATGTTCTCGTTTCAATCTCATCGATTACTCGACTGGTTTTAAGGTAGACATTTTCATTCCAAGGAATCGAAATTTCGATCGAATGCCACTTTCGAATAGAGTACAGATAGCAGTCTCGACCGATGACATGGCATTCTTTGCCAGTTCGGAAGATACAATTATCGCCAAACTCGAATGGTATAGAGCAGGTGATGAAGTATCAGATCGCCAGTGGCAACTCCCGCTGTCAGTTACAGAAGATCTGTTCAGCAGATTTCAATAGTCCTGTCATCGAAGTCTCCGGGCAAGGACCTAAGGTGTAAACTCCTTTTCCCTTTCAGATATCTGTGATAGCGCGATATGCGGCGCTACCGCAAAATCGCTTCCACCGGAAGGGTGTAAGCGCTAGGCGTGACCTCAGTTTCTGGCTATGCTAAATTGGAGATAAAAGCGTTGAGAATGACATGAATAGAAAGCTGGTAAGGCGCGTTTACGCATCTCTAATTTTCTCCTCGATAGTTGCTGGCTGTATCTTTGGGTGCAGTGATTGGCTGACGCTAGCTCGAGATAGAATTCAATATGATTTATTTGACGCCGCCCGTAACCCTTATAACTTTGAAGACGAACATTTCGTTGTCGTAGCCCGACGTAAGATTCCGATTGGGCAAACTGTTTCAGATGAGGACGTATTTCTAGTTCAACTACCGAAGTCATTCGAAATTAGTAACGATGCGCTCTGGCACAAGGGTTTAGCAGTCGGGAAGAAGGCCGCAGAAACCTTGGAAGAAGGAACCATGATTGCTTCGAAGCAGCTTTTTCCCAATCGACCGGACTACCGAAGACCGTCACCCAGAGGTGAGCATCGGCACCTGGGGGAGTTCTTAACGTTTTAAAGCGGGTCGGACTGCTTAAAGGTTGGTAATAGAGCTAAGGCACCACGGCGCCACCGTATTTGGCACCACGGTGTATGGGATTTGTATAAGATCCAAGTGCCACCAGGTTCGGTGAAGGCGGTAAGGACGCAACCGAATACCAGTCCGAAAAAAATCTCGCCGGACCCAATCTCGGACAGCGCCACCATGCACAACCCATACCACTGTGCATTCCTTCTCTATCCCACGTCTCAGCTTCTTGTAGGTGTTGGTTCTGGCGCTGTCTCTGCGGCTGAGTCACTCGAAGCGCGGTCCCTGAATCGTAGTTTGCCTGCTCCATCGGTTTCTATTCCGAGTGCCGGAATGTTCTTTTCGCTCAGTTTTTCTAGGGTGGCGGCATGAAATGCCAGGATGTCTGCAACTGCCTGGGGATCGCTGGGACCGATCCGCTCGAGAATATGCTGGAATGGGTAGGCAACATCTGCTACCGGCTCACTCAATCTGCGACCGTCTGGTGTCTCAGTGTCGAACCTCCACTCTCCATCCTTGAGTGAAACAGATTTGACTGTCGCCACCTGATCTGGAGCGATCAGTATTTCTGCGCTCTGCGCTAGTGCATATTTCGTCGAGCCATCAGGTTGCGGAACGCCACCGCCGGTGAGGGCAGGGTCTATTTTTCCGTCGAGAATTGCCGCTTCCGTCTCGGCAGATGCGTCTACTTTTGTGCGCCAGTTTCGCTGCTCCAGCTCGGTCTGCATAATTTCTCGACGCTCCTTCTTGAGCATCGGGGTTATACTTTCGAATAAAGTACCATCGAGTTCGCTGAAGTCTATGAGACCTCTATCTAGAATGAACTTGAGCGTATCTACGCTCGTAGTTGGAACGCTGACTACTCCTGACAGTGGGACCTCTCCAACGAAATCCGCTTCGGAGAGACGCCCTTTACCGAGCATTTCCATGATCGCGTCCTTGCTGAGACGCTTACCATCGAGGTCTACGGGAAGACTGCCAAGCAGTTCGACGGCTAACTCCCGCGCTCTCTCTTGGGCTTCAGCCGCATTGTCGCCTCCTGCATCCGCCCTTTCCAACTGGTCGAGCAATCTTTCTTGCAAACCTTCTAACTTGAGTGCGGCTACAAGCCCTGCATCATCGTTTCCAATCGTTTCATCCATCTTCCGAGATAAGTCTCGTGAGATCTCGAAGCGTCGGGCTCTAATCTCCTCTCTGGACATTCTGTAGTGTCCGGTATCGTTTAGTATTCCGGCTGCGTCTGCTGCTACGCCTTTGAGAAGGTGTCTGGCGTACTCCTTAGAGTGCGGTTGTGTCTCTGCTGCCAGTCTATCGATATATGCCCTGGTTTTGTCGCTGAGCGAGTCTGATTCCATCTCAAGAGTGGCTTCTTCCATAGCTCTGCTAAAGTGAGTTTTCTCGAGTTCCAACTCTGTCGCGATCGTCCTCATCGAGCCTAATTCCTTGATCAGGGCGTCGGGTATATCGCGGCCTTCAAGCCACCGCTGTATGTCTCGAGCTCCTTTTAGAGAGTTGTCAGAGAGGACTGCGCGCACCAGGTCCTTCATGGCCTGCCGCGCTTCTGGATCTGCGATCTCGGGTCTGGGTCTTGCGTCTTCTCCTATGGCTCGCCGACCGCCGTTGCCAACTGCGTCGATGACTTGCTCCTGGATTATATGCGTGAACAGCTCAGGGTTCGATTGCTTCAGAGCAGTTCGCGCGAGAGCTTCTTTGAAATGTCTGAGTTCATGCTCGATCACGAAAACTGGATCATTGGCGAAGATGCTTACTTCTATTTTTCCATCGGTTCCGAACGTGCCGGTATGATCATCCCTTAGCGATATAGTCAGCATGTCCGGTGTCACCAAATCCGGTGGCAGACCCAGCTTCCTCGCGGTCTCTTCCGCAACAGGTCCTAATAGCTCTATAGCCTGTTGTCTTCCCCTCTCCATTTTTGGCGATAGCTTGTTGCCGCGAGCTTTGTAGAGCTCATCCCACATGTCTTGTTCAACAGCCTGTCGCTCATATATCAGGGCAGATACGACTTCGTCATTGATTCTGGAAGCATCTTCATCGGTCAGTTTGGATCGGCGATTCGTCGGATCATTTACTTCCGGTCGATCACCTCTCATAGCGAGATCGTTAGAACCAGAACCATCCCTTTGTGATTTTTGTGTTTGTTCGATAAAGTCGAGCAGCGGTCCTCTGTGATCGTAATTGCTGTAGTACTTGCGGAGGTGCTCTATCGACATGCCAGCATCAGCGAAGATGGCGGGAATCTCCTCTTCGAAGGAGAAGAAGTCTCTATAGCCCCAGTTATCTCGGTTTACCGGCATGTCGAAGACTTCGAGCCGCAGAGCGTTTTCTGGGTCTGACGCGGCTTCCATCATCCGGGAATAGGTCTCGGACACTACGAACAAATTGTTGTCAGTCTGACGGACGTGGGCCATTTCTTCGGCGAGAATGACCGCGTGTCGCGCCATCAACTCTTTCGCTGCAGGGCTTTCGAGAATTGTTCTGATTTCTATTCGGTCCGCCTCACTGGTAAGCGGCTTGGCATCGAGAGTAGTGTCAGGATGCATCAAGTCAATTTTCGTGCCACTGCTCAGCTCAACCACCGTCCTGGGGTTATCGATGAAGTAGGTATCCCAGTCCCAGGCTTTGTGGTCTCTGATGAATCCCTGAGGTCTGAAGCTCGCGGCTTGTCCACTTTCACGCATGAAATCCCTGAGCGATTCGCTGAATTGACCGTCTGCAGATTCCGCAAGCAGCTCTGATGCTTTTATCTCGAAGTCTTTGGGTCTGACCTCAATGGTAGATGGATATTCAGCATGGTCGAGCAGATACCGGTACGCCTCTTGATAGCCTCCGCTATTGAATCTATCGACGAATTGTTTAGCCCAGCGAGCAGTATCTTGTGCTCGTTCGGTCGGTGTCCATTTTACCTTGTCGCCTTCGACGGGGCGCAGCCGCTCCGCGGAGTCATCGTCTCCTCGCATTGCGAGATCCGAAGATTTCGTCGGTGAGTCTCCCCTGGTCTGACGCGATTTGAATTCGGGTAGTGCTTCGATTCTATCTAAAATTCTGCGCATCTGAGCTTGAGCTTCAGGGTCTTTCGCGAATTCGTGGTACTCGGATTCCAGAGTGATCCTTACATGTGGCTCGGACGAAATAAGCGGTGGCAATTCCTCGAGTATATTCAGCGCTGCTTTTGCCAGGGCATCGGTTTCATCGAAGACGATTGCTGCAAGGAACTCTCCACGCATTTCCGGATGACCTTCCAGACCGTTTGCCACGGCTCTCAACGCGTCTATCCCCTTTCCTAGTTTTTCCTGGTCTAGGATGAAGTTGTGGAAAATGTAGTCAGCTCCAGGAGAATTCGCTTCTGCCACCGCCCGCGGTATTGCACCGTTATAGAATTCTTCAAGCACAGATGGTTTGAGTTGTGGGTAATTGTCTGATAGGAGAATCCTTCGGAGAGCACCCGTCATCGCTGGACTGCGATTCTCAATCATCCGACCGAGTATTTCTTCCGGTATTTTCTCCCCGGTAATGTCTGTTATCGCTTCGAAAATGGAGGTCAGACCATTTTCAGTCTTTACGTCGAAGACTGCCGCTTTCAATGTTTCCAGATCACCCTCTTTCGCGAGTACGCGCAGAAGATTGCCTGCATCGCTCGACGACATTTTAGTCTCTGACTCCTTAAGAATCTTCAAGAGCCGCTCTTTCGCCCCCGGTTCAAGCTGATCGCGCAGATACTTGAGTCTGGATTTCATCTCTTCTGCGCCGTGCATCTCGAAGCCCTTGAGATTGGCTTGAGTCATAGACTCTTCGATGGCATTCGCCATAAGCAGCAGTTTGTATCGCGAATCCGTGCCATGTGCGCTCGCGACCATGTCGAAGAATGGGTCGGAATCCTGGGCCAGCATTACTTCGCCTACATGCACGGCCCAATCTTCACTCTCTGTGTACTTGGCATACGCCCGCATCTTGTAGGGAGTGCCGTTTTCCTCTTCTATCCGGAGAGCGGCGTCCAGAGCTCTGCGTTGTTCGGGCGATTGGCCTTCGAGAACGTGGGCCCATTCATGTCTCAATGTATCGGCAACCGGTTTGCGACTGCCGCCGGAACCTTCGTAGAACGTGATCGTTCCACTGTCGATGTTGGCTGATGCTCGCGCCACGAAGAAGTGATCCTGTTTGTCTCTGTGCTGGTAGGTCAACCAGGCATTATCGGGGTCGGGCTGTCCGGAGATGACAAGCTTCTTGATTGAGGCTCCTCCGTCCGGCAACGTAGCGAAGTCGGCGATGAGATCTTCAGGTAGAACGTGACGCCTGTACTCCGGTTGCTTGAGCAGGAATTTTGCTTTCAGGCTATCATCAGGTGAGCCTGACTCTTGGATTGCGCGTAGCTCTCGAATTTTGTCATGTACTGCACTCAAAGACTCGGATACGTAAATCTTCAAGTCTTCGCGACCCTTGAGTGTGTAGACGCTCATCGCTTCTGGGACCTCATCGGAAAGTCCAATTTTCAGGAAGTCGCTATAGCTCGTAATTCCAGATTTCTCGAATGCCGAGATCATTTCATCGTAGCTCAAGCCCGAAAATTCAGGCTTCAGACCTCTTGTCTGAACGACCTCTGACTCCTGCTGTTGCAATCTTGCGCTCAGCTCTTCGATTCGAGGTCTTGCTAATTCGGGTAGAAATGGAACCTGGTCCGCTATGTCCTCAATCATTCTGAGGCGATTGGTGTTTATTCGTACTGATTCTGAAACCAGTCTCGGTCGCAGACTGTTAGCTTCTACTATTGCGATCTCATCTGCCGGAAACCGGAGGTATTGCTCTCCATAGACTTGCTCCACCTTGAAGAATTCACCACTGGCGGTGTCACGGAAGTAGCGAGCTTTAGACAGGGTTCCATCTAATTCCGCAACTTTTAGCTCACGGTAGCGCAGATTTGAGTATAGATCTCGAGGCGGTTCGAAGCCGGTAGGTGAAGGGTCTCCATCGTGCTTTGGACGGTTTACGATGAATTTGCCATCATCGGTTCTATCGATAATCGTCGCAGGATTTCCCTCGACATCTACGGCCGCGAATCTCGAGTAGTTCGAAGAAATGCCACCATCATCGTCATCTTCGACAATCGGCTTTTCTCTTTCTCTTGCTTCAAGATCGCCCTCTATCGGACGAACTTGCTCTTCAGCTCCTCTTTCTCGGAACCTTTGCTTACCATCTTGTCGCAGAATCTCGCTATCTCCACGGCGAGCCGGAGAAGCTTGATCGCGGCTCACGTAGGTCTGTTCTATAAACTCTTGAAGTTTATCGTAGAAGAAGGCATGGTCCGGACGGTCTAGTCGGTTCCTTTCGACCTGTTGGAGCATGCGCTCTCTATAGGATTCCATCTGCTGTCTCTGGCGCAGTAGCTCCATTGGTGGTGCCTCACCCTGTCTCGCGAGTTCTTCTATCCTTCTGTCGATCACTCTCAGACTGGACTCGGCAGCAATGAGATCTGCTCCTACCTCTTCAGGTGTTTTCAAATAAGGGGCATCATTTTGGTGACCGAGAGCCTTTTCTCTCGCATCACCATATTCATCGTGCATCTTCGCTAGAGCAGCTTTTTCTTGATCAGTCAAATTCGATTTAGACAGGAAGTCATCGAAAGCTCTATGACCAACAAGCTCATGCACTGCATTTGCAAGGTTGACTTTTGGATACCTTTCCGGGTGCTCTATGAGATCTCTCAGTGTAGGAGCTGATACTGACTGCTCTATCGACTCCGCTGCGAGAATTCTATTACTATTTTCTCCCGCGTTTGCGAGTGCTCTTACTATCATGATCGGTTCATCAAGAAGTTTTTCCGTTATGCCTTCGGGAAGTCCTTCGAGAGTCCGTAAGATTGCTTCATCTGTTTCTAAACCGATTACCGGTCTGTTGGCTCGGTCGATAGGCGGAAGTGAATCCAGCACATTCGCGTCGAAGACCGGACGGGTCGAGTCGACTGAATGTTTTCTGAGACGGACTTCGTTGCCGGTCGAATCCAGTACACGAACTCCCGATGCTCGAGTGATTCCCTCGGGCGGTTCTCGTCCCGGCGCGAGAACTATCTCTACTGTGCCTTTGCTGTCGGGATGGACAGATATGTGCGGATGGTCGCTATCTACTATTACTTTGAGAGTTTGTCTCTCCGGTACATTCAGCACGACTGCCGCATCACCTGTCAGTTTGACCTGTCCGCTGCCCTCGATACTTGCCGAAGAATTGCCGATTTCCGCTCGACCATCGGTGAGAAACAATTCGACGCTTTCAATTCCACTTGCGACCTTTATCGAGCTTTCCTGTCCAACACCATGTACTTTAGCTCTGTGGTGAAGCTGAACGGAGGCTCTGTCTCTGACTTCGACTGTTGGATAGTCCTCTGGTAAACCGAATCGCGATACCGAAACTTTTGAGTCACCATCCGCGATGACTGTTCCATTTCCTGATACCGTAGCTTCGGACTTGTCGTGAGCATAGGCAACAGATTCGCCTGTGATAATTCCTCGCGCTTCGTCATTGAGAACCACCTTGGAATTGCCAGAGGCAGTCACATCACTCTTATCTTTTGCGACCGCTCTCGATTCATCCCGGACGACACCGCGTGACTCCCCTTCGAGAAGAATCTCCGACTTGCCGGTTGCTTGTAGGCGTCCATCAGCGACTCTGACAGTAGAATCTGCGACTTCGTAAGCATCTCCGTCATCGACCAGATATTCTAGATTCTCTCGTCTCAGAATTGGCTCATCGTCACCTGGGAAAT
Source organism: Candidatus Obscuribacterales bacterium (assembly GCA_019637435.1). Taxonomy (GTDB): domain Bacteria; phylum Cyanobacteriota; class Vampirovibrionia; order Obscuribacterales; family Obscuribacteraceae; genus JADYXR01. The sequence goes on along the minus strand of JAHBVO010000006.1, from coordinate 647,148 downwards.
TAAAACCAGGTGGTCTCGACTTCGTCTTTTGCTCTTGCGAATCTCCATCTCTTGGGACATCCCCTTGCTCGTCCCGCATAGCTAAATCGCCGGACTTACGAGGTGGAGTGGCTTCCGGCGTCAGGTCTCCGTGCGGTGTTCTCGACTGCATGTTGACGTCATTCTGCTTTAGCGGCTCGAGATTCAACTTGCTGCCATAGTGGTCGATGGGATAGCGACCGCCGCTCGACGCGTCCAGTACGTATGGAGGTCCATTCTCAGGCTTCACGACCATGAAGGTATGGAATTCGAGTCGACTTTCACCTTCCTGGAAGGCATCGACTGTCTGAGCCCTATACATGCCTGTCGGAAGCTTATCGAAGTCTTCCACAGTCAGCGTGCTGTGGTGTCCTTGAGAATCTACGCCGGTTCCTTCGTAATTGAACGAAGTGACATTGTGTGGAGGTTGTGGTTCCGGCGGTGGTACTTTGCCCGATATGAGAAGGTCTAGCCCACCGTTTTTCGAGCCGAGGGCTTTCATGAGTGCTCGGTTGCAGTTGACGCAGTTTGCCAGACCTGTGTTGTAGTTGCCCAAAGTAGAAACAATCGCGTCTTCCGGATGCATTGCGACGCGTACTGGATTTCTAAGCTCTAGAGTGACTTTCCCGTCTGCGCTAGAGACTTGCCTGAAGAGGTTTTCCGTGTCGAATTTAGCGAGTTTGGATTGATCTACTGTTATCCTTCCCGAATGCTCGAACACCACCTTACCGTTCTCGATAACCGGCTGTCCATCTTGTTGAGCAACCTTCCAACCGGGAACTCCCAGCAGATGGATCTCACCTGGTTGTCCGTTTGAGGCTGTTGCGAGATTGTGTTGACGTATCTCTGAAAGACCTTGTTGGGCTCGGTCTCCGCCTGGTCGCGCAATAAATGCATCTATCTGCGCCGCCAGCACCGTCAGTGATGGCATACGTTTTTCGAGAACTCGCTCCATGAGTTCTGCGACAATCTTCGGTGGTGCGTCCGGATTTGTCTTGGTCGCTTCTGCAAGTTTCTCGATCTGGCGCAACCTCGCTTGCATATCTCTATCTTTGAGTGCTGATTCGCCAAGTCCCTCTCTTACCAGCGTGTTGAGAGCGTCTCTTGTATCTGCATCCAGATGCGTTGCCAGCTCATTGCTCAGGGCTTGATACTTGCGTTGTAGTTCGACAACGGTTGCAGGTTTCTTCTGATGCTGCGGGTCTACTTGAAGAGAGCGTTCGAAAGCTTTCTGAGGATCAGAAAGCAGCGTATCCAGCTCGCCAGCCTTCATCGTGCCGGGGGACGCGGCCTCGGCCCGAAGCAGCGCTCTTAAGCTCAAATCATGATCGCCCTTGAGATTGAGAAGGCTCTTGAACTGCTCTTCGGTAATGTTTCCGGCTTCGATAATCCTCGCTATCGAAACAGCGTCTCGGTCGCTGGCTATTCTTGAGATAAGCGCCCCATCGGTTATCTTGCCTGAGCCAAGCAGGCTCATAGCTAGTTCTTGAACAGCTCCGTCGGCAGAGATGATAGCCTCGACACTCTTCAGGTTGACCGTGCCCTCTGCGAGTCCGGCTCTCACTTTTCGAATGGTGGTGGCGTCGATGCCTCTATCCAGCATCTTTTCGATCACGCCGACTCGGTTGGTATCTCTCGACTGATCAGCAAGTAGATCTACTATGAGACCCCCCACTTCTGGGTTCTTGGCTTGGGCTTCTGTAATTCTTGCCAGAAGGGTTTCGCTCAAGTGACCGAACGCAGTTGCATTGGTAAGCTTATTCCGCAGATCTGCATCCGTTATCTGAAGGAGTTTCTGGTGCAGTTTCGGATTCTTGTTGTTCAGCTCATAGTGGCTGACTACAAGAGTATTCGCCGCGTCTTTCGAACCTGCATGAGCCAGATCTCTTAAAAGTCCAGTCACCTGAGCATCGGACAGATTCGGCGATTTGACCAGGAGCGCGGTGTAGGCTGCCGCCTGGGGGCTTGTCTCCAGGAAGCTCGAAACTGTCTCCATGGGACGATGCAGCTCTCCTCTAGAGATGGCATCTGTGAGAGATGCCGCATGTCTGAGCATGAGGTGATCGGTTTGGCTATTGCTACTTGCGAGTCGTGCCACTGTTTCCGGTGATAGGGCAGCATCGAACTTGGGGTCACCGGATGATTTGCCTGAGAGTCTGTTGAGGACTTTCTCGAAACAGGCTTCGGAAATTTCGGTAGAACGGAACATCTCTGAGAGTGTTTGTCTCTGCCGCTCGTCAGCGATTCTCTGAACGCGCTCGGCCTGGCTATAGTTCCGCTCTGCTTTCGACGCTTTTACCATGTCCAGGTTTCGTTTCACGTCCGCCATCGTACGTGTGAATGTGTCGACATCAGCAAGTTGTGCAGCCAGGGTGTCGGGTTTCACCGCACCAGTGTTCAGGACTTCTATCAGATCGGCAGGTTTATAGTTGAGAATGTCTCCAGCCTGATCTTTGGTGAGCCTCGAGAGCATATCCAGAGTTTCGGGCGTCATAATCCGTCCGGCTTTGGCTCCCCTGGACATCAAGTCATGTAGCTCGATGGCGGTAGAAGGATCCACTTCTCCTGACGCTAACCTATCGTCTAGAGTCTTGAACAGGCGTTCAATCGCTTGTTTCTGGTCGTCGACCTTGAGTATTCCGAGAATCTCGGTTTTCCTTGTGTCGGAGCTCTTACGAGCTGAATCGACAGTGTCAGTTGCCTGCGCCAAGTCCCTGCCCGCAGGAGCGCCATCTCGTGCCACCACATCCGGTGTATCGATACCCATGCCCAGGCGCATCGGTCCCTGGTCTTTAAAGCGAGCCCTGGATAGCGATCTTGTCAGCTGGTCGGCAAGAAGAGCTTCCGTCTCGTGGGCGGCAGTGACGTAATTGTTGTAGCTTCGCTCTTTCTCCGCGTTCAGATCGATAGCTCTCTTCTTCAGCAGCGGGCGCAATAGCTCCTGTGCTTTCTGCTCGAGCACGGGATCGTTGAGGCGCGTAGCATCAGGGAGCTGTTGGGCAAGCTGCCGAACTTCGGCAGGCAATTGTCCGTCGTTAAACAGGTGTCGTAGTAATGTCTGGTCAGCATTCTTCAGGGCGGCAAGCAGTCTTTGACCTCCGTTAGGAAGATCAAGTTGATTCATTTTCGAGTTGACTACACTGAAGTCACCGTTAATTTGAGCGTCTGTGCGAGATTGATCTCTGGCTACGGCTGCGAAGCCTTCCACCATTTTTTGCGCTCTTGTGCGCGTGGTGGCATCGAGCGGAGATCTGTGTTCAGAGAGTGCATTCTCGACGAAGCTCCGCCAGACCTGCCTCGGATCCGATGGATTGGTCGAATCGTCAACCGCTGGTGGTCGTGCGCTCGGACCATCGTGCCCGGTGCGCTTGGCATACTCGCCCATCACAGTGTCTATGGCTGCGGCATCGAGCGGTTTGCCGGTTAGTCCCAGATCATCGGCAATCAAGCGCAGTATATCGCTGTCTTGCTTCGCGTGAGTGAGTTCGTGGAAGGTCGCCTCCACGAGCTTGGCGGGATCGAGCAGATGCTCGTTCCTTATCTTTATTTCCCCGTCTCTGTAAGCTGCGCTGCCTACCTGAACCTCTCCATAACGCTGCAGCTTGATAGGTGGAATTCCGTGCTCGGCAGCGAAGTCGTTGATGGCTTGTTGAACAACTTCCATGCGCGCATCCATTGTCTCTTTTAGCGGACGAGAAGCCTCAGCCCTCGCTTCTCTCGCTTTGACAAATTCCTGAACTGCAGCAACCTTCTCCGGATCTCCTGCTGCTAAGCGCATCAACCCCGCTTCGGAGAAGTCTGCATCGGTGCTGACTTCATTTCCGACTACTTTGATGAGTAAACCGTCTCGCGCCGACAGATAATCCATGTCGGCTTTCTGGAAGTCTGCTACGACTTTTCGAAGGGCAGGGTCGTTGCTTTCCAGAGCCTTCGCCATCGTGTCCACGAATTGCTCTGCAATTTTCGGTTCCAGGAGTGGACCTAGAGACTCAGCATATTGTTCTCGCAACTGTCGTGCTTCACTTGCACTGAGATCTCGATTGGCGCTCCATTGCTGCGGTAGCTCCGGATTCCGTGCTGCCATCGCTTCTATAAGAGGTTGGGCGAGATCTTCTACACGGTTCAAAGATCCGTCGCCGCCCAGTTTGAAGTACTCAGCGCTATTGTCTCCCATGCGTCTGGAAACTTCCGCTGCGAATTGGGGAGGAAGTGCAAACCCCTCGGGAACCACAATCTTCACCGGACCACTGTCCGGATGGATCTTGAGATTGCGCGCTGCTTCTGGATCGGCAACTACAACGACCAACGGGTCACCGTCTTTTGGTGCATTGATTTCAATGTTGGTGTTCTTTCCTTTCAGCTCTACCAGACCACCACCTTTTATTGTCCCGTTGCCATCTTCGATGACCGCGGCGCGACCCGTGAAGTCAGCATCCTGAAGCCTCGGTTGCGTGTATTCGATTGCAGCGTGGTTGTGCGTGGGTTTTCCGGTGACGGATTCGCCGGCACCGAATGCCTGTCGGGGGGCAAACCCGAGTGCGAAGGACGGACCTCGTCCCGGCAAGAACATCTCTTTCATGCCGCGCATCTGCTGGAAGAATGGGGCCCATCCTGCCATCAGTGTCTGGGTCATCATGCCCTGACCGTCATAGACTTTTCCGTCGAGCGATGCGATGGCATTTTCGGTCAATATGTTGGTTGCTGTCATGGTGGTCATCATGATGCCACCAGCCTTGGTGACAGAGTAGAGCCCTGCTGCTTGGTCTCCCATCAGTTTCTGAATTCTGCCGGCGCCCATTCCCAACGCACTTGCACGACCGGCCATGTGACCGGTCAGGGCTCCACCGATGCCGCGAATGCTCGCATCTCGGAACATCTTCATATTCTCTTCGGTGAAGTTGGAGCCGTCCATGAAGCCTTCGAAAGTCAGCTTTCCCTGGAAGTACAGGTCCGTTGTGGTCATCGCTACAGTGCCGACTTCTCCACTGACCAGTGCTGCTCCTCCAGCCAGGGCTTCTCTCATGAGGAAGCTCTTGCCATTGCTGATGATGGCATTGGTTAGTTCCGTCTGTATCAGACCTCTTGCTTTGAGAGCCATCTCTGGTGTGAGAAGCTTTTTGGTGACCAGGTTCTTCAATGCCTGTTCGATGATCTTGTTGTCTGCTTGACCTGCTACCCCGGAGAGAATTCCCTGTTGAACACCTTTCCGCACAGCCAGTGCCAACTCTTTCTGGATAGCTGCTTTGGTCGTCGCTTCCATGCCTTCGAACATCGCATGAGTCATAACTTTGGTGGCTGCCGTTTGAGCTGCCGCGCCACCAAGTCGGGTCATGGCTAGAAGCTCTCCCGGCCCTACGACTGCGGTGAAACCATTAATTGCGCCCATCGCAAGATCTCGACGGATCTGCTGCATGGTGGCGTCGTAATTGTCTCCCATCAGCATGGCCTTGCCGCCCATCTTGGCCGCGGCGGCCATGAGCGTGAACGAAGCGATCATTACAGGTCCGAGAGTTCCTCCCGAAAATACAGTCAATGCTGCTGCCGCTGCCATGATGGCACCATCCGTAGCCATCTCTGCGAATTCTTCTTGCGAGCGAATGTGCGAGTCGCCCGCCTTCCAGACATTACTTTCTAGTCTGGCAAACTCTGCCTCCGATAACGTTTCATATGCCGTGTTCGCCTGCTGGATTCTCTCCCCTGCCTGGATACCAGAATTGACGAGGAGCTCGTCTGAACCGTCATAGGTCCAGTTGTCCCAGTTGTTTACCGTGTTGATGTGGTCTCTTATATTGGTCTGATGATCTAAGTTCGTCCACGTTCTGTAGTGGAGTGCCGCTCTTACTGCTCCCTGGTCTTTCGGAGGTGCGAAGTCGAGCATGGCCTGCATGGCTGTGCCACCATATTTTTCCGCGTAGCCGTCGGCGACTTCCATTCTCTGAGTCTGCGATCTGATCTCGGAAAGAACATCTCTCAGTTGCTCTCTGGGTAGGACACCTGCCTGTAGCGCGAATAGCTTGTCTTCGACCCGGACCTCGCCTTGCTCAAGTACTTTTTGTACTAGAGTGAGTTGATCGTCGCTGAAGACTCCACTCAAGAACTGCTCTAGTTTGTCTCCTTCAGTGGCCTTCAAATGAGCGAGCGATTCTTTGTTGAGTTGCAGAATTGCCTCTGCTGCTCCGGTAGAGGAGTGAAGCTCTCTTAGCGTCTCAAGGGAGACGTGACCATTCTTGATGACCGGATCTATGTACTTCTCTTGAACATGAGCATTCCAAGATTCAGCATTCCACTTAGGTTTGCTATCCTTGCCTCGACCGCCGGTCGTTGTATGTGGCATTGGGAACGATGACTTGACGGCTGCTTCGAAAGCCGCCGCAAATTTCGGATCGTAGCTGCTGTTGCCTGGCGAGTTATCCAGGCGGGCTCGAAGTTCTGCGGCATGGGGACCGTTGAAAGCTTTGTGCAGTGCTTCGATCGTGTCCTTTCTTGTGGTTCCAGGTCGGGCTTCCAGCTCGAATAGCGCGAATACGATATCTTTCTCTGGCTTGTGGTCAGGATTGTGTTCAATCTGATCGAGCAGATGTTTTGCAGCCTTGACCGCATCCTGGTTAGTACTCTTGGAATGATTGCGTCCAGTCGTTCTGGTAAACTCATCGTTGATTTTAGAATCGAGATAGTCTTTGAATTTGACGGTCTTGGTCTCTCCGTTGACCGTTATCTCTACCTCAGCATTGGTGGCATAGGCATGTCGCTCTGGAGCTGACATATTTTCGATCGCGTTGAAGACGGCATCACGATTTCCTGTGTTGTCTTCGAGAACCTCGAATATGCTTCTTCTGACATTGTTTTGCGTTAGATCGTAGACGGCGCTTCTGTATTGTTCCAACGCCTGAAGTTTGTCGGCACCATCGGCGGTACTTTCCCATTGTTTCAACAATGCTTCTCGTCTGTCGGCCGTACCTGCTGCTCGCAACTCCAGTGCCGCTTCCCTTCCATCGAGGAAAGATTTCAATCCGGTTTTGTCTTCCCTGTATGTCGCCAGAGACTCGAGTTTATCCAGGCGCTGCATCTTGCCTTCATCGAGTTTCTCTATTTCAGATCCGTCTCTGAATGCATCTATACTCTGAATTTTGCCGAGTGCTTCGGTCTGAGATTGAGAGAGATTGGCGGCTTTGTACTGGTCGAATAGCGCCAGCTGATACTTTTGCTGGTCTGTCAATTGAGCACTGGAAGCACCGCTTTCGAGACTCAGCGAGAGCTCTCTACCACTGTTGATATCGGCTTGAAGTTTCCTTGCTGATTCCAAGCTGTTGAAAGTATCGAGGGCATGGCGATCTTCAGGAGAGAGCTCTGTCCTAGCTTTGTGTCTATCGGCTGGGTTTCGCTTGAGCAGTCTCTCATTGACTGCTTTGCCTTGATCGAATTCGGCAGCGAGCTTTTCTCCGGTCGTTCTCTGCCAGCTCTCGAATTGCGTGAGAAGTCCCTGTCTATGTGCTCCCAGACTGCCGTTTTGCCGAGCCTTGTGCAACTCGATCTGCATTCGCTCGCTCTCGATCATCTTGCCTGCTTCGGAACGCTCGAATGTTCTGAGGCTGGCGCGATCTGCTGCAGACAAGGCGGCAATTGCATCGGTCCTGGCCTGACCGGATAGACCACCGAGTCGACTGCTAACCGCCTTGCCACTCTGGATTGCTTCGGCAAGCAGTCGTCCTTCATTGATGTCGCGAGCGAGATCTCTTCCTTCGTGAAGTTCATCCACGAGCTTGAGTGTTTGTTGATGATCTCGGAATTCTTTTAGTGCCGATTCTTTCGCATCGCTCTTCTTCGCCTGGAAGAGTTGCAGATCGGATTTGTTCTGAGCATCGAGTTCTCCTTTTTCAGAGCTTCGAAATAGTTGCAGCAACGTTCTATCTGCGTCTGAAAGTCCACTTTCTGCAGATGGATTGGTTTCCACTCTGTCAGCTACTTCCTTACCTTTGGCCAGTCGCTGCGACAGAGTTCTTCCGTTGTCTACATGGAGTGCTTCTAGTGCTTGCTTTTGTGCATCGGTCAGTTTGCCGTCTCTATGTGCCTTGAACAGATCGAGCGCGATTTTGTCTGCGTCTCCAAGACCTGCTTCCGATAGCGAGCCTGCTTCTATCTTGCGTGCTATCTCAGCACCATCTGTGATGCCTTTTTCCAGCTCTCTTCCCTTATTGATGGAGCGCTGAATTGTCGCACCTTCTGCGATTATTCTATCGAGAGCTCGCGTTCGCATAAATTCATCGAGCTCTGGCTTCGATAGCTCCAGTGTTCCCGGTAAGAGTCTCGCGAGGTCGTCAACCGACATCTTCTCCAGGCTGTCAGCGTATGCTAGCTTGTCACTGAATAGCTTCAGGGCTGCATCACCACGCGTGTATCCAGAGAAATTTTCTTTCATGAAGTCAGCGTTGAGCGCTCTCAACGCTCTATCTGACATGAACAGATCGAAACTCTCTCTGTCCATGTTCTCGACTTGACTCATGTGGGTTTCTTTGTCAGCATTCCACCACATGGTCGATACTGTGGCCTCGCCCATGTCATGACTGAATCCTGCTCCCGATGCCAGGCTGACGTATTCCGTCTGACGTCGATCTCGTCCGAATGTCGACCAATCATGGGCTTTGGTGTTGAGGTCGGTGAAGTATTCGTAGTCGTCTCGAGCTTTCTTCGCCTCAGCCGAAGTGTTCGATGGATCGAGAAGCGCTTGTACTGCGGCTTTTTCTTCCGCTGTAACTTCGATCTTGTCATTTATAATCATGTGCATTTCGAGACCGCGTCTCAAACGTGCTCGATCGTCCGGAGTCATCTGCGCGAAGGTGTCTTCGATGCTCGCTCTCGAGGCTCCGAAGAGGTAGTTTCCTTCTTCTATAATGGTGGTTGCTCGCATCTTGCCGTCGAGCATGTAGTCTCGCCCGATCGTCATCAGTCGATTTGGATCCCAGTCTGCTACCTTGAAGAATCCGTTCTGGTAATTGTATGAATTGGGGTCTTCCGGATTTCCTGTACGCTGATGCTCGCGTACGAAGGCTTGCTCCAGTAGTGCCCCTCCACCCATCTCTTCTCTGAAGTAGGTTCTGGCTTCATCACTGGATCTGTCAGCCGCAGAAAACTCTCTGAAATACTCTAATCGCTGTGTGAGGGAGACCGGAGCATACTGCATATGTCTGTTGCGACCGACGCCTGGTGCCGTGTACTGCAGTGCCAGTGCCATGAGTTCGGCTTCTTCTTTGGGCGTCCGCTCGTCTTTGCCTTTCTCCAGATAGAGTTTCAGAGCTTTCTGGTGAATCTCTGGAGCATTCTTCCATCTGGGGTGCTCCTGGATCTCTTGCAATAGTGTCGGGGCGTCTTTGTTGCCGCCGTTGTGGGCGATTTGCAGCAGCTCCAACTGAGTCTGGTTCAACGCGCCCAGAGAGTCTCGAACCTCTTTTTCGAGGGCTCTGGTCTGACTGGTCTGAATCCTCTGAGAGTATGTGCTCATCTCAGCCAGTGCCGATCTTATTCTGACGTCGGCTCTTTCAGCCTCATCCGTATCTCTGGTGTGAGCAGTCCTATCGAGATGACCTTCTAAGGTGTCGTGTTCCCAACCGCTCCACAGCTCATCGACTTTCTGTCGTAGGTCCGGTTTTCCTTCGTGATTATGCAGGTAGTACTGCATCATCTGCATCTGGTCGCCGGTGAGCGGCTCCAGGTGCGATTTTAAATCGGAATATCGACTTGCCGAAGAGAAAGCGTAGTTTGAAATCCACCACTTCTCGAAAACATTGGCGATTTCATCTGCTTCTTTTCGAAGGTGCTCTCCTCCATGAAGTTTGTCCCAGCCGCCAGCCAATGAATAGTGCTGGTGGCTCATATTGGAATTGAACCAACTCATGTCGCCTGTGAGCTGATCCAAGCGCCAGAATGCATCCATCTCCTTCCCATTGGCGCTGCTCTTCCAGCGCATCGGCTTCCACTCTTGCTTTTCCTGGTTATGACCATACTTGAGGTAGATCAGATCCCATTTCTCGCTCGAGTTTGAATCGCCTTCGGTTATCTGATTGATGTTCGGCTGACCATAGCGGTCCAGCTTGATAAGACCTTTCTCTCTGCTGTAGCTGAACTGGTGGACAGCTCCGTCAGCCCTGATGGTTCGTTCGACAACATTCTCGCGACCCTTGACAGTGATACCGCCATGCTCTTGGAATTGCGTGATGATATCGCCTTCGATACCACGTGCGATACGGACATTGACCGTTGTGTTATCGCCATCGAGTGCCGTCAGGTTCGAGCTGGTTTTCATCATCATCTCGAGCTGACCTTCGCGGTTTACGAAGACTTTTCCTCCGTGAACTTTTGGACCCGGGGGACCGTTGTCCGTCTTTCTTCGGTATTTGTTGTCATTGTAAAGCTGCCATTTGTCGCCATATTCATCTGTATAAGATGCGACTGTCGGTCTACCATTCTGAGTTATCCAATTTATCTCGGTCTGCCGTCCGTAGGAGTCCTTGAAGCCAGACAGCAGCATCTGCTCCCGTCCCTGAGATTTGTAGACAATAAAGTCCTTGTACGTTCCATCTTTGTTCTGAACATGCGTGCCCTTTTTCGCACCACCTTCGTACTTGTGAGTGATGACTTCTCCGTATTCATTGGACTCGCTCGTCACGCGCAAGTCTAGTTGATCACCCAGACCTACGTTTTCTAAAATCCTATGGGTGCCGTCTCCGTTGATGCTCTCTACTCTCACCGGTCTGGGAGGGTTTGAGCCATCCATCTTCGTGACTTTGAGATTTCCTGTCTCCAGGTTGAATTCGACTGTCTGCTTGAATGGTTCGCCTATCGGACTTCCCTGACCATCGTACTTCCTCCAGCTAATTCCATCCGACGTCGCCGAGTAGGTTCCATCTCCATTGAAGATCTTGTTGGGTTGTCCGTTCGCCCCGAAGCCGCCGATGTGAAGAGTCTTACCGTGAGATTGATTCCCGACTTTGACTTCCCCTGGTCTGTCAACGGTGGCTTCGCCTGTGGTGGCGTCGAATTTGATGGCAGCGCCTGATGCTAATCTGCGCTCCAGGCTTCCATCTGCCTTCCGAATTGTTACGTCACCATTTCGGGAGACCGAGACGCTCCCTTCGAACTCGTCCGTAACAGCTTTACCTGTTCCATCGGTTACTGTTCTTGTCCAGTGTTTACCGTCGGATGTTTTGTATTGCTCCGTCGTCTTAGCCAAGTCATTCCTGAATGTGACTGTGTCGACCATACCGTTCGAATTCCGATCTGCAGACAGATTGACTCCGTCCGGTCGACTGGCTTCATAGAGCTCTCCGGTCGGTTTGCGGAGCAAGATTGCGCCGTTCGGCTCTAATTTCCTTTGGGTCTTGTCACTGGAAGCAGGATCGAACGTCCATCCGTCTGAAGTTCGCACCTCCGTCTTCGCGGGGGAATCAGGATATTTACCTGATGAATAGGTCGATCCAGTGTAGGCGTCGAAACGAATCTCGCCTGTCCACGTCTTGCCTGCGGGTTGATCACCATCGCGGTCATTCTTGATTACGGAGTAGGTATTGTTGGAATCGGGCAGCTTAATTATCTTTGTGGGGAACTGAATCGTTCCATCTTGCTGAACTCTTCCACCTTCCATGATGAGGACAGGTTCGGCTCCTCCTCTTCTGAAGTGGAACTCTGATATCTCTCCACTCGGACTTTCTACGACGTATTTCGAGCCGTTCGGAATGTCGAATGATTCCGATTTCTCGATTCGGGTTCCATCCAGCCGTTGCACGAAATCTGGCTTTCTATCGATGTCGTCTTCGAAGACGAAGAAGTCACCGTTACGATCAAGGCTTGCTTGCGCGCCTTTTCTCATCGGAGTACCGTCGAGACTCCACTGTCCATTCGTGTTTGTATAGGTTCTAGCTACCTGATCTCCGACCATCACCTTTGCCGATGTCAGATTACCGGCACCGTCTCTAGTGGCAATGATCCTTCGGCCGTTGTTCGTCTGGGTGGCTATAACCAGACCATTTCCGTCCAGTTCGAGGCGCTCTCCCGAGTCTTTCAGAACGACGCCGGCAACCTGAGCTTCCGGTGGACTCAGTCTCGGCTGTCGGAACATCTCGGGCGGTGAGAAAATAGTCTCTCGGCTAGAGACATCTCGCGTCATCCTGGCTCCGCCGTTGAGATCGAATCCGAACTTGCCGTCTTTCCCTACGAACAGCTCCCCTCTGAGAGTAACGTTGGTCTCGGGATTGTGGAATACACGACCATCCTTCGATTCCCAGAGCTGTCCTGATGAGTCCCTGAGAGTTACTTCACCGTTGTCACCGTATTTGACATCGATCGATGCGTCGTTGGCAAGACCGGAGACACCGGTAACTCTGCCGAGAGCGTCTATCTTGGCCACAGATCCGTCGAGGTTGTGGACGGTACGCTCGCTCGATACGTCACCAGTCGTACTCCACTGGACCGATTCTCTACTCCCATCGCCTGACCACGTGTCTTCCAGTCGAAGACTTTCACCGACATCTCTATAACCCCGTATACCTCTATCCAGGGTTCTGACCAGCTTGTCGTAGTTGTGCTTCTGAGCTTCCGTCGTCTGAGAAGTCCAGGGCAAGTTGTACCGGCGACCTGTGACGTCTCTCGAGACTTCGACCTTCGATGCACCATTGGAGAGGAATGTGAGCTCGCCGGTACTCTGATCGAATGTTATCCTGTCGGCTTGAATGTGCTCCCTCGTCGCATCGTGCGGGGCTGAAGTGACCGAATCTTTGAACAGCTGTCTCCACTTGCCGTCCGATGTCTGCTGTATCTCTTCGACCCGACCGTCCGGGTGCACGGTTTTGAGGAGCTTGATCTTTTGAGGGTCGCTTTCATCGTAGGTGATCGTCGATTTCTCGCCACCGACTCCGGTCATCTCCGTGATTCGTCCCTGCGTGTCTCTAGAGATGCTAATTCCATCGGGTTTCGAGACTACGTCGACTGCCAGTCCTCTTTCCGCAGCAGATTCTCTACTCTCTTCCGAAATGGTTCTCTTCAAGGTGCCGTCGCGCTGTAGCTCGATAGTCGCTGTGACGTCCGACGGCTCATCGCCATCCATCAATGTGAACGTTTTGCCATCAGCAGATTTCCACTTCAGCCCGCTTGGATCATCGAGTTCAGCGAGATGAGAGGGGGACCCTTCGTGGCGGACAGTGAACTTCTCTCCTCTCCGATTGTAAATTTCGCTACTACCATCTGGACGGTTGACGGTCTTCGAACCGTCCAACCCCGTAATAGTCTCTTTCCTGCCTTGAGGACCGTTTTCGAAGACGTGATATTGACCGCTTTCATCCACAGAGCGAGTTCCGGTCGTGGTGTAACCCGGAGATCCCAGACGGTTCCAGCGAATTCCATCATCGCTCTTCCACATTCCTGTCTTGTCCATGACGCCCAGCAGGGTCTTGTTATCTCGGGACCAGCTGTAGAGGTTTTCATTTCCATCAGCGTCTCTTGTCCGGACGACTTTTCCTGCTGCGTTGCGTGTGATGGAGACACCATCTGGACCGATTGCCGTCGTCTCATGACGTTTATGGTCGACACTCTCTATGGTGCCATCTGGTTTTTGCAATACATCGAGTTGATGCTCTCCGCTGTGGAAACGGAGTGATCCATCGGGAGAGAGAAGCGGTTCTCCGAATGCTTTTTCTCCCGTGACTCTTCTAGTCCACGAGGTGCCACCATCTTTCGAGAACCATCCGTTGCCGTTGCTATCGACTACGCCTGATGGCTTCCCGTCAGTTCCGGATTGTATCTTGATGAACTCTCCGTTCGGCTTGCGAACTTCGACACCTCTATTGTCACCGTCGAGTTTCAGCTTGCCGCCACTTTCCGTGACCTCTTCCGCTCCGATGAAATCACCGTTTTCGTTGTATTTGTTTTCACGGTAGCTCTTGTCCGAGCGCTCCAATCTATCAAGACGAACTGAACCATCTCCGGTCCTTGAGAATTTGTATCTGGTGCCGTTCGAGTCGATCAGAGTCGTTTTGTCGCCATCTTTCTCCGCTTTGAGACCCAATGCTTCTTGTTTCGTTGCGTCGAGCAGAAGTTCTTCACCTTCAAGGTTAGCGAGTGCCTGGACTGCTACTTCCTTCGCCGATGCCTCACTGGATTCGTTCTTCAGCGTTGTTGCCAGTCCTTCTCGAATAGAAGCGACATGCTTTTCGTCTACGCCGTCTGGTAGTTCCGACGCAGCTTGCGCCAGCTCCTGACTCATGTTGTCTTTTATCTGGGCGACGTCCTGCTCGGTCCATCGATCTGCGATAGACACTAGTGCTCTCGCGCCCTGTGTTCTGTCCGACGGGTCCGATGAGCCTAGCTTCCAGTGAAGCAATGTTTTTACCGACTCGGGAACAGTTCCTTGTTCCGCCATGGCTCTGAACAGATTGGTGGCGTCGCCCCTGTCTCCCGTCTCAGCGTTTTTCGCATCGATTGCAGCTTTCATTGCCAGTTCACGAAGACTCTCATTTTGGGCCAAGTCGAGCAACTCACCGCTGGCGGTGCTCGAAGCATCACCCTTGGCGCTCGACGCGATGCCCGCCAGGAGATACATCGCTGCTTCATCTCTGGTGGCGGATCGTTCTCGTAGTGCGGGAAGGTCATTGTTGAGTTGGGCGCTGTCTGCGAAAGTCAGGTATCGATCGCGGAGCTGCTGATCATTGCCGATGCTCGTTTTCAGTAACTCGCTTATAGCTTCGACCGTAATTTGCCTATCGGTCCTACCTTCTCCCGACTCTTTTACATTTCGCGATAATGCGAGATCCAGGGTATCCAGCATGGACCTGGCGGTATCACTATCTCCTCTGACGTTGGCTTCATTGTATGCGCTGGTGACAGCAAGGGCCTCCGCCTCTGTGATATCACCCCCGGTGGCTCTTACTTTTCGCTGAATAAGATTCGTCGCAATCTTGGATATCGCCAGACGCTGATCCGGCGATAGATTCTTGAGGTCAGGAGTGGCAAGTCCTATTTTCCCGTCTCTTGAAGCAAGCGCCTGAATCTTCTCTTGCGTATCGGATTGTCCATCGCGAGCTAAGAGAGCCATCGCTGTCTGAGCATGTTTATTGCCCTTTTGCGCTTCCACGAATAGCTTGTTTACAAGCTCTCGTGATCGAGCCGCCGTATCTGTTGATGCTGGATCTAGCTCGTTTAGCTGCGCGATAGCGTGGGCTGTTCCTACCCATAGCATTTTGTCGTGCAGCTTGACTGCGGTTTTCTGATCGTTACTTTCGCGGGCGAGTTCTAGTTGCTCCACTAGTCGGGTTTGTAGTCTAACCAACTCTTCGGCCGATGATTCCGGACCGGCTCCGTTCATCAGTTGTTCGATACGAGCATCTTGGAGCTGCTCTGCAACGGACTCTTGACCCTCAGATGGTTTTAGCGCACTCTCCAAACGTCGCATCGCCGCGAATCTGGAAGGCGAGTCCTGGCGTTTGAGCTGCGCGATGAGTCCATCGACAGCCTCTATGTTTCGAGCCAGTAATCTGTCGCGGTTTTGTGGACCGGTAACCCCTCCAATGCTGATGAGCTGGTCTTGCGCTTGGGTATTCGGCGGTGGCCCGATAGCCATTTGCTTCAGTTTATCTAGTATTTCGACTGCTTCTTCCGCCTTTGTATCGATTCCGCGTTCCGGCGCTGTGATATCGCCAGCGGTGTCTGCCGCAGGAGGAGAAAAGTCTTCGACCGGAGCGGGAAGCTCGTGAAAACCATCGTTCTGACCGAGGGTGTAGAAGTCGCCATTGTGCCTCAGCTCGTCGTACTGAGCTTTGAATGCCTCGGCTTCCTTCTCGTTCAGCGAGCGGATTCCGTTCTTGTATCCGCCCTCGTAACTGAAGTCGTAATTGCCGTCGTATCCGAACTGTGCTCCGAATGGAGGTTTTCTTACGGTGTCTCGAACGGCGCTGAGTTGTACCGAACCATCAGGACCTCGTTTCCAATCCACGAACAGCTCCGCTTCATTTCCTCTGTAGATTTGTTCGAGCAGAACACCATCGCGGTCCTTGAATTCTTGGAACCTATAGTAGGTTCCTTTGGGATCGTAGAGTCTGTATCTATTGATGTCACCGTCAGTGCTATAGGAAGAGACTTCCAGACCTGCATCTTTCAGTGCCTGTTTTCCACCCACTACTCCGAGCGCTGTGACCGCTGTCTCTCTGGTTTTCGCATCGGGGCTGGACACTTTCTCCTTGAGTCCCTCTACAAGGAACTTTCTCAAAGTCGTATCGCCAATCTGTTTGTCCATGACGTCCGGCTTCGTCAAGACGAGCCTGTGGATCGCTTCGAAAGAAAGGTTGTCTCTCAGAATCTCTGCATCTTCGGATGTCCACTTGTCTGCAAACAACTTCATGCTGTCCATAGCAGCTCTCTGTTGTATCGGGTTGCCATCAGCCAGGACGCTAGCATAGAGTTCTCTGGATTTTGATGGTACATTGTCGGAAGCGGCAATGAGTTTGCCTAGCGTTCCTAACGTGTCGAATTGTTTGCTGCGAGGCGGTTGGTGTGCGACGATACTGTCTATGACGAATTCGCGGCCGGTATCGCTTTGCAGTCCAAGGCGCTCCAGCGCTTCGTTGGCCGCTTTCGCTTTCGTGGTGTCGTTGACCCTTCCCCTCGCCTGGTCAGCCACTGCGTCCGTATATCTTTGAACCGCGGCTGCAAGAACTTCCACTTCACGCTCATCCGGCGAGTCCTGTGTCTTGAGCGCACTCAGTCTCTCCAGCGCCTGCTTCGCTCCCACTTCCAGATCTGCCGGAGTGCGGTTGGCTACCAGATTGTTGTGGATATGGTCAGCGACGCGGTCGATTGCCGAGGGCGAAGCTCTATCTATGACCTGAATTACGTCTTCCGAAAGCAGAGCAGCAACGCGTCCCGCGTCTGATACGGACCATTCACTGCCCAACTTCTCGGCAAGGATCGGCGCCATGGCATCACGATGGGCACTAATCGTATCCGGTGCTACAGCAAGAATTTCTCTAGCCTCTCCCGGGGTCAGTGAGGAGGCAACTGCTTGAGCATCTTCTTTCGACCAGCTACCGGAAAGTCTGACCATGTTTAAGAAGGCGCTATTTTTCTCGGAAGCGGACTCGCTCTTCAAGCCATCGTAGAGCGCAGTTTTGAGAGTTGTAGTCGACCTCCCGGTCTCGGCTGCAATCTCCGTAGCCAGAGTAAGCGATCCGAATTTGTCGCCTTCCGTTCTCGATGCCAGAAGTGCATCGATGACTTTGTCGGCGGTCGCCGGATTTCTTTTGGCGAAGTCCATGAGCATCTCTCTTGCTCTTGCAGCCTCTTGCTGATCTCCGTTGCTGCCGTTGGCTATATTGGACATCGCGACGATGGCGCTGTCGGATGTGGATGGACTCAGCAGTTGAGGTCTTACTGTTTCGAACCTGTGTCCCGCAGTAGCTTTTTCGAGACTCAGAACAGCATCGGCTGTTTTGTAGAAGTCTATCGTTTTCTGCATGGCAGTGCGGTTCTCGTCCGACTGGCTCGTCAGAAGCGTTTCCAGTGCGGCGATGGCTTCTTGTCTCTCCTCGCCCGACGCGTGAAGATCCAGAAATTTTTCTTTCTCTTGCTCGATTAGTCGCTGCTGTTCTTGCTGGAATTTGTTACCCTCGGCGACGGAGTTGTCGAATGCTGAACCCGTGTCTTCGGGACCCTGGAACCGTTCTGTGATGAAGGTACCGTTGCTGTCGCTACCTTCGGCTCCGGAGCTATAGTTCTCGTTGCCGTCGGAATCAGGTCTCTGTGTATCGGCGCCGTCGCTAATGACTGGTTTTCCGATCTCGGGTTGAACTTCGACGGCAGCTTCTTCTGGGATCTCAGCGGAGACTTCCTCAAGCTCAGGTAGCTGTGTCTGTCCGTCTGCCGGTGGAACTGTTTCTTTCTGTGTGGTATCGCTTTCGGTGACAACAGGCGTGGCTAGCGGAGTTGCCACTACTCCCTCGTCTCCTCCTCCTGGAGCTACCTGACCTGCTGGATCCCGGGTGTCCGATACCACTGGAGCCGCCTCTTCGCCGGTCGATTTGTAATCGGAGGACTTTACTTTTCGACCGTTCGAATAGAAGGTCTCGGCATGATCCTGGTACCGGACCTGTGCCATGCGCCCTTCTGGATCTTCGGGATGAAAGAGCACGATACTTTGCTCGCCCTTTTCCGAGCCCTGTATGAACTTTTCCGCAGCCCCATTGGCCAGTAGCAGCCACTTCTGACCGTTGGCGTCAGTACCGCCCATGATGGCAGGACCTGTGAATCCTCTATCCAACTCTGCCGCAGGTGGAAGGTCTGCGCTGGCGTTGTTCCCTCTTGTCAGTGTCAGTGATTTGTACTCGGGATGCTTCTGAAAGAACTCCTCGAGTTCTTTGCTGTTGCTGGGGGCGCCGGGTTTGAAGGTTGTCGGCTCTCCGACTTCCAGAGCCGCTCTTGTTTCAGGGAAATCTGCCAGATCTTGTCTTAAACTGGCTGTCGGCGCCTCACCAGGTTTGAACGAAAGGGCGCGAAAATCCGGATGTCTCTCAAAGGCTGTTTCGAGTGTTCCGTCATCGAGAGTCGTTCTGGAAACTTTGCCAAACTGTTCGTGTTGGTGAGACTTTCGAGTAAAACCATGACCGTTCTCTATCGCGATATCCGGGACGTCTTCCTTTCTCAACTTAAGACCATGGGTCTCTAGAAGTTGCTTCGCTTCTGCCAGGTTGGCTTTCTGCTCCTCGCGCAGTCCTTCACTGATAACATCTCCACCTTCGCTAGACTCATTGGTGCTGTCGAGGGCGTCTTCTTGGGTCTCTTGTTGGGACTCTTGGGTATCTTGTGTATCTTCGGAAGCGTCGGTTGCTCTGTCGCTCTTGTCGCTAGTCGTCGAGCTGGCAGGCTCATGATCTCTTTCTGCAGAAGCTGACAGCGCCTCGTCGACGCTGGAGTCATCCTCGTTATCGTTATCCGAGGTCTGGTCTATGGGTTGTTTGCGATTCTCTGACAAAGTTTTTAGACAACCAACACAACGTAGCCGAGTTTGTTGTTCCCATAGTAAACATATACACTTCAGTTTAAATATGGTCTGTAGAGCGTATCGAGAGCTTTTGAAGATGAGCTTCAAAATTCAAAGTCGCGAGGGGTCAGGTTTCGCGCGTTTAATAGTTTGTCGTATTCTCAGTATCACAAGCAAAGATAAAAAGTTCCGGACACATTAAATCCTGTCAGACAGGATATCGGCTCTCCGATTTCCGGGACCTCGTCTGATAGCTTTTTCGAGTTCTAGAAACCAGCCCAGACTGTGATAGGCTTGGAGTCTGTGTTATGCGGAGTGCAACGACATCCGATGCGGATTGACTTTTCGCAGATTATCGACCTGACGCTTCCTGTTTCGCTTCAGTTGAAACCATCCGAGCTAGTTGCGCCGTATCCCTGTACGGTCACCACTTACAAGCGACTTTCTCGAAAAGAAGGTCATGGATTGGAGCCCGATGAAGTGGTCGAGGCTGAGAAGAGTCCTGACTGTGCTTCGCTCTACTTGCGAGAATACTTCGGATTGACTGTCTTGCTCGAGGTACCTGATGCCGATGAGCTAACCGGTCCTATGCTGCAAAAACTAGTCAGCACCTGGGCTGAGGAGATTCAGGCAGCCGGGGCACAATTGATGATGCCGCCGGCGCTGCTGCTGCGAAGTAGTGGAGAAAGAGGGCGCCAAGTCTCGCTGAGCGCCGATGCAATTCTCTATCTGAGCACCTTCGGGCTCGAGCTAATCGGGTTGGAGTCTTCGCAAGTTGCTGCATCGGATAACCGCCTCATGGAAGCTTTGTTGGATGAGAATCAGGTGGCATGGTTGGTCAATCTGGACCTACAGGGAGTCGTGCCGAAAAGACCATATTTCTTGACGGCCCTCCCTGTGCTCAAAGATGTCGAGGGCGTTTTGCCTTGCCGAGCTACGCTCGCACTGGTGGAGGAGTAGAAACGAATGTTCAGATTCGATTTCGTATGGGACCTGGCAACGTCTAAACCGGGCTCAGGGGAGGAAACTCTCGAGAGAGCCACCGATACCGTTGCATTTGTTCCCTCTCCTGATTTGACTTCATACTTCGGTCTGTGCGCCGTACTTACTCCTGCCTCCGAATCCGATTCAGTCGGATTGAGTGCAGTCAAATCTTGCGTTGCCGAACTCGAGGCTGAGATGACTATTCTGCGCACTCGCTATCAAGCTGATGTCGAGATGCCACGTCGCTTTCTCGTCAGAACAAGATCAGCGGCGGGAGCATTTTCACTCGACCCTGCCGTCATAGATTGGCTCTACGAGCGAGGTGCTTTACTCGTTGGGAGCGATTGTTCGTTATATCGAGAGGACGGGCGTTTCACCGAATTGGCAAGCAAGTTCGAGAGCCTTTCCCTGCCAGGACTCTTCGGTCTCAACCTCGAACACCTCGAGCAAGGTTACCGGTACAATCTTCTGGCCGGTCCACTGAAAGTAGAAAATTCCGCCGTAATTCCTGTACGACCATTATTGGTATCGTGACACTCCAGCTGGCACAAGTTCAGAACATAGAATTGGTGCGCAGCACCATATTCGGTGCACTTTGGATGCGAAGATATCTTAAAGAGAGCGTTTCAAGCCAATCCTGCGAGATTTGTACGGCGCGGGCTGCGGGCGCTTGCCTTACCACTTCAAGAGTGGATCAATCCTCCAGGCGGCAAAGTTGATGACACCGAATGAGGTATCACTCTTATAAGAACAGTCTGATTTCATCAATTACGCTTCATCCGCAAGCATCCAAAAGTGCTTGCCTGTGGTGAAAATCACGAGTCTATAGTTCCTTGTGGGAAACCGAGCGTCAGCTGACTACCTTATGTCAGAACAATTACGAGATCAAAACCTAGATCAAATCAGTTGTTTCGGAAGAATCAAGCCGTCTCAAAAAGGGTCAACACCCCGAATCGTACTCGCGCTAACGTTTGTTTTCCGGAACTCTCTGGCAAAATTCAATTGGAAACCCCGTCGGCAAGAAAAAAATCGAACTTCGTAGACACGGCGTCCCATATTAACAAAACGCCTAGAACCTTAGCATCTCACCACCAGCGTATATATGCCACATCGAGGAACGACTTTTTGACTTTCTTGTCAGCGATATCTACGCATAAATAACAGTAATCTTCGTCTGCCGTAACGTTATACTTCAGGCACTGTGCCGACCGCTCATCAGGCTTCCCCAGATACCTTATTACGTCCTCCTCCGCAAGACCGTTGAGTGTTCCACCCAATACTAATTGAGTGGCAAGCCTGCCATGTTCGGGATAAGCCGCATCGTGCCACTTCAAAAGAGCCTCCGTTCCTGCCTTTTCTTGCTGCGTAGTCGGCTGTTGGGTCTGCTGGTAGTAAGTACTGTCTTTAGCAAGCATCGACCGAAGCGCACCTTCATCCGGTGAGCGAGCATTCAAAACTCCGCAACAAATTCCTGCACCCGTCATAATCACGACAAGTATTGCTGACGTAATCTCTATCGATTTATTCATTGCCCCCTCCAACTCCTACACATATTAGAACACGGAGAAGGGCAAAGGGTCCTATTCACGTTTGCTCAGGCAAGTATTCGTGTTCAGTATCTCTATCGATTGCTACGCTCTGATACCAAAATGACACCGTAGGTGGTTGCGAAAGTTCTGCCAAATAAATCCAGAATTTACAGAGGATGGAAAGATCCTGCTAGCTTCGATGCGATACGCCCTTCAGCTGCCAGGATGTCGCGGGCAAAAGTTTTTACTGTTGTCGAACTCCGCTTACTCGCTATCAGTGTTCTCAAATTCAATCGACTGGAGGGAACACAACTATTTTAAATTTCTGCGTTCATCAGCAACCACATATGTCCTATATAATCCGCCAATGTCCCCGTCTACAATGACGATAACCCTCTCAAACTTAAACTTCATAAGGAAGGGATATAGCTTCTTATAGTGAGCAAAGACAACCTTTTTCCTTCCAGGCTCCTCCGGCGGCGGGAAATTGAAAATTTTGTGTGTTCTTCCGCAATTAAGCGTAACTAGCAACAATTTCTTTGTCGGATTATTCTTGAGTAGTTTTGATATTTCTGACTTGGATTTGTCGTAAGTGATTCGCTCTCTTTCAAAAGAATTCTGAAATCCAAAACGGCTGCCATCCTTGGTATAAATGCACGCATCGGCTGCCTGCTTCATACTCTGAAGCTTACACAGATCTTCCGCATCGATATAAATTCCCTCCTTAAAGGGTCGAGAGTAATCATATGTGCGACCCATCTCACAACAGCCTAGCGAGCTGATGACGATAAGCACCGGCAGAAGAAACAGCGAAGAGAGAAGAACATACATCTGGACCAACCTTGATCACGACATAACTTTCAAACAAAGGAAGAGTTCATTTTATAGACGGGCTTCAATTAGTGAATGAGACGTCCATGACAGTCATTAATAGTCCATTGAATAGGTCCCCTAATTTTAACAGTCGGGAGTTTCTCCATCAATGACCGCTTTTACTTCAGCAGTCTGGCTAAACGTGGACAGCTTGGCTAACAATCGTCAGTATCTATAATTCCATTCGCCGACAAAAGGATCGAATATTTTTTCAGAACATATGGTGGCACTTCAAACTTCTCGCCCATCGTCAAAAACGTTCGTCATATATCGTGCACCGAGAATTTAATGCCACTCTTTGCTCCGACTCTGCGCACGAGCCCCGAGCCAGAGCAGAGCAGTTGTCTTTGACCAACGATCAGTTCCGTCTGCGACTCGATTTTTTCCATTAGTTCTAGAACTAAGACATCGCCACCGCCACTGCGATGGGCGTTGCTGTGTAGGCGATTTGTAGATCGGGGTACCACCATATTCGGTGAAGCCGGAAGCTGTTCGTGCACATCGCGGTTGAGGCTGTAGAAATTTTGTAAGCGCACTTTCTGCCTACACTGGGAGAAGATCCTCCTCGAACGTGATGCGAAGCTGGGTAACCTCCGCAAAGTCGCATTCGCCTGGAAGGTGGCAATCGATCACTTCACCGTCCTCGACATTAAGAAGTTTGAGAAATCCGTCGGTGATCAATGACATGTGTTGTCGCAGACGTTCAATGTCCAGAACAAGGTATTGCCCCGTTATGTCATCTACGCTGTGGTTGACCAGTTGCTTCAGAACATATGGTGGCACTTCTAACTTCTCGCCCATCGTCAGAAACGTTCGGCGTAGATCTTGCATCGAGAATTTAATGCCGCTCTTTGCTCGCACTCTGCGCACAAGCCCGGAGCCAGAGCTGATGCAGTTGTAGCTGTTTCGTACCGATGGAAAGACCCATTGGGAATTGTTCGCAAACACATAACGCCTCTTCAGCAGCCCTAGCAGAAAATCGCTGAGCGGCAGTCGATGCTCGCGATCACACTTTGTAAGTTCACGAGGAACGTTCAGGATTTTATTCTCGAAATCTACAAAACTCCATTTCAATTGTCTCGTTTCACCAAAGCGCATTCCAGTAAGCAGCACAAACAATAAAAAGTCTCGTGCCGCTTGATGCTGCAATGAAGAAACCGCCCGATACCAGGCTTTGAGCTTGTGGTCCGGAATAATGCCTTGTCGTGGATGGATTTTGTGCCAGGCTCTGTTTTTCGATATTCGCGATACCGGATTCGATTTGATTAAGGGGGTCCATAAATGCGGGCCATTTTCCACAACATTTGAGAAAATCTCTCTTAATTGGGCGGCAGGTGCACTATTTCGTATTTGCAGAAATCTTTCTTCAGCAAGATATCGTTTGAACCACATACTCGATAGACTTTCCCGATCTCTAGTGGAGCGGCCGGCACCACTTCCTTGAAGCCAGGAGGACATACTCCATAGGTCACGGTATACACTGGTACTTTCCAATGCTCGAAGTCTTGTTCTAAGTGCCATACAGGGCAGTACACAAATCTCTGTTTAGCCTTCGATGCCTCCTTCGTGGCACGTATATCATCCACAAGAAAAGTCGCGAATGGATGTCTTTCATATTCTAGGGACCGCTGGTCAAATGTAAATATGGGGCGGTCGTCCGGTGTGCTGGTCACAGAAAACCGAATTTGTCCATATGACCATTCTCCCATCAATGGCGCGAGGATGACGTAAAATGGACCAGGGGTGAAGCACAATCCAATTGCGATGAAGACTACTATCAGAACGAGAGTTATTTTTTTGCTCTCTTTTCGCCACATTTTTTTGCGACCTTATGAAGAAATTTCCGAAGCGAATCACAATAATGATACTTGCTATTGTCTCAGGTATCTGCTTAGCGTCTTTCAGTAAAAGTCTTTTGTATTCGAAGGACTGCCCAGAGTGCAGAAGGTTTCTGCAAACATGGAGGAACAGAACCATCTCCGATGCCACACAGGAGTTTGGAGTGCCTAGTCTTGTCCAACCAGACAATGCGTCCATGGAACAAGGAGCCCAACGACTTGTCGGCGGAGTTATGGTGCAGGACTATTCATGGGTAAAACAAAAAGTATTCCTCAGAGTTCGCTGCTCGGATAATCTGATTCTAGTTGCCAGTCATAGCGATCACGTGCACTTTCCTGATTGGCTTGCATGGTTTTAGCACTAAAGAGGAAGAATGGAGCCGTTAAGTCCAATGCCCATCGATATTATTTGTTCAGAATGGACATCAATAAATATCGGGAAGTTTGAGCGGCTCAGTTGATGGCGATGAGACATGGAGGATGCCCATTTCCGGAGGATCAAAGCTTGTTCTGGAAGGCTTTTCCATCCGTAAGAAATTTAGTCCAGCATGTTGACGAAGCGTTGAAAACTAAGTTTCAAGCCAAGAACAGAGGAATTTGAACCATGGAGAGCAAGGACATAGAACAAACGAACCCTACCCAGGCTGATTCTCAAAAGCGCACTGTGTTCTGGGAGACCATCTCAATAAGGGCAGAGGACGAGAAAGTCGTTCATGTGGTAAATGGTCAATCAAGACGGGAGTATCCGGTTGATCACCCCGACTACGATCTGGTCAAGAGAAAGGTGATGGACAAGTACCCTGGGCTGGCTCCGGGAAAAATCTGCACCATCCTTCGATACTCCGATGGGTCTGAGAAGGTCGAAACTAAGACGCTAACTCCCTGATTAACAGTATGAGAAATTCAAGATTTAGATCTTGGCTCAACTCTCAAAAACTCTTTTTTCCCGACAGAAACTGGCAAGGCCTGTCCAAAATTTTGATCGGTTCACCGTATAATTTACTCATCGGTGATCGAAGAGGAATGTGCCGTGGGAAAGCAGCAAAAGCTATCGAACCTCACGCCTGAGCAATACCTGATCTTTGAAGCGGCGGAAAAGCAGAGACACGAATATGTCGATGGGCAAGTTTTCGCGATGACCGGAGGCTCTGCAGCCCACAACGTAATCGCATTAAATATTGCCATGTCGCTCCGCGCTAAACTTCAGGGAAAGGGATGCACCGTCTACATTTCAGATATGAAGGTTCGCATCGAAGATTTGAACTGTTTCTACTATCCGGATTTGATGATCGACTGCGGCGCATTTGATAAGAAGAGCGTTTATACGAAAACACCAACAGTAATATTCGAAGTACTTTCTCGTTCCACAGCATCAACAGATCGACGTGAAAAGCTCGTTGCATATAGGCATGTGGATTCGGTAACGCAATATGTGATCGTTCACCAAACGAGAAAGCGACTGGAAATATTTCGAAAGGTCGATGATGAATGGACCGTTCAAGTAATTGGTAGCGGCGAATCTCTTGAGCTGGACATCTGTGATGACACGGTCACGATAACGATGAACGAGATTTACGCAGACATCGAGTTCGATGAAGGACCCGATTTGCAAGTACGAGAGGATGTGGAAATTTACTCATGGTGAAAAAGTAAAACGGTGTCGAATTGAGTGAACTGTAGCTCCATGGGTGGTGACTTCCGGTTTAAAATACAGGTCGGGTCGGGAAAGCGTTTTGGCGAACTGACTTGTCTGCGGTTTTAAGAATTAATATTGGGCAGGGAATAAAACCTGAACCCCACCGGTATTAGCTCTCGAACACTGCCGAGGGAAGAATTCTCCGATGCCTAAAAGTCAATATACATTTGCTGCAAGTCTCATTTGCTTGATCTTTTTGAGTTCATGCTCCAGCACCAACGCGCAGCAGCCCCAACCTGTTTCAGAGAAGAAGGACAACATGACGAAAAAAATAAGCGAGATACCTGCTGAGGAATTGAAAAAGAAGCTGACACCATTGCAGTATCACGTCACTCGAGAGAAGGGCACCGAGCGCGCTTTCACTGGAGAGTATTGGGACAACCACGCCGCTGGTGAGTACAAATGTGTTAACTGCGGTCAGCCGTTGTTTGTTTCAGACAATAAATTTGATTCTGGAACGGGATGGCCAAGTTTTGATCGACCAGTAGACAAAGGCAGCGTCAAAGTCGCCTCCGATAACAGTTACGGCATGCAACGCGATGAGGTTGTTTGCTCGAAGTGTGAAGCGCACCTTGGACATGTTTTCGACGACGGACCCAAAACAACTGGGAAGCGCTTCTGCATCAATTCAGCTTCTCTATCTTTTGATCAGAAGCAAGGAACAGTCGCGAGTTCATCCGCGAAGCCTAACACCGCAGCAGAAGCTGACAAACCGTTTTACACCGTCGCAGACGATGATAAGGTGAGAAAAGATGGCAAGGACGTAGCATACTTCGCGGCAGGATGCTTCTGGGGAGTAGAGGACATCTTGAAAGGAACCGCCGGAGTGGCGAGCACCACTGTTGGTTACACCGGTGGAAAAACAGAGAATCCAACATATGCCCAAGTATGCGAACACGGGACAGGACACGCAGAAACCGTGCGTGTAGTGTTCGACCCGAAGTTGATCACCTACAACCAGCTGGTTATTGATTTCTTGAAACTGCACGACCCTACAACTGTCAATCGTCAGGGACCCGACATTGGCGATCAATACAGGTCGGCAATTTTCTACTCAACTCCAGAGGAAAAAGCAGAAGCAGAAAAAGCGATTGCTGAGTACCAAGCATCCGGAAAGGTGAACGGAAAAATCGTCACATCACTGGAGCCATTCAACAAGTTTTATACCGCGGAAGAACATCACCAGGACTATTTCGCCAAGCATGGGAATACCGGCTGTCACGTGACGTTCAAATAGTACCGGCGTCATCCTATGAATATCTGGCGAAGAACGAATTCGAAAAAGGATAAGGTTGGTCTCTGGGTCAACAAATATTCGAGCGAGTTTTACAAATACGCACGAGTTCGTTTAAACAGTCATGAAGACTCGGAAGACGTTGTTCAACAGACGTTCATGAAGGCATTCAGATCGATCGATTCTTATAAGGAAGAAACCAATGAGCGCTCGTGGCTCTACACAATACTTCTGAATACAATCAAGGATCGGGTCAGTAGCATGCAGGGAAGACCAACGTTGTTAACTCTCGATGGAGACGACGGTCTCGTCGAAAGCTTGATCGATGAGCAAATAGGTCCTGACGAGTTGGTTTCGCAGAACTTCACTCTCGATCTGCTTGCTGCCGCAATCGCATCATTACCCGATCAGTTTGCGACACCATTTGTGATGCGTGAAGTCAGTGATATGAAATATCAAGATATCGCCGATCTATTAGGTGTACCAATCGGAACAGTAATGTCTCGGCTGTATCGAGCCCGAAGAGCGTTAGCCGAGTTTTTGACGGCACAGGAAATTCCCGATTCCGCGCGGAGTAAAAACCTACCCAGAGGGGAGCAAACGAATGAAATGTGATGAGGCTCGTGCGCTTTGTTCGCCTGCGCTCGACAACGAACTTACCGTTGAACAAACAGCTCTATTTAACAGCCACATCGGTGAATGCACAAGGTGCTCAAGCATCTGGAATAGCGCCTTGCTTGTTCGCTCAGGGGTGAAAGATATTGTCAAAACCTTTCCTCCAAATACAGATCTGGAATCGAAAATTAAACTCAATCTCGATCTTGTCGAAAAAGAAAAGAGCGTTGTCGGAAAAAATACGTGGCTTCTTGCAGTTGCATGCATTCTGCCTCTGGTGCTTGTCGCCGCATTCTTGACCAATGCGAAATTACAAGGGGGCAACACTGTCGCTGGCGAAACTGTTTCTCTTCAGGCATCCAAAGATTTGACATTAGATGAATTAATTAGCAAGACTTCGCATGGCATGGACTTGCAGAACTACGATGACGGATTCTCATCACGTTCTATAGAACTGGCTCAAAAAGCCGAGGTTGGATTTCCATTGATTGATGCGAAACTGGTTGCATACAACCTGGGTGGTGCTGAAATCCTTCAAGCGAACGGCAAAGAAATTGTCCGCATGTGTTTCAAAAAAGATGGCAGTGACATTTGTATCGACTGCTACGAAGCGCCGTCTGGGGTCATAAAATTCGAACCCAACCATAGATTCGGTGACAAACAGACATCAATTTCACGCGTTGGCAATGTCAATCTCGTTATGTTTTCCAGGCAGGGCATCGATGTGGTTTACGCCAGTGAACTTCCGGAGGACCAGTTGTTGAAGCTGGTACAGCCAAATGTTTAAGCTCGATATCTTTCTTTAATTACCTGTGTTAAACCGAGTGGCTTTGCGCGATTCTGAGTTCACTTCATTTGCTCTCTGCTGATGAATGCTGTTGGAGATAATTGAAACCGTTTGGCAAGTTTGAGTATTTGCTTTAGCGATAAATCGCGCATACCAGCCAAGTATTCGGAAGCGCGAGAAGAGCTACCAAATTCCGGTATTAAATCGGTTTGAGTGAGCTTATTTTGCTCCATGAGAAAAACAATCAGCTCACGGGGTTCGACATTCTTCTCTTCTTGCCATTGTGATTCGTATTCTTCGACCAGCTTTGATAGAACCTCAAAATAATCATGCTCTTGCTCCGATAGAGAATCAAAGTTGTCCAAGAGTTCATCGCAAATTTTTGCGGCCATCTCGTTTTCTTCATCTGAACGCAGTGGCTTCAGAGGAAATCGCTTGATGCAGTCTAGGTATTTCTTGTCGGGCTTGTAGACTAGTTTCATTAGTCACCTCCGCTATTTCTTTTTCTTATCGTAACGCTTTCTCCAGGCGCCTTTATCGTATTCTTCATGCGTCAAAACTTTGTCGATATACAGTCGGCCTAATTCAAAGCGGCAGATAGCAATCAGTCGGAGGTTGTTGCCAGCAATGTTAAAGATGCTCGCTCCCCCGTACCAATCGACACTGTTGAACGTCTCTTTGATTTCTGGAAAGCTGGTCCAAGTGGCTTCGACGACTGACTTCTTCCAGTTTCGTAAAGGGCTAGCTGCTTCAGGGTGGTCTTTGATGAATTGGCGCGCCCTGCCCCAGTGGTTGATCTTCATACGGATTGTGGCCCCAACTAACATCTATCCTCCCATTTTGGGAGAATTTCGGCAATGGTTTTCTCCCATTTTGGGAGAATTAATCAGGACTGAATCGTTTTTTCAATCATTTACGCTTATTGAACCGCACGCACAAATGGTCTTCAAGGACGTATATTATTGGAGGTACCTATCGGCAGTGAAACCAAATGAATTTCTTCGTACATGAAAAGGGGATCTGTGAGTCCGCAAACGTTGGTGCTGACACCAAGATCTGGGCGTTTGCTCACGTTTTACCCGGCGCGGTTATCGGCTCCAACTGCAACATCTGCGACGGTGTTTTTATCGAGAACGACGTCAAGCTTGGCAACAATGTCACTATCAAGTGTGGCGTCCAGATTTGGGACGGCATAACGCTCGAGGACAATGTTTTTGTTGGACCGAACGCCACTTTCACCAATGACAAGCGACCGCGCAGTAAGGTTTATCCTGATGAGTTCTTGCGAATCGTGGTCGAGGAGGGCGCCTCGATCGGTGCTAACGCGACGATTCTTCCCGGAATTCGAATCGGGCGCAACGCTATGATTGGCGCCGGCGCTGTTGTAACGCGTTCCGTCCCGCCGAATGCTATTGTCGTCGGCAATCCTGCAAAGATTATTGGTTACGCAGATACCGACACGTCCACGATGGACGAGAAGGAAACTTCAACGACGCCGGACTTTGGAATTCGTAAGTCGGCTGTCGCGGGTGTGCAGCTGCATTATTTCAAAGCGGTAAACGATATGCGCGGCGCCCTGTCCGTGGGCGAGTTCGAGCGCGACATTCCGTTTTCGCCTAAGAGATATTTTTTGGTTTACGATGTTCCGACTGAGAAAACGCGCGGCGAACATGCGCACATCACGTGCCACCAGTTTTTGATCGCAGTGAAGGGCTCGGTTCAAGTAGTTGCTGATGATGGCGAGCGTCGCGAGCAGTTTCTTTTGGATAAACCAAACCTCGGATTATTCCTGCCGGCGATGACCTGGGGAATTCAATACAAGTATTCGGAAGATGCGGTGCTGCTAGTTTTTGCGTCTGAATACTATGATGCGAACGATTACATTCGCGAATATGGTGTGTTTCTCAAACGAGTTCGCGAGCGTAAATAGCACTCGAAACTGGCACGCGTTCGGAACTAGCGCTCATCGAATTAGCGCCTATTCGGAACTAGCACGGACCCTGGCGAATGGCAAAACTATTGATAGTTGAGGATGATGCGGCAATTGCCGATCAATTAACGGCCTGGTTTCGCGAGCAAGGTTATGTTTGCGAAGCGGCAAGCTCAGGCGAAGACGGCATGCAGCTATTGTCCAGTTTTAGTTATGACCTGATTGTGCTCGACTGGAATTTGCCGGGTATGAGTGGGCTGGAAGTCTGCCGACAGTTTAGGAAAAATGGCGGACAGACTCCTATTTTGTTTCTTACCGCTCAGAGTGATATCACTTATAAGGAGTCTGGTTTGGATTCCGGTGCGGATGATTTTCTGATAAAACCATTCGAGATTCGCGAACTAGCGGCTCGCGTTCGCAGCTTGCTGCGCCGTCCGGCTGCGGTTTTGTCGGAGAAACTCCAGGTAAATGGTGTTCAACTGGAGGTTAGTACGCGAACCGTTTACTCCGGTGCAAAACAGATTCAATTGATGCCTACAGAATGTTCACTGTTGGAATATATGATGAAGCATCCGGATACGCACTACTCTGCAAAGCAGTTGCTGACTGCCATTTGGTCTTCGGAGAGTGAAGGGTCCGAGGATTCGGTTCGTACCTGTATGAAGACGCTTCGGTTCAAACTGGCCAAGATTGGCATGGATGATTTTGTGAAAACTAATCGCGGTTTCGGTTACGTAGTGCAATCGAAATCGTAGTGCGATGGATGAAAAGTTTCGCTGATCCCGTTTTAAACAATGTCCGGTCAGAACGCGTTCTCTCGAAACGCGCTCTTTTGAAACTTAAACAGGTGCGCTGATTTGAGTGCTCACATTGTTTTCACATTGGATCGCGGTTAATAGAGTCACCAACCGCCACCGAGCGCCGCAAAGTACCGAGCAAGTGACTGGTATCGCAGGTGGTGTGCTCACTTTCCTATTGCGTTTCTATGAGGATTTCCCAAATGAACATCGAACAACTCGAGAACAAAAACGAAGCAGTGTCATCGAGCTCCAACTCCGGTCTTCACAATGAAGTGTTCGAGGAAATGGCGAAAAATAGTTCTGCATCCTCAAGTCGTGATTCACGCAACAACGGGCGCAACGCTGATAGCCTAGAATTTGACAACATCTTCAAGACGGATTTGAAAGTCAGTTTGGACAGTCGTGATGTTAATAACAGGGACGGTAAGAGCGCCGACGGTAAGTTCATCGACCTGAAGTCCGCAGAAAAGACTGACGGCAAGGATAAGAACAGCATCGCTGAGAAAGAACTGAGTAAGGATAAGTGCGAAGGTAAGGATAAGAACGAAGAGAAGGATAAGAGCGAAGGTAAGGATAAGTGCGAAGGTAAGGATAAGAACGAAGGTAAGGATAAGAACGAAGGTAAGGATAAGAACGAGATTGTCAAAGACAAAGACAAAGAAAAAAGCAAAGACAAAGATTTAGAGAACGAGAAGGCGAAAGACAAAGCGAAAGACAAAGCGAAAGACAAAGCGGCAGACAAAGCGGCAGAGAAGAAAGCGGACGAGAAGAAAGCGGACGAGAAGGCCAAGCTCGAACCGAAAGTGAACGGCGACACGAAAGACAAGACCGATTCCGTAAGCAGAACCGGGCAGGCGGGTGGAAGCCGTGTTGATGATATTCAACGCATGCCGACAGATCGCACTGACCATCGGCAGGAGCGTCAAATGCCTCGCCGCAGCGCGTTCTAGGTATTCGGCGAAACTGTTTTCGGATAGCTATTTCCAGTGATCGAAACGGTTTCCACCAAGAATTTTTCGTGAGTGAGCGAAAAGGGTCGAGATATTCTCGACCCTTCTTGCGTTTTGACTTTCGCGTTTTTGTTCCAACAATTGCTGCCGAGACAGCTTCAAGTTTAGAACCAGTGCGAGTTAGTTGTTCTGGAGATTCTTGATCTCGGCTGTGAGTTTCGGCACAACCTCGAAGATATCACCAACCACACCGTAGGTGGCGTGTTTGAAGATCGGAGCTTCAGCATCTTTGTTGATTGCGACAATCACTTTGGATGAAGACATACCGGCGAGGTGTTGAATCGCGCCGGAGATTCCGCAAGCGATGTAGAGTTGCGGGCTGACTACCTTACCTGTTTGTCCGACCTGATGTTGGTGGTCGATCCATCCGGCGTCAACTACCGCACGCGATGCTGCTAGCGCTGCGCCGAGCGCGTCGCAGAGCTCTTCGAGCACGCCCCAGTTTTCCGGACCTTTGATGCCACGACCGCCTGCGACGACAATCGAAGCTTCGCTGAGTTCGATTTTGGAACCTTCGGATTTGTGGGTTTCGACAACTTTCGCTCTGATGTTTTCGGGCTTGATTGCCAGGTCTTCGACGGCTGGTGCGGCTGAGGCGTCAGGCGCTGAGACTGGGAACACGTTAGGGCGGACTGTAATGAAAGCAAGCGGGCTGTTGATTTCGTATTGTCCGAAGCACTTGCCCGAGTACATGGGACGGACCGGTCCGAGTTTGTCGCCATCAACGATGAAGCTCATGACGTCAGAGATTACCGGTGCGTCGCAACGTGCTGCTGCGCGCGGGAGGAAATCTCTTGCCATTGCGGTTTGCGCTGCGAAGACGAAACGCGGGTCGGTTTTCTTAACAGCCTCGGCCAATGCTTCTGTGTAAGCTTCTGCTGAGTAGGAGCCGAATTCGGCGCCGTCCGCTACCAGAATTTTTGTTGGATTGTACTTGCCTACTTCGGCTGTCAAACCTTTGACGTTTTCGCCGATGATGAGAGCGGTGACGCTGCCACCTGAAAGTCCAGCGTGCTTTTGTGCTTCACAAAGGGCTTCCAGACTTGCTTTGCGGATTTGACCGTTGCGTTGTTCGATGAAAACCAGAATACCTTGACTCATTTTTTATCTCCTGAATTTCTTGGCGACGGCAATTAGATAACGTGTGCTTCTTTGCGAAGCAGGTCTACGAGCGTTTTGACTTGGGCGTCAACATCGCCTTCGAGACGGCGTCCTTGACCTCTGTCCGGCGGCAACGTCATTTCTTTGATGACGACTTTGCGATTGTCACCGCCGACAGTGCCTTTGATGCCGAGAGCTTCAGCATTTTTTACTGCGATCTCTTTTCTGCGAGCTGCCATTACGCCTTTGATGGAGGGGTAGCGGGGCTCGTTCAAACCTTTCTGGGCGCTGAATACAGCCGGTAGTGAGCCTTCTACGAATTCGTGAGCGCCTTCGATTTCACGCTCCGCTCTGAATTTTGTGCCGTCGATTTCAAGTTTCACTACCAGGGTGACTTGTGGAATGTTGAGAAGCTCAGCGAGAATCGAGGGGACCTGCGAGTTGTCGCCGCCGACACCTTGCTGTCCGCAGAGCACAACGTCGTAGCCACCATCTTTGATGGCAGCAGCAAGAACTTTTGCTGTGCTGAGGGGGTCGAGCCAGGTCAGGTCCGGATCGTCAACATGAACTGCTGAGTCGATGCCGCGCGCCAGGCTGTCTCTCAAAACGTCAGTTACTTCTTTGCCGCCGACAGAGATGGCGACGGTTTCTCCACCGTTTTTCTCTTTGAGCTTGATAGCTTCTTCGATTGCGAATTCATCAAAGGGGCTGGTGATAAAACGTACACCGTTCAATTCGATGTTCTTTTTGTCCGCTGCGATGCTGATTTTTGTTTCCGTATCGGGGACTGATTTCACACATACTGCGATCTTCAAAGCCTGTTTCCTCCGGCGGTCTGACACCTGATCGAAAGAACATTGTATGTATGAGTTAAGAAGAAACCGAAATTTTTACCAAAATCCTTAATAGCGATGTAACGAAGATGTACGAAATCATAGATGCTGAGCGGTTTTTAATGTGATCTCACTACTTGAATACTTCGATCTTCCATTGTGAATCGCCGAGCTGTTTTGTTTTGATATTGATATCGAGAAATCTTTGGATCACATCAATGTTAGTTGTGGTGTGGCTCGAGAGAACGGAAGTTATGAAAGAACCTTCACCGGCAAGGGCCATTGGAATCAAAAGTTGATCGGCTAGATGCTCCCCGACCGCGGCGCTATTTGATAAATATTGATTGGTTTCAAGCGCAGCTGCGTCAGCGACCAGTTCAGCCTTCAAGCCGCGTTCACCAATTGCGGTGATGGTTTCCGTGAGTGCACCGGTTTTCACTTGCACTATCACGACGTTGCCTTGTGAAACGCCTTCATTCACCGCTGTTACTTTCGCGTGGTCCAGTCGTGAAAGCTTCGCCTTCAGCGTTTTCAACTCACGGTGACCGATGTCTTCCGGAAGCTTGACTACAAGAGCCTGGGCGTTAATAGATTTGATACCACCCTTTTCGCCCAAATGAATTGGCGCCATTGTCTCCGCTGGCTGAATTTCGAAATGCAGAGTGCCGCCGCCTTTGGGGTAGAAACCGTAGCGTTTTAAATTCGCTTTGACACTTACGCCCATCTCTTGAAGTGCTGGAAGGAATGTGTCGCGCAGAAATTCGAATGGTGGCGCCATCGGGTTGTGAGTGCCACCATCGAGGGTTATTGAACTCGCCGAGTTCGCTATCATCAAGGGCGGCAAAACAGTTTGAAATACGAGCGTGGTACTGCCAGCGGTGCCGATGGAGAAAGTGTAATCGCCAGGTACGCAAGGACCAGGCGAAAAAGTGAAATTCGTTGATCCGAGCTTAACTCCGCTGGTGTCGGCGCCGGATATCTTCACCGCGGCATTGACCGCCGTCAGGTGCTGATTCAACAGACCTGGTTTTGACCGATTGGCGCGTACTTGTCTTATGCGGAAAGGTTTGCCGGTAATAATGGACAGCGCGAGAGACGAGCGGACGATTTGTCCGCCACCCTCACCGAGGCTTCCGTCTATTTCGATCATATTTCAGTGTCGGGCTTCGGCAGCTTACGGCTGGGATGAGCCATCAAACCATCCGGATTTAGA
Source organism: Candidatus Obscuribacterales bacterium (assembly GCA_019637435.1). Classification (GTDB taxonomy): domain Bacteria; phylum Cyanobacteriota; class Vampirovibrionia; order Obscuribacterales; family Obscuribacteraceae; genus JADYXR01. Next base: position 611,675 of record JAHBVO010000006.1, on the reverse strand, counting down.
TAGCACTTCTCTTCTTCGCACCAGACAATCTGGGCGACGAGTTCATCCGGATCGTCAACGAGAGTGATTAAGTCCAGCTCTGATTCCGCGATAAAACCGCGTTTGACGGGACCTTCGCGAATCCAGTCCAGCATTGGTTTCCAAAAGGTCGAGTCGACGAGGAAAAGCGGAAAGCGTTTTATCCTGTTAGTTTGAATCAGGGTGAGAGCCTCGAACAGTTCGTCGAGACTTCCATAGCCTCCTGGCATAATGATGAATGCAACCGCGTATTTTACGAACATGAGTTTTCGTACGAAGAAATAGCGGAAGTCAACAGAGACTGTCTGATAGGGGTTGGGCGCCTGCTCGCGGGGAAGTTGGATGTTAAGTCCAACGGACGTGCCACCGGCCGCGATGGCACCCTTGTTGCCGCCCTCCATCACACCCGGACCACCGCCGGTGATGACAGCGAAACCGCGCTCCGCTAATTTCCTGGCGATGGTTTCCGCCAGCAGATACTCAGGGTCGGACGGCTTGCATCGGGCACTTCCGAAAATAGAAACCGCCGGACCTATCTTTGATAGTTCCTCGAAGCCCTCGACCATCTCAGCCATCATACGAAAAATTCGCCAGGTGTCTTTGACCGTCATGTCATCGAGAACATATCTTGTGTCTGGCATGGTTTCCTCTCTCAGTGTCTTGGAGTTGCCTGAACACAGTATATCCTGACCTAAAAAGTTGTGCACCTCGGTGCGATGTCTATCTGACTACGACGCTTTTTCAAAAAAGCGTCTGCTTCGAAATTAGCTGGCGATGAATAATTCCAGGGCGTTTTTTTCGTTGAGGCGGCCGCTCTTGACGAGGAATTCGAAGTTCGTGAGTTGGCGGCGTTTCTTAATGAGATAAGCGGAACTGTGAGTGCGCAGTCGCTTCAAATCTTTTTCGATAAGGAACGGTTGAGTCTTCATCTCCGACGCCACGCGCTTCAGCTGCTCCGGAAACGGAAGCTCGCGTCTTTGTACGCCGGGTGCGAATGGCAGTTTGGCATTTGCTTGCTCGCAAATTACCTTCATCTCGATCCAGCGACTGAGGAATGTCTGCAACGTGGCGATAACTTTTAGCGCGGGCTGGCGCGACAGTAGTTCGATCGCGCTGTCGAGCGCGCTCGAGGCGCGGCCCTCCAACCAGTGATCGAGAAGCGTGAAAACGTGCGAGTGATGCGGGCTCATCTCGACCACCACATCATAAGTGATGTGGGTTTTCGGCATTATGTACGTCGCTGCTTTATCAATTTCCGAATAAATCTGGCGTAAGTTTGCTTCTGTTCCATCAAGCAAGTATGCAATGGCGGTATCGTCGATAGTGGCGCCCTTCGCTTTGGCTTCTTTGCGAACCCAGGTTTCCAGCTTCGGATTCGGGGAGCCGATGTAGTATTTCGCCTTTGGAAACTCTTCTGGTTTTGCGTGTTTCAGCATTATTTTCGACATCTTCAAATTTGAGTCGAAATTGAAAGGGCAGGCGAAAATCAAATACGTATTTGGATGCACAGAGCCGAGCGAATCATCAAGGCTATCGAGTTGCTTTTGAGTGGCGCTTCCGGAATCGGATTTGTCTTTTCCTTTTCCTGCAGATTTGCGGGTAAAGAAATCGCATTTGTCGAAAATTACGACTTTATTGCCAGGACCGAACGGGACGGTGAGCGCGTTATCGAGAACGTCGGTGATTGATGGCGTTTCAAAACGAGCGAAGTTGAACGACGCAAAAGCCGGATCCAGAAGTGAATCTTTCAATTTTGCAAGCCGGCGGTAGAGTTCAAAATCCTCGTCTCCGGCTAGTACCATCACTGGTGACATATTATGTCTCCACCTTTGTTGCTGCGGCTTTGAGACGTTTGCCGGTGGCTATGAAATAGACTCGCTTAGCAATCGACCCGCACGCATCACCCATGCGCTCCAGGAAACGTGTGCAGAAGAGAAACTGCATGCGCATCTGCGCCTGTTGCGTGTCCTGTTCGCCCAAGTTCGAAAGCAATCGTTTTGACAAAACATCGTGCAGATAGTTGACCGCATTGTCGCGGCGCATTACTTCGATCGCTTTGTCTGGTGCGTCGCTTAGAAACACCAACAAGGTTTCTTGCACCATATGTCCAACGGTCTGCGACATTTCGATCAATTCTTCCGGCACGTCGATTTCTTCTTCACGCGCCCAGTCAGCGACTTTGGCTATACGAATGGCATGGTCTGCCATGCGCTCGAGTTTGGTAGCAATCAAGATCGTGCTCACCAGGCTGCGGATATCGCGTTCGTTCATCTCTTCTTTGTCTCTTTCGACAAGCAATTCAAGACAATGCTCTTCAATTTCCATGCACTGTCTGTTGATTGTCTCCTCGCCATCTTCCATGCGTTCAAGGCTGGCTGCCGGATCTTTCTTGAGCATGCGCGTGAGTTCCTGAACGGTCGATTCGACCCCTCGTCCCATCGAGAGAACTTCCTCTTTCAATAAGGTAAGCGCTTCAGTTTTCACCTTTATCTCCTTCTCCTCTAATGGCTCTGACCGTGACCGATTCCATGACTCGATCCGGTTTCGTGACCGCTTCCGTGCTCGGATTCAGTCGCTTTTGATTCGTGCCTGGCTGTTGGCTGGGCTGCCGAAGGTTGCGAGTTGAGCCGATATCCTGAGCGATGCACGGTCTCTAATAACGTTGGATTTTTCGGATCGTTCTCTAGCTTTTGTCTCAACCAGCGCATGTGCACTGCGACTGTTTTGACATCGCCCTGATAATCCGACCCCCATACTTTGTTTAACAACACATCTGTGCTCATTGTCTTGTCTGCGTTTTTCATCAAAGCTTTGAGCAAAGAAAATTCTTTCGGTGAGAGATCAACGGGCTGTCCTTTGAAAGTGACTCGCCGAGCGCTTTCATCGAGCATCAAGTCGCCAATGGTAATTTTGTTTTCCGATGCACCCTGATCCTTTTTCGCGCGTCGAAGCAACGCCTGGATGCGCGCCATAAACTCGATCGTGCTGAATGGTTTAGCCAGATAGTCATCGGCGCCGGCCGACAATCCATGGGCGATGTCGTTGGGGCTGGAGCGACCGGTCAGCATGAGCACAGGTAATTCGCAACCGCGCTCACGAATAAGTTTTACAACTTCCGGACCGGTGACGTCAGGTAACATCCAGTCTAAAACAATCAAGCAGGCGTCGGCGTCATCGAGACCCGACAGCGCCTCCATTCCTCGAGAGAAAGAGACGGCCTCGAAGCCGTGACGTTTCAAGTTATACGCCAGTGTCTCAACGATGGTGGCATCGTCGTCTACGACCATGATTCGTTTGGGCTTCGAAATTGGATTGTTGGTCATAATTGCCTAAGTGTCCTCCGGGAATAGGAGGATGAATGTCGAGCCCTTTGACTCTTCGGACTGCACGCTAATTTTAGCACCGTGCATGTCCGCGATGTGTTTCACAATTGAGAGCCCGAGCCCCGTAGAGCCTGGTGCCCTGGTTCGATCAACTCGATAAAAACGTTTGAAGATTTTTGGAATTTCACTCGCCGCAATTCCCAGCCCTGTATCAGAGACTGAAAAACTGCCGCGCGCGCCGGACCGGATCACGACTTCGCCGCCTGCGGGCGTGTATTTAACGGCGTTTTCGACCAGGTTCAACATCACCTGGTTGAGCTGGTCTGGATTTGCATTGACGTGAAACCCTGGTGCGATCTCTGATTTCACTGAAATGTTCTTCTTCGCTGCTGTTTTTGAAACGCTCTCCATGGCGTATCGTGCCGCATCCGACAGTGGTGTCATGCGCTTCTTGACGTTGTCGCGATTGTCGGCTACTTCCTCAATTGATATCAAATCGGCAACCAGAGCCTCGAGCCGCTCTACTTCCTGTCTTGTGCGCTCTAGCATACGCACTGCTGTTGCCGGGTCCTCGTGCGCGCCGTCGAGAAGCGTCTCTACCAGCAGTTTTATATTGGCGATAGGCAGGCGCAGCTCGTGCGAAACTTCCGCAATCCAGTCCGAATCACGCCCTGCTTCCCGCGGTGAATCCGCTGATGGCGAGGATGCTTCCTGTGCGGCACTCGTTTTTGCTTCCTGATTCACGAGCCATATATCCAAGTTGACGAGCCGGATTGTACTACCTTCCAGGCAAACGAAACACTAAAGAACCGCACGCTGATCGAACGCTAACCTGCAACGCGAATCAGCTGACGAAACGCCGACGGAAGATTGCTCGACACTTTAGTTAAGGATCTCGGTTGAAAAACACCTAATCGATTCTAATCACGATACGATTTCATGCAGCGTTTTGTGCTGAGCTTTTCATGAGGCGGTAATGGGACCTGTAACTCTACTTATATTAGATGGATGGGGAGTAACTCGGGAGAAGAAGGGCAATTCGATTCTTGCCACGAAAACGCCCAACTATAATTACCTCCTTGAGAACTTTCCGAACACGTTGCTTGACTCGTCCGGGCTTGCAGTCGGTTTACCTCCAGGTTTGATGGGCAATTCAGAAGTCGGGCATTTGACGATCGGCGCCGGTCGCACGGTTGTGCAAAAACTCACTTTGATTTCAAACACAATCCGCGACAATTCCTTTTTCAAAAACCCAGTCATAGTGCGAGCTATCGACCATGTACGCGAGACGGGTGGCACTCTGCATGTCTTCGGACTGGTGAGCGACGGTTGTGTTCACTCGAGCCCGGATCACCTTGACGGTCTGATCGAGCTTGCTTCTCGTGCATCTATCAGCAAATTCGTTGTCCATCCTATTCTCGATGGTCGGGATACACCGCCGCGTTCCGCCAGGCGTTTTATGCGAGAGCTGGAAGAAAAGCTCAAAAACCGTGGCGAGATAGGTGTAGTCTGCGGTCGCTACTATGCAATGGACCGCGATAATCGTTGGGAACGCATAGAGGAATACTGGCGAGCGCTCGTGCTCGGCGACGGACGACCGATTGAAAGCGCAGTCGCAGCTGTCGACGATGCATATGCGCGCAATGAAAATGACGAGTTTGTCCGTCCTTATATAGTGAACGATCGGCGCATCAAAGATGGTGACAGTGTTATCTGTTTCAACTTCCGTCCGGACCGCGTAAGGCAGATAAGCCGTGCGTTGACGCAAGCTGATTTTTCATTCTTCGCGCGCCCGATGGTGCCTAATATACATTATGTATGTTTAACGGAGTATGACGCCAGCTTGAACTTGCCGGTCGCGTTCAACAATGAAGCGCTTCCGTCTCAGGACATCTCTATGACTTTGCCTGAACTGTTGTCGTGCCACCATATCGGTCAGTTCCACGCTGCGGAAACAGAGAAGTACGCGCATGTCACATACTTCTTGAACGGCGGTCGCGAACAACCGGTCGAAGGTGAGGAGCGGCGGATGATACCTTCGTTGAAGGTGGCGACTTACGATCTCGCGCCCAGAATGCAGACTTCGGAAGTCTGCGAAGAGGGCATCAAGGCAATCAAGTCCGGAAATTTCCCATTCACGGTTCTCAACTTTGCCAATCCGGATATGGTCGGTCACACTGGAATCATGGAAGCAGCCGTCGATGCGGTCTCTTCCGTGGACGATGCGTTCGGCGCGCTTCTCGAGGCGACTAAGGAAAGTAGTGGCACGCTGCTTATTACTTCTGATCATGGCAACGTCGAGCAGATGATCGATTACGTCACGGGCGAACCGCACACTGCGCACACAAGTCATCCGGTACCGTTTATAGTGGCAAGTTTTCAGAAGAATGATCTCGCCGGATTGCAAAACGGCGCTAAGCTTATCGAGGGCGGTCTGGCTGATGTTGCGCCGACGGTTTTGCAGATAATGGGTCTGGAAAAGCCACCTGAGATGAGTGGATCTTCACTAATCAGGTAGTGTCTGAAACCTATCTGAAATTTTTTGCGGGAAAATACTGGACTCGTCAAGAGTTCTCTAGTTTTCAGCATATATCCGCTGAATAATCCACGCGCATAAACCGAGCGTAGAGGATGACTAGTTGGAGACAAGTTTCTCTTGGCATTGTTGTTATGTAAAGCTTCCGGATAGCCCGTTTTATCAGCGATACGGAAGATAATTCACCACCTACGGTTTGCATTACGCGCAACCATGACTGTATAATCGCGCTGTTTGCGATTGGAATACTTATTAATTGTTCTGTCGCAGAAAAACAAAGAGAGCTGTCTAAGATTTTTCAGGTCCCAGAAGGAGACGGTCAACCAATGACTATTCGAAACAAAACTCTAGCTTTAGCGCTTGCGAGCTTCGGCCTCGTTGCCAGCTTGGCTGCATGCGGCGGCGGTGGCGGCACCGACTCCACAAGCACCACCTCCACCACCACAACCACTCCTGCAACTGATGCAGCAGCGACCGGTGGAGATGCAGCGGCTACAACCGAAACAACCACCACAACCACCACGACTACTGATGCTGCAGCAACCGACAAACCGGCTGCAGAAGGCGACAAGCCGGCAGCAGAAGGCGATAAGCCGGCAGAAGGCGACAAGCCTGCTGAAGGTGCTGATCCTGCAGAAGGTGGCGAGTAATCGCACTCAAGTTGTTTGAACAATAGTTCATTCGACCAAAGAGTATAAAATGTAAGTCGCTTTTCGGTTTATCCGAGGAGCGACTTTCTGTATCCGGGAAACTGTTTTCGTGCGTTGGTTTGGAACCAAATCGGAACAATGTCGCTGAGAAATCTGTCTCAAACAAAATGGAAACTTCGGATCGCTTTTGATTCGGACAAACATCAACAAGGACTATCAATAATGAATACAAGTAGAACGCGATCGCTTACTCGCAAGCGCTCCAGATTTTTGTCCGCATTTACAGCGCTTACTATTGCAATCGGCTTCACGACTTCCGTATCGGTGAATGCCATGTCAACTGATTCGCAATCTACAAGCCGGGTTCCGTATCGAGCGAAAGCAGCACACTTTGGTTCGTCCGAAGCACCCTCGCCTGATCTGAAAGCTGAACATCGGAACGCGCCGGTTCTGATCAGCCAATTGCAGGAGCCGGGTCAACCGACTCAAGGTGGAGTGAACCTGCCGGATCCTGTTCGTCGGATGTTGAACGGACAACAAATGCCCGGCGGTCAGGCACCAGTAGTGGTGCCCCCGATATCGTTCGTTGATGTGAATTCCGGCAAATTTGGAAAGCTGGAAATCGATCTTGAAGCCGCGCAGTTTCTCGATGGTGCAGTCGATCATATGCATTTGATCGCGCGTGACATGGATGTGCGCGAAGGTGTTTTAAAGTCGCTCGATGTGACTGCGGAGGGCGCACATATCGGCGACTTTATCGTCGATAAGTTTACGATGACGACGCAAGGCGCCATGCGGTTCGACACTGGTGTTTTGTTCAATCAAAAGATCTTGCAATTCGTTGAGCCGACTCAAGCAGACGTAACTGCCGAAATCAGTCAGGAGAGTCTCAATCGGTTTCTCAACTCGCCAGGCACTCTCGATCGGTTGGGGGCGAATGTTGCCAAACGCGCGGGGCAGTTTGCGAATTTGCTCGGCAGTGTTGGAAACATCGGTGTGACTGTTTCAAATGGATCGATCGTATTGGGAAAAAACAACAATGTGAGCGTAAAAGTTGATACCAGGGTCGGCGTGGGTGAGATGGCTGTGCCGATTCCTGTCGAAGTGCAGAGTCAACTGGCCCTGGTCGACGGTTGGGTTCAGGTCACTGACAGCAAGCTTTTGACTTCCGGTCAGGAGATTTCGCCTGCTATATCGAAGATGCTTGTAAACAAAATCAATGGGCTCTCGCACTTCGGTGCATTGTCTGACGATATGAAATTCAAATTCACTGAGTTGAAAGTTAAGCCAGGCAAAGGGTTTCTGGTCAAAGGAACGGCACAGGTCAATCGTCTGAGATTCGGCCGCCAATAAGGTTGTGAACATTGCCTGAACATTCTCAGATACCGCAAACATTTGCGGATATACTTAAGTCCGGCCGAAAAACCCTAGAAAGCGAGACTCGATGTTCCGGCGACGTGACAACAGACAATGGGATCAACTGAGACCCATAAAGTTCACGCGAAACTTTACCAAGAATGCTGATGGCTCTGTTTTTATTGAGCTAGGCGATACCAAAGTTTTCTGCACTGCAAAAATTGAAGAGCGCGTCCCGGCGTTCCTGATCGGCAAGGGCGAAGGCTGGATAACGGCTGAGTATTCGTTGCTTCCGGGTTCTACTCATACTCGCTCGCAACGGGAAGTGACTAGGGGTCAGGCTTCCGGCCGAACTCAAGAAATTCAGAGATTGATTGGTCGCAGCTTGCGTGCCGTGATCGACCGCCGCCAGTTGGGCGAGCGAACGATAACCCTTGATTGTGACGTAATCCAGGCAGATGGCGGCACCAGAGTTGCCAGCATCTGTGGAGCCTTTCTTGCGCTATATGATTCATTATTGAAACTACAGAAAGAGGGAATCTGGGATGAGCTTCCTCTGACCGAGCACATGGCTGCTGTAAGTGTGGCGCAGGTAAAAGGTCAACTTTTGCTGGACCCCAATTACAGCGAGGATTCGCAGGCCGAGATGGACAGCAACGTTGTTCTGACCGAGTCAGGTAAAATCCTCGAACTCCAGATTTCATCGGAGTCGGCGCCCTACTCGGGAGAAAAGCTCCAGGATCTTATGAACGTTGCCAGCAAAGGTGTGCAGGAAATAATCTCAAAGCAGTATGAAGTGGTGCATCAGTACTAAACCCGCACTGCTGCGGATGCTACGAAGCCAAGTATAAATTTATCTTCAAAGCCTGCTGACAACGACCAAGAAGCCATTAAACTAGTGGTCAAGAGAGCAATTCAATGGTCGTCCACTTGAGCAATACTGTAAAGCCGAATCCGATAAGCGAAACCTTCCGCGATGTCACACCAGCCCGGTTGGCTGCGTCGACATGGCGTGTTTTCAATCGGATTCGCCGGTTGCAAGGCTGGAAAGAAGCTCTCAGAGTTTTTCCTGTCGTCTGGATTATCATCCGTGCTGTCAGAGGCTTTTCAAAGTTTCACGCTCAAGAGTTCGAACGCATGCGCCGCGGTGGCGTGCCTGACGACACTGAAGAGCGTGCTCTCACATCAGAGGAGTACGAGGAGTATCGTGCTCTAGGCGCGTGGCTCTGTCAGCAGCTTCATGATTTGGGACCGACATTTATCAAAATCGGTCAAACTTTGTCTACCCGCGCGGACCTGGTCCCGCTTCCCGCTATGCTCGAGTTGGCAAAATTGCAGGAAGGTGTAGCGGAGTTCGATCTGCAGACCGCCAAAGAAATTATCAACCGCGAGCTCGGCGGATACCCGGAAGAGCTTTATCAGGAATTCAATCCTGTTCCGATCGCAGCTGCCTCGCTTGCTCAGGCTTACAAAGCTGTTTTGAAGGACGGACGTGAAGTCGTCGTCAAAGTTCAACGACCAAATCTGGCGAAGGTGCTGGCTCGAGACGTGCAAGTGCTCGGCGCGGTTGCTGACGAGGTGATGCTCTATCCCAGTCTTTGCCGACATACTGACTGGCCGGGCGTGGTCGACGAGTTCGCCAAGACTACATTTGAAGAAATCGACTACATTCGCGAAGGGCGAAATGCCGATGTTTTCCGGCGTAACTTCAGAAATTTCGAACGTATTTATATACCGCGGATTGTCTGGAGACTTACAGGTCGTCACGTTTTAACGATCGAGTATGTGAACGGATTCCGCATTACCGATGTGGACACTCTCGATGCAATGGGACTCAGTCGAGAAGAAATTACACGCACCGGTGCGACTTTCTATTTGCGTCAGTTGCTGGAAGATGGCTTCTTTCACGCCGACCCGCATCCGGGCAACATGCGCGTGATGCCGGATGGACGTATCGGCATCTACGATTTCGGAATGGTAGGACGGCTTGATCCGGAGTTGAAAGAGCATCTCGTGAACGCGCTGCTGCACACGACGCAGCAGGACTATCGCGCGCTCATCGACGATTTCGTGGGCATGGGCTTCTTGAATCAGGACGTGGACAGAGACGCTCTATATGCGGATCTCGCGCCTATCATCGATGCTCGATTCGCTGAAGGAATGACCAAGGTCAAGTTCCGCCAGATGTTGTTTGATTTCTCGGATGTCTGTTACCGCTATCCATTCCGCTTGCCGCAGGAATTCACATACGTGATGCGTGCTCTGCTCACGCTGGAAGGCGTTGCATTAACCATCAATCCGAAGTTCAACTTCATCGAAGCAGCAATGCCAATCGCACACAAGCTGCTCATGAAAAACAATAAGATCATCCGCCAGGCGCTGATGAAGGAAGTCTTCTCAGACGGCAGATTCAATCGCTCAGCTGCGGTCAAATTGTTCAAAACCGCCGCGAGCATTACGGGCAGCCTGTTGAGCTAAAGGTCGCTACAGATTATTGACTGGTTGCTGCCGATTGTTGACTGGTTGCTGCAGATCGTTGACAGCTGGCCGTTACGAGGTTCACGAAGGGCTTTAGTAGACTGCCAAGGCAGACTGGTATCGAGAGTTTTCACTATATTGCTTCGTGTGTGATGCGATTGGAAGGAGCTCGAAACCCAGAGAGTTCGTAGAGAATTCGCGACTATTTGTCGAATGGCACTCGAAGCTACCTGTATTCACGAATTTACTGGCTTTACGGATTAGGGGTTCGGTTCGTGCGGTGTTCGACTCTCAAAGTCCTGAATCTCCCGGTAACTCAGTATTCATCGTCGAAAGAAATCGAACATTACGCGAACCGACCTAAGATGGCCGCTCAAGATACGTCGCTGGTGCTTAAGATGGCCGCTCAAGATAAGTCGCTGGTGCTTAAGATGCCGCTAAGATGCGTAGCTGGTGCTGGTGCTAAATTACAGGCTTTTCATTTATTACGCATTGTTTCATGGCAAATTTTTGCGCCTTGAAATTTTTACCAGTTGGGCGTTTCCGGATTTTTATATCGATCCGATTCAGTCCAAGCTGAAGCGAAACTATGTTGCCAGGGTCCCGACATGGATGTACTGTAAGTTCATACCTAATAAGGTGTCACGGTCGCCTTGAATGCGGCTCGGTGCCACGAATTTCTTCGAACAAGGAGATCATCCAGAGTTTGATGCGGTAATCCCCCCTGCAATCCACCGCACTTCGATTTTTAGCAGTAATATCTAAGACGACACTAAGGTAAGACGCGGATGACCAGCTCGTTGACACGCCAACAAAAGACGCCTTGCGTGAATTGCTCCAACTTATTGGAGCCCTGCGCCAAGTTCTGCGGTGAATGCGGAACTACAGTCAAATCATCTATTACTAATTCCATTCCTTTAGAGTCAGCCTTCGCACAAGCCGCTAGCCGTATGGGGATATACCCATCCCAGCCGACTTCCGGCGCAACAGGAGCGCCTGCGCATCAATTCGGTCAGGGTTACGTTCAGCCACCACAGACGGTGACAGGAAACTACCAGCAAGCGCAGCAGGCTGTAACCAATTCATTCCACGCTGTTCAGTCTCAGCCAGGCATGCATCAGTCGCAAAACAATCACTACCAATCGCACGCGGGTTACCCTCAAGCTCAGGCGGGAGCATCGCAAGCGCAGACAGGTAACTTCCAGGCATCGACAGGGAATTTCCAGGCGCAGACGGGTAACTATCAGGCTCAGACAGGGAACTATCAGGCACAGACAGGAAATTTCCAGGGGCAGCAAAACACCGGTAACTTCCAGGCACAACAAGTTACGAACAATTTTCCACAAGTGTATCCAAGCAAGAACGGAGTTCCTTCTGGCTTTGTTCAACAGAACAATCACGTAAATCCTCAATACGCGCAACAGTCATTCTCGCAGCCTCTGCCTCAGCAGGTCGCAATACCGAATACTGTCTCGTATGATGACCTGGCAAAATTGGAAGCGTTTCGTCTTTCACAGATTTCCGGAACCAAGATGGATTGGGCACCGACGCCGTCCATGAATCCGGCAGGCAATACTGTTCCACTCCCTCCGACCGGCGGCGCTCCTACGTTCGCTCAAATTAGTGGTGGCGCCGCAGGATCAGTTCCGCCAGCATTGATCAGTGAGATGGAGTCGCTCAACGCCTCTTTGATTCGCGAACGCTTTTTCCTCGTTATGCATTGCGTCATCTTTCTAGTCTGCAATCTGATTGGCTTTTACCTTGCGATGGCTTGCTACTACGGTATGCATGGCGATGAAGTCACGAAGTTCATCATGGCATTGACGCCACTGACATTCATCAACTTCGTGGCACTGTCTTGCCTCGCTCCCATCAAGGGCACCAGACGCGAGATCGCTAGATTGCTAGAGAAGAAGCAGTACGTTCAGTTCCAAATGGAATACAGCAATTTGATGCGTTAGATTAGACCCTTGAGCTGCAAGAATTTGGCAAGAGCCAGCGAACAGATCAAGATAACAGATCAAGATAACAGAGCCAGATAACAGAGCCAGATAACAGAGCCAGATAACAGAGCAGCTTAACAGAGCAGCTTGACAGAGCAGCTTGACAGAGCAGCTGAGTAGGTAAGAGTACTTAGAGTAGAGAGTACTTAGAGAGCACTTAGAGAGCACTGAGAATAGTGCCAAGATGTAGAAGGTAGAAGAGCTTGAACGCTTCTGGCCGACCTGAACGCTTTTAGCCGACATGAACACGTGGGCGCATCTTCGGGTCGTGTTCGCTCGAACGTAGAATTTCGCGGGTAAGTGGTGCTGTTTCGCCCTCACCGAAGAGTATGTATTTGAAGACGTAAGCGATAGGATGTCCTTCCGTCCATCCGAAGTAGACGTGTGGCACCCGACCGGTAAAATCTCGGATGTGAAGTAAGAGCGCCGCAATTGCGTTTGGCACGGTTGGTGAGGTGCAACGCAGGATTTGATATCCATCTACCTCATGCCCAGTGACTTCCAGAGTTTCGTCCATGAAATCGGATACATCACCAAGTTTTACTTCTAAGAATATGAAGTCGCCTTCAGCGGTTTGAACGCTATGGGTGATTCTAGCCTCGTGGACCTTCTCTTCGTATTCGATAACTTTGTCTTCGTGCTTATGGGCAAGAATGCGGACCTGCCCCATTCTCCGATTGCACGATTTTTTGATGAATGATAGGGCGCGGTCGTCGAGAGAGACTTTTCCAATACGCAGTTCCGTCGCACGCAGCGCGCGCGATGCGATTGACGTGATCAAAATCAACGTTGTGAACGCCAGCGATATTATTAGTCCATCAGGTCTCGTGAAGATTACATTGATGGACGCGTAAATAAAAATCGCGCTTATTAGTAGGAATGTCGCTCGCAAAAGTTTGCTGCGATTCCATTCTACGATGGTAGCCGCAATCGAGCCTGAGGTGATCAGTACTAACAAGCCGGTGGCAAATGCTCCTGCTTGGTTGTCCACATCAGCTTTGAACGCGATAGTGATGATGAATGAAACCAGCGTGACAAAAATTACCACAGGTCGCTTTGCTGCGGCCCATGCAGGCGCCATTCCGTATCTTGGTAAATAACTGGGAACCAAACTCAGCATTGCGGCCATTGCCGAAGCGCCGGCGAACCACAAAATCAGTACCGTTATAGTGTCATATGCGGTGCCGAACCCAGGACCCAAAAATTTGTGCGCGAGGTAGGCAAGTGCCCGCCCGTTGGCTTCGCCGCCCTCGGCAAAAAGAGCCGGTTCGATGAGAATGGTTGTGACCAAACAGCCGCCAAGGAGAAAGACCGCCATTATGAGCGCGACTGTTCTTAACAGGAGTCGCGTTTTGAATATTCGTTCGGCTAAAGTCGATTCTTCAGTTTCAGTATGAGTTTTGATCAATGGCATTACCGCGACACCCGTCTCGAAGCCGGAAAGACCGAGCGCCAACTGTGGAAATGCCAAGGCGGATACAGCCAGCATTATCCAGGGATCCGGGTATTGAGTGTGAACAGTGTCAAGCCAATTGCGCATAAGAACCCAGTTGTTTAAGACTTGCTGAGTGCAAACCGAGATGACTACAGCGTTGAATAGAAGATACGCTGCGACAAGAACAACGCAGATTCGAATTGCTTCCTTAAAGCCCTTCAAGAAGAGGCAGCCCAATGCGAAGATCAAGGCGAGCGTGATGCCTGTTCTGTTGCTCAGTTGCTCGGGCCAAAGTGGGTTTTCGACAATGTGTGCGGTTGCGTCGGCGGCGCACATTGTTATTGTAAAAATGAAATCTGTGGCAGCGAAACCTAAAATGACGAGCACGATCGACTTTCCGAGCCAGCCGTGAACGTGCTTTTCGAAGACAGCCAGGCTGCCTCGCCCGTGGGGACTTTCGGATGCAATGACGGAGTAAGCAGGCAAGGCACCTACCAGTGTTAGAAGAACGAGGTATAGTGTCGCCAGCGGCGACAGAACTCCGGCGGCTAGAAACGCTAAACCGGGTTGGAAGCCCATAGACGAGAAGTAATCCACCCCAGTGAGGCACATTACAGCCCACCAGGGCTCCTGGTGTACCTTCTCTTTACCCTTGATACCTTCGTAAAACCAGGCTTTGAATTTTGTCAGCGCGCTGACCACTCGCCTCGTACCCGAAATCTGTTTGTTTGCTAGACGGAAACATAGTAGTAGCTTGGAAACCTTTTCGGTGAAGTTCTAAAATAGGACCGAGATAGTTTCGTATCAAGTTTCTATTAAGAGAAACAGAGAGCCGCGTGATCGACGAAATCACGCGGCTCTCTGCGGTTGTGTTCGGTTCGCTGAGTTAGGCTCAGACGGTCGCTAAACTTTAGGCTTGGGCGCAGACCTTGTTTAAAATCGCGCGATACTTGATGACTTCTGCATCTTGTGGATTCAACATCGAAAGCATCGAGAGGTGGTTTTCCAGCTCTTGGGTTCTCTCTTTGTATTTCTCCGGGCTTATGCTGGCTTGGTGAAACATCGCACGAATATTGCGTCGCTTTTCGCGAGGCAAGTTCGGTCGTTTATTCACAACCAGTCCGGATACCATCTGCGCTGAATTCCGGCGCAGGAAGCGGGTTTTCTTCATGTTTAACTGGAAGCCTTCCGAGTCCAGAATCTCGGTAACCATTTTCATATCGCCGAGCGTGAAAGTGGTATCACCAGATATGGTGATGTCATCGCAATAACGAGTATATGTCCAGCCTCTGTTTTTGCAGTACTCGGTCATCTCCATGTCGAGGCTGTGCGCAATCAGATTGGCGAGATAAGGCGACGATGGCGCGCCTTGTGGCAGCGAGCCCATAAAAGTAGTTAGTTCCGTCAGCACGCAGGCGACCGGAAAAGCGAACCCAAGCCTGAGATACAAGCCCAGAACTCGTTCCGATGATATCGATGCAAAGAAATCTTCTATGTCGACGTTGAATACAAAACGCCTACCACAATGTGGAATCGTGTTGTTCAGTATCGACTTGCCTGGACGAAAACCTGTGCAGGCATCAGGTAATGGAATTGGTGCGAGAAAGCGTTTGATTATGGCCCGGTGAAGATTCTTCAAAGGCTCATCGGGAGCGTGGATGACGCGGGTGTCTCCGTTGCTCTTTCTGCGCTTGAATCTTCTGTAAAATTCACCGCTGCGATATACGAAACGCAATAGCTCGAATTCAGACACGGCTAATTCGCCGGCGAGTTGATCGAGGGTATTGATATCGTACATGCCACCAAACTCTTTGTTTTCTGCGAAAACTTTTCAGTCAGTAATTGAAGAAACGGAGGAGACCCATGCCCCGCTAGGAATCAATGCGCCGGATTAACGCTCAGTCCCTTAATAACGGTTCTTCGAGAATTTCCTTCAGAACCCCAGCAGCAATTTTTGTCGCTGGAAATGACACCACACCAAACTGGTTGACGAAACATCAACCTACACCGCGTAAGCGGTCCAGAGCAGATGGGTTCTCCCCGTTCCTTCAAAACTTGTGACTTCTGCACTACCCCAGTTCGCGCATTCCTCACACGTCAGATCTAACTCCAGTTCGTTACGAAAGTCAATAAACGAGAGTGAACTTAAACGCATTCACACAAGTGATATATGTGGTGCTCTTGATCGAGATATGTATCGTATCGGGAAAAGATAAGAATCAGGGAACTGGCTTGAGAGGAGGCTCGTCACCATCCTGACGATTTTTTCTTCTTTCTCTGGCGCGACGTCTTCTCGCTTCTTTTTCTGTTTCTTCTGTTTTGGTTTCAGGCGTCGGGAAAATTGGTTCGCCGGCTTCGAACTTTTGTTTAGCATCTTCGAGTTGCTGACGTGTCTTGTGTGCGAATACGAGTTGCGCATCG
The DNA here is from genome assembly GCA_019637435.1 of Candidatus Obscuribacterales bacterium. GTDB lineage: Bacteria > Cyanobacteriota > Vampirovibrionia > Obscuribacterales > Obscuribacteraceae > JADYXR01. The sequence goes on along the minus strand of JAHBVO010000006.1, from coordinate 595,455 downwards.
ACACTCAGGTTTGCGCGCCCCAGGAAGTGCGCTGCAAAGCAATAAGCGAGGTCGAAGTCAGGTTCACCCATCACTCGTTCGGAAAACAGCCAGCAGAACCATGCAGCTGCCTTAGAGAGCGGTTCCGTCTCTCCGGACAATGCTTTGAAAAAATCGTTTTCGTTGCGAGAGTCTAGAAGTATGTGTTCGACATCCGATCCATATCTGCACTTCGCGTTACACTCTCCGCAGAGCGGGAGCGGTCCCTGATCGCGTTCTTTCAGTTTCCAAAACTCATCACGCCACTGACGAAGATCGTCGATGTTTATTCTTCTCGTCGGCCAATCCGGTAAAAACGCCGGGCGCAACATACTGAACCAACGCTCCTTCTGTTCATGCAAATCCGCATAGGACCAACCATGCTCGCGAGCGAGCTTATCAAAATACCATTCGGTCGCCTGACAAATTGTGCACCAGCTCAACTCGACGATGTCGGGAAATTTTTTGCCGATCTGCGATTGCAACTCGCCAACCAGCCTTCCGCGAAAATGAACCAGCTGAGTGAGATCTTTCTGGCAGCTCAGGAAGTAGTTTACATATATAGTGCGAAACGCCTGACTATCTGCAATCTCACGCGCCTTGACGAAAGTGTCATCCTCGCAGGCACCGGGAAATGAGGAGCAGCCTGCATATCGACAGTTCAAAGTGTTTTTCATCGAACCGATATTCGCGACCGAAGTATCTCGCTCGGGAATGTCATGTTTCGGAACTTTCAAAAAAATACTTGCTGGTTGATCTTGTCCAACGACCCAGGCGGCACCGACAGGACACTTGTAGAGCTCCTTTTCATCAAGGTCTTCCGGTAAACCGTTTGATATTTGTTTGGCTTGCTGAACGTCGATCCGATGAAAAATCTTGGTTCCGAACAGCGCGATCAAATCTTGACTGAGCTTACTGGATGCCTGCATTGAAAGAACAAGTGGCACGGAAAGACGGCGCAGGTTTCCCAACAGAGTCGACAGCGGAATCCAGCTGTCCTCCTTCTGATCGTCGCCTACGCGCCGACCGGGCAGACCCATCAAATAGGTCAGCTGAATCGCATCATCAATCACGATGCAACGTTTTTCTAGATCATCGACTTGTTTCATGTAATGTTCGTTGACTTGCAGCAACAGCATGCCAACGAGGAAACACTTGTTGCGAATATCCGAGATACCATCACACTCGACAAGCATCTGGCTGTGTTCGTAGAAATCGTGAGGCAGTCCTAACTTGGTATTGAATACGGCACCACTACTTGCCGATACAAGCGAATCAATCGCGCGCACTAACTCCTGGGGCGGATTGCTTGCCAATACATTCGCGAACGGAACGCTTTCAATAAACTCCAGGAGTTCCAGAAGGGTTGGATAGGCTTCCGGTGGATAGCCGCTGGATTCGCCGCTCTCGTTCGGTTTGACGCGGTTGTTTCTGTTTCTGAACAGATTCCAGCCATGATTGTTGTAGACGGCATATAGCGCCTTCTCCAGCACTTTTGAGGACGTGATCGAAAGATTGAAAGACGCCGTCGTTAGCGACACAATTGTTTGAATATGATTGAGTATGCGAACATGCGATTCGCATCGCAGCGGGTTGAAGCGGAGCGAGTCTTTAGTGTCGTCGCAAATCGAATACGTGCGAATTGAAGCCTGCTCGGTCGTCAGTTTCCGATAGTTTTTGCCGGACGTTTCCAACATGAGAAAAGGAATTTGCTCTTTGCTCAGCTCGTTGAGAAGTTGCCAGCATGTGTTTGTTTTACCGGTGCTCGGTCCGCCAGTTATAAGCACATGTTGCCGCAGGGCATCTGCGGTGAGGGAATATGGCTCCGCATCGGCGGATTTATTCTGGAAGCCTAAGAGAAACGACATCAACGGGCCTAAGATCGACGTCCCGGGTAACTTCTCTATTTTACGCTGTTTGCTGCGCTATTGGGTTTTGCACCAGCACATGGCAGCCAAATTTAGGTATCGGCGGTGAGGATTCTCCGGTAATGAGCTCCCTGGAAAGTGCTTTCCAAATGCTGCTCCGCGGAAAGTGCTTCCCAAATGCTGATGCCCGAAACTGGTTCCCGAATGCTGCTTCGGAATGTGGTTCCCGAATGCTGCTTCGAAATGTGGTTCCTAAGCGCTTAAGTGCCCGGCGTCCATCTCAGATTGGGTTTTCGGGCAGCAAGTGCCTCGTCCAATTTCGCCACGGGTGTGGTATGCGGCGCATTCAGCACCACATCCGGTGTCTCGATAGTCTCTTTGTCGATGCTCGTCATAATTTCGACGAATGAGTCGAGGGTGTCCTTAGATTCTGTTTCTGTCGGCTCAATCATCATCGCTTCCGGAACTACCAGCGGGAAGTAAACTGTCGGAGCGTGAACGCCGTAATCCAGGAGACGCTTAGCAATGTGCGAAGTTGAAACTCCGCGAGCCTTTTGTCGCGAACCGGATATTACAAACTCGTGCATGCACGATTGCGTGTGCGGTAAATCATAAATGTGCTTGAGCTGTTCTTTCAGGTAGTTGGCGTTGAGAATCGCATCTCGCGATATCTGCTCTAAACCTTCTCTTCCGTTTGCAAGAATATAGGTATAGGCTCTGACCAAAATTCCGAAGTTGCCGAAGAACCCTTTGATTTTTCCGATTGATTGCTCGCGATTCCAATCGAATTCATACCCGTCATTGGTTTTGACAACAACCGGTTTCGGGAAGAAGGGCAGAAGTTCTTTGCGGGCTGCGACTGCGCAACCACCAGGACCGCCACCACCGTGAGGTGTGGAGAACGACTTGTGCAGATTGAGGTGGCAGACGTCGAATCCCATGTCGCCCGGTCTGACCAGACCCATGATCGCGTTCAAGTTCGCGCCGTCGTAGTACAACATACCGCCGGCTTCGTGCATGAGCTTTTGAACCGTCATGATTTCTTCTTCGAATAAACCAAGAGTGTTCGGGTTCGTCAACATGATGGCCGCTACGTTTTCGTTCAAAGCGCCTTTCAGCGCTTCAATGTCGACCAAACCTTTTTCGTTCGATCCGATCTCGACTACTTCGAAACCTGCGAGCGCTGCGGTCGCCGGGTTAGTACCGTGGGCGGTGTCGGGAACGATGACGATGTTTCTATTCGTTTGACCTTTTGCTTCGAAGTAAGCGCGGATCAATAACAAGCCGGTGAGCTCACCGTGAGCTCCAGCGGCGGGCTGGAAGGTGACGTGCGGCAGACCGACAATCTCCGCGATCATTTGTTCCAGGTTATACAGCAGTTCCAGAGCACCTTGAATTTGATCGACCGGCTGGTGCGGGTGGAGTTCTCTAAATCCCTCAAGCGCAGCCATCGCGTCATTGACTTTGGGGTTGTATTTCATCGTGCAAGAACCGAGCGGATAGAACCCCGTATCGATTGAATGGTTCAAATGCGACAGTCTCACGAAGTGGCGCATTGTGTCCAGCTCTGTGACTTCCGGCAACGCTGCCGCTTCTTTACGCACGTACTGACTCGGAATCATGTCCGAGAGTTTTTTCTCCGGAACATTGGATGTTGGAACCTTCACTCCACGGCGTCCAGGGCTGGATTTCTCGTAGATCAGCTTTTCCATTTTTATTGTGTCCTCCGGTCCGGTTCGATTATTTAGGTGCAAACTGTTTTCGTGATGCGAAAAAATTTAGTGCTCGAAGATGTTTTGGAAACCGAGTCTGTCCATCTCGCATACCAGAGGCAGCGTGGCGAACAAACGTTTTGCCAGGTCCAGGCGACCTTCTCTTTCCAAAATTATTTCCAGCTTCTTCTGAATGGGTATGAGCACGCGGACGTCGTTCGCGGCGTACTCAAGCTGCGAATCAGTCAGATCGTCCTTTGCCCAATCGCTCATCTGGTCGCTCTTGTCGAGTTCGATCTCGAGGAGTTCCGCGACCAAATACTTCAGGCTGTGCTTGTCGGTATAGGTGCGGACTAATTTCGAAGCGATCTTTGTGCACCAGATCGGGTTGATGTCGATATCAAGGTAGTACTTCATTACGCCGACGTCGAAGCGCGCATAATGGAAAAGCTTCATTACCTGCTGTGCTTCGAATAGTTTCTTCAAATTCGTGTTACCGGAGAACGGCAGCTGAGTGCGATCTCGAAAACGAACAAAGCTCACAACGCCTTCGTCGTCGCATATTTGCACCAGGCAAAGGCGATCGCGTCGCAGGTTCAACCCGCGTGTCTCCGTGTCTACGGCGATAACCGACTTCTTGAGGTAGTGATTCAGCCGTTCCTCCGGTAAATCGAAATCGAACACATCGGGCTTCTGCTGTTTCACTAACACTGTAGACAATGTCGAACCCTCTTTCTGGCGAAAGTCTTGATAACGTCGGGTGACCTAACCCGGCGAAGCACAATTATAGATCGTTCCAGAAAGACAAAATCTTCCAGATTAGTGATATGAAGCGGATCTTCACCGAGTTGCGGTATTTAGACTGCTAACAAAAATGTAATGAGCCAGTCTGTTATGGGGACGGTGAAACCGGCTTGAATGCCTTCAAACCTTATTTCTGCTCTGAGAAGTATGACTCGTCAAGCACTTCAATAAGATGTTTGACCTCGACAGGTAGTTTTCTTTCGCGGATTCCAGCTTGAAGTTGAATCATGCAGCCGGGATTCGTTGTGACAACGGTTTTCGCACCTGTGCCTTCTATATAGTCCAGTTTGCGGTCCAGAACCTTCAAGCTCAGCCTCGTATTTAGCAAGTTGTATATACCGGCGCTGCCACAACAGTGCTCTGATTCAACCAGGGGAACGAGCTTGTTCTCACTGTCGCAGTTTAACTCGTTAAGTAAATCCGCCGGTTCCTTTCTGACATTCTGGGCATGAGCAAGGTGGCAAGCCGCATGGTAGGTCGTTTTGTTCGGCAAGGGTTCCGGCTTATCCGGAAATTGATGGTGAGCAAGAAATTGGGTTATGTCCTCGACTCTCTTCGAGAACAGTTCTGCCTTGTGTGCGTACTCTCGATCGCCTTCCAACAGATGACCGTAATGTTTGAGCATGGCTCCGCAACCAGCGGATGTCACCACTATCGGTGTGCTGCTGTGACCGAAATCGTCGATATTTTTCTTGGCGAGGGCTATGGCAATGTCTTCTTCTCCTGCATGATACGCGAGCGCGCCGCAGCAGGTTTGCTTCGGTACATCGACACTGTGTCCTTGTTTCAGCATTAAGCGGATAGACGCGTGATTGACGTGATTGTAGAAAACGTCCATGACGCAACCTGCGAAGAGTTGCGTGTGAGCTCCTTTTTCGCTATTTCCCTTCGGCACCAGACTTGGTGGCAGGCTGACTTGCGGAGGCACAATGGGAGTAAACGCTTCCCAATCGATCAATCTGTTTAATGCCTTGCCAACTGCAGAATCTGATTGCAAGCGCTCCTTCCCAAACAGAGTTTCTAGCACAGCCGTTCCAAACATGATCTGCCAGGCTCGCAACAAATTTCCAAGCAAACGGAGCAGTTTATACCTTGGCAAAACTTGCTGAAATGCGAACCTCATCACTGTTCTTGCAAAACTGCTGCGCCTAGCCGCCAGGTGCGGGCGCGTCTGGTTTAAAATTTCCTCGTACTGAACACCCGACGGGCACGCCGTCTGGCATCCGAGGCAGCCAAGGCAGGACTCGAGATGTCCGGTCATGCGGTCCGTCATTTCTGAATGTCCGGACGACCACTGATTAATGAGGTGGATGCGTCCGCGGGGCGATTCCATCTCTCTGCCAGTGGCCAGGTAGGTTGGACACGCCGGCAGGCATAGGCCGCAGTGTATGCAGCTAGCCAGCAGGGCGGGATTCACCGCGGGAGTGCCCGAGGTCGAGATCAATTTTTCCTCGTGTGATTTCGTTTCCATCCCTAGCAAAAACTCACGAGCGGATTGAGGATGCCATTTGGATCGTACTTGGATTTCAGTCTATCAATGACGTTGCGCAGGCCGCTGTCACTCTCATGGTCAGCCGGAATGCGTCGAGTAACGAAGTCATGAGAACTATTAGCGTATGCCACCGTCAGCGGTTGCGCATCATCCATATTAATCAAATTCGCAAAATTGGATAAATCGCTGATGAATGATTCCGCATCATCCACCGCCAGTCGAAGTCTACCACTCGAAGGTCTAGCAGACCACAACCGTTTGCTGCTTCGCCACTGCGTTTCGAAGTAGTAGGACATTGTTGATGCCGGCATCGATAACTCGACATAATCTTCATGGGCTCTGAAAACGTCGGAGCAGATTCTTTGGATTCGATTGAGCAATGCCGACTCGACCTCGACGGCTTCCAATTGCAGATTGCTTTGTAAAACGGCTTCCTGCAAGGCTCTCGCTACCTCTCGGCAGACATCGTGATGCCCGCGTGTACTCACGATCAACTTACCTTCGAGGTCGCCTGTCGCGGAACCGAAGGCGGCGATATCCTGTTGAACTGACGCTGAACCGTCTGCTGAACCGGCTGCAAGATTTGCGATTCGTTGCAGCAAGCGTTTATCAATTAACTCCAGCGAGAAGGCGGGTAGACCGGTCGCCTGGAGCCGGTTTGCCAGACCTACCAGCTCTTGCGGTTTTTCGCTTGAGACTACGAATGCAACCTCGGTTTCCGGTTTTGAATGCAATCGGAGGTGCACCATATGTGGTACTGCTAGCCAGGAGCGGCTGCCCGTAAAAACCTTGCTTAAATCGTAGCCTGTGACATTTTTGACAATCTTGCCACCGGTCTTAATCAACTCTCCATGCGCGATCCCGAGCTCCATGCCGAGAACAAGATGTTTTACTCCTCCACTGAATGGTTCGAGGTATCCACCATCTGCGGTATCTAATATGTCTGCCAGTGAGACGGTGGCGGAGCTAAACTCGACCGGCAGCCATTGCCCATGTTTACTCAGATATTCGTTTAACTCGCTAACCTTGATACCTGTTTCAACCGAGACAACCTGATCGCCCTTGACGTGTTCGATGATTCTATTCATCTTGCTCAGGTTCAGAAACACCGCTTGCACATGCTTCTCAGAAGCAGGGAACAGCTTTGCCAGCTTGGCAGGACGCTCGTCAACCGCACCGCGAAAGACAAAAACTCCTTCATTGTTGGCGTGCCGGAGTACGTTGCAGAGTTGCTTCGAATCCTCTATTTCAAGTTCGTTGCATTGCACGCGCCCGCCGTCGAAAACGGTCGTGCCGATTGTATTTGCCAAGTTCCCGATTTCAGCTAAAGCGGCGCATTCGCCCATTGATATATCGAAATCCTATTCAACTTACTAAATCGAAGTTTACACGCACCACGCGACTTGGTGTACACTCCCATCATGTCTGAACGTGAATATGTTGTTATTTCCGGTTATTACGGCTTCGACAATTTAGGCGATGAGGCGATTCTCGAGGAGATTATCGCTGAGGTCTCGCGCCTAATTTCTGACAAATCAAAAATTGTCGTTCTTTCTCAAAATCCGGAGAAGACTCACAGAGTGTTCGGCGTCACTAGCATCAATCGATGGAAGCTGGCTGAAATCGGACCGTATTTTTCGAAGGCGAGACTTTTCATAAGTGGTGGCGGAGGGCTGTATCAAGACGCCAGTTCGGTCAAATCCGTCGTTTACTATGCCGGTCTGGCGCTGCTTGCGAAGTTGAGCGGCGCACCAACTGTCATTTATGCGCAGGGGGTCGGTCCGCTCAAGAGTCCGCTCTCCGTTGCGTTAACAAAAGCATCTATGGGTTTCGCCCGAGAAATAGCGGTAAGGGACAGCAATTCCGTCGACCTTCTCAGGAGTTGGGGCATCGACAAAGCACGTCTGACAGCCGATCCCGTCTGGTGCTTACAGCCCTCTGCCCTGCCTGGTGAAACAGAAGCCGCGCTCAAAAATCGTCCGCCTGGCAGCAGTCTCATGGGTTTATCCATTCGCGAAAGTCATCACATCAGTCGTTCCACAGTCGAAGCGATGGCGCACAGCCTGAGCGCCGGCGCGCGTGAAGGGACAATACTCGTTCCACTGATTTTGCAGCATAATCAGGATGCCGAGTTGCTCCAAGTCTTCTCGACGATTTGGAAATCAAATGGGCATGCCACCCTGGAGCTGGATTTTTCTAAGATTGACCGCCCTAGCCAGTGGCTATCGCTGTTATCCGAGCTGGATCTTGTGGTGGGGATGCGCTTCCATGCTTTGCTGATGGCGCTTAAATCGGGAGTGCCTGCCGTGGGGCTTGCATACGATCCGAAAGTTTCTTACCTGATGAAAAACTTCGAGCAGCCATGCTTAAATCTTGCCAAGAGTTCCAGCGATAACGACGATGCCGCTCTGGCGGCTGAACTCGCAAACCTGGTCAAGACAGCCTCTTCCGACAATTCAGCCTTTCGAGAACGAGCCCAACAGGTGACAGCGTCTCAAAATGAGTTGGCTTGCCAGAACTTCGATGTTATAGCTAGAATTCTAGGAAGCTGAATGCTGGCTCTGTAGCCAATTTCGCAGCTGTAATTAGGAAACCTGAATTCGCGAGGCACCGCAGACAATGCCAATAACGCCGTCAACATCAGAAGCCCGCCAGAAAGTTCTGGGTTATCCGGTCGACGTCGTCGACGAAACCCAGGCGCTTGAAAGAATTGAGCGAGCATGGGCTAACGATCGCGGCATGCACGTTGTGACGATAAACGCTGAGATGGTCATTCAGGCTCAAAAGAATGCTGATCTGGATCGCATTATTCGTCACGCGCATCTGATCGTGCCCGACGGAGCCGGCGCTGTTTGGGCGATTCGTCTTGATGGACATGAGTGTTATCGCGTGCCTGGAATCGAACTTGCTGATAAAGCTCTAGGTAGCGCCGCGCGGCATAGCATCCCGGTCGCATTAATCGGCGGCCGTGGCGAAGTTCTGGAAAAACTGCTCACAACTCTGCCGAGTCGTCATCCAGGAATCAATATCGTCGCCAGCCATGACGGATTTTTTGATGGCGCTCAGGAAGAAGCGATGGTCGACGAGATTGCCGCTGCGAATCCTAGACTGGTGCTTGTCGCAATGGGTGTTCCGCGCCAGGAATTTTTCATTGAACGCTGGCAGGCAAAGTTTGGCCATGCAGTCGTAATTGGCGTCGGTGGAAGCTTTGACGTCTGGTCCGGCTTCACCAAGCGGGCTCCGGCATTTTTCCGCAAGCTGCATCTCGAATGGTTTTACCGCCTTGTATCTGAACCGTGGCGCGCTCAGCGCATCTTGTCGGCGTTACCTTCATTTGCGATGCAAGTGATTTCCTCCAGAATGCTGGGTGGGGGCGGCAGTGACGAAAGCTCTTCGCGTGGTGATGCTCGCAAAAAATCCGGACCTGGTCATCACACGCGCCATAACAAGCGCGGCTCCAAAGAGCACTTCAAGGATTGATTATTGAAACCCTGAACAGGAGCGGTTTCTTCACAGATGCTATTTGAAAAGACGCTGTCCACAACAGAGGCAAAAAACTTGCCGTTACGGATGCTCGCGCATCTGGGTGACGCTGTTTTCGAGCTCTACGAGCGGGAGCGCGAGGTGATGACCACCCATAGCGCGGAGTCGCTTCATCAGAAGGTGGTGCGCCGGGTCAATGCCGAAAGTCAGGCAAGAATCCTGGAAGGATTGATGGAACACCTCCTGGAGCCGGAGCAGGACATAGTCCGTCGAGCAAGAAATCTTAAACTAACGGGCAACAGGCGTGCCGACCAGGCTTCATATCGCTACGCAACCGCTATGGAGGCGCTGGTTGGCTATCTTTACCTGACTGACAAGGGGCGATTGAGCCAGCTTCTTGACCTGAGCCTCGGGTCTAAACCTTAACAATAGGTTGTAATGCCCAGTAGATACTTAATGTGGTGATAACGTAGGTTTTGGGCCCTCCCGCTCGACGTGTATTGGGTTCGCGCACACACCCTACTTACGTGGCATTGAACATTGCAATTGAAGAGCGAAGACATTTACCGTTGTCTACTGGACGAGTGTGCTGACGGGTTCGTGGTAAGCGATTCCCAGGGCTTGATAGTGAGCGTTAACGCCGCCTTGGCTAAGCTCGTCGGCAAGGACGCAGCGTCTTTGAAGGGGCAGCCGCTCAAGTCGATTATCAACTTTGAAGTACCAGACACGCAGCAAGATGCTCCGAAGCATCCGTTGCTCAGTAGCAACGCACCAAATGCGGTGGCGGACGGTAAAACGTCGGCGAAGGCGCAGCAGCTGGCCTCGATAATAGGAAAAACTGGCGCGCAGCTAGTTATGCCCGTAAGCCACGTTCCAATCAAGGAGGCTGCCGAAACAGCATCGGCTGCTAAAACCGCCGCGGCCGAGAAAACGGTTTCGCCCAAAGCGGCGAGCGCAAAATCGACCGGCGCCAAAACTGCAGCAGCCAAGACCACTTCCGCTGATAAGAATGGTGCCGGTCATCTGACCATTGTTTACATCCTGCAGGCAAACTCTCTTCAACAAGCTCAAACCGATTTCGTCAGCACTGTCAGTCACGAGTTGAGAACTCCGCTTACCAGCATAAAAGGTTTTGCCGACACGATTTTGCGCGCCGGGGATCGTCTTGATGTCAGCCAGCAGAGAAGGTACGTCGGTATTATCAAAGACCAGGCAGACCGTCTGACGCGCCTGGTTGAAGATCTGCTGGCTGTTTCACGCCTTGAATCAAAACGGCTGCAATTCACCAACAGAGCCATTGATCTTCAGGATGCGGTAGAAAGAGTTCAACTCAATCTTGCTGAGAAAGCCGAGAAACATAAAATAGTCATCGATATTCCGGCAGGCTTGCCGCCGGTCTGGGCTGATGCGGATCGTTTGGAACAGATTCTGACCAACTTGATCGACAACGCCATCAAGTATTCGCAAGCCGGAACTACAGTTACTTTCCTGGCGCGTTCCATCATGTACGATCCGGGCGACGGCGCCAACCCTACGGAGATGGTAGAGTTTCTAGTTTCCGATCAAGGCGTGGGGATACCGGAAGAACATCTTCCGAAGATCTTCCATAAATTCAGCCGGCTCGATAATCCGCTGGTTCGTCAAACGGAAGGAACCGGTCTCGGGCTCTACATCACGCGTTCTCTCGCTCTTGCTCTGGACGGAGATATCACCGTAGCTAGTGGCGCCGGCGGAAGCACATTCACGGTTAGACTGCCCGCGGCTACGTATGAAAAACAAGCACAACGGGGGCGTGACCTCGCATGATGCTTCCAACACCGCAACTTCTCATTATTCATCAGGCTCGACAGGCTGCTGAGTATGCTTCGATTCTCGAGAAGACCGGTGCACGCGTGAATGCTGTAACCTCATTTGAGGAAGCGAATGAACTCCTGTCGTTCATTCATCCTGACTTGATCATTCTGTCCGCGAACATGCCTGAAGGCGACGGCCGACTTTACTGCCAGCAGGTGCGTGCCACTCTCGTGCATCCGAGACCGGTGCTCGTTCTACTCCATCCATCCACTGATGTAAACGAGCGCATCAATGCCTTCAGATATGGTGCGGACGATGTCCTGCAGGATCCGATCGATAAAAACGAACTGGCGATTCGTGTGCTCGCACATTTGCGGAGACGTCAGGAAGAATTTTCGAATCCGCTCACGCTAATGCCCGGGCCGAATATGATTCGTCGTATGCTGGAACAGCTGCTAGTCTCGGATCGCAACTGGGCGGCGATGTCGATCGACCTGAATAAGATTCGGGTTTACAACGAAACCTATGGCGACCTGGCAGGCGACCAGTTGATTAAAGCTCTGGGGGCGATTCTTACTGATATCGCCGATGATACCGACTTTGTCGGACACATCGAAGCCGACGACTTTTTGATGACTTGCCGACCTGAAGAAGCTTTGCGTAAAGCAGAAAGAATCTGCCAGCAATTCGATAAAATGAGTTCTCGTTTTTACCCTAAAGGTGACATCGAGCGAGGATATTTGATTTCCACCGGCCGTGGTGGCATCAGAAGAAGGGTGCCATTGATCTCGGTTGCTGTTGGAATCGTCGATAGCACGAAGCGCCGTTTTCAGAGCTATGTCGACGTTCTGACTTCTGCGCGTGACGCTCGAGATCTGGCGAAGCAGAAACTCGAATCTTGTTTTGTCCTTGACGATCATCCGCGTGAGGAAATTCGAAAAGGAAGCACTTTTCCGACAACCAAAGTGGAAGTGCGCAAAACGGAAGAAGACATTGTTACCGGCCGCATCCTTGTCGTGGAGCCGGATGGCGCCATGGCCTGTCTGTTACAAGAGACACTCTCACTCGAAGGCTACACTGTTGAAGTGACGAGTTCTGCAGATGACGCTCTGACCATGGCTCGCCATGAGCCTCCCGATCTGATTCTTCTGGAATCGAATTTGTCCGATCGAAAAATGGACGGCTGGAAACTTTGCCGTGTGCTCAAATCGGACGAAGCGCTCTGCAAGATTTGGGTAGTTATGGCGACATCGCATCCGGATCAGTCGAAAGCGCTGGAAGCAGGAGCCGACCTCTATCTTCCGAAACCGTTCGACATTCCGAGTTTGCTTAACGAAATGAGCCAGCTACTAAAATCGAGATTTGCGTAACCGATATCGGAGTCAGTTACCGAAGTCGATTAGCCTCAACTTAGTTCACTAATTAGTTAACCGATTACTTCAGTGAAGCGAGTATCCATTCAACGGCTTGCACGATGCTGTCGGTCTGGAAGTCCGGTGTGACCTTCCACTGATATTCGCCCGCCACAACTTGTTTTCCATACCCTGTCTCAACCAGAATACTCTTCGCACCACAATTGGTCGCGAGTTCCACGTCGGTGGCCTTATCGCCGACCACGAATGAACGAGCCCGATCCAATTCAGGATGTTCTCTATACGCTTGTTCAACCAGACCAGGAGCCGGTTTTCGACAGTCGCATTCTCTGGCATAGGGAGCAACTGTCCCCTCGGCCAGGTGTGGACAATAGTAAAGGTCGTCGAGGTATGCGTTTTCTTCTTTAAGCAGTTTCACCAGTCGCGCATTCAAATCGCGGATATGTTCTTCCGAATAATAACCGCGTGCTGCTCCTGTTTGATTGGTGACCAATACAGCCGCTACTCCGGCGGAATTGAGCTTCCGGATTGCCTCTCCGGCGCCTTCGATCAGGTTCAAATCCGAAAGGTTGCGGATGTATCCTGATTCCACGTTCAGGGTTCCGTCGCGATCGAGGAAGACAACAGGCTTTAAACCATTCGACATTTTTGATACCGGACTCGGGGCTGATATTGAGCCATTGAAACACCTCGAGGCGCAAATTGTCAGCTTATCTTCTTCAGATCTATAGCCTGCGAGTTATGAATGCTTTCATGTTCAACGAAAACAGCACTTCGTCCGTCTTTTCGCGTAATTCGCATTTCGATAAACCAACTACCACAAGTCGTCAGGCTGTGTTACGATCATCGGAAACGGGTATGGGATGGTTATTTCATGAGAATGCACGACGAGAACGCCTCTTTTAGATTCAATCAGAAGGGGTTGAAGAAGTTTCTCGGCGATCTAGAGTGTGACATTATGGAGCTCGCGTGGAAACTCGCAAATCCGACTGTCACTGTACGCGAAATCTACGATACGCTGCGCAAACGACGCGAAATCGCTTACACAACTGTCATGACCACGATGGTGCGACTCTCCGAGAAGGGTTTGCTTAAAATCGTCGACAAAGCCGGTCTGGCAAATTGCTACAGTCCGGAGAACAATCGCGAAGAGTTTATCGCCAGATCAGTTGAGCATGTTCTCGAAGTTTTTCTGGATGAATTCCCGATGGAATCCAGACACTTCATCGAAAAGTACGAGAAGAAAGCCGCCAAGAAGTCGAGCAAACGCCGCTAAATTACTGACTTCGAATCGCAATCGAAACTAAATCTTGAAAGCGCCGTTTGAATCGAACGGCGCTTTTTACTACTTGCAATTAGACTAAGGCGGTCTAATCAAGTTGGTATCGGATGTAGTGTCAAGCGGTTTCACCTCGTTCCAGTATCCTAACTGTTTCGAGCGCTTGGCCTGGAAGGATTGAGCGTGAACGCAAAAGAGGCAGCCCGTAAGCTGCCTCTTTCAATTCTCTTAGTCCGTTGGCAAGTATTAGTTGCTGTCCGGAATCGGTGCGCCTTCGGGCAGTGTCGGCGAAGTCTTTTGGTGACGTTCTGCGCGACCTGTCGAGAAGTAACGTTCGTCGAGTACTGTCGGTTCAACTTGGAACAGGTTGGTGTCACGAGGACCTTCAACACGACCAATTTCTTCCGGAAGCTTGAGCTGACCAGGTGTACCTGGCAGGATGATTTCCGGACGAACCGCTACGACCAATTCACTTTCGTTCTTCGCGAAAGCTTTCGATCTGTACATTGCACCGAGAACTGGGATTTCACCGAAGATCGGAAGTTTGTTCAATTCACGACCATTGTTGGATGTGATCAATCCACCGATGAAGAGTTCTTGACCAGGTTTCATTTCAACCGTGGTTTGAGCTTTTCTTGTGGTGAATGACGGGATGAGTGTGCTTGATCCAGGTGCCTGAATTTGGTTCTGGGTTGATGGAATTCTCTCTTCCGGAGAGATTTCCAGGGTCAACGCTCCGTTTTCCATCAAGACCGGAATGAAGTTGATTCTCAAACCGAATGGTTCGAACACAACCGATTGTTGTGCCTGACCGGCTGCTGCAACTGCCTGAAGGATCGGAATTTCGCCGCCTGCCAGGAACGCTGCACGCTCACCGGAGATACATACAAGTGATGGCTCCGAGAGGATTCTTGCGCGCTGTTGGTTGATCAAACCTTGGATTGTCGGAGTGATCGACCATCTCGACTTGTCGTTGGCACCGAAGTTGTTGGTTGCTGTGAACAAGTTGAGGATGTTATCGAGTGCGAAGCTAGCGCCGCCAGGTGCTCCGAAGAGAACCGACTGCTGTGCCACCTGAGGAGCGATGAGTGGAGATCCGATACCAATTTGCGAGGTTGGACCATTCATAAGTCCAGATCCAGCGATCGCGTTGTTAGACTGGAAGTTGGCCGGTAGGACACTCCAGCCCAGAGGCTGAGAACCTGCTGGTAGCGATGCTCCATAAGCCGGCTGGATGATGTTTGTCGGCAAGTTTTGAGTGAGACCACCAGTGGAGTTGAACACACCATTACTGAGGTTGTTCGTACCACCCATACCGAATGCGAAGCCGCGTGAAGCATTGTTGACACCTACGGCGGTCGCGAGCTTCCGTGCCGTAGTGGTGTTCATCTCCATGAAGGTCACGTGAAGAACAATCAACGGTACTTTTCGGACTTTGATCAAGCTGGTAACGCGTCCACCATCGCTTGTGATGATTTGCGCTTTGCTGACGTTGTTTGGCAGGTTAGGGAAGAAGGTGTAGCGATCTACCGAAGATAGAGTCGCGAGTTGTCCTGTTCCGCCGCCCTGTCCAGCACCGCTGCTACCAGAGGCACCCTGTTCACCAATTCTTGCTCCGATCAAACGGTTGTTTGCAACTTGGATATTGAAACCGCGGTCGTCCATGAAGACGTTGCAAGCCATCATTGCGCGGATGATCGATTCGGCGTGGTCTACATCTCCAAGGAGAAGAACTCTATCCGAGCCACCTACTGAGAAAGCTTTCACAACGATACGGGGATCGATTTCGCGGAGTGCTGTCTGCAGTTCCGAGAAGTCGCGTGAGACGACGATGTCTACTGCTGCCGTGTTACCGGCATCGTCCCAGAGAACCATGGTGGCGCTACCGGGAGCTTTGCCGAGCAGAACCATTTGGTTTTCTGCGACGACTACCGGCTCTGCAATACCAGGATCGCTAATCGATGTACGAACGATCTTGTTGCGCATTTTGAAAGTTCTCGATTGAGAGACTTTCAAATCGATTTCGTTGGTTGTCTTGAACTCTTCAAGGTCAACTGCTCCAGTAACTACCGGCGGAATGGGCGTAGCAGTCACGCCGGATGACGTCGACTGTGAGATCACCTGGTCGGGAGCTAACTGAGCGATGAGTTGCTTATCGCTATCGACAACGGCTTCCGACGTTGGCACTTCTGCCATCGAGAATCCGTTCTGGGTCGATGTCGAGTTCAAGGCGACGATATCGCCTGAGTGGGTGGCGGGAGTGGACAGCTTGTCCGCCTGGAGCAATGAGGGATGTATGCTCAGCGCAGCTGCCGGTACCGGCTCGGTTGCTAATTCTTCTTTTGCATTTTTGTTGCCGCCCAGGAAGAGCATGACGTGATCGTCCGCGACACTGCCCGTGGTGGCTATGGTTTTGACTGCCGGTTTCTTAGCGACTGTGGCTTTTTTCGGAGCTACCTTCGTTGTTTTCTTAGCAGTCTTCTTGGATGTCGTGACTTTGCTGCCCGACATTTTTTGCCAGATTGCATCGGCTGCTTGTGCCGGCTGCATGACTAGCGTCTGCACCGGTCCTACAAGTACTGACAGGCTTAGTACTAAGCTCGTCCCCTTCTTGTTCATTCCACTCTCCCTCTGATTCAGTTAACTAATTGCCCTAATTACGCGAGTCCAGCGATTATCTGCTGTCCGGAATCGGAGCGCCTTCTGGCAATGTTGGTGAAGTCTTTTGGTGTCTTTCCGAGCGACCGGAGGTGTAGTGACGTTCGTCAATCACGGTTGGTTCGACTTGGAACATGTTCATGTCACGAGGACCTTCAACTCGCCCGATTTCTTCAGGAAGTTTGAGTTGTCCAGGTGTGCCGGGCAGAATCACTTCCGGTCTCACGGATACAACGAGTTCACTCTCGTTTTTGTTCCATGCTTTGGAGCGATACAACGCGCCAACTACAGGAATCTCACCGAAGATCGGGTATTTGCTGAGTTCTCTACCGTTGTTGGTGGTAATCAAACCACCGATGAAGAGTTCTTGTCCCGGTTTCATCTCGACGATGGTCTGAGCTTTTCTGGTAGTGAAACCAGGAATGTTGGTCAGAGTGCCCGGGAAGTTGAATGCGAATGTGTTGGATACGATACGTTCTTCAGGCGAGATCTCGAGGTTGATCATGCCGTTTTCCATCAGCACGGGAATCATGTTGATTCTGAGACCGAATGGCTCGAACGTGACGGAAGCCAGCGCGGCGCCCGCGGTCGCGATAGACTGAAGGATTGGAATTTCGCCACCAGCCAGGAACGATGCCCGTTCTCCGGAGATCGTAACCAGCGTTGGTTCCGCCAGAATACGAGCGCGGTTGTGAGTAATCGAGCCGATGATTCTCGGTTGAATTGAGAATCTATAACGGTCAGCGATTGCGAAGTTCGAGATCGCGTTGAAAAGAACACCCAGACCGCCAGGAGTGAACGACGCACCACCAGGAGCACCGAGCAGTACTTGTTGACTGAGTAACTGCGCAGCTTGCGCAAAAACTGGCAAGCCTATACCTGAGGTGGTAGGAGTGAAAGCTGATGGGCTTGTGAATGTCACAGGTCCCGTCGAGTAAGCTGCCGGGGCTCCATCAACAGTTCCGGGAGGACTGAAAGTCGGAATTTGTGAATAGTTGCCTGGGTCTGAACCTAAAATAGTGTTAGCCGGCAGACCTCCAGCCGTTGTTGGGGCACCACCAATACCGAATCCGAAGCCGGCACCCGAGTAGTTGATACCTACAGTCGAACCGAGTGAACGTGCAGCCAGTGTGTTCATTTCCATGAACGTGACGTGCAATGCGATCAACGGTACTTTACGCACTTTGATGAGACTGGTCACGCGACCACCGTCTGAGGTGATGCCTTGAGCCAAGCTCACGTTGTTGTTGTAGTTAGGGAAGAAGGTGTATTTATCGACGGAGTTCAACTGCGCGAGCTGTCCGGATTGACCACCTTGTGACGACGAACCTTGTGCACCGACTTCACCGATACGGGTACCCATCAGGCGGTTGTTCGCGACTTGAATGTTCATGCCGCGGTCATCCATATATACGTTCGCTGCTGCGAATGCACGAATGACTGATTCGACGTGGTCGACATCGCCGAGGAGAATCAGACGATCCGAACCACCGACCGAGTAGGTCTTGACGATGATGCGGGGGTCGATTTCGCGGAGAGTCGATTGCAGACCTGTGTAGTCTTTCGATACGCGCAGGTCGATAGCCGACGAGTTACCAGCGTCATCCCAGAGAACGAGTGTTGCTTTACCCGGTGACTTGCCGAGGAGAACCATCTGGTTTTCAGCAACGATTACGGGTTCTGCTACGCCAGGATCGCTTATAGAGGTACGAACAACTTTGTTTCTCAATTTAAAGGTTCTTGATCTTGAAACCTTCAAGTCGATCGCGTTGGTCGGTTTGAATTCTTCGAAGTCGACGGTGCCAGTCACCACTGGTGGTATCGGGCTGGCAGTCACTGCGGAGGTGTCAGCTTGAGCGATTACGTTGTCGGCGTTGAACTGAGCAATGAGGTCATTGCTTCTCTTCGGAGCTGGAGCTGATTCAATCGCTTTGAGATTTTCGTCAATCGGAATTTCGCTGATCGAAGTATCGGTAGAGGGTGCAGTCGATGCTGGTTCAGCAAGCGGTGACGTCTCGATATTCGTCGGCAGTGTCGGGTGGATTGAGAGAGCTGCGTTAGGTACAGGGCCACTGATGGCGGCTGCGCTCTTGTCCTTTCCTGGGAAAAACAGGAGAGCATGACTCTCATCAATAGTATTAGGTGATACCGCCGGTGAAGGCTTAGTCGTTTTCGCTACGACTTTCTTCGCCGATGTTTTTGCAGCAACCTTTTTAGCTGGTTGCGCAGTTTTCTTCGCAGCACTTGTCCCCGACATTTGTTGCCAAATGGCGTTGGATTTCGACTGCGCTCCTTGCCATCCAGCCTGTGCGAGCGCCAGTGATACGCTCAGAGCTAAGCTCAACGTAGGCTTATTCATTCCACTCTCCCTCTATGTCTCCCGACAACTATCTCAACGACTCGAGTCTAAAAATGCAAACTAGTAAGTTAATCGGTACTGGTCCGACCAGGTCAGCATAGTAACATGACTGGCTACGGCATGCACTCACCTTTTTTAAGACGAGTCACAGAGTTTTCGCAGATTTTACCGATGGCTCTAAAACCCGGCTGGGACGGGTTAAATCGAGTGCTGATGAATGTTGCGCGTTGTTGCGTATTGGCAAATGACAACCGTATTTGGTGCTGTTTTGGGCGTTTATCGACTTGTCAAGTTGTAACCACGGGTGGTATCGGGGGTAGTGCTGCCCGGGTCTGGAGAAACAGATCCATAGCGCTTCTGATGCGGTTTTATGCGTACTTTGAATATGTTGGTGCGCCAAAAGGGCTACTGTGCATATCAGACGTTTTGGCGTTTTAGGATAGTTGTCATTTAGTGGTGATAATCAAGCTTGAACGATGAGCAGTAGATGCAATGTCGCCGAAAGTGACGTGAGCTCTACAATCCGACGTTTCGTTAGCGCGCTCTAAGAATGTTGTGCGCGGACGTCGCGCCCGCCTGAAGGTGTCACTGATGGAGATAAATTGCTGTTAATTTTGGCAAAATAGACGAGCATTTATAGGGCCTAGCGAATTTCAGATGCGGATAAGAATCTGTTTTTCGATCATCTTATGAGAACGATCGTTTGATGTTATATACTCAAGGTCGGCAGGTCCGCCTCCGCTGCCTTGCGGTTGCTAAGGTGTCATGCGGATTTCGGACGTAACTCGCTCTGGCACAGTCAGGATAATCAAAGGACAAGAAATGTCTGGAAGCATTGAAGAGAGTAGGGTAGTGACTGAAACTAATAACGATCAAGAGAAGATTCTTGTGGTCGACGACGAAGCGTCAATTCGGCGTATTCTCGAAACTCGTTTGAAATTGGCCGGCTACAATGTGGCGACGGCTGCGGACGGTCAAGAAGCTCTTGATCAGTTCAACAGTTTTCAACCGGACCTTGTGATTCTCGACGTTATGTTGCCCAAGATGGACGGCTATGAAGTTTGCCGCGAAATCCGCAAAACTTCCGATACGCCGATCATTATGTTGACGGCTGTAGCCGATGTATCAAACCGAATACAAGGATTAGAAATTGGTGCTGACGATTACGTCGTCAAACCATTCAGCCCGAGCGAGCTGGAAGCCCGTATTAAAGCGGTTCTCCGTAGGACTGTAGAGCGCCAGCAAGAGGCCGGTCAAAGTAAGAGTACAAACGTCATTACTATCGGCAACCTGAAGATCGATCTTAATAAGAGACAGGTCACGAGAAAAAATGAGCGGATCAGATTGACCGGTATGGAATTCAGTCTGCTTGAACTTCTCGTAACCAACTCCGGAAGACCGTTCTCTCGTGGCGAGATTCTTCAGCAAGTTTGGGCATATCCTCCAGACCATCGAATCGACACACGCGTCGTTGATGTTCACATCAGTAGATTGCGATCGAAGCTCGAAGAAGATTCATCGAACCCGGATCTCATACTGACTGCACGCGGAATCGGATACATGTTCCAAAAGATCAACTAAGAATTCCGATCCACTATCAATATAAAGAAGAGACGCGTTTCGAATGAGGCGCGTCTTTTCGTTCTGGATTCTCAGTTGGATCGAAACGCTGGCGAGCAAGTGCTTAAAACTGATACGAGTTAAGCGCTCCGAAATTCGCTTCGTCCTGATCGATATGTTTATCGTGATCTCGATCATACTGGCGCAAAAGGTTGTGCCTTCGCATGATCGCCTGACGTCTGATCAGCTCATGATTGTTCTTACTGTGGCGCAATTCTTCTACACCGTTATAAATGAATAGCGACACGAGGCTTAGCAAGCATATAGCCAGCCCGATGACCAGCGTTTGTTGAACCTCAGGTGCTACGGAGTGAAGTGCGGTTGATTTTGACAGTTTTCTTTTGTGCGATTGACTCATGGTCGCATTGCCGTTTGCAAGCATGTTTTTGCAGAGGGAACACGACCTAGTTTGACCTCAGTTGGTTAAGCAGTGATTTGTAAAGTAAAGGAGTCGTGAAGGTGCTAGTTCATGCTCTGCGACTTCGGACCGAACACCTTCGCCGAATTAAAAACGCCGGTCGCAATAGCGTCCGGCGTTCTAGAGTTTCTATTTGGTGAACCGAGCTTAGGTGCCCACGGTCCAGGAACCCATGTACTCAATCATCTCTGGTGTGAGGCTATCGATATGCACGCCCAGTGAATCGAGTTTGAGTTTTGCGATTTCCTGGTCTACTGAGGCCGGCAGTCTGTGAAGACCGGGCTGCAATGTACCTTGGTTTTTCACGAGATACTCGAGCGCCAACGCCTGGTTGGCGAAACTCATATCCATAACGCTTGCAGGGTGTCCTTCAGCGCAGCTGAGATTGACCAGGCGACCTTCTGCCAATACGCAGACGCGGTTGCCGTTTTTCAACACGAATTCTTCCATGAACGGTCTGACTTCGCGTCTCGAGGTCGCGTCTGCTGCGAGGGCTTCCAGGTTGAGTTCCAGGTCGAAGTGTCCGGAGTTGCAAACGATCGCTCCGTCACGCATCTTCTGGAAATGCTCTCTGTCGATCACGTGTCTGTTGCCGGTCACGGTAATGAATACATCGCCGAGAGCAGCCGCTTCGCTGATCGGCATAACACGGAATCCGTCCATGACAGCCTCGACAGCCTTGATGGCATCGACTTCGCAGACGATGACATTGGAGCCCATGCCGCGAGCTCTCATTGCCGTACCCTTGCCGCACCAGCCGTAGCCGACAACCACTACAGTTCTACCTGCCAACAAACGGTTGGTAGCGCGGATGATACCATCGAGTGTCGACTGACCGGTACCATATCTGTTGTCGAACATATGCTTCGTCTGAGCATCGTTCACTGCCATCGCCGGGAATGGAAGCGAGCCGTCTTTGTGCATCGCGATCAAACGGGTGATACCAGTGGTGGTTTCTTCCGTGCTGCCGATGACGTCAGCGATCTGGTTTTTACGATTTTGGACGAGAGTTACTACCAGGTCCGAACCGTCGTCGATTATCAATTGCGGTTTGTGGTCGAGAGCGATTTCAATGTGCTTGTGATATGTCGGAATGTCCTCGCCTTTCTTTGCGAACACGCGCATTCCGTACTCTTTCACGAGAGCCGCGGCGGTCGAGTCTTGAGTGGACAGGGGGTTGGAAGCGATCAAGAGCGCGTCGGCGCCACCAGCCTGTAATGTGCGAGCCAGGTTGGCGGTTTCAGTTGTAATGTGCGCACAGACTGACAGGCGCAAACCTTTCAGAGGTTTCTCTTTTTCAAATCTGTCCCGAATCAGTTTCAAGACCGGCATATCCCGGTCTGCCCATTCGATGCGGACTTTGCCTTCCGCCGCCAATGATGGGTCTTTGATGTCGCATTCAGGCACGGTTTTATTACTCACGAGTAGCTACCTCTATAACGTTTTGTACTTTTGTCGTGGGAAGAATACCACTGAGGTCGAAACAGCCATCTGTCGGGGTTTTATGATGTCGATTGCAATCGTCTCTTCTGAGGCGAAAACGCTCAAAGCCCAGTTGTAGGGCTGAAAGGACCACGTAGGTTGCTATGTTACCACTCATAAATGCTATTCAGAACGTACAACCGATGCTCTTAGAAGACTTGTTGCAAACACAAGGATTAACTTGCTATTGTCAAGTGGAAAGCTTAAGATTTCTGGATGAAATTCAGAATAGGTCTAAGTGTGCGCTTTCAAGGGCATGATAATTTTGGCAACCCGGATGATCTTGTGATATTTTGAAACCCATGAAGCGATTTGATGACACCCTATTTGGTACCGAACTGAAGATGAAGAACCTTATGTCAGGTTTGTTCATTATGGTGGCGGCATCGACAATAGGAGTCGTGTCAAACAGCCCTGCAAATGCGGCATTGCTGAATGGACATATCGAAGCAATCGATATGGATAATGGCTCTGGTGATACCACCAGAGGTGCTGTACCGGATGCGGCGGACACCCCTCAGATATTAACCACCGGTGGTGCACCGATCGCTGATGAAGTCGCCAAACCCTCTATAAAGGTAGCGCCCACTCAGACTCAAAGTTTTGGTAATGGGCAACCCAGCCTTGGAAAAGCTCCCACCGTGGCCTACGGGCGCAGCCCGAACGCCGGTCAGGTGGTTCCACCTCCGAACTCGTTCCCCGAGAATTATTCCGGGCGCTGGCAATGTGTAACCCGTGTTGTCGACTCTGCGGTCGACACTGTAGCCGTTGGAACCGAATTGGTAAGCGAAGTGAGTTTCGTTGAGGTTCCGGGCGGAAGAGTTGTTGCTCGCTGGGCTCAACCGGGCTGGACAGAAACACAGGCGTCAGCAATGAGCTGGAGCAGCCGAGAAGCGCAGACCGATCGCACGAGCTATTATTTTGGCGAAGGAATGAATGGCTCCTGGGCTTCCAGATCACGGGACCACTTCATGCAGACCGGAACCGATCGTTTGGATTGCAAAAGCTATGTCGACCAATATATGGACGGCCGCTACGTAGGTCGTTATCGCACGGTTTCCGTTCTTACGCGCGTAGGAGCGGTCAACACAATCGCGCAGGGCGAACGCAAAGAATAGTCAGTTCTTCTCGATGGAGAAGACGCAGGAGTAAAAAGGATGTCCGATGATCGAGATGATCATCGGACATTTGGTAGCTACTCAATCGAGTTGATTTAAGCTTTGCTCGATATCGGTTGTTTCGCTGTTGAAACGTTATTCGCTATCTTTCCGAACGCTTCGAGCCCCTTATAGACAGCCGTCAATCCAAGATCTCTTTCGATGCGGAGAAGCTGGTTGTACTTGGCTGTTCGCTCCGATCTGCAAGGAGCTCCAGTTTTGATCTGACCAGTCGACATCGCTACAGCAAGATCTGCGATGGTGGCATCCTCTGTCTCACCTGATCTATGCGAAAGAATACTTGTGTATCCTGCAGTCGTCGCCATTGTTATAGCTTCGATGGTTTCGGTTAGTGTGCCGATCTGGTTCGGTTTGATAAGGATAGAGTTTGCGGTACCACTATCGATACCACGTTTCAAACGCGTTGTATTTGTGACGAATAGATCATCGCCAACTAATTGGACGCGATTGCCGATGCGATCGGTAAGTTCCTTCCAGCCATCCCAGTCTTCTTCAGCGAGCCCGTCTTCGATGCTGACAATCGGATAATTGTTTACCAGCTTCTCATAAAACGCGACCATTTCGCTGCTGCTCAACGAACGATTTTCAGTTGCGAGAGTGTACTTGCCTTTCTCGAAAAATTCTGTCGAGGCCGGATCTAATGCCAAGCAGATATCGGATCCGGGCTTGAGACCAGCCTTTTCGATTGCTTCAACGATCAATTCAAGCGCTGATTCATTGGTCTTCAACGATGGGGCGAAGCCACCTTCGTCACCAACCCCGGTGGCTAGTCCTTTTTTGTGGAGCACCGCCTTTAGTGCGTGATAAATTTCAGCTCCCCACTGGAGAGCCTGAGAGAATGAGCGTGCGCCGACAGGGGCAATCATAAACTCTTGAAGATCTACTCCGTCCTGAGCGTGTTTTCCACCGTTCAAGATATTCATGAGAGGAACCGGAAGTACGCTCGCGGATACTCCGCCTACATATCTGAATAATGGCATGCCAAGGGAGTTGGCAGCTGCTTTGGCTACTGCGAGACTGACTCCGAGAATGGCATTAGCACCAAGTTTTGATTTGTCATCGGTGCCATCGAGTCGAATCAATTCTCGATCGATCAGCGTTTGTTCCATTGCGCTTGCGCCGACTAATGCCTTGCTGATATCCCCGTGTATATGGGCGATTGCGGTGAGTACACCCTTGCCACCATAGCGGTTCGGATCTTTATCGCGCAACTCAACGGCTTCGAAACTACCGGTCGATGCTCCAGATGGAACTGCAGCTCTTCCTGCAGCACCATTGGACAAAACAACGGTCACTTCAACCGTCGGATTGCCGCGTGAATCCAGTATTTCCATTGCCGATATTTCTTCAATATGCGTCATTGGTAGTTAGCTCCATGGGTGGTATCACTGTCCATTTTTATCAGGAGAATTTTTCGAAAAACGCAAATGTTGCTGATGCATTTTTTTGCGCTTGAAGTATAATCCTAAAGCACCGGATCACTTTGTCATTTCCGGCACCGAATAAATTGGTACGAAAATGATTGTGGTCCGACTTTCGTGTCGAGCTAATTACAATAACAAAAAATTGGGTTGTGTGATCTTACAGTTCGCAAAGCGAACCTAGAAGTGGCGGATACATGGGAACTGACCATGGTGGTGGATTCCAGGCTATACAAGAGTACTTTCAGCAAAAATCGTGTAGATTTTGCTCTCGACCATTCCGTGAGGATGGTATAGAGCTGTTAAGACAAGAGCCGGGCGTCTTGGTTGTACGAGTAACCTGCAATTCCTGCGGGAACCCCCTGGGGGTGGCGATTGTCGGGACCAGTCCTAGACGAGAGCGTTGTAAACCGAAAAATTTTGGTGAATGGACCAAGCGAGACAAAGCTCGTTTGTCAGATAAACCAAAAATCACCTACGATGATGTCCTCTGCGCCCATCAGTTTTTCGATAATCTCGGAGCTGACTGGAGCAAGCACATTCCTCAAGTAGGAACCTGACCGGCAAAGCTGGTTTTCATGAGCGTCCGGCTCCTCGCAACCGCCACTTAGATCGTTAGCTCGACTCATTATATTGGCGCCGGAACGCTTACATACAAGATAAACGGAGGGGCACGGCATTAGCTGTGCCCTTTTCTCTGTTTACGGTTCCTCCCGATCTGCCTCCTCCCTATCTGCCATCGTATATGGTGGCAGTGTCATAACTTGCGCTGCAAGTCTGATAATCACTTAATGGGATGGTGGAAGATAAGCGCTAGCATACGAAGGAATTCGAGTCTGGTAGCTATTATGACGACACCACGATATCTAAACGCCAACCAATCATTGCAGGTTGCGGCGCAGCAAATCGCTGCAGGCAAAATCGACTACGCCAAAGGCGTCGTGAAGCAAGTTCTCTCCAGCGATCCCGGCAATGTCGATGCGCTGCACCTGATGTCCATGATTCATTATCAGGAAGGAAGTCTGGCTGCCGCGATCAATTGCAGTAAGCAAGCCGTCGATATTATGCCGGACAGCGTCGCCTTGTTGAACAACCTTGGCACGCTGCTTAAGGTAGCCGGCGATATGAAAGCCGCTCAGTTCTATTACGCAAAGGCAATCGAAGTCGACCCTAAATGTTTTCCCGCATTCTTCAATCTGGCTGCGGCATTTGCAGCAAGCGGTGATTTAGAAACGGCCGTTAAGCACTATCGAAAGGCTGCGACGATTCAGCCTGATTATGCTGATGTTCACTACAACCTCGGGCTTTCTCTTCGCGGTTTGAAGCGGTATGACGAGGCTGTCGACTCCCTGGAAAGGGCGCTGAAACTCGAGCCCAAGCACTTTCAGGCCCGGTGCGAGATTGGAACTTGCTATTCTGATCAGGGAAAGTTCAACGAGGCAGTTGAGCACTATAAGATGGCGGAGGCAATCGAACCGTCCTCTGCCGAGTTGCAGAATAATCTTGGCGTCGCATTGACCAGTGCAGGCGAGCTTCTCGAGGCAAAGAAACATCTCGAGAAAGCGGTAAGGCTCAAACCAAATTTCGGTGAAGCACGAAACAATCTTGCAGTGCTCCAAACGCAATCCGGCGAGCACGACCAGGCTGTCGAGACCCTGGCGAAACTTGTTCGTCAAAACCCTGATGACATCAATGTTTTGCGTAACTATGGTCAGGCTTTGAATCTGATTGGTCGTTTTGAAGAATCCGTCGAAGTTCTCGATAAAGTAGTCACGCTTGCTCCTGATCTCTATGAAGGATGGCTTGACCTGGCTGTTGCGCTTACACATATCCAGTGCGATGCGGAAGCTCATGAGGCTTTTGCTCGAGCGCAGGAGTTGAGGCCTGCTGCAATTACTCCCCGCTGGGGTCTGGCTATGACCCAGCTGAAGAGTTTCTACGAGGAGGAGGAAGAGATCTCGAATTCGTTTGATCTCTACGAAAGCTCGATCAATTCGCTGGTCGATCATATTCGCTCCGACCTTGAGAAATACGCTGCGGAAACGGCTGACGCCATGCGTTTTCTCACGCCCTTCTATCTGATTCTTCACGACAGGAATTTTAAAGACATTCAGAGAACGCTCGGAAGTTTGGCCTGCGACGTTATGGCTCACCTGCATCCTGAGTGTTCCGGTTCTGCTAACAATGTGTGTTGCGACTCTGCCAGTCATGCTCATAAGACGGATTGTTCGGATCTCGCCAGGGCGAAGCCGATTACCTCTCGGAGAGTGCGCGTCGGCATTGTTTCTCACCAAATCCACGACCATACCGTATATAAATGCATAATTCGCGGCTGGGCTAAACATCTCGACAAGTCGCGTTTTGAAGTAACCGCATATTCGACTAATACTTATCGCGATAAATCTTCCGAGGAAGCGCGAGAGCTATTCGAGCACTATGTCGAACTCCCGGAGTTCGAAGCGATGCGAGATCGAATTCTTGCTGACGGTCAGGATCTTCTCATCTATCCGGGTCTTGGTTTGGAGTCGCACACTTACCGTCTTGCCTCTCTGAAATTGGCTCCAGTCCAGTGTGCAAGCTACGGACACCCAATAACAATGGGCTTGCCGACAATAGATCACTACTTCGTTAGTGAACTTATGGAACCGGAAGATGCTCATGAACACTACTCTGAGAGCATAACTCGTCTCCCCGGTTTGGGGTCGTTTTACGAACCTAGCGGTGTAAAACCTCGTGAAGTGGACCTCCAAAAGCTAGGCGTCAAGCCGAATTCGACTCTGTTTCTCTGTCTCCAACATTTGCATAAGTATTTGCCGCAGTATGATGAACTTTTACCGAGAATTGCTAAACGGGTGCCCAACGCTCAATTCATATTCGGTCGGAAAAATTCGCGCCTGGCGCCTTTGCTGATGAACCGCCTGGCGCTAGCGTTTGAAAAACACGGTTTGAACGCTCAAGAATATGTTGTGTTCTTGCCTGAGCTATCTCACGACCAGTACTTCGGACTTTGCGAGGCAGGGCATGTATTCCTCGATACTCCTCTCAATTCCGGCTTGATGACGACACTGGAGGCATTGGAGACTGGAGTTGTTCCGGTCACCTTACCTGGTAAGTTCATGCGTTCGATGCAAACCGCCCGTGTTCTTGAAGGAATCGGGGTGACAAGCACGATTGTCGACTCAATGGATGGATATGTAGACGTGGCGGTTAAGCTGGCAGAGGATAAGGACTACCGCGAAGACTTGCGAAAGCAAATCAAGGAAAACGTCCATCGCGTCTATCGCCAGAAAGAGGCGGTGGAAGCTCTCGAAAAGTCTCTGCTTCAGATGATGGCAAAGTAGACTGGGTTTCTCTCAAAACCGAAATTGTCACAATGCTGTACAGCCGCTGTTCTTCCGCAATTATTCTGCGAGAATGTGAAGCATGTTCGAACGGGAAATTCGATTAATTCCAAAGCATCCGAAGACTCAGGCTGAAATTGAAGTCGCCTGGTGCTTTCCGCACGACTATTCGATCGGTATGTCCGGGCTGGGATTTCAGCTAATCTACGATTTGTTTGACAGCGCACCGGACGTTCGAGTCAGTCGAGTGTTCAAAGATGTGTCTGAAGATGTTTCTCGTGATTGCCGGTTGTTTGGTTTCACCATCTCGTGGGAGCTAGATTTCATCAACGTTTTTGGCATGTTGGAGAAGCATGGAATTCCCTGGCTGTCTAAAGACCGAACCGATGAAGATCCAATCGTCTTCGGCGGTGGACCTGTTCTATCCGCCAATCCGGAACCATATGCCGACATCTTCGACGTCGTCCTTTTGGGAGACGCGGAGGTGACGATCCCCCGATTGCTTGATGCTATGCGAGAGTTGAAGGGTGTCTCAGACCGACGCGAGCGCTTGTTGAAGCTATCAACTTATCCCGGCGTGTACGTTCCATCTCTTTACGAATTCGAATTCGAGAGCGCAACCGGACCGATTTCGGCAGTTAAAGCTTTGCATGACGAAACACCGGAACGAGTGTCAAAACTGCTTTTCCGCGCTCCCGAAGATTATGTGGCTCATTCGATAATGCTGTCGCCCGATACGACCTGGAACGAAACATTTCTGATTGAGATTGCGCGTAGTTGCCCGCAGGAATGTCGTTTTTGTCTTGCCAGTTACCTGACTCGCCCGTTTCGAACAGCGCCTGTAGAGACGATTTTGAAGAAGGTGGATCTCGCCCGTCCGTTTACAAATAAAATTGGATTGATGGGACCGTCGATTACCGAACATCCTGATTTCGACAATGTACTCGATGGCTTACTATCTCGCGAGGGGTTGAGCGTGACGGTAGCGTCCGTTCGAGCGGATACTTTGAATACTGAATTAGTTGGCAAACTGAGAGCGCTCGGGCAGAAGTCGGTGACTATTGCAATCGAGTCAGGGTCGGAACGTCTTCGCAGAATCATGAAAAAGAATCTGACCGAAGCCGAAATCTTTCACGCTGTGGATGCCATCGAATCTGGTGGCATGAGCGGTTTGAAATTCTATGGTATTGCAGGATTGCCTTTCGAGACAATGGATGACATCAGTGAAACAGCGCGCCTGATCACCGAGTTGAAAAAAACGCATAAAAAGCTGAAGTTCGTTTTTGGCTGCACATCTTTCGTGCCCAAGGCTCAGACACCGTTTCAATGGAAGGGTAGAGATCCGCAGTCCAAGCAAAAATTGGAGTTTCTGCGCAAGAATCTAGCCAAGATTGGTGTGGATGTCCGTATCGAAAGCCACAACTGGAGCGATATACAGGCTCTTCTCTCGCGCGGCGACCGGCGACTCACTCCTGTCCTGACCGAGGTCGCGAAAGCCGGAGAGTCTCTTGGCGCCTGGAAAAAGGTCCTTCGAGAGTACGAGGGGTCCGTGCCTTCATTGAAGTACTACGCCTATCGAGATATTCCGGAAACCGAAATATTGCCCTGGGCGCATATCTCGACTGAAGACAAAATGCCCATACTGTCACGCCAGATGGCCGAAGCGCTAACCGAAGCGAAGCTCTAGAGTTTTCGTTGACAAGCCGTTAAACTGGTATTGTTTTCGATGTCCTCCATCTTGTAATCAGGGATGTCACGGCTGGTTTTTCAGTCGAAGAGCTGTTTTCTTAGGGTGATTGTCATGAGCAAGTCTGATGCAGAGTGGATTTCCGAGCTGGTCGCGCCAATAAAAGAGGACCTTTTGTCTGGGGCTGCAGAACTGGCCCTTCGTGCGATTGTGGTTTTTCAAACTATTTTTACCGAGAAGGCGAAAGAAACGCCTGAGGTCGTTCGCGGTTTAATCCAACAGGCAAGCAAAGAGCTGGTTTCTGGTCAACCGGCGATGGCGCCGCTGTTTCACCTGTGCAACAAGGTTCTTATAGCCATAGACGATGCCTCCACCACGCAGGAATTGTCCGAGAAGTGCCAGAAAACGCTCGATGATTACGAAAAAATGTTGTGTGAAAGCGCAGCGACGATTGCCGATGCCGCTTACGACCTGATTGAGCCCGGCTCACTTGTCTTTGCTTATTCATTCAGCTCGACCGTGGTATCGGCGTTGCTGAATGCTCGTGCCCGGGGACGCTATTTCCGAGTAGCCTGCACAGAGGCCAGACCGAGCATGGAAGGGCGCAAACTCGCTGCGCGCTTCGCATCCGGCGGAATCGAGGTCATCCACACCTTCGATAACGCCATGAGTCTGATTTTGCCGAACTGTGCAACCGCTTTCATGGGCTGCGATTGCATCGCCAGACCGGGAGTAGTTAACAAAGTCGGCTCCTGGATGTTGGCTGTGGCTTGCCGAGAACTGAAAGTGCCGTTGTACGCATTATCAGGTTCGGAAAAGTTTGTCGGGGACGAACGTCTCTTTGAATTCGAATCACATGATCGACCTGGCGAGGAAGTCTGGAGCGATGCTCCCAAAGGCGTTTCGCTCCTTAACCATCAGTTCGACCTGGTGCCATTTGATCTACTCAGTGGGCTGGTTACTGAAACCGGTGTTCTTCGGGAAGCCGATATAGAAGCTCAGATGCGCAAATACAAGGTGCATGAAGCTCTTAAGCTCCAGCCTGTGGCATTTTAGGTGAGTTCGCACCTCCGTTTTTGATTGCGCAAGGTCTGGGACGGTTTACCAGGGTGAATGTTTTTCAAATCGCCTGAATAGGTGATGTAATTAGCGGCGCGCGAACATAAAATGGTTGTGTGGATTGAGTTTTAAGCGTTCTTGGTCCACTCCGTGTCTTGCCGCACGGATTTGTGTCTCCCGTATCCCCCGAACCCGGAGTGTTAGCTCCGGGTTCTTAATTTTCATGGGTTCGAAACGATTGAGCCGTGCTTCGTCGGCCGGAGCTGTTACCACGACAAGTTTGTCGTCCTCTGTGACAAACAATTGCTGAATGCTATCCAGTCGCTGCTCCTCGACATCAGCGGTCTCCTTCTTCACCGGTGCGCGCATGCTCTGAGGCCCGAGCACGACCTGATTGACCAGTGATATCTTGTCCAGGTCGTAAACGTTCACCGTCATGTAAGAAGCGGTTGGATGCCCACTTACTTCGTTAGAGCTGTAGTAGAAAATCTGATGCTTGTAATCGACTGTCAGAGCGCTGAATTTCGAAAAATTCTTCAAGGTATCAACAATTTTTCCTGAGCGCATGTCAATTAGTTTGTCTCCGCAAATTGCCGCCGGCACTCCGGGGAGAATTTCAAAACGCGGGTAAGACAGTCGATTTTTCCCTGCCGGATCTCCAGCTTTAAGTCCGGTGTTCGTCATGTCTCTTAGTTGCTGTTCACTGAAAATTTCTTTGAAGTAGTAAACCGCTATAGGCTGCCCATTGCGTGCGCTGATCACTCTCAGCTTTTCTGCGTCGACCAAAGCCAGTGCTGCTGCTGGTCCGCAATGGAACAATTCAGTTTCCATTAAAACTCCGGTCTCGAAGGTTGCCACCGCAGGTGGTTTGTAGTCGAAGTTTGCGCCAACCAGTTTTCTCTGAGTAAGGGCGGTATCGTGCATGGTGTCGCCGCTCAATGCGAAAAGTTGTTTGCCAAATCGATCTGCGGCCACCTTTTCCAGACTTTGAAATTCGGGAACGAGAATTGCCGACGGCTTGTTCAAGTCTGCTATATATGCCACGGCCGGCGCGCCTTTGCTGTTAACGTTATATAGTGCTGCTGACTTACCGTAGTTAAAGATCAATGGCGGGCATTCATCCAGATTCCAATTTTGTATGTCACCAGATGCAATACCAGCTACTTCTATGAGTTTTGTGTCGTTCTTGAAAACAAAAATCGCTCCAGCGTTTCTAATGAAAGAAAAGTGCGAGAGTGTTTTCTCCGAAGTCCTGGGGAGGGAACCGTTTTCGCCAATTTTAAACGGCACAAAGTCAGTTTGCTTCAATTCAAAATAAGCGTGGTGGTCGTGTTCGTCGTGGGCTCTAAACATTGTCGACCAGCCCAGTTGCTCTAATACGACAGACGAATTGAGAGTGGTCATGCGGTTTTCGACGCGCTTCAACGAAGGAAGCTCAAAAACATCGACTCTAAATTTCCCGACGTCTGTTCTTGTAAGACCATTGCTCGGCAGAAGTTCACCCAGTGGCGTGAGAGCAGGTATCAGAATCAGGGCGATGAAAAACAACGCCACAGCCGCAATAGTAAGCCGCGTTCTCGATAGAAGGCCAGGGCGCATGTTCTCATAGTCATGTCTGAAATCATTCAGCTCGATGACGTTGCTGAGTTCTTCTGCGGTCGGACGATAATTTTCGGTCTGATGATTTTCGTCTGTGTTTTCTGAATGTTCTTCGTCAGAGCCGCTCATTCCAAGCAAATTTCCTTTGTCGCAACCGAATTCCGCCGTCTCAATTTTACGGGATCTGCCCTATCAAAGTTAATGTCGGTAGAGTCGATAGTGGGCATATACGGTATGGGAAGGCACGCAGGAGAGAATCATGGGAGAGCAACTTCATAAGCCGGCGGAGAAGAGTAAAACTCAAGACCTTGCCGACAGAGTTATGGATTCCGCAGAGCAGGGCTCGAATGTATCAGCCTTTCACGATGAGATACATAGTTTGTCGAAGGGAGAGCAACTGCAGTTCGCCAAAGACCTCGATAGTAATGCGATTAACTATAACGGTGAACAGGCCGTCAAGGATACCGGCAAAAGAATTCAGCCCGATTCGACCATTGATAAAAGTAGTGGTGAATTGCTGGACATCGATCTGGTTATCTCCCAGAGAAGCGGCGACGGAAAGGTAACCGCTACTAAGGAAGATCTGTTGACAAGTGGCGAGAAAGGCGAAAAGTACGACAAGGAGCAGGAGTTAGAACGAAAACTCAAGCCTTATGAGCATCTGTATTACATGTACACCGAACAGGGTGTGATGGCTGAGCGGTCAGACCGGGCTTTCCTGGACGATAACTCTCAGTTTGAGAAAACCGATCCGCGCGACGTCGCTTTCAATCAGGCGAGTAGAGTGATGAAACTCTATACGGATGGTGATCCGGATCAAGCGGCAATGGTTGATTTGCTTCGCAAGCGTACAGTTGATAGACCGGATGATAGTCCGTATGAACAGGTTGGCAGCATTAGCTCGATGTTCGCTCGCGAGGACCTTGACAGCGGGGCTCCGCCTGAGGTTAAGCAGCTTCTCAAAGATGTCTTAGCGGTAAATATGGAGTTGCGCGAATCAGACCCAATCTGGCGCATTGATGATGCGCGAAGGAAAGATTAGTTGAGTTCTGGACGAGCGGAGTTCTTATCGTTCTATGGATAAAGACCGCGGAGCCAGCGAGCTTCTACCACCCGGTCGATAGCAATTCGCATTGCAGCCATTCTTAATGAGCATCCGCCGTACTGTTCGGATGTTTTAAACACCTTATGAGTGACTCGGTCGACCAGTTCCTCAAGACGAGCGTAAACCTCATCTTCCGTCCAGAGCAAGCGCATTAGACCTTGCACCCATTCGAAGTAGCCGACCGTAACTCCGGTTCCTGTGGTCAGAATGTCCGGCACGACGATGATCCCGCGTTTTTCTAGAATTTCGTCAGCATCCGGGGTTACAGGACCGTTTGCTCCTTCGACAAGAACTTTGCATTTGATCGCGTCAGCGTTGTCTGTATTGATCTGGTTTCTCACCGCGCATGGTGCGAGAATGTCGCATTCGAGCTGCAAAAGATCCGCATTCGAAATTGCTTGAGCTCCTTTGAATCCCTTCACTGAGCCGGTCTTCGCTTTGTGCTCGGCAATCGCATTAATGTCCAGTCCGTCGCGATTGTAGATGCCGCCCTGGCTGTCGGAGACGGCGATGATTTCGTAACCCATGGCGTGCAGGCTGCGAGCCACTGCTGAGCCGACTTGTCCGAAACCTTGAATGGCGACTTTTGGTGTTTTCTTGTCAAGATTGTTATGTCTCATCACGCTACGTGTGACGAGGGCGACACCGTATCCGGTGGCATGTGCGGAACTCAGCGAGCCGCCGATCGACTTGGGCTTTCCGGTAACGATTGAAGGAATCGTGTTTCCTACGTTAACGCTGAACGTATCGAGAATCCAGGCCATGGTCTGTTCGTTCGTATTCAGGTCCGGAGTTTGAATGTCTGCGTTTGGACCGATTAATTCGATAATTTCGGAGCAATATCTTCGAGTTGCTCGCTCCAGCTCATTCTGCGAGTGCTTGCGAGGGTCAATTCTCAGCCCGCCGTGTGCACCGCCGAATGGCAGGTTCATCAGCGCGCACTTCCAGGTCATGCGCATCGCCATGGCGGCGACTTCGCCCATGCTGAGACCAGCGCTAAATCTGACACCGCCCAAACCGGGACCCATCGCCAGGTCATGATGAACGCGATAGCCGATGTAGGAACTGACTGAATCATCGTCCCGTCTCACCGGGACCATGACCGTCATAACCCGCTTTGGGTTTCTGAGCGGCAAAAGCACATTCTCATCCAACTTCATCCAGCGCGTCGTTTTATCAAGAAAACTTTGCGCCATTTTGAAGTCTTCGGTGTCCCATTCGTTTCGGTCTTCTTCGTGATCGATGGTAGCACCCATTTTTTCTGCGGTGGTCATTTTTCCTCCAGTCGCATTCGTCGCATTCAAGCGTCCGGATCCAGCCTCTGTGGACGGTAACGAGAATTGTACTCTGAAAGCATTTTGCAATGTGTGACGGCCGCATCTAAGTAAAAGAACTTAAATGCTGATTCCGTAAGGCTTAAGAAAAAAGCTCTGTTTTTGCTTTCACCATTTTGCCAGTGGTAGAGGTTGGCGATTTCTGTCATGATCGCAAGGTTGCCTGGTACAACCGAACTGTTCTCCCTCTCGTATGCAGACCACAGGTCATAGATTCTGCTTTAGATGCGGCTTTGTCGCGTCGGCCGGTGAAGAAATTTGCCCCGAGGACGGCTCTAAATTAAACACGATTGCCGCCGACCCGTACGTCGGGAAGACGCTGGCGGATAAATATGAAGTCCTTGAACTGCTCGGGCGTGGAGGCATGAGCATCGTCTATAAGGTGCGTCACCTGTTCATGCAGCGCTTCGAGGCTCTCAAGATGCTGCGAACAGAGCTGATTTCTGATGGCGATGCGCTGCAAAGGTTTCAGCAGGAGTCAAAAGCGGTTGCCACCCTTCGCCATGTAAACGTCGTCAGGGTCCTTGATTTCGGGCTCTTAAGCGACGATGTACCGTTTCTCACCATGGAATACCTGGAAGGGAAAGACCTCGGTGGTGTATTGAAAGCAGAAGGCCCCCTTTCGCCAGAGCGTGCCGTTCCGCTTTTCGCCCAGCTGTGCGATGGTCTGTTTCACGCTCATCAATGCGGTGTCATTCACCGCGATATCAAGCCCAGCAATATCATTATCTCTAAAGGTCCAAACGGCGATGAGCTTCCGATTATCGTCGACTTTGGAATTGCGAAACTGCTCGCCGCTGACGGGTCGCCCGTCAGTAAGTTGACGGCCACCGGGCAGGTCTTCGGAAGTCCTTTGTACATGAGTCCAGAGCAGTGTCTCTCGAAGCGGGCTGATGAGCGCACGGATATCTATGCCCTGGGCTGTGTGCTCTACGAGGTTCTCACAGGGGTTCCTCCGATTCAGGGCAGTACCCCTGTCGAAACTATGATGCGCCAGATGCAGGAAATGCCGCGCGCTTTCATGTTTGTAAAACCCGACCATACTGTTCCACAAGCATTGGAAATTTGCGTTATCAAGGCTCTGTCAAAGGATCCGGAGTCTCGATACCGAAGCATGAATGAGTTTCGCAAGGCGCTGCTCAAAGCCGGGGGATTGCCAGTCACTGATTTGCCTGGCGCGAAACCTGATACTGATGGTGGTGCCTCCGGCGAAGCGGAGCACACCGATAATTCCAAAAGTAAATCAGCACCTATTGTTAAGAAGCCTGGTGAAACTCAGTCTAAGAAACGGGAAGTGCCGACAACAGGTACGCG
This sequence comes from Candidatus Obscuribacterales bacterium, assembly GCA_019637435.1. Lineage (GTDB taxonomy): Bacteria > Cyanobacteriota > Vampirovibrionia > Obscuribacterales > Obscuribacteraceae > JADYXR01. The sequence continues at coordinate 559,057 of JAHBVO010000006.1, read as the reverse complement.
CGGCTTTCGCTCAAACAACACCACAGGCAGTGGCAATATCGAAATGAGTGAGAGCGAGGCCGAAGCATTGCTTTCCGATCCCTCTCTTCGGGCTGCATCGAAGACGCCGTCAGGCTCAGGAAAGCAGCAGAGTCAACAAAGCCAATCCGATTCTACTGCGCAAATCTCGGAAGAGGACGAGAGCAAAAGCTTCTTCCGTAAGCCGTTGATGCAATTTAGTATTGTTCTGCTATTCCTTGCACTCATTGGTGCTGGTGCGATGTTTTACATGATCTCATCTCATAGCCACGACGAGGAAGTGCTCGACCAAGTTTTGCAACCCGGAAGCGAAGAGCCAAATGATGGCGAACACGTTCCGCCTGGTGGTGAAACCGGACAGACCAAGATTGATTCGGAGGTCCACACGAACTTAGCTTCTGTCTCGGGTGTGAATGAAGCAGAGGCTGATGTGGCGCCGAGTGAAGGACCTGTTCCATACCAACCGAGCGACAGAACCACTAAGCATGGAGCTGAGGTGCCTTTTGATGGTCTTCCAGCATGCAAGCATGGGCTACTTGACCTAGAAGGTTGGAAGTACGATGAAAATGCCTATTCAGAGGAGCTTTCTACGGAGCCGCCGTGGAAAGAGTCTGAGGGGCGTATTTTTGATATCGCGCTGTACGATAAGCGGGCAACCGAAGTTACGCAATTAGCCGCTTTCCTAGCCCAGAACTTTCAGAGCGAAAACACGAACGCCCTAGTCGGCGAGTTAGTTCGTGTTGAAAATTTCGGGGTAAACGGTGACCTCTCTGGTTTCGTTCAAGAAATCACTTACCTGAATCCGAAAACGCGCTTGAGTCATAAGGGCGCCGTGATTTACTATAACCGCGGTGAGGGTGTAGGCGCACTACAGTTGGTGCCGGGTAGGAAGATGTCACCCGAATACTTTGAAAAAGTGCTCACCGAAAAAATTCTAGGCTCGTTCGTAAGCTTATAATTAGAGTGCGAAACTGGCTCTAATCCTTCGGTTTCGTAAGCGAGAACGCGGAAAGCTTTTTCGTTACCTTCACATTTTTGACGCCGTAAGTAAACCATACTGTGGTCGCGAGCATCACCGCAGATAGTGTCGCCCAAAGTATGGCCCAGAAAAATGCTGGAAGGATAAAAAGCTGCTCCATATGTGTCGCATCGGAGGTAACAGCGGAGCCTAAAAGTGTTGCCGTGATGATGATACTTATGGCTCGCAAACTATCCATTGCCGTGTAAACTGCCAGGAACATCACGACAATATTAGCGTTAGAATCTTTGAGTTTCAAACCCGCATATATTGCGGCTCCCGCCATGGCTAATGCCCAGAGCAAGCTGAAAAATCCTTGCATAAAGTTGATGCTCAGCAAGCCAGGAGCGATGAAAAACACCGACGCAATCGCAATGATTGAGCCTATGCCTACCAAGATGCCTTTTGAGAGTTTGTGAAACTGGCTGAGCCAAACAAGGAAGCATCCGAATATAGCCGTGCCTAAATAACCTGCCTGGGTGGTGAAAAATGGAATTCCACCATACGATTGAGTTAACCCGCCATGCCCTTGACCATCAGCAACAATCGTAAGACTTGCAACATGTCCGCCCGCAAGCACGGCGGCTATAGCGTGACCCATCTCGTGCACGAGGGTTGTGAATTGGTTGAGTGGTGTGAAGAAAATTTCTGCGCCCGGAATTTTTGACAGCACCAGGCTGGCGATTAGAACGCCCCAGAACAGCGCAAGTTTCTTCGAGTGCGAGTGCGTCGCGAAGATAGTCCCAGCTGTTTCGCGCCTTAGCTTTTCGTCTTTGACGAGTGCCGGAGTTTCAGCTGAAATTGGTGCCGCCGTTATCGACTCGATCTGAGCACTCGAAAGAGCGCTTGCTGAGCTGCCCTTTGCTGCGTTCTCCAGTAACACTTCTTTCTCTAACTGCCTCAGTCGTTCTTTCGCAGCGCGTTCTTTATCACTCTCAGTCGCGTCGACCGTGAGACGAATTTTTGATTTTTGTTTCTCGCTCTGGTCTTTTCCTGCCATTGCTACCAACTTATCGCGTCAAACTAACTGTCTGTATACTTTTGCTTTTCTTCTTGCAGCAGTAATTTCTGCTATCTGAGAGGAATAATTAGAGAGTCAATTACCTCCTCATTGTATCGCCAAAAACTGGAGGACTTCTGCTGCAATGGCCAAGTCGCAGCCTGCTGGGGATAAAGAACCTTATATCGAAACCCAGCGCGATTATTTCGATGAGCGCGCGAATTTCTTTGCGCAGCCTATTCCTGATTCGATTTTGAAACAGACTCGAAAAATTGTTGCCAGCGCCAATCTCGGTCCGCAATCGACAGTCTTAGACGTAGCAACAGGCGCCGGTGCGCTTATTGGTCACTTTCTGGAAAACGGCGTTAAGCAGGAGAACATCGTCGGAGTCGATCTGTCCAATGAGATGTTGAGCATCGCCAGGAGCCGATTTCCGAATGTTTGTTTCTATCAGGGCGACATTGCAAATTTAAGTCTTCCTCTACCAGCGGAATTTCCAGTTCATATAGAGTTATTCGATGCTGTTTTCTTCAATGCCTGTTTCGGGAATATGTGGGATCAGCAGGAATCGTTGGCTGCAGCTGCTCGTTTGCTGAGCGGGAAAGGGCAGATAGTTATCAGTCATCCACTGGGATTCGGCTTCGTTGATTCCTTGCATCGCAACGAGCCGCACATTGTCCCTCATCGTTTGCCCGGAGAGGCTGAGCTGGAGGCGCTATGCGCAGAAACCAATTTGTACGTGGAATTTGCTGAGATTGAGAAAAGTTTTTACCTTGTGAGACTTCGCAAAAAATAGGAAACACAGAAAAGGAACCGCTAATAATGCGCGACGATGAAGAAAACCGACACCACAACCCACTGCCGCAGCTGGGAAGCACGCCGAGTGCGCCTCCGGAAAAGCCAGATCTGAAGCGGCGAATTCTCGAATCGAAGCAGAGAATTTTAAGCGGTATAGGAGGTAAATATACCGGCGAGGAGACTTCGCGATGGTTGACTCACCTCGAGGAGAATCCGACATCTGCGGAGGAAACCATAGCGAGCGGCAGTCTGGTCGATAATTCACAGCTGTCCATGCCGGCTTTGCTCGATCTACTTTTCGACCACCTTCAGCGCTATAGCTACGAACTCAATAAAGTCTCCGAAGATCCGGATATGAAGATCAGTGTGGAGCGTCCGTCCAGCTGGCACGAGAAGGTCGAGTACATGAAGAAGACGCGCTTCATGCGCGGTCACCTCGCCACTCGTCTGTGGACATTTTTCCTCTGGGCTGAAGAGCTTGAGGCTGATGGATACTTCATCCCCACCGAACTTATGGTCGGTTTCTCCCCGAGTGAAGACTATGAGCCGTACATAAAAATTAAACGGCATCCTACCCGGAGCGAGGATATCGCCTGGGCGATCAACGACAAGATTCTATCTTCTCATGAGATTCCGAAACTGGCTCGACGCCTGATTACCCAACTGGTGAGAATCGCTAATAACGAAGCCGCCCCGGATGAGAAATTCCATCATGCTACCTCCGATCACGTCGTTGAAGAAGAAGTTGTAGTCGACCGCTCATTCGAGAGTTTTCTGGAAGGACAAAGCGAGTTGTCGCACGAGAGCGGGCCTCCGAAGGAGTCTCGGTCGCAAAAGCTGAAGCGACTGATGACCGAAGCCGCTCAGCAAGAAGAAGTAGACCGTGCGAACGCACAGGCTCTGGCTCGGGCAAACGTCGGCGTGACGGATCGCCCGGCACGTCTGGCTGCGCGTGCCGAAGCTGCAGCCGGCAATGGTCCAACGAACAGTTCGACTTCTCTTCCGCAAGCCGGACAGTCTCGCCCGTTTGCCGCGTTCACAGCTCCCGGGAGTACTGCGATGCCGCCGTCGCCGGGGGCGACTGCGATGCCGCCCGTCCCTGGTCTGCCAACGCCGCCCGGGGCTCTGGGAGCGTCCTCACCGATGGGGATGCCCTCGCCGCCTGGAGCCGCAGGAATGCCTCCACCGCCCGGGGCCGCAGGAATGCCTTCACCGCCCGGGGCCGCAGGAATGCCTCCACCGCCCGGAGCCGCAGGAATGCCTTCACCGCCCGGAGCCGCAGGAATGCCTTCACCGCCCGGGGCCGCAGGATTGCCCTCGCCGCCAGGAGCCGCAGGATTGCCGTCACCGCCCGGGGCGGCAGGATTGCCGTCACCGCCTGGAGCCGCAGGAATGCCGCCGCCGCCCGGAGCTCTCGCCAGTCCGCCAGGAATGGGTGCTCCGCCTCCCGGTTTCGGCGCATCGAGTGCGCCTCCAGGGTTGGCTTCGACGCCGCCAGGCGGTTTTCAGCCACCACCATCTATGCCAAACTTCCCACCCCAGGCGGCGCCATCGCAATCCAGCACGAATCCGCCAGGTGTTTTACAACCGCCGCCTGGCTTCTTGAGCGGACCTCCGGGAGGTTTTGGTTCGAGCATTCCATTCGGTTCCGGTCCAGGTGCTTCAAGTTCATCTACCTCCACCGGTGATAATCAGACTGTTTCAAGTTCTCAGATTCAGTCTGTCTCAAGCGCCAATAATCAAGCCGTTTCGAGCTCGCAAAATGCAGCTTATGGAACGTCAACGGGAGAGCAAGAAGCTTCCGGCGTGCTGCGTCCACCTGGCGCATTGTTTGGCGCTCCTCAGGAAAGAGAGCGTGTCAATTCCGCGCTTTTGCCTGAGGAATCCGGCATGCACCCATCGATGGCTGAGAATGTGGACGAGGAGAAAGAGCCGCCCTCGCCATGGGCTTCATTGTCGCTTTCTGCTTCCAAAGCTCAGCAGCCGGCTCCGGATGCCGACGAGATAAAGCCTGCTCTTAGCGATGTTACACGCAAGTCTCAGACAAACTTGCCTTCGTTGAAGTCATTAGAAGCTCAAGCCGAGGCTGAGGCACAAGCTGAAGCTGAGGCGCAATCTCAATCTGAGCCTGAACCTGCTGGCGAGCTACAGTTGCCTCACCCGTCGCCTTTTGCTCCTCCACCTCGATCGGAGTCTAATGAGGAGCTTGTTTCTTCTGCAGAGGAGACGATGGAGACACTGCAGCACGACCCGTTTGCGCCGACCAAACAGCTGTCTGCCGCTGCATATGACGACTCGGAGTTCGAGGAAGCGGTCGAGCCGCCTGCTGACGAAGAGGTTGCAGCGACGGCGCAGTCAGACTTCGAATCGTCTTCAGTTCCAGATTATGAAGAAGAAACATCTGAGTTTGCCTCGGCTGCGACCGAATCATCTGAAATAGCTGCTTCCGGCGTCGGAGCGGACCCGTTTACCGATACTGTCGGTTCCGATGATACGTCGCCTTCCAGTACTGGCGACCACCCGCCTTTCGCGGTTCAGCCTCCTCCGGCTCCGGAGCCGTACGCTCCACCATTACCGGAGGCGGTCGCTCCACCGACCGCACCAGCGGAACCACCTCCTGCGCCTCGCGGTTTAGCCGGGCTGGTTCGAAAGAGCATTCTGCATGATGCTGCTCCGCCGTCGCCTCGCGATGAGAATCGCGCTCCGGCAGTGCAGGTCGATTTTGGGATGGAAAATGAGCCCGAGCCGCAAGAGGAGCCAACCACTCTTCCCGATGCACAGGGAAAACGTCCTACGCTTCAGTCGTTGCTTAAACCTACGCATCCGGAGCCGCCGCATTCTCCCGCCGAACCGGTAACCGCTCCGGGGGCGCTTGCTGCTCCATCACCTCCACCCTCGCCTTCTGCGCCTCCGCCGATGCCGAGCGCTGCTCCAGCGGTTTCGTTGTCGTCCGCTGATGCTTCGGATATTGCGAAATTAGTTGAAGATGCTCAACGCCACACGCTCGGCAACTTGTCCGGAATAATCAATGAATTGGACCGTGCAATGAAGACTCTTCAAGAGGCGGGCGTAGAGGCAATGCAAAGCGGCAATTTCGAGTCCGTTCAGCTTGTCATGGAAAACACAAAGCGCTTGAAGGCGACAAGAGATCGTTTAACTCAGCTTTTGGACGAGATCTCCAGCGTTTAGTCGATGCGTCGCAAATGATTTTGTTGGGTTGAACGCTCTCTACAACCTTGTTTTCAAGAGAATTGCGCCTACATTTATAAAGGCGTAGCTTAACTTGCCTTTGGCAAAAGCCAGTCTGGTATCATATACTTTATGTCTGCCCGGAGAGGTGGCTGAGTGGTCGAAAGCGGCTTCCTGCTAAGAAGTTGTACGGTCAAAAGCTGTACCGTGGGTTCGAATCCCACCCTCTCCGTAGAAATTCTGCCGGCGCCTGATGGCTCCGGCAGTTTTTGTTTTGATAACGTTTCCTCTTTTAGCGGCGCGGAAACGTTCTTACAAAATTCCGAGCACGACCATCTTGATCCAGTAGTACGAGATTGGGGCACCAAAGAGAAGGCTGTCTCCGCGATCTAAGAATCCGCCGTGCCCGGGTATCAAATTGCTCGAGTCCTTCATGCCGGCGTCACGTTTCAACAAAGATTCGCACAAGTCGCCAAGTTGAGACGCCGCTGACACAAACAGTCCCATGAGCGGCGCTTGCCAGAGTTTAAACTGAAATGGCGCATTGGGAAAACAATAGTGGTCGGCTACATACACGACGACAGTTGCCCAGAATATTGCGGAAAGCAGTCCGCCAAGCGCACCTTCGACTGTTTTCTTGGGGCTGATTTCAGGAATAAGCAAATTCTTGCCGAACTTCTTGCCGACGTAATAAGCGAATACGTCAGTTGCCCAGATGATGAAAAGACTCACCCAGACGTAGGCGAGACCCGGTTGTTGTAGCGGATTCCAGATGTACGCCTGACCCTCGGGTGCGAGGTTGCGCAGGAGAATCAAGTGACTCGGCATCCAACCGACATAGATGAAACCCAGGATTGTCGAAGCGATATCGGCGATTGTTGCGGGCGGTTTTTCACTTCGCAAGACGAGGCGGAAAAATGAAATACAGATTCCGACGGTGAGCAAAATTGGATAGTGAGAGAGGGGAAACGGCTCCGGCAGATGAATACCTGGAATCTTCGGCAAAGACGCCAGCACGACGAAGGCGATAATCATGCCAATGACGATGCGTGACGACGGTTTGTATCCCTTCGCCTGCGCCATGGCGATGAATTCTTTGCCACCCAGAATGCAACCGATGGCAAGCAGCACGGAAAAAAGCAAACCGCCTGCCATAACACCGCCCACCGCGGTGAGGCAGAGAATCCAACCAAACAATATGCGCTTCATTGTCGTTTTTCCGACATCAATTTTGCAGCTGCGATTGCAGTTAGTGGGATAGTGAACGTCAAGCCAAGACTTCCGGTTAGTGCCGAGGCAACTTCAGTTGCAAACAGGTCCAGATTTAGCAACTTGATTGATGGCATCTGTGTTGCCAGCAGCAAGAGCGGTAACGCGCTGCCCGCATATGCGAGTATCAGCGTGTTGGTCATTGTACCCATGATATCGCGGCCGACGTTCATTCCGGAGTCGAAAAGCTGTTTTGTTGTTAACGTCGAATCGGTCTTTGCTACTTCGGTGACAGAAGACGCTATTGAAATTCCGACGTCCATGATAACGCCCAATGCGCCAATCAACATGCCGGCTGCGAGCAGACCACTGTAAAAGGGCATCTGCTGTACGAGTACGGAGCCCCGCAGAATCTGCGCCTCTTCGCTGGATAGACCGTTGAGCGGAGCCAATTCGATCACTATTTGCGCGGCGACACCTGCAATGATGACACCACCGACGGTGCCAATTATTGCCGACAGCGATTTCTTGGAGATGCCACCTATCAGTAAAATGCTTGTCGTGCCCGCTAGAAAACAGATGCCGATTGAGGAAAGCAGCGGGTTGAAGCCCTGCAAGCTTAGCGGCAGAAGGATGCCACCAATCAAAAGAACGGTTATTACTAACCCTATTAGAGACTTGACGCCCTTCTTGCCGCCAAAGGCGAGAAACGCTATCAGAAATACGGCGAGCAAACCGTAGATAATCGGCGCCCGATGATAATCTGCGATGCTCACTTCGAGCTCATTGCTTTTGCCTGGCGCGATTGCCAGAACAACTTCCTGTCCTTCGGAAACCGCGACGTTAAACGCCGGGTTGTCGGTCAGTTCGTGCGGGATGACAAATTCTTTGCCTTTCAATGCTCCTTCGAGAACGCGAACGCGGACCTGTTGATGCTCAGTGACCATGCCGGTGTGGGCGAACAGCTCTTTATTCACTTTCGGTTTTGAAACCGACAACACTTTCCCGATAACCATCTCTTCGTCGATGGATGAGCCGCCGAAGACGGTAGAACCGCTGGCAGTATCACTCATTTTTTCCGGCGCCTGAATGGTTACGGAATTCTTGCCGGAATCGATTGTTTCAATCGCGCTGTCAATCGTGACAGACTTGACGGGAAGCGGCTTGGATGACGATGGCTCTGCCGGCGTTGAAACCGGTGCCGACAGGGCTACGAGCAATACGAAGATTGCCGCTATCGCCGGTTTCAACAGGGCTGCTCGTCTAGATAAATCGATCAAAGCGCCTCAGTCTCCTTTGTCCGGATCTGAGGATTCAGGTTCACTGAAATCGAGTTTTAGTTGTTGCGATGTTGTCGGTGTTAATCCGAGGTGTTGATAGGCACGCAGTGTCGCGACGCGTCCGCGCGGTGTGCGATTTATGAAACCGGATTGAATGAGAAATGGCTCGTAGACATCTTCCAGCGTTTCATTGTCCTCGCCGAGCGTGACTGCAATCGTCTCAATTCCAACCGGTCCACCTGCGTAGTTATTTATCAGGATTTCCAGGAAGCGTCTATCGGTGTTATCGAGACCGAAATCGTCGACTTGATAGGTTTCCAACGCCTGAATTGCCAGCTTTTCGTTGATTGCATCCGAGCCCTGAAATTGCACGAAGTCGCGGACCAGGCGCACGAGTCGGTTCGCGATTCGTGGCGTTCCACGCGCTCTCGATGCAATGGCTTTGACTGCTCCCGGGTCCGCCTTGACCCCGAGCAGACCTGAGGTGCGGCTTACGATCAGGGATAATTCGTCCATGTCGTAGAACTCTAATCTGCAGGCGAATCCGAATCGATCGCGCAGCGCTTTTGATATACGACCGGCTTTGGTAGTTGCTCCGACCAGTGTGAACTTCGGGAGCGGCAGCCGCATCGAGCGCGTCGCGTGACCCTTGCCCGAAGTCAGATCAATTACGAAATCTTCGATTGCCGGATACAGAAGTTCTTCAGCAACCTTGTTGAGCCTGTGAATTTCGTCAATGAAGAGAACGTCACCCTGCTCCAGCTGGTGCACGAGGCCTACGATATCGCGAGGTCTTTCCAGACTCGGACCGGAGGTCATATGTATGCGCGCGCCCATCTCGTTTGCAATAACCCTGGCGAGCGTAGTCTTGCCCAGACCTGGCGGACCGTAAAGTAAAACGTGATCGATGGGCTCCTGTCGCGTCTTTGCTGCCGAGATGGACATCTTCAGCATGTTTTTCAAACGCGACTGACCGATGTATTGGTCCAGCGAATCAGGACGCAAAGTCGAATCGGACTTCTGGTCGGAGGATGTCTCATCCGACGACAGAATCGTAGTTCGGTTTGGTTTCTTTGGTTCGCCTGCCATAAATGGTGAGATTGCTCTTGCCGCGACTTCGCTCTGTCGAGGAGTGTACGCCGCGTCGTTTCCGTCCGGTAGTTGGTGGCCGTGGCTCTGAATTATAGTCATCGAGACTAATTATCTCACTTGATTCAGCTCAACTTCAATGTTGATCGAAGTATGAAACAGAAATCAACTTGCCTGTTGTATATCGATTGTATGCAGTCGTCCTCCATGCGCTAAACCGCTAGCGTCGGCTTCGGCTGCTCGACTCGCGTGACCGTTTCTCGCTCGCATGCCACCAAAAGCGATGGCATCCGTTGCTCACCTAGGTAGTGAAACTCAACCAGTGCCACCACCTGTGGGGCAAGTCTACTCGTCCGCGTACCAGGGTTCCTCTTCGTATGCGGGCAATCCTGGCGCGGGTCGTGCCGCTTTAACCCCGCCGATGATGGCTTCGCTGACCAGGTCCTGACCCAACAAACAGAGGTGAGTCAGGTCTTCCTGAACGTCGCCGATGGAAACAGCAATAACAAGGTCGCCATCAAATATGGTGCACGCCGGATAGACAACGTCAGTTAAACCGGTCATACAGCTCTGTGCCATTTTCTTCGCCGAAATCGGGTCAAGGGCCGCATCTGTGACAACCACTACCAGAGTTGTGTTGTCTGCAGCTCGGTTGGCGTTCTCAGATCTCCACGCGTCCGATCCTTGTTCCTCATGCGCGGACTTGGGCGGCTCGACGGTTTTGCTGGCACTGCCGAAACCGACGCGACGAACACCTTCGCGCATTAGTTTGCCGCTGTCTGCGAACGTACTCTCATCATGGGCCGTTCGGGCTCCTGCGATTATCTCGGAACGTCCTAAGTTCCATACATCGCCGAAGGCGTTCACAACTGCGAATGCCCAGAGTTTTGCGCCACCGATTGTGGTGGCACTGCTGAATCCGAATCCACCTCGCATCGCCTGCCGGATACCAAACAGTTTTCCTACCGACGCACCCATTCCAGCACCGATGGAACCGTCTCGGTCGCAGACGTCTAACGCCAGTTTGCAAGCCATCTCAGCCATCTCTGCTGTTGGACGTGCTTTTGTATCGCCAACCGCGAGGTCGAATATCGACGCGCATGGTACGTTGGGAATATGTGTAAATCCGACGTCTAAACCTTTGTTTTCATTTTCCAGATACCTTTGCACTCCGGCGACGGCTGACAGACCGAAACTGCTGCCACCGGTCAAAAGGATGGCGTCGATGCGGGCGCTTCGCACTAGCGGGTCCAGAGTGGAAAAGTTCGCTGTGGCAGGTGCTGAGCCGCGGACGTCCGCGGCCGCCAGGGCAATTTTGTCGAAGATTAGCACGGTGCAGCCTGTCAGGGCTGTTTCGTCTTCGTAGTGTCCGATTCGAAAGCCGGAAAGTTTCAGTACCATATTGCGTTTCCAAAGAATTGCCAGTCTATCAGAGTTCCAATCGATGAATTTACCGCAGGGTAAAGATCATTAGCGTTCTCTAAATATTGACGCAGATTTGCCGGAAGTTTTGATATAACAGTGTCGTGCGGATGCAAAGAGTCTTTCGGTTCTTAGCGTGACTCGGAAGCCTTTGCTTCTTTAAACAGTGATAGCTATATCGGAAGGGTGGACGCCACTCAGCAGGTGAGAAAAATGGAAAGCGAGCGAACAATAGTCATCAAAGAGAAATCCGAAGGTGGTGCTCTGAAAATGGCTGCCATAGTTGCGTTTGTTGCAACCAGCCCGTTCTGGTTTATCCTCGGCGTCGTTTTGATTGGATGTTTCACTGGTATCGTCAGTGATGGCGGTGCATGGCCGTTTATACTGCTGCTCGCCATCAGTTTTATTCCAATAGTCCGTGATCGACTCACGGGAAAGCAGGAGAACAAGAAGCTTCAGGAGCGAATCCACCAGTTGGAGCATGAAGCTGCTGAGACGCGAATGCAATTGCTGCACCTGCAAGAATCGATCGACTTCGATGCGAAACTTAGGGGGCATCAAGATCAACGCGAGATCGTGAAAACTGGCGCAGTTAGCACTTCCCGTGCGCTTGAACCTGTGAGCAAAAACTAGCGAAATATTATTGCTCAGGTTGAACAACTCATCTATTTTTCTGGCGCTAGTACTTTCGATTCGATTCCCAGTTCCACGCAGTTTCGACTATGCGTTTGAGGTCGTAAGCCGGCTTCCAGCCTAGCTGCTCTGTCGCGCGTTTGTGATCTGCGAAAAGTGCGACCGCGTCACCGGCCCGGCGCGGGGAGTATTTGACGTTAATATTGCGACCCGTAACCTGCTTGCACATTTCGATTACTTGTTTGACCGACGCGCCTACCGACGAACCCAGATTTACTGCCAGTTCTTTCGTTCCGCTGTCGAGTTTGTCGAGCGCTTGAATGTGTGCGTCTGCGAGGTCGTTGACGTGTACGTAATCCCGCACGCAGGTGCCGTCTTCGGTATCGTAATCGTCACCAAATACTTGCAGGACCTCGCGTTTTCCCAGGGCCGTTTGTAAGGTAAGAGGAATGATGTGCGTCTCCGGTTCGTGACTTTCGCCAATCTCACCCGAGTCATCAGCGCCGGCCGCATTGAAATAGCGCAGGCTCGCGTACGACCAGCCTGTCGTGGCAAGCGCCTGAATTGCTTTCTCGATCATGTATTTAGTCGTGCCGTAGACGCTGACTGGTCTTTGGGCATGCTCCTCATCGATCGGACTGTAGTCCGGATTTCCGTAAGTCGCACAGCTAGAGGAGAAAACAATTTTCCGGCAGCCGGTTTCGTTCATCGCTTTGAAGAGGTTCAGAGTCCCGACTACGTTGTTATCGAAGTATTTGAAAGGTTTCTCCTGCGACTCGCCCACATATGCGCTGGCCGCAAAGTGCACCACCGATTCGACTTTGTGTTTTTCCATCAAATCGCGCATGAAATCGAAGTTGCCGATGTCGTTTTCATAAAAAACAAACCGGTCGTTTTTGGGCAACGATTCCAAATGCCCGACTGATAGATTGTCAACAGCGATAATATTATTGCCTTGCTTAGCGCCTAAAAACCGTCTGACGAAATGGCTGCCAATGTAGCCGGCTGCGCCTGTTACCAGTATGTTGCTCAACTTTCGAACCTTCCTCTAAATTGACTAATAAACAATAACCGGTTTGCGTTCAAAAGAAGTAGGAGTAAGATGAATGTTTGAGGGCTTCGTATAGTTTAATTGGACCAATCTCTTTAGCTGGGATTAGAGTGCCCTCTCGGTGACTTGTGAGCACATCACCACGAAACAAAACCGAAACTGGAAACAGTCAGCAGTTCACCCATCACGATGAGCTGCACCATGCCATATTTCCATCGGGAAAGGACTTTTTCGCCTGGCTCACGATCGGGGCGCTTGGCGCTATTCTTCTGTTCTTCTCTCTGACAGCCGGGGAGATCTTTTCGCCTGGAATCTCGCCTGGAGACATTGCTGAGAAGGACATCCGGGCAACCCAGGAAGCTACGATTATCGACCCCGAGGCTACGGCCTCTGCCGTGGAAGTCGCTCGCCAGCATGTGATCCCGGATTTCGTCATTGACCGGGAAAACGACGCACGCTCGTTGCAAGACGTCAAGCAACAGTTTGTGGTCATCAAGCAAATTCAAGACGCCGGCATCGAAGCTGACGCGATCTTGCAGTCCCTCGGAGTCCAGCCTGCAGAGCACGTCTACGCTCTGACATGCTCATCGGACATTTTCGATCAAATTGTCGGAACCAAACCTATTGAGCTTAAGGAGCAGTCGGACTACGTTGAACTTTTGAAGAAACGTTTGGAATCTCCTTTACCGACCTCACCATCGCGTAGAGGTCGCGCGCATTCATCCTCGCCGGTTTCCGGCTTGGCGTCGGCGACCGGAATTCTTGAGCGGCAGCGCAGCATTTTGAGTGAGATGCGTAAGAATGCCGATCCCATATCAGACGATCAGATTTTTCTAGCCGTCGCCGTAAAACCGACTGAACTGTTGCAGTTCGCCGACACGACTTTACAGGCTACCAACCGAATCCTGCAGCAGTTTTCGCGCTTTCCAGTCAAAAACAAACATGACTGGCACAAAGTTGTGATCGAGTTTTTGCCTGACTCCTGGAACGCCGTGCTTCGTGCTCGCGCAGGGACAATCATTTGCGACGCCCTTGAACCGAACCTCGTTATTGACCCTTCAGGAACAAAAGCCAAAGCCGACGCCGCAGTTCGAGACGTAAAACCGGTGACGCGCTCTATCAAGCAGGGGGACGTGGTAATCCGTCGTGGGGACGTTATCACCGAAGAGAAGCAGGAAATTTTGCAAGCGCTCCAGGTGAAGAGCGTGAAAAGCACAGCTGTCCTTCTCGTTCTGGGAGTTTCTTTGCTTGCCGCTCTGGGCTTCTCCGGATTGTTCTTGCTGACTTACGAGCCGAAACATTTCTTCTCTTCACGCTCCATCGCCCTGATGTACACAATTGGAATCGTAGCTTCTGTCGCGACCAGCGTACTGGGAAGTACCTACCCGCAATTCGTGCCCATCCCCGGAGCGGCTCTGCTTTTGACCATCTTCTTTAGACGGCGAGTTGCAGCTGCGTTGATATTGCCAATTACCGTTCTTTTGCTCGTTGAAGGACTGATCAATGGTGCTCATCTGGTGGCGCTCACAGTAGCAGCCTTCGCTGCAATTCTCAGTTACTCGAAACGCAGAAATTCGCTCGTATTTTGCGGTCTTGTAATTGGTGTCGCACAAGCTGTAGGTTTTCTCTGTGCCTACGGTTTAGGTCGTATAGCTCCATACATTTTTGGTGATCGAATTGCACCATATGTAGTGACCTGGTTACCGGCCGCAACTCCGGATCTTCAAACTGTCGGATTGCAATTTGCAGGTGGAATTGTTTCCTCTATCATCGCGATAGGCTCCCTGCCTTTCCTTGAAAACATTTTCGGCTTAATCACACCTTACCGACTGATTGAGCTCGTTGACGCTGAGCAGCCTCTTCTTCGTCAACTCGAAGAGAAAGCGCCTGGAACCTATCAGCACAGTCTTGCGGTTGCCAACCTGGCAGAGGCAGGTGCCAAGGCGATTCACTCGGACGCAAACCTTGTTCGTGCCGGTGCCATGTATCACGACATCGGAAAAATGGTGAAGGCGAAATTCTTTATTGAAAACCAGCTGGGCGCGGCAAATCCCCATGATTCAATGACGCCTGAGGAAAGCCGAGATCGAGTTCTTGCTCACGTGACCGACGGCATCGAGCTGGCGAGAAAGTATTCGCTTCCAAAAGCGGTAGAAGATTTCATTCCTATGCACCAGGGCACCACTCTGATGGCATATTTCTATCACAAAGCCTGTCAACGCGACGGCGCTGACAACGTGGATGCGATGTTCTATCGTTATCCAGGACCGAAGCCGAATTCGAAGGAAACGGCCATAGTCATGCTGGCTGATGTGTCCGAAGCCGTGACCCACAGTATGAAAGATCCCAGCGAAGAGGAAGTCGAAACCGCAATTGATAAGGTATTTGAGAATCGTTGGCAAGATGGTCAGTTCAGTGATTCGTCTCTTACTTATGAAGAACTGCATCGTGTTAAGTTGGCTTTCGTGCGTGTCTGGAGAACGCTGCATCACGACCGTTTGAAATATCCATCCACCACAACCGGCAAAATGCCAGTTCCGCCAGCAACTGCAGCGGTGGGTGCTTCGTCCGCCTCAACCGCGAACGTATCAGTCTCCTCTGAGCAGAGCGCGACTGACGGTGCACCAGTGGCGGTGGCTCAGGGGCAGAGCAGCGGCATCGCGGTGGCTATCGCGCCGGAGACCGTCGGCTCGAGTTTGCCTGATTCAAACGGAAAAGAAAGTAGCCGCATGGAAGCCGGCAGCGAAGGTCCTTGTGATTGCGTAATCGCCGAGTTCGGTCCGCCGGGCGAAAACGTCACTACAGGTGGTGCTCATCAGCATCACGTTCATTCGTCAGCAGATGAGCGTGACTCCAAGAAATAGCTCCGGTTGATTGACCCTTCAGGAACACCTAAATCAGGGGCGTCAGTGGTTGTCTTCGTCGCTGACCTGACACTCGTGTCCAATCTCTTCTTTTATCAATGCCAGAGCCGCCGTTAGAATTCCTGCGTTTGCAAGATCTTCGAACGAGCATCCTCGGGACACGTCATTGATAGGTTTCCGTAAACCCTGAAGAATAGGTCCTGTAGCGGTGGCACGACCGAGTCTTTCCGAAATTTTGTAGGCGATGTTGCCGCTGTTCAGGTCCGGGAAAATAAAAACATTTGCGCCTTTGTCTTCAAACACGCTTCCCGGTGCCTTTCTGTGAGCTATCTCCGGCAGTAGCGCAGCGTCGAACTGGATTTCTCCATCGACGATCATCTGAGGGCAAGCTTCTTTTGTCAGACGTAGCGCCTCTTTGACTTTATCGACGGTTTCACCCCTGGCGCTGTCTCTTGTCGAGAAGGAGAGGAACGCCACGCGTGGCTCGAACTTAAACGATGCGACCGTTTGAGCGGTTGCATGAGCAATCTCCGATAACGTTTGTGCGTCTGGATCGATGTTGACGGAGCAGTCGGCAAAGAATAAGAGTCTCTCAGGCCATTCCAGTACGAATAGCGAAGATGCTCTCTTGAAGCCTTCCTTCAAGCCGATGATTTCAAATGCTGGAAGGAACGGTTTAGTTTCGCTATTCAATCCGGAAACCATTCCGTCGGCTTTATCCAGATGCACCATTAACGCACCAAAATAGTGCGGTTGTTTCACCTTCTCTTTAGCCTGGTCGCGCGTGATCTCTTTCTTCTTCTTTATCCGCAGATCGTAATAGGTGTCGACGTACTTTTCGAGATCTTTGTCCTCTTTGTGGTCGTGTATGTCGATTCCCTTCGTCTCAATCCCCGATTTCTTTGCTAGCTTTTCAATCTCGTCTGTTTTTCCAATGAGAATCGGCTTGGCGAGATCTTCGTCGCGCAACATTGCAGCTGCTTTGATCGCTCGCTCTTCATTACCCTCGGCAAAAACTACGCGCATTCCCTTGCCGCGGACCTCTGCCTTCATTGAATCTAGAAACATATTTTGCCTTCTGTTTGGACAGAGATATTCTAATCGACACAATGAAACACTAAGTCGACACAACGAACATTCAGGCTTGTGGATTTCTTTCGCCAGACTAACTGATCACGGTTGCAATCGCAAAATGCCTATCTGCTGTGCTTTCCGGTACTATATGAATGTTTGTGTGAATTTCCGGTTTTTAAGGAACTTGAAGAAACCGCTAGAAGCAGGCGCGTTTCACGTCGGCGTCCGTATTGATAATGCTAAGATGCCTGTTCGTCCGTGTTATGGGCACCTCATTGAAAACGTCTTGGACCGCCAGTTTTGCAGCAATGAAGAGAGGTCTTATTCTGTTTTCGAAGTCGGTGTTGCTTATACGGAAAACGTCGATAGCGTCATTGAAGTTCTTCAGCAGATAGACGAAAGCATGCGTCAAGATCCCGATTACAAGAACGATATCATCGAGCCTCTGGAAATTCTGGGACTCGATAAATTCGCTGATTCTGCCATTATTCTGAAGGCGAGAACTAAACTGATTTCTTGCGCTGCCGCTAAACGGCTAATCCTTTTGCGACTACTTCGGAATCGCGTAATCTCGTACGCTCAGTGATTCCGAGCATGTAGAGCGCAAACTCGATGTCGGTTTCCGATTTGATCGCGAACTCTAGAGCCATTGATGCTTTTTCTATTGAGACGATCTTGCGATTGAGCAAATCTACCAAGCGGAGTGCGGAATATAAAATGTCCTCGTCAACAATTCCCGCTCCCAGCAAAGATCGGCATAGATAGAGCACTTGATTGTAATTCACCCCGGCACGTTCTTGAATCTCTGCGGGCAATGCGTCTATGTCAATTGCACCGACTGAGGATAATAAATCGAGCAGTGAGCGCGATTGGTTTAACTGCATGCGGAAGGTGCATGCCTCTGCGACCGCTCTGATCGGCGAGATGCGCTTGGCGCGGACTTCCATGAGCGCCTCTCGCGCTTTGTCCAGCTCTAGAGTTTCATTGTCGATCATTTCTTGAACAACTACAGCGGCGCGAATAAAGTCGTCAGGTAATTGCTGCGAATCGACGAGCGCCTGACCGAAAGTCTTATTGTGTGTGATATGCGCGAGTTGGGCTTCGCGAATTTGACGTTCTGTCGCGACGCCTGCGCCGAGCAACAGGTCGCCGAAAAGTGGAGTTCCTTTTAACGGCTGCCGCTTGTAACCTCGATTGATTTGCAGCCTCTCGAGCTGTTCTTCGCGTTTGCCTGCGTATCGGAGCGACTCGATTCCCTGGTTGCGCATGATCTGACCGCGGCGTATGTATTGTTGAATCAACAGCGCCCGATTTATGATGGGCTGTGACATCAAGTTGCGATGGCAGAGGACATGACCTAGCGGCAAACCGGTGTTGTTGCTTGCATAAAGGCAGGGTTCAAGCGTCTCCTCGTCGATGATGTCGCTGTCCATGAGAAGCTGGCCAAGTTTATTGGCTTCCTGTTCTTCCGGCTGGACGAGTCCAGTTTTTCTAAATGACTCTTCAAGACCGATGCGACCATTGTGAGCGGTTTTCAAAACGCTGACCGCATCTTTTCTGGTTAACAAACGGTCGTTGACCATGTACTGCAAATTGAGAGCGTTGCGTAGTTCTCCGTCACTCAGATAGCCCGAGATGACAAGCGCCTTGCCGATTGGCAGACCTTGCTCTTCGTATTTCGCGAGTGCTTCTTTGATGTAATCGGACGAAAGAATGCCTGCGTCCATGAGAAGATCGCCGAGTCGTAGGTGCTGAGAATAATCGCTCACTGTTGTTCCTGCGCGGGTTTGTCTGGCTTTTGGAAGAATGAGAGAAATGTCTGACCATATTCTCTCTTATTTGTGCGGGTTAGCGAGACTTTATCGAGCGGCAAATCCGTGTCTTTGGAGTGCTCGATAATCAGGAGCCCGTCGTCGCTAAGCAAGTTGTACCTGTCCACCAGATGAAGCACGCTTTTAGCAACCGGGCTTTTGTAAGGTGGATCAGCGAAAATAATATCGAACTTGGAGCCCTGAAGATCGCCCAGTCTTTCTCGGACATCACCGGTAATTACCTCTGCTTCGAACGAAAGTTTTTCGAGAGAGGCGCTGATATTTGCGGCAAGTTTTTTCTCAAGCTCGATTACCGTCAAATCGCCGGCGCCTCGGCTCAGAGCTTCGATGCCCATCAAACCGGTGCCGCCGCAAAGGTCTAAAAAGCGCGCATCTACGATCCGCCCACCAAGGATGTTGAAAAGTGCCTGGCGAATTTTTGAGCTGGTAGGGCGCACGGTGATGCCATTGGGACTGGCAATAGAGCGACCTCTCGCTTCACCACCTGTAATCCTCAAACTCATTGCCTGTGCCCCGTATCACGTTCCTTAGCAAGCTTACACCCTGTCAGCCGCTTTTAGCTTTCAGATCGTTCGGCAAAATCAGTCCTTAACTTATCTGAACACAAGCCATGCTGACGACTTCGGGTTGTCATAGAGAGTGGTAACATGATTCTTTATTGTATTTCCCATTGCAAAGTGGGACTTCGGGAGTTCTAATGACAGCACGGCGTATCGCTCGGGAGCTGGCGGTGATAGTGCTGCCACAGCTGCCCAAAGACCAGAGCAAACTCGAAAAACTTGAGATCGAAGATGTCGTTGGGCGTGCTGTGATGATGCTCTCCAGTCACGTGAAAGAGATCTTGGAATCTGCATCCGGTGAACTGAGTAAGGTTTCTAGCGAACTCGATGATATTGAGTTGAGCGCACCGGAAAATCAGAACAAGATTGAAAACTTGCATCCGGTAAAGATGACTACCGAACAGCTGCGCACTCAACTTCAGCATCTCGACCGCGCCGTGACCATGCTGTCCGAGGCTCTGGACATGCCTGAAATGACGTTGCACGGTGGACGCGGAAGAATCGAAATTCCTTGTTCGAAGTGCAAACACGTGCAAACTGTCGTTCTTGACCGCAATGACAAGTCTGAAGTGAGAAATTTTCTAATCCAGCTTGTTTCAGCGTACGCGCAAAACAGAAACTTGATTGATGAGTTCATCAAGTCCGCGCGTTCTAAGTGGAAAGTGGAACGCATGGTCAGCATCGACAGAGACATTCTCCGACTAGCTTGCGCAGAGGCGTTCTTCATGCCGGAGATTCCTGTGAAGGTCGCCATCAATGAGGCTGTCGAGTTATGCCATCGTTTTGCCGATCAGAAGGCGGCGAAGCTGATTAACGGCATTCTGGCTGACCTGGTTGAAGAAGCCGAATATTTCCGGGAAACCGGTGAATTGAGAATTCCGACCAATAGTGATTCTAATGGTGAAAGAGTTCGTTAGTCGCGATTTTGTGTTCGACGCGGCGCAGTTTAAAGGTAAGTGAGGACAGGATGGTAGACGAATCCGGCGAACGGAAAGGCTTTTGGGGCTCGACTCTCTCTAAGCTGAAAACAGCTCTGTCGAAAACCAAAACTCAAATTACTGGTTCTGTAGAAGATGAAACCGCAGCGGACTTGCCGCCAAGCCAGACTTCGACGGAGCCACCCGTTTATCAATCACACACTGCGCAAGACCCAACTCAAGTTGAAGCCGATGATTCCGGTTATCCGGCACGCACCCAGGCAGGTGAAAGCGAGGCTGCTAGCGGTGGTGTAAACCCGGGCTCCGTTCACGGCAGTGCCGCAACCAGTGTACAAGAAGCACCGCCCCTGGTGCCGAAATCCGAATCTGGTTCGTCAGGAGCCACTATCGCAATTGATGAGGAGTACCTCGAGGACCTCGAAGAAAAGCTGATCAAGGCTGATATCGGTTTGACCAACGTTCAGGAAATGATTGCCCACCTTCGCAAGGAAGCGAGAGGCAAATCCTGGAGTCGTAAAGACGTTGTTCATTTCCTCAAATCCGAATTTCAAAGTATTCTGAAAGCTGCTCCATCAGCGGAGTTGAAGAACACTCCGGGAACAGTCAACATATATTTGATAGTTGGCGTTAACGGTGTTGGAAAGACGACCAGCATTGGAAAAGTTGCATGGCGTTTCAAGCAAGAAGGAAAGAAAGTGCTTCTTGCTGCAGGAGACACTTTCCGCGCGGCGGCTGAATCCCAACTGGAAATCTGGTCTGAGCGCAGCGGCGTTGATATCGTAAGACTCGGCGACAATGCTGATCCAGGAGCGGTGGTTTTCACGGCTATAGATAAGGCGAAAAAAGAAAATTACGACTGCTTGCTGATCGACACAGCCGGTCGGCTGCACAATAAATCCAATTTGATGGCAGAACTCTCGAAAATTCGCGGAGTTGTGGAAAAGCACGGCAAAGACTTGCCGCTTGAGTGCCTGCTTGTGCTAGATGCTTCGACCGGACAAAACGGTTTGCAACAAGCGAAATTGTTTACCGAAGTCTGCAGGCTCACGGGTGTTATTTTGACTAAGCTGGATGGCACCGCGAAAGGTGGTGTCGTATTCAGTATCGCGAAGGATCTGAAGATCCCGGTTAAGCTTATAGGACTGGGTGAAAAGATTGACGAACTTCGTGACTTCGAGCCAGATCTGTTTGTAGAAGCGCTGTTCTAAGAGTACTGTACCGTAGTGTACTGAACTGAATTGAATTGAATTGAACTGAACTGGACTGTGCTGTGCTGTTCTGTACGAAGTGAACTGAACTGAACTGACTGAATTGTGCTGTGCTGCCGTGCACTGAATTTCAGGCTGGCGTGGAGTTGGCGCCCAGTCCCGCGATACTGGTATCGCTTGTGGTGCCCGCTAAACTCGATTCGGCAGGCGGTGCCGCATTATTCATCAAGTTCTCGGAGACGCTGTTTGACTGGCTGTTGCTGTTTGCCAGGCTGTCGCTGATTAGCAGGCTGTTGCTGTTTGACAGGCTGTCGCTGTTTAGCAGGCGGTTGCTGTTTAGCAGACTGTTGTTGTTCGATAGACCGAGCGCTGCTCGCGCTTGCAGATGTTTGCTTGCTAAAGTCGCTCCGATGAGCGGTGTTGCTATCGATAGAACCAATCCGGTGACTGCGCCGAGATAGTCGACCCAAGAGACCATCCGCGTTCCGGTCAGAGCCAGCCAAGCATGCGTGCCTGCAAGAGCAGGGAGCAGCAGTAAGTTCGACATGATCATCGGACTCCATAGGAACATTGCGATGGCGCGAGCGCTATTGGCATTAGTCGCGTTCAGTTTATAAACCGCATAACACGAGCCTCCAACCACCATTGCTACAAGCGCGCAAATGAAGTGAGGTGAGAGCAAAAATACGCCGGTTGCATGGAGAACTATTATTGAACCGCCCAGAAACAGCGGCACGCCGGCGAAGATGTTTGTCATCGGAACGACAACTTTTCGGGCTCCGATTGTGGATTCCAGGCATTTGTACGACGTCTTTGCCATTTTTGTGCCGCCTGCTGCGACACCGATGCATGTGAGGTTCCACAAACCGAGAAGAATGCCGTCCGTCAACTGAACTGGCTGACCGTCTATCGCGACGAGCGATATCGAGGTGATGTAGCCGAGAACCACGCCCCATTGAATCAACGGCCAGGCTTTGCCACCATTGAACAGCATGCGCTGGTAGGTGAATAACATGCTGAACACCAGGCTCGGTACGATCCATACCAGCACGGCCGCCGCAGTGTGAGATGCGGATGAGGCGAATGGAAGAATCTCCGCAATTCGCGAACATATCAGCAACTGCGAGAGCACGAGGAGGAAGACAGCTCCGCTTGTTCCACAAGACGCGATCGTCAATGCCCATGGTAATCTCAGCCAACCTGGAACCCGACTGTCGACAGGTGAAAGCGACGCCTTCCCGTCGAGCAACGTCACCGCTGCAATCCACTTCTCCTCCGACGCGCTAGGATCGCTCGCGATGTCCCAAGCGTGCTGATGTGTTTTCGGGCTGAGGTTGGACATCCTGTACCTTCCTTTTCGCATCTACCGACTATGTCGGCTCACATAGCGAGTCGTCCGCATTTATTAGATGCGACGGTGGCGACGTTTGCGCAACCAAATCTAGCGGCGTTCTATGCAATTCCAGCTCGCGAGCTCGTCGCTGAACGAATGCGCCAATTTGTGCTCCGACAAACGGTCCTGCTCCGAATGCTGCCAGTGTTAAGAGACCGACGGCGAAATCGGTCAATGAAATCGGCATGAGCGGCAAAAACAGCGATAGACCAGAGTAGACCAGTAAAGTCGGAATCAGGATGACATTTGCGAGAATAACGGGGTTCCAGGCGGCGAGTGCTAGGGTTCCTGCTGTCTGCGGGTTGTAGGCGTTGTTGGCTCTGGCGATCGCATAGCCCGAGAGCAGCAGGATTCCTGGAATGATGACCCAAATAGACGAGAAGATGACGAACATGATGGGCACGGCTGTGAAAGTTAAGAGGAGGGCGCCTGCAGTTGCAAAAATTCCGCGGCTATAAGGCACGACACGGTTGGCACCCACGGTTGATTCCAGTGCTTTGATCGAATGTTGAGTCATTTTAGACGAGATCGCTGAGACGCCCATGAAGCCAAGGCTCCATAAGAGCAGTCCTGTGGTGCCGAGTGCTGCGGGGGCGGTCATCAGTTCGGTCAGTGGCAGAATGGCGCCGCCGGCGACCAGACCATAATGCAAAGCCGTCCAGGCTCGGCCGCCTCCCCAGATGTGTTGTTGGTAGGTGAAGATTGCACTGAATGCTATGAAGGCGGCGCTCAGGAGCGAGAAGGCATGGGGCGTCGAAAGTGTATGGAATGCTCCTGTAAGGGTGGAGATGCCTTCACAGGCGCCGAAGGACATCAAGCCGAATATCATAAACGCGCCGAGCCCGCTCAGACCGCTGACGCAGAGCGACCACGGGAGACCGACGGATTGCGGTAGTTTTTTTCGATGGGTAGATATTGGCTGTTTTCCGTCCAGAAGCGTACAGGCTGCCACCCACTGCTTCTCAGAAGCAGATGGATCGCATGCGACCGCCCAGGCTTTTTCTTCTGCTGATCGATTCTCGTCGAAATTCACGCTCAGATTCCCAGATAGCGCTTTCAGGTTGCCGATTGCGCCTAAGCCAGCCAGTTTCCCAGTTTGCGAGCGAGCCCAGGATTGCCCTGTCTGCCCGAATTCATTGCCTTTACGCCATCGCGGCGGCGCATCGGATTGCGTTCGTGCGCATAAGTTACTTACCCGCCTGCGGGCGGATCTTCACGTGCTTGTGCCTTAAATATCCGCGAAGAATTATGACGAAAGGAATGGAGTGGAGTGGAGTTGACCGGAGTTGCTGCACGTTGTTGTCGAAGTAGGAGGCGTTGATGGCGGCGACACCAGACCGAAGTTGACCGAGGTTGACCTATGTCTCGCGACCGCCTTATGTCACTTCGTGTGAGATACGATGATTTTGCCCAACGACGCGAGGTCAACTTTTAGCGTCAGTTCCTTTTAAAACGAGGCGGGCTAAGCTTCTTGTCTGACTTCGGGCGTTCGCTTAAAACTATCGAGCAATCTAATCACCCACGAAGCGAACCCCTAAGCTGGAAATTGCTGAGGGGGTCACTTCGTGTGTTGTGCGATTTCGAAATTGCAATTTCCGCTTTGATCCAAGATCGTCGCCAATCGGCTAAACCCATACTATCACTGGGTTGCGCGCCGTTTGCCATTATTTGCATGATCGCTTGCAGAATCGTGTGACACTCGAAGCGCACTTGTGAGCTCTCGCGACCCTTATGAACCTTTGACCCTATCACTCTACGAATCGCGAATCTTCGACTTTGGTGATGGTTCTACATGCAGTATCATGTCGAATTGCGGATAGATGAATTGCGCTTTGCTTAGTTCCTCTCGCTCTCAATTGTGGACCTTTGAGTGACGATAAAGTAGGCTGATAGATCTCGATGGATAAACCTCGGCTTCGGTCCTGTCCGAGTTTTTATTTCTATCAATCTGTTGTTGGTCCCAGGGTGTAACAGTGGAATCATTGTGTTATCGAATTGGAGTGCTAAGCGATATCGACCTTCCTCGACCGGCACCTTCACCGGCAAATGTACGACTTGCGACTCACTGGGAGTAATCTCCAATTTATCATTCGTGAAAATTGCTTGACCGATGAGTGTGCATTTTTCAGCGGAATCAAACCATTGATATCGAAGCAGCGCGGTCTCTGCGGCATAACATCCGAGGTTTGAATCTTCTTTCCTCACTGCAAACTTCGGAGCTGTTTCTGGCGTGTTTGCCAAGTGCGCTCCTTTTCCGCAAGCAATTTTTGAGAACGGTATCTGAATGGTTTCTGGTTCGCGATTCGTGAATGAGAGCGTGAGTAAACCATTGTTCTCTGGATTGCCCGCTTTAGAGTCCCGTTTGAAAGGACTGATGAACAAGATGTCGAAGGAAATTTTGGACACTTCATCGACGAGAGAGCTGTCTGGAATCAAAGGTCCAACTGGTCTCGAGCACTCTTGAGGGGTTTGTACGTTTTCAGAGCCCCGAGCGGGGTTCCCGGACCCGGCGACTCCCAAAATGGCAATCAACGTACAAATCAGAATGCAGGCTTGGAGCAACATCAGTCCGTTCAGTGCCTCAGTAAAATAGCTCACCCATGAGCTTGTCGCCTTTCAGGCATTGCGGATAATTGGTTGAATCGACTTCTCCAAAGAAACGGCTGGCGATGCCTAAACCCAGGTGTTCTCCAAACTCATCCACTGTGAATTCCTCGAGTTGCGGACGGTTTCGGTACATCATCTCAATGTAGAACTTCCGCTCACCATCTTCTATTTTCGAACGTGCGTAATGTTCCAGTTCTTCGTCAACTGGTTCACCAAACTCAAACTTGGACAGACCATCAATGTCGCCGGAGTGTTCGCGAACGAGATTGCCGGCTTGGTAAAGAGCGTAATGAAAACTGTTTGAGGAATCGTGGGAGTGCATCAAGAAAACAGTTCCTTGCGGGTGAATATCCAAGGCTTTGGGGAGCACACTGTGAGAGCGGGCTCGCAAGGCGAGACCCACCGACGTTTGGTCGACGAGGATATATGCCATTTCGTAGGCCCCAATCGCCTTCGCGCTTTCTAATCCGATACTCGCGGATTTTCGCTCATTCAAAGTCCAGCCCAACAGATCAAGCAGACCCTCGGCTCTCTCCGGGTTGTGCTCAGGTAGTTGACCAAAGTAGCCGCGCGGGCAATCTGGCGCTGCGATGATCATAAAATTGATGGTCATACTGGGAACCTAAGCTTTGAGTTTCCCGATGGGCTCAAGTGCATCCGGGTTTTCTACCGACGAGAGGTCGCCGGTGTTTTCGCCGAGATATTTCGCGCGGATGGTTCTTCTCACGATTTTGCCGGAGCGTGTTTTCGGCAACATCTGCACGGTATGGATGATTTCGGGCTTCATTACGGAGCCGAGTTTTTCTCCGACGAGCGCTTTCAATTGTTTCGAGAGTTCCGGTGTCTCTTGTTTGCCAGGCATCAGGACCACGAAGCAAACCAGACCTTCGCCTTTCAGTTCATGCGGAACGCCGATGACGGCTGCTTCGGCAACATCTGCGTGTTCGACGAGCACCGACTCAACTTCGCCCGGTCCGACGCGTTTGCCGGAAACTTTTATGGTGTCGTCGGAGCGACCGAAGAGGAACCACGATCCGTCGTCGTCGACTTTCGCCCAATCACCGTGATACCAAACCCCCGGGAATTTATCGAAGTAGGTTTCTACATAGCGGTTTGGATCTTTCAAAAATCCTTTGGTCATCGATGGTCCCGGCTTCTTGCAGACGAGGTGTCCAATTTCGTTGTGCAACGGTTTGCCGTCTTCGCTAAAAACGTCAATGTCCATCGCGAGCCCGGGACCGCCGAGAGAGCAAGGCTTCAATGGCATCAGTGGTAGTGGCATGAGCAGACCACCGACAATTTCAGTTCCGCCTGAGATGTTGATGACAGGGCACTTTTCTTTGCCCACGTTTTTGAAGAACCACATGTAACTGTCTTCATCCCACGGCTCGCCGGTGGAACCGAGAAGTCTCAAGCTCGACAAGTCGCGTTTCTGTACCCACTCATCGCCGAAGGCTCGTAGAGCGCGGATGAGCGTAGGGCTGATACCAAGTGTGGTGACTTTATGGCGCTCAACTATTTGCCAAACGATGTCCGGATCCGGATACATCGGCTGACCTTCAAAGATAACAATTGTCGCGCCCCAATAGTAGGCGCCGATGATTTCCCAGGGGCCCATCATCCAACCGATGTCGGAGACCCAGAAGAACACGTCATCGGGACGAACGTCGAAACCAAATCCATGCTCTTTCGCGATTTGTGCCATCGCACCGGCATGCGTGTGAACTGTGCCTTTGGGCTTGCCGGTGGTTCCCGATGTGTACAGATACATAGAAGGATGCTCTGCTTCGAGATCCAGCTTGGTCTCGGCAGGATTCAAATCTTTGATGGCGTCTTGGAACCACATGTCGCGACTTTCATGCCAGTCGATTTTGTTTTCCATGTGTTTGACGACGACAACGTGCTTCAAGCTTGGTGAATCGAGCGCTGCCGCGTCCGCGTCTTTCTTGATCTCGATAAGCTTGCCTTTGCGAGTGCCACCATCAGCGGTGAGCAACACGCGAGCATCGCAATCGTTAAGTCTTGCCGAAAGCGCTTGCGAGCCGAATCCGCTAAATACGGGAACCGCGACTGCTCCGATTTTGAAACAAGCGAGAAGCGTTGCCACCGTTTCCGGTATCATCGGCATGTACATGCCAACGGCTTCGCCTGGCTTTACATCAAGCTTCAGAAGGAGCGCGGCAATTTTGCCGACCAACTCATTCATCTCGCCGTAGGTGAACTTTCTGCTTTTGCCGTTTTCGCTTTCCCAAACAAGCGCAGGATGTTTGGCTCCCACACTGGTTCTCGAACCGAGCTTTTGACCTTCGGTTTGATGCCAATCGAGAACGTTATCGACGATGTTTAGCTGACCACCGACGAACCACTTTGTCCATTCGAAGCCTTTGCTGTCGTCCATGAGCTGGGAGTAGGGCTTGTGCCACTTGAAGCCCATGAACTCCAAGCCTTCTTTCCAAAACCAATTCGTGTCTTCTGTCGATTTTTTGATGAGGTGGCGCCAGTCCTTTAGCCCATGCTGGGTTATGAAGTCGTTAGCGCGGCATTTGAGGTATTCACCAGTGGGTTTCCAAATTACATCCGTCATCGTTGTACTCATCGAACCGACCTCGCGGGGTTTTACAGTCACAGCACGCCTCGCCGCAAGTAAGCCGCGAAGAGCAAGCACTCCGCCCGAAATCGGTGGGCGAGTGGCAGTGGTCAGCGCCACTGCGGCGCGGACCTGAATAGTATCGAATGTTTTACATGAATATGATCTGATCCATATAGAATTCTAAGGTTTCTCAGTGGAAACCGCGCCTCTGAGGCGGCGTTGCAAAGAGTTTGCGGCTCCTCGTCGGCGCGTCAGGCTCGACTACCAACTGTAGACTTCCTCTGACTCCTGCACCTGCATCGGCTGTGTCTGCTCGAAGTCGAGACCTTCGTAAATCTCGTCAATGGTCAAGAGCAACCCGCAAGGCCTGCCGACTGCCAGCTGAATGTGACCGTCACCGACAATCTCCGCTTTAGTCCAATCGGCTCCGTCTCGCTGATAAACTTCCAATCGCCTTTTCGTTTGGTGGACAATTACATATGCTTGTAACGTCTCGATCGTCTGGTAGGCCATGCGCTTTTCACGGCGATCGGTAGCTGCGGTCGAAGAGGAAAGAACTTCAAAAATTAGAGATGGATTGTCAGCATGTGTTCCGTCTGGGGCAAACCTTCCGCAATCTACGACGACGTCAGGGTAGTAAAAGGAATTGCGCTTTTCGATGTGCACCTTTGTGTCCAGGATGAAGGTTGTACAACCACTTCCGCTTAACTTTGTTTTGAGAGCTGAGGCGATGTTAAGTGCGATCACCGTATGCGCGTTTGATGCACCAGTCATCGCAAAAATTTGCCCATCGACAAACTCATGGCGCACTTTGGAATTTTCCTCAAATGCCAAATATTCTTCGATGGTTATCTTTCTTTTCTGCTCAGTCATTCATAGGAGCCTTTCCTGCGAAGCATTCACTGATACGGTAGGGCAATGGAAGAATTGGCGGGCACCGAAAGCGGTGGCATTATTTTGCCGGACCGAGGAGATCATTCCACGGAATTTGCGTGAAAAATACCTCGCAGTCCAGCACGATACAACCAAGAAGATTTGCTATGAGAACGGTTGACCATGCCAGCTTTGGAGGATGACGTTCCAGTAGCATCAGCACGGTGCCTTCCACCATAATCGAGTAGGTCCCGAACAGCGTCAGTCCCCAAGGTCCCGAACCCTCAATTACCGGACCCAAACCAATGCACAGCCCCAGGAACGACGCGAAGTTCATCATCAGCGAATCAAACATCGACCGCCCAAAGCTCCCCCACTTCATTCGCCACAAAACGAATCCTTCGACAAGGACGATCGGGACGAATTGAAAAATATAGAAGCCGAGCATTTTTTTATTCTATCTGCTGACTCCTTGTATATCAAACTATTTGTCGATAAACAGCGATGGTTGATAGACCTTGCCAGGTGAACGAGATGGTGGAAGCTTGAATGCGCTTGCTGAAGGAGTTACTTTCGAGGCGGAAATACATTCGATTTTCCGAATAACGCGGCCGTCTCCGTCTCGGATCGTGACCTCTAGTGGAAAATTACCGATATTCGGTGCTGCGTAGAGCATCCCGAAAATAGCAGCAATTTCGGCAGAGACTCTGATTTCGTCTGCGAACCACACCGAGGCGCTCGGTGATCCTGCGCTCGCACCGACTGTGGTGTCATTAGTTGTTGTTGGATCCTTGGGAACTGTATGGAATTCTGTAGCCTTTAGACCCGCAATGATGCCAGTCTTTCCTCGACCAAAAGTCAGTCCGTTCACATAGCGATCGGTTGATTTACCCTTGAGAAAGCTCGTAAATGCTTCGAAGTCTGTTGTGTCAGAGTGCCAATCGTTCCAAGTTCGAACCTTCCAGTCGGGCGCCCTAAAAAGCATTTGTGCCTTTGAGTTTTTCCATGCGAGGTGAAATTTGTCGTTCGTTAAGTCGATACTTGCTCTATTTTTTTGACCGCCGAAACCTTGAAATGGAAATCCGGTAAACCGTTGATCAATTTTCCAACATGACGAATTCACTCGTTCTGACTGTTTGGTCGTCGCGAGCGTAGAAGTTCGTCGGTCCATCAACTGATTGGCCGAATGGTTGTACGGCGGAAATTCCTCCTGCGCCTGAGTTTGCGCCGGAGTTGCCAGCAGAGTCAAGGCTAACAACCGTTTTGTCCACTTTCTCATTTGCAAGTTAATAGCGTCGACCCTTCGTTTGATTATTAAAATTGCTTTCGACAGTTATCTGTTTGTGTTCTTTGCGACGGTGCGGGACTGCCTCGCTTACTTGGGCACCGGTAACGGTTTGCTAATGTCGTAGGGAACAGCGAGAGGTCTCGGAAGGTTTTCGATCTGCAATCGGGGCCGCTGATGAGGAAAAGAGTCTCTAAGACCTGCCCATTTTGCTTCCGGCGGTATGTATACGGATGTCGGCTTCGCTGAATTTAGCGGC
This sequence comes from Candidatus Obscuribacterales bacterium, assembly GCA_019637435.1. GTDB lineage: Bacteria > Cyanobacteriota > Vampirovibrionia > Obscuribacterales > Obscuribacteraceae > JADYXR01. Next base: position 528,867 of record JAHBVO010000006.1, on the reverse strand, counting down.
TCCATTGCTCTCCACTTTATTAAATTTAAGCGGTCGCGAAGTCGATCTATCCGTTTAGTTTCTTCATCGATATCAATCAGTTCAGACGTCTTGTGAGCTAGCGATCTGCGTTGCTCGTTTTCTTCTCGACTGGCAATCGCAAATTTTTCGAGAACGGCAATGTGACTTTCCCCTAAATCATTGGCGGTGCAATGCCTCAATTCTCTACAGATTTTTCGCACATCCTTCTCAAATTGGTCGAGATTGTCACCCGTGAGTGGGCGAGGATATTGCAGTTCCTGGAATTTTACCAACCAACCCATGCTTCTTTTAGCTCTTCCACAGGCACCAACGCTCAATTCATTCCGCGTCGGTGGGATGTCTATGACTGTGGAATCAAAATTATGTAATTGTTCTTCGAGTTCTTGGTCTCTATCATTTGAAGCGTTCGCAGCGCCGCTGATTGCAACAGCAAATACTGCGCAGAAAAATTTAAAAGTTAGAACAATGCGTTCGCTTCTCAATGGCGTTGACTGCGACTTCAGGGCGTTCTGAAAACCATGATACTTGAGAAATTCGTTTTATGCGTTTTTTGGGAATTGCCCTGAGTCGTTGAGTAGTTTTAGGCTAAAATGGTTAAAATGCGAAAGAAATTTGTCTCCGTGTTAATCGTCGCGCCTCTAGTGATTGGCGTGCTTTCATCGTGCCACGCACCAAAAGAGCCATCGCCTGATGACCTGAGAGCGGTTGCAGCCAAAGCAAAAATGCCCCCCGACCACTACCAGACTGGTTATATCTCTTGGGGCGTGGATGAATTCGAGCTGTTCGGCTTAACGAGAGATGAGCTGGAGTCCAAGCTCGGCTTGCAGTTCGATGCGGAGAAGTCTGAAGCATCTATAAAACCCAGTGGCCCCGAGGGCGGATGGCCAGTGGCTGGTTTCCATGTCACGTTTCAAGATGGCAAAGTGGCATCGGTGCAACGAGTCTTCAAAGACGGTGCCGGCTGTCGCATCCTCGGTCCGGAACTGAAATCGCAGAAAGAAGCATTGAAGTTCTCGATTCAAGGCTTGGAAAGCCATGAAGAACTGGACCAGAAGGATCAGGCGAAGCTTGCGTCAGCCCGTTCGCTCCTTCGCTCGCTGAAGTAGTGTATTAAACAACTGCACATTCGGTGGGAACGCACGGTGTGTTTTCATCTTCTTTCTCCAGTCTCTTTGCGACAAACATCGACGCGAAGCAGAGCACAAGCGCAGCCGCAATTATTGAATAGGCTGTAAACAAACCTGATCTGTCTGCAACCAGACTGAGAAGAAAGGGAACTACTAGAATCGAACTCCCGCAAATCAAGCTTATGCGCGCAATTGCTGTGCTTCTCATTGACGGACTTGCTGCCACAATCGCGGCAAAGGACAGCGGGTACATCGCAGCAATGCCGAGACCAGTTCCAAACAGACCGAGAACGCTGATCGCCGCCGTCGTCCCCAGCCAGAACATTGCGAACCCGATTATGCTAATTATTCCTGAGGCTACCAGCAGGTAATGTGATTCCACAGTCCGCACCAGTCGGCTTCCGGCAAATCTCCCTACTACCATCCCGAGGAAGAAAACTCCCACCGCCGCAGCGGCTGCGGCTTTAGTCATGCCGACCCGTTGGCATAGATAGTCCGCGCTCCAGAACGCAGTGGACCATTCCGCCGCTACACTGAGCAGGATCACGGCGCCATAACCCCAGAACGCTCTGGGTAGTTTCCCTGTCCTCAAGCCCGTTTTCACAACCGATTCTTTGACACTGCTGTACGACTTAAGCGATGGAACCGTCGAGACGAAGAGCACCACCATCAATACCATCGCTGCACGCCATCCCAACCCGGACCATACGGATGCACTCACGGCGAAGGGCGCTATGCCTGCGACAAGCATTGCGACCACCTCTGCTTCCATGTATGCGATCGTTCTTAAATCCTCCAAATAGTCGGAGATGATGGTCGCTAAAGTTTGGTAGGAAACACTTGTACAGAATCCACAGAGCAAGACGCCCGAAATTGAAATTGCCGAAGACTGTGCCCCGATCAGCATGAGCGCGCCTATGATCGTCCCGGCGACCGTTCCGCCCAATGCCGTTACGCGGCCGAGTCGTTTCACTACCCAGTCGCCGAAGCTGCCGGCGAGAATGGTTCCAAGCGCGTAAGCGCTGAAGTGTAAACCGGCGACTTTGTAGTCCAGATTCAACTCTCCGCGGAGAAACGGCATCAGTGGTCCTAGCGCAGACATTGCGTAGCAATTGAGTCCTACGAGCGCGTAGTAAACCCAGATGCGTTTGTCTCGGACGAACTCCGATAAGCCGCTCGCAGGCGGAGTTTGTTTGTTTTTCAATTCCATGGGATTCCAGTTCTAAAGTTAAGAAAACACCTTCGGGTGGCCACCAATCCTCGTCGAACAAGCCGAAAGGCTCTGAGGGCTCCAACAATGCGAAATTTAGCATTTACAACGCTTACGAAGTAATCGAAAAAAATCCAATTCTGATGTTATCCTCTCATTGGACGTAAACGCCCGGTCAAATGGTTATGAAGCCCTATCTCGAAAAGATCGTCATCGACGCAAACAACTCATGGGCGCTGCATCTCGAAGATCGAGTCGATAACATGCCCTTCGAGTGGCATCACCATCCGGAACTCGAACTTACTCTTACTATTAACAGCCGTGGGCACCGATACGTCGGTGACAGCATCGAACGTTATGAAGACGGTGACCTGGTTCTGCTTGGTGCTAACGTCCCACATACGTGGTGCTCGAATGAGAAAATCGATCCTGAGCTGCCATTCATGGTTCGAGTTTGCTGGTTTAGTGAAACTTGGATCGGTGACCTTCTGCGCCTTTTCCCAGAATTGCGCAGGTTAAAACCACTCATGAAGAAAGCCCGCAGCGGTATCGTATTCAGTGCCAAAACGGCGACCACCGTTCGACCGCTCATGGAGAAGCTGAAATCACAGCGTGAGGATGAGAGGCTCATCTCGCTTTTGACCATACTGCGGTGTTTGAGTTTGGATACGAACTACCGTACTTTAATTGTGTCGGATCGCAAACAGGACATTGAACCTGAGCCCAGACTTGCAGCTGTTTTTGACTATCTACATAAGTTCTATACTGAGCCGATTTCAATTGAAGAACTCGCGGAGATGGCGTTTATGAGTCCGGCTGCCTTTCACCGCAATTTTCGCCGCCAGACAAAAACTACTCCATTTGGTTACGTCTCTCGTCTGAAACTCGGTAGAGCGAGCGCTCTGCTGATCGAGGGTGAACTCCGCATCAACGCTATCGCATCGACTGTTGGCTATGCCAGCCTCGCGCAGTTCAACAAAGAATTTAAGAGACTAAAGGGCATGACGCCCCGCGAATTTGCCCTTCAATACCGCGGCTAGTCGGACCCCAGGATCTTGCGGAAAATTGATACGGTATCGCCAGAAGTGCACAGGAAGGGTAGCTTCTGTGGCAACCATGAATAGTGCTAACTTGATTTGAAGAATTCAGAACTGTTGAATTCCGCGTTGGTTTGGCTGAATTGAACCCCTACGATCCTTGCATTCGTAGGGGATTCAAGACCATGGGTGTTATCTCAAAGTTTCAAATTCCTTATGCAGTCGGACCATTGTATTTCCGGGAGTCGTTAAAAGCGGACATTTTTCGAAACCCTTTTCAAAAATGTCCGATTTTTGATAGATTCTTATATGGCGAAAAGGCGGTGATTAAATTGGTGCACAGGCGGCTGGTAGTAATTGATCCTGAGAAGTCCTTGCGAAATGAAGTTGAAAATCCCGAGCATTTTGTATTTCGGATTGCTGTCGGGGAAAAGCACAAGGAGCAAGACACTTTTCTTGTCCTTAATTCGAGTACTTTGAACAATTTCGCAGGTCGCCTGATAAAGGAGTCGTCGAGGTTATCCACTCTGAGGGTTGTGTTTGTGCGGATGGATACCAATGCTGATCTTTTTTTCGATAAGGTACAGGAGTTGAATGCGCCGGACCTTCTTCAGAAGCTTTTCCGAGTAACAGACGGGCAGCAAATAAACAGAATTTTGAATGCCTGGTACGAGAGGCGAGAAGATGCCACCATTGCCAGTGCCTATGTGGAGGGCGATGATCTGGTACTGCAGGCTTGCGATTTGAAACGATATCGAGTCAAGTTTGAGGATTTACCCGGGCTGGCAGGATTGTCTAGTTTTCAGCGCAGGAAGCTTCAAATTGATGAGAACGGTAATCACGTCTTTTGGCCGGGTCGAAACGTTTCTGTCGATTTAGATGTAGTTCGCTACAAGGCTGATAATAGCTTTCGGCGCGGTAAAGTTATGGATGCTTTATCTGATTACACCGAATTTCTCGGAGAGGCCATTCGCAAAGTGATGTCGAAACGTCGACTTACACAAGCGGAGTTGAGATCGGGAGGGGGACCAGCCGAGCGCCATCTTTACCGCATTGAGCGGGGAGAGCAGGGACTCACGAGCGCTATGATTGATAGACTATCTCGGGCTCACGGTCTATCTTCTATGGCATACGTGGAAGAGTTGATATCTGCTTGCGATGAAATTGTCGAGGAACGAGCTGTTGGGGATTTCTAGAATTGGGTCGCACACCGGTTAACATAGATCACTCAAGAGTAGTCAGGCAACCTGAGTTCGTCTGCGATGGTGTCACGAACAAATTTGTCTGCGAAAAACGGAATTGCAAAAAGCTTCGTGATTTGATTGCGGAGAAATACTGCGAATTGAGTATCCGGTGCAAACCATTTGCCGAAATTCTTGGCACCTTTTTGCTTTTTCTCAATGAAAGCTCTGAGCCGCTTTTCGTATGCAGCAAAGGCAATTCTATGATCGCCTGACGAACGCTTTAGCTCACCGGCAAGTACGTAGCTGCTTGCTATCTGGAAGCCATGCTGTAGAAGCCAATATGCGAGCGTCGGCCCGGCGATTCCCGCACCCGATATCAGTACGCTTTTCATATTCCAATTGTCGCACTATCCCTTCTCACACGCAAACTTCTCTGATCAGCTAGAATAACTGGCTGTACTGGTTCTCGGTGACTTTGAAACGTGCGACAAAGAAAAGGTTACGCATTTTCGTTTCGGCTGGTGGCATCTTTTTTCCTGTTTGTCACCGCACCACATGCGGTGTCTGCTGAGCCCGGCCTGTTGTTTACCAAGCCACATGCGGTGTCTGTCAGACCAGGTTCACTGACGGTGGAGTCACATGTGGCGTCGGCCAAGCCGCGTTCAGCGTTAGCCAAGCCGCATTCGGCATCCGGCAAAATCCGACTGCAGCCGGCGAGATCCAGATTGGAATCTGCTAGAGCTGGACGGCTGAAAAACAAGGTAGTGATAGCTACTTCTGAGCTGGTTAAATGCGTCACTCCCGATATTGGTGATGACAAGCTCGGTACTTTGAAGGAACCGTTCCGCCAACTTTTCTTTCCGCAAGATGCTCCGGGGACTGGCTACACAGGCAAGGTTGAACTGTCTACGACCAGTGTGAAGCAAATTCTAGTGGACGGAAAACCGATTATTGCGTTTCTCGGAACATATCGAACTCTTGAGGAAAGCTCAGCGATTGGAAACGAAGTGAATGTTCTCGCGTTCTTTCAAATCAAGGCTGGTAAGCCAGTTTTGATTGATGCGGTAGACGTGAGTCAGGACCGATTCTGCGGTTTCGCAACGAATCCTTTGTTGCGTTATAAGGCTGGAACTGATGCCATCGTCATCGCGAATACACATTTTAATTCCGGCGAAAACTTCTGCATTCTCAGTCCGGTAGCTTTAATAGATAACAAGCTGACCGAACTCTGTAAAGATGTTCCTCTTCTTTATGGTGTTAGAAACGGCACGGCGCAGATGTCTCAGACGGGAAAATTTGTCACGGGTAAGCCAGATAAGTCAGCGCTTTTGCCGCTATCGTTTGCCATCGAGATAACTTGCGAACGATTTGATCCCGAGTTGTCTGACAAGATTATCTCGACTGAAAAACGAAGTTTCCTGATTCCATTTCAGCGGCGCATGGACCGATACGTCGGCGTCAAGAACGCGAAGGCGACAAAGGCTTTGAATGCTTTTGTGGATAAAATCGGATTTGGTGATTCAGAGTGAGATAGTTTCTCTTACTTAGTTAATTTGTGAACGAGGTAAGTTGCCGCTTCTCCACCGGTGTGACGTCGATAAAAACAATTTCCGGTCGGCAAAGAAAACGCAGCCTTGGAGCGCATTCTCGTTCCATTCCCACACCACGCGAGACGCAGAGCATGGCGCCGCTTCCGATGTTTGCCCAGCACCCGCCTCCCCAATCACGAGGCACGCGGCTCAGAGTATACAAAGCTCCGAAAAATGGAAGTTTTACTTGTCCACCATGAGTATGGCCTGCGATAAGCAGGTCTGCAGAGGGGTTTCTCAAGGCGAAGTCCGGCGCGTGTCCAAGGACAATGTGGAAATTTTCCGTCCTGGGAGGAACATACGGCGGAAAGCGAGAATCGAACAAGCTCAGGATTGAAACTGTAATATCCTTCGTCGCATTGAACGTTGTAGTTTTGTCGCGAACTACGAACGGCAGACCCTCCGACCACTTCGCCCAATCGTCAGGAGCATCGGCATCGCCGCGAGCGACGAAGGTTCCTATTCTAGGTTTGACTCCGCACTCTTTCAACAAAGTGTTGAACGCTGCGAGTTGCTCGTTGCGTTTCTCATTATAAATTTGAATGTAGTCGCCGGCGAAAAGTAGTAGATCAGGTTCGTATTCTTTGATTCGTTTAAACACGTCTCGCTCATAGTTTGTTATCTTGTCTGTTTGAATGTCCGCGACTACTGCGATTTTGAGAGGTTCCGACAACTTTGTGGTGGCCATCTGTTCTCGTCGAACGGATAGCCAATGAGGCTCTATCAAAAAGGCGTCAACTGACACCGCCGTTAGTGTCAGCGCAAATAGCAGGAAAAATGCTCTTAAGACTTTGAAGTGGTTCCATGATACTTTTGCACAGATAAGCAAAAGCGCGACGCCGCCCACGAATATGGCATAGGCAATCAGGCACAAGAAGTCTAAAAACGGTCCGTAGCACATCTCCAGACCGACATAAATAAAATATGGAATAAACAGAACACCAGCCAGGAAGTAGCTCCATATATGGTGCGCGAAGGTTTTAACGAAAAAATAGGCGGCTATGCAATAAGCTGACATAGCCAGGAGATACAAGACGTCTCGTTCTGCCATCGCAACTCGCTCCCCAGGTTATACCATTGTTAGCGCGTGTTCTGAAATCGCGCTTGATGCGCGGGCATTTTGTTTCGAAAAATGTTAGAAGGGAAACAAAGCGAAATAAATTGCCGTTCTGGAACGAGACAAGTCAGCGGAATTCTCCTTGACACGCTATTTTGACCTGCGAGAATTAAAGACTCGTAGTAAGCTCTATTTATTACTTCTGTTTGCCGCGACTGAATGAAGTCCAAAGACAAAAGCACCGCCATCTCTATCCTGCTAGGCTTCGCCGCTCTAGCTGGGTCTTTCGTATTGATCATGTCCGATCCCAGTCAGGGCGGTAAGATTATGCAGCAGGTTCAGCAGTCAGCTGCTGATTTTGCGAAACCTCCTGCGCCGACCGCACCGCCTATGTCCTCGACGCCGTCGATGCCGACCGATTCGATGCAGACGCTAGCGCCGGAGGGCCGGCTAGATGGAAATACCATGCCGATGCGCGTAAACATGCCTATGTTGCCGAGCGGATCCGGTGCGCAGTCGTCTTCAGGTGGCGGTACTAGTCTTTCTAGCGCGGAGGCATATCTTGACTCGGCCTGGAACACTCCCCAGGCGAATTCGCAATCGAATACGATGCAGCGCATGCAAGCGCCACCACAACCGAGCCGCTTCCCAGCCGGCGGCCAGCGAGGTTTCTCCTCTCACGGATTTGGTCAAAGAGGATTTTCGCAGCAAGGGTTTCAACCTCGCGGTTTTGGCCAGGGGTTTCCACAGCAGATGCAGCCGGGGATTCAACAGCCCGGAGCCCCGACAAGCAATAAGCTCTCGGAGATGATGAGTCAAATGAATTCCAGTCAGGATTCAAGTGCGGTCTCGTCTGCTCGTGATGCAGTCAATTACGAACTCAGCTATGCCCGTTCTCAGGCGTCTCAGGCGGCTTCATGTATGCAGCGAGCGCGCAACGCCGGCGACGATTCTGAAAGAGAGTCGGCTGCTAGTGAGGCGAGATCGCATGCCGCGTCTGCCATGGCTGCCGCCGGTCGGGCGGCGTCGCGTGCAGGAGGCATGCCTGAATTAAATGGATTGGTGAGTCAAATTCGAAACGTCGCCAATCAAGCGCAGAGCAGTGCACAGAGTGCAGCGAGTGCTGCGGGGCGCTGGTAGCCGATAGATGAAATCGCGATTTGTCGAGTCGGGAAACCGAGTATTAGTAAGTGTTTGTATGATGTTACTTTTGACAGTGACGTCGTCATCGAATGCTGCGCAAACCGTCGTTCGCGGTCGTCCATCTCATGCTCCTGGAACCGTGCCTCCGGTCACTCGGAATTCGGCGGTTACACCGTTAACTGTTCGAAAGCAGGAACTCACTGAAGCGGATCTGGCTTTCGGAGAGGCTCAGCTCCGAAAGTTGCTCGACGACCGTCCGGCGATGAAAGGTTATGCTTTTCCGGGCGATCCAGTTTGGACCAAGGCTGTGCGCGGTCTGGCGGGAGAAACTTGCGGCTATCGCGTCAGCTGGAATACACACGACCTCGACAAACCGCTAATCTACGCCAGCGATCACGCGTTTCCGCATCCGCCGGACTACAAAGCCTACGTTCGAATACGAGCTGCCGGCCCGGACGGACCATACGACGGGGAATACTTATGGTCGTGCTTGTTTTTTGAATTGTTCAATCTGGCTAACCATAATGGTTTTAACGCAATATACGATAAATCGCTCACAGGTACCGTTTCCAAAAAAGAATGGTTGACGGAGAATACTAAACTTGAATTCCTGGCGATGCAAAAGATGATTGTGTTCTATCGTGGAATCTGGTTGCCGGCAATGAAGATACGCGGTATTGAGTCTGACTCTTCTTATTGGAAAAATGGTGAAAAAGAGACCTACGAAGAATGGATCTCACAGTACACGGATGAAGGTTACTATCCGTATGACTACTGGGGAAAGTATTACGATGACTCAATTGTCCCGTATCTGGAGAAATTGAAGAATTGGAAGAAGCACCACAAGCAGTAGTTTCTCGACTGTGAGTGAAACTGAAGGTGTAAGGTATCGAGAGTAAAAACCAGGCACCACATATGATGCCTGGCTCTAACTTTAGCGTGATTGACGCAACAGTTTACTTCGATAATGCCAGAGCCGGTGTTGCGGTCGCCGGCGCTTCAGGCTTTTTTATCATTGAAAGGAAGTACTCATGTACTCTCATGTCCGAAGTAATTTCAGGGTGGAAGGTCGTGACCAGTATGTTCTTTTGTCTCGCCATCGCGATGGTATCGTTGACGGTGGCCATCACCGTGACACCGCTGCCGACGCTAACGATCTGAGGCGCTCTGATGAAGATCGCGAGGAATGGCTCGGCACCGAGCTCCTTGATGTCGAGGTAAGTCTCGAAGCTTTTCTTCTGCGGTCCGTATGCGTTTCTTCTGACCGTGATATCCATGAGCCCGGTAGAACGTTGTTCGCGCCCTTCGATATGAGTGGCGAGAACAATCGAGCCCATGCACGTTCCATAAATGGGCATGCCGTTCTTTGCACAATCGTTCAACGTAGCAAAGACTTGCCCGCCGAAGTTGTCGTCGAATTTGTTGATTGTTGTCGACTCTCCGCCCGGAATGATCAAGGCATCGATCTTTTCAAGGTCGCGCAGATGGCGAATCTCCGCCGACCGCGCACCGGCTTGCTCAATTGCATGCCGGTGCTCGGCGAAGTCACCCTGAATAGCTAACACGCCAACGAGTGGATTAGACATTGTTACCAGCCTCTGACTGCAAGGGTTTCCTCAGGCGAGAGTGACTGCGCTGTGCGGCCAACCATCGGCTCGCCGAGGTTTCTGCTCACGTCTGCAAGGACTTCGGGATCATTGAAGTAGGTGGTTGCTTTGACGATTGCCTGTGCGCGTTTCAACGGGTTGCCGGATTTGAAGATACCGGAACCGACGAAGACGCCATCTACGCCAAGCTGCATGAGAAGCGCTGCGTCAGCGGGTGTCGCGATTCCGCCTGCCGCGAAGTTTACTACAGGAAGTTTGCCTTCTTCTTTTACTTTCTTCACGAGTTCATACGGAGCGCCGAGGTCGCGTGCATATGTCATCAACTCTTCATCAGGCATTACTTGAAGTTTTTTGATTGCGCCAAGGATTGCGCGAGCGTGACGAACAGCTTCCACGACGTCGCCTGTGCCGGCTTCGCCCTTGGTGCGCATCATAGCTGCGCCTTCGCCGATGCGTCGCAGTGCTTCGCCGAGGTTGCGCGCGCCGCATACAAATGGAATGGTGAATTTGTGTTTGTCGATGTGAAATTCTTCGTCCGCAGGTGTCAAAACTTCGCTTTCGTCAATGCAGTCTACGCCGAGCGATTCAAGAATTTGCGCTTCGACGAAGTGACCGATTCTCGCTTTTGCCATTACGGGAATGGAAACAGACTCGATAATTTTTGAAACCAATTCCGGGTCGCTCATTCTCGCGACGCCGCCGTCAGCGCGGATATCGGCTGGAACACGTTCCAACGCCATCACTGCGCAAGCGCCGGATTCTTCAGCAATTTTGGCTTGCTCAGCGTTGACGACGTCCATGATGACGCCGCCTTTCAACATTTGCGGAAGAGCCTTCTTGACGCGCTCCGTGCCGACTTGGGCGCCGTCTTGCTTCTTCTCTGCTTGCTTAGTTGCCATTGTAACCTCCAGTGTTTCTGTTTTTAATTGGTGTAGTGTTTTGGTTTTGCGATGAAAAATTTCGTCTGAGAGACTGTTATATGAACGCGTGCGCACCTGTCCCAATTAAGTGCGAACGGTCGTTTGTCGAAGTGGTCGACACATCATCGATGTAAGCTTTAACAGCTTTCGCAAGTTGTCGAACTCCTTTGATAATGGTTGCCTCGTCAAGTTGAATGAAGCAGAGTCGCATATATTCTGTGTGTTCAGCAGAAAGAAAACAGAGATCGCCTGGTGCGTAGACAACGCCCTCCTGCTGGGCGTAACTGAGCATTTCGCGACTGGACAAGCCGTCCGGCAGCTTCAGCCAGATGAACATTCCGCCTTCCGGTTTTGACCAGGAAATCTCAGCGCGCCTGCCGTTTTTATCCGTGATAAATCCCAGTTCCTTTTGCAAAGTTTTTAGCATCGCATCGCGTCGATTGCGATACAAATTTCTGACTGTCACGAGATGCTGCTCGTAGAGCCCTTCTTTGAGGAATTCGGCAAGAATCAGTTGCGAGATTGAATTGGTCGAAAGATTCGATGCGCGCTTGGCAATGACCAGACGTGACATCGTCTCTGGTGGCGCGACCAGCCAGCCTAGTCTAAGCGCTGGGCAGAGTGCTTTTGAAAAGGTGCCCAGGTGAATGACAATGTTTTCCGAGCCGGGAAGCGCTCTGAGTGAGGGAAGTGGTGTTCCTTCATAACGAAGATCGCCAACGAAATTATCTTCGACGATCGGAATCTGATATTTGATCGCCAGTTGCAGAAGTTGTTGCCTGCGTTGTAGCGACATCGTGACACCAGTCGGATTTTGGAAGTTTGGTATCACGTAAATAAACTTCGGTCGGTGGCGAGTGAGTACCGATTCGAGCATGTCGAGCCGGATTCCCTCATCATCGAGTGGAACAGGCAGGCAGCGCGCTTGTCTGCTTCTAAAATTGCAGGTGGCCCAAAGGTAAGTAGGATCTTCCACGACGACCAGGTCGCCCGGGTCGAGAAGTACGCTGCTCACCACATCCAGCCCTTGCTGAGATCCGCATAGGATCAGCAGTTTCTCATCAGTAGCATCAATGTCTTGCGAGCGAAGGTGTTTTAAAACTTCCTGACGCAACAGAGGCATTCCTTCGCCCGGGCTGTATTGAAACAATTCGTGCGACCGACCATCGGCGATCATCTTTTGCAAGATGCTCTCGAAATCCTTGTGAGGATAGGACTCATCGGTTGGAATACCACCTGCAAATGAGATAACTTCCGATTGTCTGCCATAATTGGCATACTCCAAACGCAGCATGTCGTGCGCCGTTTGGCTCGCTTTTGAAAACCTCTCTGCCCAAACTACCGGATCGACCGTTTCAACTACCGGCTCTAGAGTGGCTTGGTAGCCGCTCTTTCCATTTTTTAAACCGTTGCGACTGCCGGCTCTGACAAAGGTGCCGCGTCCGACGAAACTCTCGATATAGCCGTTTGCCGCCAATTCGGAATATGCTCGTGACGCGGTCGACCGGTCTATGTTTAATAGCAGAGCCAATTCGCGATTGGTGGGCAGTTTCGAGTTGACCTGCAGCTTTCCGGCGTCGATGGCTTGTTTAACGCGTTCGTATATGACGGAGTACAGGGGTGAGGTTCCCCTGTCCTTATTTATGTCACCTATCAGATCCAGCCAATTTTGGGACATGGTATGCCACGCAAATCGATTGTCTGGTTTTGCTTAAACCAGCTGTAATATCGCAAGAGGCGGTCTTGTAGGACCTCCTGACTTGGAATATAACTCGATTGGTAGGTATTAGCAACCAGTCAATTTATTAAATTGGATTAGTTGGCTGGGTTGTGATCGATCGGGAATTTGTGGCTGGTCGTGTAGGGGTCAACTGCGACGGACAGGGCGATTGTCCATATTATGAAAGCGATCGTCATGGCAAACATCAGGACAAGTGCCCATGAAAGTTGTCCGGCAAAGGTTAAGCCGGATGCAGCCAATCCGACCAGCCAAATCGGTACGGATGTCCAGCCTAGCCAGTTCGGCAGACCTTTCCCGGCGACTATCGCACCGGCCATTACCAACCCAGCCAATGAGTACAAAGTGTTTCCAATAAGAACGGATTGCGTCAGTCCCTGGTTTACACTTCTCCATCCTTCCAGCATCAGCAGTTGTTTGTAGCCGGATGAGCGGGTGAGTTGCACGCAGATGTCGCTGAAAAATACCATGAGGTTGCCGTAGGATTGCATGTCCAGGGCGACTGCGATGACGACTAAGAATGTTGCGGTATTAATCCAAACGCTGTGGCGCAAACGCAGAATTTGTTTAATGGCTATGTAGAGCGCCAGAAATGAAAGGCTGGATATTCCGATAGCGAAGCAGCAAACTTGCCATAACGCGACGTTGTTCGGCACGAAGTGCATCAGATTGATGAGTGATAGCTCTTGCAAATCACCGGCGCGAAAGGCATAGATAGCCAGAAAGACGGCTATCACGTGAGTCAAGGCGGAGCCTGCCGCGACCCATTGAACATGACGATAGCGCACCTGGTCGGCAGGATCTGCCAGGTGCTGAATCTCGTGCATGCCGGATTCAGATATTCTTTTATCCGAACCGCGCATGCCTTCTGCCATCTCGATGTCCTTCAGGCTTTGCGGATTTCGGTTGCGCCGTTCAAATACGGCACCAGCACTGGTGGAATCTTAACGGAACCGTCCGGTTGTTGGAAGTTTTCCAGAATCGCAGCAAAGGCTCGACCGATGGCCAGACCGGAACCGTTGATTGTATGCACGAATTTCGGTTTGCCGCCGTCGGCCGGTTTGTATTTGATGTTGGCGCGACGAGCCTGGAAGTCGCCAAAGTTACTGCATGAGCTGATTTCGCGGTATTTGTTTTGCGCGGGGAACCAGACTTCGAGGTCGTAGCACTTTCTGGCGCAGAAACCCAGATCGCCTGCACATAGGACCATTCTTCGATACGGCAGACCGAGCAGTTCCAAAATCTTCTCAGCGTCACGGGTTAGCTTTTCATGCTCGTCCCATGATGTTTCCGGTGTCGTGAATTTTACTACTTCGACTTTGTTGAACTGGTGCTGGCGGATGTAGCCGCGCGTGTCTTTTCCGGCGCTCCCGGCTTCGCGCCGGAAGCAAGGCGTGTAGGCGCAATGCAAAATCGGAAGGTCTTCTTCTTTCAGAACTTCCTCGCGATAGAGGTTGGTGACCGGCACTTCCGCGGTGGGTATCAAATAGAGTTCGTCGTCCGCGCATTTGTAGAAGTCGCCCTCGAATTTGGGCAATTGACCGGTGCCGACAAGAGCGTCGCGGTTTACCATTACAGGCGGAAAGATTTCTGTGTAGCCGTTCTTCCCATGCTGGTCTAGCATGAAATTCATCAACGCTCTTTCCATCTTCGCGCCCATACCGGCCAGGACGGTGAAACGCGATTCCGAAATCTTTACGCCGCGCTCGAAATCGAACACACCGAGCTCCGCTCCGATATCCCAGTGGTCGCGAGGATTGTCTATTTTAGGAATCTCGCCCCATCTCGAAATTTCAACGTTGTCGTGTTCGTCTTTTCCATCCGGAACGCTTTCATCGGGCATGTTGGGAATCGAAAGGGCAAGCGTCTCCAGTTTTTCCCAGTGTTCGGTGCGCTCCTGACCGACTTGTTTGTGTTTCTCTTTGAGCTGCTTGGATTCTTCTTGGAGAGTGGCCTTTTCCTCTTTTGAAAGAGAACCGCCCTTCGTTTTAAACGTTTCGGAAATCTCGTTGACTCGACGGTTGAAGTTTTCCCACTGCTCATTTGCGGCACGATAGTCGCCGTCGATTTTCTTTATCTCGCCGAGTGTGAAACCGCCGTTGCGCCGGCCGATTGATTTTTCGACCGTCTCCAAATTCTCTCTGATGTATTTGATGTCAAGCATGTCTTTTATTTGAACTTTTTTGATGTCCGATACGTATTACATAGTAGGTGCCGCTTTTCCAGCATCTACATATGTGGATTAAGCATTATATCCAAGCCGCACTTATGTTTGTCGTCCTACAGGGCGAGCGTTGCGTACTGTTACTTGAGGGAGTTCGCAGAATGAACGACGATAAGCGATTGTGGCGGAAGAGGCTGGGTGACATTGGAGAGGCGCTGGTGATGCGCTACTTGACGCTATGCGGATGGCATTTGCTGCGTACCAAGTTTCGCATAGGACGCTCGTCTGAAATCGATCTAGTAATGCGAAATCCTGATGGGGTAACTGTTTTCATTGAGGTGAAAACAAGAGCGCTTTCTCAAATCAACAATCAGGACTGGTATGAGTCCGTTTCCCACACGCTAAACTGGCGCAAGCAAAAGAAGATACTCTCTGCTGCTCGTTCCTACAAAGTCGAAACAGCTGATCATAGCTCAGAATACAGATTCGACGTGGTCATGCTTGGACTGTCATCTTCGCTGGCTGCACAACTCGTTCGCACGGTGGGAGAGTCGGACGTGTTGCACGAGACAGAGTGTATAAACATTGAGGCCTCGAAGATGTTTGCTGCCAAAGAGTCTGAGCAGGTAAGCTTGATTCACTGTGAGAGTGTGTTTGTAACGAATTTCTGAATGGTGAAAATATAGTCGCTCTAAAAGAGCCGGTCACGGTTATGTTTTTAAGGCACCGGGATCGTGAGTTTTCGATGATAAAGGTATTGTCGATGCAGTGTCTCGTGCACTGGAAACCCCATGAACACATCGGCTAGATTTATACCTGCTCTGGCAGTAATCGGCGCAATCATATCGCTGTGCGTCGGCGCTTCTTTCGCTAAACAGATCTTTGCTCAAGTCGGCCCCGAGGGCGCTACCACCTATCGAGTTTGCTTCGCGTCTCTCATTCTTCTGGGAATTTGGAGACCATGGCGTTTTCCGTTAACAAAGGAAAACGCGTTCGCGATTGCGCGTTTTGGAATGATTCTCGGTGCGATGAATCTGATGTTCTACAAAGCGATCAGCACGATACCGTTAGGCATCGCCATTGCAATCGAATTCACTGGTCCGCTCGCCGTTGCGATGTTCTCTTCGCGTCGCAAATTGGATTTCCTCTGGATTGCATTTGTAGTATTCGGTTTGGCTTTGTTGCTTCCCTGGAATCAAGGCAGTGACAGCCTTGATCCGGTTGGAGTTCTTTTCGTCCTTGGAGCCGCCGCTTGCTGGGCTATGTACATAATCTATGGCAAGCAAGCCGGTAAAATGCACATCGGCCAGTCGACCGCTTTGAGTATGTCGACTGCATCACTTGTGGTGCTGCCGTTCGGTATCGCCCGTGGTGGTACAGCTTTGCTCGAGCCAAACCTAATGATCTTTGGTTTTGTGGTTGCGCTGCTGTCCAGTGCTCTTCCCTACTCTCTGGAGATGTATGCGTTACGCCACTTGCCGAAACCAACATTTGCGATTCTGCTAAGTTTGGAACCTGTCGTTGGCGCATTCTCCGCGCTAATAATCTTGCATGAAATGCTTTCAGCCAGTCAGTGGTTTGCCGTTGGAAGTATCATTGTCGCGTCAATTGGCAGCACGTTAACGTCCGGTCAGAAGGAGCTTCCGGAAGTTCCTGAAATTCCGGAGGTGCCTGAAGAGGCAATGACGTCTTAACCAGATTTCTCGTAACAATTTTGGGGCGCACTACGTAATTTCCCCAGTGCCCCAGCCTGACCTAAGTGATAATGTCAGGAAACCTTACCATGTTCGCATCCCCTTATAACTGCCCCAACGTGGGCCCAGTTTCTCCCCCCGGAGGCGCATGTCGTGTTTGTTTGGAAAGAAAAACTCACTGCCCGTGAAGAAATTGAAAAGGTCACTGCATTCGAATCCACAGCCAGGGGATCGAATCGCAGAGCAGTCGGACTTGTTCCGTTCCCGCTGTCCGAGCTGGAGCGTGACGTTTCAATTGCTGAGAAGGTCAGATATAAACAGCTTTTGATCTCGATTGAAGGAAAACAAAGCACCTGCTGTTTGAAGGTGGTATCACCAAAGAAAAAGTCGCGAGCGGCACTGTTATGTTATCGCGGACGCGCACTCGGATGTATATATGGTCAGAAGGATCTCGATTCGCAACTGTTGGGACAGGAGGCATTTGAGCGCTTCCTGGATGATATCTCGATTCCGGACAGTATCGTAGATACCTACATTCTTCCGGAAAACCTTGCTCTTTCTGCCACCAGTTTGTTTCACGGCGAGGTATTCCATCAACCTCTCGGTAAAGGCGCCCCGGAAACGCTCCATTTTGTTTTTCAAAACCTTTTGCGAACCCGCATGCCAGGCTGCATCGTCTTGAAGCGTTTTGCTACAGACGAAGTTCTCGCGTTCATCTACATGTTTGATGGTGAGATAGTCGGTGTTTTCACTTTTGCGAATGGTTGGTTGGAGCCCACGCTCCAACAGGCGCTCGAACTCGTTGAAACAAACGTCGCAATGATGGTCAGCGCAAGTAAGTTGAATGCTTGTAACGTAGATGAAGTCCTCAATTTATCGTTTAGCCTGACTGGAATGGATCGTCCGACCGCCTACGTACCGCGACTCCGCCCGATGGACTTGTACTAAAGAAACACTTTCTTGAAAAGTGGCGAGTATTCGAATACTTTTGATATTGATTGATGCCGCTTCCGGCTTGTACCATGTTTTGGTGACATTGAGGGGTGGCAGACTTTGTCGAAAAAAGACGGAGTACCGAAGAATCGCGATTTCTTGGTTCTCGGAATAGTTGGAGTTTTGCTGATCGGCGGTTTCATCGCGTTAACGTTTAAACTCATAGATCAAGAAGACAAGCACGTTCGTGATGTTGAAAAGGTCCGCATCTCTGAAGACTTCTCAGAAGATTTGATGGGCAGCGACTACGACAGTGATACCGTCAATAGTATCGTCGATCGAAACCCGAATGCTACAAACTGCGATCTTTCCGCCGTCACGGTAACCGATGCGTTGATGCCCAAGGTCGCCAAACTGAAACTGCTCAAAGAACTCAACCTATCACACTCGAAGGTGACTGATGCGGGACTGAAGTACATCGAGCACATGCCTCTTTCCAAGCTTGATCTTTCCGGAACAGTAGTCTCTGACGCTGGGCTGGAATCGATAACAAAAATACCCACCATGTTTAAGCTGGATCTGAGCAGTACTAAAGTAACTGATGCCGGTATGAAAAAGCTTGCGAGTCTTCCGGTCCTCGGCATCATAGTCGTGAACGGCACTGCCATTAGCGATGAAGGCGTCAAAAGCATGCAGAGTTGTGAGAGTATGAAACGGATCTATGTGGGAAGCACGCGAGTGACAAATGAGTTCTTGAAATATGCAGCGCCAATGGATTTGTTTGCAATCTACTGTGAAAATACTGCCGTTACCGGCGATGGCATTAGGAAATATTTGAAAGATACTAAACTTCGAAAACTTGGTTTAGATCATTGCAATATCGGTGACAGTGATGTTCCCGCAATAATGGCGGCAGCCCCTGGACTGCAGGTTCTTAGCGCCGGTAACACGAAGATCACGGATGCTGGTTTGATGCAATTAGCCAGACTGCTCTCGTTGAAATCGGTTCGAGTCGGGGAATGTCGAGGAATTACCACTGCTGGGACAAAGCGTTTTTCACAAGTTCGCCCTGACTGTAAAATTGAAACCCACTTATTCTAAGGTGCCAACCAAATCTGTATTCTTTCCTCATCACCCCTTAGGTAATTATGATCACTGGAGAACCTCTGTCTATACACAATCTTGCGAACTGCAAGTCATTGCCGGTGAAACCGTCGGCGGTGGCACTCACGGGGCAGTTTGTGAAGCTCGTTCCGTTAGAGCTTGAAAGAGATGTGCCCGTACTCTTCAAAATATCGAACGGCAATGCCGTTCATCTTGGGGAAAAATTAGTCGAAGAGTACGATCCGGATTCGGTCATCTGGCGCTACATGTCAGCCGGACCGTTTGATAACGAAGCGGCTTTGCGTGCTTTTTTACAACCACAGGTTGAGGTCGAAAACGGATTGTGTTACTGCGTCTTTGATACCGCTTTCGATCATCAACTTGGAGTTGCGACTTACATGAACAACTTTCCGGCGCACTTGAAGGTGGAACTCGGAAACATCTGGTACAGTCCGCTTGCACAGAGAACGAAAGCGAATCTGGAAGCGACCTACTTGATGTTGAGTCACGCGTTCGACCTCGGGTACCGTCGCGTGGAGTGGAAATGTGACTCGTTGAACGAGCGCTCGCGCAGAGCTGCGTTGCGAATGGGATTCAAATTCGAAGGCATTCAGGAGCAGCACTTTATTATCAAAGGACGCAACCGGGACACCGCCTGGTATCGAATTCTTGACAGAGAATGGCTGGATGTCAAAGAAAATCTAGAGAAGTTGTTGGCTGAAGGTTGAAGTACTCGCGAACGACCGATTCGCAAGCCAAGAAGATATACTGGCTCGATCGTTTCACGGGATTTCATTATGAATTCAAAACTCAAGTCGCGAGCCGCATTCGTTGTCGCCGCATTCAGCAGTTTTGCTGTCTCCTCATTAGTGCCATTATGCGCCCCGGCTGCTGATGCCGCAGGCGAGGTGGAGAAAGTGAAGGTCAATCGCATGAGTTCCTCAAACAAGAATTCGAAAGAATCGAGCACCGACAAGAAATTTGCAGATATCAGTGACCAGTTTGTGAAAGAGGCGCTTTCTCGCTCTCCGAGTGCCGCTTCCCAGGTCGGCTATCACGTTCACACGGAAACAGGCTCCAGCTCGAAGCCTGGGAAAACTCTCGTGCTCGATGCCATGCTCGATGATGTCAGCGCTGATTTTATGGAAGAGCAAATTGCCTTCTTCAAGAAGTGGCAAAATCGATTGAAAACCGAATGCGATCCCAATGACATGACGGCGCAGAATGCTGCTGATGCTGAGCTTTTAAACGATCAGATCGCCTTGAACTTGCTCGAACTGGAGAAGATTCAGAATTACAAACATAATCCGACTGCTGTAGTTGAAATGATTGGAAGCGCGCTCTTTCAGCCGCTAACATCCGAGTATGCTTCTAAGGAAACGAGAGTAGGTCACGTTCTCGACCGCATTGAGCAAATACCGCGAGCGCTCAATCAGGCAAAAGAATATTTGACGGACGCCGATCCAATTTTCGTTTCAACAGCAATTGAAGAGAACGCTGGAAATGTTGATCTTATAGAAACAACCGTGAAGAAAGAGGTTCCGACGAGCGGACCGTTGAATGATCGCTACAATAAGGTGGCACCAGTGGCGATATCAGCGCTCAAGGAGTTTTCAACATGGCTTGAGAATGATTTGGGTAAGAAACCATGCACGCGCAGTTGGCGCCTTGGCAAGGAGCTGTATCCGGAAAAGTTTAAACTGGTCATGGAAACCGATTTGAATGCAGAACAGCTTCTATCCAATGCAGAGAAGACGCTCAAAGATGTGCGTGCAGACATGCTCAGAATTGCGCTTCCCATGCACGAGAAAATGTTTCCCGACGCGAAGGGTCCTGAGGGCGAAACTGAGCATGAGAAGCAAACCAGAATTGTTGGCGAGGTTTTAAACAAAATCGGTGAGGAACATCCGCATCGAGACCAGCTGTTGAAGACGATCGAGAACGATCTTGAAGGAATTAAACAGTTTATACGCGAGAAGAAAATAGTTTCTCTCAGCCCACGGGATAACCTCAAGGTTATTGAAACGCCAATGTTCATGCGGGGAATATACTCAGGTGCCGGCTTCCACAGTGCACCGCCCCTGGAGCCGAAGTCTGAAGCGCAATACTGGGTAACGCCAATCGATCCGAAAACTCCAGAGACCAAGGCTGAATCGCGGTTGCGTGAGAACAACAATTACACTCTCAAGTGGTTGACGATTCATGAAGCTTTGCCGGGGCACTATATTCAGTTTGAACATTTGAATAATATCCAGCCAGAGAGAAGAAGGCTGCTGCGCTCGCTTTTCGCAAACGGTCCCTATGTGGAAGGTTGGGCTGAATACATCGCTCAAGTGATGATGGACGAGGGCTTCATGGGTGACGAGCCAAAGTTTCGTCTGATCATGCGTAAAATTCGTCTTCGTCTGCTCGCGAACACCATCCTTGATGTTCGCATGCACACAAAAGATATGACGGATGAGGAAGCCATGAGGTTGATGACCGAAGAATGTTTCCAAACACAAGCCGAGGCTGAGGCAAAGTTGAAGCGAGCGAAGCTCAGCTCGACGCAATTGCCGACTTATTATGCCGGGCTTGTTGACTGGTTGGCTCTTCGCGAAAAGTATCAAAAAGCAAAGGGCGACAAATTCGATTTGCTGGAGTTTCACAACCTCGTACTGGACCAGGGACCGCTCCCCGTGCCGATTGTGGAAAGGTTGATAATGCCCCGGTGACGGGCGTCTTCGTGTAGCGAACTCCGGCTGAAATCTGTAAAATAGGAGCTCTGCGACAATTGCTGGGTGAAGTCGTTCGCGTCGCCAATTCGTATTGGTTTACGCTGGTCGCTTGATTGCAGCTCTACGAAAGGCTTGTTGATGAACAAAACCGTTATCTCGCCAAACACAAGACTGATGCCTGTTTCCGCCGAAACCAATTCTTACGGTCACTTAGAGATTGGAAAGTGCGATACCGTAGATCTGGCAGAGCACTTCGGGACGCCCCTCTGGTTAATGGATTACGAAACCATTGAAACCGCCGTAGAGGCTGTCAGGGCTGGACTCAAGGACTATCCGAATTCGCAGGTTCTATACGCAGGAAAGGCTTTCCTCAACTTAGCGATGTGCAAGATCGTCAAGCGACTGGGACTTGGACTCGATGTTGTATCCGAGGGAGAACTCTACACCGCGCTTAAAGCTGGTCTAGATGGACCCTCCATGTACCTTCACGGCAATAATAAAACTGACCAGGAATTGAAAATGGCTGTGAACAATGATGTTCACGTTGTTGTAGACAGCTTCTCCGAACTGAGTCGGTTGAATGAGATCGCGGGTGTCATCGGGAAACAGGCTCGCATACTGGTTCGCGTGGTACCTGGGGTTGAACCGGATACTCACGAACACATCAAGACCGGTCAGCATGGAAGCAAATTTGGTATTCCACTTAACGAAGTCGAAGAATTTGCGGGTCTGGCACTGAGCCCCTGGGTGAAGCTGGTGGGCGTTCATGCCCACATCGGTAGCCAGACTCACGAGATGGAAGATTACGTCGAGATTGTTGAAATCCTTGCCGACACTATTGTCGGACTTCAACAGACTTACGGCATGACCCTCGAAGTTGTTGATGTCGGCGGCGGTTTGGGGATTGCCTACACCCTGGAAGACAAACCGTTATCTCTGTACGATTGGGCGAAGGGTCTGGCTGATGCGGTTTCCGAAGCGTTTCAAAAGCGATTGTTGCCGCTGCCGAAGCTGTTAGTCGAACCCGGGCGGTCAATTGTGGGATCCGCGGGTGTCACGCTTTACACCGCTGGCGACGTGAAGCCGCTTGCAAACGGTGGTTTCTATGTGTCTGTCGACGGAGGGATGGCTGATAATCCGCGCCCGTCAACTTATAACGCGAGATACACAGCCGCAATCGCGAGCCGCATGGACGCGCCTCCGTCGGATGCGCCGGTGACTCTGGTCGGCAGGTACTGCGAATCAGGCGATATAATCATAAAAGATGCGGATATTGCCGCCGAAATGGGTGACTTAATAGCCGTTTTCGGAACCGGCGCCTACAACTACAGTATGGCGTCGAACTACAACAGGACTGGACGACCAGCCTGCGTGCTCATAAAAGATGGAACCGCAGAGGTGATCGTCGAGCGCGAAAGTAATGATGACTTGCTGCGGCAAGACCGATTGCCGGATTGGTTACGCTAGTGTTGGGCTCACGTGGAAGTAATTGATGGAAGATCTGCTCGGCATCATTAATCCACCACAATGGGAAATCCTGATTCCGCTTGTCATTCAGGTTCTCATCATCAGTTATTTGATTGCCTGGAGTTGGCAACGCATAATCGGCAGTAATGCAGAACGGCTCGTCAAGGGTGTTCTCGTGATTGCTGCGATCTGGGGACTCGCGTATGTTCTTCACTTTACACTTATCACTTCGCTTCTCCATACGTTCGTTCCTGTTGTATTAATCGCACTCGTTATCATTTTCCAACCGGAGTTGCGGCGCGGCTTGAGTCACCTCGGACGAATGCAAAGTCTGAAAATCGACTGGTCTTTGACAGACGCAGAGATGGAGAAAACCAAGCGCGAGATCGAACAAATAATCTCCGCTGTTCGTGAGCTTTCCCGCTCGAAAACCGGCGCGTTGATTGTCATCGAGCCGTCGCAAGGCGAACGCGACTACGTCAGCCCTGGCACCACAGTTAATGCCAACATCTCATCGACATTGTTGTTGAGCATCTTTTTCCCGAATTCTCCCCTTCACGATGGTGCCGTCGTAATCAGGCAGGACAAGATAGTTGCAGCAGGTGTGATTCTGCCGATGACGGACGATCCCCAGCTCAGTTATCGATATGGTACGCGACATAGAGCTGCGATTGGTCTGTCTGAAACATACGACGGTTTGTGCATCGTCGTCTCTGAAGAAACCGGAGCAGTTTCGGCTGCCAGTCGTGGAATGCTGGCGCGCTACAAAAATGCAGACGATTTGCGCGAACCGATTCTGTACTTGTACACGCAAGGCGGAGATTCGACCAGCACCAACACCATGAGCAACTTTCTTTCATTGTTCAGCATGGGCAGACGCGACCCGATTACGCTCAACTCAACGACCGAGATGCATGAGACACTTCACGAAGAAAAGTCCTCCGGGTCGGACAAAGAACTGCGCAACACAGGTTCTCACGCTCGTCTCGAGCGCATAATCAAAGTCGACCCGATAGTGCTTGCTGATACCGATAAGAAGCGCCGTTCGCAGACGGAAAAGAGCGAGCGCATCGCTGAGGAAGAACGGAAACTTCTCGATTCCGAGCGGAAATCCGAGCGCGCTCGCAAGAAAAGTGTTGAATCGAGCACACGCTTGACTCCGCCTGTCATTGAGGTGGAAACAGCATCTTCCAGCGATTCTGATGATGGCGATGGAAACAATAAAGCTGAGGATGTCGATGATTATCTCAGCCATGTTGGATCGGCAAAGTAGGGTTAAAACCTGGTCTGTTAACGTTCCACAGGTTTCCTGCAAGCTAAGTGGACTTGGAGAATTATTACTGAAGGCGCCTCCAGTGGGGTTAAATGAGCAAACAGACGGGTATTCGATCAGTGGAAACGTTGATCATCATCTAGTCGTAGGCTTTAGAATTAATGGCGGAGCTTGAGCTTTCTGTCCGGTACAAGACCGCACCCACGCGCGCTGGCTTCGGCGTCATGTGCGCGCTGTTCCCTGTATGGGGCTTGCTTGCACCTATTCTCCTTGGACTCTTCATTGGATACGTTTATCGAAACCCTCATATCGCTACATCCGTGGCTACGCTGATAATCTGTTTCGGCTTGCTCAGTGTCAATCTTCTGGGGCTGATTTTAACTGCCGTCACTGAGGATGATAAGCTCTACGTTTCAAAAGACGGCATAATCTTTCCGCTGTTCTTCATGCCGTTCTTGAATATGCGACGAAACCGCTCCTGGGTTGAGCTCAAGGACGCAACGCTGCTTTCTGACAATACTGACCCTGAAGGCAAACTGTTTTTGACCTTTGACTCCGGAAGCGTTGGTATTAATCTTGGTGGCATCGATACCGGTGACAGAGAGCAACTATTGTTGGCGATTGAACTTTGGGGGACCAATTGCAATCGTTCGCCTCTGCTCATAGATTATCAAACCCGCTTGCAGAATGAGATTCGAGGCGTCAATCAACTCAGTCATACCCAGATGTGGGAAGAGGAATTGAGCAGGCGTTTCAACGCAACGTCGTTTGTTCCTCTAGAACCGGATGCGGTGCTTCGTGATGGTGCACTCAAAATTACGAAGCAGCTTGCCTTTGGCGGTCTTTCCGCGATCTATCAAGCCCAGCTCAACAATCTGGATATTGTAGTTGTAAAGGAAGCGGTGATTCCGCCGAATGCAGATGAGGAGTCGAAAAAGCGTGCTGAGGATAGAATCGTTCGTGAGGCGAAACTTCTGATGCGCCTACAGCACGGCAATATTGCTCGCGTGCTCGACCACTTCGTTGAAGCCGGACGGCATTACTTGCTTCTCGAATACGTTCACGGTCAGGACTTGCGCCAGTATGTGAAACAGAATGGTCCTCAGAAGCAGGACCAGGTTCTCACATGGGCGGAGCAGGTTTCTAGCATCGTTGAGTACTTGCATGCGCAACAACCGCCAATTATTCACCGAGACCTGACGCCGGATAACTTGGTACTGCGTAACGACGGAGAAGTAGTTTTAATCGACTTCGGCGTGGCTAATGAGTTTATAGGTCAGGCTACCGGCACACTGGTCGGAAAGCAGGCCTATATGCCGCCAGAACAGTTGAGAGGAAAAGCTACTCAGCAAAGTGATTTGTACTCTCTTGGTTGCTCGCTTTTCTACATGCTGGTCGGTCGTGACCCCACACCACTTTCGGTGGCGCATCCGAAGAAGGCTTTACCCGAAGTTTCTCAAAGCTTCGACAACCTTGTCGCCAAACTCACGGAATTTGAACCGGAAGATCGTATTGAATCTGCAACCGCGCTTCTGGAGCAACTCAAAAATTTAAAGATTGAGGAGCCTGAGTCGTCTCCAGGCTCCGCGTCCGCTGATGATGCCGGAGACCTGGTTTCAGGAGGTGCTCCGCATGAGTGATTTCAATCACGAACCGGAGAAGGCTCGTAAGGGTTTAAATCCAGAACTGATTGCCAATGCAGAGCCAGGGATTAAGCTCAAGGTTTCCGACCCGGAAGAAGAACGGTTGATATCATCCGCGGTATCATCGATTACTGAACCGCTAGCTGCAGTTTCGAACGTCAGTTCAAAAGAACAGACGACGGACGCGACCGGCGATGAACTGCTTGGCTTGGTGAGTGAGAAGTCTGGGGAAAAGAAGGTAGACCCTAATGAGTCTAAGTTCAAGGCTCTGAAAAAGCTGCCGACGCTTTTACCAGCAATCATCTTTTTCATCGCAGGCTGCAATGACCCCTTTGCTATGATCATCTTTTCGTACTTCTACTGGACGTTTGCTAGCTATCGGACGGCGCGGGCGATGGTCGACGTTCATGGTGCGACCAATATCAAACCGCTCAGGATTTTGAACATGGCTCCTGTGCCTGTTTACGCGATGTTGATATTCGCTCTCGTGATGCTCCCGATTAGAATGTTCAACATGCCTCCGTCACTCGGATACTTTCCGCTTGCTGTTTGGGCTCTCTTACTGGTCGCGTATACGATTTACCAGTGGAAGTGGCCGATTTCCTCGTCGATTACTTTGAGTCAAATTGAAAAACGGCATGGCGTCGACAGTGGTGTTCCCGCCTGGATTAAGCATTTTGGAATTGGTCTATTGTTCAATCTCAGTCCGATTGTAGTGATTGGCTCAAGTTTCATCACGTTTACTCTTTCCCGTTTTAATGGCGCTCTCACTCGAAGTACATTTCTGGTCGATCCGAACGTGTATTCGGTGGTTTTCGCCCTCGTATTTATCGTCGCCCAGTACCTTGGTTTCTATTTGTTGAAACGACGAATAGTCGCAGCTGCGATGCTCGACCGAGATTTTCGTATTTATTCCGAACGAGCGAAAAACTCTCCTCCAAAGGTTTCAGATGACGACATGATTGTTCGTTATCGCGCCTTTGCTGACTGGGAGCGCTGGTTTAAACATAGAATGAAAGAGCGCAGTAATAAGAAATTGATGTTTTTGATTGCTACGGTGGCGATATTTTTTCTTGTCGGAGCGCCACAGTGGTGTCTCGATAATCTGACTCATGTTCCAGGAGTCGCAACAGCAGCAGCCACCGCTGCCAGCTCCGGACCTACTATCAACTTCTTGAACGTTTTTCAAACATTCCTACTTGGAATTTGCGGAATTGGCGGGTTCCTTTACTTGCTGAAACCTACTCATATCGGTTTCAGCGCAAAAGGAATTCGGTATCTCTGGCGGCATTCGATTATCGATGTGAACGGAGACTACATCAAGTGGAGTGCGTTCCACAAAATCCGGTTGTTCATGCCAAAAGGAAAAACATCACCTGCGGATCAGTGTTTGCTGTTCGATGCCGGCGGTGATAAGGGTGCAGATCGAAACGTCAAAATTAAGCTTTCGTCCGTCATGCAAGTCGATGATAGGGAGCGGATTTTGAAAGCCATCGAGCGCTACGCACCAGGTGTTGAACGAGATGCCTCAGTTTTGCAAATACTACAGCGACCGGCTGACCATAGCTACACGGAATTGTGGTTGCAGGCGCTTGCCGCTCCTCCAAAGCGTGAGAGGTTTAAACCGCTGTCGGATGGCGCGTCTCTGCAGGATAAGCGATTTGAAATTCTCGGTCAGCTCGGCGTTGGTGGTCAGGGAACTGCTTATCTCGCCAACGACTTGCATGCCAAAGGTACTGTCGTTTTAAAAGAGTTTATCCTTCCCGTCTACGTCGAAGTATCTGTACGAAGACAGGCTCTGGAGCGCTTTGAGAACGAGGCCCGGATTCTCAAACAACTCGATCACGATCAAATCGTAAAACTGCTCGATTTTTTCGTTGAGGACCATCGAAGCTATCTGGTGCTTGAGCATATCGAAGGAAAATCTCTCAAGCAGATTGTTGAAGAACAGGGTGCTCTGTCGGAAACGCAGGTCTTAGGTCTTGCTAAACAGATGTGCACTATGCTCGAATACTTGCATGGTTTAGAACCGCCCGTGGTGCATAGAGATTTTACACCTGATAATCTCATTCTGCGACCGGATGGTAAGTTGAAACTGGTCGACTTTAATGTGGCGCAGCAAACCGACTCGACTGCGACTGGCACCGTCGTCGGCAAGCATGCCTATCTTCCTCCGGAACAATTTCGCGGAACTCCTGTTGCTCAAAGCGATTTGTATTCACTTGGAGCAACTTTGCATTATCTGTTGACGGCGACGGAGCCTGAGCCTATCAGCGTCTCTCATCCGAAGCGAATCAACGACACTGTTTCCGACAATATGGATTTGCTGGTCGCCCGCGCCACTGCGATGTCGCTTGAGGCCAGGCACCAGAATGTGGAAGAGCTTCGCAATGAGATAAACGATTTCTTCGACGAAGGCAGTTCGGAACTAGTTTGAACCGGTTAGCTTTTTAGAATGCGCAGCTCATCTCTTCGAGAACCTTTTGCGCAGCAGACTTTCTGTCACTTGCTGCGGTGATCGGTCTTCCGATTACCAGGAAGTCCGCACCATCTTTCAGTGCTTGTGCCGGCGTGACGATACGATTCTGATCGTTTGTCGCCGCCCATTGTGGGCGGATTCCTGGAGTTACTATCAAGAAGTCATCGCCACATGCTTTGCGAATCGATGCCGCTTCTCTCGCGGATGCCACCACTCCGTCGAGGCCACTCTGCTTGGTCAACTTGGCTAGATGGGTGACGTAGTTCAAAACCTCATCGTTCACTTTGAGTTCGTCGCGAACGGTTTCAGGACCCATGCTTGTCAAAACCGTTACCGCTATTAGATAGGGTCGTTCGAAGTCTTTCTCTTTTGCAGCCTCCGCGCTGGCTTCAACTGCCGCTTTCATCATCGCACTGCCGCCGGTGGCATGGACGTTGAACATTGAGACACCCTGACGGGTAATGTTGCGCGACGCCTGGGCTGCGGTGTTCGGAATATCGTGGAATTTGCCGTCGAAGAAGACCTTGATGCCCTCCAATCGCATAAGTTCGAACAGTTCCAGACCCGCGTGAGTATAGAGTTCCAAACCCATTTTGAACATGCCGACGTGGTCTTTCAGGTCGGTGACTATTTTCTTGGCTTCATCGACTGAAGAAACATCGAGAGCAACAATTAAGCGGTCTTTGACTTCAAGCTTATTTCGTTGTGCGAGCATTCGGCACCTCGTCCTTATCTTCCGGCCAATCCGCCGCACCGAGGCGAGGAATTTCCGGCATCCTATCCGAACAAGTATAGCCCGCGATTGGCGTTTGTCGTTGTTTTAAAAAAGAACAGAAACCCGGCAAGAGTGCTTGCCAGGTTCCAGAAGCCTGAATGCAGTGTAAATAAGACGGAGCTTATTTAACTTTTGCTTCTTCTTTTTTGACTTTGGAGTAGCGCTTGACGAATCTATCAACGCGTCCTTCCGTGTCAACAATCTTTTGCTGACCGGTGTAGAACGGATGGCAGGAGCTGCAGATTTCTACTCTGATGTTCTGTTGGGTCGAGCCCAACTGAACTTCCCCGCCGCAGACGCAAGTTGCTACGACGTCAAAGTATTTAGGATGAATGCCTTCTTTCATGACTGAACTTCCAATTGATAACTTTGGCACACGAATCACTGATCATACCAGAGGGTTCGCCTCCGGAGCCGTCGAGAGCGCTTCGTGTTACGGACCTTTACGCGGGGTTTCATCCCCTGACTTATAGAATAACCCATAAGTCGGCGATTTGTCGCTTTTAGTTGAACTCAGGTTGTTGATTGATCGGCTGCGCGATCTCTAAACCGTCCGCGCTGGTCGCTGTCAGACGTTCGCCTTCAATGTTTACGTAGACATCAACGTCGCCTTCAACGGCCTTCACCGTGCGTGAGAGCTGCTCCAGCCGAGTCTCCATAGAGGTTGGACCGGCGCTGGCAGCGAATCTTTTCGAGAGATTCAGTTCAACATTGTCGCCACTACGTTTGATACCAAGCAGAATTGTTCCTCTCGGAATTTCGGTGCCGACTCCCTTAGATACCTCGGTGTTATCCGGTCCCTGAAGCAATTCCTCGATAGCTCCAGTGAGCGCGTCACTGCTGTATTTCGGGCGGGAGATAGGAACAATATCTAGTTGGTTGTTTGCTTCGCGAACGAAAAATACCTTCAAATCTTTACCGCGTGGAACATAGGGTTCGGCTGTCACGCTCTTCATCGCGCGCGGTCCGCCACCATTTCCCATTGGAAAGAAACCGCATGAGCTGAGCATCGACGCTGCAATTGCAAGTGTCAGGCACGAGGCGATTCCTTTTGACAGCTTGGACTGGGCCACCTTCAATCCTGATCTCGATTTATTCATCTGTTGCTCCAGTTTCTAGTTCAATAATCCAACCAGATGATGCATGAACTCATCATATCCGCTTCTGTAGCCTATTTCTCGAATGTTGTTTGTCTTGGCAACTCGATTTAACCGGCTGTTATCTAACGCTTCAAGACTACAGCGACGGCGCCGTCTTTGCCACTTGTGGCTTATAGTCTTTGGGCACCAGTAACAGATTTCCTTCGCCCTTAACGACGTCGTCTTCGACATTCAGCGCAAAGAGCCTGAAGGCATGGGTTTTTCGATCGTATCTAGAGAAGCGGACTATAGGATTGAGCAGGTCTGACATAAACTGTGCGAACTTTTCCGGCTCGACTATGTAAGGCGAATCGACCTTCATGTTCTCCAGAAATACTTCATTGTTTGCCACCAGCTTTGGAGTCGCCGAAATTGTTATCGGAACCCCGGTGTCTTTGTTTGCGCCTCGCGTTACGAGTGTCCCGTTGATTTTTACTACTCGATTTTCGATATCTACTTTCGGTTCTAAAACTTCCAACTCCTGGTCGCCCAGACCTGGCAGATCCAGTTTGAAACCTCGAATAGCCTTTGTGATTTCCTGACTCGCAAGTGCCTTGGCCACTTCATCTTGGCTTAGATCACCTTTCACGACAATGTTAACCGGATTATTCAAACCCCGCTTTTTGTTCTTCCCCTTCCAGGGGCTGAACCATATTGGATTTTGCGCGGAGACATCGATGTTGCCCAGCTCTATGCCTTCCACCTGCGGGTTTGCGAGTTTCACATCGACTGCTTTGATCTTTCCTGCACACAGGTCAGTCAACGAATACGTCTTAACTTTGACTTTCACTTTGCCGCCGACTTTATGGCGAATTACAGCTCCAGCCACTTTGCCCGCAACGACGCCGGTTAGCCAGTTGACACCCGTCACGGTTTGAACCGTGCGACTAACTTTATTTCCAATCGGAAACGGCGGAGTTTCGTTCTTCTTCGCATGCGCTGCGGTGTTTTTGTCCGAACCGGAGTCGGTGGCGCGAGCCTGCACCGCAAGTGGTGTCACCGCCAGAGTCATGGCGAGAGCGATTGCGACAAAAGTTTTCTCTGCTGGGTTTTGCACGGGAGTTGACCGGTATAGAGCAAAGCCCGTGAGCTTATCAGAAATGTCAGTAGGCGCAAAGGGGGTTTGTTTAAGCCTGCCTGCGCCAGGATACTTGCAAGCGCGAATTACCGGACCCTGCGGGCGTATCCGTTTAAACAACCCGATGAAACGGTACAAAGAAAACCAGAAGTTCAGGAATCTGCGACGTCTTGAGTGCGTTTCCGTTGTCTGTAAGTAATGAATTACACCGAGTACGAAGAGTGGATAAAACAGGCTGCAGAAGCTGCTTCGGGTGAGGCGCGTTCGCTGTTCGCTTTAGATACGCTTCGCGGACTGCATCTCGAGGCGAGAGGTGCGATCCAGAACGAATGCACGGAGCAAGAGCGCGAGCTGGTTTCGCGCATCCTCGAAAGCCTTGGTGAAGACGCCGAGCAGCTGAGTGAGCAGCTGGAAGAGCTTGACGGTTTACTCTACAGGGATCCAACTCGAAAAATTCGCTACATCCCCAGTCTAATGGAGTTCATGTGCGCTCTTGCCCACTATATCGACTATAGAAAAACCTCAAATCCGGCTTATATCGCTGCAATCGGTTTGAACATGGTCAATTTGATCGACTACGAGGTGAGTGGGCAAGTTGATGGATATTCTATGAACGATATGCTCGTATCCGAAGAAATGAGCGCTGAGATCGAGCGCCAACAACAGGCTCTTCTGAGCGAGTACGAATGAAACGTTCTGAGAGAGTCGGACTGAAACGTTTTGAGTGAGTCGGGCTGAAATGTTTCATGCCGACTGAAACGAACTTACTCGTTTTCCGGTCGCGGTGGCTGCTGAGGACGTCTCAATTTGTCGTTGAGAGCTTCTTTCAGAAGTTCGTTCTGTCTCAAGAGTGCCTTCAGGTGCTCGTTGGCGATTGCCAGCTCCGCTTGCAGCTCTGCCACTGTTTGCTCGTGGCTGATGCCTGTGACCGGATCGCGACCCGGCATCTTGGGTAATAGAACGTATCCCAGTTGCACGGCTTTAAGTGCTGCTGCCGTTCTTGTCGGAACCTTGAGCTTTGCCAGGATGCACTCGATGTGTTTTTCCACTGTGCGGAGCTTCATGTCAAGCTCCTCTGCAATTTCTTTGTTTCTCAAGTCAAGACGGATGAGAACTTCGATTTCGCGATCGGTGAGATTGCTGTTCGGCATACTGGTCGTCGGCTGTTGCTTGACCAGTTGCGTAATCTTGGGATCGCAATAGGGCAATCCGCGCGTTACCTGTTCAATCGCTTCGAACAAGGTTCTCGGACCTGAGCTCTTGAGGCAGAATCCTCGTGAGCCTGCGCGAATCAGCTGGTTGTGATACTTGGTGGCGTGATACGAATCTGTGAGAACCAGGACGTGCGAGTTCGGCAATTCTTGCGCTACTCTGCGGCAGACTTCTACGCCGTTGAGAACATCGAGGTCGACGTCCATGATGATGAAGTCCGGGCGCATGCGACGAATCAGTTCTGTCGCGGCCATTCCGTCCGATGCTTCACCGACGATCTCAACTACTTCTGATACCACGCGTCTCAAGCCGAATCGGATGAGTTCGTGCCGCTCGCACAGGACCGTTCGTGGTCTAAAGACTGAAGGAGGTCTCTGAGGCGGTCCGCTTGACATTGGTTGTAATCCTGGGTCCAAAGCCCTCTCCGATTTTTTCTAAAGTGCCGTTCCGTACTAAGTTATATACGATTGGAGCTGAAGTGGATAACTAGCGTTAAACTGCCAACCGGTTCGCTTTCATTTTAGCAATGGTAGAGAAAAGAGCGAACCCCTAACCAGAAGAGCTTTATTATGCAAGGTTAATGGTTAGTTGCCCGAACGTCAACAGGCGCATGATATTTCACTCTTCCGCCATACCCACTTCGTCTCTCGAAATTAACAGGCAGATAAAACTATAAACATCTGCAATTGTGAGCAGACCGCCTTTCAACCTCTGCACTTGACTGGCCTATCGGTTAACCAAGCCGGCGATCGGTGCATATAAACTGCAGGCATGTCCGGTTGTGGATTTTATGCGGCAGGGGTTACGAAGTTTACGAGCATACTTATACGGAGTTGGCGGTTTGATCAACGTCGTGCTTTTGCGTTTCAAGGAAGCGGAGAAGTGCATGACGCGCGGAATTGAGATGGACCCTGGCGAAGCGTTCAACTACGGATTGCGAGCATACGCAAGACTCTGCATGGAAGACCTTGATGGTGCCGTCGAAGATTGCAGCGCGAAAATCGATCTGGCTCCGGCCGATTCCGGCGCTTTTGCTCTACGAGCCTGGGCATTTTTCGAGTTAGGAAACTTCACTGGAGTGGCAGCCGATATTGAGCGAGCCATCGAAATCGATCCGTCTCGGCGCTGGTATTACTACGATTGTTTTCGACTCGTCGAAGCGTACCGTGAGTTGGGCGACTACGACAAGATTATCGAGTTCGCCACCTCAACCATCGGACCAAAATTAGATCGTGGGTTGTTAGTTGAACTAGTGCGACGCAGGGCGCGCGCCTATCATCTGATCGGGCAAGACGACAAGGCAATCATCGATTACACTACGGCGATCGGCATGGCATCTAAATCCGAGATGATCGAGCTTTTCGCTGAGCGTAGCAAGGTCTATGAAAAACTTCGTCTGGACGATATGTCCGAAAAGGATCGAATGACCTCGCTCCAGTTGCAGGCGCACCGCGCGCAAATGAGCGAGTGGTTGCCAGCGCGTCCGCCTCAGCGAATAGTCGCTCAGGTAATCGATGGCTTTGTCGTCGGTTGTTTAAGCGCGTTTTTTTTGTTTGTCGTAGCCAATGCCATTGATATCGCATCTGGTGCAAATGCTTCGCACGCGCCGTTCGAGATGAGTCAGTGGCAGCCGCTCATTTTAGCGACGTTCGGTATCGGATTTCTGGACGCTCTGTTCGTCTGCTTTGCCCCTGCATTGGCAATCTTGAGCATTCCGCTGATAGTTGCGAAACTTACGACTCAGCCGTTTTCAACCAGCCTTCTGGCTGCGCCTCTATCGAATCCGGAACTTGGCTTTACCCTTGCGGTACTAGTGGTGGTGACGATTAACTGGATGTATCACGCCCTCATGGAGAGCTCGCCAAAGGAGTCTACCCTCGGAAAGAGTGTGTTCAGGCTACGCGTCACTGATGTTGACGGTGCGCGCGTATCGTTTCGTCGATCTTCGATTCGCCACCTGATGAAAGTAATTCCTTGCTCGATGATGGTTGTTTTCTTCGCATCGATTTTCTTTGTGACTTATAGTGATATCGGAGTAATGTTTAAAGCTTTCGTATCCCTTGTATCCATCCTGCTTTTCGTGTTCAGTCTGATGGCTCTAGCCAATCCGGGCGTGCATAATAATTTGTCCGCGTGTATTGTGAGTGACAATCACTTATACACGCCGCGATTTAACATGATTACTGGACCCGCCGAGCACGACGGGACCTAGGTTCTGTTCCACAAAGCCGACAACTGCGAGTATCTTGGATGCAAATTCGCGAAATTGAAATCAGCGGGTATCGCTCTTTGCGGGAGTTTCAACTGAAACTCGGCGGCATAACTATTCTGGTCGGGCCGAACGGTTGTGGCAAAAGCAATATCTATCAAGCTATTCAACTTCTAGGAAGCGCTGCTCATGGACAATTTGCGCGCCGCGTTGCGGAAGAGGGCGGCGTGCCCTCTCTTTCCTGGGCTGGGCATCGCCATGTCTCAGATGATCATAGAACCCGGCTGGCGATCAAATTCGATCAGCTTCAGTACGAAATGGAATTCGGAAGAATCGCTATCAGCGAGCGTCCGAGTGACGGTCAATATGGCGAGGGGCTGCGTCTGTTCAAAGACGACCCGGATATCAAAGTCGAGACCGTTGAGTTGACTGGAGAAAAACCAATCACTCTGTTTAGCAGGAAAGGGAATTCAGTTCGAGCAAAGAATCTGGAGGGGCGTACTGTCGACTACCCGGTGAAGTTGTTGAAGAACGAAAGCGTCTTGTCTGAACTTCGAGAGCCAGAGAAATTTCCTGAGCTCTCTTCTCTTCGCATGCTTTTTGCCGACTGGCGCTTTTACCACGATTTTAGAACCGATTTGCAATCGCCTGTGAGGAGAAACCAACTCGCCTCTATGACGCCGATTTTGAGCCATGATGCGAGCGATCTTGCTGCTGTGGTAGCCACGATTCGCACCATAGGCAGTGCGCAAGAGTTCGATCAACTTGTCGACCGAGCGTTTCCCGGAGCGTCTGTTTCAATCGTTGAAGATGATGGTGAATTGTGTTTATACATGGAATATCCTGGACTTGCTCGTCCGCTTCATGCTCGGGAATTGTCTGACGGAACTTTGCAATACCTTTGTTTGCTTGCTGCCTTGCTGACACCGAGACCCGCATCCTTTATGGTTTTCAACGAACCGGAGACGAGCATGCACGTGGATCTGGCTCAACCGCTTGCTGAAATGATAGTCGCTGCGTCGAGACGGTCGCAACTGCTTATAACAACTCATTCTTCCGAATTGGCGCAACATGTGAAGGCGCAGGGTAATTGCAAAATAATCGAGTTAGAGAAAGTTGCTGGTGAAACTGTAATCAGGGGCGAAGAAGTTCGCAGTGCCAGAGCCGAAGTCGAGGATGACGACGCCGCTGCGGTGCGGGCTTATCGCGCCGCTTTGAAGAAAAACGAGCCGGAGGACTAGCCGGTGGCGCTCAAAGATTTTCAAATCAAACACTATCGCTCGGTCAAAGACATCTGGTTGAAACTCAATCCAGTCAACGTTTTTGTCGGTCCGAACGGTTGCGGCAAGAGCAATCTCTATCGCGCACTATATCTGATGTCGACCATCGCCAGCGGTCAGTTTGCACGCTCTATAGGTGAAGAAGGCGGCATGGACTCGTCTTTGTGGTGCGGTGCATATTCCAAGAAAGATCCAATTTCAATGACTCTTTCCGTAAAGGTCGATGAACTGCAATACGATCTAGAGTGTGGCTACGTGTCTGGCGATTATCGAACGGGTTATGCGGAGATGGGTCGCGTTTTAGTTCACGGCGCCGGCAACACGATATTTCGAAATGATGTCGAAATTAAAAGCGAGAAACTGTTTCGTTTGAAAAACGGCTCCAGGTCAATGCTTTTGAAACGCAAAGGTATGGAGGTGAGCGTTCGCGATGTTGTTGAAAAACAGAACAGCGATTACTCGATGCGCGTCGCGCCCAACGAGTCGATTTTTACGGGCGTCAGAGATCCGCTTAAATTCCCGGAGTTATCGATGCTACGGCTTGAACTTCTCAACTGGCGTTTTTACCACCACTTCAGAACAGACAAGAGTTCGCCGTTGCGACGCCCGCAAATAGCTGTTCGCACTGACATTATGGCGCATGACGGCAGCGATTTCGTTTCAGCTCTTGCAACCATCATCGAGTATGGCGACGCGCCGAAGCTGTTTAAAGCACTGAAAGATGCTTTTCCCGAGAGCGAATTGCAGATAGGTTTATCCAACGCCGGTTTGAAATTGCGAATGACCATGCCCGGTCTGCAACGACCGCTCGACGCGCACGAACTCTCCGACGGCACCCTTCAGTATCTCTGTTTGCTGGCCGCCATCTTCAGCAAAACACCCCCGTCTCTTCTTGCGATAAATGAACCGGAAACAAGTATTCATCCAAGTTTGTATGAGCCACTCGCCAGATTGCTAGCCACCGCTTCTGAAACCACTCAGATTTGGCTGACAACGCATTCAACTGACCTCGCCAACTACATGGAAGAATACTGCGGCTATCCGCCGCAGGAGCTTAAGAAGGTGAAAGGCGAGACTAAACTGGTCGGCGTCGGACTGGGTGGCTATCGTGATGATGACGATGACTATGATTCAGAAGAAGGCGACGATGAATAACATTTATAAGGTGGGCGAATCGTCCATAAAATTTTTCGGTTCTGAAAACGTCTGTCGGAATTCGCTTGCGTTGCGGCTTCGCAATTTTAATGTGAATTGTGGGAGATTTACGAAGGGGGTGGGATATCCCCCAATGGACTATGCCGTCGTATAACCTTAAGCTGGGCTCACATTCGGCGAACCGAGCGAGGTTGCGAGTTTGCCGACTAACTACCCCTCAAAACCTCCCGTTCTTTTTCCAATGTTGATGTATAGCAAACCCCTCACACTCGTTCTTTTGGCGTTAACTCTCTCACTCTCTTGCTCTCAAGCAGCCAGTGCTACGAAGCTAAACGCAAAACCGCTACCGCGCGCCAGCGCCGACACGCAGTCGAGCCGCGGTGAAAAAGATTTTGAAAACGACGCGCAGTACCATGCACCTGCGCTCAGCCGTTTTAAGAGACGACCTGATTATCGTGATCTCGAGAAACAGCAGAAAGAAGACGAAGCCAAAAAGGCTGCAGACGCTGAACTCGCCAAGAAAGAGGCCGAGGCGGCACGTGAAAAAGCGGACAAGAAGCGTTCCGAGACGTATGCGAAATACAAATCCGATGCCATTGAGTTCAACAATCAGGGCGTCGCTTTTGGTTCTCAGGGCAAATGGGTCGACGCTATCGCTATGCACGAGAAAGCCGTGCAATACGACCCCACGAACAAGCAGTACAAGCTGAATCTGAGCGCTGCTCGCACAGCATTCGCCGACTACAAAGCGAAGGTCGGTGATTCGGCAGGCGCCGCAACCATGTACAGAAAGGCATTGTTTGCCGAGTATTCCAATGCTCGGGCGGTCAAAGGACTTTCTTCCGCGCTCGAGAAGCAAGGCATTGACCCGGTCGATGCAGATGCTCGACTTG
Organism: Candidatus Obscuribacterales bacterium; assembly: GCA_019637435.1. GTDB lineage: Bacteria > Cyanobacteriota > Vampirovibrionia > Obscuribacterales > Obscuribacteraceae > JADYXR01. The sequence continues at coordinate 491,019 of JAHBVO010000006.1, read as the reverse complement.
GCATAGGTGATCAGCTCATCAATGCCAATGACCTTGAAGGCGCTTATGTCGAGTATAAACAGGCGATGGAGATAGATCCGTCGGCAAAAGTTTACGTGAAATTCGGAGACTTGCAGTACCGGTGGGGACAGACAGGGCAAGCATTGCAATGCTACCAGCAAGCGGCCGTCAAAGATCCCAACTACGGACCGGCGCAACGTCAGCTCGGCATCATGAAACTGCTCCAGAAAGATGAAACCGGCGCAGCTGCATTGCTTCGCAAAGCCGTCATTCTCGACGACACCGATGCTCTGGCTGGCTCCCAACTGGTTGAGATCTGGCGCAAGCAAGTAGCGAAGAATCCGCTGAACCCGGACTTCCACCTCGGGTACGCAGGCGCTCTTCAGCTGACTGGCGACTATGCTGGTGCCGAAGCTGAGTATAAGAAACTGGAAGTCATAAATGCCAATCATCCCGGACTGGCTGACGGCAGAGCCAGTCTGCAAAAATCATATCAACACGGCCGAGCGGAGAAGCATAAGAAAGCCGCCGAAACTTTGTTCTCGCAAGGACTGCGCAAAGAGGCACTCGCTGAAGTGTCTCAGGCTGTCATGATTGAGCCTCGCAATGCACGCTATCAGTTTCTCCTGGGAGAGTGTCTGGAAGCTGTCGGCGATTACAAAGGCGCTCACCAGGCCTATCTCACATGCGTTCTGATCGACCCGGAAAAAAACAAAGAAGCGGCAGCTCGGATGAAGGAGATGCAGAATTCGGGATCTAAACCCGGCGGTGCAGCAATGCCGCCGCAAATGACTCAGCGACCTCCGCAGCAAATACCGCAAGGAATGCCGCAGGGAATGCCACAAGGAATGCCACAAAACATGTCGCAGGGCATGGCGCCAGGGACGCATATGGGCGCTCCCATGGGAATGCCGCAGCAGGGAATGCCTCCGCAAGGGATGCCCCAACCTGGAATGCAGATGGGTTCGCCTATGAACATGCAGAACCGTGTGCCCGTTCAATCTCCGATGATGACAGGCATGGCGCCCAACGGCATGATGCCTAGCGGCATGGTTCCACACGGTATGGTTCCAAACGGTATGGTTCCGAACGGTATGGTGCCAAACGGTATGGCGCCCACTGGAGTGAATCCGCAAGGTGGTGCTGCACCGCAAGGTTTCGGCGCGCCGCAGATGGCGACCAACAACTTCGGCGTGCCGCCACAGATGAACAAAGGCGTTTACGAGGGAGCTCCTGGCGGTGGTGTCGCTCCGACAGCAGCCAGTTTTCGACCTCAACAAAATTTTGCTCCGAACCAGGTAGCTGTTCAACCCGGAAACGCCCAGCCGGTGGGGACCGAAAATGGAGTACGTAGTATTCCCACTGGACAGGTGGATTCCACCATTTACGGCGGGGCTCCCGGTAACGATAATGGAAATGTTCCAACTGGGACGGGTTCCGCAACCACTCAGGAAGACCCAAAGCTCATCGAAGTGACCCAAGCCGAATCTCGAAAAGATCATATGGCGGCGGTGGCAATTTTAAGAGATGTGGTAGCGACAGACCTGGAGAATGCTTCAAATCACCACCGACTAGCCGTCAACCTGATGGCAGCAGGAAGAATAAGCGAAGCAGTCACCGAATTCAGAATAGCAAGTGCATTGAAGCCAGGAATCAAGACCTACGCCGACGACTTGGCGCGGGCTCTAGCTACTCACAAAAGGTCAGTAATGTCTAACAACGACGGAACTACAACCAACACGGAAGACGCTAAGGCTGGTGGCAACTAATGAGTTTCTTTTTCCAAGCACCAGATTTGGCAGAGTTCCCGAGACGTTCTTATCGGCGTTTCCTCGAAGAGACGATTGGTAATCTCTTCGCTGAAATCTCGCCCATCTCGAGTGACCTCTCCCCCAGATTTGAACTTACTTTTGTCGGACCCGATGGCAAAGTCAAATGGTGGTTCGAAGACTACGCTCCGGACTCGGGATATCCGAACTCCGCAGAGCAAGCTCGCAAGACCAACATGACTCACGCTCGTCGTCTGATGATGGAAGCATGGTTGCGTGATACCGTAACTGGTGAACTGCGCAAGTCGAAATGCTACATCGCAGATATGCCCGTCATCACCGACCGCGGTACTTTCGTCATCAACGGATCGGAACGCGTTGTTCTCGGTCAACTCGTTCGCGCTCCCGGCATCTACTTCAGCCAACCGGCAGGCAACACCTACAAAGGTCTGATGCTTGCAGAGCAAGGCGCACCTATCGCATTTGAACTCGTAATCGATCCGCAAGTCACTCCTGGCAAAGCTAGCCGTTCAAAGTGCAGAGTCAAGCTTCCGAAGCGTTCGTGGATTGCATGCACCACGCTTCTGACCGCAATGGGTTTTGACGCACAAGATATCCAAAAACGTCTCGGAAAACTCCTCGATCGCAGCCGCATCGAGTGGAAAGAGATCACCCAGGCTGAAGCTCTCTCCGTTGTAGGCAGAGGCTGGAAGCCGGATGGCGGCGGTGGTTCCGGAGCAGGTAACACCGCACTTGGTGAATTGTTCGACAAGCGTCGTTATAGCCTCGGCAAACTTGGTCGCAGCCGTTTCAACCGCAAACTGGGTTTGGATGGCGAAAACAAGCAACTCAGCCCTTCCGATTTGATGGCAGCAATCGAGTATCTCCTCGGTCTTCCTTCAGATATGGGTTTTGTCGATCACATCGACTCCCTGGAAAACAGACACCTTCGTGGTGTTGGCGAAACCATGCTCAAAGCTGTTCGCCCGGCTCTCGGTCAGATGACCCGTTCGATCAAGATGAAACTCGAACTCAACGAAGACGAAGAGATCGGCAGCCCTAACGATTTGATCGACACGAGACCTTTCTCCAACGCAATCACTAAATACTTCTCGGGCAACCCGCTCGTTCAGTATCTCGACCAACAAAATCCTCTTTCGGAACTTTCGCACAGAAGAAGAATCACATCCTTCGGACCTGGCGGTATCGATCCGAACGCAGCACCTGTCGAAATGCGTGACGTTCACCCGTCGCAAATCGGTCGGGTCTGTCTCGTAGAATCGCCTGAAGGTAAGAACTGCGGTATGGTTTCGTACCTCGCCAGCTATTGCCGTATCGATGATGACGGTTTCTTGACCGTGCCTTATCGCAAAGTGAAGAATGGCTACTTGCTTGATGAAGTGCAATTCCTCACACCATCCGACGATAAGAAATACACTCTTGCACCGCCTGACACTCGTTGTGTTGATGGCAAAATTCTCGGACCGCTGGTCGCAGCTCGTCGCGGAGAAAGCCTCATCGAGGTAACTCCCGAGCAGGTCGACATGATGGGGATCACGCCGCAAGGTTTCCTCTCAGTTGGTTCAGGTTTGATCCCATTCCTCGAGCACGATGATACGGGACGCGCCCTGATGGGTGGCGGGATGATGCGCCAAACTCTACCGCTGGTGCGCCCGGAGCGCCCACGTGTTGGAACGGGCATGGAAAAAATCGTAGCTCGTTCGTCCGGACATTCAATCACCGCTCGTCGTGGTGGCACCGTCACTCAAGTGAGCGGACAGAACATTGAGATCACGCAAGCTTCCGGTGAGAAGCGCGCTTACAATCTCACTCGTTTCGATCGCACCAACCAGAATACGATTCTCGACCAACGCCCATCGGTTTCGCTCGGACAAAAAGTTGAAGCCGGCGAAATCATCGCAGACGGACCTGGCATCGACAAAGGTGAATTGGCTCTGGGCAGAAACCTATTAATCGCGTTCATGCCCTGGGGCGGTTACAACTATGAGGATGCTATCGTCGTCCGTCGTGGTCTCGTTCGCGATCAAAAACTCACCCACATCGAAATCGAAAAACATTCGCTCAACGTTTATCAAACTTTGAGAGGACCTGAAATTCTCACACCGGAATTGCCCAACGTTTCATCCAAAGATCTCGAGCATCTCGATGAGCGTGGTATCGCAAAGATCGGCGCTTATGTCGAAGCGGGCGATGTGCTGGTTTCGAAACTGACACCAAAAGAGCATCGCGCATTGAGCTCCGAAGAAGAATTGCTCCAGGCAATCTTCGGAAAGGTCGCTGAAGAAATGGGCGATAGCAGTTTGAGAGTTCCGCATGGTTCGGGCGGTCGCGTAATCGACGTTCGCATCTTCACGCCGGAAACCACACCTGAAATGAAAGCTGGTGTGATCTGCGAAATCGAAGTTCTGATCGCAAGACTCTGCCCGGTCGAAGTTGGCGACAAACTGGCTGGACGTCACGGAAACAAAGGTATCGTCGCGAACATTGTTCCCGATGAAGATATGCCTTTCCTTCCCGACGGCACACCGGTCGACCTGGTGCTCAACTCTCTCGGCGTACCGTCCCGTATGAACGTCGGACAGGTATTCGATACTCAGCTCGGACTCTACTCCGATATTCTCAATCGCTATTACCGCATTCACCAATTCGATGAATCTCTCAGTGATGACGCATCATATAGATTGGTCAAGGAAGCACTGGCTGAAGTTCGCAAAACTCCAGGCTACGAGTGGTTCGGCGAAGACGGCAAAGTCATTCTGACCGACGGCAGGACCGGTGAAAAAATCGACAGACCAGTTCTTGTTGGACGCCAGTACATGCTCAAGCTGAACCAGTTGGTTCTCCACAAAGTCAACGCTCGTTGCGGTCTCGGTGGTCCTTACGCCGCGGTCACTCAACAGCCGGTCGGCGGAAAAGCCAACCACGGCGGTCAGCGCATGGGCGAAATGGAAGTATGGGCTGTTCAAGCTTATGGTGCGGCAAACATCCTTCACGAGATGATGACCATCAAAGCCGACGACATCCAGGGCAGACACCAGGCTTACACCGATATGGTGCAGGGCAAGAATGTTCAAAACGGCAGCCGTACCGCGGCTTTCGACGGACTCTGCTGCGAGATTCGCGGTCTCGGTCTTGAAGTCACGCTCGGAAGAGTGGTCGACAGTTTCGAACCAGTGCCCGACAGAACCTGTTCGAGAATCGCGCTTCCGGAGGACGCGACCCTGGAAGAAACCTTGCAAGTGTCCTCTGTTCACATGCTCGAAAATGCGGAAGGTCAGAAGATTCTCGAAATTCCGGGTGGCGACTACGAGCCAGTTGTAAGAGCACCTAGACTGCCGATGATCACATCCATGACAAATGGCAGAAACGGAAGAAAACCACAGTTCGAACTCAGCACACAGGAGTCTTTGATTGATGACATTGATGAGCCAGCAAATCTCCAGGGTAGTGAGCAAGAAGTCAGCCCCGCAGGTACAAAAAGTGTTAACGACTTCGTTGACACCATCCTCGGTGACAGCTTCTTTGGACCTGACGACGATGACCTTAAGATCTCAATCGTTGAAGAAACCAAGCCGGCGCCGTCTGCTGAGCTGTCCAGTCTGATAGCACCGGAGCTCGACAGCAAGGAAGATCCATTATTCGACTTCCCTTCGCTAAGTGAATTGCAGAACCTCGCTCAAGAGCTGATGACAATCACACGAGCACCTCAAAAAGTTCATGTTGGAACCGACACCAGCGGCAATGATGGTGGATCGACTCCAGACCGATAAGTGAGACAGGAAACGAACAAGTTATTTTACGAGGACACGAAGGACATGCAAGTGAAGATGAGAAACAAGGACAGCCTGACGAGAAGCGTTTTAGCCCTCGCGGTTGCCGTGCTCTTCTCCGTAGGTTTTTCGGTCTCCGCAAACGCTCAGTTCGCACCACCTGCGCCACCACCGGTCGGCGATGGCACCGCACCTCCTGCAGTCACCCCTGGTGATGCGGGCGGCGCCCAGAATGTTCCGTCTGGAACGTCTGATGCCACTCCCGGTCACAGTTTTCCGACAGGTGAAGGTCGCGACCGCAGCACCGTCCGTGTTTTTCACAACGGAGCGCGCGGCGAAAGACAGGTCACCACAATTCGTCCCGACACGTTGAGCAACGACGCCATCAGTCAGATCGAGGGCATTCTCGGAGTCAATATGCGTTCGGGCGAACAAACAATTGAAGCTACCGCGACTGATGCGCAAATGGAACAGATTAACGAAGCTCTTGCTCCGTATCCACAAGCGACCAACAATGGCGGACGCAAATTCATCGATAGTGACGCGCCTGGCAACGGTTATCCCAAGCCGGACCACAATAGCATTTACGGCTACACTCCAGACCATCCGCTACCGACGGTTTGGACCTTCTCGCGTTATCTCGTTATCCTGGGCGTAGTCAGTGCCACGATCTTCATGTCGATGGCTGCCTACTCGATGGTCATGGGTAATCCATATGGAGGTTCCAGAGTATTCGGCGCGGCCGCAGGGATGATGCTTCTCCTCTCCGCATACACCATCTGGAAGATCGTTCAAATGAATACGTATAACGCCAACAGCGATACGCCGGCGCAAAACGTATCAAGACCGGCTCCATCGCAAGTTCAAGACGCATTCATGTCGAGACCGAATACTCCGGCAACGCCTGGAGCGAGCGGTAGCAATGGCAGAAGTGGCGTACCGGTTGATCCACTGTACGGACATTAAAGAGCGGAAAACCGCTGCCAAGTACGTGAATACAACATAGATAAAGTTCGACACTCGTTATACAAATAAGTATGTCGAATGGAAGCACAAACGGAAAGTGGAAATGAGCGTACGCGAAGACAGCATCAAAACTAAAAAGGTGGCAGCAGCATTAGTTGCAGCCGTGGTGCTGACAGCAAGCTCATTCGGTTTCGCAGCAGTAGCTGCCCAACCGATGCACGATGAATTCAACTCTGATAGCGGTGCTCGTGAAGCGGCTGCCGCCAAGGAAAGAATTCGCAAAGCGACCGAGATTCCGGAGAACCCGCTCGGCAAGCAAGGCGCATTGGCGATGATGTCAAATCCCAATGATCCGGTGGTTAGATGGTTCGAAAATTTTGACCAGACAGTTTTCTGCTACAGCAAAACTCAAGGTGAATCCGCGATTCTCACCCGCGGTTTCAATCAAGAGGCAGAGCGCGTTCAGCAGTGGACAGACACCGCGAAGAAAGTTGCTGTGAAGTACAGATATCTCGCTGGTGTTCTCCGAAAGTTAGAGTTCCCACCTGGCACCACCGACATAAGAGACTATGTCAACTTAGTAGCCGATTGGTACGCGGACTCAGCATCGGTATACGAGGACCTGATAAAACCCAGACCCGCAGCGAAAACTATGGAGGAGTTAGAAGAAGGGTTGGACTCGATTCACAACAGAGCGAAGGGTTTGAAAGAACTCAACAAGCGGATTTATGCTCTGGACACTGACTTGAGAATGAAATATCACGTCCACATGAGGCAGCAGACAGACGCTCTGCAGCAATACGTAAAAGGCAATCCTTCTATCGAAGAAATCAAACGCGTTGGCGGACAAGTACCTACCCGCTAGTTTTTTTTAAACCACTCAGTAAAACCCTTCAGAAAAAAAACACCCCCAGCGAGGCAGTAATGGCTATTCAGCTCAATGACAGAGACCATCTCATCTTCAATTTGATAGATGAGCACGAAGTTTTGTTGGAAAAACATATTTCGTGGTTCATCACTGAAGAAGACAAACCAGTCTTGATCAGAGATCGTCTCAGAAAACTCTTTTATCTCGATTATCTTCTCTGTCACCGTCACGGAACCAAATTGCCGTGGTGGACGACGCCGACCAAACCGCTCGTCTACATGCTCTCTCCGATGGCGAAGAGCGTATCCGGCAAAGAGCAAGATGATACCGATCGCTTCGATGCGAATTGGCAGCGTCATCACCTCGAAGTCGCCAACATCAGAATGCTTTATCTAATCGCGAAAAACGAAGGCAAAGCCTCTGACATCAAATGGTCGACGGTTAAAGGCGAAGACAAAGCGAAATTCCATCTAGACGCAAAGGTTTCATTCCAATGCAATGGTATCGCATATGATATCGGCATCGCGAACAATCCTGATTGCGATGATGCAACTCTTGCAGGTCTGGAAAAGTCAATAGTTGAGGCAGGCTGCGAGATGCTGTTAATCGTCACTAGAGACGATGAGTCGCAAGCCGCTCTGCAAGCGAAGATCGCTCAAATGTCGAATTCGAGTTTGGCAAAATATTGCTTCTTCGCAACGCATCAAGAACTCTACAAGAAGGGCATGATTAGCGCGCAATGGCAGAATGCCGAGTGTCGCACTCTCAACTTGTTCCCACAAACGGCGGACAACGTTACGGAAGGCACATTCGTTCCTGCAGCAGGTGTTGTGCCGGTTACGCCGCACGCAATCACTGCGTAAGAGAACAGACTCAATGCTATCAAAGCGAATTTCGTTTTGAACCGGTAGAAAGCGCAATTAAGCGCACCTGAAGGAATTTGCATATGCGATGAGGTAAGGGACTCGTCGCGTGTGCGGACCTGGACCAAGATTCGATTCGGTTTTAAACCGATTCGACTGGTTGGGGTATCGAAGACTTAATCACTGAGGGGTAGAGAAGAACCTGGGCTGTTGCCCGGGTTTTTCGTTTGGTCAAATCTGTCGGAGCAGTAAGAGAACGGGAAGAAAGGGACAGGCTCTGGTTTCGGGAAGCTTGCGCGCTGCTTATGTCACGGCGCGGTAACGATGGGTTGTTATCTTGAATGGTGCCCGACCCCCCCTTACCATGAATATTGAGGTCTCACCCTTATGGGATCTGAAGTGCAGAAGCACAGCGACGGTGTCGCTGAGGTAAACACGCCCAAAAGTGGCGCAACCAATCTTGGAGTCGACCTTGCCGACCCTGCGCAAGTCAAAGATGTTTTCAAATACGACCCTCGCTGCGAACTCGGCCCGACTGGAAAACTGCCGGAATTCGACTCGAACTCGGTCGCGGATCTTGCTGCCGGCAAACCTGTGGATATCATGGGTGCGTTCGCGAAAAGAGATGGTATCACTCTGCCGGACGTCGCCGTAACTGATGAGAAAGGTAATGTCTTAGCCGGTTCCACCGAGGAACCCGGAAAGAAAGCCATGCCGCCCAGAGAAGCCGATCCGGGAGATGCACGGACTGCCGCACCGGAAGTTGTGAAGCCGGAGGACGCACCGGCGGCGGTGGCAGCCGAACTGAAAACCAACACACTCGACGCGGCGAAGGTTCGTAAAAGAGAAGGCTATCACCAGGTTTCATCACGTCTTCTCGGAGATGGTTTTAGTCATGATGAAAAGAAGGCTTTTACGAATGCTCTGAAATCAGAATGGAAATCTAATCCTGAACATGGTGACGGCAATGTTCTGAGCCGCGGAGACGCGCTTTTGACGCAGCAAAACGTTGAAAAGGTTTTGAATTCAATTCAAGACGAGGGTCTTCGCAATCGCATTCGCGAGCGTTTGACCTCGGCGGAATTGGAGCCAAGCGCTCAACCCGAACATAAGCGTCCTCGCCGAGAGCGGGATGAGAAGCCGGCTCCGCATCGTCGGGAGGAACCTGCGCCTAAGCCTGAGCGGCGACCGGATATAAATCCGGAGCCTACTGTCAATCCAGAACCAAGAAGCGATGACTCCAGTCCCTCTCGTGAGAAACCCGAAGGCGCCTTCAAGAGCCCGTTTCTGAAGAGATACAACGAAGGAGATCGATTCGAAGGGACGACTTCTATGTACAGGAGTGGACGTGAAACGGCATCAGGACTGCCGTTCAACAAGTACGAGTTGACTGCAGCCAGCAGAGAATTCCCTTTCGGCACAGTGCTGAAAGTGACTAACCCGGATAATGGCAGAGAAATTCGCGTGGTCGTTACCGATCATGGTCCCTTCGCCGGCAGAAAAGTTGAGCGTCCGGACGGTAGCGGCGAGAAAGTTCACAGCCGCGTCATTGATCTTTCGCAAGGTGCATCGGATGCAATCGGAATGGGCTACACGGTCAAGAACTTGAAATTTCAAGTTGAGAGTATTCCCGAGGAAGGCAAATGGGGCAAAGACAGGCGCAACATTCACGGCGATTACCGTCGCAAAGTTCAGTCTGATGTTCGTCGCATCTCTCGTGAGCGCGGCGTGAACGCTTAATCGGCGACTGCGGTTCGCCTAATCGGCGACTGAGGTTCGCCTAATCGGCGACTGAGGTTCGCCTAATCGGCGACTGAGGTTCGAATGTGCAGAAATCCGATCCGAAATCGATGCAAAGATGATCATATCCTGCACACTTGCCAGTCAAACGTAGTCCGCTGAGAGGTCGGATCCGTAAGTGTCTACGACAGAATGCCGGATTTTCCAAATTCCGGCATCGCCTGATAGACAAGAGCGACCTCGAAGAAAGAAGGTGAGCCCGAAACGTTTGTCCTGAGGCGCTCTCGGGGCTTGTCAGCTCTTAGAAGTTATAGTAGGATATCTTTTTCTTCCTACTCTTCGTCTTTCTTGCCGGCGAGGGCTGCGTCTTGCGGCGGTGGCATCGCTTTCCACTGGCCGGAACGCGTGAAGCGTCCGGAGGAAACTGCGATTGCTGTCGCTTTCAGTTCTTCGGCTTCTTTGACGCGATTGGTTTGGTACAGGAGTTGGATGTAGTGACCGAGAAGCGTCATCACCTGCGGGTGGGCGCGTCCCAAGCGGTTTTTCTTGATGCGAAGCGCCTGTACGTAGAACGGTTCTGCTTCGTCGTACTTCGCCCATGAGTGATAAAGCATGGCTGCGTTGTGCGTGACCGTGCCGGTGTCCAGGTGATCCGGACCGAGGCAGCGAATATACATCTGAAGCAAACGCCTTATGACGGGCGCGCCTCGATAATACTCTTGGGTCATGTAGTAAATTTCGGAAAGAAGTTCTAGCGTGATGCCGAGCCGCCGGTCGTCCGGTTCGAAACACTCCGCTTCTTCCAGCGCTGAGAGCGCGAGATACTCGGACTCGTCCCACTTTCCCTGATCCATAGACTGTTCAACGGACGCAACCAGAATATCCCAGGGACTTGTAGGTACCTTGGGCCGCTTTCTCTTCTGGAAGTTGTCAACCACCGATGCGCCCTCTATGAGGTGTATATAGGACTGGTGTACTAAGTGAGAGATTCCGAAAAATGAAGTTTGTCCGACTTGAATAATATCGCAAGTTCGATCAGCTTACGATCCTACTCTATAACTTAGGACAGTATTTCGTAAAGCGGCCCGTGCGAACGGCTTCGCAAATCAAGACCGGTTTTTCAATCCGAGCACGAGTTTGCGACTGATATCAGAGCTGATTGACAGCTGACGGATATCTTTTGGCTCATATGAGCCGGAACTTGGCGGGTTGAATTTGAAGGTATACACGCCTTGCGGTATCGTCACCTGGCAGCGCCCGTCTTCATCCGTCAACACGTAGCCGCGAGGCAGATTCGCCGATTCTGCAAGGTCCTCTTCCCGCTCTCCGTAAGGGTAGTATTCCATTTTGCAGCGCGGCACGCGTGCTCCGTCATCGCCAACCACCTCGAATTTGATCTGGCACCAGCCGTGCCAGGTGATATCCAGGTTTACCGGCTCGGCTGCCACTTCAATCCGTGTGGCATTTTCGAAATCTTTGTGAACCACAATGAGATAGGAATCCGGCGATAAAAAAATAGAATATCTGCCGTCCGCGTCAGTTACCGAATGAGCTATGGCTAGATTCCAGTTCGCTGTCTCAGCGTTCAATGCTTTTTTGTTGTCAGGAAAAACAGAAATCTTCATTCCCGCTCTAGCTTGACCGGAGTCATCGCGGACTCTTCCCCTTAACGCAGTTCCGGAGCGGAGATCGACCGGTATTTTCATGTCGCCTTCAACGGTGATAATTTTTGCCCATGGCGCGATGCCCGCGTGTTCGGCACCATCTATAGTGACAGTCGGTGCGCTCTTCGGATTGGCAACAACCACTATTTTGTAGTCGCCTCGCGGCACTCCGAGCTGGAACTTACCCTCTTCGTCGGATTTCGCCATAAACTCTTTATTGCCGTCCACATCTTGAACGTGAACAAAACAACTACCGAGCGGTTCGTCTTCAAAGGTGACGAGTCCTTGCAATTTATGCCCTTCTTCAAGGACAAACTTTCGCGAGATGTCGCTCTGAACTCGAATGTTCGTTTCCTTCAAACCAAAATGCGTGGCCGATGCGACCGGGATAATTTCAAGCTCGTAGGTGCCCTGCTCGAGCCAGATTTTGAAACAACCGTCCAGATCGCTCTTGCATTGAGCGTTTAAACTCAATTCACGAACGACGATTTGATCGGAACTGATTATCGGGTGAAACTTAATCGTTGCTCCGTGGATCGGCTGACCGAAAACATCATGAATTTCACCTTTGAACAACACGAGTTCCGGAAGCGTCAAATCCAGCTCGCCATCGACCACCAGGTCCACAACTTGTACTTGCGTGCAGATGTATGGATACGAAAAGGAGCCGTTTTCTCCTTTGAACTCAGCATTTCCGGCGTCGTCCGATTCGTGTCGAGATGCGATGTGAAATTTGCCTCTGGGTAAAACGAGTGTGAACGTACCATCTTGAGCGATCGGGCTGGTCGCCGAGTACGGTGTCGGTTCAATACCCAGAGCTACAACCTGGCTATCCTTGAGTTTCTTGCCGTTGTTTGTCGTGACTGAGCCCGTAAGCAGCTGTCCGGTTGTAAGCGCTATGTTGCAGGTGACGTTGTTGTAAAGCTCAACATCGCTCGCTCGCTCCTTCAAGAATCGGGTTCGTGAGCTAGGAATGAATTCTACGACGTAATTGCCGGTCGGCAGCTGAAACGAGTATTCGCCTTTGCTGCCCGTTGTCGCCTCGGCAATCGGAGGGTCCGACCGCATCGAGCTTGACATAGCGACCGCGTAGGCGGAAAACACTCGGACCGTGACGCCGGAAACCGGTAGTCCCTGGTGCTTTACGTGACCTTGCAGAGCGTGGGTTGTTTGTTTTTCGGGCAAGATATATCACCGCTGTCTAAACGATAGCCATCGAATTCTACCAAAAGACATGCGGAGTTTCAGAGAAGTTCAGAGCTTTTTGAGCTTTTTAGGACTGTCAGGATGTTATTGGTCGGGGTTTCGAGACCCGCCCGATTACCATCGAGTCGCGACCATCTTCGACTGACTTCCAGCCAAGATGCAACATCATTTCTTTCAAGATCGCAAACGACCCAGTGACGATTATTTCGTCTGTAAACCTTTCAGCGCGAGCCAACTTCATCGCCGCATCCATCGACTTCGCGTGGGTTGCATGGATACCGAGCTCCTCACAGCATGCGGCTATCTGTTCCTTTGGATAAGTGGCTCGCCTTCCCTCTGCCTCCACGGCAACGACGCGATCGCCTTTCCTTAGCAACTGTTGCAGATAAGCGGGAGCGTCTTTGTTGCCGAATAAACCGAGAACGAAGCAATGAGTTTTGCCGGGCGCTCGTTCTTCCAGCGCTCGTCGAAGAGCTGCTGCACCTGCCGGGTTATGGGCACCATCCATGAGAATGTTCTGCTCCGGCAAAACTTGCATGCGCCCAGGAAAATAAACTTGATGCAGGCAATCCGAGAGATTATCGAGAAAGCTTCTATTACCGGCTCCAAGCGGTGATGCTAAAGCTGCAGTAATGGCCATGCGAGCGTTGCGTTGCTGGTGCGGTCCGGTTAGTGACAGTTCCGAAAGTGCTGAAACTATTTTTGCTTCTTCTTCGAGGCTTATGAAATCAGGTTTTTCACGCTCGACCTCGACCAGATACGTACCAACTTCGCATGCTCTGGCTTTCAGCTCGAGCAATGCCTCTCCTCTGGCCGTAGTAATCACGGGAACGCCTTTCCTCATTATGCCTGCCTTTTCAAAGGCGATTTTGGAAACTGTGTCACCCAAAATGTGCATGTGATCTAGATCTACGTTCGTAATTACGGTTGACTGGACGTTGTTTGCAACATTCGTGGCGTCAAATCTCCCGCCCAAACCGACTTCTAGAACGGCGCAGTCGACATGGTTTTCCCAGAAGAACGAGAAAGCCATCGCCGTCAAGAATTCAAACCATGTCAGTCTTCCCAGATCCTCATGGCGTCTGCCGAAAGCTTCCGATTTTTCGCGGACGCTGCTGGCGGTTTTTGCAAAAGAGTCGTCCGAAATAGATTGTCCGTTGATAGAAAAACGTTCGTTGAACCGCATGATGTGCGGACCTGTGAACTTTCCAACCTTCAAGTCCATGGAGGTTAAAACGGCATCAAGTATGGTGGCAGTGGAACCTTTACCGTTAGTTCCGCCCACGTGAAAACATTTGATTTTGTCCTGGATGCCGCCTTCGTCCTGCATGTACGATTGCATCCGCGCAAGAGTTGGTCGCTCGAGCGTCGGTATCAGGCTTTCGATGTAGGCAATTGATTCGTTGTAGTTCATAACGATCTGCTGCGATCATGATAGCGCAGTCGCCTTCCGGCATGTAAACTGATTGTCCAATTGAGGAGATTTTTGCGTGACACTGTTTACACGGGACCACTGTATCGACACCGAAAGAGTCCATGAGGGCGGCATAATCAACCTCCGGATCGACAGGCTGATTAATGAAGGAATCGAAGTCGAGCGCGAAGTGGTCGAACACAACGGCGGAGTTGTGATCGCGGCGCAGCCGGCGGAAGATCGCATTCTTCTCATCAAGCAGTATCGTTACTCTATCGACGAAGAATTGATCGAATTGCCGGCCGGGCGCATTGAGAAGGGCGAAGATCCGTTTCCGGCAGCCCGTCGCGAGCTCACGGAGGAAACCGGGTTTGAAGCGAAAGAATGGAAAGATCTTTCGAAAATGTTCTCCGCTCCCGGGTTTTGCAATGAAATTCTCTATTTGTACGGGGCAAGCGACCTGACATTCGTAGGTAAAAATCTGGACATCGATGAACACACCGACGTGATGGACATCAGTCTGAAAGAAGCCTGGCAACTGGTCCTGGATGGCAAAATTCGGGATGCCAAGACGATTGCCGGCGTTGCACTTTTATTGCTTCCGAAATCTGATTAACGAAGCGCAGTTTTCATGGGTGTTATACTGGCGTCGTTTGAAGTGTTCTTCAGCGTTAAGTCTGTCTAAGAAACGCGGCGAGACCGCATATTGAGGAAGCAATGACCAAGAAAACCGTGACTCAGTCAGGATTGACTCTCCCGATCGCAGCGATGATCGTAATGGCAATCGGCGGCGCCCTTGTGACGGGCGGGTCTTTTGAGATTATAAAATTCTGGCCGCAGCCTCAGAGTGTCGAGCCTGTCTATAATTTCGTGGGCGGCGCGATTTGGGGTGGTGTTGCCGGAGCGTTTTTCGGTTTCGTCCTTGGATTTTTGACGGACGACAAACACTTCGACAAGCCCGAAGCTTCGGAAGCAGCTAAGTAACAACGTTGCATTGCCGGCCAGCGGCGCAAAAATCGGTCTCCAAGTGGCTCGATCACCCATATGGGTGGCCGGGTCATTTTTCTTAAGTCAGTCATTCGCGCGATGTGCTCGACTGTTTGTTTCCGCTATTAATAGAGTAAGGCTTGCTGGAATCACCTGACGGCATCCTGAAAAACGCGCCGCAAGCCGGGAGTAGCTATGTCGATAATTCATCAAGGGTTCGCTCCACCGAGTTCAGACGTGAGTGACGGCTCGCCGATGAGAGTCCTGCTGGTCGAAGACCAAGAGGTTCTTCGCCTCGGACTAAAGTTATCCTTTCAAGGAATGTCTGATATAGAGATGGTAGCGGAGGCCGGCGATGGTCCCAGCGCAGTAGAGCAGGCAATTGCTACCAGACCCAGTCTCGTATTGATGGATATCGCTTTGCCAGGATTCGACGGCATAGTTGCGACACGCAAGATCAAGGCGGCTCTTCCAAATACTCGAATTCTCGTCCTGAGTAGCCACGGCGAGGACGAATATGTCTTTCCCGCACTGGAGGCCGGTGCAGATGGCTATTGCCTGAAGGATGTGACGCGCGAGACGCTGATAACCGCTATGAAAACCGTCAGCGACGGCCACACCTGGTTGGACGACACTGTGGCTAATCGCCTCTTGCGCACCTTGCGAAGAGTCGATCCGGAAGTCACGTCGCAAAATTATCAGCTCAGTGGAACCGAGATGAGCGTGCTCTATAGTGTCCTTGAAGGCTCGCCAATAGAGGACATCTCAGAGCAGCTGGGCATTCCGATCGATAAGGTTCACGCTTATACGCGACGAGTTTTGCACAAGATAGCAAATACCTCCGAAGCCGCTGAGTCCATGCCTAAGGCGAAGGACCGAGCGCGCAGGATTACTACGGATCACCAATTAGCAAGAATCTGTATGCGCTGCAAAGCTAAATTGCCACCGGATTCTGACATCTGTCCGTTCGATGGAGCAGAAACCAAAGACGACAAAATGGTCGGCACGACATTCGCCGAACGCTACGAAATTCTCTCCGTTCTCGGCTCCGGTTCTGGTGGAACGGTCTACAAAGCGCGCCACCGATTCATGAACAGGCTGGCCGCCATCAAGGTAATGCACCCGGAACTCATGCCCGACCTTGACCTGCTGCAAAGATTCCGTCAGGAGGCTGCTGCTGCCAATTCGCTAGAACACCCGAACGTAATTCGCGTAATTGATTTTGGTGTCGCCAGTGATGGCACAGCATTCATGATTCAGGAATTTGTCGATGGTCCTACGTTGCGCGAAATCATCGATCATGAGGGCGCTGTGCCTGCACCACTGGCGGTGGAAATGTTTAAACAGATATGTCTTGGTTTGGGATTTGCTCACCGATCCGGAATCGTGCATCGTGATCTGAAACCAAGTAATGTCCTGGTTTCTGGCTATGGCACGCTGGACATGCGCGTCAAGATTGCTGATTTCGGCGTCGCTAAACTGGTGCGTCCGGACAATTCCAATGCGGTTAAAACTGAGATGGGTCTGGTGATCGGAAGTCCGCTCTACATGAGCCCCGAACAATGTCGCGGGCATGTTCTCGACAAACGAGCCGATATTTATTCGATGGGGTGCTTGATGTACGAGACATTGACCGGACGCCCTCCCTTCGTCGGAAAGGACGTCATGGAGGTGATGTTTCAGCACGTAAATTGCCAGGTGCCGAACATAGCGTCTACACCAATCGGCATGCATCTTCCCGCCATTCTCAACGGTATCGTGATGAAGGCGTTGCGGAAAGAAGCCAACACACGCTATCGCAGCATGGAAGAGTTGATGGTCTATCTTGATGGTGCCGTTATCTAGGCACCATATCTGCTATCAGTGCTTTTCGAACTTATTTGTGCAAAACCTTTTCGTAGGTATCCTGGTTGAAGCCTACGAGAAGAGTATCGCCTTGAATAATCGTGGGCGCACGCAGATTGCCCGTCGGACCAAGCAGCAGCTTGCCGAGCTCTTCACGACTGGGCTTTTCTTTCTTGAGGTCGACGTGGACAACTTTCGTTCCCTTCAAAACATACAATTCTTTGACCTTTGAAGCGAGTTCGACGGCTTCGTCCAGTCCGAATTTAGTCTGTTTGGCGTTGACCTGCTCTACTGTATCAATCTTCTTTCGCTCAAGAAACTCTTGAGCCCTCGTGCAGGACACTCAACCGGGGCGGTGATAAACCCAATCTAGAGACATATGAGCACCTCAATGGTCGGAAGTCTCAGAGAGTATCACATAAATAAATAGATTTATTGGAAGCTATGCGTAACTAATCAATTTCAAAATTCGTTTTTCGGGTATTTAAGATTTAATGACCACTGAGAAAGTTTGCCCGACAACATGAACCAAACCGAGTCGCAACAACAGGGGACAGACTTGAGACTAATGCTGGCTCAAGCCGATGCGCTCTGCATGGAAGGGCGATTCGAGGAAGCTGCGTCGATTTATCAGTACCTGGTTGGCATGACCGAGGGACGTTTGGGACCGAATCATCCGGATACGGTGCTGGTCGTTCAGCGTCTGGCAGATGCACTTTATCAAATGAACGCCTTTCGAGATTGCCTGCCTCTTTACGAACGGCTCTGCCAGATCGCCCGTGGAATGTTAGGTGACAGCGATCCTGACGTCATCAACTTGATGTTTAAAATTGCCAGAACCCAGGAGCTTGTCGGCTCTTTCGTTGAGGCTCGCTCTACTTATGAATTCGCGATCGCTACTGCAAAACAGCATTTGCCGCCGAACCATCAGCTCGGAATGCAATTGCAGGGGCGCTACGAAGTTCTGCTTGAGCGCATGGAAGAAAACAAACGAGCCGCCCAGGCTTGGAAAGAGAACACCGTTAACAGTCCGGTAATCAAAGTTCCGGAACCGGTCGGAGTGCTGGAAAAGGCTCCGCCTCCACCTCTTCCGCCCATGCCGAATTATCCTGGAATGCCAGGTTCTGCACCTGTTGAACTTCCGCCGTCGATGGTACCGCCCTCCATGGCGCCGCCGCCTGGCATGCCCGCTGCTCCTCCCATGAGCATGCAGTCCACATCGATGACGTCCGGCATGCAGAACATGCCCCCAGGGGCTCCACCGTCAATGCCGACTGACATGCAGGGTTCACCCATGGCTCCGCCATCCATGTCTCCTGGCGCGCCGTCTATGTTTCCTCCGTCAATGCCGCAGGCACCAGCAATGCCGTCGATGCCCTCGATGACAGGGGCGCCGCAAGTTCCCGGCCTGCAACAACCGGCAAAAGCTGCTCTGCCGCCGCACATGATGTTGCCGACCGTGGACGAGAATATTCTTGAAGGACTGGAGAGTACGCCGTGGGCGGATATGCAGGCGCCTCAGAACTCGCCAGGTTTTGGCAACGATCCACAAACTTTGGATGATCCGTTCAACCGGGGAGGAGTAGAGCATCCTCCGGGCAGCCCATTTAGTGATAACGGGTCCGCTTCCGTACAAAGTGCGCCATTTGATACCAATGGCGCTCAAGACCCAGGAATCCGTTCTGTTGGCGCTCAGTTGTTAAACGAGCTTGGTCTGTTTGACGCACCACCGGTAACACCATCAAATAATGCCGGCATGACACCGAATACGATGCCCTATCAAGGCGTCCCTGCTAACGGCAGCATGCCCATCCCTCCGAATACTCAGGCGCACTCGCCGATGAATGGCTCTCCTCCGCGCCCATCGACACCGCTTGTGCCTCCACCGGGATACACACCGCCGCCTGGATATGCTCCTCCGCCCGGGTACACTCCGCTTCCCGCGACAGCTGCAGTCCAGAGCCCACCCTCACTCCCGCCGAACATGCCGCAGCCGAACATGCCGATGCAGAACATGTCGCCGCAGCCGAACCTGCCGCAGTCGAGCATGCCGATGCCGAACATGCCGCCGCCGAACATGCCTTCGCAAAGCATGCCGCCTCAAAATTTCTCTGGTCCCAGTGGATTTCCGTCCTCACCTGATGCCCAGCAGTTGTCCAATCCATTTGGTGGCGGATCGACTTCAGAACCGCCCAGTCGGCCAATCCCCGTTCCGCCAAGTCCCGGTCTACAACCGAGCTTTTCTCGTGGCGGCAACAATGAATTTCGCCCCTTCGAGGCGCCGAATAGCGAGCCGCGACCTTTCGAAGGTCGCATGGATGGACCCCCTCGATTTCCGGATGCCAGCTCGCCGGCTCTCAATCAGCCGGAGATTAGAGGCTCGAGCGTTGGCGGTTTGCAATCTTCAGTCGGCGCACCGCTAGGCACACCACCAGGACAAGACTCTTTTTCCGAGAGCGGCAGGCGAAACAAACCGGACCCATATCTCGACCACCTTGCTCAAAAGGTGGCGGATCTGAAAGCTCAGGCTCAGGGAGTTGAATCAGAGCCACCTTCGATGCCTCCTGCATTTAGACCTGGTAACAGTGCTTCCGACTCTGGCTGGCACGAGGGCGTAACCCTGCCGACCGCACCGGAGAAGCAATTCGATACCGGTCGCAGGAAGGCTCAGCCAATTGCATACGAGCCCGTCGAATATGAGGATATGGGTGAAGAGTCCGGTTTTCATTCCGGACAACCATCCAGGAATGCGCCGGTCAAAAAAGTGAAAACCGCTCGCGCTGCCGCATCGAAGAGTGAAGATTTCGTATCCAATGTGAGAGCACTTAAAGAATATCTGATACCAGTGGTGGTGCTGGTTATTTTATTTGTTGGCGGTTATGTGTTTATCTCCCTGACGGCTCCAAAGACCCCTCCGCCTGCGACCGGACAAGTGCTCACCGGCGCGGCTGCGGCGCAGACAAATGCAGATGTTTACGCAAGCCCGGACACCTCCATGCGACTTGCCGTTGGAACGACGAGTTGCACTCTGGTTGACGGTCCGAGTGCTATTACCGCTCCATATGTGATTTACGACGGAAGTTGGTCGACTATCGCTATGCAGGCGGTTGATTCCTTGATGGAGAAACAGATCTGGTTCAATCATGTCCCCGAGGGAATGATCACCGACACAGGCACCATTCTTTTCGACAGAAAAGCGCCTGACTTTCTCGTAGTGGAAAAAATGGCGAAATTTGCCTCTGCCGGAGCAGCGTTCGCCGCTGCCGGACAGGGATATCCGACCAAAGCCGCCCAGCTACAGTCGCAGGCTTATATGTACGCAAACCCATTCACCGGCCAATCCGGGTTTTTGAAATTGCAGGTGCTTCCAGAGAGTCGCGGGAATCGGCAGGAACTTATTTCTATGCTGCAAAACGGCTCACTTCTCCTGGGAGAAGACAATTTCACAAGGGGAGAAGTTCGTGGCTATGCAATCGTCGATTCCACGGCCGGAGTTGCTAAGGGCGTAGGCTTCTTCGTCAGGGGCGCGGATCGAAACGGCAATTTCTTCCGTCTTCGAGATGGGGGACAGGTTGTCACTCTCGGCTCGTTGGGCGGTAAAGATGTGAGCAATTGCAAGATTGCCCAGGCTGCGAAGAGCGCCACCGCAGCTGTCCCGCCGGAGAGACCTACGAAAGTTTGGATAGCGAAGAATCAGCAGTTGCCAATTTTTGTTCTCTACCATTCGTTACCGATCACGATGGCAATTATGGCTTTCCTTTGCTTCTGGCGTTCTCTCATGGTCGGACCCGGGCAGGAGGCAGACAATGCCACCAATCGCGGTTTCAGAATGTTTGCCTACATAGCGATCGGTATCTGTTTGGTTTCAGCTGGACTGCAATACAGCCATTGGCTCTAGTTCGAAACCGGCGGCTACGACTTGAGAGCATAGCTGGCGCAAATCCCGCTACATCTCAGATCACGACGATCGAAGCCTGACCGCTATCTCTGTTTATCTTCAATAGTTTTCGCGAACTGTTCCATCTGGACTGCGGTGGGTTCGCGGTTTGTTTTTCTCAAAAGATGTGCGTAGTTCTTCAGCAAATGCACTAGTTCTACGTGGTCCGGACCATAGATCTTGTTTTTAATATCGAGCGCCTGTTTGTAGTAGTCCTCGGCCTTCTCGTAGCGGTTCTGGGCGTGGAATACCATGCCTAGCTGATACAGGCAGTTAGCGACACCCTTGCTGTTTTTCCCGTCCTGCTTTTCGCGCACGTTGAGAGTGCGAAGGTAGAGTTCTTCCGCTTCTTTGTATTTTTCTCTTTTGAATAAAACGCACGCGAGGTTATTGCAGCAAGTCGCCACATCCTCGTGGTCATGTGGAAAAGTGCGTTCTCTGATAATCAGTGCTTTCTTGAAGTGAGGCTCTGCTTTGTCGAATTTTTCGTTTTGCCAGAGCACGGCTGCGAGGTTGTCCACGGAAGTGACGAAACGCCCGTCCTTTTCGCCGAACTTCTCGGCTTCCTTGAGGGCATCGGTCCACATGCGCTCGGCTTCGTCAAGATTGCGGTTTTGCTGCGCCTTGATCGCCTGCATCTTGTAGTTCGTCCAATTGGCTGTCATGAGTAGCTCCCGAGATTCGCGCGTACATCAATAATTTACCCCATCAGGGGGCGGAATTTGACGTGTAAAAACGGTCGCAGCTTTTCTTAATCCTATTCAAGCCTGGAATTGGAAGATACAGAAGGGCTGGAAAGGCGATAGACTATACAGTTCTTATGTGCGCGAGCGACTTATAAGGCGCTGCTCGGCACGGATTTCTTGCCAAGGAGTTCTCCTGGTCGGTTAGAAAGGCGTCGCGGTATCTGAAAGTCATCGAATTTGAGTGTTCTGGAGGTAGAGATGAAAGTGGTTGACAGCCCCGGCAAATCAAAAGGCAAAAATGCGGAAGAGCCCAGCCTCGAGCAAGATGGCCAGACACCTGGTGTGCGCAAAGAAATAATCAAAAAATTTCCGGTCAGTCCGAATCTTCAAAATTACGAGAGTGAATATGCCTCATTCGATTGGCAGGACGCTCGCAAGGAACTCACCTGGTTTACCGGCTCTAAACTGAACGCTGCCTACAACGCTGTCGACAGGCATATGCACGATGGAAAGCGAAACAAAGTCGCTCTGTACGCTATCGACGCTAAAAACAATCTCGAGAAGTTCACCTTCCAGGACATCTACGAAGAGTCGAACAGAATGGCTAACGCTCTGAAGGAACTCGGCGTCAAAAAAGGCGATCGAGTCTTCGTTTTCCTCCCGCGCGTACCGGAACTCTACATTTCTACCGTAGCGATTGCGAAGGTTGGAGCAATTGCCGGTCCTCTCTTCTCGGCATTCGGACCGGACGCTCTGCGTGACAGACTTCAGGATAGTGGTGCGATCGTGATTATCACAAATCCTGAGTTGAAACCGAAAATTGATGGAATCATGCATGACTTGCCGGACTTGCAGTACACCATCGTTGTTGACGGTGATAAGTCGAAACTGAAAGATCGCGAATATGCCTATGATGACCTGGTCTCGAAGCAGTCGGACAAATTCGAGTGCGAAAGAACCGACGTCGAAGACCCTCTGTATCTGCTCTACACATCTGGTACGACAGGAAAACCGAAAGGCGTCGTTCACGTGCACAATGACATTATTGGGCACCACATGACGTCAAAATGGGTTCTGGACCTCAAAGACGATGATGTCTATTGGTGCACGGCCGACCCTGGTTGGGTCACGGGCACCGTATATGGTATCTTCGGTCCCTGGTCAAATGGCGCTTCGGTCGTTTCATACGAAGGCCGGTTCGACGCCGATAGCTGGTACAAAGTGATCGACCGTTTGAAAGTCACTGTCTGGTACACGGCGCCGACTGCTTTGCGTATGTTGATGAAAGCGGGCGATGATGTTGTTTTTCGCAACAGTCTGGAAAGTCTGCGACATATTTTGAGCGTAGGTGAGCCGCTGAACCCGGAAGTCGTTCGCTGGGGAATGAAGGTCTATGGTCTTCCTATTCACGATAACTGGTGGCAGACGGAAACCGGCATGCAGTTGATTGCGAACATTCCGTGCATGTCTGTGAAACCTGGATCGATGGGTAAACCGCTGCCAGGCGTTTACGCCGCAGTAGTTGATGATGACGGTGAGGAAGTGGAAGCCGGTAAACTGGGACGACTGGTTGTGAAGCCGGGTTGGCCGTCGATGCTTCGCCGGATCTGGCGCAACAAGGAAAAATTCGACGAGTATTTCAAAATTCCGGGATGGTACTTCAGCGGAGACAATGCCTGGAAAGACGAAGACGGCTACTTTTGGTTTGTGGGGCGCGCAGATGACGTGATCAACACTGCCGGACACCGCGTCGGACCATTCGAGGTCGAGTCTGCTTTGGTAGAACACGAAGCTGTCGCAGAAGCCGGTGTCATCGGAAAGCCTGACAAGGAGCGCGGTGAGATCATCAAGGCGTTCGTTGTTCTTGCTAACGGTTTCTCCGCAAGCGATGAGTTATTGGAAAGCATTCGAGAACACACTAAGCGTCAGTTGGCTGCTCATGCCTATCCTCGCGAAATCGAAGTGAAAGACAGTCTTCCGAAAACGCGTTCAGGCAAAATTATGCGCCGTCTCTTGAAGGCTTGGGAGCTTGGTTTGCCGACCGGCGACACGTCCTCGCTCGAGGACGATTAGAACGGTTGTGACCGCAGTCGCTAGACTTTCATAAAAAAGAGTCCATATTAGAATTCGTATCGGAATGCTCATTCCGTCTCTTCTTTCCGTTCCTGGAGAGGAAACGGCGCACGTCTCTGTTTTGCTGTGGAATGGCCCTTCAGATTGTGTTTCAACTTCCTTATTAAAGATATCTTTTTGCCCTCTTGTCGATATCCTCTAGTTCTCGAAAGTATAGACCTGGAGCCGTATTCATTAGAGCAATGATCGTACCGATTCGGCATGGGATTCTGTATCCTATTAGGTAAGCAAAGTGAAAACTCGATATAGACGCAGAGCCAGTCAGGCGCATGAGAAGTTGCCTCAGACGTTACTGGTTTATATGCAATGTATATATCGGCGCGTCTTGCTATTGCAGGAGCGCAAACAGTTTCTATCCAACGATTTGAACTTGGGTCGCGATTTCGCAGACCACCTTAGGGACCGAGGAGTTAGTTGATGGACGGCGAACTTAGTGGCGAATCTACACTCGAACGGCTGCCGCCGCAGTCGCTTGAAGCCGAGCAGGCGGTGTTGGGAGCGCTACTGTGCAGTGGCGATGGCGTTTCGCGAATCGTCGACCTTTTGGAAGCCGAATATTTTTATCGCAAGGCTCACCAGGTCATTTACGCGGCGATGCTCGACCTTTACGAGAGCAGTGAACCAATTGATATCGTGACCGTATCGCAGTTCTTGTCCGATGAGGGCAAGCTCGATATGGTCGGCGGACGGCAGTACATCACGGACCTCTCGCTATCCGTCGCCACCACCGCCAATCTGGAGTACTACTCCAAAGTCGTTCAAGAGAAAGCAATTTTGCGCCAGCTCATCAAGGCTGGAACAGAAATTGTGGGTAGCTGTTATGAAGAACCTGATGCCGACGTGGCTCTCGATCGCGCTGAGCATATGATTTTCCAACTCGCGCAAAAGCGTGAGATGCAGCAGCTTGTGCACGTGAAGCATATCGTCGAAACTTCGTTCCAACAGATCGAAGCGCGTTATGAAAATCGCGATGCGCTTTCAGGCGTTCCGTCCGGGTTTTACGACCTCGATGCGATGACAGCGGGATTCCAGCCTTCCGACCTGGTCATTATCGCTGCCCGTCCGTCGATGGGTAAATGCCTTGCGTTCGATTCGGAAATTGTTCTCGGCGATGGTCGCGTCGCGACAATTGAAGAAATTTTCAAAGCGGGCAAAGCGGATCTCCTTACTCTCTGCGATGATTTGAAGTTGCGCATCGTGCAGCCAAGCCATTTTGTCGATGATGGTATTAAACCGGTCTTCCGCGTCATTACCCGTTTAGGACGGAGTATCGAAACTACCTTGTCTCATCCGTTCCTGACTCGTGCGGGATGGACCAGGCTAGAGCACATCAAGGTGGGCGATAGGATCGCTATTCCGCGTCAGATTCCGATCTTTGGTGCGAAGGAATTGCGCGATTGCGAAGTGAAAGTGATGGCGCTCCTTGCCGGCGATGGATCGCTTCGCCGCGGTCAGGTAAGCTTCACCAACTTCAACCCGATGCTTCAGAAGGACTTCCAAGAGGCAGTGGCTGAGCTACAAGGCAAGGAAGCGCTGAAGCGAGCTGCCGGTTATGACGCTTATGAACGTCATGCTGGAATAAATGTGAGCCCGCGACCGACGTGGTTGGGAAGCAACCCGATGTCGGACTGGCGCGAAAGCGTCGGTCTGCCTGTAAATGGCGCTGTGACTGAGATTCCGTCGGCTGCTTTTACTCTGCCGAAAAAACAGCTTGCGCTTTTCCTCAATCGTCTTTTTGCTTCAGCCAGCAGAGTTTCTATCGACGATGATGGCGATTTGCAAATTGCATATGTCACGGCTAATGAACGGACAGCAAAGCAGATTCAGCATTTGCTCTTGCGTTTCGGCGTTTTATCTGCGGTGAATCGCAGAGTGCGTTTTGTCGATCGACGAAAACAAACTTTCCAATTGGACATTATCGAACCGAATTCAATCCAGAAGTTCTTGAGCAAAATCGGAATCTTCGGTGTCGAAGAACTGAAGGCTCCATACTGCGAGATCGACAGCGATGATGCGGATTCGATAAGCGACATCTACTGGGACGAGATTGTTTCAATCGACGCGATGGGAGCGAAACAAGTTTACGACTTAACGATTCCAGAAACACACAATTTTGTTTCAAACGATATTTGCGTGCACAACACCGCACTGGTTCTCAACCTCGCTAGAGCTGCCGCTGTTGAGAATAACGTTCCTGTTGCAATATTCAGTCTGGAAATGTCGAAAGAATCTCTGGTCATGCGTATGCTTTGCTCTGACGCCGAGATTGATGCCAACCGGTTGAGAACCGGTCATATGCACACATCTGATTGGACGAAGCTGGCCACATCGATGGGACGACTAGGCGAATCGCCGATCTATATTGATGACTCCGCGTTGTGTAATGCGTTGGAAATTCGCGCGAAGTGTCGGCGCTTGAAGGCTGAAGGTGGGCTGGGCATGGTCATCATCGACTACATCCAGTTGATGCAAGGTAGAAAAGCGACGGACAACCGGGTGCAGGAAGTTTCGGAAATCTCGCGTTCACTCAAGCAGCTCGCGCGTGAGGTCAACGTCCCGGTGTTGGCTCTGTCTCAGCTTTCCCGCGCGGTGGAAGCTCGTCAGAACAAGCGCCCAATGTTGTCTGACTTACGTGAATCCGGTTCGATCGAGCAGGACGCGGATCTTGTGATGTTTATCTATCGGGATGAATATTACAACCCTGAGACGGACCGTCGCGGAGAAGCTGAGATCATTGTGGCTAAACAGCGGAACGGTCCGGTCGGAACCGTGGACCTGCTTTATCAAGGAAGCATCACGCGCTTCCTGAATAAGGTACATACGCAGTATACGGGAGCCGAAGGCGGCGGTTAGTACTCACCACCAGCGGTGCTCGTTCACCCCTCGTTTTTTTGTTGAGCTTGGGCGCGCGCCGGAGCATTCTCCACGTACTTGTTGAGCCAATCGGCCATTTCTTTAAGTGTGTGGAGAACGGATTCGCGAGCACGGTATCCGTGCGTTTCGTTAGGCAGCACAACCCAGCGAACTCGCCCGCCGAGACCCTTCATTGCTTCAAAAAGTCGCTCGCTCTGCACGGGGTAGGTGCCCGAATTGTCATCGTTCTCGCCGTGGATCAGCAAGAGGGGCTCGTCTATTTTGTCGGCGTGAGTAAAGGGCGACATTTTGACGTAGGTGTCCTTGGCGTCCCAAAATGCACGCTCTTCAGATTGGAAACCGAAGGGCGTGAGCGTGCGATTGAAAGCACCACTACGGGCGATACCAGCGCGAAACAGATTCGTATGTGCAAGCAAATTTGCGGCGGTGAATGCTCCGTAAGAGTGCCCGGCGATGGCAATGCGGTCTCTGTCTGCCACGCCTAGCTTTACCATTTCATCAACAGCGGCGGTGGCGTCTGAAACCAGTTGCTCAACGTAGGTATCATTTGGTTCAATTTTACCCTCTCCGACAATCGGCATCGCTGGATCGTCTAGCACGGAGAACCCCATAAGCAGAGCAAATGCCGGTCCAAAATGACTTAGCCGAACGAAACGATATGGCGATTCTTGTACCTGAGAGGCGGCACTTTTGGTTTTAAATTCAGATGGATAAACCCACATGAGCATTGGAATCGGTTTGGACTTTCCAGCTTCAAATCCCGGAGGTGTGTAAAGAATGCCTGAAAGATCGACACCGTCAGCGCGTTTATATCGAACAAGCTTCTTCTCTATTCGACCGGAAATGTCCGGATTTGGATTCGGAAATCTGGTTACTTGCGTCAGGGATTTTTTGTTCAGGTCGCGAATGAAGTATTGCGGCTGCTCAGAAACCGATTCTCTGCGCGACAGAAAGCGCGTGCCGTCGTCATTGAGCATAGTCGCTGCATACTCGTAATAAGGGGCTTCGGAGCGCCACAAGCGTTTTGTTTTAAACGTTTTGATGTCGAACAGGTCTAAGAATGGTCGATCACCTTCAGGAGATGCTCCGTCGCCGGTCAGAATGAATTCACCGCGGGCGGTGACATGAAGAACGGACTGTCGTCTTGAGTTCACTCTCGTATCCGGTCTGCCTGGATCGTTGTATCTGTCTTCGTAAGAGCGATCCCATACTACTCGAACCGGTTTCTTCGGATCGTCCGGAGAGAACATGGAAGTTTTCGTTCTTCGATCGTTCCACCACCATTCTCGCAACAGTGCAAGTTGACCGTCGCCCCATGTGATGCCGCTATAGCGCAACGCAGTGTGTGCAATAGCGGTCGGTTTAGTATTAAACGGTGCCGCGAGCGCCAGAACTTCGTCACGAATCTCCGCTTTGACTTTGGGGTCTCCTCCGTCACGCGCTTCTACCCATGTTACCGTGGCGTCAGTGTCCGAGCGCCAGTCGAAAGAGCGTGGGCAGTTGGGCACTGCGTTGAAATCGATTGGAACTTCTTCCATTAGCGGATTGTCGGCAAGCAGTTTTTCCACATTCCCTTTTGAATCCCACACCTCGATGCGGTGAGGAAAACGTTCCATCGTGACCTTGTACGAATATGGCTTGTGGACTGTAATTGCGAGCAAGTGCTTCGCGTCTGGTGATGGATTTATACCAGAGTAGTTGTCGGCTCTTCCGATTTTTTCCACGCGACCATCTAGAAAAACGTGGGCAATTTGGGACTTCAAATAATAGTCTAAGAGCGCCTCGTCATGCGCGTTTTTCAGAGTATCCGGCTGCGTCCTTGCCGGCCGTTTCTTCCCGTCATTCTCCTGTACTATGGGACCGCGCGGGACTGAAATTTTTTCCGGAAGGCTGCCTCTCTCATCCGGTAGCAGTCGAACGTACAACGTGCCATCCGATGCCCAGTCTATCGGGCTTCCCACGAATGCATTGAGTGGTGCATCGATCAGTTTGCTGGCTTGTCTCGATGGAATGTCGAGCTTCCACAGCCTGTATGCGTCGTCTTCAAGAATGGTGAAGGCTACCGTTTTGCAATCCGCCGACCAGCTCAAGTGTTTTATCTTCGCGGGTTTCGGTAGGCCCCTGATGGGCTCTGGCTTCGCGCCAGGGTTTGACATGTCGAGGTAAGACAATCCCGCATAGTAAGTGGGTTTGCTCTCTCCGGTTGTTTTGGGATTTATGCGAAAACCGGCTAGACGTAATTCAGGTTGCGAGATGTCCGCGATTGTTGGCAGCGTCGGCAAGTCGCAGAGCAGCATATGTTTCTTATCGAACGAAAGTGTAGCTGCCGGTGTGGGCGGTTTCTCAACCAGATCGGCAATGGTTTTTGCGGGCGTCTGGTAGGTTTCGTCTGCCAGAACAGTTCGGGCTGTTCCGACAAACAAAACAATGAGAGCGCAGACGAACAAAATGGCGGTGCGAAAATTCGACTTCATGCAGGACCTGAATTGGAGATGACCAGTTCTAGGGTATCCCAATCAGGTCTAAGCTGAACTTGCTTGATCGTCAATCCTCAACTTTCTTCATTTGATTGTTGTCTGAATGCGTCGATTACGTCCGACCTTTCCAGAACGAACTTGCGCAGTATTTGTTCCGCTCGTTCCTCGTATTTCTCGGCTGCTTTGTCTTCGCCTAGGGCACGGTAGTATTGGGCGAACTCTCCGCATACGCTGCCCACTTGTACGCTGTCCTGACCGTAATGCGACTCTGCAACTTGCAGGGCCTTTCGAAACATAGCTTCGCTACTTTGCTCTTTGGCGCAGCGTAAGAGAACTTCCCAAACTCCGTCCTGACCGTCCTGCGCCATTATAAGATTCCCTGATGCATCGGATACCAGCATACGCTTCGAGCCTCGCTGCTATAGTTGGCGACAGGTAAGTTTTACCGCTATCGTCACCAGACCCAAATCGTTCTTCTGGACTTATAGCAAAATTCGCGAAAGTGATGACTCATCCAGGAGCGCTGCCTTGCAATTTTCTGCGCAAATCGCTAACTTGATATCAAGATTCTATCAAGATTGATACACGTCACAGAGGACCTATGCTCAGAACCAGACGCGTTGGGCTTTGCGGGATAGTGATTGCATCACTTGTCTGTCACGGATTAGCCCAGAATCCTCTCTGGGCTCAGCAGTTCCGAACCACTGCGGGCAGTCAAAAATCCGCCCACGCATTTTCAAAAGCGAATTGGCTATTCGACAACGTCCAGTCGACCCACTACAAACACAGCAAATTGCCTGTGGAGCAGCAATGGCAGAGCGCGGATGGAGTCTCCGGTATGGATGCGGATTGCTCCGGTTTCGTCAGTTACGTAATCAATGCCGTCGCTCCAGAGCAATTCAAAATAGTCCATGACCTTCAGCCGGACCGCCCTTATCCTCAGTCGAAAACCTTCGCGACATTTTTCAATTCCCTGAGTTCCTCAGTTCCGCAAAACGGATGGATTAGAGTGAGCAGCATTGCCGACCTCCGTCAGGGCGACTTGATTGCCTGGGAGAGGAAACAGCAGGCGGGCAGTCGTGGAAATACAGGTCATGTAATGTTCGTGATCGATAAGCCGGAGCGCATTGAGACAATAGACGGGAAAAAGCTGGTATCGATCAATGTTCTCGATTCCTCTTCGGTTGTGCATTTCCCTCCGGAAAAACTGCCACCAAATACGCACCAGGAGAGGCGCGACGGCATCGGAAAAGGTGTCGTGCGGCTGATGCTGGACGGCAACAACAAGCCGGTCGGGTACTGGGAGGGAAGCTTTTCGGGAGAGCGCAAAAAGGAAATAGACAAGCCGACCTTGTCCGACAATATCGGTTTTGGCCGGCTCGTCGATACCATCAAGTGACGTCACCCGATCACAGATGATTGGAGCGATTTTTTACGATTGCGTTCATGTGCTGGATGAATTCGTCGGTCGAGAGCTCTCCGTGATTTTCGCCGTCGCGGGTTCTCACTGATAGCGAACTGCGCTCAAGCTCTCGATCTCCGATGACGACGATGTAAGGGACTTTAACTAATTCCCAATCTCTAATCTTCCGGTTCATTCTCGCGGCACCAGAATCGATCTTAAATCGCAGTCGCTGCGCTCGCAGTTTTTCACCAACCAGCTCTGCGTACGCGACGTGTCTATCAGCGATTGGAACAATGGCGACCTGAACAGGCGCTAGCCATAAGGGCAGGTCGCCGGCAGTATGCTCCAGCAAGACGCCGATGAATCGATCAATCGAACCATAAATTACTCGATGAATAACTACCGGAGTTTTCTTGCTTCCATCGCTGTCTACGTAAGTCAGACCAAAGCGTGCAGGCAGCTGGAAGTCCAACTGGATGGTGCCCATCTGCCATTTGCGACCGAGCGAATCCTTCATAAGAATATCGATTTTTGGTCCGTAAAACGCGCCCTCTTTTTCCGCAACAAGGTAATTACCTTCCCCGACTCTTTTGTCTAAGATTCGCTTGAGCGCAGCTTCCGCTTCGTCCCAGGTGGATGACTCTCCCATAAAATCATCCGGACGCAAACTGAGTCGAAATGAGAACGAAAGGTCAAACACGGAGTAAAACTCCTGCGCCAGATCCAGGATGTTATCGAACTCTTGCTCAATCTGATGTGGTGCGACAAAAATGTGTGCATCATCTTGCTGAAACTTTTGCACGCGAAATAAACCGCTCAAAGTTCCGGAACGCTCATGTCTGTGAAGAATATCGCAGTCTGCGAGCCGCATTGGCAAATCTCTATAGCTGCGCAGTTTCAATCCAAAAACAACCATAGCGTTCGGACAGTTCATCGGTTTGAGACCGTATTCGGTATCATCACCGAGCTCAACCACAAACATATTTTCCTGGTAGTGCTCCCAGTGTCCTGAGATCTCCCAGAGTTTTTTGTCGTTCAAAATGGGCGATGAAATCTCGTCATACCCGCGCTTCTCATGCGCATCTCGCCAGAACGCAAGAAGTTCGTTAAGCATTCGCATGCCATTCGGCAACCAATAAGGCATACCTTTAGCGGTATCGTCGAAGTGAAACAATTCGAGCTTTTTTCCGATGCGACGATGGTCGCGACGCTTAATTTCTTCGAGCCGATGCAAGTGCTGGTCGAGTTCTTCCTTCGATGGAAACACAGTTCCATAGATGCGGGTCATGATCGGGTTCTGCTCTATGCCGCGCCAGTGCGAACCGGTCGAGTGAAGAATCTTCAGACCGTCTGGATTGATCTCGATAGTGTTTGCGACGTGCGGCCCTTTGCACAGGTCGACGAACTTATCGTGTTGGTAGAGCGAAACCGGGCAATCGTAAGCGATTTCGTTTGGCTGGATGCTGCGTTCGGCTCCAGAATTTCCACTATCCTGATTGGCAGCGCTCAGGTTCCCGTTGTCATCCGCCAGACCATTCTCAATCAGGTCTATCAGTTCTAACTTATAGACCTGGGCGGAAAACAGTTCCCGAGCGCTTTTGGCGCTCATGGTGCTCTGTTTGAAGTCAGCCCCTTTGCGCACTATCTGTTTCATTCGATCCTCGATCCACACCAGGTCGTCCTCTTGAAGCGGCCGCGGTAAATCGAAGTCATAGTAGAAGCCATCAGCAATTGCCGGTCCTACACCCAGTTTCACAATGCCTGCATCCGCGAATCTCTCGACCACAGCTTGCGCCATTATATGAGCGCAGCTATGTCGCATTCGCATAATTCGTTCTTCCGGTTTATCTGGATTCAAGTCTTGGTTCTCTGGGGCGTCGCTGAATAAACCTTGTTCGTTTATCGATAACATTTTCCATCTCCATAGTTTAATGCAGAAACAAAAAAACGAGCCGCATGTATCGGGGCTCGCTGTTCTGTATCAAACTAATTGGAAAAACTAATCGCGCTTGATGACCAGCCCCGAACCATGCGGCACTCGAGTCGACGTTGTCTTATTGAAGTTCGGGAAATGTATGTGCATGATTCTGATTATCCACGACAAAAAAATTTCGTCAAGGAAAATCGATGCCATTGTTAATTGCCTACTGCGGCACCCAAATTAAATCCACGCTTGTGCATCCCAGAGTCTGCTGCTTTTCGAATTCGAGAGTTTCCACATTCAACATTCCCAGGGTATCAGTAGCGGCACTTGTGACAAGCATTCGCTGTCCATCAGGCATGAGCATAATGTCGGAAGGAAACTCTACATCAATGGGCAAGGATACATCTTTGATTTTCGTGTTTGATTTCAGATCAAAAACGCTGATGGAATTTTCTTTGGCGTTGGCTACGAAAAGCCGTGTGCCATCCTTGCTGAGCGCCATACCTGTTGGTCCTTCGCCTGTAGGCATCGTTCGCAAAACTCTTTTCTGTGTCACATCTATTACAGAGACCGTATTCGATAATCGGTTTGAAACGTAGGCGGTGCGACTGTCCTTCGATATCATCACGTCACTGGGCATGCCGCCTACTCCAACGACGCCGACAAGCTTCTGATTCAACGT
Source organism: Candidatus Obscuribacterales bacterium (assembly GCA_019637435.1). Classification (GTDB taxonomy): domain Bacteria; phylum Cyanobacteriota; class Vampirovibrionia; order Obscuribacterales; family Obscuribacteraceae; genus JADYXR01. The sequence continues at coordinate 457,788 of JAHBVO010000006.1, read as the reverse complement.
CGATATGAATGAAACTTTTCCTGCCGGAACGTTGAGCACCAGCAAGGTGTAGCCGTTGGGCGCGACTTCCATTCGGGTCGGACCAGCGGGCACAAGCGTGTGCATCAATATTTTTTGAGTGGCTAGTTCGACAATAGCGATTTTGTTGGCGGCGCATTCCGAGACGTAGAGGAATGTTCCATCAGCCTGAGCTGCGACGTCTTTGGGAGAACTTCCTGGCGGAAAATCGATCTGTCCTGCGAATTCTCGCTTTTGCGGGTCGACTATCAAGATACGGTTCTTTGTCTGATCTGCGATGAAAAGTTTGCCTCCGGCTGTAGCCATTCCTCCCGGAGTACCATCAGTAGGAAGCTCTCCCAGCTTGTTCATCGACGAACTGAGCAGAGCGATCTTTCCCGTTTGTGGAGACGTGACGGCAACTACTCCCTCCGCTTTAGCCGTTTCTTCACTTTCGATGGGCTGCTCATCTGCTCTGGCGACAGGAACCTGTGAAGTCTGGGCCGGGCTTGTAGTTGCTGGTTTGCTTGCGGGTTTAGTAGCGGTGCCCGGTTTACTCGTCGCTGCTTTAGTCGCGCCCGGTTTGCCTGCGGTCGCTTTTGTCTCTCCCCCGGCGACCGGCGTGGTTCCTACTGTTGTCGTCGTGGCTGAAGCGGCGCTGCCGAGAACAGGAACGCGCACCTCTCCGATTGATGCTTTTAATTCCGGCGAAACGAACATGTTGAGCGGCACGATTAAATCCGGAGGCAGCATGCAAGAAGCTATTTTTTTCTTCTCATCGTCTTTTAAAACAGGCAGCGTAAGGACCTTTTTACCGTCTTTATCGCTGAGTTTCAGATAGTACCAGCCATTCGAAAATGCAAAAAGAATCGGAGCCTGCGCTGGATACTTCGCTGACAAACCTGGTGTCGCCTTGGCTGTCACGGTCTTGGGTATCAGAGGAATGTAAAGCGTTCCATCAGTTGTCTCAATGACGCCGTCAAGTCTCACACGCGCGTTCGGGAATGTTTGCTTGATGGGCTCCTTGAGGTTGTCCGGAGGTCTGGTAGCGAAGGCGGGCTGCGCAAAAAGGAGAGAGGTCCAGAGTGGAACCGAAATCGAAACGACTAAAGCCAAAGCAGCCAGCACCGCTGATGGTGCCTGGCTGCCTATTCCTTTATGTTCATCAATCGCTGCTTTTCGGTCGAAAAGCATCGACGATTTTGTCCAGGATCGAATCTTCTTTTGCTTCTTCATCGGTAGCGCCAGCTTTCTTCTTTCCTTTGCTTTTGCTCTTACTGTTAGGCTCTGCGTCGGCAGATTTCTCAGTATCCTTCTTCGCCTTTTTTTCCGACGAATCCCTGTTTTCAATTGTTTCCTTTTCGGCTTCAACCGTCAGAGATTCACCGGTAATTTTGGCGAGTGTCTTGAAAAGTTCTTTTTCTTCTGCCGAAAGTTTTGTCGGAGTCTGGACATGAACGTGGACGATTTGATCCCCACGTCGCCCCTGTCCTTGCAGTGGCGGGACACCAAGATCCTTCATTACCAGCTGCGTTCCTGTTTGGATACCGCTGGGTATCTTCATTACTTTCGAGCCCTCGACCGTCGGAACGAGAAGCTCTCCGCCCAGCGCAGCCATCGCAAAACTGACGTTTTGTTTCACATGGATGGTATTACCGTCGCGAACGAAGTCTTTGTGCGGCTTGACATGGATTACAACAAACAAATCGCCGAATGGACCGCCAATCGGTCCCTTATCGCCGTGGCCGCCAACGCGCATTCTGCTACCGTCGGCGATACCAGCAGGAACAGGCAGTGTGAATTCTTTTTTCTTGCGAGTCAAACCTTCGCCGCGGCAATCGCGGCACGGTTTGTCAACTTTCTTACCTTTTCCGCGGCATTGCGGGCAGGTGGTGATTTGATAGGTTTGAACAAAGAGCATGTTCACAAGCTCTTTGACCTGTCCCTGACCGTTGCAGGTGCCACAAGTCGAGACATTGCTGCCTGGTGCAGCGCCCGTTCCTAAGCAGCTTGTGCAGTCGTCGAGAGCCGATATCTCGAGTTTTTTCTCACAGCCGAAAACTGCTTCGAGAAAATCGATCTGCAAATCGTACTTGAGGTGCGAACCTTGTTGAGGACCGGCTTGTCTTCCAAAGCCGCCACCAAATCCGCCACCACGAGCACCCTGTCCAAATAGTGCTTCCAGGATGTCGTCCATTCCGAAGCCCTGGAATTGACCGAAGTCAACGTCGTCAAAACGGCGACCAGCGCTTTTGACTCCGTCGTGCCCGTAACGGTCATACGCCGATCGCTTCTGCGCATCAGAAAGGACTTCATATGCTTCCGCGAGTTCTTTGAAAGCCTTTTCGTCTCCCGAGTCTTTATTATCGGGGTGAAGCTCTCTTGCGCGTTTTCGAAAAGATTTTTTGATCTCTTCTTGTGTCGCACCTTTCGCGACGCCGATTACTTCGTAGTAGTCCTTCTTGCTAGACATGTTTCCTATAGCCAATGACTGTTCCCTCACGCTGAATTTGAATCGTCCAGCAGCTCATTACCTGTCGGCTTGCCATTTCCGATTGTTTCCGACTCTCCGTCTTTTAGACCACCGAGTTCGATGGTTTCGACAGTCGGGCGTTTTTTTGCCTTCGTATCGCGAAGGGTCGGTTTCGCTGTGTGAATGACGCGCCCGAAGTCCAGGAGGGCAACGTCCAGGCCGGCAACCTGCGATTTGAGCTCGTCGGTTTCGTCCTTCGCCAGCGACTCCTTTACATTGTCTATAGCGCGGCGAACTTTGTCCACAATACTCTTCTCAACTCTGTCACCATACTTTGTGATCGTTCTTTCAGCATCGGCGCACATCGCGTCAGCTTTGACCCGCGCACTGATACGTTCTCGCTCGATTCTATCTTGCTCTGCGAACTCTTCTGCCTCTCTGCGCAAGGCTTCTACTTCATCCGGGTTGAGACCGGTTGTTCTGTGAACGGTGATGGATTGCTTGATTCCGGAGGCATGATCCTTGACGGAGCACTGCAAAATCCCGTCGGCATCAATATCGAAGGTTACTTCGATTTTAGGTACGCCGCGCGGCGCCGGAGGTATTCCCGTTAAATTCAATTTGGCTAGCGATTTATTGTCTTTCGCTTTTTCGCGCTCACCTTGAAGGACGTGCACCTCGACCGACGTTTGTCCATCTTCGGTTGTGGAAAACAGCTGCGTCTGGCTTGTCGGAATTGTCGTATTGCGTTTGATAATCCGTGTAAACAGCTCTCCTGCAGTTTCAATTCCCAGTGACAATGGGATGACGTCGAGAAGCAAAACCTCTTTCAGGTCGCCAGACAGTATGCCTGCCTGAATCGCAGCGCCCATGGCCACAGCCTCGTCGGGATTCACCGACTTGGACGGCTCCTTGGAAAAGAAGCGGCGAATCATGTCTTGAACCGCTGGAATTCTAGTCGAGCCACCAACCAGAATTATGTGTTCAATGTCAGAGGGTTCCAGCTGCGCATCTTCAAGTGCCTGGCTCAGAGGACCAAGGCACTCTTCAACGAGATGCGCGGTCAAGTCGTTGAACTTTGCGCGTGTGAGCTGGCATTCCAGGTGTAATGGTCCGGTATCGTTGGCTGTGAGGAAAGGCAGATGGACGTCCGAAACTACGGCTGTCGAAAGTTCTATTTTCACTTTCTCCGCAGTTTCCTTTATCCGCTGAACGGCTATCAGATCGTTTGAAACGTCAATGCCTGTTTGCGTTAGAAACTCGCCAATCATCCAGTCGATGACGCACTGGTCAAAATCATCGCCACCGAGTCTGTTGTTGCCGCTCGTGGCTTTAACTTCGAAAACGCCTTCGGTGATTTCCAGGATGCTGACGTCGAATGTCCCGCCACCAAGGTCGAAAACTAGGATAACCGATTGATCATCAAGTTTGTCCAGACCGTACGCAAGAGCGCTGGCTGTCGGCTCGTTGATGATGCGCATCACGTCAAGTCCGGCTATCTGACCGGCATCGCGCGTCGCCTGGCGTTGAGCATCATTGAAGTAGGCAGGCACGGTGATCACCGCGCGCGACAGTTTTTCACCCAGATACGACTCGGCATCAGCTTTGAGCTTTTGCAGGATCATAGCCGAAACCTGCTCCGGACTGTGCGCGACACCATCTATGGTGACTCGATAATTGGTGCCCATCTCCCGCTTGATAGACTGAAGAGTCTTGGAGGGATTAGTTACCGATTGCCTTTTCGCTACTTGTCCGACTAAGCGGTCTCCGGATTTTGTAAACGCAACAACAGAAGGAGTCGTTCTTGCTCCTTCTGCATTCTCGATAATTACCGGCTTACCGCCTTCCATGATGGCAACACATGAGTGTGTTGTACCGAGATCGATGCCGATAATCCTGTCGCTATTGCTCATTGAACACCTGAGTTTCTAGGACTGTTGAAGAAGTTATTCGTTGCCTTCTTCGTCCTTGTCTTCGAATACTTTCGCTTCGAGGTCAGCTGTCACATCAACAATCGGCAAATCCTGAGTTCGAGAACCGGGTTCTCCTTCGTCCTCTTGAACTTCGTCTGTTGCTGCTGCTTCATCGACCTGAGCAGGTGCCTCCTCAATGTCTTCGGCACCATCTGAGGTGGCAACGTTGACGAGAGACGGTCGCAAAACTTTGTCGCCGAACATGTAGCCTGGACGCAACTGGTGAACGACTGCACCGTCCGGAACCGCTTTGCTTGGTACCTGTTGAACAGGCTCGTGATAAACCGGATCGAACATTTCACCGATAACTGCAAGTTGTTTGATTCCGATTTGTTCCAGGCAACGGTTGAATCGGTTATAAACCATATTCAAACTTTCCATCATGGCTTTTGAGTCCATGTCTGCCGAAAGTTTGGTTTTCGCCATGTCCATATCGTCGAGCGCCGGCAGGATCGCCTCGATCGCTCTTTGAATGCCGTTGGCGCTAAATTCTTCTTTCTCGCGCGCTACACGTTTCCGATAGTTTTCGAAATCCGCCGCCATGCGCTTGTAGTGGTTTTCAGCTTCGAGCGTACGTTTCTCTAAGCCTTCCATGTCTTGCTGAATGCGGGTGCAATTCGGACAAGGACCGCTGTTGCCGCGTTGCTCGGGCTCGTCCTTCGTTGACATACCATAATCCTCCGGGTCGGGCTCGGCGCCAGCGTACATGGCGCGGTAGAAAGCTTTCGCCGAAGAACTTCTATCTTGTTTGCCGCCCTTGCGGCTTGATTCACCAGCGTCTAGTGATTCTTTGTTTTCAGACTCGTCGCCCATAGTCACCTGGATTTAGTACGGTTCGTAAATGAAATGAGGTTTACCTAGATTGTGCCTTGGATTTCGAGTTGGCCCCTAATCCGCGATGAAATCTTAACGCTTCCAGGTCGTCAAGGACACTCTGTTATCAAGAACCAGGCGACTGCGGAGCGTGGCTTCCCCTTATAATTTTAGGGTACAGGAGACATTACGTCCCCTCCTTCAGGCAATTCCAAAAAGGATTTGCACATATCTTTAAACAAATAAACCAATTAGAGAAGGTTGTTAATCAAATTATGCATGTTGAAACTCAGACCCGACTGATTTTATACGCCAGAGACGAATTTGGCGGCGGACATTCCAAGACCGCCGAGGGCGTGATTCGATTCGGACCTAGCAAAATCGTCGCAGTGGTTGACAGGCAGCATGCCGGAAAAACTGCAAAAGAGGTTTGCGGTGTCGGAGAGGACATTCCGATAGTGGCGACGGTTGCCGAAGCTGCTCAGCTGGAAGCTGACGCCATGCTGCTCGGTTGCGCCTTCGTAGGGGGCCGGATGCCTGAAGCGTGGCGCCAGGACATTCTCGCGGCGCTGGAATTGGGAATCGACGTCATCAATGGTCTGCACGACTTTCTCGAGGACGATCCAGAGTTCGTTGAGACTGCCAATCGTCTGGGTCGCAAGCTCATTGATTTGAGAAAACCGCCCGATAAATTGCCGATTGCCAATGGTTTAGGCGCCAAGGTGGACCCGCTGACCGTTCTGACAGTAGGAGTAGATTGTTCGGTCGGTAAGATGACTGCTGCAATTGAGATGGACCGATTGGCAACTAAGCGCGGTTACAAATCCGGATTCGTGGCGACCGGTCAGACCGGCATCATGATTTGCGGCTCTGGAATTGCCATCGACCGAGTGATCGGTGACTTCATGGCTGGAGCCATTGAAGAACTGGTCGTGAAAGATTCGCCTGGTCTCGACATGTTGTTCGTCGAAGGACAGGGGTCGCTCTATCACCCGGGTTACTCGGGAGTGACGCTATCGTTGTTGCACGGCAGCGCGCCGGAGGCTATGGTCCTTTGTACGAAAGCCGGGTTAAAAACCATTGGCAACGAAGGGCAGTGGCCGATTGCTGATTTGAACGATTGCATCAAAATGTATGAATTCATGTCGAGCGTCATTCGACCCGCAAAGGTGATTGGTATCTGCGTGAACACTTTCGGTTTACCGGAAGAAGAAGCTCGCAAACTGGTTGATGAGGCTGCCCGTCATACCGGACTTCCTGCTACGGACCCGGTTCGCTACGGTTGCGAGAATCTCGTCGATGCTCTCGAGGCGCTGCATAAAACGCGAAAAGCGAATCGCGCTCAAACCGCTTCCAAAACATAAGGGGTAAAACCGTGACTGCCACTAAAACAACAGCGATTGAACTTGAATTCGAAGCGCTGGATCTTACGACTGCGCATCCGTTTGGAATTTCGTCCGGCACATCTGTCGATTCTAAAAACGTACTCGTCAAGCTGAAATTCGGAGACCATATTGGTTACGGTGAAGCCGCGCCGGCTAAATACCATGATGAAACTAGAGAAACGGTCATGGCAGTTCTCGGCATGGTTCGCGACGCAAACGTACTTGGCGACGACCCATTTGCGATTGCCGAAATCTCCGATCGAATGAACAAAATCATAGCTAAAAATCATTCTGCCAAGTCAGCGGTCGAGATGGCGCTGCATGATATCGCTGGAAAAGTCGCTGGCCAGCCAACCTACAAGATGCTTGGTCTAAGTGGACTTAAAGCGCCCATGACCGATTTCACTATCGGGATTGACAGCATCGAAATGGTCGAGAAGAAGACGAGAGAGGCTGTGGAAGCCGGCTACAAGATGCTGAAGGTCAAGCAAGGAACGAGTTACGACCGCGAGATTATCGAAACAATTCGCGAAATCGCTCCGGAAATTCCGTTGCGAGTCGATGCGAATTGCGCATGGACACCGAAGCAAGCTATCGAAATGTCCGAGTTTTTGTACGACTATGGTGTGCAATTTATCGAACAACCGTTAGCGAAAAACGCGCACAAGGAAGACTTTAAATACGTCAAGGAAAACTCGATCGTACCTATCTTTGCCGACGAGAGTGTCTCCACTTCCAACGATGTCGCAAGACTGGCTGGTTGCGTCGATGGTGTAGTGGTGAAACTCGCAAAAACGGGGGGCTTGCTTGAGGCGATTCGCGTGATACACACTGCCAGGGCTCATTCTATGCAGATCATGTTTGGTTGCATGATTGAGTCTTCCATCGGTATAAGTGCGGCTGTTCAGCTTGCTCCGCTGGTTGACTACCTCGATCTCGACGGTGCCATGCTCCTTGCCTCGGATCCTTTCCACGGTGCGACTTACGAAGACGGTTATCTGAAGCTTCGGGACCTGCCGGGTCTGGGCGTCACGCCGCGTTAATAGAGGACGTTTCCAGCTTCAAAGCTGGGATTTGAAACCAAAAGCGTGTTCAGAAAATTGAAAGCGCATGGAACTGACAATCCATGCGCTTATCTGTTTATCTATACCTTTCCGGGCACCGGGCAAGCGTTAGTCGTCTGCCGGTTCTCCTGCCGGCGCGGGAGGAGCTTCGCTGCCTTCTGCTGATCCGGCTTCTCCACCGGTGCTACTTGCGGGAGCCTCGGCCGTGTCCGAACCGGCAGCTGCACCGGGCGCCGCTTCACCAGGAGCACCTTCTGTGGTGCCGCCTCCGTCACCGTCGCCGCTACCACCTGTAGTGCTCGAATCTTCATCATCAGGTTTCTGGCTCACCTTGGGTGTCTTGCAGCAATCGCCTTCGGCTTTTCCGCACCCTTCGGCTTTTTTCTCGCAGCCCTTAGCTTCGGACTTGGCGGGCGATTTCTCCTCGCACAGCCGTGCCGGCTTCGTGCTGTCAGAGATCGCTTCTGCCGGTAACGGAGTTGTCGCGAATAGAAGCGTGCCTGCAATGAGAAGGCCTTTCAAACCGTCGATGTTCATAAGGGTTTGTCTCCAGTAAATAATCCAGGTTTGAATTATGAGCGCAAAAGCAAGATTGGGGAATGGGAGTTTACAAGATGTGAATTGATAGGTCTAACCCCATTTCGACAAACGCTCCTGAATGAGCTTTATGGTCGAAGGAGGATAGAGTTTGAACACCTGCAAAATTTTAGGGTCCGCAATTTTTCGGACGGTATCCTCGCTGGGGCTGTCACACAAAATCAAATTCGCATGATTGACCATATAATTCAGTTCTTTCTCATCGCTCAGGAGAACGGCGCGAACAGGGATTTCCTCTCCGCGGTGAGCGGCAACCAGCTTTGTCGCCATGTTCATCAAGGTCTCGCTGACTGAGACGAGAAGCACAAGGCTGCCGGCGCGAAGCGTGGCAATTTTTTCCATTTCCAGACTGGCCGGTTCGATGTTGCACGGCACAAGGCGGGTTCTGTCCTTAACTTTGTCCTGGAAGGTGAACAAGTGATAGAGGCTGGTGAGAATCAAGGAATCATCCATCTGCTCAGGCTTATCCATGATGTCTTGAACCGTGCAAGCCTCGACCGGTATTTTGAAGTGCGGCTTCAACTCGGTGAGCAAAACCCTGTGAAAGTCTTCGTTGCGATCTACTGCCAGAATTCGCCGGACCGGTTTTCGCTCCTTCAACTTCTCGACCGCATTCATAACATCGGCGGCAGCAAAGCCTGCTTCGGAAGCGCGTGCCAGAAAATCGTTAATCATCGAATCAAGGCTTGACTTTGCCGCTGGCTCGTTCTCTCTGTTGTTTATACTCGCCACGCGAACACCGCTGCCCTGGCGAATATCGAGAAGTCCAACGTCGGCAAGATGGTTGTAGGCTGCCGTCACGGTGCTGTAATGAATGCCTAATCTCGCTGCCAGAGCGCGAATACTTGGAAGCTTTTCCTTCGGCGTCAACAGACCCGAGGCAATCTGGAGCGAAACCTGCTCTACGAGTTGATCCCGCACGGGTACAGAACTGTCTTTGTTGATTGAGATCTTCATTTCTTGGCCAAATTCTTTTCTTTTCGGGCTTGTTCGTAGAGCCGCGCTCGCGCTTGCGCGAGGTCATTCTCCGATTCGATTATGATGGATTCCATGTATTCTAGCGGAACCGATCTGCGTTTGTTTATTGCAGCTCGTTTCTTCAGCATGTTCGGCAGCATGCAGACTGCCTGGAATGTCCCGATCATCCAGGGCCAAAGTTGACCGCCGCGCACAGTGACAACCGCGAGGTAGAATGCCTGCCAGTATATTATGTGCGGCAAGAACTTGATGAGAAGAGGCATGGGAATGTTTTTGACAATCGTGTTCCAATTATTTCTCGAAGAGAGTTTCACCACCAGTGGTGAGTAGCCACTGCCTGTGGTGCCGCATCCAAGGTGGTAAACGACCGAGGTGGGAACGTAAAGGCACTTGTAGCCTGCGCTCTGTGCACGAAGTCCGAGATCGACATCTTCCAGGTAGGCGAAGTAGTCATCGTCGAACAGACCGATATCGTCGAATAACTCGCGGCGATACATTGCGGCGCCTCCGCAGGCTCCCAAGATGTAGCGCGGTTTATCGAAAAGTCCTATGTCCTTTTCTCTGTGTCCGATTCGACCGGGCAAGCCGCCGCGTCGATAGCCGTCGCCAACTCCGTCGAGGATGGTCTGGTCTTCATAGGACAGCATCTTGCAGCCCACTGAGCCGACTTCGTGATGTTCATCCAGAGCCTTGACGAGTTCTTCGACCCAGAGGGGCTCGACGATGGTGTCATTGTTAAGTAGTGAGATATAGTGTCCGGTGGCCGCGCGAATTCCCGCGTTCACCGCCGGTGCAAAGCCGGTGTTTACCTCGTAAGTTATCAGTTTCACTTCCGGATAATGCTCCCGGAGAAACTCAACGGAACCGTCTTTGGAGCCGTTGTCTACGATGATTGTTTCGATCTGCCTATGGGTCTGCTTTCGGATCGAGTCCAGGCAATCGGCAAGAAATCTTTTGCCGTTCCAATTCGGGATAACGATACTGATGAGCTTGTCGGAGGTCACGTCGATCTCGGTTTCTTCTCTGTGCCTGTGGCGGTCACATTACTTCGGTCCTTGCCGAATCCGCGATTTTTCCCAGTATTGTACGGTAAAAGTCACAACTCATATTGAGCACTTCTTAAGGGGACCTTCCAAAGGGATATAATGGTCGCCGGCCTGCTCGCGTGCAGGTCGAGCAAACACCGTAGCGCGGCCGTCCGCGGGAAAGTTTCCTCCCGTGTATATGGAACTGTTGCCAATCCGATTATGAGTTTAACTTCACAGCAAAATAAGCAGCGCAAAATCATGCTCGTAACGCTCGAACCGATTTCGCGTTCGATGGCTGGACCGGCTATTCGTGCAGTCGAGATGGCAAAGCAACTCGCCGGGGAATTTGCGGTCACGGTAGCATCACCGGTCGCTCAGCCTGTTGAAGAGCAGCTCGCACCGATAGCCGGCGTCAATATTTTGACGGGCGCAAATCGGCAGACGATGTATCGAGAGGCGCTCGCCAACGACATTCTCATAATTCAATCTAATGTGCTTCGTCCTTTTCCAAAACTTGCCGAGCTGGGCAAGTACCTGGTTGTTGACCTTTACGATCCATATCTTTTTTCTGTGCTCGTGCAATATAAGAATGAGAAAGTGGCGGCTGATGCCAGTTACCGTTTGATGCACAAGGTTCTGGAGCAGCATATGCTTAATGCCGATTTTTCGATATGCGCATCCGAAATTCAACGCGACTACTGGATAGGTCGTTATTGTGCGCTTGGGCGCTTGACTCCGGTACTTTATGATTTCGATCCTTCCATGCGAAAGTTGATCGACGTGGTTCCTTTTGGGCGCGAAACACTTGCGCCCGTGCGCAACGGTCCGGGACTTCGCGAAGAGATTGATGCCATCGGTCCCGACGATGTCGTTTTGTTATGGGGCGGCGGAATCTGGGATTGGTTCGATCCATTAACGGTGATTGCGGCAGTCGCGAAGGCTAAAGACCGCGTGCCGAATCTGCGCCTTGTCTTCATGGGCATGAAGTCGCCCAATCCTAAAGTGCCGATTATGAAAATGGCGCGTGATGCGATCGAACTGTCAGAACGGCTGGGCCTGACGGGAAAACATGTGTTTTTCAAAGAGGGCTGGATTCCGTACGAAAAACGCGTGAACTATTTACTTGATGCGGATATAGCTGTTTCATCCCACTTCGATTTGCCTGAAACTCGTTATTCTTTTAGAACCCGCATTCTCGATTACCTATGGTGCGGGCTTCCGGTGCTGAGCACTGGCGGCGACCCGCTCTCCGAAATGATCGACAAAGCTCATGCCGGCCTGGCTCTACCGTACAAGGATGAGGATGCGTGGTGCGAGGCGATCGTTCGTCTGGCTGGAGACAAAGATATTCGAGCGCGTTATTCGGAAGCTTCACTGCAACTATCTAATGAATTCACCTGGGACAAGACTTGCAAAGCGTTAGTGCGGTTTTGTCGCGAACCGTATCACTTGCCCCAGCATGTAAAGATAACCATGCCTTCAGTATTTGAGCGGGCTCGGGCGGTTTATGCGCGTGGTGGCGGCGACCTTGTCATCAAGCGATCGCGAGAAATAATTTCCGACTTGCTCGGCTGAGTCTATATACTTGTACTGGCCGGAGACGGCAGTGAAACCGCACGGCGAATGTGCGATTTGATTTGAGCAACGCGATTGCATGGTTGACAAAGAAAAAGCCAGGGACAAGGTGGCGTCGAAAGGCGGGGACAGCGCCGCGCTTTCGGATAGTAATTTCCTGGATTTCCAGATTGCAGTTGCCGGAGAAGCCGTCCACAGGCTGTGGATAAGCGCCAAGAAGCTTAACAAGAAGAAAAAGAGCAAGAGTGCAAAACGCGTCCACAACATGCGTGTGGCGTTTCGGCGCTGGTATTCGATATGGAATGTGCTCTCCAAAGAGGGCTTCACGACTAAGTCTTACAAAAAGAAAGTGGGAGCTGAGCTCAAGAAGGGATATAAACTTCTGGGCGCTGTCCGCGACTGGGACGTGAATTTAAACACCGGAAAAGACTATGGTGTACCCGAGCAGATCCTTGCAAAATGGCAGCACGAGCGTAATCGCGTCGAAGAGGAGACTACGGCGGCTTTAAGTCGCATCGACATGGAAAAGGCAGTGAAGCGCCTCAGCAAGTTCTTGAAGAAACGCGCTGAAAAACTGAAGAAGAAACACCATGACGACGGGCGGTTGGGCGCCCGGCCGCGCGACGCAATCGAGTCATACTTGAGGGAAACCGAGGCCCAGACTCGCTATCTTGCCACAAATGCGACATCGCTCGAAGAATTGCACGCCCTGCGCTTGAGCATAAAGACCTGGCGCTACATTCTTGTCGAGTTTTTCGGGCATGAACCGCCAACTCTGGTTGCCGCTCAGCAAACTCTTGGTCAAATCAATGACCTGGAGCGGGTTCGCCTTTTGTTGATGAAGGAAGATGGACCGCTGGCCGAGAAAACTATTCAAACCGTGGTTGCTAAGCAGCAAGAGCTTTTATCCAAGATTGATGAAATTAAACTCTCACTTCCTTTCGGATTGCGTCCCGTTGATGCTGATAGCTGATAAATCAGCTGCGATCCAAATTGATAAGTTATCTTGAATCTCCCGCTCTAAGTCTGTCTCTCCACCTAAAATGGAGAGTCTAAGCGAGTGCCGCTCACTTGTCATCTTGTCCCAGCGCCTTAACGCAGTCGGGGTAGCGTTCATGCCCAATAAACCTAAAAACAAAAAAGTCACCATCCTCGGTTCCGGCGCCGCCGGACTAACCGCAGCAATCTATGCCGCGCGTGCCAACCTGGATCCGTTAGTTATCGAGGGGCTGCAGGCTGGTGGACAGCTGACTATTACGACTGACGTCGAAAACTTTCCAGGCTTTCCCGATGGTATTCAGGGACCTGACCTGATGACCCGCATGCACAAACAAGCTGAAAGATTCGGTACAGAGTTCATTTACGACAACGCTGAGTCCGTTGATTTGTCGCAGCGTCCGTATGTGATCAAAACAAGCGAGCAGGAAATCCACACTCAGACTCTCATTATTACCACCGGCGCCTCGGCAAAACTTCTCGGACTGGAGTCCGAATCGAAGCTCATGGGTCATGGCGTTTCGGCCTGTGCTACTTGCGACGGATTCTTTTTCCGTGACAAGAAGGTTTTCGTAGTCGGCGGCGGAGACACGGCGATCGAAGAAGCCATGTTCCTCACCCGTTTTGCATCGTCCGTCACTTTGATTCACAGGCGTGAAACATTCCGCGCTTCGGCGATCATGGTGGATCGCATGAAGCGCAACGAGAAGATCGATTATCTGCTCAACTGCGTTGTCGAAGATATCGGTGAAGTCGAAGCCGGTGAAGTCAAATGGGTGCGGGTCAAGAACATCAAAACCGGTGAAGTCTCCCAGCATGATGCCGACGGAGTTTTCATAGCGATCGGTCACCAACCGAACACCGATTTGTTCAAAGAGATGCTGGAACTCAACGAGTCCGGTTACATCATCACGCAATACGAAGGTAGCGTTCTGACCAAGTTTCCCGGAGTATTTGCCGCGGGCGACTGTATCGACCAGAAGTACAGGCAGGCGGTTACAGCAGCAGGAACGGGTTGTCGTGCCGCGCTCGAAGCACAATGGTTGCTTGAGAACGAAGAAGCGGAGGGCGAAGCGAGCGGACAGGCTCCGGCTCACGCAGAACCGCAGGAAGGGTCCCCGGAAAAAAAGGGCGCTGACTCCGCAAAGCTGCAACAACAGCCAGAGCCGGTCGGTAAGACGCACGGATGTTGCTAAACGGAGTCGCTGCCACTAGCGCAGCGTATTTGAAAGAAACAGCGTCCTCGCACCCCTGCGCGAAACATGCATTGTTCGAGCGATTGAATCGAGCTGACGAGCAGCCACTGACGCCTGCTCAGGCTTGTGCGATGCTCGTCAACTATGACGTGCATGCAGGATTGTTGCGCCGTTTGTTATTGAGTGCTGCTGCGTACATGCCGGAACCGGCCGTAGGTTTCGTCCTGGAAAATGTGCGGAACGAATATGGAAACGGAGATTACACAAGGTGCCATGAAGGTCAGTTGCACGATGTGATCGATCGCGTTTGCAAAATTGGTGGTATCGAATCTGATACTATGATCCGAAACGAAGGCCTGGTAAAGTGCGGAGTGCGGATGTACATGCGCACCGTCGTCGATTTTTATCAGCCCACGTCCGAGGATGGTAAACCAATAAAGGACATGCGCGGACCTGCCATCACAGCCGGTGCTATCACCGCGACCGAGCTTATGGCGATTGAAGAATTCAAAGCCATGCAAATCGCTTTTCGCAAATTTCATCTGGCTGACCACCGCTGGTTCGACCATGTGAACGTGGAATGCGATCACGGTGAGGAGTCGCTTGCACTGGCTGAATATTTTATTGATAAACATAATGAGCGTGAGGCTGTAGAGTTCGGGTTCACAAACACTCTCGCCGCTAACGTTCACCTTTACGACGGACTCCTGGATGCAATCAAGGAGCATGGAGACTAAGAGAATGGCTACAGGAACCGAGACAAAGCGCGGTGAGCCGAACAGGCTAATTAACGAAACCAGTACGTATCTCTTGCAACATGCTTATAATCCGGTCGATTGGTATCCCTGGGGCGCTGAAGCATTGGAACGTGCACGCGCCGAGCAGCGTCCCATCCTGCTTTCGGTAGGCTATGCCGCCTGCCACTGGTGCCACGTGATGGAGCATGAATCTTTCGAGGATTCTGAAACTGCGATGGTGATGAATGCCAAGTTCATCAACATCAAAGTAGACAGAGAAGAACGAACCGATATCGATGAGATTTACATGAAAGCCGTCCAGCTCATGACCGGGCACGGGGGCTGGCCGATGACCGTTTTTCTAACACCGGATTTAAAACCGTTTTTTGCAGGGACGTACTTCCCGCCTGTGGATAAACATGGAATGCCGTCTTTTAAAAAAATCCTTTTCGGGATAAGCTCAGCCTGGGAAGAGCGCCGAGACGAAGTCCTGGAGAGCGCCTCCGACGTTACTCATCATCTGAAAATGCTTGAGATTGGAGTTGGTGCTGAGAGTGCCGAGGTCGAAAAAGCGGATCGGTTTTTAAACATGGAAACCATATCCGGTGCGATCACTCGATTGATTTCGCGTTTTGATGCGAAGTGGGGTGGATTTGGCGGCGCGCCTAAGTTTCCGCACACATTCAGCCTTATGCTGGCCATGCGTTATTCGATAAGAACGAAAGAAGCAAAATCCAGCGATCGAATCGAGTGCCGGGAGCTTGTGCAAACCACGCTTGAGCGCATGGCAATGGGCGGAATTCATGACCATCTCGCCGGCGGATTCGCTCGTTACTCTGTTGACAGGCAATGGTTGATTCCGCACTTCGAGAAGATGTTGTACGACAATGCCTTACTGTGCTCCACTTATTTTGAAGCTTACAGTCTCACGGGGCGGCAATACTTCAGAGATGTAGCCGAAGGAATTCTGAAGTTCACATCCGCCGAATTGCGCACCGATAATGGTGCCTTCTATTCAAGCCTCGATGCAGATAGCGAAGGAGAGGAAGGAAAGTTTTACGTCTGGACTCCGGAACAAATCAAAGAAGTCCTTGGAAACGATGATGGCAACTGGCTGTGCGAGCTTTATGGCGTGACCTCGACTGGTAATTTCGAGCATGGAACCAGTGCGCTTCATTATAAAAAAACGCCGGAAGAACTCGCAAAAGAAAACAATATGACGTACGACGAGTTCAACGCGAAGTTGAATCCGATGCGAGAGAAGTTGCTTGCTAAGCGTGCTGAGCGTATTCGCCCAGGGCGTGATGAAAAGGTTTTGACGAGTTGGAACAGCTTGATGATTTCAGCTTATGTCGATGGATATCGGGTAACGAAAAAATCCGACTATCTTGATGAAGCGAAAACCGCCGCCAACTTTATCTTCAATTATCTGTTTCAAGATGGTGAATTGCTGCGGACATGGGGGCAGGGCAAAGCCAAGTTGCCTGGCTATCTGGATGATTACTCTTACTTTGTTCAAGCGCTTCTCGACCTGGCCTCTGTCGATGAAGATCCTCGCTGGTTCACCACAGCAATCAAGCTAACCGATCATATGCTCGCTCACTTCTGGGACGACGAGAGTGGTGGTCTCTACTACACGAGCGATACACACGAAGAGCTAATCGTGCGTCCGAAGAATCACTTTGACGGCTCTGTTCCCTCCGGAGCTTCCGTTGCGCTTCTCAATCTTCTGCGCCTGGAAAAATTAACGGGCGAAGAATCGTATCGTGAGTCCGCGCGCACAATCTTGCGCCTGTACGGTGAGTACCTGGTGAAGGGACCGAGTGAATTCGCAAACAGTCTTTGTGCGCTGGATTTCTATCTTCATCCCATTAAAGAAGTGGTGGTTGTTTCAGAAAGCGGGCAAGACAATTCGGAAGTTCTATTTCCGATCTATGAACAGTTTGATCCTGACAAAGTTGTTCTCGTCACAAGTACTGAAACCATAAAACAATTGTCGAGCCCGCTTCTAAGCGGTCGAACCGCCGAAAACGGCAAGTCGACAGTCTACATTTGCGAGAAGTTTACTTGCAAACAACCAATAGTTGATGCGAGTGAACTGCGAACGACGTTGAAACGATCTGAGTGAGATTTGAGCCATGGCTGAAGCAAACGTCGAAAGACAGAAAGTCCTGAAGGATGCGAAGCGTGTGGTTGTAAAACTTGGTACTGCCGTCCTCATGCGGGAAGAGGGGGGAGTGGCATTAAGCCGATTCTACTCCTTTGTCGAGGGCATCGCGGACCTGATTAAAGGTGGTAAGGAAGTCTTATTAGTTACATCGGGCGCGGTCGGTTTAGGCGTCAAAAGATTGAACCTGGAAAAGCGGCCTAAAGAATTACCGTTGAAGCAGGCTTGTGCCGCGGTTGGTCAGGGTTTGCTCATGTCGATGTATGCCGACGCTTTTGAAAAACTTGGTATCACGACTGCTCAGATTTTGTTGACCGAGGATGATTTTTCAAATCGCAATCGTTATTTGAATCTGCGCAGCACCATCTCGGAACTGGTACGCTTGAAGGTTTTGCCGATTATCAATGAGAACGATACCGTATCGACAATCGAGCTTGAGGCGATTTCAGCGAACCCGGCTCGCAAGGTGAATTTTGGCGACAACGACAAACTTTCTGCGCTAGTCGCAAGCAAAATGGATGCGGAAATTCTACTGATTCTGACTGACGTTGAGGGTTTATACACCGCCGACCCCAGAGTCGATTCTAGCGCGACTCTGGTGCCTCTTGTTCCCGACGTTATCGAACTGATGACTGAGGATACTAAGGCGAAGCCGGAAGACTCAGAGGACGTGGGTGACGGCAAGAAAAAAACGAGCGATAAGAAGGTTGAAAAAAAATCCAGCGGCTCAGGGGTTGGACGCGGCGGAATCAAGACCAAACTTGAAGCGGCCAAGGTGTCCACTCAAGCCGGCTGTGCTTGCATTATCGCCGGTGGCAAGAATCCGGCTGTAATCGGGCGACTCTTTGCCGGTGAAGAGTTGGGAACGCTTTTTCTACCGAAGAAAGCGATGGGCGGAAAGCTTCGCTGGATTGCTTATGCCACGACCGTGAACGCCTCGGTAAGTGTAAACGACGGCGCCAGGGAGGCTCTGGTCAAGCGCAAAGCCAGTCTACTTGGTGCCGGAATCACAGAAGTGAATGGTGCTTTCAAACGCGGCGACGTCGTCAGCATTATCGACGAACACGGTAAAGAGTTTGCCAGAGGTATAGTAAACTACAGCAGTGACGAGACGCGGCTCCTGTCGGGCAAGAAGTCGGAGGAGATTGCAAATGTTGTTCAAGATCGAAACTATGATGCGGTGATTACGCGAGACAATATCGCGTTTCTCGCGAAGGAATAAACGAATTTAGAAGGTGCAGATTAGCATGACCTCGACCGCAGAATCCCCTTTGTTCGAAATCCTTACTGCAGCGAAGAGAGCCTCAACGGCACTAGCATCGCTCTCGCCGGCGCAGAGGCAAGAAGTGATCGAAAGGATGGCATTCTTTATAGACCGGCGGGTCGACGAGATTTTGTCTGCAAACAAACACGATATGCAGCGGGCCGCAAAACTGCTGGAAACCGGCGAAATAAGCCGAAGTATGTATGATCGGTTAAAACTCGATGAGAACAAACTGAAGACGATAGTCGAGGGTGTAAGGCAAGTATCGACACTGCCCGATCCGGTCGGGGCGATTTCGCTGGCTCGTGAGCTAGACGATGGACTGAAGCTGTACAGAGTTACGTCACCGATCGGTGTGATCGCAGTTATATTCGAATCGCGACCAGATGTCTTGCCACAGATCGCATCGCTTGCTATCCGCTCCGGCAACGTGGCAATACTGAAAGGCGGTAAAGAAGCGCGTTTCACATTGACTGTTCTCTTCGAGTGTTTGCAACAGGCTCTTGGTGAAAAGGGGTTGCCCTCGCAATCGCTCGTCCTCCTTCATAAACGAGAGGAAATCGAGTCTATTCTCAAGGCTGATGGTCTGGTCGATTTGATTATTCCACGTGGTTCTAATCAGCTTGTTCGCTATGTGCAAGACAATACGCGCATTCCGGTGTTAGGTCATGCTGAAGGATTGTGCGCGCTCTATGTGCATGAGGACGCGGATATTGATATGGCCGTGAAGCTGGCTGTTGATGCCAAAGTTCAGTATCCTGCCGCCTGCAATGCTATTGAAACTCTGTTGGTGCATAGCACCATTGCTGGTGCCTACCTGCCGAAGGTTGCCCAGGCGCTCTTTGCAAAAGGCGTCGAACTGCGCGCTGATAATCGTGCGTTTGAGATCATCGAGTCAGAGCCAGGGGCTCCGGAAGCGGGCTCGGAGAGCAAAAAGTTTCCCTTGCTGGTTCGTTCGAAGAGTGAAGATTGGACGACTGAGTTCAGCGATTTGATTCTTGCCGTTAAGGTGGTCGACTCAATCGAGGAAGCTATCGATCACATAAATCAGCACGGTTCAAACCATACCGACACCATCGTCACTGCAGAGCCGGCAACCTACGAAGCTTTTTTCAAGGCGGTCAACTCGGCAGGCGTCTATTGGAATGTATCGACACGATTCGCAGACGGTTTTCGCTATGGCTTTGGAGCGGAAGTCGGTATCAGTACGAACAAGATGCATCCGCGTGGTCCTGTCGGGTTGGAAGGTCTCGTGACCTACAAGTACAAGCTGGCCGGTAAAGGGCATGTTGTCGAGGATTACAGCGGTGAGAACGCGCGCCAGTTCAAACACCGAGATATCGACCTCTAACGGTTTCTAGACCGAGTTCTAAGCGGCTTTACGGTTTCGCTGGAGGCTTCTTCGGCTGGCTTTGCTGCTGCGTCGCAGGCGCTGGCTGAGTCGGCAGGAATTCGCCTTTGGGTGCCTTTAGAGGCAGAGGTATGGTGTTTGATGGGATATCTGCGGCCGGCTTCTTTTGTCCGTCTGCGATCGGCGGCGCGCTGCGTTGCCGTGGACCTTTTTGAGCATCGATGAATGGAGTGGGCAGACCTTCCATGTTTGGCAACTTCACTTTCGGTGCGCCTTCCGGAAGAATAATCGGGCGGTTCAAATACAGACGAATTTTCTTGGTGATGTCCGGATCGGCTGTGGTCGCGACCTTTAGAGCTTTTACGGATTCCTTTTCCGCGCCGAGTCGTTTGAGAATGCCGTAAAGGATGTAGTAATACTCCGGTGTCATCGGGTTTTCGAGCTTGTACTTATCCATGTACATCATCGCTTCGTAAACTCGACCTGTTTCCAGAGCGCCATATGCTTTCAACAGTTCGAGGCGGCTGTCGTTGTGAATCTTACCGGCCAGTATGGCGGCCTGGTAGCCCAGATCTTGATATTCTTTGGTGCCGCATCCAAGCGCTGCCCGTGCGAGCGGAGGCAGAACTTCAGGGTTGTATCGGTCAAGCGAGTGGGCTTTGTTGAGTTCGACAATGGCTGCCTGGGGCTGATTCTCGGCCAAGAAATATTCGCCCCGAATTATCCGGAGGACAGCGTTGTTGGGCTGTGATTCCATGGCCAGGTCCGCGTATTTTTTCGCGTTTTCCATGTCTTCTGTCTGGAGCGACGCATACGCCATGCCATATTGCATATCCCAGACGATCTCGGGTGAAAGGTTCTGTTTGTCCGCGAGAGCCAGAGCCTTTTCGTAATTCTTTTTTGCCTCGGCAAATTTCTTTCCGGCGATGCTGCCTTTTCCTAGCACCAGATATAGTATCGCCGAGTTTGGAAACGTTTTCACTTCCTGTTCTGCCAGTTCACGGGCCTTATCTATATGACCGCGGGACAGCCCCCAGACGCGCATTACTCGGCTGCGTTCGCTGTTTTTGTTCATATTGTATGCGTCTTCCCAGAGCCGGCTGTCCTTTTGCCAGGCGAAGTTGCGCCAGTTTGTCAGTCCGGCGAACGTTGCGATAACTAAGCCGCCGACCACCATTGTGGCGACCAGGCGTCTTTCTGCGCAGCGAGCGATAAGGTAACCGACCGGTATGGAAACGGCCGCAAGCGAAAGATACATTCGCCTGTCTGACATCAGCTCCGGCTGTGGGAGCAAGAAGTCCGGCAGCAGTCCGAGGACGAAAAGCACAAGTGGAAATGATACCAATAGTGATGCGCGATATTTCCAGGCCAGAGCAAGTATTCCAAACGGTATCAATGCCCCGGCAATCGCCAGTGGATCGGAAAAACCTGATGCGGTGCCAAAAGGCGGATCAAGACTCAAGCCGAAGGGCAGGACCAGAACCCTCAGGTAGTAAACGAGCAGCATCTTGCATTGTGTTGCGATGTAAGGAACGGCTGGGAGGGTTTCAAGGCCGAAACCGTTACCGACCGGCGCCTTATACTTTAGAAGCAAGACAAATGGTACTACCAGAGCCACCAGAGCGATTGAGAAAAGTTCCAGTGGGCGTGTTCCGACCCAGCGACCAACGGTTTCATCCTTTGGTTTAACCAGCAGTGCCAGAGCGATCATTGCTGTCGCCGCGGTAAGTCCTTGAGAGCCGGACCAGATAGCGAACAGCATGAACAGGTAGCAGAAGCCGTATCCTATTAAGCTGTCTTTGATGACTTTTGCGTGAAAGCCGCGCAGGAAGCAGAGTAGAGCGAGCAGATAATTGAGAGTTACAAGCAGCGCTGAGCGAGCTGAAATGTATGCAACCGCTTCACTGGCAAGCGGGTGGCAGGCGAAAAGTAGCGCAGTTCCGGCGCCGACCGCATAGGGATCGACCTCAAGCCGTTTCTTCTTTTGATTGTTCAAAGACGCGAGCGTGAAGGCAAAAACGAACAGCACGACGCAGTTAGCGATGTGCAAGCACATGCTGTCACCGTGGAAAACCGCTTGCGAACTGTATGTCCCGAAAGCGATATCGGTCGCATAAGTAGCGCGCACAAGGGGTTGCGAAAGAGGCTCTACGAAAGCGTCAGCGATCATATAAAGCAGGGATTGCCCCCACTCACGGGTTACCGTGCGGAAGGGCGTGATGTTGAACGAATCGCAGTAAACGTATCCACCCCAGAGTGTCCACAGGTAGCAAGTGAAGCAAACAACCGCGATGACGGCTGCGATTTTGCCGCTGCGCTTCCAGTCCACTTCTGGCATGGAAAGCGTCGATACCTGTGGTTCGGCAGCTTCTTCCTCCGCCGCACGACGTTCGGCGTTTTTTCTCTTGTAGTACTTATCGATTCGCTTCTCTGTTGACATGCGCGCGAGCCTTTGCAAATTTGATTATGGCAAAATTAGAGTGAGGACGCAGTGAAGAAGTCTAGAAATCACGCTTGCCACCCTCCGACCACTCTTCGTAGGATGGCGGTTCCGCAATTTGTCCGCTGCCGCGGCTGGATTCGGCTTTGGAGAAGTATTCGACCAGTAAGCCGCTGTAACGCTTCATATCCGCGTCCAGGAGCGCTGCATCGGTTTTGCCGCTTTTCTTTTTCTTGGCGGATGTTGAATCTGCTTTGATTGAATCCGGTCTATTCGAAACCGTTTTTGGCTGTTTCTGTTTGTCGACGGTAGGTTTCGACTTTTCCGAAGATTGCTCCTCAGGTGATATCTGTGGGACCTGAACTCGCTCTGCGCGTTCGGCAGCCACTCGCCGGAGGGCTCGTTCTGACGCTTGCGCCAAAACAGCTTCGTCGGCCGAGTCTGTTTTAGAGCGTTTGGGCGTGCTCTGTTCAGTCGACGACGCGATAGTTTTCTTCTTGGCGCGGTGCTGTTCTGAAACTTCTGGAGTCGCGGGCTCGTTTGATTTCGTTTGGCTGAGGTCGGCAAACTCCGGATGAGCTGCGAGAAGTTTTTTGTATTCGGCTGATTTCTCTTTTACGTCATCGTATGAAATGAATGTCGAAGTGACGGCGGACAGGTCGGCTATTGCCTTGGCATATTGCTGTTTTTTCGCGCGCGCGTAGGAGCGAAGCCAGAGGCTCTGATTGAGAATCGCTCGTGCGCGTGGGGGGAGGTCGCCGTTTTCAGTTTTCTCTAATTCTTGCAGTGTGTTGATGGCATCATCGAGTCGATATGTCAGCATATCGTTTTCCGCGTTTGTTGCGATCTTATCTATAGCCGCCAATCTTTGCTCGTGGCGATTCCACTGCGTGGTGGCATTGGCGGTGGCAAGAATGATGACGAGACTCACACCGAGAAACACGAGAGGGAGTGGAATTCTTTCAAAAAGACTTTCGATGTTAAACAGTGCTGCGCTCAGCGAAAACAAGCTTGGTTTGCGGCTTTCGTCTATGATCTGGTCGAAAGGTTCGGTCTGTTGCTTTTTAGCGCTCAGTTCGTCAGTCGGGTAGAGGAAGTCGAGTGCAGCTTGATCGGTCGATTTCTCTCCGGCAAACCAAAATGCATCAGCTCCTCGTGTAAACCTCGGCAGCCGCTGTTTGCGGTTGGTCCTCGTTTCCTCTGTTTTGATGTCGCTTGGATTCGTGGTCGTTGGCGCTGAACTCTCAGGCGTGATTGAAGCGTCAGTCTTTGAAACGGGAGTGTTTGAAACGGAGGCGTTTGAGACGGGGGCGCTTGAAACGGGAGTTTTTAAAACGGAGGCGTTTGAAACGAGAGTGTTTGAAACGAAGGCGCTTGAAACGATTGCGCTTGAAACGGGTGCGTTTGAAACGGGAGTTTTTAAAACGGAGGCGTTTGAAACGAGAGTGTTTGAAACGGGGGCGTTCGGAACGATTGAACTCGAAACGATATCGTTTCGCGTTGCCCTGTTGCTCGATGCATTGTCAATTGCGCTTGCAGGATCCGAACGTTTTCTCTTCGTCGACCTGGGCGTAAGCGAGCCTCGCAGACCTACGCGTTCAACACGCGAGTCTTCGCGTCTTTCCTTCTGCTGAATCAGCGGAATTTTGCAGTCGCCACATTCGTTTGACGATGGTTCATTTGTCGTTCCGCAATTGATGCAAATTATCGATGCTCTGGTCCTTTCCGCGCGGCTCTCATTCGATTCCCGAACCTGGCGCTTGGACCGAGTGGTACCGATTCTGGTGCCACATTCCTGACAGAAGCGATCGCCAGGAACGACTACGGAAGCGCACCCGGGGCAGGTCGCTGCCTGCTCGGAAGTGCTACAAGCGATCTCAGTTTGCGAGCCTCTTACTTCTTGTATGTCCAACCGATATCCGCTTCTTTCCAGTAAAAACGAGGATGATGCAAGTTTATCATTAAGTCAAGAAAACTCAGAAATCGTGAGAACCAGCTATATTTCTAGGTGCGCGGTGCTAATATGAATAGCCGAAAGTATATGCGATGCATACGCCAAGCCAAGAGCTCCGCACCGCGAGCGCTTTTCGGTAAGAGGATGAGATAGAAGCACTATGAAAAAAGAATTGAGCGAAGCAGAACGAGCAGAACGCGCCGAACTTTTTCAGTCGATAAAAGCGCTATTCATCCCGCTTTCTCTATTCTTGTCCTGTGTGGTGTTTTCTGCAGGTGTTTTCTGTTTGTACAACAACGAGCCGGCCGGCTGGGGCTTCATCACGCTCACCGGCATTCTAGCGACGGCGTCCATCATTGCACTGGTGAAGTTTCAAAACCCCTATCGCGCCAAAGGTATCATCACCAAGGGCGAAGATTCCGCAGCTGAGTAGTGACCGAAACCTTCGCCGGTATCGCAGGAAGAACCAGCTGGAGCTGCCGTTTTTACTGATCCGGTCTGAGGGTATCAGCCAGCGATTTTGCCAGACCGACTCGCTGAACCTGATCGAAGGGGACGACTTTCAAAATATTGTATCGAGCGCCGTTTCTTCTTAATTGACGCGCCATTTCAAACGTTGGCTCCAGGGCTCTGGGACCGCGGTTTCCCACGATAAAGATTGTGATTTTGATCTCATCGGGGTCGCGCATGTACTTGGTGGCATCAACCAGAGCGTTGCTGAGTATAGGCAGAGTTCCTTTTCTGGTCAGCCCATCAAAGATAACCGCTACGGCGAGCGGTCTGGGATTTTGACCTTTGCTGCGGCGTTTTAGATAATCTCCGATTACGGCGCGCAGAGGATCGACCATATCCGTTCCTTGCAGTGGATTGGGTTGATAGCGTTGAAAGAGGCTTGGCACCTGGTTCATATTCACATCGGGGAATACTTCGAAGCCGCGCGAGAACATCATAATTTTTACGCCGCGGTTAAACGAGCTGGTTACGTTTGCCAGACCACGTGTCTGATCTCGGCACCAGTCCCATCTGCTTTGGCCGAAACCGAGGGCGCCAGCAGCGCGCCCCATAGCGGTTGCCGGCGGGCAGTCCATTTTTCCCATGGAAAATGAGCGGTCGATAATCAAGACGACGTCACGTTGTTCGAGGCGCTGAACGTCTGTTTGTGTAATTCCTCCGACAAGAGGGGCGAATGTCGTAGTACTGGCATTCAGCGGCTTTCGTTTTTCATAAGAGGGCGTCTGCATCTGAAAATCGTCGACGTTGACGTTCAGTTTTGTCTGACCGACGCCGCCGTTGAGACCTTGTTGGCCGGCGCCACCGCTCAAAGGTGCGGTTCCCTGTTGTCCTACGCCGCCTTGAAGTCCGTCTGCGCCATCATCGATAACGTCCTTCCGGATTCCGATGTTGAAGTCGCTATTGGGGTTGCCCTGGCCCTTGTTGTACTGCTCGAATTGGTTAGGGCGATTCGGATCGCTACTGAAGTTCTCCACTTCCGAAGCGCCATCGTCGCCTCTGTCTCGACCACGAGGCCTGTCCAGTCGATTCTGATTGCGTGCGCCTGCTTCCGGTTGCGCCACGATCGTTGCTGTCCCGACCATTAAAAACGCCATTATCAAAACGAACACGCGTTTTATGGTTCTGTCTTCTCGGCTCTGCATCAGTCTCTTCGGCGCTCCATCGATGTCGTCACTCTATCCGCGAACATCATCCCTCGTTTATCGTTTCGCAGATGCTTAAGACGAAACCATCTGCGCTTCGTTCCAGACCATATATTACTCCTTTGTCAGTTGGTACAGGCAAACTGTGCCGCGCGAACGAAGTCTGAATTCCAAAAATTGGCTTCTGCACGCGAACAAAAGAGGACGCAACCAGTGCGCCCTCCGAATGTATTTGCCATCGGCAAGCCCATGATTTCGAATTGCTCGAAACCGGCTCGCAATTGCGACTCGAATTAACGTTTCGAGAATTGGAAACGTTTTCTGGCTTTCTTGCGACCATATTTTTTACGCTCTTTGACGCGCGGGTCGCGGGTAAGGAAGCCTTCGGTTCTCAACGCCGGACGGTTTTGCGGGGCAGCTTCGCCCAGCGCCCGAGCGATACCATGTCTGATGGCGCCCAGTTGTCCGACGATGCCGCCACCACATACGGTGACGAGTACATCGAAACGACCAACCGCATCGGCAGATTTGAAGGGTTGCATGATCAGTTTCTCAAGACCATGGCGACCACCGACGTAGTCTTCCATCGTTCTGCCGTTGATTTTAACGGTGCCGGTTCCAGGAACCAGGCGAACCCGAGCTGTGGCAGACTTTCTGCGGCCGGTTCCATAGTATTGAATAACGCTTGTCATTCTATTAACTTCCTTTTTCTCCGAGTGAGCGATTAACGATTAATGACTGGTGATGCGTAGACTTGCGGTTTTTGAGCTTCATGCGGATGCTCTGCACCAGCATAAACTTTGAGTTTGGTGAACTGCTCGCGACCGAGAGTCGTGTGAGGAAGCATGCCTTTGACGGCGCGCTCGATGATTGCTTCCGGTTTGCGTTGACGTAGGGATGCAAGCGTCTCTTGTTTGAAACCTTGAGGATGACCGGAGTGTCTGTAGTAGACCTTCTGGATCTCCTTGCGTCCTGTGACTTTGATCTTCTCGGCATTGATGATGACGACGAAGTCTCCGCAATCGACGTGCGGAGTGAATTCTGGTTTGTTTTTACCGCGCAATATGTTGGTAACTTCGACGGCTAGGCGTCCAAGCGTTTGGCCTTCGGCATCGATAATGTGCCAGGCTCTGACTACTTCTGCGGGTTTAGCGCTATAACTCTTCACGGGAGAACTCCTTGAGCCTTCTCATCGAAGGAATTTAGTTCAAATAGATTGTATTCCTTGGGGTAACGAACTGACTGAAAGGTCAGTCCCCAGGGAGGCGCGGTTGGTCCGGACAGATCACGATCGCCCTTTTCAAGAGCAGTCTCGAGACTCTCCAGCGTCCTCTTGCCGAGCCCAATCTCAGTCAGGGTTCCGGCAATTATGCGCACCATATTGTACACGAATCGATCGGCAGCAATCCAGATTTCGAGGCGCCCGTCATCTAATTGCAATATTTCTGAACGAGAAATTGTGCAAATGGTGCTCACTTGCTCCGCATTTGTCGATCTGAAAGCGGCAAAATCATGCTGACCCAAAAGGCGTGAAGCCCCATCCTGCATGGCTTTCACGTCTAAGGCATAGGTTACCTGGTAGTGAGTATCTTTTAACAGAGCAGATCTTTGCTGGCGGTTCAAAATTCGATACACATACTCTCGGCGATTCGCGGAGAACCGTGCATGAAAGCTTTCCGGTACAATCTGCGCCGCGGAAACGGCGATATCACTCTTCATAATTCCGTTCAAAGACCGCATCAGCCGCCATAAATCAAGATCTCCAGCAGCCTCTCCAGGTTCTAAACCGCTGGCAATGGCTGCCGCGGTTGCCGCACCTGCAGGTATCACGCCCTCCGGCCAGTCCACGTGGAAGCATTGTCCAGCCGCATGAACTCCCGCATCCGTGCGTCCACTCAGCGTAACGCGCAGAGGTTGTTTGGCCAGGACTTCGAAAGCACTCTCGAGTTCACCTTGAACCGTCCGCACGCCAAGCTGAAGCTGCGACCCATGAAATCGCTTGCCATGATACTCAAGTGAAAACGCAATCCGCGGCACTTCCCACCAACCAAATTGAACCCAGCCACTAAGCTAGACTCAGCTACCAAACTGAACCCAGCCATCAAGCTAAGCTCAGCTTACCCAAACTGAACCCAGCCATCAAAATGCATTCGATCCTAATCAAGCCGAATTATAGCCCGGTTGAAAAATCATCCATCGCATCCGGCTCATGCGGAGGCTCCACCAACTGACCATCCACAATCATGAACTCAGCATCTTCATCGTAGGGCAGGTGAGCGTTCTTGTAAGTATCCTCAACCGACTCGAACGATAAAGTTGGCTGATAAGGAGAGCGTTTGTAGCGGTTGTCAGCTGACGTCTTCTCCAGTATTCCATGCTCAAGCGCCTGCATGATTTGAAAGATCTTTTCAAGCCGAGTCTTTCGATATTCGTCTCGTTCGTATGCGTGTATGGATTTGACATTGATGCCGGAGTAGTTGCCTAGCGTCGCTTGACTCCAGCCTAGCCAGATACGAAGATTGAGCAGCGTTTTCCCAAGTCCTCTGACCAGGTCAAAATCAGTGGTAGCTTCGATGTGATAATGAAGTTCCTCGTAGGCACTCAAGTCGGTCTTCAACTCGCGAATCTTGCTATCAATCGTCGTGAGGAAAAATTCCTTATCGTTTAACTCGTACATTTCAAGCAGCCTCTCGGTCTGCTTCCTGAATTGACGAAGGTGAATAGTTTGGCGTCTAGCTGATTTGAATGCATGCATGCTTCTTATCCTAGTCATTGTTCACCTCCAGCTGAGCTATCTGCTTTTGATACCTAATCCACGGAACCGCTGAGCGACGATTTGTCTGATGCCCGTAGGCATCAAAGTCCACCAGAGAGAGTGTGCACTCTCTTCGGACGTCTTACGATTGCTTCTACTATTTCTAGATACGTAAAAACGATCCAAAAAGTTCAATTTGGATGCAAAAAAATTCTGAAAGCCCTGGAAATACCCTCCCTTATAATGCCGGAAAACTATGATAGGTAACGCTTTCCTGCGTATCGTTTTTTTGAAGTTTGCTCCAGGCGGACGTCAAGAGATTTGCCGTTTTAGTCGTTCGAATCTTTTTGCAGACCAGCGGTTATTAGCAGGTGAGCGACGCCAGCGAGATGGTCGCTAGCAGGGACTACTCGCGATCAGAGCCTCACCTGGACGCTAACGGGGGACGATTTCGCGAGCAGCTTCCTCGCCCGAGAGGTTGCTAGAGAGGACCATTCGCGAGCGGCCTCGCCTTGGACGCTGGCCAGATGGTCACTAGAGCTTAATAAGTCAAGCTAATGATAGACGGTTTAGCCTTCATGGAAATCTACTGTGAGTAGAAGCAATCTTAAGACGCCACTTGAGACCACTGTCAGCGTTCACGTTTCTCCAAACGCGAATTTCGGGTAGCGCGTTCTGGTTATTCGAGAGCTTTTCATTTTCGCTCGTCCGATTCTATTTACGCACAGAAAAGCACCAGCCACTATAGCTGGTGCCTATTTTGTTTGGTGC
Organism: Candidatus Obscuribacterales bacterium; assembly: GCA_019637435.1. Lineage (GTDB taxonomy): Bacteria > Cyanobacteriota > Vampirovibrionia > Obscuribacterales > Obscuribacteraceae > JADYXR01. The sequence goes on along the minus strand of JAHBVO010000006.1, from coordinate 428,619 downwards.
CCCAAGGGCATTAGTCATCGCGCTGCGCTAAAGGCTTATGCCCTGTGGCTCGGCAATTGATGAACTAAACCAATTGGATGATCGCCAACGGTGCGTTGTCGCCGGTTCTGTCGCGATACTTGATGATGCGGCAGTAGCCGCCTTCTCTGTCGAGGTAGCGCGGGGCTACTTCGTCGACAACTCTGGAGACCACTTCGCGGTCGTAGAGTTTGGCGCGCAGTTGACGGCGGATGTGCACTGAATGCGCTACTTCTTTGGCAGCGGCTGCATCACCTTTGCCGGCTTTCTCATGGAGTGATTTGTAATCCTTGAGGTAGCCTTTTTTGCCTTTGGTGATGAGCTTCTCGACATGGGGACGAAGCGCTTTGGCTTTGGCCAATGTCGTGATGATTTCATCATGGCGGAGCAATTCGGTGGCAAGCGCTCTCAACACAGCATTGCGCTGGTCTGCTGCTCTTCCAAGTAGGTGGCGTGCTTTACGGTGACGCATGGCTCGTTTCCTTTTTGTGTGGCATTCTGGGGAATGCCCTAATTGAGCCTAACGGCTCTTCCTTGTCTTTACTTATCTTTTGGTGTGTCGGCGAGAGTGAGACCGAACTGTCTGAGACGTTCGATTACTTCGTCGGCAGATTTCTTACCGAAGTTTTTGATGTTCATCAAGTCGTCGTATGTGAGCTTGAGAAGCTCGCCCAGCGAGTTGATGTTGGCACGCTTCAAGCAGTTGTAGGCGCGCACCGAGAGTTCCAGCTCTTCAATAGAGATGGATGAGTGCTTGCCTTCTGTTTGTTGCGGTTGGGTCGTCGTCGGCACCATCGGTTTACCCGAGAGTTCGGCGATTGGAACCAGGTGTTCGATGACCTGACGCGCTGCTTGCGAGATTGCCTCGGTAGCATCGATTGCGCCATTCGACCACAATTCGATTGTGAGCTTATCGTAGTCGGTTGATTCACCGACGCGGGTGGGCTCGACTACGTAAGCGACCTTGCGAACAGGCATGTAAACTGCGTCGATCGGAAGTACGTCGATCGCTTGTTTGTAGTGGCTGTGCGCATCAGCAGGCACATAACCTCTGCCGCGTTCTACCGTAACTTCAGCGCGAATTCGGCCGCCTTCTGCAAGTGTGCAGAGCTGCCAGTCCGGGTTGATGATGGTTGCATCAGCCGGGCAGAAGATATCGCGTCCGGTTACAGGACCCGGTCTTTCCACATCGAGGTGGAGGTATTGTGGGTCTGCCGAGAAGGTCTTCACGACGAGTCCCTTGAGGTTGAGCATGATGTCGATTACGTCTTCGACGACACCAGGTACGGTGGTGAATTCGTGAGTGATGCCATCGATTCTGACTGCGGTGACCGCGGAGCCTTCGATGTGAGAAAGCAGAACGCGTCTCAGTGCGTTACCGAGAGTGGTTCCGTATCCTCTGTCCAGGGGCTCGATGACGAACTTTCCATATATGGATCCATCAGCGTGAGTTTTGTTCTCGAGGCACTTGATTTTGATTGGCTCGCGCGGGCTGGTTTCGGCAACGAGACCGTAGTCCATGCTCGAAATTCCAGACATTGAGCTGCCCATTCCGCTCATCCCCATTGAGGATGACGAAGAGGACATTCCGCCCAGACCTTGATTCATATAAAGTCGATTGAAGTCGTTGTTCACGGTTTATTCCTGCAGTTTATCTGTCTAACGTGCGTTAATGACGCTTGGATTGAAACTGTTTGCGTTCGTTTAAAACGCTCATGGGCGGCTCATCGCCGCCCTATGATTCGAACACTATCTTCTCGAATAGTATTCAACGATAAGTGCTTCTTTGATCGTTCCGTCGAGCTCTTCGCGCGGAGGAGCTTGAATGATCGATGTTTTCAAAGAATCGAGATCTGCCGAAATCCAGTTCGGAGCGAGCGGCGCCGGATTGGCTTCGATGATGCCTTTGATCAATTTTTTGCTGTTTTCAGCAACTGAAACGACTTGACCCGGTTTCAATTGAATCGAAGGAGAATAGACCTTTTTGCCGTCCACGGTGAAGTGACCGTGAGCGATGAGCTGTCTGCCCTGCGCTCTCGAGGGCACCATGCCGCTCTTGTGCACGAGGTTGTCCAGTCGAGCTTCGCAGAGTTGCAGAATCTTCAAACCGGTAGGAACCTTTTTCTGGGCGGAAGCTACTTTATAGTACGCAGCGAATTGCTTCTCGAGCAGTCCATAGGTGCGACGTACTTTTTGTTTCTCTCTCAACTGCAATGCATATTCAGAGTGTTTTTTGCGCGCCTGGCCATGTTGACCCGGGCCATAACGGCGGCGCTCGATTGCGCATTTGGTCGTGTAGCAACGGCTGCCTTTCAAGAAGAGCTTGGCGCCTTCGTTACGGCAGAGTTTGCAAACAGGATCTGTGTATCTAGCCAACGTACGATCTCCTAACCTTTTGTGTTGATATCCAATTGCCGCGGTATCAAACGCAGTTGCCGGTCAAGCACAATGAAACCGGCGACTGACAAAGATTTGAATGTATTAGACGCGTCTGCGTTTGGGCGGACGGCATCCATTGTGTGGAATAGGGGTAACATCTTTGATCAACGTGATTTCCAGTCCAGCCGCTTGCAATGCGCGGATGGCTGTTTCACGTCCGGCTCCAGGACCTTTGACCAGGACTTCAACCTGACGCATGCCCTGGTCCATCGAACGGCGAGCGACCGTGTCTGCAGCTTGTTGAGCTGCGAACGGCGTGCCTTTCTTGGCGCCTTTGAAGCCTACGGTTCCGGCTGATGCCCAGGCGATGACCTGACCTTGCGGATCGGTAGACGAAATAATGGTGTTGTTGAAGGTGCTCTTGATGTGTACGACACCTTGCAACACGTACCGCTTCTCTTTCTTTTTGCCTCTGGCTTTAGGGCTTTTAGCTGCCATGGTTGTTCTCTTCTTTTCCTGTGTGTGAAACCCGCTTAAGCGGGACGGGAACCAGTTTTGTATTGTTTTCGGATCTTAAGATGAAAACTCAGTAAATAAGTGAAATTTCGTTCGAATATTACTGATTTCGGGCTTTTCGTAAAGAAGAAGCAGATCCGGTTTGACGATGCCGGCTATCCGGCAATCATCGCTTACTTAGTTGCAACCTTTTTGCCTGCGACGGTGACGCGCTTGCGTCCGCGTCTGGTGCGGGCATTGGTTTTGGTGCGCTGACCGCGGGTCGGCAAACCTCTTCTGTGGCGCTGACCGCGATAGCAATTGATTTCAATCAAACGCTTGACGTTCAGACCTTCAACACGGCGCAGATCGCCTTCGATCTGGTAATTGCCGGACTTCTCAACTTCTTCACGAATTTTGGAAGCTTCTTCCTCGGTCAACTCGTGCACACGCTTCGAGACCGGAATGTCCAGCTTCTGGCAAATGGCTTCGCCAGAGGCGCGACCAATACCGTGCACATAGGTCAGCGCAATGTGTACGCGCTTGTTTTTGGGTAAATCTACACCGGCAATACGGGCCATGAATCCTCCAATTCACTCACCTCGTCACTTTTCGAGAAATACTTAACGTGACAAGGCTTAACGCTTCTAGCGTTCTCTAACAAACTATCCCTGACGTTGTTTGTGCTTCGGGTTCTCGCAAATGACCGCTACGCGACCTTTGCGGCGAATTACCTTGCACTTATCGCACATTTTTTTGACTGATGCTCTTACTTTCATTTTGACTCAGGCGCCTGGACGCCGCTCCAAAAAACCGATACCTGTACAGCACGCAAAAGCCGTCAGCAGCTTGCTTTCAACCGAATGCAAACCGACGCAGGCCTGCGCGGAATATCTAATTGTACATTACTCTCTGATTCTGTAGGTGATGCGTCCGCGCGTTAAGTCATATGGAGTGAGCTCTACACGCACGCGATCGCCCGGAAGAATCTTAATGAAGTTCTTCCGAATCTTGCCCGAGATGTGAGCAAGAACCTTATGTCCGTTATCGAGTTCGACCCGAAACATGGCATTGGGCAGGGATTCCTTGATTGTGCCCTCGAATTCAATTACGCCTTGCTTGGCCACACAAACTCCTCATTCGGACGTTTAGTAAGTATCTCTGGCTCGCCTTCCGTGATCAAAATTGAATGTTCAAAATGTGCAGAAGGCTTGTAATCTTGCGTTACAACTGTCCACCCGTCCTTCTTGGTGCGGACTCTTTCTCCGCCAAGATTGAACATGGGTTCGATCGCTATTACCATACCAGGTTCTAGCTTAGTCTTGCTACCAGATTGAGTTCTGTAGTTGAAAATAAACGGTTCTTCGTGAAGCACGTAGCCGATGCCGTGACCGCCGTATTCACGCACGATTCCGTATTGACCTTCGTTGCCAATATCTTCGATTGCTCCGCCAATATCGTTAAGCGTGGCTCCGGCAAAACATTTACGAATGCCCGCATACAGTGCTTCACGAGTGTCGTCAAGCAGTTTGTTTAAACTGCCCGGACAGTTGCCGACTGGAACCGTCACCGCCGTGTCTGCAATCAGATCGAATTTCTTGCCGTTCTCAGTACGCTGAAACGTCACGCCCAGGTCGAGTGACAGCACATCGCCTGCTTTGATTTTTCGATCTTTGCGCGGAATACCATGTACGACTTCTTCGTTGACAGAAATGCATACCGTGCCGGGAAAATCACGATAGCCTTTGAACGTCGGAAGGGCACCTTCTTCGCGAATTCGCTTCTCGGCGATTTGATCCAGATCCCAGGTGCTCATTCCCGGTTCTGCCATGGTGGATATCATCTCGAGCACCCGCCCGGCTAAATTACCGGCTTTGCGAATCAGCTCAAAATCAGCTTCTTTAGTGACAATCATGTACTCAGATTCCGTCTTTGCAAAAATGTCTAAGCAGGAACTTTCAGTGCTTTGATCAGACTTTCGAAGACTGCCTCAGGCTCGCCTTCTCCATCGACCGTTTTCACCAGACCCTGATCTCCATAATACTTGATGAGCGGTTCGGTCTGCTCCGCATATGTCGCGAGTCTCTGCTTGACGACTTCCGGCTTGTCATCACTGCGATGCGACAACTCCGTCTGGCATTTGTCACATACGCCTTCTTTTGCCGGCGGCGCGAATTTGACGTGATAAACCGCATTGCATTCTTTGTTGGGGCAAACGCGACGACCGGTAATGCGCTCCACCAGCAAATCGTCGGAGGTCTGAAGATTGATGACGACCGTGAGTGCTTTGCTCAACTCAGTGAGCAAAGTCGACAATGATTCGGCCTGCGCCAGGTTGCGCGGGAAACCATCGAGAATGAAACCTTTGTCCATCTCCGGTTTCGAAAGAAATTCTTTGAACATTTTGATCAAAACATCATCAGGAACGAGCATACCCTTGTCCATGAAGGACTTTGCTTCGACACCAGCTTTGGTGCCCTGTCTGACCGCCTCGCGCAGCATGTCGCCTGACGACAAATGCGGCAGAGCCAGCTTTTCAGCGAGCCGTTTGCACTGCGTGCCTTTGCCGGCGCCCGGCGCTCCCAAGAACAAAATCTGCATTGTCTTCAACTCCCTCACTGAAGTGCTTCCGTTTCAATCACGTTCTAAAGTGCGAAACCTAATGGCGCCTAGCTCGTAGTCTTGCGGAAAATTCCGCGCGCTTGATACTTGGCTGAGAGCGCGTGTGTTTTAATCTGCTTTTGTGTGTCGATAGCGACACCGACAAGGATGATTAGCGAGGTGCTTCCCAGACCCTGCAGCGTCGTAACTTGTGTGAATTGCTCCGTGTGAATGGGCAGAATCGCGATAATCGCAATCGCCGATGCACCGATGAATACCAGCCTGCTGAGCGTGTCTTCCAGAAACTCCGCAGTCGGTCGACCCGGACGAACGCCCTGAATCGCTCTTCCCTGACGCCTGAGGTTTTCAGCCATATCGCGAGGCTGAAGAATAATCGACGCATAGAAATACGCGAAGAAGAGAATCAAGGCGAAATAGACCAGCGAATGCTCCCATCGATAGTAGACGAACATATTGCCTACTTCGGTCGAGATAAAGCCCCAGACATTTTGAACCCAATCAATCTGCGCAAAACTCTCGATGCCCTTGCCTAATCCCGGAATCGAAATCAGTAACTCGTAAATTGCCTGCCCCGGATCTTTGCCCTTACCCTGGCTCACAAACTGCATCACCGTGGTCGGGAACATAAGGAGCGACGACGCGAAGATGATCGCCATAACTCCGGATGGGTTAATCGGTAGATAAAGATAGTCGTCAGGCGCGGCAACTTGAAAGACCTGCCGGCCTACGTTTCGACGCGCACCCAGCACCATGATTTTTCTCACGCCCTGCTGTAAACAAACAATCAAAGCGGCAAGCGTCAAGAGAATTCCGACCAGGAGTGCCACACCCCAAACAGGCGTCTGCCCGGTCTGTACAGCATCATATGTATTGTGGAACATGGAGGGCAAACGCGCGACGATACCCAGGAAGATGAGAAGAGACGCACCATTGCCGACACCACGCTCGGTTATAACCTCGCCTATCCACATGATGAAAAGCGCTGACGCGGTCATGATGATAGCCGACGTCAGGACAAACAAGGGGCCAGGTGTGATGACGACAGGCGGAGCCTGAATCTTCATGAGCACATTGGCGAGCATGACAGACTGGAGTATGGAAATCACAACGGTGAAACAACGCGTGTATTGCTGAAGTTTTTTCCGACCCTGCTCGCCCTGGTTCTTCTGCAGATCTTCAAGCTGCGGGATAACCGCAGTCATGAGCTGCAAAATAATTGAGGCTGTGATGTAAGGTCCAATACCGAGCGAGAAAATCGAGAGTTTGTTCAAGGCGCCGCCTGTGAACAAGTCGACCATGCCAAGCAAACTTTGAGCATACTCAGGGTGCTTGAGGAAGGCATGCGAATCGACGCCCGGCAATGGAATGTGAACGCCGGCGCGATATAGAAGGATCATAGCGAGAGTGAAGAAGATCCGCTCTTTGAGCCCGGCCGCCTGCAACATCGTCCACAGATCGGTCGGTCCTCCAATCGGAGTCCCTCTCTTTGGCGCATTCGTCACTTATTCCTCCCGACCGGATTCAAAACCGGATTTCCTAGTCAAATCGCTTCGCGACAATATCCCCAAAAAGGAAAAAATGCCCGACAATGCACCATCATATTAGACGGCAGCGGGCATAGCTCCTGATAAAAGCAAAAGTTAACTATCTTTGCTTTCTTTTTTCAATTCTTTGGTTTGTTTTGATTCTTTTTTGATCGTGTTCACCAGACCATGCGGAAGACGTCCGCGATGGCGCGGTGCAGGCTGAATCACGTCATAGCTACCACCGGCCTGGGTGATCTTGTCGATCGCGCCTTGCGAGAAGTGGTGCGCTTTCACTTTCAAAGATACTTTCAGTTCGCCGTTTCCGAGAACGCGCAAAGACGAAGTCACTGAGCGCAAAATTCCGAATTCGACCAGCGACTCAGGAGTGACTTCCGAGCCTGCTTTCAATTTGTTCAAGTCACCGACATTGATGGCAGTCCATGTGCGCTTTTCAATGCGATAGAAATTGTGGATCTTCGGAAGACGACGGAACAAGGGGGTTTGACCACCCTCGAAACCGAAACGGGTTGCTTCACCGGAACGCTGACCTTGTCCGTTGTGACCGCGTGTCGATGTCTTACCGTGACCGGACGCGCGACCGCGACCTACGATTTTCTTTTTGCTGCGTGTGCCTTCCGGCGGTGCCAGCTCATTGAGTTTCATCTCTTCTCCTTCGCCTTGCGCCGAAAAACCTTTCGACTCGGCTCACTTTCCTTGTGGGTTATTCGACAAGAAGCGCTTACTTGGCAGCTTTCTTCTTGGTCGTTTCTTTTTCTGTCTTTGTGCACAACGCGGCTTTCGCTTTACGCGTGACCTTACCGGTGGTGCCTTCGGCAACTTCTTCGACGCAAACGAGATGATGGACTTTGCCGACCATTCCGCGGATCGTCGGTGAATCCTGGCGGATTACAACGCTGCCGAATTTTTTCAGACCAAGTGCGGTAAGCACTTTGAGCTGTTTCTCTTGCTTGCCGACCTTTCCGGCGGTCAAGGTGATCTTCAACATGGGACTAAACTCCAATTTTTTAGTTCCGTTCGTCGTGCCTCGTTTGGCTCGACTCCACTAATTTGAGTTCGATGAACTCTAGAAACGAACGCTCTATTAGTTGAGCATTTGTTGAACTGTGATTCCGCGCAGTCTTGCCGACTGATCGAATGTTCTCAGTTCGTTCAAACCATTGACGGTGGCGCGTGCTACGTTGAGCGGCGAACGCGAACCGAGCGATTTCGACATAACGTCGCCGACGCCTGCCAGTTCAAGAATGGCGCGTGAGGCACCACCGGCGATGACGCCTGTACCTTTTGCAGCGGGCTTGAGAAGCACGCGGCTCGAACCTTGTTTGCCGACGATCTGGTGAGGCAGAGTCGCTCCGATGAGCGGTACGCTGATAAGCGATTTGCGCGCATCAGCTACGCCTTTCTGGATAGCCACGATGACTTCGGACGCTTTGCCGATGCCGATCCCGACTTGACCTTTGTTGTTGCCGACAGCGACAACGGCGCGGAAACTCAGTTTCTTACCGCCTTTGACGACCTTGGTCACGCGGCGAACTTGAATGATTTTTTCTTCCCATTCGGATTGTTCGCGGTCGCGTTTGGTTTCGTCTTGCGAACGATTCTTTTCGCGACTCGATGTGCGGCGACCACGCTTAGCGCCGTCTGCTGCAGTCTCTTCTGGGGCTCCGTGACCTTTGTGATCTTTTTCCATTTGGAAAATCCTCTTCCTCTGTCCTTATATAGATCCGAATTAGAACTCTAAACCTGCTTCACGAGCGCCTTCTGCAACTGCAGCTACACGTCCGTGGTAGATGTAACCGCCGCGATCGAAAACGACTGCCTTGATTCCTTTTTCCATGGCGCGCTTGGCGAGCAATTCTCCGACGCTCTTCGCCGAATCTTTATTCCATGGTTTTTCGACCTTCAATTCGGCGTCGAGTGTTGACGCGTATGCGAGGGTCGCTGACTTGGAATCATCTACGAGTTGAGCGTAGATGTGCTTGTTGGAGCGGTAAACGCAAAGTCTCGGGCGCTCGGATTGACCCCAAAGAGAGCGGCGAATACGCCGATGTCTCTTCAGTCTCATTTCTTTTCTGTTGGGCTTCGTAATCATTTCTCTTACTTCCTTAAGCGTTAAAACTAGCTCGCTCTCTTACTTACCGCCGGCAGCTTTACCAGCTTTCTTCCGGATGACTTCGCCTTCGTACTTGACGCCTTTGCCTTTGTAAACTTCAGGCGGACGTTTGCTTCTGACGAATGAGCAGAAATCGCCGAGCTCTTGTTTATCGACACCCGTCACCGTGATGACGTTGTTTTTGCCGACTTCAACAGTCGTATCTTTGGGAATTTCAACAACAACAGGATGCGAATAGCCGAGCTGCATGGTCAGAGTTTTGCCTTCCACTGCCGCTCTGTAGCCGACTCCTACAACTTCGAGCCTCTTCACGAAGCCTTCCGACAAACCTTTGACCATGTTGGCCAGGAGTGTACGGCTCAAGCCATGAAGACCACGCGATATGCGGTCATCATTCTTGCGAAGTACATATACGACGCCGTCTTCTTGTTTGAGCTCGATTTCGGGTCTGAAGGTTCTCGAGCGTTCGCCCTTAGGACCTTTGACTTTGACGTCAGAACCCTTGATCTCGACGGTGACGCCGGACGGGACTTTGATTGGAGCTTTGCCTATACGAGACATGGTTTTCTACCTTTATTTTGATGTTTATTTCAGTCTCAGTGAGCGAGTTAAACCGCTCGGTTGGTTCGTTCAGTCAGAAACCGATTACCAAACTTGACCGACGACTTCGCCGCCAATGTTGCTCTTACGAGCCTGGCGATCGGTCATGACACCACGGCTGGTGGAGAGAATCGAGATTCCCAAACCGCCATACACGCGAGGAGCTTTCTGGGAGGCGCGATAAATACGCAGACCAGGACGGCTGACGCGCTTGATGCCTTGAATTACTTGTTCGCCTTTCGGGCCGTATTTCAAAACAATACGCATCTTCTGAACAGGAGTGCCCAGGTCTTTCGTTTCGAAAGAGCTGATGAAGCCTTCGTCTCTGAGCAGTTTGGCGATCGCCACTTTCTGCTTGGAGGCTGGCATTTCAACGACAGGTGCTTGCACGCGAACAGCGTTTCTGATGCGTGTGAACATGTCGGCAATAGGGTCTATTACGGGCATTTGATTTATCTCTCCTACCAACTAGACTTTGTGACGCCTGGGAGCAAACCTTGATGAGCCATCTTTCTCAGGCAGCATCTGCACAATCCGAAGTCGCGGTAATAACCTCTCGGTCTTCCGCAGATTCGGCAACGATTGTGCAAACGAATCTTCGGGTATTTGCCTTTAGCAACAAGCACCTGGCGCTTGTGCTCTTTGTCGATCATCGATGTTTTGGCCACGTGTGTGTCCTCTCCTAATTTTGAAAGATTACTTTCTGAACGGCATGCCAAGTTCTTTGAGCAACGCAAGCGCTTCCTGGTCGGTGCGCGCCGTCGTCACCATGGCGATGTCCATCCCTCTTGTAGCGTCGATTTTGTCGTAACTAATTTCGGGGAATATAAGCTGCTCTTTGATACCGAGCGAGTAGTTGCCACGTCCGTCAAAGGATTTCGGCGAGAGTCCGCGGAAGTCTTTGATACGGGGCAGGGCAATGTGGAGGAGTTTGGCGAGGAAGTCATACATTCTCTTGCCGCGCAGCGTTACTGAAACGCCGAGGGGCATGCCTTGTCTGACTTTGAAAACCGCAATCGATTTTCTCGCTCTGTTGACGATTGGTTTTTGACCGGTGATGGTCGCCATCTCTTTAACGGCACTTTCGATAGCTTTCGAGTTCGAGGTGGCTTCGCCCACACCCATATTGATAACAACTTTCTCGATGCGCGGAATCTGCAAGTCGTTCGTATAGTTGAACTGACTCTTCAGTGCTTTTTTGACGTTGCCGTCGTAGTGGTCTTTTATGTTGATCATCTCTAAATCCTTTTGTAATCAGCTGGTGGGACGGTCTTTGCCGGCCGACCTTGTATTACGTGTCTAACGACTCTCCACACTTCTTGCAAACGCGAGCTTTTTTGCCGCCTTCCAATACCTTGTGCGCAATTCTGGTGGTGTTTTTGCACGAGGTGCAGAAGAGCATTACGCGACTTGCGAAAATCGGCGCTTCTTTCGTAACCAGTCCGCCATTGCCCATCGCGTTTTTCGCTTTGGTGGCGCGGGTGACGACGTTGATGCCTTCAACAATAATTTTGCCTTCCGAACGGAGCACGGTCAGAACCTTACCGGTCTTGCCTTTGCCTACTGACTCGGAACCGGACATGAGCTTGACCATGTCGCCGCGTCTGACGTGAATGGAAGGAACCAGATTGGTCGAACCCTTCTTGATCAACGCCTGGGACACAACAGTCTTGCCGCCCTTCTTCACTTTGGGTGAAACCGGTGCCTGGCAGTAGCTGATTTGTTTTTTCTTTTCAGCGGTAGCCATTGTCTACAGAACCTCCGGAGCAAGCGAAATGATCTTGGTGAAGTTTTTGTCCCGAAGTTCGCGGGCGATCGGTCCGAAAACGCGGGTCCCTTTCGGGTTGTTATCTTTTTGAATGATTACGGCTGCGTTGTCGTCGAATCTGATGGTCGTGCCATCAGGACGATGGACGCTTTGCTTGACGCGGACAACTACTGCTTTGACGACGTCCGATTTTTTGACCGGCATGTTCGGCAATGCTTCTTTCACGGTCGCGACGATGGTGTCGCCGACAGTGGCATACACTTTGCGGGAACCGCCCAGGACGCGAATGCAGAGAAGCTCTCTGGCACCGGTGTTATCCGCGCAGGTCAATCGCGTTTCTTGTTGAATCATTATTTTGACTCCTTGAGTTGAGCGTCTGGCGATCTTTCGATGATTTCGACCAGAGTGAAGGTTTTATCCTTGGATAGCGGTCTGCACTCTTGAATACGAACGCTGTCGCCGATTCCACATTCATTTTTTTCGTCGTGAGCTTTGAACTTCTTCGTCTTCACCATCTGTTTTTCATACTTAGGATGGGGAAAGCGGCTTTCGATGGCGACGACAATCGTCTTTTCCATTTTGTTGGAAACGACCTTTCCGACTAATTCCTTCTTGGGCATTTTTCTTTCCGAACCTCTTCGTTGTCCCGTCCTGTGATACCGCATCCGTGGTATCCATCTGATTTACATTAATAACTACTTGGCTGCTGCAGCCGCGTTTGCCTTCTCGGTTTCGATGGTGAGAAGTTGAGCCAGAAGTTTCTTCGCGTTGCGCAGTCTTGCTGGGCTCTCCAGTTTTCTCAAAGCTTGTTGAAAACGCAATTCGACAATTTGCTTGCGTGCGTCTGCAATGTGGGCTTTGATTTCTTCAGCAGAAAGATCTCTGATATCTTGCAGTTTCATGTGCCTAACCTCCGTGATGGCGCTCGACAACGCGGCATTTGACCGGAAGTTTTTGAGCTGCCAATTTCAACGCTTTGTGAGCGTCTTCTCTGCTGACGCCTGCCATTTCGAACATAACGCGTCCGGTCTTAACGACCGCTACCCAGAATTCCGGGTTACCTTTACCGGAACCCATCCGGACTTCAGCTGGTTTCTTCGTGCAAGCTTTGTCTGGGAAAACGCGGATCCAGAGTTGACCGCCCCGTTTTACGGATCTGGTCATCGCTTTTCTGGCTGCTTCGATTTGTCTGGAGGTAATCCAAGCTGGCTCCAGCACTTGCAATCCATATTCACCCATCTGCACTGACACGCCGCGGGTTTCAGTGCCGCACATGCGACCTCTGTGAAACTTGCGATACTTAGTGCGCTTCGGCATTAACATGGCGATTAACCTGCCTTCCTGGGTCTGCGCCCAGATTTGTTGAGTCCGCCTCTATCACCGCGTTCGCCGCCTTGTCCTTGACCTTGACGCTCGCGATCCGTTTGCGTCTTGATGTTCGGAGGCGACCACTGCCCGCTTTCGAGCTCGCCGCGGAATACCCATACTTTGATGCCGATGATTCCCATGAGGGTGTTCGCTTCGGATGTTCCGTAATCGATGTCGGCTCTAAGTGTTTGAAGCGGAATACGACCTTCTTTAGCCCATTCCGTACGAGCGATTTCAGCGCCGCCCAGACGTCCTGCCACCATTACTTTCACTCCGATGGCTCCGGCGCGCATGCAGCGTTGCATCGCTTGTTTCATTGCGCGGCGGAATGCGACGCGCTTTTCCAATTGTTGTGCAATTGAATCGGCAACCAGTTTCGACTCGAGGTCGACGCGGTTGATTTCTAGAATATTGATACGGATATCGAGACCGGTTCTGTTGAGAAGACCTTTGATTTTGCCGGTCAGGTTTTCGATGCCCTGTCCGCCTTTGCCGACTACAACGCCCGGACGAGCGGTGTAGATGTTGATTTGAATCTGGTCGGCTTTTCTCTCGATTTCGACTTTCGATACGCCTGCGCCGGTCAATTCCTTGGCTAGAAAGGCGCGAAGGCGATGATCTTCTTCAATGAGAGGAGCAACGTCTTTCTTCGTGACGAACCAGTTCGACGACCAGCCTTTGTGAATGCCTAGTCGAAAACCGTTAGGATTTACTTTCTGACCCAAGATCTTGTCCTCTCTTTCTTACCGTCTCTTGTGAAACCGACTACTGCGATTTCTTTTGGGGTGGTGGCACCACGCCACCAGTCTTTTAAACGTCTGAGATAGTCAACGTGATGTGACTTGTTCTTTTGAGAATAGGCATCGCTCTTCCGCGAGCACGTGCTCTGAATCTGCGTGGCAGGGTCGGCCCCTGGTCCGCGAATGCTTCGACGATTACCATTTGTTCGGCTTCGTCGCGCGAAATCGGATGCTTCTCACTGTGGATGAGGTTGTACATTGCCGAATTCAATACTTTCCATACTGGCTTGGCTGCCTTGTAAGGCATAAAAAGCAGCATGTCGATTGCTTCTCCGGCTTTCTTTCCGCGAATCTGATCGACGACGCGGCGCACCTTACGGGGCGACATTCTTATCCACTTTGCCTGTGCTCTGCTTTGCATAGCCCTGGTTCCTCTTTAATTAACCGCGTTTGGAAGTTTTGTCGCCGCCGGCGTGACCTTTGAAAAGTCTTGTCGGTGCGAATTCTCCCAATCTATGACCGATCATTTGCTCGGTTACGTAGATGGGAACGTGCTTACGACCGTTGTAGATTGCAATCGTATGTCCAATCATGTCAGGCGTGATCATTGACGCACGCGACCATGATTTGATCACCTTCTTCTCACCCTTCTTGTTCATCTCTTCAATTTTTTTGAACAGCGAGGGATGGATGAATGGTCCCTTCTTTAGTGATCGACCCACAATTACCTCCTAACTACTTCGTTCTTCTCTTAACGATGAAACGATCCGACGGTTTGCGACCACGACGGGTCTTGTATCCCATAGCCGGCTTGCCCCAAGGTGTTTGAGGTTTGCCGCCGATTGGCGATTTGCCTTCGCCACCGCCATGTGGGTGGTCGACTGCGTTCATGGCTACACCGCGGTTGGCAGGCTTGATGCCCAACCAACGTTTGCGTCCAGCCTTACCTAAAGTTACGTTTTTAGCATCCGTGTTGCCGAGCTGTCCGATGGTCGCCATGCAGTTCATGTTGACCATGCGCATTTCGCCCGACGGCAATCTCAGTGTTGCCATGTTGCCTTCTTTAGCGAGCAATTGGATTTGCACGCCTGCCGAACGACCGAGCTGGGCGCCGCGACCGAGCGTGAGCTCGACGTTGTGCACCATGGTACCCAACGGGATGTTGCGCAAAGGAAGCGCATTTCCGATTTGGATTTCAGCTTTAGGACCAGACATTACCTGGTCGCCGACTTTGATTCCGTGCGGAGCGAGAATGTAACGCTTCTCGCCGTCGACGTATTGAATCAAACAAATTCTGGTGTTGCGATTGGGATCGTATTCGATAGTGGCAACCTTGCCAGGGATATCGAATTTATCGCGTTTGAAATCGATGATGCGATATTTTTGCTTGTGACCGCCGCCTTTGTGGCGCACTGTCAGTCTGCCCTGGTTGTTGCGACCGCCTGTCGACTTCTTGAAGAAGACGAGCGATTTTTCAGGCTTGTCTGTCGTGATGTCCGAAAAATCGAACAACGACATATTTCGTCGCCCTGCGGATGTTGGCTTGACTTTCCTGACCGGCATGATGGTTGTCCTTCTTGCTCTTAGTTACTCAGTGTGGGGAATTTCGAATTAGGATTCGAAGAGTTCTAGCGGGTCACCGCCGATGGTGACAATGGCTTTTTTGCCATCTTTCGGCACCCGGCTGTGGCGTCTTCTGCGGCTGAAACGACCGCGTGTCGCAACGGTGTTTACGCTGAGCACTTCGCTCTTGTTGCCAGGGTAGAGCTCCTTGATCAGTTGCTCCATCGCTTGTTTGATTTCCACCTTGTTGGCGTCTTTCGTCACTTCGAAGGTGTATTGACCGAGCTGAGTCATCTGAGCTGATTTCTCAGTAACGATTGGTCTCAGAATAATTTGGGAGTATCGCTTGTCCATTATCTTTTCCTGGTTTTTCCTGGCTTAGTTTTGAACTTTCTCTTCAAGACTCGAACTTAGTCTTCTTTCTTTTTCGACTTGGCGTCTTTGTCTTTGGCTGCAGGTTTCTTACTTTCTTTTTCAGCCTTTTCTTTCTTAGGAGCATCTTCCTTCTTGGCTTTCGGTTTTTCTTCCTTTGCCTTTTCCGGTTTAGCTTCCTTGGCTACTTTAGCCTTGGGCTCTTTCTTCTCTTTAGGCTTTACAGCTTTCTTTACTGCTTTCTTCGCGTCTTTCTTCTTCGAGGAAGTTTCCTTCTTCTCTTTTTTCGGAGCGTTCGGCGAAGGCTCGTGTTTGAAAGTCTTGTTCAACAATTCGATTGCATCTTCCGAAGTCAGAATGACGTCGAAGTGAAGCAAATCTTTTACGTTGACCTGGCTTGCAGCGATCACTTTCAATTTTTCGATGTTGCGAGCAGCTCTCAGAACCGTTGCGCCAGCGCCTTCTTTCGGATTGGCAAGGACGACGAGAACTTTGGTGCCGCACTCGATGTTTAGTGCTTTCAAAACTTGAGCGAACTCTTTAGTCTTCGGAGCCGAGAGACCATCGAAGTCTTTGACGACTACGAGTTTGTCTTTGGCTACCGAGAGAGCCGAACGGACTGCTACGTGGCGCATTTTTTGCGGCATGGAAACCGAGTAATCACGCGGTTTCGGTCCGAACACGACACCACCACCGTGCCATAACGGCGAGCGGATGGAACCTGCTCTTGCGCGGCCCGTGCCTTTTTGACGCCATGGTTTACGACCGCCGCCGCGAACTTCAGCGCGGGTTTTGGTGTTGGCGCTGCCGGCTCTGGCGTTTGCGAGTTGTCTGATTACAGCCTGGTGCATTGGACCGACTTTGAGTTCGGCTGCAAAAACGCTGTCTTCAAGCTGAAGCTCGCCTACTTTTTTGCCTTTGAGATCTAGCACTTGCGTGGATGTCATTTTCGTCGTCTCTCTACTTTATTTAGAAAACCGTTTTGAGTTTCGTTGGCTAATTAGCCGTTCCACTTCTTCTTCGTGGGGCTGATTACAACAAGACCTCCCTCGACTCCAGGGACTGGTCCCTTGATCAACAGAAGGCCTTTTTCTTGATCGACGCGTACGACTTTGGCGCGTCGGGTGCATACATTTACGTTGCCCATCTGACCAGGCATATGTGTTCCTACGAATACACGACCTGGAGTGGTGCCTGCGCCGATGGAACCCATCGAGCGGTGGAACTTGGAACCGTGGGTCATAGGACCACGACCAGCGTGATAACGCTTGACGGTTCCCTGGAATCCTTTACCGATCGACTTGCCGCGAATGTCGACGAGCATATCTTCTTTAATAAGATCGCCAACCGGAAGCGAGTCGCCGACGTTGTAGCTAGCAGAATCAGCTACGTGGAACTCTTTGAGCGGTGCAACAGGCGGAACTTCGTTCTTTTTGAATGCGCCGAGTTCCGGCTTGTTGAGCTTCTTCTCTTTTACTTTGAAGCCGCCGACTTGAACTGCTTCATAGCCGTCTTTGTCTTTGGTGAGCTTGCGGGTGACGATGTTGTCACCGAGTTGAACGATCGTCACAGGAATAGACAGACCTTCTTTACTGAAGACCTGAGTCATTCCAACTTTTTTGCCCATCACGCCTAGAGTTTTCATTCTAGAATTCCTCAACAATGCAACTTTTGCCAGTTGCCTTCACTCTTATAGTTTCACTTCGATGTCGACGCCGGCCGGCAGGTCAAGGCGCATCAGCGCATCTGCGGTTGTCGGTGTCGGATCGTTGATATCGATCAGTCTCTTGTGGATGCGGATTTCAAAGTGCTCTCTCGACTTCTTGTCGACGTGAGGAGAGCGCAACACGCAATAGACTCTCTTGCGGGTCGGCAGCGGTACTGGTCCGCAGATAGTGGCTCCAGTGCGACGCGCTGTGTCAACGATCTGATCTGCTGACTTGTCGAGAAGTCTGTGGTCGTAAGACTTCAGACGGATTCTAATGCGCTGCACCTTGCCAGTGCCGGCTTCTGCTTTTAGTTTTTTGGCGCCAGCCATATGCCCATGTTCTCCTTGGTGGTGGAACTACTTCGTTGCCTACATATAGAAGGAACGACTTGCGACTGAGAGTCGAATTCAATACTTCTCTTGCAGTTTCGCCGGTGCTGTCTGAGGTCAAGACTGGGAGCGGATTTCCGCAGCGTCCCCGTGGGACCTCATAATTCGTTGAACGAAGGGCAAACGATACAGCCCGCGACCTCTCTCTTCCACACTAGACCAGATTAACTCGGTCTTATGTTCGAAGGCGTCACAGGTTGCCGTTTCCGGCGAACGAACCACACATTCTACATACTAACAATAGATATTCGCCAAATTTATTTTTCAGAATAATGTTTTCTTTCGATTTGGCAAGTTTCCGTTTTCGGTCTGGATCGTTCAAAACGCTGACGATGTGGGACATTCGGCACAAAGTTCCTGCCGGGAGCCGTTCCTGCTTCTGTTAACACGTTTGCAACAAACCGCTTGAGACCCAAGGGTTTGCAAGATGGCTTTGAAGGTTTTCGCCTCCGACTAGGCAATTGTCCTTCTACATGACATCATTGATCAAATGAACGAAGTGGCGAGAACCAAGAAGTGGCTGGTACGGAAGTGGGTTTTCCTTTCGTTCACATACTTTGCCTCGATTGTAGGCGGCTTGATCGGGCTCTGGCTTACGAAGACCTTCGGCTTCTTCGGAACGGAGATTACAGAGCCAAAGCTTGCGAGTGCGTTTATGCTCTTCACGCTTTTGCCAATCCTATTAGTTGTATACGTTCGGCTCACGGACAAGATGTTGCATGAAGGTCATCCATTTCTTCCGCACATCCTTTATACGGCGTTTACGTTCGCCTACGCATTGATAACCGCGCCGCATGAAGCGCTTTCCTTCCCTTCAGTGCTGGTTCCGTTTCTCTACCCAATCCTTGCAGGCTATCTGTGCAGGGAGAGCAAGCTGCTGCGCAAGACAATTTCGGAGATATCCGATTTGATTTTTGCCAAAGAGTTTCTCGGCAAAACTCTGTCGATGGTCGGCGTCGGGCAGGTCCCGTTTCTAGTCATTTCGGAATGGCATCCAATTCCTATTAATGTGATCAAGGAGATTGGCACTGTCGACGACAACCAGTCTCGAATGGACCTTCAACTGCGCTGGACAGAGGAAGGTGTCACGACGCACGAAGTCTATGTCATCTCGAACATTCCACCGGCGCCGCGTGGTCACCGAATTTCTCTACAAATTCGGATTGATGACAACAAGCTGGCTACCTTTTCTGTTGAACCGCCGATGGTGCTGGCAAAAGGCGGCTCGTTGCTAGACGTGTCACCTGTTGTTGAATCAACAGTTGTTGAATCGGCAGCTCTGGAAAGGGCAGCTGTGGAAACGGAAGCTGTTGAACCGGTAATTGGTGAACAGGGGCGCGAGGAAACGGATTGCGCAGAATCTGACGCTTCCAGAGACGCGGTTGGTAACGGGAAATAAGCGCAAAAAGCTTTGCCTTTGTGAACGAACGCTCAGCGAATCGGCACGAGCGGCAGCGTGAAATAGAACTTCGTGCCATGCCCGGGCTCAGATTCCGCCCAGATACGGCCGCCGTGAAACTCGACGATGCGCTTGGCGATTGCCAGTCCCATCCCGGTCCCCTCTGAGTTGCGATCCAGTTTTCTAAACATCTTGAAGATCTCACGCGCTTCAGTTTGCATGAAACCAATTCCATTGTCGGTCATGCAGAACAGCCATTCATCAACCAGTTGCGTCGCTGTGAAATCTATTTCCGGTTCCGCTCCCGAGAACTTGAGGGCATTGTCCAGAAGTTTTTGAAGCAAGATCACCAGCTCCTTCGGTTCCGCCATCACCGTCGGCAGGTCTGTTCTCAGAACCGTAGCCTTCTTCTCCTCTATAAAGTTCTGCATCGACTTCACTTCGTCGTCAAATAATTTGTTCATAGCCACTTCGCTAAAAACCAGATGAGGACGGTCGATTCTCGCATAAGTCCAGAGGTCGTCGATCATCCAATTGATTTTTACGTTGGCTTTCACTGCATCCTGGATAAACTGATCTGCGTCCGCTCCAAGCCGATCTCGATACCGCGCGGCCAGAAGAGACAGGTCGCCGCGCATTGATGTGAGTGGTTCTTGCAATTCGTGCGAGACCGAATAAGCCAAGTCAATAAGCGCCTGGTTAGCTCTTCTCAGGTTGTCTTCCGCAACTATTCGTTCTTGAATGATTTTGTTTTCGTTTTGCAAACGGCGATAGCTATCGAAGATTACGCTGGTGGTCTTAAGCAGCGACTCAAGCGCCTTCACGTCGGCTTCTGAATATCCGCCCTGCTTGTTTGCCAGTCCCATTACGCCGACTACCTGTTCTCCTTTGAATACCGGTAAAGCCATGAAGCTGTGGGTCGGCGGGTGTCCTGCCGGTTGGCGACCGCTTCGGCGCGAGTCTGACGATGGGGAATTTGCGATCATCGGTTTTCCGTTCGTGATTGCCCAACCGAAAAGATTGTCTAGTTGTGGAAATTCGACATATCCCCTGGTGTCATAATCGGCGATGATTTTTTCGTAGAGTTCGCGATTTGTCGTTTCACTCCAGGTAAAACCGAGATCTGCAAACACGCGTAGAGTCGTTCCTTGCGGACCTCCGGGAACTGTGGCGCCGCAAAAGCCATATTCACTTTGAGTCTCGTCGAGCGCGCGTCGCAAGATCTTTGTACTGGCTTCTCGGAAGCTGCCTGTGTCAACGAACGAGTTTAGGATGTTTCCGATGTCTTGAAGTTCTTCGGTTCTTTTTTCGACGAGAAACCGCAAGCGCGAAGCGTCCAGTGCGCTGTTAATTGCTGATGCAATCTGCCCTGTCAGTATTTCCAAGAAACTCTGGTAAGGGTCTCCGAAAGATCGTCTTGGGTTCAGTCCGACCAGCAGATAACCGACTTCTTCCGATTGGCCGACGGCGGAGAGCGGCAGCAAAAGTGCGTGTTCGACTGCCTGGTCCCACACGGAACTTAGCATTCCATGTTCCGTGATTTCAAATGGTTGTGCGTTCGCGAACGTTGACGCGACTTTTGTGTCATCAAACGGGAGAGTATGTGGTGCTAGAGCCTCGGGCAACGGTTCCGTAGAACCTCGAAGCACCATTCGATCGTTATCTCTCAGATAAATGGCTGCAAATGGTACGTCTTTTCTATTGTCGTTTAAAACTTTCAGGATGCTCTGGACTGTTTCATCTACCGAGTCAGTTTCGAAAACCTTCTCCGCCAGCTCTCGAAGGAAGGCGATGCGGCGATTCGTTATGACCTGATGAGTAGTCTCGGTGACTGCCGTGAAAACGCCTTTGACGACTCCAGCCTCATCGTAAATGGGGCTGTACGAGTAGGTAAAGTAAGCTTCTTCGATGTAATTGTTTCTGTTTAAAACCAGAAGCTGATCGTGAACCCATGTGGCTGTTCCCGATTCCATAACGCCTTTGAGCATTGGACCTACGACATCCCAAATTTCAGCCCAGGCCGTTTCGCAAGGTTCGCCCAGGAAGTGAGGGTGCTTTGTTTGTCCTGCGATCGGTCTCCAGGCATCGTTGTAAAGCATGAGAAGATTTTCGCCGAACCAGAGCACCATCGGAAATTTTGAGTTGAGAGCGATTCCCAGTGCTGTCTGGAAGACGCTCGGCCAACTATCAATCGGCCCTAACTCAGTTTTCGACCAATCTTTCTGCAAGATAAGGTCGCGCATTTCTCCCGTGCTTTTTTCGAGAACGGCTTTTGTGAAAGACAAGTGGACCCCCACGGAGCAACTGACGCTTTCCGGAACAATGATGACATTCTTCTTTGCGGTTTTCGCTACATTGTGATGCAGTGATGGGTAAATTATTTCAAGGAAACTTGGAACTGAACGGATGGCAGGAAAGAAAGAGGATATCGGCGAGCTAACAGATTGGCTTCGGAAACGAATGACCGAGGAGGACCTTTCTGCTGAGGAAGTTTCCGAACTCACAACCTGGCTCTCCACTCGGTCCGGCGGTGAGAAACACGAAGTCTCGGCGTCCGATTCGACACCAATCAGTATTTCTCTTGGTGACGTTGTGGAGTTGATGGGGTGGCTTAAAGGACGTATGAAGGATGCGGTTGTGAAACCCGACGAATCACGCGATTTGATCGGCTGGTTGACCGGTCGTGTTTCTAGAGACAGCAATTTGACACCGGAAGAGTTGAGGCAAATTGATGATACTATTGGTGGTGACACCGAGAAGTAGAGGCAGCTGTGAGAGACGATGTGACCAGGGTTGGCGTTGGAGTTCTGGTCACCCGCGGAGATAGATATCTGCTGGGTAAGAGAATTGGGGCTCATGAATCCGGCGTTTATGCTGCACCTGGGGGACACCTGGAGTATGGCGAGAGTTTCGCTGAATGCGCTCGACGAGAGGTTCTCGAAGAGACTGGCTTGGTTGCCGGTGCCGTAAGATTTCTACTAATCGGAAATTACATGTTCGGCACAAAACACTATGTCGACGTGGATCTAGTCGTTGAATGTCCCGACGGAGAGCCTATCGCGATGGAACCCGAAAAATGCGCGGAGTGGAAGTGGTATCGTTTCGACGATCTTCCTTCACCGGTATTCATTGTGACTAAACGAATGATAGATGCGCACTTGAAAGGCTATAATGCCGATACTGAAGCTGTTGAAAACGTATTGCGACCAGACGCTTAGCTGCTTTTTTATTGGTCTCATTAATTTGTGAGCGCTTCAATCGGCTGCTTTGAAACTAACTGGAATCGCTCTAAGCCTAGCTCTTCAAAGTTTGTTCCTGAGAAAGATTTGAAATGTTCTCACTTGCTGTTTGTGGCGGCTTTGCTAAACTGCCGCTTATTCGTGTCACGTTCGCACGAAGTATCTAAGAGGAAAGACTGATGTACAGCAGCATTGCGACGAATCTATCATCCGTTACTAAAGCGATATTGGTGGCTGCGGTAATCGTAGCACCTGGTATCAATCAACCGGCTGTGGCCGCCGATAAAGGAACCTCGGCAACTGATGCTCCGCGCGATATGAATATGTTCCAGGTGGAACCGACCGTCATCGATGAGCGTTACTACACATCCGGTCGGGCTGAGCGTCATCAAAAGACCTCGCCTACGCTCCCGGAGGGTAGCCCGATACCCGACAACTACACGGGGACCAGCTATCCCTATTCGGTGCAGGGCGTTCCGGGTGATGCGCCGAAGACCGAAGTTAAGAAAGACGCGGTCAAGTCGAGTGTGGAAACGACTGGTGAAACGACATCGACTTCATCAGGGAAGATCGAACCATCGGTACTTTCTGAACTCAACTCAATCAAACCGGGCGAAAAGCGATTTATCAAATTGCGCTTGAATTGCTCGACCATAGACCCTACGTTTCTAAAAACCGTGAAGGCTGTTAAGTCTTTGAAGGTTGTTTCCGTAGACAAGGATAAAAATGAAGTCGTCGTAGAGGCGCAAATTTCAACTGTTTCGGAAATCGAAGCAATGAAGGAAATCACAAAAGTTTCAACCTTCCAATCTAAATAACGGGATCGACACAGCAAAACGAGCTTCCGAACTGGCTTCGGTAGCTCGTTTTTCTCTTGCGTTTCAGGAGCAATCATTCGAACGGTTTTACGTTTCCGTTCAAGTTTTCGAAGCTTTGGTGACCTGGGCAGTACGCATTACGATTTCTATCGAAGTACTTTTCCGCTCAGGGTTGTGGTGGCATGGGTGTCGATGCTGTATAGACCGGGATGGGTTGAACTAGGATCGAACATGCCATTGTCGTAATTCAAGATCTTTGCTGGCTTAGATGGACGCTGATGATACGGTTGGCGGGATGAATTCGTTGGCTTTGCATTCAGCGCCGGCTGTTTTCGCGAAGGCGATAGTTTAGCTGAAACGGTTTTACTCACTACAGGTTTCTCATTTTGAAGTGAACTCGATCGCGGAGTGGTTGGTAGCGACTGAGTATGTGCTGTGTAAACCGGCTGTTGTACTGGTATCACAGGTAGTGCCGGGTTTTGCCAGGCGACATTCGTATTTGCCGATTGGACCATAAAACTCGGGTTGAAACCAAATAAAGAGTTTACGTTGGGAACACTACCGGCTTTAACTGAGGTGGGCGTTTGTCGATTACTCTCTGGGAAGTGTACATTGGAGCCGTAATTAGCTCGGGGAAATCGTGGCTGTTCCAAAGGATAATATTGAGGCGCGAATTTAAAACGCGCTGAGGGTCTGTCTTGTGCATAAGCAGATGGTGCTGATGATGCGAATGCTACAACGGCTAGGGCGACACTGGTTTTGAGGTAAGTGTGCCTGATAACGATTGATAGCAGCTTGGCTGTGTTTGACCGCAGAGAGTGAATTTTTTTCATATGTCCGACCTGCATAAAAACTGAGGGTGTGTGGAAATCACACTCCTCTCGAAGCTGTGATTCCATCAGGTTCTTCGTTACCACTGTACGAATTTGAGTGTCGATTCGTAACGTGTGTTTGTCCCATTTCGTTCGGGATTGCCTCACTGAGAGCGGCTTGTCTAACCTTTTCCGGCAAGCCGCGAAGCCTGATTGCACGGGAGAGTGCCGGTTGTGCTATGAAGTTTGTTCGTGTACGCTAAACTTGAGACCTCTAAGATGGCAGATGACTCAATGACCTTTGATCCGCGGGCGGTGTCGACCGGTGCGCCCGCATCCGGCATAAGCAACGACAAAGAAATCTCCGATGAGATGTTTCGACTGCTTGTCAGCAGCGTGAAGGACTATGCCATTTTCATGCTTGATACCGAAGGTCACGTCATGACGTGGAACGAGGGCGCCGAGAGAATCAAGGGTTATGCTCCTGACGAAATTATTGGAAAGCACTTTCGCACGTTCTACGAGCAAGATGCTGTTGAATCGAGGCATCCAGAGCACGAATTAGAATTGGCCGCTTCGACCGGACGATACGAGGAAGAGGGGTGGCGTCTTCGCAAAGATGGATCGTTGTTTTGGGCAAACGTGGTGATCACTGCTCTTCGCAATGAGAAAGGCACACTTATAGGTTTTTCGAAAGTTACAAGAGACTTGACTGAGCGTAAGCAAGCAGAGCAGCTGAGAGAAGAGACGCTGCGTTTGATAAATGAGTCTAACGAGGAGTTGCAGAGACTCGCTTACGTGGTTTCGCACGAGTTACAGGCACCCATCTACACAATCGCTCGCTACTGCAATCTTTTGAGCGCTCGATACAGAGACAGACTTGGTGCCGATGCCAATGAATTCATTGACAAGATTACATCATCGAGCGCTCTCGTTGCCCGTATGGTCGATGACATCTGGGTTTATGCGCGAGTTGCCAGACCGAACATTGAACGAGAAACTGTCTACATCGGTCGAGTTTTAGACGATGCTCTGGCGGAACTTCATGCGGACTCAGGTAACTGTGATGTGATTCGTGGCGAACTTCCCTCTTTGCCAGGAAATCGATCGCAACTGGTCTATCTGTTTAAAGAGCTGGTTTCCAACGCGATCAAATATCGTAGCGAAGAAAAACCGCGCATTCATATCGGGTGCTCTGAAGAAGATGGCGGTTTTCTTTTTGAAATAGAAGACAATGGAATTGGTATCGACAGCGTCTACAAAAATGACGTTTTTAAGCTGTTTCACCGTCTGGATGGTGGACCAGACGCTGAATCAACAGGAATGGGTCTGGCGATTTGTAAGAAGATAGTGACGCAGCACAATGGCAAAATATGGCTACAGCCGCAGGAAAAGGGTGCTAAGTTTTGCGTGTGGTTGCCTGCCCGGTAGAAACAGGTCTAAGCCAACCAAACAGATTTAGGGATTTGGAGGCGAGACATTCACGAATGGAGCGTTGACCGAGACCGGCGCGTCAGGAGCCTTGTCGACCTTCACAAATGGTGCGTTCACTTTCACATTCGGTTGTCCGTGATTTACATCGACGTTTACGAACGGAACGCGAACTCTGACGTTCTCAGAGCCCGGGTTTACCTGCACCATATTTTGCACCATGCCGCGCACTTCGTTCAAAATATTACCGACGCCGGCTCTCACTCCGCCTCCCGGATAACCGCTTTGCGGATACGCATTGGGAACGTAGCCCGGCAAGCCCTGCGGTGTTTGCGGATACGCAGAAGTGTTTGGTGCAACAACTGGAGCGCCTTGCGCGTAGGGCGGAGTATTAGATGGATAACCGAGAGGCGCGCTCGGTCCCTGTTGCTGTGCCTCCCGCTCGAGGACTTCTCCTAATGTGGGAGCCGTCCCAACAGCCTGCTGCGGAACCGTCGCTGGCGCGCTTTGACTATAAGATGGCTGATTTGACTGAGGCACGGGTGATTGCGTATGGCTCGAGACCGATGGTTTCTGGAGTGAACCTGCTGCGGTTTGATTCTCACAAAACGCAGGCTGCGCAACTCCGGAGCCAATAGCCATAGCCACAAGTAAAATTTGGCGATTCGGTTTCAACATCAATTGGACCTCCGTGGACAGTCGGTGCTGGCATCAGCAAACTTTTTACCGGCGGTCCGGCGCATTTAGGGCGGTGGAAAGATTGGGTTTTACTCATCTGAGCCCCGTTCAGTTCGCATTCTACTAAAGGTTGAATCGAGTGCGCTCAAAAATATGGCTCGATGCATTTCCCTTGTAAAGGAAAACCGCCAGGCGCGCCGCCTGACGGTTTCCATTGTGATCGTTCTCTTTCGTGTCAATAAACTGCATTTGGCAGTCGAGTGAAACGTTTTAACTGCATCGCTAGTTGAAAGCTACTCTGCGTGCACGAACGTGATGTTCGAACGGAGCCGCGTTGCCGGAAACTTGCATGATGACTGCAGATGTTTTCAAAACGCGTTGAGCGACTTTCTTGGCGTTCTCGTTGTCGGAAGCGAATATAGCTTTCAGCGGTTTCATTACTTGAACTGCTGCCGGCATCGAGAATTCGCTCGTGAAGGCCGTCTTGTCGCCGATTTCTTGAGATGAAACCGATCTGTGCATCATTGCTTCCAGCGGGTTGACGTCGGAGAACTGAGCGGCGCGAACACTTGCGATCGAAACGTGGCGACCGGGAGAGAGCGCGATGGAACGTCCACCTGCTTCAATCGTGACACTGCGTTTGTGGTGATCGTTGATGTCGTAAACCGACAACTGGTTCTCATCGACCATAACCATCGCAACCGAGTTCGCAGCGATTTTCACAGTGCCTTTGGGAGTGACGACTGTCGTATCTTTCGAAGGCACGAACAGAGCGTTTCCGTTGTTCAGTGTGACAATCTCGCTGTGCGGCATCGTTGCAATTCCCTTAGTTCCAGCCGTTCCCGCAGCACAGCCAGTGATGGCAATGTTCATATCGCTGCAAACCGGAGCGTCTACTTCAAAAGTCGACGGTTGGGTTGAAACGATGTAGGAGTTGTCGCTGGAATCGCTAACCAGTCCAGGCAATCTAGCATCGTTCGTAGCGATGTTGAGCAAGCTGTTCGCGATGCTGTTTTGCGCTTGGTTGAAGGTCACTGCAGGTGCGTTGACTGCGTTAACGAGAGAAACGTTAGCGATGTTTGCGGTGTCCGCGTTAACCGGTTGGGTCGCATTCAGTTCCAACGTTGTTGGCGCTGCGTTTCTCACACCATAGGTGATGGTCGCGGAACCTGCCGGTACCGGCGGGTCCGCTGTGATTGTGACACCACCGCCGAAGGTCAAGCCGCCATCTTTCTTGCTCTGATCAGTGCTGAAATAGATGTTGGCTCCGATGGCGTTGAAGGTGTTGTCCGGAGCTTGCGCGATGTACGATGCCTTAGATCCACCGAAGGTAATTTCGCCGCCGCCCTGAAGATTCTGAACGACGTTCTTGATGTTTCTGCGAACCTTACCATCCTTGGGAACACCTTGGACGATGTTGATTTGACCGGCGCCATTGCCCTTGGTCGTTGTGTCTGTTCTGATCGTCGCGTTAGCTCCGATCGCGATCAGGTCTACCTCGTCAACGCTTCCGGTATTGCGGATGTTGATTGCAGTGTCACCGAGGATGGTGATACCTGCTCCAATCTGCAACAGACCAGCAGTGTTTTGCAACAGGATTGCGCCGTTTGTCGATTCTACATTGCCGGAAACGGTGAGCGGTCCAGTCGTTCTGAACTCGAAGTCACCGGAGCCGACAGCACCGTTGGCCAAACCTCCTGAGAGCGTCACTCCAGCGGTGTTAGCGCTGGTGACGTAGACCGAAGTTCCGAATGCCGAGATGGTGTTGAAACCGGCAACAGCTGCAAACGGAGTTGCGCTCGTGCCGACACTACCTGCGGTGGCGTTCAATCTGAGCGCCGTTCCGTTCAATCCACCGGAGAACTCAGACAGGGTGATGTTGCCTGCTGTTTGGTTGATGTCGATCAAAGTGGTCGCGTTCACGGCGCCGAGCAGGTCGAAACCTGCAGCTTTGAGAGTGACTGTCGAACCCGTGATTCCACCGATATTTTCCAGCGTGCCTACCGTTTCGATTCGTACGGTGCCGGTGGTCGTCAGACCGAACAAATCGGTATTCGTGGCATTCGCATTCGAGACGAATACGTTACCAGTCGGGGCGGAGATGGTGAGGTCCGGAGTGTTGATAGCCAACAAGGTACCAACTGTACCGACGCTTCCAGTGTTGCTTGTCAGCGTGAGCTTCGGTGTCGCGATCAAACCGCTGCCGGCTGTCGTGATGTTGTTCTTCGCCGTGATCTTCGCTTCGGTAGATGCGGTGATCGCGTTGAGAACGGAAACAGCGCCGTCAACCGTCAGGTCGAGCGTCGGCACCGTAATGTCGGCTCCGGTCGTGACATTACCCGTGGTGACCGTGCCGGTCACTGAGTTAGCGGTCAAACCACGCAGTTCCAAATCACCAGTTTGAGTGAACTTGAAGTCAGTTGCGTTGTTGACTTGCAGCGAATCAACAGCGAGAGCCAGACCAGCGGTTGCCGATGTAACTTCGCTTACGATCAGGTTGCCGCCGTTTATCACTTTGCCGGACAGTTGATCTATTGTGCCTTGCGAAGACAGCGTGATCGTGCCGGTACCGGTGATGTCATCATTCAACGTGATGCCGCCGTTGAGAGCAGTGAGCGTCGACGTCAGGCTGATGTCGTTCGCCGTTATCGGGGCGCTTACTTTAATGGCTTCCGCGCCGGATCCGCCGGAGGTTGCCGTCAAATTACCCGTTCCCAGATTGACAGCTCCGTTGATATTGACGCGCGCGACGCCGGCGGTGCTCAGAGTTAGATTCTGAGCCGTACCCGTAGCTCCCAGGACGATAATGTCGACGAAGTTGTTTGTCAAAGATACCGTGCCGCTGGTTGAATTCGAGGTCAGGTTTTGGAAGTTCTGACCAGCTACGGTGAAGTTTCCGGAGCCCGAGGTGAACGTGGTGTTCGTTACGCTGTTGGCTGTCCCTGTCAGCGTGAAATTGCCTGAGGTCGTTGTAACGTTCAAGTTTGTCAAACCACCGCCGGTGCCGTTGACCGCAATAGCTCCGGTAGTTGACGTCAGGTTGGCTGTCTGTGCTGACAACGTTCCGGTAGAGATACTGCCGGCTGCGAACGAATCTGCAATAAGGTTTTCCAAACCGGTGACGGTGCCGTCTGTGACGACTATATTTCCTGTGTTGCCAGCTCGAGCTGCCTGGACGTCAATCACGCCACCTTTACTTGGCGCTCCAGTATTCAGGCTTCCGGTGGTGATTGCGCCGGGACCTAAAATTCTGATTGAACCACTCGTGAAACCACTCGCTGCGACTGTGTCGATGTTACCGACCGATATCGTCGAGAGTGATTGGTCTGAACCAGCGAACGCTGCGAGAACGACATTACCTCCATTACCCAATGTGCTGCTGGTGATGATGTCGGTGCTTCCGAGGTCGATGCGACCCCCCGATGAGCTTGCCGTCGTGATTGTGAATGGCTGAGCCGATTGAACCTGACCTAAAGTTGCCGGCGTGAAAGCTACACCCGCTAAAATCGTAAGGTTGCCACCACCGGTGGTGGTCGAGCCTAAGTTGATTTGGGTGAGCGTTCCCGTGATGTTGCCGGAAGCGATAATCGCCAGGTTCTGACCGCTGAAGATCAAGTTGGATGGAAGAACGACATCGCCGTTTGAGTTAGCGATTGTGTTTCCATTAACAATGATCGTGTTGGCGAAGTTTTGAACCGTTCCGTTTGCGTTGTAGACCTGAGCAGTGATGATGAGGTCGTTGGTGGTGTCACCGTTGAGTGTCGCTCCGACAGAGTTGGTGAACGAATTCGTGCCGTTGTTGTTTTGCAACGTCATCTTCGCGTCGCCGCCGACGAAGTTCAAGAAACCGTTGGTGGTCAAGTTACCGTTGCCGGCGATGAACTCGATAGAGTTTCCGCCGGTTGTCGATAGACCAGCGCCAGGTGAAGCAGCACCGGTGACGACGAGATCGGTATCGCCTTTGAAGGTGATACCACCGTTACCGGATACTGAACGGTCTGAGAGGTCGATGCTTCCTGCGTTGATGAATACAGAACCGGTCGCGCTGAGACTAGAGCCAGCTCCAAATCCGACTACGCTCGCTTGTTTGGCTTCCAAACTGAAGTTGCCAAAGATGTCGTTTGCGCCGATGAAGTTGGTAGGCAGGGTGCCTATATAGGCGAGGCTTACGTTGGCTCCCGTTGTTGCTGAATTCACATTGATTGTGTTTGCGATGTATTTAAGCGCGCCGTTGTTGCCGACTCCGCCGGCACCAGCGACTATCGAAAGACCGCCGGCACTCACAACTCCGCTGTTTTGTTCAATTGCACCGCTGCCACCGAAGGCACTCAAGTTCACGGTCGCGCCATTAATGTCTCCGTCGAGCGTGATGTTGCCATTCGCGTTGGTTAAATTGACGGTGGTTCCGACGACGTCACCATCGACTATGAGATTGCCGGTTGCTGTGGTATCAGCCGAGAAGCTGTTCGCTACCGTCACGTCATGGATGGTGAGTGTCTTAGCATTGTGGACGCTCAAGTTGTTGCCGCTGGTGACGGTTAAACCATCAACGTTGGTTTTGAGGTCGGTTGAACCGGTGGTGAACGCGAGTGTGAGCTCAGTACCGGTGATCGTCGTGTTAGAGCCAACGGTCAGGTCGTTCTGTGCTGTCAAGCTTACGTTGCCAGTTGCGTTAATCTGTCCTGCAAAATCGAAAGTTATGCTTCCGGGACCGACGTCACCTGCAATCAAGGAGACGTTTGTCGCGACGATACTAGATCCGACGTTGATGGAACCTGAACTGTCGAGAACGAAGTTTCCGGCTACGAGTTGAGGTCCGTTAGTCAGAGTCGTTAAGCCGAGTTCGTTGTGAATGTAGGCACTTCCATCCGAACTAATATTCAAATTGTTCGCTTGGGTTATGAACAGATTTCCACTGGCTCCGATGTCGTTATGAGCGAAGAGGTAGAGGTCCGTTGCACCTACCTGACTTTGCGCGTTGCCTATCAGACTTCCACCTGCTGCCAAAACGGCGATGTTAGCGCTGAGACTTATATTGCCGAGAAAAGAGATGTTACCGCCGGTTGTGACGACGAGAGCATCGTCAACTTGGACGTCGCCGCTGAATACGACGTTGCCGTTAGCTACATCGGCACTTGCAATCAGGTTCGAAGTTGTAGTGCGTTGACCATTAGGTCCCCAAGTTATCGAGCCGCCGCTTGAAATTGGTTGAGCATTGATGATTGCGACTGTGCTACCGCTTGTGTAGCCGCCTCCGACTGTCTCGATAGGTCCGACTTTGATCGCATCACCGGAATTCGCTCCGGCGATGATTGTGACGCTGCCGTCGAGACCATTGACTTGACCACCAACTCTGATCAAAACGTTACTGGCGTCGACTCGACCGGAACCAGCTGTATTACCTTCAAATGCGTAGAGGGCAACATTGCCGCCGTTTGCTGGGGTTCCAGGAGCCGTTCCTCTTGTCGAAAGAGTTGTGTTTGCTCCGAAGAGGACGCTGCCGCCGGTGGCCGATGCATTCCCGTTGATGGTTACTGAACCTGTGATTCCTGGCGGTATAGATGGAATGTTAGCTCCGCCATCGACTCCGGTAATATCCGCACCTGCGATCAGTGTAACGTCGTAACCTGAGGCAAATCCGCCGGCAGTGATGTGAACGCCATTGAGTACTGTGATATCGCCTTCTGCAATTATCGTCAGGGCTTCGGAGACGGTGAGATCACCGCTGACGGTGATGCTTCCCGCGGAGTTGCGATAAGTCGGGTCGCCGGTTAAGCACACGGTTCCGATTTCAAGGTTGTCCGTGGCTGCTTGAACGTGAGCGGCCGCACCGGTTTGGTTGAGAACACCGGTCAACTGGTTAACGTTGACGTAGTTGGTGGCTTGACCAGCATGAGTGTTGAACTCTTTGCTCAAGAAGTCGCCGCCACTGATATTGTTATCGAATACGCCGGTATATGATTCCGTGCGGAAGTTGATGGCGCCTCGCTCTGCGCTAACGGTTCCACCTGCGTTGTTGATATTCAATGCCGCGGTGTCAGCACCGTCGAAGTTGACGTTGCCTTTTGTCGAAGCGATGGTGCCAGTGTTCGTGACGTTGTTCGAGTTGATGCCGACGTCGCCCGATGCGCTTACGCTGCCGGAGTTGGTGAGTGATCCACCAGCTTGAAGAGTGATGTTTCCGTTAGCAGAAATCGTTCCTGCGTTGACAAAATTGCCTGATGCATCAACGAGCAAGTTGGAAACATCTGATTGAATCAATGCGCCTGAGTTGTTAATGATATCGTCGGCTCTGAGCGCGCCGCCGCTGTTCTTGCGAACGCCGGTGGTGAGAGCGTGGACGGTACCGCTGTTTGTCAAATCGCCGAGCAATCTGAAGTCGCTGCCTCTTCCGAAGTCACCAATGGCGGTGACATTGACTGGAACGACGAGGTCGGAGGCGCGCATGGTGTCGTTGCCGTTCGTGAGAACGCTGAGGTCGACATCGCCGCCTGTCGCGCGACCTTGTGCATCGAGCGTAACTTTCTGTCCGCCGCCGGATATCAGCTGTTTAACTGCAACGTATTCTGCTGCGGAGACTTGATCGCCTGCGGAAACTGTTTTCTCATGTCCGCCGACGTTGATTGTGATGGCGGAAGCGTTATTGAAGAGGTTGCTGCCGAGAGTTATATTTCTTGTATTGGAGGTAAGGTCGAGGTCGATGCCTTTGTTGACGCGGACGAGCTGACCATCGAGAGCCTGGAACGTTTGATTGCGACTGCCGTTGTTTTCCAACCTTCTTTCGAGTTGGCGAACAGCTCGGGAACTGCTGTCGACGCTCGGAAGCGCGTTGGTTGGAACGTTCAAGGCGGGGGTTTGTATACCCAGGTTCTGAGTGCGTTCTATGCCGCGTTGCTCGCGGAACATCTGGCGCTGAGTTGCTCGGTCGAGATTCGGATTTTGGTCTCTGAACGCGCGGAAAGAGTTTTCGTTAGCTGCATGCGATTGCTGCGTGCTTGCTACCATTAGCGAGCCGGCAATTACGGCAGCCCAGTTCTTGGAGAACGAAACTCGATCTCGGACGATTTTCTTACTCATGAATTTCTCCTGCGATTACGCACACGGATTACGCCAGGACTCTTGTGCCAGGTCCTGTTTTTGTTATTGCTCGGGGCGCGATGAGAGTGATGCTTCCAGGAATCTCTTGTGATCGTAAGCCTTTTGCAAGCTTAGAAAAATACCACATTCAGGCTTGCCAGATTCATGAATTATTGAGTCGAACAAGTGTGTTTACTGTCGAGCTGCACTTATTTCAGGCGGTAGACTTTCGATAGTTTCTTCCACGAAAGTTACAAACGTTACGTCTGAAACTAGCCGTCAAATGTTTGCACGGAGCTTGCTTTACCTTCTTCTCGAAGCAGGTCTGCGAACACCTGTATCTGCTCTCTAGCCACACGTGCCAACTCGCCGCCGCTCGGGGCATAGATGATTGCTGCGACGTCTGTCGTATTCTCTTTGATTTTGCCCGTCATTGAGTCTTTTACGGCGTTGCCTAATGGTTCGTCCCGCTCACCATTGCAGGCGCAAATCAGACCTCTCAGTTCAATCTCTTGACCACTCGAATTGAACACATATCGCTCTCCCTCGCGACCGAATCGCAGGCGCAGACTTTCTCCGATCGCATCTTTGTCGAGCAAGCTGATTGGCAGTCCGGTTCGAAGGGAGATCAAATTGTTGATGTCCACCAGATTGTTTATATACGGGAAGCGACCTTCTCTGGCTGCTTGAGCGAGATACTCGCTTGCTGGTTTGTTGCGTCCGCTCGGTTTGAAACCACCGGTTTTTAACAGGTTGCGAACCGCATCTTTGATCTCCGGAGTGGGAAACTCATTCGATTTCCGCTCTTCGATGAGCTGTTCGATTTCCGCTTTCAAACGTTCACTTGAGGGTTGTACCACCACGTCGGTCGCCACGGCGACAGCCGTTAGAACGCCTTGATCTTGAAGCTCGTTTATAAGTTTCACAAAAATTCCTCTGCGAAAGTGGACAGACTTTGCACCATATATGATGCCGGAGGATTGCCACCGCTGATGGTACTGATCTTTTAGTAGCCCTCAAAGTTTAAGGCTGCCGATCTCGGGAGAACGGCAGCCTCAAGTGTTTTTCGAATGATGGCTCCTGCGAGCCGTCAATTACTCGATGATTTTAGCTACAACGCCTGCGCCGACGGTTCTGCCGCCTTCGCGGATTGCGAATCTCATCCCTTGCTCAACAGCAACAGGTTGAATCAGTTCAACAACCATGTTGACGTTGTCGCCAGGCATAACCATTTCAACGCCTGCTGGCAGGGTGATTGAACCGGTTACGTCAGTTGTTCTGATGTAGAACTGAGGTCTGTAGCCTGGGAAGAACGGGGTGTGACGACCACCTTCTTCTTTGCTGAGTACGTATACTTCAGCGTCGAACTTGGTGTGAGCCTTGATGGAACCTGGCTTAGCGATAACTTGTCCACGCTCGATCATGGTTTTGTCGATACCACGGAGGAGTACGCCGACGTTGTCGCCTGCGATACCGCTGTCGAGAGTCTTTTGATACATTTCAACGCCGGTTACGGTCGTCTTACGGGTATCGCCGAGACCAACGATTTCGACTTCTTCGCCGACTTTGACTTGTCCACGTTCGATACGACCCGTTGCTACGGTACCGCGACCGGTGATGGAGAACACGTCTTCAACAGCCAGCAAGAACGGTTTGTCGATGTCACGCTCAGGTGTCGGGATGTAAGCATCAACTTGCTTCATGAGCTCGTGAATTGCTGCTTCGTATTCTTTGTCGCCTTCGAGTGCTTTCAAGCCGGAACCACGGATGATCGGAATGTCATCGCCTGGGAATTCGTACTTGCTGAGCAATTCGCGAGCTTCGATTTCGACGAGGTCGAGAAGTTCCGGATCGTCAACCATGTCGCACTTGTTCAAGAACACGACGATGTAAGGAACGCCTACCTGACGAGCGAGCAAGATGTGCTCACGGGTTTGGGGCATCGGTCCATCGTTCGCAGAGATCACGAGGATAGCGCCGTCCATTTGAGCTGCGCCGGTGATCATGTTTTTGATGTAGTCAGCGTGACCAGGGCAGTCAACGTGGCTATAGTGGCGATTGTCGGTTTCGTATTCGACGTGAGCGGTATTGATTGTGATACCACGTGCTTTCTCTTCAGGAGCAGCGTCGATTTCGTCGTACTTCTTATATTTTGCTTTGCCCTGTTCAGCGAGAATCTTGGTGATTGCTGCTGTAAGAGTTGTTTTACCGTGGTCAACGTGCCCGATGGTTCCCACGTTGACGTTTGGCTTGTTTCTTTCGTATTTTGCGCGGGCCATCCCTGCTATCTCCTTAACTAAACGTCTGACCTAACTGAACTTAACTTTGAACCGAATACCTGGAACTTTGACTTCGAATTCGCCGAACCAGGTCTATCAGCGACATCTCGTTTAAAAGTGGAGCCCACGACCAGGATTGAACTGGTGACCTCCCCCTTACCAAGGGGGTGCTCTACCGCTAAGCTACGTGGGCGAAGCGCCTATCATTATTTCGCGAAATATCTCCAATAGTTAGATTCGGCACAAGTTAATTTAACTATTTGGTACGTTTCTCGCTTGATAAGTGAATTGTCAAGCGAGAAGCGTAACTCGACCAGCTGTCTGAGTGAAAGACAGCTGGTGTCGAAATATGGGCAGAGCTGGATTCGAACCAGCGTAGGCTTACGCCAACGAGTTTACAGCCCGTCTCCTTTAGCCACTCGGACATCTGCCCCTAAGAGCCGGTGATGGGATTCGAACCCGCAACCTACGGTTTACAAAACCGTTGCTCTGCCGTTGAGCTACACCGGCCCGGCAATTACGACGTAAACAGGCATTCTACAGATGTTTCATCCCACGTGTCAATTTTCGCGGCTACTGGAAACCCTTGCCTGTTCACGTTGCTAAATATTGGATGTGTTTTGTCTGACTGCCTCATATACGGCGATTCCCAAAGCGACCGAAGCGTTTAGTGATTCCGTTTTGCCAGGGAGGGGAATCGAGCCCATCAGGTCGCAGGTGGAAACGACTAGAGGTCGTAAACCTTTTCCCTCGCTGCCGACCACGATGACAAGCGGTCTTTTGAGGTCCATCCTATATAGAGGTTGGGGAGCATCCGCCGCGAGGCCCATAACCCAGAAGCCATGTTCTTTCAGTTCTTCAAGGGCGCGAACGGTATTGACGATACGCACTATTGGAATGTGCGCAATCGCACCAGCACTTGTTTTTGCTACGGTATCCGTTACCTGTGCTGCGCGCCGCTCAGGTATCAAGATTGCTTTCACGCCCTGAGACTCTGCCGATCGGATGATCGCGCCCACGTTGCGAGGATCTTCGATGCCATCGAGCACAACGATGAGATAACCGTCTAGGTTTCTACCGGAGCTCTCACGGTTTTCCTTGTCTGAAAGCAGCCGTTCAAGCCATTCTGCAAAATCAAGCAGTTTGATGGGACTAATCTGCGCGACCACTCCCTGATGTCGGCTGTCGTGTGGAACCATGTTGTCGAGCTTGGCGGAGTGGCAGTTGACGACCGGGATTCCAAGTTTTCCGGCCAGGTGTTTTATTTTTCGAACTCGCTCATCGATGACGCCGCCTTCTGCCAGAAAAATTTTGTTGATCTCTTGAGCCTGTTCGCTCGGCTCTTCTTCCTCATCCATACGTTCAAGATAGGAGACGATTGTGTTTTTTCCGAACACCAGAAGATCTCTCTGAGCGCCGTCGTCGCTGTCGCGTGGGGGACTCGCTTCCCCTCGTTGGCGGTCAGAACTTTCCCGACCGCGCTGGCGGCTGAAACTCTCGCTTCCGCGCTCTCGTTTGAAACTCCCGCCCCGCTCTCTGTTGGAACCGGCGTCTGAACTATTTCTGCCGAAGTCTTTTCGCTCGCGACGCTCCGCACCGCCGTCGTGCTCGCGGGAGCCCTTGCGGCTGTCATATCCGCCAGGTGCACGCTGTCCTTTACCCGGCCGCCCTTTAGTCATCGCCACACCCCAAATGCCCATGCTGTGGGCAAACTACCATGGACACAGAGAGTAAAGCATGGTTTCCTCTTAATCAAGCAGCTGTATGCGCTTCCGAGTTTGTGTTCACTGTCAACTAAACATCATGTTAATCGACGCATGCTTCTTTGGAATTCCTCTGGTCATCTCCGGATGTCTGGCTGCCCATGCCGTCAGAGATGAGGCTCCGAAATTTTGGCTGCCGGCAGTTTCGATGTTCTCCTACTGCACCTTCTACTTATTTGGTGGACGAGAAGTCATCCTTTGGTTGCTAACCATAATGATGATGGGCGGCGGCGTCTTGAACAGTGGCGGTCTAATAGGTTAGGTTTTGCAATCAATTCGCCAATTTGCAGAAAACGCAAGGCCGAGACCTTGCGTTCTAAAAGATTTGGAAACCGCTCGCCTATAGCGGGGGTTGCTGCGCAGTTCAGGCCTACTGTGTGCGTGCCTTACGAGTGTTTTGCGGGGGCGGAGGTACGATATGGCGATTCTGTTGCGCTTCCGCCAGCGACCTCATGTTAATGCCGTGTTTCTTCAGCCAGCGAGATATGGTGTTCGGATCACACCATTTGTTCTCGGCTTCTCGATAAATCTTCGCTATTTGAACAGTGCTGAGCTTTTCTTTGACATACTTCTGGTAAAGCCAGTCTTTGTCCTGGTAGAGCGTTTGGTGACGTAAACTCTTGCCCACTTTTCTGAAACCCTCTTTGTTGGAGTGAGTGGAGTTGGTTGAGCCGGCGACGGTATTTGATAAACCGGAAAGTAATCGCCGAAATCCTGATGGAAACTCCAGTTGCTTACTACATACTCTAATTGTTCCTTCAAATCGTCCTTCTGACAACCCCCTTGCGGGTAATTTGTCGTAAATTCTTGAATGTGTCTGAGGTCTGAGATTTTTCCGACGATTCGCTTTATTGCACACTGGAGCTTTGATATCAGTCACACGGTTTTTAAATGGCGGTTTGGTCCGCAAATCTGGGAAAGATTTTGAGACAGGTATTTATTTTGAGCGAAACAGATTTAAACCCAATCAAATTTCCCCAGGTCGACAGAGTTTTGCGTGAGCCAATTTTGGCTGAGCTGTCGAATTCTTTTCGTCGCGATGTTCTGGCGGATTTGGTTCGCGAAGATCTGGCGAAGCTTCGAAAAAAATACGAAGGAGATGTTTCTGCGGTAGCCGGAAAGTCTGGCAATGGCAAGAAATCCAGTGCGCCTTCGTCTGACCCGACTTTACTTGATCCTGTCGAAGTGGCAAGGCGTGTGGCTGAGACCGCGCGCTCGTTATTGCGCGGTGGTGTGCGAAGGGTAATTAACGGAACCGGTGTGATTCTGAACACTAACCTCGGCCGGGCTCCGCTTCCTCTTGCCACCTTAAACAAGCTGACAGAGATTGGGCAGGGTTACACCAGTTTAGAAATAGATGTGGAAACTGGAAAACGCGGCGAGCGAACCGCAATGGTCAGCCGACTGCTCGGGCTCTTAACCGGCAGTGAAAGCGCGATTGTTGTGAATAATAATGCTTCAGCCGTAATGCTGGCAGTTTCCGCTCTGGCTCGCGGAAAGGAAGTGATAGTCTCGCGAGGCGAGCTTATAGAGATTGGTGGCAGTTTTCGACTTCCGGACGTTATCACCGCCGCTGGTGGCACCCTTAAGGAAGTCGGCACGACTAATAGAACTCGGGCTAGCGATTTTTCCAACGCAATTACAGAGAATACCGGCATGATGATGCGTTGCCATCGATCCAATTTTGAGATCACTGGATTTACTGAAGAAGCTAAACTGCATGATCTCGTGAAAATCTCCGAAGCTCGAAAAATTCCACTTGTTGAAGATCTCGGTAGTGGAGCGCTTTTCGACATTTCAAAACTGGGGCTGGCCTACGAGCCCACTGTCGATAAAGTAATTGAAAGTGGTGTGAGCGTAGTTCTCTTTTCCGGTGACAAGCTGCTTGGCGGGCCGCAAGCCGGCATCGTGGCTGGAAAGCGCGAATATGTATCCGCAATGCGGAAAGATCCGATGTATCGCGCTTTGCGTGCGGACAAACTAATAATTTCTCTTATTGAAATTGTGCTTACGCAATATCTCTCTCCGAGCCCGGGCGCGTTCCTCCCAGTCATTAATCTTGCTTCTCAATCTGCAGAAGAAATTCGCGGTCGTCTCGAGCGGTTTTTAACTAAAGTTGAAAATACGGTGCAAGCATCCGCGATTAAATTTTCGATTGTCCAGTCCGAGTCAACGCTGGGCGGAGGCAGTCTGCCTGGAAAGGTTCTACCAAGTTTTGCTCTGGAAATTTCCGCCGAAAAGACTTCGTCGGCGAAGCTCTCTTCGTTCCTGCGAAATTTCGAGACGCCTATTATCACTACAGTTAAGGACGAAAAGGTGCACATAGACTTCCGGACGATTTTGCCTCGCGATGAGGGTGATTTGCAGCGAGCGCTGGAAAACTTGAGTGCGCAAATTTCGGCAATTTAGCCGGGTAAAATTGGCAAATCGCTGAATTTGTCACGAGACGGAAAAAAAGTTGCAACTTCTGTTTAAGTTGTTATGATGAACCCGGATTAACAAATTCGGGCCGATTATTTTGTCACTTAACGCCTTGAACACGATCCTAATCCTGATCTCGTACGTGCTTGCGTATTTAATTCCTTTCGAACTATTTATAGTGACCTACGCCATTCTGGGACCTCTTCACTATTTAACTGAGATTCCGTGGCTGAATCGAAAGGGCTATTTTGTTGAGTCCTCGAAATCAACATGGTGGTTTTGGATTCTTGCGATCGCGGCTACAGCTGTGAGTTTGATGCATGTGGTTTACGGCTTTGCTATTGTAAGTTTCATCGCCTTCGGTTCTGCGTTAGTGATGGTGATAACACCACACATGGTGAAGCGTGCTGCCGGAATTGCTGCGGTCATCGCTCTTTCACCGGTCGTCACCTTGATGACTTTTACTGAGTTTTTATTCGGCTTGTATCTGACTACGTTGATTCACGTTCTTCTCTTCACTTGGCTGTTCATGCTGCTGGGGAGTTTGAAAGAACGCAAGCTTTCCGGTTATGTATCGGTCGCGGTGCTCACTCTTTGTACGCTGAGCTTTTTGTTTGTTCCGCAAACTGCCAATGGTTACAAATTTGCACCATACTTCGCGCAAAGCGCTCAGGCGTTCGGTTACATCGAAAGACGCCTGAGCAGCTTGCTTGGCTGGAATGCTAACTACGATAACTTTGTTGCTGCAATGAGGCTTGTCGCCTTTGCATATACATACCATTATCTGAATTGGTTTTCCAAAACAAAAGTTATTCAATGGCATAAGTTGTCGAAGCGTGGCATCGCGACAGTAGGTGTGCTGTACGTCTTGGCGATGGCGACTTATGCGTACGACTTCAAGATGGGTTTGAATGTTTTACTCTTCTTGAGTGTCGCGCATGTGTACCTGGAATTTCCACTCAACTGGCGTTCTTTTAAACACATTGCAGGTGAGATCTCCAGCATGAGGGGACGTCGGCAAGATCCCCTGACGATGCCGGTTTTAGACCAGTCGCACGATGCAGCTTGATGGGTAAGGCGCTACTTAATGTTGTGTTCAACGATGAGCATGCTTCGACCTCGCAGAGTTTAAACAAACTCGATTACGTTGTGGCGGCTCTTCTTTTTCTTTCGATGTTCGGTGTATCGTTTGCCTTCTGCATCCCTGAAGTGGCCGGCACCTTCCATGATGATGCCGTCTACGTAATTATTTCTAAATCACTAGCCGAAGGACACGGATACAGGATCGTGAGTTTTCCAGGCGAGCCTGCTCAAATGAAATACCCGATTTTGTATCCATTGATTCTGGCAACGGTCTGGACCGCCCTGCCCAAATTTCCACAAAATCTTTTTGCGCTCCAACTTGTAAGTGTCTTCAGCGCCTCGCTGTTTCTCCCTCTTTCATATCTGTACCTGGTACGATTCTCATACGCATCACGGGTGGTGGCAGCCTCGGCTGCTGCAATTTGTATTAGCATTCCGGGCTTTGCATTCTTCGGCGGTCAGGTGTTGTCGGAGATGCCGTTTGCGTTGAGTCTGATAGTTTGCCTGTGGGCAATGGATAGCTATTGTACGATTAGATACCAGTCGCCAATTGTACAGTTTCTCGTTGGAGTGGCAGTGGCTGCACCCGCGTCGATTCGCTTGATTGGCTGGGTTGCACCGATAGCGGCATTAGTGGTTCTCTGGCGGCGACGTTTACTAAACCCGATTTTGATTGTCTCATGCAGTTTGACTGCGCTTGCTTCACTTTCCCATGTGCTGCTTGGAATTGGCTCGAGAACCGGCGGCGCGTCTGATCGAATTCAGTCCTATCAGGATAACTATATCGAGTGGGCTCTGCGCCTGGCCATATCTCATGAGTTTGCTGTCGTGTGCAAGAACTTGCAAGAGATGTTAGCCGTCACTACAAAAGCATTGTTTTGCGGCGTATCTCAAACTGTGAATCCGACTCCATACAACCTCGTTCTTTACGTTTTTGGAGGCTTGCTCGCCTGGGGGGTAGTGGTTGGTGGCGTGCGGCAGATGAAACCGCTTGCAACTCTGGTCGCCGGTTACGCCATGGTCGTAATTCTCTGGCCCTGGCCTCCGTTTCGCTTTTTAATTCCGCTGATGCCATTTCTCTCTGCTGGATTTCTGGGAGCTGTTTCAAATTTGCTGGCGCGAGTAAAGATGAGGTCGTTAATTATAGTATTACTGGCGGTGGCAATGGTCGCAACGAATGCTGTTTTTCTTACTGCCGTGGTCAGAAATAGCCACTCCAATCAGATGCCACTAATATCGGTGCCTCGAACTGGAGCGGACTGGAGCGGATTCGAAAAATTGTTTGATTGGATAAAACATAATACGGCTGATGATGATACGCTTGCTTGTACTTATGATGGTCTCACGTTCTTGTATACGGGACGCAAGTGCATCAGACCGTACGACCTGAATATTGGCGCTGCATATTACGGTCAGTCCGAATCCATGTTAGGGACGGTCGAAGAACTGGTAAAAACCTTGAAGCGCTATAAGGTTCGTTTCCTGGTCGTCACTCCACAACCAGGTTATGCGGAAGAAGGGCAAGCTTATTCGCTCGCGTCCTCTCTCGGCATTAACTATAAAGAGTCCGTCGAGCCTGTCTATATAAGTCCTGACGGGCGTTTTGTCGTGTTGCGCATAACGTTTGACTAGCCGTGGCATAATTGTCGTGATTCGTTGGAAGCCAAACTTCAGACCGACGGAATTGTGCGGGAGCGTCTTTCAAAAATGGACAGCAAGGATAAGACATTGGACGAACAGTTCGCCCAACTCAGCAAAAAGGTGGACGATCAATTTCGCTTCACGCGCACGGTCATAGTGCTCTGCACGTTGGTCAACCTGGGGCTGGTGATCTTCACTATTCTAGCCACTTTCCAGAGTCTGCCGTCTCAAGTAAACGCGCACTACATGAGTAATTTGGAACCGGTCGTGCGCCTCTGGCACCAGTACGAACGGCTGATGGAAAGCCAGCAACGCTAGTATCTCTATTTCTTGAGCAGTTGCTCGCGACGTTTGACTTCGGTTTCAACTTCGTCCGGCGATATGTTGTTGACGCTCATCGGACCGGCGCAAATTTCGCGCCATGGCGCGCCTGCAAGCGCCTGGCGTACGATGACTTCGAAAACTTGTGCGCGCACTCCGCTTCCGTAGCTGCCAGTGCCTGTCAGTGAACTCATGCCCGGAGACGGCTGGGGCGGTTTTGGCACTGCCTGGTTCGATGGTTCCGGCATGGGCGCGGTAGGCGGAGCGCCTCCGCCGAACGGCTTAGGCTCGCTAGGCGTGGGTGGCCCACCTGGCTGGCTGGGCGGAGCCTTTGACATGCTGTTGAACGTATCCATCTGATTTTGGAAAAGCGGTCGTTGAGCCTGGGGGCTGTCCAGGAAATTACCTGTTGGTGCAGGCTTGTTGGCTTCGGTGTCGAAGAAGTTTGAAGCCGGCTTCTGGGGCTCTTCCGGTTTTGCCACAGCCTGCGCTTGCATGCTGGCTTCCTGAGCGGCTTTCTGCGTGGTGGTCAGTTGCTTTTGTAAATTGTCGACGGTTTCTTTGAATGAGTCTTTGAGCTCATCGAGTTGCGCTTTGAGTTGCGTGATCTCAGACTCTTTACGCATCAGATCATCGTCTTTGACCTTGAGTTCTTCATCTCTCTGGTTGACGGTCTCTACCATCTCCTCATATCGCGAATTGAATTCTTCGAACCGCGAATGCAGCATCTCTTGTGTTTCTTGAATTTCGTGCTCTTTGGAAGCAAGCAGTTCTGCGAACTCGGCTTCGCGCTCGCCCAGGCGTTTGTTCAGCTCTTGCTCTTTCTCTTCGAGGCGCTGAGCCATCTCACGCTCGCGCTCCTCGAACTTCGTCCCGACATCGGAATCTTTAGCATCGACGAGAGCTTTGAGGTCGTCATTGGCTCGCCGCAAGTCCTCGAGCTGTCGAAGAACCTCTTCGTCCGGAACAACCTTAACGACTTCGACTTCCTTGATCACTTCCTTTACGACTTCAATCACTTCCTTGTCGCCATTCATAACGCGACGCGGTGGCTCGGCTGCTTGAACCGCGTCGTAGGCGGCGCGGA
This sequence comes from Candidatus Obscuribacterales bacterium, assembly GCA_019637435.1. Classification (GTDB taxonomy): domain Bacteria; phylum Cyanobacteriota; class Vampirovibrionia; order Obscuribacterales; family Obscuribacteraceae; genus JADYXR01. Next base: position 384,890 of record JAHBVO010000006.1, on the reverse strand, counting down.
ACATGTCTCCTGATAATCTTTGGGTGCCTAGCAGGTCGACGAGACGGTGCAGCAAGTCTGCAGGATGCTCGTCCGGATAAACCGCCATGTATGCACATTTGAACGTCCATGGATCGATTTGACCGTTTCCGAGTTGGTCGGCAAGGCTCATGACCAGCTTGTCAGGACTGAGACGTGTTTCCTTTTTAACCTCCTCCTGCGCCACCATTGTCGATACCAACTGATCGATGGCTGGAACCAATTCGCCCACTGCCTTCATTGGCTCAAGAGCGGCTGACATAGATTCCATCAAGGTATTGAGGTTCAATCCCAGTTCAAAAAATGTTTGATTTTGAAGAGTCTCGCGTAGATTTTTTATGACGTCAGTCTGTTCGATAGACGCGCTCTGCAGCGAGGATAAATTCATTGCGCAGATTCCGAGCGCCTGGTCGATTGACGTTAGCAACTCCAGCGCCTCTGCTTGTGACTTCGTCAGGAGTTCAACAGGAACTACAGACCCGGATGGTGAGTCCGCAGACGGCGACGGCGATGGGTCTTGCAATTTCTTCTCTGCTCTTTCTTGCTGTTCGGGCTTCTCTTCTTCTTCGACCTTCTTTGAGTGAGCTGGTCTTCGTTCCGTTTTTTGTGTTTCGACTTCGCTTGATTCCGAACTCTCCGAGCCCTGCTCGTCCGCTTCATCAGAAGCCTTTGGCTCTGATGCTCTTTCCGAGACCTCTTCCGGATCAGATTTGCGCCGGCTCTTTTTCTTCGGGGCTGGTGTCGGCTCCTTGGGCGCTTCTTCCTCTCGGGCAGGAATCGGTTCACGGGGAGGTTCCGTCACCAAGTTGCGAGCAACTGTTTTTGTGCCATCATCTTCCGCGGTCCAGGCATCCTCAATCTTTCCGGGACCTGGCTTGTTCACTTCCCACGGTCGGCTTTCCGGTTCCGCATCGGAGTCTCCAGCGGATTCGGAATGGGGTGAACTTCCGGCTGTCTCAGACGTCACGGAGTCATCTTCTTCTGAAACCTTCGAATCATCGAGATCTCCGTAGTCCAAATCCAGACTTGACGTGAAATCTTTGTCGCTTGAGTTAGGCAGGTAGGACACCTCAATCGATTGCGATGTCGATTGTGAAGGTGATTCAATCGGCTGTTCCTGAGCCAAGCCTGTCGATGGCTCGGAGGGCATCACCGGCGTGGCAGGCATCTGACCATACCCGGTTGGCTCCTGCGACATGCCCATGAAGGCTGTCGGCGCCTCGGGAGGACCCTGCATAAAACTTTCGAACGATTCTCCATCCTGTTCGCCGAAGATGTCTGCCGCGGCGGGGTTGGGTGGAGGGGCGACGGGGGCTGTTTGAGCCGTCGAAACTGCATACTGGCTCATGTCTGGTTGTTGTCCGAAGTGCTGAGCCGGATCTTGCGGAAACTGTTGTTGCGGTGATGGAAACTGCGCTTGACCCTGGTTGAAGTGGTCGGGTGGAAAAGGGTTTTCTTGCGGAAATTGCCCGTAGGATCCGCTTGCTGCATAGCCCGCGTCGCCTATCGGAGACTGCATCCCGAGCATGTTCGGATCATGACCGACTGGCATCGCAGGTTGTTGCGGAGCCGCGCCTTGCTGTGCTGGATCTTGGGTTATTGCTTTCATGGCCTCATCGAGCCAGGGTTCGGCTGCCTGCTGGGTCGGCTGCGGCGGTACAATTGCTCCGCTCGCGGCTCCTTGCTGATCGGCAAATTCAAATCCTGCGGCTGGGTCTTCGCCTTCCGTATCCTGCTTTTTTGAGTATGGATCCGGAGGTAGCGCCTGTTTCGCTAATGAGCGTAGACGGGCTCTGCGAGCGGAGAGCGGCGAGTCTTGTCTTCCAGACTTTCCATTCCCGTTGCCATTGCCATTGCCGTTACTGTCTTCGTCCCGTGCCATTTGGTTGCCTTCTCCAGATCCTTACACCGAGTGTCAGTCGCCCCCGTGATCTGACATTCGGATACACCTTATTTACTTGTACCCGCAATCGCTGGTAACTCTGCGCTCGCTCTCGGTCAATCTCGTTTGTTTAAGCAAACGCGCAGGTAGTCAGGATGAACTCCCAGGCAGATTTCTGCCTATTCCTAGTTTAATGCCTTGCTTAGCGGATGTCTTCACTTCAATTTTGGGTGAGGTATATATTTGCCACGAACTCGCTCTATTGATGTCTCTCTGGACCCCCATAAACAGTAGAAAGCTGTAGTTCTACTGTTTTAAATGAAATACAAATTCGATATTCGGTTTCGCGAAATCGTCCGATTTATCTGCCTAATCTTTCCGAGACAAACTGAACAAAAAGAGCGATGATTAGTAATAAAGCCGCTTGACAAGTGTATTTGCTGAGGTTAGTATGCAGCTTGAGTAGCCAGATCGCTTCTCCGTTCAGCAGTTCGACACTTACTAACAACCCAGAATTTCTCGAGCTAGTTGAACGGCTTTTGTTCCGAACTGTGTTTTTAATCAGCCGCTGGGCTGTGCGGGAATCGCCAAAGCCGGGTAAGTAAATCTAAGATTCTATTGGAGCGGTACCTTGAAACTTCTTATTTGCCAGAGTTGTGGGGTAGTTATTCGGACTAAGGGGAAACATTGCTCCGGATGCGGCATACAACTGGCACTGAACTCACCGACTGCGATGCCCAACTTTCCTGTTGAGCGTCCGCCGCTAGCTGTGAGATACAGTCAGGACCATCTTCTGCTGGAAAGAGTCGTCACTGAGCGTCAAGTCAGTGTCATGACCCTGAGACCGCAGGTGACATCCACGCCGATGTACGACGATGGAGGAGAAGACTACTCTCCGAGCAACGGATATGCAGGCTATGGAGGGAACGGCGGTAATGGCAACGGCGGCAATGGCGGAAATGGCCACGATGGATATGGAGGCAATGGCGGTGGAAGTCCGTACGCCACTCTTCAGTATGCCGACCCGGCTCAGGATCCCAACGGCTTCGGCTGGAGCAACTCTAGCTCTCAAATGACGCCTGCCGAGGGGCGTTTCGTCGATCCTGGTTCGCAAAATTCTTCAAGTGCGCCATCCGGTGAGTTCTGGAATTCCGATCCTCAGCCGCAGGCACAGCCAGCTGCTCCCAGCTCGGGGAGCGGGTTCTATAATCCTGGAAGTCCCAACGATTACTATTTAAAAAATGCTCGAGAATCTGTGGAGTTGATTGAAGAGCCTGAACCGCCGGCGCTGCCGAAAAATAAAGCGGTTGAAGCGCTCGGCGAAATGTCTCTGGAAGATAGCTCGACCGATTTCCCGACCCTCGCATCAGAGATACCAGCTGCTCGAGATCTCGAGGCGCAAGACGTTCAACCTGAGACTGCGGCTCAACCGCAATCCTCCTCGATTACAAATCCCAGTATGCATCTGGCTGGCTTTGGGGCACACCCAGGAGCCGCAATTTCTATCGCCATTGGTGCCGGAATCGGTGTTGGAGCAGTTGCCAATCAGATGTTGAACAAGCGGGCTGAGCCGACGCAGGCGCCGAGCGATTCACAGTCGATAGAGCCGACACAGTCGACAGCACCCATTCGCGAGTCGGTCGCTCTTGAACCCGGCGCGCCCGCCACCGAGAGTCCGCTAACTGAACCATCTTCCGAGACAAGTTCGTTTGCGGAGAATTTCGCACCTGGTACCGAACCTGGTGCCGCACGCGATTCGCAAGACGACTTTTTTGAATCCAGCAGTAAATCCGAACTCGAAGATTTCTTCGGTCCTCAAACCAAAGCCGAGCCGGAGAGAAATCCTATTGAGTCTGATCTCACAGCTGAAACCAATACGCCGGATACGGCGAGCACGTCACTGGAAAGTTTTTCCGCGCGCTCAGCCGCACCAGGTGCAGACACACCAATGGTTCCAGTTGCTCCTCCTGCGCCGGTTACTCCGGTGTCCGCAGCTCCGTCTGTGGAACCGCCCGCGGTGGCATCGCCGGAACCGGAGATGAAGCGCGCGGAGTCCTCGAGTTTCTTCGGTGATGACGATAACGGTTTCGATTTCTTTTCAAGCCCGGCCAGCGCTGCTGCCCGAAAACAATCATTCTCCGATGATGCCGATAAGCCAAATGCCAGTTCTCCGACCGTCTCCGCTGATGTCAGTTCCGAAGTGCCGTCCCCCGCTACTCCGCAGCAGACTATTGACTCTGCGGTAGACTCAACCGCCCAAGATCGTCCTAAAGTAGCCATGCCTAAGAGCTTGACCCAGACCCAGACAAAGACGCGCTTGAAGGTCAGCGACGATGATGCGAATGTTTTATCCTCGAGCGATATCGAAGACAAGCTCACCGATGAAGAAGATGATGATGACGATGATGATACGCCGAAGTACAAACCGCCGAAGCGTCGGAACTTCAGTGGTGATGAGACTGCTCCTAAGTCTAGAGCAAAAACAATAACGAAAGCAGTCAAAAAAGGAAAGGTTTCCGATGACGACGAAGACGATGATGATGACTCCAGCGCAGCATCTGGCGGCGCACTTGGCTGGCTGGAAGAAGATGTCAAATTCATCGGATTGAATGTTTCAAGAAAAACTGCCGGCGTGCTATGTGCAGTCGGGCTGTTTATCGCCATTCAAATCCCAGGCTGGGTGATGAGTTTCGTCAACATGGCGAACGGTGGCGCAGCTCAGCAGCAGACTGCTCAAGCCCCCGCAGGTGGTGGCATGGGAGCCCTCGGTGGTCTGGGAGGTCTGGGCGGTGGCCGTTCCGGAGCCGGCTCCGGATTGGGACAGGGAGCTGGGGCTTTCGGTGGTCTCGCCGGTCAGGGCGCCATGTCGGCTTCCGGTGGAATGCCTGGGCAGGGTGGAATGCAAGGTATGCCCGGACAGGGCCAACCTGGACAGGGAATGCCCGGTCAGGGGCAACAGGCGCCTGCAGCGGAGTTCACCAATGGAATTCCAGTTGTTGGTGGCAACTGGACAATTGAAAGTCAGGTCGGCGCGAAAATCCTGACCGGACAAATGAATTTGAACCAGGGAGGCGTCAATTTTGCCGGTCAGGGCAAAGACTCGTCTGGTGTGTTCGAGATACAGGGGCAACTGCAAGCACCGGACGTCATCATTTTCAACATGAGATACGATCAGGAGTCGCGGCATAAATACAACGCTCACAATGAGTACATAGTGTTCCAAGGAAAGTTGATACCAAACGGCGCTCAGCTTCAAGCCGTCGGAGCCTATCAAACTCAGAAGCGCGTCGGTTCGTCATTCAGCACGCTGAAGCCGTCGAAAGTAATACCTATTCGAGGAAAGTGGCGCGCATCGCAGACAATGGTTGCTGCCAACAATCCTCAAGCAGGTGCGTTTGCATTACCTAATATGGGTCTGCCCAAGCCTGGTCTGGTCAACGTTCCAACTCCCTCGGCCACTGGAAAGCCTGGACCTGGAAACCTCCAACAGATGTTCTTAACTATAGCGATCGGTCTGGTCACTTTGGGTGTGCTCATATTCTTATTCTTCCTCAAGCTCTTCGGTCCCTCAGGCTGGATGAACGTTTGGGAGAAGCAGAAATACATTCCATCGCAGTTTAGACCTGACCACATGAAGATGGTGCGCGAGTACGGTAAGCCTCTCACTCCTGGTGGCACTCCGTTCGGAACGCGCATGGAATGGGGCTGGTGGTCGTTCTGGACTCCTAAATTCTTGAATTTGCCTCCTGATGTTCGCAAAGCTAATCCACATATATTGTGCATCGGTGGTGGCGACAAAGGTAAGACAAGGCTGATGGCATCAATGATCACGCACGACATCAAGTCTGAAGATCGAGCAGTTGTTGTGATTGATTCCGACGGACAGCTGTGTGATTTAGTCATTGAGTGGATCGCTTCGCAGCCTGAAGGCTCGAAATACGCTAAACGCGTGGTACTCGTAGACCCGACGTACAAGGCCGGTTCATTAGCGTACAACCCTCTCGAGATGCCGGATGATGGCGACCTGCAAGCGGCATCGTCGGCAATCGTTCACGGTTTTAAAGCAATTTACACAGAGCCTCCGGGCGCTCAGAGTCAATGGAACGCTCAAACTGCCAACATTTTGAGAAACGCTGCTTTGCTGTTGATGGCCAATGGACGAACCTTGACCGACCTGCCAAACCTCCTGCAGGACAACGACTTCCGAGACATCATGTTGGAAGCTGTTGAGCGTAAGAAACACGACAAGACCGAGTACATTACCATTCTGGAAACTTGGAACCAGTACAAGAAGCTGGCTAGAACGGATCAGTGGATCAACTGGGTTGAGCCGATTTTGAACAGAGTTGGACCGATGCTGTCGGATGGACGTATTCGTCCGATTCTTACGAAGCCGGTCAGTGACCTTAAATTGAAAGACATCATCAAGCAGAAGAAGATTCTGATTGTAAAAGTTCCACAAGGCGAGTTGGACCAGAATGCCAACCTGTTGGGAAGCTTGATTGTGACTGGAATTCAGCAAGCGGCAATGAACTTGTCGAAGTCGAATAACGACGATCGTCCAGTTTCGCTCTATCTCGATGAAATGGATAGCTTCATCGAAAAGGAGACAATCGAAACGATAACGTCGGAAACTCGGCGGTATCAGATTGGTTTCATCGGCAGTATCAAGACGCTGCAACACCTCCCCGAGGATTACAGAAACCAACTTACAATCAATATGGGCACTATGGCTGTGTTCGCTCTGGCTAAAAAGGACGGAGACATGCTCGGTCCGCAGATGTTCCGTGTGGATGGACGAAAGATCAAACACCAGACGATTCAGAACTTCTTTAACCAGGTCAACACTTCGCCACAGTTCGAGTTGATTATGGACGAAGAAAAGCTGAATATCGACAGAATCGTCGGTCAAGAAATTCAGACGTACTTCTGTTACAGGGTTGGTACCGTAGCTGGTGTCTTTAAGATGAGGGCGCCTGACTTCAAAGATATTTCGGAGAAGAAGATCAATCGCAAGTTGGTTGAGAAAATGCATGCCATCACTGATAGTTTCGGCGATAAGAAGAAGAGTAAGAAGAGCAAGGATAGAGACAACGATAGCGACAAGGCCGGCTAATGAACAATAAGTGGACGCAGGACGCGAACGCAGGCCTGTTGATTTGCCAGCATTGCGGCGTCGTCCTCAGGCAGCGAGTGAAAAATTGTCGTGACTGCGGCAGCGTAATGTCGCGGTACTCTCCGACCGTGATGCCTAACCTTGTTATTAAGCGTGCGCCTGCTTCGAGCCCCCAGCATCTGCGTCCGGAGAACGACCCTTTGGTAATGGAGCGGGTTGTTACCAGATGTAAGTTCAAAGATGCCCTGACTCCAAAACCGAGGCAGTTTCACGGAAGTCGTGCTTTCCTCCAGGACAGCGGGGATGTTCAGCGTGCTGATGAAAGTAAGCCTATGAGCCAAACGCTTCTGGCTGAGGGTATGTTTGCTGACTTCGGACCGCCGCAGCAGGCAAAAGGTGATGAGAAGAATGATTTTTTCAGGGCTGCGATTCGCACCGCTGAGCCTCCTGCGCGCGAATTTGTTTCTTCTTCTTCTTCTTCTTCTTCTTCTTCTTCTTCTTCCGAGAGTACAGTTGCTCAATACAGTGCGGATGCGGTTGATTCGTCGTCTGCCGAGATAAGGCGAAATTCGTCGGAGCAAGTAATTGCACCCGCTCCGGATAGTGCATTGCCGGGAGTTGAACGCGCGTCGTCATCGTCATCATCCAAATCAAATACCTTAGAAACGACTGGCAAGACATCGAAGATCGTTCGTACAGCTTATCCTTCATTCATGCTGGCCGACTCGCTATTGCTGGTTGTCCAGGAAAATGATGGTCAGACGATATGTCTCACACAAGCTCAGGAGACAGCATCCGGTGTGCCCGTATTTGGTTTGCTTCCCGCCTCGAGTGATTTCAATATTGTTTTGGTTCAAGAGTTGCCTTTAAGCGCGGTCTCGCTTTCGGCCAATGCTTTGTCATTTCATGATGCGAACAATGACGGCGATGATAGTGATCAGCACAACGAATCTTCTTTAAACATCGACAGCAGATTATCCTTTGAAGAGGGACTCAGCAGAATTTCGGCATTGCGCATGCAAGGCGCGCTGCAAAGCAGCGGCGTCATAGGTTTCGAAACGCCGGAAGGACGCGATGAGTTTCGATCGAAGTTTATTCAAGGACCATCTGCTTCGAGTGAGAGTGACGTGAATGATACCGCAGGTGATGCTCTGGTAAGCGAGAAGCCGAGAGAGCGAAGTGTGTTTAATCCCAAAAGAGCTCCTCTGGAACAGGAGATTGATATTGGCAAGATGAGAGCGGAGGCGAAGGCTGCTGCGCGCCCTAAACCCAAGAAAAATCCATTGGCAATGGTTGCCGCCATGATTGGTATCGTCGGTGTTTTAGCTGTGATTGGATTTGTGGTGTACACCAAACTCGGTGAATTTAGTGGTGGGCAGTTAACGGGAGGTGCCACCGCGAATGGTGCTGCATTGCCATCTCAATGGATGGTCCTTCTAACTGATTCTGAAAGTGGACAACCTTTTCAGAGTTTTGGAGTAGAGATCCGGCAATCCGGCAAAAGCATAAGTGGTAAGGGGCGCGACAATGTAGGTGATTTCACGCTTACCGGCGAGGTTTCCAAAGGAAATATATTATCGCTGCAGAAGCAATACGACTCGGTTGGCTACATATGGCCGATTCTTTTTAGTGGAACGATCGGGCAGAATCAGGATGGCTCCTTTGCCTCAGGTAGTTATTCCTGGAGAAAAACAGATGAGGAGCGACTGAAAGGCACATGGCGAGCCGGCTTACCGAATCAATTGATGGCTCAACCGGGTGCGACGGGATTGCAAGGCGCGCAGCCGCCTGGAATGTCTGGTCAGCAGAACCCGCAGGGGCAGCCAGGCTTCCCTCAGCAGGGCTACCCACAACAGCAAGGCGCTCCCCAACAAGGTTTTCCGCAGCAAGGTTATCCACAGCAGCAAGGCTATCCACCGCAAGGAGCTATGCCGCAGGGCATGCCGACCCAAGGTGGGTTCGCCACTCCCGGTGGCGGTGGCTGAGATGCGAACAATTATCAGTCGCCGTGCGGTAATCTTCGGATCTGCGAAAGGCAAAGGGGCATATTTACTGGCAGGAGCAGAGTTTTAGAAGAGTCACGTGTATAGTTAGATCAGTTATTCAATTAGTATAAGAAGTCATTAAACAGAACCTCTCTACAGGATTCCTTCATTGGTGAGTACATCTAGAGACCGCAACATTTGGGAAGAGAAAATCGCCGACCTCAGGCGCTATGACCTTGATGATCTCGAGGTCACACCGTTTGACGGAGCCCAGTTGCACAGCTGGCCGCTCCCCGATCTCACCTTCGTGCGCATCGACGGTGTTTTGCGTTCGTGGGACATCGAACGTGAAAAAAATCAACAGAGTCAACAGCCTCAACAAGACCAGGATCCAAGCAAGCCGCCTAAGCGGATGTACCTTTCTGAGGATGCCTTGACCGGCTTGCACAGCCAGAAAGCTAATCTCTCGTTCGTTGTACTCGGAAACAAGACCGGGGTCAACTACTATATGGGCGTCTCGCTGCCTGCCGACTCAACCGGCAACGGCGACAGCAGTGCGAATATGGTTGCTTATACGTCTTTGCGCTCGATCATGCACAGTGTCTACAACGGTGTTGATATTCATAATGAGCCGTTTACGACGGAGCAGATGAAGCGCATGGTTGATCCACTTGCTGTCCATACCGGTCTTGTTACAGGAATCCCGGCTTTGAAGTCCACTGCTGGTGATACCATGGAATCGGAACAGATAGAACGTCTTGCGACTGGTCTTCAGGGGCATGACTTCGGCTTCCTCGTGCTCGCAATCCCGATTCCAAACCAGAAAGTAAACCGGGAAGAGATGACTGTTGTCGACCAGATCCAGCGCGCGCAGGAAAATGAAGACCCGGAAAAGAAACGAAGAATCAAATATTATCTTGAACTTCAAGATGCTTACTTGAAGCATGTTCAGCTGGGTATCGCGGTCGGACATTGGTTGACTGCTGTTTACTTCTTTGCTCCGGATCGTTCCGTATTTGTCAGACTACAGTCCTTGATTCGCGCAACGTATGTTGATGAAACCAGCCGTCCAACACCGCTTCGCACGCACGAGATCAAGGGTCTTCAACCTCACGTTCAATCTTTCGGATTGCTTAGAAACAAACGAAACGATGAGATCTTCCAAGATCTCTTAGAATACAAATTTTTGACGCCGTTGAACTCTCGCATGTTGTCTGCGTTTGTTCACTTGCCAAAGCGTGAGATGCCGGGCTTCCGAATTCGAAGGTCCGCAGAGTTCTCCTTAGCGCCAGTTCCTCCGAAGGATCCGACGCGAACGATCGCGATTGGGAACATCCTCGACCGCGGCATGGATACGGGGAACCTTTATTACATCGACGTTGACGCAATGCAGAAGCACACCATCGTCTGCGGAGTCACAGGGGGCGGCAAGACGAATACTTGCTTCTACTTGCTGGGTCAACTTTGGAATTACAAGATTCCATTCATGGTTATCGAGCCGGCGAAATCGGAATATCGGCACATGATGCTGATGTCCGAACAGTTTAAAGGTATTGGACAGGCGTTTTCTCTGGGTGATGAAACAGTATCACCGTTTAGATTGAACCCTTTCGAAATCATGCGAGGCGTAAAAGTTCAAACCCACCTGGACGCGCTCAAGTCAGTATTTAACGCCAGTTTTGAAATGTATTCTCCGATGCCGCAGGTATTGGAAAAAGCGTTGAACGAAATTTATAACGTTCGCGGATGGGATCTGGTAAACAACAAGAACAGGCGACTGCCTCCGGGAATCGAGCCTGGCGACCCCGATTGCCCGCCGGAAATTTACCCGACCATGAAGGATCTTTTCGAAATTATCGATCCGGTCGTCGAGAGTTTCGGATATTCAGAAAGAATCGGACCTGACGTACAAGCCGCTCTGAAAGCTCGTATCGGCTCTCTACTGATCGGCGGTAAGGGGCAGATGCTAAACACGCGCCGGTCAATCCCTGCTGAAGCGCTGTTCAAAAGACCTACAGTTATCGAACTGAAGATGGTTTCCGAAGATAGTGAAAAGTCTTTCCTCATGGGAATGTTGCTCGTATTCCTCTATGAATATCGAGAAGCCGGCGGTCCGCACGATGACTTGAAACACGTCATGTTGATCGAGGAGGCTCACCGTCTTTTGAAGAACGTGCCGACCGGGCAATCGGGTGAATCCGCCAACCCTGCGGGTAAAGCAGTTGAGTTCTTCACCAACATGCTTGCAGAAATTCGTTCGTATGGACAAGGGTTCATCATCGCGGACCAAATCCCGAACAAACTGGCTCCGGAAGCGTTGAAGAACACTAACTTGAAAGTTATGCACCGTATCGTGGCGGTCGATGACCGTGACTCCATGGGTGGTGCTATGAACTTGGACGACATTCAAAAGAGGCACGTAACAGCGCTCGGACAGGGGCGCGCGATTGTTTACGCTGAGAAGATGGAACAACCGTTCCACCTTGCGATCATGTTCGACAAGACAAAAGAGGTGCCACCGCCGAGGACACCGGAAGAATCTGATGAGGTCGTCAGGCAGGCGATGAAACCGTTAGATATCGTCGGCAAGTTCGACCGGCATCTCGGCTGCCGTTTTTGTTTGCACCGATGCGATTCGACGATTCTGGACACAGCCGTACCTGTCGCTGACGATACGCTTTTCAGGCAAGTCTACAACCGCTATCTCTTATCCACGCTGAAAGATTTGACTCAGCTGGTTCACTTTCGTGCGCAGATCATTCACGAAATTCAGCGTGTCATTGGTGGTCGAGCGAGAACCGGAAATATCACCGGCATAACCTGGTGCGTTCTAACTCAGGCGACCGAGAGATACTTCGAGCGCAAGGGTGAGGAAAACTATTGGTTTTACGACCAGGTGCGAGAACAGCACATGCGGTGGTTGAATCTCTTGAGACCAGCCTTCCAACCCACTGAAGTAAACCGAAAACTGGACATCAACGTTCTGCGCCAGTGGCGCGATGATTTTATCGAATTGCATAAACGTGACCAGGGACCGCTTCCTACCTGTGGTCCGTGCACTTCGAAGTGTTTGTATCGTTTCGAAGTGTCGGAAGTTGTTCGAGATCCAAAAATCAAATTCGACTTCAATTCTTCTATTAACCGAAAGGATACGCCGGCTTCCGACTCTGCTGCCTGGTTCTGCCGACTGCTTACCGAACGTCTGGTAAGTCAGGGCGATGTCGATCTGGCGTACTGTTTGGCAGCGCACTTGATTAAGGATCAGCAGTTATCTACGGACGCTCAGTTGGTCTTGCTCCACAAGGTAAGAACAGCTCTGGAGAATTTCCAGAAAGAAAGTGAAGAAGGCGGCGGGGAACAACAAGGTTAGTAGACTAGGTCTCAAGCACGAAGCGCGGTTGGAACAGAATAGTTTATGGACCCTCAAGATGACGAAGCTAACAACGATGCCCAGGGCGGACATACAAGTCTGCCAGGTGTTTCTCCGACCGGCGCCGGAAACGCTTTCCCATCTGGTGAGCAGTTTACCGAGTCTCTTAGTCTTGTGGACGAACTCGATGTTCGTGACCTGAAAAAAACGCTGCGCGACAGTCGCGGAAAAACATTCTCCTCTGCCGGTCGCAATGCTCCGGTAGCAGAATTCACAGATGAATTTTTGGTTCTACATCCTCCGCAGCTGCCGTTTCAAGATGCGGACGAGGGACCCGCCGAAGAGATTGTACTCATGATGGACGATGCTGGAATCATCGTCGATGTCTGGGGTGAGCGCAAAAGAGTTCCAGGTGCGAAATTCAATGGACGCTCGTTGTTTTATTACTGGGAGCAGAAACCCGGTACGCTGAAACACTATGCGGTTTTTTTCGACGATGATAACAATCACCACTTTCTAACAGTCGAAGGTGAGCGAATTACCGTCGATGTTGTTTACAAACTCCGCAACATGACCCATGATGGCGAACTTACTAGATTCCGTGAGCTGACGGCCGACTGAATCCGAGCGCCTTTAGGAACTCAAGCGCGGTTAAGCGTTCGAACCAGAACGCTTTAAGCCGAGATCTTCTTGCCGGTCAGGAATTTTTCGCAGTATGATTTCCAGTTGCGGGTCAGGTCGTTTTGCACCATCGCTTCCAGAGCGCCGCTCGGTAGGTCCATCTTCATCGACTTTGTCTTTCCGCTCAGGCTGTACTCGTGGCGGACTGATTTTTCCGCGGCGATTTCGTATGCGATTACAGGTGACCACTTGCCCTCGCGAAGCACTTCGAGCTGAAGTCTAGTGCTGCGCTTGTTGGCACGCGAGGAATCAAGCTGGACAAGTCTGCAGGTCTCACTCAGTTGTTCAGTAAAGCGTTCGACCTGCAGTTGCTGGCTAGTGACACCACCGGTAGTTATGCCACCAGTTGTGACACCACCGGTGTCGACGCCTCCGGTATTACCGCGTTTGTGAAGTGAAGATATGCCCTGAAGCAGACTTTCGGAAGCGCTGACTGCGTCAGAGATCGGTTGCTTCGGCGCGCCGGTTACTATCACGGTCGAATCTGAGTCGTCCGGCAGTTGTGCCGTGACGATGCCATCTTTGACGATGACTGTACTTTCATAATCGTCACCGAGCTCTTGAGTTATCGCGCTGCTTGGGTCTACTGCTGCGCCTGGGTTTACGAATACTGTTCTGTCTTCCTCTGTCGGTACTCCGTTGTCACTCGACGACGTTGAAACGAATGGTTTGCGCTCTTCGGTAGTCTTGACGCCTGATTGGTCATTCGTTTTCACACCACTTGCAGTGGCAGTTGCCGGTTCACCCTCTTCAGAAATCGAAACTTCTTCCGAGGTTGAGACGCCATGGCTAGAGAGATCAACGACTTTGTTATCGTCAGCAGTTTCGACAAGCGGATCCTTTGCGAATTCGTCGTCCTTTGTCTTTACTCCGCTCTTGCGATTGGAATCGGCAGTAATCGAATCATCTTTAGTTTGGATACCGGCCTTCGGCGGTTTCGTGACGATTGTGAATGACTGTTTGGCGACGCCGCCGGTTATGACAGATTCGAAAATGTGACCACAGCTCGGGCAGATCGCCACGCCGATTGGAGCCTGACGTTTGCAGTCCGAGCACTTCTTCGAGTGGATAGACGATTCAGGACCGTCTTTGGAAGTGTTGTTGATCCAGGTCGACGCCGGGTGCGTAAGCACGCCGATCTTCTTCCGGAAGTCGACAATTTCTTGCTTCGTCGGCATCAGGAGTTTGGTTCCACGTTTCAGAATAGCAGTCGGGATACCATGATTGTCAGTGGTAGTGGGCAAATCATTTTTCTCTGCGAGCAGTCTCCAGAGACTAACGTCGTTCAACATCGGATGTTTCATAGCTACTGAACGCAACGAATCACCCAGCCTTACGTTATATTTGACTCCGCCGTCCTCGGTATTCGGTCCAACATAACCGACGGCACCGAGCATCGATTCGACGTGCTTGCGACGGTCGTCGAGTTCAGCTTTCTCTTTCTCCGTGATTTTACGGACCTTGTCTGCTGCCGCTTGCTCGGTCTGCATGTGCTTGCCGCGCATGACCCACTCGCGTGCTTGGCGAGGGCTCGGAAGCTTGAGTTCGGTACCCGGCTTAACATGGTAGACAGACTTGCCGTCGACGTTCTCGACAGTTACCTTGCTCTTGTTCATGTCGTAGATAAGCGTTGCGACACGCGGATCTTTGAACATCTTCTTAGCGATCGACTCGAGTGTATCGCCGTAGCGTACGGTGTACTTCGACTGGCGCGTATCCTTAACAATGAATTCTTCGATCTTGCGTTGTTGCTCCAGCAGCTTTCTGACGCGTTCCATCTCCTCGCGACGCTTGGTAGCGATGATGGCTTGCATCGTGTCTGCGAGCTTTTTGATATCCTCTTTGCGCTTCTTGAGCCGCTCTTCTTCCTCGTCGCGCTTGCGTTCCTCTTCGTCTTTGATGCGATCTTGCTTGTGCTGCTCGCGTTCGTCGGCGACTTTGTCGATATCGTCTATTCTGGAGGAAACATCGGACGCCGATTCAGGAGCGAAGCTCGCAATTACGCTATCGTCGTCTATCCGTGTTCCATGTACACCATTTCTAATTTCTTCCAGTCGTGACTCTATGTTGTCGTGGATTCGAAGAATCTCGTCATTCAAGATATCCGCCAGGTTCTGTGAACTCTCAGCTTCAGGTTGATTGATTCCAGGATTCTCTGCAACCGGCGAGGTCTTGTCACCACTGATGATACCGCTGGTTCCGCTAAACGAATTATCCTGCGCCACATAGTTGCCTATTTCTTGGCCAGTTGAAGGATCTAGGAGTTTTCCGGTTTCCGGATTGTAGGGGAGACCGGTAGTCGGATCGATCGGCATGCCTGCGACAGGATCGATTGCGCTACCCGACGCCGGTGGGTCGTTGAACGCATCAAGAATAGGATCAATCTGAGCGCTTGCGTTCATCATCGGCAGACCTGGGTCGGTCATGCCTGGGTCCGTAGTGGCTGCGACTGAATACGGATCGATTGCGTTCGGATCAACGGTTGCCGGAGCTTGTTCCGGACCGAGTGCATCGATTTGAGGATTCTGAGTCAAGACCTGCGCTGAAGAATCGAGCAGGTTGGTGACACCGCTAACGGTGCTATCGGTGCTGCCCGGGTTGAAATCAAGGAGCGTAACACGGCCGGCAGAGGATTGAACCGACTGCACCGTATCGAGAATGGTGACATCGCCGTCCAGGTCTCCGTACAGACTTTGGAATTCTTCCGGACCGACGTACTTAGCCGAGTCGCCGTCCAGGAGAATCATCGGATTTCCGCTTGCGTCGGAGACTATTTGATTTCCATCATCGCCGAAGGAAATTGACCAGTCGCTTGGAATTTGAACTTGCTTGTTCTCTTCGCCGTTGGAGTACACGAACGTGTAGTGCGACTGTTCTACTCCGCCAGCAGATTCGACTATCGGTTCTGTTGAATGAATGACAATGTCGTTGGCATCGTATATGGTGACGTTGCCATCGGCGGTGTCGATGCGACCTACGAAGCTTGATATGTCTCCTTCTGAATCAATTACCGTGACTTGATCGCCCTTAACCCAGGCGGAGACTCCGTCGTTAAACGTCAGCAGTGTGGTGCCGTCCGGCATGTGCTTTTCTATAACCCTGTCGCCGGACATGTCGACGAATGGAGGATCGATAGTCTTTTGCGACTCGAAGTAAGAGTCGACTTGTGCCTCTATGCGCGCGCGCTCAGCGGCTGCGTCGTAGGTCGGTTCAATGGACCAGTCATCGACGACATGCTGTTTATCGATAGACTCCTGAGGCTCGCGCAGTTGAGTTTCTTTACTGTCGTAGGCGTATTTCTGAGCTTCTATTTCCTCGCGGCGATCTGAAATAGCTGTGACATCGGACTGATCGGACGATGAAGACGGCGCCTGCTTTTGGGACTCGGACGACTCCTGTCGTTGCTGAGCTAAACTCGGATCTTGAGCTTGAGTTTGAGTTGTTGAAGGTTCTTGGGTAGTCGATGGATCCTGAGACGTTGAAGGGTCCTGGACCATTGAAGGATCTTGGACACCTGCAGGATCTTGAGTCATCGAAGGATCTTGCGCCATCGATGGATCTTGGGATGTCTGACTTTGAGCTGGATCTTGACTATTTGCCGTTGGGTCGCTTGATGAAGAACTTGGGTCTGGTTGTGTGTTACTTACGATTCCAACAGCATTGGGATCATTGTTTGGATCGGCGTTATTCAGGTTCGCTTTTGCAGCCGGATCCGCCGAGCTGCCTTGACCTGTACTTGTTTGTGAACCAGCCGACGTCGCGCTAGCGTGCGCCCCGGTGACTGCACTAGTAGTGTGCGCGGCGGAAGTCGATGGGGAGTTCGCTGCTGTTGTTGCTGTGGGGTCTGTGTTGCCGGAAGTGGAAGAAGATGAACTGTTCCCGGAAGTGGTGCCACCGCTGGCGGTGTGAGCCGGAGCTTGCTGGGCGGGTGTTTGTCCTTGCTGTCCATGCGCGCCTGAAGTGTTGTGTGAAGTAGGCTGAGCTGCTTGGCGCGGTTGAGGAGCTGCATTCTGCTGCCCCTGATGTTGAGAACGGTTCGCTGTTTGAGTGTGGATGACCGTCGTCGTAGTCGGTTGAGCGTTTTGACCAGGGTCGGCTGGACCTTGTTGGGTCGCGTTAGCATGGGTGGCCGCCGATGCGTGACTGTGAGATTGTTCGTCATCAGTGTTGCCGACGGAAGATGCCTGCGACGGATCGGGCGCCGAAGAGGTCGAATTCTGAGTAGCTGTATTTGAAGGTACGTTGCCGGAGTTTGCCGGTGCTGGTTGCGGTGCTTGACTGGTTGCGGTGCTGTGGGCGGGCTCAGCTGTTTGATTCTGGGAAGTGTTTGAAATGCTATGGGCGGGGTTCGACGATTGTGGTTGTTGCTGTAGCGTAACTGGCTGAACCGTGGTGGAGACGGATGGCGCATGCGTGGAGGGTGGCGTTGTCGCTGTGTTCGTCTGCGGTGCATTTGACTGATATTGCGGCGAAGGTTGTGCTGTCGGCTCGGATGCCTGCGCAACTTGATTTGGCTCTGATTTAGTCGACTGTGGCTGCGCAGATGAGGAAGTTGGTTCCGAAGCCGGTTGCGGCGATGCTGGAGCTTGCGTCGACGTCGATGAAGTATGTGTTGTCGATGAGCCAGTAGAAATCGTGGTGGAGCCACCGGATGTATTCGACGAAGGGTCGGTATTGCTGGTGGTGCTGCTAGCTGGTGGCGTGTAGGTTGTGGAACCGGAGTGATTAGCCGGCTGCGAATACGATGACGGAGCGGACGACGGTAGCTGTGTCGGGGTGGAGCTGACCGTTGTGGAACCCGGGTCTACAGTGGGTCTCTGTTGAACTTGAGGCTGCTGAGAGCCGTGGCTGGACATGCTGTTGATAACGGCCACGACGACCGCGGTCGTGGCGATTTGTGATGCCATATCCTGAGCCGCTGCACTGACTGCTTGTCCACTGCTCGACGAATGCGCTGGTGCAGCATTGCCGTGACTGGAGGCGTTCCCAATACTTCCTGGATCGGATGACGGTCCGGCAGGTGCATTGCCCGTGGAAGTTGTCTGGGTAGCATGGCTCGTTGTTGTGCTTGCCGGAGTCACGCTAGATGGATCGGTGGTCGCGTTTCCATTCGGAACGGTTCCACCTTGTGTGGTTCCTGTCTGGGTTCCGCTTCCGGTCTGAGGTGTCTGTGTTTGCGCGGTCCCCGGTTGGCCCGTTCCAGTCGGGCTCGTACCGGTTTGAGTTGTTCCGGTTGTCGTCGTGCCTGTCGAAGTCGTTCCAGTTTGACCGGTACCGGTTTGAGTCGTACCCGTGTGTGTTGAAGTTGTGGTATTGCCAGTGGTGCTAGCCGGCGCGTTGGGGTCGACAGTTTTTGGAAGTGATGTGGATGGATCCGATGTTGGAGTCGAGGTGGTGCCGTGTTGACCTGTCGTTCCCGTCGGATTTTGAGTTTGACCGGCGTGACCGCTCGGAACTGTCTGGGACGGCAGACCAGAAGGCGACTGTTGACCTTGAGGATCCGTCTGACCCGTAGTCTGACCGGAAGGCGTTGTCTGACCTGAAGTCGGTAGGTGACCGGTTGTCGTCGAGGTCGAACCTGGATCAGACTGCTTCGGCAACTGCTGTGCCGGTTCTTGACCGGTAGTTGTCTGTCCTGTGGTCGTCTGACCTGTGGAGGTCTGACCGCTCGGAGTCTGACCCGCCGGTGGCTGACCTGTCGTGGTCTGACCAGTTGTAGTCTGACCTGTCGGACCAGCGTTGCTGGATGTTGATTGACCGGATGGAACTTGAGTGGTGGTACCAGGTTCGGTGCCGGTTTTCGGAAGCGGATCCGGAGTTGCTGTTCCTGTCTGACCGGATGTTTGCTGACCGGTCGGCGTTTGACCAGTTGGTTGTTGACCACTTGCCGGTTGGTTGGTCGTCGTTTGACCGGTCGTCGTCTGACCAGTAGTCGACTGACCTGTCTGTGTTTGACCGGTGGGAACCTGAGTAGTGGTACCAGGCTCGGTGCCTGTTTTCGGCAACGGGTCCGGAGTTGATGTTCCTGTCTGACCGGATGGCTGCTGACCGGTCGGTGTTTGACCGGTCGGTGTTTGACCAGTAGTCTGTTGACCACTTGCCGGTTGGTTGGTTGTCGTTTGACCGGTTGTCGTCTGACCGGTAGTTGACTGACCAGTCTGTGTTTGACCGGCTGGAACTTGAGTAGTGGTACCAGGTTCGGTGCTGGTCTTTGGCAACGGATCCGGATTTGATGAGCCCGTCGGAGTTGTTTGTTGCTGTCCGGTCTGAGTTTGGCCGCTCGTTTGACCAGTCGGAGTCTGGGTGGTTGGCTGACCTGTTGTAGATTGACCTGTTGTCGTTTGACCGGTCGTTGACTGACCGGGCTGAGTTTGACCGGCGGGAACCTGAGTAGTGGTACCAGGATCGGTGCTGGTTTTCGGTAGCGGATCCGGTGTCGAAGAGCCAGTCGTTTGTTGTCCCGCAGGAGTCTGACCAGCTGGTGCTTGACCGGCAGGCGTTTGGGTTTGACCTGCTGGAGTCTGACTCGTCGGTTGACCGCTCTGCGTTTGACCAGTTTGCGTCTGTCCAGTTTGGGCTTGTCCCGTTCCCGTCGTCGTCTGTCCCGGAGGTGTCTGGCCGGACGGTTGCTGGCTTGGCTCTTGACCGGTAGGTGCCTGTCCTGACTGGGTCTGACCAGCGGGAGCTTGACCGGTCGGTTGCGTCGCTGTACCTGAAGGCGCGGAATTTCGGTTTAGAGGATCTGTAGATGGTGCGGTTGTCGATGGCTGCTGCGGCTGAGTCTGACCTTGACCTGCCGGCTGCGGGGCGGTTCCCGCTCCTGGTGTTTGTGTTGATGGGTCTTGCGCGGCAGGTGTTTGACCTTGACCCTGGGTCGGACCATTTTGACCTTGCCCTTGCTGCTGGGTCGGCGCGGTGCCCACAGGCGAAGTCTGAGTTCCGGCGGGTGCGGAAGGTTCCTTTCCTGTTTGTGTTTGTGTTTGTGTTTGACCTGCAGGTGGCTGGCTGCCAGCGGGTAGCGTGGTGACATTTCCACTCGGATCAACAGTAGACCGGTTCAATGGGTCGGTAGCCGGAGCCGTTGCTTGGGAGCCAGTTGCTGGTGGAGTGTGTCCAGGTGCCTGTCCGGCTGGAACTGTCTGAGCCGGATCCTGCCCACCAGGCGGAGTCGCTCCAGTTGATTGATTCGCCGTGGTTGTTGTGTTGCCTGAAACACTTCCAGGCTGAACAGGTCCAGGTTGAGGCGTAACTTTGTCGACGGTGTTTTCAGCCACCGTATCAGACATTTTGCCTGGCCCCTTGACGATATCGCCAGCCGGTGCGGTTCCCGAGCGGTCTAATGCACCACCCTCGACCGGTACGGCAGGAGCGGGTCCTGCAGGCTTCTGTACTACTTCTCCGGCTGGCGGCGTAACTGTGCCGGGGACGACGATCGGTGAATTGTGGTCTCCGTCACCTTTGTCAGCAGCGGTTTTGCTGGTATCGCCTTTGGTGTCGACGTGCTCGACTGGTTTTCCGTCGGGACCGAGCTCACCGGTCTTACCGAGAGGCGCGTCCTTAGTCGTGATAGGTTTGCCGCTTGCATCAACTTTAATTACACTGCCGTTCGCATCCACCTTCGTAAAGTTACCGGCCGCGTCTCTCTTGAGCGCGCCGTCAGGGGCACTTGCGGAGCCCGCGGTCTGCGCTTTCGCCAGGTCTGCTCCAGGCACTGTTGTCGGACGAGCGCTGCCCGCCTCCGGAGGAGTACTCGATGGGCGCACATCTGGACGCGTGTCCGAAGAACCTGGTAGTTTAGAAGCCTCCGGCGGTCGAGCATCGGCACCAGTGGTGGTGCGTGGAGCTTCCTGCGGACGCGTTTCGGAACCAGGTGTGGTGCGTGGAGCATCTGGCTGGCGCGTCTCGGAACCAGGTGTGGTGCGGGGAGCCTCTGGTTGGCGGACGTCGGAACCGGGCGTCGTCGTGCGCGGTGCGTCAGACTGGCGAGTTTCTCCGCGTGTTTCAGGGGGACGAGATGGTGTTGTCGGCGCCGTGGAGTCTGTCGTGTTTCGTGGATTGGTTTGCGCTTGCCCTTCGAATTTTCCGACCACAGGAGCGGGTTTCTCGGTCTCGATCTTCCCGCCGGTAGCGCGTTGATCTGCTAGATCTTTCTGGCGATTGCTTTCGGCGAGACTTCTATCTCGCTCTAGTCGAGCCTGCTCTTGTTGTTTCAGAAGGTTCTCTTTGGCAGCACGCTGTTCTCTCTCCAGAGACTCCAGGCGGGCTTTGTCCGCACGCTCACGCTCGCTCTTCTGGCGCTCTTCGAGTTCTCGACGCTCTTGTTCCTGGCGTTGTTTGATCTCTTCGGTCTGTTTGCGCTGTTCTTCCTCTCTGCGGGTTCTCTCCTCTTCCTGCTGTTTCTGAACACGCTGTTGTTCTTCTGCGCGCTTTTCGGCATCTCTCTGTTCTTGTTGTCTTTGCTCTTCCCGGTGCTTATTGTCTGATTCAAGTCTTTCTTTCGCCCGTGCTTCTTCACGGATCGCTTCTTTTGCAATCTCGTCGCCGACTCTGTCTGCTCGCTCGTCAGCCTTTGAACCAACCTCGCGTTTTTGTTCGAAATTGGCAACTCTTTGCTGTTCTGCAGCCGCGTTGAGCGCGTCCACTTGGGCTCGACTTCTATTGAAGTCGTTAGCGACATCCGTCGTGTTCGGCGGGATATCGTTGACATTCGTGTGAGAGCCGGTTCGGATCACATCTGTTGGCGGTCCATTCTGCGCGGGAGCGACGATGACTGGTGTTGGTGCGACGATGACGTTGTCGCTGACTACGTCGCGGCTAGCTTGCTGACCGACTTCTCTTGCAACACTTACGTCAACTCCGGCTCTTGCCAGAGCTGCGGTTACGTTCTCTGGACTGTTATAGGTTTCAAGTGCAACAGACGCGGCTGTTTGCGCATCTATATGTCGGCTTTCGGCAGTCTCGCGGATTTGATTGAAAGTCCGCATGTCTTTATTGATTTCGTTGGCGATCCGAGTTGCATTTGCCTCTGGAACGCCTGCATCCTTGAGAATCTGCAGAGCATTTTCTGGATGTGCCTGGATTTGGGCTGCTACTTCTGCTTGTTTTTCGGCGGGCAGACCGGAGCGTTTTAGATTATCTCCAATGATGGATCCAGCTGCTTTATCGAGCGCTGCTATGTCGGACTTATATGAGTCCATTATTTTTGGAACGCTATCCGCTGGCACGCTGTTACGTTCGAGAATTTTCTGGATGTTATTCGGGTCTGCCTTGATTTGTCCGGCAATTTCGTCGATGCGATTGGCAGGAACGCCGCCATCTTTCAGTGCTTGCTTAATGATATCGTCTCTGGCGGTATCATT
Organism: Candidatus Obscuribacterales bacterium; assembly: GCA_019637435.1. Taxonomy (GTDB): domain Bacteria; phylum Cyanobacteriota; class Vampirovibrionia; order Obscuribacterales; family Obscuribacteraceae; genus JADYXR01. The sequence goes on along the minus strand of JAHBVO010000006.1, from coordinate 362,479 downwards.
TGCGGTGTCATGCTGGCTCTTTATAGTATCTGAAAGAGCTTTCGCCGTTGAAGTATCGAAGCCTTTTTCCTTCAACAGTGCTTCTGCATTTTGCGGATTGGATGAAAGTTGCGACGCGACGTCTTTGAGTTCTTCACTTGAAAGAGGTTTGCCATCGGCTTTAGTGGCAGTCTTTAACGTTGCTTCGATGCGTCTTGCGTTTTCATCTACGACGTTTTGAGCCTGTCCGTGGTCGCTGATCGGAGGTGAGCCACCGGCCAAATCTGAACCTGGAGGAGGCCCATTCGGATTTGTTTGCGTCTGCGGTATTTGACCTGGCTGCGGCGAGTTTGTTGGTGTCTGCTGTTCCGGCGCGTAGTAAGAACGATTAAGAGCGTCCATACCACGATTCATCGTGTTTACTTCTCGTGCGTCGTTCATATTGAATTCGTTGTCGATTCTATAAGGACCGACTGCACCGAGATCGTTGAGACTGTTGTACACCGCTTCGGAATTCTTATCGGTATACATCATTGCCGCTTCCAGGTCTTTCATGAGCTGGCGGCCCTGTGCAGAGTCTTTGTCAATTCCGTATTCTTTTAAAACTGACTCTGCATCAGCCGGACGCGCTTTAATCGCGTCGGTAATTGCCTTGATATTTTCCGGTGATTGACCTTTCAGGTCTTTGGAGACGATAGCTCCGATGTCTCCGGTAACCACGTGTTGGAGATATTTCGCGCGTCCATCAGAGAAGTACACGTTGGTTGACTTGTCGCTTTGCGTGAAGAAAGTCAACTGACCATCTTTGCCAACTTCTAGTGACCCTTCGAATTCTGCCGGTGTTCTAGTGGTGGAAGTAATTATTTTGGAATACGCAGATTGGCTCAGAACATCACCATTGCGCATGATGACCTGAACAGAGCCGTCTTTGCCGGCTCTGACCTCCTGGACTTCTCCACCGCCGGTCGGAGAGTAAATTGTTCTGGTCAGGCTACCGTCGGCACTGATAATTGTTTGCGATCCGTCTGGTCTACTGATTTCGACCGAACCATCTGCTTTTACCGTTCGTGTGACGTTATCCTTGTCCTGCCAGATTTGATCACCATTAGCAGTGATTGTTGGACCTGCCGCACCGTCCTTCAAATGAATCTGCAGGTCTGGGTTGGCGCTGGAAACCCAGGTGTTCTCCTTGGTTTTGAATAGTTCGTCGTCACCCTGAATTATTCTGGTCAGCTCACCATCGGCATTTCTTACAAAGTGGGTGATGTTGTAATTCTGATCTTGAACTGTGGTGACTCGCCCGAGAGTATCTCTCTCTACCCGGGTGAAGCGCTCGTCGCTTCCTTCTCCAAATCGGCGAACTTCCCATTCCGTGCCGTTCGCATCGATCGTTCTTTGCGTTTTCTGCGCTTTATTGTAGAAATAAACGTTGTCGCTGTAGCTCGACATCGAGTCATAAACGTTGCCGGTCGGTTTGAGATTCGCTTCGGAAGTTCCGCTTCTTTCTACGAACTTGTCGCCTTCCTTGACGATCTTGGTTATTTGATCGACACCTTTTTGGTCTTTGGTCGTGCGCGTCAAACCAGTTAGCTCAGGCTTGCCAGTTTTTTCGTTTACTGAGTAATCGTATTTGAGAACGGTTACTCCATCTATAGAATGTGCTTCGATTGAATTTCCGGCGGCATCTGTTACGACGCGGGTTCCTTCTGACTTGAAGTATTCTGAGGAGCCATCGCCCTTCTTGATTTCAATCTTCCCGTTCTTATCGACGGTGATTTCCTTGACGCCGTCTTTGCCAGACTCTATGAATTTGTGATCTTCGGGTCTGAAAAGACCGGTTATTTTAGACTCCTTGTCCGAGACGATGCCAACACCGTTAACGCTGAGCTTCATAACGGAGTCGGAATTGTAGGTCACGACAGGGCGACCTGACGCAGGGTCAATCTCGATTTTCTTAATTTGGTTTGCAGTATCAATCGAGCCGTCCGAATTTCTCTTGACGAACGAATCGCTGTTTGCCACCACTTTCCCATCGGCATTGTAGACCTTGAAGTCCGTTGGGTAAGGAGCGTTTCCATCCTCTCCGTACTCGTACTTTGTGATATTGCCAGTAGTGTCAGTAACACTCAGTACTTTTCCTTCCTTCGAAACCTCAACCGTGCCATCCCGGTAAGTCGACTTATCAGTTCCATCTGCCTGGTGTACTGTTTGTTTGCCTTCGGCATTCTCAAATTTGTAAATACCGCCTTCGGTGGAAACGGTTCCCTTCCAGACCGCTCCAGACTCGGCATGCACCCATGTTTGCTCGCTTGAATTTGGATTCTGGCTGTCTACCTGTCGAGTCCAGCTACCATCCATGTTTTGGAGGGTGCTCGGAATTGTGTCGTTACCTTTATAGAAGAAATTGAATTCGTTGCCAGCAGCGTCGCGCTTGTGAGTCATTCTGCCTTGAGCGTCGAAATCAGTAAGACTGCGATCCTTTCCGATTGCTTGACTGGTGGCGTTTCGCGTGTCGATGAACTCGAGGAATTTTGGATTGTTTGGATCGTCTGAGGTGTGCGCAATCATTATCCTGTTGTCGAGGACGTTGAAGTTTTTGATTGCAACAGGTTGTTTGCCGGCCTCCGTCCAGGTGGCGTTACCGTCTTTGTCTCTTTGAAGAACTGAAGTGCTCGGCACCATTTTGCCGTCCGCACCAGGGACCATCGCTGTTATCTCTATTTTGTTTGGAACAGTCGATACTACTTTCGAATCATCATACGAGTATTCGATGTACCTGCCTGTGCTGTCGGTCGACGACTTGATTCGGGTTACAGTTTCGGAACTTCCAGGTGTTTTTGGAACCTTTTGGAATTCCTGGGTAGCACCATTTGCCCAACGCTCGACGACATTGCCATCTGCGTTTTTGTAGATGATACTTCTCTCCGACGCCTTTATTTCTTGTGGTGTCGCGGGTGGTGCCGGTACATCTCTTCCAAGTGCCCTCAGACGATCGAAGTCTGTTTTTGGCGTCGCGACGATTTCTGCGTCTCTGATTATCGGGCCTCGTTTGGCCAGGTCTTCGAATGGCTGCTCGGTGCTCTTCTCATCGTAACCCTTTGCCAGCACCGTGACCTTGCTGGGCAAGTCTACGCGAATTACGCCCGAAGTCACATCCTTGCCGGCGTACTCTCGCATAGTGGTATCCGGATATATTTCAACCCTGTGACCCTTCGAGTTTTCGTAAGCCAGGTAGCGATCGTTGAATCCTTCGATCTTGAGATTTTTGCCTACGATGGCAGTCTCCGCACCCGGACCTGTGTAGTCCTCGGTGCGCACCATCATATCCTTGTAAGTGGGCTGACCCTTGTCGTCGACGCCCGTGTAGATTCTCGCTTTGATCGACGAAAGGTCTCCTTTGGGACCGTAAGTAAGATCAAACTCGTTTTTGTTGGCGTCTATCTGTTTGGTCGGACGTCCCTGAGAATCCGTATAAACGATGGTGTTATCTTTGCGATGAAGTTCCGTGGTTCCGTCAAGCTTACTGGTGTTGACGTCTCCTGTCGGGATATTGGTTCTGACAATATCACCGTTGCGGTTGTTGATTGTGATTGTGACTTGCGCGTCATTTTGTTGATCGAGAATTTTAGACGGGTTGTTGATATCTGTCGGTACATACTTGCCGGTTTCTTTATTGAACTTCCAGTAAGTGTTACCTTGCGAAAAGCCCACAACTTCCTTGGGCGAGGTGGTCGAATAATCAATTCGAGTGACTTCACCAGCAGCGGTTTGTCTGAATTGAACGTCACCGTCTCTGTCACGGCTGACCATTGCTCCATTTTCGTAGGATTGCCATGAGGAGCCATTGGTGTAGACATCGACGGTGTTACTTATGCGTGGCGTGCCGTCTTTGTTTTTCAGCACGGTGACCGTATCACCATTTCTCTCGGTTTCGAATGTGACCTTTCGAAGAGTTCCGGAATCGTCGATGCTAATTTGACCAGCAAACTTGGTTACTTCGCCAGTTTTCAAGTCTGTCGAAGTCCAGATACCATCTTTGCCTCGTACTGCACGCTCACCTGCTGATTCGAGCTCTTGGGTTTGAATGTCGTGCTTGTCTGTCGTTGTTTTAAGTGTGTATGCAGGTGTGAAATTTTCGCCATCACGTTTTCCAACAACTACGGTCGTCGTCGTGATGTCGCCAGTCATAACCGAGGTTTGAACGATTTCAGTTCCGTCGAGTTTTCGAACGGTGCGCTGGTCGCCGTTTTCCAAGACCATGCTGTTGTCGCGATTTATGTAGATTCGATCGGCTTGCATGGTGGCTGTAGCGCCATCTTTGCCGTTCATCAGATCCCATTTTTGTTTTCCGTCTGCGAGTTGAGTCATCTCCCAGTAGCCGGAAGCGTTCTCAAATGACTTTAGGTAGACCTGGTCTCCCTTCTGTTCGTAGTTATAGTTGGCGACTGTTTTGCCGTTTGCGTCCTTTTGTTGAAGCATTCGGCCGCCGGCATCGGTGGTTAATTCATTTTTGTTCGCATCAACAACTTTTCTTGAACCGTCCTGAGCGATGGTAATCGTTCTTCCACTACCATCAGTGAAGGTCATGTTGCCCTTGTCGTCCACCTTCAATGGATTTCCCGCACCATCAGTGGTGCTGTAAGTCTTGCCCGTATTGTTGTCGACAATACTGCGGTTGCCCCTGGCATCCGAACGAATGGTGTATTCCGGCTGCTTTGTCGAGCGAACGTCAAGGTTCGACAAGACTTCTGTCTTCTCTGTCAGCAGCTGTCTTTCGAAGCTGCCGTCCGGTTGATAGTATGTGCGCTGATTGTCTCTGTCGTTGGTGAAGATCGCGGTCTTGCCAACCCGCTCGACGTTGCCGTAGAAGGTCTCACCGGTCTGTTTGTAAACCGTATCGCCCTTCTCGTTTTTCTCTGCAGTAACTTTGTTCCACTGATTGGAACTGCGATCGCCGCCACGAATCCAGGTGCCAGACGGGGCATCTACACGCGCAGTGTATTCATTGCCTTCGCCGTCCTTGGCGTTGTAATAGGTTATTTTGTTGCCGTTTGCATCTGTGACCACGACTTTGTCGATGGGTGGTTTGACATTTTCATCGAGACCGTATTCCTTAGCTGTTTTCGAGCTGTCGGTCACTTCGTGGGTTATTGTTGATTTGTCTGGAGCTTTCTCGTAGGAGCTAACTAAATCCTTGTTATTTGAGGCGTATTGTTCGTGCCGTTCAAAACCAGTAACCATGGTGACACTATCCACGGTGTGCTTCTTATTGTCTTTGATGGTCATATCACCAGAGAGACGACTATTCATCGTGATCTCGCCATCAAAGGTCTTTCCAGTAGGCTTACCGGATGAGTCAATCTGCTCCCATTTTTCGGAACTCGAATCACCGGATCGACGCCAGGTTCCCGCGCCGGGACCAGTTGTGCTTTGTCCGTTGAATGTGATCTCTTTGACGTAATTTTGACCTGCGGCGTCGGTGCCCTCGACCAGACCTGTGGTGCCGTAGGGATTCAGCGCGAGATTCGATGAAACGACATGTCCGTTTGCCTTGATTGTTAGTTGGTCTTTAGTGTTGACGCTGGTGATTGTCAGATCGCCATTTGCACCGCGCTGAACGCCAGGACCAATCTTCGCGTCCGTGCTGTAGCCGATCATTGGAACTTCTTGGTTCGTGATCGTGATTTCGCCGTCCGACCTGTAGTCGACCAGGAAGCGCGCGCTGAAGGCGTTGTTTGTTTCCGACTGAGAGCCTATGATACGAGTGACCGTACTGTTTTCGCTGCCATCTTTGCGCAAAGCCCAATTGCCGGTGAAGGTGTTTTGTTCACCGTTCGTGCCTTTAACGGGCTTACCTTTCGCGTCGATCTCGCCCCAGGTATTTTTCTCCTGGCTTAGCAAACTCCATGTCTTGCCGGTGGCATCCGTGGCCTGGACGATACGGCTTTCGACTTCTCCCCCCACTAGTCCTTTCGTGGTGGCCTCGATAAGTTTTATCGTTTGGCCCTTCGCATCGGTCCTAGATATCTCGTTGAAGACTAAGTTGTCGCCGTAGCGTTCTTTCAGATCCTTCTGCTCGTCGGCTGTGAAAGAGTAGCGCCGCTCGATTGTGGAGCCATCTTTTAAACCCTCCACTGATTTCGAGAAGTTCTTGCCCGCGTCATAGTAGGCGGTGTAGCTGCTTCCGTCGGCCCTGAGAATTCCTTCTCCGTTGACGCCTTCCGGTGACTTAGTGGTGAATGAAAGTGTAGAGAGGTCTTTAACCTTCATTTCGCCATCGAAGGTTTTGGAACCATTGTGGTACTTGCCGTCTTCGCCGACAGTCCATGTTCCCGCCATATCCATGCCGCTGATCTTGGCTTGCTCACCGAAGGTGATGGATTTGATGTAACGTCCGCCGTCCGGGCTGAAACCTTCTGTGACCGATTGGAAACTCTTGGTGCGATCAGAGTACGTGCTTGTAAGCGAACCATCCTTGTTTAGGATTTTTTGACCTTCAGTGTCTCTGAATTTGATATCGCCATTCGGCAAGACTTCCATCGACTTGTCGTCGACGCTGAAGTGTCCACACTGAGAATCCAGCGACACCTTGCCGTCGGCGGATGTTCGAACCGTGAATTCCGGAGCGCCTTTCAGACCTACGAGCCGCTCTTGCGATCCATCAGCGTACTTAGTAATCGCTTGTTGTTGAGCTGTATCGACTTTAGCCAAACCCTTTTGCGGCGAGGTGACGAACTCATATCTTCCTGTGAAAGAAGCCGCTTCTGATGCGGAAGAAACAACCTTGTTGTTAGCGTCGATGTAATCGCCGTTCGCGTTTTGCTTTACCCACTTATCAGTTCCTGATTGTTTGGACCAGCGTTCATCACCCTCCTGAACCTGGGTAATGGTGCCGTTTCTGTCCTGCCAGACTTTCGTTTCCACGCCCTTTGTATATTCGGCGGTCGTCAGTTTTACTGTCTGCTCGAATTTCTCTACAGAGCCATCTGTTTTTACGATTGCTTCATGCTGACTGCCGTCCGCACTTCTGATTGTCGAAACATATCTGTCACGCGCAGCATCATATTTGGTATCAACAGCTTTGACGTCGGCAATTTTCTTTGGACCGTCAGGTGTGTCGAACTTGAGTTCAAGAGGCTGATTGTAGGTTACAGACCGACTTTCAAGCTTGTTGTCCTTGGTTATAGTTTCATGTGCTTGAAATGTTGTATCGGACGAAAAGGAGATCATGCCCGCGGTATCAATCGCACCCGTGTAGGTTCTCGTGATGCTGTTGTCTGAATTACGAGTCATCGAGCTCATTTGCCGAGACTCGATATCGTAATTGTCAACTTTGGATTCTTTTAGCGACGAATGTTGCTCGCCAACTCCTTCCTCCGAGAATCCAGGAACGTTAACCGGATTGTAGGCACCGGGCTTTGGTTCGAATCCTTGCTGAGCTATTGATTTGCGCGAGTCGGCGGGGAGTTTTGCTTCGCCGGTTTGGGTGGCTATAAAATCGCTAACTTGTTTGTCGCCGGCCGCTTGTCGTTGCTCGGCTTCTGCTTTTCTTGGATCTGCGGAAGCTATATCAACTGGTTCTGCTGATTTGACAACGGTGACGGGAACGTCTCCTGTTGCTATTTGCGAACTAGGGACGTCGGCAGGCGCTGCCGGTGTGCTGGTCTCGCGTTTGACCGGCTGTCGAGCTTCCGCGATCGTGCCATGATTTGGATCGGTAACTTCCGTCCTGGCTGGCGGTGCTTCGCCCACTAGTGCTGCGGTGGCTGAGCCTCCACGATTCGCTGTCGATGCACTTCGGGCTCTCTCCGCCTGAATCGAACGAACAACTCCCTCGACGTTTATCGTGTCGCCGATTTTTGCGGTTTCTCCATTCTTAGTGGTTTTGTTGAAAGTATCGACCAGTGCTGACAGTTGCTGAGCTTTCATCTTCTGAGCAAACTCGCCTTCCATGCCGTTTATTTGCTTGGCAAAGTTAGCGCGCGCATCGGGCGGTAAACCTTCGAGAACTCGTTGATGATCGGCTGGTAACTTGGAGAGAATAGCTTCTGTTCCAGCATCCGGCTTAGATTCACTCTGTTCAGTCTTAACTCCAGTGTCGGCGCTCTTGGTAACCTCTTTTTTCTCTGGCTGGTCCGAATCCCCCGTTTTTTTCGCAGCGTCGGAGGCGGGCTCCTTTGAGGAGTCAAAGAGTTCCATGTCCGATTTGTCCGGACCCTGGACAAATTGAGTGCCGGTCTGGTCTAGGCGTTCTGCCTGGTTAAGAGTCTGTGCTTTCTCCACAGCATCGGTCATGCTGCTTGCCGCAACGTCGGTCTGAACGTTGGGGTTGGTGCTGCTTACGACATGCGAGTCGCCGGCATCCGGTTTGCTTGCGGTGCTGTCCGAAGTCGGTTTAACCGGCTCCGTGCTCGGGTCTTTCGCGTTTTCAGCTTTGGGATCTGGTTTGTCGGCCATGAGAGATTTATTTGCTCTAGTCGTCTGATCTACTTTCTATATACACATCTCACTGATTCCTGAAACCGCTTGCACGGCTTGGGAAACGGCAACAGTGTGGGCGCGAAAGCTTCAGGGGTAGTAAAGAGCAATCAAAAAAGTGAAGGTGCCAGCCTTAGTGCCCGCCAAGTCGGATCCAGAGGGGTGTGGGATCGTCTAACTTGACATGCTTATACTACTAATATTAGAGGGAGTTTACTGTTGTCTGGAATACATTTCTGCTGCGAACGACGCGTAAATTGAGGCTTTTCCGTGTCCAATAGATTAATTCTTGGCGGACGTCTCGGGTCTCGAATTTAACTTTTCGGTCTGTCCCGAAAACGATTGTTTCGCATACACCCAGGAGTACTTTGCAGAATTTATTCGGTTGTCAATCAACAGGTTCAATTCTCGCAGTATTGATTGATACTGAATACGGTGTCGATTCAATTTAGAAAGTTTCCAAACTGGTATCAGAAGCGATACCAGGTTGTGTCCTATGTTGCACTAAATTTAGTACTATATATAGTGGCGAACGTTTGAGTTTCAGTGAAACTATTTCATGAGTTTCTCGAACCCTGCACTTCGTGTTCCTGCATACAAGTTTGATTCCGATGAACACTGGTCTCGGAACCAAGCCGTTTCCATGCCTGCCGAGCATGGAATTACGGGTCAAGTAATGCCGCCTGCGGAATAGCCAGGAAGTTTTTCTTTCTAGGATATGACTGCGAGTGTTTTCTATGCCGCCTGCGGAATAGGCGGTTTCATCGCGCACGTATTAATTTGATTGATTGATTGGTTGGTTGGTTGGTTGGTTGGTTGGTTGGTTGGTTGGTTGGTTGGTTGGTTGGTTGGTTGGTTGGTTGGTTGGTTGGCGACTACAACTAACTTATGCAAAGAATTTGGTTTTGTAGTTGTTCCAATTGGCAAGAAGGTCGTTTTGCGCTAGCTCCATCGCTGCCGCAGCAGGCAAGTCTATACGGACGCTCTTCTTCGCTCCGGTTTCGCGAATGAAGCTGTGTCTGAGCGCATGGGATTCGAAGATGTCGTATTCCAAAATGGGATACCAATCCTTGTCGGTCTCTTTAATCTGAAGTTGAATAACGAGTTTGCCGCTTGCTGTCTCCCACGAGTGGGCCGATTTTGCGAGCCGACAACCTGCTTCGAAGTCTTTGACTGACGCCCACATTTGCGCTTCTGTTTGAGGCGCGGATTGAGCCGCGTCGATATTAACCGTGGCTGGGCCCTGAGGAGGCTGATCGAGATCTTCGGTGCGTCCACCGGTTGTTTGGCTCATGCCTTCAAGAAGTATTGTTGCTGCGTCTTTGGGTTCCGACTGCTCAGGTCCGCCCGCTTGTGCGGTAGGAACAGGCGTCGTCGAAATGGAGGTTGGAACGGCTGAAGTTGGCACTGGGGCGGCAGCTGCTGGAACGTTCGCTTGCGTGATCGTGCCGAACTTGTATCCGCAGCCTGGGCAAGAAGATGCAGCAGCCGGATTGACTTTGCCGCAAGTGCGGCATGTCTTCGAGACTCGCTGTTCTCGCGGCATCGGCTGACCGGCCATAGAGCCGATTCTTTGTCGATAGTCTGCGATTTCCTGCTGAGTAGGCAACTTGATTTTACTGCCTCGAGACAGACCGGCTACCGGCTGACCTTTGGCGTCGGTTTCTGTCGACAAGCCGTTCACCTCGGCAAGCAAACGCCACAGATGAACGTCGCCCAGGGACGGCTGTTTCTGCGCTACGGAGCGAAGAGTGTCGCCGAGCCTGACCTGGTAGATGATCTGTCCAGTGGGCGCCCGATTCGCTGCTTTGCTTGATGCGATTGGACCAAGTGCGGCCTCGATATTTTCGCGGCGGCGCTTTGCGTCCGCGATTGCGTCGTCCATAAGTTTCTTCTCTATGCTATTTTGTTGAGGAACTCCGGGTGCTGAAGCAGAATTCGCTTCTTCTCCAGGGCTTGATTCTCCATCACCGGCCCAGTTGTCACCGAAGCGCGCTGCAAGCTCATCTTCGACAGATGCGAACTCCTTTGCTCCTTGTGGTTCTGTCCCGGATTGAGAACCGCTGACCAGTTTGGTGCGGAACTCTCGGATTTCTTTGGGTGAAGGTAGCCAGATTACCAGACCGGCATGAAGGACAGGTACTTGCTCTCCGTTGACTATCTTCGTAGGTATGACGTCTTTGTTGATCTGGTAGATTAGAGCCGTCACGCGGCTGTCGCGAAGTTGTTTGAGAGCGACCGACTGAACAGTATCGCCGTCTTTGCAGATGTATTTGACTCGCTTCTCGTCTTCCTCTTTGCGTTTTTGGTCGCGAAGCGCTTTGTCCTTGAGCTCTTGTTCGCGTTTTTTCTTCGCTTGAAGCAGAAGAAGCATCGCTTTCTGTTTCGCTTTCTCTGAGTCGACATCGGAGTCTTGCTTTTTCTTTTTCTTCTCTTTTTCGTCGAGGTCTTCGTCGTCTTTGTCCCATTTTTTGTCTGACGATTTTTTCTCTTCAGCCACTCGGTCTCCGATAGGCCTTCCTGTGTTCGGATCCAGCAGCTTGCCACTTGCTGGGTCATACGGCAAGCCTGTTGTCGCGTCGATTGGAAGTCTCGCGATGTAGTCAGCGGATTTGGCACCACTGGCAGTGTTGACTATCTCTCCAGCCTCATTGACGCGTACCGCGCTGGTGCTGTCGATCATGGACCGAACATCACCGCGCACCGCGAAATCACCGCGACTGTCACCGAGGGTGGTGGCCATCACCTGCGCCAAGCCAATTGCTTTGCCTACGTCAAATCTCGGCTGAGATAAGTCTGTACGCGCGATGTTTTGCTCAAGCAAGGTTGCAAGTTTGGAGCTGTTGTCGAGCAAATTGCGCACATGGATTTCTTGAACGGGGTTGAGTTTTGCTGTGAAATCGAAACGACCGATATCGAATGAGCCAATTCCTCCGGTACCACCCATGGTGCTGACGGGCGAACGCGCATCTAGAGTTCGGGATACCATTTCCGATAGCTTGGCTGTTGGCTGCTCGTTGAGCAGTTTGCCAACTTCGGGAAGTCGTCCTCTTCCTATCAGGTTTGTGTCGGTTTGCTGAGCCAGTAGTCCTTGAGTCAGTTGCCTGAAGGACTCTTGAGGTGTCAGCTGACGGCCGGAGGCATCAAAATTACCACGCAACAGGCTTTGAAGCTGCGTGACTCTGGTTTGGTCCAACTGTCCGAATGTAAGTTTGCCCGGCTCAAGCATCTGGTTGTTTCCAGCAAGGAATTTTTCCAGCGCCATTACCTTCTGAGGATCCATGCCTTTGAGAACGTCTGACACTTTCATATTTGCGGTGGTGCCATCGAACTTCAAATTGTTGAAACGCAATGAAGCGTCCGCCAAAAATTGTCTGTTCGACGGATCAGCAACATCTAGACCAGGAATCTTGAGGTCTGCGCGCTGCAGCGCTTTAGCCAGGTCTGCGCCAGGACCTCGAGCGAGGTCGCCACCAGGACCGCGGGCAAGATCGCCACCAGGACCTTTCAGACCGTCCAAACCGAGCGGAGGTTTGCCTCCGGCAACGGCACCATCTGCGGTGCGCCCGGCTCTGAGATCTCCTCCTGGTATTGCTCCCAGCTTTCCTTCAATTGCTGAGATATCAGCGCGACCTCTGCCGAGCTTAGCAATCATATCGCCTTGTTGCGGTCCTTCCAGACCCATCAGCGCGGCGCGATTCTGTGGTGATAGATTTTCGAAGTTTCTCGCGAAGTTTTGACTGCGACCATCGCCCATTTTCGCTGTTTGCTCTGCCAGCCACTTTTGCTGAGCAGGATCTAGGGGCTGGTTTTGACGTGCTTCCGCAAGCGCTCTGCGAATATCTCTGGGAGACATGTCAGCGGTTGGCTTAAATGCCTGATCTCCACCAGGTTTAAACACAGATTCACCGCCAGGCTTAACAGCTGGATCAGCACCCGGCTTAAATGGTCCGCGCTCGTTACCTGGCGGCTGCTCCGCTGTGACGCCTCCATCTCTGTTGCGTCCCTTCGGATTGCCATCGGGATTTACTAACGGATTGCCTGTGGGGTTTCCGGCTGGTGCCTCAGTGGTGCCTCGTCTGTTCTCTCTAGGTTGAGCCACGGGCGCTTCGGCTTTAGGAGTTCTGGGCAACTCGCCTCCAGGTGCCTCCGCTCTCGGCGTTCTGGGGGGCTCGCCTGCCGGCGCTTCAGCTTTCGGTACCGTCTCCACCTTCGGTGCTCGGGTTCTTGGATCCGTCGTTGCGGAAGCAATTTCTGCCTTTCTCGTTTCAAGTGCCGTGAGTCTTTCCAGTTGGCGCTGCTCGCTCCTGGTGAGGGTTCCGGTTTCTGCTTGCTGCCGGAGAGTTTCGAGCTGTCGTTGTTGGCGGCCGTTCAGGAACGAGTCGGTGGAACCACTGCCTGGAGGAGTGCCGGAATCGGCGGGGGCATCGGCTTTGACCGGACGTCTTCCCGCATCGGCAGGTGCATCAGCCTTAACCGGAGGTCTGACCGTTTCAACGGGAGCATCCGCCTTGCCTGGTCTCACCGTGTCGCCTGTCGCGTTGCCCTTTCCTGGTGGTTTTGCGGTGTCCGCTGGTGCATCAGCAACCCGATCTCGTCCTCTCGGTCGATCCGCACCGGTCGCGGGTGGGTCGCCCGCGATGTTTCTCGTAGGATTGGCATCCGGAACTGCGCCGGGTGGACGATGATCCGGCGCGCCATTTCTAGCAATACTTTCGGCTCTGCGCTGTTCCGGTGAGAGCGTCGCAGTCGGTTTAACTTCGGCAGTCGGTTGCACAGTTGTTTTCCCGTCGCCGGCAAGTGCTGCGGGTCTGTTATCCGGTGCATTGTTTCTGGCGATACTTTCGGCTCTGCGCTGTTCTGGTGAAAGTGCCGGGGCTGGTTTAACTTCGCCAGTTGGCTGGACGGACGGCTTTCCGTCACCGGCAAGTGCTGCGGGTCTATTATCCGGCGCATTGTTTCTGGCAATACTTTCCGCTCTGCGCTGTTCAGGAGAGAGAGCAGGAGCCGGTTTAACCTCTGCAGTTGGTTGCACGGTCTGCTTTCCGTCGCCAGTGAGTGCTGCAGGTCTGTTATCCGTGGCGTTGTTTCTGGCAATGCTCTCGGCTCTGCGCTGTTCCGGGGATAATGCCGCAGCCGGTTTGACGTCGCCAGTTGGTTGAACAGATGGCTTCCCGTCGCCTGCAAGTGCAGCCGGTCTGTTGTCGGTAGCATTGGCTCTGGTGAGTGCTTCAGCCCGACGCTGCTCTGCCGGACTGGCTCCAGGTGCTAACGGAGTGGCATCGGTTCGGGGCGCTGCGGGTTTCACATCAGGTGCACCGGTACGCGCAATCGCGTCCGCTCGTCTCTGCTCTGCTGTCGGAGCGAGGGGATTGCTGCCGGATGGCTGCTCTCCGGTCGCGGGTCCCTTACCGCTTCTATCCAGAGCGCTTTGAAGTCTGGAATCCTGAAGCGAGCGAGTCGGCGAATTTACCTCTCCCGGGTTAGCCGCCGGAGCTTTCACCTCGGCACCAGGCGTGGTACCAGGCGTCGCTCCATTCCTGGTCAAAGCTTCTTGCCGTCTCGTTTCTGCGGGCGATTGTCCGGGTGGCGTGGCATCACCGGCGGTGGCGGCTGGCGGTTTTCCATCGACGGTCGTACCGGTGTTTCTAGCAAGGGATTCCTGTCTTCGAACTTCAGCAGAACTCGGTGCCGTTGGATTCGTGTCGTTCGGATTTCCTGTTGCTGGTTTCGCGTCGGTGGGTGTTCCCGTATTTCTAGCTAATGCTTCTTGCCGTCTTGTTTCTGCTGTGGTCGGTGACGTTGGATTCGCTTCCACTGGATTCGCTGCCGGCGGTTTCGCATCTGCCGGTTTCGCATCTGCAGGCGTGCTGCTCGATCTGGTTAGCGCTTCTTGTCTGCGAGTCTCTGCAACCGACGGTGTTGTTGCCGGAGTGTCACCAGGGGTGGTGGCAGGCGGTTTTACCTCCGCTGGCGCAGAGTTCGTTCTTGCCAGTGCTTCCTGCCTGCGAGTCTCTGCTGTTGTCGGTGTCGCAGGAGCCGTATCGGCTGGTTTTGAAACCGGAGTTTTCGCTTCCGGAGCCTTGGCATCGCTAGGCGCCGTGCTGGTTGTTCTTGCGACCGCTTCTGCTCGCCGGACTTCTGCTGTCGTCTGCGCAGTATTAATAGGATTGTTGGCGTCGCCGCGAACTCCTCCCACACCGGTCGCTTCGTTCTGTTGTTGAATGATTTTCGCGGCAGTGTCGTTGACAGTGCCTGGCTGGGGAGTCTGGCTGAGTACGTTGTCGCCTTGCAGTACTGCTGTATGCGGTGCGACACCAGTTGTGGCGTCACTTCCGGCTGCTGGAGCCGTGTCCCTCCCAGCCTGAGTTTGCGCGAGCTGAGCGTTGCCTGGTGTGGATGTCGGCGTCTGATCCGTTTGCGCTGCTGCTGCCGTTGACTTTGAAGCCATCTTGTACTCCGCTGTTAATGCAAATAAGGTAAGTGGATTATCTGGGGTAAGGCGACTATTACTTCATACCCCTCGTCGAGGGGCGTGTCTCCGGTCGTCTACTTTGATCGATAGTAAGGGACCTGCTGTAGTCGGGTGCATACAGGCGTGGCGACAAGATCATATGCGCGGTCCGGCTGGATGTCAATAGGGTGCGCTGTTACGGTAATTCTTCGCTGTCGACAAGATTTAATCTCGTCGACTGTCCAGGATTTTTCCGTTTCGCATATTGACGTATATCAAACTTCCAATGCCCCTTGAAGTTTTACTACCGCAACCCGATACCCCATAACCCTTTGTATCGCGGTCGTGTTTCTTCCCCCATCGCCCCAACTATTTACCGCCATGGAAGATTTCTTCGCGCCTACTGGGCAGTCCGATGCGCCTGCCAATTTTGATTTTCAGATTGATATTCTCGAAACTGCATCACCAAAATCAGATTCGGTGACAGCGCCTCATTCTGCCGCGGACGTTGTACCTTCCGCGGTTACGAGTTCCTCTGAGGTTTCGCATTCGCCCTCGCCTGCGGGAGCCGGAGGTGAGGTGTCTCTTGCCTCGTTGCCGGTTCTAAAATCTGGTTCGCCCGCCAGCGCTTCTGCGGAGTCGGGCTCCAGTGACGTAAGGGTCAGTGCTGCAAAGTCGCTGTCGGAGATTCTCTCTCCGACGAGCGTCGAAGCTCCGCATCCTAAAAAGGATAAAGATACTAAAGATGAAAGCGGAACGGGAGATCTCCAAATTCTCCCAGTCGTGGCTGCCGCTTCGCTGGATAATGTTTTGCCACCAACGCGCAGGCACGCTGAAACCAAATCCAATGGCTCGGATCTTCTGCGCGATAGTGCGGCACCATCAGCGCCCCTTGCTGCTCTAATTGCCGCTGGAATCAAGCCAGTTTCCAGAGTCGAAACTGCGACACCTCATCTGCCATCCATTAGCATCGAAGTTCACAACTCTTCGCCATCCGATGCTGGCAAACCGCCACTATCCGACAATGCGAAACCGTCACCCGCAGCTTCCAAACTTTCGATATTGCCAGGTATTGACGTCTTCAGCGGCACCGTCCATGGTGAATCTAGTCTTGCGACACCTGCCCAAATAGAGCCTGCTGGAACTAAAGCGCTGGTAGAGCCTTCTGGAACGAAACCGTTGTCGCTGTCCCCGTCGCCGGAGTCGATTGTGAAAGTTTTGAGCGACGGAATTTTACCGCCGGCTAAACCAGCTAAGCACGGAAGCGTAGATTCGTCCGACTATGAATCGTTGAGGCCTGTCAACAATCCTGATCTCGCGAGCGGATTGAGTCGATTGCTTAATGTCGTCGATAACGTCATGCCACCGGCATCTAAATTGACGGTGCCGAGGTCGGAGACACCTGCGTCTCTTCCGCCGGTGATTAAGTTAGAACCAGTGAAAGACGGACCAAGCGATGTCGCCTTCCCAACCATTCCGAGAAGTCATGCTCCCTCTGGCAGTCCTGTTACTGTCACTACCGATGCCAATTCCGCAAATCCTCCTTCGGGACGACCGCCGGAAGTTTCTCTCGTGCAGAGTTTAAACAACCTCCTTCCTGATGCCGTACCTCTTGGAGGAGAACCGCTTAGACCGAGTGCAAAGACTGACACAGGCACGCTGGGCGATTTGATTGGAAAAACGCTCAAGCCAATCGGAGGTCAGTCTGAGTTACCTGCTGTTAGCCCTGGACCGGCGCTTGGGAATACAACAGACAAGCCCGTGGCAAAGACGGTCGATCCACCTAAAGGATCCATTGTTCCCTTAGGTGAGCTTATTGCTAATTTGAATTCAGGGACGGCAGTTTCTCCGGAAAATTCGCCAGTTACCGTGAAATCACTCCAGACGGACAAACCTGCTTCGATTCCTTCAAGTCCGAATCCGTCTGGACTTGGACCGTTACTGACACCTGTCCTTTCTAATAGTGAGAACGGAAAGACTTCCGGTATACAAACAAAACCGTTAGCTGAAACAATCGGGCTCGGCTCTGCAATCGAAAAGTCTATTCTTCCTGCCGTCATTCCATCATCACCGAAAAATCTTGGTACCGAAAGCGGTGCCGAGGTGCTGCCTAAGTTGCCCGTACCCAATCGTGTGGAATCAGTCAATTCCGCAATCGAGAACGTCGGGCTTTCGACAAATATCACAACCGCGAATGCCGTGCCGAAACTTCCCCAACTTGAAGTTTTGCCAGAGAAAGCAAGCGTCCTGAATCGTCAAAATTCGCAATTTGATGGCACTTTGGGAAATGGTACCAGAGCAACGGCAATCGAAACTATTGGAATCGAAAAGGTCTCGAGTGCGGTCACCGCTCGTGCTCAAACAGGCTCGGTATCTGAATCCCACTCTGGAGCTAACTTAAACAGAAGTTCTGCTCTCATCTCGAAGGATGTCGCTGATAATGTCACCAAAAGCGGTGGCTTGACCAATGAAACGGTTTACCGGGAGCCGTTGAAACCTGTCGGTCCGGGCAGCCAGAGAAACTCTGACGGGACTAGAATTGACAAGATTCCGCTCGACGTCTCAGCGATCGGCAGATCCGTTTCGAAGGTGCCAATGAACTCTACTCGAATCGATATTTCTGTTGCAACTAAAGAAATTCCTGTATTGAAAACCGTGAATGTCGCACGGAACTCCGAAGCGGCATCGCACATTGGAAGCGCAAGTGGTTTGAATCTTAGAGAATTACAGCCGTCAATCCGAGGAATTCTCAATGGCGCGACGATTTCAACTGCCATCAGGCATGATTCTGGTGTCGCGAAAGTTCAGTGCAATTCAGAGAACAGGATTGATGCTGCTCTTGCTGCTGCGAAAATCGAGTTTGCTGGATTTCCAAAGGTCGACAACGCTGCAACCGTCAAGAGTGATATCACACTCGCAACCAGGTTAGAACCGTTACCAGTCACCAAAAGCGATATCATATCCACCGTCTCGAAAAGCGATGGCGTCGCTATAAAGTCGGAGATTACTGCCGGTCCGAAGGTTGATAATATTTCCGCAAGTAAAGCCGAGGGCTCCGCGCAAGTGAAGAGCGATGGAGCAGTTTCGATAAAAATCGACGGCGCTGGCGGGACAAAAATTGATGGTGCTGCAGGCACCAAGAGTGATGGCGTCGCCGCCGGCAAGCCTGATGGAGTCACTGCAGTCAAGGGTGACGCATCCTCTGGTTCGAAAACGGACACAGCCGTTGGTCGACCGTTGGATGGTACTAAAAGTGATACCGGCAGCCGCGGGACTTTGACGCCTCATATGGTGGCAAGTATTGCGGACGCAATTCGACTGGGATTGCCGCTACCGGAAGGCATTGCATTTCAAAACGGCGAAATAGCGCTCCGCTACAACAATGAAGTCTTATATTTTCCGGGTTTGAAAGCGGCGCTGAAGTTTGCCGAAGTTGTTGGTTTGGTCAAAGTCGAAGCGAATGAGGATGACGCTGAAACGGAGGCGGGCACTTCAACCTGGTCTGTTGACACTCGGGTTCGCTATACCGTTCAAGAGGGTGAAACCATCGAGTCGATCGCTGCAGTTCAACTGGGTGACGCGCGATTTGCCGATCTTATAGTCACGATAAACAGGGCTGAGATTCTTTACAGGCTTGCAGAAAATGTCAAAGTTCCATTCGTCTATGGTGGTCAAGTCATCTGGCTTCCAAGCGATCCTGAATTGAATGTCTATCGAAAAAACTTCTTTAGTAAAAAGAGTGGAGGCATCAATCCAGCTGCTCCGAGGTTGAGCGGAGAAGTTACCCAGCAAAAACATTCCGGAGCCCGTGAAGTCCTTCAAAATGAGTTCATCGCCAGTTGTGGCTCGTCTCTGAAGAACTCGAATCCGCGGACAACCGTGAGAGATTTGCCTCAACTGAGTTTATCTAACTCCGTCAAAGACGTTGCCGATGCGATTGATCGTCTGAACAAAGCCATTGAGTCCGATGTCGTGAATACCGTTTTGGTCCACGATGGAGTTCACCCTCTTGTCGATGGTATGTTTGTGCATGCCTCTACAGACGGTGACACAATGATCGCTTCTAGCGCCATCGTTTCAAGGTCCATCGTTTCGGACGCCATCGTTTCAAGCGGCATCGTTTCAGGCGCCATCGTCGCGAACGCTAACGTTTTAAACGCTAACGTTTCGAATCCGATCGTTTCGAACGGCAGCGATAAGACTTCCAGCGCCGTCGGTACACGTGATGACGTTTCGAAAGACAACGTGTCTGATATCGACTGCGGACCATCGACAGTCTTTGTCGCACCTGAGCCTGAACGGCTTATAGACGTCAAAATTTTGGCACGCGATGCCAGAATCGTCGTCAGTGATTTCGCTAGCAACCCGTCGAACTGCTTTGTTAAACTCGAAATTTGCGTGGACGGTGTTTGGGCCGCTGCTGCTGTTTACGACTGTACGTCGGATGCGACTTCGCGGACGCGCAATGGTAAAAACGGAGTCAAGTCGACCATGATTTTGCACCTCCCGTCTCCGGTTGTCCGCACGATGGCTGTCGAAGATTTTTCGCGCAATTGGAGCGTATACAGGACTAACTACATTGCCGGCAACGTTAAGAACAGCCAGGTTCAGAGTGTCCCTCCCACGCCTGTCGATTTCACGAGGATTGAAATTAGACTTCAACCATCAGCCTGAGTCGCGTTCGAAACCGACTCAATTAGAAATTTAGAACCAAGTTCAATTTTTCAATGATGTCGCCCGTGGTGATTCTGCTCATGCATTCACCGGCGGTGCCTGGTTCCGTAAAGCGGCACTGTTTCTCATACTGGCATCGGCAATCGGCTTGTTTATCAATCACCAATTTTTCGCAGCCATACGGTCCGCTTCTCTCATAAGCAGTTGGCCCATATAATCCGATCACGGGAACGCCTACGGCAACCGAGATGTGCGCTGGACCCGTATCGCCGCTCACGACTACCTGACATTGTTTCAATATAGCTGCCGTATTTGCCAGATTCAATTTTCCGCAAAGGTTGGCGACCTGACCTTGCCTGGATGTTTCAATCGCTGCACCGAGTTCGGTCTCATCCGGACCGCCAATCAAAATAGGAAGATGGGATCCTTTCTCTAAAATTAAATCGACCAAACTTCCCACACCATCCATGGTCCAGGCTCGGTTCGGTCTTAGTTTTCCTACACCGGGAACGATTGCGATTAAAGGTTTAGATCCGAAAGCTTCTTCTGGCAGATATATTTTTCGTGCATCTGTAAGAAGTTGTTCCGATGGAAAAACTGTCGGGAAGAGCTCCTTCGGTATATCGTTTGCTATCGTTCGAATGGTATCAACAAAGTTGTCTGCAGCGTGCCGGATCGGTTTAACTCCGTCTTTCCGCTTTTTGTAATGGACGGCTTTCGTACCGCTCATCAGGGACATCAGCTTTCCTTTGGATGAGTTCGAGAGGTCCACAAATAGATCTGCGTTAAGAGATTTGAGCTGACCTGAGAGTTTAAAAATGTTTTGACCGCGCTTGTAGTCTACGAATCCATCGACAGGGGGGCACATATCTTTGATGAGTATTTTGAGACTCTCATGGGTCCAGTAACTGATATGTGCGTTGGAGAAATTCCTTTTAAGTATTGCCGCTACAGGAGTCGCGAGCATTGCATCGCCGATGGCCGCGGGGTGAAATATGACTATATTCGTTGGCGATTTCATTTTATTGGCTACGCTTCACTAGACTTTCGGACAACATCAATTATCATAATTAGTTATGTATGAAGAACCGGTATTCGTTTTAGGTTGGCCACAACCCTCTGGCAAAATTGCCATCTTGTGTCGTTCGCGCGGGTCAAATCCGGGTCCGGCTTACTGCTGGACTAAGCGTGATGCAATTCAGCTCCGCACCAGACTTGCTAATGACAAGCGCGGCGAGCAGAATCCATCCGCAAGGCGGATTGTAAGACAGTTGCTCGTATATAGATACAGGACGACTCGTCATCCGTTGCCCTGGCGACCAGGTGACTTGTGGGTCTATGCCGATCCTCTGATGCTAGAGGCAATGGAAGCGCGCCACGCGTAGTGGCACATTCCGGCATCACGATTGCTCTCGGCGCCAAACGCTCGAGCAGGATCGTCTTTCCAATGCTCATTTTAGTAAAAAACGTTTAAATACAATCGCGCTCCAATCCCTGGTCTAAGCAGTAGTCGATGGTTGATTGCGCATTGCGATTGTCGGAGTCGAAGTTGGTTTTATAAACCTCGAATAATCTTTGGTATACATCAACCAATTTTTGATTGTCGTTGCCGCGAAGCAGTGAGAAGTAGAGCAGGTCGTGAAGCGCTTTCATGCCTCTGGTTTTCAAAATATCCTCGACGTTGATGTAGAAGAATGTGCCATCGCTCTCTTGACAAAGCACCTTGGGCGGTGCCACTTTCCAGAGACCGAGTTCTTTCCGGACATTCACTTCCGTAATAAGGGCCGCGACTTCTGCCCACATATAGAGGTCGACGAAAGTTTCTTTGTCCAACATCTCTCCGTCTTCGTAGAGCTTGGTCAATAGTTTGTTGGTGGCATGGTAAGTCTGGTGTGCGAATTGAAGAACGGTCTCTTCTTCGTCCATTTGCTTGCCTAACTGAATGGTGCCTTCGTCAAAGCAGAATTCGGTGAACTCCGGTTTTTCCGAGATTTCGAAAACAATCTTGTCCCTCCATGGCACGAGGGTGAAGAGATACATCAGGCGGTCCAGTGTCTTTGACTTGAAATCTTCGATATCACCGGAGGCAGTGGCGTTGGCGTGCTCTTTGATGAAACTGCATGTGGTTGCGTCCACGAAGCTCTTAATTCCGATATATCTCTCGGTTTCAATTTGAGCGATGTTGAATTTGTCCGCGCTCGGTAAGCCTTTGCTGAAGGACGTGAAGGCGTCCTCATTCGCCTTGCTGCGCATCACGCTTTTCGCTGCGGTCGACTCGGTTGGTTTCTTCCCGGACTTTGATTTTTTCTTTCGCTTGACCGCTTGTTGCTCACCTGTCGCGCCCAAAATTTTGAATTTATCGACAGCCGGCATCCCTTCTGAAAACGACGTGAAGGACTCGGCAGCTCGTTTTTGAGCATCTCTGAAGTGCTTTGCTTGTTGCGCGTCGGCCAGGCGCTCCTGCTCGAAGCGGTCATCAAGGTCATTCGGGTCATTTGTTTGGTTAGACAAAGTTTATTGCCGCAAAAAGAATTAGTTCAATCTGATTTTAGCTTCTCAATTGCCGCTTGGGTTCTATTTTGCCTGTGTAACGAAAAACTGCTTTTAGCTTTGGGGTTAAGGTGTCCTTAACCGCTGAGTTGATATCTATTGATGTGGAAATTTGTCCGAACTTACGGAGTCGTCGCAACAAATGAATCCCGACACGATCGTCGCCGTTCTTGCCGTTGCCCTCGCACTTGGATTCGACTTCGTAAACGGCTTTCACGACACAGCCAACGCTTGCGCAACCGTCATATACACCAAGGCTTTGAAACCTGGCGTGGCGATCGTCATGAGCGGTTTACTCAACTGCTTGGGCGCGTTGCTTGTTGGAACGGCTGTTGCTCAGGTAATCACGAAGATCATTCCGCAGGAAACCGTTACGCTGCCAATCGTGGTTGCTGTTCTCGTCTCAGCAGTTATTTGGAACCTGGTGACCTGGTGGTACGGCATTCCGGTCAGTTCCTCGCATTGCCTCATCGGCAGTCTCTTCGGCGCCGGCGTCACGGCTGCCGGAATGGAGGGCGTGGAGTGGCACGAACTCAATAAAGTTTTTCTGGCGTTGTTGATTTCACCGCTCGTCGGTTTTGGCGCCGGCGCGCTCACAACCTGGCTTGCGCTGCTCTATTCCAAGGAAAAAGAGAATCCGGGAAGCAAGAAGCAATCGCATTATCAAGTCATGCGTTGGATGCACATCTTTGCCAGCGCTTCTGTCAGTTTCAGCCACGGAAGCAACGACGGGCAGAAGACGATGGGTATCATCACGCTCATTCTCGCGACGCATTTTGCCGGATATTCAACCAGCCATGTGCCGCTCTGGGTAGTAATCTCAGCGGCCACTGCCATCGGTTTAGGAACAATTATTGGCGGCTGGCGCGTGATTCGAACAGTAGGCACTAAGATCAGTAGAGAGCGCCTGAGCCACTCGCAAGGTTTCGGTGCATCTTTCTCGACCGCGATGATTATTCTTGTGGCGTCGACAATAGGCGCTCCAATAAGCACTACGCACACGCTCAGCTCCGCTGTGGCGGGCGGAACGATTCCGATGCACGGTAAAGACAAGCTCAATCCTAAGACTCTTAAATTGATTCTGCTTGCCTGGGTGCTGACTTTTCCGATAGCATTTATACTTGCGGCAGTTTGCTATTTGATTTTGAAAGCCGTTTGGCACGGGTAAGGGGGCAGCAATCGTGAAATTTGTGGTTGCATTCAGCAGCCCTAAACGCAGTGCAAAAACAGTCGATACGGCTGCGAGGCACGCCAAGGCACTTGGTGCCGAGGTCGTGTTGCTCCGCGTGGTTCCCGATCCGGAGAAGGTCGGCGTGGTAGCCCAGCTGATTTCCACCGACAGACCGCTAGACAAGGCGAAGAGCCAGGTCGATGAGGTTGTGGGACGCTTGAAAAATCAAGGCGTCAATGCCTCCGGAATCGTCAAAGTTGGTGAAGTCGCGAAGACAATTGTCGAGACTGCCAAGGAATTGAACGCTGAAATGCTGTTCATCGGAACGACAGATGTTGTAAAACATCCATCCAACTTCTTTTTCAAACGCGATCCGATCGTTCACTATCTAGTGGACCACTGCGGCTCTTCGCTTGTCCTTATCCGAACTCCGGATATGGTGTCGATTGCAGATGACGAAGAGGACCTGGGTGGCGATGAGAACGTGCCACCGCCGGAAGTGGCGCAATAAGTGCAGACTCTGAACTGTTTAAACTGAGACCAGATGGCGGCTGCGTCGGTTTAAAAAAGTGAAAGTTGTTGACCTTTCGGAATAGAGTCGAAGAAATCTTCGACTGCTCTCAGATTATTAGTCTGTTGCATGGGCGGCAGGCAATCGATAATTTTTCGACCGTAAGGTTTTTTCGTCAGGCGCGGATCGAGAATGGCTACTACTCCGTAATCTGTCTGAGTACGGATAAGCCTGCCCACGCCCTGTTTCAATCGCGTGATTGCATGGGGAAGGGCCAGGTCGTTAAACCAACTGCGTTCCTGACTTTGCTTCATCTGGTCGCAACGCGCTTCGTGGACCGGGTCGTCGGGAACTTGAAACGGGATTCTGTCTATGATGACGCAGCTGAGCTGTTCTCCGTCAACTGACACGCCTTCCCAGAAACTCGATGTTCCAAATAGTATCGCATTTGGTGTCGCGCGGAACCATTCGATCAGTTTCTGGCGAGACAACTCCCCCTGGCGCTTGGCTGGATAGGGGAGTCTCTGAGCGACTGCATCGAAGGTCGTATTGAGCGCATACTTGCTGGTGAAGAGGACGAATGCCCGGCCCTGGGAGATTTCAATGAGTCGCTCGATCTCCGAAGCGGCCATTCCGAGGAAGTCCGGAGAATTGGGTTCGGGCATGAGTTTTGGAAGGTAGAGTATTGATTGTTTTTCGTAGTCGAAAGGACTTAGATACTTCTCCTGGACCACGCGACCATTGATGCCGGATTCCTTCTTGAAATATCGGAATGGGTCATCGCCTGTGGTGGCGAGGGTCGCTGACATGAAATTGGCCGACTCCAAACCGTCTTTGTTTAAAAGCAAATCGGAAATATATTCGGATACATCGAGTGGAGCGGACGTGATTGACATGCGAGATGCCGTTGAATCCTGGCGCTCAACCCATGTGACCCAGTCTGATTGCGGGTCCATGAGCAGGCTCAAGCAGTGCAGGTAAGTGTCTATGTTCGTGATTATTGCTTTAGCTTTCAGCTTAGCTTTTTCTTGCGCCTGATCGACATCGAGAATATTTTCGAATGTCTGATCGCTGAGCCACTTTCGGAGAGCGTGCAGGGCATCGTCCAATTCCTGAGCTTCTGGAACCGGGCGATGGATCCTCATTCGGCTGTAGCGCAGTTCGCTATTGAGGTATTGGAAGAGTTCATGAGCCGATTGTTCGACTTCTTCCACGAGTGGCACGGGTGCGTTTACTCGTTTTAGCGCGCGTGTGGCAAGACGTCTGATACCGCGGCTGGTGAGCGAAACGCTAAACGCGTCTGTGGCGATTGAGTTTAAATGATGCGCCTCGTCAACGATTAAAACTTCGTACTCGGGCAGCACCGCGCCCCGCGAAGCTGCGTCGGCCAGGAGCAGTGCGTGGTTCACAACTATAATATCTGCCTTTTCCGCCTGTCTTCTGGAGTTGAAAAAGAAGCAGTTCTGAAACTGCGGACATTTGTTTCTCAAACAATCATCGCTGTCTGAATTAATTTCCGACCAGACCTCGAAGGGCGGCACGAATTCCAGCTCGCCTATGTCGCCGGTATCGGTTTCATTAACCCAGTCGACAAAATCGTCGTCGGCGGTTTGCTCCTTCATATGATCGTTGAAGCGACGCAGACCTACATAATTGCCCCGGCCTTTCAGCAACGCAACCTGAATTTGTCGGGGAAGAAGTTGCCGGAGAAGCGGAATTTCTTTTTTGATGTATTGGTCTTGCAGTGAGATGGTCGCTGTGGATACCACGACACGCTTTCCGGAAAGCGCGGCCGGAATCAAAGCGGCAAGGCTCTTTCCGATGCCGGTGCCGGCTTCGAATACTCCAGTTTTACCTGATATGATGGCGCGCTCTATCAAGCGCGAAAGCTCTATTTGCTCCTGGCGATGCTCGTAAAAAGGCAGCTTGTTTTGCAGCTCTTCGTACGCTTGGTCCAGAGTGAAGTTACTTCCGTCAGGCAGATCGACCACAAGTGGTGGCAAAAGATCTTTCGACGATACCAGGGCTGGTGCGAACTCTAACTGGGGTGAAGATACAAACGCAGGCGTGAGACTCTGGTCTTCGCCTGCGAAGTTGTTAGGCTCCGGAGCCGTGTTGGTCAATGAACTTGTCCCGAACTCGATGCTGCGATAGCGCTAGATTGCGGCTTGTAGTTCGGCAAGGTCAACTTTTGTCCGAGGCTGAGAACGTTAGCGCTCTTCATTCCGTTCGCTTTCACGATTTCGTCCAGAAGACGCGGCGTCACTTTCTTGTAGTTCTTCATCGCGATCACTACCAGAGTGTCGTTCGGCTTCACTTCATAAGTGCTGCTGATCGGAATCAAGGTAGCGTTGGGATCGGTGCTCTTTGTCTCGAGTTCTTGCTCGGGAGCTGCATCTGCGGCCTTGGTTGCCGCACCGGCGACGAGAATTTGTTTGGACTCTCCACCAGCGATTATCTTAGAACCGACCGCGGAATATCCCCAAACGCCGAGGAGTGATACCACGGCACCAGCCATGAAGCCCATCATCATATAGAAGCTTGGGTTTCTCTTTGCTGAGGGAATGAATTCTTGGTGCACGCCTGGCCAGAGAGCTTCGAGCTCGTCGGCCGGCGGAGTGTCCGACGCAGCATCACCAGATGCGGTGCGCTCCGTTCGTGTCGATACTAGCGGTATCGTGCCTGCTTCGCTTGATCTATTTACCACCTCTACCGAGGCTACTGCGGGCAGCATGGGTTTGGCGTCGAGTTGTGGCTTACGACGATCTTCGTCTATATCTTCGCGAATGAATTCCGGAATGGAATCGAGCATGGTGGCATCAAAATTCGAATTGTCTTCGAGGAAGGATTCCACGCGTTCTGCTGACGTCATATTTGTTTGTCTGTCTTCTTCTACCACTGTTACCATCGCTTTCAGGTTTCCTGTGGAAAGGTGCTTTCAGTTTGCCGCGACATCACTTAGTTAAGCGAATGAATGATCGCAAACCTTCATCCTTTCGGTCGCATGCAAAATTCACCGCTGCATCTTAGCGGACTTGTCACTAGAAAGTCAAACTGGAGGAAAGGGCTGGAAAGTCCACCTCTGACTATGTTTGCGAGCATTGACAATTCGCGAAGTGCCATAAACGCAATGCCCACGGGCGTTGAGCCAGTCGGAGATTAAATAATTGACAACCTCGTTAACCTTTACAATCTTCTGTTTAACGCTATTTCCATTGATAGTGAGGTTAACACTGCTTTCGTTTTTTCCACCGTAAACAGCCGATAGGCACAGATTTGCGCCAAAACGCCCTGTCGCTGGCGGTTGCCTTGTTTATATGAGCATTGCTCAACCACAATATGGTTCGGCTATACAGCTGGATGAGCTTGTATTAATTGTCATGAGGAGCAACCCCTCTTTTGTTATCAAAAACTCATCTGAGCGGTTCGTATAAGGCTATTTGGAACCATGAATTCAGCCTAATCTTTTCCGCGTCTAAAGGACGGCACAAGCTTGATTGCCTTCTTGCTTCCGGCAACAACCACACACGCTTTATCCGGCTGGAACTCGTTTTTGATGAATTGGTTTACATCGCCAAGAGCTGTTGCCTCAATCGCTGATGGCAAGTTAAACCAGTAGTCGGGTTCTCGGTCGGTCGAAACCGCGTCGATTATGCTGTCGGCGCTGTGAATCACATCATTCAAGCGATTTACGCAAACTTGTCCACTGATGAATCGCTTCATCTCAGACAGTTCCGAATTACTCAGACCCGTCGTCAGCAACTCTCTGAATTGTTGTTTGATAGCGCCCGTGATACCAGGCAGCTTCGCTTCGGTCAAGTTAACGTCCAGAATCCAAGCGCACTGTTGAGCCATCGGCATCAAAATACTCTGAATTGACACTGAGTCATCCAGGTCGGGCATCTTCTTAGGATTCGTCAGACGCGCGTAAAGCGGATGCTTGAGAAGAGCGCAGTCAGTCAAAATCAGGCGGGCGTATTCCGGTTTTGAAACAGGCGTCGGCAACAAACGACCGAGTGCAAGTTCCACTTTGACGTTGTCTTCGGAGGGCAAATTCACCTTCGTGACCAGACGTTTGTTTGCCTGAGCGCTGACTGCCGGTGTTTTTGCTTTGCCCTGCCACTGACCCAACGCACTCGTAACCAGGCGATTCGCGTCTTGAGGATCTATATTTCCTGACAATACGATAGTAGTAGTTGATGGAGCTATGTTGGTCCCGCGAAACTGATTGATATCATCCGCGGTGATTTTTAAAACGGACGCGAGGAGTTCATGAGGGCTGGGCGGATTGAACTGAGATTTGTCTGAGAGTAAGTTTTGAAGAAGAAGCCGATTGGCGCGATCCTGAACGGTGTTCTGCCTGCGCTTGATGGTACCAGCGACTGTGTTGCGGGCTGCGCTTAGCGATGCGTCGTCGAGGGCTGGGTCTGTCAAATGGTGGCTAATCAATTTGAGTTGAGTTGCCAGATCTTGCACCAGGCAGCTCGTATGGAATGAAATTTGTTCGCGACCCTCGAAAAATCGTATCTGGTCAGCGCGGTCCAATCCGTTTTGCGCTTGCATACGTGCTGAGTTTTCTTTAGATATCTTCGCGGAGCTTCCATTCATCAGGGCTACTGTGGTGTCCGACAATCCAGGTTTATTGATAGGGTCATAGACGTGCCCGGCTCTTACAGCGCCAGAGATGCGTACTACAGGACTCGAATCTGCTTTGAACACTATCAATCGAATTCCATTTATAAGGATGAACTCGCTGATATTCGAACGAGTTGCGGAGGCTGGTGCGCGAGGTGCCTCCGCCTGTGGTGCCGCCACCGTATCCGGTTCTGTCGTCACCTGTTGCGGCTGCGTTTGTTTAACCGAGGGCGTTCCATTGACGGTTGTAGAACCAGGTGCGCCTGACGAAGTGGTGGTGCTCGGCCCAGCGGAGCCGGCGGCAGGGGGGACCGAAGTGCCCGTCGATGAGTCTTCAGCAGGGGCTTCCGGGGCTTCGTCCTGGGGTTCGTCAGTTGAGTCGGTTCTGGAACCGTCTAGATATGGATCGTAAGCGGCAATTTGCATATTCCCGAGCGCAGACCTGCAGAAATGCATTTGTTGGCGATCCGGTTTTAAATTGGAAACCGAGACCACTCTTGGTGCCGGTCTGCACGCAGTTTTCTGTACTGAAGATGCGCTGGTCTGACCGAGCATGAATCCGACGCTGCGCTTCGATGACACCAGATATGATGCTGCCACCCGCAACACATCCTGTTTTGAAACCGATTCCAACTGGCGCTGCCAGAGTTCCGCCTGGTCTAATTTTTCGAGGGAGTCGAAGAAGCCGAGCTGAAACCCGGTTTTGTATGGACCGATCTTGTTTTTCAGAAAGGAAAATACGGCGCGCTTCCTTGCTTCGGCAAGTGCCGCATCATCGAAACTGCCCTCTCTGATTTTGTCGCACACCTCCTCGACGGTGGAGAGCATTTTTGTCGAGCTGACGTTTGCCGGAGCTTCGCAGGCGATGGAGAGAACTCCTGGATTTTTTCTCAGTTCGTATGAGGCTGAGGCGGAGTCGCAGACTTTTGTATTGACGGCGAGATCGTGCAGAAGCCCGCAGGTCGAATTTCCTAGCAGACTCTCAAGGACCGCTGTAGGAGCGGCGCTAGGATCAGTTGCTGCTGGAGCCTGGAAGGCAATAAGAAGTTTGTTTTTCTTCCCACCGTACTTTAAGTAGACTCTTCTTTCGCCCGTTTGAATTGGTTCGTATGGTATCAGATTCGGTGACATTCCTTTGCGGGCAGGAATGGAGCCAAGATATTGTTCCACCAGTTTCAATGCCTGATTGGCCTTCAAGTCTCCTGATAGAACTAGCGTTGCGTTGGAGGGGATGAAATGTTCTTTGAAAAAATCGGTTGCAATCTGCGGGTTAAGTGACTTGATTTCTTCTTCGATTCCGGAAGGTAGGTTCTTATAAGGATGTCTGGTAAACCGAAGAGCGCGAACTTCTCTCAATAAGGTTCGGTCGGGATTGGAATGCGAGGCTTCGATTTCCAGTGCCACCTGTTTTGCCGCTACATCAACAGCTTGCGCGGAAAAATTCCTGTCCTTCAAGCGCTCAGCCTGGAGAGACAACGCCAGTTCCAGTTGGGAGGAAGGAAGATTCTCAAGAAACACGGTGAAATCGTCGCTCGTGAAGGCGTCGTATCGCCCACCGCTTCCGATCAGTCGTCGAGCGAGGCTGGCGCCGTTGGCTTTCATGGTTTCGGCCAGAAGGTGTTCTATTACATGGCAGGTGCCGCTGGCTCCGGCGGGATCGTCGAACGAGCCGACGTGCAGCCATAGTTGGCTCGAAATCATCGGGAAGGCGGGTTCTTCAATCAGTATTACGCGCAAACCATTTGCAAGTTTTACGGCGTTGATAGTCTTGGGCGCGGACTGACCGACCGCGGCGGGGCTCAGAAACCCAAGTGAAAGGCAGGTGACCAGCACAAGTGTCATGAGCCTCTTGAACGGGGCAGAGAATCTCAATCGACTATTTTTTTTGAGTGTCATCAAAATTGCCATTCCTGTAAGTTCGGCTGCCTGTTTGCGTTTCCGGCTTCAAGTCCGTGGCTACATTAGCATGTTTGCTCAGGTGGGTCGCTCTTGAGCCGCCTTTATTGATAAAATTTCTCAATTAGATGTGGTCCGCCGGGAAGCGACGTTTTAGCTGTGGTGGATTCGAGGCGGTATGTATGGTCGGCGTTCGCGACCTGACAAAAGATAATCAGAGCTCGGGTGGTCACCCGGCTGTGGCTGCGCGCGCCAGTATCGTACTCGCCGGCAATCCTAATGTGGGCAAGTCTGTAATTTTCAATGCGCTTACCGGGCTCAGCGCTGATGTTTCAAACTACCCTGGAACCACCATTGACATCGCGCGTGGACATCTTGGCGCTCATGAGCTCGCTGACACGCCAGGGGTATATGGCATTTCAAGTCTGAACGACGAAGAGCGGGCGGCGCGTCGCATGATTCTCGAAGCGGACGTTGTGGTCAATGTAGTTTCGGCTCTCAGTCTGGATCGCGATCTGTTTCTTACCCTGCAACTGATAGACATGGGCAAGCCGCTCATTGTCGTCTTCAACCAGTGGGACGAAGCTCTGCAGCGCGGTCTAACGATTGACCTCGATTTGATGTCAGAACGGCTCGGCGTTCCTGTAATGTATTGCATTGCAGTTGAGAACAAGGGCGTTAGAGAAATCGGCACGCTCGTTGAAAGTGCGCGGCCCGGTGCGATACTGCCTGAGATGCAGGAAAAACTGCAACCATTGGTCGCGCGTGGTCTCGATCAGGCTCGCGCTTTGCTAATTCTTGAGGCGGATCAACAAACTATCGAAGAGACCGGAGTCAGTGCAGAGGACGCGAGAAACGAAATCTATGTCGCTCGAAGACGCCTTGCTGACGAGCTCGTGCACGATTGTGTAGAAGAGAGCGCGAAGTCTACAAAGTTATCTGTGCGACTTGGACGCTTCCTCTTGCACCCCATATATGGTGGCGCGATTGCTTTATTCGTTTGCTACTTTATCTTCTACCAGGTGCTTGGCGTCTGGATTGCCGGTGATCTTGTCGAGATTACCGAGAATCAGACTATGCGCGTTTATTATGAACCGGTGGTGAGGAAAGCAGTTGCAACCTACGCGCCAGTTGCAATCGAAGCAAATGGAAAGACGTTTGAATTCCCTGAAGGAACGGCTTCTTCAAAGGTTTCTAAGGAAACGCTTGTTGAGTATAACGCTGCGATTGCGGCGACGAAACCAGACGAGATCAAGTTTGATTTTTGGAAGTACAAGAACAACTTTCTGACGATCGTTGGAAACATTCTTGTCGGAGAGTACGGCATTCTGACTTTAACCGTGACGTATCTTCTTGGGCTATTGATGCCGCTTGTGCTCGGCTTCTACCTGGGGCTTTCCTTGCTGGAGGACTCCGGTTATCTGCCTCGCCTGGCGGTACTCGTCGATCGCATGATGAACAAGCTCGGGCTGAACGGACGCGCAATCATTCCCTTGATTCTCGGCTTGGGATGCGTGACGATGGCGACGATTACTACTCGTTTGCTCACAACCAATCGAGAGAAAATGATTGCAACGGCTCTACTCGGAATTGCCATTCCGTGTTCTGCGCAGCTAGGAGTTGTGTCTGGAACGTTGGCTCGGGCTGGCGGTGGTGCTGCCTGGGCTGTTTATGGTTTACTCGTTGTCGGAATTCTTGCCGTTTCCGGACTTCTACTAAACAAAATTCTTCCGGGCAAATCTCAAGCGCTTCTCATCGATCTGCCACCCATGCGTCTTCCCCGTTGGGATAACGTCGCGAAGAAAACCTGGAAAAAATCCTGGTTGTTTCTCACAGAAGCAGCGCCCATGTTTTGCCTTGCCGGATTCCTCGTTACAGTTGCGCAAATGATCGGTCTATTAGATCTATTTGTTACCGCGTTGCAACCATTGGTGGTGCACTGGTTGCGTCTGCCTGACGACCCTCGCATTCCGACTACCTTTATATTAGGTATTGTGAGGCGCGATTTTGCCGCGTTCGGGCTAACGGATGTGGCTCTGACAGCGGCTCAAGCTGTGACCGCCATGATTGTCATTACCTTATTTGTGCCCTGTATTGCAACCGTGGGCGTCATGATAAAAGAGCGCGGACCTAAGGTGGCGCTCACAATCTGGATTGGGTCATGGATTTTCGCCTTCGCCGCAGGCGGTGCACTGGCTTGGGTTTTGCCGCCCTTCTTTGCGTTTCTCAATCTAAAGTGAGATGGCTTGCGAATTTTTTGTATAATGCAGTCCGGAGCTGTTTCTCCGCGTCTATGGCAGGCGTCGCCAAGTGGTTAAGGCACTGGATTGTGGTTCCAGCACTCGGGGGTTCAAGTCCCCTCGTCTGCCCTCTTTTATTTCTACGATTTATAAACCGCAACTCTTTTGTTGTTTAGTCTAGACATCGACTGATTGGTTTATTGTTGATAAATTCGTCCAGTAAGTTAGATATTGTCTAACTTACTGGCTGAAAGCGTGGAGGTGAGGAAGTGGATACTACCGCCTCAGTCCGATAGGGCTTTCTTCAGCGAACCTACGGCGTGAAGCTTATCGTGATCGAGTTTGTCAGCCGTTTCGATCGGCTTGACGTTAATTGTGATGTGATCTATTTCTCCTGAAAATTTGTTGTCGTCAGTTCCATAGTCAGTGACATATGTGCCCAAATCAACTCCTACGTCTACGCCTTCATCGGCAGAGAACATGAATCCCTGCGTCTGCTCTATTCGGCCGGACGCAACGCTTTTACCGTTGACGAGTATTTTTCCAGTGCCGCCTTTTCCAGTGCCGCCGCCATCATACGTGAATTCAAATTGTATTTTTGCCGGACCGCCTGGTACTGCATCTGGTGCTTCGATCGTGAACTGTTTCATTCCTAACAGGTTATAGGTGAAGGCAGGCTTGCCGCCTTTCAAGTAGAAACTCCAGCCTCCGAAGTGTCCCGCCTGAGCGATCAGCACACCGCTGGCTCCGCCGTCCGGAATTTTTGTGGAGGCATCGATCGAATAGGAACGATTTTTCGTGTTGATGAAAACGTTCTCCGTTAAGCCGGTCATTCCCGGATATACGGTCAGCGAATTTCTTCCCGCCATCAGGTCTGGCCGCCCACATAAGGTTGGATTGACCCGTTCCAGCACTCTATCGTCCAGTGGGAGAACGTTGTACTTAACCGCTTCTTTGAGGAAGAGAGCCTGCATCTCCTTTAGTTTTTCCGGATTCTTCTGTGCGAGATCGTTTTTCAACGAGGCATCATTTCTGGTGTCATAAAGCTCCCATTTGTCTTCTTCAATCGTGTGTGTGGGTTTCATCTCCCATGGCGCTCTATGCATAGTTCCAGCCAGCCAGCCGTCATGATAGATTGAACGATTGCAGAAAATCTCGAAGTACTGTGTTGTGTGCGTGCTCTTCGCCTTCGCATCGTCGAATGTGTAGAGCATGCTGACGCCTTCGATAGGTGTTTGGGCTATGCCGTTTACGCTTTTCGGTTCAGGCAGTCCAGCCGCTTCAAGAATCGTGGGAGCCACATCTATGACGTGGTGAAACTGAGAGCGAACTTCTCCTTTGCTCTTGATTCGCTCAGGCCAATGAACAGCCATAGCATTATTGGTGCCACCGTAGTCGGAGGCAACTTGTTTCGTCCAGCTGAATGGTGTGTCGCCCGCCACAGCCCAGCCAGCAGCAAAATGTCCGTAAGATTTCGGACCGCCGAGTTCATTGTAGTGCTTTAAAATATCCTCGACGCTTTCCGGCATGCCGTTGAAATAACTCATCTCATTGAAGAGCCCGTTAAATCCGCCCTCTGCACTGGCACCATTGTCACCAGCAATGTAGAAGATTAGTGTGTTATCGAGCTGACCAACCCGTTCGATTGCCGAAATCAATCGACCAACTTCGTGGTCTGCAAATTCACCGTAACCAGCAAATACTTCCATCTGGTGTGCGAAAAGTTTTCGCTCATCATCAGTCAATTTATCCCAATCTTTGATAGCGGCTGGTTTTGGAGCAAGCTCTGCATCGGCGGGCATCATGCCGATTTCCTTTTGTCTGGCGAGCGTTTCCTCTCTTTGTTTATCCCAACCTTTGTCGAACTTCCCTTTGTACTTCTCGATCCACTGCGCTGGGACGTGGTGCGGTGCATGTGTCGCGCCAGGTGCGAAGTAAATGAAAAATGGTTTGTCCGGTGTTAACGATTTTTCCGACTGGAGCCATTGAATAGCTTGATTTGTCATGTCCGTTACGAGGTGATAATTCGGATCTTTGGGAGGTTCGACCTGGTTTAAACCGTCATAGAGTGTCGGAGCCCATTGGTTAGCTTCACCTCCGATGAATCCATAAAACTTATCGAATCCTGATCGGGTCGGCCAGCGATCAGTCGGCCCTGAAGTGCTGACTTCCCAGGCTGCCGTTTCATGTGATTTCCCGAAAGCAGCTGTTGAGTACCCGTTCAGTCGCAGCATCTCGGCCAGTGGTGCGACGCTGTTGGGGCGCTGGCCGGTTTGTCCGGGAAAGGCGGTTGCGGTTTCCGTAACCGAACCCATGTTATTCATATGATGATTGCGGCCGGTGAGGAGGGCAGCGCGACTCGGTGAACATAATGCGGTTGTATGAAAATCTCGATAGCGCAGTCCGTTGTTGGCGAGTTTTTCGAGAGTCGGCATTTGAACCGGACCTCCGAATGCACTTGAATGCCCGTATCCCATATCGTCAATCAGTACAATCACCACATTCGGTGCCTTCTTTGGAGCCTTTACCTCAAAGCGTGGCGGCGGTGTGGCGTTCCGTGCGTCTAGGATTGTTATGTGCGGAATCTTCGGTTCTGGAATCGGCAATGTGGAACGATCCAGCGATGACTGAGAATTTAGCGTGTCTGCGTGGACTGGACTGGAGAGAGTTGAAAGAAGCAGGGTTGACGCTAATAACGTGCGAAAATTCCTAAATGTCATCTTGGCCTCTTGGGTTTCTGGGTGATTGCTTGTGTCGCTGGCTTTCTAGGCTCGCGACACTATGATCCGACTGGGTTCTGCCTTTCGGTGTGCTTTCAATTATCGCTTAATGACAATCCTGTTCGTACCTGAAAAATGTCGGCTCAAACTTAATTTGCAACTGTTTTTAAACCCAGAATCGTATCCGGTGCGGGAGTCGTCTGGTCGGAAACTATTGGGGAAGGCTCGCAGCTACGAAAACAGGCAGGTGATCGGATTGAAGAGGCGGTCCTACCTCCCGTTTCTTAACGCAAACATCGCCGCTTACAAGCACATGGTCAATCGGCACCACAGGCGGTATGAAGGTATTAGGAATTACACGTCCTGTCCGAGCGGGCCAGGTTGGTTGGGGGCCGAATCCTTGGGAGGAGTCATGGAGACCTGCAGTTGCAAACTGTTTAAACGCTGGTGAAAACTGCGTACAGTTAAAGTCTCCGACAACCATTTTCGGTGATGCGAGTGCCTTCGCCTCGTCGCTTATCAGCTTGAGTTCCTGATTGCGTTCTGCAAAACCCGATACTTTGGGCGTCGTTGGATGAGCAACGATCAAATTCAATTGCTTGCTTCCAACTGCGAGTGTTGCGAGTATTCTGGGATGATTAGTTTTTCCAAAATGTTTGATTTCTGCTTTCTTGACTGGGAATTTGCTGAAGAGAGCGAGTCCCGGACCGTCAAGCGCAAGTGTTTGATGTGGATATTCCTTTAGGGACGGCTGAAGCTTGTCCAGCCAATCTTGATTGATTTCTACCAGCGCGATTACGTCAGGACGTTTTTTGTCGATCTCCTGTCGGAGTAGATCTACTCGGTTATTTGCTTGAAATTCGGAGTTGTAGTTTAGCAGCGTGACCGTCTGCATTTTGTTGGGATGCTCGCAACTCGGTTTAATCGAAAGAAGAATTATGGGGACGGAGTTGATTACAAAACCGATTGCGACAATTGCGGTTCCGACCACCGAACGAACTGCTATCAGTGGCACCAAAATTAAACCGAGAACTATGACATAGAGGAGTCGAAACTGGCTGGCAATGTCGCAAAGCTGCTGATTCGGGACAAATCCGGCGAGGGTGGCGCTGGTCACTATTGTGCCAAGCGTTATGAGCGATACTGAAGTGATTTTTTTTAGCGTCACGGCTGCTCTGACCTTGGACACACGATTCCCTCAAATTTTGCTTGTTGCTCATTATAGTTGCAGGCGAAATCAGGTGCTTGTTTTTCGTTAGCAGTGTTGATCCAGCCTCTAGAGCTGCTGTTTTGCATCTGTGCTAACGCCGCGGCGATTGTTCTGGTAAGGTGGAAAAGGAGGCTTAAAGGACGGATGGATTATGTCGGGCAAAGAGTGCTTAACCGAAGTCAAAATTCATGAGCTTGACGATTCCGACGACAGGATTGGACCCGTTGTTCTTAACCTCGTATTTCTGTTCTGGCTTCTGTTCGGTCTCAGTGCGTTGAAGGGGATTGAACTTCTTCAACTATCCGTAAACCGCCTGTTTGGCTGGATAGCCAATCCTCAAGACAAAGACGTTCATATGTTTTTCTTTGTTTGCACGTTGTATGTCTGGTTGCATTTTGTATCTCTTAGTAGGTTGTTTGCCTGGTTCCGACATGTGATCTCTGACGGAGAAGCGGATGGATTGTGGGCAAACTACAAGAGCTTGATACAGCAGTTCGGACTGGAGAAGTTTTTGCGTGACTCGAACGCGACCTTGCTTGACGAAAGCCGTTACGGGCAACTGTACCGAAAGCAGCTAACAGCAGGAGACGAGCCAATCATGCTCTTGTGCGTCTACGATGCGACTGTTGGTCCTTCGGGAAAACCCTCTCGTTATTTTCTGCGGGTGCCTCCTTATATGAGAACCGCAAAGGAGGCTGTCGCATGGACCTTCGGAATGTCGTGGAGAGAATACGCTCCTAGTATCGAAACGTAGGCTCTTGTTTCCATCGTAGTCAGGTTATGTCGATAGTCAATTATTCCACCAGAGTCAATCCTTTTCTGTGCGCGTAACACTTACTCAGACGACGGTGTAACATTGCCGAAGGCGCTTGTCACACCTTCGTTCACCAGGTTGATGCACCTGGGAGTGATTGTTCTTTGGTCTATCCCACTCTGGTGGGATGTTAATCACACTTTAGTGCACTGTTTGTGGTGGCACTGAACTCTTTTAGCGTAAATTGTTCTACATCTATTCTGAAACGTGATGGTCTCAAAGTAAATGAAAAACGGCATGAATAGCGAATCGCCAGTGTTGGAAGTTGTAGTGCGTTCCAATTGCGTTGTTGGAAATCTGAAGAATAGAGTGTGGACATGTGAACTGTATGCTACAGAATTCACACGGATGTTTCGAGAGAAACAAAAAAATCCGGGAAGTGTGCTGAGTCGTTGATTCGGAATTTTTCCATTCGATTGACCGGAACGGTATCACATCAGGTATCACTAGATTTAAGCACAGAACCATGACAGGCAAACAGCTTAGCCTCGTCCGGTTGACAGCGCTTCAAAACACTGGGCTAGTTTAGTCCTTGTACTGTTCGCGCATAGGTCCGGCTTTTCTTGGCCGACCACGGACCCCTTTTGAACGGAGCGAAGATCATGCGATTACATCCACTAGCATTATCACTTATAACGCTGTGTGCCCTTCAAGCACCGGCGGCCTTTGCCGAAGGCGGAACACTCACCTTTGCCGAAGGGCAGGTGTTTAAGCGCGGCTTCTCAGACGATGAGCACACGCAATGGGCTGCGCCTGTACCCGCAGCGCAAGGCGATTTCATTGACGATGGAATGCAAATTGGCACCGGAAAAGACTCTTTCAGTGAAGCCAAGTTCGACAACATCACTCTACGTTCTGCACCGAATACGGTATACACTGTCAGTCCAAAGCAAAACTTGATCTATGTAGTTGGCGGAAAGTTTCTTTTCAATCATGATCGAAAAGCGGGCGATAGCGACTACACAATCTGGACCGAGCATGCGCAGGTCGTGGCAAAAGGAACGACCTTGCTGTTCGACCAGGGAATTAATGGTACTCGAGTAAGCGTGCTGGAAGGCGTAGCTGAAATTACAAACCGGCTGGACCAGAGTGTTCTTCGTTTGACGCCAGGTATGAGTTACGTCGCTGCAGACAAGAGAGACAAGAGAGACCGAGGAAAGCAAAACGATCGTGCGCCACATCGCGCTCGTAAGACTTCAAGCAGTACGAGCAGCGCCATTCCGGATACTGGATTTTTAACCGGCGGTCTGACTCAAACCGATGTGCTTGAAGCGTTGACTAGAAATGGAACATGCGACGTGTTCGGAACTGTAATCGGTTTCCAGCTCTTAGACCTTCCCGGCACAGTGGAGGCTGTTGGAGATCTGGTCGAGGAATTGCCGCTTTTCGATTCAGTGGATTCTGTTTCGCTAGTAAATTCTCTGAGCGGCAAAACGCTCGAGACTTCCTTATTGAATGGTTTCCCCGTTTCGCTCGCCAAGGGTGACTTCGTTCAGAAGTCTTTGCTCAAATCCTTGAGCGGGAAAGGTTCGGTTCTCAAAGGGTTGCAGATCAAGCAGCTACCGATTCTTTCCTCCTATAATCTGGGCGGCGACGTGCTTGACGTAGCCAAAATAGATCCGCTGGATCTCGTAACTTGGGCACCAACATCGGTGCTAAATTCGGTCACGGGGAATAGTTCTTCCACAAGAAATATGGCTGGCGTGAAGAAGTTTCATGTGAAATATGGAAAGAAACAAACCAGGCTTAATGCAACCTTCATCAACGGCGCAATGGGCTCTGTTCTTAGCGGCAATACAGCTTCCATCCTCGGAGGCAAGAACTCGCCTATCAGCTCCGTTACATCCATCCTTGGCGGCGGCGGCAGAAATGCTGGACTAGCCGGTGTGACTAATGTAACCAACGTGCTTCCCGCCGGATTAGGTTCCACAGTCGGTGGCGTTGTAGGAGGTACCGTTGGGGGTCTGACGAGTGGACTAACTGGCAGAACCGTCCTCGGAGGGGTTCTGGGTCGGTGAGCGTTCCTTGGTGTCGCTCCGCCATGAACGGAAAGTCCGGCGAGCTATTGCGCCGGACTTTTCGTTTGCTCATCTTGTTTAAAAACTCTTCCAGAACACTTTTCGAGAGTGTTAGTTATGCTTCTTTTTCATCTCTTCGATCTTCTTGAGCTGCTCCGGCGTCATGCTTTGTTCGAATTTTTTTCTGTCAATGATATTTTGTCTTTCGACCTCAGCCATGTCTTTTACAGGCGGCTTGATGTATTGAGGGTTCAGCTTCTCAAGCTTTTCTGGTTTGTCAACTCTCTCTAAGTGACCACCGATACTGCCCGAGAAGCACTTCGGAGTGGAATCGAATCCAAACGTCTTTGCCATTCCGCTCCAGAAGTCGGGCTTGATGTCGCATTTTGATCCGCCTATCCGACCTCCCGCTTCGCCTAATTTTTTCTTGAGCGCAATGATGTCTTCCTCGGTTAACTTCTTGAGCTTCGCTTCTTTCTCGAGCGGTTTCTTCTCATTATTTTTTTCGATGTCGAGATTTTTCTCTACAGTCTTTCCATCTAATTTGTGTGTTTTATCGAAAGGCTTTTCTGTTTTGTCCACAGATTTTTCAACCATTTTGCCTTCGGAGATCTTTGTTGCTTTAAACGAATCGACAGGTTTTCCGACGTGAGCGGTGGACTTATAGATATCGTCGAATTCAAGCGTTCCGTTGGCGGGCTCCTTGGTCGGTAATTGTTTTTTCTCAGAGGGGTTATACTGCCACGATTCCTTATGCATCGATGACATTTCGTGTGTCGTTGGTTTGAGATTAATAACGGCACCATCTGAAACGGGTCTAGCGTCTGACATGGTTTGATCCTCGAAGTAAGGGAGTCGTGGGTGCATGACTCTCACTTTACGATTGGCGAGTGATGGATTGGTGATTGATAAGTGACGAATCTGTGACTGCGTTTCAGACTGAGCCGAACTGCATGGCTCAGGCAGATTGGATAACGCAATCGAGTTCCACTGTGAAGGTAGTCCCCTTATGAGGAACGCTTTCAACCCAGATTCGACCGCCGTGCAACGCGGTGATAGCTTTGCAGATCGCAAGACCCAGTCCGGAGCCACCAAATTTCTTTGCTGTGCCACTGACCTGTTGAAACCGTTCAAAGACTGATTCAATCTGATCTTCAGGTATTCCAGTGCCCTGGTCCTCTACTTTTATTTGCGCCTTA
This sequence comes from Candidatus Obscuribacterales bacterium, assembly GCA_019637435.1. Classification (GTDB taxonomy): domain Bacteria; phylum Cyanobacteriota; class Vampirovibrionia; order Obscuribacterales; family Obscuribacteraceae; genus JADYXR01. The sequence goes on along the minus strand of JAHBVO010000006.1, from coordinate 321,930 downwards.
CTAGAACCATCCATAACAAGTCTCTCTGCGCTGACTGTAACCGTCCCGCCGGAAGGAGAAAACTTGATGGCGTTTGTCACAAGGTTGGAAAGAACACGCTGAAGTTTTTCGTGATCCGCTTTAATAACGATGTCCGTTGGCACCACATTTAGTTTTACACCTGCTTCCTCCGCGAGCCCGCCGTGCAGCTCCGAGCAGTTTTGGAAGCAATCATCCAGTTCGAAAACTTCTAGATCGAGCTCCATGCGTCCTGAAGAAATTTTTTCGACGTCCAGCAGATCGTTTATAAGTGTCATCATGCGGTCGACGTTTCTCTGCCCCGATATAACATATCGGTTTCCCTTCTCATCAAGATTTCCGAAATTCCCGCTTTCCAAAAAATCGAGAACGTTTTTAACTGTGCCAAGGGGAGTGCGCAGATCATGCGTAACCATCGCCACGACTTCCTGTCGCAGACGCTCTGCCTGTTTGCGTGCGGTTATGTCGTGAACAACACAGAAGATCGAGTTTTCGGTTTGCTCATAGTGCGCGGAAAGAACCACCTCGGTAAACGTACCGTCCTTTCGCCGGAGAGTTAATTCCAGAGGAGCGGCGTCTGTTTCATTCTTGATTTTATCGAGATAGGAAAGTGCTCGACCGGCATCATCAGGTGCGATCAAGTCAACGAGATGGGCACCGATAAGTTCGTCCTGATGGTATCCCAGTAAAGGTTCGGCTGCCGGGTTAATTGCGACGAACTTGCCGCCGGCATCTATCGAACATATCAAATCTTTGGCGTTGTCCAGCAGTGCTCTCTCTTTTCTTGCAGACTCCTGCAGTTCGCTCGCCATTTTGTGAAAAACAGAATCGAGTTTCGCAAGCTCGTCTTCACCCTCGAGAACAGGATTCAGGGGAAGATTGCTTGCAAGTCTAAACTGATTATCGTTAATTGTTTTCACCTTAAGTGCGAAGCCGCGCACCCAGATTGCCGCAATCAACGGCAAGCAAATAAGATTGAACATGCCTGCAAAAAACAAAGTTGATTGAATTCGCTCCCGAATTTCTGCTTGCTTCTCGGGACTTTTGTTGGCCAACAATTTTTGACTTGCGCCTAGATCAATTAGATCTTGATTGAGCAATACCTTGCTCTTCTCTCGAATGGCTTTCCATAAGGGTTTGCGGTACTCTCTTCCTTCTTCTTCGCTCTGTGTATTTATCGACAGTTGAAGCGCGTGAAAGACCTTAAGAATTTCCCTTGCCGCTGTTTCTGACTTTATGACGATTTGATAATCCTGGCTATTGTCTTTGGTAGCCGCTTTCAGCGTCTTGTAGTTGGCCTCGAATCTTTCCGGCAGACCGTACAGTTTGTCGTCCGGCATTTCAACCGTTCGGTGTTTCTCGCCGGAACCCTTGGCCATCGCATCATACATGTCTGCACAAATCGCGTGCACTGTATCCGCGATGCGCCGCGCCCGGTCCGCTTTCCGAAGGTCATTGTCCAGCTCATTTTGCAGCGAAGCAAGCACGCCAAGCGAGATCAATTGCACCACCAGTGGGATGATGACCAGACACAGAACTTGCATTGATAAAGACATGTGCGGGCGCATAAATCCATTATTCCCTTTATGTCTAGGCAAAACAAATAAGGGGCGATATAGTCATTCTGAGGCACCTCAGGATGTCGAGATTATGGCTAAGATTCTGGTAGTTGAAGACGATGACGACTTCGCCGCGACCATCGTGGACGGACTGACACTCGAGCGTCATACGATCGAGAGAGCGGCGACCGGAATCGAAGGAATGGAATTTTTGCAGGTCGCTGAGTACGACGTCATTGTGCTCGACTGGAATCTGCCAGGGCTGAATGGAATTGACTTATTGAAAGCCTATCGATCAAACGGCGGTAAGACACCCATTTTGATGCTCACCGGTAAGGGCGCTATTCAAGACAAAGAGCAAGGTTTGGACACCGGGGCTGATGATTATCTGACGAAACCATTCGATATGCGAGAACTCGTCGCTCGCGTGCGAGCGTTGCTTCGCCGCCGGGAAGTCTTTGCCAGCAACACTCTTCAGGTGCGTGATATCGTCCTTGATCCGGTCAAGCATCGAGTGACCAAAGGTGGACAGTCAGTGCATTTGTTGCCGCGCGATTTTGCTTTGCTCGAATTTCTTATGCGCCATCCTGATGAAGTTTTTCCTGCAGACACGTTGTTAGCTCGGGTCTGGCAATTCGAATCGGAAGCCTCGGCTGAAGGTCTACGAGCTTCCATTCGCAGAATTCGTAAGGTTCTGGACGGCGATGAGGATTTATCGAAATCGATTATCGAGAACATCTCGCGAGTCGGCTATCGGTTGCGCGTGTGAGTCTTCCGCTTTTTTGATAATATTTACGCCTGGAATCTTTGCAAATTCAGGGAAGTCAAGTTATGGCTAAGCTTACAGACATGGTCGATTTGAAGACCGGAGTGTTTTTTAAGAATCCCGTTCCGGTGTGTCAGGACATCGTGCCGGCTGATGATGTTTCCAAATCTATTTTGGAACATCTGAAGTATAGGTATCAGATGGTGAGCATGATGGCTTTGACCGTGGGACCGCACGGCGGAAGAATTCTGCTTCTTTATAATTACACAGGTGGCCCGCAGAACGTACAGCCCGGGCGTTAAACACATTCGGTCTGAATTCCCGGTTGGATAGTCCTTAGTGTCTGGAACTTCGTGAGGCTTGTCTCGTCGTTGGTCCTGTTGACCGATGGCGGATTAAGCCGTGTTTCGAAGATTGTCCTCCTCCATATTTTGCGTGTTAATGATGTCAGCCATGCCGGCTGCCGAGGCTCAGACTTACAGGCTTGATCGTGTAACTGCTGGAAATGTGCAAGAGCAATTTCCCAGCGCGACTCCTGATAGCGCTCCGCCATCGTCAGTTCCACAGTCTTCGCAATATGTTGTTCGCACTGCGCCGAAGTTTCAGAGCCCACCTTCGAAGATTTCTCCTGAGATGCTGCAGATTGGAAAGGCTCTGGTTGGAAGTTTTGCTTCGACTGTTGCACCAGGGGCGATTAAACAGACGGCGCCGATTCCATACAACGGTTTTGCGCAGAGTTCGCCTTTGAGTGTTGCCACTGCGATGTTTAGTGTACCAACCGCGGCGCAGCTAAAAAGAATCAGTTCCCGCGATGTTGTGATAATTATCGACAAGTCACGCAGTATGAGCGAGGCTGACTGTCCCTCCGGGAATATGCCGCCAATGTTGAATCGATTCCTCATGGGCGGTCCGATGAATGGTGCCGGAGGAATTACGCGCTGGGAGTGGTGCAGGCGACAAACAATGCATGTTGCATCGCAATTGTCGCGCATGCCCGGTAGCAATCTTAAGTTAGTGTTGTTCGACGATCGCGTAACTGAATTCGACAACGTATCTATTGAATCGGTCAGCGATATTTTTACCAGGTATAAACCTTCCGGCGGCACCAATGCGACAAAAGCTCTTAAAACAGCTGTACAAGAGTATTTCGAGAGACAACGAGATTTCGGCAGAACTCGTCCGCTTTCGGTTGTTGTCATCACGGACGGTGCCCCATCAAGTCCACGTTCGTTAAAGGATCTATTGATAGAGACATCCATGAAGCTAAACAGTCCCACCGAAATGCAGATCAGTTTTCTGCAGATTGGCAGCGACGACCAGGGCAACCAGCTTTTGCCGGAACTGGATCTGGGGCTCGTTCCGGAAGGCGCTAAATTCGATATAGTCTCGAGCCGAAGCTTCGGTTCAGTTTCTCGAACAGGCTTGATGACTGCGCTTCTCGATACGGCACGCTAACCTTGTTACGCATCATGTTGTTGGAGGTAGTCAGTGGTGTCGAATGTGGTGCTTTTCAGTTTCGTCCACGCACGAGCGCGTAGGTCAAACAGCCGATTACGACTGGAATCGCCCCCGGCAGCCAGGCTGCCGCGATCGGGGTGAGTGCACCATTGTCGCCGAGCGCAGTTGTTGCTTGCTGCGCGATAAAGAACACTGAAACCATGATACCGATGTATGCTAAGCCCCAGAAACTCCGGCGCCTTGGAGTGGCGACGCATAGCGGCAGTGCGGCAAAAACAAGAAGCAGGCATGATGCGGGTTGTGAAAAACGTCTTTGATATCGTAGCTCTAGTGAGTTGGAAACCTTTTCTCCTTTTGCCTTTTTACTTTCAATCATCTCCCCGAGTTGCTGAATGGTGAGTTCAGCTGAGAAGGGACCCCGGCTGGCAAATTTGTCAGTGATCTTTCCAATCGCGTCGATGCCTAGCTTCTTAAAGGTCATATTCATGGCACCGCTATTCTTCGACACTATTTCATAGATATGACCGTCTCTCAGTTGCCACTGTCCATGTGTCCATTCACCGGTCTTCGCCCAGATAACTTTCTGGGCTTGGTTTCGCGCAAGTTCGAAGATGATCACGTTCTGCAGACTTTTGTCGAGATTTCTGCCGGCAAGCATAATCTGTTTCAATGGCTGATCTGAATTTTCCATATCGTATTGGAAAAAGGTCAGACACCTTTCGCTTCTGGGCAAATTTGAGTTGAGCGCGCCGGACAAAAAGAGTTTGTTCGACACTACTTTCGTTTCCGGTACAATCGAGTCTGAGAGCCAGAGCGAGAGTACGCTTGCTGCAAATGCCATGAGCACGAATGGAATCATAATTCGCGCGGTGCTGGCTCCGTTCACATGCAGCGTGAGCGTTTCGTAATCGTAAATCCTGCGCCATAAAACGATGCCTGTGGAAAGCAAAACGCCTGCGGGTAAACACCAGACGATTGTGCCGGGCAGCTGGAGTGCAGTGATCAGGAGCGCGGTTGAAGGCTCCAGACCGAGATCGCAAATCAAACTCATGATCTTCGCAAACTCTTGGGTCGCGAAAAATACTCCTGCCACCATTGCAATGCCGATTATTAGCATCTGCCAGGTTTCAGAAAGAGTAATGCGATCGAGAATGGACATTCTAACGAAACCACCTGACGAATGGCGTGATTTCGGAATTCAGGGGGACTCGTTTATTCACGATAGCCGTCGTCCGAGGTTTAGTTTCTGCGACAATCTTTCCATTCGGATGAATTATCGACGATGGTCCAACGGTTGTAGAAAACAACACTGCTCGGGATGTCTCCACCGCCCGCAAAACCGAGAATGCAATCATTTGGCGGCCGGGCAGTGGCGAATCGTACCAAGACGTGTTACTCAAATCTACAAGAACTTCAGCTCCATCTCGGACGCTATCGTTGACGAGTTCAGGCTGCACTACCTCCAGACAGATAAGCGAACCGATATTCGCTTCAGCAATGTTCATCACGTTCGGCGATGTCCCAGGTTGCAGGTCTACCTCTCCTGGAGCGAGTGTCGACACCACGCTTCTCAGAGGACCCTTGCTCACCCACTCCGGAAGATGTTCTAGAAATGGCACCAGGAAACGCTTTCTATAAACCGGCCTTGCCATCTCGCAACTGTCTGTCATTCCGCAGACGGCGTTGTAGGTATTACCGGATTTGTCCTTCTCCAGAGCTCCTAGAAGCCAGGATTGTTTCTGCATCTGCGCCAGTGTTAATAGACCTTTGATGGTATCGTCACTGGGACGAGCAAGATTGATAGGCAAAACCCACTCAGTCCATACGCAAAGTCCTGGCGGTGCTTGAGCCGCTAAACTCAGGTACCTCGAAATGATATCTACCGGGCGGGCGCCATCGGCTTTACCGCTCAGATTTCCCTGCAGTAGGGTCACTGGTAGCGTGCGTGGTGAGTGCAGGGCAGTCTCGTGGAGGGAGGTCTGTCCGTATCTGAGTAAACCCAGTACGATCAGCACCACCCAGCTTAGACTCATGATCGCTGCAAACGGAGATCTCATGCTCGTAATGCCATGCGAAGTTCTTGGAAATAAATTGATGATTGTGCTGAACAAGACTGTATTAACCAGGACGATTAGCGCACCAATTCCGATACCACCCACGAACTTCGCTGCTTGAATCAACTCAAGGTTCCGGTATTGTGAGTATTCGAGCATGGTCCAGGGAAAGCCGAGTGTTGCCGGGCAATTGGCAACTTTATTGAGCATCAGAACCCAGAGTAGCGGGAAGGCAACGATGATTGGAATTTTAATTCCCTTCTCGAACTCCGGAAACCATCCGCTACTCATGGGAAGCTTTCTCAAGATGGCCGCGATGACACCAAATACAGTGCCTTGATGAAGCGCACACACGATCCACCAGAATGCGGCCGTCAAACCGATGTAGTCCGGGGAAATCCAGGACCATGCTGGATTAAGCGATAACAGCCAATGACCGTAGGTGAGAGTGTAGGCGGCTCCGAAAGCGAAAGCGCGATTGAATGCTTGTAAAACCGTTCTTGAGGTGAAGGTTGCGAATAGAAATGGAATTAGTCCGACCCAGGCAATGTAAGACTGCTCAAAACCCGGTGCTGAAAGTGCCAGGACTGCTCCGAAAACAGCAGAAAGACATAGCGCGAAGATTTTTTCGTTAGTTTTTTGCGGCGTTTCAAAGGCAACCGCATTGCCACCTGCGGCACCTGAGGCACCAGCGGACCGATCGATCTGCAAATATTTCGTTAGCGGAGTGCTACCGCATCCACCACCACAACATCCTTCGGTTGTCAAAGCGCTTGCGTTCGTGTTTGGGGCAGCTTGCGCAGAAGCGGTCGCTGCCTCATTCGCACAGCATGCAGATCCTGAGACACCTTCATAAGTGTCACTCGCGACGGCGTGACGCGCGCCGATTTGGAGAAATTTTCCAACGGATTCGTTTGGTTTGTTCATTTCTATCAGCAATTGTCATGTGGAGTAATGACGTTTGCAGAGTCCAATTATCAGCTGTTTTTGCGCGGTTATCATGTGATTAAGAAAGAGTAATGACGGTTTAGCCTTTCAATTCAATTAGAATAGCGTTTGGAATTAACCTGCCGCTTCCCTCATGAGTTTTGCACTGGGCATCTCGAACTTAATTGGAATAGTTGGTTGTATCCAATCGGATGCAAATCTCGATACATTTCGTGACGAGCGGTTTGAAGAATCTCATAACTCGCAGGAGAGTTTTTCTCATCTCAGCGACTGGAGCAATTTACTAAATGTCGGCTAAATTTATTCGCTTGATTTTGATACTGCTTGTGGTGGCAATTGCTTGTCCGAAGGCCGTGTGGGCTGGAAAAGATGAGAGCAACCTATCCGCCGAAGAGCAGGCGCTTGTTAACGCGCTTTTGTTTAACTTGATTCGCCAGAGGCAACAACAACCACCGCCGCCTCCGCCACCGCCGCCTCCGCCCGACAAGGGACCTGCTGGAGAAGAAGCACCACAGGCGCCGCCTGGTGATGGACCGGCAGGACCAAAATAGGTGCATTAAGTGACCTTTTCTAAATTGCTCCGGCTCAGTGTCGCTGCTGTTCTGTTATTTTTACTCTGCCAACCGACCGTACGAGCAGGAAAAGACGAAAGCAATTTGTCTGCCGAGGAGAAGGCTCTCGTTGATGCGCTCCTGTTTAACTTGATTCGGCAGCGTCAACAGCAACCACCACCACCTCCTCCGCCGCCGCCTCCTCCTCCTCCAAAGAAAGGCGATCCTGAAGAAGCGGCTCCACCGCCGTCCGTGCCGCCAGGCTCTTCGGGCGGTCCAGGCGGTAACACTCCGGTCGGCTAAGATAAGTCGCTGACCGCGGATTTTGCGCTTCACTCAAGACCGAGGAACTTTATCCTAAAAGGCACGGCTGGTCCGAGTGCTCGTTTTTCAAAAGCAGAAACGCCGTATAGCGTAGTCTCGTCGCTCACGCGTGGAATAGGTTTCACCGCGGGTAAACTGCTCAGCTGTTGTTGCTCCCAATTCTTTTTCATGGCGCTGTAGGTGCCGTGTCCGTCTCCGGGATCTCGGAACGAACCTCCTTTCATAAGAAACGGATCAGGCGCTCCTTGACTCTGCTGCTGAGGCTGGCTGAAGTTCAATCGGCGCGCACCAAATGCGGTACCGTTAAAATTCTGCCTGCTGGAACTGCCACCATACAGATTCCTGGTGTTGCCGGAGACCGAATTGCCATTGTAACCATCAACCGCTGCTTGTTGAATAGCTGACGCAAAGCTCTTCAATCCGCCTTTAATTCCGCGACCCGCCGGCACTTGATTTGGCACCGCCACTGGTGCTGGATATGAAGCTTGATTGCCACCCGATGTCGAGCCTTGATAGGCCGACTGTTGTGAATTGACTGAAACTCCCGACTGTAGTGGTGGCGCTGATGCAATCGCAGTTGGTTTAGTAGAAGAAGTGCTCGTGGTGCTTAACGTCAAGGGCGTCTGCGAGTTCGATGGAAGCGTCGTCGCCCGAGACCATGATGTTGTCCCTACAACACTGCTGCGCAAGGTCAATGTGCCGCCGATTATCGAAAAGGTTCCGCTGTCTGGCTTGCCCGAACTCGAGCGCAAATTCCATTTGCCGTCCAAAGCGGTTATGGTGCCAGTTTCTATGACCCGGCTACCTGAAAGTTTGCTGTAGCTGCCGTCTGTTTTAATTTGCAAGATGGTGCCGTCGGCCGCCTTCCAGCTTCCAGCAATCTGACCTTCGACCGCAGCCCAGGCAGCCGTAGTCGAAATGAAAAGTGTCACTGCGAGCGCGACCAGCGTCCTCATTTTTCACCCTATCAGGTACTTTCGTGGGTGCCTCTGACAATGTATCATGAATCCATCACGAGCGGAGTCTAAATGAAAACCGCGTTGTTCACTAGCGCCATCACGTCGCTGCTCCTTGCCGGCAGCTGTTTTGCGGCGTCTCCTGTCACGAATCGTTCCTCTCTGAACGAGGCTGAGTCTGAGTATGTCCGCGCACGCAAGGCAGAGGCGGATGGTCTTCTCGAAGGCGCGCGCAATGCTTACTTCAACGCAGTAGGATACGCGCTGCAAGCCTCTCCTGATGAAGCTTTCCGGCGCAGCATGACGCTTGGCGGGGAGCCATTGAGCAACGTGGCTCGTCGCGCTCTTGCGCTGCAGAAGCAATTGCTCGACAAAGAGATTGCTGCTCCATCAGGGAAAATGGCCGTTCGTTCTTTGACTGGAGAAATGCAACGGATGTACAAGACGATGCAGGTGCTTGAGCCAGAAAACCCGACCTGGATTTATCTTGACGCTGTTATGGTTGCGAACCAGCGCAACTACATCAAAGCGACCGGCTTGTTGCGCCGATGTTCGAATATGCCTTCCGGCTCTCCTGAAGTTAAAAACAAAGCTCGCGTCTTAATGGCGCACATTAAACCGGCTTACGACCAGCAACGCGCTTGGTTTGATGAGGATTTGAAGAAGTTACGTGCGGCCGAAAAGGAATGGGCTAAGCGACCGGTTCAGTGGGTCGATTTCTCATCAGGCAATTCGTTTTACACGCCTTCGGAAAGTAGTAGCAGCGGCGGTGAGTCTAGTTCTTCGGCGGTTCCGAGTTGGGAGCGTCAGGCGCAGAACGCCGAACGCAACGGCGACTATGCTGCTGCCGATCGTTTCCGCAGTGGCAGCTCAAGCATGTCGGACGGTCAAAAGTACTGGGGTAACTAGACTGAGACTATCATTTGCTTCGAGTTTGGCGAGGCGCCGGTTTGGCTGGTGGATTGTCCTGGTCGTCATTGCCTGCGAACGACGCCGCATTGCTCGCCAAATCCGCCGTTTCTTTTGCAATCTTGGCTTTGCTCGGCGCTGCCTTTGTCTTCGATTGAGCAGTTAATCCTTTGGTTTGACCGCCTCTGCGAATTCCCTCCGAATTCGATACACCTTTCGCTTGATTGGAAACTCCTTTCGCTTGTATCGAAACCGCTTTCGCGCCTTTGCCAGTGGTATTAGCTCCAGTGGTGACGCTTGCGTCTCCCGCCGCGTGTGCCGCGGCTCTTCCAGCTATAGAGGCTCCGTCCGCAGCTTCAGCAGCTGAAACCCCGGCCGCCGCTGCGGCCGCCCGCCCGCCGATTGCCGCGTCATGTGCAGCCGCTGCGCCAACGCCTACCGCCGCTGCTTTTCCCACGCCACCGGCTGCGGCGCCAGCCTTCGCCGCAGTGCCTGCCGCCATGGCTCCCTTGCCTGCCGCTCCTGCGACTTTGCCGGCAGCTCCGGCTGTTTTGCCGAGACTTGCGGCTGCCCTGAACAAACCCAACAGACCTTGCGCATTAGCCGAATCCGCATAGCCGGCGCAAAGGCTCAAAACGACCAGAGCGGTAATCGCGTTCTTCTTGTCCATGAAGAGCAACCTCGGAAGACTCACAGTTCTTTAGTACCAAGTTGCAGCAAAAATTATGAGGCTATTTTTCCGATTGGTATTGAAGGCAACAATTTCGGACAACATATCAAAAGCACGGACTACCTTTACCTAGTCCGTGCTTTTGGGGAGTTGGGCGAGAAGTGCTTATCGGAATGAATGCTGTGGAAATCATTCATCGTAGGTCTGAAGAAAATGACGAGTCGGGAAAAGTCATGTTCCCGGGAGGTAAATTAAGCGTTGTTAATCAATGCCACCACTCGTGGTTGCAAAGAGGGTCTAGATGCGGTCCGTCAATGAGATAGCGACGGAATTCGCTAAATCCGTCGCTCTGGGATTGACGTGCCTCTAACGTGACCCCCAAGCGTTATGTTCGTCATGTGGGCGTGGCGAATTTTGAAACAAGATCACTGCAGTAGCAGAAGTGCGTCGAGCCTTCTCATTGGCTTTCCTGCTTGGGTTTTGCCCAGTAGTTTCTTCTCCAGGCGTGAAAGTCTCGAAAGAATATCCTCAGAATCGAATGGTTTGCCGAAAGTTTTTACTTCCAGATTTTTCAGATTGCGGTACATCGAATCCAGCTGGTTTGAAACCGGACCTGCGGGAGCACCGCCCATGGTATCATCACCCAGACCCGGCTGCGGAACCTTGGCTGTCGGACCTGTTCCGAAACCAGGAACGACTTTGATAGCGCCTGCTGCCGGTCTTCCGCCGCTAAGCATCGAACCTGGTACAGCCGCTGGACGAACCGGAACACCAGCTTTTCCGGCCGCGGCTTTGTTCGGTGGTTTTGTTTGCATGCCGGTTGCACTCGCATTGTTTTGCGGAGCACCAGCGGTGATACTATGTCCTTGCTGAATTCCGTGGTGTCTTCGGGGATCGTCGGGCGTGCCGTTGGGGGATGTGCCGCTCATCAATGCAGATAGTTTCTGCTGCACTATCGGATCTGGCTTGATAGAAAGTGCCGCTTCCCATTCGATTCGAGCACCAAGCTTATCACCCTGAGCGATTGCCTTATTCCCCAGATCCAGGCGGTCTTTGAACACTTTCGGATTTTTTCCCATGTACTGAATGATAGTGTCCAGATTCGTTTTAGTCTTTTCGTTGGCAGGATCGAAAGCGAGCGCTTTATGGAAAACTTTGATGGCTTCATCAGGTCGGTCCTTCAATTGCAAGCCATAGTTGTTGTATGCAATTGCCAGGTTTGCTCTTGCTTGCTGATATTTGCTGTCTATTTTCAGGGCGTCTTCTAAGTGCTTGATAGCCAACTCGTAGTTGTTGTCAGCGATGGCGACCACTGCTTTATTGTTCAGCAATATTACCTGTTGGCTCATCTCCTCAGAAGGATTCTGCATGCCTGAAGTTGTCGATACTTGCGAAGGTTGGCTTGGCGTCGAACTTTCCTTCTTTGAACCAACGGGTTGATTCCCTCCGGGCATGTTATTGGCACGCTCTGATGAAGGTTGAGTCAATCCGGATTGTCCGCTTGCTAAACCGGATGGTTGTGTCCATCCCGATTGACCTGTTGCGGAACCGGATGGTTGTGTCCAGCCCGATTGACCTGTTGCGGAACCGGATGGTTGTGTCCAGCCCGATTGGCCTGTCGCGGAACCGGATGGTTGTGTCCAGCCCGATTGACCTGTCGCTGAACCGGATGGTTGCGTCCAGCCGGACTGTCCGGTGCCACCAGATGCAGTGCTGCCAGTTGAACCATCCAGGCTTGCAGAACTTGCATCAAGTGAAACCGCCGTCGCCGATGCACTGTCCGGTGCGTTTCTGATTGCGGAAGTCGAAGACATGCCTGATTGGGAACCGTTCTCATCGACGTTCAGTTCCATCCAAGCCCCTTTACCTGCGTGAAACTTGGCGATGAAGGCGATACTGTCTCCCAGGTACGTTGGCAATGCCGGAAGCGGCCCGACGCTCTTAATTGCGTTGACTGCGGCGTTGTCAAATTCCGCGCCACCACCGCTGGTTTTTACGGATGGATCGCCAAACACCTGACCGGATTTATCGATCACGAATCGAATGGTCGCCGTAGCGCCTTCGGCACCGCCTGTCGGTTGCCACTTCTGGCGTAAGTAAATCTCCACGACCGCTCGAATTTTTTCTGGCGTAATTGTTCCCGAACTCTGATCGCTGTCTTCGCCTTGCGCAAGCAATGCCTTCTCCAGCTTGCCGTCGGCCTGCTGGCACTGCCCGCTTGCGAACAAGAGAACTGCCGGAATCAAAAGAGCGAGTTTTGAAAATCGATCGTCTTTCACAGCGCCTTCCCTGAATAAATGTTTGTATTATTCTACTGCGACCAGTATTCGCCTGCCCGATTCATCAGGTCTTTCGACTCAGCTGCTATTTGAGACGGCTCGAATATCGTTTTTCCGTTGATCATTAAAGCAACTGTTTGCTTCGCATTATCAGAACGGACGAACCGAATTGCTACATTCTTCTCTACTGAGGCCTTCGGCCAGCGAGTTGCAACCGATTGGTCCCCGAATAATTTCTTGCACGAGGCGATAAACGAATCCGATTGCTTCGAAACATTGTTTCTAAATTCAGATACTATCTCTTTCTTCTCGCTTGAATCATCTGTCAGATCCAAGTCTGGTGTCACGACGGAGCGGACGATAATCAGAAGTGCCTTGTCGGGAGATGAGTCCGCAACGAAGTGAACCTCTGCCGGTTCCGTCGGATTTAAATTGCGAAACTTGGAAGCAAGTACCAACTCGAAATATTCTTTGATCGAAACCGATGTTGATTTATCTGCCCAGTTCTCCGCTGCCAGAGCACTTCCTGAGAGCACGAGCAGTGCGCAGCAAAGTGGTATCACTCGGTCAAATTTTTTGAGCATCGGACCCCCATCGATTAGTGAGAATGATTGTGACCTGGCGTGTTGTTTGGATCGAATCCCTGAATTCCGCCCGGCATCTGGTCTGCCGATTGTTGCGGCAGCCGGGATTTTTCGCCGGTCTGAAACTGGGCTTCAAGCCAGTGTGTTACAGAATTCGTATCCTCTTCCGTCAAAATCGCGTTCCAGTGCAGCAATCTATATGGTGCGATTGGCATCTCATTATTTTCCACGACGTTGAGAATTTTAGCAGCCTGCTGTCTGGTAAACGGCTTTTCACCACTCAAATTTTCCCGGCTGAATACGATTTCTTTCTGTGCGGCTGCAACGTCTTCAGCAATCAGCTGTTTGGCGAAAGGAAAATTTCCGTAGACCGGCTCCACAAGCATGCCGGGAGTGTGGCAATCAGCGCATTTGTTCTGCAATATTTGTGAAACTGCTTTGAACTCTGGCACTCCGCCTGTCACTTCGATTGGTTGGCGCTTCAAGAAATAATTAGAGATAGGCATTGCAAGAACGCCTGCGATAAGCGTGCCTATGATAGCTGGAACAAAATATTTAGGCTTTTCCGCCATGGGAGCTGATTCCGCCAGTTCTTAATCGTGAGCCCGGTCGGTTCACGTCGCTCGATAATAGCACAGAAAAGAGCTGGGGACTGTTTGCACAGTCCCCATTCTCCGTTCGGCTTCGGTAGTGGTATCTACCTCGCATTATTTCGATTTCTGCGGCGCAGCGCCGCGCATTACCTGTCGAATCGACCGCTCAAGTTCCAGGCATTACCTGTGGTGGCTCTAATTTGATGAGCGCAATCTTTCGATTCGTTTTTCAAGTGGTGGATGTGTGGAGAACAGATTCTCTATCAGGTTGCTGGGCTTGTTCGTGATCATCAGTGCACTGGCGTTGCCAGTGACTGGCTGAATACGGTCGAACTGGGCGCGCAATTTCTGAAGAGCGTGAACCATCTTTTCTCTACCAGCGAGTTTCGCACCGCCGTGATCTGCTCGATACTCCCGATAGCGAGAGAATGCCGCCACTAATATCGATCCGAACAACATGAATACGGTTTGAAGCAACATGCTCACCAACCAGTACGCCCAGGAACTGCCGTTATTATTGTCGTTACCGCGTCCCATCGTTATCGCGTAAGCAATAGCGCGAGCGAGGAAAATACAAAACGCGTTGACTACACCCTGCAGCAGAGCCATTGTCACCATGTCACCGTTGGCCACGTGACTTATTTCGTGACCGAGAACTGCCTCGACTTCGTCCGAATCCATGTGATTCAGCAAGCCAGTCGATACGGCCACCAGAGAGCTGTTCTTCGTCATCCCGGTAGCGAAAGCGTTGATGTCATCAGACTGATAGATTCCAACCTCGGGCATCTTCTGTATGCCGACTCGCTTACTCAGTGAATGAACGATTTGGACTAGCGCGCGAAGCTGATAATCGGATGTGTTCGGGTCAATGACTTGAACTCCGTAGCTCCACTTAGCCATTTGCTTCGACATCGCCAGTGATATCAGCGAGCCGACCATACCGTAACCGAGTGCAAACACCGCCAGGCTGGTGTAGTTCAATCCGTACTCTTCGATGTAATACCCAATTCCGAAGATGCGCATGACGATTGACATCGACATGATTACAAGGAAGTTGAGCAGCAAAAATAATCCTACTCTTTTAGCTATTGTCCACACTTGGTGATCCCTCCGATCAAAACCGATTCATACTCGGTCCTATTCTTTGTATAGCGCCGTTTTACAACTCTGGCGTTGTCCGCAATATTTTATTAATGGGGTAGCTGGTGCCTGTCCCGGAGCTTGTCGTGGTGCTTGTCCTAGTTTGTACCTGTAGCTAGTGCTTGTATATGCCGGCTAGCTTTCCGCGCCCGACTACATGACCTGACAGCGCCTCGTAAAATTGCTTTTTGTTTGCTGCTGGCGGGAGTTCCAGTTTTCTGTCAAGCGCGAAAACCTTGAAGTTATAGTGGTGCTCCTCGCCCTTCGGTGGTGAGGGACCGTTGTAGCCGATTTTTCCGAAGTCGTTCTTTCCCTGAATGCCCCCGTTTGTGAGCGTCTCCTTCTTTGGCAAATTTTCCGGCAAGTTGGTTGTAGCCGCCGGTAAGTTAAACACTATCCAGTGAAACCAGGTACCGCCAGGGGCATCCGGGTCTTCGCATGTGACCGCAACGCTCTGTGCTGTGGCAGGCGGCTTTGTCCAGGCTAAATCCGGTGAAGTGTCCTTGCCGTCAGCCGTGTGAATTTTCGGAACCGATTGCCCTTCCTTAATGGATTTGCTGGTTACTGTCAGAATTTCGACCTTCGGTTTCGCTTTATCGTCGGCAGCTTGCGCCTCTGAGCGTGTTGCCGAATTGACTCCTGAAACGAGCAATAGCCCCAGTGCCAGTCTTAATGCCAATCTCTCGGAACACATAATCAAGCTCCTGGTTTTTGCAATCGAAAATATGTTGAATTTAGTGTAGTCGATCGACGCTTGCGCTACCATATCAGCATGATAAACAGGGATGAGTTAAACCAATTCAGCGAAACCACTCGCAACCGCCTCCTAGAGGCATTCGCGCTCAATGAAGTCACTACAATGGCTCTTGAGTACGCAATCGCATCTGACACCACCACAGCCACCGATAGCCGGTGCGGTGGAGCGCCGTTGATTAGTGATCCTGGCGATTGGCCGCTGGATAAGAACCGAAACGCGATGCAGTTTTGGGCTCAAATCAATTTTGAGCAAATGGGCGGAATCATGGGCGGATTGAAGAATTGCCCGCGTCACGGTGTGTTGATGTTGTTTATAAGTCGGGATTATCGCTCTTTTAAAGCGAAGGATCAGGGTTGGTATCGCCTGGTTTTTAGAACTGAAGATTTAGAGGCTGAGATTGTGGAGGCGCTTGCCGACCCGCATTCGGCGTATGAACTGAAGCCCGAACGGCTTGAGTATGTGCCTCCTGAGCTTTTACATTCGGCGGCCGCTAACATTGAGCCAGATGAGCGCGATGCTGTTGAAGCCTGGCTGCAAGGATGGAAAGACAAAATTGATCTGCGAATGGCGGACTGCCAGCAGATTTTGGGCGTTGAATCCATGAAGGCTCGGGAGGCGCTGATAGTTGCCGCTTTCCATGCAAACGGAATTTCCTACGACCTGGCGAGAAGGGCTGATTCTCATTACAAACACCTGGTAGATGCGGCTGAACAGATGGTAGTGCTTTGGCGTCTAGGAGGCTTACAGCGCCTGCTACCCGGAGAAAAACGTGAGCTCTTTATCTGCATGACCTACGAAGATTTAATCAATTCTGAGTTCCAGCGATGCGTGCCTGTGTGGCTCTAAGAGTTATCTGGGCATAAAGATATGGTGATCTTGAGTTGGTAACAAGCGACTGTTATTATCCTGATTAGTGGAGATTTGCGGCGCTCGATATGTCATCAAACAAACGAGAAGAAGCAGCACAACAAGCATTGGCGGACATTCGCTGGCTCCTCACCGGCACAAAGCAGGAGGAACTCGCTGCACCGCTGGCTGAAGAAGATGATACTCAGCTTGATGGACAGACCATCATGCAGTTGCTCGAAAAGAATTTTCAGAGACTCGATCCGAACGGTGATGGTATCAGCCGCGAAGAAATAATGGTTGCGTTGATGAATCCATCGGCGTTCAGTCGCGAAGAGTACGAAGTCTTGCGGCTTGTCGTGAAGTATTTTGATACGATCATCAATCTGTCCCAAGACGAAGAGGACGGTGAAACGAAAATTTCCCGCACCGATATGCTCGTGTTGGAGCAATTTCTCGTTCACAGCAAAATGACTTTGAAGGAATTGCACGCATGGTGCTGCATGACCAAAGGTGTTGGTGGAGCCCCAGGAGAGATAGGACCGCCGCCACTGTCAGGCGCTTAGAAGATCGCTCATTTTTCCGATATTCATTTGCTGATCTTCATTGCCGATGCACTGTTTGTTTTGGTGTCGTCGACCTGCGAGCTGACCTTAAAAGTTTTGTTTGAGGTGGCATCTCCCCAGGAATGCACCTCGAGCGTCCATCTTACTTTGGTTCGCGTAATATGCGATTTCATTTACGCAAATTGGGGCTTTCAGGACCTTAGAAATCGAATACGACTCGAACCGAACCCCTGTGCCGCAAAGCTAGTAAATTCGTCAATACAGGTAGCTTCGCGGCACTACGAGCAAGCACTACGAGTTATCCACCTGGTTTAGATACTGGCTTTAGTCCTGCGAGATAACTCGTCTCAGAGCGGAATGCAAAGCCGAGATTTAGAACTCCGAGGGGATCGTTTACCGATTGCATGCGAGCGCCGGCAAGTCTGGAGTCGAATTGTAAGTTGAGGCGCGATGATAGCATCGGGACATCGGTCCCCGGCCAGCGCGTCTCGGCGGTGAGTGATTTGCCACCAAATGCAATCGGCTCAATCACAACTTCCTTTGTTGCTGGAGTAATTTGAGTTCTTAAGATCAAATCTTTCGGGGCACTTCCTTCCAAGTGAATTGGCACCCGCTTGATGGTCGAGTGGAAGAAATCGGCTGGTAGAGGACCTTCGAGCGCGCTGCCGAACATTCTGCCGATGTTATCTTTTGCGGCTTGAATGTTTTCAACATTGAATTCTCTCGTTGCAGGCTGTTTGAAAGGCACTACAGGCGGTGCCTCAACCCTGGTTCCACTTTTTAGAATTCTGTCGAAGTGCCATGTTGGAGATGCGTAAGCCGACGTTCCGTTTGTGCCGTCCAGACCGGCTTTCACGATGCCGAGTACTTCTCCTTTCATATTATAGACTGGACCGCCGCAATTACCTTCTCGAATGCAGCCCATGAATCGGAAGTCTAACGGCGATTGTCTCCACTCGGGCGGAATGATACCAGGCGACGCATGGAGAGAGTTCGAACCTTCGTAGTGGCCAACCGCAACAACCACACCCTCATCTGAGCTTACCTTAGAAGTATTTTTCACATTTGCGGCTTTGAAAGCTCCCCACGATTCTTTGCTGGATAGTTGAACGATTGCCAGATCCGCTGTTTTATCGTACGCCACTGTGTGAGCTTTGTGCGATTTGCCGACAGCATCCATGATATAGATATCGGTAGCGTTTTCAACCACGTGGAAGTTCGTCACAAGTTTGCCTTCACCAAGACTGGTGGCGTTGGCGGTGCGGGCTGAAATATCGTTGCCTGCCACAGAAATTACTTCGATCTTTCCAACTTCCTGTTTTGCATTCTGGTAGAGCCTGGCGAGAGGGGCGTCTGCCGGAAACGATTTGGTCGTGGGAGTATGACCCTCTACTACGGGAATTTCTACTAGCTGGGGTTTGGCTACTTCGGCTGCGGAGCGTGAACCAGTGGCGTTACCGTTTTCTCTTTTGAGTTTAAACGGAGGAGCTACCTTCTCGCCTGTTAGTGTCCCTGATTCAACTGTTGCATTCATGCGTCGAACGCCGGGCGTAGTCTCTGCGAGACTGATGCCGAGTTTATTTTCTCCGAAAAGTTTGTTGGCTCCGTACTTTCCGGCGCCGATACCGAGGGCACCACCCGCGCCATAAATGCCGAAATCCACTACGAAGGGCCCCAGTGTATTCTTTATGTGTTCTCGATTTTTTGTAGCGTTTTCAGGAGTGTTCCATGTGTCCTTCATGACGCCCCAGGTCTCTTCGCCCTTACCGTAAACATCGGTCGCGTATGCTCCGGCCATAGCCAAACCGGCGACCTGTGCCGAGAGTTTCAGTACTCCTCTCTTGCCCTGAGCCAGAGTCAGACCAGTAGCGATTACGGCCGAGGTTCCCAGTTTCACAAGTGTTTCCGGATTGGTCAGAGCGCTCTTGCCGTGCTCCAGTGTGCCTGACACGGTACCACCGACAATCACATCTAGTTCACGACCGACTTTTGTAACCAGGGTTTCTTCATTCCTGACCTTCTGCGAGTTGAGTTTCATCTCCGACATCACAGATTGTGAGAGCGCCTGTCGCTCCTCGTGCGTGCCCGTCAGACTAGCACCGAAGGTTTCGGCGGGAATGGCTGTTTCGCCCTTCTTACTGTTGAGCAGATCGCTGGTATGTGACATTCGATAGAAACGATTGAGCAGGAATGCTTTGCAGGCTTCTATTAGATATCTGTTTAGAAGTAAAGTCAGTGGTGAAACTACGAATGCGAAAGATTAATTCCGCATCCCTGAATTCGTGAAAGCAAGTGGATAAACCGGTGACCGTCTCGACGATGCTGCGTCAGCGATGACGTTTGCCCACAATGCCACTGCGCTAGCGTTTGCCCACGATGCCAATTGAGCGATAGCGTTTTCCAGCGATCATGGAACTCGCTTATTTGATTTCGGTAAACACCACGCGTCTGTTTTTCGCGCGACCTGCATTGGTCTTGTTGGTCGCAATCGGCTTGGAGAAACCGTAACCGATTGGTTTCAACTTATGCTCGGCCACGCCGCAATGCTCAAGATAATCCTTCACACTGTTAGCTCTTCGCGTCGACAGTTTTAAGTTGTAATCCTTGCCGCCGATCGTGCAGGTATGTCCTTCAACTGTCAATCTTAGAGTAGGATTTTCCAGCAGATACTTGGATAACTCATTCAGAATCTGCTGAGACAGCGGTCTCAATTTGTCCGAGTCGAAGTCGAACAAGATGAGATAGGAGGTCGCTTGTCCCTTGGATTTAAGCTGCTTGATGACATTGTCAGCTTCGCGTTTAGCTTTGTTGAGGTCACCGCCGGCGCCACCAGGTGATTTCTTGTTTGCCTTCGGAAGAATTCCTGTGTTGTTGAATTTTAGATCCGCCCATTGGAAGGGACCTGTACCAGCAAGCATAATCGGGAAGCGCGGATTGTCCAATATCCAGTATGTCCAACCGGCATCTGTGCGCGCTTTGATAGCTCGCACAGGGACGTGTACTCCGTCGATTTCGACAGTGACTTTATCGATTCCTTCTGCTCTAATTTCATGCGCGACCGAGCGCGTCTCGCGTTTCATCACCACGGGACTGTCCGGTCCATCGGTCGCGAATTGAGCTACCTGTCCCGATTTGAGTTTGTGGTACAGAAAATCGGAGACCCGGACAATGCTCGTAAAGCCAATCAGCGACTGCGATTCATTCGCGGGATAGAAAAGGCTTACCTTGTAAGCATCCTTGATGTCCTCAGGCTCGACCGCGCGCAAGCCCTGTACGTTGGCGGGCGAAGTCATTCTCCAGTCGAATCTATATCCGCGTTGATCGTTGTATTCGATATCGGCAATGAAGTTGTAGTTTCCAATCAACTGCCATCTAGTGTCCAAACCGTTCTTGATTGGAAAAACTATCTGCATGCCTTTGCGCAACGTCAGTCGCTCTGTCAGGTCCGGCCCGACGTAGAGAGGAACGTTGGGCGCGCCGTTGTTCGGTATCTGTGCTCCCTGGGGCTGCGAATCGGCATCGGGAATGGGAACCGGAGCAGGATCGAGCGGCGGAAGAGTCATTGGAGGGGGGCCGTTCGGAGTTTGAGGAACGGCCGCCGGCGCGGCACCGTTCTGCGATTGTGGAACAGCATACGGCGCGGCACCGTTTTGAGATTGCGGAACTGTGCCCGGCGCGAATCCATTCTGAGACTGAGACGGATTTGTGATCGGGAGACCGCCATCTTGAACCGGCGGAATTGACATCTGATCTTGAGGTAAAGAATATTGAGCCAGTGCTGGTTGAAACAGCTGAAGAGCCAAACAGACCAGCATAGAGGCACTCGACATACTCGGATACTGTTTTGACTTCAACGTGGGCATCGATAAAGGTTTCCTTGCATAATCAGGCTATGGCGCCGCTGAAGGGTTGTTTTCAGCGGGAACTGAAAGTATTAGCCAAACCGGACTTTAGCGCAATAGATGATTAAGGAAAGATAGAGTTTTGGGGTATGCGTTTGAGCGTTTTATACATTGAGAGTTAGGTGCGTCAATTTTTGACTCGCAGGAATATTAAGTCGCTTCAAAACACCGACTTCCTGACAAAGCTGGCGCCTAGATAGCTGCCGCTTTTTTCAGAAGCCGGAATTAGTAAGGAATCGCACAGGGGGCGAATATACATGGGAAAATCCGTAGGAATTGACTTAGGTACGACAAACTCGGTAGTCGCCGTCATGGAAGGTGGACAGCCGACAGTAATCGCCAACGCCGAAGGTGGAAGAACCACACCGTCCGTGGTCGCATTCTCCAAGAACGGAGAGCGCCTGGTTGGACAATTGGCAAGAAGACAGGCCGTCGTCAACCCGCAACAAACGGTTTATTCGATTAAACGTTTCATCGGTCGCCGTTACGATGAAGTCGAATCGGAAAGATCGAAAGTCTCGTATCGCGTCGTCAAAGGACCGGACGAAAGTTGCAAAGTAAGCATCGGCGGCAAGGACTATGCGCCGGAAGAAATTTCCGCAATGGTTCTTCGCAAGCTCAAAGAAGACGCTGAAAAGTATCTGGGCGAGAAGGTCGAGTCAGCCGTCATCACGGTGCCGGCGTACTTCAACGACTCGCAGAGACAGGCGACGAAAAACGCCGGGGCAATCGCTGGTCTGGATGTACTTCGGATCATCAACGAACCGACAGCCGCAGCGCTTGCATACGGCCTCGATAAGAAAGCCGACGAAACAATTCTCGTATTCGACCTTGGTGGCGGTACATTCGACGTATCGATTCTCGAAGTCGGCGAGGGGGTTTTCGAAGTTAAGTCGACTTCCGGCGACACCCACCTGGGTGGTGACGACTTCGACCATGCAGTTGTCGAATGGATTGCAGACGAATTCAAAAAGTCTGATGGCATCGACCTGCGCAAGGACCCGCAAGCCTTGCAACGTTTGACCGAAGCTGCTGAAAAAGCAAAGATCGAACTTTCGTCGGTTGCTGAAACCACAATTTCGTTGCCATTTGTCACGGCAAATGAAACTGGGCCGAAACACCTCGATATGCGCCTTTCCAGAGCTCAGTTCAACGAACTGACGCATGACCTGGTCGAGCGCTGCCGCAAGCCGGTAGAGCAAGCCATGAAAGATGCTGAACTGACTTATGAGCAAATCGACGAGGTCGTTCTCGTTGGTGGATCGACTCGTATTCCGGCAGTGAAAGAGCTCGTTAAGAGCCTCACCGGCGGTAAGGAACCGAACCAGAGCGTGAACCCGGACGAGGTCGTCGCGATTGGTGCTGCTGTACAAGCCGGCGTTCTCGCTGGTGAAGTCAAAGAAGTGGTGCTGCTCGACGTCACCCCGCTCTCGCTCGGTATTGAAACCATGGGTGGTGTCTTCACCAAGCTGGTGGAGAGAAACACAACTATCCCGTGCCACAAATCCGAGATCTTCTCGACGGCTGAAGATAATCAGCCTGGCGTTGATGTTTACGTTTTCCAGGGTGAAAGACCGCTGGCACGCGATAACAAAATGCTCGGCAACTTCCGTCTCGACGGAATCGCACCCGCACAAAGAGGAATGCCTCGCATCGAAGTTTCTTTCGATATCGACGCAAACGGCATCGTATCTGTGTCTGCTAAAGATCAAAACACCGGTAAAGAACAGAAGATCACGATCACCGCTTCGACTAACTTGTCGAAAGATGATGTCGATCGCCTCGTTCGTGAAGCAGAGAGCCATTCTGAAGAAGACAAAGTCCGCAAAGAGAACGTCGAACTCAGAAACGAAGCCGATTCGATGTGCTACGGCATGGAGCGCGCACTCAAGGAAGCCGGCGACGCCGTCAGTGATGGAAACAAATCCAAAGCTGAAACGCTGATTGCCGATATCCGCAAAAAGACTGCCGCACCGGAGCCGAAGGCAGACGAGATCAAGAACTTGATGAACGAGCTGCGTGGCTTGGAAGTCCTGATTCAACAAGACATCCAGTCGAGACAGCCGGTCGGAGCAGGTGCTGCTGCTGGAAACGGCGCCGGACCTTCTGCTTCAAACGGCAATAGCGCCGGTTCTCGTTCCGCCTCTGATGCTGACGACATCATCGACGCTGAAGTTCAATCTTAAGCGAATAAAGGCTGACGCGATTCTGCAATGCAGACTCGGTTTAAACAGATGATTTCGAGGGGCAGTGCTTTGGCGCTGCCCTTCGTCTCAACTTTGTCCGTGAATGTGTCCCGTCAGTCGGGTAAAATCTATTAGACTCAACAGAGTCGTGTGGGAGGACTGTAAATATGGACGTTGCAACGTTTGCCGCCGGTTGCTTTTGGGGTGTGGAGCACGAATTCCGAAAAATTGCAGGCGTAAAAGAAGCCTTCTGCGGATATGAGGGCGGGCATACTGAAAACCCTACCTACCGTGATGTTTGCAGCAAAGCGACCGGTCATGCCGAAGTAGTGGAGGTCCACTACGATCCTTCGGTGGTTTCCTTTTCTGCGTTAGTCGAGAAATTCTTCGACATGCACGACCCGACTCAGTTGAATCGTCAGGGACCGGACATCGGCGATCAATATCGCTCTGCGATTTTTTATCACAACGACGAGCAGAAGAAAGTTGCGACTGAGATCAAGGAACGTCTTGATAAATCAAATACGTTTTCTAAACCGATCGTGACGCAAATCACTCCGGCACAGCCTTTCTACAAGGCGGAAGAGTATCACCAGAAATACTTCGAAAAGAATGGTGTAAACTACTGCCATTAAATCTGGTGGCATTGAAGCTGGATGCAGAATCGCAATTCAGCAGTTGATCGAACCCTTCGAATGGTATCACGGGTAGTGAGAGTCCGATGACAAAAATCCTCGTAGTCGAAGACAACGAAGACCTCGCGCAGGTCGTGAGGAGTTATTTGCTCTTTGAGCACTACGAAGTCGAAAATGTTTTCAATGGACGCGAAGGCTTGTCGCGAGTGAAAACTTACGATTACGATGTGATCGTGCTCGATCTGGGTCTGCCTGATCTGAGCGGCATTGATGTGCTCAAGGGTTTGCGTGAATCCGGCAGCAGGACACCTGTGTTGATTCTTACCGGGCAAAATTCGGTGGAGGAAAAGGAGAAGGGGCTTGACGCCGGAGCCGATGATTACGTCACAAAGCCATTTCACATGAAGGAGCTTGGAGCACGGATACGGGCCTTGCTGCGACGTCCACCGCCGATTGCCGGAAACAACACTATCTCTGTCGCCGGCGTAACGCTTGACACCTCAAAGTTTCAAGTCACCAAAGGCGGCGAGGTTATCCAACTGGTCAACCGTGAATTTCAGTTGCTCGAATTCTTTATGCGACATCCTAATCAGGTGTTCAGTGCGGAGGCTTTGCTGAATCGAATTTGGCCGAACACCTCAAGCTCTGCATCCCAGGCGCTTCGGACTACCATGAAGCGTCTGCGTAAGAAGATTGATCCCGAGGGCACTTTGATTAGGACGGTGCACGGAGTGGGATATATGTTAGAGACTGAGACCAAGAATTCGTGAGCGATTGCTGGTTTTGTTCGAGATTGACATTGACCTGATCTCACTCGTTCGAATCACAATTCAAACAATTTAAGTCCATGTCGTTTCGAATCGCAGAGCATAAGCGATGTCCGATAACGAACAAAAGCCAGCATTTAGCCTTAAGCTGAGCCATCAAGGCTTATTACTTGTTATCGCCCTGCTCGCGATTGAATTCGTCTTTGTCGGCAGTTTGTTGAACTTGCTGCATGCCGCTGAAGTCGAGGCTCGCAGTCAGGAGCACTTTCGCAAAATCATCGGCGCCACTAATCGATTGATCGAATTGAATTATGTTGCCGTCTATGCCATTCGGGACTACGTAGCAACCAAAGATCGATACCACGAACGCAAGTACGATGCGTCGGTCAAGGAGATGAAGCGAAGTCTCGATGTCCTGGAGAAGTCTCTTAAAACAGAGCCATATCAGCTGGAACTCGTCCATAGGATTCGAAGTAAGTTCAACGTTGCCTTCAGTGTTGCAGACCGCGCACGAGATGTAATTGACGGCAACGGTTCGCTTTTAGAATTAGCCGACATAATGAAGAGCAAAGGCGAATTTCAACAGCTAAACCGCCAGCTCATACCAGATTTCCAGGACCTGCTGCGGGCCGAGCGACGAATAGAAGAAAAATCTCCTGCACTGCAACGCAAGTGGCGCGAGGAGACTAAAAAACTTTTGACCTGGGGATTGGTATTGAATGTGGTGATAGCGATCGCTATCGCTTCATTTTTTACGCGCAGTATTATTACAAGGCTTGCCGTTCTCGTCGATAACACCAGGCGTCTGCAAGCCAGGGAGGCGCTTCGTCCTCGGCTCGCAGGAAACGATGAAATCGCTCAGCTTGACCGCGTATTTCATGACATGGCTTTTGAACTAACCGAGGCTGCTCGTAAAGAGCAGCTCGCTTTGAACGACGCTAAAGACGCAGAAGCGAGAATCCGCCAGGTCATAAACAGTATGCCTACCGGCGTCCTCTCTACCGATCGAGGTGGGACGATTTTGTTTGCCAACCCCCGAGTTTCATCCATGTTCGGCTACAGCACTTCGGATCTTAGAGGAATGCACTTCTCGAAACTATTGCCCACAGTGGATCTTCGGAGAGGCGAAGAGGGCGGCGGTATGCCGCACCTCTACAACGAATTGAAAGATAAGTCTATGGAAGTTCGTGCGACTACAAGTTCAAACACACAGGTAGATGTTGATCTTTCAATCACTCCCTTTGATATCAAGGGTGAAAAGCGGTTTCTTATCACTCTTCTGGATATAACGGAAAAACTGGAAATTCTGCGAATGCGACAAGCCTTTGTTGCAATGGTGAGTCATGAATTGAGGACGCCACTAAATTCAGTGCAAGGCTTTTTAGAACTCCTCGAAATGGGTGTCTTTGGTGACCTCTCGAATGAGGCTCGCGACGGCTCTGTTCGGGCATCTGCAAATATCGAACGGCTGATCACGCTTATAAATGATTTGCTGGATCTGGAAAAGATTGAGTCGGGGACGATTAGCCTGACACCGGATGACTGCGATGTCGGCGAGACTGTAAAACGGGCTGTCGATGCTGTTAATGACCTTGCCGACAAGAAGAAAATTAAAATCGAAATTGCTGAGATGCCTGAGAGTACCTATTACTTCGATCAGGATCGGATCGTGCAAGTTCTGGTTAACTTCCTCTCGAATGCATTGAAATTTACTCCTGAGGGCGGAGAGATCACAATTACGAGCCAGGAACGCAGCAGTGCAAAGTCTGGCGGCGAGAATATTTTAGAGCTTTCAGTCGTGGATCAGGGACCCGGTATCCCTCCGCTCTATCGTGACATTATTTTTGAACGCTTTCAACAAGTGAAGGACGAGAGTGGACACAAAGGTGGGACGGGGCTGGGTCTGGCTATCTGCAAAGCGATAGTCGAGCAGCATAAAGGTTCGATAGGCGTCGATTGCGATCGTGAAATCGGAAGCCGCTTCTGGTTTACTATCCCCGCGGACTGGGATATTGACGAGGATGGAGACGATACTCAAACCTGAGAATGTTACGCTCGAATGGTATCACCGGTAGTTGAAGTGAGAAAGGTTCATCAGACTGATGAACCTTTTGAAGTTATTGAAGTTTTTGATTGAACTTGATTCGGTTTACTATGACACCAGATCGGTGATCTTGCGCATCAGAGGAATCAAGGTGTCCGTGTCGGTTCCTTCGGTTATCGTGACGAGCAAGCCGCCACCGAAGTCCGCGATAACCACGTAACCCCGAGGTGTTCGTGAGACGACCTGGTGCACTCGCTCGTGACCCATTTTCTTTGTCACGTGCTCAGTGTTCATATAGACACCCAGTGCCCATACGCCGATTGACTCAGCATCCACTTCTTCAGGCATCGTGTTGGCAATCAAGAGACCGTCGTGTCCGACGATAACTGAACCAATGACCTTCTCCTGACCACCGATTTCACTCAAGAGAGTTTGCAGATCCTCAGATGCTTCGAGCGTCAGGATGCGCATTTTAATATCTTGCTGATCGGCGGCGGTGATCTTGCTTAGCTTCTCCAGATCTTTCTGGTCTAGCAGGAACTTGCCGATTGCCGCAATTCTTCCGGAGCCTGTCTCTGCAACATCAGCGCTTGCGTCAAGTTTACCAATACCTTCAATTTTGGGCGGTGGCAAATTTGATTGTGGAACATGAGCCACGGCTGCTGCCGGTGGTTCCGGCGCTGGAACAGGAGCCGGAGCAGGAGGCATTCCAGGCATGCCCATACCGGGCATGGCGGGTGGCATCGCCGGCATCGCTGGAGGCATTGCCGGCATCGCTCCTTGCTGAGGATACTGACCGTTGCCTGCTTGCGGAGCCGGCGGTGCGCCAAATCCAGGAGGCGGAGCGGCACCCATAGGAGGCTGCGGCGCAGGGGCGCTGACAGCGGCTGTGGCGCCTTCGGAGCCAGGATTAAGAAGAACTTTGTCGAATAAGCTGTCCATGTCTTTATCGTCGACCTGGAACAATCCGGATTTGTTTTGTTGTGGTGCCGCTGCTGGTGCTGCTGGCATCTGTGGTGGCATCGGTGCCGCCGGCATACCTCCTGGAGGAGCTCCGAAACCTGCTGGAGGAGCCATTCCGCCGGGCGGTGTCATACCTGCCGGTGGTGCCATTCCAAAAGCTGGTGGAGCCCCTGCATTCGGCATCGCTGGTGGTGGCACCATGCCGCTCGGAGCCGGAGGCTGTCCGAGTGCCGGAGGCGTCATGGCTGGAGGTGCGGGCATTGATGGCATTGCTGGTGGCGCCGGCGCCGCGGCCGCCGCTGCCGGCATTTGCGCTGCTGCGGCTGGCATTGCCGGAGCTGCTGCTCCCTGGTTGACCGGAATCGAAGACTCTTCGACGCCGATTTTCGCGAAGATTTGATCGACGGCATCGTCGTCCAACGAGAACATCCCGCCGCCCGCTTTCTTAGATTGGACGGGGGCGACCTGTGGAGCGGCCGAAGGTGCCGGCATTCCTGGCATCGCCGGTGGTGCCGGAGCTGGAAGTGGTGCTTGAGTTTCGGTTGTTGGAGCCTTCGGAGGAATAGCTGTGAGTCTGGGGGCTTCAGCTTGAGCTTGAACTTCCGGTGCAAATGACATTGTGTCCGGAACTCCTGCTGGTGCCGGAGGCGCTCCCCATCCTCCTGCAGCTGGTGCTGCCGGTGCTGGAGGTGTTCCCCATCCGCCTGGTGCCGGAGGCTGTGCCGGTGGTGGCACATTAGGCGCCTGCTGCAGGGTCGCTTGTTGTGGAGCCGCTGCGGGCGCAGATTGTACTGGTTGGACGCCGCTTTCCTTAATGCCGAGACCATCGAAAATTTGATCCATAGCATTGTCATCTAAAGGTTTCGAAAACAACCCTGCGCCGCCAGAGGCGGCTGCTGGAGCTGCTGGAGCGGCTGGAGCCGGTGCTGCAGGCGCAGGTGCTCCACCGAAAGATGGTGCCGGTGGGGCGCCGAAAGCAGGAGGCGTCGTGTCTGCCGGCGGCTGACCGAATGCCGGCGGTGATGCTGGAGCGCCGGGTGCAGCGCCGAATGCCGGCGGCGCGCCGAAGGCGTTATCCGAAGGTGCTCCACCGAATGCTGGTGGCGCAACTGGTGCTCCGGGGGCTGCTCCGAATGCCGGAGGTGCTGACGGTGCCCCTGGTGCAGCACCAAATGCTGGTGGCGCCGCCGGTGCGCCGGGAGGCGCTCCAAATGATGGCGGTGCTCCTGTCGAACCGCCGAACGAATCGGCTGGGGCAGGTGGTTGTCCGAAAGGTTGGGGCGGCGTGTTTTCGTATGGTGCCGCTCCGCCGGCTTGCTGTTGTTTCAACTTCTCCTGGATTGGAAGGTCCCAATGGCTTTCGCCCGCGCCTTGAGCTGCTGCCGGTGCTGCCGGTGCAGCTGCCGGAGCTCCCCATCCCGGTGCAGCTGGTGCCGCCGGTGGTGCCGCGCCTGGATCCGTCTTTCCTTTCAACTTCTCTTGAATCGGTACATCCCAATGACTTTCGCCGGCTGCTTGGGCTGCCGCTGGAGCAGCTGGTGCTCCGCGTTCTTGAATCGGAGTGTCCCAGCGATCTTGAGACATTTCGCTGGACATTTGTCCGGCCTGCGCGGGCGGCTTCGCGCCCAGTGCGTTACCGCCAGCGGCTGCCTGGGCGCCACTGTAGCTGCTCCAGGTCCCCGTCTCCATCTGTTCTGCTTCTATGGACCAGTTGCCGCGTTGTTTAGCTTCTGACTTGTCGTCCCATGGTTGCGTGTCCCAGCCTCCCTGGCTGGCGCTTGCTCCCCAACCGGGTGCTCCGCCCTCAGGTTTGGTCGCGGGCGCAGGTGCTGCCGCGCCTCCCCATCCTCCGGTAGTCTCACCGCCGGAAGTAGCTGTCCAATCGCCTGATGCTGTGGCGCCCGGAGCTGCTGGTGCTGGTGGAGCTGCAGGGGCTGATCCCCATCCGCCGTCTCCGCTTCCGCCCTGTGCACCGCCCCAGCCGCCGCCGGGATTAGCTGCTGGAGTGGCTGCCGCTGGTGCTCCCCAACCACTCTGGTCCGCTGGCTGCGCTTGTGCTTGAGGTGCAGCAGCCTGGGCCGCCGGAGCTCCGCCCCAGGATTGACCACCACTGCCTGAACCCCAACCGCCCTGATCTCCGCCACCGGCTGGCTGTCCCCAGCCTGCGTCGTTGGCCGGCGCCGGTGTTGGCGCTGCTGCCGGTGCCTGCGCTGCGGCTCCGTTACCCCATGAATTCGATTGTTGATCGGCTCCGGGAGCTCCTCCCCAACTGTCAGCAGCTGCGCCGCCTTGTTGGTTGTTGGGTGCCCCCCAGCTGTCGTTACCGCCTCCAGCTCCCCACGAATCGCCGGCTGCATTTGCAGGTGGCGTGTTAGTCGGTGCCCAGGAGCCCGATGCTCCAGCTGCACTGCCGCCGCCGCCGTCAGACCAGCCGCCTTGCTGACCCTGGGCCGCTCCGGATGGAGGCGCACCCCAGGAGTTGACTGCGCCACCGCCGGCTGGAGCTGCAGCATTCCCGCCGCCTCCCCATCCGTCCGGAGATCCAGCGCCGCCGCCACCCCAGCCTGGAGCCGGTGCCGCGGGTGCTGGAGCAGCACCGCTAGTTTGATTTTCTTTTGCTGATGGGACATTCCAGCCGCCGCTTCCAAATTGATCGGCGCCTGGCTGCGTCGGTGATGGCGAGGTTGCCCAGCTCGATGAGGCTCCTGCGCCCCAGCCTTCCTGTCCGGCTTGTGGCTGAGCGCCACCGCCTCCCGATGGATCTTCCCATGCACCGCCTGCCGGGGGAGGTCCCCAGCCT
This sequence comes from Candidatus Obscuribacterales bacterium, assembly GCA_019637435.1. GTDB lineage: Bacteria > Cyanobacteriota > Vampirovibrionia > Obscuribacterales > Obscuribacteraceae > JADYXR01. Next base: position 291,655 of record JAHBVO010000006.1, on the reverse strand, counting down.
GCGTTCTCGTCGCCGGCACTGGTCCCGCGAGGAGGGCGTTTATCTTCGTTCCAACCACTCTCAGAACCAGGTGCAGCGAGTCCAATGGCGCTGCCCGGGTGACTTGAAGGCGGAGATTGATTTTGATTCGGTGTCCATGAATTAGGTTGCGCTCCACCGGGAGTCCAGCCTGCGTCCGGCTGAGCCTGACCCGACATCTTCATCGGAGCATTCCACTGATCGCCTCCGGTCTGTGCGATACCAAGCGGCGGCGCGTTTGTTTGTGCAATTCCTGGGGGCGGAGTCGGAGCCGTTAGGCGGTCGTCCGATGTCATGTCTCCTTCGTCTTCGACAGACAATTTCTGCGATTCGGAGATTTTCCTGCGAATAGATTCTGCCAGTGTCAGCGGTGCGGCGTTCGCCTCGTTTGTGGGAGCGTTTGCGAATCCGAATTTCTCACCAAGACCTCTGGTGGTGGACTGCAAATCGCGGCTTTCGTCAGGCTCGCGAGCGAGTGACTTGAGCCTGCCGGACATTGCTTCTTCGCTTTCGGCATCCTCTACCGATCTAGATTCGCGCTTGTTGGCGACTGATTTTCCACGTTTTGGAAACTCGGTTTTGTCTTTGGAACCTTTGTTGCCCCGCGAGGCCTGCTTGTTTCCGCCACTGAACATCTCGGTGAACATCGAGAACACGGAAGACTTCTGTTGCGGCAATTTGTCCTGGACCATTTTGGCAAGAGCTTCCGGATTGGGAGGAGTCAGCTCCTCCGGTAAGGGCATTTCCTCTGCCCCCTGGATCATCTGATCTAGTTGATGCTCAAACTTCTGGCATGACTCACATTGATCGATGTGATCATCTACCGACTCAACTTCGTCGGCGTCGAGGTCCTCGTCGAACCTGTGTTGGATTAGATATCTATACTCGTGACAGCTCATCTCAAATTCTTACCTGCAAAATCATCATGGGGGGCATTCAACTTATCCTCGACCCAGGCACTTTACGATTTGAACTCTAGCCCGGAAAAGCGAAGCCATCGTCATTTCCTTGGACTGATTCAAGACTCTCGAAATCTGATCGTAGTTGAGGTCTAAGTGATGCCTTAAATAGAAAACCCTTTGCTGGTCTTCAGGCAGTGAGCCGAGACATCTTCTTATTCTCTGGACACCTAAAAGTACAGTGGTTTCCCAATCCATGTTCGCCGACCCATCGGCGGACGGATCTATATCGCGTTCTTGCGGGGGGTCAGAATGACGCGCATGGTATTCTTCGCAAGCTTCAACGACAAATTGTGACAACCAATCCCAGATGGTCATGTCACTCTCTTTCTTTGGCAACGCCGTTTTCAAGGTGGCGAATGCGTTTCTAAAAGTCGCGATTGTTATCTCTTGAGCGTCTTGAGGACTACCAGTGGCTATCAGCGCAATCGCATAAACTCGTTCTTGATTTACCCAAACGAATTCGTTCCGCTTTTCGTTGCCTCCCTTCTTTATCTCGGTAAGAACCGAGGCAGCGGACATGTTGAAACTGGTTCGAGAAGGTATAAGTGTCATCGCGTTGTGCTACTAGTTTCCTATGGATGTTTGGAACTCAAGACTCGTGGAAAAGTAGGCCCGAATGGGCGCGCTTGAGAAGTATCGCGTCTTATCGATTTTAATACGTTTAAGGAGCCGCGCTATCATCCCTTACCAGCAATTGCTTTCCCCCATCGAAAGCAAGAGCCTGCCGCCTACACGCCTATTTCCAGTTTACAGTATTATCAGCTGACCGTGGGTCAGCATGTGTCGGATAACTTGATTGGTCCTCCTTTCATTGATGTGGTGCCGATTTCAAGTCGTTAACATAGATGTACCACGATTAATCGCTTCAATATACTTGTGTCAGGAAATAAAATGAGTCGGCTTTCTTCACGCCATATTCAAATCAAATGTCTCGAGTCCGATGCCTTCGGTCTCTTCTCTGTTGTCGCTAATCCACGCTCTGTAACACCGTATGACGTGAAGCGTGCCGGTGAAAATGTCGGTCTGGAATTTGATGGGAAAAAGCCTGCCCGAGATGTCGTCTCTCTTGTCAATTACGTACTCTCCGGCTACTTCGAGATGGCTCATAGAACGGGTCTTTACAATCGCCAGAGAGAATTGTGGGAATCGATTTCTCGATTGACGTCCTGCAAAGTAGAAGTTGTCCGTCAGGGCTTTCTTGTACCAATAAGAATTCCGGTTTTTGACATCGTGTTTTACAACAGTCAAAACAGTCCGCTGGTGATCGCTCGTCTGGTGAAACCGCAGAAGCGGAAGGATTTCGACAAGCGTGCCTCGCGATATCTGAGCTCGTTTATAACCAAGGTCAATAAACTGCAAACAAAAAAAGGAACATTGACCGGCGCAATAATCTGCGTTCCGAGTCCGGCTCCGGCTGCGGTAATTCAGAAAATCCAACAGAAGGTCGGAGCAAACGATCCGGTCAATCGCTTTGATTCGCGCTTGCCGCAATCAGGCATATCGCTCAATCTTGCCGCAATGGATTATGGCGGAGTGGGCGTAGAATCAGGTCAATATGCGCCTCTCGGTTCCAACTCCAGTTTGTCGGAACGCAATGGTGATAGCGAAGATTCCGCTTCAACAAACTTGCGCCTGATTTATCCGGAAGCGGATCTTTTTCCAGTTACGCTCGTGCATCCGGAGTTGTCTAAAAAGTAGACTGCTTGGTTTGCAGAATTCTAATTTGTGATCGAATTCTTTCAACACTAAGTCGCGACTCGGTTGTGGAGTTGAAAACCAGGCGCGGGCTGTTTAAAGCGGAATGTTTCCATGCTTGCGCTTTGGACGCTCGACGCGTTTGTTCTTCTGAAAATTGAGTGCGGCCAGCAAATGCCTGCGTGTCTCCGACGGTGCAATAACGTCATCAATGTAGCCGGCCTCCGCAGCAATATAAGGATTGGCGAACCGCTCGCGATATTCACCGACGAGTTTGCTGTGGATGGTCGGATCTTGCTTGAGTTCCTTGCGGTAAAGCAAGTTGACCGCACCTTCTGCACCGATGACCGCAATCTCGCCAGTAGGCCAGGAAAAGTTATAGTCGCCGCCGACGTTTTTAGATCCAAGTACGTCGAAGGCTCCGCCGTACGCTTTGCGAGTGATAACGGTCAACTTTGGAACCGTCGCTTCGCAATAGGCATAAAGCAGTTTGGCCCCATGTCTTATGATGCCGTTGAATTCTTGAGATGTGCCCGGCAGATAACCCGGCACGTCCACGAAAGTGATGACCGGAATATTGAATGCATCGATGAAACGCACAAAGCGAGCCGCTTTCACCGAAGCGTTTATATCGAGGCAACCGGCAAGGCGATTCGGTTGATTGCCGACAATACCGACGACATGCCCGCCCAGTCTGGCGAAGCCGGTGATGATGTTGGTCGCGTAAAGTGGTGCAATTTCGAAAAATTCTCCGTAATCGAAGATTTTTGAGATGACATCATGCATGTCGTAAGGCTTGGTGCTCTCATTTGGAATTAACGAATCCAACAGATGAGCATCAGCAGGAATCGCATCGTCTCCTACTTCTACGAATGGTGCTGATTCCAGGTTGTTAGAAGGCAAGTAGGAAAGCAGTTGACGAGTGAGTTCGAACGAGTCGTGTTCGTCTTCCGCGAGTAATTGCGCGACACCGGATTTGGTATTATGCGCCACGGCGCCGCCAAGTTCCTCCTGTGTAACGTCTTCTCCGGTGACCGTTTTAACAATCTCCGGTCCGGTGATAAACATGTAACTCTTGTCTTTCACCATGATGGTGAAATCCGTGACGGCCGGACTGTAAACAGCACCACCAGCGCATGCGCCGTAAATTACCGAAATTTGCGGAACCACGCCGGAACTCTTCACGTTGCGATAGAAAATGTCTGCGTAACCAGCGAGACTCTTCACGCCTTCCTGAATGCGCGCGCCGCCACTCTCGTTTAAACCGATTACTGGACAACCGGCTTGATAAGCGAGATCCATGATTTTGCAAACCTTGCGCGCAAAAACCTCACCGAGTGCGCCGCCGACGAATGTGACGTCATGGCTGAAGAGATAAACCGGACGACCATCGATCGTCGCTTGCCCGGTTATGACGCCGTCGCCGAGCATGCGTTTTTCATCCATGCCGAAGTCGCTGCAATTGTGCATCGCGTATTTGTCGATCTCAATAAAGCTGCCCGGATCAACTAATTTCTCTATGCGCTGTCTAGCGGTCAGCGCACCACGTCCGCTCTGTTTCTTCTGACTATTATTCTCCGCCTCGCTTAAGACCTGGCGTTTCTCCGTCAATCTGTCGCTCGGGCTGAGTCCTGTTGTCGTCATTACCATTCTCCTAATCGGATTGAAATCCAGTCTCAAAGAGGCTTTACCGCGCTAAAGCATGGCGCGAAAGAAGTGCACTATAGTTAGATAAATCGTCATCGTGGATACGTCGAGAACGCTTGTGATAAAAGGACCACTGGCATGGGCCGGGTCTATTCCAATCTTTTGAAACACCATCGGAATCAAAGTGCCGATGGTGACACCTACTGTCATCGTCAACACCAGCGAGAGCGCAACGATGATACCAAGTTGATGATGTGATTGGTGAATAATCAGACTTAAGAAGTATGTGAATGTCCCGCAGAGCAAGGCCAGCAGCAGCCCCACCTTCATCTCGTGAAACAAATTTCGTGCGATCATTTTTGCATTGAGGCTGGACTTCTCTTTTGTTCCGCGAATGATAATGCACGTGCTCTGAGTGGCGACACTCCCAGTAACACCTGACAGCAGCGGCATGAAGGAAGCTGCCGCGACGGTGTCTCTAATGACGCTGTCATAATGAGTGATCACAGTCGCTGCGCCGGACTCAATTAAAAGTGTGGCGATCAGCCAGGGCAGCCGCGCTCCGAATGCCTTGCCGACGTGACTGCCGAGCATGTCTTGAGAATCGCCTCCTGGATTCGCAATACCGGACGATTGATAGATGTCTTCAGTCGCTTCTTCTTTGAGAACATCTATGACATCATCGGCCATAATAATCCCGCGGAGGGTGCCGTTTTCATCGACAACGGGCAGTGACAAAAGATCGTAGTGTCCCAGTTTTTCTGCGGCTTCTTCCTGGTCCGTCGTGGTTGTGACCGATACGACAGTGTCATCCATCAGCGATGAAATAACCAGGGCTGGATCGGCTGTCAGCAAGTCTTTTACGGCAATATGGCCGACGAGCTTGTCCGTCTCGTCGACGACATAGACGTCATAAATATTCTCTTCCAGGTCCGCGTACATCTCACGCAGATTTAGAAGAGCCTCACCAACTGTCATTCTTTCGAAGACGGATAGATAGTCGGTCGACATGATACCGCCGGCCGTGTCCTGGTCGAACTTCAAAAGTTCTTCCAGATCTTCCTTGGCATCGCTGTCAGCAATCTGGCTGATAATCGCCGAGGCTTCCTCCTCCGGCAGTTCGCCGAGCAGGTCGACCGCGTCATTAGGAGACATACGACTGATGATTGGAACAACGCGAATGTCGCCTAGCGCTTTCAACAAATTGGCTTGCACGTCCAGATCCAGCTCGGCTAGCACTTCCGAAGCGTGGTCTAGATCAAGCAGGCGAAAACATGACAGGCGATGCTCGAAATCCATGTCAGCGAGCATGACTGCAAGATCGGCCGGATGCAGGTCATTTAGAACCAGGCGCAATTTTTGACGCTGCCCGCTATCCGCCAGTGCGGTAAGTTCCAGCAAGTTCGTTGCTTCTGTCTCTGTTGCCGGCGTCATGAGCTGGGTTTCCTGAGCTGCCTGGTGCCATAGGTCGGTTTGAGTTGGTGCGAACATCTGCGGGGAGCCGAGATGGTTCGCGCAACCGATCGACCAGAAGTCCCTAATAAGTTATCAACTTGAGGAGCTTTTCATAAAGGCCATTTATCTAATGCTTTTCAAGCTGAGCAAAAACCGCGACCGTTGCCTTTGACGATCGCGGTTCGAAATTAGCATGCACAGAAGTTCCGCTGGACTAGTCGTCCAAATATCCGACCAGTTTATTGCTCCAGGAAGGCTGTCTCAGTTTCCGAAAAGCTTTGTGTTCAATCTGTCTGACGCGCTCGCGTGTGATGTTGAAGAGTCTGCCGACTTCTTCAAGCGTTCTTTGCCGTCCATCTTCCAGACCGTAGCGCAGATGCATAATGTCTCGTTCGCGCGGAGTGAGTTGGCTGAGCATTCGACCAATGTCCTGGCGCAGAAGCTCCTCTTCCGTAGTTGAGTCCGGGCGGGCGGATTCATTGTCCTCAATCAGATCTCCGAGATAGGTTTCTTCGTCTCTGTTTAAAGGCATCTCCATGGAGACCGGCTCACGATCGGCTGCGAGAATCTCTTGTATCTTGCCGACGGATAGTTCCATTGCGTTGGACAGTTCGTCTTCGTTCGGCTTGCGACCAAGCTCTTGTGACAGTCTCGCGCTGGTTTTCTTCAACTTATTGATTGATTCAACCATGTGCACAGGCACGCGGATGGTCCGAGATTTATCAGCCAAACCACGGCTGATAGCCTGTCTGATCCACCAGGTAGCGTACGTACTGAATTTGAATCCTTTTGTGTGATCGAATTTCTCAGCTGCACGAATCAAACCGAGATTTCCTTCCTGAATCAAGTCCTGGAACGGAAGACCACGGTTGACGTATTTCTTCGCGATCGATATGACCAGGCGCAAATTCGCCTGAATCAGTTTCTTCTTCGCTTCACCATCGCCCTTGGCTATGCGGCGCGCCAACTCGATTTCCTCGTCTGGCTTGATCATACGCACGCGGCCAATTTCGCGCAGATACAGTCTCACGGAGTCTTCAGTGAAACCGTCTTGCTTCTTCTTACCTGCCGTTGTGGCAGTACCTTCCTCGTCGCCGAACTCGTCGTCATCGGTTGGGTCAAAGTCTGTTTCGGACCATTCGTCGGTCATTTCGTCGGTGACTCGAGTGCTCACAACTCGTACTAGCTCCCTATACAATTGATGTGGTAATGGGTCTCTCTTGTGTGTATCTACCCAATTCCTCACAAGCCCTAGCACTTCGCGTGTTAATTAACTTTTGTAAATTAACATCGTGCCAACCGTGAATGGGTTGTTATTTTCGGGCTGACCCTTTTTAGAGAGATCTTTTTTCCCACCACATATTGATCTTCTAAACAAACAGATCCTCTGAAAAACCGCTAACAGAGCCGAAAGCGAGAAGGTAAAACCACAAATGATTGAAGGCAACCTAGAAGACATAAGTCTGCCAGGTCTATTGCAATTGCTTGCTGCCGAATCGACGAAAAATTACAGACTGCGCATTAACAAAGGCGGTCAGCATGGCGACGTCTTCGTTTGTGAGGGTCATCTTCTTGTCGCTACTTTTGGACTGCTTGAAGGTCTGGATGCGCTCTGCGAATTTCTCAACTGGACAGACGGCGAGTTTGTTGTGGAAAAACTGCCGTCGCACTTCAAAAGCACGATTCGCAGCAATATAAACCTGAATCTATCCGAACCGGGATGTTTTTCCGATCAATGCGCATTTCTTCGCGAGAGCAATGTGGGTCTGAATACGGAAGTTGTTCCATCTAGAACTTTTGGAACTGCCGAGTGGCAAGAGGCTCTGCACGTGCAGCCGCTGGAGAAAGAAGACTACGCAATTCTCGGCTGGATCACGGACGGACGCACTATGCGTCAAGCGATGCGCGAGTTTCAGTTCGACCTGAAAAAAACTATTGGAGTTCTTTACCGGCTCCTGATCACGCGTTCAGTCGAAGTGGTTCGACCCACTGCGTTCAGTGAACCGGTTGATACGGATCTCGTGAAGCTGGCAAGTAAGGAACTCGCCAAACATGCAGAACCCGCAGCCAAAGGTGTCACTGTCGAGTTTCATGCAACCGATATCGGTGGTGCACGCGCTAGACCGCGTGGCGCCGACGACACGGCTTCCGGATTGCGAGCTCTGAATCCAGCTGCAAGTGATAATACAAAATCGTCTCAATCTGCAGAACCTGCTTCCAGTACGAAGAGCGAGGCGCAGGATAAACCGGTTGCTAAAGATTCTTCGAAAGTAGTCAAAGACAGCGATAAGAATTCCGCCAAACCTGCAGGAAAAGATGGTGAGAAGACCGCTCCGAAAGACCGCGAGAAAGGCGGGCAGGAGGAAAATAAGGCTGTTTCAAGGGATGTCGAAAAAACTGTTTCTGCAGAAGACGAGAAGAATAGTTCCGGCAAAGACGGCGAAAAGGTTTCTGCCAAAGGCGATGAGAAGGGCTCTTCCAAGGCGGATAAAACTGCAGGTTGGCACAACGTCTCCGTCGCAAGACGTGATGGAGACAAAACGACGGCGAAGGATGGGGAGAAGTCTTCCAAAGACGCGGAGAAACCCGCGGCGAAAAGTGCAGCTAAAACAGAGGCAGAGCCAGCGGTTTCCCTCGACACACTAAAGACAACCGGTCCGCTGAAAGCGATTGATCCAAAAACGGCTGTGGAAAGTGACGACGAGCGGCAGAAAGTTGGTGTCGCTGCAAAAGGTGATGCTGAGCCGGTTTCAAAAACTGACACCGGTGTCGCAACGCAGAATTCTGTTCCCAAGAGAAAAATCATAGACCTGCTTCGAGATCCGATTGCTCCGAATGATGATGAGTCGCCGAAGCAGAGAAAGGAAGCAAATCTCAGTGAATCAATAGCAGCTGAAGATGCTGATGTGGCTGACAACTTCAAGAAGCAGTTAAAGAAGGCTTCCTCATCAGGAGTTGCCGAGAAGGAACATAAGAACGGCGATAAAAAACCGCATCAAACGCAAGACTTGCCGGCGGTGGAAACGAATCCGAACGATACTCTGAACGAACCTCTCGCCGATCATCTGGATGAAGTTGCCGCGAAGGCTCTCGCGGACTTTCAGGCTGACATTTCGGAATTCGAAGAGGTATTGCATGTAGTGGCACCGGAAATACCGGTGAAACAATTCGACGAGAGGCGCACGGACCCTCTGCCGCTAGTCAGCATCGATATTGAACGATTGTTGGTCAGCACATTCCAAATTACAAACATCGGCTCGATTGCTTTGACGAACTCTCAGCTCGATGAGTTGCTCAAACAAGTTCTCCTCGATGCGGAGCGAGGTAAAACTCTGTTACTCGTATTGACTGATTCTAATAGATCGGAATCGGCGGTATTGGCAAGTTATAGATACTGCCTGGATCGTGGTTATATCGAGCATACAGACCCTGTCATGAGCTTAACTGTCGATTTGTTGCTGGGTCGCCTCGAACTCGAACAGTATTTGCTGCAACGGCGCAGGATTACTGGCGATCAGCTGCGTGACATGGTTGCCATCTCAAACCGCCAGGGGATCTCGCTTGACAAATTGCTTGTTGCCGCCGGTTACATGCTTCCCATAGATATGGAGAGGGTTAACAAAGAGCGGGAAAGGTTCAGAGCCAGGTAACGGCTAAATTACGCTTTTCAAAGGCTGCTAAAGCTGCAAAGCGCCGGACATGGTATATTCATTGCTGTGATAGGGCGCGAGAGAATCCGTTCTAAGTCACTGCACGGGCGAATGCCGTATAACGGCTCCGTGTGCCGGGCGCGCCGGCTTATCTTCGAAGAGTACTGTAAGGAGTTAATTTCGAATGACCGCTCAATACAACGCAAGACAGAAAAAGGCTCGCAGAAAAGCAAAAGAGAATCGCAAAAAAGACAAAGTGCGCGAAGCGATTGCTAAGAGCCAGGAGAAGAAAGGCCGTTCGCAGGAAGGCTAATCACTTTTGTCGGCGACACTTTCAAAAACTAAGACCAAAAGAATCATGTCCGGAATGCGCCCGACTGGTCGGTTGCATCTCGGGCATTACTTTGGCGTGTTAATCAACTGGGTTCGTTTTCAAACCGAATACGAGTCCTATTTTTCGATCGTTGATTGGCATGCGCTTACCACCAAGTATCAAGACACGAGTCAAATCAAGGCGAACATTCACGAAATCGCGCTTGATTGGCTGGCTGCCGGCATCGATCCGGAAGTGTCGACCATTTATGTTCAGTCCGGTATTCCCGAGATCGCGGAGTTGCATTTGCTGCTCTCTATGATCACTCAGCAGAATTGGGTTGAGCGCGAACCTACTCTAAAAGACATGGTGCGCATGCTGGCTGCCGATGAGGAAGAAGCACGAGAGAAGGCTACTTACGGGCTTCTCGGTTATCCAGTTTTGATGAGCGCCGATATTCTGACGTTCAAAGGCGAGTTGGTTCCAGTAGGTAAAGACCAGGAATCGCACCTTGAATTTGCGCGTGGTTTGGCTCGCAAGTTCAATCACTTGTACGGCGTCGATTTTTTCCCGGAATGCCGACCGGAGTTTACCTCCACGCCTTTGCTCAAGGGCATTGACGGTTCCAAAATGGGTAAATCGGCGAATAATGCCATCAACCTTGCTGATACCGATGCTGATACCACTAAGCAGGTCATGAAAATGATCACTGATAGAACTCGTATCGCCAAATCCGATCCGGGTCATGTCGATCAGTGCGAAGTGCCGTGGCCGATGTATCAGATTTTTGGCTCCGATATAACAGAGCAAGTGCGCACTGAGTGCGAGTCGGCGCAGATTGGCTGCGTCGATTGTAAGAAACGGCTTGCCGGCAAAATGAACGATTATTTGAGACCTCTTCGTGAGCGTCGCGAGAAGTTCGCAAGCGATCCTAAGAAGGTTGAGCAAATTCTCGAATACGGAAACAAGAAAGCTAGAGAAACGGCTAAGAAGACCCTTGCCGAAGTCCGCGACATCATGGGCTTACACAACTGGAAGAACGACTAGTCGTTCGCTGAGTGGCCAGGTTTTGAACAACATCCATAAACTCTACGAGATTACATCGAAGTTAGAGGAGTGGGTTCTCCTTGTCTATGCGGTCGCTGTCTACCTTCCGATAACATATTCCTGGATAGTTTTGATCGCCGGCATGGTTGTCTTTGCCGCACGTGTTGGTTTGGAAATTGCTGGCGCTGGTTCTGAAACCTCGAGTCGGCAGGCGTTTCTAAACTGCCCCTCCGTGATCGCCGTTCGACAAGCACCGCTATCCATCCCGCTCTTGGTATTCACTATAGTCGTGATGGTTACAGGAACGTTGAACGGTGGGCTGAGGGAAGGCTGGGCTTCGGTCGTCACGTTGCGTGCGTTTCTCCTTTACTTTATCGCTTATGCCGCTTTCAGTCGTTCCCTCATGTTGAGACAAAACGTATTGTCCGTGCTGCTTTCGTTCGGTGCCGTTGCTGGTATATGGGGAACGATTCAACAGTTGTTTCATTTCCATCCGTTCGAGAAGTTTCAATATCTTCAAGCGTCCGGTTTTATGGGAAATCCGATGGCTTACGCAGGGCAGATGGAGGTTACGGCTTGTCTGGCTCTAGCACTGCTTCTCAGTGGTGGCTTTAAACAAGTGATCGGAAACCGTTTAGCGTTTTCCGTTCTTACCGTCTGCAATCTGGCCGGTGTCTATTTCGCCAGTGAGCGAAGTGCGTGGCTCGGAATACTTGTTGGTGTGCTTGTGATCGCCTGCCTGGTCTCTCTACGAATGTTTGGTCTGGTACTGCTTTCCATGATCCCGATTGGACTGATTTCATGGTTCACTGTTCCGGTTGTTCAAACGCGAATTGTTCCGATGCTCACAAACATCCAGGGCGATGTTGGCGTTCAAGCGCGGTTCGTCGTCTGGCAAAAAGCGATGGAAGTGTGGCGTGAACATCCTGTGTTCGGCGTAGGTCTGCGCAATTTCCCGAAGTTGGATATTCCGGAAGCAGCCGTTCCCGGTGAGTCTACTTACCTTGTCCACGCACACAATAATTTCTTGCATATTCTTGCAACTATGGGAATTGTCGGTTTGTTGGCGTTCCTATATCTGGAACTGTCGATGTTATGGTTGTCGTTTAAAACCTGGCATAGTAAGCTTTCTTCCGCTCCAGCGGATTTGCTCCATCGTGCCATCGGACTTGGTTGCCTTGGCGGCATAGTATCGCTTACGGTGGCAGGTTTATTCGAATATAATTTCGGCACCGGTCATGTTCGCCTGATGCACTGGTTCGTGCTGGCTATGATGCTGGTTAAAACTAAAACGGAATCAAACGTGAGCCTTAGTCCAGGCAAGGCTTTTGAAGCGCCAGGCGGAGAGTAAGCCCATTACCACACACGAGATCGACATTGACCACCAGCAACCGGCGGTTTCCATATTAAATGTCAGCGCCATCACATAAGCCACCGGCAAACGAATTATCCAATTGCAGATAAAGGTTATCCACATTGGCGCTTTCGTGTCACCAGCGCCTTGCAGGGCGCCGCTCAAGATCATTGCCAGTGCGAGGAACGGTTGAGCGGTGGCATTGATTTGCAGATAGCTGACCACAAATTCGCGCGTAACTGGTTCGTGGGGTGACATCAAAGATGAGATGGGAACAGCCAGTACGTAAAGGAGAATCCCCATTACGGACAGCATGGCGACGCCAATCCATGTGACCCTCCAACCGGCGCTGATGGCCCGGTCCAGTTCTCTCGCGCCCAGGTTCTGTCCTATTATCGAGGCGACCGCCATCGACAGTGCCATAATCGGCATGAACGTGAGGCCTTCAACGCGCATTCCAATCGCCCAGGCTGCCTGACCCTCAGTCGGGTTCTTACAGGAGGAGAGTATGAAGAACAAACCGAATACGGACAAAGACCAGGCCATTCGTTGAAAGGCTGACGGTATACCGATTTTTACGACTCTGCCGATCATCATTTTTGATGCAGGCAGCATTTGCCTCAAAGCATTCTTCAGAGGCGAAGTGTGAAGGCGATAAATTGCGAAGGCACTAGCTATGGTGGCACCTATTAGCGATGAATAGGCAATGCCTCGAATTCCAAGTCCCGGCACTGGCCAGTTATGCTGCACCGTGAGCAGATCCCCGGAGATTTGGAAAACGGTCATGAGGAGAACGATTGCGAGCGTTGTTTTGGAATCGCCTATGGCGTTGAACGAAGCGTTGGCAATGTAGACGATGCTCATCGGAATCATCGCGAACCCATAGATGCTCAAATACATCGTGCCGAGTGCGTTTACCTCGGGTGACCGCGAGAAAACACCGAGCGCGAAGTGAGCGGTCAGCAACGCGGCTATAGCTAGGCTCAGACCGAGAGTTACTGACAGAAGCAATGACTGCGCCGCGAAACGCGTTGCCCTCGTTCTATTTCCAGCTCCCCAGTGTCGCGCGACTATTGCAGTCGTGCCGGTGCCTGTGGCCATCAGGAAAAGTTGGAACATGAAAATAATATGCTCGGACAAACCCACTGAGGCTTGCGAAGCTGAGCCGAGCAGCCCGGCTACGTAGAGGTCTGTAAAACCAACGAGACTTGTGGCGACTGTTGTGATCAAAAGCGGCCAAGACATAACCCAGATCGCGCGCCACAGGTTGCCGGTGATTAGCTCGGTGCGCGGGTCTTTCTTGGTCTCGGTGGTTTCCACACGATGATCTTGTCACATTTGCCGCTCAGCTGTCCTGAGGCGGTCACAAGCCGAAACTTAGTTTTTGAAAAGGTTTGAAGTTATACACAAAGGGCTCCCAGACCTTATTGTTCACGCGTATATTTGATATAACTTATCGAATAGTTTTTCAGACCGCGACCTAAGGAGTGCACGCCGTGACGAAAATGCACAGCAGAATGTACGGTTGGAAATATGTTTGGATGGAGTTCGCTGACGAGTATAAAGCGTCAGTGGATGACCCGGATCCGGATTCCAGCCACACTGAAATGAGTATTGTGGTGCCGGTCGCCGAAAGTGATTGGTCTCTCGTGTACACGATGCATCCCAGCAAGCAAGCCGGAAACGAACACACCACGATTGAGACCTGCTACACACCCGCCGATGATTTCAAATTTGCGATTCATCCCGAAAAGTGGACTGACGGGTTCAGCAAGATGCTCGGCATGCAGGACATCATCATAGGTCATGAAGAATTCGACAAGTCTTTCATCATCAAAGGTAATGATGAACAGCGCGTTAAGGACTTGTTCTCCGATGCTGCGCTCCGTCGCTTGATCCTTGACGAACCCACGACTCAGCTATGGGCTCACGTCGAGAATTCGGAGAAAGCTCCGGCGGCTAAAGCCTTGCGTGGTGCTTCAAACAGAAGCGCGATCATGCGAGTCAAAGGTGCTGTCGACGATTTCGAGAGATTGAAAGCGTTCTACAACTTGAAATACAGGTTGTTGAAGAGTTTGCAGCGCATCGGCGCTGCTAGCAACTAAAGCTGTTTCAATCTAATTCGCTTCAGTAAATCGTCAATTGCCGGTCCCGCCGATGGTGGAATCGGGACAGCGTTCTACGAGATGAACACATCCGCTCCTCAAAGATTGGTTCATTTGTTCCTGTCCCTAATCCGTTTTATTGCAGCTTTAACTTGTTCGTCCGCAGTGGTACCAAGCTCTGCATTCGCGGGATTTTGAATTCGGACGTCAGGTGCGATGCCGTTTCTCACTGTCTTCCCGTCACCGATCCACTGCCCTTTTGAATTAAGAAGGTGCCCGTCTGGAATAAACAGCATAGTGTTACGACTGACTTTATGAGCTGTTTGAGTCACTCCGTAGCCTTTGGTTTCTGTCCCGATGACCGTGGCGCCGGCATTTACCTTTAAAGCCTCCGCGAGCAACTCAGCGGCTCCACTGGTATTTTCGTCAACCAATACTATCAATTCTTTTGGTTGAAACACTGGTGTAGTACGGTTTTTAGAAACCGTTGCAAGTTTCACATCGTCGATCGGTGCACCACCTGTAGTTCTATGAATGATTGTATTGTTTTCATCCAAAGTCGCGGTGTCCATCGTGTACTTGGGACGTTTAGGATCGGAGTCAACCCGCTCGTGACTCCGGTAAACTACGCCGTTTTTGATAAACAGCGATGATATAAGTACAGCCTCGTCTGGCCGCCCACCCACGTTATCTCGCAAATCCAAAATTACGGAGCTATCTTTTGGCGCTGTTTCATTTAACGCGTTCCACACGGCGTTAGTCGATTTCTGGTCGTATAAATCATTGATCTTGACATACATCGAATTCTTCGGGATTGTTGGGCCACCGGGAGTCAACTCATCGTTAGCCCGCGCTACAGAAACACTCTGAGCCTCAATCGGTCTTCTAGGAACAGTGATTTCAAAAGGTTTTCCATTGCGCTCGACTGTCAGTGTCGCCGTTGGGAAATCTCTTTGTGTTCTGGGAACGTTGATTCCAACACGTTCTCCGCCACGCTCTAGCAATAAGTGCACATTCGTATCCTTGCGACCCTCCAGCCTTTTATTGACATCAACCAAGCTTTCTTTGTTGGATACTAGAGTGCCATCGATCGCAATGATGGCATCGCCATCCATCAGCCCAGCGGCTTGGGCCGCCGATTTCGGTTCGACCTGCGAGATCTTCACAGGACCGTTGCCTTCTCGCTTCACACCGATACCGATTTTCGCATCCAGTTCCGATGGCGTTGCGATAATCAAACCGTGAACTTCATCCATGGTAGTCGATCTGCCAATCTGCTTACCGTCAATTGAAGTGATCTTGTCACCTGGCCTCAGGTCAGCAGCTTGGGCTGGGCTGGTGGGAAGCAGATTGGTTAGTTTAAGGTCACCATCCTTTAGCTCCATCGAAATTCCAATTCCAGCTGCGCGCACACCAATTGATCTTCCGCCGCGTTCGCGATAGTAGGTAATCGACGGGTCTGTTTCGTTCAATGCCTTCACCGCGAGATCTATTGCGTCCGATGGCGATTGCGAAATATCACAGTTGTGCTTGTTTTTCAGGACGTCCAAATCGCCAAGCAACTCGGGTGAAAATGAGCGCCTAGCGGCTAGGTCGATGACATCCTGGTATTCTCGGGACGGCGGGCATACTGATTGGTCGAATGACATATGCTATTTCCCTTTGTGGAGAGGATAAACAATTTACGCGCGAAAATGTAGCCTCGACGACAGACCTTGCTGTCCGAGTCCAACTCGGGTCTATGAAGCCACAATAACGGCAAATCGTGACAGGTGCGTTACCAATGGTTTTTACTCTTCGTAAATCCCGCATGGCTTGAAGCATAGTTCAAATCAATCCTCCTAATTTTCCAAAACCCCTGGTAGGACCAATCTACCTTCCTGCTACGGCAATTCTGATGACAACAAAACCTATTACAAGATTCGTTGCTCGAAGTTTCTTTCTAACGCTGGCACTTTGCACGTTTGCGGCTCCTGCTCGGTCGAATTTGACGGACCCGCGGGAAGCGGTTGCTATTCACGGTCCCTTGGACGTGCAATCGCAGGCTTACGTTCAGTTGGCGAATAACAAGCCGATGCTGGAGGCGTTGTGGAATAAGCCGCCCGACAAATATGAGTACGGTGACCGGTTCACGATTACGCTTACAGCGAAGCGCAAGTGCTTTGCCTACCTCTTCTACATTACCGAAAACGACGAGAGCTTGGCGCTTTTCCCCTCGCGGAACCAAGAGAATAATGCGATGAATGCGGACTCGCACCTCTCGATAGAAACTGTTTCACAGAATACGATGCAGGTTGATACGACGCATGGTCGCCTGATTTTATTAAGCGTCGCGGATGGGCGTGAATCTCAGGCTGTTAGGAAGAAACTGCTGCGCCATTCTGACTGGCAGACTACAAGAACGCCTGCTGATCACTGTCTTGCTCTGAGTGGAAAGCAGTTGGTAAAGAAGCTAGAAGCGCTCAAAAAAGCGCACCCAAACGTTGTTTCGTTTTCTGTTGAAGACGCTCCCAGAGCGAAGTCTAAACCGAAACCGCTTCAGTTCGGTAAGCCCTCTAAGTTTGAACTGACATACTTGCATTAGTTGCGGAAACCTATTGCGTAACCAGGTCGAGCACGTTGACGTTCTTGTTTAGTCTAGATGCGGAGCTCAGCTCAAGCATCGCGTTTGCGAGATCGTTGGCACTCTCCTTGCCGATCATCTCGACTATCTTTGAGCCGACTACCACTCCGTCCGCTCCTAGTCTGAGCATATTGCAAACATGCGCTGGCTTCGATATTCCAAAACCAATCACGACAGGAAGTTTAGACTTCAGCCGAAGTTGATTAATTATGGTCTCGAGCTTGGCGTCGTAAGTTTCGGCCAGTCCGGTTATGCCGGCTCTGGAAACCAGGTAGAGATAGCCTTCGGCATGCTTCAGAATTTCGTGGAAACGTTCTTCAGAGGTCAGCGGCGAGACAAGCATGACAGGAGCGAGTCCGTTTTTCTTTGCTAAATCGAACGCTTCTTCTCCCTCTTCAGGAGGCAGGTCCACAAAGGTAATGCCGTCTACACCAGCATTGCGCAGGGCCTGCATAAACTGGTCCAGACCTCTTGCCATAGCAAGGTTGAAGTAGGTCATCACGATGATCGGAATCGATTCGTGACGCATTCGAATTTCTTGGATTAAACCAATGGCATCGCCTGTGGTGAATCCCGATTCGACTACTTGCTTTGAAGCGTTTTCAATCAATGGCCCATCTGCCATTGGGTCGCTGAATGGCAAACCGAGTTCCAGTGCGGTTGCGCCGTTTTTGATTAACGTTTCAACAGCCTCCAAGCTGGCTTGGCGGTTCGGATACCCGAGCACCGTATATGGTATAAACGCTTTCGACTGCGTCGCTTTCAGTTTATTGAAAGTCTTTTCTATTCTGTTCGACATATTCCAAAATCCTCGCTAAATCTTTGTCGCCGCGTCCTGAAACGTTTACCAGTATTCGCTTCCCATGGAGAGTGCCATTCGCATGTTTGCGCGCGTAAGCCAGAGCGTGCGAACTCTCAAGCGCCGGAATTATTCCCTCCAGTCTTGAAACTTCTTGGAACGCTTGAATTGCTTCGTCATCGGTCGCCACTCCGTAAAGGGCTCTGCCTGACGTCTGTAAGTGCGCATGCTCCGGACCAACGGAGGGATAGTCAAGTCCGGCAGCGATGCTGTGAGTATCCTTGATTTGACCGCTTTCGTCCTGCAGCACCTTACTGATCATTCCGTGAAGGCAGCCGTCTTGACCGAGTTGTAGTACTGCTCCGTGTTCCAAAGTCTCGATGCCGCGTCCGCCTGGTTCCACACCGATGAGTGCGACGTCCGGCGATTCTATGAATGCCGAGAAAATTCCGATGGCATTGGAACCGCCGCCTACGCAAGCGATGACTGCATCAGGCTTTGCTCCGGTCATCTGGTTAAACTGC
Source organism: Candidatus Obscuribacterales bacterium (assembly GCA_019637435.1). Lineage (GTDB taxonomy): Bacteria > Cyanobacteriota > Vampirovibrionia > Obscuribacterales > Obscuribacteraceae > JADYXR01. The sequence continues at coordinate 273,463 of JAHBVO010000006.1, read as the reverse complement.
TCTTTCGCTTCCTTGCCGATGATGCTCTGGAAAAATTTGACGATGGTTGGAAATGGGTGCGGACCGGCTGCGGTACCGAGCACATAGTGGGTGCTATCCAAGTTTGAAACCCAGTCGCGGAGCGCCGCGTTGATGGCATCCTTCAATGTGCGACCGCCAATGTCGACTTTATGAACGCGTGCACCCATAAGTTCCATTCGTTGAACATTTTGATGTTGACGTTCAACATCCACCGAGCCCATATAGACCTCGACTGGCATGCCTAGCATCGCGCCTGCCATTGCGCATGCAACACCGTGCTGACCTGCTCCCGTTTCCGCAATCAATCTTTCCTTGCCCATAAACTTGGCCAGAAGAGCTTGACCGATGGCGTTATTGGTTTTATGCGCGCCGCCGTGCAGCAAGTCTTCTCGCTTCAGGTAGACATCTGCGCCCCATTTGCGTGATAAGTTTTGCGCATAGTACAAAGGTGTTGGGCGACCAGCATAGTGCTTGAGGTAATTGCTCAACTCCTCCATGCATTTGATGTCCGCGCTGAACTTGAGAAAAGAGTCTTCAAGCTGTTCCAGCGCCGGCATTAGCGTTTCCGGCACAAAGGTGCCGCCGTAAGTTCCGAATTTAGTTACCAGTTGCATATCACTACCTGTGGTGTCGATTTGTATTTACTATGTTGTTGATGAGTTAACGCAAAATGTTCTTACGAGCTCTTGAGACTTCACTCCGGGGGCGCTTTCCACTCCAGACGCAACGTCTACCGCGAATGGTTTCAACATCTCAATTGAGAATGCGACGTTGTCCGGTGTCAGTTTCCCCGCGATAAAGAACGATGGTATCGATGACTCTTTGATGGAACGAAGTCTGTTAGCGAAGCGAATCAGGTTCTCCTCAACGTCCTCTTGTTTAACGCTCTCCTTCGGAGCATCGAACAGCAGGTAGGATAGGTTCGAGACTCCTGCCAGCGTTCTTAACGTTTCCACCTCTGCGTTGTATGAAAGCGTTTTGATTACAGGTCTATTGCAGTATTCAATGTAGTTGCGGTCCTCTTCGCCGTGTAGTTGGATGTAGTCCAGATCTAGCTCTTTAGCGACTCTGTTTACGAACTCGATATCTTGGTTTTGAAAAACGCCCACGACTTTCGCGTTGTTGCCGATCGTAGTGCGAACCTGTCGGGCCACTTCTAATTTGACCCTGCGTTGTGAAGCCTGCGCAAATATCAGACCGATAAAGTCGGCGCCGGCTATGACTGCCATCAGTGCGTCTTCAGCATTCGTAATTCCGCAGATTTTAACCCTGGTTTCGCGTTTAAATTCGGTCAATTGTTTTTCTAAACTTTCCGATTGCATCAGCGATGTTCCGATCAGAAAGTTGCAAGTAGTTTTAGAGAGTTTTCGAATGTCGTTTCTCGTTGTAACTCCACTGGCGGAGATGATTACTGCGTCACCTTTTAACATGGGTGCAAGCCGCACGGTTGTTTCCAAATCAATTTGCATTGTGTCAAGGTTGCGATTGTTGATTAGAACGATTTCCGCTTCAATCGAGTTTACTTTGGCAACATCCGATTCGTTGTTGACCTCGACAACTGCAATCAGGTTTTGACGTCTGGTTTCTTCAAAGAGGCTGATGAGTTCAGGTTCAGAGAGGACCTTTGCGATGAGGAGGACGGCATCTGCTCCATGTTGTTTTGCCAGAGCAATTTGTTTGTCACTAACAATGAAATCTTTACAGAGGACTGGAAGTCCGGTTTTTTCTTTCACATAAGCGAGGAGTTCGAAGCTGCCGCCGAAGAACTTCTCGTCGGTGAGAACGGAGATCGCAGCGCACTGCCGTTTATAAACTTCCAGGATTGAGTCTAGCTGATCGTCTTTGAGTAGCTTACCTGCAGATGGTGAGCACGGTTTGATCTCACCAATTATGTTGATGTTTTTTGAGTTGGAAGATAGAGCGAATAGAAACGCATTCTCAGTCGACGTTTTCGTTTGGACGGAAACGGCGGCACGGGTCAGTGTTGGTGTTTGGCTAGGGGAGAACGCTTGCCGTTTGGTTTCTACAATCATGTCTAAAATTGTCATTGACGTGTCCCCCTGACTTGCTCGTACTTCTTCTGCACCGAGCGATTTGCGATGAGCTTTTGCGCCAGTATGCAGCCGGCATCGATTGAGCTGACGGCTTTCGCGGCGAGGAAGGCGGCGCCAGCGTTCACAACAACGCCCGCGTAGGCATCAGAGGTTGTATCTGATCCGGTGATGATGTCGGTGAAACTTCTCGCGTTTTTTATAACCGTTGTGGATTGCTCTTTGTGTGCGACCGTCAAAACGCCTGCTAATAAATTGGCGAATTGATTCGATAGATTGCTAGTTTCCATCTCTGTAATCTTCGAGGAGTCGACAATTGAGACGTGGTTTTGACCTCTAGCGTCAAATTCGTCCAGCCCGCTCGCACTAGTCATTGTGATTGCGCGTTGAATCGTCTCTTCCTCGGTTAAAAACTGGTTCAGCTGCGCGCGGATGCGATTGTTGCTGACTCCTAGAAGTCGAAACTCCGGAGAGACCGGATTCAAGACCGGTCCAATGAAGTTGAATATGCTAGGGCGACCGAGTTGCTTTCTTTGCTCAGTTATTAGTCCGATTTGAGGGTAAAAAGTTGCGGCGTTCAAGAAGATCAAATCTGTGTCTCGTAACTTCTTCGCGAGATTGTCGAGATTTGAGTCCTGTTCAAAACCGATGGCGGCTAGAAAGTCGACACTACCGCTGTTTCCTGTAATGGAGCGATTGCCGAATTTGACTACCTTCACCCCGTAAGCTGCGAGAACAAATGCGACGGTCGTGGACGTATTGAACTTCGGCATGCCACTTCCCCCGGTGCCGGCCAGGTCGATGGCTCCAATTCCGAGTTCTACAGTCGCGTTTATGACGGAATCAGAGAGCGTGGAACGCATGTATTGAACAGCATCTTTGAGGATTGGAAGCGTGAGCTGATCGACCGGAATCTCCAGCAGATTAAACAGTCGTTTCTCAATATTTGATTTGGGGGCAGTTAAAGTTTGCATTTTCAAACCTCAGTGTGATCTGTTGCTTGCGAGGGCAACAAAGTTTTTCAAAATCTTTTCGCCCTCTGGAGTGCCGATGGATTCTGGGTGAAACTGAACACCGAAGAGCGGAGCGGAGGTATGCTCGATTGCCATGATTGTTTTTGTCATGGTGTCGCGGGCAATTACTCGCAAGCAACTGGGAAGGCTTTCATCCATAGCGATAAGCGAGTGATACCGCATTGCTGTGAATTGCGAACTGCATCCGGCAAACAAGGCGGAATCTCCGTAGGTCTCAACCTGGCTGGTCTTTCCGTGCATGATGTTTTGAGCTTTGACAATTGCGCCGCCCAGGGAATGAACGATGCCTTGATGACCCAGGCAGACTCCGAGGATTGGGCAACCGAGGAGGCGATAGTTTCTGATCAGCTCGGTGTTTATGCCAAAATCGCGAGGGTTCGCCGGGTGACCGGGACCGGGTGAAATTACTACTGCTGCCGGCATCATCTCGACGATTTCTTCAAGGCTGATTCGATCGTTGCGCCGCACTTCAATTTCATGATTGGAAACTGACTTCAGTGCCTGGACGAGGTTGAAGGAGAATGAGTCGTAGTTATCGATCAGTAGAATAGTCATTAGTATGCACCTACTTTTGCTGCGTTGACGGTGAACTCTGGTTGCGAATCGCCTGAACTGGCATTGTCTATCGAGGTGCGACCTGGCGAAACGCTGACGTTTGTCGCTGTGTTTTCAATAACTTGAATAATCGCGCGCGCCTTATTAACGGTTTCCATATATTCATGTTCTGGGACAGAGTCGTAAACAATTCCGGCTCCGGCATTGACTGAAATTTCGCCATCTTTCAAGAGTGCTGACCGAATTGCGATGGCGGTGTCCATATGACCGCGAATATCGAAGAAACCTACGGCGCCTGAATAGATGCCGCGTTGTTCTGTTTCCAGCTCAGCAAGCAGTTCCATCGCTCGAACTTTTGGTGCACCGGATACGGTTCCACGGGGGAAGCATGCTTTCAATGCTGAGAATGAATCTTGTTCATCTTCGAGTTGCCCCGAAATTTCGGTTCCCAAATGCATTACGTTTGAATATTTCAAAACTTGAGCAATAGGGCCCACTTGAATCGAGCCCGCACGGCAGACCTTGCCGAGATCGTTCCTTCCGAGATCGACAAGCATTCGGTGCTCGGCGAGCTCTTTCTCGTTGCGCTTCAATTCACATTCGTTTTGCTTATCCTGAGCCTGAGTCTTTCCTCTCGGGCGAGTGCCGGCGAGAGCGCAGAGCTGGATGCGGTTTCCTTTAACGTTGACCATTGTTTCCGGTGATGCGCCCAGGTACTGAAATTCCGGAAAGCTCAGGAGATAGTTATACGTCGATGGAGCGGTTTCGAGTAGATTGACGAAGATTTCGGTAGCGCTGATATCTGCTTTCGCGAAGAATCGTTGCGAGAGAACAATCTGAAAACATTGTCCTTCTTCTATGAATTGCTTCGCGGCGTCTACGTTTTCAATAAACTGTTCTTTTCGAATGACTGACTCGAACCTGACTTTGTCTTCTCTCGAAGATGTCTGCGTTGCGAATATTTCATCTGCTAGTTCGAATGAATCTGCGAATACGAGGCGCACGGCAAGTTCTTCCGCTCGCTGCATGCTTTCCTGCGAAAGCACGTTTACCGTTCCTGCTTGATGGTCAATACTGATGATGGTTTGAGGAACAATGGCGACTGAGTCAGGAACGTCGAGCGGGTCGGATGTCTGGCGTTTCACATCTTCGATTGTGTGAATGAGACCGAAACCGAAGTAGCCGATCATGCCAGCCGCGAATTCAATTGATTTGTCAATTTCGCGCAGGTCGAAGCCTTTGGCATACTCTGTTTGAATGCTCCGAAGAAATTCAAACGGGCATTCATCAATGCGTCTGTTCTCAAATGTTCCGTCTGAGAACTTCAGACTGGCGTTGCGACCTTTGATGGAAACTGTCACAGACGGGTCGAGGGCGACAATTGTGTACAACGAATTGCGTAGAGAGCGGTCGCGTTTTTGAAAGACTATAAACGGTTGGGCATCCTTTCCGAGAAGCGCGAGTATGTTTCGCACGCGAATGTTCGGCTGGGCGATGGAGACTGAATGACAGCGTTTTAAATTAGTCATGATAAATTCCTGGCGATAAAAGCATGTGTGAAAAACAGTGGTGGCGCATATGGTGGCGCACGTGAAATTAGTCTGATCTGCTGACTCAGACAATGCTCGGAAAGAAAAACCGCAGGCGTCATGTGCGACAAGCCTGCGGTTTAAATGCTTTGTGGACTACTTAAGCCTCACCAGCGCCAACGCGGCTCGTCAACCAGGTTGCACCAGGTCCACCAATTTTGCGCGTTTGCTGTGTTTGTAGTCATCATTTCTCATTTGCGCGGCGTCACTGCCGCATGGAATTCGATATTTGCCAATAGTATCAAAACAAATCGAAATTGCAAGTCGTTCTGGTGAAACGGTAAACAAATATTCTCATCGACCGTTGAGCGCTGACAACAAGAATGTCGCTAGAAACGCGATCAAGGCGACCAGCACAGTTACGACAATACCTATTAGAAGAGGCAGTTGCATCTTCTGAGGAATCTTTGGTGTAGCGTCGGCTACTTCATCTGCGCTGGTCCGCCGTCCTGTCAGTTCGGCAAGCGCTTTTGCTTCAACTGTGTTTACTATACTTTTGTTTTTCTCAGCGATCTTCTCTCGTGGGAGTTGAGACGGTTTGAATGGATTCGGTAGCTGGGAAGTGCCATTTGATGCGGCCTCCCACCAATCGTGCAGCTCTTTTTTGAACTCGTGAACGTCGGCCGTTCGATCTTCTGTTTCCGTTTGAAGCACATGATCGAAAACCGCCTGCAATTTCTCAACTGCTGGAAGGTCTGGTCTGAACATAGTTAGCGGCTTCGGCGTTACATCAGGATCGCAGTGGATTTCCATCATCTCGACAGGATTACTGGCCTCGTATGGCAGACTTCCAGTCAATAACTCATATGCGACAACACCAAGTGAATACAGATCGGAGCGAGGGTCGAGCTTCAGTCCCATGCATTGCTCTGGGCTCATATAGGCGGGAGAACCCAGCACCACTCCAGTTTTCGTTAGTCGCTGCAAGTCTTCTTGAATTTTTGCCACACCAAAGTCGAGTACCTTAATCTCGTTCTTGCCACCTTCGAGCAGAATGATATTTTCCGGTTTCAAGTCGCGATGAATGATACCTAGATTGTGGGCGCATTCCAGTGCGTCACAAATTTGTCCAAGTATGTGAGCGAACAAAGCCGGGCTGTGACAGCGCCCCTGGTTTACCAGTTGATCTTCTAGGTTGACGCCTTTGAGCAACTCCATGACGAAGTAAGCTCGGCCTTTAGATTGAATGCACTCGATGGCTTCAACGATGTTTTTGTGCTTCAACTGATTGTGGATTGAAACTTCTCTGGCAAATCGCTCAGACAAGTCTGTTTCCGAGTAACGAAGCGTTTTAATTGCGACTATCCGGTTTGTCGCAAGTTGCACGGCTCGGTAAACCACTGCCATCGCGCCTTCGCCGACTTTGTCGATTATCTTGTAGCCTTCTATTTGCTGCCCCGCTGAAGGTTCCGTAGCAGATATTTGAGATAAGACCGGGGCAAACTGTTCGGCGTCATCTTGAAACGAAATAAACACGGCAGGACCTCGTCGCTGCTGTGTGTCTGTTGGACCGTACCGTTGTTGACTTTCTCGAATGTCTGCCATACGTTCGACTCATCGGCGTCTATCAGACTATTTTACAGTTACCTATCGCTTTGTGTGCGTTGCAGCGAAGCGTTGGAGCTTAAACATTCGGATCTGGTGTTTTGTTTGTCCGTGGAGAGCTAAATCTTTTAGGATATTGCCAATAATCGGAATGAATTTAAAACCATGACCCGAGAAACCGCATCCGATTACAACATTCTTGTGCCCAGGTAACTTATCGACAATAAAGTGTTTGTCAGGCGTGTTGGAATAGAGGCATGTAGCAGCCTTTGTGACTTCTTCCGTGAGATCGGGAATGAGCTTTTGCGCTCTGGCAAATGCGCGTTTCAGTTTTTCCGGATCAGGCTCGAAACTTCTGGTCGCCGCTTCCGTAACCGATCCGGCGTGGTGTTCGGCAACCTTCACGCCTAAGTCTTTAAACTGTGGAAAGCCGTAAAGGATGTCCAATTCGCCGGGAGTCGGATAGACGATGAAAACAGGCGATTTTGATTCTTCGAACCACTCGCGGTGTCTCGGTTTGAAAAACGCATACTGTTCGAGAGACACTACTATTGGAATTTCAATGCCCGTAAGTTTTTTCAGAAGCGGCGCGGCCCACGGACCGGGCGTGAGAATCAGGTTTTTTGCGCGCCATCTTTTGCCGTTGCTGGTCAATTCCACATGGGAATCTGAAATGTTGATGCCATCGAGGGTGGTGTTATCGTGAACTATCGCGCCACATTTTTTAGAGAGAGAGATAAAGGCAGGAATGCAGATATCCGGTTCAAGATAACCGGCGTCCTTTTGAAAAAGTGCCCGAGTGCCTGTTTCGAAATTGAACTGAGGAAAGCGAGTCGCAGCCTCCTCCTGATTCATCAGTTGGAAATCGATTGCTTCTTTCCGCAGTGAGTCGATACACAATTCGAAGTCGCGATTTCCAGGATAGCCGATGTCCAAACCACCCGTCCGCGTAAGAAGTTTGGAACCAAATTCGGTTTCGACTTCTTTCCAGAGTTTGAAAGTTTCTTTGGCGAGCTTAACGTAATCCGTCCATTCATATGAGTATCGAATTATTCGATTTTCGCCGTGTGAAGCACCACGGTTGTGTCCGATTTCAAACTGTTCCAGCACCAGGACGGATTTGCCCTCTCGTGCAAGATAATATGCGGCGGCACTACCCATGCCACCACCACCCACAACGGCAAATTCAAAGTCTGTGCTCATCAGAACCTCAGAGTGCTATTCGGTTCGGTCTGGTTCCGGCAGCGATGCGGATTGTTTCCCTGGAGTGCTGGTCTCCGCGTTGAGCGGCTTATCTTTGCCGACACCCTGTCTGAAACCTTTGATGGTACCGTGTACGATACCGGTTCCAACACCAAATGGAATCGCGGTGCCGGCAGCGAACATATGCCCGACCAGGTCGTGATGCTCCGTGTCAACACCGATACCGTCGACCATGCTGGTGCGCATCTGTTTCGTATACTTAGTGGTATCGCGGGCGATGTTAACGGGAACGCCGACTGCTACCCCGAGAGCGGCTCGTGGTGCCCTTGTTACTTTTGAGAGAATCGAGCTCTTTGGTTTTTTAGCGGAAACCGTTTCGTTGTCGACGGCTGTTAAAACAAATGGACGCTCCTGCTCGGACTGATTAGATCCTGCTCCGCCGGTCCCTGCGCTTCGGTTATTGCTGTTTGACTGCACGTTGAACACCTGCGTGCTGTTGGTAGGCTTCTTCCCCATGCTCCTGAGGTAGTCGTCGTAGTTGACCGTGTTTATATTGTAAGTCGTGTCCGGTGCCGTCTTGTTTCGACTATGTGTTGGACCGGCATAAACGCTTCTGTGGTAACCGCCGCTCACCTTGCCGGCTTTGACAGGCGCCCTGGGTGTGCGATGAAAGGAGGCAACGTCCGGATCAGCCTCGAATTCGTCGTCCTTAGCGCAGGCGGGCTCTGCTGCCTGAATGCTCAGGAGAATCGCTAATGAAATTGGCAATTGCAGTGATTGAATTGTTTTTCTCATCTCGTGCTCTTCCGATCCGTTCTGTTTCGTCCAAAAACAAGGACCGCGCCATTGTATCAGGCACGGTCCTTTTCAACCTGTCGGTTTTCCAATGTTCGAACCGCCCTGCTGAAATCGGGCGGTGCTGAGCTTCTAGCCGATTGCCGCTTTGACTTTGGCGCCGAAGTGGTCGGTCAGGCGTTTTAGCGTCGGCGAGATATCGTCCTTTTCGATCACGGCATCGATCAAGAACATCTTGTCGGAATTGACCGCGTCAGCAAGGGCACGTTTAAACTCATCTCTCGTGGTGGCTTGAACTCCGTCGCCGCCGACAGCCTTGGCTAAACCGGCGTAGTCCCAGCGTTGCAGGTCATAATACTTGCGATCCTGATCGATGAAACGGAGCATTGCGTAACTTGCGTTGTTGAAGAGAACGATAATCGGATTGAGACCAAGCTTGGCTGCGGTACTCATCTCCATTCCTGTCATTTGGAAACCGCCATCGCCAACCAAAATTACCGAACGTCTCTTTGGTTCGGCGACCTGAGCGCCGATGCCGGCTGGAACTCCGAAGCCCATGCTCGAGTAGTACCCGGGAGCGATGAAGATATCTGTTTTTAAACTCAAACCTGCATACAAACAGTCCCCGACGTCAGAGACGACGGAGTAATTCTGATTGAGCATCTCGTTGAGATCTTCGATGATTGCAGCAACGGTTAGATGTTGTTTGCCTTTTGGTGGCGCCAGATGTTCAGGTTCAATATCCGGAACTGTGAAACGCATCGACGGGTTTACTTTGCTGCCGAGCTTCTCGATTAGCTCGTCGACAAAGGCGTTGAGGGGAACTCCAGGATAGGTATGGTATCCGATGTTGACCTCACTGGCGGTGGCTTGGATCAAGTTCTCCTGAGGAAGCTTTGCGGTGTATCCAGCTGTTTCCATCTCGGTGAGAACCGTTCCCAGTGAGAGAATCAGGTCGGAGTCCTCGACATATTCTTTCAACTTGGGATTGCCGAATTGACCAAAATAATTGCCGATGAAATTTGGATGGCTCTCGGGAAACGAGGCCTTGCCCAGGATTGAAGTCACTACCGGCAAGTTTAACGCTTGTACCAGGCTGATGATTTTGTCTTTCAGTCCGAAACGTCGAACTTCCACGCCAGCCAGGACGACAGGTTTCTTCGCGGATCTGAGACGTTCGATTACTTCTTTTATCACTTCGTTGAGCGCAGGAGCGTGTTCGTCCGGCGCCGCCTTCGTCTCATCGCTCACAGGAATTTCCTGATTGACCATGTCGCGTGGAATCTCGATGTAGCCCGGGCGTGACGACTTCTTCGTTGTATCGATAACGCGGTCGATCTCGTCTTGCGCAATGGTCGGATTGCTGAGAAGCGTTTGTGATTCTGTGACTTCTCTGAACACGTTGTATTGGGTATCGAAAGTTTTAACGCAGTGATGCAAATGTGGCTTCTGGCTTCTGTAGCGGGTTTCAGGTGAACCCGAGATTACGAGAACCGGTGACTCTTCTGCGTAGGCAAGACCGATGGGATTGACCATATTCAATCCGCCGGCGCCGTACGTCACGAGTGCTACACCCATGCCCTTAAGCCTGGCGTAAGCATCGGCGGCGAAGCCCACCGAAGGCTCATGCGTCATTACCACTGTTTTCATTTGAGCGCGCTCTTGCGCGGCATAGAGCGGCAGGACAAAGTCGCCGGGAATTCCGAAAGTACAATCGACACCTTGTGCTTTGATGCGATTGAAAAGATAGTCAGCCAGCTTGCTCTTTGACATTACGTTCACCGAATTTAGCGGAGGGGAAGTTGAGGAGCGTATCTAAATAGCTCCATCACTGATAATCTTGATGTTGTACCTTTTTTCGACTTCTGATTTCTATCCTTAAAACGCATAAATTGCCTAGGTTTGCGGGATATAAGGTTTAAGGTTTAAAGGGTCTAGAGCAATCAGGGCGATCGCAGAGAGAAGCTCAGTGTCCAAAAGCAAACGAAAGTTTAAACGTCCGCAGTCGCCGCAATCTCCGTCCGGGCAGAACCTGGAGGCTTCGGAAGAATCCGGCACGTCAGACGATGCTGCGGCGACTCTTTCTCAAACAGCCGGAAGCGCTGCTTCGGTTTCTTCCGCAAAACCGTCAGCGCGTACATCGAACTCTTCAGCATCCGCACAGTCACTGGTCGGCAGCATACTTGGAATCAAGCGAGATGAAATGCGCGTGCCGGTGGACGTCAACATCCCGCATGTTTACAGGCGCCCCTTGTGGAAACATATTGTTCGTTATCCGGCGGCATTCTTTCTGATTTTGTTGAATGTCGCTGTTGTCATGAGTTTTGTCGAGCGTTTCCCGCAGCATCGTGTCATGGATCCATTCCGCGAATTGTTTTTCTTTGGGATGGTCGGGTTCATCGACGTCTTCATGTTTCTGCCAGTACTTCTGGAAGTGAATAAGATTGAGACCGACACCGAGGGTCTCAAAGTCGGTGCTCTGCTCTGGCGAGTGAAGTTGACCTGGGACCAAATCGTGGCTTTCGACCAGCCCAAGTATTTAAAATTTGCCATTCTCAAAACCAAGAAAGGCATGTACTTCCTCAACAAGTACGACCTTAAGCCTTTTTATGAAGTGGCTGAGATAATTTCCGCAAAGATGAAACCAACTATCCAGGATCGTCAGAGCTAAAGTTCTATACTTTCTATGTCTCGGCTCCGAGGTAGATTTATGGCAGGGATGGCGACAGTAATGACGAAGCGGAAACTAAGAGTTTTAATCGGAAAGCCCGGCTTGGACGGGCATGACCGTGGTGCCAAGGTAATCGCGAGGGCTCTTCGCGATGCAGGTATGGAAATTGTGTACACAGGTTTGCACCGCTCGCCGGACGAGATCGTTGAGACGGCGATTCAAGAAGACGTCGACGCCATCGGTCTTTCGATTCTGTCTGGTGCGCATATGACGCTGCTGCCTAAGGTTGTCGAAATTCTGAAGCAGAAGGATGCCGGCGATATCGTGGTTTTCGGCGGTGGGGTGATTCCGGAAGAAGATCGTCAGATGCTTCTGGGCAAAGGAATTCACGAAATCATCGTCCCAGGCGGGGGAACGCAAAAAACGATCGACTTCCTCAAAGCAAAGTTTCCGGACCGCTTTTAGTCTGAAAACAGCTTCGATCCGTTTGCGGTTTAAAATGCCTGGAAATATGATTAAAACTTCATCCAGGTTTGGGATAAACGGAATGGAAATGGGTATATCCGAATTGGAAGAACAGGTTTCCAAGATTAAATGTTCCCGGCAACATTAAAAACGCTGGAAATATCTCTTGATAGCCTGGTATACTTCCCAGTGAATCAGTACTTTCGCCATTTGAACGAGGCCCTTCTATCAATGTCCATTTTTGAGAACTTCGGCGAAAACAAAGGCCAACAGCCCAAGGATGCAATGTCCTTCAGAGATTGCATTTTTGACGCGTTTAACCACATCAAGGAGAGCTATGAGTTGGATCGCGCCACTGCGGTCAACTTCTCGGCAAATTCTTCTTTCATCAAGGAAGACTTGATGACTGATGCTGCTTACGCGGACATCTAGACGGTTAAATAAGTCGGCCAGAATAAATATTATGAAAGGGTTCCGATAGAGGACCCTTTTGGAGTTGGTTGCGTTTTTACGGTAATTTAAAGTTGGACCGGTCATTGGTACAATAAGCATGCAGGTTTTCTGCTTCAGGTCCAAACCTTAGTAGTGTTCGATTCTTGAATACTCCAACTAAACCTTCAGCGTATCGTAAGGGGGACGTTGTCCTCGTCTCCTTTCCATACACCACAGACGATGGTCAAACCCAGACCAAGCGACGTCCTGCTGTGCTTATTTCCAATAACTACAATAACGCCCGCCTCGATGACGTTCTGCTCGTGCCGCTTACTAGCAATATCACGAGAGCGGCGCGCGAGCCCACCCAGGTCGTAGTGAAAATGGATACGCCGGAAGGGAAACAAGGCGGCTTGCGCTTGGACAGTGTTATAGACTGCACCGTTATCGCGACCATTCCGAAAACGCTTCTGGTCAGCAAAATTGGCTCCTTCCCGCAAGAGGTCATGGAGCGCGTCGACCAGTGTCTGATGATTGCTATGGCTATCGGTCGACCAATCGACGAAGGTGAGATTGGAGGAACCGCAGGCGGTGCTGCCTTCGGTTAGAGAGTCTCTGCGGTTCAGCAGCGCACTTTTGACTCGTTTTCGTTCAAAACCCGATTAGACTAATCGTCCGCTTTGAAGTTGTAGTAAGGGTAGAACACAAGCTTCACGCCTAGTGTCGCCAGAACTATCGTCAACCATTTTGCCTGGTCCGCGTCAGCAGGCATAAATTGTTTCAACAATAAAAAGAGCACGAAGGTCAGAGCAAATGCACAGGCCACTTCCTTGGTGAAGCTGACCATTTTGCTTTTGCCTTGAACGTAGGTTCCAGGCGGAGCGACTATCAAGTAGACAAATATGCCCAAGAAGAACAGAAGCGCGTCGGCAGCGAAAACCACCGTCCCGACGTAAAGCATGGCTCCGACCAGACCGATTAGGAGCAGCGCGTTGACGACGATCAGCTCGGTTTCCTGGTCCTTGGTAGGTGGTGCGGGCGACGCAGGTGTCGCCGCGGGAGCAGGTGTCGCAGCCGCAGCCGGAGCAGGTGTCGAAGCCGGCGCTGACTCTGCTTTTGGTTCTGGTTCTGAAACTGATAGCACGGGAGCCGTGTCATCGCTGACCGACACATTGGACTTCTCGTTTTCTTTTACGTCATCCATCGGGGTTCAATCTCAGAGGGCTTCTTTTTCTCTTATTCCCATTGATAGATGATCAAGATGATATTTGCGTGAAACCCAAACAACTATCGGTCGCCTATTTCCCAAAATGGACAAGGTCGTCGAACGGACAGGCTTCCCTGAATTCAGTACCAGTGCGCTTTTGGGAAAAGATAGGTTCTAAATGCTTGCGACTGAATCAAGCGCCAATTCGTTCACTTTTCTCAATCGAACGGTAGGTTTTGCGGGTGCAGTTCCAATGAATCAGATTGACTGGTCGGTTAACACAATTTCGTCCGTCAGTCAGTATGCCACCACGAACGCCACCGCGAATTCCTTTTCATGACTCATGCTTACTTCAAAGTGTCGGAGTCCGAGCATGTCGGCGCGAGCGACGGCGCGACCATACAGCGTCAGTCTGGGCTCTCCGCTGGGCCTACGCTTGATCTCGACTTCTTGCCAGCCCACGCCGACCCAGCCGGTTCCCAATACTTTTACGACCGCTTCTTTGGCTGCGAATCTTCCGGCGATGCGGACGTACATGTGGCGCTCCGCACTTTTGCAATACTCGATCTCACTTGGAGTAAGCACTCGTCGAAGAAATCTGTCGCCAAAGCGCTTGTGTGCCTCAATAATTCTTGGAACTGAACATATGTCGACTCCTACTCGGAGTCGAGGAAAATCTGCCGAATTCATTCCGGGCATCTGTTTCATCAGCGAAGAGCTTTGATTGCCCAGTGCTGAGTTTAGTTCTCTCTCTTCGTCATCTCGGGCGTCGGCGCTGTCAGCCATGACATTCATCCGGTCTGCGTGTACCGTAGAGGAATACTTGTTCCGGCTCCGGGAGCTCCTCATGGAGGGTCGCAACTGTTTTATTTAAAGAGGGGTGCACCAAATCCGGTGCTATTTCCAGAAGTGGAACCAGGGCGAATGCCCGTCTATGAACACGGGGATGCGGAATGTGTAAGTATGAGGTTTCAAGCACTTCGTTGCCGAAGAAGAGGATGTCGAGGTCAATGAATCGTACTCGCCCGCTTCGTTTCTCGGGCCGGTAACCTTTCGGTTCGTTGGCTTTATTCATCTGTTCGAGACGGCTTTCGATGTCTTTGAGAACATCGAGCAGTTCTTCGCATGTGAGTTCAGTTTCCACTACTAGCACGGCATTCACGAACCAATCGGTGTACTCGTCGCCGATGGGCTCGGTCTCGTATAGGCTGGAGCACTCAAGAACCTTGATCTTGCCGATGTCCTTGAGCAATTGCACGGCTTGCTGGATGTAGCCGACTCTGTCGCCCTCATTTGAACCCAGCCCTATATAAGCTGTGACTCGTCTTTGATTGCCACGGAATCGTCTTTGCTCAGTCACCCGGAACTCCTTGGGACTTGCTGTCCCTAACCAGTTATGCAGTTCTGCAGACAAACCGAGCGAAAGCTCCTGTTTGATTCATAAAGTTGCATCGATAAATTATATAGATTGAGTGGTATAAAATGGACTCCTTGACTAGATATTGTGTCTCCCTTCCTGACCGAAGTTTCTGACGACATTTCTCAGATGACCACTACAAAAGCAATAACAGGCGAATACGTTGTCAAACCGGTGGAGCCCAGCGATCTCTCTCGGGCAATTGATATCTGGTCCCTGTCCTTCGGCTTTATGGACCGCGACCGGTGGACGACGTTTTATGATTCATTCCTCGACACCGCCATGGGTGCCTACACCGATGATTATCTGGTGGCAGTCGTTGGAATAGCAAACTTTCAAATGTGGCTGGGCGAGCAGCTTGTTCCCTGTGCCGGCGTGTCGGCTGTGGCTGCGGATCCCGCGCACAGACGCAAAGGTTTAATTCGACGATGTCTGACCGCTTGTTTGCAAGAGTCGCACCGTAAGCGCGTTCCGTTGACTGCGCTCTGGCCGTTCTCCTATCCGTTTTACCAGCGCATGGGTTATGAAGTAACGGATATGCAATACCATGTCGAGCTAGATTTGCGTGCGCTGCCGGATGTGGGCGATGCCACCAGATATAAGCGTCATCATCTCGATCATTATGATCCTTTGAAACCGATTCACGAAAACTGGATCAAGCAAAGCAATCTCAGTATCAAGCGCGGAGATCTTCAGTGGCGGCGCTTGCTGAGCCATCCGGAGCGACTCGTTTGCGGATTCAAGCATGACGACGGCTATATTCTCTGGAACATAAAAGATCGCGTCAATCGCACACTTGAAGTATTTGAGTGGGCTTGGAACACTCGTGAGGCCTTCTTCGACGGTCTCGCACTGCTCAAGCGCATGGATGACCTCAATTTCGATAAGGTCAAATTCAAAATGTCCAGTTTGGATCCTCTTCTTGAATTGGGTATCACGGACCCGCAGCCCAACATAGTTTTGAAGCCCGGACTTATGACTCGAGTCTTACACACCGGTGCTTTCATTGAAGCCATTGGAAAAAACATACCACCGTTTCTCATTGATGACCCGCTTGGCGTGAGCGAATCTCATGAGTCGTTGAAAGCACACAATGGAGTTCGTCAATTTTCTCCAGGTGAAGTTGTTCAAGTCGCGACTGATTTCTTTAGTGAAAAGCCTGATGGTGTGCCAGAAGGACTTTACCGCTCCGTTGCGACTCGTAAGAATTACTCTGTCGAATTCTTTTAGAAGATTTCTGACTGAAACATTTTTGAGCGTCTAGTTTTTCTTTGCAGCCGTTTTTTTTGCTCTGTCTTTCTCTTCGTTTTCTGCCTGCTCAGCGGTTTTTCCGGAATACCGCGAGCGTTACAGCGAAGATCTTTATGCGGTTCATGGCGATTTCTTTTCTCTCCATCTATATTTCGACGAGGCGCCTTGAGTTACGGAAATGCTGATGAGTTCAATATAACACGCCAAAAACTAGAACGCCCCTGGCACCATTAGTAGTGCTTAGGGCGTTCTAGGTGGCACGTTCGCGTGTCGGACGCGGGAAGAAATCCTTCCTTGGGGCGCAGCTGGAGGGGGAGATTCAGCTTTGCCTTTTTCGTTAACCTTTCGTCGTGTCAGTGATCATGTTCGGGATGCATCACTCACAAACCCAAAGACGCGGGTGGTCCCAACATGTTCCATGAACATCCGCTCATTTTATTGTCAAGTGAAGCGTTGTGTCAGCCCAGCTAAATGCCCAGCCCTTCTGACTTTCGGGATGGGAAAGGGATGTGACCTGTCACTTGGAAACGTGGCTTAATTTCAGGCGTTCCCAAATTTTGAATGTGCATCCGAATTATTGAGTGATTTGAAAACTCTTGATCGTCCTGTGATCGTATATTTGATCGTCTCAAGCTTGGTTTGCCGTCTAACGGTTTCACACCCTACGCAGTACCAGGCCCTTCATGAAACGTTCTACGTCTCAATCTCGGGGGCGTAATCACAAGGACTCTCAAATCCAAATGTCCATGCGACCGCTTGCTTAGCGGTCTCCATATGTGGTGGCACACGTAGATAATAGGTTCCCATAGTGCCTTGCTTCGAAGGCGTTGGATCTTTGACTCGTACCATCACCAGGGGCTCATCATCTGAGAGATGCGATCTGTACAGAGTACCGCATTCATCCTCATCAATCAGATCCGCTCCGGAATCGAGAAGAAATCTGCTTTCACCATACAGCGACATCATCACCGTTCTGTGTTCTATATTTTGCTCGTTTTTGATCGCCTCTACCGTGATGTCATCTTTGTTGGTTATGACGTTGGCTGGGACGCCGACTCCGTGGTAAGCGAAACCTGCGGCGCCATCTGCGAATGCGAATGCCGGTCCATCCTCGTTGTGGAGTCGCAGATTGTCATCGAGACGAAGTTGCGTTGGACGATCGCAAACAAAACATGTTCTTTCAAAGAACATATAGTTAGGTGCAGCCTCGACAATCCGCAGCCAGCGGTCAAGGCTGGCAAAATCTCTTGGGGTAAGGTCGCTGGAAATTTTACCCAATAAATCATAAGCAACGACCTGTTCATCAAATGGTGTTGAGATGAAGTTGCTGACGTGCTGATTGTCAATTCTGGAAGGTTCCATTCGTTGCGAATAGAACTCTTTGGCCATCCAGCGGAACGACAAATTACTCAGCATGTCTCCGAAACAATCCTTGTCACCAAATCTGGTATCGGCTAGCGTTACGAATTGATAGGTGTGCAGAACATTTTGCAGAATAGATGCGAAGAACCTCTGCTGTTCAAGAAGAAGACTCTGGTATATGTTCTCAGGCAGTACGTAAGGCAAGTCGGATTTCACTAAGGATTCAAAACGAAAGAAGGTTGGACGAAGTCCTCGTGTTACAGGGACGAAATTGCCTATTGAGTGGTCTGAGTAGTTCTCATCCATTTTACTGAGCGGCATTCCGAATTCGTTTTCGATCTGGCTGTACAGGGACGTCCATCGATTCTCAAATTTGGGTTCGATTTCAATAAGGTTTTTCAGAGTTCGACCGGGCAACTTTGTTATCACTGCGGGCATCATTGTTAGTTGCCAGGGCGATTGGCAGATGACGATGCGAGGCGTCGGCAGACCAGCGAACTCGTATAAGGCATTGACGGCGCTCGTTAGCTCCTCTCTGTTCACTGGCGCCGTTGACAGTACGCGAGACTTCCATCTATCGATAACGGAGTTCAATATCTGATCGCTGGAATCGGTTAGAGCTTTTGTCTGGTGCGTCCTGAGCCAAGCTTGCGCATCTCCGACTGTGGAGCAGTCGGCCGAAACTTCGACAAACCTGCTGCTGCCGTCTTCGAGCAGTTCTAAAACAGCTAGCGGTTCCTGCTCTGCTACTTCTTCCCTATAGAGGCGACCATTCGCGCTCTGGCTCACTATCGGAACGCCACCTTCTTTCAAGTAGCGCTCAAGACCGAGCTTTTGGAAAAGAATCTGTTTGAAGAATGGATCGGGTTCTTTCTCGAAATCTGAGCGGGTCACCGGAAGTGGCGTGCGAATGAGACTGGGAAGAACTTCCCTGCCGTTAACCAGAAAGTATTTGAAACCGTCACCAAATGCGATGGCACCGTCATTGATATCAGATGCTCTGCCCTTGTCGTCAACGCTCCAGGAGACAGGCTGCTCGCAAATCAGAGCGACTTGAGGAAAGAGCAGACAACCAAATGGAATGTTGCCCGCATTTTTGATGGAGCCATATTTTTGCAGATCAGCTAATGAACTTCTGATGAAGTTCAGAAACGTAAGCTGAGGTCCGTGTAAGTTTAAATCGCTTAATTGAAGTATCTCGGTCTCTATGTAGATCGTCGGATCGGTTTCACTCTTCAAATCAAGAATTTTCTTCTTTATCGAATCCGCCAGAGTCAGAAACGAGCCGAAATCGCCAACACCGGCTTCCGTTTCCGGCGCTGCAGGTTTAGACCATCTCGCCGTGAGTCCGATGCCCGAATTTTTTTCTTCAGTCGCCAGAAGGTCTTTTCTAACTTGTCGTATAGCTTGAACATGTGTAAGACCATGCAGACCGACTTTCTTCGACGCTCGCGGAAAAAGCTCGTCGAAATAAGGGCGCACATCAGTGTAATCAAAATCAAAATCGTCGCGCAGTTCTTCGTCACTTCTTTTGAGATAAGAGTCAATGACAGTTTGCAGATCAACCGGTTCGAAAGTGGCGCTGCTGGAACCGGATCTTGACGCGGCTAGTACGGCAAATTTCTCTTTCAGTCCTTGATCTTCTATGTCGATGACAAGCTGGCGCCAGATGTTTTTAGTATCCAGGTCGTCGTTCTCCGCGCATTCGTAAACCGGGAGAAAGTCATTATCTGCGGTCCAGCCGAGCACGATTGCCGTGAGTTGAAAGAAACTCTTACACCAGACGACCAGTGGTTTGTTCAAATTGTTCGCCGCGTAGACCGCTTCAATGAACTCTTCGCACCCGTCCTTGTCAATTGGCGCATTGCCGTACATCGCGTCAAGCCACAGGGGCAGCGCTTCGACGAGTTCGTCATACTTCATGTGGTTAATCTCGAAGAAGGAAGATTTCCTTCTCTATCATCCACAAAAGCTCAGGTTTAAATCAGGCGAAGATAGCGTCGAGGACTGCTTTCGTATCTGAAAGGTTGTCGAACAGAAAGTCAGGGTTTTGCTCAACGAGGTCTGCTTTGGGCGTGGCTCCAGTGTTCACCGCGATGCTCCTGGCTCCGTAGCCTTTGGCGCAGAGAACATCGTAGATACTGTCGCCTATGATCACGACCTGCTCCGGTTTAAACTCTACATTGAAATGCTTGCGTGCCCGTTCCGTCGCAATGTGCGGCAGATCGTTTCTATTGGCAGAATCACTTCCGTAGGCACCCAGTGGGAAATACTTGTTCAGGTCAAATCGGTTTAGCTTCAGCCGCGCACCATCTTCGATGTTTCCTGTGAGCAAACCGAGATAGCCTGTTTCATGCGCATGCAGTGCATCCAGGATTTCATACACGCCAGGATGAACGATGTAATAACCGGCGTTATTGATTTCTTCTTGCAAGAGGGTCAGGTAGACTCTGAACATCTCTTCTTTTAAATGCTCGAAGTCATCTTCCATTTTGTCTGCTAATTTCAAAATCTCAGACAAAATTTGCGGATCGGTTTTTCCGGACATGCGCAATGTCATCTTGCTTGTGTCGATACCGAAGATGTCGCAAAGCGCCCGACCAATGGCCCGCCTGCCGGCTCCGTCGGAGGAGATCATTGTCTCATCGATGTCGAAAAGAACCAGTCTGTTCACGTTATTTCTTCAAATCTTCCCCGGGCAAATCGAGCTTGGGAAGCGCAGAAGGTTGTCTCGAACTACTCATATATTCGACGACGATGTCCATCGTGTTGGCGGGCTCGAATCCATCGACGGTGTGATCGAGGCTCGGCAAGTCTGTTTCGCCCTCTTCCGGTTCAAAAATATTCGCCTGATCGCGACCGCTGTGCTTCGATTTGTACAGCGCGCGGTCCGCTTTGTCGACGAGTTCTTCGGCTGACATTGCTTGCTTGGGATAAGTCGCCGCACCAAGCGATGCCGTGATGCGGCCGAGCCCAGGAACATGGGCGTTACGAATCTGAGTGCAGAGTCGGTCTGCAATAAGCGCTGCTTCGAGCAATGATGTCTCCGGCAAGATGACCGCGAATTCCTCGCCGCCGTACCGAGCCGCTGTGTCGCCGCTTCTGAGGATGGTTTTCAGAATGGAGGAAACCTGTCTTATGGCGGCATCTCCAATCGGATGACCGAAGTTGTCGTTGATGTATTTCAGTTTGTCGAGGTCGATCATCACAAGCGAGCAAGACGTGCCTTTTCTGTCTGCCAGTTTGAGTTCTTCCTTCAAACGGTTCTTGAAGTACACGTGGTTGAACAGACCTGTCAGACCGTCCGTGATTGCCTGGTGGCGGACCTGGGCGAACAGATGAGCGTGCGTGATTGCGATTGCGAGCTGGTCTGCTATCGCGGTAACCAACTGAACATCGATTGGTCGCCACTCGCGTGCTCCTGCACATTGATGAACGATAAGGAGTCCAACCAATCTGCTCTCGTGCAGAAGAGGCGCGGCTATCAGAGATTTTGCTCCAACCTTGTCTACGAATGATTGGAACGGGATGCAACGGCTGTCGCGTTCAACATCACTAATGACGGCGATCGGTGCTTCTCTAATTGTTGTTGATTGATCGATGGTTTGATTCTGTTTTACAGGTGCAGATTCATCATCTTCACTTTCAGACTCGAGTAAACCGTCAAGATTGATTCCTAGAACGGTATTACGCTTGGTGCCTTGCATGCGCGAAGACATTCTGGGATTGAAATCCAAATTGTCCGGATAGAGCGTGGCGCTAACGCAAGACTCGAGTCCGTCGACTGTGAATTCATGCGTAATCACGAGCGGGTTTTCAGACCGTGGTTGCGCAATCTGGACGCGGTCGACGCCGAGTGCTGCTAGCAGTTCTCTCGTGACCGTGTTCAAAATGGTGTCGAGATCGAGTGAGCTTCTCACTGATTTCACAATATGGTTGATGAGCACTTCTTGCTCGGCCATGCGTTTGGTTCTGTCAAACAAACGCGCGTGTTCCATAGCCATTGTGAGCTGTCCGGCTATAGCCTGTACGAGCCCGAGTTCCGACTCCGACCACACTCTGAGGTCATCACATTGATGAACAAGAATAAGACCGAGCGGGCCATCTTTGGTGCTGATCGGGCAAGCGATCAATGAACGCACCGATTTCCAATCGTCTGCTACTGTCTGACCGTCTTCGAAAAGCGGCATGGCTTGCGACTCATCGAGGACGTCGAGGGACATGATTGTTCCCTGACGCAAGATGTTTTTCAGAACGCTGTTCTCTGTGATCAATATAGAGTGATTTTGCAGCGGACTGCCGTTCAACTTCTTGTTCCACCAGACGTAATTGAATACGAGTTCGTCATCGTGAACGTTCTTCGTGCCTCGATTATCGTAGAGCGCGAGGCAACAGCGACTTGCTTCCAGATGTTTTCCGAGTTCGCGGACGGTTGTGTTCAAGATTTCGTCCAGGTCCAGCGACTCACGGATGGAGTCTGAAATTTTCTGAACCATGGCTTTGTGTTCTTTGTCGAACAGCAGCATCTCTGCCATCTCGTTGAAAGCTCTGGCGAGCAGACCAAACTCATCGCGAGTCTCGATCTTCACTCGCTTAGAGAAATCGCCTTTTCCGATCGAGAGTGCTTCACGAACCAGGCAATGAATTACTTTGGTGAACTGCGATGTGACGAGATATGCGAGTACAACTGATATACCGATTGCCACACATGCAATCGTTAGCATCGTATAAAGCCAATCGTGAGCTGCTCCGTAGATTTCTGATTTTGGAACGCCGACTATCAGAAGCCAATCGTTCTCCGCATGATCGAATGCGTAGGCACGTGCGATTGGGTCCGCTATCCCGACAGCTTCGAGACTGCCGGAACGAGCCTTGGTAGCCGCTTTCACGGTCACAGAGCCTGAGAAATCTTTTCCTTGCCAGTAATTGTTTTGCAAGGTCCTGGTCACGACTCTGCGGTTGCCATCTACGACTGTGATGACGACGCCGTTCTTGGTCAAACCGTGGAATATTTTGAAGGCCGCTTGTGGTTCGATTGTTGCAACCAATACCGCCTTCACCTGGGATTTTTCGATGATAGGTGACATCACCAGCAATGCCGGCTTGCCAGTCCAGGGCGAATGACAGTAGTTAGATACAAGAGCTTTCTTAGACTTTAATACCTGACTCAAAGCGTCAGGATCATTACAAACCGGATGATTGACGTTTTTCGCGATGTTTTTAGCGCTGAGCGCAAGCATCGCATTTCCGTCAGGCTTAACAAGGATGAGTTCTTCCCAATCAGGTTGTGCCTGCAGGGCGGTGGCGAAAATCGGTTTAGACGCATTCAGATCCAGCTTGCGCAAGGCGGGCAGATTTGCGAGTGCGTCGAGCGTTCTAATTTGAGAATGGGTCCATTGGGTCAGCGTGCGCGCGGCGATAGCGGCTTGAAAGGATGTGGCTCGATGCGCTTCATCCTTTAAGGAACCATACTGCTTCCAGATCGAAAAGCTTCCGATCGCCAGGAGCGGCAGGGCGACGCCAAGACACAGCAGTAACAACCGCGTTCTGATATTCAAGTTGGAGGTTATCGTGCTGAGCATGTGGCTGCTTTGAACCTGTTTATGCGCTTGCTGCCAGCATTATATGTCTATAAGTGCGTTTCAAAGAATGGGCAAAATGCGCAAAATTGGCAAATTTATTGGTCTGAAATGGGGTTCCTACGTATTGACCGTCTAACTTCGGGATTCCTGTTGATTTCTATCGATAGTCGTATATCTGGTTTTCACCAGCGATTCCAGGTTAGTTTTTACTAATTACCGCAAAAGACGTTATTAATTGATGAGTCTTCAGCTTCGCGTCGACAGCTCGCCCCCTCCGATGGCTTCGAGTAAACGCCGACCACGTTTAGTTTCTTCAATGAGAACTATCGATTCAAAAGCTTTGTCCATGTCCAGCGGGACTTTGTTTTCGAGATCCAGCGGCATGCCGGAGTGCATTGCCACCAGGATTTCTTCGGCAGCTTGCTCTTTTCTGCCGAGTTTCAGGAATGCATCGACTTTGACCATTCGTGCCACCATTGAGGCATCATCGAATTCAAGGGCGCGTTCCGACAGGTTCAGAGCACCGAGCGTGTCACCGGATGCGAACGCTGCGCATGAACTTGCCGCTAATAAACTCGCTTTTAGTTCGCCATCTATTTCTGCATAGTTTGAGGCGTGTAGAAATTGTTTGCGCGCTAATTCATAGTTTCTACGCTTGTATGACATGAGAGCGTCGAGAAACGCCGTATAAATAGATTCTCTATAGTTGCGTTTCAAGCTATTCAGCTGGCGCTTTGCCTGGCGTCTTAAACCGGCGCGGTCGTACATCAGGCCGAGGCGGCAAGTCAGGCGCGCACATGCCGGGTTTGAAGAGTGGTCGGTGAGGGCGGCTTTTAAGCGGTCTGACGCATCAGGTCTCGTGAGGTCAGAGAACCACATTCGCACTCGGCTGTTTCTGACAGCCATTAAGAAGATAACGGCTAAACCGGCATGCACCACTATTAGTGGCAGTTGCTGTTCCCAGGTTGTCTGAGTCAGGGCGATTTGCCACTTGTTGCCGGCTAAGCCTGTGAGTGCCAGAAGCGGTTCTACAACAAGGTTTAGACCGAAAATAAAACTGACTGAGTAGCCGATTAGGGTAGCCAGAAAAGGATGCGGGCGAAAGAAAAGGGCCGAAATCAGAAACAGGGCAAGAATTCCCTGTGCGACTTCGCCGCAGAAAACCGCAGGAACAATCAGTTGTTGCGGAAGCTCGGTGGGGACGGCTTCGTACCACATGAGCCCGTACGTCCATTCGCCTACATGTCCGCCCATCATATCTGTTGCGACGATAGTACTGCGAAGCTCTATCAAGCTGAGGATAGGGTAGACGAGAAAGAGGACGATGCGCCAGATGAGTGAACGGTCTTCGTCGTTCAAATCATCTTTCATCATGCGATGCCGCTCGGTCCACAGTCTGACTGTGGTGTCGAGCGCGACCAGGAGCGAGACTCCTGATATGCACCATAATGAGAGGTTGTTCGGGTCTGGAAACATAGAAAGGTATGCGGAATCCAGGGTTTCTATTAGTACGGGCTACCGTTGAGCTTGACATTATGCCAGCACATAACATGACAAGCCTGAGAGAATTTTATTGCTGCCGGTTATCGGACTTCCTGGCAACCTGTAATTCGTGTTGGTAAAGCTCGGAGAGGGCAGGGTCGAGCCATTTGCGACCTTGTAAATCTTTCAGTTCAAATTCCGCTTCTTTGTGAAGTCCTACTTTATTAAGTAGGGTGGCCTTGTAATAGATAGGATCAGCTACTTCCGGTTCTGCGGAAAGTGCTTGTTCGTAGGAGGCAATTACCGGCTTCAGCTGGTCATATGTAGGGTTAGCGCCCCGTGGGAGCTTGCTTTCTACCTGATAAAGCAGGCAATGCCCGATCGCCATTAGAGCTCGGCACTTCTGGTAGGAGTTCGCCTCTGCCGAGTTCACTATTACCTCGAAATTCTCGACTGCCGCCTCCGTATCGCCCTTGTTTTGTCGTAGCCAGCCATTGAGAACGTAGTACTCAAGCTGGGATGGGTCCTTTTCTTTGACAATATCCAGCGTCTTTTGCGCGCCTTTATCAAGGTTGACGAGGTAATAAAGCCAGGCGAGGCTCAAGTAGTTATTGGCCGACGGGTCTTCCGCAATGCGCGCCTGGGCGGCGAGGTAGTCTTTATGCCACTTTGGTCGCGTTTTGCCGGCGAACCATAGACGCGGATAAAATCCATAGAAAAGGTATATGAGTAAACCGACCAGCGTGACGTGAATGGTTCCGATCACAAGCTTCCACTGCAAATTGGGGGAAGTGTAAATCCAGGTCCAGTCGCCGATGAAGCCGGAAAAGCAGCTCAAAGTGTACAGAATCAGAGTCGATGCCATTGCTGTCAGACCGCTGTAAACCAAGAGTGTCACCACAGGTGGTGACTTGACGAAAACAGCCGCGACCAGCATCAACATCCCGAGCACAACTTGTACGACACTTCCGGCGAGTTTGATGACCAGGTCTCGTTCGTCTGTAAACGCCACATCCTGTCTGACGAAACCCCACATCAGCGCGTAGTGGAATTCGACTATCTTACTTCCGTAAAATAGCATGGCGACCGCGTGTCCACATTCATGGAGAAGGACGACGATCGGCGTGATGATGAACCAGTTTATCTGCATCAACGCCGCGCGGTCTTTCATCGTAAAGTCGGCATCGAATATTTCGCGCCAGTCTTTCTTGGTGCGAATGATCGTCGAGATGATTATGGGAATCCAAATCAGGCTTTGCCAGTCAAGAATTCGTTCGTCGTTTAAATAATCCATCAGCGCCCAAAAATCTTGAGAATAACAACGGAGATAGCATAGAGACCGACTAGTGCGCCCATGACGATCAACATTGAGAATGCTGTTGGATCAGGTGTGATGATCAAGGCTACGCAAGATGCGCCGAAAACGGCATAGCGCCACACTTTAATAAGTTGATTCGAGGTGACCAGCCCTGTGAACGAGAGTGCAAAGATTACAATCGGCAATTGGAAGCACAATCCCATGTATAGCAAGATCGAGGCGACGAGCGACATGTAGAAGTCTAGCCGCTGATGAATAGGTGCGATGCCCATGCCGAATGAATTGAAGAAGTGGAACATTTGCGGCAGCAACAAGTAATAGGCGAACGCCGCACCACAAACGAATAGTATGGGACCGCCGACCAGCGCCGGCGTCACTATTTGTTTCTCCCGGCGGGTTAAACCGGGTGCGATAAACCGGGAAACTTCGAACAGAATGAATGGTGATGCAATTACGAGGGCAGCGTAAAATGTAACCTTGAAGAATACGATGAGAGGCTCTTCTATCGACAGTGCTTGAAACTTCATGCCGCCGGCAGGCTTCTCGAGAAACTCGATTATTCGCTTACCAAAGTAGAGTGCGACTCCGAATGAAACCGCTACATAAGCCAGACAACGGGCAAGACGATCGCGAAGTTCTCCCAGATGTTCGACGAGAGTCATGGAGCCCGGACCGGAGTCACCGTCTTCGTCATCCTCGAAGATCTGGTCATCTTCACCGTCTTGAACGATTGCTTCGGAATCGTCGTCTTCGTCTATTGTGATGATGGAATTCGACCGTTCTTCCGAATCGCTGTCTTCATCTTGTTCTTGAACAGTGACGATCGGATTCGAGCTCTCTCCGGAGACGCTATCGTCATCACCAACGAGTATAGGCGACCCGCCTTCCGCTTGCTCTGCGAGTTCGCGAGGCGCGATGTCGTGCTTCTCTGCAACAGGCTGCGGAGAAAGATCGAGCTCGTCAGATTCCTGTGAGATGTCTCCCACAGCATAGTCATTCGGTTGTTTAGCGGCTTGGTCGCCGTCTGTAGACATGCTGTTTTTGTGTCTCCTCATGGCATCTTTGCGACGCCTGAGACATTCTATCAATTAAGCGGAAGATGCTCCTGCGCTCAGCTTAACGAACCGGCATTTGCTTCTTTATTACGGGCTGGGTCCACTTGGAACCTTGGTGGATCTTTGGGGCTGACCCTTTTTCTTTGCTCCGCCTCTCGCAGCATTCTCAGCTGGTAGGACTCGTACGGACCGTAATTCTTGATGATATTCGCGCGATGGGCGTTAAACTTCTTCGTATAGCTAGCAGCTTTCGCTTCCCGATTGTTTTGCCGAAGAAACGCAGCATAGTCGCTGACATCAGTCATCGTCTGTCCAAAGTTAGGTGCGTCGAACTCTGCGCACTCTTTGATAAACTGCTCCCAAACCTTGCATGCCTCATTTACGCGTCCCTGTTTGGCTAATGATCGGGCTAGAACCCTGTTCAGATACGTGCAGTCGAGAGTGTAATTCCGTCGACTTTGCGAACTTTCTCGATTGTCCACCATATACCGTAGAGCAGTTCGAATGTTTTTTTCCGCATCAATGTTTCGATCTACCTGCAACTGAAGTAATGCTAGTTTGAAGAGAGTGCCGGCGTGATCCCACAGCGGCTGAGTGTCCGGGTCACAACTTTCGCTGGAAATATCCGCAGCGTCCTGAGCGAACGAAATTGCTTGCCTCAGGTCTCCTCGCGCCTTACTCAAATCACAAAGTGCCGATTTGACCGCGATCTTGGACGATGACATTGCGTAAAAGGTGTTGGTAAGTTCCCAGGCTCGATTCAAAATCTGTTCGGCTTTATCATAATATTTGAGCGTCATCAGTTCGCTGGAAATGTCTACTAAAGCGTCTATGTAGCGTCCGTGACCGGTCATCATAGGATCTAATTTTGGCAGGACATCCTCATAGATAGTAGATGCGTCTTTGTCAATCGGCACTTCTTCAAAAGTTTTTGGCGGAGCCTTATATTCAGCACTGCCTGGGCTGCTAAAAGGAGAGGGTTCAGCGGCAAAGCTGGAAGTTGGTATGCAACCAATAATAGCGAGTGCCACCATGTATGGTTTTGCATTTTTTGTGCGAGTTTTCATTCGTCACGTTCTCGGATGTTCATCATTCCGTAGCTGTTCTGCCAATCTCCGATGGGAGCGACAGTTCTATCTCGCTCCACCGCCACCTTCCAAAAATTGTCGAAACTTGCATGATGGGGCTGGTCATAAATTTTCAATTTCCAAATTGCTTGTTCTCTAGGCCACTTATCGAATTCAGACTCACTTGATGGCTTGTCGTTGCTAGGGCTCATTCCATAAACGACCAGCTCAGCTTCCGTGCCAACCCTTTGGATTGTCGCGTCTATCCACTTCCAGTGACGATTGTCGATTTCCCCGTGGGGTGGCGCAATCGGAAACACGGCGCGATGAGGTTTTCCATCGAACACATCTTGCCCGTTTACCTTGAGGTGGTCGCTGATGTTTACGTTCAGAACTTGCTGGTCACGTTCGATTCCATTTTGAAAACCTCGAAGTCCTAGAGTCAGGGTCGCGTACCTCGTACTGTCATGTCCCACTCCGCCGCAGGAAACCTTTCCTCCGAACGGCACGACATTGTTTTTGTCCACATAAGGTTTGAACATCTCAACGTCTTCATTCGTCCCGAGCTCAAAACGTCCGGTCTCTTTGTTATAGCCATCGTAAGCAACCAAATTATCTTTGAACGAACCGTCGGCTTTCCGCAGTGGGTCAGCTTTTGCTTGAAGCATCGATTCCGCGTTTAGTTCAACTTCGCCAGCTCCAGGGATGAAAACTTTTGAAGCGCCTGTTTCGTTCGAGGCACCACGAGCGGTTGCATTGCCGGAATTCTCTTCGGTTGGGGCCTTCGCGAGGTTTCGTTTTGAATGGGAGTCTAGTAGAACGTCCTCTCCATCAACGATTTGAAGCGAGTTGCTTTTGTCGTCTGACACCGCTCGCAGTGTATCGGAACAGAAGCTTTCTTGTTTACTTCGCTCTGTTCTTGTAGCGATACTATTATCGTCTTTCGTTCCGATTTGAGATTCCAGTTGAGAAATATTCTTCTCGGACTTGCCGATGTGTTTTTCGCCGCTTTCGTCGACCATATCGAGTTCCTCGCTGGGCACTCAATCATTATTCCCTTTGCAGGACGAAACTGTTATGTGGAATTCAACCTTTTTCATCGGTCAACCCAAATTGAGCTCGACCAAACCAGAAGTTTACTGTCGGCGCTGCGACGAGACCTCGTATAAAACGACTGCATTTGCGATAGCAACGTTCAACGACTCGCTCTTCTCAGCCATTGGGATTGATACGACAAAGTCCGCATCTTGTTCCACTGATTGTTCCAAACCGTTTGCTTCGTTGCCGAGCAAGAGAGCGGTTGGTTTCTGCAAATCTATTTCGTGCAATTGTTTGGTGCCGTCGGCGGAAAGTGCAAGGATTGCCAGACCGCGCTCGCGGCACTGTTGCACCGCTTCTTCGATGGAAACGTTTTCAACGAACGGCAAAGTGAACAGAGCGCCCGCGGCCGCGCGTACGACCTTGGGATTGAAAGCGTCGACCGAACCTTTTGTTAGAACTAAACCGCTCGCGCCGAATGCCAGTGCGGTTCGCATAATCGTTCCCAAATTGCCGGGGTCTTGAACGCGATCGCCTATCACCACCAGTGGTGCTGCGCCAACGAACAAATCGTCAAACTGTGAGCGCTTGAAACCGGCAGTAGCAATCAAGCCTTGCGGCGTTTCAGTCGTCGCAAGGCTTGACATTAGTTTGTCTTCGACGACTACGACTTTATCCAAAACGTCTCTGTAATGCCCCGCGGCAAACCCACTTGCAAGCAGGCTCTCCGTGATGACCACGTCCTGAATATCGACGCCGTGCTTAACGGCTTCGTCGAATAGTTTCACTCCCTCGATCAGGAAGCAACCTTCCTTCTCCCTGCCCGAGCGGCTTTGTATAAGCCGCATTCTCTTCAATAGAGAATTCGACGAGCTGGTTATCGAGATAATTTCCATCGAGCTTTTCTGATTAAAACAGAAGAGTCAGTCTTACTTGGCTGCTGCTGCTTTTTCTACAGTATCTTTGGCGATTTCAACGAGTTTCGCGAAAGCTGCTTTGTCATGGATAGCCATTTCGGAAAGCATCTTGCGGTTGACTTCGATGTTCGCTTTGGTGAGACCGTTAATCAGTTTGCTGTAGACCATTCCATGGCTTCTGCATGCTGCGTTGATGCGGGCAATCCAGAGGCGGCGGAAGTCACGTTTGCGTTTTCTTCTGTCTCTGAAGGCGTTTCTCCATGCCTTCATCAACGTTTGGTTTGCTGAGATGAACAACTTAGAGTTGGAGCCGCGGAAGCCTCTTGCGTATCTCAGGATCTTCTTGTGCCGATTCTTCAGCACGTTTCCGCGTTTTACTTTTGCCATTTTTCAATCTCCTACTTGATTGATTTGGAACACAGACCTCACTCAAACGCGCCTGCCATCGGGGAGGAGAGTCCCTTAGACTTCACGCGCTGATGAATCTACCGCAGTACCGAGTTATCTCAGGTACTTGCGATAAGGAAACATAGCGAGGACGTGTTTTTCTACGTCTTTATCGAGGCCAGCCCAGCCACGCAGTTTCCGCTTCACGTTAGGCGACATCCACTCGTTGATGTGGCGTGTGCCGGCTTGTTTGCGGAGAATCTTGCCTGTGCCGGTGATTTTGAACCGACGGGCAGCCGCCTTGTTGGTCTTCATTTTAGGCATGTTTGTATACCGAATTAGAACGCCTGATTGCTCAGGCTCGAACTAGTCAACACCTATCTCTTGGGAGAGATGGGCGAAAGGACAATTATAATACTTCGCCCGACTAAACTGGTCTCTTTATCTACTGTAGCTACGTTTTCGAGGTCATCGCCCGATGCCTGAAATAGGATCGCCGAGAGGCGGAAATCCCGTACAGCCCTGCTCCAGAGCGGCTTTTCGACCGACTGCGGTCACTGAGTCTAGTTGCATCCGAGACTTTACGCTGCTTAACTTCCTGTGGGTTGTCATGTCTTTTGATGCGCCTACCAGTTCACAGGTGTTTTCAGGTCCTTATAACCGTTCCCCTAATAGGTGAACGGTTGCAGTTGTTAGAAAACTAGGCCGCGCGAATTTCACAAAGAAGCTTGCTGCCGTTAACTAGCCCTGGGCAAGGCTTTACAGACTTGTCGCGATTCAACAGATTTGATCGGTCAGCGTTCCTTTTTTGAGAACTCCAATCGACTTGCCACGGGCGTTGCGTTTTGAGAGATCACTTAATAGCGGAATCAATCTAACGACTCGCGGGCGTAGATGTATCCGCTCTAAGCCAGTTACGAACAGTTAGCCAGTTACGAACAGCTTTCAACGCTCGGTCGTTTAGCATGTGCAGAGCTTAATTGCGCCGAGCTGCTCTAGCATACCCGAGCTGCGTCTACAGCATTCTCGAGCATCGCGAACTGCGTCTTCTACAGTTTTGATTCGGCAAATGGGTGTGTGATTGGTTTATCGCTTGGTGGAGATCGGCGAAAGGATCATGATGATCGCGCGTCCTTCGATCTTCGGCTCTTTGTCCATCGCTCCGAGTTCTTTCAACTCGCCAGCGAAGCGCTGAACCAGTTCCATCGCGATGCTGCTGTGTTGCATTTCTCTTCCGCGAAGCGGAATAACGACTTTGATTTTGTCACCGTGGCTCAAGAATTCAACGGCTTTGCGGTGCTTGACCTGATAGTCATGCTCCTCGATTTTGTACCGCATTTTGATTTCTTTGACGTCAGCCTGGTGCTGTTTTTTGCGAGCTTCGCGCGTCTGTTTATCTTGCTCAAACTTGAAGCGACCATAGTCCATGATCTTGGCTACAGGCGGATTCGCGTCGGGTTGCACGAGCAGTAAATCAAGACCGGCCTCTTTGGCTTGGGCGATCGCTTGTCGCGTAGGCACGACCCCAACCTGGCTCCCCTCGGCATCAATTAGTCGGACTTCCCGAACTCTGATGCGCTCATTCAATAAAGGCAAATCCTTTCTTGGATCTGGACGTTGTCCTCGGGGATCTTGATTCAATGCCTAACCTCTCGTAACTACTAACGTTTGTCGATGTGAAATGGATGCCGAAGGTGGGACTTGAACCCACAAGAGCTTGCGCTCACTACGCCCTGAACGTAGCGTGTTTGCCATTTCACCACTTCGGCGCGTAAAACAAATCTTACACCAGTTGGGAATCAACAGTCCACTAGACTCTATTTCTTGGCATGGTTTTTGCTTTTCTTTGAAACAGAAACCGCTATTCGCGCCGCTTTCCGAGCGCTGCCAAGCATAATGAAGTGTGATTTGCTCCTTGTTTCTTAAACAGAGATCGCTCTCCACTGTTTAAACTCGTGGGGGCGCGTCGAAACGCGCCCCTCGAGAAAGTTCTGTGTCTTTCGACCGAGCTTCATTTTAGCCGTCAGCCATGTAAGGCATAAGGGCAATGTCACGTGCGCGCTTGATTGCGACGGTCAAACCACGTTGGTGACGGGCGCAGTTTCCGCTGATGCGACGCGGCAAGATTTTGCCTCTTTCAGTAATGTACTTCTTGAGACGGCTCGGATCTTTGTAATCGATGTAGTCCAATTGATCGGCGCAGAAGTTGCAAGTTTTTCTTCTACGGGGCGGACCATCACCATGCATACGTACCATTTGTCAGTATCTCCTCAATGAAAATAATTGGTTTGGAAAAAACACACTCGTTCAGGATTTAGAACGGAATCTCATCGTCGTTCGCGAAGATCATGTCGAGATCTTCGGCTGCTGGTGCCGCTCCGACTGCTGCTCCTTGCGGAACTTTCTCAGCCGGCGCTGAAACCGAACCCGCCGATCCAGCAGCGCTAGAAAGGTTTTCAACGCTTATCGCGTCGATTTCCGCATCGCGCTTCTTTTGACCGTCGGACGACGTGTGTGTGTTGATTTGGAGGCGTCCATCGACGCATACCAAATCGCCTTTTTTGATTTCTTGAGAGCATCTCTCAGCGAGGTCTCGCCAGGTGACGACCTTCACAGCGGTGGTTTCTTTCGATCCGTCTTGTCGGGGAGCCGATTCGACAGCGATTGCAAACTCAGTCACTGCAACGTTTGTGTTAGGTGTAAAGCGCTTTTCAGGGCTCTTTATCACTCGTCCTGATACAACTATTTTGGTTAAACTCATGTTGAACCTACCTTGCTACTCGAGCTCTGGCTGTGGGTGCTAATCTGGTGGAGCCTCGTTTCGAAACTCCGAAACGAACTAGATTTGTGCTGGCGGTGATGCCAGAAGTGCCAGTTTGGGCAGGTGTACGACGAGGTTGCGAATAATGTCTTCCGAGAGGGACATCATGCGCTTGATCGGCGCGATCGCTTGCGACGGAGCTTTGAAGATGGTGTGAACGTAATAGCCGTCACGCATCTTTTTGACTTCGTAAGCAAGGCGCTTTCTGCCTTTCTTGTCGGTAGATTCGATTTCGCAGCCCTGGTTCTTCATGAACTCCTCGACTGCGTTGACAGCTTTATCAACGCCTTCTTCGTCGAGGTTGGGACGAATAATGTATACAACTTCGTATGTTTCTAATTTGTCGCTCACTGAATTCCCCTTTGGTCGTGTGCGACCCATCTGGCAGGTGTTGTGCCCTGCTGGACGGGCAAGGGATAACGATGCTCAATCTCAGAAAGGCAGACGGCTGGGAGCCGTTCGACCCAATTGATACTGAAGCGATTGGAAATTCTATCATGTGTGAAGACCGGTAACATCTCGTTCCCTGCGTATTCTTCACATTGTGCGTATTATTAGATTCAAATAAAATGTGCTCGTAAAACGTCAATAGCAACGGCAAAACCAGCCAGGGAAAGCTTCTTGTCTCTTAGAAACGGAAATTCGACGGTTCTTAAACTGCTTCTCAGTATCGGTTTCTTGATCGCTCTGGCCGCGACAGCCCATGCGCGTGAACAATGGCAGATTCCGAGAAACGAGCCCCCGCCCACCGGACCATATGGCGGTGGTCGCAGTGTTAACACCCAGGGTGCCAATGGATACACGACTCCTGGAACCGCGGGCAATCCGCTCCCGGGGTATACGGGCAGCGCGGACGGTTCCGGAACTCCGGGAATGACGGGCGGATCTGTTCCATCTGGTCAACTGTTTCCAGGTACTCCGGTCGGAGCTCCGGGCGGTACGTTTCAAGGCACTCCGTCAGGTGGATACGACGGCATGGGTACCGTACCCGGGTTAGTCGCGCCAGGGACCCCGCAGACCAGCCCCGGCATATTGCCGCCTAACCTGACCGGCAAGGGTGGAGTAACCCCTGATTTCTTCAAACAGTTTGCAGGCAAACGCCTCACGCCCGGCACCGTCTTGACGGGAGTCTCGGAAACCAACCTATCCTCTATAAAGAGCAAACGCGGAGATGTTTTTAGCATTCTGCTCCCTCATGGCTACTCGAATGAGGGTGAGGAACTGGTTCCGCCAAACTCGAAGATTCTGGGAGTAGTTGTGGATTCTGCTCCGGCAGCCACACAGCGTCTCGGTATGCCCGGGCGCTTGTCCATTGCGTTGAAAACAATAGTCTTTCCGGATGGACGAACCTCCAGCATCAACGGTTTCATCGACCGCAATCCCGCTCACGACCAGTTGAAAGAACCGAAGCTACGCAATTCAGGCATCAACTTCGGTGACTACGGACAAGCAGTAAAAGGCATGTTGTTCTCCTCGGTTGGCGGTATCAGCTGGGTGACGAATAAAGCGATGCGCGGCAAGGAATTTGTATTAACAGCCGGGACACCAGTCTCGGTAAAACTGAATTCAATGTTGGACGTGGCGAAGATGAACAATCCAGCGGCTGCACTGAATGGCGGTCAAGGTGTTCCCGGTGTGCCGGGTCTGACACCAGGGGCGATGCCCGGAGTTCCAGGACTTCAAGGCAACGTTCCCAACATTCCAGGCTTGACACCGGGGGCGGTGCCAGGTATGCCTGGATACAATCAAACCGGCGTTCCCGGGCTAGCACCAGGGGCGGTGCCAAACTTCGCTCAAGGTGGTTTCCCCGGTTCCTCTGCCGGAGCCCCTCCGACATTCAGTCAAAACGGTTTCCCAGGCGGCATGCCTGGTACAACGGCTTCTGGAATTCCAGGTTTCCCAGCCAGCGTCCAGGGACACAGCAGTTCTCTGCCACCTCTGCAGGGAGCACAATCAACCTTCTTCCCAGGCAATTTGCAGAATCCGAATCAACTTCAATCTGGAAACTTTTCGCAGGGCGCTCAAGGCGCGCCTGACAGTGACCCGAACAGCATCTTCAACACGCCTCTGGCGTCACCACAAACGGGAACCCCTGAACCGTTTTAAAACTTTGAGCGGCGTTTGGGTTTGTGTCCAACGCATTATTCACTGAAACTGCGAGGCCTTCATGGATCTGATGCACCTTCCATTAATGTGGTATTTCGTAGACCACCGGCAAGTCGGCGGAACTTACATTATGGGATTCATTGGACTGGCTGTTTGTTGCATTGCTGTCTATGCTTGCTGGCATCAAATTCGAAACGAGAACAGCGGCTATTAATGATTGAGAAAGCGTTTTAGTTATTAGTGCCATAGAATTCGGAGCCTAAGAAAAACGCGTTTATAAAAAAAACGCTGCTTGACATTGCAAGCAGCGTTTTTTCAAGACTCCGGGTTACCTCTAATTTTCCACGGTGCCGTAGAACAGACCTACGGCTACGCCAATCAATGCTGGAATAATCAACACTGCGGCGACTACAGCGGTTACGAGCAGAACGAAATTCAACATCTGTTTTCACCATTGAGGTTTTGTAAAGAAAGTGTACACGAAATATTTATAGTTCGAGCAAACATTTTTTTGATCTCAGTTTCAAAGTGTCGCGGTCTAGTTTTTCCGACGAATTGTTCCCGCCTGATACTTAGGCACCACAAGCAGTGACTGACTATGCGGAGCATTGATCAAGAGCACGTTGTCTCGATGCCACTCTCCTACATCTCTTAAGGTCACATCTCTCCACCCAGTAGCGAACTCTTTGGAATCGAACTCAATCTGAACCCCGCGGTATGAGTTTCCACAACCTGCCGTTCTCCCCCTAGAGTATTGTGAGATTGACGCACCGCTCTCGACGCGCGTTAGCGGACCTGCTGGTTTGCCGAGAAGTGCTTCTACTTTCTCTCTGGGCATGCCGATCAGATCGTAAGTGAAAAGAAAGTCTTGCCAGTTTCCTCCAAGCGAGTTTTTCCAAATTTCACCATCAAATTTATGGCATTCTCGATAGGCAAAGACAAATCCACCTTCCAGTGAGATCGCATCCGCGCCTGGCACGAATGAGACTGTTTTGCTGCTTAGATGCAACACGCCCCACCGATCACCCGGTGGTGTTTGGGTCTGGACTAAAAGTAAGCCGTCCGATATTTCTCCAGACGTTGCTGAGAACTTTGCTGGGACCACCACGTTACCAGAGTCACCCATGATTCCATATTTGCTGTCTTGATTTGGATTTCCGCGAAATTCGTTTGCTGTCCTTGAATTCGTTCCGCCCTCAGCGAAAACCCATAGACCCTTTCCAGCGGGGCTTAAGTAACTTACCGACTCAGGAAGTGTCTGAATGACTTTTCCGTCATGCGAAAAGATTTTCCAATGTCCATCCTTACGACCGACGTACTTGTCTCCATACTCCAGAATGAAATCGTGGTCGAGAGATATAATCGGCCTTCCGTTCCTGTCTATCACGCCGCCGCGCTTTTGAGCAGCAAAGTCTACAACGATCTGTTCTGTATTCCTGAAGGCGAATGGGAATGTTGCGTTGGCGTAAGGACCCGCTAGGACTTTGCCATTTCTATCTATTACTGCGGCTGCGTTCCCGTCTCGAGTTTTGATTTCAACATTGCAGATGCCATTTCTAAAATCGTCGGCCTCAAAGATATGGAGTGGTTTGATTTGATAAACGCCCGAGGTATTTATAAATCCGATGGCACCATTTGCGGTGCGCACTTTTAAGAGACCATCTCTGTACTCGTCCTTCAGAATCTGTATCTCTCGAGGTAAAGTTGCGATTTTTTTGAAATCAGGGCCTAGTAGCGAGAAAATCTCACCACCGACGTCCGGGTATGAGCTCTCCATGAAAAGACCTGCGCCTACAGGAATGATCGAACGGTCTTTGGGCAAAACTGAGAGCTTGCCTTCTATATCGACAAACCCTAGGGTTCTTCCCTGGTCTTTTGAGATGCTACATCCGAAGTCGTAATTTCGCGCGGCCATCCAGCCTGGCGGAACAGGAAATTTTGTTTCAGTTGTTGCCTGATAAGGTTTTGCTGGTGGCACTGGATGCGGCTGTGTGAGACGTTTGCCAGTTTTGTCGATCTCAAACTGAGTTCGCGTGGTGACACCGTTGTCGTTTGTCACGGATTTCGAAACGACAAATTTGTCGCCAATTCTTCGGATTTCATCATATTCGATCGGGAGAATCTGCCTTCCATGCGCATTCCAAAGACCGACTAGCTGTTTGGCTGTACAAACCCGCGCGCCGCATGCGATGTACACCGCACTGAGCAGCACGCCGAGAATCAATGTTCTTGTGTTTCTTGTAAGCATGAAGAATTAGGTAGCTGCGGATGCATCGTTGAATTCAGGAGTGCCGCGTTTGGGGTCACTTCTCTGCGCCCCGAAAGTCGTCGCTTCATAGATTTATCAGGTCGACCTCACCGATTTCGGCTGTCGAAGAAGAAACGTTTTTGCGTCTCTCTTGGGTACGGTCCGTAGATTTCCACCGATAGTTGAATCAATCATAACGACATTATCCCGGTGCCATTCGTCGGGAGTAGAGCGCTCGACTTCGCGCCAGCCGATTGCCTTATTCTTTGAGTCGTATTCGATATCTACTCCCCGCCAAGTGTTGAGGCAGTAACCGCATTCCAGTCCGTAACGACCGTACTGGTCCTTTCCTGTTGCAACATATCCGCTATCCGGCTTGCCCAGCAAAAACTCAATCTTTGACTTTCGCATGCCAATCAAGTTATATGTCTGGAGGAAGTCGGACCAAGCCGCGCGACCTTTCTTCTGTTTAAATTGTGCAGCATCAAATATATTGTTTCGCATGCTGACCATTATGTAGCCATCTTCTATAGTGACTGTCCCAGCGATTGGCTGTATGACCGCCTTGCCGGTCTCAACGTTAACAACTCCGGTCTTTGTGATTGAATTCTCAGAGCTATAAGTCAGAAGTAAACCGTCCTGAATTTTTGAACCTGTCCGCTCGAATTGAGCGGGTATTATGACCTGACCGTTCCACCTCATAACTCCTGTCCGGATCTGGCGATGCGAGGCTGACTGTGCCGATTCAGTTATGCCTTTTGTGTCGATGTTCCGACTAAAGATGATGTATTTACCGCTGGGTACGACCGACGTAATCCCTTTCTCGAACGTGACTAGCACTTTGCCCTCGTGCGAGAAAACAATGCAATGTCCGTCTTTGTGGCCAACGTAGAGCCCGTCATGTTCGCTCATGGAGTCGTATTCGAAGGGAATTATCTCTTCGCCGGATACGCTGATCACTCCGGCTCTGTTCCGACTGAATTCGACGACTACTTGATCGTCGTCGTCACGTCTGTGAAAACTTGCTCCTTCAAAAGGTCCGGCAACGATCTTCCCGTTCTTATCGATAATCGCGACCGCTGATTGTCCATGTATTTGTAATGTAACCTCGCAGAAGCCATTGATAAACTTTCTTGCATTAGTAATCGCGCTTGGTTTAATCTGGTATTGGCCTTTCGCATTGAGAAAGGCGATGATACCGGATTTGGTGCGAACCATCAGCAGACCGTCTCTATAGTATTCACCTGAGAGTTGCAAGTCTTTGGGTATCTCAGATATGACTTTGAGTTCTGAATCGAGAAGTTGGGTGATTGGTTCCGAATTGTCTCGGTAAACTTGATTGAGAAACAGTCCGGGGCCTATCGGCTCTGCTGAAGTCATTGTATCTGGTATCACCAGCAACTTGCCGCTTGCGTCTACGAATCCTCGCTGTCCCTTATCGTTCGATACCGAATAACCGAAATCGTAACGTGATTGGACGTTCCAGCCTTCCGGCGGCTTTACATTAGATTGCGACGGCGTTGTAAGGTTTTGTGGCGGTTCTGATGGTAGCGGATTTCCGATATGACCATCGAGATCTACTTCCGTTCTGGTCCAAATAATTTTTCCATTGTCCAGAGCTTGGGATTTATACGCGAAAAACTTATTTGATTCTCGCCTGATTTCGTCGTATTCGAGGGGCAAAACAATCTTGCCTGCAGTGTTCCATAGACCTGCCAATTTTTTTGCGTCAGCAGGCAAAGTTGATGAGATTGAAAACGATAGACTGATGAATAAAGATAGAACAGCGATTTGCTTCACGTTCATAATTGTCATTCCAATGGCGGATAGCTCAATCTTATCACCGAAGTTATTATGAATTCCTCGGCTTTAGTTGGAGTGTCGCTCATGTTATTCCGGTATTTCTTCATCCTTTCAATTGTATGCCTTCTGCTGTCTCCGCCGGCGTTCTGTTTAAACGCTCTTCCGGGCGATGTAGTCGAAATTGGAAATTCAGTGCTCGAATTGGAGCACGCTGGTCAGTCAGAGGCTGCCGTGGAGAGAATGAAAGATGCAATTTGTTTAGCCGACTTGCGTGAGGTTCCTACCTCTGACCAAGTCGCATTTCTTCTCAAAATCGGAAAAATTGAAGATGGCTCCCTCAGTGATAACCCGGTTCTTTCGTCTCGTCAGACAACCCTTCTTCGAAATTATTGTGATGCTCAAATTCTTCAAAAGATCAATATAAAGTCCGCAGCTGATATGGAACTGGTCGTGACGATCTGGAAGCGACTTGCCGAGCATCCTTCTGGGGCTGCTCGTCGACTGACTTCCGAAGTCGTCGCCTTTCAGGCAAATTCGAACGAAGAAAAACGAGCGAAGGCGAGAGCGTTGGTTGTACTAAGCGAAGAAGCAGACTATTCGCACTCGCACAATCTTAAGCAACTTGCTAGCGCCCTCGACATAGCGCAAAGTATGCAGCCCGCGGAGCTATCGCTACAGAAGGAGGCATTGACTAAAATGGTTTCTTCCCTCGTTAAAGTGCGCGATGGAGACGACCTGAAGTTAGTCCGTAGAGCCGTTGAAACGACTTTATCCATTTACGATTCGGGCGACTGTCCAGACGTCGAGGGTGCGATAAATGTTTTGGTAGAGAAGGGCGACCTTGCCTCTCTGAGTTCGATTTGTGAACAACAGGAGAGAATTTACCGAAAGGCTCTTAATGTCGAACCGCAGGTGTTTGTCCCCGATATGTTGTACACGGGCTGGGCTTACCTGGAGGCTGGTCGGAGGGACGTCGCGAAGAGGAAGTTCGATGAAGTTGTGCAACTGACCAAAGAGAGACCAGAGTGCGAGTCTCTTTACGAATGTGCTCAAGTTTCGCGGGCGCATGCAGGCATTTTAGACGGAGAAGTTGCTGATGCAGAGCATCGCTTGTTGGACGTGGTCGAGTTTTTGGATTCGCCGACTCGGGCTGATCTTTGTCACTACGGAGCGATAGCTTATGCGCTGTTAGGTCAGATTCATGAGAATAAAGGCAGTCTTGAAACTGCCCGCGGATACTACGAGAAGGCCGATGAGGGACTGATGTCGGGCGAGCAGCTTGGTCCTTCTGAATACATTGGTTTTATAGGCGTGAAGAAGCGCTTGCCAAACGATGCATTCGTGTTGCAACGTTTGAAAGTAATTTATGAAAAGCTGGGAATGACCGAAAAGGTCAAATTGACAGAGAAAAATCTAGCTAGCGAGAAGAAGGCCCTTGAAACGCGGAATCTAACTGAACGTGTGGATGCGTCTCGCAAGATTTACTCGTCTGTGTATTTTCCCAGCGAAGAGGTCTTACAGGCTCTCGAACCATATGTTCGAGACCTTGAGTCGACGAAAACTCGGGAACAACTTGGCCCATATTTAAATCGAGCTGCGACTGCGTTGATTTTCAGGGGAATGCCTTCGCGTGCAAAGTTTCTCCTCGAGCGAACGGATTCCTTAGACCTTGACCCCGCCTTTAAAGTTATCGTTAAGCGGAACATGGCATGGATTGAGGGATTGCAAGGGCACCACGAGGAGTCTGCTCGTATGCTCAACCAACTTATCGAGAGCAAAGCTAATTCGGCGGACGAAGTTTGTGTAGTGAGGTGGTTGTTAGCAAGAAATCTCATTGCTCAGGATAAATGGGTTGAAGCCGCTCAGATGCTTCGCCTTCTCACAAGCAACTGGCGTCCTGGGTCAGAGCGTGGCAAGTATTTTCTTGAGGCGATTTGCGATCAGGCGTCTCTCCTGATCAGAAAGAAAAAATACTCAACGGCTGAGGTTCTGCTTAAACAGTATTTGAGCCAACCGACTAACCCAAATGACGATTATTCTCCAGTTGATGTTAATTTTGTCAACTATCCGACTGTCCTGTTGGCAATCGCTTTAGCGGCTGAAGGAAAAAGAGAAGAAG
Source organism: Candidatus Obscuribacterales bacterium (assembly GCA_019637435.1). GTDB lineage: Bacteria > Cyanobacteriota > Vampirovibrionia > Obscuribacterales > Obscuribacteraceae > JADYXR01. Next base: position 231,922 of record JAHBVO010000006.1, on the reverse strand, counting down.
CAACTTACCACTACGCCAGGGCGTCGAAGCCAGATCGAAACCATGCTCCGTACGGAGTTCATGCTGCGAAAACAGCAAACTCACTCGCTGACGCAGCTCTTTTGCTTGGGGATAGAGCTCGTGCGCGCCGCTTCTACTTTGAAGCCTTCAACGCTTACAACGACATGGAAGGTTTTGCTTCGGAGGCAAAGGACTGCAAAGCGAGCTGTGATGCGCTATTGTAGAGTTCCAAAGAATTCCGCCCGAAGTAAAATGCCGTATGAAAAAGCAAGGCATTGCAATGCAGAAGTGCCACCGCATATGATGCGCTCGTCGAAGAAGCTTGCCGAATGAGATCTGTAGGCGGTGGAGCCGCTAAACGATACATTCGAAACGGATGTCGAAAGCGCGTAGCACTAAAACAATAACGAGTTCTGGCTTCGATTTCTGTTTCATCTGCGAGTGTTAGTTACGCGGATGTGAGTACAAAACTGTGCGCTGATAACATCTTGCACTGACTGGGAGAGGAATTTTTTTGATCATGTCTGTGTCAGTGTGAAGCCGCGCTGAAACACATTACTTTCGTCCGTGAAACTGTTGAGTCCGGAAGATAGTGTCTGTACGGTTTTCCGGGAATTTGCTACGTTGGAAGTGTGCATTGTTCGATCAGTGCAGTGAATTAGTATCCCCTACCCGAGTTGGTCAATACCTGGAAGCCAGCGCGGAGGTGCAGATGTACAGCGGAAAGAACTTAGTTTGTCACGAATGCAAAAAACTGTTTTTGTTCTCAGAAGAAGAGCAAATGTTTTTCGCACAAAAGGGTTTTACGAACCTGCCCAAGCGATGTGCGAATTGTCGATTGACAGCGCGTCTTCGCAGGAATGGTGATAATCTCGAAAAGCTTCACGATACCAACTGCCACAAATGTGGTGCGGTCGCGACGGTTCCGTTTGAACCGAATGGATTGCGACCAGTTTACTGTCGTGCCTGCTATATGGATGTGAGGGCCGAAGCTGACACGGTCAAAACCAGCGCGACCGCATAGCAACTGCATTCGAGCGTTGCGTTCAGCGATGCTACCAAAGTTAAACGGACAAGAAAAAAGGAACTAGCTCAGCTAGTTCCTTTTTTGAATTGATTCGAAGCTATTAGTCTTCTTTATTTTGCTGGTTGGTTTGCGCTCTGTACTCAGAGAGGTGGCGCCATCCCTGGTGCAAGATCAACTGATAAGCGTAGATTTGTTCGAGCCAACGACGATCGCCTTCCGGTAGATCCGGGCGCTCGAGTCGGCGCTTCAGAGAACCAGTAATCTGTCTCGTTTCTTCAATCGCCTTTCTATAGCTGCGCACTTGAGTCTTCAAGCCGCCGATCACAGGCTGTGTTACGCCCACATTTTGAGATGGGATCGAGGTGAGATCTCTGCTTCTATCGCGGCGCTGTTGCTGTTGTGGTGCGCTTGGTGCGCGTCTTTGAACGGGCGCAGACGACGCGGCAGCAGATGCGGCTGCAGGATGCTCGTCTTGTTGCTCCTGCTGTTGTTGCTGCTGTTGTTGGTTCGCCATTTTGCTGACGACTTGTTGCGCCAGGGGATGTTGAATGACGTTTTTATGTCTGTCTCCGCCACGACGACGCTCTTTGCGCTTAGCGCGGTAGCAGTCCAGGCAGTCTCTCAGGCGCGGGTTCATATGCTCGAAAGTCTTGCCACAAGTTTGGCAGGTTAGCGAGTGCTTCAAGCGACCGTCGCCACCTTCTTGTGCTTCGCCTTCCGAACCTTCGACTTCTTCTGTCTCTGCCTCGACTTCTTCCGGCGCTTCTTGCTCTTCGGCTTCTTGTACTTTCTCTTTCTTCGCCGCTGGACGGCGTCTAGCTTGTTTGGCTTGAGGGACTTCCTCTTCCGCTTCGACTACTTCAGGAGTTTCTTCCTCTTCGTCGTCTTCAGCCGCTGGCGCTGCTTTCTCTTTCTTTGCGGAGGATTTAGCGCGAGTTGCTTTTGGTTTTTCCTTTTCAGGTTTTGCGTCGGCTTTCTCTTCGCCGCCGCCGCTGGCGCGTCGTTCTTCTAGGAATTCGAGAACTTGAGGATTGGTGTTACCCTCTTCCTTAAGTCTGCGAACTTCCTGGAGCTCGTCCATCGCTGACTCAGGAAGAACCTTGATACCATTTTCGTCGGTCGTTGTTTCGATGTTGAATTCGCTGATGTAGCGGCGGATGGTGACGCTCGTCACGTTCAAATCCTTGGCGGCCTGAGCGATCTTCGTACCGGTCACTTTAGTTGTTTTTCGCATTCGATGTGAATCTCGTATAGGTGTCTGTTTCGCGAGGAAACCGTTGATGTGGACACTAACTTTCGTTTGCAGCGAACACTTGGGCATCGAGTCGGGCACTGTTCGTGTGCCATCGAACCTTTTCGCGTCTTTTTTCGAGTCGCCAGATTCGTTGATGTTTCGTGAAACACTGAGACGGGGAGGTCATGCAAGAGCTTGCTTTAGCGCTCCCAAATCGGACTTCAGACGAAAGTCTCACCTAAAGTTATCGCATAAGAGATAGTCAGATGTTAAAGACAGTATTAAATTTTGATCATTGATTGACGAAAGGCGCAGAGATGCCGTCTGGGTGAAGCGTGTTCACGAACTGACTTTGAGCGCTTTCGTATGCTTTCTTTAAGTGCTGCCGGCTCACATGCGTATAAAGCTGTGTAGTGACCACACTGGCGTGACCCAGTAACTCTTGGACGGAACGCAGGTCGGCGCCGTTTTCGAGCAGATGAGTGGCGAAGCTGTGTCTCAGAGTGTGAGGCGAAAGCGATTTGGTCACGCCTGCCTTCTCGGCGATGCGCTTCACTATTTGCCAGACCACCAGGCGACTCAAGCGCGCTCCATTTTTGTCGCGGAACACTGGCTCACCCTTTTGTTCTTCACAAACAGCTATCGCCAATCGCTTGCGGCCGCGCTTTGCCTTCACAGGCTTAGCTGCAAGCGCCGCTGCCGCTGCGCGCTCCTCATCCATGTATTCTCTCAACGCTTTTACCGCTGCCCGTCCAATGGGAACGATTCTTTCTTTGCTGCCTTTTCCCAGGCATTTTAGATAACCCTGTTCCAGGTTCACATCTGCTGTATTAAGACCTACCAGTTCCGAGACCCTGAGACCACCGCCATAGAGCATTTCCAGAACGGCAATTTCTTTCTTGGATTTCGCGTTTGATAACATTCGCGAGATCTCGCCGGACGACAGCACCGTCGGTAGTTGCTTGCCCTTCTGCGGATTGTGAACTGCATCGCATGGGTCATTGGTTGCGAAACCGGAATCTTTCAACCAGCTAAACCACCCACGTAAACTTGCTAATGTGCGGGCGCATGATGTAGAACGGTCCCCTTTCTTGCGCCTGTAGGCAAGGAAGTCTGAGATATCTTGTCTGGTGGGAAATTCTTCATTCAAGTTGCGATTCTGTTTCAGCCATTGAAGGAAGGCGGTAATATCGCGTTTGTAAGCTGCCACCGTATTTGGTGATAGCGCTCGCTCCAGCCTGACATAATTTATGTAAGACTTAAACAGTTTTTCCGGTCTGGTTTGCGGTTGCTTCTTCGTTCGAGCCCCCGTCTTTCCCCTGGATAACTCTTCGGGTCCAAAATCGCCCGCGTTTTGTTTCTCAGGAGCGACCGTTGCCGACTCGTGTGCGAAGGCGCTTCTAATAACCCCCTGTCTTCCGACCGGAGTGAAGTCGAGCGTGCCCGAGCCAGCCGAGATACTCGGCGTCGATGTGGATGGCATGCCGGCCGAGACTATTGAGATAGTCGACGGCAAAGCTCCGTCCTTATTGGACTCGGTGCTTCCTTGACCGGTGAGCGAGGGGACAGAGATCTGTCCGCAGGAGAGGGAGATTGCCACCGAAGCTGGTGCCTCGGGTACGTTCACCGACGCATCAGAAGCCGAACGCACGGCTTCGCGTCGGGCCTGACCGCCCGCCGGAGAGGGATATTCAATTGTGCTCATGACATATATAATACACAGCTCTTTGATAAAAGCAATTGCCGTGCCACCGCGGGTGGCGCTAGTGTCATATGTGATGGCAAGTTTGGATCCGATAACTGCGAGCTCGCCGTATCAACCTGAGCCTGAACGGAATTGCCGATTCTCTAGTTTGGATTGACCAGACCCGGCACTGGGTGCGCGGTCGCGTCAGGTTTATTAGCAAGCCATTTGAATGTCTTTTCGATAGACCTCGCGATGGTCTTTGGATTGTCAAGCGTGGAGTCGACATTGAACATGAAGGTGCGCGGCTTATCGGTCGCAATTGCTCCGAGCACCGGTAACGTCGGCAGGTTCTGAAGCTTGCCGAAGGTCAGCATCTTCATCGCTTTCTGAAGAGTTATGTTTCGCGATGCGTTGCCCACCGAGCCTCCAAGCATGCTGCCTTGAACCCGTGGAATTTTGCCTGCCATCTCGAGCTTTACCTGGTTATTTTCGAGGTTGGCATAGCCGCTTCCCCAGATGCGCATATCCTTTCCGCTAAATCGCAGTTCTTCCACTTTCAACAGCCCGTCCTCGAAAGCGAAGGAGTTGTTTAGTGTGTTGAATTCGCCGGAACGCACCGGCCAAACGCTCTGCAAGAGGTTGTTGAAGTTGAATCCGAAGATGCCCTGAGTAAGTAAGTTGTATTGAGTAAGTCTGGTCTGCAGGTCGGAGAAGCGGGCGACGACGCCGTCCTCTACTTGAATGTTGCCGTGCCCTTTCAGGTTTTTCAACATCTGATGGTAGTCATCACCCTTTGTGACGACTTCTACTGTTGCGTGTCCCTTGCCGCTTATTTCATCCGGATGACCTATGAGTTCGTCGCCGACGCGGGCTGCTGAGATGTCCGTGAACGACGCCTTGGCCCAGATGTTATTGTCGGCTGGGTCGAACCTGGCCTCGAATGTCATTGCGCCGTCAGCAAGTTTCGCTTGCCCCTGATCTATGTTTATCACCGGCGTTGAGTTGACCTCCTTGCCTGGAATCAAACCGACATGCGCCTTCAAATTCGTAATCGGAAGCTGTCTGACCTTGACGGAGTCAACTTCAAGCAGTGACTCTGTAGATTCCAGCGGTTCATCGCCTTCTTTATCCGGCGCTCCGCCGCTCCGGAGTCTTGCGTTCAAACCCGTGATATTCATTGCCTTTGCGTCGAGATCATTGACGGTTATGTCGCTCAATAACTTTGGATTTCGCAGGTCACCGTCCACGGTGACGTAACCGCTGATGGTGCCTTTGATGTCATTGGCGAGCGGCGGGTCAACCATGGCGATTAGAGACTTGACCGGTGATTTTTGCGGAATTTTGACGGTCAATTTGACAATGGGCGGAGGCCGTTTCCCTGCTTTAGCAGTCGGTTTCGTTGCGGTGTTTATTTCCTTCGAACCTGGCTCCGCAGACGCTATCGAAGATGTTTCTTCTGCGTCGCTGGAGGTATTCGAACCACTCGAATCGCTTTGAGCATTGGAACCATGTTTGTTTGAGCTCGTTTCCGCTGGCGCTGAATTTTCAGGGAATCGCACCTGACCTTCTACGCTTATAAGAGTATCGCCGACCAGAAGATGGGTATCGCCGATATCGACTTTGGTTTTATCAATGTTGATTAAACCGTCGAGCGTCAGCGGCGTGTCTACCGGTTGGTAGATCTTGCCAAAAGTGCCTTCCACAACCATTCTGTCTGATTTGTCTGCTATCAGAGAGTATTGTGCCTTCAAATAATCAAAGCTTCCCTGCACCTTGCTGCGTAAGGTTAGAGGACCTTTGCTTGTGACTTTGAACTCTGAGGCCTTCAGTTCTTCTGCCACGTGAGGAACGAGTTCCAGCAATTCGCGAGGCGCTAATGTAGCCGCAACCTCAGCTCGCCACGTTGGGTTCTTGCTCTTATATTTGTCGATATAACCGTCCAAAGAAAACTTACTTCCTCGCAGAAAACCGCTTACATCCTGGAGCAGAAGTTGGTCTCCTGACGCTGCGAATATTCCTTCGAGCTTGGTGAGGGGAAAACCAGATACGGTGGCACCGGCTTTATAAAGTCCGACAAGACCGTCGAAGGTCACATCACCTTTCGGGCTAATCAAACAGAGGATATCTCCATATGATTTGCCGTGCATACCTGAGATCTTGTACTGCGCCAGGAAGTCGTGATAAGCCTTGCGCAGTGGGGGGGGCATCGCTGTGGACGAGAGATAATAGTTTAAATCGGCCAGCTCGATGCTGTCCGTTTTCATCTTGACTCTACTGAGGCTGGCGTCCTTGGAGACTCTATCCATAGTCAAACTGGTTACGATTGTTTTGTTGTTCGTGACCAGAGCAACTTCTCTAAGAATAAGTTGATCGTTGTCATAGACAATGACACCGGCCTTGGCTCTGAGGGGCTTTGCGAGACCGGGCGGTTGGTAATACAGGTCGTCAGGTACCGCACTGAAGGAAATTTTGGGATTGAATGCCGTGCCGCTAACTTTGAGAACCACATCTTTTACCCGCCCGTATAACTGATGCTCGGTCAACACGGGAATCTGGATCTGAAAAATCTTCATCAAAGTAGCCAGGTGTTTCAGGTCGAATCTGGTAGCGTGGATGGTGGTATCGAGTACCGGTGTGTGTGCGAGAGAAAGCTTGCCATCCATCTGGAAATGACCATCTCCCATCTGTCCGGTGAATCCTGATAAAGTCATATGACCGGCGGAATTATTCTGCGTGAATAAAACGTTGCCATTAACGTGATTCAACTTCAGCGAGTTATCTTTGAGCGCAAAAGCTGCGTCGTTGAGCTTCAGCTTTCCATCGATTAAGTAGCGGTCGCCGTCGGCCGTGAGCGTCGCATTTGCGTTGGCTGTACCGTCCAGTGTGAAGCTATTTTTGCCAGGCAGCTTTAGGCTGCCCATAATCTGCTTGTAGGCGGCTTCGTTTGTGGTGATACCGAGTGCGGTATCGCGCAGTTGAATGCGGTCTCCGTTGACGACAAGCTTGCTTTTGTTGGTCTTCAGGTCGATCCAGCCCGACGCATTTAAATTCGTCCCGGGTCCGACGAGCTTACCGTTGATAATGTCGATGCGGTCAGCGTTTTCGACTTTCAGGTCAGTTTGGATCTTGGCCTGGCTGCTCAGACCGACTGCGCAAAGGAGCGGAAAATGCTGATTAGCCTTGCTCAACATCTCCTTGATGGCTAAGTCATAGGTTTTCACGGATGTAGTCATATTAGTACTGCGCGTGGTGCCATCAATTTTGATTGCTATATCCGCACGCCCACTCAATCGAGCTGGTTTAAGATCTCTCGCCAGGTTGCTCAGTCCGCGGCTTGGGACGTTGTCTGTTTTGGGGACCAAGATATCTTGCAGGACGCCGATATCGGGGACCACTCCATTTAGATTTGCTTTGATTCCCGGTTCTTTTTCCTGCCAGTGCGAAACCTCGCCTGATGAATGAATTTCGAGTCCGTGCATTTTTAGCTTCAGGTCTTGCCACGAGAGAGCGTCCTTGCTCAGGCTCGCGGTCACCGCGGCTACGGTTTTGCCGGCATTAATAACGCCGACGGTCGGATGGTCCACCAGGACGTTGTCTGCTTCAGTATCGAAGGTTGCTTTGATGCCTTTGTCAAAAGTGCCGTCTCCCTGCAGGGCAAAGTCAAAGAGTCCCTTTATCGGTTTAACCAGCTCGATTAAACCTTCTGCTGCCTGATTTGCCAGCAGCTGTTTTTGTTTTGGATCTACTGAAACGACCTGTCCATCTACTGTTTCAATTGTAGTGCTGACGTTTTTCGTATCTTCGCTTTCTGTTTCTTTGCTCTTACCGATTTTCGCCACGGCAATCGATTTCGAACTGTTCCTCCTGGAGAGAATTTTCTCCGATGGTTTCGATGACGCACCAGATTTGGTGGCAGTCTTGTGAGCAGCTTCGGTTCTCTTCCTGTTGTGTTCTATTTCTTCGAGCGTCTGTTTTTTCTTACCGCCACTTGTGGCGGCCAGCCGTTTCTTTTCCTCACCAGCGGATGCGATAACTTCCTTCCCGTCCTTATCGACGGTGGTGGGAACAGTGATGAATTTCATCAGTCGTTCGACATCTCTTGGGTTGACTCGCTTCGCATCTGCTTTGAACGAGTATTGGTTGCTTTGCCACTTCTCCAGCTCTCCGACCCCGAGGCCTTCGAGTTCAAAAGTCGTAGAGTAGCCTTTCGACGGCAAAGAGAAGGATAGGAAGAACGGGCGTTTTCGGTTTTTATGCGGGAAGTTGAGCTTGAGCTCTACCTTTTCGAGATTGATTGGTGCCAGATGTGTTTTGCTATCTGCCGATTCGTCAAACAAACCGAGCTTGGCACTTGTGAGTTGAAGCAGTCTGATCTCAGGACCCGGTTTCAACAGATCGTCGAAATTCCACTTGTCGGAGCTGGTCTTCACCAGCCGGATATTTGCTTTATCCGCTCTCACGAAAGTAACTACGATTTTATGCTCGAGCAGTGCTAAAACCGAAACCCCAATCTCGCTTTCTGCTGCTGAGAGGAAAGGTTCACCGGTGATCTCATTGATCTGTAGATTCTTGGTCTCGACAGATATGCCATTCAATCCGAGCGCCCAGGTCACTTTCCCTAATCGAACCTGCCTCTCGAGGGCATCGCTGAGTCTCTGTTCCAGATACGGGCGCGACCAATTAACATCGCTCAGCAGCGTAACTGCGAGGACTACAACGAGGCTGACCAGCCAGGAGACGAGGAAACGCAAGATGTATAAAGCCGGACGGGGTGCAACCGTCTGTTCTGGCGTTGAGATCTCTTGTGTTCCACTCTGCATTTTCTAGCCGGAGCTCTTGCACCTCAGGTCATGATAAGCTAGAGACTCTTTCGAATGAGTGTTTTATTTTCCTCATGCGCCATCCCAAGCAACAATTCTTCTTACTACTTGCTCTATCTCTGGGCGTCTCAAACAGTTGGACATGCTCGGCGAATAGCCGAGACTTATCTACTGGACTGCTTTTAGAGGATGCGAGTTCCCGAATCAGATTAGAAACGATCCAGGTTAAAAATGTAACCGGAGCGCATCTGATAAGCCAGCAATCATCGGGGATTCTGGAGATGGAGCCAGGCTCGCGGAGACATCGCGATTTTGAGGAAGAGACCCCGGAGGAAGCGCAGGGCGAAGAGAATCCTGGCGCGTCGAATACAGGAGAGTCGCAGGAACCTGCCGTAGATGAAACAGTTCCAAACAATCTATCGGCGCCAACCTACCGGCAAGAATCGCCCTCCGATGTTCAGCAGCCGATTCGGCAGATTGAAGAAGCTCCGACTCGGATAGAACGTCACTCTGATGAAAGTCAGACTCAACAGCAGCATCTTTCGAATCAATCGTCAGTAACGGATGAGCAGGCCGAGGCTGCCGCGGAGAAGACGAAGCAGAGCAAAGTGAAAATCGCGAAAAAGAAAAAGGTACGCGGTTCAAAAGTTACAAGCGAAATTCAAACTGCGCCTCCGCGCGCGCTGTCGCAACCACCCGTGCAACCACCTTCACCGACATCTCAAACAAAATCCGCCGGTGAAGAGGCACTTCTTGCAAAGTTGGTGAGAGAACTCGAATTTGGCACGCTGGCAAACTCCATATCCTTTCTCAATCAACTTGTAGCGAAGTGTCCCGACGACCCGGACTACAAGTCGCTTTTGACAATGGCTCTGCGCCTGCGCGACGGCGATGTCTGGTACCAGTATCAACGTAAGGTCGACTACAAAGAGCCGGAAGTTGTTAAAATTCCTGCCACCATTATGAAACCGACGCCGAACGATAATGTTAACGAACTCAAGAAGTCATCTTGGTTCCTGATTCGATCGGTTAAACGCTAACTACTATTTGATGCAAGCGATTATTTCGATTGTCCGGTCATAGACTCTACTTTCTCTCTCGACTTTTCCACAGTTTTGTCGTAGAGATCTTCCAGGGGTTTATTTACGCCGCGCAGCCCGTTAACGACTTCTTGAGTCCAATCCAGATATTCGATTAATCGTTGCTTCGACCACAACACAGGTGGGTATTCACCGATGTCGCGAACGTTGCTGATTTTGTCGCTTAGCTTTATACATTTTGCCTCCGGCGATTTGTGCGGCCCGTTCACAACCTGCAGGCGTTTACGCTCCGCCTTAGGCAAAGACTTGTCGTCAGTGCACTCCAGCACGAAAGAGAGAATCTTCTTTCCGAATAGTGCCTCTATGTCTTCGACCGTTGCCTCGGTATCTTCTATGGTGTCATGCAAAATAGCGGCGGCTATGACGCTGGAATCAGTGATACCACCCTCGGTGATTAACAATCTAGCGACATCAATAGGATGGTTGATATACGGCGTGTCTCTGTTATCCTTTCTGCGCTGCGAGCTGTGCATCTTCGATGCAAATGCCAGCGCCTCGAAAATGACTTTGAGGTCGTCTTCTTTCTTTTGACTCATTTCGTCCTCGAATTTAATTTCCACACTTCCATCATACGACCAAAACAGTTCGCAATTGCTCAGTTCAAGAAATGTGATTTTCGTATGCGTATCGCACCAACGCCGCGCGGCTGGTCAGAGCCAACTTCTTCCTCAACCTGGACACATGTACTTCAGTGGTACCTTCAGTGATATGAAGTTCCTCGGCAATCTCTTTGTTTGAAAGACCTTGTGCAACCTTTTTCAGGACTTCTAATTCTCGGCTGCTCAATTTTACGCGAACGCGTTCTCTACTCTCTGTGCGCTCAGTGAGTTCCTTGGTCCCCTTAACCACGTCATTGAGTTGTGAACAAAGGTCTGTAAGTTTATTGATGCTAGTGCTTTGCGCTTCGACTATTTGATACAGTTTTGCTTGACTCAGCGCGATGGCAAATTGATTGGCGATGCGCATGAGTAGATTGATTTCGCTGACCGTCCAGAGTCGTGTGAAATTGGTTTGATCGAGATGCAGCAGACCCATCAACTTTCCTCGGTATACCAGGGGCACCATAATCATTGATTGAATGTGATAACCGACCATTTCGGACCGCACATCCTGAGCGAATGCGAATGTATCATCCTGCATTACGACGAGGGGGCGACGCTCGCCGATATCGAGAAGAAGATCGTGATAGCGATCGAACAACGCGCTTCGATCTGAAATTGGAGTTACCCGCGGATGCGTCATCTGGCGCCTGATGCGCATCTTGCTTTCCGGATCTTCGGCAAGCACTGTGATGACACGTGACACCTGCAACTCTTCCAACAAATTTCTTGTGGCACGCTCGATAGTGTCTGACAGATCCAGCGAGCTGTGAATACTCACGATAAGCCTGTTGAGAAGTGCTTCGTCACGCGACGCCTGTTCCACTCTCGTGTACATCTCGCGCAAATTCTCCAGCAACATCGACCGTTGCAAATTCGTTGTTATTGTTCTCGGCAAAAACTTTTGGTATTCGCCCAGCTTAGGGAGATAGTCCATGGCGCCGGATTTCAATGTTTTCAATGCAAGTTCCGGACTGTCAATCACAGTCATCGCGACTATAGGGCAGGTGGGATTCAGTGACGTGAGCTTGCGTGTCAGCTCATCGCCTGTCATGTCCGGCAAGTCGTAGCTCATAACCACTACGTCAAAATTTTTCTTCTCAAATTTCGCAATCGCCTCCTCGCCAGTGGTCACCGACTCGACGTCGTACAGTGGCGACTGCGAGATTATGGCGTCAGCGCACTTCCTGCGATCATCTTCCTTCGGTTCGACCAGGAGAACTATCCGTTCTCTCTGATGCTCCGTGTGATTCTCTTGAGAAGCTGTGCTCGATTCGGATTCCATATTTTGTTATCTCGGTCCTGCTGCGGGTTTCCGCTGTCTTACCCTGGAATTATCGGCATTTTTCAGCGCCGGTAACATAGGAATTCCCATAATGAATTATGGTCTAACTTATAAATCTCACACTTTTCCAGCTGCTATAACAGCAATATATGGATGAAAGCGCCAGCAAGACCCGATTTAAATACCTCGTTTGGGTTTAGTCTGCACCTATCCCCCTCACCAGCCCCCAACTTCGGTGAGTAGCCTTCCCAAACACAAACGAGGAAGTTACTAGAGGCAGCCCCCAAAGGGCTGCCTTAACTTTTCACGAGTTTCTGAAACATCTATGAGTCTGAGAATTTGTTGCTGCAAGGAGGCTGCCAATTTACCCTGCCTGCAGATTGGAGGCGGTTTCAGCCATAAACTTTGAAAGCTTTGTTACTGAGGAATTCCGGCGTTGCCGCTCATGCGAACCGGTTGCCTGCCGCGTTGAACGTAGACGTTTTCAATCTTTGTATGGGCCAAACCGTTAACAGCGCTGACATCGGCGACATACGGCAGCGCCTGGGGATTGAAATCGAGCTTCTGGATACGGTCACCGTTCTCATCGAAAAACTCGCCAGAAAGCTCATAGTCGCCCTCCGGAAATGCCTGCACGTGCGGATTCAAGAAGTAGCCCACGTGGGCTCCAGCCGAAGTGTAAACATTAACTTTGACGTCGCTCATATCCCTTTGTTGCTCTCCACATCTCGGTTTCGGGTAAATTGAAACCTTTCTGATCCGTCCGTTGGCGCGTTCCGGCCAGCGGTTCCGTATATTGTCCCCTCTTTGCATCGGTTCTGAGATTTCAGATTAAGAAAGAGTCGAAATCGCATTATTCAGAATTGCTTGCCGGGTATAAGATTTGCGCTAGACTGTTTTCAATTGAACGTGCTTGTACACATTCCAATTAATCGTGGAAAGCTCTTGCATACTTTGCAGAGTGGACACACAATTACTAATGGAAGCTAATGAGGAGTTACTGCAATGGCATACACAATCGTGGCTGATGTCTGCGAGGGGATAGGCGACTGTATTCCAGTTTGTCCTGTTGAGTGCATTCACTGGGCTGATGGTAAAACCAACGCAAAGAGCACTGCTTACACATATATCGATGATGCAACATGCATCGACTGTGGAGCTTGCCTCTCTGCTTGCCCAATCGAAGGCGCAATTCTGGACGAGTGGAAACCGGAACTTCAAAAACCGTAGACACTGACCAATTCAGAAAAATTGAACAGGTCTTCTGACTCTTTCGAGCCGGAGACCTGTTTTTGTTTTCAGATCAGTATCTAAGAATGACTCCTGTAAGCTTGTCGGTCTGTTTTGTCTCAAGCCGAGGTGCGTGCCATCAATTCCCAGTACTGAGGTAGTCTGTCGTTGATTTCCTTAAGACGGTCAGACAGCAATTGCCGTTTCGCTTCCTTTTCTTCGTCGCTGAGGTTGGAGCCAATTTCGATTGGCTCTCCGAAGATGTAAACCATGCGACTGCCCAGGCAGGGCACGAGGTATCTGTCCCATGATTTGATGCGCTCGTTGCTGCGCGCATCGCAGACTACTGGAATAATCGGCAGTTTGCTCATCTCGGCGACTCGGATGATGTAATCCTTGACGACGTGGCGCGGACCTTTGGGACCGTCTACATTGAATAGTATTGATTGGTTTCTTTCGCTGGCGGTCATTAGTTCCAAACCAGCTTTCATGCCGCCGTGCGTTTTCGAACCTCGTGCGACGCCAAAACCCATTCGCACTGCGGCGCGCGCGATCATCTCGCCATCGCGGCTGTTGCTAGCCAGGGTGACCATGTTGGCGCGCGGGCAGAGCGCCATCAATGTGACCATCTCGCCGTGATAGTAGGCGAATATGCATGGTTTCTTTCCTGAAATTTTGGGTTGGCGTTTGCCCATGTTGACTGCGGCAACGTAAGGCTGCGCTCCAGGGCTTATTACGGCTGTTGAACGAAAAGAATCGTCAAGCAAGCTGATGCCTTTATCGAACAAAGTTGCTATTGTTTCTATACGCAATTGGTCGAGCAGCGGATATTTGATGAAGATGTCTCTAATCCGGAAGCGCTTGTTCTTGCTCACCCTGGTCTCCTGGCTGAATTGAAGAAGTGTAACTTCAAAGCAATAAGACGTAAATTGCGCTGAAGGGCACCAGACATCTTATGTTATGATCTGCTTTCACAAAATTAGAACTATAACTTAATTGGAATGAACTAATGGGACTTGCTTTAGAGAAAAAGAAAGAGATTATCGATAACCACCGCGTCAACGAAAAGGACACGGGCTCGCCGGAAGTTCAGGTCGCCATGCTGACCGAACGCATCAACGAGCTCACTGGTCATCTGAAGTCGAACAAGAAAGACTTCCAGAGCCAACGCGGACTGTTGATGATGGTCGGCAAAAGACGCCGCCTTCTCCAGTACTTGAACCGTGAAGACCATGGTCGGTACAAAAAACTAATTGAAAAACTCGGATTAAGAAGATAGTTACTCAGGCGGGCAGTCAGCTCGCCTGTTTTGTGGAATCGCTGAGTTTTAAGGTATTGAAACTCAAGCCTCATCATCAGTGAAGAAGCAAACTGTGCGGGCAGCCTAAAAGGGGCTCGGACAGTTTTTCCGTTCGCTCTCCACTTGATAAGTGTCGTTTTTGTGTCGTTTACAGTCCACCAATACCCGCAAAGAGGTAATTGAAGTGCAAATGCTAGAAGGTCAAGGAACCAAAAGTTTCGAAGTCGAAATCGATGGCAAGCAAGTGACGATCAAGACGGGTCGGCTTGCCAAGCAAGCATCCGGTGCTTGCGAAGTTTATTGTGGAGACACTATGGTGCTGGTCACCGCCACGCAAAGCAAAGAAGCTCGTGACGGAATCGACTTCTTCCCCCTCCTCATCGACTACGAAGAAAAACTCTATGCAGTTGGTCGTGTTCCTGGAAGCTTTCTCAGAAGAGAAGGAAGAGCGCCTGACCGAGCTATTTTGACCAGCCGTCTGATCGACAGACCGATCCGTCCGCTGTTCGACTATACATATAGAAAGGATGTTCAAATCGTCGCGACGGCTATGAGCGCCGACCAGGTCAATCCTCCGGACACTCTGGCCATGCTGGGTGCTTCGGTCGCAATTGGTCTTGGCGGTATGCCCTTTGCTGGTCCGCTTGGAGCGGTTCGTGTTGCTCGAGTTAAAGGAAAGCTCATCGCCAACCCGACGTATGAGCAAATCGACGAATCCGACATGGATATCGTTGTTGCTGGAACGGCCGACTCGATCATGATGGTTGAAGCAGGCTGCAAGCTCGTCAGCGAAAAGGACGTACTTGCTGCAATTGACTACGGTCACACACAGATCAAGAAGCAAGTTGCCCTGCAGATTGAATTCTTCAAAGCTCTGGGTATCGAGCCGCAACCGTATGAACAGCCGGCGAAGAATGATGCTCTTAACGAACTGATTCATGCACATTGCACCGAAGCTCTTAAAAACTCGATGAATCGCGTGACCGACAAAGGCACTCGAGCAAAATTCATCGAGGAGTCATACAACAATCTTGTCAACGCCATTGCCGAATTGCCGGAAGAGAACGAACTCAAGACGGTTTCCAAAAATACGCTCAAAGCATATTTGGAAGAATATGAAGCAGAATTGATGCGGGCTCAAGTCCTGGACACCGGTGTTCGCGCTGATGGTCGCAAATGTGACGAGATCCGCCCGATCACCGTTGAAGTCGGCATCCTGCCAAGAACTCACGGTACCGGATTGTTCACTCGTGGAACAACTCAGGTTCTTTCAGTCGCAACACTCGGTATCGCCGGTGATGCGCAAAAACTGGATTCAATCGATCCGGTGACTGAAAAGCGCTACATGCACCACTACAACTTCCCGGGTTTCTCGGTAGGCGAAGTCAAGCCTATGCGCGGACCCGGTCGTCGTGAGATTGGTCACGGCGCCCTTGCTGAACGTGCGATTATGCCCGTTCTTCCCGATCAAGCTTCTTTCCCGTACACTCTGCGCGTTGTGTCCGAAGTTCTCGAGTCCAACGGTTCGACCTCGATGGCTTCGACTTGCGGATCCAGTCTTGCTTTGATGGACGCAGGTGTTCCTCTGACCGCTACCGTCGGTGGTATCGCAATGGGTCTGATCCTCGAAGGTGATCGCTTCGCGATTCTTTCGGATATTCAAGGGCTCGAAGACTTCCTCGGCGACATGGACTTCAAAGTGGCAGGCTCCAGGGATGGTATCACTGCGCTTCAGATGGACATCAAAGTTCAAGGAATCTCGATTGAAATCATGAGAGTAGCGCTTGAGCAAGCCAGACTTGGAAGAATGCATATTATCGACAAGATGGAAGCGGTATTACCGAAGCACAGAGAAAACCTCTCGAAGTGGGCTCCGCGTCTTATCACCATCAAGATCGATCCGGACGATATCGGAACGGTTATTGGACCTGGTGGAAAGATGATCAGAAGAATCATCGAAGAAACCGGTGCGACGATCGACATCGAGGACGACGGCACCGTCGTAATCGGTTCCGTCGAAGCGATGGGTGGAGAAGCTGCTCGTGATATGATTCTGCAGCTTGTAAAGCGGATTGAGCCAGGCGGCATCTACGCGGGTCGAGTCACCAGAATCATTCCGGTGGGATGCTTTGTTGAGTTGTTGCCCGGCAAAGAAGGCATGGTCCACATCTCGCAACTAGAAAATCGTCGGGTCGCGAAAGTGGAAGATGTTGTTTCGGTGGGTCAGCGAGTTGTTGTCAAAGTTAGAGAGATCGATGACCGCAACCGCGTCAACCTGACAATGAAAGAAGTCACTGACGAAGAAAAAGCACAATTTGGAATCGAGCCCACCCCAGCATCGTAGTTTCCAACGATCTAAGATGTATCTAGTGAAACGTATTACTGGATTCTTTCTTGCTTCACTGCTTCTGATTGCGCCCGTCTGTTTAATAACGGATGGTGGCTCATGTGGTGCCGTCTACGGAAAGACGACTAAAAAGTCGTCTTCCGGCAGGACGTCGAAAAAATCGACTTCCACTAAGGCATCGAAGAGTTCGGCCTCTCGCAAAGGTTCTACTCGCGCTTCCAGGTCTTCCTCCAGAGGTAAGGCATCTCGAACCGCGACAACCAGCTCTCGCGGAAAAGGGCATGGTAAGTCGAAGAGGGAGACCGTCGCTCGTGGGAGCAGAGCACGGCATGTGCATCACCATCATCACGAGGAGCCAAAGGAGGCGGCTAAACCAGCCCCTCCATCACCTGAGCAAGTCGAAGCCAACAACCGCCGCGAATCGTCGTATCAGACGATGGCTCGCGCTTACAGGCTGTACGACGAGGGAATCAACGCTCGAATGCGGGGGGATTATAACTCCGCAATCGGCAAGTTGACAGAATCATGGAAGCTTTTCAATGACGCTCGCGGCTATCAGCGAACCGGTGAGCCCAGTATCAATGAGGCTCTGGTGCACTATGAACTGGGTCAGGCGGCCGAGGGCGCAAAAGACATTTTGACCGCACGAGACAGCTATATGCGCTGTCTCAATATACGTCCGACATTCGTCGAGGCTTCCGTGTCTCTCGTCAACATGCTCGCAGCCTCCGGACAGTGGCAGCTTGCGCTTGCGAAAGCTCAGGATGCGGTGAGAAATAGTCCAAACGATCCTCGTGTTCACAAATTGTGGGCGCTCACTCTGGATAAAACCGGGCACTCTGAAGAGGCTCGCCATGAGGCGAATAAAGCGCAGGAGTGTCTGAAATACGTTCCTCGATATAAACCAATGGGAATCGATGCAGTCTGGAAGCGA
This sequence comes from Candidatus Obscuribacterales bacterium, assembly GCA_019637435.1. Classification (GTDB taxonomy): domain Bacteria; phylum Cyanobacteriota; class Vampirovibrionia; order Obscuribacterales; family Obscuribacteraceae; genus JADYXR01. The sequence continues at coordinate 214,359 of JAHBVO010000006.1, read as the reverse complement.
ACTCATCACGAAGATGGCTCTGTGAAATCCGGCGCTGAGACTGAACCGGCGGAGACCGTCTCGCCTGGTCAGAATACTTCAAGTGGTAAGAGCGATGTCGACAATCCTGAAGATGTAATGGGTGTAGAAGAAGAGCCTGAAGAGGAAGAATAGGCATCCAAGCGGACCTTCGACAGCCGTCTAAACACAGATTTCCAAAATTAAGTTGAGTCGGATAAACCTCGTTCGATTCGTTTACAAAATAAACCATTCAGCTGCTTTGCATAAAGTTGGCTCTGGCGGCGGTGTTGTGAAGAGCATCAATAGGTTTCGATTCAAAAACTTTGCTTCGATGCGAGTAGAACTGAGGATGCAAATACCCAGGACTTCAAACAGAAAGAGGGACATCGTTAGATATCCCTCTTCTTGTTTTTTAGCGCTTTTCCAAAGAATTAGCCGTTTACTTTTTCTTTGAACTCTTTTCCGGGCGAGAATGCTGGCACTCTCTTCGCTGGAACTTTGATTTTTTCGCCGGGTTTTTGCGGATTGTTTGTTTCCCGAGCGTTACGCTGACGGCGTTCGAATGTTCCGAAGCCAACCAAAGTTACGCGATCACCTTTTGCAACGGTGTCGATAACAACTTCGGTGAGTGCTTGAAGCATCTCTTCAACTGACTTCTTAGTATTGTTGGTGCGGTCGGCTATTGCAGCAGCTAGTTCTGCTTTATTCACAGAGTTTCCTCCTGTCCCACAAGGCTTGTGATCCTAAACTACGCGGTCATTTGCACAATTGCAAAACCACGTAATACGGGAGAATACAGCATCTTAAGTCCCGAAACAACCATCAGACGATAAAATTCGCTCTTTCATGCAAAAAAGTTTTGGATTTACAGATTTGAGATGCTGTTCTAAAGTCAAAATCTTACTTTTATAGCGTGAAAAGTGAGATAGTTTGGGAACATACTATAGTACCGTTCATAGAGAGTAGGACTGACTTGGGACAACGATCCGCTACACCATCATCCACGGGATCCAGAGAAGCCGCTTTTCAAGCCGCCAACGCGGCAGTTAGAAAAAAAGCAAAATCAACGGTAGTCCTGGATGTTAAGCAAGTAACTCTTCTCGCCGACTACTTTGTATTCACTGGAGGTGAATCCAAGGCTCAGGTCAAAGCGATTGCAGAAGAAATTGCAGACAGTTTTGCGAAATTCGGTCGAAAACCTAAATCGATGGAAGGGATGACCGAAGGGAGATGGGTGCTTCTTGACTTCGGTGACGTTATAATTCACATCCTGCAAGAAAAGGAAAGGGACTACTACAAACTGGAGCAATTCTGGAACCATGCTCTGGTAGTTGATGAAGATGAGTGGTCAGATGATAATTTAGAAGAAGGGAAACCAAAGGTTCGCGAAAATAAGGCTGAGTAATAGGTAAAGGTAGCCGAGGTAGTAGGTGTAGGTATATGAGCTTCAGGACCAGACTTCAAGGTTTTGTCGAGAGTAGGCAGAAAATTCAGATTTGGTACGGGATGGGTTGTCACAACACAGTGACCGGTCGCGTACTCGGTGTGGACCACGATCACATAGATGTAGAGTCGTATTCACACGAAAGCGACGGGCAGATTCATATTCGTCGGATTTTAATTCCCCTGCATCTGATTCTCCACATAGATATAACGACGGCAGAAATCGAAGAACCCGATGAAAGTTACGAGGTGCCCGAGGAGAAAGAGGGAAAGGACGCAGCCAAAGGGCAGACAGTCATCGACCTGCCTGACGCGCCCCGCGGCTATGCAGTTAAAGTTCTTTCGCAGTTAAACGCATCGTATTCGAATCGCTTTTCGAGAATGACCGCTGGTCCTGGCGGAATTTATTTCTCTTGCGATGGCAGTGTCTGGTTTGTTGATAGCTCGGGTCAACCGAGCGAGTACGCTAGAATCCGTGGCAACAGCACCATTTCCGGTTTGCGTTTTGATCGCAAAGGAGTGTTGTACGTTGCCACCATTCAAGGAACCGTTTACAAGATCGACCCGAACAAATCGGGACGCATCCTGGCGCAACTTGATGGTGCCCTCACTGGTGGTGGTACGTTCCTTTCCGATCTCGCGATTGGACCTCGTGAAGAGGTGTATGTATCAAACTTCCCATCGAACACGGGCGGCATTTTCAAGATTGACAGAACCGGTGAGTATGAAGTTCTGATTGGTGGAGCCGGACACGGAACTCAGGGATTGCTTCTCGATCCCGACGGTTTCCTGTGGTGCCTCGAGCACGCTACCGGCTCGATCGTGAAGCGCTCGCTTGACGGTCGCGAAGTATCGCGGGTCAACGTCGCTGAATCGGATAGCTTCAACTTTGCTGACGGATATGATGGCAACCTCGCCATGGACAGTCTCGGTAGGCTCTATGTCACCGCTGGTCGTGCCGGGTCCGTCATACGGGTCAACAGAGAAGGTCGCACTGAGATGTTCCTTCAGGGACTGATCAATCCGACCGGAGTTGCATTCGGTTCAGATGGTGCTCTCTTCGTTCTCGAAGCTGGACGCAGCAGAGTGTTGCGCGTCGCTGCTCTCGACAAAGCGGATAGAACGGCTTCCGCACCGCTGCTGAGCTAAACTCCAGCGAGTCCGTCCACAGAAATTAAAAGAGCCGGGCAATGCTCCGGCTCTTTTGTTATTTCTTTGGAGCGGAAACTATCGACCGGTGCTCACATAGTTTGGAGACGAAACGGCGGCAGCGCTGCCCTCGTCGTACATCGCATCGATCAGATGTTTATAGTTCTTAGCGACCACGTTACGCTTAATCTTCAATGTGGCTGTAAGTTCGCCGGCCTCCACAGATAACTCCTCGCTCAAGAGAGTGAAGCGTTTGACTTGTTCGTATTCAGGAAGGTCGGTCGTGCGCTTGGCGAATTCCTTTTTCAGATACTGATTTAGTTCCTTGCTCTTCGCCAGCTCTTGAATGGTGTCAAAATGCCATCCCTGTTCTCGAGAGAACTCCATGGCCTGTTGTTCGTCCAGGGTGACAACCGCTGCCAGATACTTCTTCTTGTCGCCGAAGATTACGACCTGATTGATCATGGGCAAGTTGGTTTTCAATGCCGCCTCAATTTTTTGAGGTGCGATGTTCTTGCCGGACGAGTTGACGATGATGTCTTTCTTGCGGTCCGTGATCTTGATATAGCCTTCCTGGTCGATGGCTACGATGTCGCCTGTTTTGAACCAACCCTGGTCAAAGGCTTCTTTCGTCGCTTCCGGATTATTGTAGTAGCCACTAAATATGCTACCACCACGTACCATCAATTCTCCTTCTTCGCTGACGCGCGCTTCTACTGAAGGCAACGTCGGACCCACGGTTCCAAGCTTGTTCTTCGGCCAGAGATTGACGGCTAGCGGGGCAGATGTCTCTGTCAGACCATATCCCTCGAGCGTTGTGATACCCACTGCTCCGAAGAATTCCAGTGTTTCCGGCGTCGCCGGAGCTCCACCACTCACGATCAATCTGAGATTTGGTCCGATGCGCTCGCGCAATTTCTTGAGCACGAGTTTCTCCGCGACCAGGTATTTCATCTGCAAGCCCAGTCTCAGCTTCTTGCCTTTGGCGAGCTCTCTGCGCACTTCTTTTGCCACTTCGAGCGACCAATCGATTAATTTCTTTCTACGTCCGGAAGCGCCATCTATGCCGCTCTTGACCTTCGAATATATTTTGTCGAGAACTCGTGGAACGACCAGAAGCATGGACGGTTTTAATTCCGCCATATTCTTGCCTAAATGTTCGATACCTTCTGCGAAAGCGCATGTGCCGCCGCTATGCATCCAGTAAAACTCACCGCATATGCGCTCGAAGACGTGCGAGAGCGGCAGGTAGGAGAGATAGATTTCGTCTCTGGAGATTGGCAGCACGTGCGTCATGTCATGGCACACTGCAAGAATATTGGAGTGAGTCAACGGCACACCTTTGGGAGTGCCGGTCGTTCCTGATGTGTAGATAATGGTCGCCAGATCTTCTAGCTTCGTTGCTCTTGAACGCTGTTCGATTAAACCACCCAGCTTCTGCACATTCTGTGCGCCAAGTTCGCGCACTTGTTCAAAGGTTAAAACTGAACCGTTCGGAAGTTTATGTTCTTCGACCAGACCCTCGATCGTGACTCGCTTGTCGGCTCCCGGATACATGACGATAAACGACTTCACCGTAGGCAATTTTTCTTTGATACCCAGCACTTTCGCCAGAAGTTTTTCGTTTTGAACAAAGACAAAGGATGCCTTCGAGTTGTTCAAAATGTACTCGATATCCGATGTCGAGCTGGTCGGGTAAATGGGAACCGACACGGCACCATTGGCGATGGCTGCAAAGTCTGAAATTATCCAGAGGTGAGCCGTTTGCGAGAAGATTCCGACTTTGCTCTGGGGCGTCAATCCGAGATGAGCCAGTCCACATGCCGTTTCTCTGACCACTTTCCCGAGTTCGGTCCAGCTCATCGACTGGTAAGGACTTTTGCCTACTTTGAACTGGAGCGCGGGAAATTCGCGCATCTCGCCGACTCGGTTGAAGAAGATTGTCGATAAGTTTTGAGGGTTATTTTGCACTGTCTTGGCCCTTCTAGATGAATAGCTGCCCTGCATGGTTCAGGTCATTTCGATCAGTCGCCCGAGCCGCTCGATTCCCTATTCATAGCGCGGAGCGGCGATCCTTATGTTGTGCTGGGAGCTCAAAAGTTCCCATTCCCTCTGCTTTCCGTTAACATTTGGAAAGAAACGAATGTCTGCCAGCACCACAGAATCACAGTCTTGCCGATCTGCTACAAGACTGAGCGTTCAAATTATAGTAGTTTCCATGTGGCAACAAATTACGGCTAGATCAGGAAGACGGGAGTTTCTCGCAACTGTCTCCTGCATGGCAGAGCCTCTCTCGCTTGCGACTACTCCAGTGCTTTTATTACATTATTTTGAGGTTGAAATTTCGGTTGTCGGTGACCCTGTCACGCTTGCGAGCCAGTTGCAAACTTCATTGACGATCTCGTCTAGATTAGGGTCAAACATCAAGTCGTGCATCGAGTCGGCATATTTCAATCTCTTCTTAACCGGCGCGGATAGCTCGTTGAATAACTTTTCGCTGACGTTATTGTCGACAATCTTTTCTATTCCTGCCGTTGCCATCAGCACCGGGCAATGAGCGATTTTGCTGCCGCCTTTTGTGGCGAGGGTCAACTTCAAGAGTTCAAGCCCCATTCGAGCACTTATAGCGAAGCGTCTTTCCGGGTCGGCAGTGAGAAAGTCTCTTACGGTCTGCGATGGCGTAATATCATCCACCGAGTAGGGCAAAATAACATCGCTGTCCGGGGCGAAGATTGCCGCAGCAAGCGCCTTCAGTTTATATCCGATGTTGAAAGTCACCGGGTGCCCGTCGAAGCCGGGCGAAAAGAGAATCATGGCGTCCGGTTTGACGCTCTCGACGCATGAGTAGGCGACAACTGCACCCATACTGTTTCCAATCAAATATAGAGGCTTCTTTGCGCCCCCCGCGATTGATTTGAGCTCCCGCCAACTGGCGATGAGGTCGTCCAGCCATTCATTTTTAGAATGGAACAGCTCATCTTTTCTCAAGCCAAAGCCAATCTGATCGTATGACATCGCGAAGATTCCTTTTGCCGATAATCTTCGCGCGAAGGCTTCAAACCAGCCACTGTGAGCGCCCAAACCGTGCACGAGCAGAGCGCAGGCATGAGAGGCTTCCGGGTCGCCCCAGGTGCGTGCTTTGACCGTCCAGTTTCGATTGCCGGAATGGGCCTCGAAGCTGACCAATTTTGCAGTAGATGTCAGGTTGATCTCATCGTTCATAACAAAAGGATATTATAGCTGTAGGGGAAGTGCTCTACGGTTATTGAGAATTGTCGACTCAAGCAACGCCAACCGAATCCACCGAGCCAGCCACCAAGGGTGGTGGCAAGCTTTGGCGCACGATTATTCTGGTAGTCGTGGTCGCTCTGGCTTCGTTTCTTACCTATGAATACACTCGTCCGCGAGAAACGGAGTTTACCAACGCCGTCAAGATGATCAAGCAGGGGCGAGCCGCTGCCGCAATTCCCGTGTTAGAGCGATTGACGCATGAAGACCCGGATAACTCCAATGTTTACCCGTGGTTGGCGCAGGGTTACCTGGCGTGCGAGCGCTATGCAGAAGGGCGGACATCACTCGATACGGCGCTGAGGCTGAAGCTTTCCGCGGAGGAACTGTCTCCCGTGATCCAGGCTTTTGCAGAATATTACCAGCGGCGAGGAGACTACGAGGAAGCTGAAAAGCTCTATCAGTCTGTGATGAAGCGTCACAGCGGCAAGAGCTTCGACGTGGGACGAGCTAAGCTGTATATGGCGTGGGCGGAGCAGGAAATTGCCGCCGACAATCTCAACGATGCTGTTTATCACTTGCAACAAGCCGATAAACTGGCGAAAGATCTTGATTCAACGATTACTCAAACAGTTCCTCTGCGTCTGAGCGATTGTTATCGCAAACTTGCTGCGATTGCTGAAACTCAGGAAAAGGACGACAAAGAGGCTATTCGACTACTGGAGCAGAGCTTGTCTGTTTGTGATGAACCAATCACGAGAATCTTGCTGGCCGCAATTTATGCGCGCACGGGACAGTCCGGAAAAGCCATTGAGAACTACGAGTTCGTGAGCAGTCAGGACCCTAACAATCTGGAAGTGCGCCACCGTTTGATCGAATTACTGCTTGAGAAAAAGGATTACGAAAAAGCTCAGGTTGCCCTCAGCGAGTTAACGGATAAAGAGCGCAGCGTCGAGGACTATGAGTTGCTGGCGGATGTGAATATCAAGATTGCTAATTATGCCGGCGCGGTCAGGGCGCTGGAGGAGGCCAGCACTCTGCGACAGTCCGTACCTTTGCTTGAAAAGTTGAAGAGCACATTGCTCGCCTGGAGTGATCAGCTGGCGTCGCAGAAGAAGAATCAGGAGGCTATCTCGGTTAAGGGGCACGCTGCCCGAGTTTCAGAGCAGCTGGTCGCGCTCAGAGGGGAGGACCCGGCGGTCGAAGAGAAGCTCGACGACGCTAATAAGACAGGAAACTGGGATCCGAATAAGCCGCCCATCAGCATTGTGTTTTCTCGAAACTGGCTTGCAAAGGATAGTTTGACTCCGGAAGGCAAAATCAAGATCCGAAATATCACGGGTGCTCCCATCACGGACCTCACACTGAGTGCGGTTTTTTTCGACAACACCATGCGAAAACGCAACGGCTCAGTGCTTTTGCCTGTTGCCAGCCCTTCGTCGCCGCCGTTTGAACCTGATGGCGAGAGATGGCTTTACTTTTCTTGCCCTCAGACAGTCAAATACGACCACCAGCTTGCCGTGGTGCTGCTCTGGAAGGGTAAACTGCTGAAAGAGTTTCCTGTCACCAAACGCTAGCTCTAAGTGCTAGACTATCGATGGAATGGAAACCGGTAATATGACTGCAGAAAGCAACTGTCGGCATGAGTATGTCAGGATTTTTCAACGTCGATTGAAAGGTCTGGACAGGCGGCTTGTCGCAACAAAAGCTTACCTTCCTGTCGGATTTAAGCTTGGCGACTTCGGACACCTGTCGGAAGGCAGTTACTGTTTTTGCACCAAGTGTCGCAAAAGGCTGTTTCCCAAGCGTTCCCAACAAGAAAAAGACCAAGCAAGATTGGAGAGGCAACTTGCAAAACAAGCCAGTATTGCCGCAGCGTTCGCGGCAGCGAATGCTGACGAAGTTGATGATGATGGCTATGTTCTCGACTTCAGTGCGCCTGATTCAGAAAGCGACGCTGACGAATTTGCAGCGAAGACCGAGTTCGACGAAGAGATGGAAGAAGCCGTTGCCAATGATCTGAAAGCATCGGATGACGATAAGATGACCGTCGAACTGCAAGTCGACGAACTCGAAGTCGAGTCGGTCGATGTCGAAGATATTAAAGCTGAAGGTGTGAAGCTGTCAGCCGATGATGACGATGATGATGAGTCTTGTGCGCTCGATGAGGATGATGAATCGTGAACCTGAATTTTATGCGTTACCTGGATAAGATAATCTGTCTTCTGGTGTCTATGCCGCCGCTCTACATGCTGTATCGCTTTGTGCGCTGGTACGTTAGAACAGACAACGAAGTATCTGAGCCCACGGAATCTGAGACCGCTAGCTAGTTTATCCAGGTATAAAACGTGGGCGATGCGGCGATGAGACAAAATATGGCGTCTTATCTCAATAGAATTTGTAGAGCATTGACGGTTAGTACCCTCGGGCTCGGAGGCGGTGTCGCGCTTCTCGTGATGATCATCATCATTACGACAAGCAACGATCCGCAGGCGTTTAACTACGCGTGGAAAGGCGGACTGACCATTGGTTTGATTTTTGGAGTGGTTTCGTGCGTCGTCTTCATTCTGTTGGATCTGTTTGCGCGAATGTTTCTTGCTAAAGGCGTTTATAAAGACGTGTTCGAACTCGAGCAAGTGCGCGAAATCAAAATGGAAGGGACTTCGAAGGAAGTGCTCGCCGTTTGCCGAGACGCGCTGCTGAGCATCTCTTACGTGAAGGCCGTTTCCGATGACGCTGAACAAATGATCACTCGTGCGGTCATGGGCACGAGTTGGCGTTCTACAGGCGAAGAGATGGAAGTGGAGATCAACCCGATTGCCGAAAACCGTTGGATTCTCAAATGTACAAGTAAACCGAAACAGCCTGATGCGCTTTTTGATTATGGAAAGAATTTCGAAAATGTCGAGGGCTGGATGAGCAAAATAAGGGCGAGCGGCAAGTCCATCTAGTCTTTGGAAACTGGCTCAGGGACTGGTGACAATTGCCACTCCGCCCGACAAGGTAATCGCGTTTGACTTGAGCGTATTGGAGAAAATCACATCGTTGCCGTTGGCGATGACCGAATTCACTCCCTTGCCGCTGACGCCGAAATTTCCCCAGAAAATCTGACCGCCGTTGACTTCGGTGTAACCGACTCCCTTTGCCGGTGGTGTACCGGAAACCGGTGCTACAAGCCCGCCGACGGAGACGACAATTTCGCCTCCCTGGGTCTGCAGCGCCGCATTTTTACCCAGAGTAATTTTTTGCTTGGTAGAACCGGCGAGATCCGTAATCAGCAACGTGAGATTCTGTGCGGAATTCAAGACGGCGTTTGTGTTGACAGCCAGAGTCCCAGGACCGTTGATAATTACTTTTATTTCTCCGGTAGCTGTCTCTACACTCCCTGAAATCGTGGTGGAACCCGTACCTGCATAATCGAATGAACCATTTGCGAAACCGCCTGCAATGCCGGCTTTGCTGCTCGCAGCGCCCTGCAAGTAAACGCTTCCATTGGGCGCGTACGCGGCGACGGCACCAACCCCGGTGCTGGCCTGGAAGCGTGTGGTCGGGCTAATTCCAACGTCGCCGTTTAACGACGTCAAATTCAACAGCGGCGTGTTTACAGTCGCGCCTATATTTGCCGGATCGATTGACATATCCGATACCAACGAGACACTCTGAGTTCCGCTTATCGATCCAACCAGATTTAGGAACTCTGATGCAGGTTGCAAAATAACATTCTTTGCTCGAATGGAGTCACCGCTAGCCAGTCCGATGGTACCGTCACTGGTGACCATGAAAGTGCCTGACGCCTGCAACGCTTGTCCACCGGTCAGGTTGGTCTGCCCGGTATTGTTATTGTGGACGTAGACATCGCCACCCAAGCCCGCGACAAACAAAAATGTCGCATCAACCTCCAGCGGATGTTGGGCATTCAGTCCCGCGCTGCCGCCGAAAGAGCCAATGAGCAATGTTTGAGCTACGATTGGACCGTTGTCGGGATTTGCGATTAGCGGTCCTTGTGTTGCTACGTTCATTGAAAAGGCGCTTCCTGAGAAGGTGTTCAACCCCGGGTTGAAGGTCTGCAAGAGTACGTCTGTGGAACTCGTGTCACCATTGGCGGTGATAGTCGTCGCGTCCGTGAAAATTGGTGTGTTTGTCGCGATGTCGCCGATGTCGCCTGTATCCACGAGCAAATTCAGTGTGTCGCACGAAATTGTTGTGAAGTCACTGCCTGAAATGTTACCGAGCCCACTGGCGGTCAAATTGACGATGCTGTTGTCACCTCGGCAGGTGATGTTGAAATCTCCGATAGTTATGTTGCCGTCAGTGCCGCTTGAAACGTTTACGTTTCCTGACGCGTTTAGATCTCCGTTTAAAAATATATGAGGAGAAAACTGAGACGTAGTGCTCGCTACGATTTGCGAGGCTGAAGTTCGTGCGCCGAACTGATCGTAAGTTACATTTCCTGCTGACGCTTGTGGCGTGAAGCTGAATATATTTATGTCTCCGCCGCTGCCACTGCCGCCGGTGGTATCAATTCCACCTGTTTCAATCGTAAAACCGGACGGCGCGCCCCCGGCAATCAGTGTAACATTGCCATTGTTGCCCGCCCCTCGGCCGCCGGTGTTCAACTGGCTAAATGGCATGTCGATAATGCCTTTATTCGCTCCGCTGTTAAACGCGGCAATAAGCACGTTGCCGCCGTTGACATTGTTGCCTGATGTCGCTCTGGCGTTGATAGTCACCGGCAAAAATTCTGAAGTGCCAAGTAGAATATTCCCACCTGTTCCCGAGGCAGTGCCACTGATGGTAGTGGCAGTAGAGCCAGGCAACGTCGGGGGGATTGGTCCGATTGTCGTTGTGTCCGGTGAGCCGGAGGTGATATTAGCGCCGGCGATGAGGGTGATGTCGAATCCACCGGCACTGCTGCCTGCCGTTATAGTTGCCGGTACAGAGTTGGTGATGTCACCGCTGGCAATTAGAGTCAAAGCTTCTGCTACGGTGATACTACCCGTGATGATTATGTCGCCTGTCGAGTTCTTATAAGTAGGATCTCCGGCAAGGCTAATGTCGCCCAGCGATAATACATCGGTTTCCGCCGACACATGAGAGGCAAAACCTTTCTGGTTCAGCCTTCCGGTGAGTTCGCGGACTGTGATGTCAGCAGTCCCGCGACCGGTGTTGACGTTGACGTTTTCACTGATCAGATCGCCGCCGAAAACAACAGTGCCGGAGTCGTTTTTAAACGACGAATTGCGTACATTAATGGAACCGTTCGAGGCAGTGATTGCTCCAAAGCGATTATCCACCAGGAGTTCAGCCGGAGCGTCCAGTGTCACGCTGCCGGATGCGGATTGAATGGAATTGTTATTAACTATTGACGGAGCGGTTATGACGATATTCTTCTGAGCTGAAACCGTACCATCGCTGTCGTTCCTAACTTCATTTCCAGCAGTCAGTGTAAGAGAACCAGAGCTGGCAATTATGCCCGAGTTCAAAATCGATGTTCTGCTTTGAAGGGTCAAATCCACTACAGAGTTGCTGTCTGGAGAGACAGAAGTAATAATACCCGAGGATTGGTTAGTGAGACTGTCAGCCTGGATCGTGCCGCGAGAATCACCTCTCCTCGTTGTTTGTGCGTAAATCACTCCGGCATTGACTAGATTTCCGATGACTTGAAATGTGGGATTTTTCGCAAAGTCACCATATGCGGTGACATTGACCGGTATCGCTAAATCATCGGCTCGCATTCTGTCATTTCTAGCAGTTATCTCACCGAGGTCGACGCTGCCTCCTACAGCTCGTCCACTTCCGTCGAGCGAAACAGACTGTGTTCCTGCCATCAGCACTTGCTTAACAGCAACATACTCCGCAGCAGTAACTTGTGAGCCGGCTGTAAATACGGCTGTTTCGCCACCTTTATCGATGGTTACCGAAGTCGCATGCCCGAACAGCTTTTCCCCGAGTACGATGTTGCGGTCGACCGAATCAAGATTCAAATCGACTCCCAGTCTTGTGTTCGCAAGTTTGCCGTTGATCTGAAGTTGCATTGTCTGCCGATGCAAATCAGCGTTGAGCCGTTTAGATTCTCTTTGAGGCTGGATGTTCGGGATTACTAAACTTCCGCTTAACCTGGAATTATTAGATGCTCGACCTGATTCAGTCAGGTTGAGCTGTGTGCGAGTGCTCGGTACTTGCTGTCTGAACATCTCGCGCAGAGAGCGGTTGTCGATGCCCGGGTTGTTGGTTTTGAATTCTCTGAACTCTCCCTTCGCCACTGCCTGCGGCGAAGACATCAAATTCAAGCTCATCGCCAACAGAACTGTTGTAAAAAAGCTGGTTCTGTTTCCCTTGATAAAACGGCGCTCGTGTTGCGGCATTGATCTGGTTCCTCAGGACGCTAATCAGGCGGCAACCTGTCGAGAATGCACAAAAGGTTACCATGCCGCCACCATCGTGTCCACGCGAGTACCTACACGTCAACTCTGTCTAAAGAGACGATGCCTGCGTGAACGCCTGAAGGTTGCGGAAAGCAGGGTGGCAGCGCACACCGCTCACCCGCGTGATTAGATGAAAGCTGTACCAAACCGGGTATAAAGTTGATCATCCGAACCCTGGAATCGGAGACACACTCTCACTTTCTCCAGCAGGCTATGAAACCAAGAAAACCTAAATGGCTCACGCTCGCCGGCGGTCTGGCTCTAGGTCTGACCGCAGTGATCGCTGCCAATTCCCAACCTGTGATTTCGCAATCAGAAAGACCGGCATTGAAGTTGCCGACAGCGAAGAATCGCAGACCGTTGAAAAAGCGTATTGCGCCTGTCTCCTGGACGCAAAACACTCTGTTGGTGATGCCGTTCAAAGCCACTGATGATGATGCAGTGCAAGCTGTGCGTGAGGTCAGTGGTACGATCACAAGAACAATCGGTCGAGGCTCTATGACTGTCTGGGTCGTGACTTTCCCTGATGCTCAGACTTTCGTCAAAGCCGAACGCTCGCTCATGAAAGATGAGAACATGCGGTCTGTGCAGCGTGATTACCTGGCGCATACGAACGCCGCACCAAACGATCAGTACTATCCTCAGCAATGGGCGCTCACCGCGCTTAATGTCTCACCGGCTTGGGATCTGTCTTATGGTAACGCGAACACCTCGATTGCTGTCATAGATACAGGGGTGACATCGAGTAATTTTGATTTGACGGGCAAGCTGGTTTCTCCATATGACGCGGTTAACCACACGACTACGCAGACCGATGTGAACGGTCATGGCACTATGGTGTCGACCACCGCGGCAGCGTTGGCCGGTAACCTCAATGGAACCGCTGGTCCGGCGCGGCTATCCAATATTATTCCTGTGCGGGCAGGGCGACCGGATGGAACGTTTTCCAATGTCGCAATCCTCGATGCCTTTGATTACTGCAACAACAGCACCACCGCCAGGCTGATTAATTTAAGCGTGAATGGCACTCCGCCTTATTCGGTTGCTAACGCTTCGGATAATCCAGTGCTTCATGAATATCTTCAATATTTCCATGATGTTAAAGGCGGACTGACGTTCAACGCCGCTGGTAATGAGGCTTTGTTCGACTCCAACCCGTTGGTGCCGTATTTGATAGTTGTGTCTGCTATCGATGAAACCAACGAGCTGGCATACTTTTCGAATTGGGGAAACTGCGTCTGGTTTACCGCTCCCGGACAGAATATCTACTGTTCTAAAAACACAAGCACTGTTCTTTCTGTCGCGGGCACTTCGTTCTCCTCTCCGCTGGCTTGTGGAGTCGCTGCTCTAACCTGGGGCGCGAAGCCGACTTTGACTAATATCCAGGTCGAAAACATACTCAAGCAAAACACTACGAACAGTTCGTCGGGATGGAACAAGTTTTACGGATATGGGCTGCCCGACGCTGCTGCCTGCGTCGCCAAAGCACTGAACACCACGAGCACGGCTCCGCCCACGGTCACTCCGGGAACAAGTCCGCCCCCGGATCCGACATTACCTATTAAGAAGAAAAAGAATCCAAATAAACTTTGGAAGCGAAAAAAATAATCAGAACGCTCAACTCAAATCCGCATGAGGTGCGCGGTTTGATGGACCTGGTGCGAAACATGATGACGGGTCAAATCCCTTTGCTTTGACCATGCTTCCGGTCCGAAGCTCAGCGAGAACATATAAACGAGAATGATCAGCATCGCTGTGCTTATCAGCATGTAGAACACGGGTTTCGCCTGATGTACTGCGGTGGTTACTTTGCAGCATTGCGAATTCAAACGGTAGTCTGAACCCAGACCGTGTCTGGGATTCTGTGCTGGTTTCATTGTCAAAACCACCTTCTAGATACTAATTTGTCCCGGCTAGAGAAACAAATTCAGTCTTAAGCTCTGTTTTATTAAAACCGACTGTAGTCTAAATTTGTATACTAGTATAAAATCATACATTGGTCGGTTTTGTCAAGGAACAGGGGGACGTGTGGGGAGACGGGAAGAGAAGCGAGAAGCCACCAGGCAGGACATCTTAGCGGCTGCTGGCATCCTATTTATGAAAAAAGGTTATGACGCCACATCTGTCGACGATATAGCCGATGCAGCCAATGTGGCGAAGGGGACGCTTTATTACCACTTCAAGTCGAAGGATGAGGTGCTGCTCGGGCTTTCTATAGGTTATTTGAAACGCCTTAGCGAGACGGTCGATATGCGACTCGATAAAGGAGAGTCGCCTGTTGATGTACTTGTCGATTCTTTGAAAACGCTGGCTCGTGAAACCCAACTATATAAGGATCTCTCCAGGCACTTTTTCCTTGCCTGGTTCAGTCAGATGAGGGACCAGATTGATTGCAGCTATGAAAGCGATCCTTCATCGCTGCCCAACATCATCTCCAAGATAATCAGAGCCGCTCAAGAGAAGGGCGAAATCGACAGCGGTTACGATGCCCGCGATCTGGGGGCATTAATTTCCGGTCTGTCTCAACATGCGCAAGTCACATGGATTGCAGGGGATGAAAACCGACCGCTGGTCAACAAAATCGACGACTGGGTCAACATCATCCTTCGTGGCGTTCGAAAACCAGAATAGCCACCGTCATGAACTCCCGTCTTCAAGGCTGCTAATATGTTCAGTCTTCTGGGAAGCCATCTCGTGGAGTGATGTGATGCATAAACTTATTATGGTGTTGGCAACAGCGTTTGCCACCTCTTCATCCGCGGTTCTACCGCCTGGTGACAATCTCGTCGTGCGTGATGTGCCAAGCCCACCGCTCAGTCTGATCGACAAAGTCGAAAAATACACAGAGTTTCGCAATGCTCATATCGGCAGCTGGCACCCGAGCAAGCGCGAAATGTTGATTGAGACCCGCTTTGCCGACGTAGTTCAAGTCCACCACCTTGCCATGCCTGGCGGTGAGCGGAAGCAGTTGACATTTTTCAAGGACACCGCCAATGGTGGCTCCTTCCAGCCGACCGAAGGAAAGTATTTTATATTCGATAAAGATAAAGGCGGCGATGAGTTTTTCCAAAAGTATTCCTATGACGTTGAAACCAAAGATGTGGTGCTGCTTACTGATGGCAAGTCACGCAACACGGGTGGAATCTGGTCTACGAAGGGAGACCGCTACGCCTACGGTTCCACTCGTCGTAACGGTGCTGACGTTGATGTTTGGGTAATGAATCCGAAAGATCCGTCCTCTGACAAACTCGTCGTTCAGCTGCAAGGCGGCGGCTGGGACCCTCAAGATTGGTCGCCGGACGACAAACAAATGCTCTTGCTGGAGCAACTTTCAGTCAACGAAGGATACATCTGGTTGGTCGACGTAGAGAAAGGGACGAAGGTTGCGCTTACAGATCGTGAATCCAAAACCAAAATTTCATACAATGGTGCGCGCTTCAGTAAGGATGGAAAAGGCGTCTACGTGACGACCGACAAGGATTCAGAATTTTTGCGCCTTGCATACATTGATTTGGAAACCAAAAAGTATACCTATCTAACCGACCACATAAAGTGGGATGTCGATGAGTTCGCTTTGTCTGATGACGGCAAAAAGATTGCCATGTCCGTCAACGAAGAAGGGCTTGGAGTCTTGCATTTGATGTCGACTGCCGACAATAAGGAGTTGTCCGTTCCCAAACTTCCGGTTGGACAGGTCACTGGTCTGCGGTGGCATAAAAACAGTCGCGATTTAGGTTTTAACCTTGAGACGTCTCGCTCTCCTTCTGATGTTCATTCGCTGGACACGGAAAGCGGTAAGGTCGAGCGTTGGACCTACAGCGAGACCGGTTTTCTCAACACTGACAACTTTGCAGATCCGGAATTGATCAAATGGAAGTCGTTTGATGATCGTGAAATTTCAGCGTTCATGTACAAGCCGGACGCCAAGAAATTTCCCGGTAAACGTCCCGTGATTATCAATATCCACGGCGGACCCGAGTCGCAATTTCGCCCCTGGTTTCTCGATCGCGGAAATTTCTGGATGAATGAACTTGGCGTCGTGCAGATTTGTCCAAACGTAAGAGGCTCCACCGGGTACGGTAAAACTTTCAGCCTGCTCGATAACGGATTTAAACGCGAGGATACTTACAAGGATATAGAGGCGCTGTTGAACTGGATTAAAACCCAGCCGAATCTGGATGGGGACCGGATAATGGTAATGGGTGGCTCCTATGGTGGTCATATGACGCTCGCCGTCTCCGTTCTATACTCCGACAAAATACGATGCTCGCTTGATCTGGTTGGTTTCTCCAACATAGTGACTTTTCTGGAACACACCGAAGCTTATCGCCGTGACTTGCGCCGTGTCGAATACGGTGACGAGCGCGATCCTGAGATGCGCAAATTTCTGGAGCGGACCGCACCTCTGGGTAAAGCTGCGGAAATCAAAAAGCCACTGTATATAGTGCAAGGGAAAAATGACCCGCGCGTCCCCGCCAGCGAAGCCGAGCAAATGTACGACGCGTTGAAGAAAACCGGGACGCCCGTTTGGTTTCTCATGGCGGAAGACGAAGGTCACGGTTTCAGAAAGAAAAAGAACAGAGACTATCTGTTCTACACGACAGTGGAGTTCGTCGAGAAGTATCTGTTGAACTAGAGCAGTGTCGTTCAGTTCACTTTGAATGCGCCAATGGTTTGGAGAAAGTCCACTATTGCGCCGCTCAAGCTGGCTTCGTATTGAGATCCGTACATGTCATTGTGATTGGCGTTTTCAATAGTCACCAACTTCTTAGGGTCCACCGCTGCATCAAACAGTTTGTGCGCCTCCGACACAGGGATGATTGTGTCATTCTCGCCATGAACTATGAGGAGCGGAGCGTGCTCGACCGACAGCAACGATGCGCTGTCCATGCAATTCTTAGGGAAGAAAAAGTTCGGGTAAAATCGCATCAGCGGCATCTTTAACCGAGCGATATGGGGCAAGGATGAAAACGCAGATTGAAGAATGATGGCTTCTACTTTGCGATTTGCAGCTATATATGAGGCGACACCACCGCCGAGTGATTCTCCGTAAACGATAATCTTTTTTGATTCAACTCCGCGCTCTTTTGTCAGGAAATCATAGGCTGCAAGCCCGTCTTCACAGACGTGATCGATAGACGGCGTTCCTTCACTTTTGCCGTATCCCTGATAATCATAGGCAAGAACCGACAGTTTCTGTTTCAAAAACAGCTCCATCAGAGGCACCCGGTAGCTTATATTCCCGGCGTTGCCATGACTTATGATTACGGTTCCCCGAGAATGGGGAACTGGGATGTACCAGGCATGCAGTTTTGAACCGTCCGCGGAGGTGAAGGTGGCGTCCTCCTTCGCAAAGCCAGCGAGGTTATCGAAGTCCGTCTCGAACTGTTTCGTCGGGAAGAAAAGCATTTTGTCGTAAAGCGGCATTGCCACCACCGGTGATATCGCGCAGTAAAGGGAAATGAGCAGCAAGAAGGCTAAAATCAGGTTTCTCGCCACTGGGTTTCTAATCATGGTCTCGCCCCGGGTTACTCCATGTTTAGATCTTAACTTATGTTGGAACATTGGTCGAAATAGGCAAATCTTTGGCAGGACAGAGTCAGGAAGGTTATGAGATTAAACGACGGGAATCGGTTCAACTCGCTGCTGCTTTCGCTGTGTATTTTGACGAGTCTTGCTGTTCCTCCCGGACTGGCTGAAGATATGAGCTGGCCGTCCGAGGATGGACCTGCGGCTAAGCCGGTTGTGCCTGCGAGAAGTGAAACACCAGAGCAGAACGCTGGCGCCGGTGCCGGGTTGCAGTCTGAATCGGCTGTCGAGGACTCGCTTAAACCTGCTGTTCCTGCAAAGCGGACTACTTCAAACGTTTCCACTAAAGCAAAACCGATAACTTTGTATGGTCGAATCGATCAAATTGCCAGCGAGGCAAGCGTTCAGATGCCCAGTCTGCAAATGCAGAAGGCATCACTCGATATTTCGCGCCGCGAGCCGCTCAAAGCGTCCACTTCCGAATCGCGCTTCAGCGGCTCGGTCGCCACTTCGTTTCCTATGGATTTTTCCGGCACCTGGGGCGGTACCATTCGGGTCTGGCGGTATAGCGTTTCGCCGCTTTCCTATGAAGAGGATGCCAACGAGTCCAACAAACTCAGAGAGATTCTCGCTCCCGGCACC
This sequence comes from Candidatus Obscuribacterales bacterium, assembly GCA_019637435.1. Lineage (GTDB taxonomy): Bacteria > Cyanobacteriota > Vampirovibrionia > Obscuribacterales > Obscuribacteraceae > JADYXR01. The sequence goes on along the minus strand of JAHBVO010000006.1, from coordinate 195,943 downwards.
GCCGGCGATGTCAATTTCACCTTTCAACATGCTATGGGTAAGATCGACCTGGAGCCGGCTCAGGTGCGCATCATGATTCCTGCGAGCCAATCGTTTTCCTACCAGAAAATGATGCAGGGCGGTGCTGGCGGAATGGGCGGCATGGTATCGCAGATGATGGCGAACATGAAAGTACCGGTGATCTTGCACTTTGGAACGGTTTCGACGAGCGGGAGTATGGAAGTCGGCGTTTCCGGCAATCAAATCGACCAGCGCGTCGTCAAGAATGAAATTCGGCAGCTCGCCGCGAATGTTGTCGAGGAGCAAATTGTCACTCGGAATGCGTCTGTTCAATCTAGCGGTCGCAGTGAGAGCGGTTATACAGAAAGCGTTCTGCGTTTCACACGCCAGTCACCATCGCAAATGTATGTGCTCGCTGCATCTGTTGACTACGACGCGTCCGGTAAATTTCTTCGCAAACTGATTATGTATGGCAACGTGAATCGTGGTCAGGTAATGAACACAAGCCCGGTGCCCACCGGCATGGGCAATATGACTCAGATACTTCAACAGGCTGGTGCAGGCGGCGGCAGTGGCATGGAGGGTTTATCGAGCATTCTCAACAGCCTGGGCGCTGCAACAGGCGGCGCTAGCAATTACTCCCAGTCTATGCAACAGTACGCCAACAATCCTGCTGTCAGGCAGTATCTGAACGGTTCCGGCAGCGGCGGTAATTCGCACATGGAAGGTTTTGGCCAACTCATGAACAGCTTAAATATGCTCTCGCGTTAGAAGGCGCGGCTCAGATTTGCTATCCTATGCAAAACTCGGTTTAAGGAGAATAGTTATGCCAACGCGCCGTTACGGAATTCTAGCTATCACAGCTGCGCTGTCAGCACTCTTGATTTCCTCGCTGCCAGTCTCCGCCGAAGATACGGATTCCAAAGAAGACAAAAAGCCGTTGAGCATCGAAGAGATGCGTACGCACAGAACCGCGATGCGCGAAGAACTCTTCCTTCCGTCGTTGAAGGGCATTAGAGGTTTGGCTTATGGGGTCGCCGGCAGTTATCCGGAGGGATTGGAACTGCATAAGGCAATCGATAATAGATTGAAACAGCTGCCGATCCTCGTGAAGCGCATCGAAGATTTGGAGCCGGGAGTGACCAAGCCAATCGATGGCGTCCTTCAAGTGAAGTGTCTCGGTGCTGGTGGCCGCTTTGCACTTGTCGAACTGACTCTTTCGCAGTGGTGCTCGCTCGAGCGCGATCCCAAAATTTCTGTGCGCACGATCACGTATACCGATCAGGCGGTTTGCAGTCACTCACTCATTAAGGAAACTGCCGATCATTTGATCAATCAATTCATCATCGACTTCCAGAAGGTGAATAACAAAGTTGGAGCTGCTCCTGCTGAATCAAGTAAGGAGTCGCTCAAAGCTGATGATGAGCCTGTCTCGAAGAAGAAGAAAAAGTCGAAAGGTTAGACCGCCGTTTAACTGAGCGCGCAGGGAAAAGTTATAAACTGATGAACGCCTGCGTCATCAGCTGGTGGTTAGCCTTATCTACGATCGGTTCAGAGCGGTTTGTATACTGCAGTTGATAGCCGACTTCCAGGCGCAGTTTTCGGTTGACCTGTCGTCCTAGCGCGCCGTAAAGCCTGTTCTGATCAATTCCGGCATTCGGTCCATCGTTCAGGCTGTTCGTGTTTATGAAAAGCTCGTCGGATGTAACTACATACCACCGCGTATTTGGAATGGGAGTCGCCAGCCTCAGCATGTAGCGAAGCCTGTTAGCGCAACCCTCTCGGTCGTTGAAGAAGCGCTGCTCCGTTCGAATTCTATGCAACACCTGGATGCGTTTAAACAAAACCTGTCCGTAGCCAAACTGCTGGTAAATCCGATTCTCCTGAACTCGCGTCGGTAGATAATCGTTGACGTACGCGTACCCAACATAGCCTTCCATGTTTTTCTTAAATTTATAGCCAATGGCGGAGCGTAAAAGGTAGATGTCCAGACCTTCCAGACCATCGTTCAATCGCGGATTTGACTCGATGTAACCGCGAAACTTGGTTTTTAAAATAGGGAAATCCGTATACACCGGCTGCCACCACTGGAAGGCATGTTCCGCGGCTTTTGCTTCTGAGAAGGAGAGAAGAAACTGGGATGCGGTAAGGAATGCAGCCAGGACGATCCGATGTAACTGCCTAACGCATAGTCTTTTTTCGCACGATTTCAATGGGGTTTCGCGAGCCTGAAATGGGTTTCCGACACAAGTTTAGCCTGTTCGCGCAACAGTGTCATTCGAGTTTTCTTTCAGAAGTCAATGCGGCGGGCGCCGAACGTTTTCCGAGTTCACTCTCCATCCTTGCGACCAAAGGATGAAGCTTGTCAGGATGGTGAGGGTGACCATTAGAGACAATGCGAATGGATAACCAAACTCCCAGTTGAGCTCGGGCATATTCCATTTTGAAACATCCGGATTGAAGTTCATCCCATAAATCGCTGCCACTACAGTTGGTGGCGCACAGATGGTTGTGATAATGGTAAGTAACTTCATGTTTTCGCCCAGACGGTTACTCACGTTGGACAGGTAAACATCCATCAAGTCTGCGCCGAGTTCGCGGAATGTTTCGATGAAATCGCTTATCTGAACGGTGTGGTCCGCGCAGTCGCGCATAAATATTAGAGTTTCCGGAGCGAACAAATCAGACGGGTCGCGCAGCAAGCTGCTGATTGCTTCGCGCAGAGGCCAGATGGCGCGCCGCATGGTGAGCAGATCTCGCTTTACCTCGTGGACCTTGAAATTGTGGAACGGTCGCAACGCTCGATTATTTCGTCTTCGATATCCTCGAGGCGTTCTCCGTATTTTTCCAGTACAGGAAAGTAGCAATCGATTATTGAGTCAAGGAGCGCGTACGCTAGATAGTCCGCACCGGAAGAGCGAATCCGACCAGCCTTTTTACGGATGCGCTCTCTCACCTTTTCAAAACAGTCGAGCGGTCCGTCCTGGAATGTGACGATGAAACCATGACCGATGTAAGTACAAATTTGCTCGGTTAGTAAAAAGTCCTGGAGTTCGAGCATATGGGCGATTAAGAAGTAATTGTCCCCGTACTGCTCGAGCTTCGCGCGCTGATGCCCGGTCATCACATCTTCCAAAGCAAGTTGGTGGATGCCGAACATCTCGCCTATCTGACGAATCGTCTCCGCATCGCCCAAACCTTCGACGTTAACCCAGACCACATTGTTCTTTTTCAAGAACGGCTTGATCTTTTCCAACTCGATGCTGGCTTCTTCAGTGACTTTAGTTTCGCTGTAGGCAATTAAACTAACAACTGGTTGCCCCCGCTTCGGATCGGCAACCAGTGTTCCAGGCGATGTGCCCGGTAGTATTTTGGGAGTCGTGATCGCTCTGCGCCGCCGACTTCGAGTCACGGATTAAAGACCGATGAAGTCCGGTCCGCTACCCTGTTCCGTTGGTTTTACGCGCAGGTTGACTTCCGGACATACGATTTCGCATGTACGGCAGTGTACGCAGTTTTCCAGTGACATCCCGTGTTTACGCACATCTTCGATGATGTCGATTCGGTGAACTTCAGCTGTGCAGTCTGCCACGCAAGGCGTGTCTTTGCCGAGTCCATCATATTTGGAGATGCACTTGACGCAGACGTTCGCGTTGAATTCATCGATATGCTTGTTGCCTTCGTGATACTTGGTCGAGGCGTAAAACACAGCATCCGGTCTTGAGTAGATTGTAGCCTTCTCGTAAGGAGGCTCATCGTACTTCGGAGGAGTGAAAGTCGGGATGATGCCTTTGTAATCGTGCTCGTAAGTGATCGGGCCGATGTCGAATTTGCCTTCGATTAAGCCGAGTGAACGTACACCGTCTTTGGTGGCACCAAAAGGATGCTTGAAGAATATCTTCAAGCCGCCGATCCAGGCATTGGTTTTATCAACACTCTTAACCACATCCGGAAGATACTCTTCGAGAAGTTTGGGATTCTCGATGAAGGCATGACGGAAATAACGATTGCGATAGAGTTCCTTAATTACGAAGCTATCTTCGAGTCGTTTTTGATACGGAGCAAGCGCTGCTTCGGACGTGTCGTCCTTCATGAGTGCGTCGAAGAGCACTTCGGCGGCAGTGTATCCGCACTCAAGAGCTCTGTCGATACCGGCGAGGTTTTTCACATCGAGAACGCCGAGCGCGTCGCCGAGCAGAAGCGCCCCTGGGACCGCGAACTTCTTGGGCAAGCTGTAATAGCCGCCTTCCGGAAGAAGAGCTGCGCCATATTTAACGAGCTTGCCGTCTTTGATCATCTCCTGAATCCAGGGATGCTTCTTATACTCTTGAAGCTTCTCCTGCGGATTCATGTTCGGGTCTTTGCTGTTCAAACTGATAACCATACCGATTGTCAGTTTGTTGTTCTTCATCCCGTAGACGAAGCCACCACCAAAGGTGCCGTCGAGAAGAGGCCAGCCGAGCGTGTGCCAGACTTTACCGGAATAGTCTTCTTTGCATTCCCAGACTTCTTTGACGCCCACCGACCAGAGCTGCGGATTGTCGCGCAGTTTATACTCGTCGATTACATCACGGGAAATGAAACCTTTGTCACCGAATGCGGTGAACTTTGAGTAAACGTAGTCTTCTTCCGATTGAGCGTTTTCCGTCACGGCGACGCCGACGACGCGGCCGTTTTCAAACGCCACTTTATGAGCGGAGAAGCCAGTGAACAAGTCGATGGTTACATTTGGAACTTCTTTCGCTTTTTCTTGGACCTGGTGCGCCATCCAGTTGGTGACGTGCGACAAGGTCAATACTAAATAACCGCGTTTGTCGAATGACTTCGGATAGAACTTCGAGGGAATATCCCACTTCTTGCTGAGACCGAGAACCGACATCTGGCTGTCATTGCAAACGGCTTCCACTGGGAAACCAAGCTCTTCATAGTTCGGCCAGATTTTCTTGAGCACATGTGGATTCGAAACCGCACCACTCATGATGTGCGCGCCGAATTCCTTGCCTTTCTCGAGGATAGCCATCGTGAAATCGCGGCCACTGTCTTTGGCCATTTGCAAGAAATGGTAGGCGAGAGCCAGGTTTGATGGGCTTCCACCAACCAGCAACAAATCGTACTCAATGCGTTCCGACAACTTCCTTAACCCCCGAGGTTGATTGTGCTTGTTTAAACTGTTTGATCATTTCGGGAATGATCTGATAGCAATCACCAACGATTCCGTGGTGAGCAAACTTGAAAATCGGCGCATCCGGATCTTTATTGATGGCGATGATCAAACTGGACTTAGACATTCCGACCCGGTGTTGAATCGCGCCCGAAATGCCGCATGCAATGTAGAGTTTGGGACGGACCGTTTTCCCGGTTTGTCCTACCTGATTTTGATACGGGATCCAACCAAGGTCGACGACTTTGCGCGATGCGCCAACTGCCGAGTTTTCAAAACAACCGGCCAGCTCTTGGAGCATGTTGAAACCGTCTTGTGTTCCCAGACCATAACCACCGGCTACGATTACATCGGCTTCGGTAAGATTGACTCCCTTCGCCACTTCGCGCACTATTTCTTTGACGGTGAGACGGTGGTCGGTTTCTTGCAAATTGACCGGGATGTTGATGATTTCGCCTTTGCGCGACTCACGCGGCAGTGGCACCATGACACCAGGTCTGGTGGTCGCCATCTGCGGGTTTTTCCACGGACCGAGAATTCGCGCTTTCAACGACTCGCCGAAACTCGGACGAATAGCATAGAGGCAATTCGGATACAAGCCGATCTTCGACGGGTCTACCTTACTTGTATGCTCGTAAGGACCGATATCCAGTTCTGTCGTGTCTGCCGTCAGACCTGTGTCGAAGTGAGCCGCGATTCGCGGCGCCAGATCTCGACCGGTAGTGGTGGAGCCCAGAAGGCAGGTGTGCGGCTGGCTCGGAAGAGACTCGAGGAAATCGCAAACAACTCTTCTGTACGGAAGGGTGCGGTAGTTTTTCAACTCCGGATGATCGGCAACATATACTCTGTCCGCTCCGTGATCGAGCAGGCGCTGCGGCATGTCGCCCAGTTCATGACCCATCACCAGACACAACAACGGTTGTCCCATTTTGTCTGCGAGGATTCGACCGGCGCCAAGCAATTCGAGTGTGACCGGTTGCAGGTCGCCGAGAATATGTTCGGCGATGACGAGCACTTCGCCGATGGGGCAAATTGCCGACATATCCTTCAACTCTGGTTTCTCAGGTTGTTTCTTTTCTTGTTCTTCTGCCATTTTTTTCGGTGCTGCCTGATTTTTTGGGTTGCTTTTCAATCGCGATTTTCAGTTTTGTTTAAAACCGACTGCGCTTATTTTTTTCCAGCTGCGAGAAACTCTTTTACGTTGCATCCGGTGATCACTTCTTTAACGAGTTCATCAACCGCTTTGCCTTCATGTATCGAGCAACTGCCGCCCAATTCGCCGACTTTCTCGGTTTTCGCAACGATGGTCGGGCTGCCCTTCAAACCGCAACGTTCCGGATCGGCACCAACGTCATCGAGAGTGACGGTTTTGATATATTGAGCCAATTCTTCTTGTTTGCGTTGAAGCTGTTGAACGCGCCATGCTCCGCGGAACGATTTGTATTCCAACGGATGATACGAGTTCGCGATTGTGACTAACAGTGGCGGTTTCGCGATAACCGTTTGGTGTCCGCCTTCGATAATTCTGCGAGCATGAACTTCGCCGTTTTGAACCGAGAAGTCCTCGCAGTAGGTGACTTGCGGCAAGTTGAGACGCTCTGCCAGCTGTGGTCCGACCTGAGCCGTGTCGCCGTCGGTTGTCTGGAGTCCGCAGAAGATGATGTCGAAGTCGCCGACGTATTGAATGGTTTTGTATAGCGCGTAAGCCGTAGCGAGCGTGTCAGACGCTGCCAGGCGACGGTCGGAGAGGAGGAAGCCTCTGTCGACTCCGTGTTCTAGCGCCTCAAGCAAGATCTCAACCGCGGGAGGCGGTCCCATGGAAATCGCCGTTACGCTGCCGCCATACATCTTTTTGGTATGCAGTGCAGCTTGTAGGGCGAACTTGTCAAAGGGGTTCAGCATGCGCTTTGCGCGCGCTCTGTCGATGGTGCCATCCGGATTCAAGCCCGCTTTCGAGCCTGTGTCGGGAACCTGCTTCACCATTACGATAATTTTGTAGCCAGACGCCATAATTTGTTTTGTTGGGTTACTCGTGGATTGTGCGGACGCGGTATGAGTTCGGTGTGATACCACCTCTCCATACCTTTTTTACAGATTTTACAGGCATTATCAGGTCACAACCCCTAATGTTACGTAGCGTTGTGGCGGGTTTTGCAACATTTCAAGTAGCGCACTCCGGAGCGGATGAGCCTGAATGGTGGGCACAATCGGCGTTGTCATGGATGTTAGTCTGTTTGTGAGTTCGAATTAGTTAGGATCTCTTTCTATTTGGAGGTGCGGAATTCGTCTTTCTGAGAACCTTTTCAGTCTCGATTCTGCGAAAAAATATGCTAAATGTCTTTCGCCAAACTGCCGTCGCTCTGAGTTGCGCTTTGCTCGCCACCCTCTGGAGCCCGGCTATATCTGCTTCCTCTGCCGACGCCGACCTCGTGAAGCTTGGCGATGAGTACATCGATTACCTTTTCAAGACCTCGCCGCTTTTTGCAACTTCCTCCGGCGTCCATAAATATGACGACGATGTGCCGGATGTATCGGCCGCCGCTGTTTCAAAAGATGTGGCTCAGAAAAAAGAATTTCTGAGCCGGTTGAACAAAATCGACTTTAACGGTTTATCTAACGATTCAAAGGTCGACTGGAATTTATTGCAAGGACATTTGAACAGCGGTCTTCTCGAAGACGAGAAGATGGAACTCTGGAAAAAGGACCCGGACAAATACAGTTCCATAGCTATTCGCACAGTATTTACGATTATTCAGCGTGATTATGCTCCACTGGAAGAGCGGTTGAAACACGTGATTGCGCGTGAAGAGAAACTGCCGGCTCTCCTCGTTGAAGGTAAGAAGAATCTCGATCCGAATCTGGTGCCGGAAATTTATAACGATATTGCGCTAGAGCAACTGCCCGGCATGATCGGTTTCTTCAAGGAATCGCTTCCGCTAGCGTTTGAAAAAATATCCGACAATGCTCTCAAACAGCAGTTCTCCGCGAGCAACGCAAAAGCTATAGCTGCTCTGGAAGATTATCAAAAGTTTGTCAAAGAAAATCTTCAAGGCAAATCGAAAGGCACGTTTGTATATGGCGAGGAAAACTTTCGTCGCAAATTGTTGTGCGATGAGTTGATTGAAAAGCCACTGGACACAGTACTTGAGGAGGGGATGACCGAGCTGCGAAAGTTGCAGAGCGAGTTTCGCGAGGCCGGCAAGAAGATAAATCCGGATGTGGATCCGGCCGTGGCCTTCGAGTCCATATCGAGCGATCACCCCTCTGCCGACAAGCTTCTCGATGCGACACGCGGGGTTCTGGAGGAGATTCGGACTTACTGTATTGAGAAACCAATTTGTTCAATTCCTAGCGAGGAGCGCGCGCGCGTCGACGAGACGCCGGCCTTCAATCGCGCACTGAGCTTCGCTTCTATGGACACCCCCGGTCCTTACGAAAAGAAAGCGCGGGAAGCATACTTCTATGTAACCTTGCCTGAGAAAGATTGGGATGCGAAACGAACAGAAGAGCACCTTCGCAGCTTCTCATATGGGGATCTTATAAACACCAGTGTCCATGAGGCATATCCGGGACACTATACGCAGTTTCTCTGGGTCAACCATGCACCAAGCGCGGTGCGCAAATTGTTCGGCTGCATGTCGAACGCTGAAGGCTGGGCACACTACTGCGAACAAATGATGCTGGACGAGGGCTTCCACAACGGTGATCCTAAGTTGCGTATGATTCAAATACATGACGCCTTGCTTCGCGTTTGCAGATATATAGTAGGGATTCGCATGCATACGAAAGGAATGACTGTTCCTGAAGGCGTGAAATTCTTCATGGAAGAGGGGTGGACCGAAAAGGCCAACGCGGAGCGAGAAACCAAACGTGGCACCTCAGACCCGACGTACCTTGTTTACACTTACGGTAAGCTGCAAATTCTTGCGCTTCGTAAAGAAGTGGAAAGCAAAGCCCCTGAGAAGTACAGCATCAGCGCGTTTCACGATGCATTCCTCAAAGAAGGTTTCCCGCCAGTCGTGTTGGTGGAAGCAAAGATGTTGCAGCAACCAGTCAAAAAATACTTTTGAAATCCGAAAGTCACGATAAAATATGCTTTTCCCGAACTGGACGGATTTGAAGCCGTCCAGTAGGCGATACTCGATTGATGAGGGCTTGAGCTGATGACATCTCCGGAAGGAAACACCAAGGTTTTGGAAAAGAGAACCCAGAAAAAGGACGGGCTTCTTGCGGGCAAACGCGGAATTGTTTTCGGCGTCGCCAACGATCACAGTCTCGCCTGGCATTGCGCCAAGATGCTTTATGACGAAGGTGCCGAACTGGCGTTCACGTATCAGGGTGAAAACCTCGAACGCAGAATCAAACCGCTTGCAGAAAGCGTCAACTCGCCTTTCGTGGATATGTGCGATCTCGGCAACGATGAACAGATCGACAAATCATTCTCTAAGCTCGCGGAAAAGTGGGAAACCATTGACTTTGTTGTTCACGCCGTCGCTTTTGCAAACAGAGAAGACCTCGAAGGTCGCTTCGTCGATACTTCCCGTGATGGCTTCAAACTGGCTCTTGATGTCAGCGCCTACACATTAACAGCGGTAACACGTCGCGCGTTGCCGTTGATGAAAAACGGTGGATCGATTGTTACGCTCACCTATTACGGTGCCGAAAAAGTCGTTCCGAACTACAACGTAATGGGAGTCGCTAAAGCGGCTCTGGAAGCCAGTGTTCAATACCTGGCCGCTGACCTCGGACAGGATAAAGTCCGTGTCAATGCTGTCTCTGCCGGTCCGGTAAAAACACTCGCTGCAAAAGGCATTTCCGGTTTCGGCGAGATGTTGAAACTGGTGGAAGCGAAGGCACCTCTGCGCAGAAATGTGCAGCAAGACGAAGTTGCAAAATCAGTTCTCTACTTGTTGAGTGACCTTGCATCCGGTGTCACCGGCGAGGTGATTCACGTAGATTGCGGATACAGCATTCTCGGCATGTAATCAATCGCCCGAAACTGTTGCCCCTTAAGCGTCGAAGTACAAGCTTACGGTCTGTCACGTTCTAATGATAGACCCAGGCTAATATTTTGATGTGCGTAAGTGGAGCAGTTGCGATGGGACAAGATTTTTCACTTCATTCAGATCATGGCTCCTTTTCAGACCAGAGCGTTCAAACCGCTTCCACGGAGACCTCTGCGTGGATTTCGGAATTGTTCGATACTTCGGCGAGAGGCGGAAGCTCTGGAAAAAGTTTCTCCGGCGGCGCGATTGCCAATATCGATCTGCCTGCGAACTGGACAAATGGCCGGCATTCTGAGAATCCCACCACGGGTCGGAAGTATGACGAGTTTTTCCCAAAGGGAGCAAGCGAGACTAGTCCTCGAATTCAGATATACGAGCGAGGCCTTGATGTTGGCGCAACCGCAGCGGCTAACTTCTCCAGGCTTCTTGGAGCCCCGGATCATAGACTCGACGATAACGAGTTGAAGTCGCTTGGAAATGTTCTCGACAATAAGACGAGAAGTTCCGAATTTCGAATTGATCAGGGATGGACGGAGACAGTAAACGGTAAGCGAGTGCTTTTTGTGGAGGGCGAGTTTCTCGAAGACCACAAGAAGAGTCTTTCTATGATTGTTGACCGTGATGGAACCGGCGCGCAGACTCAAGAACTGACATATATCGCTCCGTCATCGAAGTACGATGGGAAGCGGAGCGAAGCGCTAAACAGTTTCAAGTCGATTTCGTGGAGGTAGCAAGTCTTCGTCAACGAAACCAGAATTTTAATGCCTACTTTTTAGACCCTATTTAATACCCCTTACTAAATCTAATTTTGACTTATGGCTGCTGAAACCTTCAAAGCAACCGATACTTCGGCGCGCGCGCCTGAATCCGCCCCCGAGCCGCTTTTCTCAAGACCTGAGATGAGAGAGCTGATGTCGGATTCGTCTGTCTTCAAGGCGGCTGGCACTGCCAGTAATACCAGTGACTACTCTTCCGGAAATGGAACTCTAGATTTCAACACGAATCAATTTTTCCAAACCCACTCGAAGTTTATGATTGAGGGTCTGGGTAGCGATGCGCAAACAGGCGAATCGGAAGCGGGAGGTGGGGCGCAAGGCGGAGAACTTTCTCCGAGAACTCGCAAGGCTGATCTCGAGGATCTCAAATCGCGATTATCGACCGGGACTACACATGCGCGTATGGGAGAAGACCTCTCCGCAGTGGCGCAACGAAAACTTGGAGAAAATGCCAGTCCTGAGCAAAGAGATGCTTTCAAAAAGGCCGTCGAAGGCATAAACGGTCTCAAACCAGGAGAGAACCTCGCAAGAGGTCGTGAACTCAAATTGCCAGGAGTCAATGAAAATGGTGATTTTGTTCACACCGAAAACGGAATTCAGCGACTCTGGTCACCTGCCGACGGCCGCACAGAGACTCGAACTCCGGATGGAACCAAAACCACCAATTTCACTGACGGTGCAACCAGAATCGAGCAGGCTAACGGTGACGTGCTCGAAGTTCGCGGCGATAAAACCACACTGAGCAAACCGGACGGAACCTGGATAGAGTCGGGACCTGACGGCGAAATTACATCGACCAAGGAGCACATCCGTATCGAGCGCGACAAGGATGGCAGGCTGAAACGTGTAGATGCTCCACCGATGACAGAATCGTACATGAAAGCTGATGACGGTCAAGGTGGGTCGGTTGAACTCGGAAGGGGAATGAAGCCGGAAGAAAACTTTGCGCTCGTCCAACGAAAGGATGGCCAGACGGAAGTCTTTGATAAGGGACCGGATGGCAAAGAAAGAGCCAGTCGGTTCATGGATAACCCGACTGTGGAAGCCGAGCGCAAAGGAGTGATGGAGCGCGCTGAAAAGCGTTTCACTGATCCTGCTGAGCTTGCTCGCTTCAAAGCCGACATGGTGAGATTCGAGCAGCGGGCGAGCGACAGGAAACTGGAGCCCACCAAGGTTGCCGACACTTACAAGGCTATCGGTCAAATGCTTGATGGTGGACCAGACGCTAAAATTTCTCAGGATGATAGAAATCTGTTAGCGCAGCAAGTCATGTCTCACGCTGCCAATCCAACATCGGTCGATCAGGGTTTCCACGACACATGCGCATTGGCCTCGCTTGAGTCGAATATCTACACTAAAGATCCGGACCGCGCCGCGCGTCTGATCAGCGAAGTTTCGCTTACCGGACAATTCAAGACAAGTGACGGCAAAACAATAAAAGTGCCAGACGGTAGTCTTAAACCGGACCATGAAGCCGAAGTCAGAAAGCCGTCTGATGGTGATCGTGATTTCGCGTCGCAAATTTTTCAGGTCACCGCCGTGAACAGTCTCTGGCAAACACAATCCTGGCTCCCTGGCTGGACGTACGAGCAGGACCGCGTCAAAGCCTCAGAAAGGCAAGCCGATAAGGGCGAACGAACTCGGCTTTTCGGTTTCGATTATCAAAAGGACTTTGATGGACTCAATGGATCCGACCGGGACAAAATCAATCAGATGATCACTGGCAGTCCTGAAACTACATCGATGCCCGATTCCGGGGATGCACAGGAAATGGGGCGTCAACTCGAACAGCTTCAGCGAGACGGCAAACTTCCCAGAATCATGACGGTGCATACAGGAAATCCTCCCTTTGGCACCGGCAGTGGTGGCGGATGGCATGCTGTTAATGTGATCGGATATGATCCCGTTACGCGACAAGTGATGATTGATAATCAGTGGGGAAGCAATCGCGACCTCATAAGAAACGCAGTACCGCTCGACCAGATCTTCAGAGCCCAACGCGCGCCCTAGCTACGGTGCCTAAGTGGGCGTCACCATTTTCGGTGTCTTCTTAAGTGCCTTTTTCGCCTGGACGACATTGTACCCGCGACTTATTGCATCTTGAATTTCTTTCTTCTTCGGTTTCTTGTACTCAATTAAGAAGACCGGTTTGCCTGCGTCTCGCATTGGCTGGTAGATTTCAGCTTCATTATATTTGTAAGCCTCTTCCGCTACGGTGCCATCGAAGTCATTTACCAGGTCGCTCATCATGTCGCCGCCGTTTTTCAAAAACACTGCCAAGCCTTGCTTATGAGCTTCTTCAGCGACCATCTTTGCGAATGCCACTTGATCGGCCTTGGTGAGGTGAAACTCCGCGGTTTCCTTATTCGTGTAACCATCCATATTGTCTGGATCCACGGCGTCGAAACCTTTTGACTTTGCTACCGCGATTTTGGCTGCAATAAGCGGACGGAGAACTTCAATTTGCTTGATGTCGAGCCAGCGTTCCTGCGGCCAGCCGTTCATCGGCGTTTTCCCGATTACCGAATCCGGATAATCTCCTGAATCCGGCATTCCTGGCTGCCATGCGCCCCCGTTGAAGTACGCGATTGCGTAACCGCCGTTGTCGTGGATCTTTTGAACGTCTGCGGCTGTGGTTTCAAACAAATCCGTGTCGAATACATCCGCACCGGAGTCGAAGTCTACCTCGCCGGTGAGTTGAACATGAAACGAACTGACTACGTTGGGAATCCAGCGAGTGACACCGTTTGTGGAAGCCATTTGCCATGGGCGCCGGGGAGCCGCTGCCGGCGTCATAACTCCGGCGTCGTTTGATGCGGCCGCTGACGTGGCGGAAGCAATGGTATTGGAATTTGTCGAATTCGAGCTTGCGCTGTTTGACGAGGTCACGGAGTATGTCGTAGGACCAAGGACGTTGGAGTTTGAGACCGTACCGGTAATGCTGGATGTGGTTATATAGCCTCCTCCAGCCGCAATGATACCATCTAGATGCTCGACGGCCTTGTTCGCGGAAAACCGCATGCGAACAGCTTTTCCGAGAGCAGGAACATCACTTACGATCGGAATCGAGCTAAGGTTTAGAAACGGACCTACATCGTAAGTGAGAACGGTATCGTAAGAATACAGGTAGTGGTCGGTATCGAGCGCCGATACTGCCGGTGTGTTCGGTCCGTGTGTCACGTTGACATTGCTTGCAATATTCGTATCTGTCAAAAACAGATTCATGCCTGAGTTGTCGTAGCCTCCGACCGGCCTGAGCGCAGCAAACTTTCCGAGACCTGAAGACGTAATTTCCCGGGACGCTTCAGCCGCTGCCGTGATTGCTTCTGCGTAATTCAGAGAATCACCCGCCCTCGATGCAGCGTATTTTGCCGCGAGAAATCCAGTCGCGTAGGCTGTAGATAAGCTGATAAGGTTGATTAAGGGCAACAGAAGCACGAGCATGAACACCGTCAAGGCGACGGAGAATTCGGAAATCTGAGCGCTGCCCACGGCCCTGTTTCGTTGTTTCTGCATAGTAACTTTTCCGGGCTCAACAATATTTATATGCCTCATCGCGGAGACTTTGTACCGTGGAGGGAACAGTAAATACAATCGTGATCAAACTTGTAATATTTGAATGGCGCTTTGTTTAAACCGACTGTCATGACGTTTGAATCCCAACCTCTTAGCGAAGCCGAAATCGACGATCATGAACTGGCGCTCGTGAAAGAGTTTGCCGGCGTCCAGCATGTAATTCCTTACTCTCATTACGTTGAACAGACTCCGGTAAGTTTTGTTCTTTCTTTTTTCACTAGCCTACCTGAGACATTCGGTTTGACTGCGATACCATTGATACTGTTGATTGCGGTTTTTGTTTTAATGCTCTTTGCGAAACAAACAATCGTTCTTCTCTTTGTGATGATCGGCGGGCTAGGTCTTATCTGGATAACAGCCTCGCTCGTCACTCGGAATACCGCATTGAAAGCCGACTATAGCGGTATTTCTTTGCCACTTTTGTTTTTCCTCTCGATGAATGGACAACTCGATCGTCACTGGTCGGAGCTTCGCGAGATTGCTTTCATGCGTGACGGCTTGCCTAGTTGGGATCCGGTTTCCATCGTTTTTACCTTTCATGGCAACTCATCGGCAACGTTCGCGATCGACGGTTTTAACCGAACTGATCTGGAGCGCCTCTTGCTTGTCATAAACACATACTGCCCTAAGGTTCGCATCAGACCCGAGCTTGGTCAACTATCTTCGTCGATCGTCTCGCGAGGGAGAGCGACGAATGCGCTCAGTTTTACGGAACTTTGGCAGCAGGAGCTTGGCATGCGGTTTAGCGCTACTGCATTCGTTCCTCACGAGTCTGGTGATAAGTTAAACGAAGGTCGATTGCGAATCGTTGGACAGGTGGCCTTTGGCGGTTTGTCGGCTGTTTATCTTGCCGAGCGTGATGGTAAAACAACCGTGGTACTTAAGGAAGCCGTCCTGCCCGAATCCGCAGACGATCGGACGCGCAGTAAGTGCTTAGAATTATTCGAGCGCGAAGCGCAGCTTCTTGCGCGGATCGATCATCCCAGTATCGCGTCTGTCTACGACTATTTCGTTGAAGACCAGCGTCACTACCTCGTTCTCGAGTATATCGAAGGGCGAAATCTAAGGACATTTGTCAACGAGTTCGGCGCTCAGAACGAGAAGACCGTTTCCGTCTGGGCAGACGAGATTGCCGAGGCGATGTTTTACTTACATTCATTGACACCACCTATAGTGCACCGTGATTTGACTCCGGACAATATGATTGTCAGTCGAGACGGCAGCATTACGATTGTGGATTTCGGCGCCGCTAACGACTTTCTCGGTACGGCTACAGGAACGGTTATAGGAAAAAACGCATACATACCGCTCGAACAGTTTAGAGGCAAGAGCAATTTAAGGAGTGACATCTATGCGTTCGGATGCACCCTTTACTTTTTGCTGGTGGGTCAAGATCCGTCGCCGTTTTCGGAAAGTAGTCCACATGCAGCCGGAGTAAATTGCTCGCGAGCCATGGACGCGCTCATTCGAGAGTGTACGAAGTTGGACCCTGACGGAAGACTGCCCGATGCAGGTGCTTTGCGTGCGAGAGTCAAGCAAATTCGTAAGGATCTATCGTGATGAAAACGACAGAGCCACGCAAACTCGAGTTCATAACAACACAAGGGCGGCGAATCACCACTCGGATGAGCGATGTGAATGCGCACCGTGAGCAGTGGCAGATGGTCGTTTTTCTGATTCTGACTTTCGGTGCGTTGTTTGCCGGAATGCAAATCATTGGAGACAAGACGCCGCTGGGAAAGGAAGTCGTAAATGCATTCAATTACGGCATTCCGCTGATGATATACAGCGGTCTCGTGGTCCTTCTGGGGCTGATTATGTCCTGGCGTCGAATGTCTGAACAGACCGAGATCAAAATAATCAAAATCGACGGAACAGGCATCAGTTTGGGCCACAAGAAAATTGGTGGCGCCAATCCTCCGATTGTGGTGCCCTGGTGGGACGTAGAAGCTCTGGAAATTGTCGACGAGCCTAACGGTAAAACGTCGGTTTATATGGCTACCCGCACGCTTAACACGTACAGAATAAAATGGGAGAATGCGTTCGCCTGGGTAGAGCCAGAATCCTTCTTTATTGAGTTGAAAACGAATGCGCCTAACGCGATGGTCAACTTCGCGCCTCGTGATATCGCCATTGGTGCCGATGATTCGAGATATACAAACTTGTGGTTGCAGTATTTTTCATCGCCCGACACCCGCCAGCGCCGCGGTGCATTACCGAACGGCACCGAATTGAACGAAGGCAAATACAGGGTTTTAAAGCGACTTGGCGGCGGTGGACAGGGTACAGTCTACCTTGCTACAACGAGGAACCGTGAATATATCTACGGATCTCACTTCGACGAAGATGCCGAAGTTTTCGTCGTTCTAAAAGAATATGTTCTTCCAATACATCGGGGCTCTGCGCTTGCAGACAAGCAGTATGAGACCTTAAACAATGAGTCGCAAATCCTCAGTCATATCAATCATCCGTCGATTGTCAATCTGCTCGATTGTTTCGTTGAAGACCATCGAGCCTACCTGGTTTTAGACTGGGTGAATGGTGAATCTCTGAAGGCATTGGTCGAGAAGAACGGACCGTTGAACGAGGCGCTGGTTCGCGAAGTTTCGCTCACTATCTGCAACATACTCGCTTATCTGCACAGCTTTAGACCACCGATCGTCCACCGCGATTTGACACCGGACAATCTTCTGGTTGACGGTGATGGGCGAATTTTTCTGATTGATTTTACGGTTGCATTGCAGTTTCAATCATCGAGAACATCTACGGTCGTGGGCAAGCAAGCCTACACTCCACCGGAGCAATTCCGCGGAAATCCATCGCCGTTGAGCGACATCTACGCGCTCGGTTGCACGATGTACTACATGCTGACTGCAAGAGATCCTGAGCCCATGCAACAATCCAACCCGCGCAGTGTGATGCCGGAAATCAGCCCGGAGATGAACGCCATCGTTGCGCGTGCCACTGAATTTGATACCGAGCACCGATACTACTCAGCGGATGAAGTGCGCGAAGATCTGGAGCGATTACAGGTCTAAATCACTTGATACATTGTTTGCAGTGCGCGCGATGCGGAGCCGCATTGGCGTATGAAATCTTTTGCCACTTCCCGAACGCAGTCGATGTTCTTGAAGTTTGGAATGAAACCCGAGCGGCATGCTCGCGAGTTTGCCATAAGATGCCGTACGAATCGCAGACCTTGTTCCGTAATCTCGGCGTTCTCAGGACCACCGCTTCCCATCACGATCATTCGAACAATTAGCGCTTCAGCCATCGAAATTATTCCTGGATCGCCGCTGCGTGGTTGAAGGTTCTGTGGATTGGGGAGTGAAGGATCGAAGTTCATAAGGTTTCTCGCTGAGGATGGAGGACGGTTCGAAAAATAAAGAAATTGTTGAGACGTCTACCAATTTAAAATCGGGCGCTCAGCTTGGCAACTAAACAAACGCTAAGCCTGCATAGTCTCTGGCGATATTGCGTATATGTTTTGGCTCCAGGCGGCGCTGGTGTTTCCTCCAAAAGCCGTGTCCAGGCAACGTTTTCGCTTTCAGAAAAACTATTCACTTCAATCGTAAATTAGGTCGTTGCGTTTCGTGACGAGAAACAAACATCGACGCTTTTAGCTTGGTCTAATCTCACGTTGTGAAGCCTCACTCTTGTTAGACTTTAGCGATGTCGTGAGCGCCGACGAGCGCCGCGGGGTCTACGTAACGTCGGAGGGCGGGATGCAAAACACAGCAGCCCAGGAATCATCAATAAAGGAGTCTAAGACGAAAGGTATGAGATGCCTGGTAAAGGAGAGTCTAGATAAGGATGGTCTTTCGCTGAAGGAAGACATGGCGATTCCTGAAGTTCGTTCCGACGAAGTCAGAATCAAAGTATTGTCCACGGCTGTTTGCGGGACCGACAAAAGCATCTATCAGAGTTCCAAATCCGAGGGGATTCGGCTCGAAATGCAGCGCTACTTGGGTGACGGCGGTTACCAGCCAATAATTGTCGGACACGAGTTCTGTGGCGTTATAGACGCTGTCGGTGAGGGCGTGGGCGCCGACCGTTTCCCTGGCGTGCCGGACAGTTTGCTGGTCCAGCCTGGCGACTACGTGACCGCCGAGATGCACCTGTCTTGCGGGCACTGTACTCTTTGCCGGACGGGAAATGAACACATCTGCACTCGCGTGAAGGTGAAAGGCGTACACCTGGATGGATGTTTCGCGCAATATGTTTGTGTTCCGTATAAAAACGTCATTCTACTCGGGAAAAATGGGGACCAGTCGATTGTTCCGCCTCGTATCGGGGCGATGCTCGATGCTTTCGGTAATGCTGTCCACACCGTCTACGAAGCGGATGTGCGCGGTAAATCCGTGGCCATTCTCGGCGCTGGTCCGCTGGGATTGATGGCGACTTTTCTCTGTCGCGAATTCGGAGCGGCTCGTATCTATCTTACGGAAGCTGCTGATACCGAGCGCAGGTTCGCTCTAGGTGAGCAGTTTGGTGCAGAGCAATGTTTTGACGTTTTAAACGGCTCACAAGCTCTTTATGATGCGGTAGAGAAAAACGAGAGCATGGCAAATGGCGTCGATGTGGTTCTCGAAATGTCCGGCTCCCCGACCGCATATCGCGATGCTTTCCGCATTGTTAGAAACGGCGGGACTGTACTTCTTCTCGGAATCACCCGAAAGCCTTTGACTGATTTTGATATCGCCAATGGTGTCATATGGAAGGGCGTCACTGTCAAAGGCATCTTCGGTCGTAAAATGTTCGACACCTGGGAAACCATGTTGCGCCTGCTTCAAGCACCGCATCTGGACCTGCAATCGAAACTAGATCAAATACTCGCGTCTAAAACCTACAAGCTCGACGATTACGCATCTGCGTTTGAGCAGTTGAACAACGGCGCTGAAATGAAGCTAGTGTTCCAGCCATAGGTGCTGGTTCACAACATTTTTTGCAAATAGACCCTTCAGTTTTACAAGTTGAGGAGATACCAATCTAATGAGCGCTTCCACCGACAGCAAAAGTAAATCGTTGAAACCTGCTGACTTTTACAATGCACTCGGCAATGAATTAAAGAAAGCGAAGGAAACTAAAACCTACAAATACGAAGTGCCGATTGATGGTGAGCAGGGCGGCGTTGTAACTGCTGATGGCCGCGATTGCGTGATGCTTGCTTCAAACAACTATCTCGGTCTGGCTAATCATCCGCGAATTAAAGCTGCGGCAATGCGTGGCTTAGAAGAGCATGGTTACGGGATGGCATCTGTCCGTTTCATTTGTGGAACTCAGAATATTCACCTGGAACTTGAAGAAAAGATAGCCGAGTTTCTCGGCATGGAAGCGGCAATTTTGCATTCTTCCTGTTTTGCCGCCAACGAAGCCCTGTTTACGGGACTGATGTCATCCGACCTGGGTCAATCAGACTATCGCGACATTATTTACAGCGATCAACTCAATCACGCGAGCATTATCGACGGCATCAGGTTGGTACGCCAGGCGACGAAAACTTGCGATTTGAAAGCATACAAGCACAACAACCTTGATGAATTCGAAGCGTCGATCAAAGAGAATCAGGCGAAACACTATCGCCTTAGCGTTGGTGTCACTGATGGTGTCTTCAGCATGGAAGGCGAATACTGTGATTTGAACCGTTTTCATGCAATTTGCCAGGAGTACGGCGCTCTGTCAGTGGTTGACGATTCTCACTCTACCGGCGTACTTGGTAAAACCGGGCGTGGCACGCCAGAGCAGTGCGGACTGCATGGCAAGATGGACATTGTGACCGGAACTCTGGGCAAGGCGCTCGGTGGTGCGGCTGGTGGCTTCATCGCCGGTAAGAAAGAAGTCGTAGATTTCTTAAGGCAGAAGTCGCGTCCATACACGTTCTCAAACACGGTCCCAGCTCCCATTGTGTGCGCCTCTATCGAGGCGATTAAGATGCTGGAGGAAAGCAATGAGTTGGTTCAAAAACTGCAAAGTAACACTGAGTATTTTAGAACCGAAATTCAGAAACTTGGATTCACGATCCTCGAAGGCATACATCCGATTGTCCCGGTGATGGTCGGCGAAGCATCCGTGGCGATGGATATGAGTAGTGAGTTGCTCAAAGAAGGCGTCTATGTGCGCGGTCTCTGGTATCCGGTTGTTCCGCAGGGAGAAGCTCGACTACGTTGCCAAATTTCTGCCGCGCTCGATAAGAAGGATATCGACAGAGCACTAGGTGCCTTCCAGAAGGTAGGCAAGAAGCTCGGCGTAATTTCCTGATAGTGTCGGGTGTGAAACGATCACATTGTCTTCGGCGACTCTGTCTTCTTCGCGAGCAGGGTTGTTCCAAACACTTCGTTGACGTGGTGTCCACCAACCATTTGACCAACGATTGATTCCGAATAACAGAGTAGGGTCGGATTCTTCGTTAACACTGCCAGCTGATAGTTCTCGACCGCCATATGCGCCTCTTCGTTGAGGACTTTCCAGCGACTCTCCAGTCGTTTATCCAGGTACAATTCCTTGAGCAGTTTGCATTGCTCCGGACCTCCGGTCGCCATCACAAACGCGACCAGTGCAGTTTTCGCTGCCGGACCAACAAATGTCGGTGTCATGGACGCTGCGCCAAGCATAGTCTGCACCACCGATGATGATACCATCGCAAACTTGGACTTCTGGTTGTATTTATGAATGTGCTTTTTTATCTGGTGTACCACCGGATCATCATCCAGTGACAGTTCCATAATCTGGCGATGAAGTTTTTGCCGCTCCTGCACGTCCCAGGTCGGTTTCTTAAACACCTCATCGTCGACGGAAAGCTGGCTCGCCATACTGGCTATCTGAGCTTTGGCTTTTTCCGCTTCTTCTTCACCGACGAGTTGCGTCAATGCCTCGACACCGGATGCGGTGACTGTCTGACCGCGCTCTTGATCGGTCATGCCTAGACCCATCGAAATTTGCATCATGCTTGAGACCACTTTCACGTGAAGCTCGTCTACATGTTTTTGTCTTGCATATTCAGCCGCTGCGCGGCTTTTGATTTCCAGTTTTTCGCCTGTGATTATGTTTCCCGCCTCAGCCGAGGGACCGAATCCACGGAACGGAACCACATGGTTGATCGCGTCTTTCGATTCGGCGATCACGATTTGGGTTTTCTTTCTGTAATGAGTGACAGCCTTTTCTAACGATTCTGAACGGGAATCGCGAGCCAGTGCGCATTCCAGAAGACCTTCTATATGCTGCGAAGCCGATTCGTATGGATCTTCGAATGAAATCGATCCGGATAACTCTTTGCTCTTTTGGGCTAACTGTTGCCGTTTCAAGCTGAATACCAGCGGTCCTGAAATCGGCAAGGACCAGGAACTGAAGAACCCCTTCTTTTCTGCTGTTGCAGTTTGCTCTCCGTCCTGTTGGCGTTCAATGTCTACAACGTCCTGTGCAATTTCTGAAGTCTCATCGTCTGTTGCCTGACTGACTTCGTTGCGGAGCAATGCAGAGCTTTGTTGTTCGACCGGTGGTTGAGACTCGTCCGGAAGCGCTTCTTGTGTGGAATCCGAACTCTCAGGAAGGATTTCGTTAATGGCTATTGAGAAACCGCTGGAATGCAATGCTTTGCTTGAACGTGCGAAACTCTCGGCCGCGACAACCGGCGAAAAAGTTGTTGACACCATATATAGTGCGAGGAAGGCAGCGGTTCGCGTTGCGTTTTGTTTTTTCATGGGGAACCCGGTAGTCAAGGTGTCTGCCTAGGTTACCAGATAGAAGGCTCGAATTTGTGACGCTCTTGAGATCTGTATCCTAAAAGGTTTCTAAGAGCTGCGCCGCCCTCTGATTACTCGGAAGACGGCGCCTGAATTAATTTATTCGAGTTTTTAGTGACCGTAAGCCTTGAGCGGTCTGCGCTCTCTTGGCTCAGAGATAGCGACTGACAAAACTCTTCCTTCGAATTCGGTATTGTCCAGAGCGCGAATCGCTTCTTCTGCCGATTCTGATGTCTTCATCTCGATGAATGCGAAACCTCTCGGACGACCGGTGTCACGGTCGGTTGCGATTCTGGAGGATATAACCTCTCCGTGCTGGGCGAATAGTTGCGCCAAATCACCATCGGTGGTGCGGAACGAAAGGTTTCGGACGAATATTTTACTGTTTTGCATGTTTTTGCCTTGATTAATGAAGTACGCAAGCCGCTGCATGCAGCGACCTTTGAAAAAGCTGGATTTAGACTACAGATTTACTGAATTTATGCACTGAAACTTCGAGTGCGTCGCTTGCAATTTTGTTGGTCGAGAAGCGACAAAGAACTTTGGAGCGAATTGAATTCTGTTTTCTGAAAGTGCTTATTGCACTGTTCTTCGAGCCTGGACGCTGTCGAAACTCGAAGGATGAGCATTTTGCCCGACTTATTTCAACTGTAAGTATGACACCGTTAGTGGTGAATTGTCCGGATTGCTCAGAGTAAGTTAACAATTCAGCACGCAATGATCTCTGCTCTCGAAGAGTTGTCTTCAAGAATGGGCTGTAGCCCTCCTTCCATGAGTCGCCGAACATCGTCGACGAATCGGGCTGCCGAGTTTGGATCTATTACTCGATGGTCGAAGCTAAACGAAACCGTCATCATCGATCTAATAGAAAGAACGTTATTCTTCGCAGTAACCCGGTCTTCGATGGTCCCTACGGCGAAGGTCGAGGTGCAGATACAAGGACTTAGAACTGTGTTCATTCCGAATTTGCCCAATGACGTTAACCCGAATGTTGCTTTCTGGCACTGTAATCGTAAGAAAGGAAACGCGATTCCAAGTTTCAAAATTGAGAATCTGAGGAAATACGGAAACGCCGCAAAGATAGATTGCAGTCTGAGGGCCGCGGATTTCTTAATTGCCACTTTCGAGTATTCGCGCAGTTCGTGTGCTATCTCATAGATTGACTTTGTATCGGGCGACTCAATCTCACCGAAAAATACCGTCTTCTGTCCATCTACGTCTCGTTCTATAGTGATACCGCCTACGATATCATGATAAGTGACTGTTTTGCCGATTGCAGTTAATTCCGTTCTACTCAAAGGATGGTTCTGCTGTGCCAAACCGATCGCTTTCAGGAGAATAGAAGTTACCGTCAGGCGGTGTCCTTTGTTTTTCGAGCGTTGGATAAACGTATTGACCCAGGTCGAGTCGAGATCTATCACAATGTAGGCGGGAACAGCCTTACCTCCCACGATTCTCAAAAGATCAACGACGGTTCGCCTGCTAGAAGGCAGCCTGGTCAGACTAAACTTGCCACTCAACTGAAGATCTCCTGTGTGGCAAAATACATAGCAGTTGCCACACCGACCAAGGACATCAGAATCAATAATCCGGCAATAATCGAGAACAACAGGGAAAGTAACAACCAAGCCAGCATTATATATTTCCTGTAAGAAAGTAGATGACATTGGCGCGTTGCAAGCTGAATTCTTCAGCTTCAGTCAATTTCCCCTGTGCTTTCAGATTCCTGATCAAGCGATTTAGGATAGCGACCGTGCCGCGAGAATAGGGCTCAGGACTCTCATGTTGCAACATCAACAACATCTTGTATCGTTTTTCGAGAAGAACGAAAGTAGTGAGACCTCTGCTAAGAAGCCTGGCGGACGCGGCGTCGTGCTGCTCACTCATGTTTGCAGCCGAAACCGGTGTGGAAACTGTAAATGAGCGCCAGCATAAACCCTCTGATCTTCGGTCCGACTAGATCGAGTGCAAATAGCGGCGTCGTTCAGGTCCTTGCTGGAACAGCTCACTTCCACATACTTTCTCATTTCATGGTAGCACAAACGCACCCTGTCTTGCTTCGCGATTCTAGTTTCGCTGGCAGTCGGGGAACGTACTTCTGTTCAGTTCAATTTACCTATTTCTTTGACGCAGTGAACTTCGCAGAAACTCCCTGCTTGAGCCATTCTCCGAGGTTGTCGGACAGCACCTTGTCCGCTCTATCCAGAGCCTGGTTCAACGATTCGACCTCAGCACGCCATTTCATGGTATTGCCATGAATGTAATTGGTTTCGAAGGTCACCTCGCATCTCCCGTTCGTTTCCCTTATCGAGAACAGCTCGTAAGAACCACGCGGACCCTTTTGTAAAAACGAATGCGGCATCGTCGTGTCGTTCTTAAATGAACTGATGCAGTTAAACAGCGCCAGAATTTCATCAACCGCAAAATGCGGCATCATATTGCAAGGTGTTGCTTCCAGACGGCTCAGGCAAAAGGAGAGTGCTCGCGTCGTCTTTGCATGCACGACCTCAAGTAGCTTTTTAAAGTTTGGATCCTCTGCCTGGACCGTGCCGTTAGCGGAGCGAATTCGAGCTTCAAAGTTATTTGCCGGATTCTTTTGAATTTCTATCTCGACAAACAGCTCAGGAGTGAGTTCGTAGAGCTCCTTAAAAGGCAGTTCTTTTGATTTTGCTATTGAAGCCAAATCCGTTTGCAATTTGCATAGTACTACGCATGGTGTCACTGAAACTGATTGCTCATTTCCTAAAATCAATTGTTGATTCATAAGTCCTTCTTGTTGTCGAATTTTTCAGGAGATGTTCCTGAGTTCTAGCAGCCTTGATGGATGGAGAACAAACGCCCATCTATCGAGCGAGACCGTTGCTTCAAAAGGTACAAAGAAAATTCGTGCTGGTCCTGTCTAGCAGTCTTTCAGATCCAGTGGCAAATGAATTGCGTAATCGTCTTCGCTTTGAGCGCCACTCCACTTTGCTGCACAGAAAGTGCCTGTTCGATTTCGAACGCACTACTCTAAGCATCGCACATTCTTCGCCGGATGACCAGTTTGATTACCGAACCAGTTGAGCTTCCCAGTTACCGCCGCCGTCGGTCTTACCTGCCATGTACGGTCCCTGATAGTCGGAATCATTGACCCAGGAAACATCGGCCTTGAAAGTCATGTGCCGCTCAGGCTTCGGATTTTTCCCCTTAATTGCAGCGTATTTTCGAATCAGTGTGACTTTCGGGTACTTATACCAGCCCTTCTCGATCACGAATTTCTCTTTGGTGTTTTCATCTTCACCATGGCCGGTGATCTTGTCTCCGAGCTGTTCTATAAACATAGTCGAATGCATGGTTTTAAACTGATACTCGAAGCCCATAGTCCATTTCCCCGAAAGGTCAGGCGCCTTGTTCGGCTGGTTTGCCGGCGGAGGGGCTTTCTGCTCTTGTGGCGGCGGATTGTTTGCTGCGCTCTGTTCCTCGGCTCCCTCGCGTTGAGCTTCCCAATCACCTGCGATTTCTTTCCCTTGAAAAGTAATCAGGTACTTGCCACTCATGTAGCCTGATTTGAAATCGACCTTTCCGCCGTACTCGACTGGAGGCTGATTGGGATTATCAGGTTGCTCGTAGCGTTTGTAAAAAACTACTTCATCCTGACGGACCACGCCGTTCTCGACAAGAAATGGTTTGCCGGTTTCGTCATCTGTTCCCTGACCTGAAAACTTGTCTCCAATCTGGGAGACGCGAATATGACTGCTTTTCACGTCTTCGTTGAATTGAAAGGCGAGCTTCCAATAACCGTCCATGGGACCATGCGTCGCCGGTTGCTGCTGTGGAGCTTGAGCGCCCGGATTTGCCGGTGCGTTAGCTCCCGAACCTACGAGCTGCTTCACGACATCACAGCCGGATAGCAGCATCGCAATACACATAGAAAGGATGGTGAAACTTGTTTTTGCTTTTGTCGAATTAGTAAGGTGTTTGGTCATCATGTTCGGAGAAACTGCTCGAAATCAATTTTAGCGTCATGTTATACCGAAGCCATAGGGAAAACGCTGTCAACAGCTGATATTCGGTTTAATTCATGGCTTTTTCGGGCATTTAATATTAAATCATCGTTTTCGGACTACGTAATTCCCGCAAACGTCGATTGACTTTAGGGGCATGCTCCTTGACAATATCACTACTTACTATCAGTCCGAAAACCTAAACACGCATCGCGCGTATCCCAGGTTCCCTCTCACGAATCCGGAGTTCCCAACGGATGGCTGACGCTCCCAAACCAGCTAACGACAAAAAGCCCGAAGTCGCTTCGAGCCCGTCGGCTGCTGCACAGGAAGCCGATGCGAAGGGCGCTGCCGAGAAGCTCAAAGCCGACTCGACAACCAGTGCTGCGACCGACAAACCCGCAGACAAACCTGCCGATAAGCCTGCGGACAAGCCCGCCGACAAGCCGGCCTCTACTGACTCTACCGCCACTGAAGCCAGCGGCGAGAAGAAACCAGGGGAAAAGAAGGAAGGCGACGCCAAGAAAGAGGGCGAGGAGAAGAAGGAAGAGTCTCTTTCTGAGCGCCTCTGGGGCTTCTGGGAAGACCACAACGAGATATCTGAAATCAAAGCCGCACTCGGTTTCGGTGATAAGACCACAGAAGCCGACAAGAAATCACTGCCGAAAGTCGATGTCGAGGGCGATTCAGCGGTCGCCAAAGACGCAGCCGCAAAAGGTGTTCTAGCAGGAGCGACGGACAAAGCGGCTCCGACCGACTCGAAAGCTGTTGCAGACGCGAAGAATGAAACCGACCCCACTAAGAAGAACGATTGGGGCATTCTAGGCGATATTGGAAACGCTTTCGCCTGGGGCGTGAGCGCGATCACACCTGATCCGATTGAGAACGTTTGCAAGGGCGCGTGGGATGGCGCGACCTCATGGCTTGGCGATACCGCATCGTGGTTCGGAGACACTTTCGATAGCGCGTTTAAGACAGCCGGTATCGATAAGGGTTGGGAAGCCAAAAGAGTTCTGGACGATTCCGTTTACAGCGCAGATGCATCCAACGAAGATCTTTTGAGAACGAACCGCGCGCTTAAAAACGTGGACAAGGAAAAGGCGGGTGAGAACGGTCTTGCCGCCCTGGAAAAGGTCAAAGAAGAAGCTAAAAATGATGGGGCGTTCAATAGTGGAGCGGGCGGCGCTGAAGGCGAAATCGCTCGGCTGACGGGTAGATCACCCGAGGAGCTCGCAAGAACTTCAGACATGCTCACCAACGGCCTGAAGGATGCTAAAGAGACCATCGACGAAAAGTCTAAAGCGAAGGTGCAGCGAGACGCGGCAGGAAATCTTCGCATTGAAAACCCGGATGGCAGCATCTCTTTGCAGAGCGTCGATGGAACGACCGTTCATCGCCTTAAAGATGGAACGGAAACATGGTTTAACAAAGACAACAGCGGTTTTGTGGAGAAGAAACCAGATGGCAGCTGGGAAGCTGCCATAGGCTCCAAGTACATCAAAGCGATTGGTTCTGCCGAGTCTTTGATCGATCTCAAGTCGAAATTCAGTCTCACAGAGGTTCTTGGCCGACCTGGTATCTTTACCCTCGGTGACTCTATTGGTGCGACTGACGAGCAAAGCAATCGTATCATCAGATTTGATAAAGCTTCCGGAGACGCTATATTCACCGACCCGAAAAGCGACCCGGCAAATCCGACAGAGTATAAGGTCAATAAAGATACGCTTCAGATCATGGTTCGCCATGGTAACGGCGAGTGGAGCGCTATACCGGCAGGCGAAAAGCCGCCATTTGAAGTAAAGCGAATTACGGAAGGTAAGAACAAGGGCGGCTTCCGTGTAGGCCATGTTGAAATCAATGCCGATGGCACCGATATCGACATTGACCGCGGATTTGGTAAGGGATTCCATCGGTTGCACAGGATGCACGATGGAAGATTCCGTGCGGAAACAGAAACACCTGATCCTGCCAAGCCCGGACAAATGGCGCATATCGCTGTCGACTCCCAGGTCAATTCTGACAAAGCCGTGTCCACCGACAGTAATGGCGAGAAAATTGTCATTGAAGGTGATAAGGTCACCAGAACCGATAAGGATGGCAACGTCACCCTGACTCACGACTTCAGCACTGGTCACACCGTTGCTAATGGTGTTGAACGTATGCCGGGAGGGGACGTACGCATTCAGTCCAGCGACTTGATGTTACGCACCGATGGTAGTGTCATCAACGGAGATGGTCGCGTAGTCTTGCACTCGGATGGAAGCGCAGGTGAGGGCAGTGTCGCAGGAAGTATAGCTCGAGCTGAAGCACGTGCGGAGGCGGCGAAGATTGAGAGCCAGGCCGCGTCAACCAGTGCTAAAGTTCAAAACATTGGGGCTATGGCTTTATCAATCGCGCGTAGTGGAGACCCTAATGCGCTCGGTATCATGCGGCACCTGGCTTGGGCCGGCATCGGAATGGCTGACGCAGCTATGGGGCAAGCGGCAGGACACATGCCCGCTATGGTCTGTTTGAGTCTTGCTAAGGGTGTTGCCGTATCCGCGCTTGGCGTGACTAACGATCAAGGTCGCGCTCTGGCAGAGTGCAATAGACTCGGCATATTCGACGGAAGCACGCAGAAAGAAGCGATGATTGCCGGTTCACTGGGCAGCACATACATTACGCCGGAGTCTGCAGCACTGCACTTCTCGGCTGAGCGTCGTCCGAAGCTGACCGCAGTAGCTTGACGTTCAAACAGTTGCGTTCAAAAAAAACTAGATTTGTTTCAAAACTAGATTACGCCGATAGCGGCTTCAAATCCGCACTTCGGACATTTTGGTGCGCCACCAAGTTGAGCGTTGCAAATGTCGCAGCGATCTTCTCGCGCTTTCAGAAGGGCACCATCGGCGATATCAATCGTTTTCCACGAGCCTGTAATCATACCGGTGCTACCAGCGTCGAGTTTCTGCGCTTCGAACTCTCTGCCGGTTGCGCGCAATAAGTCGGCGTAGCTACGCAGCAAGCGGAGTGTCTCCGGATGCTCGGAGCCGAATACTTTGGTTTTTATCTCCAGAGCTTGTTTATAAACCGGCTCAGCTTCTGCAAATTTGCGCTGCACGTGATACAGCGTTGCCAGGTTGTGCATGGCGCCTGCAACTTCGGCGTGATCTTTGCCGTGCAGTTTTTCGTAAATCTCTACGCATTCGCTTGCCAATTTTTCTGCTTGATAATAATCGCGCAGGTAGTAAAACAAACGCGCCAGGCTATTAGCGCTGGCTGCAACAGCCAGGTGGTGCTGTCCTAATACGCGCTTCTTCACTGCGTAAGCGCGTTGGTGATAAGTGACGGCGATGTCGTAAGCTTCTTGTCTGGCTTTCAGGTCACCGAGACTATAAAGCGTGTATGAGAGCGGCGGATTCTCTTCTCCGATTTTCTCGGCTGCTTCAAGCGCGCTCAGCCAGGCAGTTTCAGACTCCTGCAGCATGTTCATGGCGCTGGCCTTTTCTGCTTGATCCTTATGCATCTTCCACTTTTCAAATGCCTGCTCTTTCGACATTTGAGGTTGCGGAGGCGGCGAAGCCGGAGCCGCCGGAGTTGGAAGAGCTGTTTTTCCTGGTGGAATCGGCGGAGGCGCTGGCGGTGGGTTAGATTTGCCCTGGATCGGAACAGGTTTAGGCTTTTGTACAGTGGCTTTGTTGCTGCGTATAGAAGATAGTGTCCGTGCGGAAGTTGCGCCGGGTGCCTCAGCGATAGGCGCTTCCTGGCTTGGCATTGCCTGAAGTGAGGTGCTGCTATCCTGAGGCAAAGTTTTGGTTTGCGAAACGGGAACGGGAACTCCGTTGGGCGGAGGCGTGGTCTTGGAGGGAGATTCGAGCGCAAATTGCGCGCCGGTTGTTTTTCTCCAATCTGATGCTGTTACCAGGCTGGCGCCGGTCTTTAATTCTGCAGCCTCGGACTCTCTGTTCGTGACGAAGAGCAAGTCGGCATAGTTGCCTTGCAACTTTTTCACGTCCGGATGGTCGGCACCTAAAACCTGACTCTTCACTTCGAGCGCTTTTTTGTAATAGACCTCAGCGTCCTGGTGCATGTTTCTGGCGTGGTAAATCATCGCCAGGTTGCCCATAAAACAGGCTACGTCCGGGTGTTTGGCACCCAATACTTTCTCGTACATTTTCAAGACGCGCTTGCAGTGGTTTGCGGCGTCAGTGAGTTTGCCCTGATGCCAGAGGCACTCAGCCATCTTTTCAAGCGTATACGCGAGCCTTCGATCGGTGTCGCCGAAGTCTTCTGCTTGTTCCAAAGCGGCAGTCCAGGCTGTTTCTGCAAATTCGAACATGCCCTCTTGCTGAGCTTGTTCGGCAGTGACTCTATATTTTTCCCACCGCTTGGCTGGAGAATCCATCGTTTACTCTTGCTCGCCGTCCCCGTGTAGTTTACGCGATGCGCATCATCCAAGTATGTTTTACCACCTGGAAAGGCTAACTTCACTTTTAATGAAGCGTAGTTTGATTGTCAGTATGCCGAAGAACGATTCACAGGTTCTATGAATCAACCTCGATAAAATTGGCTGATAACCATTGGCGGACGCGCAGGCGAGTCCGCCCTTCCAGAAATGCTTTAAGGCTCGCCTCGCCATCCGGGTTGGCACTCAAGATCTTTTTGAAACCTGCCAAGACGTGCGGACTTTCCATAGCGACGTCAAGAAGCATTTTGGTTTTGTCATCATCCACGGTATCAATGAAGTCTCGCAGATCATCCTTCTGCTTTTTCGGATCAGGTTTTGGAATATAGAGAAACCGTTCGCGCTCAATCTCGATTTCATCAGTCAAGTCGCGCAGTTCATGCAAGCCTTGATGAACTAGTCTGATGTCACCCGTGTCTCTGTCGAGATAATAGCGATTGTCCTGACTCTCATCCTCGAAGCTGTAAACGAGCTGCTCCATGTCTATGTGTAGTTTCATTCAAGTGCTGCCTCGCGAAATTAGTTGCGCCGTGGTCTGGTGTAGATCAAACAATTAATCGCGTCAGACGAGTTAGCCAGTAGTTTACCCTCTTTGTCGACCGCGAATATGCGGATTGAGTAAATTCCGTCCACTTTGAAATCTTTGTCTGAAAGTTTGATATCGCCGGAAGGATTATCTAAATGCACTGTTTTCAACGATTTTGCTGCGAAGTCATCGGCGTTAGGGAGATCGAAAAAATGATTGACTCTAGAAATTTCAGCTACGCAATCATGACTTTCTCGTATATTCGACGAGTCATATCGAAGATTGAGCACCTCTGCTTTTCTGTCAAAACTTACAAGCCCGAGGTTGGGAAGCATCGGATAATCATAAGTAAGTCCTGCAAACATCGGTTCTTTGCGTGGCTCTTCTGCGGTTTCGCTGGCGCGGGATTTTCCAGCAAAGGTCAAGGTCGGGAGTCTGTCTTCAGGAGATGCAGTCCCGATTTCCTTTATCAGGACCTTCGATGATGGCGGGAATAGCAGCGTGAGTTCTTCAATTGATCCGTTGGTAGACCACGCGGTTGATCTGATTGGCATGAAGTATCGGTGAAATTTCTTATCGTTGGCTATCGCTTTCGAGAACGAACGGCGATCGTCATCGTATCTGGTTTTTAACTTGGTGAGCCAGAGAAGCTTGATTTGCGGCTCTGATTCTTGTTCTTTTGTTTCAAGCTGGCAGTCGATGTAGATGAAGTCATCACCGAGGGGGCTCAAACCAGAGGCGTCAATGACTAAGCAAGGTTGTTTGTTTAAAGATCCGGAGAGCGCAAGTGTTTCCATCTCCTGAGTAACATCGGTTGTTTTGTAAACCGAATCCCCTGGCTTAGTTCGACGTTTGATTTCCGGCGCTGTGAATTTAAGATCGCTTGTCAGCGGCTGCTCCAGGTCGACAGGTAAGAGCTTGTTTTCATCGGCATTCCAGCGCAAAGCTATATCGCGATATTTCCCGTCTCGAAACGCGTCTTTCAATCTTCCTCCGGGGATCTGAGGAGCCCTCAAGAGAGGTTTCTGGGTGTAGAGCATCACAGTTTGATTGGGCGATATTTGCTCTCCAAGCGCGATATCTGACGGCATGTCTCTGATGATGGTTAACGAAGAATTCGGACCTCTGGCAATTTCACGAGATGATTGGAAGATAGTCTCTAGTTTTTCAGCAGCTTTCTTGTAAGCCAGATTTTGACTTACTGTGGCCGATAGGCCTGCGCCCACCAAGAGTAGTACCAGGCAAATAGATATGAAAACCGCTGGACTGCGATGAAATGAGTCGTGTTGATGCGAAGGTTCCGGAGCCCCGTCATTTTTCAGCTCAGTCGTAATCAGCAAGTAGATCGGTGCGAATGATGCCAATGCGATTAGCGCCGTGGTTGGCACCATCGCACTGTAAGCAAGTCTTGCTCCGCTAAATTGGCTATTGGATAGTGCCGTATGCAAATGTGGCACGACTATCATGATCAGCCATGCGAAAAGAAACGACGCATTTTGGCGGAACTGCTTGTTCTTCGCAAGCGCGAAGATTGATACCACAGCTAGTGCCGCGTATGCGATTAAAAGAACGATGGACGCAAATGATGCGTGCTGGACAGTTGTTTCGTTGATCGGCATGAAAAGAGCTTTTAGCACTCGACCCCAATCACTAAATCCAGCGATCATGTCCCCTGGGAGCTGTTCATTCCCCCGTTCCGGGAGGGCTCTGATGGAAATCAGAACACCCAGAACTATAAAAGGCAGAGTTGGCGTGAGTGTATCAAAGAGTTCATCGGCGCTCTCTGTGCGCGAGTCTTCGACTGGTTGTTCTGGCGATTTATTTTGCTCTGTCTGTTCCGTCTCGACTTTATTGTTCGGCCCGCTGCTACTATTAGTGGTATCAATGTTGCGATGCTCCGCAGATGCTGGCTCGGAAGAAATTAATGGATCGGGAGTCTTGATAGGCTCAGGCTTACCATCATTGGCAATGTAATATCCATGTCCACGCAAGGAATCTTCCATCATGCGGTCTACAGCATCCTCGAAGACTTCATCTTCAGAGGCCACTTCGATGGTCTCATCATACTTATGCGGTCCGATGAACGACTTGGCCAATTCAAGCGCTACGATAATGAATCCTGAGGACCACAGGGAGTTGTCCGACAGAACCGCCAGCAAGAAACTGATCCATGATAAGCCCAGAGTTGTCCAGTCTCTTTCGCGCTTACCTTTCATATAAAGGAGAAATGCCAGCAACCAGAATGACGTGCCGATCTCGTAAGCCATGCCTCCCAGCCATGATACTGCCTCTGGTGCCAGTGGATAAACGGAAAATATGAATGCAGCCCCGGCCGCAAGATAGGAAGAAGTTTCCGTATGCCTGTCGCTGCTGGGAGCGAAAGCATCTCGGCCTACCAGGAATAACAGGAAGGCGTTGAGTGCATGGAAAGTTATCGAGACGACTCGAAGAAATGCGATCGATTGTCCCGATATATGAGACAAGACGCTAAAGATACTGCTCCCCAGAAAGCCCCATGAGTCTTCGGGAAGCGGGCCTGTCCAGTCGATCATGGCAGTGAGGAAGGTCATGATCGAATTTGATGCTCGCGCTCTCATCAATTCGAGCAGGTAAGTTTCATCGAGCAGAGGTCGCGACGTGCACGAGACGGCATACGCCATAATGCAGAGGACTGCGATGACTGTTGAGACACCGATCGTGAACGATTTATGTTGTGAGAGCGGAAGTTTATCTGACATATTTGCGAAACTAGGGAACCGAATGGTATCGGTTTCTAATTTCGATAAGTCTAATCATGGGCATAGGCTGAGGAAGTTGCTAACATTGTCTCGATGACAGAAATAAAAGAGTCTCAGCTTCATATACCCGAGGGAATCAATTTCGACTGCACGGGTTGCGGAAATTGTTGCTTTGAGTGGCCAGTTCCTGCTACACGGGATGATTTTGAACGAATCAGCGGATACGCTGAAGAACGAGGTTTTGACAACAAGCAGCTTTTCCGTGTTTTAAACGTTGCCGATGAAAAACTCCGTGTCTTTTCACACTCATTGGAGAAGCGAGACGATGGGCTTTGTGCGTTTCTCACAGCAGATAAACGATGTTCGATTCACAATGATTTCGGCGCCGAGGCGAAGCCGGCGATGTGCCGCCTTTTCCCATACACTTTTACAGACACACCAAGCGGCACCTTCGCGTCTGTCAGTTTTGCCGCATCCGGTGTTTTGTTCAACACCGGTAAGCCGCTTGCCGAGCAGGTTTCGCTTTTGGAAAGTCGGTTTGCACTTTTTAAACAACTTTTCCCTGGTCTCTCACTGGACTGGTCCGAAGCTCAACTTATTGATGGACAGCCGCTTGCCTGGAAAGATTACATTGGAGATGAAGAGCTCATTCTAGAGAAGCTGGAAAAACTGGAGCCTGAGGCGCGGGTCGAAAAGAGTTTGTTGGAAGAAGCTGAGCGTTTCAGAAAACGCGCCGTTGGTGCGAAACTAGATAACATCGCCGCTCTCACAGTCAATCCCAAAATCATCGATCAGGTTTTGATTCGGAATCTTCTGATTTTGTATTTCCCTGACAATGTTTACAACTCAGGGGTTTGCGAGTTGGACGCGCAGTCTGTGGCGCGAGAGTTCCTGTCCGAGCCTAAGAAGGTCAGCTTCAAGCATCGTGGGAATGAATACGGTTTGCAAGATTTGCTCAGTATTCGCCTTGGTCGCTTGCCCCGTGAGTCCGCTGATTTACTCCGGCGATTCGCCTATTTGCGAATCTTCTCCAAGTTGTATTTCGGTCCGGGTTTCAACTACCTCAGTGTGATCGCTGGTATGCATCATCTGGCAGTTTTAGTGTCTCTCCTGCGAATCAGGCTTAAATTGGAACTGCTGTACAGAAAGATTTCTCAGCCCACCGATGCTGATTGCCTGTCGATTCTGGCCGAAGATACTCGGACCTTGGAGCGCCGTCTGACTGTTTCATCTTTCGGGCAGGAGAGTATCGCTATGCTCGAAATCCTGCTGCTCAGTCCTCAACGAGTCGACAGAGTCTTGTCGATTGCTGGCTAGCGCCCGAATAAGCGTTTTAACAATGCCCGCGATTGGTATGATCATTTTGATCAGGAGGGGCGAGATCTTGAATCTATCCTCAACCGGTTAATGGCCCTTTGTTTGCTGCGTTTCAGTACGGGTAGCTCGGTAAATGGCGAAAGAAATCGACGACGACGTTCCGATTTATTTCTCACCAGATGAAGACCTTTCTGACGACGATCTAGCTGGACACCAGCTAGATCGTAAGGCGTTGATGGAAGATGAACCGCCGGCGGCATGGGAACGATACAGTCCCGCTAAGACGCTTGAGCAGGCTGCTAAAGAAGCTGAGACCCGCGGCGAAAAGAAAATCAAGGGAATCAAAAATCGTTCCAGCTTTCCTCCGAGCGGGAGTACCACAGACAAAGAAGATGTTTTGAAGTCGGTAGAGGCTGCATCTGTCGATGCGCAAGCGGGGCGGGCCGAACAGTCGATGACTCTGGATCGATTTTTAAAATTGTCCGGAAGATTTTTGAAGCCCAATTTGATCTCGACGCCTGAGGATAATCAAGATGAGAGCTCTTCCAAGTCCGGTGCTCCTATGAGAGTCGAGACTCCCCAGGCTCGAAAACGGCTTCGCGTTTTAGTCGTGGTTGCTTGCATCAATGTCTTTGCAATTGGCTTCTGGTGTGGTTCTTTCTTATTTCCAAACAAAATTCTGACCAGCATGAGGTTTGACGAGAAGGAGAAAACTGCAAGCAGTGGACCGCGATTGAGAGGCGACAGCTCGGTCGCCAATGTCGCTGCAGCGCTGGGACCCTGTGTAGTGAACATCGATACCAGAATCAGCCGTGGACATCCTGCGGTAATCCAACCACTGCAGTCCAGCCAACAGTTTTTCCAGCCGCCACCGGCTTCGGTGCCTGGTCCTCCTAGAGGATACTCTGGTCAAGCGCAGGGTACAGGGCTCATCGTCACTACCTCCGGACATATAATCACAAGTAATCACGTAGTGCCGCAGGGAACCGAAATTCGAGTTACGTTGAGCGATGGACGCGAATTTCCAGGCTCGGTCGTTGGTCGGGATGCCTATTCGGACTTGGCTGTAATTAAGATTGGCGCGAATAATCTTCCGGTGCCGAAGTGGGCAGATTCAAGGAAAGTTCGTGTCGGCGATTGGGCTGTAGTCATCGGCAGTCCGCATGGTTACGACCACTCCGTAACCGTTGGTGTCGTGAGCTCTCTGGGTCGAATTGTTTCCGATTTCAATCATCACATACCGATGCTGCAGACTGACGCAGCAGTCTCACCGGGCAACTCTGGAGGTCCGGTCGCCAACATCGATGGTGAGGTCATCGGCATAGCGGCAGCGGCGTCGAACATGGGCGTGGTTGGCATTAACTTCGCTTTGCCTGCTGATACGGTCGCTTCAGTAGCCAAGAAAATTATTGAACAGGGCGGTGTGGCGCGGCCCTTCCTTGGAATTTACATGGAAGACGTCGACCCCGACAGAAAGAAAGCACACACACTTGCTGGACATCCGGTTATGGTGCTCGTCAAAGGTCTGGTTCCCAATGGACCTGCCGATAAAGTTGGTATCACTCGTGGTGATATCCTGGTCAGAGTGAATGGTAAAGCGGTGCGCTCCTCAGATGAGGTAAGAGCAATTCTAGGCACGCTCAAACCTGGTGATGCTATGGAATTCTCTATTCGACGGCTTCAAGGACCGGAGTTAACCAAGAAAGTTATTCTTGAAAAGTATCCGGATAACTATTAACGAGTGGCAACTTTTATCAGTTTTTCGACAGGATGTGCAAGGGCATACTACACTGGACGTTGCTTGGTTGAGGAAGGCACGTGGCTGAAATTCCGGAAGTAAGTGAATCCGAATCCGGCATCATTTCTTGTCCTGCATGCGGGACCGAGCTGACGTCCTGGCAGATCGAATGTCATGGATGCGGTCAGTCTATTTCATCAGCCGAAATTCCCGTCATCAAAGGCGATGAATTACTGCAACCTGACCTGCTTGCGGCTTTTCAAAAATGGATGCGACGAGGGCGATTAGCTTTTAAAAACGGCTCCTATGATGAAGCACACGCGTGTTTTGCAGAGGCTTTGAAGCGCGTAAATGGAATTGAGGCCCATCGCGAAGAAGAGATCAAAGCCAGGCAAAAACTTGCAGATGCGTTTCTGAAATTGAACAAGGGTAAAGAAGCCGTTGAGCAGCTGGTCCGAGCCGAACATTTGTCAACTAATGAAGAACAAAAACAACTGTTCCAAAAACGAATCGATCATCTCAATAAGAAAGTCGCTCAGTCCGGCAATTTGAAATTCCGCCAACCTCGTGCATCGGAGTTGATGTCCGCCGCCCTCTATTGTCCGAGTTGCCACCGTCTTCTGAACGAGTCGGAAGTGTATCGTTTTCGCTCGGGAAAGCAAAAGACGGCAAAGTGTATGTGCGCGTTTGAGGGCATACCTGTGACTCCGGACTCGGAGTCACCGTCTCCTTCCGCTCCGACCATTGAGCCTGAAGTACTCGCACCTCCAATGGGAATCAAGAAGGCCCAGCTAATCGAGGCCGCTCATAAGCCTGTGGAAGGAGGACGAGATCGGCGCACTGCGATATGGCTTGCCGTTCTGCTTGGTAATTTCGGCATCCACAAATTCTACCTGGGCGAAAAAGCCTCTGGCATAATTTATCTCGCGATGTGCTGGACCTTGATACCGTGGCTAGTAGCACTCTACGAGGCTGTGCACATCTATCAAATGTCTCGGGTGAGCTTCAATCTCGTTTATAACATCGAGGAAATTGTGAGAAGGCTCCCGGCTGATATCGATTCTGAAACGACTGATGATTTCACGATGGAAGTGATGGAAGATCCGGATGATCTCGTTGACTCCTGGTCAATTGGAGATGAAACTATATCGTCTACCAACCAAGTGTAGTAGGATCTGCGTCCCTACTTTCTGGAGATAGTTCATGAGTCTTGCTGAGAAAAGTTGCGTGCCCTGTCGAGGAGGCGTACCTCCATTGACTAGAGAAGAATTCGAGCCCATGCTCAAAGAATTGAAGGGCTGGGAAATTAAAAATGATGAACGACTTTTGAAATCGTATAAATTCAATGACTTTAAAAGTTCTTTGAAGTTAGCAAATGAGATAGGCGAGTTGGCGGAGCGCGAAAATCATCATCCGGATTTGCTGGTGCGCTGGGGCGAATTGGGAATCGAGCTCTGGACGCATGCCGTAGGAGGCTTGACTGAGAGCGACTTCATTCTTGCCGCTAAAATCGATAAAATCAAAGAGTAGCTTAGAAAACACTTGATACCGGATGTGGTGCCTAATTAGTTGTTTCCACTTCCGTCGGTGGTTCAGGAACACTGAAGAAGGCAACGCTCAAGTAGCCTACCGTCGCGACGATTGCCACAGCCAGTGCTATACTTGCTTGTTTCCATCCGCCGGAAACCTTAACGCGAACAGCCGCTTTCTCTTTTAGTTTGTCGGCGAGTTCTCCGAGTTCTCGCTGACCTTCTGACAGCTCTGCACCCATGCCCGACTTCCACTTCTCAGATGCTTCGTTTCGAGCACGTGATTTTGGAAGAGCGCCTTCAACAAGCGTCGGCCCTGATTCTCCCGGACCCTTTGGCGTGGGAATCGAATCGAGACTTCCCCAGTTTCCTCCGCTTGCTTCCTGAGCGGACTTAGGAGTTGGTATTGAATTCAGGTCGCCCCACTCTGCGGAGCCGGCCGCTGGGCTGCCGCCAGCTGAGCCCCCGCCGGCAGTTCCAATCGCATCCAGGTTGCCCCATTTGCCCGGGCCTCCGGCTTGCGGAACCCCGCCTCCTCCGGCGCTGCTACCAGAGCTACCAGTCAAAGCGTCCTGAGGATTCGAAGTCGCTAAGTCAATATTTTGTGTCTTTCTTCCAAATCTGTTTTTGAAAGCCGAAGGGTTCGAGTCTACGTCGCCGCCCACTGGTTTGCCTAAGCCGCCTGCAGAGCCTGCACCCAGACCGGTTCCGCCACCAAGGCCGGTGCTGGTACCGAGACCGGTTCCGCCACCAAGACCGGTGCCTGCTCCGAGTCCTGCATTTCCTGCGAGTCCTGAACTGGGACTTTCGGAGCCACTCGAGGAGCTTGCGCTTCCGCCAGGACCACCTGAGCCAATACCGCCAAGGTCTCCCCACTTTGATTGACCAGTGCTGGGCTCGGAGGTGCCACCGGATGCGCTACCAGCATCTGCCTGACCCGGTGCTAGACCCAGGTCTGCAAATGCTCCCAGCCCGCTGTTTGTTCGAGTGGGTGATTCGTCCGGCGTTTTCGGTTTGATAAACGAGCGAGCATTGGATTTTAGTCCGCCTCCACCCCGGGAGCCGATTGTATCTAAATTGCCCCATTTGCTTCCGGGCTCAACTGGCTCTTCTTTCTTTGCGCCGATTGAATTCAGATCGCCCCACTTGCTGCTGGATGGACCCGTTTCTGTTTTCCCGAATGCTTTCGGAGGTGCGCCTATCGAATCTAAGTCGCCCCAGCTACTTTCTACCGCCTCCGGGGGTTCCGGCTCGGATTCAGAATTCGCTTTTCCGATAGAGTCGAGATCTCCCCATTTGCTCGAAGCTGGGCTTGATTCAACTTTCTTGTTGTCCTCGCTTTCTTCTGACTTTATCGCGCTGATAGAGTCGAGGTCGCCCCACTTACTGGTAGAACCGGTCGGAGACTCTGCTGAAGCGGGCGATTTCGGTGCTACTATGGCGTCGAGATCCGACCACTTCTTGTCTGAGGATGGAGTCGGTTCCTTTGAAATCTTAGGTTGAATGCTGCCGAGTTCGCCCCACTTGCTTGCGGGTTTCTTTTCAGCCGCCGCTTTGGGTGCTTCCTTTGAAATCAAAGAGTCGAGATCATCCCAGCGTGCTTTGGGTTTCACCGCCTGTGGTGTCTCGATCTTTACTGATTTTTCGGCGATTGGCTCTGGTTCTGGTTCCGTTTCCGTCTCAAGTTCCGGTTCCGGTTCCGGTTCGGGTTCCGATTCCGATTCCGATTCCGATTCGAATTCCAGTTGCTGCTCAGATTCCGATTCAAATTCCCCGGGCTGCGACTGTGGGTCCTCAAAGGACTGGTCTTCAAAGACGGGTTCTTCTACGTGCTGCGCCTGGACAGCATCACCGTCCTCAGCAGGATAGTCTTCGTCGCCCGAAGCTCCGCCTGTTTCGCCCTGATATTCAGGATCGTCTGTGTTTTCACCACCAGCGCTTGTTTCACTGTCCTGCGCAAAATCGTCTTCGCCTTGGGTGTATGCTTCATCACCAGAGACCTCGGGATATTCTTCAAGTTCCCCTGTCTGTTCGCTTTCTTCGCTTTCGTATTCTTGTTGCTGATACTCGCCTTCAGGTACTCCGTACTCGGTGCTTTCGCCGGCCGGTTCGTAACCGGACTCGCTCTCCTCAGCAGGCGTTTCATCAACCTCCGGGGGAGTTGGCTCCTCATAAGGTTGTTCAACGATTTCAACTTCTTCGGCTACCTCCGGTTCCACCGCAGGTGGTGGCGCTGGTGTCGGTTTTGCCACAGGAATGGGAGCCGCCGCGGCTGGCTTCTGCGCCGGTTGAGGCGGTGGTGATTGGGCTGCTGCAAGACGATTTGGCTCTGCGCGTTTGAAACCGCCCGCATTCGGAG
The DNA here is from genome assembly GCA_019637435.1 of Candidatus Obscuribacterales bacterium. GTDB lineage: Bacteria > Cyanobacteriota > Vampirovibrionia > Obscuribacterales > Obscuribacteraceae > JADYXR01. Next base: position 155,054 of record JAHBVO010000006.1, on the reverse strand, counting down.
CCACTTTCACACTGTTGAGTTGTCCCCACGAGGACTGGCGAGAAGGCTGCCTTGAGAGACCGCCTGCTCCTTGTGTCGGTTTTGATCCGAATTCTTTTGCCATGATGCGGCGCACGACGCTTCGAATCTGCGCCGCCCAGCCTTTGTGATCCAGAAAGTCGAGAGCTCCAACTTGCATCGCTCGCTTCACGAGTTCCGGTTCAAGATCTTCTTTGCTAACGACAAAGAAAGTATTTGGATGTGCCTTGATCAGACTCTCGAGGAGGGCGACGTTGGCTTCAGGGTCTGACTCAAGCTCAACCCAAACGAGTTTGGCTTTGAAATCTCGATTCGCGGCCGCGCTCGGCGTCACACTTTCAACTAACGACAGCTCGGCCTGACCTCGAATGAGCTGCTCGATCCTCGCCGTGAGCTCCTCGGAAGCACCTGAAATCAGTACAGTTGGTAGTGTAGTCACTTTGGCTTATGCGATCCCCATTCCAGTGTTTGTTGTTGTTGTTGTTCCTTGCTTGTTGTTGTGAAACCTATGCGCGTGCGCCGACCATGCCCGCCTCAACTGAATAGCCGACGAGGCAGCCACTGGTTTCCAACATCTGACGACGAACCGTATCCTGGGTGACGAGCCCCAGCTCGAGGTCTCGATAAATGCCTATCAACTGCAGTGTCGTCATCAAGCAGAGATTTTTCTTGCGTGCAAATTCAGAAACAGCCTCTTCGAAATCTCGTTGGTTACGGCTCTGCGGGCTCATGTTTGCCCAGGTGCAAGCGATCAGCAAACCCTTTGGTTCAATATCGTGCTTTTCCCAGAAAGCGATTGCCGAGCCGGATACATGCGCGACTTCGGAGCGGTCGCAATGGCTGTCGCTGCGAACGATGCGAACGAGAGCTTCCGGTTGATCGACATTCAACAATAGAACTTCGTTCGGTGTGGCGTTGTTGTGGTTGATTGTCCAACCCAACTTGCCGAGAACCATTCCGACTGCTTCCTTCAGAGCCTCTCCCTCGCCAGCTAACAACGCATTTTTCAGCTGTTCTACTGACGAAATTTTGGACTCTACCGTATTGAGTTTTGCTTGAACATCCTGCAGCTGTGTGGCAAGAGCATTCTGTTCCTTCTTCAATTCGTCCAGATATGAGAAGGAGTAGGCTCTGCACCAATCCGGGACGTTCTGATTTGACATGTTGTTATCCTTCGACATCAAGGGGAAACTTTCTTGTGGTCTGGACTCCGCGGCCGGCATAAGCGCGCCGAGCGTATTTCTTGCTGGCGCCGGCGGAGGTAGAGCGGTTTGAGGCATCGCTTGAGGAACCGCAGGTGGCACTGCTGGTAGTGGCGATTCAAGAGGCGCCATGTCGGCTGCGTCTTTTTTGAAAAGGTTATTGAGCAAAGGTCTGGCGGGACTTCCGTTCTCCGGAACAGGTGCAGTCATGACCTGCGAAGTCGCTGGCGGGTTCGCTTGTGGCGGCGCTTCATGCTCTTGCAGCCGCTGAGCTTTTTCCAGTTCACGAAGGAGATCCATTGTAGATTTGTTGTTGGGGTCGTTAGTCACAGAATTGTCTCCAGCAGATGCGTTAACAGGGGGAGGTAGTGGCGGTTCCTGCACGGGCGGTTGTGACGGAGGAACGGCAGCGTTTGTGTCTTGAGGTCCACCGACTGAGGCGGCAAATCCCGAAGGTGGCTGTAAAATTGTTGACTCCGCAGGTGGTGGCGTCACAATTCTTTGTTCTGGTGTCGGAGCTGGCGAGAGCTCGGCGGCAGGCGCTTGTGGTTGGGCCTGGCTGAAAACTCCTGAGTCGCCTATCGACGAAGATGCCTGCTGCGCCGGTTCAACCTGTGGTTGTTCAAACGCACCGGATCGAGTGTAGTTGTAATCCGCTGCCTGACTGCTGTAGACACCGGAATCTGAGTACGACTCCGCAGGAGCCGGGGCTGTCTGCGGTTGAGCATATGCTCCGGAATTTGATTGTGCCGCCTGAGCCGCGGCCTGTCTGGCTAATTCTTCTGCATTACCGAATTCGTCATCATCGTCCTCGAACAAAGAGGCTGCCGATGCTGGCGTTTGTGCTGGTGCCATCGCAGGTGGTGACGGCTGTTGTGCCGCTTCGGGTTCTTGCAGCACTTCTTGAGCTGGTGATACTGACTGAGGCATTACGCTCTCCGGGACGGTGGGCGCTGCATGCGACAGTATGTTTCGGAGCGATTGACCACCAGTTGATTGAATAGATTCTTCTGGACCGGGCTCGCTGTTGTGAATCACATCTTCAGAAGGAAGTGCGTATTCTGGAGTAGTATCGACGGCTGGAGCACTCTCCGCGATCGGCTCAGGCAGTGCTTCTGGTTCTGACACTTGCGGAATTTCTGCGACAGGTTCGTGACCCGGTGCTTCCTGCGCAACAGACTCAGGTTCTGCTACAGCCTCAGGTTCTGCGACTACCTCGGGTTCCGCAATTGCTGACGGTTCTGACATTGGTGCAGACTCTTGCACAGCTTCCTGCGCTGGTTCATCTTGCACTGCCGGCTCTGCTGGTTTCGTCGCCTTTTGAACAAGCTGTTGAGCCGTTTGAGCGAAAATCGACAGGTCTATGTTGCCGAGAGTCTTTTTCGGTTCTTGCACGCGATTCGCAACTTCCTCTTCAAATTTTCGAGCGTCCTGAGAAATCGATTCTGCTATTCGGTCTGCGCTGAAACTGAAGCCCGAATCCGTCTCGGACACTGGAGCCGCTGGAGCTGTTTCCATCTCGACTGATGCTGCGGGCTCAAACGCATTTTGTTCGCGATCGAAAAGTGCGGGGCCAGTCTGCGGGGCCGGCGTGCTCACACCCGAGCCCGCCATTTGAATCTCCAGGCGCTCTGCATCGAGCTCTTCCTGGGTTTGTTCCTTTGACTGATACCATTTGTTTAAGCAGTCTATAAGAGTTTTATCGAAATCCGGTGAGTACGGTGACGGTAAGAAGACAACATTGCCACTGCTCTCTACTATAAAGAGCTGCCCGGCAATGCACTTCCTGGCACCCGCTTCCGCCAGCACGTTATAACCGTCGGTCAGATACTCGGTTCTGATCAGCGTGCTCCATTCAAGTCCGTGCTGTTGCAAATACGGACCAAAGTGGGACGTCATGCCGTCTGCCGTAGGTTCGATTAGCCGCCCGTGCGAGACGGCGCTCATGTGCCGGACGTTTCTTTCTGCCGGCTGATCCGGTGCAAGACTTTCAAGCCAATAGTAATTGTCCAGTGACAGACTCGGTCCCTGAATGACAAACGGTCTGCAAAGGAAGTAAACGAGCACTCCACCTTGCGTCAGAAAATCTGAAAGCTCTAAGACTCGGCTGTCGATCTCGGCGGCGAGGTTGCGTAGTAATAAATCGTCATCAACTGTGAGAGAAGTCAGTCCCTCAGCCAAGCATTGCTCAACCTTCCGGACCAGCTCTGGGTCCTTGTCGAAAAGGTGAGCGATACTGGTCGGATTGACGATAATCGCACTGTAGTTATTCAGGCTCTTTGCTCGGCCCAGATTCCAATGAGCGTCCGTGCCATATCCGGCACAGTTGACTCTAAGTATCCGCTCCTTCGGAATTGTTCGCATAAACGCCTAACCGTCCCCTCTAAAATGAAAAAAGAAGTGCCTACTCCCCAGGCTTTATACCCAGCTGAATCTAATGCATGCTTGTCAAGAAGAACTTTGTTCGTCTGAATTGCGACTTTTCGGACTCTGAGCGTCCGATATTCAACCCGAGGCGATGCTGCTCTCAATCTTCGTACCCAATCTTCGAGCCCATCAATTCAAAGTGCCGTTTACTTGTACGAATAAATTTCGACAAAAAAATATTCCCAGTCCGCATATATTGCGTGCTGGGAATAAAAATCGCGCGAAAAATATTCTTACTGCGAATTACCGCGCCTCGGATTCTTCTTTGGCTGAAACAGTTGCGCCTATTCCAGTTCCGGATCGAGGCTGAAGGTTGCCAGCGAGAATGGTTTTTCTTCAACGCCATGGTTGATTGCATTTCTGCCACCGAAGAACAGTCCTTCGCCGGTGCCGACCAGAAGACCGAAAGGCATGCCCATCAAGCTTCCGAACAGCATCGGGTGAATGTGCTCTTTTCCGCCAATTTGGTCTGCGAAATTCTGAGTGTACTCGATGCAGCGATTAGAACTGCGTCTGGTAATAGCGACCGGGATGCCCACAACCATGCCCGATCCGATTGCTAGAGCCTTGACCGGAAACAGAGCGGTGTTTTTTGCCATCTCTTTCATATCTTCTGCGTTCGCAGGTCCACAGTTAGTGAGAGCGAGAGCAGCAAGGAGCGTTAATAACGACTTCTTCACGAAAAATTCCTCCCCAATTATGAACCCCGAGAAACTCGCACGGACGAGCTCTCAATTACCGCTGGTGCCCAAAAACGACGAATGTCACTTGTCAACTAGGGTTCATAGTAAGTGTGTGCCAGAGAAATAATAACACCCCGATCCTGGTTTGGGCAGCAAATATTCAGTAAACTCGGTAAAATTCGAACAAGTTCAAACGAGAATTTCCGCAATGAAAAACCCGACCTACCATAGAAAAGGATTCGGTCTGAAGGATGTCGTCGAAGGCGATCTGAAGCGCGCGTATGAATCAGATCTAATCGCGGAGCTGAAAGAAGGCGGCAACACGCTAACTCGCAATGGCATAACCGTCCGACTGGCAGAGGCTTTCGGCTTCTGCTGGGGCGTGGATAGGGCGGTTTCGATGGCGTATGAAACTCGACGCCATTTCCCCGATCGCAAGATCTGGATTACAAACGAGATCATCCACAATCCTCTCGTGAACTCGCATTTACGCGATATGGAAATCGACTTTTTGCCGCTGCGCGAAGATGGAACCAAGGATCTCGAGCGAGTTAACGAAGGTGATGTGGTGATTTTGCCGGCCTTTGGAGCAAGTGTCGAGGAGATGCATTTTCTGGAAGACCGCAAGTGCGAAGTCGTCGATACCACTTGCCCATGGGTTTCCAGAGTTTGGACCAGAGTGCAGAAATTCGCGCAAAGCGATTTCACTGCGATTATCCACGGCAAGCATAGCCATGAAGAAACCGTCGCCACCTCATCTCGTGCAGAGGTTTACTTAATCGTTCAAAACTTGCAAGAGGCTGAATGGGTGGCGCAGTATATTTTGAACGGCGGTTCGAAAGACGAATTTTTAAGCCGTTTCCGCCAGGCTTGTTCGCAAGGTTTTGACCCCGAACGCGATTTGGAACGCATTGGTATCGCCAATCAAACCACCATGCTTAAGGGCGAAACCGAATTAATCGGCAAGCTCTTCGAGCGAACCATGATGTCCAAATACGGACCTTCGAATTTGAACGATCACTTCCTCAGTCCTGGTGACACCATATGCGATGCTACGCAGGAGCGTCAGGATGCCATGCTCGGACTGATCGAGGAGCCGATGGATTTGATGCTGATTATCGGTGGTTTCAACTCGTCTAACACCGGTCATCTTCACGAGATCGCACTTAAAAAGGGACTGCCTTCCTACCATATCGACAGCCCTTCATGCATTTTGTCAGCTCAAGAGATCAGGCATAAGCCTCAGCACGGCGACAATTGCGAGATTGCGACCAACTGGTTGCCGGAGGCTCCGTGCGTAATTGGCGTTTCTGCCGGTGCGTCCACGCCCAACCAGGTGGTGGCCGAAATAATTGAGCTCGTGTTTTCACTCAGGCAGTAGGTATTTGAATAATAATCGCTTGAGTCCCCGGGTCATCTGAAAAGGTGACGCTGCCTGCATGGGCCAGGACTATCGCGCGCGATAGGGCAAGCGCTAAACCGCTTGAATCCAGGATTGAATTTTTTGCTGCGGGTTGAAACTCATATCGCGATAGGCACGAGTTTCTTACAAATTCGGGCAATGCGAATTCCGGGCATGAAAAACTCACTGAGATACTGTTTTGGTCTTTGAATACGCTCACGTTGACTTTGGAAGTTTCCCTTGAGTATTGCAAAACAGTAGATAGAAAGTTGGTCAGGGCAAACAACATACGGTCGTGGTCGATCTTGATTTGAACTGGCGATTCAATCGAGGCGGAGGTGGTTATTCGCTCGCCGGCACGTTTAGGCATGACAGCTACGGTCTCTTTGAGAATGTCTCGCAGCGGCTGTTTCCTCTGATCCAAAACGCCCCGCCCGGCTTCGAACTTTTCCAGATCGAGGAAATCGTTTATCAAATTTACAAGATCTGAAACGATGCTTTTGGCTCTGAGTAACGGCTTGTCCGGTTCGCTTGCACGAGATGAATCGCTATCGGCGCTATCGGAATTCCGATCGTCATCATGCGCATCGGTTGTTTCAACCAGTGTTTCCAGAGTGCCGAACAGGGCTGTCAACGGCGACCGTAAGTCGTGGCTGATCATTGCAACAAAGTCCTGTTTGACTCGTTCTATCTCGGTCCGAACAGAGATATCCTGGAATGTTACGAGGTACGTTTTCCTTGCGTAGGCGTTCACATAACTACTGGTATTCACTTCCACCGGCAATACTGAATCCCTATCGTAGCCGACGTTCAACGATACCGGATTTTTTTCGGACAATGAGAGAAGGTCTAAAACTTGTGTTCCAGCGGCACCGCTTGTGGTGCCGCCAGCGATTAGCGCGCCTATGTTTCGCCCCAGTAGTGTCTGAGGCGGCGTGTTGAACATCTCTTGTGTGGCTTCGTTGACCGAAGTTATCGAATAGTTCTCATCCAGTGTGACTACTGAAATCGGCATTTTGTCGACTATCGCTCTAAACTCTTCCTCGCTGTTCTTTATCCGATCGAGTGCCTCGACTTCTTCTGTCACATCATGGCCGATCAAGAGGGCGGTGCCGTCTTCGGAAAGACGCGCTTTCCAAGCCACTTGCAGACGTTCCCGCTTTTTCGTTATGACCGCTGCCTGGAAATCAATTTCATTGACGTCATCCTCGAACAGCGCTTCCAACTTCTGCGCTACCTCAACCAGCGCATCATCGTGAAAAATCTCGCTCATTCGTTTTCCAAGTAACTCGTCGGCATCATATCCCCAGAGAACTGAGCTGCCTGGACTTACGCTCATAATTACGCCGTCATCATTGATGGCGCACATGATGCTTGGAACGTTTTCAAACAGCGTTCGCTCCTTACTTTGAATTTCCGAGAAGTTCTCCGACATCTTTCTGATCTCGTAAGCAAGCATATCGATTTCATCAGCCGAATCCGTGAGGTTTGCAGTACTCGCCGGTAGCTGCTTCTTGCTGGCTACCAGAGATATGTCCTCCGCGATTTTTGAAAGGCGCCTGGTGATTCCATTGATGAACGCGAAATAGAGCAGGAGCGCGATAACGGCATTAACGATAAAGCCCAGAACAATTGCTGTTGTCGCGGATAAACTGGTATGGGACGTAAGCTCAGCCTCTGCGTCTGCCTTTGCTTTGCCGTAAACGCTGGTTATATCGTCCAATCTGTGCATGAGATCCGCATTCACTTCATCAAGCCGAATCATTGAGAAGCGTCTTGTATCGGTAGGATCGCCCCAGTTTGCTTCCCTGAGATCTCGCACCAGGGGTGGTACTGAATTGGTGCACATCTCCTTGATGTCCCGGACAATCGGTTTTTGCGAGTCGTCGTTTTTAAGTGCCTCTTCGAGATTGTCCGCCATCATCCTCAGTCGTTTCTCCGCGGAGATTTTGATTGGTCTGTGCGGCTGATGAAGCACATCGTTAAAAAATCCTTCGAGCAGTTCCCCAACTATTTCCTGTGCCCCATATGCGACTTCTCCCACGGCTTGAACCACAACTCTGGATTCTTGAGTTCTCTTTATGCTGTTCGATGTTTGCCAGAGCATGCTGGCAATAATGCCTACGTACAAAGCTTCCACGATGAAGATCGCCGCAAAGAGAAGAACGGCTTTCTTGGTCAAATCAAGACGCAACTGGTTGTCCTGGGTGCTCATGTGCGCTCACCCTCGATTGGAAGTTCAATCCAGAAAGTGCTTCCTTTGCCGACTTCGCTCCGGACTCCGATTCTGCCGTTGTGGGCCTGCACGATCTGTTTGCAGATCGCCAAACCAAGCCCGGTTCCGCTCCCGCGCCGGGCATCATCTTTCTGGCTCTGGACATATGACTCAAAAATCGTCTCATGCATTTCGGCGGGCAATCCGCGTCCTTCATCGACGATGCGAATTTCTATTGAATCACCGAGGGACACCGTATCGATATAGACTCGTGAACCGGCAGGAGAGTATTTTATTGCATTGGTCAGCAGGTTGATAATCACCTGGACCAATCGCTGTGGGTCCGCCAGGACAATACATTTTGTCTGAGCGTGGTCAATCGCTATACTTTGTTGCTCTGCATGATCGAAAACGGCATTGACTGATTGCTCTATGATATCTGCCAGCTGGCATGGTTCGAGAATCCCCACCAGTTTTCCTGGTTCCAGACCTTCAATGTCCAGTAGCCCGTCAAGCAACTTGAGCAGTCTTTCGATGTTCGGCAAAATCCGTGTCATGCGTTTTTTTGCCAATTCAGATTGGCTGACCTGGAGTTCTTCTCGAACGATCGTGCGCACTTCGTTAAGCGGTGAGCGCAGGCTCTCGCCGAGAAGCGAGACGAAATTTTGTTTGATTTCCTCAAGGCGCACTCGCTCGCTTGCGTCTTCAAAAATAATGACCAGACTATCTGAAAGCTGTGTGGTCGATTTGCCGAGCGAAACGTCGGTATATGTGTTACTCCCTGCAGCACTACTGGTGGTGCAGCGGATCGGAGTGGGTACAGTCGGGTCGGTCAAAGCCTGCTGGATTGTTTTATGTTTGGCTCCTTCGACAACGAGAAGTTCGTTGACATTCTGATTTGCTAAGTCAGGTTTCGCCAGAAGCCGTCTAGCCATATGATTGGATTGATGAATTGCTCCGTCGACATCAGTCGTCAGAATTCCTACAGGCAGATTCTCAATGGCGTTGCGCACCTGATTCTCCTGTTCCTCCAGCAGGCGACTTGCACGTTTGCTGTCAGTCCGATCTCGAACGAAACAGAAAAGCGATCCGTCGGTTGGAGACCAGTGTGCTGACCATAGTGTATCGATGTATGAGCCGTCTGCTTTTCGCACGCGCTCGTCTAGCGCGAAGTGTGCGTCCTTAGCGATTGTCGACGGGTCTGCTGTGAATATGTCGGGGATGTTCCTTATTCCAAGGACTGTGCTGGCTTCTCTGTCGATGAGTTCGTCAGGGTCATAACCCCATTGTAGTTTGGCTGCTGGGCTCACTTCGCGGAAAAAGCCTTTACTGTCTATTGTACAGATCACATCTGTAGAGTTCTCTACGAACGAGCGCTCTCTCTCTGCTGCAGCTAAAATTTCGTCGCTAAGAAAGTGGAAAGCCGAGTCGATTGTTGCTACCTCGTCTTGCCCTTCTAACGGGTCATGCAGAGGTTCATCGGCAGAAAGTCTCGCTATGTTTTCGGTGACGATGTTGATGCGTCTAGCCACATATTTCCAGAAGAAAAAACTAGCCGCGACTGCTGTGATGAGGTTCATCAAGAGACCGACTATAAGCAGGTTTTGAACGTTCGCGATATCCTGCTCCGGATTTGACTTGTTTTCATCGCTATACGATTTAGCCAGGAGCCTGGAATGCAAAGACTCTTTCCGAAAGAACTTCATTATTTTGCTGATTTTTTTTATCGACAGAACGTCCGGTCTGTCTGTAAATCCAACAAGCAGAGTGGACATTGCCTTCGTCTTCTCTTGCTGGTATCGGCTAATTTTTTTTAGCTCTTCGGGTTGGTCTTTCAGAAGTTTCCGGAGCTCTTCGAAGTTCCTTTCGATTGCCACTTTGTGAACTTCAAACTCTTTGATCAGGCTTCGTCTGTCTTTGAATTGCACGATGTTGGTATCACGAATCATCTGCACATAAAAGCTCTGCAGGTGCGCTGCCGAGTCATTCAGTAGTTCAACCACTTCGCGTTTTCGTTCTTCCTGTGCGAGTTTTGCGTTTAGGTCATCGAGTTGAAATTTCAGTACGCCGACAAACAGCAACTCCGACGTCAGTAAAAAGAAGACGACCAGCAATCCTATGTGAGAGATTGTCGGACGAAACATTTGCTCTAAGACCGCCCGGGATTGTTAACTCAGCACAAAGCATTGTGCCCGGGATTGCACCTTTTCAGCGTTCAGCGGGTTCTAAAAAGGTCTTTGTCGAGCAGCCGGCGGTAGGAGCTTCGGATTGTTATATGTGTATCATGGAGAGCAACTTTCGCAGTCGTGCCAGCTTAGCTGCTAAGCAAACATCGTGTTTATTAACCATTAAGCGCTAGGCCTGCCGAGGGCTGCTTGAAATCCTGTACAATGCCGATGATAAAACGTTTCAGGCTTCAGAAATGACTTCGACTCAACTCGGGACCGGCTCGGCAGCGTCAGGAGACGAAACCAGGCACATGAGCGGCAATAGCGATCAGGAACGCACCGGGCAAAATACCGCTCAGCCTTATGCGGAACTCTGGCTGAGAGGGCTTGCCGCCGTCATAGAAGCGCTTGTTTTCATGGCTCTCAGCATTCCCGTTGCCTTTGCTCTACCATTGTTGATCAGCCGAATGGACGCATCCATAGTACTTCCGGAGATCCCGGGCTACTTCTTCATGGAAGGCTTTGCTCCTGCCGTGGCTATCCCATTCTTCGCTTTCTGGGTGAAACAGCACATGACTGCTCAAGCTATGGTCGGGGTCAAAGAGTCTTCGACTCTCCTGATCTGGATGTTCACTATCGGTTTTCTGGTGGTTACGAACCTGCTCTATCACGTCATTATGGAAAGTTCTCGTTATCAGGGAACTCTGGGCAAGATCGTCGTTGGTGCGAAGGTGACCAATTCCAAAGGCGAGAGGCTATCCTTTGGTGCCGCTCTCGTGCGACATTTCGCTAGATTATTGTCGATGCTTCCATGTTTTGCCGGTTATCTGTTAATCCTGAAGACGGCTAAACATCAAGCCCTTCACGATAAACTCTCAGGCAGTTTAGTAATTAAGATACAGCCAGACGACATAGCCTGAGTTTCGTTCACCACAAAGCAGCAAATATGTCAGCTCTCTTTCTTTGCTCCGCAATAGATGCAGAACGAGATGAATTCTTCCAGATCGTTTCCACATTCCGAGCACTTGCCTGACTTGCCTCGCACGTAGGGAGCATTTTGAGTATCTCCTCTTGGAACGGGCTTTATCCTTTCTTCATCGATCGGTGGAAATTCGGGAAGCACTGGAAAATCTTCCGGAGCTATTCGTTTCACACCACGTTCCGTAGACGCTTCTGTTTCCAACGGCTCTAGCGGCAAACTTGCGGTATCTAGAAGTTTCATCTCCTCGGGTGAAAACCCAACGTCCTTCCAGCCATCCGATGATGATTTCGCAATCGCTTGTTTCGTTTTGCCTTCACCTGCACCATCCACCTTGCCGGAGACCGGCTGTGACTCGGATTTGATTGGATTTAAACTCTGTGATACCACCTGTGGTGCCGGTTCGAAGACCTCGATGCGTTTAACATGCCATTCGGCATCTTCCATAAAATATCTGTACTTCCCGGCGATTGAGGCGCCATCGGAAGTTTCCTTTATAATTCCGCGAAACTCGAAAACTGTGCCATGCCGTTCGAAGTCAAACCAGATGTAAGGCCAGACAAAAAATCCTCTGACTTCGCTATAACCGAATTGGTCGATAAGCCGACCGGCAAGATTCGATTGCGTTTGAACCAGATGAATCTCCAGGTTTTTCCCTACTCCGAAATAGCCATCCCCCTCGCCTTTCCATATGCCGGCAATGTTGTAGGCGATCGGGCGTTTTTCCAAAATTTCGGCTTCCCGTGCCGCTTCCACCAGTCTGAAAAATTCTTTTCGATGATCGGTTTTCTTGCCGGCTATGCTGCTATTTCTCGCATAGGCCACAAGAAATCCGATTCCTATTATGAGGAAGCCGGTGAATACCAAAATCATTTCTAACGCTTCAAGTTGTAGCATCAGTTACTCAGTGATTCCAGATACTTTCTGATTGACCTGGCTGCTACCAGACCATTTCCCATCGCATTTGCAATTCGGTCAAAGCCTGGCGTTACGATGTCGCCTCCGGCGTATACAGCTTTTACCGAGGTCCCGCACTCCGCATTCACTCGGACGTGTCCGCTCGAGTCCATGTCGATCTGATTTTTGAAAATCTCAGTGTTCGGAGCGTAGCCGATTTTGACGATCAATTTTTCGGCATCAATAGTCTTTGTGGTACCGTCTGTGGTGGAGCGCAACTCGATCTGTTTCAAACCATCAGCGCCAATCATGTTGTTTAAAACCATATTGGTATGAAGCTGAATGCGACTGTCCGCTTTCAAATCGTCAATGACGTGACGCCTCGCTTTGAATGATTCCGAGCGGTGGATTACGCATACCGAACGCGCAGAGGCGACTCGTTCCATAGCCTCTAGAAGGGCACTGTCACCGCCGCCGATGATGGCCACATTTTTCCCTTCGAACTCACCCTGGACGGAGCCCGTGTTATAAAAAATTTCTTTGCTGAACGCCGCGTATTTTTCTTCATCCGGCAAGCGCCTCAGTCTGTAGCCGGTCGCCAAAAACGCCGCTTTTGCGTGGTAAATGCGGTTGGCGGTCTGAAACTCGAGCTTTGAAAGGTCGCAATTCAAGACGGTTTCGTTTAAATCCACTCTAATTCGTGCGGAGCTCACGGCATCACAAAGACTTTTCTGCAGCGCCCTGCCGTCTTCGTATATCCCCAGTGGGAGGTTCGGAATCGGGCTGGGTATTTCCGGTAATTGTCCACCTGGCAAGCTGCCGCGGTCCAGAACCAGGCAGTTGATTCTGTACTCGTTCAACTCCAGAGCGCAGGTGATGCCCGCCGGACCGGCACCCAGTACTATCACTTCGACGTTTTCAATTTGTGGATTTTGTGTTTCGTTATTAGTCATTTAGCTGATGTTAAGACAGTCTCGCTTGGTTTTCTCAACTCAGCGTGTCATATTAGCATGGCGTGGTAGTATGTCGGGGCGTACGGTCTTGGCATCAAGCCGACGTTTGACGAATCTTCCGGAATTGCGCGCTGTGGTCTCAACGTCAGTTAAGGATAGCCCATTCATCAGGTGCTTGAAAAAGGAGCCGACCGACTATACGCCGGTCTGGCTGATGCGACAGGCCGGACGCTACCAGAGCGAATATCGAGAAATTCGAAAGAAGGTCGGGTTTCTAGAACTCTGTAAAACGCCATCGCTGGCTGCCGAAGTGACCGTGATGGCGGTCAATCAATTGAACGTCGATGCCGGAATTATTTTTGCAGATATTCTTTTGCCTCTCGAAAATCTTGGACTGGGACTGCGATTCGCCGAGGGAGACGGACCGGTTCTCGATAATCCGATTAAAACAGTCGCGGATGTAAATGCTCTTCCGGACTTCGAGCCGCGAGAAGAACTTTCCTACGTGCTAGAGGCTATTAAAACGGTTTGTGCCGAATTCGACGGACGCACTCCTCTAATTGGATTTGCAGGCGCGCCGTTTACCCTAGCATCGTATGCCATTGAGGGTGGTGGCAGCAAAAATTATGTACATACGAAGACCCTGATGTACAAAGAGCCCCAGGTCTGGGACACGCTCATGAGAAAGTTGAGCGACATCACTTCAAGATATTTGCTTGCCCAGGTCGATGCCGGCGCAAGCGCCGTTCAGATCTTCGATAGTTGGGTCGGTGCACTTTCGCCGTTCGATTATGAGCGGTTTGTCCTCCCGTATATGAAGGACCTGGTCGGTACACTAAAAGGTCACGCTCCGGTCATTTACTTCGGCACCATGACGAATGGACTGCTGTCTCTGATGTCGCAAACTGATGCGGATGTGCTCGGTGTGGATTGGCGCATAAATCTCGATTCCGGATGGGAGCTTATTGGTAAAGACAAAGCCATTCAAGGAAATTTAGATCCGCTTGTCTTGTTTGCCGATAAAGATGAAATCGAGCGCCAGGTCAAGGAAGTGCTGGCGAAAGCCGCAGGACGACCTGGTCATGTGTTCAATCTTGGACACGGAATCCTTCCAAAGACTCCGGTTGAAAATGTGCAATATCTGGTCGAATTGGTGCATGAACTGACGAAGAAATAGCAATGGCAGGCAATGGTAATAAAATCAGAATCGCGGTAGTTGGAGCAGGAATTTCCGGTCTTTCGGCGGCTTACCGCGTTCTAAGCATGTCCAAGGCTGCAGCCGTGGAAACCGACTTGCGCGTTTTTGAAGGCGCTGACTCTGTTGGCGGTGTTCTTAGAACTGAACTAGTCAACAATAGAATTGTCGAGCATGGCCCGGATTCCTGGGTAGCATCAAAGCCTGATGTGATGGAGCTTGTCGAAGATCTCGGTTTAACAGAGCAAGTAATTTCCACCAATGAGACAAACCGGCGTTCGCTCATCGCCTGCGATGGGGAACTGCATCCTCTTCCGGATGGATTTGTCATGCTGGCTCCCTCCCGCTTAATTCCTTTTGCACTTTCGCCGCTCTTCTCACTGAGCGGCAAGTTCAGGATGGCACTGGATATGGTGACACCACCGAAAACGGATGACAGCGACGAGAGCGTCGAAACCTTTGTTCTTCGCCGTTTCGGTCGTGAAGCGCTCGATAAAATTGTGCAACCGATGGTTGGCGGGATTTATGTAGGCGACGTCGCAAAGCTAAGTGCCAGGTCAACGCTGACTCAGTTCGTCGAGATGGAACAGAGACAGGGTAGTGTCATAAAGGGCTTGATGGCGCGCAAGGATAATGCGCATGAGCGCACCGCATCCGGTGCACGCTATTCAATGTTCGTCACCTTGAAAAACGGAGTCAGCACTCTCTCCAGGGCCTTGGAAGCTGCGATCGGTTTAGATCGAATCGAGAAGAACTCAACTGTGACCTCCGTTCGAAAATTGGATAGCGGGCGCTGGAGCGTTGAAGCTGCGGGCGGTTCCAGTGAATTCGACGCTGTGATAATGGCTACTCCGGCTTTCGTAACCGCGCAGATAGTTTCAGACGCAAATGCCAACCTGGCTTCTGACCTTGAAAAAATAGAGACCAGCTCGGCAGCTGTGATCAACTTGCTCTATAAGCGGGCTGACATTCCTCGCGGTTTAGACGGCTTTGGATTTGTTGTTCCCGTGACGGAAAAGCGGACCATCCTGGCTGCGAGTTTCATCAGCAACAAATTCAAGGGGCGGGCACCCGAAGATTGCGTCGCGGTGCGTGCATTTGTAGGTGGCGTTTTGCAGCCCGAACATCTCAAGCTCTCGGATGCCGATCTTGTTAAACTAGCGCGTGCGGATCTGGAGTATTATCTTGGAGTGAAAGCGGAACCACTGAGCCAACTCGTGAATCGTTATCCGGCAAGTATGCCGCAGTACAATCTCGGACACGCCGAGCGCGTTCAAAAAATTATTAGCGAAGTCAATCAGATGCCTGGAGTCTTTCTGGCTGGCAGTTCCTACAATGGCGTAGGCATACCGGATTGTATAACCAGTGGCACCAGAGCGGCCCTGGCAGCGGTCGAATATGCCAGAACGATATCGAAATTGGAGTCGGTTGCTACATGAGTCCCAAGAAGGCTGCTATTTCGAAAGGCAAAACTGAAAGCGCCAGATCGAAGAGCGCCGGCTCGAGTAAGACGGCAACGAAACCCAGTAAGGAAACTGAAAACACTCGCTCCGGAAGCTGGGCGAAAGTTTCAGGTGGGCCAGTTTTCGCCTGCATCGATATGGGCACCAACTCGTTTCATATGATTGTTTGCCGCGCCACCGATGACAAAGAAGATTTCGAAGTCATCACAAAGGTCAAGGACATAGCGCCGTTTTTCAGAAGAGCTCTTGGAGCGCATTTTATTGATGATGTTGCGTTCGATGCAGCGAAGACGATTTTGCGCGACATGATCAAACAGGCGACATCGAAAGGCGCGACATATGTTCAAGCCGTCGCGACATCTGCCGTCCGAGAGTCCCGCAACGGAATGCAGACGATCGAGCGAATCCGGCAGGATTTGAAGCTGGACGCTCGTACTATTTCCGGTAAGGAAGAAGCTCGACTGATCTATCTCGGCGTGTTGTTTAGCATGCCGGAGTTGAAAGAGCGTTTCGTCGTGATCGATATCGGCGGCGGCAGTACGGAAATCGTCTGCGCGGACCGGCAGAAGTCGTATTTTGCCGAGTCGTACAAACTGGGCGGAGCTCGTCTTACGCAGCGGTTTTTCAAAAAGGGTTTTCCGACGGCGGATGCGCTGAAAGAATTGCACGGCGAAGTAACCGGTATGTTGAAACCGGCGGCCGCCAGGATTGAGACTGTGGGCGGTTTTAAGCGAGTGATCGGAACGTCGGGAACCGTGCAAGCCCTCGCCAAAATCGACCGCGTTCAAACCGGTCGGACCAATGAATCCCTTCATGGATGGCGGATGCCGATCGATCGACTGGCCGAAATCGTTGCTTATATAGAACGTTGTTCGGTTGGCGGTGAGCGAATAAAGGGCGTTTCGGCCGATAGAAGCCAGACTATTTTAGCCGGTGCAATTGTTCTTCTTGAAACGATGCGAGCACTTAAGGCTGATGAGATTACCGTGTGTTCGTCCGCTCTGCGTGAAGGTGTGGTTGTCGACCGTTTTCTTCAAACCGGCTGGTTAGATGATACGGATCTGAAGAGTCATAGAGACCCTCGTTCTGCCAGTGTTCACGAGCTTCTCGAAAAGTACGATTCCAGTTTCGCTCATGCTGAGCAAGTGGCAAAACTCGCTACCATTATCTTCCAGCAAACCAAGGGCATTTTGCACAATCATGATGAGGAGGTCGGCCACATTCTCTGGTCTGCAGCGATGCTGCATGATGTGGGAACTTTCATCGCCAGAAATGGGCATCACAAACACAGCTACTATCTAATTCGGCACGGCGGCTTGCTTGGTCACTCAGAGGAACAGCTCGAGATGATCGCTTCAATCGCTCGCTACCATCGTGGCTCCACACCTAAAGATTCGCATGAGGCATGGCAGTCCCTGCCGCCCACCGCACAGCCGATTGTTCAAGACCTCGCAGCTATCTTGCGTGTGGCGGAGGCTCTAGATCGAAGTCATCGGCAGGTGATAAAAGAGTTGAAGGTTATGATGAATCCATACGAGGGAGCCGATACCACCTTTGGTGGCAAGATGCTATCCCTCGTACCATTCGTAAAAGACGGAGAGAACTGCAAAGCAGAAGCGTGGGCTCTCAACGAAAAGAAGGCGTATTTTGAGACGCGTTTCGGCGTGAAGCTTCACTTTTTGATCGAAGCTTCGCAAGCAGTTCGCTAATCGCGGAAGTTAGCTACCGGAGTGCTCTTTAGCAGCAACCTGTGCGTGATGTTGCTCTGCCATCTTCTTCACGTTGCCGAGTCTCTTTGCCAGTTTTTTCGACGTCACCGATGACATTAGTGGACCAGGCACCGGAATGCCCATGTCGAGGTGAGTTGAAAGTTCCAGCATGGTGTGTTTGCCATCATCAGCCGGCGTGAGAACCCAGCTTCCTTCCATTGCCTTGAAACGATCCGACTTCAATAATTTGTAGTCGATTCGCTGAAGAGGAACTTCGCTGTTATGCATTTCGCAGACAGCTGTGCCGATGATTGGGATCAATTGAAACTTTTGTTCGAGACGGCATTCGTTCTCGCCTTGCTGCAAGACCTTGCTGTAAGCGAGGTCCGGGTCTTTTTTCCGTTCTTCGTGAACTGTGTCCCAGACCACCTTGGGCGGTGCCTTGATCAAAATCTTCGCGCTGTGCCAGACTTTGTCGCCGGCGCGCTTTTCGCTTTTTACCGATGCCTCATCGGCTTTGGAACAGTGTTTGGCAGACGCTGCCTGTGGTGAAGACACCGAGATGGAGGCCGCTGCGCCGCATGCAACAGCAGCAATGAAAATTGCTTTTGTTCGTGGATTCAAAGTTGTACCGTCCAGCCGAAAAAGAATTGAACTAGGGCTAAAAGAAACTTTCCTGTCTGTAGCAAATTATATCACTGGTGGTGCCAGGTTGAAAACAGGGAAATTTTGCTAATCTGCACTAAATCTCAGTTATGACGCCTGCTCGGCAACGTCTGATCACTGATGTCTGCACGGGTCTTAGCAGTTGCTGAACATCGGATCGCTGAAACCCGTGACTACACGCCGATTGGAATGAATCGCGGTACCAACCTGCGCCAACCCATTTTCTGACCGTAAGCGCGATATGGCTCACCAAGCGCCTCCAGAAGTAGAGTTTCCTCATATTTGGCTCGCTTCAACCAGAGTGGAGCGACCATGAACAAAGTGAAGAGGATGCAGAACGGTGATGCAAGCACAACGGAGGCACCGAGCAGAGATTGAATGATTCCGGAGTAAGCTGGATGCATTACGAAGCTCAGCAATCCGGTATCACGCACGGTGTGATTCTCCATGACTTCGGCGTCGGTGGAAAACATCTCACCGAGCGAAATCCAGCCGCCAATCATGAAAATCAAACCATCGATGAAAATCAACAAGCCGAACCAGGAAAGGTATAGAGGAAATCCCTCAGGGGCTTTGCTGGAAGCAAGTGTTACGAAAGGCACTGCACCCGGAATTTGAATGATGTCGTTGTAAACCATTCCGGTGAAGATGAGGAGGAAAATCGTAACCACTGAAGCGAACTGGGGAGCCCGCTGAAGAATGAAACTTTGTTCGTACTTAACGCCCTTTCCGCGGCGCATGAACCCTTTGGCAAGAACCGGCGTCGCAATTGCGACTCCGATGCCGAGGAAAATCAGCAAAACCAACGTGGGAAGATTGAATAGCATTAGGACCTCTCTCTAGTACATGCGAGTTTCAATGACATCGGTTCGATTTGTATTACAGGACCGGATCTGAGACAGAACTGACTAACTTCGTGTGACTGACGCGTGGCCCCTTTTTTTCCGAACGCAAAAACTGGTGAATGGCATCCACCAGTAATGCTACCGGTTGAGGCATCTTATTAGACGGGGGACGACTGTCGATTGCTTCAATTGTTCTCATCAACCAGAGCGCGTGTTTCGGGTGCGGCTTCGCATGCAGCCTCAGCCACGCCAGACCTTCATCCAGGCTGATTCTGCGCTCGCTTTCCGGAACGCTGCTGAAGTAGCTCTCCACATGCTCAATTGAGTGACGGGCAAAACAGGTGGCCGCGAGTTCTGCAGTGATTATCGCAAGAACACCGTCATGATAATCGGGACTGGCGCAGTACTGCTGCATAAGGTCGCAGAGATTCAACGTTTTCTCATCGGGTTTGAAATTGCGCAACGTCGACTCTTCCACACCGGTGAGTGTGCACTGCTGAAGGTAGAGACCCTGATAGAAGCGCTCGTCATCTTTTAGCTGGTCGAAGAACTTCTGGGCGGCCGTCATATGGTTCGGCAAGATGCGCCGCACGCGGGAAACATTTGCCGGTAGTTGAGAAAGAAATGGCCAGAGGACCAAGCACAATTCGCGTCCTGTCTCCAGTGTGTCACCTTCGAGGTTCCGAATATAAGGACTGTTTTCGCAGCCCCAGTTCAATTCCTGCACCAGTTCACCGAGCCAGCCAGTGATTCTCGCCATGTTGTCAGTTCAACCTTAAAAATAAACCATCGCCACTTGACGCTCACAGTCAAGTGCCCAGGAACCTAATAATGTACTACGTGTAGCACTTGTAGCCATTTCAAGGTGCTAATAATTTTGAAAAATACATTAAGCGATTTCACCCGGCTGCTCTTGAAAGCTCTCAGCGCGCCACTGACAGGTGCTAAACTCTTGTCGTATTTTATTGTTAAGAAACCCGGAATCTCTTAATTCAATGTTAGGTCGGCTGCTCAGGCAGTATTCATCAGGTTAATCGTCCCTGCCCTTAATCCAAGTGCGGTCACAAATTTGAAAGATCTCGTCTCTATTCCGCTTCCACCGGTTCAAGAACAAGCCGTGCAGCCCGAGCACGAATGGCTGAGGGCTTCCGATGGTTCGCAGTTGTTTTGCCGCATCTGGCGAGGAAAAGTTGGAGCACCCGTTGTTCTTTACATACACGGTATTGAAGGACACAGCCAGTGGTTCGAGAACACGGCATCCATACTCCACAGCAAAGGCATAACCGTATATGCGCCGGATAGACGTGGATCCGGCATGAATTCGCGAGACCGCGGGCATGTGACGAGTTACAAAGTCTTTATCGATGATTTGAACGCCATACTTCGCAAGATCTGCAATCAGCACATGGGTCATCCCATCATCCTCTGGGGAAACTGCTGGGGCGCAAAACCTGCGACTTTGTTTGCTCAGGAAAATTCCAAGGGCGCTTCCGAGTTGGGAGTTCCAGACGCCTTCCCTATTTCTGCACTTGTGCTCAGTAGTCCTGCTATCTATTCAAAAGTAGATTACGACTTGAAGACGAAGCTCGAAATCGCCGCAAACGCTGTCCTGGGTGACCGCCGAGCATTGCGGAAGTGGCCGATTCCACTAACAACTCAGATGTTTACTGATAATCCTGTTTACTTTGATTTCCTGGAAAAGGACCCGTTGCGACTTCACGAGGCGACGGCAACGTTTTTCGTCGAGAGCTACAAGATTGGAGGAATGGCAGAGAAGGCAGCAGGAAATATCTCGATGCCTGTCATTATCCTGCAGCCTGGAAACGACGTGATTGTAGATACGGATAAACTGAGCAAGTGGTTCGCCAAGCTAAAGTCGCCGGATAAAACCATGAGGTTATTCCCGGATGCGCAACACTGCCTGGACTTTGACGCAAACTGGTTTAAAGAGTACACTCACCTGATCTCTGAATGGCTGTTGTCTCGCTTGCCCGCGGTGTCCTGATGAAAATAAATTCGATCAAAGCTTTTGCCATCAAAATTCCGTTCCGCTTTTCTTTCGGTCACAGTCTTGCCTCTCGCAATTCGTCGACTAACGTGATCGTGCGAGTCGATATCGAAGACGCTGCAACCGGCCGGCGTGCCATCGGATACGGTGAGAGCGTGCCACGTGATTACGTCACCGGTGAAACTACCGAAGGCGCCATCAAAGCCATCAATACCGAGTACGCGCCGCGCATAGCAGCGCTCACATTCAACTCGCCACTCGACGCCTTAGCGAAGTTGGAAGAAACATTCAATAGTTTGTCCCTGGTCGACAAACCGAAAGGCGCGTCCTGGTGCGCGGTCGAACTCGCGGTGTTAGATGCGGTGGCACGCGTCAACGGTTTATCCATAGCATCGTTACTGTCCATGCAGGATGCTGTTCGATTATCCAAAACAGGAGCGTTTCAGCAGTCTGCCACCATATCCAGTTACTGCACGTATGGCGGCGTTTTGCCGTTCTCCGGCAATAGCAAGCTTCCGCTTCTCGGGATGCTCTACTTTTTCAAGTTTTATGGATTCAAAACGGTCAAGGTCAAAGTCGGCCGCGATATAGATTCCGACCTCGAGCGCCTGAAGTTGACCCGTCAGATTATGGGCGACGACGCTATTCTCAGAATAGATGCCAATTGTGCCTGGACAGTCGATGAGACAATGTACTTCGCCGAAAAAATGCGTGAGTATCGCATCGAGTCGATCGAACAACCACTGCCTGCCGAAGACATCGCCGGCATGCGACGCCTTACACGGGATCTTCCGGAGACCATTGTCGCGGATGAATCACTTTTGACATTGCGCGATGCGGAAAATTTGATTGAAGCTAGAGCAGCCAACGCGTTCAACATCCGTCTTTCGAAGGTGGGTGGTCTGATAGCGGCTACTCGCATGGTTGATATGGCTCGGGCCGCCGGAATTGGATGTTTGCTCGGCGCGCAAGTCGGCGAGTCCGCAATTCTCAGCGCTGCCGGTCGGTCGTTCGCGTGTGTCAAGGGACCGCTGGACAACTGCGAAGGTTCGTTCAACCGTTTCTTGCTGAAATCAGATCTGTCAATCGAAGACACCACGATGAAACAGGGTGGTCGCGGATTCCTGCCTGATGGACCAGGACTGGGAATCCGAATCGATGAGAACAAACTGAAGCGTCTGGTCGTGAAAGTGCCCGAGAACGCGGTCAGCTACGCGCAGGCTACAAACGCCTGATTTGGATAGGTGAATAATGGCGTTTAAAAACCTCGACATCAAGATCGGCCAATTGGCTCGCAGAGCGACGCACATTCGCCATTTCTACGACGCGCTCAAAAACCCCGGTGAATTTCAGCGTGCGAAACTGAAATCAATCATCGAGAGACATAAAAACAGTGCTTTCGGAAAAGACCATAAGTTCGCCGAGATTACAAACTATGAGGGTTTCAAGAGCCGCGTCCCGCATTCGACTTACGAGTACTTCACCCCTTATATTGATAAACTTTTGAACGGTGGAACGAACCAACTCACCGCCGATGATCCATTCATGTTCGCCACCACAAGTGGTACCACTGCCAACCCTAAGTATATTCCGATCACGGAACACCATCTCAAAGATTACACACATGCTTTTCAAGTTCACAACTATCACTTGATTCAAAGTTTCAAGCATGCCGCCGAAGGAAAATTTCTCATCATTACGAGTAACGATCAGGAAGGTTATACTCCTGGCGGTTTGCCCTATGGTGCGGTTTCCGGCTTGTTGAATCGCAGGCAGGCTCCGATTATTAGGCGCCATTTTGCTGTGCCGTATGAGCTGTGCACAATAAAAGATGTCGACGTCAAATATTACCTGATGCTTCGGGTTTCCATCGGTCAGGACGTTACAGCTGTTCTTGGTTGTAATCCATCGAGCTTCTTACTGTTGGCAGACCAATTGAAAGAGCACGCCATGGATTTGATCAAGGACCTGCATGATGGGACTTTGAAACAACGTTATGCGCCTCCGGCTGACTTACGACCCGCTTTTGAACCGTACTTCACTGCCGATCCTAAGCGCGCAAAAGAACTGCAAAAACTGCTGGAGCGAAATGGCACACTGACACCGGAGATGGTGTGGCCGCGACTCGGCGTTATGTCCTGTTGGAAGGGTGGCCCTATGTCGTTCTACCTGGAACGATTGCCCGAATTTTACGGCAATATTCCAATTCGTGATTTTGGCTACATGGCATCAGAGGGGCGTGGAACTATTCCAATCTCTGATGAAGGTGCAGGCGGTGTTCTTGCACTGACTTCGCACTTCTTCGAGTTTGTTGCCGAAGACGATTACGAAGCCGGCAACATGAAATTTCAAACAATCGAAGATCTGAAGTTGAACGGACGCTATTACATACACTTCACGACTAATGCCGGACTTTATCGGTACAACATCAACGACTTGATGGAGGTGACCGGTTTCGCAGAGAAAACTCCGGTGCTAAGATTCGTCCGCAAAGGCGTTGGAGTAAGCTCGATTACCGGAGAAAAGCTGACTGAAGAACAAGTGCTGGTCGGTCTCACTCAAGCTGTTAAACAGTTGAACATGGGCGAAATCAGTCACTTCACTGCTGAGGTAGAACTCGGGCTGCCGCCTTATTATGTTTGTTACGCGGAGTTGAATAGTGAGCTTCCCGAATCCTTGAGAGTTGCGTTTGTGAGAGCATTCGATCAATCGCTTCGCATGCAGAATCCGGAGTACGAAGATAAGCGTTCTACAAAACGTCTTGCTGAACCGCAGTTGAGAATCCTGCCGCCCGGAACTTACACTCGTCTTCGCCAACAAAGAGTGGCTGAGGGTGCGCCTGAAGCTCAGGTGAAGATTCCACTGCTCAGTGCGCACAAATCGTTTTCCGGAAGACTCGCTTTACTGGAGGTTTCATGACAAATCCGAAGGTTGCCGTCACTGGTGCGACAGGATTAGTAGGCGGTCATCTCGTTCAACATCTCGCCGACAATAATTACGAAGTTATCGCTATAGGCAGAAGCAAGGAGAAACTCTCCCACTTCCAGTCCCCAAACATTGAGATTCGAATAGCGGACATCGAAGATCAAGAAGCGGTATCAAGGGCGATATCAGGCGCGGATGTTGTGGTTCACTCCGCCGCCACTGTGGACCCTTATGGCTCGCGTGAAAGCATATTCGCAACTAATGTCGGCGGGACGAAGAAAATTCTGGAGGCCGCTAAGGCTCAGAATGTAAAACACTTCCTTTATGTGAGCAGCCTATCCGTGATCACGGGTCAGGGTGATCTGTACAATGTCGACGAGAGTGAGCCGCTCAAGCCTTGTGGCGAGTCTTACGCGGACTCCAAAGTTGAAGCTGAGCGTACCGTGATGGCGGAGTCCGAGAATCCGCAGAGCAAGATGAAAGTAACTTCGCTGCGACCCGGTTTTATCTACGGACCTGGAGAGAGGGCATGGATGCCGCGTTTGATCAACTCGATCGCGACGGGAAAAGCGATGTTGATCGATGGCGGTAAGAAAGAGACGAATGTCATCTATGTGGAAAATTTGAGCCGCGCGATCACGTCTGCCATCTTGAACGAAAAGGCTTACGGTCAGGTATACAACTTAACTGACGGGCAGAAGATATCGAAGAAGGAACTTTTTGATGCTATTGCTGACGGTTTAGGTCTTCCACGAGTAAAAAAAGTGGTACCGGGGGTAGCGGCAAAGCTTTTCTGCGAAGTTGTATCCTCTGTAGCTCCGATGATGGGAGTCGACACGCAAAAGAAGCTAGCGCGCTTCTCTAGAGCCGCTTTCCGGCTCGCGGGCGTCAATCAAGGCTTCAGCATTGCCAAAGCAGAGAGAGAATTGAACTACGTTGATCGAGTGCCGTTTCAAACCGGAATTTCCAAAACGCTCGTAACGTTTAAAACGGAAAATGGACGCAAGTAAGGAGATGCGATCATGAGTAATAACGGTGCAGGTACACAGAACGGACGGGAAACAACGTTCGACTACAAAAAACAGGGCACCGCGGACGCCACCACGGCGAGAAGCGATGAGTCCGCAAACTCATGTCCTATAGCAGCTGCCTGCGGTTCGGTGCTCTGGTTTGTAAAAGATTACATCGGCAGACATGCTCATCCTGTCAACGCTTCCCTCCATATCCTGGGCGTTCCGGCGGCATTTGCAGGCTTCTTTTACTTCTTTACCGGCAAAGACGTGCCTAAAGGTGCGGCTCTCATCGTGCTTGGTTATTTGTTTCAATATCTAGGTCACAAGGCTCAAGGTAACGAAGTGGGCGAGGTGACCTTAATGAAAAATATCTACAGAAAGTTGAAGCACCGCAGCTGAGGCGTAACTTTTAGAAAGGGGAGTGTCTTGATTCTAGTTGACGGGGCAACCGGTTTTCTCGGTAGCCATTTGACTCACAAGCTCACGCAAGAAGGGCGCAGTGTCAGGTGTCTGGTGCGAAAAAATGCCCGTTCGGAAGAAGTGGCGTTGCTTAAAAAGATGGGGGCACAGGTCGTCGAAGGATCGCTGGCTGACCCAAATGCCGCTGAGTTTTTTCAGGGCGTCGAATATGCGGTTCACTTGATCGGAAGTATCGCACCGAAAAAGGGCGAGTCTTTTGAAGACATTCATCAAGCATTGACCAGGCGCTTTTGTGAGTTGGCTAAATCCGCAGGCGTGAAAAAAATTGTCTTAATCACTGCACTGGGAACGGCTTCGGACGCGCCATCTCAGTATCATCGCACTAAGTGGCTCGCCGAAGAGGAAGTCAGGAAGTCCGGGTTATCTTTCACCATTCTGCGACCATCCCTGTTGATTGGTCGCGTGATCGGTTCGAGAAATAGCAAACTTGTGGCGCGGCTTCTCGGTTTCATTCAAAACAAACAGTTTGTGCCTCTTGTAAATGGTGGCGCCAATAAGATCCAACCCATCTTCATAAGCGATTGTGTTGAAGCGATTTCGAATTGTATATCTGACCGGCATGATGGAGAAATCATCGAACTCGGCGGCTCAACTGTCTTATCGATGAAACGCTTTGTAGAGGAGCTGGGTGCCATTGTTGGCAAGAGAAAGCCGATCATAAATCTGCCACCTCAAGCCGGTAAACTTTTAGCTGCAGTGATGGAAATGGTGCAAGACGTGCCTACCCTGAGCAGCGATCAGGTCGTCCTGTCGCTCAATGACAACATCTGTCAGTCGAACGGACTTGCGACAGTGATTGGACGTGACGGAGCTGCTCTTGACGTGGCTCTCGAGACATACCGTAAAAACCCCGTCGGTACCTTCATTCCAATCTGATCGTCAAATCCGCGACTACAAAAGCCCCATTTGTCGTTGCAACATGAAAGAATAGACACGCGAGCCAGAAAAGAATCAAACGGATGTCCGAAGAGAAGGAAGCTAGCACCAATAAAAAAGTCCTGGTCACAGGCGCTTCCGGTTTTATCGGGTCTAACCTCGTGCAACGTCTTGTGGACGAGGGCTATCAGGTAAAAACTTTTGGCCGGTCGGGAACCGCATCGAAGAAACTGCGCGATTTGCCGATCGAACATCTCAGCGGCGACGTCACCAATCTCGAAAGCATTCACCGTGCAATGGACGATATCGATGTTGTCTTCCATCTGGCTGGATTGGTTTCGTACAAGAAAAAGGATGTTCATCGCCAGTATGCAGTGAATGTGGTCGGAACTCGGAATGTTCTGGAAGCCGCTCTGAGAGCCGGTGTCGGAAGAGTAATTCACACGAGTTCCGTGGCTGCGATGGGAATTCCAAAGAGTGGCGAGATTGGCACTGAAGAACTCGAGTACAACCTGGGCGGTTTGGGTTTAAACTACTGCGACTCCAAATATGCCGCAGAACAAGAAGTGAAGCAGATCTTCAAGCGCGGTCTTCCTGTGATCACACTTTCGCCTGGTATCACATTCGGGGAAGGCGATAAGCATCCGCATCATCACGCGATATTTACGGCTCTGGCAAAAGGCGCGCTGGTAGGCGTTCCCAAGGGTGGTGTCACGTTCTCCGATATCAACGATGTGGTCGATGCTCATATCGCAGCAATTGATAAGGGGACGCCCGGCGAGCGCTATGCGCTTGTGAGCGCTAACTTGAGCTACCGCCAAGCCGCCGAGATATTTTCCAAGGTCCAGGGTGTGCGCCCGCCGATGTTCGAAATTCCGGCGTCCATTCTAGTCGGATTGGGAACGCTCGCCGAAGCTGTGATGCCGATGTTCGGCATGCAATCGCCCGTGAGCCGCCAGGCGGCGTGGCTTGCGCAGCACAAAATCTTCTTCAGCTCCGACAAAGCTATAAGAGAGTTGGATTTCAAGCCGACTCCGTTCGAAGACACGATCAGGCGAGTTTCGCCCTATTACCTGTACCAGAAAACGAAAAAGTAACAGGTCTTATAAGTCTAATAATCGTGGTTTAGCGCCGGGTGCCTTGGGTACAATGAAAAAGGCCGGCGTATCAACTTGTTGTCCCTATTGCGCAAGAGGAAGAGGGGAAGGACCTTGGTTAGTAGCAGTATTGCAGGTACGAACGTACCTGAAGTTCCGAAAGAATCAACCGCCACCCACGCTGGCAAGCCTTATCCGTGGATCATCAACCCGGTTTTCGATTTCATATTCATCACCGGCGGTGGTGTTCTCGTACTGATGGCAATCAACTACCAGTTTCTAGGCTGGTCGGTGCCCGTAGACATGAACGCCAACGGACTGACGATGTTCCTCATCATCACGATGTTCCTGACTCAACACATATTCGCTGACTCGCACAACACAGCGACGTACATGCGGATCTGGGGGAGTAAAGAAGATCGAAAAAGATTCAAGTTTTACCGAACCTGGCTCGCTTATTCGATAATTCCAATCTTCGTACTCGGGCTCAGTAAGCCTGAGTTCACGAGTTCCTTAGTCTATCTCTACCTCATCACCGTTTTCTGGCACTACGCGGCACAGGCTTTCGGGATCGCTCTCATCTACTGCTACAAACGCGGCTACATAATGAACAACGTAGAGAAAGAGATTTTCCGTTGGTTCATCCTTTCGATGTCGGGTTATGTGATCATTCGCTTTCTGACCTTTCAAGACTTCAGCCCTCGAAACTTCTACGGTGTACCGATTCCTTTCTGGGGACCGCTTCCGCTGGTTTACTTCAATGCTGCTCGACTGATCCTCATCTGCATGGCAATCGCTTTTGTCGGCGTGGTGCTGAAGAAAGCGATCATGGATAAGAAGATCATGCCTATCCCGTCGTTGTTGTTGATTATCACGGTCGCCTGCCTCGGTCTGTCCAGCGGTACCGCGAACTCAATGATGTGGTTCTACGTACCCGGCTTCTATCACGGAAGCCAATACCTGGCAGTGTGCCTGGCGTACTATTTGAAAGAGCGCGGTATGCCTGAGGGTATGGACACCTGGAAAATGAGCCGTGAAGTAATTCGCTGGCCGGCCGTTAAATACATCGGTACTGTTATCTTAACGGGATGTTTCTTCTACGTCGGCATCCCCCATTTCTTCATGCAAATGGGCTTGGATTTCGGCATGGTTGGCGGTCTGGTATTGGGTTGCGTCAACTATCACCACTTCATCACCGATGCGGCCATCTGGCGCCTGCGGGACAATCACTGCAGAAAAATCTTGCTGTCTTAAACCGAGACCAGCAGTTGCTTTTGCTGGAGACTCTCCAGCAGTTTCTATCACTGGAGCCGGGCGTTATATCTCGCTCGGCTCTTAGTTTTTTTCAGTTACAGATAATCGTTCTATGGGTATACTAGAAAAGACTCGTAGTGTGGCCGCACATGGGTTAGTGAGGATAAGAATCCTTGGTTAGCAGCACAATATCTCTGGCTGGCGTGCCAGCTCCGGAAGAATCAAAAGCGACAGCCCAGGCGGTTCCGCTCGAAAAGGCGAAACCATATCCCTGGATCGTGAATCCCTGGTTCGACTTCCTCTTCGTCTATGGGGGAGCTCTCTGGGGAGTTTTCGCGCTTCACTACTTCCTTTTCGGTTGGAACAACCTCGACACACAACTTTCGACCAGCAAAGAAGCTTTCGCCATCGGCACTATCGTGATGATGGCCGGAATTCTCGGTCAACACATCTTTGCGGACACACATACGATTGCCACTTATATGCGGATCTACGCTACTCCGGAGAGTCGCAAGACGTTCCGTTTGTACGCGTATTATCTGCCCTGGCTCAGTCTGTCGCTATTTGTGATGGCGTGCATCTGGAAAGAAGCTGCAGGCACCGTCGTGTATCTTCATATGATGTGGGTTTTCCAACACTACGTCGGTCAGTGCTTCGGGGTCGCGCTGATTTACTGCTATAAACGCGGATATTTCATGAACAACTTCGAGCGCGAAACCTTTAGATGGTTCATGCACTCGCTTTCTTATGTGATCATTACTCGCATACTCTGCCACCGAGAGTACAGTCCTTATGTCTATTGGGGCGTCGACGTGCCGTTCTGGGGGCTGCCGCTCTGGCTGTATGACCTTGGAATTGTATGCTTCACCGTGATGACGACTCTGTTCGTCGGTGTCGTTGTCAGAAAGTGGCATCGCGAAGGAATGATGATGCCGTTCCCCGCGATATGTCAGGTTCTTACAGTCGCTGCCATCGGTTGGTCGGTGGGCATGGCGTCTTCGATGATCTGGCAGTACGGTCCCAATTTCTTCCATGGCAGCCAATATCTGGCGATCTCACTCGGTTTCTACATCAAAGAGAAGGGATTGCAGGAAGGCATGCTTTCGAAGGATGTGTTTAAAAACTGGTTCTCGCCACGGTCCATGAGATATTGGGCGTATGTCATTGTCGCCGGAATGTTCGTCTACATCTTCGTGCCTCACTTTATGATGTATTTCGGACTGACGTTCGGTCTTGTCGCTACCGTTATTCAAGCGTGTATCAACTTCCATCACTTCGTCTCCGATGCAGCTATCTGGCGACTGCGTGATGCAAGATGTCGAGATGTTTTGATTGCGTAGCTAAGTAATGCAGCTGATATTGGTCTTGTCATCGCAAGACTCAAGCTCTCTTGCTAAACTGGGAATGCAAGGCTCCATGAGCGTTGTGATTTGCAGTGGATTCGGAGTGACAGATTTCGTATGACAAACCAGGGTGGCTCGGGTGCAGCAAAACCGTTGATGGCGCTTCTCGCAGTGGCTGTTATTGGACTTGTCGGATACTTCATTTACAAGATTGGATTTTCGAACTACACGGTTCAACCGGCCAAGATATTCGCTGAGAATTTCGTGGACAGTCCGGAAAGCGTTACTGACCTCACTGGTGGTGGCGAGGTATCCGGTAATTATGACTACTGGATTCATTTTAAACTTCCCGGTCATATAGCGGAGTTGAAGAAAAAGTCTGAGTTTCTTCCGAACGACCAGGATAAAGAAGCTGCGCGGCGCTATTTCGCCGGCGTTGAAACTCCCCCAAGTCCAGCCCTGGGTGTCGATCAGTACAACAATCTAAAGTTCTACAATCGAGTTAAGAACGAGACGCAGAGCGTTACCTCAGAGTGGCTCTTGCATAACGTGAAGACCGACGATCAGTTCTTTCGTGCCTGGGGTTATTAGTCCGAACTAGTGAGGACACTTGCAGCAATCCGTTCTAAAAGAAGATAAAGGACTCTTTTACTGCTGTATTGCTGTCGTCGCAATCATGACAGCACGTCTGGCTTTTGCTGTCGCCATTCATCCTTTGCGCATCGGCTGGGATCCTGCTTTGCACTTGCAGATTGCGCAGATGATCACGCACGGAAAGATTCCTTACGTGGATATGAGCGACGCTAATCCTCCCTTGGTCTGGTATCTCTATACAATTCCAGCATTCGGATCCGAGCTCTTCAATATTCCGGTCACACTGGCGTTCAATTACTTCCTTGTTGTTCTCATCGTTTACTCCGTCGTCACTTGCTTGATGCTGTTTTTCCGGCACGCAAAGCGAGCCGAGGCGCCTTTCTTCCTTCCATTTTTAGTCGGATTGACCTTGTTCAACTTTTTCTTGCGCTACGACTTCGGTCAGCGCGAGGAAATTTTTGTTTTGCTGTACATGCCCTATCTGGTCTTGCGCACTCTGCGTTGGCAAGAACGCGGTGTCCAGTCGAAAGTCTGGTCTGCAGCTATCGGATTTATGGCGGCAATTGGAATCTGCATAAAGCCGCACTTTCTGATTCCCGTTTTCCTTGTGGAACTTTATTTCCTGCTGGATAAATGGCGCTGGAGGAAGCTCGTATCGACAGAGAATATTGCATGCTTTGGCGGCGGCGTTCTCTACCTCGCGCACTTCCTGTTCGTTCCAAAAGCAATGAATGACGCTTACTGGAAGTTCGTCGTTCCTGCATTCGCGCTTGGATATCACTACTGGGATACGTCACTGGCTGCGTCGTTTTCAGACCCGGGAAAGCGTGACGTATTTTTTCTTACGACGGTCGCATGTCTGCTTGCTGTGGCTTTGAGGAAACGTTGCTCGTTTCTTTTGCCACTTACGGTATTTGTGTTCGGCAGTATAATTCCATATTTGATCCAATTCAAAGGCTGGGGCTACCATGATCAGCCGGTTTACGCGGGTGCGTTTATTCTGTTCTCCATGGAAGTCGGCTACTTCATTTTTCTTGGTTGGAAACTCTTGGAGTGCGCCGTCACTAAGTTCAGTACCAAATTTTCCAAAACTCCGTTTTCCATTCCGCGTCGAATCACCCTTGGATTGATAGTTGTTTCAGCCCTTGGTATCGCATTCCGCGATGGTCAGGAGGACTATAAGATCGTTGTCGAAGACCCCAGGCACTTCGATTTGAAAACCATCGGCTACCAGGGTTCGTCGCCCTGGGCAGACATCCACTCGCCTTATACATCGCTCGTGCTTGACGGATATAAGCTGGGCGATAAAGTGATTGTGATGTCAAATGCGGTATCACCGGGATATCCATGGCTTACTCAGCTCCGCTTCGAGCCCGGCTCCAGGCATCTCCATATGGTAATTCTTTCGGTGCTGTCGTACATCAAAGACATTCTTCCTCATACTCCGCACAACGATAGTTTGTCCTCCCAGATGCCGAGAATCGTCAATGAATATGCGGAAGACATTCAGAAAAACAAACCGCGATTTATCTTCATGCAAAAGGGACCGGACTATTTTGACGAGCCGTACAAATTCGTTTCGAAATACCTGGCGGCTGACTATGATGAACTCGAGCAGATTGAAAACTTTCGCACCTTCCGGCGCAAACCCGGAAAATGAGGGCTATGCTTTTACTTGAACGAGCAGCTAGAGTGAAAACGATTGCTTCGTATCAATCGAGAGCGAACACGATAATTGTTGTTGCCGCTATCTTCGTCGCACTGTTGGCGCAACTTCAAATGTTTGGATTGCGCATTGCGGCCGAAGCCGCTCTTGCTTTGCAATGCGGAATGCTGATTGTGGAGGGAAAAATTCCGTTTATCGACTTCATGGAAGTGTCGGCCCCGTCCCTCATGTATCTGTGCGCTATTCCCGCGCTGTTTTGCAAATTGGTTCCAGCCATACATCCGGTAGTTGTATTTCACACTTTCGTATTCGTTCTTGCCGTAGGTTCTTGCGCCCTTGTTTCCCTAATCTTGTTTCAACAGAAGTCTAGAGAGCAAGCTCACATGCCGGCTCTCATCATTGGCTGCGCCTTGCTCAACCTGATCATGATCAGAGAGTTTGGTCAGCGGGAGCATTTGTTTCTCCTGATGTATCTTCCGTTTCTCATAACGCGCTGGCTCTCCTGGACGAATCAGCCTAAGGACGCGAGGCTGACTCTGATTGCTGGTATCGTTGGCGGTATCGGTATTACTTTGGACCCTCTCTTTTTGATAATAGCTTTGTTGATGGAGGTATACTTCTGTGCCGCCAAGCAGAGGCTTGCTCCGCCAATGGCGATGGAAATGCGTGCCGCGCTCGTAATCATTTTCCTCTACCTCTTACATTTTGTTTTCTGCAGCAGGGACTATTCCAACATCTATTTCAACTACGCACTGCCAATGGTGGTATGCGATTACGTTACTTTTGATGAACGATTGTGGTGGGTCAATAAAACACCCGATTATCGCAACATAGTCTATTTCATGATGCTGGTCTCTTCTGTCGCTCTGGGCTTACGCCGACGCTGCTCGCTGATTCCGTTGTTTATCGCCTTCTCGATCGTTGGCTTCGGTACGTTCGTCATCACCGGGAAGTCGATGCTCGCGCAAATGCTTCCTATGGTTTACGGGTCGTTTCTAACTTTAGCGCTGATGATTTCAGTCGCAGTCAACTCGATAGTACAGGTGCGAACACTTGGAGCGAAGCTATTCACGCCGATTATCGCAGCTGTCTGTGCCGGAGTTGGCGCGGTTGGTTTCACATACATGAGTACAACCAATCATGATGATGTGAAAAACCTGGAAGCGTACGGTTACTCCGGAACATATTTTTGGAACGAGGAGTCGGCATTCTCGACTCGCCTCGAAGCAGAATCCAAGCCCGGCGATAAGGTTCTCATTTTGAACGACAGGGTCAGACCTGCATATCCGCTGATGATTCAGTTCAATCGCAAACCGGCGACATATTTGCTCACCGGCTACCCGATTCGCATGTCGCGCTTGTTGATGGAGCGCGACAATGCCAATTCCGCAAAGTACACGGGGCTGCAATTTCGAATGTATGAGCGTTTAATAGCGGATATAAAAACGGTCAAGCCGAAGATGATTATGATCGAGCGCGAAAGTCTTGGCGATATATTGAAGGAACACAAGGTTTTGGAAACGATCGACAGCATGTACGAGGAGTATGCATACGCTGAGTGGCCGGACAGCGATGCGCAGCCGAACTTCGATTACTACGGATTTAGAACCGCTCTTGTTTGTTATAAGTTGAAAACAGATGCGCCGAAGCCGTAAGTTTGCGAGAGCGCGAGCTTACTTATTAAGGCGCTTTCACTGGACGATTAGCTTTTGCGTCAATTGCTTCTGCTCGGGCTTTGATTGCATCTGCTTCTTTCACATTACCAAGGTCGCGCTCCGTCAGATACAGATTCCATAAAGCGATCCCCTCGGATTGAGAATCTGGTCCGAGCTTTGCCTGATACTTTTTGATCGCTTGATTTAGAAACTCCGACGACTGCTTCAAAATCGCATTTCGGGCAGCTTCTTCTTTCTCGCTGGTTCCCTTCAGGTAGTAGAACAAGCCCATGTTGTTCAAATCACGAGCGAGTTTTACGTTGTTCGGATCTGTGTTTTCAAAGAATTTTTTGTCGTAATCCATGACTTCCTGATAAGTCATCTCCGCGACTTTCCAGTTCGTCACATCGCGGTATACGCCGGCCAGACGCAACAGAGTATCGACATACTTCTCACTGTAAGGCGCTCCTTCTGCGGGTTTTCGCTTCTTCACCAGATCGTCCAGCAGTTCAACTGCTCTGTCATAGTCGCGCTTCTCCCAGCAGTAGAGGGCAAGGCGTTCTTGCGCTAGTTGGAGCTGTTCTTGATTTGGATTGGGCTTTGCTTTTTCCGTTTCATACGCCTGTTTTGCGTATGCGAATTCACGCTCTTGTGTGGCGTAGTAATCAGTAAGATCTTGCTGCTGAATGACATTTCGGCGGTAAGGCATCGTCACCATGATGACCCAGATATAGAGCACCGCTACTAATAATGCTATTGCAATCCTTGCCATCCGCCCTCCTATTTCGCCGCCAAGGTGCAAGTCTTATGGTCGCATTTGCCGCCGAGCAGCACATAGCGATTTGCTGCCACGAGTTTATACACGGCATCTCCGATCTGCGCAAGTCCAGGTAGATAAAGGAACGGAGCGAGCAACATGAGCCAGGGCATTCGACCAGCCATGTATCGAAACGCGGCAAAACCGCCAAGCCACTTTCCATCAGGCTTGCGCAATAGAATTTCTTTCTCGGCTCGTTCCTCATTTACTTCAGACTTCCAGTCGACGTCGCCTAGATCTCTGAAGTTATGCAATCTCACCATACCGAAAATATCCAGGCGATGAATCAGACCGACTGTGCGCACGCAGAAGATGCAGTTTCCGTCGAAAACGAGGTCGCTTGGTTTTGCGATGTTTTTGTGGATCCAGGCTTTCACTGCATCCATTGCCTGGCTGTAATGTTCGGGATAGATAAACAGCAGATAGCTAGAAATAAATAGCCATTCGAACATCGGCAGGTTCATCGTGTACTCGATGCCGAGGTGAAGTGCCACGCCCAGAATTATGATCCAGTAGCGCACCGGGCGCCACCAGATAAGCGTGCAGAGTGCAAGTTCAACTACCAGAGTACCCCAGGTCAAAATCTTTATGACGTTCAGATCATCCAGTAGATATGGCAGCGGAAAACGGATGATGTCATCGTAGCGGCTGGCATAATAGACTGCCGTTCCGTTGTTCCAATCTTCACCGGCGATTTTGCACCAGAATGTATGGAAATATGCGATACATAGTTGGATTTGCAACATGCGCTGTGCCCAGGGCGCAGCAAGCGGTGGGCGAAATCCCTCTTTCCGCCAATCCTGTCGTGTGGCCCGGAGCAAGTTGTCGATGGACAAAGCGTCGCCCGCATTCGACATAGCGACGAATAGCAGACCGATTCGCAAGAAGTTGTCGCCGGAATTCTGATTGATCAAGAAGTGATGCTGCAACGACATCATGCACAGAAATGTCGCGACAGAACTGAATCTCGTGAATAAACCGAATGTCATCATCGTCGCAAATGCGACCGTGGCCCAGAAGAAATACCATCGCCAAATTTCTTGTGACGGCAAAAGAAGCATCAGATCAAAATACGGATCATATCTCCAATATTTTCCGATCATCGTTTCTATCGTGATCAGAGGATGATCGCCGAAGTACAACGACCAATCTGAGAGAAGGTGTATGCAGAGGCATTGGAGCGTGACGATTCCGATTGCGATACGAAACCAGGCAATTGGAGTCGGTGATGCCGGCTCAAAGAAAAAGCTCTGCCACCACTTAAGAAATTTCTCTTTCTTGCTCGGCTCGTTCATTTTGCTTCGAGAACCCTCAAGTTACTTTGTTTATGCGCATCGGGCGTGGAGTTCGATTTGTCGTTGACAAAGTCGTTTTCGCGCACACTGTATAAGAATTGGACAAATTTTTCGTTGTGAAAAGGAAGATTGTCTCGATAATTCCAGTGATCCGGATCTGGTTTCGGATTTTTCGTGGAGTTAAAAATCATCGTGACCATAGCCGGTTGATTTTTCGGATCCTGATTGCTTGCAGCTAGAAACTGAGCGATGTTTGGAAGAAACGATTCGTAACCTGGCCATGGAATATTATCGCCAAATAGCTTTCGCAATTTTTCGTGTTTGAATTTCTCCCAGTGACTGAGTTTTTGCATGCGGGGAAACTCGTAGAGCTTCATGGTTCCGTCTTTATAGGAAACAAGTGCTGTTTCATGGTAGATGACGTAACGAACGTCCGGACTAAACAGTCCCCAATACTGAACGCCACCATCTGCAATATTAATCCAGTGAGACAGCGGCGACAATTCTTTTTTAAACGGTATGTCGTCGAAACACCAGATGACGACAGATGCTACATAGATGAACATGAAAGCGGAAACAACAAGTTTCCAGAAGTTAGATGGTGGTTCTTTCTCGACCGCAAAGTCAAATTCTTTCTCGACGCTGGGCGAATTATCATCAGGAATTTTGCTCATCATTTTCCTATAAACCCTTTGTCTTCGCTTAATGATAAGCTAGTCTGGTAGTGTGCCTATAAGGATTTTCTTCCAGTTTATCATTACGAAAAACGTGTTTGAGGCTTAATTCCGCGTGGATGACAATCACATTACATATAATTCCCAAAACGCGGAAAACTCTGATATCCAGCGCGTCGGTCGCATTATTATCAGTCTTATTATTGTCGCATATTTTTCAATTGTATTGATTCAAGTTTCGCCTTCCGGAGAAATTCGAGATCGTGTGAAACCTTATGTCGACCCGATTATCTTGTTATTCGGGCTGAAGCAACGCTGGAATTTGTTTAGTCCCGACATTCGAATAATGAATCAATACGCAACATGCTTGATCACCTTCAAAGACGGTTCCATCAGATTGTATGAATGGCCGGAGAATCGAAAGTTTTCGTTCTCCAACATCGAAAGAAATCAGCTTCGCAAGTTTGTTGTCGACGGAGTTAGCGAGCCTCACTATGCGGCATATTGGCCGGATACGGCTCGGTTCCTCGCGAGGGCTAACTGGAATGTCGATAATCCGCCGGTTCTTGTAGAACCTACATTTAACGGGATGAATGTTCCATCATTCGACCAATACACAAAACAGCGGAACATGAGTTTCAGCCAAATCGAACATAGGACTGTTCAGCTGCCATTTTTTGTAAGGCATCATGAGATGTCGCGGGGCGGTGTGAGATGATCCCGCGTTTCAAAAAGCTAATCTCAACATCGCTTGCCGCATGGAATGACTTCTGGTTTAAGCCCCAATCCGCTCTTCCGGTAAGCCTCTTCCGGATCGGCTTCGGTGCGGTGATGTTGTTCAGTTTATTAGTGCAGTTTAGAAGAGATTATTTATTATTCTTTGGCGCCAATGCCGTGTTCCCTACGTCGAGCATCGATTTGAATGAATGGAATCGTGGTCCTGCCTTCGACCTTCTTTTGCTCTTGCCTTCGGAAGACGGCTTCCGAATTGGGTTTCTATATTTTTCCGCCCTCATGGCATTCTTTGTGACGATTGGGCTTGCCACCAGATTTAGTTCATTAATGTTATTTCTTTGCTACCTGTCCTTGTGCAATCATTTTCCGATCGTGCTTATGGGTGGAGATAACTTCGCAAGAATAATCAGCTTGTTTCTCATCTTTACCCCTTGTGGAAAACGCCTATCCATCGACTGTTTGATTAACCCTGCGTCCTCGGTCCAGCTCTATGCACCATGGGCTCAGAGGGTAATTCAAGTACAACTTTGTGTGATTTATCTTGTAAACGTGATTTATAAATTCGCCGGCGAGCAGTGGCGCGATGGATCTGCCGTTTATTACGCAACGCGTCTTTTGGACTACACAAGGATTTCGATACCCCCATTCATCGATTTGCCGGCAGTCTCGAAAATCCTGACCTGGTCAACGTTAGCGCTTGAGACATCTTTTATTTTCGCATTCTGGATTCCCAATAAAAGAATCAGATACGCAATGCTTTTGTCGGCACTTCTTTTTCATCTCGGGTTGGATTTTTGTTTTGGGCTTGGACCGTTTGAATGGTTTTTCATCACAAGCTTAATTTTGTTCGTTAGTGCCGAGGATCTTGAAACGCTAATCTATCAGATGCGTGTGAAAACCCTGAAAACATCAGCATCTTCGACGCTCTCTTCGACTGCTCAGAGCACAGGTATGTGAAGTATGGGTGAAGTCGAAAAATTTTCCGCCGCGAGTGCCGACCAAGTTGGTCCGGTGAAAAAGCCCTTGAGCAGTGGAGATCGGAAAATCTATTCCGGTTTGATAGTCACTTTTTTTATCGTCGCTAATGCGATTGCGTTTTCGCATCTTCCAGGAAATGAATCCTGGCTCATTCCGATCGTAAGGCGTTATGCGGGTTTCTTTGGTCTTGAACAAAACTGGACAATGTTCTCGGGTCTGAGAAAAGCAAACTTTCATATGCTATCCGTGATCACCTTTGCGGATGGCACTCAAAAACTTTATGAGTATCCGCGAATGAATTTGATCAGTCAGCAGGAGCATTTCATTCATGAAAAACGACGAACACTTTTTTATGAATATTTGCCTGGTCGCTGGGGACGCAAGTACATTCCAAGCATGGCGCGGTATCTAGTTTGGTGCAATGAAGATCCAAAAAACAATCCGTCAATCATTACATACATCTATAACTTTGCTGACGTTCCAAAACCTGATCCGAAAAATTGGGTGCACTTTCAAGATCTACCCTGGCACTGGGACAAGACTCCTTATTTCGTTTATCGAGTGAAACGGAATGATTTGTTGAAGTAGTTGCGCACCGCAGGTGGTGCGACCTGGATCGTCTTTTGAAAACATCTCCATAAAAAAAGGTCTCCCCGGGAGCAAACCGGGGAGCCTCAATTTTTTTACGTACTTCTCGTCTATCGGTTGGCGTTGGCTTATCCGATTGGCGCGGTACTTCCCGCAGGACCAGCTGCTCCACCAGGACCACCAGGGCCGAGAGGACCAGCAGGACCGAGAGGACCACCGGGACCCATTGGACCGGCAGGACCAGCAGGACCGCTTGGACCACCGGGACCACCAGGGCCGCCAGGGCCGGCAGGACCACCAGGACCGGCAGGACCACCAGGTCCACCAGGACCGGAAGGACCGCCAGGACCGCTTGGACCACCAGGACCGCTTGGACCACCAGGACCGGAAGGACCGCCAGGACCACTTGGACCACCAGGACCGCTAGGACCTTTGGGACCACCAGGACCGGAAGGACCACCAGGACCGCTAGGACCTTTAGGACCGCCAGGACCACCAGGGCCGCTAGGACCACCAGGACCACCGGGACCACCAGGACCGGAAGGACCACCAGGACCGCCGGGGCCGCTAGGACCGCCAGGGCCGGAAGGACCACCAGGACCGGAAGGACCACCAGGACCACCGGGACCACCAGGACCGGAAGGACCACCAGGACCGCCGGGGCCGCTAGGACCGCCGGGACCCTTAGGACCGCCAGGACCGGAAGGACCACCAGGACCGGAAGGACCTTTAGGACCGCCAGGACCCTTAGGACCACCAGGACCACCAGGACCCTTAGGACCACCAGGACCGCCAGGGCCGGAAGGACCTTTAGGACCGCCGGGACCACCAGGACCGCTCGGGCCACCAGGACCACCGGGACCACCGGGACCGCTAGGACCCTTCGGACCACCAGGACCGGAAGGACCACCAGGACCGGAAGGACCGCCAGGACCGGAAGGACCACCAGGACCGGAAGGACCACCAGGACCCTTCGGACCGCCAGGTCCACCAGGACCGGAAGGACCACCAGGACCGGAAGGACCGCCAGGACCGGAAGGACCGCCAGGACCGGAAGGACCACCAGGACCCTTAGGACCGCCAGGACCACCAGGACCGCTAGGTCCGTTGGGACCTACAGGACCGCCGGGACCACCGGGACCACCGGGACCGGAAGGACCGCCAGGACCCTTCGGACCACCAGGACCGCCGGGACCGCCAGGACCGGAAGGACCGCCAGGTCCACCAGGACCGGAAGGACCACCAGGACCAGCAGGACCGCCAGGACCGGAAGGACCGCCAGGACCAGCAGGACCGCCAGGACCGCCGGGACCGCCAGGACCGGAAGGACCACCAGGTCCACCAGGACCCTTAGGACCACCAGGACCGGAAGGACCGCCAGGACCGGCAGGACCCTTAGGACCACCAGGACCGCCGGGACCACTAGGACCCTTAGGACCGCCAGGACCTTTCGGTCCACCAGGACCGCCAGGACCCTTCGGACCACCAGGACCGCCAGGACCGCTAGGACCACCAGGACCGGCCGGACCACCAGGACCACCGGGACCGCCAGGTCCTTCAGGACCTTTAGGACCACCGGGGCCGGCAGGACCGCCAGGACCGCTAGGACCACCAGGACCAGCAGGACCACCAGGACCGCCAGGACCTAAGGGACCGCCAGGACCGAGTGGACCGGAAGGACCACCAGGACCGAGAGGACCACCAGGACCGCCGGGACCGGCAGGACCACCGGGACCACCGGGACCTTCAGGACCGCCAGGACCGCCAGGTCCACCAGGACCAGCCGGACCACCGGGACCTTCAGGACCGCCGGGACCACCAGGACCGCCAGGACCTTGGGGACCACCAGGACCGCCGGGACCTTCAGGACCGCCGGGACCTTGAGGTCCACCAGGACCTTGAGGACCGCCAGGACCGTTAGGACCGCCAGGACCTAGAGGACCACCGGGACCTACTGGACCGCCAGGACCGCCAGGTCCCAACGGACCGGAAGGACCGGCCTGTGGATTGGAAGTGGTTTGACCAATAACGGGTTCAGTAGTACCTGTAGAGGTCGGTCCGCCCGGGTTAGGGTCGGAGCCGGTTTGCGCTACAGCAAGAGGTCCGAGTGTGTTCGTAATTGGGAACGTGTACACACTCGAAAAGTCCATCAAGTTTCCGCTATTGCCCTGGAAGTGAGCACCGAAAAAGAAGATCGGTGCCGGAATCCGCGATGTCAGATTTGTCCGGACCATTACGAATGGACCAGGGCAACCACCGAGTACCGGAGCCGGAACACGGTGAAGCGGGTCTGCAAGAACTTGCGGATCCGCTGTTGTTGTCTGGGTATTGTAAGAAGAGTTCGGAGGTGGCATCGCAGGCGGACCCGGAGGATTCGGGTCGTTACTGTGATCGATGTAGTCCTCGTAGACGAGAAGCTCTGCATTGAATGACGTAATCACAAAACCACCTGAGGTCTTGTGATGCAGCAAACACGCGTTCATGGCGTCGACCGCTTCCTTCGGAGTGGACATTTGTCCGGCGGCTCGGGCGCAGTCTCTGCAAGCCCGGTCGCACATATCCGCAGAGAATATGAGAATACATATATTGAATGTCAGGGCGCAGATGACGATGAGAATCGACACGATTGCCGCGAGTTCAATAGCGGTGATACCTTTCAAGCGCTTCAGAAGTGTTTTCTTCCTTCTGTTTGGACGCTGATTTTGGTTATTCACAGAACTCCTCCAAAAAAGAGAAATTGCCTACATTAACATCCTAAATTGCGAACGTGAAGTGTACGTGAAAAGTATCAACACATGGGCAATTTGGGGATGTTGACCGTCGACAAGCAGATGCTATCGAAGCCGATACTATCCGCCTCTAATACAATTCCCCAAAACCCCCAAGATTTCACGGCTTACGGTTTCCCCTGCCGGAATTTCTGGCGGACGAAGGAGGATGGGCTGGGTTCAAAGCAAAAAAATTGCCTGCAACCTTTCGGATGCAGGCAATTTAAGTGATTCGCAATCGGGAATAAACTCGAGATTATTTCTGAGATTGCGTCAGACGGCGTGCGATCGAGGAGAACGCCTGTTGAACCTGGGTCACATCATTACACATGAAGAATCGACCGCCGTTCTTGGCTCTACCAGACAGACCA
Source organism: Candidatus Obscuribacterales bacterium (assembly GCA_019637435.1). Lineage (GTDB taxonomy): Bacteria > Cyanobacteriota > Vampirovibrionia > Obscuribacterales > Obscuribacteraceae > JADYXR01. The sequence goes on along the minus strand of JAHBVO010000006.1, from coordinate 113,095 downwards.
CCACTGCTGTTTCCGAGGAAAGCAGTTTGTTGGTTTGTGAGGTCTCCATTTCCTAGCATGTTCAAGCCAATCGAGAAGATGGCTATACCGTCTGTCTGGCAAGCGTCGGCTGTATTGCCGCTGGGACCTGCCTCAGTAGGTGGAACGGGCACACCATCGGTGAAGAAGATGATGGCGCGCTTACTTCCGGGCCGTATCGAGTACGGCGCTGTTTGGAATGCGAGTCGGGCTGTTTCGAGCGCCTCTGAGCACATTGTGCCGTTAAGCGGTCGACCGTTGTACAGTCCGTCTCCGTGGTCCGGATTAGACCAGGCCCAGGTTGATCCAGAAGGAGCACCCTTTTGCATGTTTCGCAAACACGCGGCCTTGTTCAAGCTTGAGTTAAGCGGGAATCGGGGAAGCCTGAACCCCTGTCCCGTGCCTCCACCTGCGCTCTGGTCCACTCGACATTCGTGTCGAACCGAACAAGACGCATCAGAGGGACCAATCCGTCCATCCCAGACGTGAGTTGTGTTCACGACGCCTGTGAAGCTGATGTCGTAGTAGTAGCTGTTGGCGGATGGACCGCTTGCGGTGTAGTTTGCGGATGAACCGAATACACCTGTGTTTGCTGATGCAACGCTGTTAGCAGGGTTGCCGCTGAGAGTCCAGCGATCAGAGAATCCAACAAGACCGAAACGGCAATCTGTAAGAGCCGCCAGACGTTGGAAGAATGCCTGGTCGCATGAATCTAACGTGGTAGCGATTGGCTGTGAGTACCACATTGCCAGTCGTTGATAGGCACGTTGATAGCCTACTTGAGGTTGAACGAGTCCGGCGTTCGTATTCATCCCGGTGAGGCTTGGCGAGTAGTACGCCTGATACGAACCTTCTCCACCGCGGAGGTCGTAGCCTCTGTGCAGAGCCGTTGAATCGAAGTTGCCGGTGGAACCCGTCCCTGGTGAATCCAGGTTGCCTCTGGAGGCTTCAACGAGCACGGCGATGTTCGGGAAACTGTATGAGTTGCCCTGAATTACCGAGTCGTCCTCCACACTCGAGTCGCCGAATGTGTAGTTGACGGCCTGGAATATGTTTGGTCCCCAAACCGGTTGAATCGGCTTTTGACCGTTGGTTGGAGCGCCGAAGTTAACAACGAGATCAGTGTAGATAACGCTGTGATTGTATGGCGGTTTGAGAGTCGCACCGACCATGCCGCTGGCTGGAGCCAGTGGATAGTGAAGGTGGTCAGTCAGGTAGTTCTTGTAAGGCGAACATCTGCCGCCTGAAACCACCCAGCCAAATCCGCACATCGTCTGCACTCCAGAACCGACGCCCGACTTGATCAGGGGGCAGTTACCGGGAGCGCTGTTGTAGTCATTTTTGTCTGGCGAATGTCTCAAATAGTTTTTGAAAACAATCGTCGAGTCACCAGACAATACAGTCCCTTTCTCCGAGAAGCCGAGATTCTGCGGAGGAAGTGCGTTCAACGACGTACCGGTCAGATAGGTCGCGGTGTCCAGACCGACGTACTCGATAATGCTCTGGTTTGCATTCGGGTGTCTGGTCTCTAGATAGGTCACGCAGCCGTGACCTTGAAATTCATCGAAGTCCGGATTGAAAATACCATCGGGGCTACCGTTCTTCTCAGGCGTGCCGTTTACCAAACTTGCTCCGGTTGACTGCGATGCCAAATCGGCAGTCGTCAAGTCTGTTGCGTAGGTCGGAGGGTTTGTATGAGTGTACGGTGACGCACTGTTGCCAGACATCATAGTGTTGATCAGTGGCGTGGCGACGTGTCGCTCGTCTGTCCAACCTCTGTTGTCGGTGGCAGGACCGTTGTAGCCTCTGTTGGCGTCAGGCTCATCGTACACTACCTGTGAAGGCACACCGCCTGAAGTACTCAACTGAGTGTAAGCAGCAGTCGTGTATCCAGGGGTGACGTTGTAGCCTGTCGAGACCTGCATGTTGGCACCGCGGTGCGCATCCCAATAACGCTTCACCAGCGTTACCGGCGTCAGGTCATCCATCGACCCGGAAAGGTCGAGTACGAGAACCGCGTCGACCTGCGGCAAGCCGCCGACCGATGATGCTCTGATACCAACGTTACCAACACCGAAAAATGAGATAAACGCCGGGTGATATCCATACCCTGCGTATACACCAATCGCGGTGCCTGCTGCGTTGCCTGGTATCACAGGTGGTACCGATGAATATCCATTCAACGGGTCTACGAGACCGATACAAACTTTGACTTCGCCATCGGTTGTCGTGCCCAATTGTCCGACTGTTGATACGAGCGAGGTCTGCGGACGAATCCACTTTCCAAGCACGTTCCCCATCAGGAACATGTTGTACGAATAAGCACCAGAGTTGTTTTGCGCATCCAGCAGTTTGCTTCCTGCCGGCTGCGTTGAAGCGGGTGGGCCTGTGTCGTTACTTACGTCATAACTCGTCAACATGGCTGTTCCAGCAAGAGCCGCGGCGTCGCAAGTTGCCGTCAATTCCCGTTGGGCCATCTGAACTCGGCTGGCGTCAAAAGCGAACAAGCCAGCCATGAGTATGAAGAACATAAGCGCAATGACGAGTCCAGTCACTGCAGCCCCTTTTTGATCACGGATCTTTCGTGGTTTGAGCATAAGTGCTCCTGGTTCTCCTCTGAAGTGGTAAATGACTCGATATTCCTAACCGTGCCATGCGGGAGTTCTTCGTTCCCTGCTTCTTACGAATAGGCACAATTTCCTACTTTCCACCTTATTGATGTTGTGTGAGGACTTTGTGAGGAAGATTTTTAGATTTGAAACAGAAATGCGTGGCCGGTGTTTCACAAGCAAAAGCCTCAGACCATTGGTCTGAGGCTTGGAATTCTTGATGAAGCCAGGTTCTAGAACAACAAACCAGGCGGGTTTTCAAATTGTGCTTGCGACACCATCTGGAGTTGCATCGGCTTGCTCAGACCCGGTACGTTGAACCAGGGCACCACGATTAGTGGCGAGGCTGCGCCGTTAATGGTTACACGCAGAAGCAAAGTATATTGATCCGGGTCCGGGCGCGGAGCGCCGGCAGGCCATGCACCGGGTCCGATGTGCTGATATGGAGACAGTCCCGCAGCCGGGTCGATTGGTTCTGCAATCGCTTTGACTTCAGGGTTTGTAGCTGTTGCCACCCAGCTGATACCCGGGAACATATTTCTGATCTCGGTCGCTTTGGCTCGGGCGGTATCATATGCGCCCGGATACCAGGGACCGGTTCCCGATGGAATCTGCACAGCTTGCTGGAAGCACTGGGATTTGGCTCCAACTGTGGCTGCGCAGTTTGTCGCAAACCAGAGGAAGAATGCATTCAGTCCGACCGTACCCAGATTAAGAATCGGGAAAAACATAAAGATGAACAAAAGGTACATGGTCGCGACGTATTCGGCAGCCATAGCTCCGGTCTTTCCACGTCTTTTTATTGATGAACGTCTACGAGTCATATTTTTGGTCCACCGTGCCATTAATAGAAACTATCCACAAGTACTTGAGAGAAAAAAGATTTAGTAAGAACTCCTCCGGTATTTTATGCTCCCTGGCACAACTCTTATAGGGACCGGATGCAAACATGTCATCAAGCGCAAGGCAAAATGACACCACGGAATCTGAGTTATTTCAATCCTATCACGCGCTTTTTTGAGATGTCAATCGCGTCAAGCTTAGACAGGATGCTGTGTTTGGGCTGTCTGTCTGCTCTATCGAGTATACTCAAATGCATGATGGATCGCGCATGAGCATTTCTAATAGACATCACTATCATGCCCAATCCGCAAACAATTTTCACACTTCTCGAATTTTAGATTTGCGCGGAATCGATTGCTGGACAGGCGTTCTGGTCTATTTTTGCTGTTGTAAAGATTTTTACAAAACTGAATCAGCCTCTATGCTTAGTATCACAAGCAGTATCAAGATGTTTTAGCTCCCTCCTGCGCAACCTATATATAGGTAGATGGCGAAGTCAAAAAAATCGAAGCGTCTTTCAATCGAAAAGCTGGTGTCGAGGCTGACGCCGGGTGACTTTGGCCGCGCTGCTGTCTGGTTGGGATTGGTCTGGCTTACGACAATGGTGGTTGTTCTAAATTGGACGAGCAGGTCCAAGGTTGTCGCGCCCAACAACGATCTCTACCGACTGACTCTCGATCTGAAAAAGGCTGAAAGTAAGGTTCCGCCTGATATTCCAACGATTGACCAGATACGCGCCGATCTCATAGTTGCTCATTTAAATACCGGGCAGGAAGTGAAGGCTCGCGAACTTCTGAGCGACTATGTCAAATCACTCGATAACGTTAGCTTGAAACCGGCTGAGCTTCTCAAACTTCGCAGTAAACTCGCATTCCTATATATGAGTTTGAAGGACATAGACGCGGCCATCAAGCAGTACACTCTCAATTTAAAAGCACTTGAGTCTAATTCTTCGTACGAAGCAAAGTTGCTTCGTGCCCGGACGTTGAACGACCGGGGCGTGGCCAGTTACTTGCGCTCAGAGATGTTCGACCGGTACGAGCCGCTCAACACGAATCTGGTTACCAGTTATTCGAAAAACAGCGCGCGCGATTTTGATAGCTGCAAGCAGCTTCTTGAAGAACTCGCGCGCGAGCGTCCGGGCCGAGAACAAGGTCGAGAAGAGCTGTCCAAGATACTCGAACTCAATCAGAAGTTTTACGCAAACGAGCTTGTCTTCGCGCCGCGCGAAGCAAAATAGTGACGCTAGGCTTTTGTCGGTGCCTGAAGAACTTTCAGCGGATTCTTCAGCCAACACTTCATCGCTGCGACAAAATTTGTGATGTCGACCGAGTCGATGAAGAGGACGAATGACACAATCATCATCCATTCAAACATTGGAATGCTCATGCACCAGTCGATGGTGAGGTGAAGACAGGTGCCCAGAGCGATGACGTAATACCGCAGTTCTTTTACCCAGATGAGCGTGTAAAGCGCCGCTTCCACTGCTAGGGTTCCGAACGTGAATATGCCGGCAAGGAGTGCGTCATCGAAGGTAAACGGCAATGGAAGCCGGAATAGTGATTCGAATCTGGACGCTATGTAGACAGCCTCGCCGACAGACCAATACCATCCGCTCGTCTTGGTGTAAAACGCTGAGTAATAAACGAAGCACAACTGCAACTGCAAGGCTCGCCAAACCCAGGCGCTGACCAGCGGATCGAAAGGAGCCTTTTTTCTATTCTTCAACCAGCTATCGACCGACCAGACTTCTGCACTTGGAGCGAACACGAGCCAAAACGCAACCGAACGCAAATAAGTGTCGCCGGCGTTGAATAGATATGCGTTTCTGTTCGAGTAGGTGACAAGGATGGTGAATAGAATGATCGATGCAATTCGAGTCTGGAAGCCAATAGTCAGGCAAATGGACGCCGCGATCAACATGAGCCAAACAGCCAGAACCCATTCGTTGTTGTGATAGTAGCTCAGTACATTCAGCTTATTTATTCCGTCGGCAGCCAACGTGCTTTCCAGAATGATTCCAGGATAGCCGTACCAGACTTGTAGGTCCGGACCAAGCGCCAGAGCGAATTGCAGGTAAATACAACCTTGCAGAATTCGATAAGCTGCCACCGGATATGGTGACACCGGTGAAAAGAAAAATCTATCCCAGCCGGCGGCTATTTCTGCAATTTTCATTGTAGATCTTCCCTGGTCACCGAATAAGTGCAGAGCACGCGCATGTTGAAGTGCGATGGACTATGTTTATGGGCATGAATCGGTGGAGCTTCGGCGTAATAATTGAGCAGCATGACCTTTTCCGGTCTGTTGCTCGTGCTGGAATTTTTCGGGAATATATCGGTTTCCCTGGCAACAAAACGGGCGACGTCGTTAACCAGATGCGCGTTGCGTTTTTGTGGGATGTTGTCTTCCAGAAATTTGCGATAACGCTCTTTCCACAACTTATTTGTCATGGAAATCCTGTCGAGCCGCGGGAACTCGTAGAGTCTCGATGACCCATCGGTGTAGAAGACGACACCAACTATATGCGAGTTCTTCGTTGTCGGATTCGGTGCGAAGACTCCATAGCCCTGTGCCAGGTTGAAAAAGGCTATGAACTTGTGAAGCGGCTCAACAAGCCGCGCCAGAACGAGATTGGGCAGAAGAAGATAGATGATGAATGTCGAGAGTATGACAAACAATCCGGCGCTGATGAGCGGCTTGCGAATGCGCTGCCAGAGCTTTCTTGAGAAAAAAAGGTCAGTGAACTGAAATCCGCTTTCGCTGACTGACTGAGTTTCCTGCAATCGAGCGTTCTTTGACAGTTTGTGGCCCCCTGCCGCTTCCAACTATCCTCGTTTCAAATTCTTCAGCGATTCGCGAACCTTCTTCGCTTTTTCCGGCTGCTTCTGTGCGTCGAAGCACGCTGCAAGACGCTGGTACAACAATCTCATCCAATCGTCTGCTACTTCAGCTCTCGGTGCATTTGTCGCAATCCGAATCGCCTTTTGGAACTCGAGTTCCGCTTCCTTATATTTGCCCATGCGCTCGTAACTCATACCGAGATAGGAGTGGAGGTTTACAAACCAGGGAGCGATTGGTCGCTTGGCAAGCGGCTGATCGTAGAAAATCTTGGAAGCAATTTCGCCGTATTTTACGGCTTGAGTATCGTTGCCTCTTTCAAAAAAGATGTTGTTGAGGCGCGTCAGGTATTGGCCTAGTTGGGTGGTGCCTCTTGCAGATTTACGAGCATCTTCGAGTTTGTCCAGAAGTAGTTTTTGAGCTGAATCAAGTTTCTTCTGCTTCTGAAGTTCCTTTGCCTTAGCAAACTCGGCTTCTGGAAAGGTTACCGTCATGTCCGGTTCGCCTTTGCAAAAGCTGTCGATGAACGCTTGGTTCGGATCGGGCTTGGCTTTCTCTGTTGTCTGCGGCGTGCAGCCGGTCAGAACAAACGTCAGCGTTAACAAGCAAGAAAGTGCCAAGGTCGTTGCGCCTGCTAACTTTCCGGATTTAAGTCTCATGTAAAGCCGTGCCTCTTCTGATTGGCTCTCAAAACTTGCCGAAATGGGAGCCGTTTTCCCCAGCTAAAAATAGTATCCTAAAAATCGACCAGTTGTTCTGTTTGCTTCCCTTTTTACCCGAATAAAATCAGATTGCCGACTCTATCGATGATTTCGATGTTAAATCCTTTACGTCTCTTCTACTGAGCTATTTGACGCTGATTTTAACTTGCCGTTGAGCCGGAAGAGCGCCCCCTTCAGTATCGCCGCTTCGCGCCGGCTGGGCGTCATGCGGTCAATTCCATCCTTTAGTTCTTGGAGTATCAGTCGCTTGTTATACGAACGCGAAAATTCAATATTGCCAAGTAGCAGGTCTAGCTGGTCGATAAGTTCCTTTAGTTCTGCCGAATTCGGTAGCTCGATCACTGTCTTTTTAGCGGACGGTTGGTCAATATGTTTTGCCGTTGTCGTTGCCAGACTGTATGCAATTATTCCGACCGACTGCGCCAGATTCAGAGAAGGGTAGATCTCAGACGATTCAATTCGCACCCTTCTGTTGCAAAGCGAAACTTCTTCATCTAATAAACCGTTGCGCTCATTGCCAAACACAAACGCAATTTTGTTCGACTCAGCTTTGACGGCAAGGTCGTCGACGATGTCTGCGAGATTGTCGAGCGGTCGGCTCCGGCGACGACCCGAGGAGGTAGAAACTGTCATGTTGATGTCGGCGATTGCATCTTCGAGTTTTTCGTAGACCAGCGCATTTTTCAAAACATCAAAAGCGCCGACAGCCATTTGGCGAGCCTCCGCGTCCTTGTAGTTGCGAGGCGGGTTGACCAGCCGAAGATCCGTAAATCCAAAATTCTTCATCACTCTGCAGGTAGAACCGATGTTACCCAGATACTCAGGTCTCACCAGGATGAAAGTAGTGTTGTTTAGGACTTCCGAACTCATTGTTAAATGCTCCGATCGGAGCTGGTATTGAATGCGCCACCACTGTTTTTCGCGCGCAATATCTTCCTTGCCAGAGCGATGATCGTGGCTCGCCCCCTGGTCGAGACGAACAAGGCAGCGACTGAAACTATCAACATGTTTCCAACCAACATTCGCAGCGCGTGGATTGGCATCCACGTGCTTTGAAACGGTGTGAGATAGAGATATGAACAATAGGAAGCTAGCACGAGCAACGATAGTGTAACTGGCTTTTGCCACCGTGTTTGGTTCACGGTCATCGTGATGGCACCTGCGATCACGCTTGTGAAAAGCAGAGCGGATAAAGCAAGAATCGAGGTACGAGAAATTAGAAGGATGCCTAGAAAAACGACAAATGCCATGTGCAAATGTGTAATTTTAAACCAGTACTTTTGACTTATTATTGAGGTTGCCACCGCTCCGATACTGAAACCGGCGAGACTGGCGAGGACGTCATACCGGAGCATTGGTGCCGGAAGTCCCTGATCCGTTATCACGAGAATCACGGAAGCCACCGGTAGGACGGCTGCCATGACTGAAAGCAATACTTCGTACACTTCTGTAGTGAACGCTTTCTTCCCTGCCGTCTGGACAGCGTTTGCCTCGTCTGATTGAGCCTTCAAGTCACGCTGTATGGTATTGCCCGTGGTTCTAATCCTGGTGATAATTTGATCCAACCCCAGTAAAACTAACCCGACGGCATAGAGAGATAGTGCTGTCGGCATGAATGATGGCTGCAGTTGCTCGAACAATTTGAGCACCGCCAATAGTGCCAGGAGCGGGTATGTGCAAAGAAAAATTCTCCCTGTTTTTGTCTTGTCCAGTGGCGATGCGGATACTTCTTGAAGGCGAAGTCCCCAGATAAAGGCAATACTTAGAATTATGGTGTTCGCGGTCATTTGCATTCCGCCAAGGCTTCCGAAAAGCGAAGAGGCTATGACCAGGCGAGCTCCGCATGAAGATAGAGCCAGGAGCGAAGGTTGAAGTTTTGCCGCGAGAGTCGCGCCGAGCAATGGTGCCACACAGAGAATCGTGACGGGAACAATGATACCGAATGCGGTATCGGTTTGTTCCGGACCCGTGAAGAGAACAAATGGTGAGACTGCGAGAATAGAGAAAATATCCGCGGTTGTTGTGGCAACGAAAGATGAAAGGTTCAGAAACGAGAGCTTTTGACTCTGCTCTCGAGCGCCGGTAGGTTTTCTCTCGACTGTTCGCTCTGGAGGCGCCTCCAGAGCTACGTCCGGTGGCTGGATGACTGTTAACGGTTCAACCGTGCGCAAAGATGTATCGACACTGCTGCCAGTGTTACGCGCGTTCCTCGGTCTGTCAGGACTTGCGGTCAATGGTAATCTTCTATTTTCCGATAGTGACTATATTGTCCTTAATCAGTAAAGGATTTCCGATTTAAGCCTGTATTAGTTTGCGTATATGCGGCAGGCTTCGCTGAAAGAAATCGAGCGAGCGTGGCTCAGGAAGGGCAATCCCGAATCATGAAAATTTGCCGTCCCTTAAATAAGTTCTCACTAATCGAAATCGAATCGTTCGCACTTTGCTCGAGTACTGTAAAAATCCCGGCTGAGAGGTTAACAAAAACGCCTGATTTCAGCGATTTCAAGCAGCGTTCGCTATCATGGTCCATACAGAAGGTCAAAACGTCCGCCTACTGTCGATAGACATTGCATTTTTGTGAAACTGACTCGACCGATTCAAGCTCTGACGCTGTTGCTGGCTTTTGCCACGTCACTTGACGCGGGCGTTTATGCCAGCCCTAGCGTTGAGACAAACGCCCAGCAGGGCGACAGTGCTTCAAAACCTGGGAAGAAGCAAGTGGTGGTGCGCGGCAAGGGCAAATCGCAGAAAAACAAATCTGCCGTGCGCGGCACAGCTCCGTGCTTAGCGTGGGTGAACCGTGACAAGCCAATACAAGCTGTGCTGGTATGCGTCCATGGTCTGGGTTTGCACAACGGAACTTACGAGCCGTTTGGCAAGCGCATGGCAGACATGGGTTATGCGGTATACGCGATTGATGTTCGCGGTTTCGGCGCCTGGATGGAGAACAAGGGTCAGGAAAAGGTCGATTTCGATCTCTGTTTGAATGATGTCCGTACTACTTTGAAAGTTGTGCGTCGAGCGCATCCAGGCGTGCCGGTTTTCCTCCTTGGCGAATCGATGGGTGGTGCAATAGCTTTGCGTGTGACATCGCTTTACCCTGAATTGGTAGACGGTTTGATCTCATCGGTTCCGGCCGGCGATCGCTTCAACCAGGCGAAAACAAGTTTGAAAGTTGCATTGTCTTATTTGAGCAACAAAAATAAAGAGATCAATATTGGCGAAGGCGTTGTGACACAAGCAACTCAAAAGGAAGAAGTTCGCAAAGCCTGGCTCGAGGATCCGCTTGCCAGAGTGAAGATGTCGCCGAAAGAGCTTTTGCAGTTTCAGAACTTTATGAATGGAAACCACGATTGCGCAAAGAATATTGTGAAAACATCCGTCCTGATCGTGCAGGGCTGTCAGGATAAGCTAGTGCGACCGGAGGGTACTGTGGAACTCTTCAACCACTTGAGTACCGCTGATCGACAAATTGTTTTAATTCCGAATGCGGAGCACCTAATTTTCGAGGAGAACCAGTTTACAGATCAGGAAATCGCTACGGTTGATTCCTGGATCACGGCGCGCTTGCCAAAACCGGCTTCGGGGGAGGCGCAAGCTGAGGAGAAGGCAGAAAAGACTGAGAAGCAGACCGAGCAGGAGCCCGGAAAAGCAATCGAAGAATCGACTGGCAAGAAAACTGAAGACCAAAGTGAGAAGCGTGCTGATGCACAATCTGACAAGCACGCGGACAAGGGAACTGGCGGAACAAGCGATCTAAAATAGACCCGACTGTAAGAGAGGTTATTAGTATGAAATCTTCAAAACGACGCGACAAGTTGCAGGCAGCAGCGATATCGTCGTTGGTCCTGGTTGTAGCCGCTGGCGCCTACGCCGGCGCCGGCGCCGTGAGTCCGAACGCTGTGACAAAGAGCGCGAAGACCGGGACTGCGAGTGCTAAACCGACCACTTCCGCGAAACCATCTCCGTTTACGGCGGCCAGAGCCGATCTTGCCAAAGGTAATGCGAAGAAGGCGTTGACGGCGATTGAAGCTTATTTGAAAACCAATCCGCAGAGCGCTGAGGGACAATACCTGGCAGGTGAAGCAAGTCTCAAAGCTGGAGACGCAAAAACGGCAGCGCGCTATTTGAGAACCGCAGTGCGGGTAGGCAAAGGCAACGCTTTCTCGCAGAAAGCTAATGCTCTAATGATGAAATTGCCGAAAGACTTGATGAAACCGCGTACCGGCTCGGATACAAGAATGCTTGCCTCAATGTTCGGAATCTCTAGAATGCGTGGAGATGGTGATGAACCGCGTCCGACTGTCATTGACTTTTACGCGGCCTGGTGCCAACCTTGCCGCAGCATGGACAAGGCGCTCGATAAGGCAAAGCAAGAGTATGGCGACAAGATCTCGATCATGAAAGTCGACATCGACGATCCCAAGAACGAGAAGCTCGTCGATCAATACGAAGTGAGCCCAATTCCGACGGTTGTTTTCCTCAATACTGACGGAGAAGTGGTAACCTATACGATCGGTTACGCTGAAAACAACGTTACCGACGGACTCAAGAAAATACTTCAATAAAATTAGTTGGAAATGAAAAATCGAATCTGGCCTGCTCTGGTATCGCTGTTGGTATTGTCTGCCGGTAACCTGGTTGTGAACGCGCCAGCCTCCGCCGCGTCGGAAAAGGAAAGTTCCGGTTCCCGCTCCGGACAGTTCACCAAATACGGTGACAAATGGGCTGTGGTTATCGGCATCGACTCTCACCAAGACCCAGCACTGAATACGGTGCTGCAACTGGATGAAACAGCGAAGCGGGTCAGTGATGCGTTGCAGGCAAAGGGATTTGCTAAAGATCACGTGCGCCTGATGGTCAATCGCGACGCCACCAGGCAAGCGATTTTCTCTACATTGTCGAAACCCTGGCTCGGTACGTTGAGTCGCAAGTCTGATCTGGTCGTTTTGTTTTTTGCCAATCAATGCTTTCCTTCCAGTGACGGGAAGGTTTATCTTCTGCCGTACGATACAAGGCTTTCCAATTTCTTCACCTCCGCGATTTCGGTCGACGATATTCTTCATATAGTGAAAACGAATGTTCATGCCAAGGACATCGTGATGGTTTTTCAAACATCATTCAGCGGTGCACCGGAGATGATGGCGGGTCTCAAGACTGCGTTCGGCAGATACAATGTCTCGATTCACCACAATGATATCGGTGACAACTTCACGGTACTCTGCTCGAGCAAGCCGGGACAGCCTACTTGGGGGACCTACTTCTCTGACAATTTTGCTGAGGATCTGACTATTGGTAAGGAAGAGGGTTCCATCAGCGACCTCTTCAATAAGATTCGCAATGACACCGTATATGACACTGCGAAGGATTGTGCCGGGTGTAAGGTTCAAACACCGGTCATGTTGTCTAAAAATAACACTTCAGCGATCAACTTGAGCGTGAAAGCAGAAGATCCTGTATCCAAACTTCCGGAAGAAATCGCTCTGTATCTCAAAGGGCAGGAGATATACTCGAAGGGGCAGGAGTTGCTGGATCAGTATCGTGCTAATCGAGCGAAACTAGAGGGCTGGTCCGACTCGTCGGCTCCGTTGCGCAAGCTTGAAGATTCGACATCGCCGAGTTCGATTTCCGAAGAATTCAAAGGCTCGGTCGAATCTATGATCGCTACCGTTCGTGAACACCTGAAGGAAAATCCCAGCTTTGGAGCTGGGCATTATTTGTTGGGACGGCTATTGCAGTTTAAAGGCGAGCATGAAAATGCTCTTGCGGAATACAAAGAAGCTACCAAAGTATCTCCATTCGTCAGCAGCTATCACTCATGGGTCGCAAGAACGCAGGATCGCCTCGGACAAAATTCCACCGAAGAGTGGCAAGAGGCTTACAGATTGAATGATAAGAACTTGAGCGCGATTGATAATCTGGCAAATGCCGCTCAGGAATCCGAGCAGTACGATCGAGCTTCTGAATTGCTTACTCATGCAGTGACTTTGTATCCAGGTGACGCTGGTCTTCGAGTCAGAATGAGCGACGTGCTCGTCAAACAAGGCAAACTGAAACAAGCTATCTCGGAAGCTCAGGAAGCAGTGTTTCTTGACGAACACTCGTTCGATGCTCTCGTAAACCTTGGCAATCTGCTCATGGCAAACAAGGATGAACACGCCGCTCATGCGGCCTATCGCGAGGCACTCGAATTGGGCGCTCATGAGACCGAGTACTACTACGTACTCGGACAGGCGCTTGAGAAAACGAAGGACACCGCTGGCGCTATTCAAGCTTGGACACGCTTTGTTGATGGAACCTCTAAAGAGGACAAGCGGGTGGACGAAGTTCAAAAACGTCTTGAAGAGCTGAAGAAAGTAACTCAATAGATTTGCTCAGCTGCGCGACTCTTTTGCAACCGTTGCGGAATGATTTATTAGTGACGCACTTAGCGCAAACGCAAAATCTAATTGGAAGTGAGATCCAAAGTAGCCTCTGGATGAATTAAAAAAATCGTCTCGGTGATAAACTTATCAGGTGCGTGCGTTTCCGCGCGCGGTTGTCATGAAAGTTCGCGGCAGTGCGTCTGTTTGCCGATTGAGTCATGACCTGTTTTGCGTCGGAGAGTGTCAATTGAAACAACTAGAGTCACCCACTGATTGGTTGGAAGCGCGCAAGATCAAGACGAGAGGTCGAGAAGAAAAGCGCCCCGAAAATGTTTTCGCTGGGGGGTGGACGTCAGACACCACTGAAGTTCAGGGCGTTCCCGTAACCAGAATTTGTGCGTGGCCCAGAGGTGCCGAAGCCGCGCCGGTATCATTTGCACTGTTGGAAGATACCGCGACGGCGCAACTTGGCGACGGTGATGTGGAAGAGTCGCTGTCCTGGAGAAAAAGCGTAGAAGAGCAATTGCCGTTCAATCTTGAATGGCAACAGTCTTCGGAATGTCGCTGGAATTTTTACTTCAATCTGCCCGCAGAGGCAAAGTGTTTTGGACTTGGTGAGCGGCTTTCCGGATTCAATTTGAGGGGGCGTGTACATACTCTGTTTAATTACGGAGACAGCACGCATGTTCCGAACTTTGATCCGATGTATAAGTCAATTCCGTTTTTAATCATCCGGCACCAGGGGCGATACCACGGAATCTTCCTGGACTCGCCCGCGCGTCAACGTTGGTCACTTGATGTTGAATTGGCCGAAAGCGCAAGCGTCGAGTTGCTTTCGCGGCGAGGATGGACGTTGTATATGTTTTCAAACGCTTCGCTGCCGGACTTGCTGGCAGCGTACACCGCGTTGACCGGACGGTCTAAACTTCCGCCGACCTGGTCGCTCGGACATCATCAATCGCGCTGGAGTTATCCGGATGATAAAACGGTGCTTGAAGTTGCACAGGAGTTTCGTGCTCGAAAGATCCCTTGCGACGTCATTACGCTCGACATCGATTATATGGACGAATACCGGGTCTTTACCACATCGCCGGAAAGATTTCCGAACTTCAGGGACACGGTAGCCAGACTGCAGGACATGAATTTTCGCGTTGTGACGATCGTTGACCCTGGCGTGAAAAAAGACGCAAAGTATTTCGTATACAACGATGGGCGTAAGCACGATTACTTCTGTAAGAAGGCCGATGGTAAGCCGTTTTATGGAAAGGTATGGCCGGGACAAAGTGTGTTTCCTGACTTCCTGCGCCAGGACGTTCGTCTGTGGTGGGCGGCGCTTCACGGTTTCTTCATTGAAAATGGAGTGAACGGAATTTGGAATGACATGAATGAACCATGTCTATTAGGACAAGGATGTCCTCTTCCGCTAGAGGCAATCGAGCTGCCCAAAGAGCACCATCAATTATTTATTCAACACAGTCCGGAAGGTGATGTGGGGCACTTCGAGGTTCGCAATCTCTATGGCGCTCAAATGAGTCGCGCCACTTACGAAGGGCTTCGGGCATTGCGTCCGGACGAGAGACCCTTCGTATTAACCCGCTCCGGTTACGCCGGCATTCAGCGCTATGCCGCTGTCTGGCTCGGGGACAATATGTCGTGGTGGGAGCATCTGGCAATTTCTGTTCCGATGTTGTTAAACGTGGGCTTGAGCGGTGTTCCGTTTTGCGGCGTCGATGTGGGTGGATTCGGTGATGATTGTTCGCCGGAACTGCTTGCTCGCTGGTATGCAGTCGGAATGTTTTATCCGTTCTTCCGGAATCATTGTTCCAAAGCTGGAGCGGAACAGGAACCATGGGCTTTCAGCCCGCGGGTTGAAGACGCAATTAGACATTTTGTGGAAACGCGTTATCGTTTGCTTCCATACATACGTGCGTTGTTCTGGGAACACGTGCGCACAGGAGCACCGGTCGTTCGTCCGATGATCTGGGACTATCCGGAAGATCATTTTGCTGCGGAGATCGACGATCAGTTTTTATTCGGTCGAGATATTTTAGTGACACCAGTTCTCAAGCGCGGTCAAACAGAGCGCAGTGTTTATCTTCCTGAAGGTCTCTGGCATCCGTTCGATGGAGGCAAGGCGCTCGAAGGTGGGCGTCTGCACAAGGTTTCGTTCGAACTTGACGATGTTCCGGCTTTTGTTCGAGATGGTGCGATTATTCCTTTTGTCGATCAAATTCAATCTACCGATGAATACGAATTGACGCCGATCACCTTCAGAATCTGGGGAGATAAGGCTATTGGTTTGTACCTTGACGATGATGGAATCAGTTTCGAGTACGAGGAAGATGGTTACAACGAGTGGCTTTTGCGGTGGGAGAACGGCGAGTTCAAGAGCGATCTGGTTAATTTCGGGTACATCGCGCCGCAACGCGAATATTATTTCGAGCATGCCGGACGTAAGGAGCGCGTATCCTTATCGCGTTAGGCAATAGGTTTTGTTCCCAAGTGCGACCTGCAGTCTGCGTGTTTCTGCGAACGGTAACGATGGTTCAATTCGTTTCTAAGAACCCGAACTGTCTTGACGCTTTCAGGTTTCGCCTTCGTTAAGAAGCATTAACAAGCTATATAACTAAATGTTCTACACTCTTTTCTCGGTTGGTTCGTTAGTGGAGATCTCTTCGTGGATACCTCTGTGACTATGGCGCCTGCAGCTGTGTCAGATTCAACTTTTCCCTGGGGGATTGCCGGCCTTCTGACCGAGCAGGTCAAATCGCAGTCTGCCAGTCCCGCGATTTTCTTCGGAGATGAGGTTCTCACCTACGGAGAACTCGGTCAACGCGTCCGGGCGCTTGTGATATCCCTGCATGAAGCTGGTATCAAATATGGTGACAAGGTCGGCGTCTTCTTTCCAAATCACCCGGACTTTATTGCGGCATTTTTTGCGGTGGTTCACGCCGGCGCAACCGTAGTTCCGATCAATCCTTTGTTGAAAGCGGACGAGATTGCCCACATTCTCAGCGACTCCGAAGCCAGGGGCGTCATCCTTCACGAACAGTTGTGTGCTGAGCTCGAAGCTTCGTTGCCAAAGCTTCGAGAGCTTGATGTGATATTCACGCTCACCTACAAAGGTGACAAAAGGATTGAGCAAACATCTGGTAAATACATAGTCACACTAGATCGTGAAGCACTCGCCAAAGTCGAAAGTGAATCTTCTTCTGCAGCCAGACAGCTTGCCGACCACGGAGTGAGCATTGGTCAAGAGCACCTTGCAGTCCTGGTTTACACCTCGGGAACTACTGGTAAACCTAAAGGTGCCATGTTGACTCATGGAAATCTGATTGCTGCAATCGAGATGAAACGCGCGATTCTGGATTTCACCTCATCGGATCGAATTCTTGCCGTTTTGCCGTTGTGTCACATATACGGACTGACTGTCGTCATGCTGGGCATGGTAAGCCAGGGTGGCGGGATGGTAATCGTCGAGAAGTTCGATCCAGCAGTGGTTTTGAAAACGATTGAAAATCGTGGTGTCACTGTCATGCCGGCAGTGCCTGCGATGTATCAATTTCTATCTCTTGAATTGGAAAAGAACAGCTACGACCTTTCATCGCTTCGGTATGGGTTATGTGGCGCTGCACCGCTCGAAGCTGAGCTTTTGACGCGCCTTGACGATCAGCTTGGCGTTCCGGTTTTGGAAGGATATGCGCTGACTGAGACGACTTGTATTGCGACGCTGACACCGCTCCGAGGACCCAGGAAGTTTGGCTCGGTCGGACCGAAAGTTCCAGGCATCCAACTTGTCGTAGTAGATGCTAACTTGCGACCGCTGCCGGCAGGCAAAGAAAGTATCGGTCAGGTTGCCATTAAAGGACCCAACGTGATGCAGGGTTATTACAAACAGCCCGAAGCCAGTGCCGAGTGTCTCAAGGATGGTTTGTTTCTGACAGGCGATCTTGGATATTTCGATGAAGACGGCTACCTTTACATCAGTGGACGTACAAAAGAGATGATCATTCGCGGTGGGCAGAACGTCTACCCGCGCGAGGTCGAAACTGCAATCATGCGCCTTGAGAATGTTCTTGAAGTCGCTGTCATCGGAGTTCCCGACAAGTTTATGGGAGAGCGCGTCAAAGCGGTCGTGGTGCCCAGACCCGGAAGTCGATTGACTGAGGACGAAGTCAGAGAGTTTTGTTCGCAGGTGTTGGCACCATATAAGGTGCCAAAGATTGTTGAACTTCGAGATGCTCTTCCTCGAAATTCCACAGGCAAAGTTTTGAAACGCCTTTTGGTGTAGGTAGCCGTGTTAGGATAGGTAAGAAGTTTTCGAAGGTTGGAAGCGTCGAGATGGTCGAAGATACTGGCATATCAGTTGTGATTGTCGAGGACCAGGAGATTGCGCGAGTCGGTCTCAAAGTAATTCTTGAGGCAAACTACGGAATCAAGGTTGTCGGAGTTGCTCAGGATGGTCAAGAAGCGGTTGCGACTGCTCTGGCATTGAAACCCAACGTGGTTTTAATGGACATTGGACTTCCGGTTCTCAACGGGATTGAGGCGACTAAACAGATCAAAACAGACAGTCCCGATCAGCGAATCATCATGTTGACTTCGCATGATGACGACCGTCATGTATTTGCTGCGCTCTCTGCGGGTGCCGATGGCTACTGCTTGAAGGAAGCGCCATCGCAGCAACTGGTTATGGCGATAAAGGCGGTTGCTGAGGGCGTCGCCTGGCTTGACCCTGGAATTGCAGGTCGAGTGTTGCGTTCTATCGGGACCGGCGGCAAAGACCGAGAGGATGAAAAAGCAAACCCAGCTTCTACACTTTCATCTCGCGAACTGGATGTATTGCGGTTAGTCGTAGACGGATCTACCAATCAGGAAATCGCCGACAAGCTCGTTCTAAGCGTCGAAACTGTCAAGACTCACATGCGACACATCATGGAGAAGCTGGCAGTGTCCGATCGTACACAAGCTGCAGTCAAAGCCATGCGTGAAGGTTTGATTTAAACACGAGCGGCAACTTTGTTCCGAATACATTCAAAGCTCGTTTTTTTTAACCACAAACAAAAACACCACTCAGATTACTCTCGAGCGGTGCTTTAGCTACTGTCTGATGTGCCCCTTGCGAAAGGCACAGTATCTCATCACGTGCGCATCAGATGTCAGCGTGGTGCGGGCTCACTTACTACCGTTTCCGAACGGCGCCGTCTGGCGTTTCCGTAAGGCCCCTCGGCTCAACGCACTCAACCGTTTGGTGTGTGCTCACCGTTTATGTAATTAGTTTAGCACCTGGAATAGATATTGGAAGTACCCCATAAGACATTTATTTTGAGCATGGCAAATATTGCCAAGAAGTCAGGACGTGCTGTGGTTTTCGGCGATATGCGCTATGGCTGATCGATGGAACTACAGTGGTGGCGCCTTTGGTGGCTAGTGGAGATAAACTGTATATAGAATGTCTATATCGCGCGCGTGTGAATTTCATCGTCTTGTGATGTAAAAGAGCTATCGATCAGGCTCTTAGCGCATGTCCGAGATCTCAAAAAATACTTGCTACCTAATATATGGGATCGGGCGAAGACCGGATCTCAGGAATTCTCGATTCCGTTCTGCCACAATGGGGTTTTCCGGCGGCGGTACGATCGTGCCGCCTATTGAACGTAATCAAGGGACTTGTGATGGCTGAGAAGACAAGAATTGAGCGAGACTCGATGGGCGAGATGCAGGTACCATCCAACGCATATTACGGTGCAAGCACGCAAAGAGCGGTTTTGAACTTTCCTATATCCAATTTGCGCTTTTCAAGATCTTTCATTCGAGCGCTGGGGTTGATCAAATATTGCTGTGCTGAGGTTAATAAGGAACTTCAGGAGCTTGATGCAAAGCACGCCGATGCGATTATGCAGGCCGCCAGGGAAGTGGCAGATGGCAAGTTCGATTCTGAGTTTCCAGTTGACATTTTCCAAACCGGCTCCGGCACCTCGACTAACATGAATGCTAACGAGGTTATTGCTAATCGCGCCATTGAAATACTGGGCGGTAAGCTTGGCGACCGCGGGCTCGTCCATCCGAACGACCATGTCAATAAAGGCGTAAGTTCTAACGATTCTATTCCGACGGCGATTCATGTCGCTGCAATTATTGATATGAAGGAACGTTTGCACCCGGCTCTGACACTGCTTGAGAAGAGTCTGCGTCAGAAATCGGATGAGTTCATGCCAGTCATAAAAACCGGCAGAACACATTTGCAGGATGCCACTCCAATAAGACTTGGACAGGAGTTTCTTGGTTACGCCGGACAGGTTGAGCGCGCCCGCGAACGGGTTGTCTACGCCTTCACCAGGCTCAGTTCGGTAGCTCTCGGTGGCACCGCCGTCGGTACCGGGATAAACAGCAGAAGTGATTTCGCCGGTCGCGTTCTGGAAAAGCTTTCGAAGATGATCGATTATCAGATTACCGAGACAACCAATCATTTCCAAGCTCAAAGTACTTTGGATGAGGTTGTTGACGCGTCTGGTGTGATGAAAACAGTTGCGTGCAGTTTGATGAAAATAGCAAACGACATTCGCTGGCTCGGCTGCGGTCCTCGTGCCGGCTTCAGCGAGATTGCTCTTCCTGAGGTACAACCGGGCAGTTCGATTATGCCCGGAAAGGTCAATCCGGTGATTGCTGAGTCACTAGCTATGGTGGCAGCCCAAGTCATAGGAAATGACGCGACCGTTTCAATTGCCGGACAATCCGGAAATTTTGAGTTGAACGTTATGATGCCGGTTGCCGCTTACAATCTTCTGGAATCGATAAACCTGCTTGCTTCGGCTGCCGAGAACTTTGCGCGGCAGTGCGTCGATGGTATCAAGGCGACAGAACGTGGTCCTGAACTCGTTGAGCGAGGATTGGCATTGTCCACCGCCCTGGTTCCGGCAATCGGGTATGATGCTTCCGCGAAAATTTCGAAACAGGCTTTCGAGAGCGGAAAAACTGTTCGTGAGATTGCTCTTGAGACGACAAACTTGACGGAAGAGCAATTGGATGAATTGCTTGATCCGTTCAAGATGACGGCTCCTGAGTAGACTAAGTCGATTACTGAGACGTTGATTCGAGTTAGAGCCGCACAGAGCGTTTAGTATAAGAGGACATTCAAAATGAAATGGGCATCGGCACTCTATGGTCCCGAGGGGCTCGGAAGGGGCGAGGATGAACTTGAACGTGCTATCAATGAGTGCGCAAAACAGATCAAACGGGATATAGAGAAACCGGATCTGTTAATCGGATTTATTGCGCCCCAGTTCATCGACCAATTTGATGATGTTCCTGAGCTGGTAAAAACTGCATTCGGAGCTAAAGTATTTATTGGTTGCTCTGCCGGTGGCGCCATCGGTGGTGGCAAAGAAATAGAGCATAAACCATGCGTTTCTTTCACCGCAGCCTCGTTGCCTGATGTTGGAATTAACGCGTTTCGTATCACTAAAGAGCAACTACCTGATTCCGATGCGTCACCTGATTCCTGGATTGATCTCTTCTGTGTAAAACCTGCTGAGAAGCCGGCGTTTATACTCATGCCAGATCCTTTTACGATGCACTCCGATGACATTATTCATGGTCTGGATTATGCATTCCCTGGTTCAATCAAGATAGGTGGTCTGGCTAGCGGTGCCAATGAGCCAGGCAGCAATGTGCTGTATTTGAATGATCACACTCTACGTTCCGGACTAGTTGGGGTTGCGCTTACTGGAAACATTATTGTAGACAGCGTTGTGGCGCAAGGTTGTAAACCGATCGGCAAGCCTTTAAAAATCACAAGATCGAAGCGTCATATTCTCTACGAGCTGGACGGAGAACCGGCGATCATGAGTCTCAAGAAAACTATGGACGACCTGTCCGAGGTTGAACGCGGTCTGGCGCGCGATGCAATGTTTCTCGGCGTGGTGATGGAAGAATCAGGTGAAAAGCCGAAAGCTGGAGATTTTCTCGTTCGCAACATCATCGGAATAGAACAAAACTCAGGTGCTTTGGTCGTCGGTGAAATCCTTGACGATGCACGGACAGTTCAGTTTCACGTGCGCGATGCCGCGACTTCGGCAGACGATTTGCGCTTGCTACTGAAAAAATATCGTGATGAAAAATTGGACGGAACCGCCGACGGTGTCAAGGGCGCGCTGCTGTTTTCCTGCTTGGGGCGTGGCGAATATCTCTATGGACGTCCCAATCATGACAGCGATTGCTTTCGCGATTATTTAGGTGCGGTGCCGCTTGGCGGTTTCTTTTGCAATGGTGAAATTGGCCCGGTCGGCAACAAGACTTATTTGCACGGCTACACCTCTTCGTTCGGGATTTTTCGACAAAAATAAGATGTTAAACTGAAGGAAGATTGGTTTTCGTTCTATCGAGGAGTGAAGATGAACGCGTTGCTGAGAAAAGGTATCCTGTCTGCGGTCTCATTGATACTGTTCTCCGGATTCAGCCTCTTGTCTCCGACGGAAAACTGCAATTTTGCGGCGTTAGCGCAAGCCAAGAAGAAAGCGCCCGCCAAGCCCGCGCAACGTCAGGGCGGACCAAATCTTAATACCGCTGCAATCAACAGCTATCTGTCAGGTTTGCGCGATAGGCTCGATCAATACTGGGATCTGGCTGACGGCAAAAATCGAGTTACACTGACCGCGACAGTTGCCTCGGACGGAATTGCCTCCGACCTCAGTATTAGCAGCGCGCCGTCGAACCAACAGGCGGAACAAGCTGCTAACGAAGCGTTCGCGAAAGCTCAGCCAATGGGTAATCTGCCCGCTGGTGCGGGCGAGCGGGTCAAGCTTACAGTCATATTTGAGTCATACGCTGATCCGCACGGTGACTCGAATAGAAACATAACCACAAAAATGGATCCGATGGCGGCACCACCGAAACCCGAATAGCGATGCCATAAGACGGCAGCCGGTAATAGGACTTCAGGATGAACATTTTCGGCCGAAAAGATAAGGGTAGAAGTAATAAGCGGCCGACTCGGTTTGCCGGCACCTGGTATGAAGGCAATTCGAAGGCGCTTGATGAGGAAGTGAGTGGCTATCTCAGCGCTGGCGAAAGTATTTTAGAAAGCAATCCTGCAACTGCCGACTTCGACGGCTCGAAGCGACCCCTTTATGCGATTATCGCTCCTCATGCCGGTTATATCTATTCCGGTGCCACTGCCGGGGTCGCTTACAGCTTTGCAAAACGATTCAAGCCCAAACGTGTCTTTCTGATGGGACCTAGTCACTATGTCGGATTTCAAGGCGTTGTCCTCACTCCGGATGATTGCTTTGAAACGCCGCTTGGTGACTTGCCTCTCGACAGGAAGACAATTGATGCTCTCTTGCAGTATCCGCTGTTTGACGAATCGCGCGAAGTTCATCAGAAAGAACATTCGCTCGAACTGCAACTTTCATTTATTCGAAAAGCATTTGGTGAAGTGCCGATTGTGCCGCTTATAGTTGGGCTTTTGACCGATCCGGGCGATGTTCGCTTAGTCGGGCAGATCATACGGCGCTACGTTCGTGAGGATGATCTTGTCGTCGTTAGTTCCGACTTTACTCACTATGGCCCGCGCTATGATTACGTTCCATTCCCAAGTTCCGCCGCTCCCGAAAAGGTCAAGGAATTAGATCTGGAGGCTTTCAGCTGTCTCGAACATGCTGACCTTCCCGGATTTCTAGAATTTCACGACCGAACACGATGCACCATATGTGGTTTCTATCCGACAGCAGTTCTACTATCAATGTTGCCGCCCGGCGCTAAGGCAGAGTTGCTTCAGTATCGAACATCCATGGATGTAAGCAGCGACGAAAAGGAAAATTCGGTTTCTTATCTAGCAATTGCTTTCACTGGAGTCGATGGAGCCGCTTCATGGGAAGCTGATAAAGGTTTATCCAAAGACGACTTGCTCAACGAAGCCGAAAAGTCCGACTTGCTGTTTGTTGCGCGGCAGGCGCTAGACCTGTTTGTTCGCGAGAAAAAGGTCTTGAGGGCCGAAGATGCTGGTGTCGAAATAACACCGGCTATGAGGCAACCGCTTGGTGCGTTTGTCACATTATTCAAACATGGCAACCCGAAGCCCAGAAAGTCTGGTAGCGCCGGTGGTGGCAGCGAGCGGATTCGTGCGGATGGAACACCTGAGAACCGCGATTTGCGTGGCTGTATTGGCTACATCTGGCCAATCAAGCCGCTTATCGAAGCGGTGATTGATAACGCAATAGGTTCTTGCTCTAAAGATCCGCGCTTTATTGAGGTAAAGGAAAGCGAACTCATTGATATCGACATTGAGGTCAGCGTTCTGACGCCGCTCACGCGCGCACAGTCTGAAGAAGAAATCGAGATCGGCAAGCACGGAATTGTGATGTATCTGCGCGGGCGACAATCGGTTTTTCTTCCGCATGTTGCATCGGAATTTGGCTGGACGTTGGAGGAGACTTTAAGTCAGCTTGCTCGCAAAGCAGGCTTTGGATCTCAAGATTGGCGTAATAATGCCCACTATGACATCTTCGAATCAATCATGTTCGAAGAAGAGCGTCACTGATAAGACGGTCGCGCTCTAAGTCAGCCAGACGAGCAATACGAGCATCATCGCCTCGAAGCCCGCGAAAATAAGATAGATAGTTGTGTTGTCGTCGCGTTTTATAAATCGTGCAAGTTCCGCTTCAACACTTGGAATTGCCTTTTCCTGATTTTCTGGCTTCAACAAATCCCCAGGAACGATCAGGCGTGGGTTCGAGCGCCACAAGCCGTACGACATCATCTCGCTAGCAGGCGTGTCGACGACGGCCAGCTTCAAACTGCTTATGGAGAGACGCTCGCACTGTGCGGTGATGACCGCTGCCAGTTCAGGATTGTCCTTCGCGATATCCTGAAGGGCGACGAATCGCGCTTTCAAGTAACTTCTTTCCGCCCAGTCGATTACGAGCGGGAGAATCATCAAACAGAACACATTCCAGCAGAGGATCAAGCCGAAAGCTCCGCGTGTGCCGAGCTCATCGAGTTTGACCCAGTGAGAAACCGGAATCGTCATTGCGAACCCCGCCAGGAGTGTCGCCGTGTAGTAAATTTTGAGTATCCTTGTCGGAGACATAGCAATACCAACCAGCACCGGAACTAACTTGTCCGGAGAGAAACCTTCCTTGGTACAAATATTGTTCCCTCGTTTTGAACCGAATAACACGCCAAAAGCCTCTTGACAGCCTGTTTTAATAATCGAAATCGAATTCCCAGACTGCTGTAAAATTGCAAGCAACTGCCGTGTGCAGCGAGAATTCTGGGATAGAACGCGATCGAAATTCGCGGCAAGAAAATTAGTTGGACAAACGAGAATGCAGAAAAAAACTAAGGACGATGTAATGGAAACGGCCAATAAATTTGGCGTCAATCTCGTACGATTCTTATACGTTGATTTCTGTAGTATGGTTCGCGGCAAGAATTCGTCTCTACCGAGGCTCAAGGACCGTATCGATACCGGCATCGGTCTGGTCAAGGGTCAGCTTGCCATGAATTCTCTGGACAAGCCGCAGTCTGATACCGGATTAGGTGCCGTCGGCGAGGTGCGGATGGTACCGGATCTGGACACATTTACGGTGCTTCCGTTTGTCGGCACAACAGCTTCGATGATTTGCGATTTGATTGACCTGGATAAGAAACCATGGGCGCTCTGTCCACGTTCATTGCTGAAGAAACAGATTGCTGAAGCTGCGTCGATGGGATTGTCGATTCAAGCTGCTTTCGAGACCGAGTTTTTTCTTGGTAGCAAAGACTTCGATGGGCGCTTCGTTTCCGTGGACAATAGCGTTTGTTTCGGCACGGATGGAATGAATCGTGCTAACAGGTACGTTTCAAAGCTTGTGGATTATCTGCACCGCCAGCGGTTGCAGGTTGAGCAGTATTATCCGGAACTCGGACATGGGCAGCATGAGGTTAGTATCTCGCATCAAACGGCACTGGCTGCTTGCGATCAGTGGGTGATGCTGCGTGAAACTCTCCGAGGTTTGGCATTGGAACAGGACATGCTTGTGACATGCGCGCCAAAACCGTTTGAAGACCAGCCTGGAAACGGCTGCCACCTGCATCTTTCGGTTTGGGACCAATTCGGGGAGCGAAACTTGCTCTGGGCTGATGAAGGTCGATTGAGCGAATTCGGTTTGCAGTTCGTCGCAGGAATCGTTGAGCATTTACCAGCACTACTGGCGGTGACCTGCCCCTCATTTAACTCATATAGAAGGTTGAAACCGAAACACTGGTCTTCGGCTTATAAATGTTGGGGGTATGAAAACCGCGAGGCGGCAGTGCGAGTTCCCTCCGTGTACTGGGGGCATGAGATGGCTTCGTCGAACATTGAAGTAAAGTGCGTCGATGCCACCATGAATCCATATATTGCATTGGCTTGCATAATTGCGGCGGGACTTGATGGCGTTCGCAAAAAACTCAAGCCACCAAAACCGGTGACAATAGATCCAGCTGATTTATCAGATGAGGAGCGTGAGGAGTGCGGCGCGGTTCGCTTACCGGAAACGCTTCAGCAGGCACTTACCGAACTGGAAGCGGATGTCTACATGATGAAGACTCTTGGAGAGGAGTTGGCGAACGCATACATAATCGTAAAGTCTTCCGAGGCTGAAGCCTACAGCCTGGACCAGGACTTCGAGCTAAGCCATCACCGCATGCGGTACTAGGATGCGTGCACCACTTCCAGTACTAGCCAGTTCCTCTAGTTTACCGAGGTTATCCGCGTGAAACTCGATATCAGCAAAAGCGTCTTTATCGACCACCATGCGCATTCCATTTTGAGGCGGCATCTGGAAGTAGATGTCGTTGGTTTTCGGCGAACATTCAGTGAGTCTAACTCGCTGTCAATGATAGAAAACCATGTGCCACACAGTCTGCATTATATGAACATGCGCGAACGCCTTAAAGACTATCTCCGGTTCGAAACCGACGAGGAACTTGTCGAGGCGCGACAGGCGCTTTCCGCTTCGGATTACGTGAATGAACTCTGGGACGACGCCTCTATTGGCGGATTGCTTATTGATGATGGATTCAATTCGGAAGTGTCCATGTCGGTCAATGAACTAGCAAAAGTTTGCGGACGTCCGGTGTTCAAAATCGTTCGCCTTGAATCTCTTTTCGAGCGCTTGATTTGCGAACGCGACTCGTTTCAAGACCTTATAAATCATTTGCAACTCGAAATGCATTCATTCAAAGAGTCGATTCCGGTTGGGTTTAAAACAATCGCAGCTTACCGCGGCGGTTTGCCCAGCGAACCGGAAATCGATTTGCATGCTGCTAGAGAAAGTTTCTCAGAAACCAGAAGGCAGATTGAAGCTGCTTCGAAAAATGACAAAAATGATTTTCGAATATCCGCGTCTCCCCTTTATCATTACTTGCTCCTGAACGCGTTTCAGCTTGCCGCACATTCGAAATTGCCAATCCAAATTCACACCGGCATCGGTGACGCAGACCTCGTATTGCATGAGGCGAACCCTACAGTTATGACGCCAATATTGAAGGATCGGCGGTTTGCTTCATGCAAATTCGTCTTCCTTCATTGCTATCCATATCACCGCGAGGCGGCATATCTATGCTCCGTTTTTCCAAACTGCTATATGGATTTATCGTTGTCAGTCATTCTTGTATCCGCTATGGCGAAAAGCTTCGTGCGTGAGAGCTTAGCAATCGCTCCGACGACTAAAATTCTTGCAGGAAGCGATGGACATACGCTGCCCGAGATGCACTGGTATGGTGCGGTCGTTATGAAGGAAGCACTGCAGGCGGTGCTCAACGATCTGATTGATGAGAACTACCTGACGTTGGCGCAAGCTCAGGCTATCGCTGAAAACGTTCTATATCGCAACTGTCGAGAGCTGTATGCGCTTGAAGGTCTGCTGTAGCTTATCTCGTCTGTTGTTGTTGTTGTTGTTGTTAGGTACGTCCTTTAGCGATAGCAGGAAGCTCATCAAAAACGTGCTTGCTAAATTGAATGAGACCGGAGGTAGAAATGAAAAGTCAGATTGCTTTAGCCGTCGCAGGGCTCTTGAGTGCAACCGCGGCTCATGCGGAACCTCTTGCAATCAATGCCGATGTGGTGAGTGAAACCGGCGCAAAGAATTGCTGGTTGCTGATCGATTCGGAGAATGGCGATTCCATTCTTGATGTCTTCACCTCCGAGGCTGACGTCCCGAGTTCTGCGAAAAAACTGAAGTATGAGGGCTACGCTTACCCTGGCTTGATTGATACTCACAATCACGTCCACTACAACTCCATTCCATTGTGGAAACCGAAATCGTTTTTCGTAAACCGCTACCAGTGGAACGATGAGCAGAACAAGAGTCCGCAAAACGAAGAATACTTTGATAACGTTGTGGACATTTTTAAAGCGAACATGGAAGCATCGGGAGACGTGATGTCGACGTCTATTAAGTACGCGGAGATTCGTGCCATCATTGGCGGTACTACTATAATTCAATCGTCTTATTATACGAAACCACCTTCGCTTCCAATCCGCAATCTTACAGGCTCTCTGGTTGCGAATTCCAGCAACAATATTCTGAAGATTGGCAATGAGAAACTTCAAGCAAATGCAGCGAAGCTAAAAAGCAAAGAGTTAAAACGCTACTTCTTGCACATCGGCGAAGGTCGCGCTGATGACCCAGTTAGCATTAATGAATTCAAGGTTTTGCGAGACAATAATCTGGTCACGCCCGGGATGGTCGTCATCCATGGAGTCGCGCTTACTAAGCCAGAGTTTAAAGAGATGGCTGACAACAAGATGTATCTTTCATGGTCGCCTCGCAGCAATATAAACCTGTACAACCAAACTACAAATATTCCTGCTGCCATCGAATCTGGTGTCACTGTTGCACTGAGTCCGGACTGGACTATATCCGGTTCTGACAATTTGCTGGGAGAGATGAAATTTGCGTTTGACTACGCGAACAAGACTTGGGGCGCCGCGAATCCTGTCACGCCTGAACGTTTATACAAGATGGTCACGACGGATGCTGCGCTGACAGCTGGTCTCGAAGACCACTTCGGTCAGCTGAAAAAGGGATTCGCAGGTGATTTTTTCCTTGCTCCTAAACTAGATCAAAATCCGTTCGTCAGTCTTTTGAAGACGGAGCCAAAGAACATCAGTCTCGTTTTCGTCGAAGGCAAGGCTGTTTATGGTGATGATGCCAGGATGGTTTCTCTGTACAACGACGTGAAGGAGGCGGACCTGTTTACTGACAAACTTGAAGTCGATGGGACGACGAAACGAATATGCTTGTTCGACGATGCTACTTGCAACAAACAGCGCTACAAAGATGTTATGTATCTACTAAATCACTGTCTACCGAAAGTGGCTCCGCTTCTGGAGACGCATTAATGGTTTAGTATCAAATACGGTGCGTTGCTATTTGAAAATGCGTTGCCACCACGGACCTTCGGATTTCTTAGGCTCAGGCTTCGTTAGTCGTTTGTGCAGTTCATCCGGCGCAAAATCATTGTGTTTATCAATCGCCTCGCCCTGCAAATCTTCCGGCCATAAGTGTTCCGATTGATCAAGAATTTCACCGTAATATCTCTCTAGAACGGCGAAAACCAAGGTCTCTCCGTAGCAATCAGGAGTGACATCTTCTCTGACGCCATCGTATTCGCTCAAAAAGAACCTTTCTCCGTTAATGAGTTTTGACTTTGCGAAAGCATCACGCTCTTCTTCTAAGGGTTCCCCGAATTCGTGTGTCACACCGTCATCTCCGTTGCCACCGTACTCCCGGACCAATTGTCCGTTTTCGTAAAGTGCATAACCGAATAAATTGACGACGCTATGCAAAACCACGATCACCAAGGTTCCATCTGGGTAAATGCTGAGTGCCTTTTTCAACAGAGGATGGTTGCGGTCGTCAAAGCAGTCGTAAATGGACTGATCTGAAACGAAGACTGCTTTGTCATAAGCTCCGAGCGTAACCAGATTGTCCCGGGGATAGTCAATGATGGGACTCTCCCTTCGGTTTGTAGTTTCATATCCCAGCTTTTTGAAAATCGTTGTCGCGCGTTCCGGATCGTGACGCGGCAGGGTGCCGAGGTAACCGTGCGGACAGTCTCTGTCTGCGGCAATAATGTAGCAAGATTTCCAGCCCATGGTTCTCCGTTTGTCTGCGACCTGTCGTGTCGAGATTCTACCTAAGGGCATCGCGTATGTCGAGGTTTATTCACGGCTCTGGTTTCGTGCTCATTCCCAATTGCAAACAAAAAAAACGGGCTTGCCGCAGAGCAAGCCCGTCTCAAGTGGTTTAAGTCCGGATCGAAATTACGTCAATGATTTCATGATCTCATCGAGAACTTCTTTCTTCGGTCTCAGTTGTTCCTGCGAGAGTCTGGAGAGCGGCTGATCAACGAGGTTGTTCAGTTGCGTCCAGCTCGGCAGATCTTTATCGTGGAAGAGCAAGCCGGTAAGCAAAGTGCCATCTTTGTGAGATTGGTGAATCGCTCTATCGGCTGCGAATCTGTCGGTCGGATCGTAATCGTGACCGAGTTTCTTCAAACGCAAATGCGAGCCGTCATGCATCTCGACGTCTTGGACCGTTCCCGGCTCATAGTCGACTGTGATTTGCTCGTAGAACGGAATGAAGCCTAGCTCGTGGAGCGGGCGATCCATTTCTTTTGCGTGCTTGTAGCTCTTCGTCGAACCCTCGTGGTTGTTGAAGGTTACGCAGGGGCTGATTACGTCGAGCACAGCGGTGCCTTCATGAGCAAGGGCCGCTTTGATTAATGCGACGAGCTGTTTCGGGTCACCGGCGAATGAACGAGCGACGAAACCGCAACCAAGTTCAATAGCCAATCCGCAAAGGTCGATCGCTGATTGTCTGTTGACGGTTCCATCTTTCAATGTTGAACCGACGTCAGCGGTCGCCGAGAATTGACCTTTGGTCAGTCCGTAAACGCCGTTGTTTTCAACGATGTAAACCATCGGAATGTTGCGGCGAATCAAGTGACCAAACTGACCGAGACCGATTGAAGCGGTGTCACCGTCGCCGGAGACGCCGATTGTGATCAGCTTGTGGTTAGCCATGTGCGTGCCGGTCGCGACGGACGGCATGCGTCCGTGTACGGAGTTGAATCCGTGAGCGCGGCTCAGGAAGTACGCGGGCGTTTTAGAAGAGCAACCGATACCACTCAGTTTTGCAACTTGGTGCGGCTCGATTGAGAGTTCCCAAAACGCTTTGATGATCTGACTTGTGATGGCGTCGTGACCGCAGCCATCGCAGAGTGTGGAAGGCGAACCCTTATAGTCGGCCAGCGTCAGGTTCAATTTGTTTGTTGCGGGTGCCTTCGGCGCTGGAGAAGGTGTTGCTGTTTCAACCATGATTAGACGTTCTTCTCCTGTTCAAGAATTTGGGTCGTAATTGATTCTGCATCAACGGGTAGACCGTTGTAGTGCTTGACCGATCTCAGCTTGGTCGCTAGTTGCGGCATCTCCAGGCGGAGCAGGTCGAGCATTTGACCGTCGCGGTTTTGTTCGACGACGTAGACGTGATCGTGGTCTTCGACAAACTTTTGAACGCCGTCGGTGAAGGGCAACGATCTCACTCTGCAATAGCTGGTCGGCAATTTTGCTTCGCGAGAAAGTTGATCTCTCGTTTCTTCAATCGCCCAGTGGGTCGAACCGAAAGCGAGGATGCCGACTTTCGCATCTTTGTTTTGCTCGATCACTGGTTGCGGCACATATTGCTTTGCCGTTTCAAGCTTCTTCAGCAAGCGATCCATGAGTTTGACATAGTCTTCAGGACGCTCACTGTATGCGGCGTTTTCGTTGTGACCGGAGCCGCGAACGAAGTAACCGGCTTTGGGATGTTCGGTTCCCGGAAGCGTGCGGTATGCGATACCGTCGCCGTCGACGTCTTTGTATCGTGCGAAACCGCCAGCCTTTTCGAGTTGTTCCGCGTTGAGAACTTTGCCGCGATCAAACGGTTTTTCAGGATAAACAAACGGATCCGACATCCAGTTGTTCATGCCGATATCGAGATCGGTAAGGACGAAGACCGGCTGTTGAAGGCGTTCCGCGAGGTCGAATGCTGCCATCGCAAATTCGTAGCACTCGCCCACCGAATTCGGCAGAAGCACGACATGCTTGGTGTCGCCGTGGGAGAGGAAGTATGTGGAGAGCAAGTCTGCTTGCGATGTTCGCGTAGGCAGACCGGTCGACGGACCGACGCGCTGAACATCGAAGATTACCACTGGAATCTCGGTGAAGTAAGCGAAGCCGCAGAATTCAGACATCAACGAGATGCCGGGACCCGAGGTCGAGGTCATCGAGCGAGCACCTGCCCAACCTGCTCCGATAGCCATTCCTACTGCAGCAAGTTCATCTTCGGCTTGAACAACGGCGAATGTGTTTTTGCCATCTTTGTCCACGCGGTATTTGTGGAGGTAATCGATCAAGTATTCGCAGAGGCTGGATGATGGTGTGATCGGATACCAGGTAACAGCCGACACTCCAGCCATCATGCAGCCAATAGCTGCAGCCTGGTTGCCGTCGATGATGATTTTGCCTTTAGTCAAATCGAGACGCTCGACTTTGTAAGGGTCAGCCTTTTTGAGGTTTTCTTTCGCCCACTCGCGACCAATCATTGCCGCTTTTTTGTTGAGGTCGATTGCCTTTTGCTTGCCTTCGAATTGCGCTTCGATCGCTCTGTCGATTTCTGCTTGATCGATCTCGAGCAACTCCGCCACAACGCCGACGTAGATGATGTTGGTCACAAGCTTTTTCAACTTGACGTTGTCGGTGGCCTGGCTGGCAAGCTCGCCGAACGGCACCTGATAGTGCTTAACGTCGTCGCGAATTTTGTCGAGGTTGAGTTCGATGGGGCTGACGCAAACGGTGCCCGGACGCAATTCTTTGACGTCTTCAATCGCCGTTTGCGGGTTCATGGCGACAAGAATATCGACCTCTTTTTTACGAGCGATGTAGCCGTCTTTGTTTACACGAATGGTGAACCAGGTCGGCAATCCCATGATGTTTGATGGGAAGAGGTTTTTGCCGCTTACTGGAATGCCCATTTGAAATATTGATCTCAAGAGCACTGTGTTTGAGGATTGGCTCCCCGAGCCGTTGACCGTTGCTACGTGGATCGAGAAGTCATTTACGATGAGCTTCTTGTCCTCGGTCATGTCTTTGCTATCTCTTGCTAGAGTTTTCACGATAAATACCTGGCGATTTGTTGCCCACTACGGCTTTAAAGTTTATCAAGTGACCGCTCGGATATTGGGTTCCGTACCGATTTCGATAAGGTTCTTGAGCTTTAATTGCAATAATATTGTCAAGCGAGACCGCAAGCGTTGCGAAACTGGGCGCTGCTCCACTTTTTCTAAATCTAATTTTCAAAACTGTCAGGTAGGAAACCTTTTCGCCTGTCCCAAAACAGCAAACGTGTTGTAATCAGCTTCCCAGGTACGATTCAGGATCGATTAATACATCGATAAGTGCTGGACCCGGCTCGGAGAATAGCTTGACGAGCGCCGGCTCCAGGTCGCTGAATTGCTGAACTTGAAATGCCGGCACGTCCATTGAAGCTGCCAGGCGGGTTAAGGAGATTTCCGGGCGAGTGAGCTCAAAGCGCGGAGGTCGGCGGGTGGGAGCCGAAGGCAGCATGTTGAGCCGGGCTCGGCTCTGCGTATTGGCGATTACGAATTTTGTGTTTAATCCATAATGTCTTGCTGTCCACAGTGTCTGCGGGTATCCAAGGAATGACTCGTCGCCGGTGAGGCAGATGATCGGAATGTCGAGACCGGCAAATTGAACACCGCATGCGGCTCCGGATGCAAAACCGTTTACGCCGCTGTTGCTTGAAAAGAAGGAAGAACCGCTTTCTAAGCTGAGAATCTCAAACGGCATGGCATTCGCATGGATGATATCCGAGACTACGACTGACTTTGGCGGTCTGATGCCTTCGAGCAGGCGCATAAGCCAGAACAAGCTGGTCGGTTTTGCAGGATTGGGATAAAGCAACGACTCTTCTTGATGGTGTCGCACTTCGGCAATTCCGGTTATCGTATTCCGGGTCCTGACCTTAGATTTCGATAACCAATCATTGTCTACAGCAAGTTGCATCTCAGCGCGAATGCGAGACAGGGTTTCCGAAATATCCGCCTGGGTAGCCATCGTCGAGCGGAACGTCATGCCTGCCAATCGGCCATCCATATTAATTTGAATGATAGTGCCGGTGTCAGGAACCATCGACGGTCCCTCACTTCTATTCGGCAATCGATTCTGGACACCAAGAGCCAAAATGAGGTCATGAGCTTTCAGGCGCTCGTGCGCCGCATCAACATCCTGGGGCAAAACTCCGGCAAAATGCGGGTGGCGGTTGGGGAAGTTGACGCCGATGGGAGCTGCTTCGCAGTAAACCGGGCAGCCCAAAACCTCCGACATCAGCACGGTGTCTCGGCGAGCTCGGTATTGGGATACTTCATTGCCGGCGATGATCGCTGGATTCTCCGCGCGGACGAGGTGTCCGACTACTTTGCTAACGAAGTTTTGATCGGCTGTTCCAAGTGGGCTGGTCAGAGGTGGTCTAATCACCTGTGATTTCGCCGTCGACAATAAAAGGTTTATAGGTATGGAGAGAACGACAGGTCCCTTCGGCGGCGAAAGAGCCTCATGGAATGCGCGTCTCATCAGTCGTCCAATTTCGCGCGCGGTACGTGCTTCCGCCATCCACTTCGCGATCGTCCGCACTGTCAAATGATGTTCGACGGTCAGGGGCGGCTCATCGTTGATGATGTGCGAGTCTTCCTGATCGGCCAGAATGACGAGTGGGATTTGCGATCGATTGGCCGCGTATATCGCCGGGACTGCATTCAATAGATGACCGCTGGCTATGTTGACAACACCGGGCAGTGAGGTCGCCTGGGCGTAACCGGACGCCATAAAAACTGCCGACGCCTCATGAACGGAACCCAGGAAGTGGATGTTCTCGCCTTCCTTGCCTCGAAGCGCCATTACGCTTGCTGAGATTGGCGAGTCTGACGAACTCACGGAGCCGAACAGATACCTGACTCCTTCCACTCGTAGCTGATCTAGCACCTGATGGACAGTTAGCGATTTACGCGATTGTGCGGTTGTCATGTTCTTTGGTAAAGGCTGTTAGGAAAACTGTTTAACACGAGTATAGTCTAATCGACCCTACCTGGTCGGTAAATCAGCAAACCTTCTATCTATAAATGATCAATTTCGAGCAGGGGGCAAGGACAAACTGTGAACCAATCTTCGATGTCATCTTGGAGCGGCAGAATCATAGCTCGCCCCTTTTTCTTTTCGGCAAACATCAGGGATTGAAAACTGTTTGCGAGTGACGCGTCGATTGAATCGAGCTGATTCAAGGAGAAACCCGGCGCAAAATCAGCGAGTATCGCCTCCCACCCGGCTATCCGTACTGCTTCGAGTTCTCGAGCCCTGGCGACGACGCCTTTCCACAGCAAGCGGCGTGTATTTTCATCGCCAACCAGTTCGAGAATTCTTAAGACGCGACCACCGTATTCGAGAATCGCATATCCCGACGCCGAGCTGTGATCTACGGTCAGCAATTCCAGTTTTGGCCAGGATATTCTGGAAAACCTGGCCAGATAATTCTCGCGCATTATTTTGAAGTGCAGGTAATCTCTGCTTCTTGCAACTCCGAAAGGTTGTTTGCGCAGCCATCGCCTGTAGTGCCTCTCGATGTACTCGATTTGACCCGCTGAGGTCGTGAGATAGCGCGTACGAATGAGAGCGCCCTCAATTCGGTAACAACTGCTCCAATCGGTGGTATCGCCTGTGATATCAGGTGCTTCGGTGGTCCAATCGATTGGGACATGGACTTCGGAGCCTTGATGCGCCGGATTGAGTTGAAGAACGAAACGTTCATTATTCAAGTCGAAGAAACCGATGCGCGCGTAATAATCCACGCCAATATCGGAGAAAAGCAATGCGCCGTGACAACCGTCGTACCAGGCTCGGTCGAGAGCCTGCTTGATCATCTCAGTGGCGTAGCCTTCGCCCCGCAAGTCCTTTCGCGTGTAGATCGCCCCGAAGCCTGCAAATTTGTATTGTTGGCTATGACTCTGAAACTTGAGGTTGTAATACTTCATGCTGGATGCAGGCGTCGCCGAATTCTTCTTGTCGCGCAGAAGCAAGTAAGAGTAGTTGCGTTTACTCCAGGGGTGAGACATCTGCATACCGACAAACTCGAGGTACTGGTCTCGACTGAGACCGGGCGACCAGATTTCGTAGGTTTCTTTCAGAACGCGCTGAACATCACACCAGTCAGCAATTTCGAGTTTTTTTGTCATCGTGAATGCTTCGAGGCGGAGGAGAAAGAGGTGAAAATAGTCGACTTGGTTTAAAATCTTATCGCTGCCGTATGTTCGGATAGACAGATATCTACTTGAGAACGGCTGCTGAGAGTGCGCGCAAATGGATTGGATTCTCTGAGATGCATGCAGTAAATCAATCGAAAGAACTGACTGCCTACCGAGGTCATGTCATATCGCCGAATATAAACGGTGAGTTGAATGACATTCGCGAGGGCGTTCTCATTGTAGACGATCACGGCAAGATTGTTTTTTGCGGACCGTGGGCGGAGTTTGACCGGCACAGCAACTTGAAAGAGATTCATAATTTTGGCGACAAAATTATCTTGCCAGGTCTGATTGATACTCATCTGCACCTTCCTCAGGTCACAGTTACCGGCAAGTCCGGCGAGCATCTGATGAAGTGGTTGGAGCGCTTCGTATTTCCTTCCGAAGCTCGTTGCGCCGACCCTCACTATGCTTTGAAAATTGCCACCTGGTTTTTTGACGAAATGGTTCGGAACGGCACCACACTCGGTGTCGTATTCAGCACCATTCACAAACAGGCTACCGATATCGCTTTTGAAGTCGCGAATAGTGTCGGTTGTCGCGCCATTATGGGCAAGGTGATGATGAACACCAATTCGCCTCCGGCGCTCACTGAGAATTTGAGCGACAGTCTTCAGGGCTCGTTGGATCTTTGCGAAAAGTGGCATGGACATGACGACGGTCGACTGCTGTACGCCTTCACGCCGCGTTTTGCGGTGACCTCCACCAGCGACTTGATGTCGGAGTGCGGGAAGCTGTGGCATTCGAAGCCTGGCACGTACATGCATACTCATCTTGCCGAGTCACAGGAAGAAATTGATTTCGTCAAGGAGCTCTTCCCGAAAGCTCGCACCTACGTTGATGTTTACCATCAGCACGGTCTGCTCGCGAGAAATAACATTCTCGCGCACGCGATTCATCTGGACGACCAGGATCTTGATGTCTTGAAGGAAACCGATTCATCGCTGTCGCATTGTCCGAGCTCGAATTTCTTTTTGAAGAGCGGAGTGTTCGGCTACCGTCGCGTGGAGAAGAAGGGGATAAGGTTTGGTATCGGCTCCGATGTCGCTGCCGGACCGCAGATGTCTCTCTTCTGCGTCATGAAGGATGCGAATTACATTCAGCCCGATGAGTGGCTGTATCCCAGCGAGCTTTTGTATCGTGCCACTCTGGGCGGTGCAGTTGCCCTGGGGCTCGAAGATAAGATCGGCAGTCTGGACGAGGGGAAGGAAGCTGATTTTGTAGTTGTCGACCCGACTCATCGAACAGGAATTATCGACGACATCCTGTCTAAACCAACTGAAGAGATATTGTCTGCGCTGGTCTTTCTCGGTGACGATCGGGTAGTCGAAGCTACTTTCGTGCGTGGACGGGAAATCTTCAATAGGCAGAATGCCCTGGAGTTAAGCAGCATACGTCGATAGATCTGTTTCTCTTTCGTTGAAACCGGAGTCGGTCGGTATTCTGCGGTGGAACCGGCGACAAATGTTTAATCAATACTCGATTGTGAACAATTTCATCTGCCGAAAAGCCTATTTGCTCGTCATCTTCGATGAAAGCTCGCACATCAGCATGTACTCAGCCGATGTATTTTGTTAGGATCTACAACTTCCTACGAAAAGGCGGTGAGGAACTATGGTTACTGGTGAGAAGACTGCGGGTCCGAAAATCACTGAATTGTACAGTGCCGACAAGATCCAGAAGCGAATAATCGAGCTTGGAAAAACCATCAGTGACGAATACAAGGATGTCGAAGAACTCGTTGTTATCGGCGTCATGAAGGGTGCTCTGGTTTTCTTCGCCGATCTCGTGCGTCAACTTAAGACCAAAGATCCACTGCAGATGGAGTTCGTGAGACTGTCGAGTTATGGCAGTGCCACTGAGAGTTCCGGACATGTGCAAGCGCCTTATCTGGACCTGCCGAACATCTCCAATCGCCACATCCTGGTGGTTGAAGACATCATCGATTCAGGCAGAACCGCCAAGTTCTTCATGGATTATCTGGAAGGCCAATTCCATCCGGCGTCGTTGAAACTGGCTTGTTTCCTCGATAAACCATCGCGTCGCGTCGTCGATATCAACGCTGACTATGTCGGATTCACGATTGATGATTTGTTCGTTATCGGCTACGGCCTCGATTACGATGAAAAGTATCGTGAGCTGCCTTTCCTCGCCGAGTTGGATCTGAACGGCTAGTTTGTTTAGAGCATAAAAAAGTCGCCAAAAAAGGGTAAACTAGTTTAGTAACCCCTCAGGTTGAATCTATGCGCAACCCTTCCGGTCACGGTCTTTTCGAGCTTGGTGTAGCAGTACTCTTGCTCGTAATTATGTCTCTTCTTGCTACCAACACTTGTATCTTGTATCTCGCTAAGACATACAACGATAGAGTTTGCCGCGACTCAATAGCGCTGGCTGCCGGAGCGGCTCTCGAAGGGAAACCGACTGAAGCTGTTCAAGGTGCGGCGCGACATGGGATGGACAACTGTGGTTATGGCGGTGCGTTCATCAGTCATCCTCAATACACCGCCTTTAAAGACGATATTACTGCGGATGTGCGGGTCATACAATTACAGACCCAAACCGTTTGCGCGGTTCCGATGCCGTTTCTTGCGTTTAATTTGAAACCGGACAGCAATCGCGTAGTGTTCACGTCAACCTACACCTATCAAATCAAGAATCCGAAGACCGCGCAGACTGAGTGAGACCGCTAGGTCTCACGGATGCTCTTTCTTTCTGCTGTGGCTGCTCTTTCTGCTGTAGCTGGCTCTTTTGCTATAGCTGGCTCTTTTGCTTTAGCTGTTCTCTGCTTTAGTTGATCTAATGCTTCGCGCCAGGACCAAGAACTACTCGACCTGGCAGTGCTCCAGTGTGGTCACCATCTTTTAAAACTTGTGTGCCGTTGACGAAAACATGGTGCATGCCGAGCGAGTATTGATGAGGGGTCTCGAAGGTCGCCTTGTCCTGAATTTCTTCGGGATTGAATGCGACCACATCGGCAAAGTAGCCGAGTTTGAGCGCGCCCCTGTTTTTAAGCCTCAAATTGGTCGCTGGTAAAACCGTCAGACGTCTGATGCCTTCTTGCAAAGTCATCAAGTTCTCGTCGCTGACATATTTCCCCAGGAAACGCGCGACATTCCCATAGGCTCGCGGATGAGTGCTCGAATTTAGAAAAACTCCTTCGGTGGCGAGGGATGAACCATCCGAGCCGATGCTGATCCATGGCTTGACGAGCTGCTTTCGGATGTTTTCTTCGGACATCCAGAAGTAAACAGTTTCAACCCTGCTTTCGTCTTCGATTACCAGATCGATTGCTGTTTCCGCCGGCGTAGTCCCGCGCTCCGTGGCAATTTGTGCCAGGGTTTTGCCCGTATAGTGTTTGAGCTTTTTAAATCCGACGAGGAGCGCACCGTCTGCACCCGAGTGCAGGTAACCGTTTTCCCAGCTGTCAGTCGCAGTGTCCATCTCGGCAACGACTCGGGCTCGAACTTCCGGTTGTCGCAGGCGTTCTATCCAGGCGCGCAAACCGCCTTCTTGAACCCATGGTGGCATCGCAACATCGAGTCCCGTTTGCGCGGCGCTGTACATATACATATCTGCTGTGATTGGAAGACCCAGCTCTTGAGCGGTTTCTATGCGATTTAGCGCTTGATCCATTTTTGGCCAGTTTGCTTTGCCGGCTACTTTGAGGTGATAAATTTCCGAGCGAGCGCCTGATGTTTCTGCGATTCTTATGAATTCGTCCAATGCCTCAAGGAAGGCGTCGCCTTCGCTGCGGAGATGTGACGCGTACATGCCACCGTATTCGGCGGCTGCCGATGCCAGACCAATGAGTTCTTCAGTTTTCGCGTAGAAAGCCGGGGCATAAATCAGAGCAGAAGCCACTCCCAGCGCACCGTCTTTCATGGCCTCGCGTACGAAGTTTTTCATGTTTTCCAACTGGTCGGCAGTAGGCTCGACGTCGTTGCGACCGAGAACATTCACGCGGACTGTCGTGGCGCCGACGAATGACGCCACATTGCACGAGACTCCTTTGCGCTCGAGAAAGTCGAGATACTCGCGAAGAGTTGTCCATTCGATATCGTATTTGATATCACCCTGGTTCTCTACGCGCTCACGCTTCATAACGTCGTTCCAGGGACCCATGGAGCTTCCTTCGCCCATCACCTCGAGAGTGACACCCTGTTTTATGTCACTTACGGAACGTCCGTCGGCGATCAGGCTTTCATTCGCCCAGCTCAGCATGTTGATGAAACCAGGCGCCACAGCTAGTCCCGTCGCATCCAGCTCGCTGCTGCCGCGACCTGTAAGTTTCGGTCCCATTCCTACAATGGTATCGTCTTTAATGGCGATGTCGCCGATGTAAGGCTCGCCGCCCTCGCCATCGTATATGGTGCCGCCCCGTATGACGGTATCAAAATCGCTCGCAGCCAATTGGTTTCCTATAAAAGCGAAGGAGCGGTGTGAAATTGGAATCGCCGTAACTTTCGTTGTGAATCGCCGTAGATCCTTTCGCACCGCTCCGGGTCGTATCTTACGCTGTTAAGTGCTAACACCGTTCTGCGTCGTATATTACGCTGTTAAGTGTTAACACCGTTCGGTATTGGTTGATTATTGCTCGATTGTTTTTGTATCGGCAGGTTTCGTCGGGTTTGCCATCGTCGTCAATTCGCCGTTGGCATCGTAAAGTTCGACCTTTCCATAAGTTTCAAGACCGGACTTTATTTTCGATGCGTCACCAACGGCGGTGATAACCAGATCCTTAGATTGGATGACGCGATTTGCTGCACGTTGAATATCAGCGGCTTCAACAGCCATGATTTTCTTCGTGAAGGTTTCCAAATAGTCAGCAGGCATGTCGAACAAATCGACTTCGAGCAGACGTTGTGCAAAACCAGCTTGTGTCTCCAAACCTAGCTGATACTGACCGACGAGATACGCTTTCGCGTCATCGATCTCTTCTTTGGTGACGGCTGAGTCGCGAATGCGATCGAGTTCAAACAAGAACTCTTTCACCGCTGGCGCCGTCACTTCTGTACGAACTGATGCGCCTGCAGAGAACGCGTCCGGATGAATGCGCGCTGGCATGCTGCTGTAAGCGCCATAAGTGTATCCCTTCTGCTCGCGAATATTGAGGAACAATCGCGAGTGAGCGCTGCCACCAAGGATCTGGTTCATGACGCGTGTTGCAAAATAGTCGGGATCCTTTTTCTTGATTCCAAGGTTGCCGATCATCAGTGCAGTTTGAACGGAACCGGGTCGGTCGACCACGTACACGCGACGCTCTTTGTTAACTGCTGCCTCTGCCAATTCTCCTGCTTTGCGCTCGCCTTTCTCCCACGATCCGAAGGTCGCCTTAATTTGTTCGTCGATTTTCTTTTCATCGATATCGCCTAGAACAATCAAAGTTGAATCGTTTGGAATGTAGTTGGCTTTGTGGAACTTTTGCAGATCCGCCTGGGTGATTTTCTCAATCATGGCAGGCGTCGGTGAGACGACGCCATAAGGGTGTTTGCCGAACACCACCTTGCGGAAACGCTCCTCCAGCAGGTAATCGGGATTGCTGCGTTTCATTGTCAGCTCTTGAATCCAGTTGGTCTTCTTGAGCTTCAATTCGTCTTCAGGAAAGCTCGGATTGAACAAAACATCGTGCAAGATCGAGAACATTCTGTCGGTGTAATTTGACAGCGCGCTGCTGCTGACGATTGTGAAATCGTAGTCTGACACCGCATTCAGTGAGCCGCCTATGAAATCAACTTCCTCGGCAATCTGTTTGCTTTTGAGTGTTTTGGTTCCTTCTTTGAGCATGTCGGCGGTCATGTCCGCCACTCCGAGAGATTCCGGATCATCGGCAATGGTGCCGGTCTTCATCCCGAGAAATGTCGTGATGTAAGGGAAGCGGTGGTCGACGACCAGTTGTACTTTCAGGCCGTTGTCGAGTTTGTACGTTCTGACTTCCGGCATTTTGAACTCTTTTGGCGCCGGAAGGGTTGGCGGTTTCGCTCTCCAACTTTCGTCAGCTGCTGCAAGCAGTTTCTTCTGCGAACGTTTTGCTGATGCTGCTTCCTTCGATGTTGCTGTTTGCGAGGCTGTTGCTGACTGAGATGCTGCTGACTGAGATGCTGCTGACTTTGCCGCTTCCGATTTTGTCGCTTTTGACTTTGCCGCGTTTTGAAGAGCTTCCGCTTTGCTCACGTCAGGCATGCAGCCGCCGGCTTCCGGCGAGTCCTTCAGTGCCGGTGGCATCGGCTTCTTCGCATCTTCTGCGAAGGCGATGGAACCGCCGGTAGTGGTCATAAACATCACCGCGACTACACCGGTTGTGGTGGCAGCTTTGATGCTTTCGTAAATTGAATTCATCTTTGTTTCTCTTCTCATGACTCTTAACCCTCTGCCTTCGGTTTCGCCGTACCCGGCACTACATCACAAATCGTGATGCCTTCAGGCGTAAATATTTTCTTTGCGAGTGCTTGAACGTCGTCTGCGGTGACATTCAAATAAGCCTCTACGTCCTGATCTACGAGCGTCGGGTCACCGTAAAAGCTGGCATACTGAGCCAAAATCTCTCCGCGTCCCAGGCTGCGTTGCAGTGATGAATAGCTGGATGAGGAAAAGAAAGAAGCCAGTGTTTTATTCTTCGCTTTCTCCAGCTCGCTTGCTGACACCGGTGTGTCTTTCAGCTTTTGAAGCTCCTCGAGAATTATCTTGCGAACCGTTTCCGCATCGCTCTTCTTCAAGACGCAGAAGATGTCGAACTCCGAGGGACCACGGCGTTCTTCGTAACTGCTCTGGATCTTCAAAGCAACCTGATCGTCCTTCACTAGACGCTGATAGAGACGCGACGAGGCGCCGCCGGTCAGTATGCTCTGAATCATGTTGAGCGTAAAGGAATCTTTGTCCCTGCGTTGAGGCGCTTTCCACGCCATCCAGAACGCCGGCATCTTTGCCTGGTTATCTTCAATCTTGAGATACTTAGCTTTCTCTTGCTTGGGCTCGTCAAGATTAGGGCGTTCAGGCGGTTTCTGACTTGGAATCGAACCAAAATATTTCTTGGCTAATTCTTCGATTTCGTCAGATTTCACATCGCCGACAACAGCGATAGTCGCGTTGTTGGGCGCATAGTAGGTATCGAAGAACTGCTTCACATCAGCAACTGTGGAACCCTCGAGATCCTCGGTAGAACCAATTACGGGGTGAGCGTTCGCCCAGTTATCGAAGATGGTTTCCTCCGTCTTCAATGCCGCCGGCATGTACGGCTGATTGTCGATGCGCAGGCGTTTTTCTTCCTTCACCGTGTCGAGTTGGTTTTTGAAATTCTCTTCGGTAACTTTCAAGGAGCGCATGCGGTCGGACTCAAGCCAGAACGCGAGTTCGATCTGATTGCTCGGCAGTTTCTCATAGTAGTCGGTGAAATCGGCATGGGTAGAAGCGTTAAGCTGACCGCCGGAGGCTTGTACGTGTTTGAAGA
Organism: Candidatus Obscuribacterales bacterium; assembly: GCA_019637435.1. Classification (GTDB taxonomy): domain Bacteria; phylum Cyanobacteriota; class Vampirovibrionia; order Obscuribacterales; family Obscuribacteraceae; genus JADYXR01. The sequence goes on along the minus strand of JAHBVO010000006.1, from coordinate 69,870 downwards.
ACGCTCCCTTCGGAACGTTGTCCGAGCCCTCGAACATCATGTGCTCAAACAGATGCGCGAACCCAGACTTCGTTTTCTTCTCGTCGCGAGCGCCGACATCATATATAAGTACGAAAGACGCGACCGGCACGGAGTGGTCTTCCGAAACGATCACGCGCAAGCCGTTTTCCAACTTGAAGTCTTTGGTGATTGGAATAAGCGGCTTAGGCAGCTTCGGCTTTTCCTGCGAAACCGCTTGCGCGATCTGTGGTTTCTTGTCTGAACGTGTCTTCCAATCTTGAACGGTGGGGCAGGGGGAGCCCGGGTAACCAATTTGGTCAGTCAAATTTGCCAGTGACGCGTTGTACGCTTTTGCATTCGTTTTTTCGTCACTATTTGCTGCCGAGGCCGCTGTACCAGACATAACAAACGACATCGCCAGCGCGAACGCCGCATTCTTTCGAATCGCCCTAATCATCTTCGTCCTCATCATCCGTCAGTATTACGCACGACCAAAAAATGGCCACTACCAGGACACAGAGAAATCCTGTGCCTATGCAAACTTTTTCAGGAAAACCAAAGCGCCTCATTGCAAGATACGCACTCAAGGCAAGACATACTGCCAAAATGGCAACCATGTGATTGACTTTCAAACGCGGAAAATTCATGAACCGTCTCTTGCAATGGTGCGATTATGCCGAGCCGATCTACGGACTCAGGCGCCGCACCGCCGTCGGTAGTCCCTCATTATCGCAGAGAATTTAGTGCTATAGCTAGTTTCGTCGTCAGGCTTGCCGCCGGTCTTCGCCGCCAATCTTTGCAACTAGTCAATCGCCGCGTGCCTGCTTTCTGTGCTTCGCAGCCCGTGCTTGGTAGCCCGTGGTTGGCAGCCCGTGCTTCGCAACCCGTGCTTCACAACCCGTGCTTCGCATCTAGCCAGCTTCGGCTAGTCCTTCTCGGCGCTCCTTAGCTTGCTTCCCCTGTCAGGTGAAATTCCCTCAGTCCTCTGCTGGTAAGCCTTTCGGGCGGTTTTGAGTATTTTGAAGTCCGCAATCGCAGCAAAATGTTTCACCTAATAGGGGAACTGCTTTAAGGACATAAGTCGAGGTAGGTAGTAGGCAGGGGGCGGGAGCGAACACGCTGAGACCGCACCAACGATTGCACCTACTCGATGCGAGCACCAACCAGGGCGGAGCCGCAGTTGCACTTGGCGCTGCGATCAGGCATGCCTTCGATTAGTTTCGTCAGCAGTGTGAGCAGCTTTGCATTATTTTCGGTGAAGACCTTAACGACTTCAGCATGCGAAACTGGTGGAACGTCGCCCATCAAGCCGCTGTCGTAATCTGTGATCAATGAGATATTGACGACGCAAAGCTCTTGTTCTTTAGCGAGGTGAACCTCGGGGTACTGAGTCATGTTGATGACTTCCCAACCCGCATTCGTGAACCAGGTGGACTCGGCTTTCGAGGAGAATCTCGGACCTTGAATGACGACGACGGTTCCTTTGTCGTGCATCGTGATGCCGGCGTCCTTGCCAGCCTTCACGGCCAGTTCCCGCAGTTCCGGGCAATAGGGTTCAGCCGATGAGACGTGGGTGGTGATCGGACCATCGTAAAACGTATCGATGCGTCCCGAGGTGCGGTCGACAAACTGATCGCAGACCACGAATTCGCCCGGCTTTACGTTCGTCTGCAAGCTTCCGGCGGCGCATGGCGTGATCAGTCTTTTGACGCCGAGCGATTTCATCGCCCAGACGTTGGCGCGATAGTTGATTTTGTGGGGAGGCAGTGTGTGACCGGCTCCGTGACGCGGCATAAACGCAACTGTTTTGCCGCCGAGTTTGCCGATTGCGACTTTGTCGCTCGGCGCGCCGTAAGGGGTTTCGATTACATGCTCGGTAAATTCGTCGAGCAATTTATAGAAGCCCGATCCGCCGAAAACGCCGATGTCTGCCTTAGGTTTCTCCGCCATTGATCCCATCCTACCTATTAATATGAATTGCCATGTAGTACTTTTGGCGCTCAGGAGTTTTCAAAGGAAAAACGCCCGCAAGCCTTCCGGGCGGTGGAAAAAGGCCAGGGGAATTCTCCATGGCAACCGCCGGAATTTTTGAGTACACTCTATGGTATCACCCGATTAGTATGGCGCTTGTCTTCAAGGCGAGAAAGGAATCCCCAAACCCTGTACTCCAGCCTCTGAAGCCGTTTTGTGACGGCTACTTTTCGTGTAAACGTACAGAGGAGCGTCGTTGACGGCATCGGAAAGTTCGCTCGATTTTGAAAAGCCGCAGCCAATAAGCGATACACCTGCTTAAAAGTTTCGTGCAACGGGTATAAAGCACTAGTCACCATATCTTTCACGATTCCGGGAGGCGATGACGTAATTTACAAATGCGGCCAGCATTATCGAAACGCTGATGAGACCTAGGTTTTTCGATACCGCCCCTGTTTCCCAGAGTGCCTGGCGCGTAGGCAAATTAGAAACCGTTTTGTCTCTAAGGGAGTGGTGATGTAACAAATGAAAGGGAAGCTCTTACTCGGGCTGACGCTGGTGATGTGTGTCAGTCTTGGCGGTTCTGACTTTACTTATGGGAAGACCAGCCCCCTCGCCTCGATTCCTGGTCGGGGTGCCAAACTGGCTCAACGACCATACATGAGTCCGTTTAGCGATCCTGAGAAGATTTACGAAAAGGTCTGGGACCTGATTAATGACGACTTCTATGATGGGACGTTCAACGGTCAAGACTGGAAGCGTTGGAAGAACAAATATGACGGGAAACTGAAAAACTCTGACGACGCGCACAAAGCCGTCGAAACCATGTTGGCTAGCCTTGGTGATCGCTACACCAGATTTTTGGATCGCGATGCTTTCGATGATGAGCGTTCGCAAATAGATGCGCAGATTTGCGGCATAGGCGTGCAAATCGGGACTAACAAAGAACGCAAAATCGTCATCATCTCTCCGATCGAGGACACTCCTGCATTCAAAGCCGGCGTGAAAGCTGGTGATGAGCTGACCGAGATCGACGGTAAGCCGACGGAGGGCTACACCGTTGATGATGCCGCCAAGAGAATTCGCGGTTTGATCAACACAGACGTGGCTCTCACTGTCACTCGCAAGACAAGCGGAAAAGATCCGGAGAAGTTGATTATCAAGATCACTCGTGCGGAGATTCCATTGAAAGCAGTTCAAACGGCTCAGATGCTCGATAGTGAAGTTGGATACATAAGACTTTCCAGTTTCATTTCTCAAAAGGCTGATAGAGAAGTTGCGGAGTCAATCGCCAAACTACCCGGCGCCAAGGCGATTGTGCTCGACTTGCGCGACAACCCTGGGGGTTTGCTGAACAACGCCATCGCAATTTCAAATATGTTTTTGAAAAATGGAACAGTCGTGTCTACTGTAGATCGCGATGGATACAAGAAATCCGAAGCCTCTACCGGACATCCGATTTGCGATTTGCCGATCGCGATTTTGATAAATCACGGGAGTGCATCTGCTTCAGAAATCACAAGCGGTGCGTTGAAGGATAACGGTCGGGCGATTCTCGTGGGTGAGAAAACCTTTGGTAAAGGGCTCGTACAGGGTATTAACCGATTGGAAGATGGAAGCGGTGTCAATATCACAATTGCGCGCTACCTGACTCCGAATGATACCGACATCAACAAGAAAGGCATCGCGCCTGATCTGGAAGTGAAGCTCGAGAAGAAAGACATTGAGGCCCATAAGGGACCCTGGTGGCTTGACCCTGACGGCCCGAACGTTGAGCGCAAAGCTGATGACCTTAAAGACATTCAACTGAAGAAAGCGTTCGACGCTCTCAAGGAAGGTATCGAGAGGGCTCCGTCAGTTGCGATGCAACGCGCGGCGAAGTGAGTGAAACGTCAGTTGCTTTGCAACGCGCGGTTAAGTGAGTGAAACGTCAGTTGCTTTGCCAGCGCTGCCAAGTAACCGGCTGAATTGAAATAATCGGATTGTCAATTAGGAAAGCGTCGCCTCGGCGACGCTTTTACTAGTTTGCGGAGCCTGATTACTCGCGTAGAACAGCCGGGTCCTCTCGGTCAGCTTATCCTATAGTTGGTCTGCGATAAGCGGTTAATCGCGCGGTCGAAATGTTCTTCGACAACATTCCGTGCGCTAAGTGTTTGGTACGAACAATTTGGTGACAACTTGGTGCTTTATCTTCGTTGACTTATGCGCTACGTAAAGTCCGAAATGGTGCTACTGTTGGCGAAGTAACGTTTATTGCATAACTTTTAGAATAGCCAAATGGCTACAGCAAGTATCGGGAAACTGAGTGTGGATCGGATGTGACGGTTTTGTGACCGTGCTTCTTGTGAACCTGCTCTCACGCCCGCAGCGTGGACAGTGTGCGGATTTGCGTGATACGCTTTTCTCCGTTCTTTATATGTAATGAAATTTGCGGTGACAGGGCACCATAGGTGGTGCGCCTGTTGTCTTGCTTTGGAAACCTTTTTCGGCATCCCGGAATCCCTTCGCTCAATATTGTTATCGAGGTATGGCGTATGAAATCCACAGACTCTCAAGGTCGCAATCTGCTGGCTACGGGAAAGATAGCATTGGCAGGAACGCTGCTGCTGGCAGGTCCGGCATTCGCAAATGAGAATAGAACTTCATTTCGCGATTTCCGTGATGCGAACCCGGGATTGGATAGACAAGAGTTGCGCCAAATGTTTCGCGCCGAGAGGCGTGACCACGTCCAGCAAATTCGAGATGCCAGAGGAAACGCTGGTGGTGCGAATGGTCCGCGTTTTGAATACACGCCCGTGGTGGATGACAAGTTTGTAATTCAGCCGATAGTAACGCCGATTGTTCCTCGATTCGAGACGCAGACTACTTTTGTAACTGATAAAGGTAGAACTAGAAACGTCTCCAAAGGCTTGAAGTTAGATCTGACTGCAGACACACGCTCTATCGTTCTCGGAGATAACCTCTTCTCCAACGCTTCGTCGTATACCGTCAATGTTGGCGGTGAGCAGAAAGTACTCACCAGTGGTTCGAAAGTCACAGCTGCAGAATTCGTAGCGCTCCAACAAGTGATTGATGGCGATGCGCAAAGTCTAGTGGTGGACGGCTCGGGGCGCGGTGTCGATGGAAGCTTCAACCTCGGAAGCATCGACAACGCCGGACGCAACATCAAAGCATCCTCGTTGACAATCTCCGAAGGCGTCGAAGCTATAGGCAACTTCGGTCGAAACAGTGATTTCAAGGTTACTCGCGAGCTTGTTAATTACGGAAGCATGTATGCGCTGACCAGCAATGCTGCGAACAATAAAGCAAACATCGGTGCTCGCGATGTAACAAACTCAGGCTCAATTACGACTCAGGCACCGGATGCGGTGGCATCAGCAAATGGAGCCGTCGATGCTCCAATTGATTTGAGGGTTTCGGCCGATAGAGATTTGAACAACCTCGGTTCGATTTCGAGCAATGGAACGGTTACGCTCTCCGCCGGCGGTACGCTCGCAAACAGCGGCTCTGTTTCTGCTCAATCCGATGTGACACTGCTATCTTCGGTCGTCGTAAACAATGGCTCAATTAGCTCGACTGGTGGAAACGTCAACTTTGATACTGCTTCGCCTGCGTCAATCTCGGTTAATAATACCGGTGGAACGATCAACGCTCTTAACGGGGCTATCAATTTCCGGCAGGCAGGTTTTACAGAAAAAGTTGATACCACCTTATCTGGTGGCGATTGGTACTCGCAGACTTTGAATCTGAACGGTGGAGACGGTCATGTCAACGTAAGTGTCGGAGACTTGACTGGCGTCGTGAACACATACGCAGGAACCGCTTCAGTCAATGCCACCTCGACATTGAACATCGGAGAGACGGTAACCAGCGGCGACCCATTGTTCGAAAGCGGAGGGGACCTTAACGTAGGGGCAAGTCAAACGACCGGTGGTGGTCCCTTGACCTATATCGCTACAGGAAATATAAACATCGCGAGCGGTCTCTCATTTAACACTTCGAATACCGGCGATGGTGGCGACATTCTCTTCATTGCTGGTGCCGCGCATACTGGTACAGGTCCGCTCACGGTGACTGGAGCATCTGCCACCGGGGGTGCCATCACCTTCACCGGTACTGCTCCGATTTTCAACGCCAGTAGCTCCGCCGCAAATGGCGGTGACATAACATTCGCGGCATTCGAGGGCACCACTCCCGGTGTCATAAACCTCGGTGGCGCTACGACTATCACATCTACCGGCGCTAACGGTTTCAGCGATGGGACCGTTTCGATGTTCGCCAATAGCATCACTACTGGAGCGATAAACGTCAGCGGAGCGGGCACGAATAACGCCGCGGGAACCGGAAATATACTGCTAGCGGGCGGTCAGCCGCAAATTGTGGGCACTTTATCAATTGATGCTACCGGCACGGTTACGAGCGGATCACTTGCACCGGGTTCGACGACGGGAAGCTCAGTTACTGCCACATCTACCCTGAATGCTCGAAACTCAGTCACCGTATCTGCTGATTCAACGAACGTTCAAAATAGCAGTGTTACCGCGGGCTCGTATGCCGTAACTTCCGGCGGGACCATTCAGTTGGGTAACCCGATTGTGGTGAGTGGTAGTCTGACGCTTCTGACGACGCAGAACATCGATATTAGATCAAACATAGTTGCTCCTGGCGGAATCGTGATGGTAGCTGGCGAAGCCATTGAAGTTATTGCCCCCAATCCTACCAATCCAATTATTTCAGCCTCCGCCGCCGGTCAAGGTGGAAATATCGCGATGGTTTCCGGCGCGGCGTTCACTCAAACTGCCACTACCGTAACTATCACTGGTGCTTCCAATGCAAGTGATAATGCCGCTATTTCACTCACCTTCGGTTTGTCCGCTCTGGATACAAGAGGAACTGGACTGAACGCCAACGGTGGAAACATTAACTTGGTTGCTTTCGCCAGTTCCAACAATACCGCTTCTGGCGGCGTCTACACTGATAGTGTCTGCAACATCACCACGGGTGGTACCGGATCTGGTAGCAACGGTAATCTCGTTGTTGTGGCGGGTCGTAATGATGGCGGCGTAGGCATCGGTTTGTCAAATGGTGTCAATACCTCCGGTGCTGCGAATAACGGCTCCGGAGACGTTACTCTGCATACGAAGACGCCGGCTACCGGTGCTGTTATATCGAAAGTCAACGGTGGGCTCTCTACTGGTACCTTCCTCGGCGGTGCTACCGTGAATGGTGGCATCTCATCGGGTTCTGGTTCAACGATCATAACCAATGGCGGTGACATTGACATTCTGTCAGGGCGAACCAATTCCAACTCCGCTATAGACCTGGGCACTGTCACTGCGCAGACTGGAACTGTTCGCATTAACGCGTCTGGCTCGGCCGCTGACGTACAGCTTCGGACAATGCAGGGTGGTAGCATCGTGGTAACGGCGACTCAGGATATCAATATCCGTGGAGGACTGGGCTGGAACACGGTAGCGTCAGGTGGTGGCGGTATTCTCGCTGTCGCTGGTCGAGACATCATCAATATCGACTCCGGAACAGATTTCGATACCTCGCCCGGAGCAAGCCCGCAAGCTGGTTCTATATCCTTCATCGCTGGAGCACTATTCAGTGAGGCGCTTTCTTCGCTCACTATCACCGGACCATCTTCTACCGGCGGAAATGTGAGCTTTGGCAATAATGTTGATGTTATCAATGCAAATGGAATAGGAACATCGAGCGGTGGGCAGATTAATCTGATTGCTTACGCTGACGGTACTGGTCAACGCGGCACTGTCTTCGTTGATAGTACCGCGGACGTGAACTCACAAGGAGGAGCAACTGGCAGCAATGGCGAAATCATCGTCATGGCAGGCAACAACCAGGGTGGTAACGGAATCAACGTAGGTGGTGTCTGGACTACTGAGGGCGGAACAAGTGGGACGGGAAATGTCTCGTTGCTTTCTGCACAGCCCATAAATGGCGCGGTTCTGAGTAAGGTGACCGGCGCGTACACATCTGTAGGGTTCACAAATGGTGCCGTACAAGCTAACAACAATATCAACGGCATTAACAGTAATCTCACGATGAACGTTGATCACGGCGCCGCCCTCACCATGTCTTCCGGTAACACCTTAACGCTGACGAATACTTCATTGAGCGCTGGACGAATTCGTCTATCTGCTGTGGGCGAGATTACCGGTCTGCAAGATTTGACGACGTTTGGAAATGGAACCGTTGTGGCGACCTCTCAGGATAATGTAACTTTAAGAGGTGACATTGTCGCGCCTGGCGGTGTTGTTCTGGTAGCCGGTAGAGCAATCAACGCTGTTACGGCTGGTACCTCCATAAATACCTCAACCGCGACAGGATCGGCAGGAGATGTTGTTCTCGTAGCGGGCGCGACATTTACTCAGAATCTTGTGAACGTGACAATCACCGGCAGTTCAAACCTCGACAGCGTCGGTATTAACTTAGGCAATAGTTTCGATTCAATCGATACTCGCAGTCTAGGTGGTAATGGAGCAGGCGGCGATGTGACACTTCTGCGGATGGCCAGCTCGGGCAACTTCACGTTTGGAATTGGCATTCAAGGCGGCGGAACTTCAATCCTGACCGGTGGAAATGGCACCGGAGCTAATGGTAACATCACCGCCATTGGTGCTGGCAACGGAATTAATGCTATATCGATTGATGCGGCGATCGACACCACTGGTGGTGCCACCGGCACCGGCGATGTGCTTTTCCAGACTACGGCACCCAACAATGCGACGATAATCAAATCTAACGCGGGAGTGAGCGGCTTCCTCGGTGGTGCGATTAACGATGCTTCTGTATTCCAATCGAACGGACAGGGCGGTATCACCATGGCTGGTGGCACACTCACTGTCAACGCCGGTGCCGGTCTACAAATGCAGGGCGTCACCAACACGGGCGGTAGTGTTCAATACAATGCCGGCACCGCTGGTAATACTTCGGCGATTGCCAATATAAAAGGAATAACCGCGGATTCAATTTCGGTAACCTCGCAAGGCAAGATTGATATGCGAGGCGGCGATATGGTGGGCGTCGACGGAATCCTGTTCGTCGCTGGAGAGAATATCGAGAACAACGGCGGCGGTATGAAAATGACCACCGCAGGCTCGACCGGTACCGACCGCGGAGATATAACTCTTGTGGCCGGCGCCACCTTCACGCAGAATGCTAGTTCGGTCACAATAACAGGCAACACGACCAATGCTGGTGGAATCTCCTTAGGCAATGGTTTCCTCGGATTCGATACGCACTTCACCGCCGGAGTCGGAAACGCTGGAGCTGTCAATCTAGTCGGCTATGCTGGCACGGGCGGTGGCAATGGCTATGTGTTCGCTGATTCCGGTAGTTTTGCAATTACGGCTGGCGGCAGCGGGTCTGGTAGCAACGGAGATGTTCTTGTTATCGGCAGCGCCGACAACGGTTCCAATGCTATCAATTTGTCCGGAACAATTGATATTTCAGGTGGTGCTACTGGTTCTGGTTCAGTTTCACTGAAAACGATCGTTCCTGGCACCGGAGTTGTTTTGAGTCGCACCACAGGCGGTGTTTCATCCGGTAGCTTTGAAACGGCAACCACAAGGTCATCGAATATTCGTTTGACCGGTGCCAATGCGATTGTCACTGACGGTAGCGACGTAGAGATCCTCTCAGGTCGCAACGTTCAAATTACATCAATCTCGACGACACCCGATTCAATAGGCAAAGCTGGCGCTATCTCGATTGAAACCAATGGACCTGATACTTTGCAAATCGGAGCCGGCGGTAATAACTCAATTTCGAGCTTGTCTTTCAATGGCGGACTGGTGAGCGGAGCTGGCGGTGATTTGACAGTCCTTGCTCGCGGAGTAAACGGAGTTCAAATTAACGGCTCGGTACTTCAACAAAACCAGAATACCGGTGATGGTGGCAACATAACAATCGATGCCGACCAGGGAACGATGTCGTTCGCAAATGGACCGGTCGTGATCGAAGCGTCCGGTGAAGGAGCTACAGCGCAGGACGGCGGTTCGATCACCCTTCGTGCCAATAGCTATAACTTCAATGGATTGAACGTTGACCTGCGAGCGAATGCGTCAGTAGGTGGGGGAACGGCTGGTTCCGTCACCATCGAATCGAATGGCGCATTGACCAACATCCTGGGTGCTGGAGCTAATCAGTTTGAAGTCCAGGTCGGCACGTCGGGACAGGGCGGCTTGCTTGTACTGGACGCTGGAACAACCATTGCGCTGAATTCCGCAATTTCCGTCGATCAGCTGACTCTGAGCGCTGGAAGTGGTATCACTCAAACGGCTGGTGCGATCATCACTGCGGATCTTTTGACTGTTAACTCGTTAACCGGTTTGGCCAATCTTAACGCTGACAATGCGGTGAACACCTTGTTCGCTACCGGTGGCGGTGCCCTCGTGTTCAAGAATAACGCGTCAACAGCGTTGGAACTTGGGTCGCTGGGGATAACGCAGTCACTTGATTTAACTGCTCTGGCGGGCGTCACCGTGATTGCAAATATTTCGACATCAGGGGATATCGATGTTTCGACAACGGTGCTAACTGCACAGGCAGACATGACTGCTAACTCAATCGATGTTTCTAGTCCGATTGGTGCTGGAGGTTTGACTGTTGACGGAAGTGGTGGCAATCGAAACTTCAACGCTACTGGAGTAGGACAGCTTGTTCGCTTTACGGCGAACGACGGCGACCTTTCGCTTGGGGGGACTCAGACTTATATAAGCGAAGCCGAGATGAATGTAATCGAGAACACCGGTTCTCTCAACGTTCTGACGGGAGCCGACATCGAAGGATTGCAGACGCTAACATTGAATTCGTCGAGATATGACTTCGCCGGAAGTATCGTAGGAAATCCGCTGATATTCAGAGCTCCGGAAGGTGTCGGCACCATTGCCAATTCTCAAGGTGATGTGACCCTCAGCGGCGATGTTATTTTGAACGGTAACTTTGCAATCATCGCTCAGGGTAATGTTAACTTCGGCTCGGCCACTACGATAAATCTCGGTGGTGGTGCATCTGGTGGCGCGTTAACAGTCCTTGCCGGTTTCAGTTTCACTCCTTCAACCGGTGGACAAGTTGGACCCGTAGGCAATGAAGCCGTGACTTATTCGAGTATTACTCCTAGCGCGATCGGCGGAAACATCAATCTGTCAGACGTGACTGTCAACACTGCAGGCGGTTTAGGCGCTGGCGGAAACGTCACGCTGATTGCGAGCGATGGAACGCAGAGTGCAGGAAGCATATCAGTTGGAGCCATTGATGCAAGCGGTGCCACTGATGGTGGTGACATCTTGATCATCGGTCCTGGAAACATTTCTGTCGGCGGAATTGATGCAAGCGGAACCAACGGAGGCAGTGTTTTGATAAGTACGACTGCTCCAACTGTTGTGGGTACTCCAAGTATCCTCAACGGCGAGCTCTCCGGGGGGAGTTTCACTACCGGCGGTGCGAGCCTGGATAAGAAGTCCGGCGCCCTGGTCGTGCGCGGTGGAATTGATGCCTCCGGTACGGGTGGTTCGATTAATCTCACCTCCAACTATTCGAAAAACTTTGCGATTGGTGCGAGTAAGACTCCCAAGAACGGCGTTCAAGGAAGTTTAACGGCAAGCAACATAGAGGTGTTGAACGTCAGAAGTGGGGTTCAGCTAGACAGTAGTGCTGGAATCTTGTCGGCTCAAAACGTGAAGTTTACTGCGGGCGGCAAAGGTACGCTTCTGACAGGGAAAAATGTGGTCTTGACCACGGTCAATAACTTGACTCTCATCGCGGATACTGGCGCAATCGGCAAGAAGAGCTTTGTCTTCCAAGCCGCGAGTGTCGGAGCTGAAACCTCTGGTAATGTCAATCTCACGAGCCAGAGAGCCACGCCTCTAGTTGTTAATGACTCCAGTGCCGGTGGCAGCTTCACGCTCACAACCGCCGCCGGTGTCACCCTAAACGACATCGACACTGCAAAAGGCAGCATCTCAGTGACGGCAGCTACCGGAGGTTTGACTGTTAACGATGGTTCTGTAATCACTGCCAATAATGGTGCGCTAACGTTGATTAACACCGATATAACTACCGGAAATATCAATCTGGGTGCCAATACTGTTATTGAAACCCAAGGCAAAGGCAAGGACGTCAACATTGCGATTGGCGCTCCTCCGAAGAAGCCAACAAACACGACTCCTCCGTCTGGCGTCACTGTGAACAACACAGGCAAGGGTCTATCGTACTTCAGCCAGGCTGGCGGATTCACCGTTGTCGGGTCGAATGAAACGCGTGGTACGAATAAGGACGTCATCATCAATAATGGATCGGCGAATCCTTCGACGCAGAAAATCATCTTCGGCGGCAATGTCGTTGTGGAAGCTGACCCTCCGAGTCGTTCCGCCGCGGCCGTCATGCCATCACTGCTAGCTCAACCCGCGACAGAAACCTTTGTCGCCTCAGATTCTGCTTCGCTGAATTTGAGTTCTGCAAACTCAAGCATCGGTTCCACTTTCAACTCCCAGCACATCTCGCCGCTGCCGACTGACTTGCTCAGCACCGTCAGCAATACCGCGCAGGCTGAAGCCAGTGTGGTTGGTTTGTCATCGGCAGTGCAGACGTCTGAAGCGGTTTCAACCGCCTGCGATTATCTCACTGACGCTTATGTCTGGAGCGACGAAGACCTGGGTCTCGGCTCTGCAACGATGTTAAGTGGCAGTTCCGCAAACAGTGGCATCTCAGGTTCGACGACTGGAGTGACCGGGACAGGAGTGACCGGGACAGGCAATGGTAGTGCTTCTGGTGTTACATCCACTGAAGTTGCGAAACTCCGTCAAGGAACCATCGTTCTAGCTCCAGCGAAGGATACTCGCATTGAAACGCCGATTGGCACCATCGAAGTCTCGAAAGGCTCGGTGGCGCTGGTGGTGCTTGATGGCACCAGACTCGGTGTCTATGACCTGCACGATGAGCGCAAGGGGTCCGTGCGCGTCACCGCCGGAGCCAGAGCTACGACTTTGAGCCCTGGTCGCTGCACGGTACTCACCACACGATCTAATCATGGTTTCGAGCGCGTGAATCCGATGGAGAGCGTCGGTTACAAGTCTGTAGCCGCCGTCAATCATGGTAATGGTATCAAAGCATTCAACGCGGAGTTTGCCACCATGCACGCAATCGGTTCTGTGAAGCCGCTGAAGGAAATAATGAGTTCTAGGCATGACAATGCTCGTCGGATGAGCAACAAACTCATGAAGACGTCAGCAGTACTCATGCACCTTGGCGGCATTGGCGAGTTCGAGGTTTATGCTGAACCCAGCGTAGCTGCGATGGCAAGATAGGCGTTGTATGAATGGAAACAAGGTTTGCGGGGAAAACCCGCGCGCAGGCTACTTGCCAGCTTCTGCCCAAATAGGTGCACTTCATGTATGAGCCTCCGCGGTAATCTAACTGCTCGTTCCACGGAGCCTCAAGCAGGCAGGCCTCGGACGACTGAGACCTGCCTGCTGAGCTTTTGTCTGTCAAGCATCCTGCATTACCCAATTCAAACTCGGACGGGTAAGCCACTATAATTGGTGTCATTGCTCTGTCAGCTAAGTCTGTTGATGACAAGGTTTTATGTCATTTGTTCAAGCATTGACATTTTAGCGCGCTCGATCGCTAACATATCGAAAGACGAAAGTCTATCGGCTGGGAAGAGGATTCACAGAGGCTGTTTAAATGATAAAACCATTAGTGTTTTTCTCGAAACCAAAGTCTTGGTGCCACTCACCTTCTCGTCAGCGTATCGCAAAGCTGCAAAATGTCTGTCCTTACCAACTGAGGTCTTTTGAAATTGATAGTCACTAAGAAAGCACTCCTCGTCCTAATATGTGCTGTCCTCGTCGACACCGTAGCATCAACGCTACACAGGAGCTACGGACAGACTACGAAGTTAGGGGCGCAGTTGAGGCGCGCCGGGCTATTAAACTACGAGTATGACCCGGGGCTAATCCTGCCTTTGCGGAACGGAACACTTTTGGCATTCGACGGAATGCACTACAAGAACGAGCCCGAGCGGTTTGTGAACGCTGCGGATGGATTTACTTACGGTTATGGCTTAGGAATGATCGAACTTTTTGACCCTGTTAAGGGTCAATCAAAAGTTTTAACACAGATGCCGTTTGTGTTCGAGCGTGATTTCGCGGAGGCAGCAAACCGGAGACAAATGCAAGCGATTGAACTTAAGGATGGTCGCATTTTCTTAGTAGGGATGTTTCAGGGGAATCCAACTATGAAGAAAAGCCCTCTTTGGCGTTTCACAAAGAAACCACTAAAGCTCTCTGTGATCGCAAAATCAGGAGCTAAGGAGGCACTACAAGTAGTATCACCGAATTTTCGGCAGACAATGTTTGGACTTATTTACGATCCTAAAGCTCAGTCCTTTGCTGCCGTTGATTTCCCTGAATCAATTCCGCCAAGATGGCTCGTTGGTATGAATTTACTTCCGAATGGACAAGTTTTGATCACCGGTGGCTGTGTGACACGGAATTTGAAAAACTGGAGAAAATTTCCTGAAAAACGGGTGCTGTGCTTCGATCCCAAAACCAACCGGCTAGAGGTTGTTGGTGAGTTGCAGCACGCAAGGTTTGGGCACTCGGTAATACCTCTGGGCGATTCAAAATTTATGCTCATCAACGGGTACGGTGTGTCGGAACGCGAGGCGAAAACTAATGTCTGCATTTTACGCAATCCGGACGGTTCTCCGGCCGCCTCTTCTCCAATGATTCTCACTCACGAAATCGAAGTCTTCGATCTTCGAACGAAGCGGTCGACGGTTGTAGGGCACACGAGAACGGGACGCTACGATTTTGCGGCTATGCGACTTCCGAATCAAAGCGTTTTCATTAACGGCGGTGCTGCCACTTCGATGCTCGGTTTCGACGCCTCAGAGTTGTATGACTCCAAGACCGGACGGACTTCTTATGTCGGCGAATTACTTTCACCAAGAAAAATTGCTATTGCTCGTCATGAGGAGCTAGTTCCTTATCGCTTTCCTGGTGAGGGTATTGATTTTAGAGCGTTAAAATCAACAATAGGTCCAATGATTTTTGCCGGTAGAGATATTATCTATATTTATGATTGGCGCAAAATTGCGAACCAGGAGTGGTTGAAGACTCCTAGCACGCCGCTACATCTTTTGATGCCTCGAATACATCACCACATCGTTGAGAACTCAAGCCGGCGAGTTTTCGTAATGGGTGGTCTGACCTACTCTTCTGTCACCGGCAGTAGTATCACCAGAGGTCATAGAGCTGACTTGATCGAAGAAATTGTCTTGTTGAATTCGCGTGGAACCAATTAACGGAGCAGAGGAATGACTACTTTAGAGCCAAGCGTAACAGCCATGAAATAATTGCTTGTCAGGAACCTATTCCTGAAGAGTGAGCTGATAAATACGTCCAATAACAATTGATGTAAATTTCGAGAGCAGGTTCCAAAAAGCCTGCTCTCGATCTCTTTCGGGCAAAAACTGCTCTGCATGGGGGCACCACTTGTAGTATAGTTTCGCCATGTCTACAAACCACAACTCATTTTTCTTCGACGACAACCATGGAGATGCCCTCCAGGAGTCTTTCTTTAACAACTGTCGATCGATCTACGACACCAAGAAAACAGGTTTGCACTCTGGTGTCTGTATTGTGGGGACCGAGCCTGGATGCGGAAAGACAGTCTTAATGTCTGGCATTGCTGGAGTGCTTGGTGACTATAGCGGAAAGGTTCGCGCCGTCAAACCTGTGACTTACTCTCGCTATCAGAAGAGTTCACCAGAATATTCTTTCATCAGCAACATCACCAGAACGCCAGTTGACTATCCGTCAATACATTTGTCGTTTCCTCCGACCTTAAGTCAATCGGAGTGGGATCAAATAATCATGACGGGCACCGCCCGTGATGCTGTAACCTTTATCGAGCTGCCGACGACCGTTGCAACTCCGCTGAGTTTCGAAAAGGATGGATTCAACAAGCTAACGCATGAGTGGTATACAACGACGGATTTGATCAGGTCCCTCGGTTATCCCGTTATTCTCGTAGCGAAACATGCTCCGGATGCTCTGGAAAAACTTTCTTTGTCTCTCAACTACTTGCAGAGCGGCGGCATTCAAGTTCTATCGCTGGCGACGGTTGAAACTAATGTCCTTGAAGCACAGGTCATGGACCGGTACATATCCAAGGATGACTTCGAGCTGTTTATGATTACCGGAACAGGTGTCCCATATCTCGGGTGTCTGAGGTATTCGCCGTCAATTAGTGTGCAAGACGTAAGTCAGGGCAACTTAAAACGAACAGTCGAAGAGTGTCTTGACATAATGGTTTTGCGGCGGAATTTGAAGTTGCCGGTAGTGCGCCAATTCTAGTTAAAAGCCGACAGAAACGCTAGTTTGTGAGCCTAAGTTCCGACCTTTTCGCCGAGTTCCTTGGACGCCCGGACTTCGGCTTAAGGCAGCACTGGACAGCGTTTAACGCCTTTCAAGAACGGGAATAAGGTAACTGCAATTTCGCTGCAGGCAACCCGGTCACGCTCATGCCTAGAAGTACTGAAACGGAAATTCATCATAAGCATCACCGAGATGCAAGCTCTGAGTCATCTGAAGAGGGCGAGCCGAAGAACTTGTCGGCGGAGACCTGGGATTCGATGCGTGCTGAAAAGACTGCATCAGACAAGGGAACTAAGGTAGATTTCCCGAATCCCGAGAGCGTGGAAAAGGGTAGCACTGTCCCGATATCTGTTTCGGTAGATGGAACGCCGCGCGAGATATTTATGCATGTGCCGAAGAACTACGATGCGCAGAAACCTGCACCTGTTTTAGTTGTCTTCAATGAATGGGGTGATAAGCCTGGACCTGGTGGTACCAAAGCTGGTGCTGCCGGTTTAGAAGAATTGACCGGCCTCAGCAAAGAGGCTGATGAGAACGGCATGTTCGTGCTCTATATGAGCGGTAATCCGAAAAAGGACATCTCCTACAATAATGGTCAATATCCGTTTTCAAAAACGGATGATGTCGGTTACACGGCTGCAGTGTTAGACCAATTGAATAAGAATTACAACGTGGACCTTGAGAGGATTACTCTGACCGGTTATTCGCAAGGTGCAAGTTTCGCCCATAGAGCCGCGGCTGAACTTCCAGAGAAGTATCGTCCAGCGAACCTCGTAGATGTAAGCGGTTGGACCACAGGAAAAGAGAAGCCTGTCCCGCCAGGTATGAATTTTATGTCGATTCAGTCAGAGCGTGATTCAGTGGCGCCGATTGATGGGCGCTGGTTCGGGCTGCACATGGATTCGGAAGAGAGAACTCTGCAACGATACCTTCGAGGAAACTCGATAAATGATAAGGAAAAGGCAGTTTCCATTAAAGAGGATTCAACGGAAGCGGTGATTGAGCGAGATTGGGAAGCGCCGACAGGAGCAAAGATCCGCAGCATCACACTCCCGAAATACAAGGGCCATGATTGGCATGGCAGTCCAGGCTCTTCGGCACCAGTCAATGCAACGAAAGAGCTCATCGACTTTATCAAAGGGAAGCGACGCGGGTCGTAAGCTATTCGACCTCAATGAAAGCGTCGTGGTAAATGACGTTGCCACAGATTTTTTCGTTGAATGCCGATAGCGGTTTCGCCATAAAAACGTCGTCGGCAACGTCGAAGGGCGAACTCATTCCGAACTTCGAAGCCGGCTCGAAACCGAACTTTGGATAATACTCTGGATGACCGAGCACGATTACGATGCCATGACCGCGTTCATTTGCCAGTCTTAACGACTCGTTGGCAAGCGCTTTCCCGACGCCTTTTTTCTGATGCGCAGGTAGCACCGCCAGCGGTGCCAATGCTACAGCATAAGCGATCCCACCTTTGCCTCGCACCATAGAGGAGAGATTTTTGTTCTTCTCATCCAGGATTTGAACCTCGGTGTAGAGAATGTGACTAACGATTTTGCCATCGCGCACCGCAACAAGTGATAGCTCGCGAATATCTGCGCCGTCTTTTAACAGTGTCTCCACTAGTTTCGATTCAGCCGCACGGCCGAACGCGGCTTCATGCACGTTAAGAATCTCATCGCGATCATCGCTGCAAGCTTGCCTGAGTTCCAACCCGTCTACTGTAGTCAAGGGAATGCTCTCCAAACTTCTAGGTTTGGATTTTTATAGCAGATTTCCTTTCCTATTTCATCGCTGTGGTTCTTGGTTTGAAGAACTGGACGAAATCTCCCTTGTCTGGGCTCAAAGTCATTATTACCGCAGTAGTCTTGAGGATGCCTTTCGCCATCTTCGAAGCCTCTGCGTGTTTCGAACTCATCAACTGCTTGAGCGGTTTAACAGCGTAGCATGCTGACGGGATAGAGAATTCCGTTGTGAAGACCTTCATGCCGTTGTTGAGTTTCAGTCTGCTCAAGTTGCGATGTTGGACGAGTTCGACAGCATTGCCATCGACAAACTCTTCATGGTTGCTGACCAGAGCATGACGTCCTGGAGAGAGTGTCAATTGCTTATCTTCGGTGGTGATGACGACAGAATTCTTCTTGGTGTCGTTGATGTTATAAACCGCCAATCCGTTCTTCGATTCCATTACGAGTGCTACGGAGTTTGCAGCAATCTTCACGGAGCCGTGAGCGGTTTCGATTGTGGTGTCCTGGAACGGAGCGAAGACTACGTTTCCTTGCTTGAGCACGAAGCGCTTGCTGTTAGGCAACTGCTTGACGCTGGCGTCAGTCGATTCAATCATGTCGACCTTGCTGTTGTCGATTGAGTACTCATTGAGACCCGTGTCTTTTCCTGCGTGGAAAGCAGCGCTCACTAGCATGTCATCTGCGCTTTCGATGCCATCATCCGCACCGCATGTGGTGATGCCACCGTGGAGCGCGCGGCTGAGTGTTCTTGCGCCGTTCGTGTTGGCTGTTTCCGTCCAGCCTGTCGAATTATCGACGGTCGCCAATTGGTTTGTAATTTGTGACGCGTCGAATGTTGAAGTGAAGCCATTGTTGATGGCAACGGAGGCTGAGCCGCTCGATGTACCGGAGATGGTAGGCTGAGCGCTGAGGTCAATGGTGCTAGGCATCACGACCGGCATTGAGGAAACCGCTCTCGACGGTGGGTCTGCGATGACGGTCGCGTTATCACCCAGGACTATCTTGTTAGTTCCGATATTAGTGGATGAGTTATTGAAGATCACATCCTGATTCTTAGCGATCACATCCGCGACTGACTGTGCCACAACGCCACCGGCTTGACCGAAGTAGACGGTCCCGCCATCCTCGTCGACGGTCACGCCTGCTGGGGTTACGCCGACCGTACCTTTCTTCGGTGCTGCACCGATGGAGATGGTAGTGGTTTTGCCTTTTCCGGAGGTTTGGACCGTCGCTCCGTCGTCAATCAAGATGGAACCATTGGTGGTGTCCATATTAATCAGGGATAGTGCTCCGTTTGCCGCGTTTACGTTATTGCCTGCTCTGACGGATAGGATGCCTCCGTTGGCGATGACGTCGATGGAACCCTTAGTGGTGGAGAGATCACCGATTTCGATTCCACCTGCTGATTCAAGACTGAAGCCCTTGCCGCCTGTGGAGTTTGCGAGCACCATCGGACCGGTGAAGTTGTTGATTATGTTGACAGCACCTTGCGTGTTTGCCGATATAACCGGTGTGTTCACCACAATCGGTTTCTTGCCGATGGCGCCTGTGTCTGCTTGGAATTCTATGCTCTGTCCAGCTGTGATGACGACATCCTTAGATGTTGTGATCGCTCCCTTGCCACCAGCGAGGAGACGGAGCTCATCGCCGACGAGCGCATTGGAGGTCGACACGGTCAGACCGCCGCCAGCGTTGCGAAGAACCACAGTGCCGCCGTTTCCATTAGCGGTTAGAGTTCCTTTGACGCCGTTCTTCAGATTCTTGGTCGAGCCGACGATGAAGGCCTTCTTGTTGTTGGTTCTCAGATCGATTGACCCGCCGCCACCCGTACCGACGCCGCTGGCGTCAAGACTTCCGTTTATAACCAGGTAAGCACCTTTGGGAGCGTTAGTGCCTGCGCTCAATTGATAAGAACCACCATTGTGGTTTCCAGTCGTTGCAAGCGGTCCGGCATTGATTGCGGTCGGATCGACCGTCAGGTTGCCGCCGACTTCCACGCTTGCGATACCACCATCACCACCTGCGGTGCCGCTCGTGGCGCTGAGTTCGAGGAAGATTGCAGCGCCTTTCGGTGCCTTTGCAGGAGCTCCGACGAATGTCTGGGTGACGTCGCTCGACGTGTAGAACACTGAGCCACCATTTCCGGTGCCATTACCATTGGCGCTGAGTAACAGCGGCTGCGCTGCGGAACTCGCCGCGACGATGGTGCCGCCTGTCAGGCTGAGAGTTCCACCATTGCCGTTCGCCCCCGTCGCATTTGCTTCGCTGAGGAAGGACGTGTCATTCAGTACCAGTCTGACTGGAACCCCTGCTTGAAGTACGTATCTTGCGCCATCGCCGTTGGTGCCGGCAGCGGTCAATCCACCATTGATAATGATGTCCGCATCCAGCGAACGCAGGTTGACGAAGCCACCGTTGAGGGCGCCGCTAGCGTCGAAGGTGTATTCGGAGCCTACGGTCATAGCAGCGTTGCCGTTATGCTCGAAGAAGATTGAACCGCCGTTGCCGGTAGAACCAGTCGCGGTCAGGTTAATCGCGCCAGCGCCGCCGATTATGTCGGAGGAGCTCACGTTGAGCGTCCCGCCGTTTCCGGAGCCATCGGCTTGAGCGGCGATGGTATTCGAACCGCTGCTCGTGATGTCGATAGTTCCTGCGCCAGCCAGGATGTTCAGGTTGGATGAGGTCAGTGCACCATTAAGAGTGATAGCGCTGCTCGCACCCTCTGTTTGGAGCGTGACATTTGTCGCGGTAATAGCGCCGGTGGTGATATCGCCGGATGTGATAGCACCTGCTTGGAAGGTACCGCCCGAGAGCACGCCGTTCAAAATTGTCGGCACGCCGCTTGTTGTCGGTTGAGCCGCCAGGAGTGAAACCGTTCCAGCCGATCCGCCGGTGGCTGTGATGGTGCCAGCGGTGACACCGCTTTCACCGACCAGGAGGACGGTTCCTGCAGCACCGGCACCGTTGGCATTGATTGCGCCGACGGTAATCGTGCCAGCATTTGTCGTGCCTCCATTGGCGACCGCTGTGACGCTGCCTGCGGTGTCAGTTCCACTGGATACATTGATCGTGACGTTGCCGAGGTCGATATTTCCGCCAGTGGCATTAGCGGTGAAGCCTGTGAAAGGCGTCGTCGAATCTTCGAATTGCGGAGTATCCGCTGGTGTGAAGTCGAAGCCGGCGACCATGGTCAGGGTTCCAGCCGGTCCACCCGGATTGGAGAGGTCGATAGAGGTGATACCACTGCCTATGATGCTGCCTGATGCGATGATCGCGACCGAGCGGCTGAGAGCTTGAATGTCGCCGGTGAGGACGACGTCGCCCGCACCATTACCGATTGTCAGTTCGCTGAACTGGCAATCGAAGATAAGCGGGTTGGCAACGATCGCTCCCTGCAAGTTCACGTCGCAGGCATGAACCGTCAATCTTTGCTGACCGGTCACATTTGCTCCAGTGTTGACATGGAATTCGATGTCGTCTGCGTACATATCGGTTTCGCTGATGAATGTCATTGTACCGAACAGATCGAGAGAACCGTTGGTAGCAGTCATGCTCACAACTTCACCGCTGCCGGTGGCATTGAACGTTCCACCGGTCAAACCATTGACCGACAGTCCGCTACCAGTCTGACTTGCGACAGTAATTGAGTTTGCTGCAAGGTCGAAACCGTTTACGAGCGAGGCCGTAGTGAGAGTGACATCACCGGTGGTTGTGACATCAGATGTAGTGGTGATCGAGACCGTAGAACTTGCGGTCAGTGATTGACCGGCTCCGAGCGTTCCAAGGTTGAGAGCAGTGTTTCCGTTATTGAGGGAAACGCTTCCGCCGCCTGCGCTATTGAGGGTGCCGACCGCATTTGCATTGGTGCTCAGGTCTGCGCTGCCCGGCGTGCCACCGTTCAAGTTCAGATTCAGTGTAGTGGCTACAACGTTGCCGGAAGAGACTTCAAGAATGCCACCGCCATTGGTGGTGAGTGTGACAGTCGTTGCGTCCACGGTAGCGCCGATGAACAGATCTGCTCCATTCACCACTGTTGCGTTAACCGAACCTGCCGAGACATTGTTGTTGAAGTTGATTGAGCCTTGATTGCTGGTTAGCGTCATCGCGCCAGCAACCGTGACTGGAGAGAAGAAGGTGATGCCACCAGCCGAGACCACGCCCGCATTGATGTTGAGATCGGTTATGTTCTGGCTCTTCAGCGCAATGTCGTTGTTTTCATTGATTGTGAGAGTTCCGCCCAGGGAGTTTGCAGTCGTCAGGAACGCGACGTTGGTATCGAGTTCGACAGTAGTGTCGTCTCCGAAGGCAACACTCAAGTCGGTAGCAGACAGTAATCCAGCTGACTGATTGATTGTCGTCGAAGCATCAAGCGTTATTGAGTTAGCGCTGATGGCGGTGGAGAGGTCGATCGAGCCGTTGCTGTTATCGAGAACCAGTGCGCCACTCAAGCTGAGTGAAGCATTCACGACGAGAGTTCCAGCTCCGGTCAAGCCCGCGTTGACCGTCAGGTTATCGACGTCGACCACGCCAATGTTGATACCGTTCGATTCATTGATCGTGAGTGAACCGCCACCACTGAAGGACGTAAGCGAATTCACGTTTGTCGCCAGTGTGACCGGACTTGTTCCGAAGTCGACTTCGAGGGCGTCCGTTGTCACCGTGCCAGCGGTCTGGCTGATCGTTGCCGAAGCATCAAGGACAACCGACGTGGTGCTATTGATGTTATTGGAAAGGGCAATCGACCCGTTGTTGTTGGTTAGTGATAGAACCGGAACTACGATATCTGCACCGGTCGTGATATCACCTGCCCCACTCAGACCAGCCGTCACAACCAATTGATCAAGGTTTTGACCTAGCAGTTGGATGCCGTTGGCTTCGTTGATGCTGAGGGCGTTTCCGGCTGCGTCCGTGGTTAGCGACGCTACATCGGTGGTCAGGCTTACTGGTCCGCTTCCGAAGGCGAGGCTCAGCGCACCACCGTTGATTGAGGTGCCACCAGCTTGCGTAATCGTAGTGGAAGCGTCGAGTGAGACACCGACGGAACCTGCAATGTTGTTATTCAGGTTAATTGCACCGTTGCTATTGATCAGATTGAGTGATCCCGCGACGGAGATGTTTGCACCGGTCGTGATGGCGCCTGCACCTGTGAGACCCGCATTGACGGTCAAATTAGTCGCTGATTGAGCGAGCAGATTGATGCCGTCGTTTTCGTTAACGGTGAGTGAACCGCCGGTCGTCGTGGTCAAGTTCGATACGTTGGTTGTCAGAGCGACAGGTCCGCTTCCGAAGCCGACGGAAAGCGTGGTTCCGTTGATGATGCCCGCCGATTGAGTGATCGTTCCGGACGCATCAAGTGTCACGTTGGTTGCCGTCAGGTTGTTCGAGATTGCAATCGAGCCGTTATTGTTATCGAGAGTCAAATCACTGACGGAGATGTTTGCCGCTGTGGTGATGTTGCCAGCATTGTTTCTGCCCGCATTGACAGTGAGCGCAGTCACATTTTGTGCGTACAGTTGAATTCCATCGTCTTCGTTAATGGTCAAGGTTCCTGGACCATTCGAGGCCAATGAAGTGACATCGGTGGTGAGGGTTACTGGACCAGCGGCATAGGTCAGGGTCAGGTTTCCACCTGCCAGGATGTTGCCTGCTCCCTGGCTGATGGAGCCCGCAGCGTCGAGAATGATAGCTGTTGTGCCTGTCACGTTGCTATTGAGGTTGATATCACCTGCGGTGACTGTGCTGATGTTGAGCGTGCCGACGCTGAAGGTTGCATTCGTAGTGACATCGCCCTGGTTTGTAAGATTGAGCGTGTCCAGAGTTTGTCCAAGCAAGCTTAGAGCACCGTCATTGAATATGTTCAGAGTTCTACCAGGCGCATTCGTCGTCAGAGATGCGACAGATGTAGAGAGGCTAGCCGTCGTGCCGAATGCTACCGAGAGTGCCCCTCCGGAGATCAGGGCTCCTGATTGGCTGATCGAGGTCGACGCGTCGAGATTGACTGCTGTTGTTCCGTTGATGTCGACCGACAAGCTTATGCCGCCATTATTGTTGTCCAGCGTCAGAGTTCCAGTCACGTCGATCGTATTCAACAATGAACCAGAGGTTGTAATGTCGCCAGTATTATTGCGTCCTGCATTCACTGTCAAGCTGCCGTTTCCGCCGCTTCCCGAAACTATCGCGATTCCGCCGTCTTCATTGACGGTGACGGTTGCGTTGTTCGACAGGGCGACGGTCAACGAGTTGACGTCAGTTGTTAGGGTAGAACTACCTCCGCTGACATCGATAGATAGAGCGTCACTACTGATGACACCACTGCTTTGCGTGATGCTTGTGTTGGAGAACAGAAGCGTATTTTGTGCAAGGATGCTATTAGACAGGCTGATGCCGCCATTGTTATCCGTCAGGCTCAGCGTGTTGCCCACTGTGACGGTAGCGCCCGTGGTGATTGCGCCTGCCGAAGTCAGACCCGCGGAGATAAGCAGGTTGTCGATGTTTTGTGCCAACAGCTGGATGCCGTTAGCTTCATTGATGGTCAGGCTTTGACCAACCGCGTCTGTCGACAACGAGGTGACGTCAGTAGCGAGCGTGAGAGGTCCACTTCCGAAAGCCACCGTCAATGCTCCGCCACTTACACTGCCGGATGTCTGAGTGATCGCGCCGTTTGCGTCCAGGGCAATTGTTGTAGAGCCGGTGACAGTAGCGTCGAGAGCGATGGTACTACCTGTGATGCTCACATTCTGTCCACTTACCGCGCTATTGATGTTGACCGCGCCAAGCGCTGTGAGCTGTTTATCACCGGCTCCGTCGATAACTCCTGTGACTGTGAGGTCGCCTGCCGTCGCATTGAGGCTGGCTAAACCAGATGTGGTTATGCCGAAGTCGATGTTAAGTCCGGTTCCACCGCCTGAAAGATTCAAGCTCGCGATGTTGATCGCTGTTGTCTGGTCGAGATTTCCAGTTGTTGAAACAGTCAGATTTTGACCAGCACCAGTGACAGTGCCAAGTACCAGGTCGTTAGCGCCGTTGCTGTAGGCGATCGAGGCTGCTCCAGTGCTGTCGGTATTCAATGTGCCGACATTGTTTGATGCTGAATCGAGGGTCGTGACTGAGCCGCTATCACCGTACAGATACAGTGTGGGCGCCGTTACGAAGCCCAGGGCTGTGTCGGTGAGGACGCCGCCGACTCCAAGTTGGATGTAAGCGGAGCTGCTGAGTTGAGCGTTGATAGTGAAGGTACCGCTGGAAGAAAGTGATTTGTAGCCTGCGCCAGTCAAACTCGCATTGAGTTGGAGAGAATTCACTGCTGTGATGTTCGTCGAGCCGTTTGTCACGATAGCGTGGTCCAGCGAGATGGTCGGTGCAACCAACCAGAGGTCGCCGGTGGTGAATCCGGAGGTTGTCGCTATCGACGTGTCATCAGTGACGCTCAGGTCTTGAGTTGCGCCGCTGATGCTTCCAAGTTCAATACCATTCACGTTGGAATTTAATCTGATGAAAGCATCGCCGCCTGCGTTCGTGTTCAAAACATTGACGTCGCTGTTTGCGATTTCAACGATGCCTGCTCCGACATTGAGGTTCAAGTTGTTTGCGCCGAGGGAGGTGATGGTGATGTCGTCAAAAACGGTGGTGCCTGCAGTGATTGTGACGTCTGCACCATTTGCGTTGATGGAGCCTACAATGATGTCTCCCGAAGTTGCGGCACCGGCACTGAATGAACCAGCGCCGAGTTGCTCGCCATTACCAATCAGAATGGTTCCGCCGGTGATTACCGGTTCTGCATTCGTGATCGAAACGGTTCCGCTGCTTATTGTTCCTGCGGTAAATCCATTTTCAGCGATTACTGTGAATGAACCGTTCGCGGTAGAGCCTGTAGTGTTGAAGTTTCCTGCGGCAATTTGACCGGAGAACGAGGAGCCGCCGTTAGCGATTAGTTGAACGTCACCGCCTGCGCCGTTTGTCGATGTGGTGTTGACGGTCAAACCAACCAGGTTGATATTGCCGCCGGTGGCGTTCGGCGCCCCCATCGTGAACAAAGTAGCTACAGGACCGACTTGACCACCCGTCGCCGGTGTGAAGTCGAAGCCTGCCACGACGAGCAAGTCACCGGCATCTCCGGTGCTGGAGGAGAGGTTTATTAGTGTATTTGTACCAGCAAGGACGTTGCCGGAAGCAATTATTGCCAGCGATTGACCGGAGAAGTTCAAATTCAATCCTGTGAGGTCCACGTCACCAGTCGAGTTAGCGATGGTGCCTGCGCCGAGCGGGCAGTTGAAGTTCAACGGGTCTCCGCTGATGTTGCCTTGCAGAACTATTGAGCAGGTGTTGAGATTGACGGTGTCGTTGCCTACATAGTTGGCGCCAGTGCTTACAACGATATCGTTGAATGGGCTTACTGTCAGATTCGTCGTGCCATTGAATGTCATCGCGCCGTTTAGCGTGAGGTCACTGGCGGTGGCAGTGAAGTTGACTGAACCGCTTGTCGCGGTCATCACGGCGCTGGCGAGTCCATTGACGACCAGACCGCTTCCAGCTTCGCTAGCAACGGTAATGCTGGTGGCTTGGAGGGGCCCGTTGGCGGAGTAGTCATTGGCAGTGGCGTTAAATGCTCCGGTGAGCGTCGCGCCTCTTGTTTCCAAAACATCCGCCGTGAGAGTCAAGTTAGTTGCCGTAGCTCCTGGGGATACTGCAAGTAGATTGGAATCAAGTTTCGAGACGAACACATTACCACTGGAGGCTATCGTGACCAGTGTCGACGTTGCTGAACTGATGCGAACGGGCGCCAGCAACGTTCCAATATTGCCGCCGGTGAGAGTCAAAGTGTCTACATCGAGCACACCTGCCGATGTAATCGAACCTGAGGCCGTCAACGAGATTATCGCTGCAGTCAGGTTGTTAGTCAGCGTGATGTCGCCGCCGTTGGCGTTGAGCGAGAGTGTCGTCGCTGTGAGATCGGCACCGGTTGTGATATCGCCCGAGCCCGCAGAGCCTGCGGTCACTGACAAATTGCTGACCGATTGCGCCAGGAGTTGAATGCTATTCGCTTCGAGCACTTGCAGCTGAGAAACTGCCGGAGTGCCACTGCTGGTCAGCGATGTCACGTCTGTCTGTAGTGTGAGCGAGTTAGTGCCGAATGTCAGCATGAAAGCTCCACCACCTATGGTGCCGGAGTTCTGTACGATGTCGTCCGCTGAGTTTAGCGTGATGGACGTCGTGCCGGTCACCGAATCTGCGAGGGTGATGTCATTTCCAGAACCGGTCGAGGTCAGGGAAAGATTGTTCACCACAATCGCTGACGACGTTGTGATGGCGCCAGCCGACACAGTGAGACTTTGATTGGAACCGGTGATGCTACCAATGGTGAGCGGGTTAGTTCCGTTGTTGAAGTTGATTGAACTTGTCGTGAGGTCGTTCGTGGTCAGACTTGTCACGCTGTTTCCGGAATTGGTCAAATTGACCGTGCCACCAAACAAGGTGACTGTCAGCTGGTCGGCTGAAATTGCAACAGTCTGTGTTGTCGTACCAGCGCCACCGAGAATCTCCAGAGTGCCGCTGGCACTCACCGCCGCGTCTAGCGTGATTGTCTGCGACGCTCCACCAGCATTGGCGATCTGGATATGACCGTTCGAGGTCGAAACTGAACCGTTGATGTCTACATTATTACCGTAGAAGGTGAGAAGCGAACCGGCACCGCTGACGGAACCGGATGCGGTGACTACGAGATCTCCTGCGGTGGAGGTGAAGTTGGAGACTCCGGTCAGAGCAACGAGGTTCTGATCAATAGTCAAGGTGCCTGAGCTACTCAAGCCAATCGAATTCGCCGTGATGCCTGATTGAAGATCCAGAACACCGGCGGAGCCGATGTAAAGCGAATTTGCAGTTCCGGTTACGCTCAATGCTAGATCCGTCGTGTTTCCGAAAACAAGGGAGCCAGCGCCGACCGTATTGAACGTAGCGTTCAAAGCGCCCACTGAGTTACCGGTGAGCGTTATTGATCCGCTCGTCATTGAAGTGTTGACAGTTGCCGCGGTTATAGAACCTGTTTGTGTAACAGTTCCGGACGTGATGCTGATACCCAGTGTGGTGGCATTGATGGTGGCATTGTTAGAGATATTGCCGGCGCCAGTCGCTATGAGGTCGACGTTCGTCCCGGACAGGTTGCCATTGATGGCGATGGTGCCACTTGCGGTCTGGAGTGTTTTGTCTCCGCTTCCGATGAGAGAGCCGGTCGCCGCAATTGTCAGATCTCCGGTCGTTGTTGTGAGCGATGCGGTACCCGTCGCGGTGACCGCAGTGTTGAGTGTGATCGCTGTCGCGTCAAGATCGAGCCCCACGACCTGGAATGGTCCGCCCGACGTCGTGATTTCGCCGGTGGTCGAGACTGACAGCGACTGATTCTGACCGGTGATTGTGTTTAATGCCAGATCGTTATTTCCGTTATTGAACGCGACACTTCCGGTACCAGATACAGAGGTGTTTAAAGTCCCTACGTTGTTTGCCGAGGTCAGCGCAGCAGTACCTGATCCCAGGTTGATTTGCAGAGTCGGAGCGCTCAAGGCAACCGATTGCGAGATGTTGCCAGTTGAACTCGTTGTCAGGGTTAGCGTCCCAGACGTGGCCGTGACAGCCGCATCAAGGCTGATGTCGCCACCATTCTGATGGAACATCGTGACTCCACTTCCTGTAACGGCTCCGTTGATGTCTATTTGGGTTCCAGCGCTCAGCGCACTCAAATACTTGAATCCTGAACCGGTTAAGCTTCCGCTATTTGCTACGACGAGGTCGCCGCTCACACCGTTGATTGTGGCATTGCCTGTGGTGACAATATCGACCGTGATGTTCATATTGCTGGAAGTCAGACCGAGGGCGTCAACCTGGAAGTCAGTGTTGAACAGCATGCTGCCGGTCGTCAGAACGGTCAAACTCTGGTTGTTGCCGACGATGTTGTTGAGGGTTATATCGTTGGCACCATTGTTCAAACCGACGAAGCCAGCACCGCTGACGTTGGTATTGAGGATGCCGACATTATTGGTGGTGACAGGGAACGCGAGATTCGCGGAACCATTTGCGAGAGTGATGTTGAGGGTTGGCGCCGTTAGCGCAACTGTCTGGCTGATGACATTGCTGCCGACCGTGGACATGCTCAAGGACGAGCTCGCCGTGACTGCTCCATCTAGACTGATACCGCTGTTGAACGAATCAATGATGATGTTGGTGCCGGATATTGCCGCGTTGACGTCGATAGCACCGCTGGCTTGCAACGTGACGAAGCTCGTCGAAGTGAGCGCACCATCGGCGGTGAAGGTTCCACCAGCGAGAATTGTTTTGGAACCTACACCAGTGAGGCTTCCAGAACTGGTTATGTTGAGTGGAGCACCGACGGTAGTGACTGAGGTAACGTTATTTGCAACTATGTCCACATCGATGTCTAGCGCGCCGCCCGCTTGCAAGTTCAATGAGCCCACTGTGAAGTCGTTCATCAAATCTATAGAACCGCTTGTGTGAACGTACAGATTTTGGGTTCCACCTACGATGTTGTTGACCGTGATGTCATTGCTGCCGTTATCGATTTGAGTCGAGCCGAAGACCTGGGCGTCTGTGTTCAAAACTCCAATGTTGTTCTGAAGTGTGCTCAGGTTGGCGAAACCGATTCCGGTGATGATGACGTCGAGTGTTCCTGCCGTCAGTACTCCGGTTCCAGATTGATTTACTTGACCTCCTGCAATTTGCAGTGCTACCTGGTTGCCACTTAAGGCTCCATTTATAGCGATGTTGCCGGAGCCGTTGTTGGTCAGACTTACCGCACCAGCGGCGCTTGTGAGCGTACCCTGACTGGTGATGGTGAGGTTGCCGGAACCGCCCGTAACCTCCAGGTTGGCCGAGGTCGTTGCTGTGATATCCGCATCAATGGTTATAGACCCGGTTGCTGTAGTTAGACCCAGGGTCGCGAAATTGAACGCGTTTGTCGAAGTGGTGATAGCACCACTTGTTGTGCTGACCTGGTAGTTATGTCCAGTTCCGATTATGTTTCCGAGTTGAATCGGATTGCCCGCATTGTTGAATGAAACGGTAGTTCCGTTAGCGAGTCCGAGGCTATTCAGAGTGCCTACGTTGTTGGCGTTATTGAGCGTAGCTGACGAGCCGTTCTGTCCCAAGCTCAGGTTGAGGACACTGCTCGTTAAGCTTCCGGCTCCGGTTTCCGATACGTTCCCGCCGTCTGTTTCCAAACCAATCGTGCCACCAGCTGCGGTAACAGCAGCGGCTATGGTCACGTCACCACCTGTGGTGGTCGCGCGTAGAGTCACGTTGTTGCCGCTGACCCCACCGTTGATGACTACGTCACCGGCAGAACCTGTGGCTTGTAGCAGTTTGTCGCCAGCACCAGAAACTGTGTGGGTGGAATCAACGGTGAGAGCTCCTGCCGTCGCCGTGATTGAGGCAAGACCGGTCGTGACGATGTTGTTGTCGATCGTCAGTCCGCTTCCGCCGCCGCTCAAGGTTAGTGTGTTGACGGATATTGCTGAGTTGAGATCCAAATTGCCTGTTGTTCTGACGATTAGTCCTCCGGTCGATAGACCGGCAATCGAATCGATCGAGAGGTCGTTGGTTCCATTATTGAGTTGAACATTAGCTGCACCGGATGCAGTGACGGACAAGGCGCCGACGTTGTTGTTTTGAGTATTGAGGTTGACGGTGCCGGTACCAACAGTGACGTCCAGGCTAGTGCCTGAAACCGATGCGGTTTGATCAAGCGTCCCTGAACCGAGAGTGAGGTTGAGAGCGGTTGCAGCATTTACTGCTGCGTCGATGTGAACGTTGCCGACGCCAGCGTTGCTCAGTGTTACCGAGGTTCCAGTTGAGGTCACGGTGTTATTGATATCGACTAAACCGTTCGCAGCTGCTTGTTCCAGGAGAACGCTGCCACCGGAGATTGCGTTTGTAACCGTGAGCGGACCTGCTGTGGACCGGATCACTGTCGCTCCGTTCACGGTGACGTTCCGATTGACGTTGAGACCGATTCCACCACCGTATAGCGTCAAGCTACCTGCGGTTATGTCGGAGGAGAGGACTAGCGAGCCTGTGGTTCTGACATCGATGTTTTGAGCTGTATTCGAATTCGAAACAACGAGATTGATATCGGTAGATCCGTTATCGAGAGTCACGGAGCCTGCGCCTCCGACGATCGCGTTTAGCAGACCAGCGTTTCCTGCCAGCGTAGCGCTGCCGTTTTCGAGTACCACGCGAAGGTTGGATGCATTCACCACTCCGCCTGCTGTCTGCGTGATTGTGTTGGAAGCACCGTTTCCTCCACGGAGTTGGACGTTGCTAGCGCCGTTGATGTTGTGGAGTTGCAAGTTTCCGTCTGTCACTGCAGCGGACGCGTCGACGATGCCACCAGATAAGGTGCCATCCGTCACGACGAGTGGTCCGCCGAGGATTTGCGGTGCGGAAACCGAGAGAACCACATCGTTGCCGTTCGTCGTAATGTCGTTTGCGGTAATTCCATTCTGTCCGATGATGGTGACGGAGCCGCCAACACCGGTCGTGGAAGACGCATCGATAAGAGATGAGCCGCCAAGATTGACGGAACCGTTATTTGCGACGACGAGAACGTTGCCGCCATTACCGCCGGTTGCTGTCGTGATCAGTTGAGCTCCGGTAGCATTTACGCTGCCGCCTGCTACGGATGAACCAGCGAAGGTATAGGGCGCTTGCGTCTGAATTTGACCGCCACTGCTTGTGGTGAAGTCGTACCCCGCAATGATACTGAGATTGCCGGCGTCACCTGTTGTGTTGGACAGATTGATTGTGACGCCGTTCATGTTGATGTTGTTTCGCGCAACGATTGCGAAGTCCTGACCTACAAGTGTTGTATTCGACGACAGGTTGACGTCGCCATCGGTATTGATGATGGTGCCGCCAGCGGAAATCGTGAACACGAAGTCATTGCCTACGATACCGCCATTGGTTTCAGAATTTGTCACCCAACTAGCTGCTGTGAGGCGGACGTTATTGTTGCCTGTGAATAACGATCCGCTCGTCGAAGTCGTAGTACCAAAGGTATTGTCGATCGTCAGGTCGCCATTGAAGTTGATGTCGCCCACTAAATTCAGCGCTGCGCCAACTTGAGTGACGATGTTAATCGCTGTAGGTACGCTCGGAGTTCCGGCAGGTCCGGCGGCAGGAGTGGTGCCTGTCAACGTTCCGAGGGTCGCGCCACCATCGACAGTCAATCCGCCGTTCAAGTTCTGAATCAGGATGCTGGCTGCCTGAAGGGTCGTATCGTTGACGCTGAAGTACGGAGCGTTGAATGTGACGGTTCCAGTCGTGCTGTTGTTCTGGGTCAGTGTGATACCGCCGACGTTCGTGGAACTCGCCACTAATGAGAGCGCGGAACCGAGTGCACCGATTTGAAGTGCGTTGTTGCCATTGTTGATGGTGACGGTACCGTTGCTGGTGCCGGCTGTCGTGAGCTTGCTCACTGCTGCGTTGCTAAAAGTCGCATTCCCTGAGCCATTCAACGTGATATCTAAACCGATTGAGCTTGCTGCGTCTGTCTGAACGCTACCCGTGCCGGAGATACTTCCGGTCGACGATAGCGTGATGCCTCCGCTGGCACCGCTGCTAACCAGGTTGCCATTGAAAAGAACATTGCCGTTGCCGGCAACTATTTCTATAACGGGGGACTGAACCGCAACACTCGTAGTGACTCCGCCGTTGGTGGCGTTCAGTCTTAACAGAGCTGTGGCTGTAGCTGGAGCGTCAACCGTGATATTTCCGTTTGTGGAGTTGACTGTGAGGCTTCCAATGTTTTGACCAAGAATGCTGATGCCTGAAGTTTCATTGATTGTGAGCGACTGCCCGGATGCACTCGTTGTGAGCGATGCGACGTTCGTAGAGAGAGTTACAGGTCCAGTTACAAATCTCACGTCAAGCGCTCCACCGGATATGGACGAAACGGTTTGAGTTATTCCGGCACCGGAGTCGAGCAAGATTCCATTCGATGCATTGATGGTCGCACCGAAAAGTGCTATTCCGCCAGTTCCTGCGGAATTCGACAGCGAGATTTGTCTGCCGGTTAGAGAGCTGATTGCGCGAATGTTTCCATCTCCAGCGTTGGTGATGGAAATGTCTCCATTAGAGGTTCCACCGGTCGAGGAGATCGCATCAATATCCAGTTGAGTGTCCTGATCTGCAGATATCGTCACTGCGCCGCCGTTACCAGAACCTGCACCATTAGAGGTTATGCCGTTGAATGCAGTGCCGCCCTGGGAGCCAGTGATTTGGACAGTGCCTCCATTGAATCCCGACGCACCGCTTGCATTAATGGTGTTGAAGAAGATCGAATTTCCTGCACCGGAACTCACTGAAAGGGTCACGTCGCCACCATTGCCGGTGGCGGAACTGGTATTGAAATCAGCATCCGCGTCGATGTCTTGACCTGCGTTAATCGCCAGGGCTCCGCCGTTGGTGATGACATCGGCGAATAACATTGCGAGGGTGACGCTTCCTTTGGTGTCCATGCTGATAGCAGAGCCGCCGGTCGTCATATTGCCGCCAGGTGAATTAAACGTGATCGAACCGCCTGTACCGGTCCCCGAAGCTCGGACAGTGTTGGTGCCTGTAGTGCTTGTGAACGCGACGTTGACGGAGTTAACCGTTATATCGCCATTGGTGATGCCACCATCCGCGATGATATTGCGTGAATTCGCTCCGAACGAAAGCAAACCCCCGGTGAGTGTGATATCTCCTGCATTTCCGGCTGGCGCGGACGATACCAATCCAGTTGTGCCGTTAAATTGAATTTGCCCGCTTCCAGCATTTGCGACTGTGATGTTGCCGCCGTCGCCACCTGAAGTCGAACCGGTTGTTTCCACGTTCAATATGGAGTTAGAGAAGTTTGTATAAGCGTTGACTAGAACGGAACCGCCTGAGCCACCATTACTGCCGCCTCTAGCGAGGATGTTGCTCAGAGCGAATCTTGTTGAATTGATTGTGACGTCTCCGCCGTCACCATCGAGTCCGCCGTCCGCACTGATGTCTCCTAGTGTGACCAGCGCTCCTGTGACGTTGACGTCTCCGCCGTTGCCGGTTCCGGAACCAACTGTGTTGAGTTGGCTGGTCGTCACATCACCAACTGCGTTTAGCGTTATGTTACCGCCGTTCGCATTGGCTGCGAGTGAATTCGTTTGGAAAGTTTGTCCAGCTGCGTTTATCACATCTGCGTTGATGCTCAGGTTACCACCGCCAGTCGCTAAGAGACTGTTTGCCAGATTGATCGTTGCGGCTCCGCTTGTAGCAATACTGAGATTGCTTCCGCTAGTAGAGATTCCAGTGGAAGTCGTGGTTAGCGTGATGCCGTTTGTGTTGTCTCCGTTGACAGCGCTTATGATTGCACTCGCCGGTGGACCTGTGAACGCGATAGATGCGCCTGTGATCTCGATTCTTCCGCCGACGGCACCAGTCAGACCTGCATCAGCAGTGATGTTAGCGCTGCTGCCTATTAGCACCGTTCCATCTGAAGGTCCTGCAGTCGCATCAATTGTTATAAAACCACCATTGCCGTTGCCGGCTGGATTGACTCCGACATCGATATCGCCATTATCGATACGAATGCCGCCATCACCGGTGTTTGTCAGGCTGATGCTGCCGCCGTTGCCACTAACACTGCCGCCTCTAGCGATGAGGCTTGTGAAATCGAGCATCGAAGCCGAATTTACGGTCACGTTTATGACACCGCCGTCTCCGTCCGTACCACCATTTGCAGTGATTGATGTGAGGCCAAGCAATTCGCCTGTGCCGGCGGTGATTGCTACAGTGCCACCATCACCGGTTCCATCGCCATTTGCAATGATATTGCCAACGCGGATGAAGCCTGCTGTTCCTGAAGTGAGGGTGACATTTCCGCCATTTTGGTCAGCATTAACGGCAACAGTCGAAATTGGTGCTGCTGCACTGAAGTTGATGTCACCGCGCGCAGTGACGCTCACGTTTCCGGAACCAGCAGCAGCACCGATGTTGGTGTTAACGTATGTCGCGTTCGATGTGAAATTGTTTCCTGCATCGACAATGAAGTCTCCGCCTGCCGTGTATATGCCACCACCACCGAGGTTGTTGATCGCAATGTTGCCGGTACCGGCGTTCGAGCCCGTTTTAAACGTATCCAGCGTGAGTGATGTAGCACCGGAGGCAACCGCAACGTTGGTTGCTTGAATAGAAATATTTCCGTTGTTTCTGCCTGTTTGACCCTCAGCCGCGAGGGTGACGGCTCCACTGGTCACCACCAATTCACCCTGAGTGCTGATATTGATGTTGCCTGCATCGCCAGATGCCGTGGTGACATCAATGTCTAATCCGTTTAGCAACGATAGAGGGTTGATAGAAGTCTGTGAGATAGAGACATCGCCGCCGGTCGAGCCTGTTCCACCACGTGAAGCGATCGAGCGAATGCTTCCGCCGGTTCCCAGACTGTAGTTCACCGCTGAACCTCGAAGAGTTATATCGATTGTTCCGCCAGTGCCGGTGCCGTTTCCGTTAGAAACGATGTTTCCGAGCGAGACGCCCGCACTGTTCGCGAATAGACCTGCGTCGATAGAGATGGTACCGCCATTGGTATTAGCTGCCGTTGCGGATGCGTTGATATTTGCTCCGTTGCCATTGAGGTCTCCGCCCGCATGCAGAGTTATGTCTCCTCCGTTTGATTGGATGGCTGCCGCGGAATTCAAGTTCAGTGTGAGGTCATCTCCGGAGTAGATGTTGATGGAGTTGCCACTCGAGAACAGTCCGCCGGCAGTAGCTGTGATGTTGACTGCACCGGTGTTTGTGGAGCCGCCCAGTCCTGCATTGATAAACAACGGGCTTATCGCCTGAATCTGCCGACCTTCTATCGTTACAGAGCCATTTGTTCCAGAAGCTGAAGTGGCATTTATTGTCCCGCCGACCTGGACCAAGCCGTCCTGAGTACCTTCCGCATCAAGAATGACGGAGCCGGCATCGTCCTGAGCTGACACATCTATACCAGCTGTTACTCTTACGAAACCTTCAAATGAGGCTGTTCCATCGTTTCTAACCGTTACGGAGCCGCCGTTACCAGCTGTGGAGCCTCCGGTGGCGCTCACGGAGCTCACCGTGACTGTGCTGGAGGACGAAGCTGTGACCAGGACAGTCCCTCCATCTCCGGATACGCCACCATTCGCGTTGATAGCGCCCATGCTAATGATTCCGGTGCTGCTGGTATTCGCAACTGTGACGCTTCCAGCGGATGAATTACCGAATCCATCGGTTGTGATATTGCCAAATTGAGTTAAGTTACCCGTTGACGTGATAGTGACTGCTCGTCCCTGTTGGTCTCCGGTTGTCCCTCCTGTGAAGATGTTAGCGAGGGTGGCGAAGAGTCTATTAGATGCGATGTTGACTGTGCCTAGAGCACCGATACTGGTGCTGGTATCGATCGTCAGTCCGCCTCCACTGAAAATTTGTATGTCTTTGGTTGTAGTTAAATTGACATTGCCCTGAATGGTGATGTCACCCGCTGACCCAACTCCAGTTGTTCCGATATCAATGCCCAGTCCACTTCCTGGAGCAGCTCCGTTGGCTTGAAGATTCAATCCGTTTGAGCCCGTGATGTTGAACGCTCGAAGAGTGATGTTGCCAGCATCCGTAGCGCCATTTGCAAGCATGTTGGCGGAAACGAAATTCAAAGTCCCCGCTGTCTCGAAGTCGATGCTGCCGCCGCTGCCGATGCCTCCCGACACATCAACTCCGTTGTAGTTGATGCCGCCGACCCCGTCGTTTCTAACAGTTACCGAACCTCCGGCTAAACCGTTGGCACCTGCTTGTGCGCTGATTGCTGCGTGACTCAGAACTGTCGCGGAATTCGAGTAGAGGCTAACAGAGCCTCCGATACCAGAAGTGCCACCATTGGCGGTGAGCGTTCCTGTGGTCAGCCCCGACAGACCAGTGATGGCGATGTTTCCGCCACCGCCAGTTCCAGTGCCGTTCGTCGTGACCGCTCCGGTAGTTGTTTGTACACCCGCAATGGAGATGCTGCCTCCTGTCTGGTCTGAACCAAGTGGTGAAGCAGAAACTGCTCCCGTAGTCACATTGGCTTGTCCGTCCACATTTATGCTCGCACCGCTTGTAGCGATTGCACCGGTGCTGATGTCAGCACCTGCTGGTGAACTTACCGGTACGAAGCTGCTCGCAGGTATCGCGTTGAACAGAGAGATCTGAACATTGGAATTTGCTACTGCGCCCAATACGTTAATCGAGCTGGCAGGATTATTGCTGCCGCCCGTGCTGTCGATGTCTCCGACGCTGATTGTGGAGGTGCCGTTAACTCCACTGGCGATGATGTTGACCGCACCAGCGTTGTTCAATACGTCAGCTGCAGATGCGTCGATTGTGGTAGCTGGGGTGATTCGCACGGTGCCACTATTGGTAGTGCCGCCTGCGTAGGCAATCAGATTGATGTCCCCTGCATAGTCACCAGTGGCTGCCGATGTCGCTGCTGATGAAAGAGTCGTGATTGACCCGCCGGTTACGAAGTCGATGCTGCCGCCGGTGCTGGACGGTCCGTCGATCACAATAATTCCCAAATCGCTATCGACAGTGTAGGCTGCACCCGCAACCATCGTGATGTTGCCGCCGTGGGTTCCAGAACCGTTTATATCGAGACCAACAATGTCCGTTCTGATGTTTCCACCTGAAACTAAGAGGATGCCATCATTTGCGGTGATATCTGCACTGAGAAGAATGTCTGTTGTCGAGATGAGTGAAACCGGATCTGCAACTACATTGTTGACGAGATGGATGTTTCCATCAGCGATAACACGCAGATCATCAATGAATAAAGTTGAGCCAGTACCGATAGAAATGTTGCCGGTCTGGGTAAGAGATATTAGACCACCATTGGTGGCGTTACCGGTGAAATTGGAAACCTCAGTATTGAGGTATGCCTGACTACCAGTGCTTCCGAGATTGACGTTTAAAGCGAAACCTGGCGATGTTTTCAAAACGCCAGGACCAGAGAAGAGACCTCCGGGCGCGTTAGAGGTGAGAGTGATGCCACCATTTGCAGTGACGTTCTCCGCGAAATACATACTTCCGGGCGTTGCGATGCTGAGCGTGCCCGCTGTGTTGCTTGAGTTGACAGTGAGGGAACTTGACGCGTTGTTGACGATTAAGCCGCCATTGACGCTGTTAAATCTCAGACCTTCAACGCTTGTATTGAGTATCACGTTTGAACTTACAGTTTGAACGGAAAGGTTTCCGCCCGAAATTAGCGACGCTCCGAATTGGTTGATGGTCCCGGCAGCAAACGAGTTCGTAAGGTTGATTTGACCTCCGGACGTACCCACGATGTTTGCATCCGTAAGTGTTATGTTACCGCCACCAGCAGTCAGACTGACTTCTCGACCTGCGATGGATGTGAAAGGTGCAACTGTCACCCCGCCGTTTGTCGCTTTGAGTCTGATTACTCCGTCTGAACCTACGACTGGGTTGAACTGACCAGGATCTGTGCCGGTCGCGATGCTGCCTGAGTTCAAGGTCACGTCGACCGTGCCACCGAGACCGGTGCCGGTTCCAAGAGCGGTGAAGGTGAATGGATTCCCGCCGTTGTCGAGAGCGTTGGCATTGATGATGATGCTGCCGCCGTTGCGATCGGTGCCATTCGTGAAGATGGTCAGATTGGCAGTCGGCAACGTCAAGGTCGACGTAGGTGCGTTGAGGCTGAGAGTTCCGCCGTTTCCGTCGGTCGTGTTCAGGAATATGTTTCCTGCCGTTACATCAATTCCGCCTGCGCCGACGTTGCTCAAGGAGATGGTGCCGGCATCGCCGCTTACGGCTCCGCCGCTAGCGCTCAAGTAAGTGATTCTGTTTACTCCGCCACCATTGGATCTCAGCGTGGTCGCGGAGTTCGTGTTAATGGTGATAGTTCCGCCGCTGGAAGTTGATGGCGCGATGCCACCGTCAGCAATGATGCTTCCCAGGTTCACGTTGCGTGATGAAACACTAATGTCTCCATCACGCGTCACCAGATCGCCAGCGGCGATATCAGCAGTCGCAGAGAGAGTTCCGGAGGTGAAGTTACCTGCTGATACTCCGCCAAAGTTGCTGGTTCCAGATAGCGTTGCTGTTTGAGCAGTGAAAAGAGGTGCTGCAGCTCGGAGAGTTATACCGCCACCACCACCGGTGCCGTTGCGAGTGAAACTATTTGCCATAGCGATGGCGTTCTGATTTTGGTCCGCGCCAGCCACGACGGTGACGGTGCCGTTGGCGCCGGTGCCGTTGCCCTCAGCGTTAATTGAGAACCCGCCACCGGTAGTGAATACGTAACCATTGTTGCCGCCGTTAGAGAATGCAATCAGATTGATGTCGCCTGCGGAGCCATCGCCTCCTGTACTATTGGTGGTTAACACCTGAATACCGGAGAAAAACTGGAGATTCAAGTTTCCACCAGTAGCCGATGCCCCGTCAATGCGAAGTCCACCAGCAACTTCTGTGAATGCTGCGCCGGCAATTAGGCTTATGTTTCCTGCATCTCCGTTCGCGGTCGCGTTCAATTGAGGTGCACCGCCAGAGGAGATATCTCCTCCGGCTACCATCATGATGCCACCAGGGGAAGTGGTCGTGCTATTTAGCCGAATGTTACCCTGTGCAGTTATGAAAGTCTGATTAGCATTGATGGTGTTGGTAGTTACTGTACCAAGGGAGTCGATTCTCAGCAGGTTTGCTCCGCTGATGGTTCCAAACGTGACGTTGCTTCCGCCAAGTAATGTGACAGGGGCATTGTTGGTGCTAATCGTATCTGTGATATTTACTGCTGAGTTGACAAAGTTTGTTCTTGCTCCACCAAGGAAGTTGTTTGTTGACGTGATTCCACCAAATGTCGAGCCGGACACTGTCGAAAGCGTGACTTGGTTGGCTATTGTAGCGTTCGGTGTGGAGTTGCTCAGTATCACGCTACCGGTGCCGTTAGCACCGCTATTGATGTTTACACCGCGAATATTGATTGTTGGTTGACCGTCATCCGTAGGACCGTTGGCTCCGGAAACGAGAGTGACGTCACCGTTGGCGCCAGTGCCGCTCCCCAGTGCCTCGATGAATGCTGAGTTACCAGTTCTGACTACACCAGCTGAGACGCTGCTATTCCCTGTGAACGCAACAAGGTTGATGTCGCCCGCGGTGCCAGACAGACCACCGCCGTTTGTTCTGAGGACCTGGACAC
The DNA here is from genome assembly GCA_019637435.1 of Candidatus Obscuribacterales bacterium. GTDB lineage: Bacteria > Cyanobacteriota > Vampirovibrionia > Obscuribacterales > Obscuribacteraceae > JADYXR01. The sequence continues at coordinate 29,518 of JAHBVO010000006.1, read as the reverse complement.
TGCTGAATTGGTCGAGTCCTACGTAGCCACCTCCAACAGTACCGCCACGAATAGAGATGTCGTTAGCACCGAGCACGTAGTCCGCACCCGCAATCAAGCTAATATTTCCGCCGTCTCCAGTTGGCGAACTGGTGTTGAACTGCGGAGCACCGCCTGAGTATATGTCGCTTCCGGATACTATTAGTATGCCGCCCGGCGAGTTGAGTGTGCCATTTACGCGAACCCTTCCGAGAGCGGTCAGGAAAATTTGATCAGAATTTATCGAGTTGACGTTTATTGTGCCTAGCGAGTCGATGCGAAGATTGCTCACTCCGGTCAAAAAACCGTACGAGGTGTCGGCACCTGTCAGGATGGTGACTGGAGCCTTGTTCAACGTGAGAGTATCGACGCCGATCGTGGCAGCTCCTGTGCGTGTGCCCCCCAAGAAATCGTTTGTCGTGATAATTTCAGCGAATCCAACAGTCGTTGTAGCAACTTTGACCGGGTCAAGACTTGTAGCTAAAGGCGTTGATGCACTGAGAGTGATGCTTCCTGTTCCGGCGCTGCCTCCGTTTAGATCGACATTCTTCAATTGAATCGCGTCTGTCAAACTCGAACCAGCGATAACCTTAATGTCACCATTAGAGCCAGTGCCATTGCCTTTAGCTTCAATCGTTACGGCTCCGCCGGTTCTAACAACACCTGCGAAATCGCCGGTTCCAGCGAAAGCCACAAGCGTTATGTCGCCCGCGTTACCGTTGCCTGCGCCACCATTTGTTCTCATCGCTTGAATTGAACTAAGTTGGTCAAAACCAACATATCCGCCAGTTGATGTGCCTCCATTGATGGTCACGTCGTTTGCACCGACTGTGAAATCCGCTCCGGCGATAATCGTTATGTTTCCGCCGTCGCCGTTTGCCGCATTAGCGAGTAGTTGCGGCGCACCTCCGGAGAAAACATTTGAACGAGCTACCATCAAAATTCCGCCCGGTGACGTTACAACTGTTGGAACACGAATCACGCCTGTTGCTGTCACGAAAGTTTGATTTGCGTTGATTGTCGATGTTACGACATCTCCCAGAGAGTCAATGCGCAGGAGACTTGCAGTGCTGATATCTCCAAAATTAACGCTTGCTATCGTTCCAGGCGCGCCGTTGCCGCCAAGCAATGTAACCGGTGAATTGTTTGCCTTAATTGCGTTGACGTATATTGAAGCGCCAGCAACGGTGCGTGTACCGCCGAGGAAATCGTTTGTGGAGGTGATGTTGCCGAATCCGGATTGGCTGGTCGTCAGCACTACTGGGTTCGACAAAGATGCGTTTGGAGCTGAATTACTGAGCGTCACACTCCCAGTGCCTGGTGCGCTAGTGACCACAGTGGGTCCGCTCACGTTTATCACATTAGCGTTTATGGTACTTGTGAAGTCAGGAATCGGACCCTGAAATCCCGAGACGATTGTGACGTCGCCATTGGCACCACCGCCGGTGGCATACGCTTTGACCTCAGCCGCGCCGCCCAGGCGCACAAGTCCCGGATTTGTCATTGCTGAGCCGGAGAATGCGACGAGGTTGACATTACCGGCATCGAAACCGTCAGCACCTACGGTGGTGATGCTCTGAACTTGGCTGGACTGGTCGAGACCGACATACCCACCAGTCGCCGAAGCACCCAGTATTGAGACATCATTCGCTCCAACAGTGAAATCTGCACCAGCAATCAGTGTGATGTTGCCGCCATCACCGGTGGTCGAGTTCGCGAATAACGATGGTGCGCCAACTGAGAAAATATCGTAACCGGCTACCGCAAAAATGCCTCCTGGAGACGTGATTGCGTTAGTCATCCGAATTCGTCCGGATGCGGTGGCTAGGGTTCGGTTGGCAGTGATAAAGTTCAAGCTCAGATTGCCCATCGAATCAACACGGTACAAACTTGCACCGGTGATGGAAGATGCAGAATCTTGTCCGACATTTGCGCCGGTCAAGATCGTCACGGGAACGTTGTTGACGTTTATAGCGTTAAAGTTGATAGTGCTTCCTGTCGTTCTCGTGCCGCCTAAGAAATCGTTGGCTGAGGTCATTCCGGCGAATTCAGTCGTTGTTGAGAAAGTCACCGGATTAAGGGATGATGCCACCGGATTTGATGCGCTCAGGATGACGCCACCCGAACCGGATGCTCCCAGGTTTGTTCTGATCTCCGTGAAATTGATTGCATCGGCGAAATTTGCTCCGCTGACAATGGTCACGGTTCCATTAGAGCCAGAACCGTTCCCCTGAGCCTCAATTAGCGCAGCTCCTCCCATGCGGACTAGTCCGGCGTCAACACCAGGTCCAGCGAAAGCGGCAAGATTGACATTGCCGGCGCTGCCACCGATAGCTGTACTGCTAGTTCTGAAAGCTTGAAGGTGGCTGAACCGGTCCATTCCGATTAGACCACCGGTAGCTGAAGCACCGTTGATTGCTACATTGGTCGCATTGCTCGTGAAGTCGGCACCAGCAATGAGAGTAATGTTGCCGCCATCGGCCGTGCTTGAGTCCGCGAGGAGCTGGGCTGCACCACCATTGTAGATATCGCGGCCCGAGACCGCCAACACGCCTCCGGGAGAGGTAATAATTCCATTAAGTCGAATATTTCCAGCGGCTGTGAGAAGTGTTCTGTTCGCAGTGACTGCTCCCATGCTCAGGTTGTTTAATGAGTCTGCTCTAAAGAGGGTTGCACCAGTAACTGCGGCAAAACCGGTTTCCGCACCAACCAACATCGTGAAGGGGGCGTCGTTAAGAGTGACGAAATTGAAGCCGATGGTGCTGTTGCTTGTCCTACTGCCGCCAGAGAAGTTGTTGACCGATGATATTCCTGCAAAGTCCGAGGTCGTCGAGAACGTAACGGGGTTGAGTGAAGTAGCAACCGGAGCGGAGGCGCTCAATGTGACTCCTCCGGTACCGGCTGCACCTAGGTTTGCTCTGAACTCCGTGAAGTTGATGGCATTGACTTGATCAGCTTCGGAAACTATCGACAGTGTTCCATTTGAACCGAGTCCGTTTCCTTGGGCTTCAATCGTCGCGGCAGAGCCAACGCGAATCAATCCGGCATTGAAACCGTCGCCGTAGAACGCAGTGAGGTTCACGTCGCCCGCACTACCATTGGTGGCTGTACTGCTGGTGCGAAATACCTGAATCTGGCTGAATTGATCCAGCCCGATAACGCCGCCTGAGTCGGACGCGCCGTTGATCGCAATGTCGCTTGCGTTGGTTGTGAAATCGGCACCTGCAATGAGAGTTATATTGCCGCCATCGCCTGTGCTCGAATCCGTGCGCAGCTGCGATGCGCCTCCGTTATAAATGTCATGTCCCGCTACTGCTAGAATCCCGCCTGGAGAGGTGATCGTGCTGTTCAGACGAATATTGCCGAGGGCTGTGAGCAGCGTATTGTTCGCAGTCACAGCGCCGAGGGTCAAGTTATTGAGCGAGTCTGCCCTGAATGACGTGGCTCCAGAGACCGAACTAAATCCCGTTTCGGCTCCGACCAATAGCGTGAATGGGACGCTGCTTAGATAGATGTTATTGAAGCCGATCGTGCTGTTTGGTGTCCGATTGCCTCCAAGAAAATCGTTGGCTGACGAGATGCCGGCAAAGTCAGTCGCTGTGGTTGAGAAAGTGACGGGGTTGAGAGCACTCGCAACCGGAGCGGATGCGCTTAGCGTAACACCGCCGGTGCCAGCGGCACCCATGTCTGCCCTGAACTCAGTGAAGTTGATGGCGTTGACTTGATCGGCTCCGGAAACGACCGACAAGGTTCCATTGGCGCCCAGACCATTTCCTTGCGCTTCAAGTGCTGCCGCGCTTCCAATACGGATTAATCCCGCGTTAAAGCCGGAACCGAAAAAGGCCGTGAGGTTAATATCGCCCGCGCTTCCGTCGATCGCGGTGCTGCTTGTCCGGAAAATCTGAATCTGGCTTGATTGATCCAGACCGATCACTCCACCAAAAGTCGACGCGCCATTAATCGCAACGTTGTTCGCGTTCCGCGAAAAATCAGCACCGGCGATCAATGTGATGTTGCCACCGTCGCCGGTGGCTGAGTCCGCCCGTAGCTGCGAGGCGCCGGAGTTGACGATATCTTTTGCTGAGACTGCCAGTATCCCGCCTGGGGAGGTGACCGTTGAAGTGAAAGCAATGTTGCCTAAAGATGTAACCACTGTTCTAGCCGCGGTCACAGATGGCACGCTGAAGTTTTCTCCGGCTGATAGTGACACCGTTCCTGCGGCGTTGAGGCTGCCGATCGACATGCTCGAGCCTTGCGTTGCACCGGGTGTGAACGAGCCCGACAGAATTGAGCCTCCAGTAATCGGGCTCGAATTGTCTATTACGACTTGTCCGCCGACGATGGCTGGTGTCGCAGTGGATATATTTATAGCTCCACCACCACCGCTGCCACCAGTGCTTGTAATCGCTCCGACATTGATCGCGCTTCCTGTCGCAGTTCCAGCTATTATCTGTACGTTGCCGTTAACGCCAATGCCTGTGCCGCCCGCTTGTATCCCGACGTTGCCGAGGGATATCGAGCCATTGTTGGTGTCGCCGGAGTAAGCGATCAGGTTTATGGCTCCTCCGGATGTGTTGATTCCGGTCCCACGCGAATCGAGCGTGGACAGTTGGTCCAAATTGAGAATGCCACCACTCGTGGTGCCACCGGTGATGTTTAGCGTCGCCCCGGGAGTAGTGAATGCAGCTCCCGCAACGATGGTGATATCACCTCCACCACCAGCACTGCTGCTGGAGGTATTAATCGTGTTGAAACCGTTAGCGTTAACGTTGCCGCCGGCGATGATCGCAAGATCCGCGCCGTTGGTGACTATGTTGCCGCTGAAATTGACGTCGCCGCTGCTGCTGAGGATAGGGTCACCACTTACCTCGAAGTCTCCGATGTCGAGAGCGTTGGTATCCGCGTAGATATGCGCGCTTCCTGCTTTGACGTTGACTCTAGCCGTCACGTCACCGGCATTGATATCCACCGCGCCGTCTGACGACGAGACGTTTAACTGCCTAGAGTGCCAATCACCGCCGTTTAACACGGTGTTGAGTTTCGGATTCGTGGCGGAAACGGTAGTTACGTTAATGTCGCCTGATTGAGCGTTGATCACGCCGCCAGAATTGTCGACATTGATGTTCATGTCTGGAAGTGCTGTGATCGAAACGCTTTTGTTAACGGAGCTAATAGCTCCTGAGTTTCTGATGTTAGAGCTGGTGAGAGAGAGGTTTCCGCTCGCCTCTGCGATGCCCGAGTTATCGATCTTTCTTCCGGCGGACAGCTCCAAGTTGCCGGAGCTTGTGATTGAGCCTTCGTTGTTTAAATCGCGATTAGCTTTGAGAGAAAGGTCAAGTGTCGAGTTAACTTCGCCGAATTGTGATGAAACAGAAGTGGGAACGTTTGTGCTGATTAAACCGCCTTGAGCGTTGTTTATGTCACGCGCTCCAATGACAGCGGTATTTTTTGAGGCGTTCGAAGACACCGCATACAGTGAACCGGCGTTGTTAAGGTCGCCTGTGACGCGCACACCGTCAGCGTTTCTTGCGAAGTCACCAACGACTGAAACTGACTGAGGTACTACGAGTTCAGATGCTCTAATGGTTTTTCCGTCATCGCTGATTGTGTTTATATTCAACGCTCCGCCAGTAGCTGCACCTTTGTTCGAAAGTGTTAAACCTTGCGAGCCTGTTGCGAGTTTCTGATTGATAGCTGCGTATTCAGCGGCGGTGACTTTGTCGCCCGCTGCGAATTGTTTGTCGACGCCGCCCACGTTGATAATGACTGTCCCGTCGAGCATGTTCTTCCCGAGGGTTATGTTGTTAGCTGTCGAAGCGAGGTCTAACGAAACGCCCTTGTTAAGCAGCTTTGCATTACCCGCGTCGTTTACGTATGTACTGCGATTTGTACCTCTGGTCGAAACGGTCGGAACATTCGGTCTAACAGTTCTGAACGTTGAAACTTGACCCGGATACAAAACAGCCGTGTTTCTATCTAGGTGCTGAGCGTTTTGTCTTTGCTCTTTGCGTTCACCACGCGTGATACCACGTTCGAGCGCGCCCTGACCGCGCACTCGATCAGCTTGTAGCGCGTTGCGGATTTCATTCGCAAGACCCGACTGGAAGCCGGGAGTGATGACCGGGTTAACTCGCACCTGACGATCTTCGAGACGCTGCATGCGCGCTTCCTGGCGCATCTCATGCCGCAAGGCGCGCGATTCCTCGCGCGCCGCCCGCCAATTTTGATTGGCGTTTGAGGTATTCAGTTGAACTGGCACACTTTCTGGGTTAGCCCACGCAGCCGTCGTGCTGTAGAACATCAAGAACGCCAAAAAGGAGGCTCCAAACCTCCTGATGAAACGCGATTGAGTTTTGTTGGATTGCACTCTTATCGATTGCATTCTGTTTACCAGTTAGGGTTTACGGTTGACCAGGTTTCCGGGATACCAGTGGAATTAGATGCCAAGCCTCTTTTGCTGTCATGGAGCTGTGAAAACACTCGGTTTCTTCGCTCAAATTGATGAGCCGAATATTTTTAGGCGCAGCAAAGCCGCCCCACAACTCGAAAGGTTGTGATGGACTCGTGATCGCCGAGTTCAGGAAGTTTAGCAACTGGCCGGTCAGAGTAAAGGCGGAAGATACGCAGGGGGTCGCCCAAAAAGGCCAGAAAGTTAGCTGTAAGAGTTCCGAGGTGCCGGATCCGAGTCCCATAACACGAGTTTTGTTAAACGTTTCCAATCTGGGAACGCTTTCGTGAGTGTTTCGTCCGTGCGGGATCGGCGTGTCAAAACTCCACCCTTTTCTTAGATAAAACTAGGAAAACTATCCGATTGATTCTTTTCGAAGAGGCGCATGCCATGCACATATCCAAGTACACGAGATGTATCCAAAAGGCGAGAATGGATCCTTTAAGATGTAGCCGATTGGCTACATCTTGCGACGCGCTTGCTTTGCCCTACATATAGTTTTAGATTCGCACCCGATCTCAAGAGATTTTTAGAGGACGGTGGAAGCTATCTCTGCGAAGCTGAAATCTTCAGCTTTTCCAATTTGCTTTGAAAGGCAGATCTTTCTTCTTCTGAGCAATTAATCAAATTGCCATAGTGAAGCGCCTGAGTGTATACAAGTACCTGTGTATTGCTTGGGATACCCTGCTGACACAGAGCTCTAGCTTTTTCTGTGTATCCATAAGCTTTTTCGTTTTCGTTGCGAAGACCTTCGCAGTCCGCCAGAAATGTATAGTTCGAAATTTGCTGCAGTGATTGCTTTATGTTGAAGGGTTTCAGCGTATCCATCGTCTCTGCCGCTTTCCGAAAAAACGCAATCGCTTCACCGTACTGTTGGTGATGTTTAGCCACATTGCCCTTTATTTGCAGAAGGGCGGCGATCATCTCCATGTTGGGATTTTTTATTCGCCTTCCGAACTTCAAACCGCGGTCCGCGATCTGTTGAGCCCGATCGACACAGGACGACTGAAGAATCGAGCGAGACCACTTTTCGTATTCCTCGAGAATTCTCTCCGGATTTTTAGCTTCAATCCTTTCAGCTAAGTCTAATGATTTATTGACAGTCGAACTTGCATTGTCGCAATCCAATTCCCGTAGATATTCGATTGATAGTAGCTGTAGTCCATCGTGCTCGCATTCGGTGTCCGCCGCAGCTTGGCTGAGTTTTATGGACCGGAGCAGGTCAGTTTTGATCCGTGCCGAATTCGGCTTCTCAAGCCTCATCTCTACGGAAGCTAGACTTAGAACCGGACGTCGCAGGCGCGGGGACTCACTGCCGTAAACCCTCTCGAGAACCGTGATTATTTCTCTGAGTTTTTTAGCTGCTTCAATCAAATCCGCCCGCTTTGTCCTTTCCGCCAAACTCTCAGCCTCCTTGCGCTGAGACGCGATCGCGCCGTAGGTCTCGTTGAAATTTAGATCGGGAAATTCGTCGCGCAACTTTTCGACCTCATCCTGGTTTATATGATTGAACCAGACGGAGCAATTGGGAGCGAAGTTGAGAGCGTTTTTTCTCAAGTCTGCTGGGTTGATCGTCAAATCGCCGATGTACAGGTTTCGAAGATTGTTGAGTGGCTTCAAGTGTTTGAAACCTGATGTTGTCACTTCTGACGTCGATAAAATCAGATAGGATAGCGTTCTGATTTTTGCAATTTCTTTGAGCCCTTCGTTCGAAACCTTCGTGTCTTCCAGGTCGAGCGTTTCAAGCGGTAAGTCAGAGACTTTTGTAAGCGATCGATCTTCTACGTTCGTTTCTCCCAGGTACAGCCTTCTCAAATTTTTGAATCGCGGGAGAGCCGCAAGCGTCTCGACTTTCGTTTTATTCAATCGTAGTTCAGTTACCGTTTCCGGCTGTGGAATCAGGAACAGACTTTTATCGTCGGCATTCGAGTTTTCCCAATTTATAAGGTCCTTATGCGGTGCCTTGAAGTCTGCAAGCTTTAAAATGCGAGCTTTATCTGAGCCCTCTTTTACTGGAGGTAAACTGTCGACTATAGCGTTGAGAGGCTTGACGGTCTCTTCGTCGTTTATCGGCAAGAGCTCCACTTGCTTAGTGTCGAACATTTTTGGGTTTTTCAAAAGCCAAAAAGCAATAATGCCGGCGCTCAATAGAAGGAGAGCAAGCGCACCAGATATGATGGCTGCATATCTTCTATCAAAACGTTTGCTGTCGGCTCCGCGAGCAATTTCTTCCGGAGTTTCCAGCCTTGTTCCAAGGCTGTCGGCAACTGCTTGAAGCGTCGGTATCACTACGTCTCCAAGGTCTGGTCTGGCTTCGGGGTCTTTATCGAGCAATCCATCCACAAGGTTGGCAATTTCAGGCGGAACGTCTTCTTTGATCGTCTGAATTTTCGGCGGGCTTGTCGACGCGACAAGCATAATGGTTTCGATGGAAGAAGCTGCCCGCAGCGGAGACCTGCCAGTCAAGCTGCGAAACATCATGGCACCCAGTGAGTATAAGTCGCTCTGAGTAGTCACTTCTTTACCGGAGGCTTGTTCAGGACTCATGTATAGAGGGCTTCCGATTACTCCTCCTGTAGCTGTGAGTTTAGCTGCCTCAAGATCGTTCTCTCCAAGCGTTTTTGCCACACCGAAATCTAGAACTTTTACTTGCAGCGAACCATCATCGTTTTCGCTGAGCATGACGTTCTGCGGTTTCAAATCTCGATGCACTATCGAGTGTTTATGCGCATGCTGAATGGCAATCGCTAGCTGAAAAAATATCTCGCAAAAAGTTTCCAGGTCAAGAGTGTCGTTTCCGGAGAGCCGCTCGGCAAGAGACTCTCCTTCAATGTATTCCATTGAGAGGTACGGAGTGTTTCCGGAAAAACCGAAATCGTATATGGTGGCAATGTTAGGATGCTTGAATTTTGAGGCTGTCTTTGCCTCACTCTGGAACCGGAGCAGTGCCTTTGTGTCCGCTTCATCGAAAATCATGGTTTTGAGCGCGACATCAACGTTTCTGAAAATGTCGGTAGCGCGATAGACGCGGCCGTTTCCACCTGAATTGATAAATCTGACGATCTTATATTTTTCGAAGACGACTTCGCCGACACGGAAGTCGTTCGGCGACGGTTTTTTTGAGCCTGCCGGTTGATCAGTCAAAATGTGATGCCCGTGCGGAATTCGATCTCATAGTCAAGAGTCTAATGCATTGCCGGCGTTTTTGTGTCATTCGTTTATATTGAACCGCTCCGAGCCTTTGGCGAACGCTAGTGTTTACAGTCGATAAGCTGGTTTTTATCTCCTGTTAACCCGGCCTTAGTCTCCGTGCAGCGAAAGTACCAATGACCGAGCCACCATGATTGAGGACTTATGAACTACGCTGATTTGATGGGCGACGATTTTGTTAGCCAAACCGAGTTTGACAGATATTTGAACTGCGTTGATTGCGGCTGCGACTTTGTGTTCAGCGCATCAGAGCAAAAGCACTTCGTAGCCAATAACGTGAATTCCGCGCCGAGCCGTTGCCACAATTGCCGGGTAATTTTGAGATCCAGGAGCACCTCACGAAAAGGCGCCGGGTCGATCTCCGCTGTTGTCTGCGCCTCGTGCTATGCGCTCACCTATGTTCCGTATAAACCGAACGGTCAGAAGCCGGTTTATTGCGGCTCTTGCTTGTTCAACCCAAGTCTGGAACTTTGTGTTTAGGCCGGAAATCGTCACGGTCTTCGCGCTCAAAACAGTTTTATGCACTGTGGACAAAACGGTCGCGTCTTTCCACAACGATTTCAGGATGCGATTCCTTAGAGATACCGGCGCGTTCGCGCTCCGCAGGCGGTATCAGTTGCACGAATTTGCTTCTGTAGTCTTCCCAATGTTCGAGAACGAATTGTGCTTTACGGCTGCCGGTAAGTCTCAGGTGATCTTCGACCAGGCTCTTCGCGAGAGCTTCGCTCTGCGCTGTTAAGTGGTAGAGTTTTTTCTCACAGTCTTTGTTGACACGCTCGATAAAACTGCCGTCTTCGTCGAGGATTATCGCGATGCCTCCCGACATTCCAGCGCCGAAGTTTCGCCCGGTAGGACCTAGAACGACCACAGTGCCGCCGGTCATGTATTCGCAGCCGTGATCTCCTACTCCCTCCACAACTGCCTGAGCACCGGAGTTTCGTACGGCAAATCGTTCGCCGGCTTGACCTGCGATAAACAATCTCCCTCCGATTGCGCCGTATAAACATGTGTTGCCTGCGATTACCGGCGATTCTTCGTTGCATGGGCTATCCGGCTTGACGACTACTTCTCCGCCAAACATGCTCTTCGCAACGTAGTCGTTCGCTTCGCCTCGCAGGTACATGAGCACATTCTTCGCGTTGAATGCGGCGAAGCTTTGCCCGGCAGCGCCCTTGAAGTTTAACACTACTTGTCCGGTGAATCCTGTGTCACCGTGCGTAGTGGCTATTAAACCGCTGAGGCTGGCTCCAACTGTACGGTCTACGTTGGTGATGTGATAGCTCTTGATTATGCTGGACTGATTTTCTACAGCGCCTACAATTTCCGGATCGTTCGTGAGTAGTTCGTTCAGTCCGCATTTGTTTGCACCGCGCTTCGAGGATGTCTTAGACGATTCACCGTATGTGATGGCAATCGTTTCATCATATTCATCGGTGCCGCTTCCGCCAGGATATTCCAGTATTTCGGACAGATCCAGCTGTGAGCACTTTGCCAGTTTGACAGGCTTTAACGAAAACAGATCGGTTCTACCTCTGAGTTCGCGCAAGGAGCGATAACCGAGGCTGGCAAGCCGGTAGCGAACTTCCTCTGCGACAAAGCGGAAGAATTCCACAACGCTGTCCGGGTTGCCGTGAAATTTCTCGCGCAGTGTTTCCTTCTGGGACGCGATTCCGGTCGGACAGTTATTGGTGTGACAGACGCGGGCCATGATGCAACCTTGTGCAATCAGGGCGACGGTGCCGAAAGCAAACTCATCGGCGCCGATGACAGCGGCCTTTACGACGTCTTCTCCAGACCGCAGCCCGCCGTCTACGCGCACGGTGACGCGATTGCGCAAGTGGTTTTCCGTGAGGAATCGGTTTGTTTCAGCCAAACCGAGTTCCCATGGTAGACCTGCATGCTTGATCGAGCCGACCGGTGCAGCACCGGTGCCACCATCGTGACCGGCTACGTGAACGATGTCGGCGCCGGCTTTTGCGCATCCAAGAGCGATTGGACCGATTCCCTGCTCTGATACCAGTTTGACCGATACCTGCGCAGTTTGATTGATCTGGCGCAGATCGAAAATCAGTTGGGCTAAGTCTTCAATCGAGTATATATCGTGATGAGGCGGTGGCGAGATTAGCGTGATGCCTTTATCAGTTCTCCGCAGTCGCGCGATATAGTCGGAGACTTTATGCGCAGGAAGTTGACCGCCCTCTCCCGGTTTTGCGCCCTGAGCAACTTTAATTTCAAGCTGGTCCGCGGTGGCGAGATACTCCGGCGTAACACCAAATCGGGCGGACGCAACTTGCCGAACCTTCGACGCGGCTGAGTCACCTTCGCGAAGCCCGGTCAAACCTGGGAAATCCGGACTGGTTCCATCAGCGTTGACATTGATTTTGCTGTAGCGAACTGGATCTTCACCACCTTCGCCGGAATTCGAGCGAGCATTCAAGCGATTCATCGCAATCGCAAGCGCCTCGTGTGACTCTTTGGAAAGCGCTCCCAGTGACATTCCGCCTGTGCAAAACTTCTGTACGATTGACTCGATCGATTCGACCTCAGACAGATCGATAGGTTCTCTATCGGAACTGATTTCTACGAGTTCCCTCAACGTCGACGGCGGCTGTTGAGAAACGAGCTCGCTATATTCCTTATATTGGGAGCCCCGAACCTCATCGCCCGCAGCGGAGTTTCGCAAAGCCACCGCGGTGTGAAGCGCTTTTACCAGTTCATTATTGTTGCGGTGATATTCGCCGGCACGTTTGTTTTTAAACACACCTTCATCAATGAGCGCGGGTTGCGGCGAAAAGCCTTTCGTGTGGTGAGCGCGAATCTCGCGTTCCAGATCTTGAAAAGTCATACCGCCAATCGGGCTGTTGGTGCCGGTAAAGCACAGATCAACAACCTCTCGACTTAAACCCAGACATTCAAAAATCTGCGCACCGACATAACTGGTTAGTTTTGACACGCCCATCTTCGATATGATTTTGAGCAATCCCGATTCGAGAACAGAGCGGAAATTAGACTGACATTGATAAACTGTTAAGCCTCTATATTGCTCGTTTGTCCCGTCATTGACCAGCGCTTTAACTTTGTCGCTCCAATACCAGTGCCGGATTGTTTCGAACGCAAGATATGGTGAGATCGCCTGGGCACCATATGCTATCAGTGCGGCTGTTTGATGGCTTGTCCAACACTGGGCGGTTTCCACCACTAGCGAGCACTTGAGTCTGAGTCCCGTGCGGATAAGGTGATGGTGCACGGCTCCTACAGCCGCGAGCATAGGTATTGCCAGATGGGACGAATCGATCTCTCGGTCACTTAGAATAATATTGACTGCGTCATTCCTGACCAATTCGGCAACATTGTTGCAAAGTTGTTTGATAGCAACGTCAAGAGACTTGCTCTCGTGGAACAGCGTGGATATCCTTGCTGTCTTGAATTCGTGAGACAGACTCTCGATAAAGTTCAACTCGTCATCATTGATAATCGGGCTGGGCAAAAGTATCGTCCGGGCAAGTGCCGGATGCGGATTGAGACTCAATGCACGTTTACCCAGGTAAGTCGTCAGCGACATCACCAGGCGTTCTCTGATTGGGTCAATCGGAGGATTTGTGACCTGAGCGAAGCGCTGTCTGAAGAAGTCAGCCATCTTCTTCGGTCTTGAAGAGAGCACCGCCAGCGGTGTGTCATCTCCCATGGAGAGAACCGGCTCACTATCATTCATTGCCATGAATGTGATGATGTTTTCCACATCTTCCAGAGTGTAAGCCGCCGCAACCTGCCGCGACGAAAGTTCTTCGGAACTGTAGCTCCATTCTTTGCTGAATGCACCACTCTTGAGCGCTCGACGTTCCTTCAGCAGCCATTGACCGAAGGGCTGCTCTGTGGCAACTTCCGTTTTTACTTCGACATCATGTTTGACTTTGCCGGTTTTGATGTCTACCGAGATCATCTGACCAGGTCCAAGCCGCCCTCGTTTAACAACGTCTGCGTCGGCGCTGATTTTCAGACCTGCTTCGGAGGCGAGAAATACGGTTCCATCAGAATATAGGGAATAGCGAGCCGGTCGCAAACCGTTTCGGTCAAGAATAGCACCAATTGTAGTGGCGTCGCAAAATGCAACGAGAGCGGGACCGTCCCATGGTTCCTGATGTGGTGCAAAGAACTCGTAGAAGTGCTGTATCTCGGGATGATCGTTCAAATGCGAGTGGTGCTCATGCGCTTCCGGAATGAGCTTCATAAACGCAGATTCGATACTGTCGCCGTCCTTCAACAATGCCTCCACGCAAAAGTCGAGAACGCTGGAATCGGAACCGGCGTAGTCAACCTTACTGCCGGGCGTGAGCTCATTTCGAGTATCGTCCCAGGTCGCCTGTACGTCCAGTTGCGACTGACTTAGCCTTGCATGAAGCCAGTTTAGATTTCCTTTTAGAGTGTTGATTTCACCGTTGTGAGCCAGTAAGCGAAACGGCTGGGCGAGCGGCCAACGCGATACGGTGTTGGTGCTAAATCGACGGTGGAACAATGCCCACTGAGATTGGAACAGTGGATCTCTCAAGTCGCTGTAAAAATCAGCAAGTCCTTCGCTGGTGGTCATCGCCTTATAGACGATCGTTTTTCTGCACAGGGAAGAAACATAGAAGTCCGGTTCGCCAATTTCAAATCGCATAAATTGGCTTAGAGAAACGCGCAGCTCGGCATAGGCGCGATCCAGTTCTCTTCCGATTAGATGGCGGTCGCAGGAAATGATCAGATGTTCGATCAGGGGCGCATGCTTGAGAGCTACTGGACCAAGTGTGTTTCTGACCACGGGAACCGGGCGCCAGATGCGCGCAGTAAAGCCTTTTGACTTGAGGAACTTTTCGATGTACTCCCGGTGCATCGCAATCAAGTCGCTGTTGCGTCTCTTGCTTAGATTATCCGGAATGAAAAGTACAGCCAGTGCGTCTTTTGCATCGATCGAAATGCCTTCGCGTCGAAAAATCTCCTTTGGAATGGTCGTAAGAATTCCGGCACCGTCACCGGTGACACCATCTGCGCCTGTGGCTCCACGATGTTCCATTTGCGCCAGAGCGCTCAGAGCATCGTCAATGGTGCTTCGAGTAATTTCCCGGCGGTAGATGAATCCGACGCCACAGGCGTCGCGCTCTTCAAAGGTCAGTTCTTCGTCACGATTAAACAATCAGCAGTCCATCCGTTTTAAACAAAGGAAACGTGCATGCTTCGGAAGTAATTCAATGATGAAAACCCGCGCTTCAGGCAGGTGTCGAAATTATTCCCAATGCAGCGGCGGGCTTGGAAATGGAGACTGGTCCACCGCCAAGCAGATAATCGATTATTAGCGAGTGGAGTTTAAGAGGGCAAGGGTTTGTAAATTGAAACGGATCGGTTTAATGCCCATGGACAGCGATAGTACGAGTGAGTCCGTATCGAGTTTCGGTTTCAAAATGTTTTCGACGACCGCAAAAGTGGCTTTTGATGAGCTTCTTCGTTAATGGACCAGCGGGATCCCTTTGGATATACTCCTCGATCGAGTCAAGTTTTGCCAGGCTCGAATTGTTAACAAATAATTGCGATTATGAATTAGCTGCGGCTAATCTCAAGCGCTCGAGCGGGTCCTGAAAACCGTTTGCCGATAGGAAATACTAAAAATAAGCAGCTATTTTCACCTGCTCTATATAAGGATGGGAAAATGAGGTGCACGTTTTGAACAGCTATCGGTGGTTGAATTGAACGAAGCTCGTAAAGACGAATTGCTATCAAGGCTGCCCGATGACGGCAGAGATTTGATCATCTTCACGGTTTCGGATTCGAGTGGTGAGACTGCGGATTCTGTTGCCAGAGCGGCGCTCGTGCAGTTTCCGCCAGGTCGCGCTTCAATCTTCAGATTGCCACAGGTGAAGAATGTCGAACAGATCCAGGCTTTAGTGCGAGAGATTGCCTCCGACAAAGCGCTCATCGTCTACACGCTCGTGCTGCCGGAGTACAGAGAAGCGATTGAGGCAGAGGCTGCCAGGCATGATGTTCCCACAGTAGATCTGCTCGGACCGCTTATCAATCGAATTTCGACTCTGACCAGTCAATCACCACTGTCGCAACCCGGTCGTCTTCACCTTCTTGACGAAACTTACTTCAAACGAATCGAAGCTGTCGACTTTGCCATTCGATTTGATGACGGCAAAAATCCTGACGGCTTGTTGCAAGCAGACGTTATTTTGATTGGTGTGTCACGGACGAGCAAGACGCCGAACTGTATGTACCTTGCTCATCATTATGGTTTGAAAGCGGCGAACGTTCCAATTGTCTACGGCGTTGATCTTCCCCTGAGCCTTTTTCAAGTCAGTCCGAGAAAAATTATTGGTCTTCACTTAGATTCGTTCTTGCTGCAAGAGATTCGAGCGACGCGCGCGCACGTCTTAGGCATGCCGGGCGACAACGATTACGCTGATGAAGAACGCATCCAGCAAGAAATAAAATACGCCAAAAAGATTTTTAGAGAACTTGGTTGTCACGTCATGGACGTGTCCGCCAAAGCTATTGAGGAAACCTCAAGCGAGATCTACCTCCACATGAGGAAAGAGCGCTGAATCCACACGCAAAGACTGGAGATGATGAGTAATGCTGAGCACCACCGAAACTAGTAAAGTCAAAGACAAAATCGGAAACCGCCGAGTTTTTCTCTTTGAAGACGCATACAAAATTTTCGATGGCAATCGCGATGAGATGCGCGAATTGCTCGGCGGCAAAGGTGCAGGTCTTGCCGAGATGACTTCGAGCGGTGTCAATGTACCGCCAGGTCTGACAATTCTAACGACCTGCTGTCGCGAGTACAGTAAAACCGGCGAGTTTCCGAGCGGCTTATTTGACGAGGTCATGAAAGAACTCGAGAGCGTCGAAAAATCGCTCGACCGCAAACTCGGCGACCTCGAGAAGCCGCTTCTGTTGTCAGTTCGCTCCGGCGCAAAGTTTTCGATGCCGGGTATGATGGACACGATTTTGAATCTCGGTCTCAACGATAAAACAGTTGAGGCTCTCGCTAAACAAACTGGCAATGCCCGTTTTGCCTGGGACAGTTATCGCCGTTTCATTCAAATGTTCAGCAACGTAGTTCTTGATGTCGACAAGGACGAGTTCGAAGAGATTCTCGAGTCGGCAAAGAAGAAAGCTAACGTGAAAGTGGACTCCGATCTTTCAGTCGAACAGCTCAAAGATCTGATCGCAGATTACAAGAAACTGGTTGAGTCTGAGACGAAGAAGACCTTCCCTCAAGAAGTTAAGGAGCAGCTTCAAGGCGCTGTCGAAGCGGTTTTCAAATCTTGGAACAATACTCGCGCCGTCTACTATCGCCGTCTCAATAAGATTGATCATAATCTTGGAACGGCTGTGAACATTCAATCAATGGTTTTTGGAAACTTCGATGATAGATCGGGAACCGGAGTTTGCTTTACGCGAAATCCCAGCACCGGAGAGAAGGTCCTCTATGGTGAGTATCTTGTAAATGCGCAGGGCGAGGACGTTGTCGCCGGAGTAAGAACCCCGAAGAAAATTTCCGAGATGGAAAAGGAAATGCCGGATGTGTTCAAGGAACTGCTCGGCACCGTGAACAGTTTGGAAAAACACTACCGGGATATGCAAGATATCGAGTTCACGATTGAGAAAGGCAAATTATTCCTTTTGCAAACTCGAACCGGCAAGCGAACCGCTGCGGCTGCCGTAAAAGTAGCTGTCGATTTGTGCAAAGAAGGAATTTTGAGTAAAGACGAGGCACTTGCAAGAATAGAGCCAACTGCACTGAATCAATTGTTGCTGCCTAGTTTTGAAACCGAAGACAAGGAAAAAGCAAAGAAGGAAGGTCGGCTGATTGCAACCGGATTAAACGCCTCTCCCGGTGCGGCCATCGGTAAAGTGACGTTTGACCCTTCGGAAGCGGAAAGTCTTTCCGGCAAGGGGCAGAAAGTCATTCTTGTGCGGATTGAAACATGCCCTGACGATATTCATGGAATAGTTCCTGCCCAGGGGGTAGTCACCAGCCGTGGTGGCATGACCAGCCACGCTGCCGTCGTGGCGCGAGGTATGGGTAAACCGTGCGTTGCCGGCTGTGAAGCCCTGAGAATAGACTTGGGTAAAGAACTGTTTATCGCCGGTTCTCACACAATCAAGAAATTCGACACCATCTCAATCGACGGATCGACCGGTGAAATATTTACTGGTGAGATCAAAACTCAAGATCCTGATTTCTCAGAAGAGTTCAAAGTCCTGCTTCAGTGGTCCGATGAGACTCGTCGATTGAAAATTCGAACAAACGCAGATACGCCTCAGGACGCTCGCCTGGCTCGGGAGTTTGGCGCTGAGGGCATTGGATTGTGCCGGACGGAGCATATGTTCATGAGTCAGGAACGTCTGCCAATCGTTCAGCAAATGATTATGGCCGGTGGCGTCGACGATCGGAAAGAAGCTCTGGATAAACTGCTTCCGATGCAACGCGAAGACTTTATCGGGATCTTCGAAGCGATGGACGGACTGCCGGTAACTATTCGCCTGCTTGATCCACCGCTCCATGAGTTTCTTCCGAAACCGGAAGGTCTGATCGAAGAGATCGCCACCATGAAGGCGAAGGGTGAAACCGGCATCGAGCTTCGCAGAAAAGAAGCTGTTCTGAAAACGGTCAACGATTTGCATGAGTCGAACCCGATGATGGGACTACGCGGGTGCCGTCTGGGCCTCATGTATCCGGAAATCAACGAGATGCAGGTGCGCGCTATCTTCGAAGCTGCAATCAAAGTTCAGAAGGACGGTATCAAAGTCTATCCGGAGATCATGATACCGCTCATCGGTCACGCCAATGAGCTCAAGGTTGTTCGTGAGCAACTCGAAAGCGTAGCCAAGGCTGTCATGAATAAGGCAGGCGTCAATGTTGAATACAAATTCGGCACGATGATAGAGATCCCTCGTGCATGCGTGACTGCCAATGAAATTGCGGAGTATGCTGAGTTTTTCAGTTTTGGAACCAATGATTTAACGCAAATGACTTTTGGATACAGTCGAGATGACGCCGAAGGAAAATTCTTGCACAAGTATCTCGATGGTATCGCTCGTGGTGCGGACAAGGAACAGATCCTGAAGTCGAATCCGTTTGAAGTGCTTGACGTCAATGGTGTTGGAAAGTTGATGAAAATTGCTGTCGAATATGGGTTGCAGACCAGACCTGACTTGAAACTCGGAATCTGTGGAGAACATGGTGGCGAGCCGAGTTCGATTGCGTTCGCTCATCAGCTTGGTTTGAACTATGTGAGCTGTTCGCCATTCCGCGTACCTGTGGCCCGACTGGCTGCGGCGCAGGCTAACATTACCGTAGCTGAACGCGACAAATAGATTTTCTAGCACTCTAAGTTGAGCAAAAGTGAAAGACGTTTTTTTCGTCGATGTTCTTCTCTTGGGTTTCGTAATTTTTTATTCTACTGGTTGCCGAGTAGCTAATCAGGCAGGCAATGGCGCTTTCTCATGCTGTAAAATATTTAGTCCGAAAACGGTGCTGAGAGTGATTTATGCCAAAAACCACGAGCGGAAACGTACTGATTCTCGATGACGACACGGGCTTCAGGGAACTCGTCAAGCAGATTTTGGAATCCAGAGGCTATGGTGTTGTCGAGGCCAGCACACCTGAAGCTGGCATGCAGGTATTCTCAAGGGAAGAGCCTTGCCTGATCATCGTCGATTACAGGCTGCCGAAAATGGACGGTATCACCTGGATCGAGAAACTCAGAGATTCGGGGCGTAACACGCCAGTCGTGTTCTGTTCTGCAATCCCATGCGACTCGGTTACTTTCAACAAGTTGCGAAACATTTTGCGCGTAAGTTTAATAGTGCGCAAGCCGATCATTCCCGGATCTTTCATCGAGCAGGTTGAGTCATTGTTGCCAGGTTATGAGAAGACCTACATGCAGGTCAGCCTCGAAGACGGCAACGCCTATCAATACTATGCGACCGACACCACCACTCAAGAGATGGTGCAAGAACTGGCAGTAATTAAAAAGAAGATGGATCTTCAGCGAGCCATTGAGATTGCCAGACTAGATTATTTGAAGGACCTGGAAGCCAGTTGGCGCACGCTGACTGAACTAGTGGATATTCATAATAATGATAAAAGTCGGCTCGATGTACTGGTCGAGGCAACGCACATCGCCCATAGAATTCGAGGAACGGCCGGTTCTCTCGGCTTGATGGGTGTGAGTGAGATTGCTGGGCGACTTGAAGATCTGATGCAGAATCTGGATGGGCGAGAGGATACCGATCAGGAAATATACTGGTCAGAAGTAATCCGGTTGATTGCTCGCGGTCATGAAGAGATCAGTACAACGGCGCAGCAAAGTACGGAGATTCAGGAGCCTGAGTCTAAGTTCACAGTGCTGATAGTTTCCAATGCTCCGGACGTGGCCAACGCGTGCCAGAACACCGAAGTTAAGACACTCGCGCGGATTGAGCTGGCGGATTCACCTCAGGGAGTGGCGGAAAGTTTAGCCAAGCAGAAGGTCGATGCGATGTTGTTGGAAGTGACCAGCAATAAAGAGATGAGTTTTCAGCGAGCAGCTGACATACGGCTTATGCCGGGCAATCGAGCGTTACCTCTGGGTGTGTTTATTCCCGAAGATTTCGAACTAACAGAGGTCGAGCGCATTTATGTCGGCGCGTCGGTGGTGATACCGCATCCGGTGCAAGCTGAGGGATTGCATGAGGGCATAGATGCGCTTTTGATGATGACCCACGCTGTTCGTCCCCGAGTTCTTGCCATCGACGACGACGAAGTGCTCTGTCGGTTTGTCAGCAGTGTTCTTGAAGGTGAGAGAATCGAGACCAAAACCTGTACGAATCCAAGTCTTGCTCTTGAAAAGATTGCTGAATTCAGACCGGATGTTGTTCTACTTGATGTGATGATGCCCGGACTGACCGGTTTTGAGGTTTGCCGCATGATTCGTGAGCAACCTGAGTTGAAGGAACTGCCGGTCGTTTTCCTGACGTCGAAGACGAGCCCGGAATCAAGAAGTGCGGCGTTCTCTGTTGGCGCAAATGACTTTGTGACTAAGCCCGTCCTCGCGCCGGAGTTGATCAACCGAGTCATGAATCAGCTCAACGAATCCAGCCTCAAGCGGCAATCCCGCACGCGCGACCCTGAGACCGGCGTGATGAACGGGGACGTAATCATGGCACAGGCCAAGTTGTTGCTGGAGGACCATCTGGAGATTGGTGCGCCGATGTCGTTGGCGCTTCTTCAAATGGATGAGTACGATCATCTTAGTCTGGTGCAAGGTCAGTTTTCCGCCCGCCAGGCTTCTAAGCGCTTTGGCGAACTGATTCAGCAGCGCTACCGCTCGGAAGATTTGCGTGGTCGCTGGAGCGACGGCGGATATGTTTTAATTCTGGCAAATTGCGATCGTGATATGGCGGCAAGTACTATTCAGCTTTTGCAAGAAGATTTTCGACGCTTTGAGTTTCCTGGTTCCGCTTTTAGTTTCAGTACCACATTCAGTGCGGGCGTTGCAGATTGTGAGCGAGACGGCTCGAAGCTCGAGGACATAATCAAATCGGCCCACCGCCGAATGAAGGCTGCTATGCAAACTAGTGCTAACTCAGTCGGCTTTTCTGATTAATCGCTGTTTCTAATCGCAACCGTTTTCTGGACCGGCAATACAAAGTTGGTGAAGCTGGGCACAGATAGAATGTTGGACGTGATAAGCTCGAATAAGGCCGGCTACGCAGCACGTAATGAACGAAAATATCGAAGCTCTACTGTCTTTGCTGCCACAACTCGAATCTTCGCTGGGGGCTGAAAACCCTGAACTGGCGGAGTATCTAACTTCGATAGGATTGCTTCTCTATCACGAAAGCCGCTTCGAAGAGGCTGAGGGCTTCATGAAGCGTGCTCTGGATATTCGAAACAAGGCGCTGGCTGTTGATCATCCGGAAGTGGGCACAGCGATGAATCACCTCGCCATGGTCTACATGGCGCAGCACCGGCTTGCTGAGGCTGAACCTCTGTTTCGTCAGGCTCTGGCTATACAGGAGAAGTCTCTGGGTTTCGAGCACCCGACACTTGCGACCGCGATGAATAATCTGGCTGACCTTTACAGATATCTCGGAAGCATGGATCGCGCCGAGTTACTTTATAAGCGTGCCTGCGAGATTCGTCAGCGCTTTGTAGGCGATGACCATCTCGAAGTCGCCGAGATTCAATTTAATCTTGCCCTGCTCTATGCCGAACACGGAAGATCCGAAGAAGCCGAGCACGTGTTTCGCCAGGTTCTACACACCCAGGAAGGCTACTACGGACGTGAGCATCCGGAAGTTGCGAATACACTTCTGTGTATGGCTGAATTATTTACTGACGACAAAGATTACAATAAAGCAGAGCCTTTATTGCGTCGCGTGCTTGGGATTCGAGAAAAATTGCTCAGTCCGGACCATCCGAAAGTCGCAGAGAGCCTGGCTTCTCTTGCTTCTCTCTATCACAAGCATGGAACATACGTTCGAGCCGAATCGCTCTATTTGCGAGCTGTAGAAATCTTCGAAGAGGCTCTGGGACCGGAGCATCAGAACGTTCTATCCTGTCTTGAACAATATGCCGATTTATTGAGAAAAACCGATCGCGACGCTGATGCCGCCGCTATCCGACGTCGAATTGACTCTATCCTTGAAGAAGAGGAGTCCGCTCTGGACTGAATTCTTTTCCGCAGGATCTGAATCGTCAGGCGCTAGTGTTGGAAACTTCGCTTTCGCCGACGGAATCCAGCGAGTTCGCGACCGCGCTGTCCCCTGTGGTCTCCGCCGTGCTCGCGACCGCGCTTTCCCCGTTGGTTTCCGCTGTGCTCGCGACCGCGACATCTGCGGTAGCTTCATTTGTGCCGGCCTCCGCGGAGTCGGCTGAGTTTTTGCTTTCCAATTGCGGCCTGACATGACCGTTCTTAGCTAAATATTCCAGCTCTGCCCGTAAATCCTGGGCGGAAGGATATCTGTAACCGGTATCGAGTGCGGTGGCACGAGCGACAATGTGATCTAAACCATGGCTGACGTTTTCATCAGCTTCTTTGGGGCGCGAGGATGTGATTGGCTGCGGATCTTCTCCAATCAACAAGAAGTAAACCGACGCTCCCATTGCGTAGATATCGCTCTGGTGGTTGGGTTTGCCGCGAAACTGCTCTGGCGGGATGTAAGCATGCTTACCTACCACGGTACCGGTAGCGGTGACATCTTTCTGTTGAGCGACATTGAAGTCAACCAGTTTTAAAATACCATCGCTTCCTAAAATCAAATTATCCGGCGTGAAATCTCTATGCACCACAGGCGGTGACAGACTGTGCAAATATTCGAGCATGTCGCACATCTGGTGCATGAGTCCGATGACCGTCTTCTCATCGAGCTTTCCGTTTTTATTCACCATCGTTCTCAAAGAATCGCCATCAATAAGTTCAAGAACGAGATAGCCGCGATGGTCTTCAATAAAGAAATCTCTCAGCTTCACGATTCGGTCGTTGTCCAGCTTCTTCAGCATTTGAACTTCATTTTGCATGCGTTCTAACGCCTGGCGCCTGATGTTTATATCGACGTAAACGGGGAGGATGAACTCCTTTAGTACGACCTCCATACCATCCGGCATTGTCGAAAGATAGGCCGTCCCTTGACCTCCGACACCGAGTTGAGAGACGATCGTGTAATTTCCCTCGCCCAGTACTGCACCTGCTATCAGTGGTGTCAAACGCTCGCGTTTCGGCGGAGCGGAAAGGGCTTGCAACCACAATTCCGTATAGCTGTGGTCTGGTGGCGGAGTCAGCACATCGTAGACCTGGGCGTCTTTTGAAACGTCCGGAGCCCAGGTTTCAAGGCATTTGAGAAATTGTTCGCGTTCTTCCGTGGTTGCAATGCCACCAAGCTTTATCTGCATAGCTTGCGGATTCGAGGCTGTGGAGAACGTTAACAGGCTGTCTTGCGGTGACGTTCTGTTTTCCGGCCAGGTCACGCCGATATGTGTGATTGCCGACCAGGGCACCATGTGACCGAAGTTCATCAGGGAGCGGCGCCACTCCCAGGCTATGCCGTGATCGTTCAATAAGAGGTGAGTGGGTTTTCGCTGCATCAAACCATAAGCGCCGACACCGCCGACGCTCAAAGCGATCGCAAACCACTCGACGACTTTGGCGCTCGTGAAGGAAGCCGCTCCGCTTCCTGGGTCGATCATCGGAGGAGGTGGCTGGAAATTGTTTTTCATGCCGTCCAACATAGGCTGTATTGTGCCTGAATCCATAGGCTTGTCCGGAATGAGACTCCCCCCTGCGCTTGCCCCGCCGGTGAGAGCCTGGAGGATGTCCATCACAAATTGCGGACCACCCAGCACGAAAAAGAGTATGACGAAACCCAGAGCAGCCCAGGCTTTCCACGTGTTCCATTCGTTGAAGCGATATTCTATCCATTTCTCAGTATTGTGAAACGGACGATACGCGATCAGAAGTTCCTCTTCGACCGGCTTGGCAAGAGCATTTTGATTGACTCGGTATTGAACAAGTTCGTTTTTACCCATCTTTGCCAGTTCCTCAAGTGCTCGCCGCCGGCTCTACTTCAGCCGGTTTTTTCGCCAAATTCTCTTCGTGCAGTTTTGCCAGAACCGCTTTGATATCTCGCGCGTGAGGGAAACGATCGTGCTCTTCCATTTCCGTACACTGCTTAACCAGATCGTCAACCGCACTGGAGACACTTTCGTTTTGCGACCTCGGCCTCGATGCGCTCAGCGCCTCGGGATCGGTTCCTGTCAATAAAAAGTACAGCGTGCCACCAAGCGCGTAAATGTCACTTGAAGTCGATGCTTTTCCACGCAGTTGTTCCGGAGAAATATAGGCTTGCTTTCCGACCAAGGTACCAGTGGCGGTGCCAACAAATTCATTTGCCGCGCCAAAGTCAATCAGCATAACTCTGCCCTCATTGTCGAGAACGAGGTTATCCGGCGTCAAATCCCGGTGAATGATTGGTGGGTTTTGATCGTGAAGGTACGCGAGAATATCGGAGATTTGATGACCCCAATCGACAACTTTTTCTTCCGGCTGCGCACCGTTTTGTTTAACCAACTGGCGAAGATCCTGCCCACGTATGTAATCCAGAACCAGGTAGTTTCGTCCATCCTCTTGAAAGTGATCGTGAACCTTCGCTATTTGATCGTGGTCGAGTCTAACCAGAAATTTTGCCTCACGTTCAAACATCTCAAGCGCCTTGGCACGCTGACTTTCATCAGAGTTTGGCGGTATCACCGCTTCTTTCAAAACGACAACGCCTTTCTTATCTTCTTGTGCCAGATAGATGGCGGAGAGTCCGCCGAATGCAAGTTGACGGAGAACTTTGAGCGAACCGTTCTTAAGCACATGCCCAGGTTCCAACGGCACGAAGGACGTACTTGCAAAACGCCGGCTCAGTTCTTCCTCCCACATTTGCGTGTAGCTGAGCGACTCTACGCCGCGGTTTTCATTTTGATACTGGTTGTGGAATTGGATGAGTTCAGGATCGCGTTTGCAGTTTGAGCCCCAGATCTCAATTGCAAGAAGCAGCTGCTCAAGGTCGTTAGACGAGAATTTGTCGATTTGAACAGTGGCGTTACCGCCTGATCCGAAAAACAAATTCAAATTGCCTTTGGGGTTTTTGCCTGATGATTCGGTCAGTTGAATTGATGCTGCCTGAAGATCGGACCAGTGACGTGCGCGTCTGAAACCGAGCCGGCCCAGCATCCTGAGCGGGAAAGCGATGCCTTCTTTGCTCACGAGCAAGACGTCGTCCTCGAAAATTGCCGCGAGAATGACAGACACAGTCGGGATTAGAATCATCAAGGAGAAAAACATTATCGCCGCAAGCGGGTTCATCACATTCGGATTGCGAAGGACCATGCTAGTCGTAAGCCCCAGGCAAAACGGAATTCCGATAGCCCATACCGGCATCAGAATCGCCATGACGCCCATGCCGACTTTGCACACATTGCTCTTCAGAGGAATTGTCAGTTCAAGTTCTGCCACAACAAATTATTCTCACTGGCGAAACGCGGTGGACCTACTCGCATTATAGATAACGAAAACTATTCAAGCCAACATGACTGCCGGAATGTTCAAATTGGGGATTACACTGGTTTCCCGTGCGGTACGCTGGTTTTCCGCGGCTTAGCGGCGAAGCAAATTGTTGCTAACGCAGTTTACTCGTCCTTTTCGTCTTCCAGAATTTCGCTGACAGTAAACGAAATCGCCTGCCGACGCAGATCGTCTATATAAAGCATTCCGTCGATGACATGCGCTTTCGAGAAAGGTACAGGCATCTGGTCGGTTTTCGCCCAGTAAGTATCCATTTGAAAAATGTATCGGCTCAAGACTCGTGTCAAATACGGCATGAAACCTTGAATTCCCTCACTGAGATTCCAGGTCGAAACGCCGTCGGAGATGTCGCCGTTGCCGTAAATCATCAGGCGCGAGGACAATGGAGCCTTCTCCTGATCGCTGAGATGGGCGTAGGCTCCGATATGACCGCAGCGTTCCTGGCGTCCGCCGGGCAGTTCGCGGTCATTGCCCACTCCGTATAAGGTCATGAACGTGAGGTGGCGCTTGCCCGACTTCACGAGCACGGCGTCGTCGAGGAGGTCGGCGGACAGTAGCGGCTGTTTAACCGCACCGGCGATGGCCGGGTCGTCGTCCTTGAATTGTTCGCCAACTAACTGGCAGAGATGCACTATTGCAGCACCGAGAGTGGACATAGCCGCCTTGACCTTTTGTTTGACCTGGCGCTCCTTGCGAAGCTCATAGCGATAGCCGGAGACTTTCTCCAGGAAATCGTCCATGTCAAATTCAGGTTTAGGCGACAATTCTGAGCTCATTGGTTTATTGATGGCCCCTCCTTCACCCTGTTCTCCGTTCGACTGCTGTCCAGAGCATCCAGCGGCAACCGCCGATTGACGGCGTGGAGAAGGTTTGGCGTCAAGCCCTGGAGCCGTTCTATAAATTTGCCCGGCGCCGTCATGATGATCTCATGGCTGCCACCTTTGTTTAAGGCAACTTCAATATCGTCGACTGCTTGCTCTGTCGAAATGGAGAGGACATTTTTCATCAACCAGCCGCGCAGGTCATTCTGCTGAGCGATTAGAGTCGGATTTTTGATGTCGGCGACTGAATTTTTCTCGAAGAATTCGGTGCGAACCCAACCGGGGCAAACGGTAAGGACATCGATATTGTTATGCGCGAACTCTGCGGCCATACCGTTTGACATTGCCGTGAGCGCGAATTTGCTTGACGCGTAGCAGACGCTGCCGGCAAAGGCAACCTTGCCAGCGACGGAAGAGATATTTACGATTTTGCCGTAACCCTGTTTTAAAAACTGCGGCAAAACCCGGTAGACGCTATCCAGACAGGCAAAAAAATTGACTTCGAATACATGCCGCCAGTCATCCGTCGAAAGATTCGTGACGAGACCCGGTTTAGCGAGACCGGCATTGTTGACGAGCAGGTCGATTCCGCCAAATTCAGTGAGACAGGTCTCGACCATGCGATGGCGCACCTCGGGATCGGCAATATCGCCAACGACGGCGAATGCCTGACCGCCCTTGGATTCAACTGCTTTTCTGGTTTCTTCCAGACTGTCCTGGCTGCGCGCATTTATGACCAGCCGCGCCTTGTGGTCTGCGGCCAGTTTTATAGCCAACCCCCGACCAATGCCAGTTGAGGCACCGGTGATTATTCCGGGGAATGCGTGCTTGAGCCCTTTGTTGCCCATAGTTGGAGGATCGAACCTGACCGAGAAGTGATTGGTAAATCACTGAAAATACGAGATATGCCTTAGTTCTGCCCAATAATGGAGATTTCTCTATCAAGATCCGATAATTAAACGGTCGGAGGAGCGACCGTGCTCAGATTAGGATTAATAGAGTCTCGATTCCGTACAGGGCAAGGATTTTAGAGAATGTCGGGTCGTAGTTGGGCGAAGCCAGCATTGTGCGAAAGGTTTCAAGCGGGCTAACGTGCTCCAGCTCCTTGCGCATCTGTTCAAGTTGCTTTTCGGCGATTCGGGTCGGGCACTCGTCGATGTTTAATCTCACGCCGTTGAAAACAAAATCGGCGATCGCAAAATTAGCTACCGTCATGGCGGCGAGCGCGCCGAAATCCGTCCAGCCTGCGCTGGCTGAGAACGCTTTGATGAAGATAAACCCGAAGCTCAGCGTCAATCCAAGCGACAGAGCGAGCGCGAGCCACGAAATTGCACTGACGGAGCGCAACAAAAATTTGACTATGGTCAATCGGAAGCTCTTTCTGCGTACCTGGCCGACCACGACGGCGATCTCGTCGAAGTAAGGCACCAGATGTCTCAGGGCGAGCAAAGTCCTCGCCGCGAAACCGCCGGCTAGAGCCGCGAACCATGTGATGAATGCAACCGCTCCGTTTGGAAGGAAACAATACGCTGTTATCAATGTGGCGATCAAACCGACTACGCCAATCGCAAAGAAACGTTTGCCTACGCTCTCTCGGGCCGCTTCGGGCACGAGTAAACCTCTACGCAAAAGGCTTTTGCGTAGCTCTTCCTGGAAAGTCTGCTTGTAACCCTGACTGGTGAAGTCTATAAAAATTCTGATGACGCCCGTCGGCGAGAAGTACTTTTTCAGGTGTCTCGGGTCGGCGATTGTATCTGCTATTAAGCCGCGCAGCGAATTGCGAATGAAGTTGTAGAGAAACACTATTCTCCGAGCAGCCGCTACCGGGTTCTTCGCGCCTGAAACGACCGTTTGTTGAACTTTCTGCGATGCCCAGTCCTTCACGGAGCGGGTGACGATGCGCCACATGCTTCTTTCGTAGTCGGCGAGAGTTTCCGAGAACGAAGTTGTATTTGCTTTGATTGCTCGCTGAATCAAGTCCACGGTGAGCACGATAATCGTATGATTTAAGTCACCACCTCGGATGAGAAACGCAATTTCAGCAGGTTTCAATGTCTGCGAATACGGTCTGGAACTCTGGGTCACCAGAGCTACGGCTTTTGTAGTACCCGCCGGCTGGCGGTTTGGTAGGGGCTGATGGCTGGTGGAAACTGAAAGTGAACCGGATGTAGCACCAGACGCGGTATTGCTATTGGTACTACTTGTGGTATTAGAACCAGCTGTGGTTGCGAGACCAGATGCGGTTGCTTGGGTTTCAGTGAGAGTGGAACCGGATGTGGTGCTGAAACCGGATGTAGTGTTGGAACCGGATGTAGTGTTGGAACCGGATGTAGTGTTGGAACCGGATGTGGTGCTGAAACCAGATGTAGTGCTGGAACCAAATGTAGTGGTAGAACCGGAGGTGGTGTCGCAGGCAGTAGCATATACGGTGCTAATTCCTAAGCTACCCTCGGCTGCAACTGCGGATGTCGATGAAATCGTAGTTGTGTTTGCACCATTGCCAGTTGTGACACCTGAGATTCTCAGCGGAAGTTCCTCTATAAACGACTCCATCTTCGAAAGATGTTTTCCACTCGCTGACAGAGACCTCACGAGCATGACGCGAGCAACGACCAGACCACAAAGTAGGCCGAAAAGAGAAAGGCATAGAGCTGCGATAGGGGAAATCAATTGGGATTGCTTTGTCAGGTTGTCGGGTTCTTTGCTTTGACGCCTCGCGACTTCTACGAGCTTGGAGTTCAATAATTCCATTGTAGCGACCGGTAGCTTAACTCTTGCCAACCGCATTTTGTTTTAGCATTTTGGCGAAAGCGTTGGTCAGGTGCTGCCGGCGACACAAGTTTGCCGGCACAAGTTTGCCGACACGAGTTTGCGGACATAAGTTTGCGGACATAAGTTTGCGGACATAAGTTTGCGGACATAAG
>JAHBVO010000005.1 GCA_019637435.1 Candidatus Obscuribacterales bacterium | reverse complement strand
CCTGCCGACGTAAGTTTGCCGACGTAAGTTTGCCGACGTAAGTTTGCCGACATAAGTTTGCCGAGCCTGGGAGCAAAAGAAAACCGCCCTGACTCCGAAGAGCCAGGGCGGTGATCCCTATAACTTGATGCTTTAGCCGGCTTTGGACAGGGGCAGCTGAGCTGAGACCTGGGCTGAGACTTTGTACTTGGCGGCGGAACGGCGAATCGTCTCCACCAGATTGGTTACCGTCGTAAATGACGGGAGCAATGCCTCAGGTGTTTGCCTGAATGTGCCTTCGAGGGGCAGGAAATTGCCTTCTCTGATGCACACCAGAGCCGGACAGGTACATCTCGATTTGAGATTACTTATGAGGCTCGGAAGGGTCTCAGACGCCGACGGTAGGTTGTAGATTACTACGTCTGGCTTTGCCCGACCGATTTGCTGCTCAAGCTCGGGACGAGCCGTGGCGCTGCCTACGATTTCGATATCGTCGAACTGGTCGAGATAAAGATTCAGCATGATGAGCGCTGGCTCGTCTTGCTCGACTATAAAAACTCTGGTGATGTCGCTCATTTTCGTGCTCCGAAAATTTGGATGGACAAACCCGAACCCCGACGACGAACAATCGCTCGCAAGTGGGATTTACAGAAAAATAAAGAGAACCTGAAGACCATATAAGTGTATACGCTCAAGTACTAAAAGAGAACACCTGATACGTAGATCGAATATCCTCTCATCAAAGACTCAAAGCCGGATATGCTGCGCCTTTCACGACTTTTGTACAGCTTGACAGATGGCATTCTTAGATAGATTTAGCTTCTTGCCAACACTGATGGAGACGGGCTTTTTTGAGCAAAAAGCCGCACACCCAATAACGACAAGGACCGCGAAGAGTTGCTCAGATAGCGGGTTTGTGTTACTTCTCGACCGTCGAAATATCCAAAATTTCCAGGCTTATATCGATAGCTTTGACGGAGTGGGTCAGGGCTCCAATAGATATATAGTCAATGCCATCTATCAGATATCTGTCGATGTTGGACAGGTTGATTCCGCCTGAGACTTCGATTTTGCTTCGACCTTGAACTTTAAGGACGCATTCGCGCACCATTTCTGGTGTCATGTTGTCAAGAAGAATTTTCTCTGCGTTGTTTGACAGCGCTTCTTCGACTTCATCGTAGGTTGTAACTTCCACCTCAACCGGTTTATCCGGAAATTTTTTGCGACAGGCTTGAATGGCGTTTGAAATCCCACCAGCAACGCGAATGTGGTTTTCCTTAATAAGGATGCAGTCAAACAAGCCCATACGATGGTTTGTTCCGCCAGCGCTCGCTACAGCGTATTTCTCAAAAACACGCAGGCACGGCGTAGTTTTTCTGGTGTCCAGAATAGCGATTCTGTAAGGAGCCGCTTTGTCGACAAATCTCTTCGTCATCGTCGCAACGCCTGACATGCGCTGGATGAGGTTTAACGCAACTCGTTCTGCTGACAGTATCGCAGCAGATGGTCCAACGATTCTTATGATCGGAAGTGGCTTGCGGGGAAGGTTTTCATCATCCACATACGACCCTTCGGCAATCAGAACCTCGAGTTTAATCTCGTCCGAATAGCGATTCATCACCCTGGTGAAAATATCAAGACCGGCTACCACACCCGGTTCTTTCAGAAGCACTACAGCAGAAGCGACGGAGTCGTCACCCATAATCGCGCTCGAAGTTATATCGCCTTCGTTTCTCAAGCCCAGGTCTTCCGCGATAGCCAGCTCGATTGCTCTATCTATATAAGTCTGAGAATCGGCGCTTTCCATCAGGTTTCTAGATTCAGGTTTTGACGATTGGTCGGAAGTAGCAGTTGACATCAGTGATTTACTCGATCATCTATATGAAGGGTAGATTGGCGGAAAGGATAAATCCCGCCGTTGAGAATTTCGAGCTCAATTCTAACCGAGTCGAGGGGCGGGTTTCCCACAGTGATAGTTTTGAATTCGTTGCGAGCGAAAAAAGTTTCCAACAAGCCTACACCGACTGCTCAATTAAGATCGGGTTGTGATCCCGTTTCACTTGTTCATCACTACTTGATCAAGTTGCTTGCATGCAACTATCATGATTGTTGACAACGTAGAGGATTCTTGTCGTGGATGCCAAAAAAGCTCTCCGGTTCTTGCTTCTGACGCTTCTAGTCGTCTGTTCATGGACGATGGGTTATGCACACGCGTATAGCTCGGAAGTGCTGAATAACTTGAACCGAACCCGTGATGCGCTGCTGGATCAGCGCAGAAACCTACAACAGCGATACGACGCAATCTCGCAGAAGATCAACGAGTTGAATAGGCAGCTCGATGTCGTGAACTCATATTTGCGAGACACAGACAGGAATATCAGAGATGTCGAGGATGCTTTGAAAAGAGTTAACTAGCTTTCATATTTTCTCTGCGAAGATAAAAAAAGAGTGACATTCATGACATTCGCAACTAATATTAGTTTGGACTTGGTCCTTGGCGTTCATGCTACGCAACGCAAGCAGGTTAAACCGACTGGCTAGAGTCCGGGGTTTGAGGGAATTGGAATGGCGAAATTTTTTACTGGAAACCTCACAGGTCTCGCGCTTTCGGCGCTTGTAACCCTGTTCTTTAGCGCTTCTTCAGCGATTGCTGCTGACTCTGTCGAGGGTAAAGACAGCACGAAAGCATCAACTCCGGTGAGCTCGAAGGGAGCGGATGACGCCGTTCACGAGCATCATGTTGCGTCCTCGAAGGTCGGCAAAGTCGCTTGTGTGAGCCCTCACGCATCTTGCGCCGAGTCCGAGAAGGTGATTGAGACCCTCAAACATATGTCGCATTTATATTCCGAAGGCAAATTCGATGAGTTGTCGAAGTACATGGATGAAGGATGCACGACATTTGATGAGAAGAAAAATGAGCTGATCGTAGGTAGAGAGGCGATCATGAATCACATCAAGACTCGCTGGAATGCTGCGCACTCCTCGAGCAATCCAATAGTTTCATACACGATCAGTCACCCATATGCCCAGGTCACAGGTGACCAGGCAGTGGTCACGTTCGAAGCGGTCAAAACTATTGGCGGATCTCATCCTGAGACGCATGTCGCTCGTTGTACCGACATATTCGTGAAAAAGGATGGCGTCTGGAAAAAGTCGCATTATAGAAACTGCTTCAAGAAAGGCAAACCATCAGCCGCTTGCTCTGACGTCGCGGGATCGTAACTGACTTAGCTGCCGAGTTCGGCAACTATCATTACTGTTTGAGGCAACTATCATTACTGTTTGAAACCGTTCACTCTGGAAAGCCGTTTAGGAGTCTAAACGCTCTCGAGTTGAACCTCGCGCCATCTATGGCGAAACAGTTGGAGTCGATTTCTGTTCTTTGTCGATCTGATCTTTCATCAGATCTGGAACCGGAACGTCGCTGGTTCCGCTCGGAACGGACTTCATCATCAGCTCCGCATGGCTTTTTTCGAGGTTCGATATACGCTCGAAGGCATACCAACTGATTACCAGATTGACAACGGCGATAATTACAATCGCGACCACGACTCCGACCAGAACGCCCGGGTTCATGCCGCCTATGGTTTGAGTCTGGTTCTGTTTCTTCACTTCGGCGAGCTGCTCCAGACGAGCATCCAGAAGTTTGATTCCGGGAACTACCTTTTTGTCAAAGTTACTCTTGAAGTCGTCGAGTTCTTTATTCAATTGACTGCGGAACTCTTCCATTTGTTTTGCCGAGCCAGCGTTCAAATCATTGCTCGCTTTATCGAGCTTTGCATTTGCTTGCTCCATCTGCTTGGTCAGTTTTTCCAACGTTTGATTGAAGGCGTATTCTTGATTTTTCAAATTCTTTTCCACTGTTTTAGTCTGCTGATTGATCTTCGTAGTAACGCTGCTTGTGATGTTCTCCGCGCTTCTACGAATGAGATTGTCAACTTCGCTTTGAGAGTACGTGTGGTATTTTGGCTGGCTTGAGCTTGAACTTGAACTGGATTGCTTTGGAGCCGGTTCTGCCCTCATCGGGGCCCGCTCAGGTCTGGCCGAAGGTGTCGCGTCGAATGATTTCGCCGATGATTGCTCGAACTTCGCAGCCGATTTTTCCGCGGCCGGTTTTTCGGCTAGCGTCTCAACTGGTTTCTCCACGGCTGGTTTTTCGGCTGCCGGTGCTTCGCTTGCCGGGACATCCTCGGCGGCTTGCTCCGCGGTTTGCTCCGCGGTTTGCTCCGCGTTCTGCTCCGCCGTTAACTCCGCTGCCGGCGCGGAATTCTGGCTCAAATCCTCAACGGAATCATTCGCGTCGTCTTGGTCGCTCATGTGTTCTAATTTCCCTGTGGTATCATCGGTGGTGTCGGTCTGGGTTTCCGTCGGTATGGTTTTTCTTGGAATTATTGCGGTTTTAAACGATTCCGCTTCCGGAAAGTGCTCGACTGCATCGTCGGCGGCTGCCAGCGCAAATGTTTTAGTCTTCAAATTGATGCGGTAAAACAGTTTTGTCAGCGACTCTGGCTTAACACGCAGAAGTTCAGCCAATCGGTCCAGCACAGTTGTGTCGAGAAAGGCATGGTAAATTGTTTTCACGCCGCGTGTTTTCGGCATTTCGCTTTCAGTCTCGCGCTTATTGGGCGTGTGTGTTTCAACCGGGCTCCATCGATCTGATTTGTATCGCAGAGAGATGGTCATCGGACGAGTGTTTGATTTCATCTCAAAAGTGATGTATCCCTCGTCTTTCCAAACATCAGCGAAGGCGTCAAAAACTTCTTCTGAATCGAATTGCGCCGAAAAGCCGAGTGCCTCACCGAGTTGCTTCGTCCTTTCCGTCGACATCCGGTACATGCGAACTTCGTACTTCGATTTCGTCAGCTCCAGCGTGTCAGACGGTACTGGACCAAAGTCGGTGATGAAGGTTGTCGATTCTTCCACTGGTGTTACGGCAGTCATTTAAGGCATCCCCTAGAAATCGGAGTCAGGCGTTTGATCTTGTGGTGTCTGAGGACCTTCTCCGGGTAATGGTTTCTGTCCCGGAGGAGTTGTCGGAGGAGGAGGAGTGGTACTGGTCGCGGTGGCGATGTTCTTGTAATTTGCGGCGAGGTTTTGACGAGGATAGGTCTTTTGATAATAGTCCAGACTCTTCTTGGCGTTGTCGACGTCACCGGATTTGAAGAATGCCTCAGCAAGATAGATGTAGTCTACTCTGCAGTTGGGACAGAGTCGCAAAACATCCTGGAAAGTAGTTGCCGCGCCTTTGTAATCGCCGGAAGAGAGCTGGAGCATTCCGGTCTCGTGTAGCGCCACGTAGTCAGAAGAATTTATGGAAGTCAGACGTTTCGCCTTATTCATCGATTCGTCGACTTTGCCTTGTTTTGCATAAGACTTCCGGCGACTTTCTTTTTTGTTGTCGTTAATTGACCTGGCTAGTATCGCCCCTGGTGAATCGTAAATTTCGTTCTCGAATGGGTCCAATCTGAAATCGTGTTGTTTGCTGAATCCCATCGCAGTCATTGTGCGCGGGATGTATTTCGAGCCGGACTGTTTTTTGAATGTTTTTATCCGATTAGCTGCTGATGCATCATTGCCTTCAAGATAGTCGATGCGAGCCAACAGTAGATTCAGCCAGGGATACGCACCGAGTGACAGTGCATGCTCGGCGGCTTGCTTCGATTGCGTCAAATCGCCGGCAAGGTAGTTTAGTATAGCGATGCCCTGATAAGCCAGCTGTGAGCCGGGTGAGTTCGCTTTGGCCGTCGAAAAGCTGCGTGCTGCTGTCTCGAAATCGCCCTGTCTCAAATAGCCAAAGCCGATTAAAGCATTAACAGGTCCAATTAAAGACTTTTGTTCGGTCGCCAGTTTCTCCCAAAGAGTAATGGCCTTGTCGTAGTGTCCGTTCAAATATTGCGTCATGCCTGTCGCGAGAAGAACCTCATGTTCTTTCGGGTTAAGCGAGTAAGCTTTGCGCATCAGGTCTAGCGCTTGCTCATAACTGCCCTGAATGTTCAAGCACAGACCGAGAAGGTAGTGTGGAAGCGGGTCCGTATCATCAGCCTCGATTGCTTGTTTCAAAAGCACGATCGCTTGATTTAGGTTTTTTGTCGCGTTCTTCGTGCTGCTTTTCGTGTATCGCGTGTTCAGATAGTTGAGCGCTGTGGAAGTTAGATTTTGAGACTTTGCGCGGTTTTTCGTATTCCAGTACTCTGTTTGCGCAGATGCAGGCATGCTACTTCCGATGGTACCGGATATGGTGACACACAGCAGCGCACCAACCGCGGCAAGGCGCCTGAGGTGAAACCAATTCGATTGCATGTTGATGGGCCGGCACGACAAACGTTCTATTCTCCAACCGCTTTGCTTCCTGTCTATTGATTGACCCTCTTTGCTGCTGCTTAGTACATGGTAACAGGCCGGTCGCAACTTGATTTCAGTTGCTCGCGGACAATTTAAATCAAGTTATCGGCACGGGCTTATCCGGATAGTTTCTAGCTTTCGCCAGAGGCTGTGACGGTTCCGGATTTAAAGTTATCGGTCGTCCTGAAAGTGCTGTCTTTACTGGGTTTGCGGTCTTCTCTCGCTGTTTATCAAATGATGATGTTTGTCGCCTGACAATGTGGTAAGAGAATCAATAGATAGTTTACAAATTGATGGGGCACGGGTCGGATCCGATGCAATTAAATCTTTCATCACCGCTCGAGGTATGTGATTCCTGGCTAAAGGCAAGGCGCAGTGTGCGTTCTTGGGAAGTTGTTGCCGTCGCTTTCTATTTGCTCTGTGCAGGGGCGCCCTTGGAGCCGGTTTGGGCGGAAGGGGCGGTCAGCGTCACTGAAGGTGCAAAGGAACGAGCACGTGCATTGAATAGTGAAGCCATCAAGTTGCAATCAGAGGGGAAACTAAATGAGGCCGTCGCGCTCTACAAGAAAGCCATAGAGCTTTATCCGGGCGGTGGCGCTTACCACAACAATCTAGCCGTTGTGTTGAAGGATTTGAACCGTCTGGAAGAGGCGGAAGGAGAGGCGCTCACGGCGTTGCGTCTGAAGCCTGAACGCGCCGATTACTACTTCAATCTTGGTATCATCGAGTCCGGTTTGCGCAAATACGACGATGCCGAGAAGCGTTTTAAAAAAGCGATCGATATTGACGCTTCCGATGTGGAGTCACGCTACAGGCTCGGCGAAGTATTGGCTAAAAAGTCGATGTTTCCGGAGGCTGAGTTGCAGGTCAAAATGGCCTTGCTGTTGAAACCGAACGAAGCTAGATATCATCAGCTTCTCGGAGACATCAACATGCAACAGGATAAGCGAGAAGAAGCGCTTATCGAATACAAAAAGGTTATGGACTTAACCCCAAGCGGTAGTGTCAACCCGTCCGTGCTTTCCAGAGTGGAGTATTTGAAGCAGGTATTAAACAGCAGGTGATCTTCGGGGCAAAGCTGCTGAGCTTGCACGAATTTGTTTGTTGAGTAGACGTTTTAACGAGTAGACGATATCCAGGAGGAATTCCGGTTCTCATGTCCAGCCCAAAACCAGATGAAGGCAGCGCGAGACGCCGTCCCGAAGGGGAGGCGCCGCAGCAATTGCCGCGTCCTGGTGAGCCTGACACCGTTGCTTTTGGTGTGTCGACTGACGAGAGCCTCCTGACAGGAGACGATATCCCTACTTTGCCGTCCGGAGCTCAGCTCAGTGTAAGCAACGAGCAGCAGAAACTGGCGATTCTACAGCGACGCCTTGTGATCATCACGCTCGGCTTGCTGATAGCCTTTCTCGCCATCCAAGTGCTTCAAACATTCTCGGATATCCTTCGAATTCTATCGCTTGCGATTTTCGTTTGCTACACAGTTGTCGGTCTGGTCGATTTACTCGAGCGCTATATCAAGTCCAGACTTGCTGCCGTCTTGACGGTTTACGCTCTAGGTAGCGTAACGATTGCAGTCGCCATAATAATAGTGATACCGATATTGGTGTATCAGATTTCGCAGTTGTTGCAGTCCACATTCGATCAAATCCCTGCGTTCATCAACACGATGATGGTTTATCTGGAACCTTTAGAGAAGAAGCTGAGCGCTGCAAATATTCACATGAAACCCTCGGATATTCTAGTCAATCTGGCCGCAACTGCTCCTAAGCCTGATGCTGGTTTAATCATGGCGCATTTGACGACAGTGGCGACATCCACACTTACGTGGCTGTTTTACGGGCTTTCAATACTGATTCTTGCCTTTTACTTTTTGCTGGACGGCTCGAGAATGTCGAGAGAAACTGCCGGCGTATTTCCCGATGCGGTTAGCGCACGCGTTCTCTCCTTCTTTCAGGATACGGACAGAAGTTTGCACAGTTTCTTCAAAGGTCAGATTGTACTCGGTCTTTTGTTCGGCGCATTCATGGTGGCGGTTTATTCGCTGATGGGAGTGCCGTACGCTCTTGCGCTTGGTATCATACTCGGTGTCTGGGAAATCGTTCCTGTCATTGGTCCGACAGTGGGAATTATTCCTACGGTGATCGCTGTGCTCGTAGCTGGCGTCGAGCATATTCATGCTGACCGTATCGTTCAACTCGCCGTGGTGCTCGTGGTCTTCGGAATCTTTCAGTGGCTCAAAGATAATATCGTGGGACCGAAATACATAGGCAACGTCATTGGATTGCATCCGGTCATAATTTTCATTGCCATCATGATTGGCGCACGCTTAGATGGGATGCTTGGAGTCATAGTATCGCTGCCGGTGGCATGCATGGTTAACGTTTTCATCAAGCATTTGAGACATCCTCAAGTGCAGGATGGACCCGCCGTTGCGGTCGGAATTTCACCCGACATTGCCGTCCAAGTTTCATCAAGCGGAGAAGGTTTTGCAGCCGAGGGCTCATTGCACGCTGAACCGAAGGCGTAGACGAACCACTGTCCGATAAAATGGCAAAATATGATTAGAACCTGGCAATTTGCCTGCGGTTCATCCTGAGCGTTGAGTACTCTGTTGCAGCAGTCAGCAAATCAGTAAAGAACGATTGCCGTCCAGCTGGTTACTTGTGCTTGGCAGGAGCTTTCTTCGTATCGGCGCCCTGACTTCCCGGAAGGTTTGGAACAGCTCCAGGAATCGGTTCGATACCAGGCAGAGGCTCAATGTTTGTCGACGAGGGCAATTTCGGCAAGGTGTTCATGGCGTCAGAGCCGCTGCTGTCCTGCAGAGACTTGGCGATTAACGACTGTAAAAATATGCCGAAGACGACCATGACGACAAGCGCGATAAGTAGCATGCGTGTGTTCTGAGACATATTCCTCACCCAACCGACGAACTTCTAAAATTCGATTATAGTCCATTGGAATTTATCTGGGCAGATGTATAAGCTTCTAAGTCACTGGCATTACCAATTGTCAGTAGGCATCTATAAGATGTTTAGTCGACAATCAGCCCTGGGTATGAAAAGCCAGGTGTAGCCGTAGAACGGAGGCAATTGTGAAGAATCAGACCGCAGCAAACCCGGCGATAATGCAACTCTCGCCAAAAGCCCAACACCTTGTCGAGAATATGGGGCGAGCTTTGGTTGGGCAAGTGCGAGCCTGCAAACTGGCCGTTGTAGCGGTTTTAGCAGGCGGACATTGCATTCTCGAAGATGTGCCCGGTACTGGAAAGACACTTCTATCCAAGAGTTTAGCTCGATCGATTCAAGCAAACTTCAAACGGATTCAAGCGACTCCGGACCTGTTGCCTTCCGACATCTCGGGGGTGAGCATTTTCGACCAGCGTGAATCAACGTTTCACTTCATGCCCGGACCAATTTTTACCAACATTCTGTTGATGGACGAAATCAATCGTGCCACTCCCCGTACCCAGTCGAGTTTGCTGGAGGCGATGGAAGAAAAACAAGTAACCACGGATGGTACTACTCGTCCACTGCCGGAACTGTTTTTCGTCATTGCAACGCAGAACCCGATTGAGCACCACGGTACGTTCCCTCTGCCGGAAGCGCAGCTCGACCGTTTCATGATCTCGATGTCGTTGGGTTATCCCGATGCCCAGCAGGAAATGGAAATTGTGCGCAAAACTTTGCAGGAAGGCGCGTTTGTCG
The DNA here is from genome assembly GCA_019637435.1 of Candidatus Obscuribacterales bacterium. Taxonomy (GTDB): domain Bacteria; phylum Cyanobacteriota; class Vampirovibrionia; order Obscuribacterales; family Obscuribacteraceae; genus JADYXR01. Next base: position 702,966 of record JAHBVO010000005.1, on the reverse strand, counting down.
TCGAACCTGTGCTGACGACCAAAGATATTCAGGAGATGCAACACGCCATTCGTGCGATTTTTGTGCACGACAAAATCGTCGAGTATATCGTCAATATTGTGACGGCCACGAGAAATCACCCCTCAGTCGTACTGGGCGTGAGCCCGCGGGGAAGCCAGCTTCTGGTGAAAGCCAGCCAGGCGATGGCTTTCGTAGAAGGTCGCGAATATGTCACGCCCGAGGATGTGAAAGCATTGGCGCCATATGTGTTTGGTCACAGGGTCGTGCCCAAAGTGAAATCCAGCAGAATATGTCACACTGACATTATTAAGAAGGTTCTGGAGCACGTTCCTGTACCCGCCTGAAGTTCTGTTTGAAACCAATCTCGCCGGTCGAAACTGAATGCACCGACTCAAGAAAAAAACGCAAGGTCCAGGCGATCAGCCGCTTGCTTCCATGGAGGCGGCTCCTGCTGTGCCGCCTGTAAATCCGGACTACAAGCCGCCGAAGATCTGGCAGCTGCCGATTGGCGTGTTCGGCATGAAGCTGGTGATGGAAACTCGTTTCATCGGCATGATCGTCTGTGCTGTTTTAATCTATGTATTCGGCGCGGTAGTCGCAAACGAATGGATGTATCTGCTCGCCTCCGGCTTTCTGTGCGCGGCTGTAATCGGCGCACTCATTCCATTTCTCATCTTGGTTGATGTGAAAGGCGAGTGTTCGATGCCAGGAGAGGTGCTTTCCTACGAGGGCACCACTGTCATTATTAAGCTGAAACGACGTAACATTCTCGGACCGTTTTCCTGGTTGATTCCTGCCAAATGGCTTCGGTTAAACGTAGACGTGGCGCGGCGTGGTAAAGACGGTCGCACCTTCGAAAAGATTCTTCCGCCTGAGCCAGTTTTGATCGAATCGCTGGATGACGAAAAATGGTTTGAATTTCCAACACCGCTTTTGAAACGCGGTGTTTACTTATTGAAGGGTGTTGAAATCAGCACGTGCTTTCCGCTCGGAATCGTCTGGTGGTCGCGCACCATGAAGGTGCAGGACAACAAAAAGGACATCTCGATTACCGTTTATCCGCGACTTTATCCGGTATCCGGTAACTTTATGGAGCACCTGCGCGGAGTCAGTTCTCTCATGGGGATGGCTTCTCATAGCAGTAAAATCACGCACCAATCAACCAGTTTTCGCAGCGTTCGAGAGTATAAAAGCGGCGATAGTTTGCGGCATGTGCACTGGCCCTCGACAGCGCGACTGGGCAAAATGCTTGTGCGCGAGTTTGACCAGGAAACAATTCCGGTCTTCGATTTATTGTTGAATTTGCGATTGCCGTACAAGAACGCTGAACAATTCGAGCTGGCTGTGTCCACTGCCATTTCGCTGTGCCATCTTGGATACAACCGAGGGCAACTTCCTGAGCTTTTAATCAATCCGCCGATTCAGTCGAAGGAAATGCAAGCCTTGATGAGTGATTTGCCTGAAAACATTAATCCTGGTTTGCAGTTATATTCTGAGATTTTAGCCAGGGTGGAGCTGGTTTCCGGTAATTTTCGAACATCAACTGATGACGATGCCGACGCACTTCTCGATTTCAGCGTCGTCGAGAAAGACGTCGTAACTCTTATTCCGTCAGCCGAGCAGGTGATGAAGTATCACCCCGAAAAGGGCGATGTGATCTGCAGTCCGCTAGAATTGATAGTGGTACCATTCGGTTGGGACTTTGACGAAGACGCTTATGCTTCGCAAGGCAAAGAAGGATTCTCGATGGCATCCCTGAGAAAGACGAAGACGCGTTCGCAGGAAGATGTGAAACGCGCGATGGGACCGACGCAGGGCGAAGTCGTCGGACGCATCGAATGGGAAAAGGACCTGGAGGCGCTATGAGCGAAAACCAGTCAATTCATGAGGTTCCCGAGGATTCGATTCCGTTGCGTGCTGTCGTGTTTGCCATGGCGGTATTATGCACGGTGGCAAGCAGTTTATTCGTGCGAACGGCCTGGTGGATGGCGGCGATTTATCTGGTGCTGATCGTCGCCGGCAGTTTCCTCAGCTACAAATTTCGTGAGCAAGACCCCCGCTGGCTCAAATATATCTGGTGGGTAGGCATTCTTCTGGTCGGTGTCAACACGATGTACGAGTTCACCGGACCGCTCCGCGATGAATTCGATTACGTATCTCCTTTTGTCCACTTCTTGTGTGGAATTTTCGCGTTCGTAACTTTCTCGATGAGAACTCGAACCGACTTGCATACGGCTACCGGACTGGGTCTATTGTTGATTTGCCTGTCGGCACCGGTGGCAAAAGGATTGCCTTACGGTTGTTGCGTGTTTGCCTATTTGCTGCTCGGCGCATTGATGATGTATTTCGATTGCGTCTCCCGAACTCTCACAGAATGGCTGGCCAGAAGGATCACCAACGCGCCGGAAGTGCCGTTGTTTTTGAATCAGAAGCGGCCCAGACGCGTACCTAGAGGCAACACCATCGCGTTGTTGACGGTGGTGCCGCTGATCGCGCTGGCTATGTTTATCTACGTGCCTAGAGCTGATGAATTTTTAGACAAAGTCTGGGCGTACAGTAAGACGATGAAGCTCGAATACCTTACTGATATGTTCTACAAAGCTGCCATGCCACCGCCGCCGCCGGCAGGACCAAAGGATGCACATGCTGGTCGCGACTGGTTTAACAAACACGAGAATAAACAGCTGCCAATGGTCGGCAAGTACGCCACGAAACTTACTCCTGAAGAGCAGAAGGAGAAGCTGAAGAAGGCCGCCGAAGAAGCGCGTGCCAAGGCGAAGAAAGATGAAGAGCTAAAGAAAGAGCGCGAGAAAGCCGAGAAAGACGTTCAAGAGCAGATGGCTCAGAAACGGCAAGAGGCAATGGATGCGAAGGCCCGGGACAAGGCCGAGTCTACTCCGACGCCGACCAAAAACAAGCCGAAGCTGACGAAGGATGGCGACGACAGCGCTCACAAAGCTGAAGCCGACTCGAACCCGGTCGTTGCGCCTGATGATAAAAAGAAGAAAACGGATCCGAAGAAGGATAAGCCTCCCGAGCGCCAGGCAAAGACGAAAGCGTTTGTCGCATCCGAAGCCGCTAAGGCACAGATTGAAGGCAAAGATAAACAGAAGGACGAGCCACCGACTCCGGTGAATCCTGATGGCAAAGATGGAACGGCCGGCACCGACGGAAAAGATGGAAAGGGCACCGAAGGTGGTGGCGAGAAAAAAGCCAAAACCAAAAAGAATAAAAAAGGTAAGAAAGGCGGCGGAGAAGGCGAAGAAGGTAAGGACGGAACGGGCGGCAATAAAGGACCCGCTGAAGACGGCAAAGACGGAAAAGACGGCAAGAACGGCGGCGATAGTGATGCCACTATTGGTAGTGACAACATTCTTCGCGTCGCCGATAAAGAAAAGCTCGACGAACGGATGGTCTTCACTGTAAAGTCTCGGCGTCTGGTCTATTTGCGCCGCCAGTGCTTCGATTTCTATACAGGAACGATGTGGAAGCGCACACCTCCGAAGAAGAAGGCACCACCTGTCGACAAGATTCGAGTGGTGGATGGTGTCGTCAAGAAAGAAGAGAAGAAGGTCCAGCCCAAGCCGGTGGTTAAGCCGGTGCAGCGATACCAGCAGCCACAGGGCATCGTGCGAGGAAGTCAACCTTCCGTGTTCGGTAACACGACTGATACCGGCATTGTGAGAGGCAGCCAGCCATCGGTGTTTGGTAACACTAATGCCACGCCGACCAGCGTCGCGGAACCCAAGGTTCTCCGGTCTGAGTCGCCTCAGAAAGTCGAGCCGCAAAAAGCTGCCGCAACCGAGGAAAGCTCGGAGGAGAAACAAGAACAGCTGAAGGAGTCTAAGTTTGCTCGTCCGTTTGTCTTCGAATCCACTGAACGACCGATCTTCAAGGTTGGTATGGCTGATGCGTTGAAACCGGAATCTTCTTTGCCGACGGTGGAGCTGGTTCAGGAGATCAAGGTCAAGGCAAAGTCGATTGGGCATGTGATTCCTGGTGGCTGGATCCCGCAGGAACTGAAGCTTGGTCAAGATCAAAAGAAAGTGGATGTCGATCCATACGGGGTCATGACCTCTCCAAAGGTTATCAATCGAAACGCTGAAATCAAGGTCAAAACCGAACTGCCGATCTATCCAATCGACGCAATGAGGCAGGAAATGCCGTTGTCAGCGGCTGAGGATGATGCGATCAGAGAACGATTTTCTCAGTATCTGCAGTTGCCGGATAGCACTTCCGATGAGCTCTTCAAGGTCGCAGAAACCAACTCCGACCCGCGCTACAACTGGTTTGTCCAGGCTGATCAGATCTGCAATTATTTGCGCGACAATTTTGAATATGATGGCAATCGAGTGGTAGACAGCGATGCCAAGGACATGGTCGATGACTTCTTGTTCAATCGAGGCGTCGGCAATAGTAATGATTTCGCTTCCACCTTCGTTGTTTTGACGCGCTGCGTAGGCATCCCGTCGAGACTTGTCACCGGCTTTGCTCCGGGTGAGCACAACCCTGTGACAGGCGAGCAAGAAGTTCGTATGAAGCACCAGCTTGTCTGGGCCGAAGTCTTTGTGCCGCAGTTCGGCTGGGTGCCTTTCGATGCACATCCAGGCGGTGTGTTGCCGGCGCAAAAGCGCGAGGCTCAGTACACTCAGCAAGAAGTGCAGAAACAGCTTGGTCTGGAGAAGTCACAGTTTATCGTCAAATGGGGCGAGGTGATTACTTTCTGTGTCGCGGCTTTGATAGCGCTTGTTGTCGGTTTTATAGCTTTCAGAGTCTTGCTGGCCTTGTATAGAAAGTGGCGTAAAGCCAACTCTGGGCGCGGACCTGAGTGGAAGCAATACAAGAAAGTATCCAAAGCGATCAAGAAGTCGATGAAGCTGACCCGCGAGCCTGCGGAGACGCCGACGGAATTCCTGGCGCGAGTCCAGGGTGTGATCGACGAGCGCAAGTCCGCTGGAAAGGTGGCGCCCGAAGCGCTTCCTGATGCCTTGTCCAGCTTCCTGAAGTTCTATTCGGCTGTCTACTTCGGAAAACAGCTTGGCGAGATGGAGCATTTGAAATACCACGCCGAGCAAGTCTGCAAAGTGTCTAAGTCTGTCAAGATGACCGATTTAGAGGCGCAGGCAACAGCGAAGAGCGCGGTGCGACGTAAGGACGAGTTTAAAGGTGACACCGCATCCAGTGCCGTGCGTCGGAAACGGTAACGCGGAAGGGCAAGCGATTGACTTTGCTTGCCGCCAGCAGTGGTCGTTGCCGTAGCCTGGTTGCTTACGGCTTGCTGGGTAATTCTCGCTGGCGCAGCTTGATTGCGTACGGCATGCTGGGTAATTCTCGATATACGACGGGCAGGTGGCTGACTCGTGCGAATTGGTATCGCTAGTCGATTTTCATTTGAAGGAGTTCGTACTGCAGCAAAAGTGCGGCTGCGCGCCACCGCATTGCCGTGCACTGGCGAGTGAGTTTGGTGAAGATAGCTGAGAGCGTTTTGGTCCCGTCGGCCATGCCGAAGAGCTCTCGCATGGCGCTCACTTCTTCCGGTACGATGTCCGGGTCTTGTGAGACCTTTTGCCAACCAACCGGGTTATCTACACTGCGAACAAGTCGGTCCGGTGATGGTATCGTACGTAGTGCCGCAATCATCTTGTCCTCATAAAGCGCTGCTTCCATGAGGCAGCGCTCCAGGGAGCGAAGATCGGTCGATTGATTGTCACCAGGGGCGATACTGCGTGTTTGAAAGTTGTAGCTACCGTTCTTAAACGTCGTGATGAATTCGATAACCGCATCAAGGCTGATTAGATCGCCTAGAGATGCGTTGACAGGCGCACCTTCATGCCAGCTGATCACGAATTTCTGACCGATGTCGTTTACCACTATCAGCACGCCGCTCTTTTCACTGGACGAAATTGATTGGAGCAATCCCACGTTATCCAGTACACCCAGTGTGCCCTGAATCTCCGTTGCCTCGCGGGGCTTGAAGTCTTCGGGAACTTTCTGCGAATCGCAGACGGCGTTGCCGCCCAGTTTTTCCTTGACATAAGCAAGAGTGGTTGCGGCTTTAGCGATTATTTCTTCGGCACTCTCGCTGTCTCTGGGAAAGGTTGCTACGCCGACAGACAATGAAAGGTCCGTCGCTCCGCCGGACCACTGAGATTTGCTTATCACCGAGTTTCTGATTCCTTCGGCGACGTTGACTGCGTCTTTGCCTTTGATTCCTTCGAGAACGACTGCCATCACGTGTTCTTGATAGCGAATCATATAGTTTGTTGCCCCCTTTTCGGGGATTGTTTTCTTGCTTATCGGAAGAACGCCGTTAATGAGTTTGCCGATTTCCACGAACCACCGATCGTGCATCTCGGCTGGGAAACGGGCTAAACGCGGAGTCGTGAAATCCGGCTGGATCATCAAAATTGAAAAATGACCTGGAGATCCCTTCGTTTTCATGCGCTCAACTACTTTGGGCATGAGCTCTTGAAAGTAAGTTTTATTGCCCATTCCCGTCGCGGGATCGGTCCATCGATCGTCGTCGCGTTCTTCGCGCAGCCTGTGCTCGTGATACAGATCCAGCGCCTTGTCGCGAAACCGCTCCAGCGCTTTGATGCGCTCCGGGTTGGGGTTGTGCCCCTGCTTGATGAAACCTGCGAGAAGCGCGAGTGGTTTTCCTTCATAACAGAAAGGGAAATACAGAATTCTGCCGAAGGAATCTTTAGTGGCGATTGCCTCGAAGCCGAATTTTTTGATCAGCATGGGACCGACATCTATACTTCGTTTTGACATATTGCGTTCGTCGATGAATTCGCGATGATCGATTTTCTCGAGTAGAGCGAGTGAGTCATCATCGAGTTGCAGGCATGATTCGACCGTGATCTGCTGGTTCTTCTCTACTTTGATAAACGCTGCTGCATCGATTGTGTCAGTGTAGAGGTCGTGGATTCCGTCGAGCACTTTGACGGCAAATTCGTAGGACGATTCAGCGGAACGAAGCTCTTTGTCAAATTTTACGGCGAATACGCCGCTCTCGACTGCGTAATCCGCCGAACTTTGTTGTTTCTCGCGAGACTCGGTGACTTGAAACATAGGGCGTTTTTGCCCTTTCCATTTCAGCGTATCTAACCCTTCTTCGGTGGAGCGTTCGCGGAGCTGGTCTTTGTATTCCGAAACCCGGTTCATGAGCAGATCCAGGCTTCTACCTACCGCTCTGAAGTCGGACGGGCACCAGCTCAATTTTGTTATGTCCGCGATCTGTTGTTTCGTGAAAGGTTCTGCGACCAGAGCTGTGAGGTTGTCTATCGTTCCTCCCAGGATTCGAACTGAGAGTCCAATGATTGATTCAAGCAAGATAAGCATGGTGAGCCAGACAAGACCTAGGACGCACAGCACGGCTCCAAGATGAATCGGCGTGTACAGTATCGAAGTAAGTGCGTCGGAGCCAGTGAGTTTTGGCAGATGGCGATTCAATGGGAGACCGACGTGCAGATTCATGTTGTTGTGGAATGGCACGACGGCCTCGTAATAACGCTCGTCTCGAATTTCGATCTCTCTTGATGTCGACGGAATTCCTCTTCGTGTCTTGGGCGCGAAAGTTGCGGTGACGCCGACTGCTTTGAGATTGTCTCTGTCTGAGAGATAACACCAGGCAAGGTTGTATCGACGGATCACTTGCATGATCTCGAATTCGCTGATTGCTCCTGGTTCGATTTCCTGGGCGATTTGCCTGGCGAGTGGCTCTGCCGTCAGCGGAATCAAAACCGGATTGAGTGCTTGAGCAAGCAAAAGTGAAACCACTAGTGTCGGAATGAGAAGGAGCGCGATTCTGGTAGTCGAGCGATCGAATACCGACAGGAAAAATCCTGCGGCACGCTTATCCTCAACTGACCTTTTGGGTTTCTCGCTCGGAGTGCTTGAACTCAAGTGGTTCTCTTCATGCCAACCTATGCTCTTAGGAAAATGTGCCCCTCTGATCAGGTTGGTTAATCCCTTATCTATATTTATGAGAAACCCCATACACCGTTTTGGGTGATGGGGTCGATAGTTGTCCCGTCAACGCCAGTCAGAGACTCATCGATTTCTCGAAGGCTTGTTGAGCCTTATGAATTGAGTTTATGGATGTTGCGTGACTTATTTGTGACCGCGGGGGGCGGTTTTTCCCACGTGGTGGGGATTTTGAGGATTATGCGGGCGCTGTGGGGCGGGGATGGCTGTTGCCGGCAAGGCGGATTTTACTTGACGCCATACGAATGTATGGGTAGAATGGTTTTACTGGTTGTAAAAGTAGGGGTTAGTAGCAGCAGTTGCTGCGGCTGAGCGATTTGCTCAGGCGGAGGCTGTGTGTGGAAGGCGGGGTGAAAGTCTCGCGTTTCTCGCGGTTTGCTGTCTACTAATTGCTTGTCGGTCGGCGACGGAAGAAGTCGTTGGAATTGCTTCGAGGTTCTAACGCCGTGGAGGCGGCGCCAAAAACGTCGTTGTAAGTCTGTGTGCTTGCTTAGTTTGTGGTGGCTTTGGACTGGCTGACTTCTTGTCAGGCAGAAGTGGTGATGCGCATGAATGCAAATGTAGCCGTCTTAAAACAACAACTCGAACAGCTGTTTCCCGGGAAATGGCTCACCGGGGCAGATGGTGACAAAATCCTGCGTACCGGGATTCGTGATATCGATGCGGGTATTGCCTCCGGGTTTGCCAGACGACAAATCAGTGAATGGACGGGAATTTCATCTTCCGGCAAGTCTACGCTGCTTAGAGGGGCAGTAACTTACTGGTGCGCAAGCGGGTTGAACGTAGCATATGTAGACACTTTCAGTCGCTTGGTTGCTGGGGATTGGGCTTTCGTGCGCGAAGGTTTGTGTGGACCTGTGCCACTGAATATGATGCAACGAAAGAGCCACACAAACGGTGAATTCTTTGCGGTGAGAGTCAGTGAAAATCTTGCTCAGCATGACAATTCGGATGAAGCTGAAAACAACGTCGCCCGAAAAAAGGACATTCGTCTGGAAGCCTGTTGGGTGGTAGAACAATTGATTCGAAGCGCCGTTTTTGATGCCATTGTATTTGATATGGGCGCATCGATATCTCTTTCGGATAGAACTTTTGCGCGTTTGAAAAGGGCTCTGGAACGTTCAAAGTCCGCATTGATTATTTTGAGGGATCAACATTTTAGAGCAAATTTGAATGGCACCGCAGGTAGTGGCTGGGGGACTCATACCAGTATGCAATTCAAATGGACTGCTCCGATTAGTTATGAAAACGGTATGAATGGCATCGCCATGATTACACCTGCCATTCAAGGATTTATTTCTCGTGATGGTATGACACAGAATATGGAAACCAGGTTGAATACTCATGTCCCGAATCGCTTGTTTACGCATCCCCAGATTCCAGATCGTCGTACAGCAAAAGCATGAGCCTGAGCTTAAGGGAAAGCCATTTGTTTTAATCGGCGGGCGATCAAGGGTATTACTTTGTTCGGCTGAGGCTGAGCGGAAATACGTCAGAGTCGGCATGAGACTCTCTGAAGCAAGAGCTGTTTGTTCTGAACTAATTTGGAGGGATTACGATGAACACATTTATATAAAAGCGCAGAAGGAAATGCTTGCTGAATTAGTGGCTTGTTCTCCGCGAGTGTCCGCTTGTCAGGTCGGGACTTTTCTGATAGATGCCGATGGACTCTCACTTCTAGGAGGTGAAAATTATTTTGCAAGAGACGTTTTGAAATTTGTAAGTCGGAAAGGATACACCGAATGTAGTATCGGAATGGCTGACAGTGCTTTTGCTGCAATTGTGGCGGCGCAAAATAAAAAATGTCGCTGGCATATAGTGGAGCATGGCAAGGATCGGCAGTTTCTGTCAACGCTTTCAATTGATTTTCTGCCAATCAAAAGTGAGCTCAGAGAGATCTTCTATGGGCTGGGAATCGAACGAATGGGTCAGTTGACCGCATTGCCAATCGATGAGGTGGCATCGCGATTTGAATCCGAAGGATTGCTTGCATACAACCTGGCTTCCGGTATTGACGCGCGTCAGCCATCTTTGCCGAAAATTGAAACCGAGTTTCAGTGCTACGTTGATATGGGGGGACCCATAGAAGCTCTCAACGACACGCTTTTTGTTATTAAGTCAATGCTCGATCGGCTCACCCAATTATTAATAGAAAAGGGTTTATGTGCGGAGGAAATTGTAGTCTGTTTTTATTCGGATGAGGATTTGTTTGATGAGCGAACCGTTCGATTAATTCGTCCTTCGAGCCAGAGCAAATTTTTACTGGAAGTATTGCGATTATCAATTGAGAACAAACGGCTTGAAAAGGAGTTTACCAGTCTCCGCCTGATTGTCTCCAGGACTTCGATTGAAGTATTCAAGCAAATGCCGGTGCTGTCGAACGATGCCAGCGGCACTATTCCAAGCGAAGAGAATGGCGTTTTCTCAGAATCATTTTTGCTGCTTGTTCAAAAGTTAAACACTCGATATGGAGGTGACAATGTTCTCGTCAAGCCCGTACCCATTGATCAATACACACCAGACCGAGCCGGAGAATGGCAACCGGCAATCTCGTCGCGCAAGCAGACGGAGACGCAAACGCGGTCGTCAAAAGGCAAAAGGAGTTCCGGCAAAAGGGAGTTGTCGGTGGTCTCTTCCGAAAGGAAGCGGCTCGCGATTGCCGTTGACTACGTCAAAGAGAAAACAGGCACCGCCGGCCTAGTTTCCGGATTGGTTCTGAAAAGGCACCCGAGTCCGATCGCCGTTTTTATGGAGGTTCACAAGACAAAGCCGCAGGCTTTTACCTATGAGGGGCGGCTGTACAGAATTCAAAGCATCACCAACCCGGAATGCCTTTCTGGGTTGTGGTGGGAAGAGCCTGTGCGCAAGTCGTACTACACGGCTCTGGTTCAGCCGGCAGCCAGCGACCTGATGCTGATGATGCTGCTTGTTTACGACCACGAGTGTCAAACCTGGTTTATCGAAGGCGAATACGACTGAGAAGGGCGACGCGACTGACAAGGGCGACGCGACTGACAATGGCGACGCGACCGACAGGCAAAGCGACTCACAAGGGCAACGCGACTGACAGGGGCGACGCGACTGACAAGGGCAATCTGGCGCGGTCCGGACCGATGCGGTGCGATGCGGTGCTGCTTCGGCTGCCTTGCAGAATTCTGTCCAAGCCGAGCCCGATTGCATATACCGGATAAAAATCGTGTTCAAACAAAGGATGTGAAGCCCAAATTTCGGGTAACATTTGAATAGTGTCCATGGCGAGATGGACCGAGAAAACGCATTTTTTATCAAGGTGCAAAGGTGACCACATCCAGTAAAGATACTCAGTCCTCCCAGCTCGTGCCAATACTCCTGGGCAGTGGTGTCTTAACTCGCGAGCAAGTTGAAGCCGGAACCAAGCTCGCTGCCGAGCTAGACCTCGAACTCCAGGAAGCATTAGTAGACGCTGGAATTACGGAAGCCGATAAATTAGAAGCGCCCATAAAAGCGCTCAAGCAAGTAGAAGAGAAAAAGATAACGCTAGATATGGCCATCCGAGCTGTTCGTCTGGTCATACAGAACAAGGTTTCTCTTGAAGACGCAGTTAAGTCGATTGAAAAGCTGCACCAGCAGACTCATATCGTTGTATCTGCTACGAACGAACTAACTCAGCTGCTGATGTCCGCAAAAATGCTGAGTCGGGAAGACCTGGGCAATGCGCTTAAGCACTCAACCGACGCCGGCATGATGATCGGGCAGTGGCTGCTCACGGACAACAGGCTGACTACCAAACAGCTTTATACGGCGCTTAGTGCTGTATACATGATGAGAGAGACCGGTCTTGATAAGGATAAAGCCGCGCAGGGACTGCGTTATTCGAGAAAGCGCGAAGTCTCCTTCGAGCAGGCTTTATTCGAGCTGGGCTTTTTCATTCATCCTGACGCAAAAACGACACGCGTTGGCGAACTGTTCGAGATGGCCGACCTGGTGACGATGGAGGAGATGGCTGAGTGTCTGGAGATAGAGCTTTTCAAGAAAAAGCCGTTTGGCCAGATTCTTGTCGAGAGAGGCATTATTACTCGAGACCAGCTCGAATCGGCTGAGACATTGCAGGGCAGTATCAATAAGGGAACGTTGAAGCCTTTCCAAGCAGCCGAAGCTCTTCGCCGAGTAATCAAAGACAACAGCGATGTGTACGCGACAATCGCGGAATATCAATTGCTGCACAAGCCGGATTCGAACACGAGACTGGGCGACCTGCTCGTAGAGTCTGAGGTTTGCAAACGCGAGGAATTGGAGCAGGCGATGGCAAACACGGATAGTGCCGTCAAAATTGGCAAGCTGCTTCTAGACTCTAAATTACTCACTGAGGAAGTCCTCTATAAGACTCTTAGAGTTCAAACGCTGATGCGCTTCGGTTATTTGCCTAGAACGCAAGCGGTGGAATTGCTGGGACTTTGCGTGAAGAAAAACATCAGTCTCGATGAGGCTCTTGAAGAGCTAAACATGCGCGTCCCTCAACGTATGCAGTGGAGCTGGGTGTAGTCTGCGATTAATTTGGTTTCTTGTGATAGCGGCGCTCGAATTCTTCGCCGGCAGCGCGCGCTTCTGCTGTTTTGCCCGCCTTCGAGAGGTAGAGAAACAGTAGCTTTCGATAGGCTTCGTCGCGAGACGTGTCTAATTTCTTCTCCTTCTGCAATGCTGCAAGCGCTCGATGCACTTCTTTTATTGCGTCATCAAAATTGGACTCGTCGTAGTAGACCTGAGCCAGGCTGAAAGCGGCATCGCAATAGCTCGTAATTGCATTCTGTTCGTCAGGGAAATTCATGTTTTTGATCATAGACATTCCCTCTGAATAATGTTGCTTTCGTTTGTCGGCTTTCGTCTCGCTATGAGCTAGTTCGATGAGATTTCTTGCCGTAAGTACATTCGCACCTGGATTAAGCCATTTAAGAAGCTCGATGTTTTTTGCGAACAGAGGTGCTGCCTTTGCCTTCTCGTGCGTATCGTACAGGTAATAGAGTCCGACCATCTCACGCATCGCAGCGGTGTCCATGGCAGCGTACGAAACGGGCTGCTCTTGTGCACGCTCTAGCTTGGCTGCGTGATAGTGCTCGAACAATCTAGTCCCTTCCTCTGCGACACCCACTGCTCTTTCTTTCTCTCCAATTTTCGATAAGAGTACGTAGAACGCTCGATGCACGGAAACTAGAGCCTGGTCATTTGCCATCACTGTCGCACGAAACAGAGAAAGTGATTTCTCGCAGAGATCGCGGGCTTGAGCATTATTACCACGTTTGGCTTCATATTCGGCACGAGCGTGATATGCCGTTGCGATCGCATTCTGATTCCCGCTCTGCAAGCTGAGCTTAGTTAGTTGTTTTGTGCTTTTCCCCGCCTCTTCCAGTTTTCCTGAGACCAGAAGGGACTGGCATATAATTGTGAGATTTTTTAGATAGAAAGCCGATGTTGGTTTCAAATTTGGTGTCTTATTGAGCTCAACAGCAAGTTGGTAAGGATCGCTGATGCCGAGCTGTTCCTTGCGCAACTCAATTTTGCTCTTCTTGTACCGTGGAAGAAATGTACATTGAGGAAGTTCCTCATGTAATTTGTCGATTGTTTGTGGGGACACGTTGGCATTGATTGGTAGCATGACGTTAATTAGCGAGTCCGACTTCGACAGTTGTCGCAAGCCGCGATTCGTGAGCTTACAGCCATCAAGGCGCAACCCTTTCAGGTTTTTCAATTTGATTAGATAGGGTACGTCCTTGTCACCAATGGCGGTATCATGCAAATCCAGTACCTGAATCCAGGGTAAGTCTTCTAAAAAATCCAGAGACTCTACGCCTTTGCAGAACGAAGTATCGAGCATAAGCAATTTTAGATTTTTCAGCTTACGTAGGCCTTTGCTGCTGACACCGCTTTTATGCACATCGACCCTCTGAATTCGAGGATCTTCTGCTATAGCCGCCATGTCCTCATCGCCCGCAAATTGATCGGTGAATTGAAAATCGGTTTGAGCTTTAGTCTTTGACCTGAAAGATTCGGCTGGGGTAGGCATTTGCGGGAGCAGCGACCCAGTATCTTTCTCCTGGGGGAGCGTTTCCACTGTCGAGCGATCTTGGTTTAAGTCCAGAAAATAAATTAGGGAAACTGAAAATCCAATTAAAACCAGAACTGACAGAACCCCAGCTAAGACAAATTTTCTGTTGACGTTCGGGCGGGACATTGTAGACTCTGATCCAGATTCATGTTCGCTTTGAATATGCGGAAAACGAATTTGCTCGAGCTCTTGAACAACTTGCAGCAGCGAATCGTATCGTAGAGCAGGATCTTTGGACATCAACGTTTCGACAATTCTCTCGACACCGTCTGGAATTTCTTGAGAAGCGACTTCTGCGAGCGGTTCGGCTTGTTCGTTTTGATGCATCATCATGGTCAACAGTGCTGTTTCGCCTAGAAACGGAGGCTGCCCGCAGAGCATGTTGTAGAAAACACACCCGAGTGAATAGTGGTCGCTGAACTTCGAAATCGGTTTTCCTTCACACTGCTCGGGGCTCATGAACAGCGGTGAACCAAGCAGATTCGAGCCGACCGTTACGGCACTAAATTCGGTGGCGTCCTCGGTCAATTTAGATATTCCGAAGTCCAGCAGTTTCGCGTGCAGCCGGCTGATGTCAGCCTCACCTTCGGGTGTGCTCGAGTGGGTTATTACTACGTTGGCCGGCTTGATGTCACGATGGATAATTCCAAGTTGGTGAGCATGATCGAGGGCCTTACATAGCTGAATTATGATGTCGATCGCATCATCGACTTCGATGAAATCACGCTGTTGAATCAGGCTGGACAAATCGTCGCCGTCGACGAACTCGATTGTGAGATAGAGATCTCCCTTTGCCGATTGCCCAAAATCATAGACCGAGGCGATATTGGGATGGTTGAGTTTGCTAAGTGCTTTGGCTTCGTTTTGAAATCTAACGATGGCGCGGTTGTTGATTGTGTTTGTTTTTAAAACCTTCAAAACGACCTTTCGATCCAATGTTTTTTGGATCGCCAGGTAGACGTCGCTGAATCCACCCTCTCCCAGTTTGGAGAGGATTTCATAATTCTCAAATTCGAGGTCAGAGTTACTCAAGAAAGCTAACTATCCGCCTGCAGTTTTTCCAATGCTTTGACAATTTCCAGCAGTTCATCAAAATCAGGCTGTCCGGAATGAACGTGGCGAATCAAACCTTTTTTGTCGATGACGAAAAGAACGCGATCTGCGATAACGCGATCGCCTCGCACCGCGCCGTAAGCCATGCCGGTTTCGCGGGAGGTGTCGGACAGCAACTGATTTAGCAAACCGTATTGAGTCGCGAAGTCTTTGTGACTAGTGGTATCGTCCGTGGAGACACCAAGAATCACAGTATTAGCGTTTGCGAATTCCTGACGCCGCTCGCTGAATGTGCACATTTCCTTTGTACATCCTGGCGTATTGTCTTTGGGGTAGAACGCGAGGATCACATTCTGTTTCCCAAAAAAGTCTTTCAGACTCACCTGACCCGCAGGATATGATTCCAGCGAAAACTGTGGTGCAGGGTCGCCGACCTTGAGAATCGCGTCTTCTTCGTATGGACTGGTCATTACCGCCCTCGCTGTTTTGTCTATATAAGGTAGCACAACGACAAAAATGAAAGGACCGGTAAAAACCGGTCCTTTCGATAACCTATTCAGGTGAGTTGAAGAACGACTACTCGGAAGCTTCTTTCTTCGATTCTGCGGCGCGGTCGATTGCTGCCATCGGGTTGACTGCTTCGATAACGTCGTTGGTGACGTCGATGCCTTTGTCGAGAACTTCTTTGCCACCGGCATAAACTGCGTTGGCATCAACGATCAGGTCGAGACCTTTTTTCTTGGCAACGACGTTGACTGCTTGAACGAGTCTTTGTGTGTCTTGAAGAGTTGCTGATTGAACGAGTTGGAACAGTGCTTGCTGTTTGGCAGCCAGTTCTGTTTGAACTTGCTTGACGATATCTTTGATTTCAGCTTCGGTCTTTTTGTCGGCTCGTGCTTTTTCGATTGCCTTTTGACCGGTCTCGATATCGCGACGAAGTTGACCTTCGGCTTGGTTCTTCAATGCGTCTGCGTCGCCTGCCGGGGTTTTGGCTTTAACCATGGTGAGGTTGAAGTAGCCGATCTTCACTGTGGAAGGGGAAGCCGCTTTCTGAGCCGAAGCCGGTGCATCAAAAATTGCTGTTGCGACGAGAGCCAGAGCAATTGAGAAAAGAGTCGAAGTACGTTTGAGTTGCATGGAGTCCTCCACCATCAATCTTATTTGGTTTGAAATTTACGTCCAGAAACTGGGATACCGAAGACGTTGGGAACGATTATATGGACCGAACCCGGAAAACTACAATTGGTGGGCTTCGGAAAACGTAACAAAGTATCAGCAAAGAAACTCAATGCTGGTCATGCGGGAGTAGAAGTTTTGCAGGTCAAGATTGTTTGATGGAGAACCCCATGAAAAGCGGCTCTTCGCGAATTTGTGCGCTAGCACTGGAACAGTTGAAAGAGCTTGGAAACACATTTTAGGCAAAAGCACAATCACCCATTTGGTGGAATATGCGTGAGATCTTTGTTAGCCAATTGGAAACATTCGGAGGCGCCGCCTGTGGCACTTTCGGAGAGTTCGCTTTACGTGAGTTACGTTTAAGATTTGGTTTCCTTCGTGCAGCTTTTACTTTGTGTCTTTTGTCGCACAATGCTTTCGAAGTATTTTCGGGGTATGCGTAATGGTCCAATCTATGGGAATTACACCAGGCTTTGGGCGATGACATATACAACCTTTCGTTGTAACTTAATCGGACCGCCGCAAAGACGGCACTAGAAAAAATTTGTTCCCGGCTTGGGAAGAAACTTTTTTTCTGGAATCCCGGAATCCCCTGCCCGGTTAAGGGCACACGAATCCATTTAGCAGGCTGCTTTCACGAGCAGCCCGTAGCTTATTGCGTGCAAAATGCAGGAGTAACACCTATGCGAAGTCAACCAACGAAGCAACAACGCAATCGCGCCTTGTTCTTCAGGCGGGTTATGGCAGGGCTAACGGTACTCCTCTTCAGTGTATCGTCTAATTCGGCATTCGCGGCATCGCTAGACGGCGGGGCTGGAGTTAACGCGGGAGCGTTTCTAAATGATCGTGCGGCGCGCCGAGAAGCACGTCAGGAGCGTAGAGACTCTTTGATCAGAGTTCCAGATGTTCGCGTACGCGCGGGCGGACGCGATCACTCGGTAGATCCTGCCAACACCATTCGCATTCAACCGCTCGTCAAGCCGCTTGTAAACCCGGTTTTAGGCGACATCCAAATTTCGCGTCCAGATAAGCTGACAAAGCAGGAACGCAGAGAAGCGCGTGCTGAACGTCGCGAACAGCGATTCGAAAATCGCGCGGCGAACCGCACAGCTCCTGGACTAGCAGTTCCACTCGCGCCCGGCGCTGTCGATGCGCACGGTCGACTGGCCAATGGACGGCTTGGAACTCTTCACGTTCGCAATGGAGTGTTCCAAGAAACAGCGAACGGACGTTCCATCAGATTGGACAATGGAGCAAATCTCGATTTCGGTTCGTCTACGCGCAACATCACACTGGGCGACAAGCTTTTCGCGGATGGCGGCTTTATCACCATAGAAGTTGGCGGTGCATCTAAGAAAGTGTACGCGGGCTCCGAAGTGACGGCTGCTGAGTATGCTGCGGTCAAACAAGTGCTCGGCGGCGGGAAGCAGTTGCTCGTCATCAACAGTGCCGGTAAGGCTACAGGGGGCTCACTCGATTTGAACTCGTTGGCGACCGGACCGAACGGGATAATGAAAGCCGGCAATGTCACTGTCAACGCCGGTGTAACAGCGACAGGGGATTTCAGCAAGAATTCGTCACTTCACGTACAAGGGGATCTTGAGAATTCCGGATCCATATATACCTATACGTCTCGCGGCAATAGAGCCGCAGGCGAAATTCGCGCAGACAATATCACCAACCATGAAGGCGCGATCATTTCCACCAACACGCCTGCAACTCTCGGCGCGCAAATTGGAGCCACGGAGTCCACGATTGATTTGTCGTTAAAGGCGGACAACGATTTTCTAAACTTAGGAACGATCGAGAGCTCCGGCGAGCTTTCGGTTTCTGCTGGCAAAATAGTAAATAGCTCTGATGGTTCTATGACGTCAGGTGCCAGCGTACTGCTTGATACTACAGGCGGTGCCATTGTTAATGATGGAATCGTGAAATCCGCTCAGGGAAATATTCAAATAACCACTCAAGACCAAGTCGACTTGAGAGTTGAGAGTCGTGGCACCTTTGAAGCGGAGCAGGGGGCGATTAATGTTCGGTCGGGCAGCTATATAGGTAGCGCAGAAACCAAACTTGATGGAGGCAACTTTCGTTCTAAATACCTGAATCTAAACGGCGGAAACGGTCTTGTCGCTGGAAATGTTGGCAAGGTCAACGGCACTGTCGAGACAAAGGCCGCGGCCGCCTATTTCTTCGCGGATACCGATGTTCTCGTGCTTGGCAATAATTGCATCACAGGCGACCCAACTTACGCTTCTACCGGGGATATTGTCATATCTGGAGAGCTCTTTGCGAATGAAGCTTTGAACATTCTCGCCGGTGGAAATGTTATTGCTGCCGGAGGCAATGACTTCATTCGTACAACTGGTGCAAATTCTCTCATCACAGTGGTAGCCGGTGTCACACCGAGCGTCACGGGAAGTCCGATTACCCAAACAGCGGGGACAACCACCACTATTGATTTTTCTTCCGTGAGTAATCTCGGCGGGAACATAGACCTTAGCGCCAGTACTAGGACTACAGCACAAGGAGCACTTATCTCCACTTCAGGTGCCAGTGTAATTCTTGCGGCCTACTACAATCCCCTGACAGATACGGGCGGTCGGGTGAACTTGAATAGTACCACTCAATCCTCTATCACCACCAGCGGTGGCAGTGTAACTGTGATAGCGGGGGCGAATCCAGCGATACCGGTGCCTACAGTGATCTTGAGGGACGTTAGTACTTCTGTTGGTAACTCAAATTCTGGTTCCGTCGCAATTTACACTCAGCAACCAGATTCGACTTTGCCAGACCATACTGTAACCTTCAACGGTTTAGGCGCCACCACTTCTGGTGCTGTTCAAGCCCTTGGACAATTTGCCTTGAATGGTCAGGTAGTGACGGGAAATGTCAGCACGGCTGGCGCTGGCGGCGGACCTGCAGGGATACCGCTTCCGATTTATGGTTTGGCAGGTCGAAACGCCGGTAATATCGAAATTCATGCCGGATCACTAATATCAACGAGTGGTCTTTTAGCCTTTGGCGGCGGCGGTGGAGGTGGCGGATATTTTGCTTCAAACTACGCTGGAGTCACTGCCGGCTTCGGAGGACAAGGGGGAAACGGCGGCTCGATTTTTCTTGGAGGTCAGAATTTCGGCGCCACCGGACAGATTAGTATCGGTGGAGAGGTGAACTCATCGGGTGGCGGCGGTGGAGGTGGTGGCGGTGGTAGTGGAGCGACCGGCCTCGGTGGTAGTGGCGGTCTGGCGAGTTCGATAGCTCTGAATGCGGCAGGATCTGTGACTGTCGGCTCTGGAATCTATGCCTACGATGGAGGAAAGGGTGGAGACGGTAGCTTCCAGGGAGGCGGCGGCGGAGGCGGAAGTTTCGGCGGCGGCGGCGGCGGTGGTGGTGGCTTCGGCATTGAGGTCGGAGGGGGAGGCGGTGGCGGAGGCTATCGTGGAGGAGGAGGCGGCGCCATGTCGCAGGGAGTCTTCTTTTCAGGAGGGGCTAGTTATATCGCCTTGGGCGGCGGCACAGGTGGCGGTTTCGCAACTTCCGCCGGCGGTGGTTTCCTCAACAGTTCTGGGGTTTCGTTGATCGCCCCCAATTCTATTGGAGGGGGTTCGTCAAGTAGTACTGGCGGCAGCGGCCCATTTTTCGGCGGCGGTGGTCTGAGGGGCTTCGGCGGACTAGGTGGAGGAAACCCCGGATTCTATGGGTCGAGAGCCCCTTCCGGGTTGAGCGCGCCCGGCTTCGGAGCGAGTACAGCGACGTTATTGCAGAATAACGACATCACCATAACCGGTTCTTCTATTGCCTTAACTCAGTCTTTATATGGAAGAAATGTCTCACTACTTGCACCTTTTGGGAGCGGTGCGTCGATCGCTCAAACTGTGAATATTGGAGCGAATGCAAGCATCACTTTGTCGGCGGATGGACTTGGAAACATCGAGCAAAACATTGGTTTGTCGTTGCTCACTCCAAAGTTGACCCTGACGTCAGGTTCAGGTTCTATCGGTTTGACTAGTGTTACAACTCAAGTGATTCAAACTAATGCCACCACCCTAACGGCGTCGACCGGACTGCTAGGCTCTCTGGGTTCCGTCAGCATTAATGACTCTGCCTCCTCCACGGTTTCTTTAGTCGGAACGAATTCAGCTGGCTCTAGCCAAACTTTTGCGCTACAGACAGCTGGGGGAATAAGCAATAGCGGCACTGTAAATGCAGGAGAAATAGTTTTCACTTCTTCATCCGGTGACATAGCTCTAGGAAATTCGCTGTTTGGATTGAATAAAATCACGCTTACCGTAAGCGGTAGCGGCAGTATCACTCAGAGCGGAAGTACTTCTCTCGGTACAGCGTGGCTTGACATGAACGGAGGAACTGGAAATTTTGGTTCGAGTCTTTCTCCAATTCGTAACGACTACGGCGGATTTCCTCAGCAATTAGAATTCAGTACTTCTGGCGACGTCTTCGTGTCTTCGCTGGGAAGCGGACCGACTGGTATTCAATTAGGTAGCACTGCAAACGATTTTGTTTTCTCGGGGGCGGCTTTGTTTGCTGGTAGTTTAATCGTGTCGGGCGAGCTCGATGTCACTACGAACGTTTTGAACTATTCGGGATTGTCGGGCTCGTCGGTCTCCATTCAAAGCTTTACTGGAAGCGGACTCGAGGTCTATGGAAGCGGAATTGTGACCGCAACAACTGGCGACATAGCCTTTAGAGCCGCTGGTACTGCTTCATCCCATAACCTTAACTTCTACGGAATTAATACATTTAATAACATGCAGGTTGGAACGAGTTCAGACTTGTATGCAAACAGTGTTGCCGGACAGTCTATAGCTATCAACGCTGCTGCGGTTAGCGGAAACCGGGAGGTAGTCCTACATACCTGTAATCTTGTGATCAACGGAATAGGTACAATTTCAGGAAACCCGCTTGTTTTTGATTGTCCGATTGGAGCTGGCACGATAGCAAACAGCTCCGGCAGCGTTAATATCACATCTCCCCTCATTTTTAATGGTCAAAATCTAGCGATAATCGCGAGAGACGATGTCATCTTCTCAGGGTTGGGAAATTTGATTGATTTAACCTCTGCCTCTGGCTCTGGTTCGCTAATAGTGCTGGCTGGATACGATTTCACGCCCAATACAGTGACGCAAGTGGGTCCACCTCCTGTTGATACTGTATTTGGTGTCACTGGCGCGAGCACGACTGGTGGTCGGATCGATATGGCGGCGGTTACCGTACTAACTAGTTCGACCAGTGGAACGGGTGGTAATGTCACAATGTCGGCCACCACTGGTTCAGCTCCTGGTAGTGGATTTATCAACATAAATCTGATCGATGGTACCGGAGTCAGCAATGGTGGCAACATCACTCTCATTGGTGAGGGCGGTATCGCTGTCACCGGAGGTATCCAAACTAGCGGTAATGGGACGACCATGTTAGCGATTGCTGAAACAACTTTATCTATCCCGCCTTCTAGTGCTGCTGCCTTAATTGGCGGTGGAAAATTTCTAAGCGGTGGCATAGGGGTCGGTTCAAGCATTGGGCTATCCGGGAATCTTGCTATCAGCAACGTGGTTTCTAATACCTTAAGCATACAAGGCGGAACAGGGGCTCTTGCAATAGCTAACTCAGTTCTAAGTGTGCTCAACTCAACCAGCGGCGGTGCCGTCAGCTTGAATAACAACAGTGGAAACTTGACACTCGGCATAATTACTGGAACGACTCAAGATCTGACAATTACATCATCAGGCAACATCGACACCTCCACTAGTTTCGCTCTCGATCAGCTAAATTTGACTGGTAGCAACGTCACCCTTAATCATGCAGTAGTGGCTGACGGCGCTAGTACCTTGACCGCAACCGCAGGTGGCATCACTATCACGAACTCTGCAAGTTTTGCTGGATTTGGGAGCAAAACCCTAACTTCGAATTTCGGTGGAACTAACATCCTGGTCAGTGGCGCTCTAACAGGCTCCGTTTTGAACATCTCCTCCGGTAGTGGCGACATTGTGTTAAACGAAAATATTTCTGGTTCTGTCAGTGTTGGGCTCTCAGCCTTATTTGGGACTGTAAGTCAAAATCCCTCCTATCTTATAAGTGGCGGTGCGCTCACTGTCGAATTCACCAGCGGTCCTGTAACTCTTGCTACGAGCGTCAACTCAGTTGTCGCCACGGCAGCCGGACAAACACTCACAATCAATGATATTGATGGCGTAAACCTCGGTAACGCCACTCTCGGCACCTATGTCGTAAACGCGAACGGGTCCATCGGCACCACGGGCGCTATCAATGCGACCAACATTGACTTGAACGCGAATGCAGGTGGCAGCATCACCGTCGGAATCGGCAGTTCGGTTATTGCTACGAATTCCGCCGCGCTCGATGCGTCTAACGACATCACTGTAAATGGTTCCGCAAGCGCTTCGGCTCTTGCACTCAATGGTGACGATATCTCGGTTTTAGGTTCAGTCACAGGCACATCGACACTGACAGTGAATGCCGGCAACACCCTTGGCGGAAGCGGTACCTATAATGGTGGCGCATTGAGCCTCCAGTGGTTGAGCGGCACGACAACGCTCAACACCAACGTCGCTTCGGTTACGACCGTCAACGGCAACACAAACAGTCTGAGTATCAACGAATTAAACAACATCAGCATCCTCGCCCAGAACAACATCGGCGCGCTCTCGGTGAGCTCTGTCGGCGGCGCGATTTCGCTCGATGCACCAATCACGGTGACATCAGCGTTCCTGCAAGCTGGTGGCACTAGCGGTATCGCCCTTAATGGTGGTATCACATCGTCGGGTGGCGTCACTATCAACTCGCAAAATGGCATCAGTCAATCGACGGGCGTCATCGCCGGTACCGACTTGCTCATCAACTTCGTCAACGGTCCGGTCACCCTGGCGACAAACGTCAATACGGTTAACGCATTCGCCGGCGGTCAAACCCTGACAGTCAACGAAGCAAACGCAATCACCGTTAACGGTGCTGCTGTCGGTTCGCTCTTCGTGAACACGACCAACGGCAGCATCACCACCGGTAACTCGCTCGTCGTCGGCGGAACGCTGAGCTTCAATGCGGGCGGTTCGAGCAGCGATATCTTGCTCAACCACGACATCACCGGCAACACTGCCGTCAGCCTCACTGCAGCAGATCAGATCAACCAATCTGCCGGCGTTCATAGAGTAGCCGGCGGTGCAGTGAGCCTCGCATTCGGCACGACCGGTTCCACTTTGAGAACCAACGTCACCAGCATGACCAGCAACGCTGCCGGTCAGTCGCTCGTCATCGACGAAAGCAACGGCATTAGCCTCCTCGGTCAGACGCTCGGTTCCTTGAGTGTGACGACCAACGGTCTCCTCTCAGTTGACGCTCCGTTCTCCGTCGCAACAACCACACTCACCGCCAATGGTGGCGCTGGTGCAATCGACGTCAACGGTGCAATCACCGCAACGACGCTCACCATGGTCGCGAGTACCTCGATCAGCCTCGACGCCAACGTTTCGGGTTCGACGTCGGTCGCTCTCAATGCTGGCAGTACCATCACACAATCAAGCGGCGCTCTAGTGAGCGGTGGTGGCGCACTAAGTTTGACCTTTACAAATGGACCTGTGACCCTAGCAACTAATGTTGGCAGCCTAACTGCTAATGGCGGTACCGCGGGACTGATTGTTAACGAAGCAAATGGGCTTGATTTGTTAGGAATGACGCTCGGAGCACTGACCGTTAACGCAGGTCTGACAGGAGCAGGCGGTCTCTCGACTTTTAACGCGATAAGTGTGACAGGTAATCTCCTGTTAGACAACAACGGGGGCGGCATTGGTATCAACAATACGTTGAGTGGTGGATTTGTTTTGGTGGACGCCACTAGCGCACTCAGCGTCGGCTACAACCTGACTGGAACTACTAACGTAATTCTGGCAGGGAGTTACATAGCTCAGTACGGGGGAGTTATTAACAGCAGCGGTCTCCTAGATGTAAGAATTACAACCCCAGCCAGCGGCCCAGTCACGCTTGCAACGGCAGTGGCTTCATTAACGACTAACGCGACCAACGCGACACTTACAATCAACGAAGCGGACGGGCTTGTCCTGGACAACCAGACGATAGGGACGCTGATTGTCAACGCCAACCAAACGGGCAATGGAAATCTGACAGTGCTTTCAAACTTCACCGTCGGCACTCTCGACCTTGAAACAACTGGAGCCAACAATATTGTTTTCTCGAATGACGTTGTCGCAAACAATGTATTCCTAACTACGACCGGTGGGAACATAACTCAATCTGGCGGTTTCCTTCGTACGACTGGCCCGACCGGATTGACGATCGCATTTAATTCGCTTGGAACAAATGCTACTTTTGGTTCGGCAACGAACAACATAAATCGGGTGAATACCAGCGGACTCGGCAACGGTCTTGTAACCATCAACAACAGTTCCAACGCTCTGACGCTCGGAACGCTTGGTTCGGCAACCAACCTCACCGCAACCGCCGGCAGTGTCACCACAGCAGCTAATATCACCACCACCGGTGCTATCAACTTGACGACACCGTCGCTCACAAACGGTTTCGTAATGAGCGCCTCCGACATCAATGTCACGACGGCATCGAACCTCTCTGTCAACGGTCCGGCAGGCGGTACCTTCAACGCAACGGGCGGCGGACAAGAAGTTAACTTCACTACCACCAACCCTGGTGCTAACCCGACCATCGACCTGTTCGGCGACATGACCTTCATCAGCCAGGCTACGCTCACGACGCCTGCAGGCGGAACGATTTATGTTCACTCCGGCAGCGACGTGCTCGGTCAGCAACAGCTCACCCTAGTCACTTGCAACCTGGTTCTCGAAGGAACCATCGACGGCAATCCGCTGGTCTTCAACAGCCTCTGCGGATCGGGAACGATCATCAATAACAATGGCGCCGGTGATGTAAACCTCGGCAGCAACCTCACCTTCAACGGTGAGAACCTCGCCATCATCGCTAAAGGCAACATCAACACCACCGGTCTGACGACCATCAACTTGAATGGAACCGGCGTCAACGGCGGCATCCTCACCATGATCGCCGGCTTCGACTCCTCGCCTGCGACACCCGGTCAAGTACAAAACGGCAACGTCACCTACACGATCGGCGCTCCGACAGTAGCCGGCGGTAGCATCAACCTGGCCGGCGTGACGATCACCACCACATCCAATACCGGAGTCGGTGGCAACGTAACCGCAGTCGCCAACGGCGGCACCCTCAATAATGGAACAATCGCTCTCGGCAACATCACCACGAATGGTGTCACCGCAGGCGGTAACGTCACCGTCTGGGGTGAAGGCGGAGTGAGCGTCGGCGACATCACGACGACCGGCACCACTGCAGGCAACGTCAGCCTCCAGGTCGCTCAACCGATCATCAGCGGCACCATGACCGTTCTTGACGGCTCGGTATCGGGTGGCACGTTTGGCGTAGCCGGAACGACCGCCGGTAACCTGACCGCAGGAACCATCAATGCAGGTAACGCGACAGTCATCTTGAGTGGTGCTCTGAATGGTGGCAACACGGTAGTTGCAACCTCGCCGATCACCGCCAACTCCCTCGTAATCGGAGTCGGCGCAGGTACGGTCACCGCGACCAACACGACCGTCAACAACATCAATATCAACGGTCTCGGCAACGGCACCGTTATAGTCAACAACTCGACGGGTCTCACCGACCTGCAAGCCAGCGGCGGCGGTGTCAACGTCGACATCGATGCAGCAGGCGCGATCAACGCTTCCTCGGTCAACGTCGGTACGCTCACTCTCGATACGACTGCTGCAGGCAACATCACGCTGGGCTCGGTCACCGCGACCGTGGCTGCTGACCTCGCTACGGTCGGCGGTAACATCACAGGCAGTATCACGACTCCGAGCTTGATTCTCTCCGCAGTCGGCACAATCGGAACCGGCACCGGCAGCCGCCTCAACACCAATGCCACAACATTGCAAGTTGCAGCCGCCACCAATGTCTGGATCAACGACACTTCGGTAACCGGCGTTAACCTGGTTTCCGCAGCCTCGTCCGGTGCCTTCGACCTCGTTTCCGCAAGCGGCATCAGCGTAAGCGGTCTCGTCTCGGCTGATACCGTTTCGCTGGTCAACAACAGCGGCAACCTCGCCCTCGGCGCCAACATCACCGGCACCACTTCGGTCAACTTGAACTCGGCAGGAACGATCTTCCAGACGCTCGGCACCACCATCAACGGTGGCGGCGCGCTCACCGTAGCCTTCGTCACCGGACCGGTAACACTGGCTACCGACGTTGCTTCGATTGCTGCAAACGCTCCGGCTCAAACCCTCACCATCAACGAAACGAACGCTCTGTCGATAGGCAACACGACGCTCGGAACGTTCATTGTTAATGCCAACGGTTCAATCACCACCACCGGTGCCATTGCAACCACCAACATCGACTTGAACGCCAACGGCGCCGGCAACGACATCACCGTCAATGGTGGCAGCACGATAACGGCAAGCAACTCGGCATCGCTCGATGCGGCTGATGACATCACCGTCGCCGGTTCCGTCAGCGGCACGACGCTCGCAATGAACGGCGATGCAATCTCGGTCGGCGGCACCGTCACCGGCACCTCGACAATCGCGGTCAATGCTGCTAACACCATCGGCGGTGCAGGCAGCTACAACGGCGGCGCCCTCTCGCTCTCATGGGTCAACGGCACGACGACCATCAACACCAACGTTGCGTCCCTCACAACGGTTGGCGGAAACGGCAACAGCCTGACCGTCACTGAAGCGAACGCAATCACCTTGCTCGGACAAACCAACGTCAACAACTTCAACTTGACTGCCGGCGGAACGGTCACTACCGCTGCCGACATCGCTGTCGCAGGCGACTTGAACCTGACGGCTACCGGACTGTCGAGCAACATCGTGTTGAACTCGAACATCACCTCCAATAGTGTTGGAGGCGCGCTGAGCGTCAATGCCGGAGGGACGATCACGCAACAGGCTGGAACGATCATCACGTCCAACAACTTCAGCGCGATCTTCGGCACCGGTCCGGTCACCCTTCGCACCAACGTCAACGCTATCGGCACGCTCGCCCCAGGTCAGAGCCTGACGATCAACGAATCGAACGGCATCAGCCTCGCGACACAGAACATCGGCAGTCTGACCATCAATGCTGGTTTGACAGGCGCCGGCAACATCACCACCCAGACCAACATCAACCTGGCTGGCGACCTGACGCTCGATAACAACAACGGCAACATCGTTCTTACGAACAACCTCAATGCCAACAACGTTGTCCTCGACGCATCCGGAACCCTCAACCTCGGCACCGTCAGCGTGACCGGTACCAACAGCGTTTCGCTGGTGGGCACCACCATCGCGCAGTCGGCAGGCGGCTCGGTCAACGGCGGAGCGCTCTCAGTAGCCTTCACCACCGGACCTCTCACCCTCGCAACCAACGTCGCATCGTTGACCTCCAACGCTGCTGGTCAGTCGCTCACTATCAATGAAGCGAACGCAATCAGCTTGCTCGGTCAAACGCTCGGTTCGCTCACCGTCAACACGACGGCTGGAACCATCTCCGTTAATGCTCCGATGAACGTTGCAACCGTAGCCCTCACCGCCGGTGGTGCTGCAAGCGACGTCGACGTCAACAGCGCTATCACCGCTACGACCCTGAGCATGCAAGCCGGTAATTCGGTAAGCCTCGATGCTTCGGTCACCGGTTCGACCTCGGTTAGCATCACTGCTGCCAACACGATCGGTCAGTCGACCGGTTCCATCAACGGCACCGCACTCAGCCTCAACTTCGGCAACGGTCCTGTTACCTTGACGACGGCTGTCGACAACTTGACGGCAACGGCAACGGGCGATGCGCTCACCATCAACGAAGCCAACGGCATCCAGATCAACTCGCCTACCGGAATCACCACCCTCGCGATCAACGCCGGACTCCTCGGAGCAGGCAACATCACGACCGCTGGCAACATCTCGGTCACGGCGCTCAAC
The DNA here is from genome assembly GCA_019637435.1 of Candidatus Obscuribacterales bacterium. Lineage (GTDB taxonomy): Bacteria > Cyanobacteriota > Vampirovibrionia > Obscuribacterales > Obscuribacteraceae > JADYXR01. Next base: position 674,664 of record JAHBVO010000005.1, on the reverse strand, counting down.
CTCAACGATGCTAACGGCAACATCATCCTCAGCCACGATGTCACCACGACCGGTGCTACGACACTCACCGTAGTCGGTGCCAACAGCATCACGCAGCCTTCAGGCACGTTGACCGCAACGACGCTCAATCTCAACCTCGGAAGCGGCGTCGCAGCTCTTGACTCCGCGACCAACGCTCTCTCGACGGTCAACACGAACGTCGCAGGTGCTGGTTCCGTCAGCTTGAGAAGCACATCGAACGTCACCTTGAACACGATTGTCGGTTCCGCACAAAACCTCACGGTCGATACCCTCGGTCTTGCTGCAATCCAGACGACCAACGGTCAAAACTTCACCGTCAACACGCTCACGCTCACATCGCAAGATGGACCGATCAACATCAATTCGGCTGTCACCACGACGGGCACAGCGTTCTTGGCTAGCAACACCGCACAAATCACAGTCACCGGAACCGGCAGCCTCATCGGCGGCGGCGATAAGCAAATCAGCACCGGCGGCAACATCGTCATCAACGGCAACGTTGCTGCTACCAACCTGATCAACTTCTTCTCCTTCGGCGATGTTGCAATCAACGCTTCGCTGAATGCAGCCAACGTTGACCTCACCGGTAACAACATCACGCAAGCCGCTACCGGCGGCATCACCACGTCCGGCGTCTCCGGTCTGTCGATCCTCCTCAACGGCGGAACGGCTGACCTCACCGCAGGCGTCAATAACGTCAACTTGCTCAACAGCTCAGGAACAGGTTCCGTCAGCCTCGACAACGGTTCCAACAACGTTGCAATCGGCGTGCTCGGCACCACGATGGACCTGACCGTCACCACAGCCGGTGCGATCACGACCACGACGAACATCACCACATCCGGTGACGTGAACTTCTCGACGACATCGTTGACCAACGGTTTCGCACTCGAAGCCAACGACATCAACGTCACAAGCAACACAGTGCTTGCCGTCAACGGTCTTGCCGGCGGCACATTCAACGCGACCGGCGATGAAGTCGACTTCACGCTCAACAGCAACAACACTCTGAGCCTGTTCGGCGACATCACCTTCATCTCTGAAGCTGAAGTCTCGACGCTCGCCGGCGGTTCGATCCGCATCGCAACCGGTGCTGATGTAGTCGGTCAACAACAACTCGACCTCGTCACCTGCAACTTGATCCTCGAAGGAACGGTCGCAGGCAACCCGCTGGTATTCACCAGCCTCTGCGGATCGGGCACCATCATCAACAACTTCGGTGCTGGTGATGTGAACCTGATCAGCGACATCACATTCGTCGGACAAGACCTGGCAATCATCGCCAAGGGCAACATCAACACGACCGGTCTCACGACCATCAACCTGAGCAACCCGACGGGCAACGCAGGCAACCTCTTTATGGTCGCCGGCTTCGAATCGTCGCCTGCAACGCCTGGTCAAATCCAGGATGGCACGACCGTCTACTCGATCGGCGCACCGTCGGCATCCGGCGGCAGCATCAACCTCGGCTCAGTCAACATCAACACCTCGTCGGCTCAAGCAGGAGCTAACGCAGGCAGCGTGACCGCAGTCGCCAACGACGGCACCATCGCACTCGGCAACATCAACACCTCCGGTGGTGGCGTAGCCAACGGCGGTGCAGTCAACATCATCGGCGAAGGCGGAATCACCGTCGGCGATATCACGACGACCGGATTCACGAATGGAACCGTCAACCTGTCAGTAGCTCAACCGGTTGAGTCCGGCGCTATCACCGTGCTCGACGGCACCGTCTCCGGTGGCTCGTTCATCGTCGGAACCGCTTCGGCAGGCAACATCGCGATGGGCAACATCAACGTCGGCACCGGCACCGTCAACCTCCGCGGCGCGACGAATGCAGCCAACACCATCACGACATCCGGAACGGTCGCTGCTAACACCCTCAACATGGTGACCGGTTTGGGAACCGCGACCCTCGCAACCAACATCACTAATGTCGACAGCGACGGCAACGGCACCGTTTCGATCAACAATGCAGGCACCCTGATCCTCGGCAGCCTGAGCGGCAACCAGTCGTTCACGGCAACTACGCTTGCACCGATAAGCAACTCCGCCAATATCTCGGTCGGTTCGCTGACGTTGAACGCAGCCGCAGTAGTCGGCGATGCAATCAACCTCACGGGCACGGTTGCTGCAAGCAACTCGATGACCCTGAGCGCTCAATTCGGCGGCAACATCAACCTGGCAGGCACCGTCAGCGCCACCAACTCGGCGAACCTGACGACCACTGGCGGTGGCAACATCCTCGGCGGAATCAACACCACCAACTTGACGATCCTCTCGACCGGCAACGTCGGAACCAGCACCGCAAGCCGCTTCAACACGACGGCTTCGACTTTGAACCTGACCGCCTCCGGCAGTGCATTCATCAACAACACCTCCTTCACCGGAGTTAACGTGACGAACGCACTCGTCGGCGGACTCGGTACCTTCGACCTCATCGCCACCGACAACATCCAACTCGGCGGCACGGTCGCAGGCGACGTAATCACAGTCGCCAACACCGCGGGCACGATTGCCCTCAACACCAACATCACGGGCAACAGCGCAGTCAACATCGACAGCGCAGGCGCCATCTTCCAGGCTGGTGGTACGGTCATCGCAAGCACCGGCAACTTGAACGTCGAATTCGGCGCTGGTCCTCTGACCCTTGCAACCAACGTTGCATCCTTGACCACGACCAACTCGGCAGCTCAATCGCTCACCATCAACGAAGCTGACGACATCAGCCTCGGCGCTCAATCGCTCGCTTCACTCGTGGTAAACGCTGGTGGAAGCGGCACGGGTAACATCACGACGACCGGTTCCTTCACAGTCGCCAACATCGACTTGAACGCCAACAACGGCGGCGACATCACAATCGCCGGCGGCAGCAACGTAGCCGGAACGACGGTATCGCTCGACGCTGCTGACGACATCACCGTCACAGGCACCGTCGCAGGAACGACTCTCGCGATGAATGGCGATGCAATCTCCGTAGGCGGCACCGCGACCGGTACAACGACCATCACGGTCAACGCCGGAAGCACCATCGGTGGAGCCGGCACCTATGCCGGTGGCGCGCTAAGCCTCCAGTGGGCAACGGGCACCACGACAATCAACACGAATGTCGCGTCGCTCACGACTGCCGGTGGTAACAACAACAGCCTCGTGGTTTCCGAAGCGAACGCAATCACCTTGCTCGCTCAGAACAACGTCAACAACCTCAACGTCACCGCAGCCGGTACCATCACGACCGGTGCCGATATCACCACCAATGGTGACATCGCATTCGTCGCGAACGGCGCAGGCAACGACATCGTTCTCAACAGCAATGTCACCGCCAACGGTGGAAACGGTCTTGCAATGACCGCCGCCGACACGATCACGCAGTTGGCAGGCACCATCGTCACCGCCAATAACCTCGGCATCCAGTTCGTCAACGGGCCGGTCACATTGAGAACCAACGTCAACAACCTTGGTGTCAACGCCGCCGGTCAGACGCTCACCATCAATGAATCGAACGGCATTGCAGTCGGCAACCTGGTTCTCGCCAACGCGACAATCAACGCAGGCTTGACGGGCGCAGGCGCGATCACCACGTCGGCTAACAACACGCTCACCGGCAACCTGACCTTCGACAACAACAACGGCGGAATCACGCTCACCAACAACCTGAGCGCCAACAACCTCGTTCTCGATGCGTCGGCTGCACTCAGCCTCGGCACCACGACCTTGACGGGAACCACGAGCGTTTCGCTTGTCGGCTCGACGATCTCGCAAACCGCAGGCGGCACGGTCAACGGCGGAGCGCTCTCCGTAGCCTTCACCACCGGACCGGTAACCCTCGCAACCAACGTTGCATCGATGACCTCGAACGCCGCTGGTCAAACGCTCACTATCAATGAAGCGAACGCAATCAGCTTGCTCGGTCAAACGCTCGATTCGTTGAACGTCACGACAACCGCCGGAACCATCTCGGTTGACGCACCGTTCACCGTGACCAACGCGTTGAACCTCACCGCCAACGGTGCCGCTTCCGATGTCGACGTCAACAGCGCAATCGCTGCAACGACCGTCGCAATCTCGGCAGGCAACAACGTCAGCCTCGATGCTAACGTGACCGGTTCGACCTCGGTCGGTATCACCGCCGGCAACACCATCACCCAGACCCTCGGAGCCTCCGTCAACGGCGGCGCGCTGAGCCTGACATGGGTCAACGGCAACGTCGCCCTCGCGACCAACGTCGCATCGCTTACATCTAATGGCGGCGCAAACAGCCTGACCATCAGCGAAGCTAACGGTATCGCCCTCGGTGCTCAAACCCTCGGCGCACTCACCGTCAACGCCGGTCTTGCAGGAGCTGGTGACATCACCACGACCGCTGCAATCACCGTTGCAGGCAACATGACCCTCGACAACAACGCAGGCAACGTCACGCTCGGCAACACGCTCAGCGCAAGCAACCTGACGCTTGATGCTTCGAACAACGTCAACCTCGGCACCAACAGCATCACTGGTTCAACCACCGTAGCTCTGGCCGCAGGCGCGACAATCACGCAAACGGGCGGCACCGTCAACGGCGGCGCACTCTCCGTAGCCTTCGGCACCGGACCTGTGACCCTGGCGACCAACGTTGCATCGATGACCTCGAATGCAGCCGGTCAGGCGCTCACCATCAACGAAGCCGATGCAATCAGCTTGCTCTCGCAAAACGTCGGTTCCTTGAATGTGACGACAACCAACGGTTCCATCACCGTCGGCGCACCGTTCACCGTGACCAACGCTCTGAGCCTGAACGCTCAAGGAGCTGCAAGCGACGTTATCGTCAACAATGCAATCGGCGGAACGACACTCTCGTTGCAAGCCGGCAACAACATCGCACTCAATGCTGATGTCACAGGCAGCACCTCGGTCACCTTGACCGCTGCCAACACAATCACTCAAAACGTAGCCAACACCATCAACGGTGGAGCGCTCACAGTGAGCTTCAACAACGGCGGAGTTGTTCTCAACACCAACGTTGCATCGCTCGCATCGGGCAGCACGAATGACACGCTCGTAATCAACGAAGCCAATGGCATTCAGCTCCTCGGTCAAGCGATGGCATCGCTCACCGTCAACGCCGGATTGCTCGGCGCAGGCAACATCACGACCGGAGCCAACATCTCCGTCCTGAACAACCTGACGCTCGACAACAACAATGGCGACATCATCCTGACCAATAATGTCTCGGCTGACACGCTCGTTCTCGATGCTAGCGGAACCTTGAGCCTCGGCGGCGGCACCATCAACGGCACCACCACCGCTACCCTCACCGGTCAGACGATCACTCAAGCATTCGGCGGCGTAGTCACGGGCGGAGCGCTCAACGTCGGCTTCGCCAACGGACCGGTCACCCTCTCGACCAACGTTGCGAGCCTCAGCGCCAGCGCTGCCGGTCAGACTCTGACCGTCAACGAAGCGAATGCACTCAGCATCCTGGGCGCATCGGTCGGCAGCTTGAACGTAACGACCACCAACGGCACCATCTCGGTTGACGGTCTGGTAACGGTCTTCGGCGCAGCCAACCTCACCGCCAACGGTGTCGGTTCCGACGTTGATGTGAACGCTTCAATCAGCGCTTCCACACTGGCTCTGTCCGCTGCCACCAACGTCAGCCTCGACGCTTCGGTGACCGGCACCACCTCGGTAGCCCTCACCGCCGGCAACACCATCAGCCAGTCGACCGGTCTCATCAACGGCGGCGCACTGAGCCTGACCTGGACGAACGGTCTGGTTGACCTCGACACCAACGTCGCATCGTTGACCTCCAGCTCGGCAGGCAACACGCTCATCATCAATGAAAACAACGGTATCGTTCTCAACACGCAAAACGCTGCGAACCTCGGTATCAATGCCGGTATCGTTTCCGCAGGCGACATCGTCACCGCTGCTAACCTGTCAGTAACGGGCGGCATCGTTCTCGACGTCAACAACGGCGGCAACATCGCTCTCAACAACAATGTCAACGCCAACTTCGTGACGCTGGATTCGACCGGCACCATCACGCAAGCAGCGTTCACGCAAATCACCACACCGACCCTCACGGTTGGTTTCGTCACCGGACCGGTTGCTCTCAACACGCAAGTCGGCAGCTTGACCACGACCGGTGGTGCGACGCTGACCGTCAACGAAGTTGATGGCATCACGCTCCTGTCGCAAGCAGTCAACACCTTGAATGTGAACGCAGGTCTCACCGCCGGTGGCAACATCGTGACCGGTGCACCTATCACCGTCGCTGGTGGCTTGAACTTGAACGATATCAACGGCGACGTTGTAATCAATAACAATGTGACCGCGATGAACCTCAGCCTCACCGCTTCCAACAATGTTGTGCTGAACAACAATGCTGTGACCGGTCTTGCCACCGTCGCTCTTTCGGCAGGCAACACCATCACGCAAACCGCAGGCGGCGTGGTCAACGGCTTGGCACTCTCCGTAGCCTTCGGCGTCGGACCTGTGACGCTTGCGACCAACGTCGGTTCGATGACCTCGAATGCTGCCGGTAACGCGCTCGTCATCAACGAGCTCGACGGCATCAACCTCGGCATCCAGTCGCTCAACTCGCTGACCGTCAACGCGGGAACCGGAGCAGCAGGCACGCTCGCTACGACCTCCGACTTCACGGTCAACACCTTGAACCTCAACAACGCTACCGGCGACATCGCTCTCAACAGCAACGTCATCGGAACCACAAGCGTTGCACTCAACAGCTCGGCTACCATCACTCAGACCCTTGGCACCACCCTCGGTGGCGGCGCCCTGAGCCTGACCTACGCGACGGGTCCTGTCACCCTGGCAACGGCGGTCAACTCCTTGACCACCAACGCTGCAGGCACCTCGCTCACAATCAACGAAGCCGACGGCATCAACCTCTTGTCGCAAAACGTGCTCAACCTGGCGGTTAACGCCGGTCTGGTCGCAAACGGCAATATCACGACATCGTCGGCAGTTGTAGTCGGCGGCACCTTGAGCCTCGATAACAACAACGGCAACATCAACCTCAACAACAGCATCGGCGGCGCCAGCGTCATCCTCGATGCGCAATCGACGATCACGCAAGCAGCGCTCACGACCATCACCGGACCGGCTCTCTCGGTCGCATTCGGTAGCGGACCGGTTGTGCTCTCGACTAACGTCGGTTCACTCACGACCAACGCCGCCGGTGGAACGCTGACCGTCAACGAAGTCAACGCCATCGACCTTGGCGCTCAAACTATCGCGTCGCTCACAGTCAACGCCGGTGGCAGCACCACCGCGACCACCAGCTTCGCAACCACCACTCTGGCGCTCAATGCCGGAGCAGGTGCTGACGTCAACGTCAACGCTGATGTGACCGCCAATGCGATGACCCTCACCGCAGGCAACAACGTCAACTTCGCAGCTAACGCGACTGGAACGACGACCCTTGCAGTCACCGCAGGCAACACCATCACGCAAGCGGCCGGCGTTCTGGGCGGCGGCGCATTGAGCCTCGCTTACGGCGCCAACAGCGTCAGCCTGACGACCAACGTCGCATCATTGCAAACGAATGCAGCAGGCGGAAGCTTGACCATCAATGAAAACGATGGTTTGAACCTCTTCTCGCAAAACCTCAACAGCCTGATCGTGACGGCTGGAACAGGTTCCGCAGGAACGTTGGCAACGACTGTTGACCTCAACATCGCCACCATCGCGTTGAACAACCTCAACGGCAACATCGCTCTCAACAACAACCTGACGAGCGGCAACGTTTCGCTCGGCGTCTTCGGCGGCGGAGCAATCACGCAAGCTGGAGCAGCTACGATCACCACACCGGTATTGACGCTCGACAGCGGCGCCGGAAGCACGATCGGAACCGGCTTCGGAGCCGAGCTGCAGTTCACCAACGGAGCCTCTGCAGTAGCTGTCATCATGGACAACTCCCTTGGAGATGCTTATCTCTTCTCGCAAGGCACGGGCGATGTCAACCTCTCCGCGATCAACGGCGGAAGCATCGGTAACTTCTTCGGTTACACCTCCAACGGACGCCTGGTCGTATCGAGCGACCTGACCGCGTCCGGTGCTATCGACATCCAGACCAACAACTTCAGAAACGCTTCCTTCAACGTCACCGGAACGACAATCGGCATCAACAGCATGCTCGGAAGCGGCTTGACGATTGACGGAACGGGCGGAGTCGGCGGTACCTTGACTGCCACCACCGGTGACATCTTTATCAGCGCGTCGGCCACCACGGCAGCGCATTCGCTGACCTTCACCGGCACGACGAACTTCGTCAACGCAGTCGGTCAAGCGACCAACCTCTTCGCTGATGCGGTCGTCGGACAGCAGCTCGTCATCTCGACCGGAGCTAACGTCGCAGGCAACCAGACGGTCAACGCCTACACCTGCAACCTGGTTCTCCAGGGTTCGCTGACGGGCAACCCGCTCAACTTGATCTGTGTCACCGGCGCAGGCACCATCGCCAACAACGCAGGCGATGTTGACCTGGCACTGGTCGGCGGCGGCTTCAACTTCTTCGGTCAAGACCTCGCCATCATCGCTTCGGGTAGCGTCATCAACACCGCTGGACCGACGACAATCAATCTGAGCAACGCGGCAGGCAACGGCGGCGACCTCACCGTTCTGTCCGGCTACAACTTCACGCCGGCGACCGGCGGTCAAGTCGGACCTGACGGCACGGTCTACACCGTGACCGGACCCACCGGACTCGGCGGCGACATCCTCTTGAGCGATGTCACCATCAACACCTCGGCGACCGGCGCAGGCAACTCGGGCGGCAACGTTCTTATGATCGCTGCAGGCGGCACGGTGCTCGACGGCATCATCCAAACCGGCGACATCAACGCGACCGGCACCGTTAACGGTGGCAACATCACGACGATTGCCGACGGCAATATGACCCTCGGTCAGCTCTCGACCAATGGAATGGGCATCGTCTCCCTCAACAACGCGAGCGCCAACATGGTCGCCGGAACGCAAATCGGCAACGGTAAGGTTCTCGTCGGCGGCTTCTCGGTCGGCACCGCTTCCAACGGCGTCGTCACCGCAGCCAACGTGACCGCAACCACGCTCAACCTGTTCGGCGGCAACACCGCGTTCACCATGACCAACTCGCAAGTTTCGAACTTGAATGCCACCGCGGCTGGTTCCGTCACTCTCGCCAATAACTCAGGCGCGATTGCAATCGGCACCATCGGCGGCACCGTGCTCGACCTCTCGATCACCGCATCGGGCGCTATCAGCACGACAACGAACCTGACGGTCGACGAGCTCACGCTCAACGGTTCGCTCCTGCTGCTCAACAACAACATCAACGCGGTGACGGCGACCACGCTGACATCCGGTTCCACCATCACGCAACTCGGCGGAACGAAGGTAACGACCGGCGTACTCGGTCTGACCTACGCGAACGGACCGGTCACGCTCGCGACCAACGCAGGTCAGCTCTTCGCTAATGCTGCCGGTCAAGCGCTCACCATCAACGAAGATGACGCGCTCACCATCATGGCTTCCAACACCAACCTGACGGTCAACGCAGGCGGCGACATCTCGACCGGCGGCGTTGCAATCACCGGCTCGACGATTACATTGAATGCCAACGCAGGCAGCTCGATCCTCGTCGGAACCGGCGGCATCAATGCCACCAACACGGTCAATTTGAATGCTGCCAACAACGTCACCCTGACTGGTAACGTTTCCGGTCTCGTCGCGATGAACGTCAATGCCGGCGGCACCGTAAGTGGTGGTTCGTTCGGCAACGGCGCAGGCACGTTGAACCTGACGTTCGGAACGGGACCTGTCACGGTCACCACCGATGTCGCTCAAATCAACGCTAACGCTGCCGGTCAAACGCTCACCGTCAACGAAGCTAACGGATTGAGCGTAGGCACGATGAATGTCGGCTCGCTCGCCGTCAACGCCGGCTTGACCGGAGCAGGCAACATCACCACGACGACCGCTCTCAGCCTGGCAGGCAACCTGACCCTCGACAACAACAACGGCAACATCGCTCTCAACAACAATGTGAGCGGCGCCGATGTCGTAGTCGATGCTTCGGGAACGATCACGCAAGCCGCGCTGACCAAGGTTTCGGGAACCAACCTGACGGTTGCATTCGGTTCCGGACCGGTCGCCCTTGCAACGAACGTAGGCACGTTGACCACCAACGCAGCCGGCGGTTCGCTGACAATCAATGAAGACAACAGCATCGTGCTCCTCGGTCAAACCGCATCGGGTCTGACGATCAATGCCGGTCAAGCCGGTCTCGGCGACATCACCACCACGGTTGACTTCTCGGTCACGACGCTGGCACTCAATGCCAACACAGGCGGCACCATCGCCTTGAACAGCAACGTGGGCGGAACTACCTCGGTCGCGCTCAACGCAGGCAACACCATCTCGCAACTCGGCGGAACGGTAGTCTCCGGCGGCGCGCTCTCGATGAACTTCGTCAACGGACCTGTGACCTTAGCGACCAACGTCGCATCGGTCGCCGCCAACGGCAACACGCAAGCGTTGACCATCAACGAAGCTGACGCCATCGACCTCGGCGCGATGACCCTCGGTGCGCTCACCGTCAACACGACGGCAGGCAGCATCAACGTCAACAACTCGTTTGCAGTCACCACCCTGGCGCTCACCGCAGGCGGTGCAGCATCGAACATCAACTTGAACGCCACCGTGACCGGTTCGACCTCGGTTGCCCTCAATGCAGGCAACACGATCACGCAGAGCGCGGGTTCCGTCAACGGCGGAGCACTCGCTCTGAGCTTCAGCAACGCTACGCCGGTCACCTTGACCACGGCTGTCGCATCGCTGACGACGAACGCCGCGGGCGCAACGCTCACCATCAACGAAGCTGACGGTCTCACGGTCGGCGCTCAAACGCTCAACACCTTGACCATCAACGCCGGTCAAGTGGCCGCAGGCAACATCTTCGTCAATACCGCGCTGGCTCTGGCAGGCAACCTCACCTTGAACAACGATCAGGGCGGAATCTTGCTCAACGCCAACGTCGCCGGCAACGACATCGTTCTCGATGCTCTCACGCAAATCACGCAAGGTGCGCTCAACACCATCACCGGCAACAACCTCACTGTCGGTTTCGGTATCGGACCTGTGACCTTGAGAACCGACGTCAACTCGTTGACCAGCTCGGCTGCCGGTCAGTCGCTCACCATCAATGAAGCAAGCGGCATCACCCTCGGTGCTCAGAACGTCGGTTCCCTGACGGTTAACGCCGCTCAAACGACCGCCGGTTCGGTAAGCACGACCGCGAACTTCTCGGTCACGACGCTGGCTCTGTCGACGGCAGTCGGCGGCGACATCAACCTCAACAGCAACGTTGCAGGCACAACATCGGTTGCACTCAACTCGGCCGGCACGATCACGCAAGGCGTAGGCAACACGCTTGCAGGCGGCGCAGCCAGCCTGACCTGGACGACCGGCAACGTCGCTCTCAACACAGCGGTCACGTCGCTCACCTCGACCGGTGGCGCCAACACCCTGACCGTGAGCGAAGCTGACGGCATCACCCTCGGCGTGCAAAACGTGAGCGCTCTCACCGTCAATGCCGGTCTCACCGGAGCCGGTGACATCGTCACGGCAAGCAACATCGTGGTGGCAGGCAACCTGGTGCTCGACAACAACAACGGCAACATCGCCTTGAACAACAACGTAGGCGGCTCCAACGTCACGCTCGACGCTTCGGGAACCATCGCTCAAGCGGCTCTCCAACAAATCGCTTCGGCTGGAACCTTGAGTGTGGCATTCGGATTCGGACCGGTAACGCTGTCGACCTCGGTCGCATCGCTCACCACCAACGCCGGTGCTAACGCACTCACCATCAACGAAGCTTCGGCAATCACCTTGCTCGGTCAGACTGCGGGCAGCTTGACCATCAACGCAGGTCTCACCGCAACGGGCGACATCACCGCTTCGAATGCCTTCTCCGTCACCAACCTGACCTTGAACGCAGGCAACGGCGGTGACATCAACCTCAACGCCAACGTAGCCGGAACCAACACGGTCTCGTTGAGCGCCGGTGACACGATCACCCAGACCGCTTCCACACTCGCAGGTGGCGCATTGACCCTGGCGTGGGTCAACGGTGCCGTTTCGCTCACAACCAACGTCACCTCGCTCACCGCATCGGCAGCAGGTCAAGCGTTGACGATCAACGAAACGTCCGGCATCACCCTCGGCGCGCTCAACCTCAGTGACCTCTCGGTCACCGCAGGTGGTGCAATCGTCGCCAACAACGCTGCATCGTTCAACACCTTGAACCTGACAGCGACGGCAGGCGGCATCGCACTCAACGGCGCGATGAACGCTACGACCATCGCCCTCTCGGCTAACGGCGGCAACATCACGCAAACCGCAACCGCAGCCCTGACCGCGACGACGAGCTTGAGCGTCAACGTCATCGGTGGTTCGGCCAACCTCACCGCAGCCAACAACACGACCGCGTTGTTGAACGCTTCCGGCACCGGACTGGTCGCCTACAACAACGGCAACAGCAACCTCGTCATCGGCACGCTCGGCGCCGCTCAAAGCTTGACCACTTTGACGACCGGAACGACATCGACGACCGGAAGCCTGACCACGACCGGTAACATCGACATCACGACCAGAACGCTGGTCTTCGATGACACGATGACCGCCAACCAAATCGACGTCCGCAGCGCAGCCGGCGGTGGTCTCACCATCGACTCGAACGCTGGAGCCGCTACCTATAATGCGACGGTCGCGACGACGTTCGATGCAGTCACCAATGACCTGACCCTCACGAACGGCAACATCACGTTCAACGGTCTTGCCAACCTGACGGCCGACACTTCGACGCAAAACGTAGTCGTCGCTGCCAACGCAGTCGTCAACGGCAACGACCAGGTCAACGTCAACAGCTGCCACGTCATCCTCTCCGGTATTCTCACCGGTAACCCGCTCGTCTACAACTGCCCGTTCGGCATCGGCACCATTGCTAACAACAATGGCGCAGGCGACGTCAACCTCCTCGGCGACATCATCTTCGCCGGTGCGGACTTCGCAATCCTCGCCAAGGGCAATATCAACACCACCGGTTTGACGACCATCAACGTCAGCAACCCTGCTGGTGACGGCGGCAACTTGCTCCTCCTTGCCGGCTTCGACTTCTCGCCTGCCACACCTGGTCAAGTGCAAGATTCGACGGCTTACACAATCGGCTCGGCGAACCCGAACGGCGGAAACATCAACCTCGGTTCGGTCGCCATCAACCTCTCGTCCGGCAACGGCAACGCAGGAACTCTGCAAGCTATCGCCAACGGCGGCACGCTGAATGCAGGAACCATCGCCCTCGGCACAATCAACACTTCGGCTAGCGCTAATGGTGGCAACATCACGGTGATAGGCGAAGGCGGAATCACCGTCGGCGACATCAACACCACAGGTGGAGTCACAAACGGCAACGTCAACCTCTCGGTCTCTCAACCGATAATCGTCGGCGGAACGATCACCGTGACCGACGGCGTGCAATCCGGACCCGGCTCGTTTGCTGCCTCGACCGCGACGGCAGGTAACATCAGCTTCTCGACAATCAACGTCGGAAGCGGTTCCGTCAGCCTCACCGGTGCCTTGAACGTAGCCAACACGATCACACAAACCGGCGGCGTGCTCCTCGCCGATACGCTCACCATCTCGGCCGGTGCCGGAACCGCGACAGTGACCAACGCCACGATCAACACGCTCAACACGAATGCATCGGGCGCAGCCGACATCAACCTGACAAACACCAAGGCAATTGCACTCGGCAGCCTGACCGGCACCTCGCAAGACTTGACCGTCACCGCCAACGGCGCCATAACCAACACCACCAACTTCACTGTTGATGAGCTGGTACTCAACGGCACCGCGACAGCGGGCAACAATGCGATCAACCTGACCGGCATCGTGAGCGCCACCACTTCGGCGGTTCTCAACAACGCTGGTGCCGGCAACATCGCAGGTTCGATCAACACCGCTGCCCTGACGCTCTCTTCGAACGGCAACATCGGTATCGACACCTCGAATCGCTTCTCGTCGAACGCGACCACGATCTCTGCCAACGCAGTGAACGGCAATGTCTTCCTCCGGTCGACATCGGCTTCCGGTGTCACCATCGGAGCGTCCACCGCATCGACCACCGGCGGCGTGTTCAACTTGCTCGCTGACAACGGCGTCACCACCAACGTCGGTGGAACCGTTGCCGGTGCCAACGTAGTGCTCACCTCGACCAACGGTGGATTCAGTCTGGCTGACAGCGTGACCGGCACCAACAGCGTGACCTTCACCGCTGCCACCAACATCCTCAACACCAACTTCAACGGTGGAATAAACACCAACAACCTGACGTTGAACTCCACCGGCGGAAGCGTCGGACTGGATGCATCGAATCGCTTCAACACCAACGTTGCGTTCTTGAGCGCCAACGCAGCCAACAGCGTATTCATCAGCAACACGAATGCAGGCGGCGTACAAATCGCCGGACCGAGCTCGGCAGTGAACACATTCGACCTCGTAGCAGTCAACAACATCACTTCGACTGCTGCCGGTGACATCACTGCTGATGTGGTCAACCTGACTGCAGGCGTCGGCGGTTTCAACCTGGGCGGCACCATTACCGGTACCACCAGCGTATCGCTCACGGCAGCCACCAACATCTTCAATACGGGATTCGGCGGCGGCATCGTTACACCGTTCCTCTCTGTCACCTCGACCAACGGCAACATTGGTTCCTCTGCCAATCGCTTCTTCACGAGCGTCGCCAACCTGAGCGCCAACGCTACAGCCGGTAACGTCTTCTTGAGCGACGGCGGACTCGGAATCAACCTGACCAACTCGACTGCTTCCGGAGTCTTCGATGTAGTTGCAACCAACGACATCACCGGCGGCACCATCACAGCGGGTTCGGTAAGCATCGTTTCCAATAGCGGCAATATCGGAACCGACGTCAATAACCGCCTCGTCATCGACACACCGACCATGACCTTGCTCAGCGCACCGTCCGGTGATGTCTATGTCGATAATCTCAATGCCGGTACCTCGGTACTGACTTCCGGTGACGCACTAGACACCTTCGATGTCCGCGTAGCAGGAACGCTCCAGAGCGCGTTCGCCTTCAATGCCCCGAACGTCGCGCTCCGCGCAGGAACCGCACTTGCTCTCACGGGCACGCTGACAGCCACCTCCTCGTTGACGCTCGAAACAGGCGGCAATCTGACTACGGCTCAAGTAAGCGGATTGATCACAACACCTATCCTCAACTTGATCTCGACCAACGGCAACGTGGGAGTCGACACGGCTAATCCGTTCAACCTGGCAGCCAACGTCGATGTAGTGAGCGCGATTGCGATGAACGGCAGCATCTTCATCAACAGCTTGAGCACCGACGGCGTGACCTTCACAAACTCGACGGCCGGCTCCGACATGGTGATGACCGCTGACGGACCGCTCACGATCTCAGGCACAATGACGACGGTCAACGGCGACATGAGCTTCATCGCTGACACCGGCGCAATCAATATTGCACCGAATGCATTCGTCACCGCCAATGAAGGCAACCTGACGATGCAGGTTCTCGATACCTCGAAGACCGCGAAGAAGACTTCGAAGATCATCTTCGGAACCGATTCGACTGTTCAAGCTCTGGCGACGACCAAGAGTGCATCGGCCGGCAATATGTTCCTCACCTTGGGAGCAGTGGCTGTGCCTCCGATCGCCGGTAGAGCTCCGAAGAAGGATGTCACTGTCAACATCGTTGGCGGCACAATCTTCTGGGGCAAGAAGTCGATTAGTGCGACGAAGGGAACGTCGAACACTGTCAATGCGATTGGCTCGACAATCACCATCAACAATCCGTTCAATAAGAAGAACATCCTTCTCGATGGTGGCGTGACGATCACTGCCGATCCGCCGGTGGCTGTTGAAGATGTAGTCGCCAACCTGTCCGGCGCTGCGAACGGAAACGCTAAGTCCGGTCTCGACCTCAACACGGTCGTAACGGAACCGGTCGCATTCGGATTCGACGCTTCAAACGGTTTGGTCACAAGAGACCTGGCTGTGTCGACAGTCGACGGCGATCTCTTCTACGATTCCACGATGCTCTCGGCAGCCCTCTCGTCGAACGCCAATCTGGCGGTGAGCGAACTCAATACGCTGTCGGCGACGACTGCAGGAAACGGAAGCTCGAATGCAATCGTCAGCGACGAGCAAGTCGAGTCGAGACTTCCAATCTCCGGAGGCATCGAAGACAACTCGTACATGGTCAGCTATGAAGGACCAGTGAGCGAAACCGAAGCGACAATTTGTTCTGATGCTGAGCTTGGTGTCGCTCCGCAAGGTATCGGCAGCACTGCCCATGGTGACAGAGTAGTCGTGAAGAAAGGCAACGTTCTCTTCGTTCCATTCCGCGATACCGTTGTCGAGACGCCACTCGGCGAAGTAACAATCGCTGCCAAGTCCGTAGCTCTAGTGTCAGTTTCGTCTGACAAGCTGGCAGTCTACGATGTGGAAGATTGCCACAAAGGCTCAGTAGCGGTTAAGGCTAAGGGCGGTACATGGACATTGGCTCCTGGACGCCACATGACCATAACCACTGCCAAAGGCGAATTCGGACAAGTCAATGCGATTGAGTCGATACCTCACCGCTCGTTGACTTCGAAGAACTTCTCAAATGGCGTGAGAGTCCACAGCTCTGAGTTCTCGACAGCGACTGCTATTCAAACCATCAAGCCGTTGAAAGCCGTCATGACCTCGAGCCATCCGCAATCCAAGAAAGTTTCGGATAGGCTCGTGAAGACGACTGCTATCATCCTCACGATGACGAATGGTCAAGCTGAGTTTCAGCACTACTTCAAGCCGGCGTTGACTGCGATGGCTAAGTAGAGGTGTCGAGAGACGTATCAGTTCTCGGTTGGTCTGGGAACGGTGGCAGCGGCAGGTTTGTTGAACCTGCTCTTTGCCGTCCAGCGGTAAATCGAGAGCGAGAGCGTTTAGCCAAAAACGCCCCGAATTTCTTCGAGGCGATTTCGGCTTGGTTTGGGTTGCTACGCGAATGAACGCTTTACGTGCAGTCGGAATTGTGTTGAACGGCTGCTTCCCAAAGAGACCTGGTGTGTGTGTCCGCGTTTTAGGATTCCGGCGGAGCTGCTGGTGCTGGAACCGGTGCTGGTGCCGCGCCTGGCTTGGTAGCCGGTCCCGGGATGATGAACTTCTGATCTGGGTAGATCAAGTTCGGATTTTTGATGTTGTTGCGCGCAACGATTCCGTTGACGAGTTTTAGGACGTCCGCATTGTTGGGGCGCTTGCCTTCCAATTCGGTCAGGTGGGCGCGGGCAATCTTCCACAGATTGTCTCCAGCGACTACGGTGTATTCTTTGTCGGTGGCGGTATCTCTTTCCATACTTTCCGGTGGTGTTGGTTTATCTCCTGGTGTCTCCGGCGATGCGGGGGGCGCATCAGGCGTGGGTGCTTCCGGTAGAGCCGGAGGCGCGTCTGGTGTTGCGGGCGGTGCGGGTTGATCTGGTGTTGCAGGTGGTGCGTCCGGTGAGGCGGGCGGTGCGTCGGGTGAAACGGGAGGTGCGTCGGGTGAGACCGGCGGTGCGTCGGGTGAAACAGGTGGTGCGTCCGGTGAGACGGGTGGTGCGTCGGGTGAGACCGGTGGTGCATCTGGTGACGCGGGTGGTGCGTCGGGTGACGCGGGTGGTGCATCTGGTGAAACCGGTGGTGCGTCTGGTGAGACGGGCGGTGTGTCCGGAGTCGCGGGTGGCGTGTCTGATGACGCAGGTGGCGTGTCCGGAGTTGCAGGTGGAGTGTCTGGTGTTGCAGGTGGTGCGTCTGGTGAGACGGGCGGTGCGTCTGGTGAAACAGGAGGTGCGTCTGGTGAGACCGGCGGTGCGTCGGGTGAGACGGGCGGTGTGTCTGGAGTCGCAGGTGTTTCCTCTGCGGGCTTGCTTTCAGGTGGCGTTTGTCTTTCTTGTTGTGCCTGACGAGCACCTTCCTCCAAACCTGCTTGTTTCGATTTCTCGGCTTCGGCAATTTTGAGTTGTTCAGCCATACCTAGAGGCACTGCCGTATTAACGAAATCACCGATGCTCTCTTCGTTAACCCTGGGAGTCGTCCAGTCGGTCAGTGTCCAGACGCCGCGAGGAGTCTTCATATAATCGAAGTTGTTTTTCATTGTTTTGAGCGCGTCGGATTGTGCTGGCGAGAGCGCCTCCGGTTTACTCAAAAGTGCATCAATGTCATTTGCTTGCAGACCGTCTCTTGCCTGGATGTCCGCGTCGTTTGGATTTTGCTGCTTGTACAGATCCAACAATCCGCCAAATTCACGTTTTACATTCGCGGTTTCGAGCGCAAGATCGTAGCGCATGTCGAAGCCTTTGACGTAGTCTGCATTCGTGTCGGTGCGGGGACCGCCGCCGAGCGCCGAGAAATTGTCGGTCAGAAATTTTGCTGCCATGCCGTTGACTGTCGAGTTGCCTTCATCGGCTGCGACTTTTGCCAGTTCTTCTTTGGTTGCATATTTGTCTTCGCTTACAAGACCGGTTTCTATAGCCAGATCCGGCAGTAAACCTTTCAGCGCCAGGTCGTTTGCGACGTAATTTCTTTCGGGTTCCGAGAGTGCGCGCAGGTCTTCATTTACGTGCTGGAGCATCGTTTTTGAAGTGGCATCATCGGTGGTCTGCAATGCCGCGGCGGCATCGTCTGCAACCCGTTGGGCGTCTAATTTTTCGGTCATTATAGTAACTCCTACGACGACGGCGTGATGGGAACGCGCGCGCTTTTGTGCAACTTGGCTAGGGTGCCTTTTGCATTGGTCGAGGTTTTGATATTGCGAGCAAGTGCCTTATTTTTACGTCAGGAACAACCCTATGACAAGTGGGGAAATTACGAAATTCAGTAATTTGCCTCTCCATCGCCTTCCATATAAATGTGGCTGCGTGACTTTAATGTGATCCGGGGCGTTTGCTGATTATTGACAGGCATACGTTTGTATGGTAATGTTTGAGTACTATCTTCAAGTCGCGCCGATTCTGATGCTGAGCCTGAGGAAGAGGGGCGGCGAGGAAGTACTACTTCCCCCGTTCACTCGTGCGAGTGTGCGTGGGGGAGAGTGCGTATTTTTTTCAAATCTACCTGATAAACCTATTGAACCTTTTGCGTCTTGCGATACGAATACGCTGAGCTGCATTGTCATTCTGCTTTTTCTCTTTTAGATGGCGCGAGCAATCCTGAGGAACTCGCCGTTAGAGCTAAGGAGATTGGCCTCGCAGCGTTGGCGTTGACCGATCACGACGATATGGGAGGAATCGTTCGTTTCGCTACTGCGGCGAGAGAGCTAGAGTTGAATGCCATAATTGGCGCGGAACTCACGCTCGATGATCATTCGCATGTAATCTTGCTGGCTGCGGATGAGACTGGCTACAAAAACATTTGTCGCTTAATTACGAAGGCGCGTTCTGCTTGCGTGCGTGGATCTCCGCGAGTTCAGAGTGCTGATTTGTATGCAAGTAGCGATGGACTTGTGGTCCTGTCAGGTTGTCCGCATGGACGGATTCCGTCAGCTCTTGCCAAAGGCGATGTTGAAAGTGCGCGTGCTTGTGCGCGCGAGTTTAAAGAAGTTTTTGGAGATCGTTTCTACATAGAGATGTGGGATCACTACATCACGCAAGAGCAAATACTTGCGAAACAGCTTCTTGAGCTGGCCGATGAGTGTGAGATTCCCTGGGTGGCGACTAATAACGTGCATTATTCGCGTCCGGAAAAACGCATTGTGCATGATGTGTTGACCTGTCTTCGGCATGAGGTGACGCTCGCCGAGGCCGGACGACGTTTGCGACCGAACGCCAGCTGGTATATGAAGTCGCCGGATGAGATGGCTCATTTGTGGCGACATGATTTGACGGGAGTTCGAAATTCACTGATTGTGGCGGAGCGTTGCAAATTCAGGCTCGGTTCTCTTCGCACGCCATTGCCTGTGTTCCAATTGCCGCCGGAGCTTGTGGGGCTGGGTTCCAGCGAGGCGAAACCTGATTCGCTCAATCATAATGCACTGCTAGAAAAACTTGTCTGGGAGGGCGCGCGCATTCGTTATCCGGATTTGACGGATAAACACATCAAACAAATAGATCATGAATTAAGCATGATTACTGGGCTCGACCTGGGACCATACTTCCTTATAATGTGGGACATTGTGCGTTTCGCTCGTTCGCGTGGAATTGCCGTGCAGGGCCGAGGGTCGGCAGCAAACTCCGCTGTTTGCTATTGCTTGATGATTACAGCGGTTGATCCAATAGGCATGGAGCTTTTATTCGAACGTTTTCTTTCAGAGGGACGCAACGAACCTCCTGATATAGACCTTGATATCGCGCATCAGGAGCGCGAAACAGTTTTGCAATACGTCTATGAAAAGTATGGTCGCGAGCATGCTGCGATGGTTTGCGAGATCATTACTTATCGCGGAAAATCCGCGGTGCGCGACGCGGCTCGCGTATTAGGTTTTTCGCAAGAACAGGCAGATCGACTGTCATCCGAGGGGGAGCATACTGAAGCGCTTGGTGCGGTTCAACGTTTAGTCGACGGTGGATTGCAACGCATCGGTTTGGATCGTAATGACAGGCGAGTTGGTTTATTGCTGAAGATTGTTGCTGGGTTGCATCAATTGCCGCGCCACCGTTCGATTCACGTCGGTGGTTTTGTGCTCTCCGGAAGACCGCTTGGTGAGCTGGTTCCGATTGAGCCTGCTTCAATGCATGCGCGTACGGTTATTCAATGGGACAAAGATGATATCGATCTTGTTGGGATGATCAAAATCGATCTGCTTGGGCTTGGTATGTTGATGATGATTCAGGAGGGGTTGAAACTCGTTGAGCAATTTCGCGGCGTCAACATTGATCTTGGTGCGCTTGATATGCACGATCCGGCTGTTTATCAAATGTTGCAGAATGCCGACACTATTGGTTTATTTCAAGTTGAGTCGCGTGCACAAATGAATATTTTGCCGAGATTGAAGCCGAAATGTTTTTACGACATTGTGGTTTCAATTGCGATCGTGCGACCCGGTCCGATTCAAGGAAACATTATTCATCCGTATCTGCGCAGGCGGCGTGGTGAGGAGCCAGTCGTGTATTTGCATCCCTCATTGGAGCCGATTTTGTCGCGAACACTTGGAGTTCCACTTTTTCAAGAGCAGGGGATGAAACTAGCTGTGGTGGCAGCCGGATTTTCTCCTTCTCAGGCTGATCAGTTGCGGCGAGTGATGAGTCATAAACGCTCTATGGAGCGAATGTTGGCTTTGTGTGATGATCTTGGTGCCGGCATGCGCAAGAATAATTTTTCAGAGGAAGCAATTGCTACCATAATTCACCAGTTGAAGGCGTTTGCGAATTATGGCTTTCCAGAAAGTCATGCGGCGTCGTTTTCGCTTTTGGTTTATGCTTCGGCGCATTTGAAATTGTATTATGCTCCGGAGTTCTATTGTGCAATTTTAAACGCGCAGCCGATGGGGTTTTACAGTCCGGGAACTTTGATTCGTGATGCTTTGCGGCATGGTGTAGAGGTCCGTCCGATCGATCTTGCGAAAAGTAGTTGGAACTGCACTCTCGAAGTCGAAGATGATGTAATCGATGTGGTGCCTTCGGGTGAACCACAGGCGGTATCAAATATAGTTAAAGGTAAGCGTGCTCGAAGTATGACGAAACCGGCATTGCGCATAGGTTTGCGTTTTATCGACGGATTGGGAAGGAAGTCGAAAGAGATTTTGGAAAAGTCCTGGAATAGAGGCGGCAATTTTACGTCGCTTGAAGATGTTGTTGAGCGGAGCGGTCTGGCACCTGCTGATTTAAAAATTCTTGCTAAGGCAGGTGCGTTCGAAACGCTTTATCCAGGACGCCGTGAAGCGCTCTGGGAGATACTCGGGCGGCTCGGTCGGGCGCGACCGACGCCATTGTTGGATGCGTTGATGGAGAATTTGTCGGAGGAAAAACGAGAGGCATTCGAACGCAAAGAAATCACGCTTCCACGGCTCAGCAAGCTGGAGATGATTGGTGACGATTATCGAATGACTGGTTTGTCTACGTCGGCTCATCCGATGGAGTTCTATCGAAGTTGGGCTGACGAGAACAAAATTCATACCTGTCTTGGTATCACCAAAGCTGAGGATGGCAGTATCATCAAAGTTGCTGGTGCTGTTATTTGCAGGCAGCGACCGGAGACGGCAAAGGGATTTGTGTTCTTGACGCTGGAAGACGAGACCGGTCTTGCGAATGTTATTATCCGACCGCAAGTATTCGAGCAATATAGGCGCGTTTTACGAGGACCGTCTTTCCTTTGTGTGGAGGGGCGACTGCAACTTGAGTTTGGTGTCGCCAATATTATTGCTTCACACTGTGAGCCGTTGCCGCGCATCAAAGGGCAGCCGGACATGGAAGCGCGAAACTTCCACTGAAGGATTTACAAACTTCCTACGGTAGAATTCCGTTCCTCGGGTCCTCTTCCTACTATAGAATCTCATTCCTCCGTGCGTCTCGAAAGCCTTATGCAGAAAGCAACGCTGGACTTCATACTGCCAGTCTGACCCTCGCGTGTCTATCTGGCTATGACGCAATTGCTCAAAATCGGCGCTCTCACGTAGACAAAGGGGGATATTGGGCAGATGGGAATTGGGAGAAGTGCTCGAAACTATGGAGGCATAAGAGTTTTAGGACGCTCGGTGTGACGAGACCATATAGTAGTGAGGTTCTGGACCCTCGCGTGTCTATCTGGCTATGAGATAGTGTGTTCGCTGTCAACAAAGAACGCTTAGATGATTGGGATTAAATGGTGTCTTTGTCCTGTAGATCGCCATCATGATGCGAAGTAGCTTGCGCATGGCGGCGCACAAGATGACTTTCCTTGGTTTGCACTTCTCTGCCAACTTTGTCGCGAATTTTTGAATGGCAGGGTTTGATCGAACTGCGCTCAGAGACGCCATGTAGAAAACTTTCCGGAGGCGCCTGCAGCCTTTCTTAGACATCTTCGGACGCCCTCGAACAGAAGTTCCGGACTCGCGCAATTCCGGAGTCAAGCCGCAGTAGCTCTCGACTTCTCTCAACGACTCGAAGGAGTCCAAGCCGGAAATTTCCGTGAGAAACGTGAGTGCCGAGATCAAACCGACTCCAGGGATGGTTTGCAGTAAGGCGAGATCGTTCTGAAATTGCGGTTCGGACTTGATCAAGAGGTCTCGAGCCTGTTCCAGCAGCAAGATCTCATTGTTGATGAATTCGATTTGCCGCTGAAGCGAGATACTCACAGGTTCGTCGAGCCGACCGGACTCGGTACGATTCACGGTTCTGGTTCGGTCGGTCTTGAGCGCATCAATGTGACGCTCAATGTTGCGAATCTTCCGGACCACGTCCGGGAGGGGCGTCCAGGTCTTCGGTTGAATCAGTTTGCAAAACTGTGCGATTACTTCGGCATCAATTGCGTCCGTCTTTGAACGCTTCAACAGGCTTTTGCCAAAGTTTTTGATCTGAACAGGATTGACGACGCTGACGGCAAAACCTTTGTCGCAGAAGTATTCTGCGAGTGGCTCCCAGAGCTTTCCAGTGGCCTCCATGCAAATTTGTACTTCGCTTTCGGTGTGCTGATTCAGCCACTTCTCAATTCGCCGAAATCCGCTGTCAGAGTTGTCAGCGTGCAACTTCCGCCCTCGTTCCGAGAGCAGATAGCAATCCACAGTCTCTTTAGAGATGTCTATCCCAAGTGATATCACGGTGCGCCTCCATTTAGACTTGCCAACCTACACAGGACGCGGATAGAATCTTGTCAGGGCGAGCCTTGTACGCATGCTAAATCGTTCTAGGATTTGCATCTGATAGTGTTCAGCCTCAGAGGACAAGACAGAAACGGAAGTCCAAACCTCATAGCCTGACTTCGCGGTCATACGCAATTTCCTGGTTTCTTCCGTTTCTCTATCCTCGCGTCCTCGGATAGCCTTGCCGACAGCAGGACCTGGTGTCAATTGATTGGGTCTGCAGTCAATCTCTAACGTACAACGCAATTGCTCAAAATCGGCGCTCTCACGTAGACAAAGGGGGATATTGGGCAGATGGGAATTGGGAGGAAAGGCTCGAAACTGAGACGGCACAACGACTCTTGGACTCTCTTCAGTACGAAGGTATATAGTAGTGTATGGCGAGGATGAGGCCGGTGGTGATTTTGATGGAGACGTGGGTTTGGGCGAATTCGTTGCTGACGGTGTGCGAACTGCCCCATGCCAGTTCGGCGTTATTTAGCGGCCACTTTACGCCTTCGATGGTGACACCAGTTACGGTGGCAGTCATGGGCATGAGTGATACTATGTCGCCGGGGGTTCCGGTGAATTCTCTTGGGTGTTGTTTCGTGATAAATTGTGCCTGCCAATTCGAGCCTAGCATCGTCACCTTGTTGTTTCGACTGGCGTAGCGCGCCAGGAGAAATGTGTTGGTCAGCGAGTGGTCCTCGCGGTTGCCGAGCACGCAGATACAGGTAATCTCCGTCGGGTTGAAACCGACCGCAGCTTCCAGGCACAGATCCAGATCGCTTGCGTCCTTGTCCTTCGGGAATCTGCGTATGTCCACACCTCCCTGCTGATACTGCAAGAGCAACTCTGGCGCGACAGAGTCCATATCGCCTATGACGATAGCGGGTTTCACCCCCAACTCGGCAGCGTGATTGCTACCGCCGTCTGCGCAGATAACAATGTCATTACTGGAAATGAGACTCGGAAAAGAAAATGGAAAGTCCGCTTGACCGTTGGCTATGATGAATACTCGTGGCATGGAACTCCTGGGCTAAGGCAACTCATCGTGAGAGAATTCTTGAACGGTGATGACGCCGCCTTCTGGAAGAACTGCAACACCAACGCCTACGCTTTTCTGATCTTTATCTAGAATATTGGCGCGGTGATTGCCGGGCACATTGGGCGGTTCGTTCATCATAGTTTTCTGGCAGCGTTTTACCAGTTCGCGCGCGTCGACTACTTTGTTTCTGACCACGGAAATGTTTTCAGCCAGATGTCCGGTGATACCATTGGCGGCGCCGCGTGCAGTCATATCATGCCCGTCGGGGTCGGTGTGACTGAAGAACTTACGCTTTACCATCTCCTCGGCGTATTTAGTTGCCATGGCTGAAAGTGTTTCGCTCTTATAAAGTCTTGGCAGATTGCCATTCATGGCTCGGTCGTTGTTTATAATCTCGATCATATAGTCTTCGAGGTCCTCGGTTGAAACCTCTTCTGCCGGTGCGTGAGAGACTGCACTCACGGTTTGGGTCGAGTCAAAACCGGCTGATGGCATGGTTGAACTGTCAGCTTTGGGGATTGTCCAGTACGCCTCGGTATCTTTGACTTCCAGAACATTTCCCTTCTTCCTGGCATATCGAATAGTCGTTCTCATGCCACTGTATTCGGTGACTAGTTGAGTTGTAAGCTCAGGAGTTTCAGTCACCTTCTTGTCCACCATCAGCAACATATCGCCAGCCACCAGCCCGCAATCATGACCGGGACCGATGCCGTGAACCATTGTCAGGTAAGTCCCTTTGACCTGTTCGCCGGAGCCGACGTTTGCAACGGCAGCGATACCTTCTGCTCCGAAAACCGGAATGGCTAGCCGCCGATTACTGACAGACCAGATCAAGGTATTTGGTTTCGGTGATGAGGGAAGCGAGTGGTGAGGTTTGCCTGTTTCAGCAGCTGATGCTGGTGCCATCAAATTCAATACCGCAAATATCAGAGCCAACATTGAAATCGAATAAATAGGCTTGGCTGAGACCTTGAGTTTCCGAGCTTTCTCCGCTGCGTGTTTCGCTCCTTGAATAGCTGCTTCGGCACTCGGTAAACCATGTGCACTGGAGTGAGCGAATGAGAAAGAATCGGTTTCCATAGCCTGTAGTTCGCCAACGTATTTGTAATATTGCGGTTTTGTGACCGCCATTGCATGACCCCACCGGGTCAGCACCACTTCGTTAACGTTGCCTTTCAGCGAAGGCACAAGTTTATACAGCTGCGTCATTAAGTCAGAAGCCATTTTCTTCTTGTCGCCCTGGTACAGCACAGTTCGTCCAATCGAGCCCGGCTCATAGGGCGTGTAGCATGTGAGAACCGAGCCCATCTCTGGCTTATAACTGCCGTTCATCATGTAAGGCGTCTCTGCCGGAGTTATGTCCGCAATTTCAAACGGCGGGGGAAGAAAATTGTCATAAGTACCATCGAACAAACGTTTACCACATAAAACATTTGCCACCAGATACGCACCATAGCGAAAGCGAAACATAGTCGCCTTGGCTCGATCGCTTAGGTTTTTGGCAATTCTAGCTGTCACCATATGTGGTGTTGCGATGATGACGTGCTTACATTCAGCAACGTGCATGGACCCATCCGCTAAACCGTATGTAACCGTTGCACCGTTATCGTTGAGCTTGATTTCCCATACGAATGCACCAGGTTTAATCCGCTCTCCATGCGGCTGATTCAGGCGTTTCACGAGTTGCGCAGTGAGAGCCGGATTGCCTCCCGGAAGTAAATACGTTTTGTTCAAAACATCTTCCAGTGTCGATAATCCCGAGAGCGCAGATACAGTCTTCGAGCCTGCATTTAGAGATGATTTCAAAAAATTGTCGATGAGCGCCGTGAAGGTTGGATCGTAGCCTTTCAAAACTTCGTCCATCAAAATATCATCGAGTTTGAGGAAGTCTGGAAACTTAGTGAGGCTTGGATACAAACCATCCCATTTGCCGAAAAAACTGCTGTGCTCCTCTTTGAGCCGTTTAAATTCCTTGAAGATTATATCGTCACTGCCGGCGGTGCCTCGCAGCCATTTCCCATCTCGATACCAGGCGTCTTTTGAGTCGTCGAGCGTGAGCGGTTTTAAACCTAAATCATCGACAAGCTCACCGACTGAGCCATCGAGAGTGGACAGATATGCGGCGCCGTATGAGTAGCCTATGCCGTTGTGACTGGCACCACGCGCGTGTCCGCCGAGTTCGTCGTATTGTTCCAATAGAATGAAATTGGCGTCTTGAAGGTAGTGAGCGGAAGCGAGACCGGATAGACCGCCACCGACGATAACGAAGTCGACCTTCTCTGTGACTGCAGTCGGCAGCTTGGGCTGCTTTCCATCTCGAATCTTGTGACCGATGGTGAAATCATCGCCCGTGAATGCGCCTATTTTGTAGCTGTTTTTTGCATGGGATGGTTTTAGAAAACCGGACTCTGCAATGGTCGCTGTGCTCAGCCCAGCCAGCAAAATCGCGGCATGTTTCAAAAAGTCGCGGCGCGAATTGTTTAAACCGGAGCGTTCTCCGTCCCTCTCACCGCTCGATTTGTTGGTTGTCACGACTGCTCCCCGAAGCAAATTCCACAAGCCATCATTATATCGATTAAATCTGGCTTCGGCATTTTGAAATGAATTGGTAGAAATCGAGGTCTGCGCCTTCTTGTTAGTAGAATGCTTTCTGGATGGCTCGGCTGAGTAACGAAACTCAATCGCCGATTCGCCGTCAAAGCGCAACTTCGCGCCCCTGAGGTGTTGGGATGTTGACATCTGAGACTGTCTCCGGGGTTTGAAGACGATGCCAAGAATAGAGGTCGGCGAGCCGATCAGTCCCAAACAACTGCTACAGGTAAATCAGGATGGAAGTCAAAGTGAAGGACGAGAAGGTTACAGAGAGCAAGAGCGAAAAACTCGAGAAAGAACATCAGCGCATCAAGGCTGGTGGCGCTCCTAAATACCACGAAAAGCTCAAGGAAGAGAAGAAGCTCTTCGCCAGAGAGCGTCTTCGCTTGTTGCTCGATCCTGGCTTTGAGGTCGAAGATGGAGCATTCGCCAATAATCTCGATAAGGGATTGGCTGCCGATGGTGTCATATGTGGTGTCGGTAAAATTCAGGGAAAAACCGTTTGCTTCATGGCGAACGACTCAACCATCAAAGCCGGCTCATGGGGCTGGAGAACAGTCGAAAAGATCATTCGTATTCAGGAAACCGCCAAGAAACTCCGCGTACCGTTGATTTATCTAGTCGATTCGGCCGGAGCACGCATCACCGACCAGGTCGAGATGTTTCCCGGCAGAAGAGGCGCCGGCAAGATTTTCTACAATCAGGTCGAATTGAGCGGATACATTCCGCAGATCTGTCTCCTGTTCGGCCCGTCCGCTGCAGGTGGCGCCTATATTCCTGCATTCTGCGATATCGTCATTATGAACGAAGGTCGCGCTTCAATGTATCTGGGTTCGCCACGCATGGCTGAAATGGTCATTGGCGAGAAAGTTTCTCTTGAAGAAATGGGTGGCGCGCGCATGCACTGCTCGGTCAGTGGCGTTGGCGACGTGCTGGTTCAAAGCGAAGAAGAAGCAATTGAACTCTGCAAGAAATATTTGAGCTTTATGCCTTCAAACTGCCACGCTCCGGTTGAAGTACAACCGCCGCTCGATGCAAAAGAATTCGAGAAAACAATGGAGCAAGTAATTCCCGAGAAGGAAAATGTTCCTTTCGACATGATGCAAGTCATCGACCGCATCATAGATAAGGACTCGTTCTTCGAGATGAAGAAACTCTGGGCGCCCGAGTTGATCACGGGTTTTGCACGAATTGGCGGTCGCGCGGTCGGCATATTAGCCAATCAACCGAAGGCTAAGGGTGGCGTTTTGTTCGTCGACTCCGCCGACAAAGGCGCGCGTTTCATGTACCTTTGCGACGCCTTCAATATTCCGTTGTTGTTCCTCGCAGATGTTCCTGGTTTCATGATCGGAACCAAGGTCGAGCGCGATGGTATCATCCGCGCCGGCGCGAAAATGATTTCCGCAATGTCGGCCGCGAGCGTTCCCAAGATCTCGGTCGTCATTAGAAAGGCTTATGGAGCTGGTCTCTATGCCATGTGCGGACCGGCGTTCGAACCTGACGTTTGTCTGGCTCTACCGACGGCGTGGATTGCGGTAATGGGACCGGAAGCGGCAGTCAATGCTGTTTTCTTCAACAAAATTATGGAGATAAGCGATCCCAAGGAACGCGCCGAATTCGTCGAGCAAAAGCGCAACGAGTATCGCGAAGACGTCGATATCTACAAACTCGCTGCGGAGATGGTTGTCGATCAAATGGTCACGCCGAATAATTTGCGAAACGAGCTGATCGATCGTTTCAATGCCTATGCGACGAAAGAAACGACGCCGGTCAATAAAAAGCACGGCGTACATCCCGTTTAAAAGGGCGTACATCCTGTTAAACCTGGCCTGATCGAGGCTACAACTCAACGCTCTCAAGGGTGAATGCGCCGCGGATTCGTCCGCGCACGCAAGCTCCGTGAAGCTGATGGTCGCGCCTTCTCGCCGATTTTTGCCTGCGCAATTTAATGTGCAGGCTC
This sequence comes from Candidatus Obscuribacterales bacterium, assembly GCA_019637435.1. Classification (GTDB taxonomy): domain Bacteria; phylum Cyanobacteriota; class Vampirovibrionia; order Obscuribacterales; family Obscuribacteraceae; genus JADYXR01. The sequence goes on along the minus strand of JAHBVO010000005.1, from coordinate 645,246 downwards.
GACATCAGGCGTCTCCATCTACGCTAACAGATTTTTATGGGCACCCTGGATATCTGAGCTTTGGACCGGCTCTGTTAGGTCATATTCGGACGGGTTTACTAACAATGATGTATGGCTACTCCAGCGAGCGCGCTGGAACTTCTAATGGAAACAATAAGGTCATTCCGATGAAGCGCAAGGCACCAGCCACCAACGTGTTAATCATTGATGACGACGAATTTTTCCGCGACAGTTTGTGCGATTTCTTGACGGAAGAAGGCGACATCAACATCGTCAAACGGTGTGGGTCGTACCTGGAAGCGAAGCGCTGGTGTTCAGACGGCGACAATATGAAGTCCATAAACGCCATCATCCTGGACGTCATGCTGCCGTACGAAGCCAATCAGAAGCACGATGTGGACGAGCGCATCGGGTTGATCATCTTAGATAAGTTGCGCAACCAGGTCGGATTTACCGGTCCTATAATTATGTTGACGAATTCGGACGACTCTGAAGACGGCAAGGAAGCTCTTGCGAAAGGTTGCAGCGCTTTTCTTTGTAAACACGCATCGACAGACGCGATACCACGAATTGTCTCCGAGTTGAAACTGGCTATGTCCGGCGACGTTTTGCTTGTTCCTAACAAACTTCGACATTTAATCGTCGCCGGGTCGCAACAAAATGGCCCCGAATCACATCATTCAGATAACGGAGCGAGAAGCCTACTGGGACAAAACCCCGCATGGCTCGAGATCAAGAAAGAGCTTGGTTTTGGTCAATCGTCTCCGAATCCGCGGTCGACGCATGCGCGACTGCATACAAGAATGGCGGAATGGGAAATGAATGGTGGCAAATCATCTTCCGTGACTGGAGCATCAGCGATGCTGGTCAATCATTTTATGGAGAATGCTCCCCGACCGATTTTCATTACCACCGCAGATGGTACTATCGAGTTCACGAACCGAGCGGCAGAAAATATGTTCGGCTGCAATAAGTCGACTTTTTTAGGTCGAAACATTCGCAGCGCGATCCCGACTCTGGGCGGGCAGAGCATAGAGGCCGGTACTGAAATCGAATGCTACATTCACGGCGCAAACGGCGCGAAAGTTCCGGTTTCAGTCGCGACTAGCGAGTTCGAGGATGCCTCGGTCCAGTACTATATCCATATATTTACTGATCTCACGACGCAGAAAACCACAGAGCAGCGTCTGAAGGCAATGGTCTCCAAGCTTGAGGAGTCAAGCACGCGACTGGAGCAGTTGGTGAAAACTGATCCATTGACGGGCTTGCTTAACAGGCGCGGTCTGGAAAGCGTTTTAATTCGTGAACTTTCGCTGGCGCGACGCAATGGCGATGAGGTCGTTGGAATTGTTATCGATCTCGATAACTTTAAAGGAATAAACGACACGCATGGTCACGCTGCCGGAGACCTGGTATTGAAGACCGTCTCGAACATTCTGCAGGACGCTGTGCGTGCATCTGACTGGGTTGGCCGCGTCGGTGGCGATGAGTTCATCGTGTTCCTTCCGACCACTTCTCTCGAACAAGGCGCTCAAATTGCCGAGCGCATTCGGTCTTCAGTTGCAGATTCTTTGATTCAGAAGAATGGACAACTTATCAAAGCGACAACCAGTTTGGGTGTTGCAACTCTGCCTTACGAGGTCGAAACTCTAGAGCAGGTTCTCGAGCTTACGAAGTCCGGCTTGAAGTCCAGTAAGCGTCGCGGTAAAAACACTGTTTCTATTTCCGCTGTTCAACCTCCGACTCGAAGTGAACGTGGCTCTACCGATAGTGGCAGTGCTGGAAACTGGCTAACTAATTGTTTCTCTCGGCTGAAGCAGCTTTATGGCGGGCATGGAGCCTGAGGTTTCACTGCGAGTCGGGAGTGCAGAGATTTAGAACGGTGGCATTGGTTGCCGCGACCAAGTTTGCCGGTGTAATTATGATCTCGTTACCCCAAACGCCCGCTCCGACACCGAGCTTCTCTTCGAGCATCAGCGATTCGTCCAGGAAATTTCGAAAACCTTCTGGTTGCCAGTGAAATGGAGGAATCGAACCGACCACATACCCGGTCGTCTCTTTCACCACATCTGGTGGCGCCATCGAAATGTTTCTCGAGCCCAGCGCTTTCTTTAGTTTCCCCGAGATCGCGTTCTGGTCCGCTCCCACCATTATCAAGGCTTTCTCGCCTTTGTCGGTTTGAAAAATGAGCGTCTTCACCATCTGGCGTTCTCGAAATCCAAGAGCAGAAGCGACAGCTGCTGCGCCCTTCTCCGTCGTGTCAGGAAAGGTCATGATCTCGTACGGGATGTTGTGTTGATCCAGAAATTCATGTGCTGGAAGTTTTAAAGTCTCCACTTTAGCCACACATCTCTTCTTCAAGAGCAGCGAGCTCATCCTCTTCGAGATTCAGAGTATTTGCTTTGATTTTTTCGAAGAGGTCGACTGCGTCTTCTTCAGTATGCTCCGGAGCACATGCCGGATGCAAATATCCGGCGCCGCGTTGTGCGAAACCGCCGGCTTCAACTTCTTTCTCAACTGCGACTCGTAAGTCGCCCTTCTCGATCTTTTCGCTGCAAGCCATACAAGAGGCTCGGCCGGTCGGCGCATGCTCGGCATAGGGGAATGTGGATGGTTTTTCTTTCTTGCCGGAGATGGCAATTGTTTTTAACAACTCTTCCTTGTCTGCTACTTCCACATCTGTCGATTCAAGGGCTTGTTTGAGTGCTGATGGCTTCTTCTCCGCTGCGCAGGGTAGATGGTGCCATTGAAATGTCATTTCTCCCGGAGAGAAGGCGTTGGGAACTTCTTCCCCGAAACGCAGCGTTCCCTTGTCAATCGTAGTCTTGCAGGTTCTGCAGCTCGCGCGACCTGTTTTTGCGGATTCAATCGTATGCGGCATGGTCAGACTCTCCTTCGAAGCCACTTTCCAAGTGACGTGAAAGCTAATTTCCGGGGACAGATTCTAGCACGCAGGAGGCGACACCGACACGGCAGTCAGCTGCTCCGTAATAGACAAGATACCGCTTGCCATCTTTGACCAAACCTTCGACAAACACCACATTCGGTGCTTGATGAACCGTCGACGATGTGGTTTTCTTCTCCCAATCCATTTGAGGTTCGAATATAGGAGCGTCTGACCTTGCAAGCAGCCGCGCCGGATTTTTCTTATCGAAAAGCGCCCAGCCTGTGCGGTACGTGAGATCATCGTCTCCGCCGTTGTACAGAAGCAAGATACCATCAGCGGTGACAATCGGTGCAGGTCCGGGCTCTACTACCTTTGAATCAAACTTACCAGCGCGGCGGCGCAGAACCGGAGCGTCAGTTGCATCCTGCCAGTTGATGCCGTCTTTCGACCAGGCTACGCCTGTTTGATCGGTCGCGTTTTTTGCATCGCCCATGTAGTACATCCAGAATTTGCCTTTTACCTTAATCGGAACAATCGCTCCCGACTTTGTCCAATTGACATTCCAATTACCACGTTTTGCCGGCATCATGACCGTGATACGTTTCCAGTTCTTTAAGTCTTTGGAACGAAACAATGCCAGCTGCGCGTCAGTATTGTATATGGTGGCAGTCAGATCCCATGCGCCTTTTTCGCTCAGGCTTGGAGTCAGGCGAGGATCTTCAATGCCATTCTTCTCATCGTCTCGGGTGGGCTCTAAAACCGGTTGCTCATGAGGTTTGAAATGAACTCCGTCTTCGCTTTCCGCATAGCCGATTCGAGAAACGCCTTTGTCGTCTTGACCGCGATAAAGCATCACGAAGTGTCCGTTTTTCTTCTTCACCACAGTCGGATTGAAGGCTCCGACACTGTCGAATTTGCCTGCTCGCGGAGATAAAATTGGTCCATCCGATTCACGTTTGAACTGTTGAAACATCAGAAAAGCCGGGCGCGGATCTTTCGCCTTGCTGTTCGTTTCACCACTCTTTGCAGCGTTGCCACGTGCCTCTGCCGGATCATAGAGTGTGTTTGAAACAGACACGCTTACTGCAAGAAGCAGCGAACATGCGCCGCGCAACAACACAGACGTTAAAAATCCAGACATAGGGCGATTCCAGTTATCTCTTAGACCAGTGGTTCTTATATTGCGCGCCATTGCCTTTGGTGTTGCCGGACATTCCGCCCATTAGCCCCTCTTGCACCGCAGGTAGCTTGGCGATCGGCTGCGACCAGTCGACGGATAGCCCGACCTGTCCCTGACGCGATTGAGAGAAAGTCGGATTTGCTGGAATTGTACGATAACTTTCATCAATCAGATCCAGCATATTGAATCCAGAGTTTGGCGGTGGTGCCACCCGTGGTGCTTCACTCGCTGCCGGCGAGAATACGTTGTCCGCGACAATCCAGTCGTTGTCGTCCGTGACGCTTGCCGCCTCCGGTTCGCTCGTCACCTTCATGTCCTGTATAGGTGTAAACGATGCGCGGAATCTTAACTCCGCCGTATAGGTACGACCTTCTGCCTGTCCGGTGAAATAATGCATGGCCGCGTTGAAATCATCGACGGTTTCAATTGGAATTACCTTTTGAGATTGTGTTTCTGTTTCAGCTATCAATTTGGTGATGTCAAATTCTTGAACGAGGGTCATTCGTGTTTTGCGTCGAGGGAGAGGAGCCGGTTCTTCTGCAGTTTCAGGCGTCGCAGCTGTTTCCTTTACATCAACCGGACCTGGTTTGAAATCCACGAGTGTCAATGTATCCATCACCGCGGGCGGTGGCGCTTCCGGGAGATGCTCTTCAGGCAGGTGCCCATCGCTCAAGGGCGCTGAAAAACGTGCTGATGCTGGTGTATGTGATGGTTGAAAACCGGGCGCTTGAAACACCGGCGCTTGAAACCCGGGCGATTGACGCGAAGATGGCGCAGCCTGCTGAAAGTTCGGCAACTGAGCCCCGGGAAGCGGCGGGAAAGATGGCGAACTATGATGATTGAACATGCGAAGCCACGGTTCCGGCGCCGTCATGGGCTGTAATCCGGAGCTTGCCGGCAACTCCTCGCTTTGAGGTGAAATTTCTTGAGGCGCAGGTCTCTCGATCTCAACTGTCTTAGCCAATTCAGGTGGTTGTGTCGGGACCGATTCGATTTCAACCGTCTTCGCTGCTTGTGCCGGAGTCATCACTATCGGCTGCTCCGCATCCGGTGCAAAGTCAAAGTATGTTGGCGCAGGCGTCTCGGAGTTTGGTCTGGTCAAGCCGGCCGCCCCCAGCGCTTTTGAAAGTCTAGTCTTTTTCGGTTGACCCGGAATTGCGTTGGATTGGGTCGTCTTCCTACGTTTGGACATTCTGTGCACCTTCAAGGCTTACGGCGTGAGGACTCTGTTAATACCTCTGTTGTTTATTGTCGTCACTGGGGAGATGATGTAAAGAGTTTGCGAATGATAGATTTCTTATATTTCGTATTAATCACATCCGATTGGATGACGAAAGCGAAATTCTGCCGCACACCGTTTTCTCCTGCGCCAACGGTTCGTCTCTCGATACGTGATTGCGAAACCTCATCAGAACGATGATTTTCGAGCAAATCGGCGTTTCTACCGGCAATTAGCCGGACACGCCGGGGCGTTCAAACTGCGCCTGCAACAGACGAGCGTATGTTTGATCACGTTTCACGAGTTCTTCATGGCTGCCGTGCTCAATGATTTCGCCCTTATCGAGTACGAGAATCTCATCCGCGTGGCGAACAGTGGAGAGTCTGTGCGCGATGACAATTACGGTGCGTCCCTTCATCAGATTGTTGAGTGCTTCCTGAACTATCGCTTCCGATTCATTGTCCAGCGCACTGGTCGCTTCGTCCAAAATCAGGATTGGTGCGTTTTTCAAAATCGCTCGGGCGATGGCCACGCGTTGTTGCTGACCGCCTGACAGTCGCACTCCGCGCTCGCCGATCTCGGTGTTGTAACCTTGCGGGAGTTCAGAGATAAAGTCGTGGCAATAAGCGGCTTTGGCTGCTTGTACGACGTCTTCGGCCGTGGCATCAAGCTTGCCGAGTCTAATGTTCTCCCCGATGGTTGTGTTGAAGAGGAAGTTGTCTTGAGTGACAACCGCGATTTCGTGTCTCAAACTATGGAACGTGTAGTCGGACACCGGCCGACCGTCGATGCAGACGGCACCGGATATAGGGTCAAAGTATCTTGGAACCAGATTTGCAATCGTGGATTTTCCGGAACCTGACAATCCAACTAAAGCAACCATCTTTCCAGGTTCTATGGTGCAATTGATGTTGTTTAGCACCATATTGGAGTTGTTCGGATACTGATAGAAAACGTTCTTAAATTCGATTTTGTGAGGACCTGCCGGCAGTTCTACTGCGATCGGTGATTCTTGTAAGTCTGACTCCTGGTCGAGAACTTCGAAGACTCTTTCTGCCGCTGCCAGTGCCGGTTGCAGCGTTCCGTTGATCCTACCGATGTTTTTAATCGGTGAGTAAAGAAGGAGCAATGCGATTATGAACGAGGTGAGTGCTCCGAGCGTCATGTGATTGTGCAAGACCTGATAGCCTGCCACCCAGACGACGACCGCGATGCCTATAGCGCCGATCATCGCCAAAATCGGCGACATCATCGCTTCTGCTCTGATGGCTCTCACCTGGTTATCGAGGAAGTTTTCATTCGTAGAATTGAATCTATCGGTTTGAAACCGCTGCAAGTTGAATGATTGAACAATCTTCGCACCTTGAATTGATTCGGACAGCACCGATACCAAATCGCCGACGTTCTGCTGGCTGTTTCTCGACGATTTGCGGATCTTCTTGCCGAGCACAGATACCGGCACGACGATGAGCGACAAAATTGACAGGGCGATTACGCTGAGCCAGAAGCTCTGGAATAGTAGTACCGCCGATAGTGACACCAGAGTGATGACTCTGCTTATCATTGTTTGGAAAGTCTGCGCAATTGCGTTTTCGACGATGCTTACGTCGTTGAACATTCTGCCGATCAGCACACCGGATGATTGGCGCATGAAGTAGAGCAGCGGTTGTTGTTCAAGATGCTGGAATATGTCATTTCGCAAATCGCGGATGGCGGCGGCGCCCACGTAGCGAATGCAATATGATTCGAGAAAGCGGAACACGCCCTGCGCAAGCGCAACGATGAGGATGCCGATTGGAATGAGGTAAACCAGTTCCTTATGACCGTCGACGATAATTTTCTGCAAGCCTTGACCAGCGAGGAAGGCGATGATGCCATCCATCGCGCCGGATGGTACCGCGGCGATTAGACCGATTACGAACACTGTGGTATACGGCTTCAGATATCCGAGTAAGCGAACGTAGAGTTCCGCATGTTTTGCTGAAAGCAGTTTGTTCAAAACCTTGTTACCGCCTTTGCTTTCAATTTTGATTTCCGCCTCGGCATCTACGATAGGTGCTGGTTTCTCAGTCGTGAGTGTCAATTGGCTACCTCTAACGTCTCAAGGAGTTCCTTGGTGCAGGCTGTGATGTAATCGTTGTCTCCGAGCGAGCGTCTCAAGGATTTCAGCTCTTCCGAGATCTCTTTTCGCAATCCGGGGACATCAAGAAGATCACGCGTATATCTTACGAGTTGTTGGGGGCGGCAATCCAGTTGTAAAAGTTCAGGAACGAGCGTCCGACCGGCAAGTATGTTTGGAAGCCCCACATTCTTAACGGTTTTGAATATTGTCACGGCGCTGAAGGATAGCCAACTTCCGCGATAGAAGATGAGCATGGGCTTGCCGAAGAAAGATACCTCGAGCGTCGTGGTGCCTGATTTTGCCCAGATTACATCCGCATTATTAAACAGATTATAGTTGTCGCGACCTTCGATGTAGACCAGATTTTTGCCCAGAAGCTTTTCGGTGCGCTCTCGTCCATGGCAGGACTGAAACAGACCATTGAGGTCGTCACTGGCTTTCGATATGACAAATTGTGTATCGGGACGGTCCTGGTAGAGTTCTTCAACAGCCCGAAGGCACATCGAGAGGTGCTGTTTAATCTCTTGTTTGCGCGATCCGGGTAGTACTGCAACGATTGGCTTGTTCGGATCCAAACCGTATTGCCGGGCAAATTCGTCGCGACCCATGAGCTCGCTCTCATGCGGGATTTGCTGTGTCAACGGATGTCCAATGAACTTGGCGTCGATTCCGCGTGACTTGTAGAGTTCCTCCTCGAACGGAAAGATTACAAGCATTTTAGAGATGGTCTCGGCGACGGTGGTGATGCGCCACGGCCGCGACGCCCAGACCTGCGGAGATATGAAATAAACGATTTGCTGATTCGGAAATTCTTTTCTGATTTTTTTTGCAACGCGCAAATTGAAAGCGCCGAAGTCCACAAGCAGCAATACATCAGGCTTTCGTGTTCTTATCGAATCGAGCAAGGCGTGACCGATTCGCCACGCCTTAGGAATATGCTTTACGACTTCAGTTAAACCGATTGCGTTCATCTCACGCAGATCGTAAAGATACTCTACGCCTGCGGCTTTCATGCAATCGCCGCCGACTCCGCCCCAGATTTCCATATCCGGTGCCAATTCCTTCAATCGTGCCAGAACCAGCCCGACGTGCTTATCTGCTGACACGTCGCCGGCAATAATCATGAGCTTCTTCGGACGACCGGTTTCAGGTTGAGAATCTGAAGCTTCCATATCTGAAATCGTTGCATCTGGTCGCTCTGGAGTCATGCTTGAACGATTCGTTCCCGTGTGGTGGCTGATCCGATGTTTCTTCAGTCTCGTATAATGACTGTTTCTGTGAACTGCGGCTGTTGGACTGCGGTAAATAACGGCACCGTTGGTGGTGCTATGAGAAACTATTTCTCTGCGACTACTCCGACATGAAGCGCCACACTTCCGGATGAAAGTCCGACATGTCGAACGTTAGTCAGCCCGGCTTCCTGGAAGAGTTTAGTAATCCCTTCCGGGTCAGGATAGGTGCTCTTCGATTCCGGCAAATATGTGTACGCCTTGCGATCATTCTGCAAAACTGCTCCAACGATTGGAACGAAGTGGCGAAAATAAAGCTTGAACATCGGCGCGAAAAACGCTCCCTTAGCGCGTCCCAGGTCGAGGTTTACTACGAAGCCACCGGGTTTCACTACGCGCGCCATCTCCGATATTCCGCGATCGAATTGGGTTAGATTTCTCAAGCCAAAGCTGATGATGGCGCCGTCGAACGAATCATCGTCGAACGGCAGATTCTGCGCGTCTCCCTGCACAAAGTTGGTGCGAGCACTCAGCGATTGTTCATGTTTCGCGGTACGCTGCTTTGCGACTTCAAGCATGTTACCGGAGAAATCCAGACCGGTAACTTCTCCGTCACGATCAAGTCTCTCTGCGATGCGCAGCGCCAGATCCCCGGTTCCACAACAGACGTCCAGATATTTACCAGACAAGCGCTGCTGCCGATTGCCGCTGCGTCCTGGTCCGTCGATTAAAACATCGACTGCCAGTTTTTTCCAAAAACGATGCATGCCGAGGCTGATAACGTCGTTGGCAAGGTCGTATCGAGCTGCGATGCGCTCGAACTGATCGTGCACGTACGCGTGCTTTTCCTCTTGCGTGGGCAATTGAAAGGGCATTGTTTATCTTACGAAGCCGAAACCGAGGACGCCACAGCAGATGAGGAACATAAAAGCGCATGTCCACGTGACGCGGTCGATACCGGCTTCTGCTCCGCGCTTCCCGCTGAAAAGGGTCGCAGTGCCGCCAATACCGCCCATCCCCTCGCCTTTGGGCGAGTGCAGCAGCACGAGCGCGATTACAGCCATCGCGAACAGTGTCGTCAGTATCAATAAAGCGATGTAAAGCGGACTCATTGTGTTCTCCGGGAACTGCTGCCCGTCGCGGAACAGCTAGACAAGCGATTATAACTCATTAGAGCCTCCATCCTCCATTTAGCTTAACGTCTCGATATAGTTTGTTTAATAATGTGTATATAGACAGTGAGCGTGGCATCCCGTTTTGAAGGTATTTGGTTCGTGCAATCAAGCGAATCCAGCAAATTTAAAATACTTATTGCCGGAGGCGATAAGGAATTATTCGCGAAACTTAGCAAGTGTTTATCCGGTTTTGCTTGCTCGATAGACCAAGCTGAGTCGGCGCGAGATTGTCTCAACCTGTTGCGTGCCGATGATGTCGATGTGGTCATTCTGGCGGAGAACCTCATCGTTAACGACAATCCAGGTCAGGCAATCGGACGAATTCGAGCGACCGCGCCGCGTAGCAGCGTTGTCTACATCACGCAGTCCAACGATGAAGATACAGCTCTTAAGCTCATCAGGCTGGGAGCTGCTGACGTTCTCGTCTTCGATCATCTGACGACTGAAACCGTAACTCGTATAGTCGGAAGAGTAGCCGAGCGCTCCGTCGCGTCCGTCCAGATGGTTTCTCAGATCAGCGATTTCGTGCTCACCCACAGCTTCGACGGCATCGTTGCCCTCGACTTACAGAATCGAATTGTTCTCTGGAATCGCGCTATGGAGAGAATCTTCGGAAGAAAACGCCAGGAGGTACTTGGCAAAGTAGCGACCGAAGAATTGCCTTTTGAGGGCTTGGAGCGCGAGATTTCGCTCGCTATGGCGGGGCGTTCTTTTGCCGGAGAGCGCAAAAGTTATCATACGCGTGGAGAACGTCGTTACTATCAACCCTACTATTCTCCCTTGCGAAATCGCTCAGGAAACATCATCGGGGTAATGGCTAACTTCCGCGATTTGACGGACGCGTTCGAGAAAGATAAGGCGTTGATTGATTTGACCGAGCGTGTCAATCACCTCGCGAATACCGCACCACAGATGGTGTGGATGGCTGGAGTTGACGGCACCAGGAATTTTTTCAATCGTAAGTGGTTGGAATTTACCGGCACCAGTCAGGAAGCTCTGAAGTTCGACGGTTGGCTGGTCGGAATACATCCTCAGGATCGCCAGCGGTTTCAAATCGCCTATGACCGCGCGCTTCAAGAGAGAACAAGTTTTCACATCGAGTACAGAATGCGGCGTCACGATCATCGCTACCGGAGGCTGTTAGACTCAGGCACTCCGGTAGTCGGCAGCGATGGTGCTTTCCTCGGATTCATCGGCAGTTGCACGGACATCAGCGAATCCGGCACAACTCAGCATCGCATAGACGCATCGGTGGTTGCGAAGTTAGCGGGCTCCGGAACCTACCCTGCGGTCACGGATTCTGCTCTTCCGACCGGGTTGCGTGCGTCCGGAACCTTCTCTGCCATTCACAGAGAGGGTGGACCTCCCGTAACCAGGGAGCCAAGTACGTCGAGTGTCCATGAGGCTTTCCGTGACTCTGGATTGTACGAGCAGAGCATTACGATGGAGAATGCTCCCATCGGCGTTTGGAAACTTGATAAAAACCTGGTTGTAACAAAAGCCAGTCGCGCTGTCGCAGAGCAGCTTGGCGTCGAGGTCAGCGACCTGGTTGGCCAACCATTCAACGAAATTGTGCCAACGGTTTCTCGCGAAGTCTTGACCGGTGTTCTGGAACGAAACGTCAATGTTCAATTGAGTGGGCAACGAGTGGCTCTCGCCAATGCTAACGGGAAGCGAGAGTTGTACTGGGATTTAGCCGCGTGGCCTCTCAAGGATAAGATGAATGAAATCATCGGCGTTTGCGTAAGCACCATGGAAGTCGATGAAAGAAGCAATGTCGACAAACAGCGTGAAGATTTTATCGCCACTCTGGTTCATGACCTGAAGACGCCACTAATCGGCGCCGACCGAACACTCGAATTAATAATAAATGGCACTCTGGGTGATGTGGACGAGAGCCAATCCGAAGTTCTGCAAATGGTGCGGAGAAGCAACCAGGGATTGCTTCGAATGGTGCAAAACTTGATCGAAGTTAACCGCTATGACTTCAGCGACCCGGATCTTGCGTTTGAGCACGTTTCGCTTTTCGATCTCTCCAGCGAATGTGCAAGAGAACTAATGGCGGTGGCAGAGCAAAAGCACATCAATCTGGAAATCAACCTGGCTCCGGGCCAGGGAGGTGTCCAGGTCGATACCATAGCCATGCGGCGCGTCGTGCTAAACCTGATTGATAACGCATTGAAGTTTACCGCCGCCCGTGGTGGCGTGAAGGTTTGGGGAGAAGAAACGCCCAATCAGGTTATGCTGCATGTTAAAGACACCGGTATTGGTATCGCCGAGGGCGAGATTAGCAAAGTCTTTGAGCGTTTCTGGCGCAGTGAAAAGGGCAAAGGACAGGCGGTAGGAACAGGACTGGGTCTATATCTCTGCAAGCAGATTGTCGACGCGCACCAGGGTGACATAGTGGTCAACAGCGTGGAAGGTGAAGGCACGACCTTCACAATAGTGTTGCCCCGGCGCTGAGTTAGTTAAATCGGGTGTTCAGGCCGAGGGCGGTGGAGACCTTCTGTCGAGAAATTTTTGCAGAATAATTGCTGCAGCCTGACGGTCGACGATATCTCGGTTCTTGCCGGTGTCAACGCCCTGGACAGTAAGAGTTCGAATGGCTGAAACCGTTGAAAGCCGCTCGTCTTCATAAACAATCGGCAAACCAGTGGCTCGCGCAAGTTTACTTGCAAAAGACCGTACCTTGTCGGCTTGCTCTCCGGAACTTCCATCCATGTTGAGCGGTAAGCCGACGACGATTTGCGTGGCACCATGCCGTTCTGCAAGTTCCTTAACTTTCTCAACATCGATTTTCGAATTCTGACGCTCAATAGTCTCGAGTCCCGCCGCCGTGATACCCAATGGGTCAGCGATTGCGATCCCGATGCGCCGGTCTCCAATGTCAAGTCCAATTAGTCTAGGTTTGTCACTCATGGTTCAATATTACATCAGGTGGAACAATCAAAACAGATATATAAAAGGCGTCCTTTTCCCGGAGTTCGCATGAAAATATACGTCGTCAGGCACGGTATCGCAGTTGAGGGGCTTGTCAGGGGAATATCCCGCGATTCTGAACGTCCGTTGACTGACGAGGGGGTGGCCGAGACCGAAATGGTGGCCAGGGCGCTTAAAAAGATGGCGATCAAACCAGATCTGATCGTCGCCAGCCCGCTGGTTCGCACGCAACAAACTGCGAAAATTATCCACGCAGAATTAGGTGGCGAATTCGCTACATCCGATACACTCGCCCCGGGCATTTCCATCGCAAGTGTCTATAAATTCTTGAAGAAGTTTGAAAAAGCGCATGATATTTTTCTCGTCGGACACGAACCCGACGTCGGCGAGATCGTCAAGGACATAGTCGGCGGTGGATTCGAATTTACACTTCCGTTTGCCAAAGCCGGCGTCTGCTGCGTAGAAACGTCGGATTTGCCGGCGACCATGCCAGGCACGATGAAGTGGTTGATTACTCCTAACGTTTTCAAACTCCTGACGGAGTGATTACGACTAATGCGCGTCGCTGGGTTTAATCCATTGAACTAAAGCGTATGAATTCAATTTCGCGATTTTCTTGTACCCGGCTCGGTTTTCGAAATCTTTAGAGTCATTTTCTTTCAGGAGTATGTAAGCGCGCGGACGCGTCTCCACTTCTGTTAAAACCGTTTCGCCTGAAAGGCGCTCGTATTTAGGCATCGCCGCAAGAGTTCGTGACGCTTCCGATTGCTCAGCGGTCTCTCCAGCCAGCACCTTTTTGCCGAATATTGTGATTTCCGGCGGCTGTGACTGACCGGCTACTCCGGTGTACCTGTCTGTCCCAGCAATTGGAATTTCCTGCGCCGGAGAAAAAACAGTTTCGCGTTTCGTGTAAAACGGAACGGAGGGCATGCGCGCTTTATACGTGAATATCGGGTCGTCAGAAGCCGCCGCAAAGCGCGCTAGTGCAGGCAATCCGCGCTCTTGCTTCGTTGCTACCGCCGAAATGATTTGCAGCCCGAAGAACGACATTGAAACTAAAGTCGCGACCGAGACTAAGCCGATGCCCCAGACCCTGCGACCCATCGCGATCAAGATTGCGGCAGCGGTGAAGGCGCCAAACTCAAGCGTCATGCAGCTCTCGACGATGTGACCAATGTTGCTGGGAGCGCCACGCACAATCTTGAGGATCATCGGTTCCACAAAGATTCCGATACCGAATGCGGTGGCGAGAATTATGATGGGCACCAAAAGATTTTTCGCGCGGGCGTGCTCGATCGACTTGTCGATTTGCAATGCGACCGCAATTGCCAGGGCTGGGAAACAGCAGACTGTGTACGATAGCAGCTTCGAGACGCTTGCACTGTAGAATGCAATTGTAGTGACGAACAGGCATACGGAAAACAGGGCGAGGTCCTGTCTCGCGTTCAGATTCTTATACGAATCCAGTATTGCCCATCGCGATGGCGTGGCGGTGGATAGCGACAGTTCTTTCTCCGGTCTCAGCGCATTGAGTATCGCCTGGGGCAGAAAAATCGTCCACGGCAAAAAGCCGCCGCTCACCGCAGCGATGTGATACCACCATGGTGCTTTGTGACCGCTAACGACGTTGGTGAAACGCTGAAAGTTTTCCATGACGATGAAGCAAGTGAAGTACTCACCGTTGGTGGCGATGGTTTCGATTACGTACCACGGCAACGAGATTGCTGCCGCGAGAAGCGCTCCCCAGTGCGGTTTGTAAAACTTGATCGCTTCTACGAAATTGCGGCGCATCAGGTGATAGACGCCTAGAATCAGGACGGGTAAGACAATTCCGACCGGACCTTTGGTCATCATGCCGCCTGCCAACATCGCGTATCCGAGCCAGGCAAAAGACATCCGCTTTTCGCGAAATGCTGTGTAGAAACAGTAGAGCCCGCCTGTGGTAAACAGCGAGAGCGACATCTCGTTGATGGCCAGTCGACCGGTCACTACGTATAGTGGCGCAGACATGAGCACTGCAGCCGCTATCAGACCGGCTCGCATCCCGACGATTTTATTCGTCAGGCAGTATGTCGATGCAACGAGTATTGCCGCACACGTAGCGGAGTAAAAACGAGCGGCGAATTCATCGACGCCGAATAAGTAGTACGACAGTGCCGTTGCCCAATAGTGGAGCGGCGGCTTTGTATAGCGGATATCGTAGTTCAGTGTGGTCGTAATCCAGTTACCGGTCTCCAGCATCTCCCTGGCAGGCTCGGCGTAGAAGCATTCATCTGGGTTGAAGAGAGGAACATCACCAAGTGCCGTGTAAAACATATAGCCGGCAGTCGCAAAAACTAATGCCACCACTGCTAGTTCCAGCCCCAGCTTCTTCGGTTTGACATCACCCTGCAAACCGGACGGCGACGCTTTCTGCGTGGCTGTCGAACGGTCGACATTAATGGTTGATGATGACATTGTTCCTCCTGGCATTTTGGACTTCCGGAGCGGTTTCCGTTTCTTCACTCAGGAAACGAGTCGCTTTTTTTCGCTGAATCAATTAGTCGACTTAACGAGCCGACGTTTGGAGTTGCGCAATTTGAGCCGCACGCCCCGGAATATGGAGCGTCTCATCCAACTCGCATCCACCGATCGGTGTTTGCGAATTAAAGAATTTGTGCCACCATCTCTGGAACATAATTAGCGTCCAGAGTTCTTTCCTGCGGTCAGCTCTACCTTCATAGTGATCGCTCAGCAATTTGCTCAGATACGACCATTCGAAGATGCCCTGACGCTGAACATAGCCTTCCTCCAGAAGTTCATCAACGAGAACTTTGAAGTCTCCTTTGAGCCATTTTGCAACAGGAATGCCGAAGCCCTTCTTTGGACGTTTGATGATGTTTTCCGGAAGGAGCGGAGAGAGGGTTTTCTTCAACAGATACTTCGTCGTCGTTCCACGCACTTTATACGATGGCGGCAGCGACAGTGCGAACTCCGCGACTGGATGGGCGAGGAAAGGCATACGTGCTTCGAGTGAGCAAGCCATGGAGGCGCGGTCCGCCTTCACGAGCAACTGATCGGCCAGGAAGCAGCTTGTGTCCAGCCTCATGGCAGTATCGACGACGTGGCTTCTGTCGCTGATCTGTTGCATCAACCATCTGGTTTCTCGTAGCCAGGCGATCAGGTCATCGTGCGTTTTAAACGGCGCACCGCCTATAGTGTCAAACGCAGACTGTTTGATGAGCCCGCTGTGCTGAGCTACCGGTATCGAGCCCATCCACTTAAGGTGGCGGACCATCGGCGCTTCTTCCGCGGACGATATAAACCGTTTCAACTTATAGTCGAAACTCAGATTGTTCAGATTTACAGGCAGCGCGTTGACCATCGGAGCGACAACTCCGTTTCTCAACACGCCCGGCATGCTTCGCCAGATCGCGGCTAAGCTGTGGGCGAAGTAGGTTGGATAACCGCCGAACAGTTCGTCTCCGCCTTCTCCTGAGAGTGCGACAGTGACTCGTTGTCGGGTTATCTTCGACAAGAAATACGTGGGCAATATGGAGGCGTCTGCGATTGGTTCGTCGAGAACTTTCCAGAGGTCTTCCATCATATTGAGCGCCAGGTTGGGCGTGAACTGCTCTTTATGATGCTCGGTGCCGACGTGCTTCGCGACTTGTTCCGCGTAGTCGGACTCGTCGAATGACGCGTCGTTGAATCCGATAGAGAACGTTTTTAGTTTGTGCGAAACGTGACGTGCCGCAAGGGCTGTCACTCCTGAAGAGTCGATACCGCCGGAAAGAAATATGCCGAGCGGCACGTCTGAAATCAGACGGCCTTTTACCGAATCGTCCAGAAGTTGCAACAAGCGCTCGCTGGCTTCTGTTTCAGACATTTTTACTGTGTCGACACTCGGAGACCAGTAGCGTTGAATGTTGACCTGACCGTTTTCAATTACCATGTAGCTGGCGGGCGGAAGTTTATGAATGCCTTCGAACATGGTGCTAGGAGACGGCACGTACTCGAGCGATAAGTACTGCTGCATCGCGACCGGATTCAGCTGGCGTTTTGCACTCGGGTGCGTGAGAATACTTTTGATTTCGGAACCATAGAAGAAGATGTCGTCGAAGATCGCCCAATGCAGGGGCTTTTCGCCCATGCGATCGCGGGCGATGAACATCCGCTTTTTGGCGATGTCCCAGATCGAAAACGCGAACATTCCTTCAAGGTATTGAACACAGTCAACACCATATTCCTCATAGAGGTGAACAATGACTTCCGTGTCCGAGCGCGTTTTGAACGTATGACCGAGTTTCTCGCAACGCTCTTTAAGTTCGTGAAAGTTGTAGATTTCGCCGTTGAAGACAATCCAAACGGTTTCATCCTCGTTGGAGATTGGCTGCTGACCGGTCGACAAATCGATGATCGAAAGCCGAGTCATCCCTAATGCGGCCGGACCGATATACTTCATGCCCTGCTCATCAGGACCCCGGTGATGGATGCTATGACACATCCCCCGCAGGTAGTCCTCTTTCGAGCCCGGACGATCGTCCAGCGAAGACCCGTTAAGGTTTAAATAACCGGCAATTCCACACACAGATAGCAGTCTCCACGCCGTTTCCGATATCAAGTATCTTCTTCATAAGGAACGCATTCATTAGCGTGCCCTCATGTGTAGCAACTTGAATACAGAATTTTGGCAGACTGGCGCGGGCTTTAGCGGTGATAAGAAGTTTTCAAGGTAACAAACTTGCGCACCATGTTTTAATGCTGCCATGCCTAGTATTCAATACCCCCCAACAATCTCGTATCGATCCGGCGAAACCATTCTCAATGGTGTACCGGCGAGCGTTCAGACGCCAGCGAAGCCCGGTGAGGTCGACCTGTCGATCATCATCCCGGTTTGCAATGAAGAGGATACGATTCAACCTCTCTATGACCAGACCATCGACGCGCTCTCCAAAATTGGCTGCACGTACGAGCTTCTGTTTATTGATGACGGTTCTACCGATCGTTCTTATGAACTGATCAAACAACTTTGGGTTAAAGACTCAAACGTACGAGTTTTGAAATTTGCGCGTAACTACGGTAAGACGCCCGCACTGTCTGCGGGACATGATTATGCGCGAGGCAAGATTATTCTGCACATCGATGCCGACCTTCAAAATGATCCGAAGGACATTTCGCGTCTATTGGACAAACTTAATGAGGGTTACGATGTCGTCAGCGGCTGGCGTAAAAAACGTCACGACGAATTGTTCTTGCGTCTGATCCCTTCATGGATTGCCAATCGCCTGATTTCAAAAATGACGGGCGTGAAGCTGAGTGACTATGGTTGCTGTTTGAAGGCGTATCGTCGTGAAGTGATTCAA
Organism: Candidatus Obscuribacterales bacterium; assembly: GCA_019637435.1. Lineage (GTDB taxonomy): Bacteria > Cyanobacteriota > Vampirovibrionia > Obscuribacterales > Obscuribacteraceae > JADYXR01. The sequence goes on along the minus strand of JAHBVO010000005.1, from coordinate 627,149 downwards.
GACGTCAAACTCTACGGTGAGATGCATAGATTTGTTCCGATCTACGCAACCTGGCTCGGTGCGAAAGTGGCTGAGATACCGGTTATTCACCATCCCAGAAGATTCGGACAATCTAAGTACGGTATATCGAGAACGTTCAAAGTTGTTCTCGACCTCATCACCGTCACATTTATGTCGAACTATCTGACGAAACCGATTTACGTTTTCGGTTCGATCGGCGGACTTTCGATGCTTGGCTCCTTTGCCGCTTTCGCATTGATGGTCATTCTTCGACTCTTCTATGATACGCACTTCATCGACACACCACTGCCGGTGCTCACGACTATGTTATTCATGGTCGGTGTGCAGTGCATCCTCATGGGATTGATGGCAGAGCTGTTGATTCGAACCTATCACGAGTCGCAAGACAAGCGCACCTACGCAATTCATACCGTGCTTGAATCGCAGTCGTTTCAGCCGGAAGAATAGGTAGAAGGAAATCACCATGCGATTCTATTTCCACGTTTGGAACTAGAATCGCATGCATGTTTTTTAGTTGCCTTGATTGCGGAGACGCTCAAGATCGGCGTTCGGAATGAAATAGGGCAAGTTTTGGAAGCGTCCATCGAACGGATTGAAGTCGTAGGGCTTCCGCGGTTTTTCCGAACGGTCGTGAGGCGGACATTCCGGATTCGCTGGTAGCGAGTCAGGACGTGCTTCGGGCGCGGGTTGCGTCGGGCGTGCTTCGGGCGCTGGTTGTGCCGGACGTGCTTCGGGCGCCGGCTGTGCCGGACGTGCTTCGGGCGCTGGTTGTGCCGGACGTGCTTCGGGCGCTGGTTGTGCCGGACGTGCTTCAGGTGCGGGTTGCGCCGGACGTGCTTCAGGTGCCGGCTGTGCCGGACGTGCTTCGGGCGCTGGTTGTGCCGGACGTGCTTCAGGAGCCGGCCGAGCCGGGCGTGCTTCAGGTGCAGGTTGCGCCGGGCGTGCTTCGGGCGCTGGTTGTGCCGGACGCGCTTCAGGAGCCGGTTGAGTAGGTCTCGCCTCCTGTCTGCCTTCACGAGAAGTGTTCGGTTCTTGCGGAGTCGAGGGCGTTTCAGTTCCCGGTCGAACGTTGTCTGGTATTACCAATCGCTGCCCGCGTCTCAGAAGGTTTGGATTGCATTTCAGATCCGGATTCGCTTCGATGATGCGACGCATCGACTCTTGTATTTCACGGGCTGACGGTCTTTGTGACCTATCTCCGCGCGCAGCTCGCTCGCCAATCGTCCATAAACTATCGCCGGGCTTGACCTCATAGCGACCGTCTGTCCCAACTTCTAAGTTCTGTCTGCGTTGCTGTTGTGATTGCTGTTGCCATTCTCGTGCACGTGGCGTGCTCAGGGAGGGGTCAGGCCTGAATTGCCTTCGCGACTCACAATCGGTGGTTGGACCACATGAACCGATTGCACTGTCCGCGATACCAGCGTAGGGATTTGTCAGTGTTAGAGAGCGGGGTTCTGTCCGTTGTGTTGCTCCCCCGCGGGAGTCAGAGACCGCCATGAGTAGCATCGCCTCTCTTGCAATTGGTGAATCCGTACGATCTCCAGCGGCATTATTTTGATGTTCAATTCTTTCTACAGCAGTCATAGTAGCGTGGCCTCATGATTTTGGGCGGTGTTCGTCAGTCACTCTGCAAGACTACAGAGAAGTTGCAACCAAGCTGCAACTAACCGGAACGTCGATTTAACGACTGCACGTGTCCGGGCGAAGGCGTACTGAAAGACCGTCTTCGCTTGATGGCGCGGCGTTCTGGGTATAAAGGCTGCATGACAGAAGTATTCGACAACAATCTAAAAAAGGTCAACTTCGAGCAGAAGTCAGCTTTTGCGGGCTCCGAGCATTCTGGCATGGACGCGGCAAGGCTTGATGCCTGGACCCAATCATTAACTGATCGCCACGGCGCGCCGGTGCAACCCGGTGGTGAAGCCAATCGACAGATTTTGGATGTCCTTCAAAGTGAGAAGGATAATAAAATGGGCGAGACGCCGGATTGGGTTCCGAAGGAGATGCGATATCCGAAACCTCGGGTACAGTGCGCATCGACAGCTTCAAATGTTTATCGCGACGCGTTGCGCATCGGCCGTTTCATCAACTCTGATGACAGTCCAAACTATCGAGAATTGACACAGGTGCTGGTTCCCCGCTGGGTGGACGTGATGAAAAGTCAGGGCTTGGCCCGGGAAATTCCGAGAAGCGAGATCAAGCCTGGTGACGCGGTGGTCGGCATGGGCGGCGATACGAGTGGAAAACCAGGTAACAACGATCGGCACGTTGGCTTTGTCGGCGAATATGACCAACGGAATCAGCGATACACTGCCTACAGCAACTCAATGGGTCGACTGGAGCATCAGATACTGGATGACCGCTTCGGCCACTATCGCGAGCAAAAGTACTACAGACTCTACTTCCCGAAAGGCTCTTAGTGAGCTAGTGCAGCTGCCAGCGGAGCTGGCGGTGCAATTTCGGCACGCATGGCTTCTTCCACTTCCTCAGCGGTGATAGCCCACACATACAGGCAGGTGTAGAACGCTGCTCGTATATAAATGGATAGAGCTGTGATAACGAGAACCAGGGCTGCCCAGGCAATTCCGGTGATGACCATCGCCGGCGAACTGACGCTCATCTGCGCAAAATAGGCGAGACCGAAGCCGCCCAAGCCGATTGCGTAAACAATTCCGCTCGTGACGCGGCAAATTACATCAACGCCGACTTCGCCTACACCGATGGTGAGGAGGTTGCCCTGCGCGATGCGGTCGGCGCGTTTCAACGCACCCCAGAAAGATGTTCCTTCTATAACGATTGCCGGCAGGATCATGTGACCCGCCAGAGTCCAAAATACTTCCATAATTCCAGCAAGGAAGTTAAAGCCGAAGCCGAACATGCCGCCTGCTCCCTGCTTAGAGCGCAACCAGCCAGCAATGCGTTTGACGATTAATGTGACTAAACCTAGCATGATGATCGCTGGAAGGCTCGTGAACACAGCACTTGCGGCTGCGCCGAATTTGCCGGAACCGCGTCCTTCTGTCAGATGGCTGTACACCAGCGCAGTCGTGACGCCTTCGAGGAATCTGTTGGTGAGCCACCAAACGCAGAGAATGCCGGTGACTGCCATCACATTGTCCTGGCTGACGTTGCCCATTGCCGCACCGAGCCCCGACGGGTCCATCGGACCGTTGAGTCCGGTCATCCCGGCTAAACCGTGCGCACCGCCCGGACCACCTTGAAGAAGGCTCTGTCCTTGTTGCATAAACTTGCCCGCGACTTCAGACTTGCCGCCGAAGTTGCTCTTTGCCTGGACAAACATCAGGATGGCGAAAAAGATGTTCATCACTACTGTGATTATGGACGGGACCAAGAGGCGTTTGTCGTGCCAGCCCATCTTGATGCTGGCCCAGATTAGCCTAAAGCCTCGTCCTATCGAATCAAACATAAGTTCTTTTCCTCGTGGCTGGAAAACCAGCAAACCGCGTCCGGTCGGATAATTTAGTAAGGGGAGAGCCGCTTAGAAGAGCGGAGGTCCATGGAACGGCATATAAGCTGCCGACAGTATTGTAATTAGTTGCCAAGCGAATGTAAATAGCTTTTTAATCTAGAACTATCGATATATAGGGAATTTTGCCAAATTTTTGAGGCTTCGACCACACGGTTTTCACCCCTGCGCCGGATTTACAAGACTTGGAAGCAGTGACAAGATGGTTTTATGACCAATGAGCAAAAGAAACTTGGACGCCCGGCGGGCGAGTTGAGTCCGACCGAGTTGGCCGAACACAGAAAGTTCGACGCGGTTAGGACGCACGCTTGCACACAGTGCGGGACGATTTTTGCCGCTGAGATTTTGAAGTGTCCTGACTGTTCGGCAATTGCCAGGGGGTACGAAGCTGGTCCCTTCAGCGAATACTCTTATGAAGCTGTAAAAGCTAATTCCAAAAAACTTTCAGATCGTGAGTGTCCGAGCCAGGTCTCTTACCCGAAGATTTCTCCATCAATTGCGGCTCTGCCTGAGGTCTCTCGCATATCGAATGTCGTGCCCCGCTCGCGACACTGGGCGTTTGGCAATGACTATGCGAACAAGTTTGTTGAGTGGCTTGGCATTCTTGTTCCCGGAATGCCTGGAAGGCGAAATATATCTCGGCTCGAGTCCAGGCTGTTTCCGTTCTTGTACGCCTTAAGAGCTTTTGCGGTTCTGTTATTATTTTTTGCTGTGTACTCTACCGTTGTAGGCCTTGGGTACGGTATTCTCTCGGGCGTTGCCTTCTTAGTTGAGAAAGTATTTACGTGGCTTTGCCGCTCTGTGAGCCATGTTTTTTTGCCCTAAGCGTCGACCTCGGCAGTTTCCTGCGCTTCGAGATCCTCTGCTTCGTAGAGTTCGTCCAATTCCTTTCGGTATTTCTCGGTGACAACTTTTCGCTTGACCTTCAAGGTGGGCGTCAAATCATTGTCTTCGATGGTCAGCTCTTTATCGAGAATCACAAATTTCTTGATGCGCTGAAACCGCGCAAGATTTTGATTCTTGTCGTGAACTACTCGTTCAATCTCTTTGCGGACTGTCGGATTCTGGCAGAGTTCCTTGATGTCTTTGTAGCTTAGAGACTTACTGGCTGCGAAGCTCTTGAGTCCATCAGGGTTGAGCGTGATCAAACCAGTAATGTATTTTCGCCTGTCACCATATGCGATGACATGGTTGATGAGCGGTTCGTCCTTGAATAAGTTCTCAATAAATTGCGGTGCTACATGTTTGCCACCAGCGGTGATGATGATGTCTTTCTTCCGATCGGTGATCGTTATATAGCCTTGTTCGTCAATTCTGGCGATATCACCGGTTTTAAACCATCCGTCTTCAAACGCCGCCGCAGTAGCTTCCTCGTTTTTGTAATAGCCTTTAAAAACGTTAGGTCCTTTTACCAAGAGTTCGCCATCGGGATTCAGTTTAACCTCTACGCCTGCGAGCGGTCTTCCAACAGTTTTAAAATGATTGTCGCTCGGTTTATTAACGCATAATGGTGCGCTAGTTTCCGTCAAGCCGTAACCTTCCACAATCGGCATGCCTAGCGCTTCGAAGAAGATGTGAACATCGTTGGCGAGCGGTGCCGCGCCCGAAGTCATCATGCGTAAGCGACCACCGAAGCGCTCTCTGATTTTTCGGAATACCAACCGATCGGCAATTCTCAGTTCGGCTTTATAAAGCTGATCGAGAATACTTGTGTCATGTTTCGCTTCCATCTTTTGTTTCGTCGCGCGCTTGCCGAGTGCGATCGCCCAGCGGACAAAACCTTGCTGCGCAGGCGGCATCTGGCGAATTTGTCCTTGCACTCTCGCATAGACCTTTTCGTAGAATCGAGGCACTGCGTTTAGAAACGTTGGTCTGACTTCCTGCAGATTGTTTGCGACCTGTTCCATCGACTCTGCATACGCAAACGGAATGCCTAAATATGTAGACAGAAACTGTCCGCCTACTCGTTCATACACATGAGCCAGTGGCAAGAATGACAAAGCGAGGTCATCTTCGTTGAAGTCCACCATGTCGCTCATTGCTCCAAGTACCGAATAAATGTTTCGGTGCAAGAGCATGACACCCTTGGGCAAGCCGGTAGTGCCTGATGTGTAAACGATCGTCGCTACCGATTCCGGATCGATATTCTCGCGGCGCTGACGAACTTGATCGCCAATTTCGGAGAGACAGTCAGCACCTTCTTTTAGGAAGTCGTCCCAGGACTTTATTTCGAGAAGCGGCTCCGCATTTGATGGGGCACCATCCATGATGACTACTAGTTTCAGTTTTCCAGGATTGGTTGATGAGGGAGTACTGATTTTCTCTAGCTGGCGAGCGTTTTCAACAAATACTGCCGTGACGTCGCTATGTTCAAGAACGTATGAAACTTCCTCTGCACCCAGTGTTGGATAAACAGGAACCGTGACGCAGCGCGCGGAAAGAATGGCTAAATCAGCCCAGGTCCAGTGTTGCCGATTTCCGGAGAGAATTCCGACTTTGTCATCCGGCTGCAATCCGTGTTTGATTAATGCAGCCGAAAGACTCTCAACGGTTTTTCCATGGTCCCGCCAATTTACCGAATGGTACTTGCCATCAGCTTTGTACATGATCGCTGTACGGTCAGGCGTCTCGCTTACGCGGCTCCAGAATCTGTCGATGATAGTTGCATCACTGTCAGCCAACGCGAACTCCTTTCAGCCTATTGATTGGTTTAGCCAGCTTAGATAGGCTTCACTGCCCAGTTCTATCGGTACACAAATTATCTCAGGCACATCGTACGGATGTATCTCTTTGATTTTAGTCTCAAAAGCATCATAAAAAGCGCGATTGGTTTTTATTATGAGCAATGTCTCCGGATCCTTGTGTATAGCGCCTTCCCAGGAGTATACCGAAGTGATTCCCGGCAAAATGTTAACGCAGGCTGCCAGTCGGCTTTCGACGATCGTTTTGGCAATGACCTCTGCTTGATCCGGTGGACAAGTTACGAGTGCTACTAGTTCGCCGGGCATCTAAGCTTGACTCCGAGCCAATTCTACGCCGATTTCCGATGCAAATTCGGATAGCAAACCTGCAACTTTGGAAAAAGGTTGTGGCTGAAGGCGAGGCATCCGGTAGCGTTTGTGCAAGCGGACTATTATTGTCGGCACGCCCAGAACCTCGGAGATAAACAGCGCGAGCGGTCGCACTGGATGATCGAAGCTGCCGGGAACAACCGGTTCGAGCTTCGAAAGTTTTTCGGTGATCAGATTTATGTACGGGTGGCAGGCTTCTTCCGTGGGACCGTAACTTGAAACTTGCAAACCAGGCGCTTCTTCCCAGCTACTTCCCAATACCATCATCACGAGACCGACTTTGCCTGCACGTACAACGTCAGTCAACGCGCGGCGGAATGGTGTTTCTAAATACCAACCAGGGTCGGCTGCGCAGCAATAGTTGGTCAGCATGGAATGGCACATGGACAGCCGATTGCAGATAGATGCAAGCGAGCCAGTGAATGAATCCTGCCCTTTGAACTCGCCTTCCCGCCAGTAAGCAGTTGCGTGCGGTGCCAGCACCAGCACTGGCAAGCTGCCTCCCAGGAATTTGTAGTCTGGTTCTCCCGGCGGTGGCATTTGCTCATAGCGCTCCGAAAGCTGCGCCTCGTACTGCAGCGCCCAGGTCAGCGGAGCCACGTCCGGATTATTGTCGATGAGATAGTTGAGTGCGCCGTCCATGTCGTTGAAGCGCGCTTGAGAGTGGGTCACTACCCAGGGGCTGTACGGCGAGGGACCGATGACGGTCACCATCTTGCCGCGCCGGTGCGCGTAGAACATTTCCATCGCGGTCCCGTAGCTCGAACGTTCGATGTTCGCCAGGAGCGCGTCGCACTCGTCGATCAAGTCAAGCGCTCGTCGCACTTTCTTGTTAGCCGAATCGCTGATGTCCAGCGGTTCGCGGATTTCTTGCATCGCCCAGGCTAATTCCAGAGGATTGACAACGCGTAAGCCGTGAGTTTCAAGCTTCTGAACCGCTGACGAGCGCCAATCGGACGAGGCAATTTCGCCCATCAAGTCGTGAGCGTTGACCGAATCTCCAGTTAAATAAATGGTTGATAGCATGTTGTTTAGTAGGGCTGACTGATTAAACTAAACCGTAGACTAGTTTTAAGCCTTATGCAATCACTATATACCACGGCGCAAGTCGCTTGATGCGGCGATCTCGGCCGATATTCGCGGTACTAGTCGATCTCGTGGCTCGACCAGGAGAAAACAAAAATGTCTTTCATAAGTTAGGATACCGATATGCGTCCTCCGTATATACCAATCTTTGCGGTCTTGTGCACCCTCGCTTTGAGTGGCTGTGCCGGCATACCGAATGTCTCGAAAGACCCGAACAGTCTTGCTTCACGAGTGGGAAACTTTTCGCCTGTCAAGCTCAACGCTGAAAATGCGGAACGGAAGGCTGCCAGGCTAGTGACTCCTTTGCCAGAGGGCACGCGAGACTTAGACGGTCGGCAGGAGAATTTTGATCCCACATTTGGGTCGCCTGAGACCGATGCGGAGGTCGCTCGTGGTAATTCCGCTTCTGCCTTGCCAGCGTCCACTACACCTTACGGTTCACCGGGCACGCCTTCCGAGCTGGCTGCGGATCAAGCCGAAGAGCATGCGAAACGAGCAGCCAATCAGAACGTAAGTGCTGTAAACCAGAGCGCGACTTCTACTGTACGTATGCCGACCTCCGGGCAGACGCCGTTGACTCATTTGCGACCAGACTCTACAGATTCGTCTGCGTTCGGCAAATCGGAGAACGGCAGAACGACGGTGTTCATGGAAACACCAGTGCAGAAACCGATTTTGGAAACGCATCCAGCTCCGCAAAATGTTTCCCAGGGCTTTGGCTGTCCACCTGCAGGCATTGGCTCTGTCCAAACTATGAAGCCGGCCACAATGCAGCCATCGCAAATGGCTTCGGTACCGAACTCCGGACATGGCCCTGCGCGACGGAGAGAAAGCGTGGGAGTACATCCTCAGGTGTTGTCGCGCCAGCCGGCGCAGCTCCAGACTCCAGCAATGATGTCATCGCCGACGAACCGTTTATCTCCTGATCGGCAGCAGGTGATGTTGTTCCGGACGCCGCCTCAGAATTCACCGGAGCGGAAGAATATCTTGCAGGGGCAAGCGCCGGGAGCGGCATATGAGGGTCCTTCTCAATATGCACAGTCGTATGATTCTGCCGGAATGGATTCGTGTGATGACTTGTCGCTCGTCACTGCGCAAAATCAGCGAGCGAAAAACGTCAGGATCACCGCGACGGCGAGAGTAAAGCGTCTATTGCCTGACGACCGCAAAGGCAACCCGCACCAGCGATTCTTGCTGGGCTTGTCGAACGGTACGACTGTTTTGGTCGCGCATAATATTGACCTTGCGCCTTACGTTCCATTGCAGCAAGGAGACACGGTCACCATATGTGGTGAATATATCTGGAATGAGAAAGGTGGTGTTTTACATTACACGCACCACACTACAAACTCTCACCACCAGGGTGGTTACATCCAATACAATCGACAGACCTATCAATAATCCACACCGGCGGCCCACAATTGAGTTCCTTCAACCAGCACGATTTCCTGCGCGATAAGACTACGTGGATCGGATATCTGCTTATCGGAACCTATTGTTTGACTTTGTCCTCAATGTCGCCCGTGGTTCCCTACCTTCGGGATGAGTTGCACTTGAACTACACCGTAAGTTCTTTGCATTTCAGCGCCTGGGCGTTGGGTGGTATTACCGCCGGTTCCTTCGGGAATATAATTATTCGGAAACTCGGGTGTTCACGGGCGATATGGACGTGTGCCGCTGGATTGTGTACCGCAGTCATTGTTCTACTAGTGGCAAAGCATGAGTTTTTTACAATCGGTTCCGGAGTTCTTGGTGGCGCCTGCGGTAGCACTATGGGGCAAGGAATTGTCTCCATAATGTCGGAGCGTTTCGGACCAAATCGTAGCATTGGTATCACAGAAGCGAATATCTGTGGCAGTCTATTTGCATTCGCGGCGCCCCTGCTGATGGGGCAATTCATCGATTGCCATTTGACCTGGCGCGCCGCTTTACTGGTTCCGCTGCTTGCCTTTTTTGCGTTCTGGATTTATGCGCGAACTGTTTTTACTCCTTATTCTGCAGCTGCTACAGGCGGTTTCGCCGGGGGAAAACTGCCGACCCGGTATTGGTTTTTCTGGTTTGTAATCTGGTTTGCGGTGGCCAGTGAGTGGTCGATTATTTACTGGACATCAGAATTTCTTGAAAGAGCTAAACATCTTGTGCGTGCCGACGCTATCAGATGTATCAGCATTTTTCTTGTGACCATGCTCCTTGGTCGCGTTATCGGGCTGAAACTTGCTCGCACGTATAAGCTCGGTCCACTTCTGGCAGTTGTGTCAATGCTGGCGTTGGTTGGTTTTCTAATCTATTGGCTCGGCCCGACTCCGATGGTCTCTTTAACTGGGTTGGGACTGACAGGTTTGGGTATGTCCAACATCTACCCCCTGAGCTATTCACAGGCAATCGGGTCTGCTGAGAACAAAGCAGGGCTCGCCGCCGGTCGCATGTCCATCAGTACTGGAACTGCCGTTCTGGTCACTCCGTTGGCGATGGGAGCAATAGGCGATCGTTTAGGTATTCAAAGTTCGTACGCTGTGATCGCTCTCCTGATGACTCTGGCTATGATACTGTTAGTGGTGTCAGCCGTGAGAGCAAAGGGCTCGCCCGAGTAGCGACGGCTCATTTCTTTAGAAGTTCACGAAGGCGCTGATTCTCTGCTATCAAGTTATTCCGTTCACGAACCAATGCTTGTACTTCTTCCGGTGATAGAGGAGTGCTACTCTCCGCCAAACGGTGTCTATTTTTTCGTTCGTAGTTCTCGAGGACTCTCCTCATTAGTGGCTGGTAACCGATGCCTTCTAGTTCCGCGAAGGCTTTGAACTGTTCAAGCAGATGACGTGACAATCGGATAGATATCGATTGCAGACCCAGTGAATCGAAAAGCGTCTGGGTTTCGTTGTCTGACAATGCATGCATTCCATTTGCTACTGCATCGATATCCGAGAAGTCCTCATTGCTGTCATCTGCATCCCAATCAACGTCGCGCGTTAAGTCTTCAAGCTGTTTGCTCGTTTCACCATCAGCCGAAGTGCCTCCGAGCTTTCTCCAATTCCCTTTTTTATTTTTCTTCGAATCCGTCATGGTAGCTATTCTCTATAAATTTGGCGTGTTCTGAAGCGAATGTATAAACGAATTGTCTGATTTGACGGAGGGTAAGCCGTTAGCCTTGTATACTCCATTGTATATACAACGGGTTGGGCGGTCAAACTTTTAGTCAATACTAGAGCACCTTGACCAGAATTTGCGCAGGCAAGTGCACAAACAGGCAAGACCTTGACGAACTTCGATAAAAACGGATTAGAGACCGTAGGTTTCTTTTAGTTCTTTTAAGCGATCAGCAATAGGACCTGATTTTTTCTTTCCGAGTGTATCGACCTCTAGCTTTTCAATTCGCTTAAGGATAGGCTGATTTTTGCTGACCTTTCCGTAGAGCTTGATCTCGATTTCTTCAAGTAAGCTCTCGACGTTTAGCGAATCATCTTGAGCCGTACGTTCATGGTGTTTGTCGATTTTCGTAGAATTCGGAGTTCTGGCTGGCTTCCCGATCATTGGCGCGTGCTCCTCGTCAGCCCCCGGCCAGGACATGGGCGTGCTGCCGCCAGCTGGCTTTGGAGGAACCTTCGCTGGAACGAAAGAGGGTGGTGTAGTGTTCGTTGTGGTGCTGGGCGTGAATGACTTCCCGCCACCTGATACGGTGCTTCCACCAACAATCGTCGCACCACCACTGGTGCCCCCTACGATGCGGACTGAATTTGTGCTTGAGTCGACGGTGTTGAAATTTGGTTTGTTGGACGGAGGTGTCGGCTCCGTCGATGGGCTGCTGAAGGGATCTTCGGAGGTCACCGGCGACGAGTTCGTTGTGCTCTGGGCACGTGGCATGGTCCCTGCATCTCTTGAGCCGCTTTCAGTGGTGTTTTCTGTCCCATTTGATGTTTGAACGCTCGACGCACCTCCCAAAATTATTACTGGTCCAGAGGGCTGGCTTGTGGTTTCATTTTTCGCGGTGGCGGCGCTAGAGTTGGCTGTCGAAACTGTAGCTGCGGCCGTGCCGCTCGATGGACTACCGGATGGTGATGCCACCGCCGCTGGTGGAGTGTCAGAGGCGGCGTTTGTGTTTTTCTTCGGAATATTATCCAGTGATTCGTCGAAAGGGTTCCAATCCTGCGGTCCGCTGGGTTTTGGATTCGTTGGTGTTGTCTGTTCCGGCTGCGGATTTCTTGCCAAGGCAGCCTCAACTATTTTCAGATTACGAACGACATGACCATCGCGTGGATTGAGTTTCAGAGCTGTTTCCCACTGCTCCTTTGCCTCTGCGTATTTGTGCTGACTGTAGAGCAGGATGCCCCAGTTATTGTGAGTAAGAGCAATATTGCTCTTCGCAATCGGGTAATCAGGCTGTATCTGGAGGACCGCTTCGTACTCTGAAATGGCTTCTTGAAACTGTTTTCGAGCTAACAGAGCATTGCCTCTGTTGATGTGGTCACGGATTGCCGCAGCATCGTCCGCGAAAGCCGTCTGGAAACTCATTAGACAGGATGTCAGTAATATTGATGTCGCAAAACGCGAAAAGGCTCTACGGAGGCTTGTCATGAGGCTCGGAGTTAAATTGTGCTTCATGTGAAACGTCTTTCTGGTGCCTGTCACGCTTTGCATCTATATACAAATATTAAACCAATACTGACAGGTTTCCACGATATTTCCAAGCAGCGCTATACTTCCTGCAGGCACAGAGTAGGAAATCGATTATGTCGAATCTAGCAATTCTCGCGTCAGTAATCATGTTGTCTTCAAGCGGTTCAGTTCCGTCGGCAGCAGGGATCGTCAGTGACGCTCCTACACCGGTTGTCGCATCCGCAGTCAACACACTACCAGCGCAGGCTGGTGATGACACAATCCAAACAGCTGTCGATATTCTCAATGAAGCTCGTAAAGCGGTCAAAATCAACGATCGCCGTAACCGCATGAAGCCTGGTATTCAGGATCGAGTAGTTAAGCAAGAGAAAACCAAAACCGACAAGATGCTCATCATGGGCGGCAAAGACGCTTTCCCGATGTAATGTGAAGACGCAACCGACTGTAGATTCTCAAAATCAAATGAATGAACCGGACGGCTCCACGTGGTCACCTAGCTACGATCACGGTGTTATGCACGAGCCGCTAATCGGTCGTACGATATTTCAGCATATAGAAGAAGTGACGCGTAATTCTCGTTCTACCGAGGCTCTAGTGAGCCCTCAAGAGGGCAAACGAATCACTTATGAGGAGCTGCTGAGACAGTCAGATTTGCTCGCGCTGGCTCTGATGGACCAGGGCGTGAAGCGCGGTGATCGCGTGGGAATTTGGTCGACGAACAACTGCGAGTGGTTTGTCATATTTCTTGCAGCGTCTAAGATTGGCGCTATTCTGGTCAACATCAATCCTGGCTACAGGACCGGCGAGTTGGAGTATGCGCTCAACCAATCCGGACTGAAACTACTATTTACTATTCCGAAAAACAGGACGAGCAATTATCTATCGATGGTGATGGAGCTCGCGCCGCATGCTTTTGATGCGAAGAAACAGCGAGGAGACTCACGGGTGAAAGACCTGGAACAGGTCATCGTCATGGGAGATCTGAGCGAGTCTGAGTTGTGCGCTCCGTTGCGGTCGCCGTCTGAGGGGAAGGCTCCTACCTTCAACAGCTTCGATCAGTTCATGCAGCTGAGTTCGAACGTCGATCCGATTTACTTGAAGGAACGGCGCGCGCGCGTGCAGTTCGACGATCCGGTGAACATTCAATACACGTCAGGCACGACCGGTTTTCCCAAGGGTGTGACACTCAGCCACCATAATTTGATAAACAACGGATACGCTGCCGCCGTCGCGATGGCGTTGGATTCATCGAGTCGTTTCTGCGTGCCCATGCCGTTCTACCATTGTGGTGGCATGATCAGCAGTGCGCTTGCCGTGTTGAGTGTTGGTGGAACAGTCGTGATTCCAAGCCCATTCTTCCAAGAGATACCGGCGATGGAAACTGTCCAGAACGAACGTTGCACGCATATGTCTGGTGTGCCAACTATGTTCATTGCGCAGTTAGATTCTCCTGAATTTTCAAAATATGATTTGTCCAGTTTGCGCGGTGGGTTTATGGCCGGAGCGCCTTGCCCAGTGCAACTGATGCGACGTGTTGCCAGCGAGATGCATATGGAGCAAGTCGTGATTCTTTATGGATTGACCGAGAGCGCTCCGCTAATGACTGCCACCACCATTAGTGACAGTCTGGAACTGCGCGCAACGACTGTCGGCAGAATTATTCCAGGGATTGAGCTGAAGATCGTTGATCCTGAAACGCAAGAGATCCTTCCGAAAGGCTCACAAGGAGAGATTCTTTGCCGTGGTCATAATGTGATGCTCGGCTACTGGAATAATCCTGAGGCCACCGAAAAGACAATCGACAAATCTGGCTGGTTGCATTCCGGTGATTTGGGAGTGATGAACAACGAAGGATATTTGAACATCACTGGCCGCAGCAAAGACATGATTTGCCGCGGCGGTGAGAACGTCTATCCTCGCGAGATTGAAGAAGTTTTGCATACCCATCCTGATATTTCGCAAGCTCAGGTTTTTGGAGTACCCGACGAATTTCTCGGTGAAGATGTCGCGATGTGGTTTATGGTCAAACCTGGTCGGACCACGACGCCTGAAGATGTTCAAAAATGGCTCAAAGAGAAGATTGCGCACTTCAAAGTTCCAAAATACATAAGAGTTGTGGAAGAGTTTCCGATGACTGTCACAGGAAAAATTCAGAAGTTCGTGATGCGCGATCGCATGGTTGACGAATTAGGTTTGAAGAAAGCGGCTGAGATACAGACAGCCTAGATTCTTCCAGCCTACTTGATGGTTACAATCCATACAGTTCCTCAAGATGCCAATTTCGTAAATCAAAAAAATCCTTAGGAAATGTAATCAACATACCTGCTGAAAATACGAACGCCGCCAACAGCGGAAGTTTGTATTTCGGAAGAACTTTGTACTTCCACGCTATCGAAAAACGGAAGATCGGCAGAAGGACGGTTAGAAGTGCCCAGATCTTTCTGTCATTTGCTGCGTATATTGAACCAAGTAGAACGCAAATGAAAATAACAGTGAGGCTCACCATCCACTGGCGCTGACACACCAGCCACCTGAAGTACTGGCTCAGAATTACCACATCGGCAACGACGATGTATCCGGTGATGGCAAATAGGGGCCAAAAACCTATGAGATAGTCCATGACCTGCGCCACTATAGTGGTTGAAGTGAAGGCTGTCACTGTACGACCTCCAGTTCACCGGGCGTCACCGGATAGAAATGTACAGGTGCAGGTATTTGCAGCCAGTTTCTATAACAGAGTACAAGAAGAGTGATTCCTAACAGAGCTGAGACTATTAGCACTATACCGTAAAGAGGTTTTGTCTTTGCTCCTGAGAGCACCGCAAGGCATCTGATTGGTGGAAGAAGCGTCATTGCTACTTCAAGCAGACCGTAGTGGGTCCTGAGATAGAAGAAAAAAATGCCCAGTAAAACAATTGTGATCCACATTCGCAGTTTCGATGCTTGTGATGACCATTTCACGAATTCCCACGCGATCAAGAGATCTGTTATGACCAGCGGCAGAAAAATTATGTATATCGCGTTGTCGTTACAAAAACGCCAGAACTCTGCCATGAATAGGACCCCTAAACGCTGCTCGTAGGTGATTTCTCCGTCAGGCATGCGTATGCGGCTCGAAAGATATTTGGGTTTCATTCTATCAACACTCTAAAAACAAAACATCGACCGTCTGCTCAACGATCGATATCTTGCGGTTGTTGTGCTCAGCGAGTGAAACCTGGTGCAACGCGATTAGACTTGCGCCGTGAAGAGCGGACTGCCCTTCCACTCCTCACAGCTAAAGTCCGGTTGTGCTCGCGTAGGAAACTTTTTCAGTGCAGTTGAGGTAGACGCGAGTTTGTTCGCGAATTCTTCTTACTACTTCGTCGGTCATTTGCTTCGGTGCGAAGCTGGGTCCTTGCGGATCGCATTCGCGGTCCAGTCTCACGCTCTCTTCTTTTGTCAGGTCAGCGAAGACAGCCTGGACAATTAGTCTTTCCACATTCGTAACTGAGTTGTTGTGCGCTTTGATCAACGAGTAATCGTCG
Source organism: Candidatus Obscuribacterales bacterium (assembly GCA_019637435.1). Classification (GTDB taxonomy): domain Bacteria; phylum Cyanobacteriota; class Vampirovibrionia; order Obscuribacterales; family Obscuribacteraceae; genus JADYXR01. The sequence goes on along the minus strand of JAHBVO010000005.1, from coordinate 611,346 downwards.
AGTTCCGGAGGAGTCATCGAGTCCATGGCGAGCGTCCAAGCTTTGAAAGCCGATTCATATGCCACCATTTGAGCGTTGAGTTCGTTCAGTGTGGCTTGGTCCATCAAGTCCATTACCTTGTCCGAGATTCTGTCATGAAGGGACTCTTGATCGCGCGACTTCATGAACGGCCAGCGGGTGAACGCTTCGGAGCGGTCCGATTTCGGAGAATTTTCTTCCGGAACCGGAACTTCCTCTCCACCAGCGACGAGGCACGGAGCAAATCCATTGAATTGAATATTGTGCAGCTGCGAAGGACCGGTGTAGCGCGATGTGGCGCTCACCATCATTGCTCCGTTCGGATTTACGAATGAAGTTCTACCGCTTCCCAGTCCGGATTCGAAATTGTCGTTGTACTGTCTGGACATTTGACTAACCTCAAACCGTCAGCAGCGAAGCGATACAAAGCAGTGCCACCAGAACCACTGGTTACACCGACTGCAAACTCGGTTTAGTAAGAGAGATTTGAACCGGTCGGTCGTTTGCAGTGAGGACATTGTACGGTTGAAGGCGTGACAAACTTGTGACAAAACATTAAACGTGAGAATGATGAGCTGTTGGCATTTTTGCGGTTTGCGTCAGAGCGATCTGAGGCGTTTTTGATCCAAATCGGACAAGATTGACACAAGCGAAGGAGTTTTTTTCGCCCGGAAAACGGTTTAGTTAATTCATGGACAATTCTGAAACTATAAAACTGGTGAGAAGGCTCAAACAGCAATTCGACGACGAGTCCGTCGAGTTAGCGCTGAGTGAGTTATCGTCTAAGAACTTTGACTGGCGTCTTGTGAGTCCTCTTCGACAGGGAAGGGGCTCAGCGCAACGGGATTCTTTGATTAATGAAGCGATTGCAACTTGGGGGGTGTCGCGCGACAATGCCTCCTTTGACGTTCCGCACTCCACGAACCTCGCTCAAAATAAAGAGGGTTTATATCCCTTTGTTGCGGAGAAGGCGGCAAGCCATTTCCCGCGCAAGAATTGGACCGAGGATGCAACTCTTCTTTTGATTGCTTTGATGAATGCAAAAGGAAGAGCGCAAGACCCGAAATGGATAAAGAGTTGGTATTTGAACGCAGATGAATCGAGTCTCGATGGGAAGGTAGTAGCTACGCACCTTCGAACAACAGGAGGATGTCGAAAATCTATCGGATTCGCACGCGTTGCACTTGCGATTCCCGTTTCAGACTACATGGAAGTTGCTCGTGCTCTGTTGCCGTTCTATCGTCGAAAGTTTTTTCGTCGAGGCTTCGACCGAGAGCTGAAGCGTAATGTTCGGGGCCGGACCGTCCACCATATCCTTCCGGATCTCCTTAAGCGAGCGCCATCGAAAAGAAACCGCGCGCTTGCTAAACAGGCATTGAAACTTGCTCTTCCTGAGGATGCTCACCGAATTTTGCTCGAACTCCTTCGGCACACGGATGACCCAGAAGTAGTTAGATTGGCAAAACAACGAGTTGCGCAATTTCCCAATGCGCCTGATTCATTCGATTTGATGAGAGGCTTGGCCTCAATTGACCCTGACTTAGCAGTGCCCTGGCTGTTCACTTGGATTGAAACGGCTAGATTTGATCAGGCTTGCGAAGCAATGATTACAATTCTAGTGAATGCTCCAACTCCAGAGAATTTTCAAGCCGCACGCGTTTGGTTTGAGGAGCGTAAAGAACTTGCTATAGGTGCAGTCCGGGGAAGTGCTTTTGATCTCGCAACCTTACTCAAACGATCTTTATAGACCCAAGCTTATAAATACTGGATAGTGGTCGGAACCTATGAAGGGACCGACTTTTCGATCTAGAACGGCGATGTCTTTACTTGCGAAGCAATGATCAATCGGTAGGAGAACCACAGGTGTTTTTCTCCAGATCATTGGCGCCGGCCATGAAAGCTGCAAGCCATATCCGTTGCGAGTATCCAGAAGCTGCGATTTCTTGGCCAGACCGGCAAGCATATGCGTCCATGGTGTGCTATTCATGTCGCCTGTCACGATGAGTGGTTTCGGAAGCTTGGCTGCTTCCTTTGTCATTATTTTGAATTGTTCTTTCTGCCAGAGGAAGTGTCGATGTTTAATTGGACCTTGAACGTGCGTGTGAAGGAGCGTTACCGGTTGGTAGTCCGCGTCGAGCTGGCAGAGAATACTCGGGTGTCCGCTGCTTCCGTAATATTTGATTTTAGGATTCAGAAGTTTCTTCTTGGAATAAACTGCGATGCCGTATGTGTCGAGCCGCGGAACCGTGCATGAATACTTAAACTCATGCATTTGATTGAGTGCCGTTTCCCAATCGGGAGTCAATTCGCTGATGAGCAGGACGTCCGGATTCACAGACTCAATGTACTTTATGGCGTCAACAAAGCGCTCATTTTTATTGTTCACATTCAGCATTAAAAGACTTATCGAATGCGCTTTGTTTAAATTGTGGGCGTGATGATTTCCGTTCGGCAGAAATGCGGGCATAAAGCAGGTCGCGTTGCACATTGCAAAAATCATACATAAAACAGCTGCGATTCTCGTTTGCTTGGAAACGGCCAATGCGATTGCAGCGACCACGGCGCCGATAGCGATTTGAATGCGAAACTGAGCGACTAGATATGGAAGCCACCACACCGATTCCAGCGCTGCCACCGCAGTTAGTGCCCCGGCGACAAACGTAATCGCAATACCGACTATTTGAAGCTTGCGGTTTCTCATTTAGATCTTCAGTCCTCTCAGAACTCCATCGATTGATATGGCGCCTATGTCGCGCAGAAGCTGAGCTTGCGCGACATTGAAGTCGATGACGGCACGTGATTTGTTGATACTTGCCTGAGTCAAATCGCGCTGAGCGTTTAACACGTCAATGTTCAAACCTATCCCAGCCTCCATGCGCTTCTTGGCGATACGCAACTCTTCTTCGGCTGCGTTTATTTGCACGGTCGCCCGGTCGATTCGTTTGTCAGACGCCAAACTGTTGTTATATGAAGAACGAACTTGATCGAAGACGTCTAGAAACGTTTGCTTGGCTTGAATAGCGGCCTGCCTTGCTTCCCATCGAGCGCGCTGAGCGTTAGCGAGTGCTGTCGTTCCCAAACCTCCGAGCGTCCATTTTACGCCAAGGTTTAAATTAAAAATTTTGTCGAAATTCCCGCCACCGGCTGCGATACCGAAGACGCTGCCTCCGAACGTTACGCCGGGCTGGAGGGGGGCTGCTGCGACGACGATTGCGCGTTTCGCCGCCAACCGCAGTTCCTCGAACTGTTTGAGTTCCGGACGTTTGTCGATTGCAATCTCAAGGAGTTTTTCTATCGGAATATTATTATCAATCAATCGACGTTTGCGAAGATGTTTTTGTCTCGAAACCAAATCCTGGGCAAAACTTGTGTTTAAAACGTGCGCCAACTGGATCGCTGCTTGTCTCCTCGCGTTTTGCTGGTCGACCAGGTTTTGCTCGTCACTTGCTAATTGAGCCTGAGACTGCAAAACATCCAGACCAGTCGCGGCTCCCGCCTTTTCCTGTGCGGAGTTAATGCGTACTTGTTCTTCGGAAATCGAAACCGCTCTCGTTCTAATCGAGAGCAATGCTTCGTTCAAAAGAAGATCGTAATAACGACGAGTTGCTTCGAGAAGCGTGTCGTTAACGTTACCCAAGAGTGCTGCGCGAGACGCTCGCAGTCTGTGCTTCTGCTCCAGCGTTCCAAACAAAATTCGCCCGCCCTGGTACACATTTTGAGTGAACCCGGCGTTGAGAATTTGGATTGTCGATGGTAAACCGGCATTCGCGCTTGAACCCGAGCTTCCTCCGCCGAAAAGAGCGGTCGGCACATCGCCGGTAATACCGTATAAACTGTATCCACTGTTGATAGACGGAAGAAATTCAGATGCGGCAGCTAGCATTCGATAATTCGAAATCTTGGTTCTGCTGAATCCTTCTTCAATGTCCAGGTTTTGACCGGTCGCGGCAAGCAGTGTGTCTCGCAAGCCAACTTGTTCTATATATCTTGCATCCAATGAGAATGGGTTCAGATTGTCCTTGAGCGGAATTAGGGTCGTAATGGGTGGGCGCTCGATTATGACGTTGGTATCATCACCGTCTTCGCCGCTCCCATCAAGATTTACGCCGCCATCTCTGCGGTTTGACTGACCATAGTTGCCTGTTGAGTCCAGACTCCCGGCACCAAGACCGGTGGCACCGACACCGCGAAGCTGCAGCAAGTCATCACCAACTGGCGCATTACCATCAGCCGTTGCGGAGCTGCCACCTGAGGGACCGCCGGGACTGGTGCCAGTTTGACTAGCACCTTCCGTGATACCAGGTTGAACTCTCGGGTTTCCATTTAAATCTATCGGAGCAAGACGCTCCAGAGTTTCGTCCACTTTCTGGACGGGCTTTTCACCAAGGGGTTTAACGGTTTGAGTCGCTCGAAGTTCGAGAATATAGCGAGGCGGTTTTTTGCTGTCTGCATTCGGAATCTTTGTCTGAAGTGGCTTTTCAGTATCTCTAATAGCTGCCCTATTCTCCTTGCCGACATTCGCCTCGTTAAATGCAGCCAGAGCCGAAGGGGTCGGAACTATAGAAAAGGTTATCGCTAGTAGTAAGGCGTGAAGCCGATATGCGGACAAATTGGAATTAGAAAACATGGGTACCTTCAACAATCGCCTTCAGTCGATCGCGTAGTGAGTAACTATTTATATGTGCAACCTACTTCCCGACGTGGACTTCCGGAATGACTGACATACCGGGCGCCAACAGGTCTTCGAGTCCTTTGATGGACTCTTTATCAAAAACTATTTTTACAGGCATTCTTTGCACCACTTTAGTGAAGTTGCCAGTGGCATTGTCCGGAGGGAGGAGTGCGAATTGCGCTCCGGAGGCGGGACTTATCGAGTCTACTCGTCCCTTCACTTTGTGCTTTGGAAACGCATCGATTTTAATTTCCACTTCTTGACCAACACGCATTTTGCTGAGCTGAGTTTCTTTGAAGTTTGCAACTATCCATTTTTCGTCGGAGACTATGCTCATGAGAGCCTGACCCCGTTCGATTTGTTGACCAACTTCGACTGTGCGGTGACCGACTCTGCCGGTGACTGGAGCTACGACATTCGTATAAGAAAGTTGGGTTTGCGCATTTTCTACCTGACTTTCAGCCTTTTTCACTGCGGCTTCTTGAACAGACAGATTGCGTTTTGTTGTCTCGGTTTGCGCAGTTGCCGCGGCAGCAGTCTTCGCGGCTGCCTTCGCTCTGACGACTGCCGACTCAGCGTCCGCGACAGCCTGCTTAGCTTGCTGAACACGAGTCAGAGATTGCTTATACGCTTCTTCTGCTGAATGAAGATTTGCCTCTGCAACTTCCCTGTCCTGCTTTGCTTTTTCAAAACTCTGCATGGTGGCAGCTCGATCCTGAACGAGACTCTGGTATCTCTCGAAATCGGAAGTCGCTCTGATGAATTCCGCCTTACGTTGTTTGATTTCCGCTTGCGCCATCGAGACGCCTAACTTGGTTTCCGACAGGGCAAATTTCGCGCGGTCGACACCAGCATTGGCGCTGGCGATTGCTGATTCTGCCTGAAACTTACTGGCCTCTGCCTGTCGAGCGTTCTGCACTATATTGGATTGAACTTCGAATGTTTTCAGCTCGGCCTGCGCCGCTTCAGCTTTAGCTGTGTCCAGCGAAATCTGAAAATCCTTTGGATCGATTTTAACTAGGAGCTGCCCGGCTTTGACGTGTTGGTTGTCGTCTACCAGAAGCTTTGTGACGGTGCCGCCTACACGAGCGCTGAGCTGGTGTACGCGACCAGTGATGAACGCGTCGTCTGTCTCCTCGTATTGGGAGGCGTGCTGCCACCAGAGATAACCGCCCACACCGGCGCTAATCGCCAGCAGGCTTACAATTCCGAGCGCTACAGGATTTTTCTTTTTTTTATTCTTCTGAGCAAGCTCCGGATGGCTTTCTCCGGCAGCGGGCTGTGCGGTTGCAGGCTTCTCGGTTGTCGTTTCCATGTTATCGCTAGTCTCCACGAGTCCTTTTGGCGCTAAGATAATTATTGACTGTTTTAGAAATCTGGTCAAGAATTAGTAATTAAGTCTAATCCTTGTTCTAAGGCTGATCTAGCCGATGATTCAACCGGCAATGCTGGCGTGTGATCGCTGTAGTCACAAGCTTTCCGGGCATTGATGAGTGGTTGTGATCGAGGGTGGATCGGTTGTGTTGGTGGTTGCAAATGTTTATCTCCCATAATTAGTGCATCTCCACGTTTGCAGCCCGCTTGCCCGAGGTCAACAGGAAGCAGAACGGAATGGTCAAAGCTGTGAAAGCCGCCAGTAACCAGGCGACATCCGAGAATGCGAGAGTCGCTGCCTGGGCGTCGACTTGACCGCTGAGCGCCGCTAGAGCTCTGGCTTTGGCATCGGCTATGGCAAATCCTTTGCTGTGAAAGAGCTCCGTGAGCTGTCCTAGGCGATTCATCGATTCAGTTCCGTATGGAGTGATCTTCTCGACCAGCACTGCTCGGTGGAAGTCTTCCCGCCTGGTAAGCACGGTCGCGAGCACGGCGATACCGACGCCACCACCGAGAGTTCTCACGAGACTGAGAAGCGATGCGGCTGTCTGAATATCTTGGGGCGGGCAGTCGCCGACGGCTGCAATCGTAAGAGGTAAGAACACAAGCACTAGACCGAACCCGCGGACAAGGCTGGAGACGAGGAAGTTATCCCAGCCCCAGTCGAGTGTAAGTGGAACCAGAAACGCATTTGAGATGCTCAAGCAAACAATGCCGACGACGACCATCAGCCGTGCATCAACCTTTCCTATCATCGCTCCCACAATTGGAAACATCATTCCGGTAACCAGCGAGCTGGGCATCTGCAGAAGACCGGCTTGTAATGCGGTGTAACCCAGCATTACCTGGGCAAAGTTTGGAATTACATAGTTGATTCCGAATAAGACGAAACCGACGACTCCCTGGAAAAGCAGACCGATAGCCACTGATCGAAATCGCACGATTCGAAGATTGACCGCCGGGTATTTCGTGCGCAATTCGTGCCAGAAGAAAACAATTGCGCCAATTATGCTCGCCACGGTGCACCATACGATCACATGAGAGCCGAACCAATCCTCGTCCTGTCCTTTTTCAAGAACATATTGAAGGGACCCGAGCATGACGCTGAGCGACATTATGCCGAGCCAGTCTATGTGCACGTCGGGCGCATTCTCTTCGCGCTCTTTATCCTTGGGAATAAACATTTGACACAATGTCACTGCCACAATTCCAATCGGAATGTTGATGAAGAATATCCAGCGCCAGCTGTAGTTATCGGTGAGCCAGCCGCCGAGAGTGGGACCGACTACCGGACCAACGATGACGCAGATGCCGAAGACTGCTTGAACAAGCCCTTGTTTCTCCGGTGGAAATCCTTCGAATAAAAACGCCTGCGCTTTGGCGAGCAGTCCGCCGCCGAACAACCCCTGCGCGATCCGTGCCAAGACGAGAGTTGTCAGATCGTTAGCCAATCCGCAACCAACTGATGCGATGGTGAAACCGATCATCGAAAAGATGAAGTATTTTTTCTTGCCGAACATATCGCCGAACATGACAGCCAGAGGCATTGTTATGACGTTGGCGATTGAATACGAGGTTACCACCCAGGCTGCTTCACTGGTGGTGGCACCCAAATTTCCCTGAATATGCGGTAGTGCTACGTTGGTGATACTGGTGTCGATGACTTCGATCAATGCTGCGATAGCGACGCCGACGAGGAAGAGCCAGCGAACGAGCTCTCCCTCTTCGTCCACGCGTTTTTGAAGTTCGACTTGATAGTAGGTTGTTGCCATTTTTGTTTGAGTGATTCCAGGAGCGCGTGCAGGTTTTCAACGATAACCATCGGACGTTGACACGGTCACGCCAGCAGCTTTTCTGTATTCGTTTTAGATGTTTCTATCGAAGATCGGCTGTTGATGGGCAACTCGACAAAGTCGATCACTTTTGGGTTTTTAAACCTTCCATGACAATCGTAGTAATCTGTTCGGCTCGGCGCTCCAGTTCCTCACGTGTGATGCGTTGTTCCGATTCTGTGTAATTATTGTAGTAAGGTGGATAAATACTGCTTACCGCCATCAGCACATTGATTGCGGTATCTTCATTGGCGATGCTCTCGGAAATCTCTCCTGCTTTAGCCGCCATGCGAAGAAGTTTTGTTATGCGCTCGCGCTTGCGCACATAGAACGGGCGGAAGCGGGCCTTCAATGTCATCGATGTGTGAAGCAAACCTTCCGGTGTGTGTATGTCGCGGCTGACGCGGTCGTACACCGCCATGGCGCCGGTAACGATGATGGTCTTCAATGTTTCCAGAGGCGAGCCTTCGCAATTCTCGACCTTCTCGTCCATCATCGATTGGATGCACATCGCGAAACGCTCGATAATCTGCATCAAGATCTCTTCTTTCGTTCTGAACTCCAGATAGATAGATCCCTTGCCGATTCCGAGATGCTTCGAGATGTCTTCGATGCTCGTGCGCTCATAGCCATATCTCGAAAACAGCTCCATTGCTGCTTCCATGATAAGGTCTGCGCGATTTGGATTTGATTTGGTTCGAGCCATCTTGCCTCCACGAATTTATTCTTGACCAGATTCCAAATTTAGTCAATTATTCGGAAATAATCTTGTCGGTTTTCTACTGGTTCGTAGCCTTTGGCTCGTCGGGGAACAACATCCATATAGATGCGGTGGGATTGCAGATGCCAATTTTGTACATTCATGGAGTATCGGTCAGAGACGAAGCGGGCTGGGAGGCGGTCGAAACTCTGTTGCGTCGATATGTCGCACCGGAAATAGCGACAGATCCGGAGAACGTTTCCATCAAGTACTGCTTCTGGGGTGATCAGGCGGCGAAGCTCTCATGGAGCGGTTCTTCAGTCCCGGCGACGCCACTGACTCAAGCGTTGATGCGATCTAGTGAACGCGTTAAGGCTGGTCGTGAGCGATTGGCTGAGACTGGAGCAAAACTGAAAACGCGCGCAGTGAATCGTCTGAAAAATCCGAGATTTTTGCGTCGTGAAGATGCGGATAAAGTGGCGCTGGAGTTTAAACCAAAATTGAAAAGGTTGAGACTTTTGTCCGGCGAAAAACTCAGCAATTTTTTGACGGCTGCCATTCACGGCTCGGATAAGCTGAGTGCAAAGGAGCGGGCGATGCTATCTTCCATCGCTGATGAGGTTGCGCACTCGCCGGAGGTTAAGAAGGAACTCGAAGAGTGCGAGTCTGTTGATGAGGAAGTTCGATTATTAGAGAGTCGAGTAAAGCAAAAGTTCGAAGCTGTTCGACATGGCGTTAAAGATCACTTTGCCAATAAAGGCTCCTGGGCACGCAACGTTGGTACGCATTTGAAGGAGGGCGCGACACGCGGTATTTACAGTCCAAGCTTTGCGGCTACTCGCGCGGTGATGGCAGTCAAGGCGCCGCTTGCTCAATTTGTAACGCGTTTTCTTGGTGATGTATTCACGTATTTGCACAAACGCGGCAATGCCGCCAATCCAGGCGCAATTCCGAAGTGCGTTATAGAGAGCTTGATCCAATGCAGAAAAATCCAGATGGAACGTAATGGCGAACCGATTGTGGTGCTGAGCCATTCAATGGGTGGTCAGATCATGTACGATGTCATAACCCATTTTTTGCCTGAGATGCCTGAGTTGGAAGACATAAGAGTTGACTTCTGGTGCGCTTCTGCATCGCAGGTCGGATTTTTTGAAGAACTGAAACTCTTTGTAAGTAGTAGTGTCGAATTTGGTGCGGATACTTCGAAGCTTGTTCCCCATCCTGATCGAAAACACCTGGGATACTGGTGGAACGTATGGGACCATAACGATTTTGTTAGCTACAGTGTCAAAGGCGTTATCGATGAAGTTGATGATGAGGCTTACAATACGGGCATGGACATTGTGCAAGCCCACGTTGGCTATCTGGTGCTGCCAAGTTTTTATCGCAAATTTGCTACAAAGCTGAAACATTCGTTGGCGAATGATTCGTTCAGAAATGGCAACTCCAGTGGAGCGCAGTGAACATGCCGGTTCCATCAAAGCGCGGTGAACATGCCGGTTCCAGCAAAGCGTGGTGAAAATGCCGGTTCCACCAAAGCGATACGAACGGCGTTGATCGCCCAATAGCTCCGATTAGATTCTTCGACGCCGTCTGAGTTTCGAGACGATGGTGCCAGTTGCCCTTCTTGTCGCTCGTGCTGCGCGTTCTCTAATGGTAGCGCATTTATGACTGCTTTTAGAGATCAGGGAATTGTCGATCGGATTGTTGAGCAAAGTGTTGACTATAATGTTGGCGGCGTCCGGATGAGAAAGGCGAAGAGAGTTCTCTTTCATATTGGCGAAACGCTCTTTGTCACCGATGAGGTTGTCGACTTTGTATGCCAGTGTCGGCAAATTATTGCATCTTATGCCTGCACCCTCTTCAAGCAAATGATCGGCATTGCGTTCTTCCTGTCCGGGAATTGGATTGACGATGCAGAATGCGAGCCCCTTGCAGAGCGCTTCGGAGGTTGTTAAACCGCCCGGTTTGCCGAGCACCATATCTGATGCCGCCATGTATTCATCGACATCACTGGTGAACCCAACAGGATGAATCTTCAGTTTCGACCGACCGTCGAGGTTTTGTCCAAATGCATTCAGTCGATGTATCAAATCTTCGTTGCGACCGCACATGGCGAGTACTTGGGCCTCGTGCTGCATATGAGACAGCGCCATCACAATTTCTTCGGTTGGTCCGACACCGAATCCGCCGGTTGACATATAAATCGTTGGCAAGCCTGGATCGAGACCATATTTCCTGCGCATCTCGGTTTTGTCCTTGGCAATTTCGAATACGGGGTCGACCGGAATCCCTGATACCACAACTCGATCCGGGGCGAAACCGAGATGCGTCAAATGCACCCACGTTTCATCGAGGGCGACGAAGTAGCGATAATAGTGGTGGCACAACCACATAGAGTGCACATCGAAATCCGTGACTACGACTGCGTTTTTCGTCTCGAATTTTTTGCGGCAGGTCAACCACGACATAATTTCGGCAGGCAAAAAGTGAGTGCTTATCACCATGTCCGGCTTATGACGATTGAGCATGGCGACCAGGGGAAGTGTGTTCAGTCGATCGAATGCGAGGCGCTGACGTTCATCCTTCCACGGAATATCCGCCCAGTCGTAAATCAAGCCGAGAAACTGCGGCGCGCGATTCACCATGTTGATATAGGCTTGCGAGTACATGCGACGGAAGGCTGCGTTGGTGTACTTCAGCGCGTCCTCGTGACGCACATCGATGTCTTCATGCCTGGACAAAGCCTTTTCAATTGCTTGAGCGGCGCGCACATGACCGGCACCAGCTGAAGCGGAAAGGATTAGAACTCGTTTCATAAGACGTTTCAACCTCCAATCGAGATTGTGCCACGTCTTGTGACTTGATGCAGGGACGTCGTGACAGTTAATAATCCGTTTGTTGCCGTGGAGCGCGCTGAAAGTTCACTCGCGGCGAGCCTGAAACCGTTTCAAACGCTAATTGTGGCAGCAACCGCTGCCTTTGGCGTCGTCGATAGTCGGAAGTTTTTCATCGTCGTCGAGCATGTAGAGATTCGGAGCTTTGCGGAAAACCTGAATCAGTTCATCCATAACTCTTTCGGAGTCCTGGTTCTTAACAGCTTCAACTACGCAGGTTTCTAAATGCTGGCGAAGAATAATCTCGGCAGTCTTGTCAAGCGCGGACTGGACCCCTTTGAGTTGATGCAATACGTCGATGCAGTATTTTTTCTCATCAACCATGCGATAAACCGCATTGAGGTGTCCAATTGCTTTCGCGAGCCTGGCTTTGAGTTTTTCTTTGGAGTCGTCGGTAATGGGCATAAGGGGTGCCTGAGCGGGTAAGAAGGTTGAGCGGACCAGTGCCGACAATTATTGGGACACTGGGCAGGTGCAATATACTATTTTCGGTCGGGGTCCCGAAAGTGTCGAATTCGCAGGATGAAGAAAAAATCGAAGGCGAAGGAGCATCCTCCGCCGGAAGTAAGAATTGGCCTCTCATGCGAAAAGTCGAGGCGCTGGTTTTTCTGGCAATGTTCCTGGCCGTCCCGTTATTTGCCTTTCGAGTCCTTGCCTACACGCACGCTCAGCTCATGGTCCGCAACATTTGTCGCGAACTCGTGAATGATCTCGGTCGGGTCAAAGCGATGGCTATACAACAGAAGACCAACGTCGAAGTTATCGGAAGTCCAACGCCCGGCAAATACCATCGATACTTTTACTCTATAAACACTCCCGCTGGTTCGATCGAAGAAATCGTGCTGCCGGAGAATGTCTCTGTTACTGGATCTGTGACGTTTAACGAAAACGGACAGCCGCAGCGTCCCTCGTCATTTATCGTCTCCAGCTTCAACCGAAACTCCACCGTTGAGATCGATAAAATGGGCATCGTGTCAGTGCCCTAGCTAATACTTCATCACTTCGGGATCGACATCATCGGACCAGGCGTGCAGACCGCCGGTCAGATTGAAAATCCGTTTGAGACCTTGCTGTTCCAAAAATGCGACCAATTCGGTGCTGCGGCGCCCAGTTCGGCAATAAACGACCACATCTCTGTCGCCGAGATTCCTCAATTCATCGAGGCGGTCGGCGATTTCTTCCTCTGGAATGTGCATCACATTTTCCAGGCTGGCGATTGACAGTTCATATGGTTTTCGAATGTCAAGGAGAACCAGATCTTCGCCGCGATCGAGACGTTCCTTTAACTGCGTTGCTGATATTTCCATTTCTGGGTATTCAATAGATGGAGACAATGGGTAAGGGGTTTAGTCACAAGTTTAAACTATACGCAGACATGTGATGCGACAGGAGGAAAACCAGTGTCAAGTAGAACTTTGGAAGACGCAATCAAAGAGTGTCTGTCCGATGACGGGAAAATCTCCAAGTACGAAGCGAAAGTTCTTAGAGAAATTATCATGGCTGACGGCATCGTTTCTCAAGAAGAGAGACAATGTCTCGAAAACGCGCTGAAGAACAACTTATTCGACGATCAGGGTTTTGAGTTGCTTTCAGGTGTTCTTCTCAGGGCCGAACTAAAAGAGTAAGACATTGCTACTCTCAGCACCGTATTTCCGCGTCATTAACGGAAAATTCAGAGTCGGCTTGATTCCTGCAAGCCGACTTGTCTTTTGGGATAATTTTGTAAGGAACTCTTTTATTTCGTTCTTCTCTGGAGATTTACGTTGGGTTCAATGGCTTTAAACCTTACTCGTGCTTTGGCACTGATGTTTGCGGCAAATATTCTATTTCCCGGTGTGAGCACCGCAAGTGGTAGCACTACCGTGTGTGGTGCGCCAAAGATCGCTTCCACGAAAACTGTTGGTCAAAAAAAGTCCGGCTCGGGTAGCGTTCTCTCCGGCGCGAACCAGCAGCTGTTTCTGGACGCGAAGAGTCTATATGAGTCTGGACGCTACTGGGGAGCGTTGACTAAACTCGAAAAAATCATTGAAACAGATCGAGACGATCCTGCGGTTTATTTATATCTTGGACACGCGTACTCTAAAGCTCGAAAAGTAAAAGAGGCGGCTAGAGCGTATGACACATATCTGCAGCTAGAACCGGATGCTCCGGATGCGGAGAAATACAGAACGCTCGTGAATGTTCTGCAGGGTCAGCAGCGAAACGAGCCTCGACCGGTCTCTGGCGCTGGCACCGCGAGTGGTGACTACATGAAAGAGACCACCGCTACGGGATTATTCCGTTGGCCGGATTCTAGAATGCCGATTAAAGTTTATATAGAACCGGCGACCGCCGTTCCCGGCTACAGACCGGAGTTTGACGACGTTTTGCAGCACGCCTTTCGGGAATGGACTACCGCGACTGACGGGAAAGTGAAATTCGAAATTGTCACCAATCGTGATGGCGCCGAGATGGTTGTCTCGTGGACTGACGACATGCACGCTCCCGAACTCCAGGCGGAAGCAGGCAAAGCTTCGATAGTTCAAGACAGCGAGGGCATCAAGAGTGCAGAGATTCAGTTGCTTACAGTCAGCCCGTTCAAAGATGGACCGGTCGGCTGCGAACTTCTATACAATATTTGCTTGCATGAAATCGGACACGGACTAGGTCTGATGGGTCACAGTCCCTACCCTGAGGACATAATGTATCCGCAGCTGTCTGTGCAAACAGGCATCACACCCCGAGATGCAAGAACATTCCAGGTTGTTTATGCGGCCGCTGCCGAAGCCTTGAAAGGAGGTAGTGGCAGTTCATCACCGGAGGAAACTGCCGACTTCGATCGTTTGAGCCCGGCGAATAAAGCGCAGTTGTTTCTGAAAGCGGGAACCAGAGCCGTTTTTGCAGGGCAATATCGCGAGTCTATTTCGAAACTCGAGGATGCTTTGAGAATAAACCCTGATCTCGAATTGGCAAAGAGTAACCTGGCCGTCGCTGCGAATAACCTCGCGCTGCAAACGAAGGATGAAAAAGAGCGTGTAAACCTGCTTCACAAGGCTATCTTCTGGAATCCGGGAATGGAAGCCGGTAGGCAGAATTTGAACTCTATAGTCGAGACCCTTGGTACCAATCCGACTGATCCGGCAGCCCGAGTTCTCTTCGCGAATAAACTCGAGAAGGAAAATGATTTACTCGGTGCGTGTGTGGAGTTGCTGGAGGCTGAGCGGTTGAAACCCGACACGGCACGGGCTACTCGTGCCGCCCAGTTGCGTCAAAAGGTTTTAAGTTCTATTTGAAAGTGAAAGTCTGACTTCCTAAGAAGCTGTTTGATCTTGGCTTGCCTTCAACTCTACGCGACGCTTGAACTCCTCATCGGAGTACGAGCAGAAAATGCGTTTGCCGTCAGTGAAGACGAACAGTACATCAAGCTCATCGCCTTCGCGCAGTTTCACTGATGTTGGCAGAAATGCATCGCGAAGATCGTTGTCCGGAAGACTCAGGGCATAACCGCCGTTGTTCTTCTCGAGAATGCGACACTTCAAGATGTCGCCTGGTTTGTAGTCTTTGATTGGTGACGAAAAATCGATTGTGTCTTGGTTTTGCATAGTGTATGTGTTCTAGAAACGTTCCCGATAACCAGCCATGCTCCCATCGCATAGATCAATCATATACAATCCGCCGGCAATAGTCACGCAAAATCACCCAGAGCCGAACCGGCAGAGACCCGAAACCCGCTTGGTCACTCCCACAACAGTCTCTTGGCAGTAGATGGTCCGACCCCGAAATATTTGTTGATAATATCCGGATTCGCTTCAGTGGAGATGATTTCTCCGGGGCTCACGTATTTATTCCATGAGTCCTGGAACGCTTGCCGACCCTTTTCCGACTTTGCTAAAACAGCCGGCACTGCGTGATATCCGGCGAGTGTCGGTTTCAATTGACCGTCAATGTAGCGATTGAAAAACTGCTCCTGTGCTTTAGTCGGTTTAGCATCGTTACTATCCGATGTTGAAACCGGCGGTTGACTCGGTCTCGTTAAGGTTGCAGTTGCTTCGGTTTCCAAGCCGTTTTCTTCCGATTCAACATCGCTTTCGTCTTCCGGTTGTTCGCTGGAATTACTGTATTTACTTTTAGCGTTGCGGATAGCGTTTTGCAACGCGGCGGGAATGAAACTTCTCTTTGGAGGTTCAACAACCCGAAACTCTTGTCTGCCAATGATATACGGCTGTCCTGTAATGGGAGCGAATACTTCGGTAACCGCGTTGACAAAAAGTTTGGACGCATCATAGTCCACGTTGTTTAGAAATACTCGGTAGCATCCGTTACTTCTTTCCGATATAACAATGTCCTTTGCCTTCGCCCTATAAGGCAGAAGTCGGCGTCGCTTGAGTGCTGACAGAACTGCAGTTGCAATATTCTTCAAGTTCTCGTTCTGGCAGTGACCATCAAGAATCTGCTGTTTGAAGTTGTTGCGTAATGCCTGATACTTTCCGAACCCTGCAACAAGCAATCCGGCCATCGGCAACAGAGCGAGTCCTAAAGGACCGCCGGTCTGCGCCAGGACAACCGCCAGTCCGGTGGAAGCCATTGCGCCAACGCCGGCGAACTCTCCCCAAACTCCTGCAAGTGCGCTGCGCATCTGGCTGGAGTGTTCTTTATACGTGCAATTGCCTTTTAAATTTGGTGGTGTTATATGCGGTGCGCGGAGATTTGACAGTTCCACGCAGCCGAGCATTTTGTTCTCATATGGAATTCCAACTTTCCAGAGATCGTAGACATCTTCGCGGCGATAGGCTCTGGTTGTCATTTCTTGGTTTAGTTTCGCGTGCGATTCGAAAACTTCAAGAGGTGTCATGTCAGACAAAGTTGGATGAACGTGACCTACGCCCTTTTCGATTTGACCATCGTCGGAAACGCCAAAGAAGCCTTCGTGTTTTCTAACGAATCTATGGTAGTCGTTGAGACCTTTCTCCAGCTGCGGCGCGACGCAGACAATGTCCCAGTTGTTCGCCACCTTGCGGTGACCCAGAGGATCGTTGGTTTGAATACGAATGCTTCTGCCGCGCAACTGTTTGACAGAAACCGGTGCGGTAGTCGTAGTTAAATCCAGCAAAGTGTTGAGCGCCTGACTGTCCCAACCTTCGCCGAATAGACCGCGGGTGCCGATCATGCACTTCGAGATTCCTCGCTCGAATAATTCCGTGGCAAGGCGCACATAGAGCTTAGAAGCCCAGTCTCCACTTTGACCCGTGATTTCGCAATAGAGATTCTCTTCGCAATCGACCACCGAAAGCGGGACCTTAAGCCCTTCTTTGAGGAGAAACTCGCGGGCGGCCTCGGTAAACTGATCTTTGATACGATAATCAATTAAGAGTAATCCACCCGTGACCAGGCATGGATTGACGTTCGCTGCGATCGGTTTTTGAAGCAATGCTCGGAACACTCCGACAGCTCCACCGGAGTCCTCGTCCAGTACGCCCTTAACAGCTTGAATGCCAGTGGCGGACATCCTCTCGAAATCGGTTACCACAATCGCTCGCAACCGTTCTCCCAAACCTTCGAACTCGACAGCTAGTACCTCAGCCGCTGCTTGTGCCTTGCTTTTGCTGAATGCAAGGACACGGTCGGCAGGTGATGCTTGTTTGCGAAGACCGCGCTCGGATATCCCGTAGCCGAGTTTTCGCGCGGCACGCCGGATTTTCTCAAACAGGTCGTGACTATCGGTGCCCGCTGCAATTTTCAGCTTATGTGAGGCGAAATCGTCCAGAAGAGTCATCCAATCATCAAGGGATGGAGCTTGATTGCAGCCTTCTGACATGGAGACTCGTTTAGGTGCAGGCAAGCGATAACGATACAAGCATCTTAGAATAGCGAGTGAAAGCGTTTTGTATTTTTCTTGAAACTTCTGCCAGCCCTCGCCTTCGGCCGCCTCAATTGTTCGTCTCAAAACCCACGTGAGAAGCGGAGATACGACTTCTTCTCCGTCAATCACATCATAGGTTCCATTCTCATTTAGTCGGCAGCTGAACTTCGTGTTCTCGTCCTTCTGACCAGTTAGTTCGTCGATAAGTTGATGGAAGTCCTCATGCTGAGACTCCAGAAACTCCAGTTCTTTGACGGTCGGTTCCGTAAAGTAGACGAGATCTTGAAATGGCGCCAGACCGCCCTCTCGAACGAGCGCCGGCGTTGGAACTTGATAGTCGATGTTTCCCACAAGAGAAAGATATCGGTTTTCCTGAGATGATGATTTACCTTCGGGAGGCGTACCGGTGAGTGCCACTACCAGCGGTTCATCGAGTGCTTTTAGGAGATGAACCATAATCGCGGCCCAGTAGTCCGTCAAGTGATGGCATTCGTCGAAGATTACCAGGCCAACGCCCTGGCGGCGAAGTGACTGAATTAGATCTTGCGCGTTTTTGTGCAAGACTTCGTCTAGTTTTAAAACATCGGTGAGTTTTCTTCTGATGCGGCTCGCGTGTCTCGACATTTCTCGCTGATGCGCTTTAGGATTGTTTTGCAGCAGCTCGAGAATTCGCAGCTCCGCCTCACCAACCGAGTAAGCTCTGTTGGCGCGCAATTCATTTATCCACTCGCGCTGTGCGAGCTGTTCCAAGTATTCTTGTTCCCTTCCTGGAGTGGAGAGGACCTGGTAAGTTAAAACCGTTATTGGTTTGAGCGGGCGAACTTCGTGAGTTCCGACGATTTCCGACGGCTCGAAGTCTTGCATCTCTTTCGGAATAAACGACCGCAATTTTTGCGACCATTGTGATTGGATAGTCGTATTAGGTGTGAGAATAAGTGCAGGCTTTTTGAAATTGATGCACATCTGCAGACCGATAATTGTTTTGCCTGCTCCGGGCGGTGCGACGATGTGAACTTCGCGTCGACCTTGCTCGACTTTATCTTTGACGATATCGAGAATTTCAACCTGGTATTTCCGCAGCGGGTGCTCGAAGCGGAGCCGAGAAAGCAGTTCCTCTACATAACGGTCTTCGCCCGGAAGCGCTTGTTGCTGCTGCGGGACGAGGGGGAGTGAAGGAAGGGCGTTGCCCACGATGGAATTCAAGAGATGTTTCTTTCTAGATTGGCGCCAGAGCTAGCCAAACGCTGTCGTGATCGGAGTTCGAACCCAACTTCAAATTAACCCCTGTAACATAAGTCATTTTTGGCGCAAAGGCAAGCGGGACGGCATTTGAGCGACTGAGAATGGCGTTCCCCCTTCCTAGTTTGCGGCGCCAGAAGCGGGTATATTGAATCTGGAAGTATGAGTGTGCGGAGCTGATCACTTGACCCAGCCCGGTCAAATTGTTGCCGATCGCTATCGGATAATATCGACTCTTGGAAGCGGACATTACGGCGTGGTCTTTCGCGCTGAGGATGTTTCGCTGCAGAAGGAAGTGGCGCTCAAAATGTTGAACGTCACTGATTCCAATTCTACAGCGCTTCTTCGCTTTCAGAAGGAAGCACGCGCAGCCGCGAAACTCAAACATTCCAACATCGTCACCGTTCTGGATTTCAGACTGGATGATAAAAACAACTTTTATCTCGTTCTGGAATTGATCGAGGGAATGAACTTACGCCGGTTGATTTCGAGTCATGGAAGGTTGGCTCCTGATGAGTGTATTCCACTGTTCTTGCAAGTGCTCAGTGGTCTGTCGCACGCGCACGAAAATGGCGTAATTCATCGCGATTTAAACCCAAACAATATTCTTGTTGATTTTAGAAACCCACAACAGCCGACCGCGAAGCTCGTCGATTTCGGTTTGGCCAGGCTGGCTGATGAAGACCAGCGCCTCACCCGAGAGGGCGTTGCCGTCGGCACCCCGGAGTTCATGTCGCCGGAGCAATGTCATGGTACTGAAATCGATGCACGTTCGGATATTTATTCATTCGGATGTCTAATGTTCGACGCACTCACTGGAGATCCTCCATATAAGCGTGATACCGTAGTCGATACCATAATGTGTCATATTAACTACGACGCGCCGTCACTTTATGATGTTTGTCCCGACGTCGACTGGCCTCGGCATTTACCCGAAATCGTTGCGAAAACTTTAAATCGGGATCCGAATTTGCGCTATCAAAGTGCCGAGGAACTGGCTGCTGCGCTTCGAACTGTTCCGATCGATGCTCACGTCGTGGAGGCGGAGAAGAACATCGCTGATGATCCGGTGCAACCGTATCCGGTGGCGCCGGAGCCCAGACGTGGCGTCTTGCAAACAATCAAGAATGTACCGATATCCGTCGTTATTGCGTTTATCATCGTTCTAATCATTGCAGCGATTGTGGTGCTCAATGGGCAAGCTGGTTTTGACAAGATAGGCGCCCATAAAGGCATGGATAACATAAATCGAATTAAAGCAACGGTGGTGAAGAATGTCGATGGTGTCTCCGGATACTCGACGAAGAAACGGCGGGTAAAGGCGTTGGACGCTTCCGGGGATGCGCAGAACTTCGGCTACAACGTAGTCTTGAAAGCGTCCGAGGAAGAGGACAATCTGAGTCTGCTCGATCGAATTTCTGTTCCGCAACTGCTCCCTAGCAAACACATTTCAGGCAGCTTTGATGCTGTTGCATGTTCTGATGATAAGGATTTGAAACTGGTTGAGAATCATTTTGAAATCTCTTCGTTGCGGATTCAAACTCCTCTGCGATTCAGCGGCACAGGTCTCCGTTATCTCAAGGGGCTGAAGCTGACGAACTTGCAGCTGAAAAATTCTCCATTGACGGACAAAAATCTGGCAAAGTTTTTGCCGAATATTCCTACATTGACGAGTTTGATTCTCGGTGGCAATCCTGATCTCTCAGGCGAGACGCTCAAAGAAGTCGCAGCGAAGGTTCCCAATGTGAAATTCCTCGACTTGACTGGAAGTGGACTCACCGATGCCGGTGTCACGAAAATTGCTAACTTCAAAAAGCTGGAATTTTTATCCATCGGCAAATGTCCCTACGTCACAGGCGCAACGCTAGGTTCTCTATCATCGCTCGCGAACCTGACTGAGTTGCACATGCTCAGCAGCCGGAGTATGAATACAAAATACTGGTCTTGTCTTAGCAAATTTCCTAGCTTGAGAATTTTGATAGTGAGTGGTTGTCGTTTCGAGCCTCGGGACTTACGCTTTCTTCGTGAATCGAAATTGAAGGCGCTTACTCTGGGTGCCACGGACGCAACCGACGAAGACCTCAAGGAAATTGCGGCTTGTTCAACGCTGCAATATGTTTCTCTCGAGAACGAAAAGCTTGTAACGCCCTTGGGCATAAGTTACCTGAAGAAATCAAACATACGCGAGTATGATGGTTCCGGTCAGACTATGAGTAATGATATGGTCGATGCCATCTGCGGCTGGAAAAACCTGAATGTTTTTCGGGCGGCTTCGACTGGAATGTCATACGACCAGGCCGAAAGATTATTGAAGAATTCGAAGATAAGGACTCTTTTTATCAGTGCTCCGATTAACCAATCAGAAGTACTCAAATTGAAAAAACAGTTTCCAGGGTGCAGAATAGAACTCGTGCCACTGGCTCGCAGTTCGCATGTATTTGGTGTGACTGAGCCACCGGAACCATCCGAATGAAAGGACTATGAGAGTGATTGGCTCCAGCTCCCGGAAAAAAGTCGTTGAGACGATCGCAATTTGTACCTTGCTTTTGGCCGGAACTGCTCAACCTGGTTGTGCCGTAGACAAAACCAAGTGGATGGATTTGAAACGGGAAGGGCAGCGTCTCGAGATGGATCGTGCGTATCCATCAGCGGAGCGATATTACAAGCTGGCGATGGAAGCGGCGCGCGCGTTTCCAAAGAATTGCAGCGAGCGAATAGAAACGCTGTATCACATTGCAAGAATTTATGTCATGCAGGACAAATACTGGGAAGCGGAGGTTTACTACAAACGACTCGTGCAGTTGGTTGAAGAGCAAAAGAAAGATGGAACGCTCGACCACGAGGCACTTGTCTGGATGGAAGACCTGGCCGATGCTTATTCAACTCATATAAAGGGCTGGCTGGAGGGGCTTGCGCTGGAACATTCCGTAAAGCTGCGCGATCTAATTAGTGGTGATGCCAATAAGTATATGGCGACATCCCTGCGAAAACTTTCGACGATTTTGTTCAACGAAAATAAATGCAAAGAAGCAGAGCCTTACGCAGAGCGCCTTGTGCGCATCACCAGCAAGTTCAAAGGTGAAAGGGAGTTGCTCAAGGCTAGTGATCTATATTTTCTGAGTTTGATTCAATGTAATCTTGGAAAATACGCAAAGGCGGAATCCAACTGTCGCGAATCGCTTGCCTTGTTTACTAAACTCGAGAAGCCACCGGGTTTTTGCACTGGAAACTGTCACGTACAACTCGCGAAGATCTTGAAATGCCAATTGCAATTTGAGCTAGCAGATCAATCAGTTCGGCGTGCGTTAAAGATATTTGAGAGATCGCATGGTAAAAATTATCTTCCTGCATCGGCTGCTCACACCCTTCTTGGTGAGATCTTTACACACCGCCGTAGGTACGCCGATGCTGCCAAGGAATATGAACAAGCAATATCGATAGTTGAATCTAACTATGGCCCAACAGCTCCACTTACCGTTGTCGCTCTTAAGGATGCCAGAACTGCGTATCAGAAGGCTGGGAATAGTGCTAAAGCGAGTGCCATTCAGCGTCGAATCGATTCTATATCTAAAAAGACCAGTACGAAGAAATCCGCGAAAAGCCACTAGATTTGGTGACAGAAAGGTAATGCAAAACACTTTACACTAGCGCAAAATAGCATTGGGAATTGCAAGGAATTTACCAGCAACTCAATGTCCAATACTTCCGCACCTACTATTACAGACCGGCAGCACTCGCCCGATCCCGAAAAGTTGGAGTCGCTATTCGAGGGCGTGAACGCGAAGAGTTCGTGGTTGACTTCTGCTCTTAGAATTTGTGGTGTGGCTAGCTTTTTCGTATGCTTAATACCGTTTTCTTTTATTTGCTGGTTGATAATTTCGACTGGCGCAAATAACGTATGCGTTGACTACGCCGCCTTCTTGCACGTTGTGGATAAGGTGTTGAGCGGTCAATATCAGTGGTTTCCTATTTTTTCAGATTCATTTATTCGAACGCATCTGGTACTGTTTCCGGTACTATTGCATACCGCAATCGCATATATCTCTCACTGGAATGTGACCTTCGAACTTTACGTGGGCATGGCCATCCACGTAGTAAGAGCGCTACTACTAGCCGATCTTCTGGCTAGCCGGATCGGAGACCGCGCCACAAGGCTTGCCGTGACAGGTGGAACCTTTGCTCTTGTATTTGCCATGTCGCAGACATGCATCATGATATATGGAGAGGCCAGTATCGCTATCGGTCTATGCTTGCTGGGGTTTACGTTCGCGCTCTGGAGTCTCTGCAAGTTTGGGCGCACACCGCGTGGCTTGTCCCTCATGGCACTCGGTGGGATTTTTTCCTCGTTCTCGTTCGGAAATGTCTTACCTTGTTGGGTTACGTTGTTTATATCCGTTTTACTTCTTCCAACTCGCGGGTGGTCGCAATACTGGGACATCAGGAGAAGTGGTTCTTACAGGGCTTTTAAGCAGAAGGCACGAGAAGGTCAGGGGCTGTTCGTCGGTAGGAGAGCTGCTCTGGTGTATTGGGCCGCTGGCGCGCTGATATCGATGGCGCCATACTTTTTCTTCTTGTCCAATCGTGCTACAGAGAGCAATGAGTTGACAAAGACCTTCGGTCTGTTTGCCCCGACGTTCGTGTTCAACGCACTCGGGCGGCCTTTTGCACGCGATATGGGATTGAATTATGGGCGCCTTCCCGGTGCAGAGATGAGTGCCGCAATTCTAATCGTGATGGTGGTGGCGCTAATGGTGCCTATGGTTTTATCCAAAGTGCGGCTATGCAGACGGACGCTGGTGTGCATGCTGCTGTTTGCCTATGGATTCACTAGCATCTGGACAGTCGGAATATTCAGAACTCATATCGCTCCATGGTATGCCTCAATGTCCCTTTATTGTTGGCTTGCGGTTTTTGGTTTGTGCGTAGCAAACCTATCTAAAGCCTTTGGACCGCAGTTGCGCTTGGGTTCGCTTTCGAGATTTGGTCTGGCTTCGACCAGCACTGTCGCCCTGTTGACGATGATCTCGCTTTATCTGGTTACTAACGTCTCGTACCGGGATAAGCAATTCTTTTTGAACGCTCGTGCACCAGTATCCGGTGAGTACCTGCGGGAATATGCGACGGCGCCGACATTCTTAGAGTCGACAATCTTTAGCAATGACGGAAGACCCGACAGAATTATCTCTTTTGCTGGTGCGTTGAAGAAGCATGCGCTTTGTGTTTTTTCACCGAATCAAAGTTGGGCTTTGCAGGGACAGTTCGCACTGGATAATGTGGAGGTAGAGCACAGTTCAGGGGCTAAACGAGTTGCATGGATTAACGGTCGCTCGCTCCGAGGGCTCAAGTCCTGGCGTGACTATCAGCACTTGAATCTTCTCGTGCCTGACGGCAACGTCGTAGAGTGGAAATTCAAGGTGCCACAGGATGCGAAGGAAGCCGTATTCAATACATCTGTAACTGGCTTTAGCGAGACGACTGGCGATTGCAAATCATCCAAAGTAGCCTCGACAATTTCCGTCTTGACTGATGCACCTTATTCGGTGGCAGACCGGGCAGCGGCTATTGAACGAAACAACTGGCAGTCATCGGGTGGCGCTTCTTATGTGACCTGTTGCGACGATAATTGGAAAGCGGTGCGGCTCAACCTGCTTCCCTATCGAGGAAAGTCCGTGACGATTCGCCTCGGTCTGTCCGCGCAAGAATCGAAGTATTCCGGCATATGCGATGACAGAGATTGTATTCCGAGTTCCGTTCTATTCATGTATCCCCACGTCGACATAGTCCAGGAGTCTTCGTCTCAGCCTGTTGAGAACGTGGCTCTCGTACCGAGCAACACTGATTTGTCTCCGCGTTTTCCACAGACTTACTTGCAGAGTTTCGACCTACCCTCGATGGACTCGACTGACTGGAAAGCTGTTTCGACCGGATTTGCCGGAGATACTTCTGCTGTGTTGGCGGCGAAGCAGTTATCCGTGTCTCCCGAGAAAAACGTGGTGGTAGATGATTATGATTATTTGATGATGCAATTAGCGCCTATGCCTGGCAAGTCCTGGTGTTCGCTGAAGTTGCATTTGCAGTTCGACGATGGTACCACTGATGGTTTCTCCATGCCTTTGCTCGCGGATGAGGAGAGTCACAAATATGTTTATCCTGTGAAGCTGTTAACCCAGAAGGGCGGCGCAAAACTCGTTGGAGTGCTGGCCTTTGCGAGCGCAATAGACTCGCAAAAACTTCCTCCGAAGTATAAGAAGGAAACCGAAAAAATTGTTGCTCCTGTTGAAGGAGCTTCGCTCGGTGGTTTAATTCGCGTATCCAATTTGGCTCTTGTTAAAAGTACGCCGACTGTGAGCGCGGCGAGGTAAGGAAGCGCGCGGCTGGATCTTTCTAATGAACTGGCGGCGGACTTATTGCGCGCAGCAATTCCAGGTAAGTGAAAGTGAACAGCAGACCGCAGAGGAATGATGCCAGTAAAAGGTGCCAGACCATATTGACCTGGCGATGCGTCATACCGCGGACAATACCAATTCGAGCAAGGACGTAAACTAGAGCGCTCAGATAAGCGAGCGTGCCGACCACAAGTTTTGCATGACCGGAAACAAGCGACGCAATTACAAGGCAGCCGGTGAAGATCGGGACCATCCAGACGGTGACCGGATCAGACTTTCGTATGTTCGAACCTTCCGCCTTCACTGACTCACGGATGTATTTGAAGGAGGCTTGAATGTTCGGCCAGAATGCCAGCCGTTGAACTGGTTGTTGGTCGGATGCTGGTTGCGGCGACTCTGCTGTCATTTTATGTTCTGTTCCCGGGCAAGTTGCGTGAATAGGACATACCTATCTTTTACGCTTCCTTCAATTATGTCAATTCTCGCCGTGTAGATTGGTCTGAAACGCCCATCAGACTTGGGCACTCGGACAAAGGTCATTTATCGGGCACTCGGCGCAGTTAGGGTTGCGCGCATAGCAAAGTCTTCGACCGTGCCAAATCAGGGTTATTGAGTACTTGGTCCAATCCTTTTCCGGATAAAGATTTTGCAGATCAATTTCGATCTTGTGAGGTTCTGTGTTATTGCTCAAGCCCAGCCGCCCTGAGAGCCGTTGTACGTGTGTATCAACTGTCCAGCCTGGGACACCAAATGCGACACCAAGCACGACATTGGCAGTTTTCCGTCCGACACCGGGTAGCTGAGTCAATTCTTCTAGTGTTTCAGGAACTTCACCGCCGAACTTCTCAACTAGAGCCTGAGCGCATTTTTGTATGTTAGCCGCTTTCGCATTGTAGTAGCCTGTTGGCTTGATTAGATCCTTAACGTCTTCAATATTTGCTTCGGCCAGCGCTTTGGCGGTTGGAAACTTTTTGAATAAACCGGGCGTGCATTTGTTGACCTGCACGTCAGTCGTTTGCGCTGATAGTATGACTGACGTGAGCAATTGAAAGGTGCTTCCAAAATCCAGCTCGCAATCGGCGTCCGGATAACGTTTGCAGAGGCGGTCCATCATCTCCTGTGCCACTGCTTTTGGTACCAGTGTCACTGCGCCTTTCGATTTTTTTCCTAAGTTTTCAGCCTTCGATTTCGCTGGCGGTTTCTTACTAACGTTCGCGCTTGTTTTTACGATTGTCTTTTTCGCAGCGGGCTTTGCAACTGGCTTTGTTTGCTTCTTTGAACTCGCGTCAGCAGCGATTTTTTTGTCCGCTTTGGACTTGACCGCAGGTTTTGCTGTCGAAGTTTTGCTTTTCGGTTTAGCTTGAGATTTTGGTTTAGCCGCAATCGTTTTCTTCATCACAACACTCTTTGGAAACTAATCTACGTTGAAGCGGAGGCACAAATCGCTTTTCAGTTTACCAGCATAACGGGCTTCTTATATGAAAGTTAATCAGGCAGTGCGCAACGAGGTCCTAAGTGCGGAATGCTGTTAAACGACTCGAGCGCCGAGTTGAACCGACTGTACTACCCATGAATCTAGTGGATATGTGCTCTCTGAACTCGACGCGGTTTTGTTATTGCCCCCTGGAGAAACCGCCTGAGCCTGCGCGGTTTGAAACTCGTCCAGCATAGTCTTTGCATTTTCAGCGTCATGAACGGATTCGAAGAGTCCATAGAGAGTTGGTCCACTTCCCGTTAAGCGGGCGCGCAGGGCGCCGAAATCCTCGAGTTTGCAGCGAATTTTGTTCAACTCCTCAAAGTGGTGAAAAACCGGCTCTTCGAGGTCATTCACCAGATATGGTGCGATACACGGAGCTGTTCCCGTGACAATTGCTGCCGCACACCTTTCAGTGGTATCACTGACAGTGCTTGCTTCATCCCGTTTCTCCAGTACCAGTTTGTCAAATTCTTGGAACGCCCACGGTGTAGAAATCGAGAGTTTCCGAGGTTTTGCAAGCAGTAATGTGAACTCCGGCTTGCAATCGACGGCTGCCAGAACATCGCCTCGATTCACTCCGATAGCTGTTGCACCCATCAAACAGAATGGAACATCCGCGCCGAGAGCTGCACCAATGGCGGTGAGTTCTGCAGGTGATAGCGTTTCCCCGCAGCGATGATTCAGCGCCACGAGAGCGGCTGCCGCGTTTGAGCTGCCCCCCGCTAAACCGGCTCCAATAGGGATTCGTTTCTTTATCCTGATATCGATGTTCTCGGAACTCGAAGAAGGAACTCTGTTTTGAAACTTCCTGATCGCTTTGACAATCAAGTTGGAATCGTCGACTGGAAAACTAGATTCGAAACTTGAATCGACAGATGAAAAGGTTACCTGACCGCTACCAGGGCTGAATTGAAATGCGAGCTCGTCCTCCAGAGAAACCGCTTGCATGAGTGTTTTGACTTCGTGATAACCATCGGGAAGCAAACCGACGATTTGAAACGTGAGATTTACTTTTGCCGGGCATCGAGTTGTGACTAATGTGCTGGTCATGCAAACCTTGCCTAGTGCGTTTTTAATTCCGCCGCCAGGGCGTCGGCAAGTGTAGCGAATTGAATGATCGAAAGATCTTCCGCCCGTGCATTTGGATTCACACTTACGGAGCGCATGATCTCACCGACTCGAATCTCGCCGAGCTTGAGAAAAGCCAGGTTATTTTTTAGCATCTTCCTACGTTGCTTAAAGCCGGCTTTCAAGATTTGTTTGAAAAGCGCCATGTCAACCGGTTCTACAGGAGGTTTCTCCTTCTTGCGCAGGCGCACCACAGATGATGTCACTTCGGGAACCGGAAAGAAGCAGTATGGTGGAACATCAAATAGAATTTCTGCATCGAAAAACCATTCTTTTAAGATAGTCAGGTGCGAATAGGCTTTGGAACCAGGTTTGGCTACAATCCGCTCGGCGACTTCCATTTGAATAGTCATAACCACGGTTGAAATATTCTGAGACCACGATGAAGGCTCACCGATTTCACCAAAAATGTGTGCAATTATCGGTGTGGTGATTTGATAGGGAACGTTTCCAATAATCTTGGTCACAGGTGGTTGGAGTTGCCCGAGATCGAAGTCTAAAAAATCACCGTGAATTAGCTCAACGTGTTTTTTGAACTTGTTCTGCGAGTATTCTATTAACTCGCGATCCAGTTCCACCCCGGTTAAACGAGCCGCGCCGCTCTCAGCCAGTCGCTCCGTCAGAAAGGCAAGCCCGAAGCCGACTTCGAGGACATGATCGTCAGGTGTGATTTCTAGAGCCTCGACAATTTTGTCGAGCCTGTCTGGGTCAACAAAAAAGTTTTGACCTAGTTTCTTCTTTGCAAATACTCTTCGGGCTCGAGCTAACAGCTCCTCGCGAGTCGACGATACGGGCAATCTAGCTTGCCTCCAGCTGGCTCACCGAGTCGCCTTTCAAAGTTGGATTAGCTTCGGTGCCATTTGTCTCATTTCCATCCGTTTCGCAAAGTCTCGGAATGAAACGCAACTTCGTTATGCGGTGTCTATCGGCTTCTTCGATACGAAGAGTGTATTCGTCCGTATTCACTTCGTCGCCGACCTGCGGCTCGTGTCCCAGGCAACCGAAAACGTGTCCACCCAGGGTGGTGAACTGTTCATCATCGATTTCGACGCCCAGTTTGTCGTTGAACTCTTCCAGATCGATTCTTGCATCGATCATCATAGAGCCGTCATCCATCGGCGCGATCATCTCATCTTCAATATCGTGTTCGTCAGCTATATCTCCGACCAGTTCTTCGAGAAGGTCCTCGAAAGTGACCATGCCCTCTGTTCCGCCGTGCTCGTCGATTACGACGGCTACATGTGTTTTTCTGCGTTTGAATTCGGTAAGGAGATCTTGGAGCGGTTTATTCTCAGGAACAATGAGAATGCGCCGAGCAAGTTCTCGAATGAGTGCATTCTCTTTGCCTTCGACGTAAGCTCTCAGACCGTCACGGATATGTACGAAACCAAAGATGTTGTCGACATCCTTTTCGAAGACAGGGATTCTCGAATGCCCATGTTTGAGAGCAAGTTCGACTAAATCCTTTACCGGTCTATCTGCCGCTATAGCCTTCATATCGCGGCGTGGTGTCATGATTTCGGACGCAACTGTATCTCCGAATTCGAAGACGCTCTGGAGCATTTCTTCTTCTTGTACTTCCAATACACCGGACTGTTGGCTTTCGGAAACCAGCATTTTGAGCTCGTCTTCAGAGAACACACGCTGATGTTTTGGCGGTTCAGGAATTTTGGTGGCACGAACGATTGCTTTCTGTGTCGCGTTCATCACAACCAGAAAAGGCTTGGTGACGGTGCACCAGATGTGCATCGGCCCGATCGTCCATAAGAGAATCGATTCGGCGCGTTGGAAAGTCAAGACTTTCGGCAGGAGCTCGCCGAAAATTGTTTGAACGAAGGCTGTGATGAAAAAGACCACGACGTAACACGTCGCTCGGGCGGTGAAAATCACATCATGGTGCCAGCCGAGATTGGTGCCCGCTTGTTCCATCCAGGTGGCGAGATCATGGGCGAAGGCGCTTTCACCGATTGCACCTATGACCAGCATTGCAATTGTGATGCCGAGCTGGCTGCCCGCAAAAAATGTTTCGGGATCTTCTAAGTACGTGAGTCCTCGCTTCGCCATCGCGTTGCCCTCTTCGGCAAGACCCTCGATGTGTGTGCGACGGACGCGTGCGTATGCCATTTCCGCCGCGACGAAAAACGCATTTACGGCGGTCAGAATTAAAATCCAGAACAAAATATAGACGTAACTCAATACTGTAGGGACGCAGGAATTAGCTGCGTCTTATCCCTCCTATGCCGCTATTGACGGTTTTAGACGAATTCACGGCATTCGAAAATGCGCTTTGCTCGAACTTCGGGCAAAACGCTTGAGAATTTACCGTGGCAGTGTGAATCGAAATTACCGGCAAACGCCCCTGGGGAGGTTCTTCGGGATTATCGTCCGGGCTGCTGCTACTACTGTGTGCTTGTTCGTCCATGGTTTTTACTAAAAGCCTGTCCGACTCCATTGCTAGTTTCCCTATACGCATCTAGGGAAACCCTCATAAATTCGCTGCATGGCGCCGCAGGTTATCCCGATCCTACCATAAGGTCTGGCGATTGCAAGGACGAATATCCGGTTCAGCGCGGCTTTCTCGTTGGTGTCCGCGTCTGTGAGCATAAGCGGGGACAGGTTATCAAGGATTTAGAAAACCTCACACTGTAAGGCTTGCCGGTCATGGGATAATTTTCCGGTCTAAATCCGCGTGGATATCATTGGATATACCGAAATGAACCTTCACTTCCAGTCTAAACTTCTCGCGACTTCAGCTGTAGCACTGTTTTGCGGCGCCGTCATTCATCCCGCTCTGGCTGAAAGTCCGAAGAACTCAGGTTCCGCGGACCGTACTGTCCGTGACAATTCCGGAAGACAAATTGCCATGGCGGCTCCGAAGCCGAAAGGTACCAACGGCAAAAAAGCTGGCGGAGACGAGAGTATGGAAGCCGCCATTGTATCCGTTCGTGAACAGATGGTCGGGCAGCTGAAGTCTCATAATATTTCCGTGGACATTCCAAAAATCGATATCCCAGACGATATGGAGAAGACATGCGACACCTGCTATCACGCGGTGCGCACGTCGGTAACCTTCGCTCAGGAGCACGCTGCCGAATTCGGTGGTTGGTTTGCAAGATACATCAAACAGTTAAGCGGACCGCCAGCGATGACGCCGTGCGGCAGCCCTTACAGCACGGAACAGAAGCTGGTTCCATCCACCTTCGGTCAACACCAGTCGAAGCTGTATCTGACCGAGCATGGTCGTTTGAAGACGGTGGTCAGCCGCTAACACCGAATTTAATACCAGACCACTGCCACTGCATATGGTGCCTGGATCTTATCTGTCACTTGCTCCGGTCAACCTCCCTGAGACCGGCGAACGTTGTTGTATCCATATGGAGACGACGGTACGGGTTTCCATGCGGTGGTATGGGGTTTGCGTTCCCCTTGCTTCCGTTTAAACCGCTGGAAATCCAGAGTTCATCAAATATTAGTTGGAGTTATTTCGAGCGAGTTTCGTGATTTTTTAGGGACACTGTGGCAGACTGTTATATGGAGACTTATATTAATGTCGCGTTTCTTATCGGTACCTTTCGCCGGTAAGACTTATTGGTATGTGCTTACCAATCCGATATTAGGCGCGTCAGCCTGGCAGCTCTCCAATGCGAGGCGAAGTGAAGGAGCGCTGGTGTCCACCTGCGTTCTGACAAGGAATCTGGTCAAAGATGGCGCGTCACAGCCATTCAAAGGAGATCACACTATATGTCCACTACCGCAGTCCAAGGGAATGGCAGGGAAGTGCTCGATTCAAAGCAATTGCTTCGAGCCCTGCGATTGATGGCCAAGGGCGATTTTACGGTGCGTCTGCCGTTAGACGAGACCGGAATCAACGGCGAAATCGCCGAAGCCTTTAACCGAGCTATTGAGCTCAACCAGCGACTTACTGAGGAAATGCACCGCATCGGTACCGTCGTCGGTAAAGAAGGGAAGATCAAGCAGCGCGCGTCACTGGGCGAAGCGACCGGTGGCTGGGCTCTGTGTATAGACTCGGTAAACGACCTTGTCGGCGACCTCGTTCGACCGACGACTGAGGTTTCACGCGTTATAGGCGCTGTTGCAAAAGGTGACCTGACTCAAACCATGGCGCTGGAAATCGAAGGTGGGCCACTGAAAGGGGAGTTTCTCCGAACCGCGAAAACCATCAACACCATGGTGGATCAGCTGTCATCCTTCACCTCCGAGGTCACGCGGGTTGCTCGAGAGGTAGGAACGGAAGGAAAACTCGGTGGTCAGGCACAGGTGAAGGGGGTGTCGGGAACGTGGAAGGACCTCACAGATTCCGTAAATTCCATGGCATCCAACCTGACGGCACAGGTGCGGAACATTGCAGAAGTGACGACCGCTGTAGCTAACGGCGACCTCTCCAAGAAAATCACGGTGGACGTTAAAGGTGAGATTCAGGAGTTGAAAAACACCATCAATACCATGGTGGACCAGCTATCTTCCTTCGCATCCGAGGTAACTCGGGTAGCTCGTGAGGTGGGAACGGAAGGGAAACTCGGTGGACAGGCGCTGGTAAAAGGTGTCTCGGGTACCTGGAAGGATCTCACGGACAACGTAAACTCAATGGCATCCAACCTGACGGCTCAGGTACGGAATATCGCAGACGTGACGACTGCTGTAGCAAACGGCGATTTGACCAAGAAAATCACGGTAGACGTTAAGGGTGAAATTCTTGAGCTGAAAAACACAATCAACACAATGGTGGACCAACTGTCGTCCTTCGCATCTGAAGTAACACGGGTGGCGCGAGAAGTAGGTACGGAAGGGAAGCTCGGAGGTCAGGCGCAGGTAAAAGGGGTTGAAGGGACGTGGCGAGAGTTGACCGACTCCGTAAACTACATGGCGTCCAACCTCACGTCCCAGGTGCGAAACATCGCAGACGTTACGACCGCTGTAGCCCGAGGCGACCTGTCCAAGAAGATTACGGTAGACGTAAAAGGTGAAATCCTTGAGCTGAAAAACACAATCAACACAATGGTGGACCAGCTCTCGTCCTTCGCTTCTGAAGTAACACGGGTGGCTCGGGAAGTAGGTACGGAAGGGAAACTAGGCGGTCAGGCTGACGTGCAAGGTGTTTCCGGTACATGGAAAGACTTGACCGACTCCGTAAACTACATGGCAGGCAACTTGACCTCACAGGTGCGGAACATCGCTGAAGTTACGACGGCTGTAGCTAAGGGCGATCTCTCTAAGAAGATTACGGTAGACGTAAAAGGCGAAATCTTAGAGCTGAAAAACACAATCAACGTCATGGTGGACCAGCTCTCCTCCTTCGCGTCCGAAGTAACACGGGTGGCGCGGGAAGTAGGTACGGAAGGAAAGCTGGGCGGTCAGGCGGACGTTAAAGGCGTCTCCGGTACCTGGAAGGATTTGACGGACTCTGTAAATTACATGGCGTCCAACCTCACATCCCAGGTGCGAAACATCGCTGACGTTACGACCGCTGTAGCTAACGGCGATTTGTCCAAGAAGATCACGGTAGACGTTAAGGGCGAAATCTTAGAGCTCAAAAACACAATCAACGTCATGGTGGACCAGCTCTCATCCTTCGCGGCTGAGGTAACGCGGGTTGCTCGAGAGGTAGGAACGGAAGGGAAGCTGGGCGGTCAAGCCGATGTGCAAGGTGTTGCCGGCACATGGAAAGGTCTGACGGACTCGGTAAACTTGATGGCGTCCAACCTCACGTCTCAGGTGCGGAACATCGCAGACGTTACGACGGCGGTAGCTAAAGGCGATCTATCTAAGAAGATTACGGTAGACGTTAAAGGCGAAATACTGGAGTTGAAGAACACAATCAACACCATGGTGGACCAGCTGTCATCGTTCGCGGCTGAGGTAACCCGGGTGGCACGGGAGGTAGGCACCGACGGTAAGTTGGGCGGTCAAGCCGACGTGCGTGGTGTATCCGGTACGTGGAAGGATTTGACGGACTCCGTAAACTACATGGCGTCCAACCTCACATCCCAGGTGCGAAACATCGCTGAAGTTACGACCGCTGTTGCAAACGGCGACCTGACTAAGACGATTACAGTAGACGTAAAAGGCGAAATCCTGGAGTTGAAAAACACAATCAACACCATGGTGGACCAGCTGTCATCGTTCGCATCTGAAGTAACACGGGTTGCGAGGGAAGTAGGTACGGAAGGAAGACTGGGCGGTCAGGCGGACGTTAAGGGCGTGTCTGGTACCTGGAAGGACTTGACGGACTCCGTAAATTACATGGCGTCCAACCTCACATCCCAGGTGCGTAACATCGCAGAAGTTACGACCGCTGTAGCAAACGGCGACCTATCTAAGAAGATTACGGTAGACGTTCGCGGCGAAATCTTGGAACTGAAAAACACGATCAACACAATGGTGGATCAGCTGTCATCGTTCGCTGCTGAAGTAACCCGGGTAGCTCGTGAAGTAGGAACCGAAGGAAAGCTAGGCGGTCAGGCTGTTGTGAAGGGTGTTTCCGGTACATGGAAAGACTTGACCGACAACGTAAACTCGATGGCATCCAACCTTACAGCTCAGGTGCGTAACATCGCAGACGTTACGACGGCTGTTGCAAACGGCAACCTGACTAAGAAAATCACGGTAGACGTAAAAGGCGAAATCCTTGAACTGAAAAACACAATCAACACAATGGTGGACCAGCTCTCGTCCTTCGCGTCTGAGGTAACGCGGGTTGCCCGTGAAGTAGGTACGGAAGGGAAGCTCGGTGGACAAGCCGTTGTGCAGGGCGTCGGCGGTACATGGAAAGACTTGACCGACAACGTAAACTTCATGGCAGGCAACCTCACAGAACAGGTGCGGGGAATTGCAGGAGTTGTTACCGCGGTAGCTCAAGGTAACTTGAATACGAAACTCGTACTGCAAGCCAAAGGCGAAATCGCCGCACTTGCCGACATCATCAACGAGATGATCGACACACTGGCGACATTCGCTGACCAGGTAACTACAGTGGCTCGTGAGGTAGGAGTCGAAGGGGTTCTCGGAGGACAGGCACTCGTGCCTGGTGCATCGGGAACCTGGAAGGATTTGACGGACAACGTAAACGGACTGGCTGCAAATCTAACGACTCAGGTACGAGCTATCGCCGAGGTAGCAACAGCGGTTACGAAGGGTGACCTCACCCGTAGTATCGACGTTGAAGCTAGAGGCGAGGTCGCGGCGCTCAAAGACAACATCAACGAGATGATCCGCAACCTCAAAGATACGACTCAGAAAAACACAGAGCAGGACTGGTTGAAAACCAACCTCGCGAAATTCACAAGTATGCTGCAGGGACAACGAGACTTGCTCACTGTCGCAAACTTGATCCTGTCGGAAGTGGCACCACTGGTTCGCGCTCAACTCGGCGTGTTCTACATCAACGAGATGGAGGACGGCGAGCCTATATTGAAACTGTTGGGAAGCTATGCGTATCAACGACGCAAGCAACTTTCCGAGAAGTTTAGATTGCGAGAAGGTTTGATCGGTCAGTGCGCTCTCGAGAAACAGAAGATAGTTATTGAGGATGTGCCGAATGACTACCTCAAGATCGGCTCAGGATTGGGTGAATCGACGCCGCGAAACATAGTCGCGTTGCCGGTTCTGTTCGAAGGCGAAGTGAAGGCGATTATCGAATTAGCTTCTTTCAATATGTTCAGTGAAACTCACTTGAACTTCCTCGACCAGCTCACTGAATCGATTGGTATCGTTCTCAATACCATCGAAGCTAACATGAG
Organism: Candidatus Obscuribacterales bacterium; assembly: GCA_019637435.1. Classification (GTDB taxonomy): domain Bacteria; phylum Cyanobacteriota; class Vampirovibrionia; order Obscuribacterales; family Obscuribacteraceae; genus JADYXR01. The sequence goes on along the minus strand of JAHBVO010000005.1, from coordinate 576,027 downwards.
AACGGAGAACTTGCTCAAACAATCGCAGTCACTGGCACAGGAACTGCAGGTTCAGCAGGAAGAACTGACCGAGACCAACAGACGACTGGAGCAGCAAGCGAAGACCCTTCAAGCTTCCGAAGAAATGTTGACTCGCCAGCAAGAAGAGTTGCGCAATACCAACGAAGAGCTGGAAGAGAAAGCCAAGCTACTCGCTTCTCAGAATGCTGAGGTGGAGCGCAAGAATCAGGAGATCGAACAAGCAAGACGCAGTTTGGAAGAGAAGGCCGAGCAGCTTGCACTTACATCTAAGTACAAGTCCGAGTTTCTCGCCAATATGTCGCATGAACTTCGAACTCCACTCAATAGTCTGTTGATCTTGTCGAAGTTGTTGTCGGAAAATTCGGATGGAAATCTGACGACGAAGCAAGTCGATTTTGCCAACACAATTCACGAATCCGGTTCTGACTTGCTTGAATTGATCAACGATATTCTCGACCTATCGAAGATTGAGTCGGGGACCATCAATATCGACGTTACCGACGTTGCTCTCGACGAAGTGCGAATGTCGCTGGAGCGAAACTTCAGGCAAGTCGCCGAATCGAAAGGGCTGGAATTCGAAATCAAGATTGCGGACTCCGTGCCGAAGAGCTTGCGAACAGACTCGAAGCGTTTACAACAGGTGCTCAAGAATTTGTTGTCCAACGCATTCAAGTTTACTGAAACCGGAAAAGTTACACTGTCTCTTGATACCGTCCGTGAGGGCTGGAGTGATGAGCGGGATACTTTAAAGGCATCAGATACGGTGCTCGCGTTTTCAGTGATTGATAGTGGCATCGGTATTCCACTGGATAAACAGCGGATTATCTTCGAAGCCTTCCAACAGGCTGATGGCAGTACAAGTCGTAAGTACGGTGGAACAGGTTTGGGTCTGCCAATTAGCCGTGAGATTGCCAATCTGTTGGGTGGCGAACTGAGAGTGGTGAGCGCGCCTGGTGAAGGAAGTACATTCACACTGTACATGCCGGTATCGTATGTGCAACCACAAAATCAGCCGGAGAAATCGCGGCTACGTCCGCAAGTCAGTGAAACGGCTTATGCTGCCGGTCAAACCGCGCCAATCGCGCCGGCTCCCGACCTGCTCAGCGAGAAAGCTCTGCTTCTCGAAAATGTCGTCGCTGACGACCGGGGAAGCTTGGAAGAAGGCGACCGAGTTTTGCTAATCATCGAAGACGATCAACGCTTTGCGCGTTTATTGCTCGACATGGTTCGTGAAGCAGGGTTCAAGGGCCTGGTCGCGGTCACCGGTGAATCAGCGCTTGCACTTGCAAGAAGATTCGTCCCGGACGCAATAACTCTGGACTTGCGTCTACCGGACATGGATGGTTGGACGATCCTAGATCGGTTGAAACATGATCCGACCACTCGCCACATCCCGGTTAACGTGATCTCTTGCGAACAAGAGCAGGAGCGCGGTTTCCGCCAGGGCGTCATCGGCTATCTCGAGAAGCCGGTGAGCAAAGATTCGATTAACGAGGCACTCGAACAAGTGAAGAGCTTCGTTGCCACATCTTCGAAAAAATTGCTTATCATCGAGCCGGATCGAGAACAAGGAAAAGCTGTCGTCGAACTGATGGGCGATGGAGACGTGAAGTGCAAAATGGCCATGACCGGTCAGGAAGCGCTTGATTTGCTCGAATCCGAGCACTTCGATTGTCTGGTCGTAGCTACTGCGCTCCCCGATATGCCTGGTCATGAATTCGTCCGGCGAATCAGAGATGACCTGGGTATCATGCGTTTGCCGGTTATCGTGTACGCCGGTCGGGACTTCACCGAAGAGGAGCAACAAGAGGTGAGGGAAATGGGTCGGGTCACTCTGGTCAAGGAGGCGGAGTCTCCGCACCGCTTGCTGGATGAAACAGCGCTATTTCTGCATCGCCTCCAGGGGGAAATGCCAGAGACCCAGCGTCGCATGATTGAGGCTTCGCAGAAGTCCGATCGCGTTCTCACTGACCGAAAAGTGCTTATCGTAGACGATGATGTGCGCAATATCTTCGCCCTGACTAGCATCCTGGAGGCGAATAAGATGAAGGTCTCTTACGCTGAACGCGGTATGGAAGCAATTAAAATGCTAGAAGAAGACCCGAGTGTCGAACTGGTTTTGATGGACGTTATGATGCCGGATATGGATGGGTACGAGACTATCCGCCGCATTCGGGAGATGGAACAGTTCGCTAACCTTCCGATTATTGCTCTTACCGCCAAAGCCATGAAAGGTGACCGCGAGAAGTGCATGCAATCCGGTGCTTCTGATTACATCGCCAAACCGGTTGACGTCGAGCAGCTTAAATCGCTGCTTCGTGTCTGGCTGTATCAATGAGTGGGGCGCCCCCGCCAGACAATAGTTTTGGTGGGGGCGCGTATTGAAACCGTGATGAAAGTGAAACGATCCAAAATAGTAAAGCACCTACGCGTCTCTAATTTAATTTCGGCGGACATTTGCAGCTTTTTTGCCGGCATCACCTGGCAGGAAATTTGCTAAGTCTATTTAAAAAGCTAACTATGTCTAAGTTCTTAGAGACTAGAGCTTTCCCTCCACCTCGGTAAAAGTTTTAGTAATGACCACCGCTGATAGCAAAGCGAAAATCCTGATAGTTGACGATCAACCAGAGAACTTGATTGCTCTGGACGCTTTGCTTGCGAGTATGGATCAGGAGGTCATCAGAGCCGGCTCAGGGCGGGAGGCTCTGAAACTACTTTTGAGTCACGAAGTGGCTCTCATCCTACTCGACATTCAAATGCCTGACATGGATGGATATGAGACGGCAGCTCTTATTCGGCAGCGTGAAATTCTCAAGCATACGCCGATTATTTTTCTTACCGCAATGTATACCGAGGACCTGCATGAGTCGGAAGCTTACGCTCTTGGCGCAGTAGACTTCATAACCAAACCTTTTCGCCCCCAAGTACTCCTCTCCAAGGTGAACTTCTTCGTCGATAGTTACAACAAAAACCGACGTATTCAAATGCAGTCTCGCATGATTCGTGAGATGGAGGAGCGCAGAGCCCTGGAGCTTCAAGAGCGTCTTCAAGCAGAGAAGCAGCTGGTGGAGGCTGAACTTGCTCGGAAGGCCAAAGAGGCTGAGCTACTCGAAGAGCGCAGCAACCAGCTTCAGAAAGCCGACAAGCTCAAGGATGAATTTCTTGCGAACATGAGTCACGAGATCAGAACTCCGATGAATGCTGTGATTGGTTTTTCCGAGCTGTTACTCGACACGCAACTAGAGCCGGAACAGTACGAATTCACCGAGCGCATTAAAGAGTCTGCGCAAGGATTGCTGACTTTGATTAACGATATCCTCGACCTGTCGAAAATTGCTGCCGGGAAGATGGACCTCGAGCCTGTAAATTTTTCGCTTGCACCGCTCGTCGAGGGGACTGCGGCAATTCTTTCTGAGTCCGCTCGTGATAAGAAATTGAGTTTGCTGACCTTTATCGACCCGGAACTTCCCCGTGTCCTGGTCGGAGACCCGGGGCGATTAAGACAAGTGCTGGTAAACCTGATTGGTAACGCAATCAAATTCACGGAAACCGGTGAAATCATCGTTCGAGCTACTAGAGTTCGACCCGCCGAAGATTCGTCCGGTTCTGCCAACTTAAAGGCGGTCAAGGCTGCCTCTGCAAGCAAGCTTCTTGGCGAAGCGGGCGCCACTACCGGCGGTGATGGAGGCACTTCAGTACGCTCATCAGCGTCAAGTGATGGAAACGGTTCCGAACCTGCCACAGCACATGATGCCGGCACTGGCGGTGCCACGAAACGCGCTGCTATCACTGGCGCTGGCACGAATGGCTCTGCTACCGCTGGCGCTGATACGCCACGAGATGCGGCCACCAGTGATACCGCTCCTGAAAGTTATGATGAGCCGATACTTGTCTCATTCAGCATCTCCGACACCGGTATCGGAATGAACGAACAAGAGGTTGGACGCCTTTTCCGACCATTTACGCAGGCGGACGGCTCGACGACGCGCAAGTTCGGCGGCACAGGCTTGGGTTTATCGATCTCTAAGCGCCTGGTCGAACTCATGGGTGGCGAAATTGGCGTGAGCAGTCATCCTGGTAAAGGCTCTACGTTCTACTTCGTCGTCTCTCTACACGAAGCAAAAACTGCCGATCAGCTAAAACTTCGCGTCCCTGAGGAGTTAGCCGACACTCGAGTTCTGGTTGTGGACGAACAATCCAGTGCGAGGAACATCTTGCGCGCTTACATCTCGTCCTGGAGATTACGATGCGATTCTGCCACCACCAGTGAAGAAGCGCTTCGCATGCTCAAGGAGCAAGGTGAGGCTGGAGACCCATACGATCTGGTCGTGACGGAATTGGAACTCCCAGACAGCGGCGGCTTCGATTTTCTGGCCAAAATACAAAGCATTCCAGAACTTGATGAAACCAAAGTTATTCTTTGCACCAACCATGATAAGCAGGGGCTGGGCGAAGAGGCACTGGAGAGGGGCTTTTCAGCATACCTGACAAAACCTCTTGAGCAATCTTGCTTATATAACTGCATCGCGAAACTGATGTGCGGTGCCATTACGTTACAGCCTTCGGACTTGAAAACGACGTCGGGTACTTTCGTTAAATTTGCACCGGAGGGCACCACAATTCTGCTAGCAGAAGACAATCCTGTTAACCAGATGGTCACGCAACTTCAGCTTAAGAAGCTTGGATACAATTGCTGCGTGGTGGCAACCGGTCGAGAAGCTGTTGCTGCTGTTCAGAAGGAAAATTATGCGATGGTGCTGATGGATTGTCAGATGCCGGATATGGACGGACTAGAGGCGACGAAGGAAATTCGCAAAGCGGAAGCACTAACCGGCAGACATGTTTCTGTCGTTGGATTGACTGCCCATGCGATGGGCGGAGATCGCGAAAAGTGTATTGCTGCTGGCATGGACGACTATTTGTCCAAACCGGCGTCTCTTGAACAGCTGAGTCAGTGCTTGAGAAAGTGGGCGTCGAAGAACGAAACTTCGCAGAAGCAGACGACTCTAATAGAACCGGTGCAGAGCACCCCGGAGGCTGACGAAGTGGGTGAACTGACCAGTGATACCAGTCGGACGAAGTAGCGCTCTGAGGCACCATCGGCTGAAAGGTAGTAGCCGGGACGGGCGAGGGGCAGCGTCCGGCTGGGACCGGCACGGGACCGTCCGATCGGGCGGACAAGACGGGAGTTTAGGGATCGGAATATACTCGCAGCCTCATTTTGAAAATTCGTGCTAGATCAATTATGTCTAGCTGGTAGATCCGGCAGTACTGCTTGCGGGAAGGCACCATTCAGGAGAATATATGCTTAAATCAACTTACACAAAATTAGTAGCTCTCGTTGCGCTGCTCAGCTTTGCTGCACCAGCTGCGATGGCACATGACAATCATGGGCGTCATTACTCCAAGCACCAGCGAAAATCCGTCAAGCGTTATTATAAAAACCGAAGAAAAGCCGTCAGGCAAGCGGCGAAGTGGGATTGGAATCGCCACAATTGGAACGATCAACGCGCCTACTTACACTCAAATTGGGCTGCTCGAAGTGCTCGGTTAAACGCCGCCCAACGCGCACAACTTGATGCTCAGCTTCGCACCCAGTGGAATGCCTACCACAATAACAGCTGGAATGGTAACTATGACTGGAATCAGTACAACGATCCGCGCTTTTGGGATTATGTGCACAATAACAATCCGAGCGTTTTGAACACTATCCGCAGTATCTTCAACTTCTAAAATTTGGAAGTTCTAGTTTCGAGATAACATGGGGCACCGTTCGCGGTGCCTTTTTCTCATCGCCTGTCAAAACTATTGGCGATATTAAGCAATATGCTCGGGAATTTCAGAATGTTCAATATCCGCGGTATAAGCAATAACCTTGGTATTTTCAATATTCTATATCCGCAGTATCAGCACTATCTTCGGTACTTAAATATCCTCAGTATCTTCAAGATCCTGGGTTTCCGATAGCCACTGAGACAGGACTCGCCTCAACTCACGCTGACTCTCCGGTGTTTCTTCCAAAAGCTTGTTTATGTGGTCAATCATTGCAGGGAACTCCCTGTAGGAGTTGAAGATTGCGCGGTTCGGTGACCAACGAAACGGATCAGACGTTGTAAGTCTATCTTTTAAATGTTCTTCGAGAAGCTTAATCGGCTTTTGAAACTTTCCATCCAGCAAATCAACCACGCCTAGAATAGCCTCTCCCATGAATTTCGAATAGTTGTAGACCTTGCTTCTGTCGGAAACGTAAGTTGCTCCGTACTTGGACCGTTCAATCTCCTCGTGCTGCATGCAGGCATTGGCGAGAGCTTGCAGGTCCTCTGACTTGTTGTTTTGAATTTGATTGCAAACTGCATCGCTAATGGTGTCGTGGAACAGTTCGTCTAAAAGTAGTGAGCTTTTCTTTGAAGTAGACCAATGATTAATCGCCTTGAGTAAGTAACCGATCGCCTCGTCATATCTGCCATTAGATTTGCAGTTCAGCATTAATAGACCTGCGAGTTCAGGGTCTGTCGGCGTAAGCTCTTCTGCACGTTTGAGATACTCAAGATCTTTTTCAGGATCTCTTCCGCACATGAACGTGGCTGCGTGGCGCAAAATGGTCGCGTCGAGAGGATTCTCGTCGACTTGTTTAATCCATGATTGAGCTACATCATCAAACGATCTGGATGAGAATTCGTAGTAACACATGCAAGTCGCAGAGAGTAGAGCTTCATGTCGAGGAAAATTCTCGACAAACCACAGCATGTGGCGCGAATATACTCGTTTATTCAGCGCCCCACTTTTACCTAGACCGCAATAATATCCCAGTATTTTTGCTCTCGTTTCGAGATCATGGGGGTTTCGTTTTAATGCTGCGTTAAAACCTTTGAGATCTTCGGGACTTGCCTCCCGACCCTCCATGAAAGCTTTGGAATCTCCTTCCGGAGTATAGTCGCGGTCCGGTGTCTTCGCCCTCACTGCGTCATCCTACACATTGTTACTGTCAGCGCTACGGTCAGCTGTGTTACTGCCATTCTTGTCACTGTCAGCTTTGTCAGCTTCAGTCGTCGAATTGCGCTTGGGCTCTTCCGTTTGTTTCGTATCGGAGGCTTTAATTGTCGAGCCCGAACTTGTTGGCTCGTCGGTAATAGCCGGTGTGGAAACTGATTGATCTTCCAGTTTAGCTGGACTCCCATCGCCGGGCGGTGAGCCTGTTGACGCGGTTTCGGCTGATGCCCAGGCTTGAGCCAGAAGCGAAGAGGTGATTAGTTGGCCTGCGAATATTGTTGACGGAAGGAAAAAGATACCAATGACGGTGCATGCCGGTATGATGATGCTGAGCGCTTGAATTCCGATACCGAGCATCCATGCGGCGAAGAAGTCGCCGGGACGTTTCAAGATGCGTTTCAAAACTTTGAAAAATGCAAAAGCCGCCATAGTGTTTTCTTCCTGGGCAAAATTTGCCATGGTGGCAACAAGCACCAGGTTTGTCAGCAATGAAAACGCAAGTAAGAAAATGATGGAGGCACTCATCCAGAGAGCAAATAGTTGAGTGTATTGTTTGATAGCCGAGAGTATGGACGCAATTAAAAGATTCGTTGCACCGAGGAACAAGAAAACGATGATGACACCGGTGATGATGGCAAGCCAGCTCATGCCTGAGACGAACAAATCTTGCCAATCATTCCAGGCGGGCAAGACGCCCTCTGGATCGCGCAATCGGGTTCGCATCACACGCAGGACGTAGCCGGTGTTTATCGCCCACAGTGTGAATATGATTGGAATTAAAACCGGATAGATGTTTAGAAAAAACATCAGCAAAAGCGAACTCGCGTTCCACACGCCGCCGACTGCTGTTTTCAGCACCCAGTCAGGATCTTTGAAGAATGACTTGATTGCCAGATTGGGGTCGAGCCCGTACTGTTTTACTGTCAGTATTGCTGATTCGCTCATTTAGTTTTTGCGAACTCTTTCAGGTCGAACAATCCGGGCAGCGCTTCAAGAGTAGGCAGAGCGCCTCTGTCTGTCATGTTGAACGTGACAGGGGTGATGGAGATCATGTCGTGCTGAAGTGCATAGGCGTCTGAGGTTTCCGCCTCACCTTCGTCGATTGCATGACCGGTGAGCCAGTAATAGTCGCGACCGCGCGGGTCGTGGCGTTTTTCGAACCAGTCATTGTATGAGCGAACTCCCAGCTCGGTCACGCGTGCCCCTTTGATTTTCTTGGCAGGCAAACTGGGGACGTTGATGTTTATGAGCGTCTTGGGACCGAAAATCGCACTCTTGTAAACCTTGAGGAAGCGAGCCATAAAGTCTGCGGCTACATCAAAGTGTTTCCCTTGGTCTTTGGTGACCATACTGATCGCGATGCTCGGGACCTTGAGGAAAGCGCCTTCCATTGCAGCCGCTACCGTCCCGGAGTACAAAACCTCTGCACCGAGGTTCGCCCCATTGTTGATGCCCGAGATGACAAGGTCCGGCTTTTGCTCCATCAGGACGGAGATTGCGAGTTTAACGCAATCACTTGGCGTGCCTGTTGTCGACCAACACCGTCTCATCTTGCCTGGCATTTCTATCTCTTCGACACGTAACGGTTTATGTAACGTGAGCGAATGCCCGGTGGCACTGCGTTCTCGGTCTGGTGCGACCACATATACTTCATGCTGCGGTTCTTCGGCTAGCCGCGTCGCTAGCGCCTTTATCCCAGGCGCATAGATGCCGTCATCATTGGCGATAAGAATTCTCAAGTGCGGTCCCCACTGGTTTCCGGTGTGTCAATGACTGTTGATTGTACCGCCATGAACGCCGTTAAAAGTTGCCATACTGTAATCAAGAAAGTACTATGCCGTCATGATTCATTGTCTGACTTGGGCCTGAGCCTCAAATTCAGGTGAACATATTTTAACTGGAGTTCTTCATGATTGATACGGTGTTCGAGAGAGCTGGCGAGTCGCTTCTGAGTGTGGTCCAACACGCGATGGCGGAGTGCCTCAATATGGGTCATTCTTACGTTTGCACGCAGCATTTGCTCGTAGCTCTGACTGCCGACCCCGATTCCCTGGCCGCGCATGCGCTCGAGACCATGAAGATGGACGAGGAGAGCGTTCGCAATGAAGTCGAACGCCAGTTTAAAGACAACCCGGAATCAGAACTTCTCTACTCTGACCGCCCCGACGTTCTGGAAAGCGGTTTTCCAAAACCGGCGGTCCAGCCTCAGAGCGTAGACCAGCCCATCGGATTCAGCGACCTCACTGTTCAAGCATTGACTAGAGCATTCGACTACTCGCTGTTTTTCGGAGAAACCGATATCGAGCCGGTGCACTTGTTGCTCGGTATTCTTGATTTGAGCGATGCAACGGCGATCAAAGTGTTCGAAGACATGGGCGCGAACTTGACGTTCCTTCGTCGCGAAATATTGATCATCATGGCGGTCAACGCTAGTTTAGAACCGGAGCTTCCGACCTTGCGCGATGCTACCGTCAGCGGAATGCGCGAGTTGATCGATCGACTTTACGGTGATGTACGCGCACTGTCGCAATTGGCGGTGAGAAGCCGTTTGCCTCTATCATATCTGCCCAGCCGTTTGGAAATCGTTCACCGGGTTTGTGTGGCTTATTTCGCAGATTTCCTCTGGACTCAGGTTTCATTCAAACGCTATTTGCTCGACGAAACTCTGGATGTTCTCAGCGAGCGCGTCGGCTCATTAGATCAGAAAGTGACCGCATCTATCGTTTCTCAAGGTGCTCAAAACCTGCGAGAAGAGGTGCGAACCGCATTCGAATATATGCTCAGCAACGAGTATCGTCTGTTCGATAAAATGATGGACGAGGCCGAGTATGATGAAATTGGAACGGTCATAGAAGAACTCTGGTGGACTCAAGGTGAGGAGATCGCTCTGCACGAGCTGTTTATCGAGGCTCTGGATGACCACCGCCGTCAGCAGATGTTAGGTCTGCAAAAACAGAGAATTGAAATCTCTGAACGTCTGGCTCGGATTAAAGTTCGACTTGATGAAACGGTCAGAGAGTGCTTTGAGAAACGCTCAGTGTCGCCAGCCTGATTTCCATTGCGCTAACGCGTTACTCGATGGTCAATAACTCAGAAGGCTCCCGGCGAACCTGGAATGATAGCACCAGATGCGGTGCTATTTGAGAACGAACGGACACTTGGGACAGTAAGCCATCGGCAAGAAAATCTGATTGTTTTCTAAATCAATTCCTTCCTGGATCGAACAGTTCAACATGGTCTTGCAGCGTGGGCACGGAATATCGCGCTCTCCGTGCAATACAGCATCTGCCAGGTCTTCCAAAACTGCAATTGGAACTTCGGTGATTGTCGCTTCCTCTTCAACCGCACGAACTTCAACGTCTTTCAGAACTTGAGGGTCAATTCTCAACGCTGTGGCAAGGATCTGCCTGTCCGCTGATGAGAGCCAGGTTTCCAGACCCGATTCGATGTCTTCGATTCGTCCTGTTGTGAATCGAGTGTCTTTGGCAAGGTCACGAATGGTCAGGTTTCTGAATTCCCGGATCTGGTTGACTCGGCCAGCCAATGTCGGCTTGAGTTCCATGTCTTTGGGAAAGAGTCTTGTAATCCTTGCCATTGCGAAGAAGCCCCGAAAATCTGTTTGAACTAGCTGATTGTACAAGATATAGCATTCGCTTCAGACAGCGATTTCTGGGAAAATTAGTTATAGATACTTCAATTCTTGGGTCCGCCAAGCAGCGCACCTGATCTTGGAAAGCTCCTTTTATGGGCTTCCTCAATACGATTGCCATCGGAGAGTGGGTTTGAAAGACAAAGATAAGCGAAATAAAGAATCCGCTCAGAAACTGGTGCCGGAACCGAGTCGAATTTTTGACAGGCGTGCACCTAAGCTAATTGATGAGGTTGCAGATAAGAGTTCAGGTAGGTCTAAAACTGAACACCGTACCACACCGCCGAACTCACCCAGGCGCCCTCTCAGCTCAGAGGCGTTTCAAGAAATTCTCAGCCGTTATTGTCGTCGTGCGCAGAAAGACGGTCGAGAGTTCTGTCTTGCATCGCTCTCGGTTCTTGAGTATAAAACCGCTTCGGACCAAGAGAAAGAGCAGCTCGATAAAGCCGTCGTGAATGTGCTCCTCAAGTTCCTTCGGTCCGAAGATCGAATCAGCTTTATCGAGCCGGCTCACTATCTTATATTGACTCCATATACTTCTTTTGATGACGCCAATACGGCGATGAAGCGGGTTGCAGAACGAATCAGCAATTCCAAGATTCGAGTAAAAACAAGATTTATCCATCCCAGTGCTTTCGTCAAAGTTATATCGTCCGCTTCGAGAACCACTCTAGAAGGTAACGAGACTATCGTCGATTGTGAGTCGATCTATAACAGCATTGGCTACACGATTGACGGGAAAGGGCGACTGCGCTGTCTTGAAGATGACGATGAGTCGCATCTTGAGCCGCTCTTCCGTGGCAACCTGGACGGCTGGCTGCAGCGTTACAAGACCGACAAGCACAGAGTTATGCATGACTTGTGGAACGAAAGTGCTCCCGTCGAATCTCGCGAACTGAAGATTTTCGAAAGTGAAGATATCGTGAATGCCACCACAAATAGTGCTTTGTTTGGAAACTTATTGCGTCGGTTACGTGCCCTCCAGAACGTCGACCATCCCAATATCAGTCGACTGTCTGATTTTTACGCTCGCAGAGATGGGACGATGATTCTGATCGCCGCACCAACTGACGGAATCGACTTGAAAAGTGAAAACGCAAATAAGCTCAAGGTCGATACTGAAACTCTGGTTTCCTGGTTGAACCAGATTCTTAATGCGCTGGTGTTTATGCAAGCGATGTCACCACCGGCAGTGCCAAGCTCGTTTGAAAACATTCAAATTTTCGTGTGCGACATGGGACGTCCGTCGGAGCGAATTATTGTCGCAAACTACGAACCGGAATATCTTATGGGTGCGAAGCTCTTCAGCAATGACGAGACGCCGCCACCGCGCAACTTGATGCATGGGCTGTTTGAGTTTATAGTGAAATTGGACGCGAGTTGCAGATCAGATTCGGACGACAGGCGCTTCACAGACTTCCTTCGAAAACTTGATGATAACTCGCTTAGCTCACCGTACAAACTGCGAACGCAGTTGAAATATTTTGCGGAGAATGTGCATGCTTGACCTCTCGAAGATTTTTAAACAAATTCAGGAAGTTGGAGTGGATGCCGTTCGAGAAGCTGAACACAAGGAGGTTCTGGAACGAGCGGTCGAAGCGCTTGATTCTGCGATCAGAGAAGAGGAAAAATTTTCAAACAGACTCGATAAAAACTCTGGTTGGGTTTTGTGGCCAGTAGCGACGCCGATAGAAACGTTCGGCGCCGATTTTAAAATAGACAAACCTCCTGCGAAGTACACGGTCGTAGGAGTTGATGGATCGCAGATCATGCCGAGCCATCACGAAGTGCACAATTGCTATCTGCTCAACGCCGGCTATGCAATTATTTCTTACGGTGAGCAACTGCCGTCTGTTCTTGAAAGCGCACCGCGACTGCATCATAGACCAGAGGATTTGTATCCGCTCGTCGATAGACGACGTGTTCATATCGACGAACTTTTTGTTTCACTCGAGCGAACAATTTACGAACTTGAACTTCTGGTCGAGCATGCACTCTCGGCGCAAACTCGGGGACTGTCCGTCGTTGCGCTGTACGACGGTTCGTTGATTCCCTGGTCGGTGGATAAGATGCCCCAGGGGTATCAGGACGCTTTCCTCACCCGCATGCAAAAATGCACTCGCGGCTTGCAATCCGCAGGCATTCCGTTGGTTGGTTACATCAGCCATAGCCGCAGTTCTGAAATTGTGAACATGCTGCGCACCAATATCTGTCCGTACGAGACAAGCAGCTGTCGCGACTATTGCGCCGGTCTCAACGAAGAGAATTTCCCCTGCTCCAAAATATGGCCTTTGACGGACAGGCAGCTGTTGACCGGAAAGTTGCCGGCCGGCTACCGAAGCTCGTTTTGTCTAACAGCGCAGACCATCTCCAAGCTTTTCGATAACGAGCAGCAAATCTGTTTCTCCTACCTGAATGTGGGCAGTGAAATTGCTCGTATTGAGTGCCCGCGCTGGCTGGTCGACAACTTTATCCTGCGAGAAGTAGCTTGCGCGGTAGTGGCGTCTCAAGCTATCAAGGGACGAGGCTATCCAGTTGCATTGTCGGAGGCTCACAACCTTGCAGTCATACGTGGCGCCGACCGCGAACAGTTTTTCGAGATGATCAAACGGCATCTAGTATCACTCGGAGTGAAGCGCGTCAGCGTCAGTCCGAAAGAATCGAAGAAACGATCCGGTTTTGTTTAGATCGCTAAGTATTCACTGTGTGCTGCTGTCGCTTAGGACCAAGTAGTTACCAGGTACTTATAAACTCTGCCTGAAGGTTAGCTTTAATCTTGACCGCGCGGGATTCAAAAGAGCCTTCGGTAGAACGTTGAGGTTGTTGTCAAGCTAAATTTTGGTTTAGTTCATTAATTCTCGGCTGCGAAGTACGTACAATCCCCATTTACTTCGGACTTCGCTGCGCTTAAGGTTGGGATGTTGATTGGCGCCGGAGTCATTTGTTGGAGCTTTTGAACATGACTCTACTTGCTGGGAGAATCAAAACAGTGTTCGACAAAATGAAGTATTTGTGGAATCGCATTAGCCAGAGATTTGAAGGCAACCTCGCTAAGAATGATGATGTGCTCGATTTCAGTGAACTCGACAGAACTCGCAGAAAGCTGGTTCAGATGCGTTCTCGTGCTGAAGGAGCCGAATCGACCGGCGCTTTTGCCATGGATGCAGTTCGCCGCCGCATGACCAGCGAGGTCAACCTCGCCGAGGTTTCGAACCTTCGTTCAAAGAATCGCCAGGCTGTGAATAAGTGGTTCAATCGCGAAGAATGTACGGAAACAGGTTCTTTCAACGCCGTCGATTTCGACCGCAGGCTGAAAGAAGTTCACTACGAAACGGACGAAAATCCAATCGGCGCGCTGCCTGCCGTTGAAGACTCTTTCATGGCGTTCAGCCGTCAGGACGATAACTTATTTTACGAAGAGTCCGTCTCGCTTTCGGGCATTCACTTCAAAGTAGATCCACTGGACGACCTCGACGATACTTCGGCGCGAAGACCGGCACTGCCGATGTTTGGCTCGAAAGAAGAGATCGATTTTGCTCCTACCACCTCTTTTGCGCCCGAAGAAGATGTGACGGATGAAGTTTCCGAAGAAGTTCAAATTACCTCGAGTAATCCTATGCTTCAAGTTCTCAACGAACTGGAAGAGCGTATGGGCGCCAACGCGGCGAGACGCGACGCATACTGGCTCGGCGATTAGGTTCAACCCCCGAGATTGAACTGGTCACGCCGATAGCAGGCAATCAAATTGCAGTCACGAAATGTTGAATTAGCTACAGAGCGATTGGTTTTAAAACTCTGCCAACCCGAAGAGGCTTCGCGGGTGGTGGCATATTTTGAGACCAATCGTGTTCATTTGGAAGAGCATAGCCCCAGTTGGCCGGAGAGTTACCTCACAGTTCCATACTGGGAGAAACAGCTGAGCGCCAATCTCGAAGAGTTTGAAAGTGACCTCACCTGCCGACTGTTTATTTTTGAAAAGGCTAAAACAGATATCGTAATCGGAACTGCCAATTTTACCCAGATTTTTCGCAAGGCGGCTCAATTCTGTTATCTCGGTTATGGCTTAGACAAGAGCAAGCAAGGGCGCGGTTATATGACCGAGGCTCTTGGTGCGGCCATCACTTTCGCGTTCGACGAGATGAATCTGCACCGAATTATGGCAAACTATGTTCCGACCAACGAGCGAAGCGCGAGTGTTTTGAAAAAATTGGGCTTTCAAGTGGAAGGCTATGCGCGTGACTACCTTTACCTCAACGGCAAATGGCGCGATCATATTCTCACTTCGTTGACGAATAAAGACTGGCAAGACCGTTAGCCACAAGACGGGACGAATGACAATCATCAAGAAAATCGATCCCTGGAGAGCCGTCTACAAAAGTTGGTACTCGAAGGATGTTTATCGTGATGCCGCGCATTGCTGGCGAGGGTTGGGATTTCGATACTTAATCGGTCTCCTTTTCGGGCTCTGGTTTATCGCTTCGATTCACGTTCACATTCTGGTTCGCGAATTTGTACTGGATTATTTGAAACCAGTCGTCTCTCAAATTCCGCGAATCGATATAAAAAATGGCGTCGCCACGCTCGATCGACCCGATCAAGTTTTTCAAATCAGCGATCCGCGCAATGGCAGGAAACTGATTAGTTTCGACATGACCGATTCGCCAACTCCCGCGCCCACAAACATTGACGGGATTTTTGTCGAGAAACGGCGCATTTTGTTTCACCTGAAAGGAAAGGAGCAAATTTACGATTTCGAGAAGGAGAAGGACCAGACGTGGGAGTGGACCTATCATCCCAAGATTCTTGATGCTATCGCGACCTGGAGCGGAGTGGTTGTCCTGGGCGTTTTTTGGATTTCGTCCTTCATTCTCTGTGCCCTGCAGGCGCTTCTTTTCGGTCTGGTGGGCAAGGTTATTGCAATGTTTGCAAAGAGGCGGCTCACCTATCCGCAACTGGTCAGGGTTTCAATAGTTGCCATGACGCCTGCCTTAATAATTGACACATGCCAGAAATTGCTCTGTGTTGGATTGCCCGCCTGGGACCTCGTTTCCGTGCTTATCGCGCTTGGATATTTGATTTACGGTGTTAAGGTCAATTCTGTTTCCTTCGAATGGTCGCTCGCACAGGCTGTTCCGCCATTAGAGGCGGAGAAAAACTTGCAGGCTTAAAGGAACTGATACCCCGATGCGTGTTACGATCTAGGCACTTTCCAAGATTGAAAACGTTGAGGATTTACAAATGGCAACCGGTATTCTGGAACAGATTGGCGCTCAAAGTGCAATCGCCGACATCGCGCAAAAAGTCGTTGATGGCATTCGTTTGACGAGAGAAGACGCGATTCGTCTCTACAATCATGATGATCTGCTCGCGGTTGGAATGCTCGGCGAATTTGCAAGAAAACGCGCTGCTGGTCCAGAGAAAGAGCGTTACGTCTACTACATTCACAACATGCATTTGAACCCGACCAACTTCTGCGTCGAGACGTGCAGATTCTGTTCCTATGCCAATCCTGGTAATAACGCTTATTCATGGACAGTCGATCAGGTGCTCGATGCGGCGCGCGGCGGCGTCGAACTCGGCATCAATGAAATTCACATGGTGGGCGGTTTAAACCCTATTTGCGATTTGAATTATTATGAGGAAGTTCTCGCCGCAATCAAAAAAGAATTTCCCCACATTCATCTGAAGGCGATGACAGCCGTTGAGATCGAATATCTGTCGAATCTGGAAGGAATTACTTACGCGGAAACGTTGGAACGGTTGCATAAAGCTGGTCTCGACAGCATGCCTGGCGGAGGCGCGGAGATTTTTGACGAAGGTGTTCGTGCCAAAATGGACGTGAAGAAAACTCCCGCTCACACCTGGCTGGAGATCCATGGAATCGCTCATGGCATGGGACTGAACACCACGGCGACGATGCTCACCGGTATAGGCGAAGTAGTCGAGAACAAAGTCGATCACATGCTGTTGCTCCGCGAACAGCAAGATAAGTCGAAAGGCTTCATGTGCTTCATACCATTGAAGTGCTACTACGAAGGCACCAACATCAAGGATGAGGTTAGAGAACCCAGCCATGATGACCTTCTTCGCGATATCGCTATCAGCCGACTGGTCCTCGATAATTTCCCACACATCAAAGCCTATTGGATTCAACTTGGTGAAGACCTCGCCCAGGTAGCGCTTTCATTTGGAGCGGACGATCTGGACGGTACCATTTTGGAAGAGAAAATCACTCATGCTGCTGGAGCCAAGACACCGCTGCAACTGGCTAAGGAGCGTATGGAAGAGCTCATTGGCAAAGCCGGCTATACGCCTGTAGAACGCGATACCGTGTACAACATCAAACGTGTCGTAGACGCTCCTGAGACCAACGAGAAATCACTCCAGGATAAAGTGAATTCGCTGCTTGCAGCTTCTCGGTAGACGTCGCTTTGTCAGCGTGACAAAGGCGAGGCTACGTTAAATGCGCGAGGTAGCGCGGAGGCGATGGAAAAAGAGCAGGAGAAGAAGCGAAGAAGAGCAACGCTTCCTGAGGCGATTGTTTTTGGCTTGATTCTCAGCCTTGGCTTCAACGGTATCACTGTGCTTATGCGCAGTTACTTGGAACTGCCGCCACGGGAATTCACGACCGCCGGTATTTTGGCGACCAAGGATTTTTTGATCTTCTCGATACTGGTGATTCTTTTCGAGCACCGGCTCAACAATCCGAATAACGTCCGCGACGGTCTTCTCATCGGTGGCTTGTTCGGTATTCTGACTTTCGCTATGTGGATGTTCGTACTTTAAATCGTAGATCTCCCTCGCAAAGTACACACTTTGTTCACAACTTGTCATTAGATTAGAGGTGCGACAACACCCCTTCCCCTGGCGTCGAATAAACGAAATGGCAAAACCACTGGATACCGCGCAGCAAGGCGCTACGCCTTCTGCTGCGGATGATGGCGTGCACAAAGTATTTGTTCGGGACCTGCTTGATGAGATGGGTTCTGCATTTACTCCGACACCTTCTTCACTGGACACAAAAACGACCACGCTGACCGACGGGCAGGGCTCTGCACTACCGGCTGGTTTCCCGTCTGCGAGCCTTTTTGATTTCATCAGTGGTGTGAAAAACTTTCCGCTCGCCGAAACCTTGCGCGCCAGTATGTCGGCGCCGCTTCTAGACTCAGGCGATGTCTCTGGCACTCAAAAAAACGGAACTAAGCTTCCGGGGCTAGACGTTGTTGGGCTCAATCCGAAATCTAAGAACGGCTCCGCGCCTCAAAAGGAAACTTATAAATCGCCTTTTGGAAAGAATGAATTATCCTACTTAGACCCGATCGATCAGCTTCGTGTGGCCGACGCTAAGGTTGAAAAACCTAATCCTGCTGCCGGGCAGGTCCTCCGTGAAACCACTGATGGTGGCAGGTCCATTTATCCGGATGATGATGCATTTAATGCCAATCATCCATCGGAACTCGCCGGTCGTTTAAAAGATATCGTCTGGGATGGCGACAAAATTAAGAGCTTCCACAGCGTTAGAACTAACGCGGATTGGTACCAGGTCGGTGATAACATCTGGGCTAACAGTCCAAACGCTGCCGCCGGGTGGCATGGGAAAGTTGAAATCGACGGGAAAACCGGCGTTTTTTCGAGAACAACTCTGAGCGGTGCCGAGCAAGGCTTGCGTGACGAATCGCGTGCCAACGGCATCAACGGGTCGTACAAGCCTGATGGATCCATGTCCGTAGAAGTTCCCTATCCCGACAAGACTAAGTTCAGCTTCAAATTTAAAGAAACTTTCGGACCTGACAAAGATGTTCTCAAACAACCTGAAGAAATAAAAATTGCTGAGAAAGGCGGTGCCGAGACGGTCTGGAAGAAGACCGGACCGACGGAATACACGTCCTCCAGTGGTGCAAAATGGAATACAGAAGTCGAAGTCAAAAAGGACGGAACATACTCCTATAAGGATATTGACGGTGGAGAGCGCGCCGTCAGGACACTTAGCGGTCACTATGAGAAGGAGAACCTGAAGGATAAAACCCTGGTCGAAAAGGAATCAGGAAAGATCACCCGCATCAAAGTCGGTGACGATGATGTCCAGATTGATTATGCTGCAGATGGCTCTACAAGTGAGATTCGACATGTTAATAAGAATCTGAAACTGACTCGCGCAGCAGACGGGAGTTTTGCCGACAGTGCAATTGACAGCTCTAAGCCTTATGCAAAGCTCGAGAAGTTTGATGCGGATATTTACACGCACAATGACCTGGATGCGTTTCAGAAGATTCGCTTGATTGACAATGTCACTAAGTTTCGAGAGATGAGTAAGTTCTCTTCAACGGAGAAAGACAAAGTCTTCAAGGAAGCAGATCGTTTATTGCACGGTCGAGCCGATTCGGTTATGACTTCCGCGGAGAAGGCTAATTATGCCGACCAGCTTTTCTGGCACATTGCCAACGATAGACGCAACGATCAGGGCAGCAACAGCACGTGCAGCGTGACCGCATTGAGGGGTATTGCTCTCAAGGAAAAACCGTCCGTGGTGGCAAAGCTTGCGGCTGATTTCGCCAACGATGGACAGTTTGAGACTCTTGATGGAACCACGATCAAGCCTAAGCTCGACTCAGTGCGAGTTCGCCCGGGCAGTCCGGAGGAAACGTTCCCTCCCAAGCCGGGAAGCCGGAGCGCGCTTGGAAAATTGTGGGATGTGTGTGCGGTGAATATTTCGATGCAGCGCGATACCACGGACCCGCTGGGTTCCGTCTGTGGTAAGGGTGCTATGTGTTACGAAGAAGTTGCGCCAACCGGTAGAAGCGACAGTGGTGCTCGCCTGATTCGCACCAATAGTGATGGCTCTCAGTTGGTTCTCTATAGCAGCAAAAATGGTACCGCTAACCCTTACGATAGCCCGCGAGTCGGTTTTCCTTCTCGAATAGCGGACATCTGGAACCAGATGACCGGTGACAAGTTGACGGATAGATTCCTGGTGCATCAGAATCGCTGGGTTGATAATGAGACCACATTCAAAGATCTCGTTGGGGCTAAGCAAAAATCGGTTCAGGAATTAGAAGCGATGCTTCTCAAAAATGATCTTCCGAAGATAACCCAGGGAAATACCGGAGTTCTGGAGTATCGATACCGCCAGCAGGTGGCGATAAATGAAGGCAAAGATCCTAATGCGGTGGCAAAACCAACTGGTGGCGAGCACTTGTTCCTGGTCACCGGATATGATGCCGCTTCAAAAACAGTGTCGGTAGACAATTCCTGGAATCCGCTCTACGACGTTCAAACCAAAGCAGAGGCTGCCGCTCAGGGCAAGGATTTGAACAAAACGGTTTTCATCACGTTGAATGATTTGTACGAAGTGATGAGTTCTACGAGCAGCGGAGATGGTAGCACTTTCGTGTGGTATCGACGCCAATGAGATCCGAATACTTGATTCATTAGGAGAATAGAAGTCTTGGACGACCTGAGAGAGCCGATTTTTCGCCTTGATAAGAATGAGAAGCAAGTGCAGTCCTATTCGGAACTGCCCCTTGATGTTTTCGCTCACGATTTCGATTTGCCGCGTAGCAGTGGGCATAAGCGTGAAAGTTCAATAGCAGGAATGGAACCGATTGATGCTTTGCTCGTTCCTCGTGAGTGGAGGAAAGAGGCTCGGGATTCCAATTTCGGTGAAGTGGCGAAAAGCTTATCATTCCTCCCGCCGGACGGACAGGGTGCGGAACTTGCGCTTTACGATCGGGGTTATCCGATTGCGAGTAGCGAGGCGCAGCAGTTTCAAGCCATTCTCAATAAAGCACCGCATAAACTGGAGCCGGCGGAGATAGCAACGCTCAACCCTCAGGTGCTGGGCAATGTCGGTGACAGTTCCGCATTTCAAATAAATGCTGCTGAAACAATTCGAGTCAACGGTAAAACTGTTTTGTCAGTTGACGGTGAGTGGCGGGAAGGCGGCAAGAAATTTCACGGTCTCTATGTACCCAAGGACGCCAGTAGTCGTGAGATTCAGGAAGTTTATTTCGAAGGTCAGGAGCCGCATTTTTCAAAGCATTTGCCTGACGCCCGGCAGGCTATGGCCAGCATTGAGTGGTCAAAAGAATTCGGCAAAATGTGAAATATGACTGTGCGTCAAATCGCCAGATTTTGAATTTTGCCTTTGCGGTCGATGATGAATTGGGCGCTCTCGCCGGGTTGCTTTTTCACAAGCACCGATTTGATTTGCTGAATTGTCGTGACCGTAACGCCATCCACCCCAACAATTAAATCGCCCTTTGCAATCTTCCCTTTTGCGGCGCGAGAACCGATACCAATAGTGGTGACGGAGACGCCCTTAGGCGACGAAATGCCTATGATGCCCAGGTTTGCGAGCGGATCCGGGCCGGTGCCGGTTGGTGCGCCGTTGACCATGTTTGGCACCGCCTGTGGTTGTGCCGCCGTATTCGGTGCGCCGTAACTCGGCTGAGTGAGACCGCTGATACTCGTTTGACTGGGATTGTAGGCTGTTTGACTTGCCTGGTTGGGTTGATAGCCCTGTTGACCCGGCGGTCGCATCTGTTGCTGTTGTTGATATTGTTGTTGCATTTGCGGATTGTATTGCTGTTGGTTGAAGCCGGGCTGCTGCATCGGCTGCCCATAACCTGGTTGTTGCTGTTGCTGTTGGGTGTATCCCTGCGGAGGATAGCCTGATTGCTGTTGAGGATAGCCTTGTTGCATCGGCTGTCCGTAGCCCTGCTGCGGCGTCTGCTGGTATCCCTGTTGTTGATTGAAACCCGGTTGCTGTGCGTATCCCTGTTGTTGCATCGGATTGTATTGCGGAGCTTGTTGTTGAGGATAACCCTGCTGCTGCGGATAGCCTTGTTGCTGAAAACCAGCTTGCTGCATAGGTTGTCCGTAGCCCTGCTGCATTTGAGGTTGACCGTAACCTTGCTGCTGCATCTGTCCGTAGTTCGGTGGCATCTGGTTGTATCCCTGTGCTTGCTGGTTGCTGAAGCCAGGCGGCATCTGGTTTTGTTGCGGATAGCCTGGTTGTGGGTATCCGCCGGATGATTGCACAACAGGTGGTCGATTTTGTGGAATGCCGCCCGCTTGTTGCGGATAGCCTTGTTGCTGAAAGCCGGGCTGCATCGGTCTTTGCTGAGTCGGCATTCCGCCCTGTGGGACCTTAGCCGTTTTTCCGCCTTTGTTTGGCTTACCTTTTTGTTGTTGTCCGGCTGCCTTTTGTTGCTGGGCTTCGCGCTGTCTGTCTGCCTTTTCCTTGGCGTCCCACTGCGCGTCGATTTCTTTTCTTTTTTCTTCGTCTGCTTTGACGGTGGCCTTTAACTTATCGCATGCCGCGACGTAGCGTTCTTCCTTGGGATTCAGCTTGCGCGCCATCTCGTAGTATTCAAGCGCCTGTATCGGATTTCTCATCAACAGATAAATCGTGCCGATGTTGTATTTGTACGGAGCATTCTTTGGAAATTGTGTTTCCAGCTGTTTATACATTCCGAGGGCGCTTTGATATTCTTTGCGCTTAAAGGCTTCAGCCGCCTGCCTCGCCAGTTCATTCGTTTCTGCTTGTTTAGACTGGCTGGCGTTTATCTGAGCGCCTTTCGATTCGAGTTCGACAATCGCGTTCTTGTAATCCATTCTGTCCGGATTAATGTCATGTGCTTTTTTGTAGTGTTCAAGCGCTTGTCCGATGTCGCCTTTCGATTCGAAGATTACGCCTAAACTGAAATAAGCCAATGCGTTTTGTGGATCGAATCGCAGCACTTGATTGTATTTCTCGATTGCCTGTTCCGTCTCTTTGCGTTTAGACAGTCGCAGAGCCTCTTTCAACAGGTCCTGAACATTCTGATCGCTTGCTTTTGTGGCCGCCATCGATGCTTTTTCCCAGGCCATATCTGATTCTTTCGGACCATTTTTCGGATACTGGGCGCCGGGGTATTTGTTCTTCGGAGCTTTGGCTTCCGGCTTGCCACGGGGCGTTTCGGCTGTAGGCGCGGGCTCCGCTGTTGCGGCCGGTCCAGCCAGCTCGAAGATCCGTTGCAGGCGTTCCGATAAATCACCTTGTTGTGGGTCTCCGAAGTAGCGCTTTTCAAGCCGCTCAACACGTTTTCCCGCGTCTTCCTCTGCATATGTTTTAAAGAAAACCGCTTTCTCGACGCCGGAAAGTTTGCTCGTTTCTGCAGAAGAAAGTGCGTGCGCGCAATCAGCGGTAAACGGCAATGCCAGAATAACGACAGCAGAGAAAATTAGCTGTTTCAATCCAAAGAGTTTGGATCTGATAGGTGGAGATGATGTGGACGGCTTTACGTCAAGATCGCGTATCGATCTCTTGTCACTTATCTCTGATTTAGCGAATAGGTGAACTTGCACCAAGTTTGGAAACCCCGCTTTCGACCCAGTTTAATGCTAGCATCTCAAACTTCAAACCGCTTGTCTGTTTGTGCATTTTGAAGTAATAGCGGCTGGGGTTGGAAAGTTCAATAAGTGTCTCTATATTGTTGATGATAAACATCTTTCGCCTTTTGGAGAAGCATTACTTTGTTTGACGATGAAATCAAATGGGATGACGACGAGGTCGCATGCTGGCTGGCATTCGATCAAATGACGGGAATCGGCTTGGGGCGCGCCCGGGCGATGAAGATGTTCGAATATTTTGGTGGTCTCAAGAATGCATGGAAGGCGAAGGCCGGCGAGATCGCAACTTCTAACATGATCAAAGATGATGTAGCGAAGGCGTTTGTTGAGGCCAGGGATAAGATCGATCCGGAAAGTCTTCTGTCCATCTGCAAAAAGGCGAAGGTCGATCCTTATCCCTTTGCGCATCCTCTATATCCTCAAATGCTCCGAGGTATCGACGACCCTCCGCTCATCCTCTATGTCAAGGGAAATTTGCATCCGGATTTCTTCAATTATTCGATAGCGCTTGTGGGGACCCGCAAGCCGTCCAGCTACGGACGGTGCATCGCCAAGGAAATGGCGAATGGACTGGCTCGACACGGTGTCACTGTTGTCAGCGGAATGGCAATTGGAATCGACTCCCTCTCCCACTGGGGAGCGCTGGAAGGTGGTGGCAGGACCATCGGCGTTCTGGCTTGTGGACCGGACATTTGTTATCCAACTTCAAACAGACCTTTGTACGACAAGATCGTCTATGGTAATCACGGGGCGATGGTCTCAGAGTTTTTTCCGGGAACCAAGGCGGAACCCTGGCGCTTTCCCGCGAGAAACCGCATCATAAGCGGTTTGTCACGAGGGGTTTGCGTAATTGAGGCTGGTCTGGAGTCCGGTGCTCTTATCACTGCAGAGATCGCGTTTTCGCAAGGACATATTCCATTTGCCGTCCCGGGTCGTGTCGATAATCCGATGTCGGCAGGTACCAACGAATTGATAAGGCGATCCAAAGCTAGCCTGGTAAGAAATGTCGGCGACATCATGGCGGAACTCAACTGGCAATCTGCATTGAACGGAGAGGACGAAGTTCCTACTGTTGTGCAGTTGTTCGGCCGAGAGAACGAAGTCTTCGAGTTGATTTCTCGTGAGCCTGTCCACTTCGACCATTTGTGTTACAAGTCGGGAATGGCTCCTGGTGAGCTTTCTGCCACATTGACGATGTTGGAGCTCGCTGGCATAGTCGCTCGCCATCCTGGTGACTGGTATGTGCGGTCATCCAGCGCGACGATTGTGAGCAGCAGCGCAATGCCCTAGCAAGAATATTATCGGCTGCATAAAATCTTCGAAGAATCGCATATTTGTAATCAGATCTCCTCTAATACTGTATTGTTTGTATTTTTCAGGGAATACAATAGAGGTGACCTGAAAGATCGGTCTTCGCCTCGTTTATCACTAGCGTGAGAACGCTATGTAAAGAGGTCAGGCGAAAACTTAATCTGCTGGCTCGCTCTTGAAACTGCCTGTTGGTCAGCCCTTGCGGGCGATCTTACTGTGGAGACAGTCCGATAAAGGCTTTTGAGGACGATATTCGAGGATAGAGCGGGTACTTAATTCAAGGAAGCTGGGAGATTGGCAAAAGCCGCACGGATTTTTTTAATTCCGCACAGGGAGAGGAAAGGGCGACCGTAAGCAACGATGAAACTTTGCCTTAGATGCAATCAGTATTTCAATGACACAGAAGAAGTGTGTCCTAAAGACCAGGTGACTTTAGAGCCGGTCGGCAAGGATCCGTTGATTGGTGCGCTAATTGACGATCGCTACGTAATCGATTCTGTTATCGGTAAGGGCTCCAGCGGAATT
Organism: Candidatus Obscuribacterales bacterium; assembly: GCA_019637435.1. Taxonomy (GTDB): domain Bacteria; phylum Cyanobacteriota; class Vampirovibrionia; order Obscuribacterales; family Obscuribacteraceae; genus JADYXR01. The sequence goes on along the minus strand of JAHBVO010000005.1, from coordinate 551,138 downwards.
GTTTATAAAGCCTCGCGCCTGATGATGGGCGGCGAAGTTGCCGTAAAAGTGATTCACAGTTATCTCGGTGCGGATTCTGCCTCGCTCGACCGCCTGCTGCGCGAGTTGAAAGCCGCTGAGCGTCTGCGCCATCCTCACATTATTACAGTCTGGGATTCTGGCACCACTGACGATGGTCAGCCATATCTCGTTATGGACTATCTGGAAGGAATTACACTCAGTCAGCTCATCACTCAAAAAGGGGCGCTGCCACCGAAGCGAGTTTTGAACGTGATGCGGCAGGTCACTGAAGCCCTGGGGCACGCGCACGAGCAGGGACTGATTCATAGAGACATGAAGCCGGAAAACGTCGTTCTCGAGGAGAGCGAGATTCGCGGCGATTATGTCAAAGTGCTGGATTTCGGTATCGCAGATACACCGCAAGAAAGTGCTCAGAGAGCCAAGTTCAACAAACCTAAAACCGTTGCCGGCAGTCCCGCTTATATGAGCCCGGAGCAGTGTCAGGGTTTCGAACTTGACTATCGAAGCGATCTTTATTCTATGGCTGTTATAGTCTTTGAAATGTTCACCGGGCGCAGGCCTTTTCTCGCCCATGACTTGATGAAGTTGATGTACATGACGGTCACGGAGCCTGCTCCCAAGATGGGTGCTGTGCGAAAAGACCTGACCTTCCCCGAGCGAGTCGAGGCCGTCGTCGCCAAAGCGCTCAGCAAGTTGCCGGACGAGCGCCAATCTTCCGTGCGCGAGTTCTGGAAAGAGCTCGAAGCGGCCTGCGCCGGTCTCGAGTTCGGAAAGAGTGATAGAGCGAAATTGATGCCGCGCGAGCAGCAGAATGTTTCCGACCTTGAAATCTTGCCCAGCGAGCGTTTGATGGACGAGGACAAGCCCAAGCGTCCTCAGTTCGAAGCTGGTCCGGAAGATATGCCGGAGTTGTTCATGCCGCCGCCTCCTCCGCCCAAAGACGCGCCCGCTCCAGGCGCAGCGCCATCCGCGCCAAAGCAAGGCGGTGGTCTGCCTCCGGCAGGAACGCGACCTGCTACCGGAATGTCGGGACTGGTCAACAAGCAACAAGCGAAACCAGCCTCTGCTCCGTCTTCTCCCAATGTATCGAACAACACTTTGCCTGCGCAGAGCAGCACGTCCACACCTGCGGTGAAACCGTTGCAGCCTGCCCGCGTCGGTCCTGGTGGACCGAAGACCGCTCCGGCTGCCAAGCCGGGTGAGCCTGCCAGACCCAGCCAGCCTCAAAATTCCGCTGGGAACGCACCAGCCCGTCCTTCCGCACCTCCTGGACCAGGTGGTCCAAGACCAGCGGGTGGTCCGCCACCTGCGCCCGGCGCGAAGCCACCCGGACCGCCAGGCTCTGGCCCGCCCGGTGCGAAAGGTGCTGCGCCTCCACTTCCGGCTGCGAAACCGGGAATGCCGCAAAAACCACCTGTGTCGGCCAAAGAGGTGAGCAAGCCTGCTGCTCCTCAGGCTAACAACCAGGATTCCGAAGCTTTACCGGATAAAACTATGAATCGCTTATCGGCGCTGGTAAAGCGACCGACGACTGCGATGCCGATACCGACTGATTTCGAGTCTAAGCCTGAAGTGTCAGCCGCGTCGGCTGCGCTGGAGCCGAAGCCTGCGGAAGCCAGACCTCCCTCGGTTTATAGCTACGTCCCTCCCAAGGAGGAGAAAATCGCCCAGGCGCCTGAGAAGTCGGAAAGTAAGCCGGCTGGTCCTCAGGGCGCTAAGCCTGGAACCGCCCCCCAGAGAGCCGGTGGACCGACTGGTGCCAAACCGGCTAGCGGGGCGCCGACAAGTGCGACCGGTGCAAAAGGAGCTCCTGCTGGAGCGAAAACCGGACCGAGTGGCGCAAAACCTGCCGGCTCAGCTCCTGGCGGAGCAAAGCCGGGTGGACCGAGTTCTCCTGCCGCAAAGCCCGGCGTTGCACCATCAGGCTCAAAGAGCACAGGACCTGCAGGAGCAAAGCCTGCTCCAGCAACTGGTACCAGTCCTGGTGTCAAGCCCGGTACTCAACCGGCCACTGCTGCAAAAACCGGTGCAGCTCCAGCTGCCGCTTCTGCTAAGCCTTCTGCATCCGGAAAAACTGAACCGGCTCCCAGACGAGATCTGCTTGCAGGACCGGAGCGAACAGCCGGGATGGTCGATAACGGCGACGAGATCACACCAGCTCTGGCGCGCGCGGGTGCGACCTGGGCTGATAGCAGCGATTCTCTCGACGGTAATCTAGGTGAAATTCCGGAGCGCAAGATCTCTAATCTGGATTGGGAAGGTGAGATCGAAGCGTTAAAAACCGGAAGCGTTGCTCCGATCAATCTTGATTCCGGTGAGCCGCTTCATCCGGCTGCAGGCGGTGGTGCCTGGCCGGCCGGAGTGACACCGCAGGGAGTGCCTCCGGCGCAGCCCGGATATCCTGGTATGAATCAAAGCTGGCCTCCCGGTGCGTTGCCCTCAATGCCCGGACAGCCGATGATGCCTCCGTACGATCAGTCGATGTCGTACCCACCTGGCATGATGCATCCTTATATGCAGCCGCCGGGCTATCCACCTCCGGGTTACCCGATGCCTCCCAATCAGGAAGTCTCCGGGGCCTACCCAATGATGCCGAATTATCCACCACCGGGTGGGGATGTTTCCGGCTCCTATCAGATGCCTGGTTACGGAATGCCGCCAGGACAGCCATATCAATATGGTATGCCTGCACCCGGTATGCCGATGATGCCACCACAGGGTATGCCCCCCGGCATGCAAATGCCACCAGGGATGCCACCACAAGGAATGCCACCGGGTATGGTGCCTCCGGGAATGCCGCCTGGACCAGGCCAGATGCCACCATTTATGAACCCTACTCCTCCCGGAAATGATGGAGCACTCGGACGTGCGATCGCCGACGATTTGAGGGCTGAGTTCGGTGACAGTTCCACAACTATTCCTGCGATTCAGGATCAGTTGTACGAAGATTTCCTCGATGAGGAGCCGCAATCATTTTCGGAGCCGGCGGAAGAGACGAAGCCGGAAATCAAAAACACTGAAAAACAAACGAAGAAGGAACCAACATCGAGCAGGACCGGTCTTGGTGCTCTTCTCGGTGGTGACGAGATCGTCACTAACGGATTGGATTTCAGTAAAGATAAAGACGAGCAGGACGCGGTCGCATTGGAGAATGCGCTTGCCGCCAAGAGTGCAGCGGAGGCTGAAGAACTTGGGGACTCACTCCTTGCACTCATGGATGCAACGGAGAAAGATCGCTCAGGTGGTTTCGAAGCTGAAAAATCAGATCGACCGGATTTCTCCAAATCCGGATCTGCTTTGGAAACTGATTTCTCAGGTAAGGCAAACAAAGAAGCATCCGAGATAACTGCTTCAGAAAAGACTGACTTCTCCGGAAAAACTGATTTCTCGGGGAAATCTGAATCTGTCAAAGCGGACGATAAACCGAAAAGACGTGATGACGACGAGGACGCACCCGTCAAGCCGACAGGTCTGGCTGGACTGTTGGGCGCAATCGCAGCGGAAGACGAGGATGAGCCCGAACCTGAAGAAGATGCGGGGACCGGCAACGCTTTTGCAGATGCGGTAGCTTCTTCAGCGTCGGTTAGCTCGTTGACTGAAAAGAAAGACAAGAGCAGTTCCGCATTCGGACAGTTATTAGCTGCCGTCAAAGATGACGATGAAGAACTGGAGATAGCCGAGCCGGAGCCTGCCGAGGAGGAAGAGGGACGAGAGAACACCCTTCCGAAAGAGGCTATTCAACAGGCGCTTGAAGACTTGCTGCCCGAACCTCCGGATAAAGGCATTGTCAAAAAGCCTGCGGAGATGAAGAATCCTTTTGAAGCGGATGACGATTTGCTCGGCACTCCGGGTGTGAAACCGGCAGACGCTGATGAAGAGCCTGCTTCGAGTGATAAAGATAAAGAGGAAAAAATGGGGGCAGCGACCAGACTTGCTGCTGCAATGAGCGAGGATGACGAAAACGACTCTCCGGCATCCTTCGGATCTGACCTCTCTGGTAGTGTTGTATCCGGTGCAATGCCGCAGAATCCTTCCACTTCCACATCCGATGCATTGTCTCGTCTGCTGGAAGCTGCCAGTAAGGCGCCCAGTAAGCCGAATGAATCCGGCTCGATGAGCGAAATCGACAAAATGGCTGCCAGGGTTAATAAGCCCCAGGCAAAGATTTCGAGAAAGTTAGCGACTCAGAAGTCTGCTGACGCAATCGAGGAACCACAACCATTTGGTGGTTTCGGCGGTGGTGGCAGTGGCTTCGGTTCCGGCACCGGCGGTGGTGCTGCGTTCGGGGCCGGGGCGGGCCGCACAGGCGGCACCGGCACTAACAGCAGCTACAGCCAGGACGCTGTCAATGCACGTATCGCTGAGCTGAATCGTAAATTGGAAGCTCAAACTACCGGTCGGCAGAATGTTGAGTTGCCGCCCGCGCAAGCGCCGGACCCGTCGGTCATAGGCGATTCGGTAAACCGTCGGGACGTGGTCAATCGCATCATGGAAGAGGCGGCAATGCGCCATCAATATGGTGCCGACTATCAGCCACCGCCGCCGCAGCCGATGGCGGCAAAACCGACTCAGAGCGGTTCTGATTTCTCGCCCAGCGAATTGGAGAAAGTCAACTCAAATAGACTGGCCTCGATGGCCGAAGCCGAGCAGCGCCGCAAGAAAACTTCGCGTTCGCGCAGTTCCGGACCGCGAGTACCCGTAGGCCCGCTCCTGGCGGTCGTTGCGGTAATAGTTCTTGGTGGCGCCGGTTTCATGTTCAAAGACACTTTAATGCCTATGGTGAATGGCATGATGTCCGGCATGGCTTCCAGCCAGAAGGCTGAAGATAGCAGCGAAAAACTTCTTTCCCAAGTTAATGATTTGATGGCCAAAGGCAAGCTCAACGATGCGAGCAAATTGCTCGAAGCGGAAGAGGATGCAAATGGTTTACCGGCGGAATTGTCTGAAAAGCTAGACGTGATCTACCTCGGCATCGCAAAATATATGAAGAATAATGGCGCGACAAACGAGGCTTTAGAAAAGCTCAAGTTGATACCACCTGAGTCTTCGCACTACGCGGAAGCGCAGAAGTTGATCAAGCAGTATCAAAAGGGCGGGAAAAAATCGTCGACATCCAAGCGTAGACGCCGATAAATCTCACGGAGAAGCCTGACAGCCCACATGAAGCTATGCGTAGAGTGCAATATTCACTTTACCGAGGACCACGATAGTTGTCCTAACGATGGCACGCAGCTTATTGTTGTCGGCGATGATCCGCTCATAGGTCAACTGGTTGGTGACAAATACCGTATCTTGTCACACGCCGGAAAAGGCTCTATGGCTGTGGTTTACCGCGCGATTCAAGAATCGACGGGCCGGGAGATGGCGGTCAAAATGCTGCACCAGTTTCTGGGCTCCAAAGAGGAGTCGGTGAAACGTTTTTTTCGTGAAGCAAAAGCGGTCAGCAGTTTGCATCATACAAACATCGTCAAACTCTACGACTTCGGTGTAATGCCGGATGGACAACCGTACATCGTCACTGAATTTCTCGATGGTATAACACTTACCGAAATTCTTCGGCAGCGCGGTCATTTGACTGTGAAGGAAGCTTTGCCGCTCATCGAGCAAGTCTGTGCTGGTATGGCTGAAGCGCATAGATTCAGGGTCATACATCGAGATTTGAAGCCGGACAATATCGTCTGCCAGCTTGTTGATACGCGTTTGCCGAAAGATGCACCGGAGTTGATCAAGAGAAACAGCGTGCGAGTCGTAGATTTCGGCGTTGCCAAAATGTGGAGCGAAAGTGGCGGTTCGTCGGCATCTCTTACGTTGGAAGGAAAGGTTTGTGGAAGCCCAGCCTACATGAGCCCCGAGCAGTGCAAAGGCGGTGAGATCGACTACCGGTCTGACATTTACTCTCTGGGTGTCGTTATATTTGAGACATTCACCGGTCAACGCCCCTTTTCGGCTAATGATCTCATGGCGCTCATGCTGATGCATGTAAACAAAGAAGCACCATCCATAGGGGCAGTGTTACCCGACTACGCATTTCCTCCGGCGCTCAGCGCGGTTGTGGTCAAGGCACTTTCCAAAGATCCAAAAGATCGGCAACAAACGGCGGAGGAGTTGTGGAACGATATCGAATCTGCCTGCACTGTAAGGCGACGTCCAAAGCAAGCAGAGGATACGCCGGTCGACGACTGGATTCCGTTCGATGCCAGTGCTCAAGTTTTGCAACCCGGGAGAAAACCGGAGCCCGCGATCATTCCGATGGATCTTGCCAGTGGTGTCGATTGGACGAAAACTACTGCTGAAATTGCGAGTGTCGGCTCGAAGAAGAAACGGAAAGGCGGTTTCCGTCAATTGCAAGTTGGTTTATTCGCGGGCGTTTTGATTATCTCCGTGTTTTCGCTGTTGAAAATGTCGGTTAGCGTCGCCGACGCCAGTACTGCCAAAAAGCTCATGGACAGAGGTAATTTCGAGGGCAGCATTCAAGTTTTTGAAACGCTTAAAGGCAAGGGCCAGCTATCTAAGGAAAACAGCGAGCTGCTGAACGAGTCGTATTTTCGGCTGGCTCAAAACAAGCTGAAGTCCAACAACAATGAAGAAGCGGTGCAACTGCTCGAATTAATTGACAGCACTTCGAAGCGCAAGAAAGAAGCCACTGCTTTGATTCGAAAAGTAAAACCGAAAGGCAAGAAATAATTGAATCAGCCCGGCAGATTGAACAAGGCTCGCGCGTTGTTCGATGCTTGCTGTGCGACATCGTCCAGAGTGGTGCCGCGTAATTCGGCGAGTTTTTCCGCGACGAACCAGACGTAAGAGGGCTCGTTACGTTTCCCTCTGACTTTCTGTGGTGCAAGAAACGGACAGTCTGTTTCAACAAGTATCCGGTCCGCCGCCACTAGCGGTGCTGCTTCTTGAATGTTTTTCGCGCTGCCAAATGTGAGGATGCCCGAGAATGAAACGTAAAAACCGAGTTTTTCAATTGCAGGTAAAAGCTCAGGACCGCCAGTAAAACAGTGAAAAACACCCCGCACCTCACCTTGTCCTTCTTCGGTGAGACACTGGAAAGCATCATCCCAGGCATCTCGGCAATGGACGATAACAGGCTTTTCGTACTTTCTGGCAAGACGAATTTGTTCGCGGAAGCAATTAATCTGTGCGTCACGCTCGCTGTTGTTGTAGTAATAATCCAAGCCGCATTCGCCCACGGCTACGAGATCGTGTTTTTCGAGCGCATGCTGCAACCGGTCTCTCATATCACTGGTGAAGTCCTTGGCGTCATGCGGATGCTGACCGACGGCAATGGAGATGTTTTCGTGTTTCGATTTAATCTCCAGCAACTCATCAAGGTCGTTGACGGTCACGCCCGGGTTAACCATGTGATTTAAACCGCTATCAAACGCGCGTTTGATCACCTCGGTCTGCTCCTCCTGGAAAAATTCGCGCACCACATGAGCGTGGCTGTCGATTATGCCGGCGGCAGAACGCGGTAAGGTTACTTCTTTTGATTTAGAGCTCATGATTTGCGGTATTTAGAGAGGAGCGAATAGACTTTTTGTGAAATTTGAGTACATTAAGATAAGAGGGGTTCTCATGACAAGCAAGCTCGACCTTCCCTCTTCGTTAATCGATAATAGCTGCAAACTGCTTCCAATTTACTACTAGAGAATAATTGTGATGTTTCGATTTACCTACTACCGCCGGAAACTTTCACAACTCGGTTCGACAATGGTGCTCCTGGCACCGCTCGTGGTGTGTCAGCCCGCGGCGCACGCTCAGGGTGCAAGCAAGACTTTGCATGGCGGCGTTGATATGGGGAACTATATAAAACCGTCTAACGGTCCCAGTCTTAATCGTGATTTCGTAAAGCAGTCAGGTGATCCTTTCTCTAATGACGCGCCGCCGTCGGACCAGTTCGATGCGGATGACGCGGCGTTCAGCAGCACGCAACAGACGCCGCCTGCGCCTCCACCGACTTTTGGATTGCAGGCATCCGATATGGGTGGTTACGGACAGGGACAGCCATCGCAGGGCGGTCAGCAAGCCAATCTGGGCAATCAAGGTATGTTGCCGCCTATGCAACAAGGGCAGGCAAATGACCCCGATAGTTCCCAGCAAATGCAGGTTCAGTGGGAGTTGTGGCATCGACGCGTGGCCGAAGCGATTTTTGTGCGCTTCGATGGAGTAGCGCAGCGTGCCTTCGCAAACAGCCGACCAATCGCCTGTCATGCCGCTTACACGGTCACGCGCGACAAGCAGATCACAAACGTGCGCTTGCTCCAGAAGAGCAACAATATCGTTTTCAACTCGATGTTGCTTATGGTTCTTAAATCGATGAACGGAAATCCGATTCTGGAGTTTCCTCCCGGCTCAAGACGCCAATTCGTTGAGAAAACCGGAACATTCTCGCGCAACTATGGAGTGCAGGGCTTCAAGTTCACGACCGGCGACCAGGAAACTGTGCCTAACAAGTAGTTATCCTCTTTGAGTTGGTCTAATGCGTGACCGGAGCCAGGCGCGGTCGTGTACATGCCACGGAGCCACCGTTTCACAAAGGCTTCGGCTGCGGCGTTTTATGCGGTAATTACGCCGTCATCGTCCGCGTGAGTGGGGAAAATGCGAATGCAATTTAGCGAAGTTGGAAGTAGATTGGGTTTAGACGAATTGGCTGGCTAGTCGTCTGTCCCCATCACCCCAGTGAATAGCGGGAAGTCCTACCCTCACAACGAGACTACGCTAGATGTTTGAACAGAAATACACTCGAAACTCTCTTCTATCATTTGCATTCGCACTTATTACATTGATTTCGGTCCAGCCTGTCAGCGCCAAAACGCTGGAGGGACAAATCAACATCGACGATCATCTGCAGCAGTCGAAAGGCGCTAGCTTGACGCGTTCGAAGAAAACCGTCGGCGACCCGTTCAATAACGGTAGTGCGCCTCCTTCATCCGAAGTATTCGACGCGCCGACTGGTGCTTTCGATTCGACGAATACTTCAATGTTGCCGCCACCACCTTCGCCGCCGTTCAATTTGAACGCCCATGAGCAGGGCGGTGACTTCGGCGGTCAACCAGGCATTCCTTCGCAAGGGACCGTCTACGCGCCTCGTCCGATCGCCAATCTCGGAGATCAAGGCATCCTCCCTCCGATGAATCGCCAGGATCCGGAAATGTCTCAAGAGATGCAGCTTCAATGGGACTTGTGGCACAAGCGCGTCGCGGAAGCTATCTTTGTACGATTCGATAATATCGCCCAGCAGCAATTCGCAGTCTCTCGCCCGCTTGCGTGCGTGGCATCATATACGGTGACCGCCAACGGACAGATCAAAGATATCCGTCTGATTCAGAATAGCCCCGACATCAAGTACAACATGATGCTGATGATGGTCTTGCAGCAGATGAACGGTAATCCTATTCTGCAATTTCCTCCCGGAACTCACAGGCAGTTTGTTTGTAAAACCGGCACGTTCTCTCGTAACTGCGGAGTAAACGGTTTCAAACACACAACAAACGATCGCGAAACAATCAGTCAGCGCCGACCCATGTATTGAGTCGCGCAGATTCATTACGTACCTAGCTACCTACCTACCTAGCTACCTACCTACCTACCTACCTACCTACCTACCTACCTACCTACCTACCTACCTACCTACCTACCTACCTACCTATAGGTTCGGAACGTGCGCTATGCGAGTCCCAGGTCTTTTGCACCTCTTAGGATAGTATCCCCTATTAAGGGAACGATTTTGTTGGCTTTTCAGGATCGAAGCGAGCGTGAAAATACCCGAAAGCTTTGTTGTGCAGAGTTCTTAGCTGAATTCACCTGTGAAGTGACGCGACCCTAAGAAGGGCGTCTTACCCTAGCAGGTGGATGACATCATCTGGTGGCGCGAGAGCGGTCTTCCTGATTCTCCGCAGGCGCGTGGAGTCGGAATCATCTTTGCTGGATTGGCGAGTTCGTCCGGGTCGAACGATTCTTTGAGCCATCGCATCGCCAGAAGATCAGCTTCGTTGAAAACCAGAGGCATCTCCAGCATCTTCTCTACACCGATTCCGTGTTCGCCGGAGAGCGTGCCGCCGAGTTCGACGCAAAGCTCCAGAATCTCACGCCCGGCTGCCACCACGCGGTTGACTTCCTCGTGATTGTCACGATGGTAGAGAATGCAAGGATGCAAATTGCCGTCGCCGGCATGATATACGTTGGCGACTATCAGTTGATGTTTTAAACCGATTTCGTGAATTTGCTTGATTGCCTGGGCAAGTTTCGAACGTGGTATCACGCCGTCGAGCACATAGCCATTCGGTCGAATTCGGCCAAGCGCGCCGAATGAAACCTTTCTGGCTTTCCAGATTTTGGTTCTGTGAACGTCGTCAGTTGCCCAGGTCAATCCTATTGAACGATTTTTCTGAACAACCTCTTCGCAAATTTTTCGATGAACCGCTATACCGATTTCCGGTCCGTCCAACTCGACAATGAGCAGCGCCGCGGCTTCTCGATTGAGACCCATATGTAAGTAATCTTCAACCGCGTTCAAAGTCAAATTGTCGATCATCTCCATGGCCGCCGGAATAATTCCCTCTGCCACTATATCCGATACCGCCTGCCCACATGACTCAACCGTCTCGAAATAGGCAAGCATAGTCTCGACCGCTTGTGCTCGCGGAATCAAGCGCAGAGTGGCTTCGGTCGCGACACCGAGAGTTCCTTCAGAGCCGACGATCGCTCCGAGTAAATCGAGCGAGAGAAGGTCGCGTGTTTTGCCGCCGATTTTGACTATGGAACCGTCCATCATTACAAACTTCAGTCCTAAGACGTGGGCAGTGGTCATGCCATATTTGAGGCAGTGGGGGCCACCCGCGTTCTCGGCGACGTTGCCACCAATGGTGGAGGCAATTTGGCTGGATGGATCCGGCGCAAAGTACAGACCATATGGCAGTGCCGCTTGTGAAACCGACAAATTGGTCGCGCCTACTTGCACGACAGCGACGGAATCTGTCGGATCGACAGAAAGGATTTTCGTCATGCGCGAGAGAACCAGACTTATGCCACCGGATATGGTGGTGGCGCCTCCGGACAGCCCAGTGCCCGCTCCTCTTGGAGTTATCGAGATTCCATACTCTCGCGCTACAACAATGACGTCGCGGACCTGTTCGGTTGTAGCAGGAAGAACAACGATGTCCGGCAGGGCGGTGTCCAGAGTTTCTGCATCGCACTCGTAGACAATCAGATCCTCTTTGTCTGTTAAAACGTAATCGTCGCCGACGATTGTTTTCAGTTTTCGCAGCAGGTCGGCGTTTTGATTCATTCGGCACAAAATTGAGCTCGTCACGTCTCCTATCATACCGAACGCGGGAGCAAGCTCTACTGCCTAGCCTGCGTTTAAGGATCGCGCTTGACAATAAGACTCGAAAGACTGCCAGATGGCAGAGGGAAAGCGCGGTAAAAAGAAAATGCTAAAGATTTGCGCGATGAAAGTGAAACTTCAATAAGATCGTTACACAGCTGCGTGATTTCTATTCAGTTGACTATCGAGAGTACCGCATGACAAGGTCAGTAAACGTCGTCAATTCCAAAGGTTTTTTACCTAAGTGGAATAAACAAACTTTGGGTCACGACTTGCTTTCGTCCGTAGTCGTGTTCCTGGTTGCGCTGCCCCTGTGCATGGGTATCGCAATCGCTTCGGGCCTGCCTCCTCAGACTGGCATCATAACCGGTATTATCGGGGGATTGATTGTTGCGCCACTCAGCGGTTGTTCTCTGCAAATTAGCGGACCGGCAGCCGGTCTTGCCGTGATCGTCTACGAACTGCTTCGCGAGCATGGCGCAGAAAAACTGATGATTATCGTTATGCTCGCCGGTCTGGTGCAATTGATCGTCGGCTATTCGCGCCTGGCTCAGTGGTTTCGCTCCGTGCCACCATCCGTGGTTCATGGCATGCTTTCCGGAATAGGCGTTTTGCTTTTTGCCGGTCAGTTTCATGTCATGGTGGACGACACTCCGAAGGGGACCGGAATAAACAACCTGATTTCAATCCCTATGGCCGTCTGGAAAGGGATTGTGCCGTCAGATGCCGCCCACCATATCGCAGCTTGTGTCGGTCTTTTGACGATTGCGGTGATATTGCTGTGGGATAAGTTGAAACGCGGACCTGTGAAGTTCTTACCTGGGTCGTTGATAGCGATTTCTATTGCGACCTTCGTCGCCTGGTACTACAAGCTTCCAATTAACTTTGTTGAAATTCCCGAGTCACTATTCGCCTCTATTAAAGGAGTCAACTGGTCTATCGTGCCCAAGTGCATGACCTGGGAAATCTTATTCGACGGTGTCGCCGTAGCGTTTGTCGCCGCAGCCGAGACGCTTTTGACGGCCACTGCTGTGGACAAATTGCATAAGGGTGAGCGAACAAACTATGACCGCGAACTCGTCGCCCAGGGAGTCGGAAACATGACCGCAGGCTTCTTTGGCGGTCTGCCTATGACTGGTGTCATGGTGCGCTCCGGAGTCAATGTCAGCGCAGGCGGCAAGACGCGTTTGTCAGGCTTCCTTCACGGCGCGTGGCTTTTGTTATTCGTTGCGTGTTTACCATTCGTCGTTCGAATGATTCCGACATGTAGTTTGGCTGCGCTTCTGGTTCTTACCGGCTGGAAACTTGCTAACTTCAAAGAAGTGATTAGCGAACTAAAGCGATTTGGAAAATCGGAAGTCGCGATTTATGCCACCACAGTGATTTTGATTGTTTCTGTAGACCTTCTAACCGGTGTCCTGACCGGCGTTGCTCTATCGATCTGTAAGCTACTGTATATCTTTTCTCGCCTTGATATCCGCATCGCCGATGATCCGGATCGCAATCGAACCGATATTTTTCTCAAGGGGGCATCGACGTTTTTGTCGCTTCCGAGATTCGCAGAGGCACTCGAATCCGTGCGGCCTGATACTGAGCTTCACGTGCACCTGGAAGGCCTCGATTATATAGACCATGCATGTCTGGATTTGGTTATGAATTGGGAAGAGCAGCATCTTGCAGGTGGCGGAAAGCTGGTTATAGACTGGAATCGCGTCGAAGCGTGCTACCAGGACCGTCGCAAGCAAGGTCGATCACAAACTACTCACGAGTTTCGCCGTGTTTCTGATGCGCGTCCGGCGATCATCACGGAAGTCAAAAAGGAATCGGATGGAAAGGGCGATTCTGTCGGTTCGGAGGCAATTTCGAACGTTTCAGAGACGTCGGATGCATCGAGACAGGTTGAGCTTGCTACACAAGCGAATACAAATGCATATGAAATTCCACTGGCGGCTAGAGAAGAAGTTGAAACGCTGAAACGCCCTGATAATGGTCATAGCGGGAACAGCGACAGTTGACCGTAGATTAAATCAGCGTGAATTATCGGCACATAAAGGGTATTATTCAGTAGTAAGACCTGTTTACCAAAACACTGTGCTGACCATGGGAAACCTTAACTGCCGCCTCATACGGAGAACACCTATTGCACGGCAAACTTGATTTAGCTAATGCCAAGGGACTTAAGAAGTCAGAGATACATCAGTTAGAGCGTCTGCTTACAAAACGCATCCCGAAAGAAAAAGTTCTTACTCTCGAACTTGCCGATTCTGTGGCTGAGATTAGCCATGAGATCGGCTCTTCCATTTCGGTAGTAATTAATCGTCGCGGTCAGGTGGTCAACGTAACCGCCGGACCACCCAGCGCTGTCAACATGCCCGAGTTGCGCGGCGTGCGTGTAGGACCTGGACGGTTTTGTGGACACCGAATTATTTTTACGCAGCTAAATTCAGATACATTGAAGTTGGCGAAAAAGAAGGCCCTGACTGTCGCGAATGGCGAGGGCACCGCCAGTGATACCAATCGCGATGAGCCTTCTGTTTTTACCAAAGATAGCTTGCAATGTCTGGCAAAAAATCGTCTGGATCTTCTTGCGCAAATTGACGTTGATCCGAACGGACAGTTCAGCAGATCTCGCGGCGAGCATACAAAGATGGCTGATGCCGTTCACATCGCACACTTGATGCCTGGTCGTGATAGTCAGGGACGTCTCTGGAAAGTTTTGGAGCCTCAAACCGCACGTGGTGCAGGAGAGGACAACTTTGATGATCTCATAAATTCGCTTGAAGACGAGTTCAGAGAGCAAGCACCAGGTCTCCAGGTCGCCGAGGGTGAAGAGCGCGCAGTTCTCGTTGGTCTGATCAACGGTCAGTCGGATTCGTGGCAAGTCGAAGATGATCTTGATGAACTCGCGCAACTGGCCCGCACCGCCGGTGCTACCATCTGTGGTCGAATTACTCAAGCGAGACAACAACCGCATCCGAAACACTTCCTGGGTTCAGGTAAGGTTCAAGAAGTCGCTTTGATGGCGCAGGAACTTGGCGCAAACCTGGTTATCATCGACCAGGAATTAAGCCCAACCCAACAGCGCAATCTCGAAGATATGGTCGGTGTTAAGGTTCTCGATCGAACTGAACTGATTTTAGACATCTTCTCTCAGCGCGCTCAAACCAAAGAGGGTAAATTGCAAGTCGAGCTCGCTCAACTTAAATACCTCTATCCTCGGCTGGTCGGGAAAGGGCTTCTGCTATCCAGACTCGGTGGTGGGATTGGCACGAGAGGTCCTGGTGAAACTAAACTTGAAGTCGATAGACGTCGTATTCGTTCGAGAATAAATCACCTCGAGAAAGAGACAGAGCGAATCAGCAGTTATCGCGATACGCAACGCCGTCAACGAGTCACGCAAAATCTTCCTGTAGTCGCGCTTGTAGGCTACACGAACTCAGGTAAATCTACACTTCTGAATGCGCTGACGAAGTCTGATGTGTTTGTTGAAAATAAACTTTTTGCGACTTTAGATCCAACGACAAGGAAAACCTCCTTGCCGGACGGAAGTACAGTTTTGATCTCCGATACGGTAGGCTTCATCAAGAAATTGCCGACCACGCTGGTCGCGGCATTCCGAGCCACTCTCGAAGAAACTCAGACCGCTGACGTGCTGCTTCACGTCGTCGATTCCAGTCATCCGAATGTGCTAGAGCAAATTGTTAGCGTATTTGACGTGCTTGCTGAACTCGGTGCCGTCGACAAACCGTTAATAACTGTTTTGAACAAAGCCGATAAGGTCAGACCCGAAGATCTGGCTTGGTTAGCGGCTCAAGTACCAGGACCTATCATCACGTCGGCAACAAGTCGAGTCGGTTTTGGCAACTTGCTTTCGCAAGTGCAGGAATTACTCGCTGAAGTGCGCCCCGACAGACAACGCTCTAGCGCCTGAATCGGTCTTGTCTGATGAAACCGTCAAACGGATCTGCTTTCGGCGGCTGCGCTCCCAGATAGAGTAGAACGCCACCAACGATGATGCACGCCAATCTCACATAATTTACGATCGGGCTGTACCCGTAGCCCTCCACGAATCGCGCTGAGGTTCGTTTGCCCTTGTACCCGCCCTTTGGAATATAAACACCTTTCATCTTACGCAGCGCTTCATTGTAGGTGGGCTGCATCACGACGATGGTCGGATTATTCGGATCGTAATAGACATTCAGACCGGAGCCGTTGGGCGTTGCTTGCAGCAAGAGACGTTCTTGTTCGTTTCGAGCACTAATACCGGTGGTCATGTAATAGCCGCTGATCGCATACTTGATGTTGGCTGACTCAAAGCCGTGTTCCATAATTTCGGCTGTGGCTGTTTTGTAATAGATAATCTTGGATGGGTCGCCGGCAGAGAAGTCGTCAAAAAATCCGCGAACGTTAGTCGCGTACTTTTGCACCGTCGGCCATTCTTGCGCGATCGGTTCTGCGAAATAGGCACACGTAAAAAATACGAATGCCAAAAATATGAGCATGCTCCCCTGACTCCTGTCCGATGCGGCGCACCGTACCCCCTAACCATCATAGCAACGCGAGAGTCAGAATCAGTGTTATTCTCGGAAAATAACTTCCCGGAGCTTTACGCGTTAGCTTGGAAGCTGCCGGAAGGGCGGGTGCTAGCTGCTCCCAGAGCCATTGTGAGCGCGCGTTTTACGCTCGTCATCGACTGATAACGATTGTCCGGGCTTTTAGCCAGGCATCTCATAACGACTGCTTCCAGGTCTTTGGAAATCAGGTTTGTATGATCAATTTGCGAAAACGGTGGTGGTGCGGCGTTAACATGTTGGGTCATGGTGTGATACAGACTTTCGCCTACGAAAGGACAACTTCCAGTCAGGCACTCGTACATCACGACTCCGAGTCCGTAAATATCCGAGCGCACGTCCAGTGTCCGGCCCATGCACTGCTCCGGACTCATATAGAACGGACTTCCGAAGACTTCTCCCGACTTAGTCAGGTCTTTCGCTTCACTGGGATTCTGCGTCAATATTTTGGCAATACCGAAATCAACGATTTTGACAAAATGCGAGGCGTCGTCTGTTTTACTCAAAATGACGTTGCTCGGTTTTAAATCTCTGTGTAAAACGCCATTGGCATGCGCATGCGCGACAGCGTCGCACATCTGCATAAAAATCGATATCCATGAATTTTCACTGACGGTCTGCCGCACTCGAATGAGATCGGTGAGCTTCACGCCATCAATGTAATACATGACGATGTAAGGTCTGCCATCTTCCATTATGTCCCAGTCAAAAACAGTCGCCAGGTTTGGGTGCGTCAACCGGCTCGCAGCTTGCGCTTCGCGCTGAAACCGCCTGCGATTTTGCACATCGGCGGCAAGATAGGGATGGATTATTTTTATCGCGAAATATCGTCCCAGGACCAGATGATTGACCTTGTAAACGACGCCCATTCCACCATATCCGAGAACGGATATGACTTCATATTTTCGATCGATGATGTAGCCAATCATCGGGTCGTTGCCGGCAGTGTGCCCGTTGTTTCCGCTCTGCGGGTCGGAAGTTGCAGCCTGGTTGCCGAAAGCTTGTTGGCCGGAATCGTTAGATACTGGAACTCCGCCTGCCTGAATTCGATGATGCAATTCGTTCAACTGATCGAAAGTAATTGCGTTTAAACCAGTCTCGGTATCGCTCGTACCTTTGCTGGCGAGTCTGAGAATGAGCTCGTCGGTGTCAACATCCAGGGCGTGCAAAACTTTCTGCGCTGTACAGCGAGGAACTGAAAGGATCGCCGACATCAAATCGTCAGGTTCTACTTTGCCGTCTTCATTGCGCTCGCGGTTTTCTTCCGCCATACGAAAAACCGCTTTGGCTCTAACTGTAAACATGAAGTCTACAGAGTTGTTTTCTTTTGCACCACGCTTCATGATGCGAAGTACTTCTTCCTTCGCTTTCCTGCGTGTAATGCCGAGCGCTTTCAAAATTATCGCGGGCGTGCCGATCTCGTATGCGAGTAAACCAAGCAAAAGGTGCTCTGTGCCTATGATATCGTGACATAAGTCTTCAGTTTCCAACTGAGCGAGTTGGACAACTTTGATTGCAGAATCGGAAAAATGATCGAGCAAGATGTGTCCCTCTGTTTGCTAACTGAATACTTCCACGATGAGAAGAGTGACGTCGTCGTTGCGCATGTTGGGACGCCCCTGTTCATCATGTTCTTCACGGGCATCGTGACATAATTTATCTAAAACTTCCTGGCTGTCGATCTCTAGAAGCTTTTTGAAACCATCACCGTGCTCGAGTTGACGCTTGAAAGTCCAAGCTGCAATTGCGTCTGTCACGAGCAGAAAGCGGTCTCCGTTTCCCCACGTTCCTTCTTTTGAACTAAACATAGCCTCAACATCTGCATGGTTGGACAAATTGCTGCAGAGCAGTGCCGGCGAGTTGTTGAAACATTCGTAACTCGTCAGTGGCATAGACTCGAGCAATGTTTCACCACGCATATGGAATATGCAGCTATCGCCAAGAAGTTTTGCTGAGTAGGAACCACCGGTGGTGCCTCCGTCTTTTAAGATCAGTCCACTAAACGTAGAAAACGCACCTGATTCCGCTTTCTCCTGTGCGTACCATGGAAGTTCCATTCCCTTGATTTCGGAACTCCATTCTTCGGCAAGTTTAGCGATTTCGGTTTCATCATCGAAACCTTTAACAAGCAGTTGCGCCCACCGGCGTGAAAAGGATGCTTCCGTGGCACCATCAGCGACGGCACATCTGAAAGTGTCGGTTTCGCAGTCAACTGAATCTAGCGGCCAGGCTGCGTCTTCGTATTCCTCAGTCGCGTTACCGCGCTTTGGTAGCCAGAATGTTTTCGTACGGACTTTCATGTCTTAGCTTCACTCTGTTTCTGATCTATCGTCCGATGAGACCCCGTAACTAACGCATGTTGCTTGGTCGCGTGCCTATGTCGAGGAATCGAATAACTGACACCAGATCAGCATTGAACACGAAACCTCGTGTGTTGTACGAGATGTCGATTCCCTCATTGCCGACCATTTTTCGCATGTAATCAGGCAATGGACTCGACATGGTGAACAGCAGTTTTGCATGCTGGTCCGGAAGAACGGCCTCATTGTCCGGATATTCGATTGGTTGGTGATTCGATGATGAGATGTGCACGTTGAACAGCAAAACGTCGCCGTCGGTGCTCGAAAGAGTCATCAAATCGTAGGCGGATTGGAACGGATCTCCGTCAGTTGATTCGCCGTCCGAGATGTTAATAACTATGGGTGGGAAGCAGTGTGGGTGCTCAGCGAGCCACTTCACGACGATCGATGTAGCTTGCTGCAAAGCCGAGTTCATCGGCGTGCCGCCATAGGCGACAGGCTCGAACCACACGGGAAACCTGATGGTCTGCTCTACAACAGCGCCAGAGCTATCTTCGGTCTTCTTGCGTCGCTCTTCCAGACGATATGGATTATTTCCAATTTCGCTCACTGGAATTAGCGTTTTATTTTCAAGTGCGCCTCCGAAGGCTGGCTTCACGCCCTTGCCGCCATAACCAACAACGGCGACGTGATAGTAGTCGCGAATGCCTTCTGATTTGGTGCATTTGATGACAAGATTTTGCAGCAAGCGATTGATTGCGTCGGCGACACCCATCGCCTTTGTCTTCGTTCCTGTGACGGATCCGAACGGGTCCTGCATCGAGCCCGATTGATCGATCAAGAACACGAAACAGGAGGGGTTTGCTCTGCTGATTTCTGCTAGATACGCCATAGTTCTATTGATAACAACGTTTGGTAGTCCATCAATCATACAGGGAATTGAATCCGAAGTTCGGCTTCAAAAGCTTCCCTTTATGTTGTCAGTAGAATGATTAAGACTCGGGGTTTATCCTTGAGCTAAGTTGCTAAATAGGAGGTATAAGAAGAATTAGACCTACCTGAGGATGACGAATGAGCTGGGAAAAAGCAATTGATGACGGCGCGGCCCAATACCTTCGTGGCGAGTTCAAAGAGTCCGAGCAGACGTTTGCATCTGCTGTAGAAAGTCTCAAAGGGAACGATACCAAAAGATCTGAATATGCGGAGGCTCTAGAGTGGCTGGGGCGCAGTCAAATCTGGTTGGCCAAGTATGATGCCGCGGACGAAAGTTTTACGAGAAGCCGTGAAATCAAGTCCGAAATCTACGGTGCCGAGAGCAAAGAGGTAGCCCTGGTTGACCTTTACCGAGCTGATCTGGCTATAGCCAAACAGGAGTTCGAAGAGGCGCACGGTTTGGCGACAAAGGCGTTTGAAACGATTGAGAAAACTGTTGGAGCTAACGACCTTGCAATTGCGGAAGCCGCCTCTCGGGTCGGTCTCAGTGGCTCATATCTCGCCAACAAAGTTGATGAATCAGAATCGTATTTAAATAAATCACTTGGCATACGTCGAAGTAAACTTGGAGAAGAAGATCGTCTGGTCGGAGAGACGCTGGATGAGCTGTCTCAGTGTCATGCGCTTGCTGAAAACTTCACCATGGCAGGAGCACTTGGACGAAAGGCTCTAGCGATAAAGGAGAAAGCGCTCGGTCCTGATCACCCGGAAGTCGGAGTGACTCTTTATCATTTGTCGACTCAATATGTTCGGACATTGATGTTTGAAAAGGCTGAACCTATTGCGCGCCGCGGTGTCGACATTTTGTCGAAGCTACCAGCGGATAACGAATATAAGATTCGTATGATGGAACGGCTTGCCACCATATGTAATGCTAAGGGAAATCTTGATGAGGCCGAGAGGTTACATACCAGAGCTCTAGCCAGTGCAGAAAAACTCTGGGGCGCTGACAATCCGAACATTGTCAGTAATCTGGTCGGTTTGGCGTCGACGAATTTGAATCAGAACGATTTCTCGAACGCCGAAAAGCACTTTAAGCGTTCTCTTCGAGTTATGGAACGTCAGGCAAAATTCGAAGCAGGGCAGGAGTACAGTCTGCTTCAAAACCTTTCTTGCTGCTATATTTTTCAATTAAAACTCGGTGATATGCTTCAGCTGGTGCCCGCCACGTTTCGGTCGCGGAATGTCGCAAATTACAGTGGCATGCTCGATTTGATTCGCAAAACAGTCGAGTTTGCCATTAAGCAGATCGACGGTTACAAAAAGGACCGAGGAGATTACTCCTGAGTTTTGTCGCTTCGGAAACGGTCCAGAGTCTAGAAGTGAATGTATCTCATCGACCGGCCGACAGCTCGGTTCACGCCGGAGTTGATACCGCGATTGATACCACGGTTGACTGATTTATTCATCGTGGAACCTACGCCGCCGACAACCGGCATTGGTTTCTTCGCTGGAACGTATTGACCGTTGCTTACGGGTGCGCCAGCCATTCCATTCGCCGGAGCCATCCCGCCAGGTACCATTCTTCCGCTGTTTTTAGACGGCATCGCTTGCATCATGAAGTCCAGAACTTGAAGGGCGCCTCCCACGGAGTTTAGTGGCATATTCATGCCACCGGCGCCCATCATATCGGCCAGACCACCTGCGCCAGTTGCGCCTGTTGCGCCCATAGCTCCGGCTCCGCCCATTGCACTCATATCGCCCATGCCACCGCCTGCACCACCAGCGCCGGCTGAGGTCATGCCACCAGCAGTGCCACCACCGCCGGCTTGCTCTTGCATGAGCACCTCACCAAGTAGGGGCGCGTTTCCACCGCCGGCATTGCCGGACGGTTGCACCCAGCCTGATTGACCGGGATTAGCACTGGTTGTGGAACCTGATGGCTGTGTCCATCCTGATTGCCCTGGATTGGCACCTCCGGATGGTTGAACCCAGCCTGATTGACCGGAGCCACCTCCACCAGAGGCTTGATTCCATCCGGACTGTCCCGTAGTGGAGCCTCCTCCAAAGGAGTTGCCACCGGACGACCCGGCGGGCATTTGCCAATCGGACTGACCCGGAGATGCTTGCGAGGATGGTTGTTGCCAGCCGGATTGTCCGGCCGACGCTTGTGAGGGTTGCTGCCAACTAGATTGTCCGGCAGACGCTCCCGATGCGGGTTGTGTCCACCCCGACTGTCCACCAGACGCCCCGGACGAAGGCTGTGTCCACCCCGACTGTCCGGCAGATGCTCCCGATGAAGGCTGTGTCCACCCGGACTGGTTGGCTGATGCCGATGACGGTTGCGTCCATTCGCTTTGGCTGGGGCTCGGGTACGTCATCGCCTCGTCTGAACGGGTTTGATCTCCTGCTGCAAATGCCGGAAGGGCGCCTAAGCACAGGAGCGAAGACAGTAGTATGACTTGGACTTTTCGAGAATTCATAACCGTTCTCCGGTTTGCGGTGGTTTCGAGCAATTAGTAAATTACGAGCTTAAACTCAGAGGGTGAGCAACTGACCCAAATGGCGCTGCTTCTCAGAATTTTGGTCAAGAAGACGACCTCTAAATGTAATCTTGACATCATTTTCTATTATGTCAACTAAAAGCCCCGTTTTCGGACACTAGTTTCCAGTCCGCGGGTATTAATTCCGACGACTCCAGATCGAGCCCCGTCGATGAGAGAGCGACGGATCTGGCGAATTCCGTCGCTGATAGATTGACAGACCGACTCTAGATACAGCCCCGTCAATGAGAGAGCGACGGATCTGGCGAATTCCGTCGCTGATAGATTGACAGACCGACTCTAGATCGAGCCCTGTTAATGAGAGAGCGACGGATTTAGCGAATTCCGTCGCTGATAGATTGACAGACCGACTCTAGATACAGCCCCGTCAATGAGAGCGCGACGGATTTGGCGAATTCCGTCGCTGATAGATTGACAGACCGACTCTAGATACAGCGCCGTCAATGAGAGAGCGACGGATCTGGCGAATTCCGTCGCTGATAGATTGACAGACCGACTCTAGATCGAGCCCCGTCAATGAGAGCGCGACGGATCTGGCGAATTCCGTCGCTGATAGATTGACAGACCGACTCTAGATACCAGCCCCGTCAATGAGAGAGCGACGGATCTGGCGAATTCCGTCGCTGATAGATTGACAGACCGACTCTAGATCGAGCCCCGTCAATGAGAGCGCGACGGATCTGGTGAATTCCGTCGCTGATAGATTGACGGGCGGATAGTCGGGACGGTTTCGGTTTAAACACAAATGCCGGACCTTGCGGCACGGCATTTGAGAGGTTATTAGCGTCCGACGTTGCTAATTATCTGCTGAACGACAAGCTGCTTGTTCTGACCGGGTTCTTCAAGCTGGCGATTTCGCTCTTCAAGCAGTCGAGAGCTCTGTCGAGTTGCTCTTCTTTGACTTGAACTTGGAAGTCAGGCTTGACTCCGATCTTGTTGATGTCGCTGCCGTTGGGCGTCAGGTAGCGCGATACTGTGATGTGAACTGCAGCGCCGCCCGGAAGTTTGTTGATCTCTTGAACGAGTCCTTTGCCGTAGCTCTTGTTGCCGACGAGCTTGGCGCGTTTGTTATCTTTGAGGGCGCTGGCGAGAATTTCACTTGCGCTGGCGCTTTCTTCATCGATGAGAACAACTATGGGTTGATGAGTAACTGGTGTACCGGATGAAAGGTCTGTGTGCTTGCCGTGTCTGCTGATCGTGCTGACGATGGGACCGCTTTCGAGAAGCATGTCTGCGATTTCAAGTGCGTTGGAGAGAAGTCCGCCCGGGTTATCTCTGAGGTCGACGACAAGACCATCGGCTTTGTTGTACTTTCTCAGTGCTTGTTTGAACTCTCTGGCAGCATCATTGGAGATGAAGGTTGTGAGCTGGATGTAGCCGATATTGTTTTCGAGCATCTTGGTTGAAACCGCTTTGATGACGATTTCACTTCTGACGATAGCGATCTTTTTAGGTTCGTTGTCTTTCTCGCGTTTGACGGTCAGGCTCACGCTGGTTCCTGCTTGACCGCGGATTTTTTCTGCGGCTTGCTCAGGTGTGATACCGACTGCATTCGAGTTGTCGATTGCGACAATTTCGTCACCAGCTCTGATACCAGCTTTTTCAGCGGGACCATCTTCGATCGTTCTGGTGATGAGGAGTTTCGCCTTATCTTTTGTTTGCTGAAGGTTGATTCCGATGCCAACAATTTTGGCGTCGATCGCATCGTTCTCATCTTGGAACGCTCTAGGATCCAGGAAACGGGTGTAAGGATCGTTGAGGCTCTTCAGCATCACTTTTATGTATTTGTGAGCGTCCTCAAGATTGTTGATCTTGGAGTCGTACTTGTGCTCAAGTTCTTTCCAATTAACGCCGTTGAAACCGGCATCGTAATAGTTGTCTCTAACGAGTTGCCATGCGCGATGGTACACTTCGTCCGGCTCGACCTTATGCCCCTGGGCAGGTTGGTAAGCCATGCCGGCCATCATAATTCCGGCCACGAAAAGTACAACTATGCGCTTCAATTGCTTCATGACGCACGCTCACAAGATTATAGGATAACGACCATGCCAAACTCTCTCCGACGCGTATTTCCATTTGCGGCGAGAAGAATTGAGTTCGTATTTCTCTTATGCCCCCTAAGCACAGGATTCAACACGCTCAAAATTAAAAACTACCCCTTGAAAACCTGATTTTCATAATAACAGGGTTTGAGGTCGTATAACCGTTTGAGATAGGCGATTTTAGGGTTGGAACTCAGCGTTCAAAACAGTGAATTCCAGAAGGTTTCGGTCGCCTTTTGTCTTCATCCAATCGAAGTACTTTCTCGCTTCTTTCGCTTTGCTTTCTGAAAGCAAGTAAAGTGAGGCGTAACAATGCGCTTGGGTCCTATCTTTGAGCGATTTTTTCTCTGTCTGAGCGACGAACTGTTCCGCACCGATCTTGTGTTGCAGCATGCTCAGGACGGACTTTCGCCAACCTACCGTCTTTGCCATCCCGCTAGTCGCATCTTTCAGCAGTTTCTGTACCTGAGTATCTTGTTGCGAGCGTTTCATAGATAAGATTGTCATCGTCAATGCCAGCGGATTTTTCTTGTCGTCCTCCCAGAACGTCCTCTCGAACCAAGCTGAGAAGTCTCTCGTGGTGTTTGGATATTTTTTCAAACAGAAGTGCGCGAGTCCGAGATGGAAATAAACATCACCGGATTCCGTACCTAATAGAAGCGCGCGATTAAAGTCTTTCAGCGCGTCCTGATACTTCCCCAGCGCCAACAGAGCGTTTCCGCGCTTCTCGTACAACAAAGTTTCTTTGGGACTTGTCTTCAACACTTCGGTGAGGTCCGCGATCGCTTTCTCGTGCTCGCCGACAGCGCTGTAACAGAGCCCGCGTTCAAGCAATCCGAGCGAACCTGCTTTTGACTCCCCGGCGGAATACATATAGATGGCTTTGGGATCGAGATGGCGAATCGTGCGAGACTGAGGTTGGCCAAGGCTCATGGATTTTGTGAAGTCGTCAATTGCCGCTCGATAATTTTCCTGCATCTCTTCGGTTCGACCGCGCCAGTAGTAGGCGAAGTTGACGTACTTATGAGATTGCCCGAGTTTGATAGCGCTTGTAAAGTCTTGCTGTGCGCGGACGTGCAACCCCTGCAAGAGACTGGATAAACCTCTCAGATAGTATGCATCGGGAAGATTTGGCTTCAGTGCAATAGCTTTGTCGAGATCTTTTCTCGACTCATCATAACGCTGGAGATGGCGCAAAACCTCGGCTCTAGACGTCCAACCAGAATAGTTTTTCGGATCTATTTGGACAGACTTATCCAAATCTTGAATTGCTAGCTGCGGTTTATTCATCCAGTAAAGTATGAAACCCCGCAGTGCAAGTGCCTCGGCGTTAGAAGGATCGAGTTGAATAGCTTGGGAAAAACTTTTGGCCGCGGCCGGAAAGTTGCCAGTCGAGAGAAGCT
The DNA here is from genome assembly GCA_019637435.1 of Candidatus Obscuribacterales bacterium. Lineage (GTDB taxonomy): Bacteria > Cyanobacteriota > Vampirovibrionia > Obscuribacterales > Obscuribacteraceae > JADYXR01. The sequence goes on along the minus strand of JAHBVO010000005.1, from coordinate 525,975 downwards.
GCTTTCCGACCTTCACATGATCATCCACCGGTTTGGCTTGCGTTGGGCTTATCGCAAGATTCCCAAAAACTATTGAGAACCAGAGCATCAATATTATGTAGGCTCGAGAGTTTAAACCCTTGCGCTTCTCGATTGCTGAGAGCAGTTTCTCAAGAAGATTGAAACATTCAACTATCCGTTTCAAAACTCGATTACCGCCGAGTTGCAATCAGATGTTTTTGGAAACCGTACTCGGCCCAACGCGATTCAACCATCGCATCGACCTCCTTCGTCATCACGATCGGATCCGGCCAAATTCGGTCGAAGCCTTCCGATTTCCACTTTCGAGTCGCATCGATTCCAACTTTGGAACCGTAACTCATCAGAGGCGAAGCGTGATCGAGAATGTCCAGTGGTCCTTCGGCAAACATCATGTCGCGCTTGGGATCAGTGTTTCCAAACACATGCAGCGCCACTTCCGATAGGTTTTGAATATCGACATCCTTATCGAGGACGATTGCGAATTTAGTGAACATCAACTGACCAAGCCCCCAGAGAGCGCTCATTACCTTGCGGGCATGACCGGGAAATCGCTTGTCGATGGAGACAATCACACAGTTATGAAAGACGCCTTCCCAGGGCAGGTTCATGTCGACTATTTCAGGGACGAGCATTTGCACCATCGGCAGGAAAATTCTTTCCGTGGCTTTTCCCAGATAGCAGTCCTCTTGGGGCGGCTTTCCGACGATTGTGGTTTGATAAATCGGATCGCGACGGTGAGTGACAGCAGTTACATGCAGAGTTGGGAATAATCCGGCGAGACTGTAAAAGCCGGTGTGGTCTCCAAAAGGTCCTTCGGTGCGAAGGTCCTCCTGATCGACGTATCCTTCTATAATGATCTCCGCGTTTGCGGGAACCTCAAGGTCTATGGTTTTGCACTTGGTTATTTTGACTGGTGCCGACTTGAGGAAGCCTGCAAAAAGCAGCTCATCGATATCCGGCGGTAGCGGAGCGGTCGCGGCATATGTGACTTCTGGCTCGCAGCCTAAGGCGATAGCAACTTCCAGTCGATTTCCGGGCTTTTGATATTGGTCTTTGTCGAAGAACGTTCCATAGTTCGGCGGCTCCTCGGGCTGGACGCCGGTTTCCATTTGCCGCCGGCTTTCTTCGAAATGGCGCGCGCCATCATGATGCTTGTGCCAGTGCATGCCGGTGGTTTTGTTATCGTATTTCTGCAGGCGGTATACGCCGAGGTTTCTGTGCCCGTTCTTCGGATCTTTCGTGATCACGACTCCAAGCGTGACGAACGGACCGGCGTCGTCCGGCCAGCATTTGATAATCGGAATCTTGTCGAGCATCGGCTCGGACGGGTCAGTGATCACGACTTCCTGACAGGGCGCGGCGCCTTTTAAATGTTTTGGAGGAAACCGACCTACTTCCATCAGCATCGGAAGCATTGCGAGCTTATCGACGAAGTTTTCAGGCACTTTGGGTTTAATCAGCTTCCGGATTCGATCGGCGATCTCATCGAGGTCTTGCACCTGCAACGATTTGCGTATTCGGCTGTTCGAACCGAATGCGTTAATCAAAACAGGCATGTCATAGCCTTTGACATTGGTGAACAGCAACGCTTTATTATTGCCGTCCGTAGACTTGCTTACTCGGTCGGTGATCGCCGCGATTTCGAGGTCGGTGGAAACGGGTGCCGTTATACGCATCAGCTCCCCGTCTCGCTCGAGTTCTTGCAAAAATTCTCTTAAGTCCGAGTAACCCATGATTCAGTTCCTAGACGCCATACAGCCTGACATTTTAGCCGGTTCTCGGAGGCTGGAACTGTTTCCACGCTCGAAAAATACAATTCTTGGGACTGCGCCCGTCTATTTCGACTGCGGGCAGTGTTCACTTGGCGTTCTCCAAACTCAAGATTTGATTGGATGTCATTAGACTGGCTGTGGATTATGGAGCGCGGTGAACTTCGAGTGAAGTTTCTCATGCGTGATTTAATGGATCTTGAACCTGTTGTTTGATTTTGAGGAACGTCGTGTGAAATCGAACGCATTCATAGCCGCAGTCCTCATCAGCTTTACTCTGACATGCGATGTCGTTTTCTCTGCACCTGAAACTGATCTTAGAGAAGCCTGCGGACAACCCTCCATGATCACCGAAAGCGTTGGCACGGAATCGGAAACCACTGGTACCGCAGCTGGTGCTTCAGAGGTTTCTGACAGTGATGATTCGGTGGGACCAAACTACAGCCCTGTTTGACCAGGCCTATTTTAGTTTCAGGCTTCATCAGTCCTCAGCTTTTTTATGAGAAGTGCCCGTCCGTTAAAGTAAAGCGACATTGTACGTTCGGTTGATTGCATCTTCTTTGTTTCGGAGCGTTTCGTAACGGTCTTCACCAGGCGATTGTCGAGAAGTAATAGACGCTGGTTAGTGAGCGCGTAAAAACTATCGTCAGTATCCTTATCGTTGACGAATTCGACTGCTACGACCCAGAAACCAAATGCAAATAAAACTATGGGTAAAATTCCAAGGAACGAGTGAATTTCCGAGGGGAGGGGCGCCAGCCAACCAATTGTACCGGCAGCAATAGCAAATACCGTGAAGCCGAGAAATTTTTTGAGCGCCGGAACTTTATTCGTGTTCTTATCTCCTCCGGGTCCGAACACGTAGATCTTCTCGTTCGGTCTCAGGTCCGCACGGAGTTGTTCTAAGGCGCTGCTTTCTTCGAAATTCATACTCAAATAATACAATCGCTTGAAGAGTTGTGCGACTTGCGAGGCGACTAGTTAGTTGGAACGATAATCGCTCGAACTTTCGTCGAGAGAGTCCAGGTCCGCAAAAGAGTCTTTTATTGCATCTTGTTCGCGAACCTTTGGATGTTTTGCAGTCTTTGTCTTAAAGACGAGTTTGCATCCAGTAGTATCTGTGAATTTACGAACGGCTTTGACCGAGATTTTTGGACAGGCTCTCAGCGCTACAAAGCGTAGAGTTTTAATTTGAGCGAGGCTGTCTAGAGTTTGGTCTGTGATGTTTGGACATCCGATGATGTAGAGATCTCTGAGTGGTTCTCGCAGGCAAGCGATGTCCGCATCGGTAATTTCAGTTCTTCCTGCTCGTAGAAGCTGTAAGTGTCTCAGTTTCTTCAACGGCTTCAGGGTAGTGACTGAGGTCTCGCCAATATCGAGCAGCTGGAGTTTCGGATAAGTTGAGACCAGAGATTCTAAACCACGGTCTGTAAACTTTCGGCAGTTGTGCAACTCCAATTTCCTCAAGTTTGGCATTGGGCCCAAAACTTCCACCCCTTGATCAGATAAGTCTGAATTGCTGAGAATGAGCCAGTTCAGCTTCGGCAATTCTCTAAGTGCTTTCATGCCACCAATGCCGGTGGCAGTGGACCGCAAATCCAGTGCGTAAATCGGCGAGTCCTTAAGCATCTGGAGATGCTCATCGCTTAGGGTTGCGCTGCCTTCGAAGCTTAGATATCGAATGTTTGCCTTCAGAGCGGATTCAATCTTTTCTTTTGTAATCGGTTCTCGTGCCTTGCTGAATGTTTCCGTCCGTGTTCCGTTGTCGTCGTCCGACGTGAAACCGGGAGGTGCGACGTCCGGATTTTGCGTGTCGCCCGACTCTGGTTCATCCACTTCGACGTTTTGTGGCAAAATCTCGATCTGCTGGTGCTGGCTTTTGGCAGGACCCTTTAGAAGCTTCTCTGTATCTGACGGTTGTGTTAGAAAAACTGCGGTTACAGTGAATAGAACCGTAATTAAAACCAGTGGTATTGCCAGCAGTGCGACCTTCGCGGACTTTGGTCTAGGCTCTGCTTCGTTTGACGGCGGCTTCAATTCCGGAGGCGGGCTATAGGACGAGTCGCTCGGTAACCTTTTGAGTACGTTTAAATCAGACTCGAATGCAGCCATATTTCGATAGCGTCTGCTCGGTTCTGGTGCCAATGCCACTGCAAGAACTCTATCGATTTCCTGACCCAACTTCTCTTGCCCTATAAACTCGGCTACCTTGGATGGTGACATTTGGAGGCGTTCTTCAAGCATTGCTGAAACGGTGTCAGAGCGAAACGGACTTCGATCGGCAAGCATGTGAAACAGGAGCAGGCCCAGACCGTAAATGTCGGTTTGCACCGTTGCTTGTTGACCCTGTAACTGTTCCGGACTCATATACAATGGACTTCCAATAAGTTGTCCTGCGCGCGTTAACGTTCCGAACACGTCATCGGTTTGAAGCAATTTTGCGATTCCAAAGTCTAGAACTTTGACTGCACCGTCAGTGGTGACCATAACATTGTCAGGTTTTAAATCCCTATGGATGATGCCATTGGCGTGCGCATGCTTGATGGCACGACTGACCTCTAATGCAATCTTGATTGCATCTTCCGTTTCAATAACTCCCTGTTCATCGAGGATTTGTCGAACGGTTTTCCCTTCAACAAATTCCATGATCAGCAAAACTTCCTCTTCGCACGCGAAGAAGTCGTAGATTTTTACGATGCCGTCATGCTGCAAGGCGCTGAGTGCGCGTGCTTCTTGCTGAAATCTGACGAGTGCCTGCGCGCTGCTCTGGTGTAAAACTTTTATCGCAACTGTAATTAGCAAACGAGTATCAAGAGCACGATAAACAGTGCCCATCCCACCGCTTCCTATCTGCTCGACGTTTTCGTACCGTCCATCAGGGTCTAATCGTTTGAAGAGATCGGCTGCGCGTTCGGTCATAGACAGCTATCATACAAAATATCAATCAGGAAGGCGTCGAAATGGTGAGCACGATTTGCCTGTGGCGAGCATTTATTTTTGTAGTTGATATGATCAATCTTGGCTGTTTGCTGGTGAGGGAAAAGTTTGCGAACCTTAGTGGCGTGTCTGGTGGTACTTTTGTTTCTGTCTGCAAATTCTGCATGGGCTCAACAGTCCACTGGACAGTCGCCCTCGGCAGTCGTCGATGATCAGCAGAATCAATCTGGTTTTTCCGATCAAGACTGTGCTCGATTGAATCTACTTTTTGACGCAATGTGTCAGAAATCTCCGGAAATTCAGTTCTTGCTTCGAAAATTGGATCCATCGCACGAGTGCCGCGACGATGAAATCGCTCGAAGTTTGGTTGCTTTTAGGTACGGTGACTCAGGACACATCACGTATAACAAGGAATTCTGGAACCAATGCAAGCGTTCGCGTCACCTCGGATGTTCGATAACTCCAGGTACTTACTTGGGATCTGAGCTTGCCACTTACATTCAGAGAAAGTTTCCAAATTCGCAAAAGCTTAATTCGATTGAGCTAACTATGTTTCAAAATATGTGTCGGTATCAATGCGAGCGGCTTGCTTGCGGGTACGAGACATACTCCAAGTACGCATTCCCGCGTGAAATACACAAGGACACGAACCCAAGCGAATGGCGGAATATAGCGGCTTCTGCTCGTCAGAGTCTTTGTGATTTATCAGGCGCCGATGCCGTCGCAACCATGGAAGAGAGTTTTAAGGCAGAGAAGAATGTTTCCAGCTTCAACGATGGTAATGGCTCTGCAAAAGAAAGTTTTGAACGGGAGTGATTCAGACGCTCTAACGATGAGACTTCCGCGCCTAGGCGGGTTCGCGGTACGGTGAGAGGCGCATCTCGAGGTTCATGATCCACATCAGCAGATCCATGCGGCGCTCTTTGCGGCTTTCTTTTTCTTCGTCCGATAGCTGGACTTCCTGATGGGGTTCGGGACTGCCGAGGAGCCACTCAAGTGCCTCGCGCAAGTTGATTTCTTTCGCCTCAGGAGACTCGGACTGCGCTTTTAAATGGTTGTAGCTCTCGTTCTGCCACGTGTCGGAGGCAGGAAGCGCAGCTGCATTGTTAGGTGGGGAAACCAGAAAATCTGTCACTCGACCGGGCTCCTTTCGGGGTTAATTTGGTCGCCGACGTTGATGAGTTGCCATTAACGTCGGTAAGTTGACTACGACGACACATCCTAGCTCTTGTGAACGTGGTTGTATATGTAGCTCCTCTCATTAACTAATGAAAGTTTTCTCCAGAAAAGTAAGCACATGTCTCCAGGCTTGCCCACGGTGCGACTTTTGATTCTTTTCTACAGCCGGTAGTTGAGCTACCGTTACGTCAGAATTGTTTTCATAAAAGATTGGGTCGAAACCAAAACCGCCAGTGCCGCGTTCTTCAACCCCGATTCGGCCTCTCCAATATGTTTCGACCGTGTAAACAATCTCCAGGTTCGATGGAGCGCAAACTGCCATACAGCAGACGTATTGAGCACCTCGATTGCCGTCGGGCACGTCTTTCAATTCATCGAGTAGTTTGCGCCTGCCAGCCGCCTCATCGTGTCCTGAGTAGCGGGCGGAGAAAACTCCGGGTCTCCCGTCAAGCGCGTCAACGGACAGTCCGGAATCGTCCGCAATAGATAGTAGGTTAGTCATGCGTGCCGCTTCGGTGGCTTTGATGACGGCGTTTTCCAGGTAAGTCGTGCCGGTCTCTTCAGGGTCGAATTCGTCCGGCGCCAGCACGAATTCAAAGTTCGTCTCGCCGAGATCTTTCGCCATGGCGCTGAGCTCTCGAAGTTTGCCCTTGTTTTTGGTAGCTAAGACGATTTTCACGAATCTGCGGAGCGGGATTTCCTGGATGACTTCGCTTTGGCGGTTTTATTGATAGGCGTAACGTTACTGCCTTTCGACGCTTTCTGTTTCGGAGTACCGTTGGCCGGTGGGGCAGGAGCCTTCTTCTTATGGTCAGTTCTGTGGACGCGAATGACGTCACTGATTTGTGATATTGCTTGCGAGATCTTTTGCAGCTGATCTACGTCAACGACTTCCAGCATCAGGATTATAGACGCCGTTTTCTTGTCTTTATTCGTTTCTATTCGCAGATCGCGCAGATTTACTCTGTGGTCGGAAACCTTTTTCAATATATCGCCGGCGATACCGACGCGATCGATGCATTCGATCTTCACCATAGCGGGATATGTCGTATTCCGCTCTGTTGACCAGTCTACAGCCATCACGCGCTCTGCGGATGCTTTAGACAGATTGGAACAATCGTGGCGGTGAACTGCGATGCCACTGCCCCTGGTGACCACGCCAATAATTTCTTCGCCTGGAACCGGTTGGCAGCATTTTGCTAAATGGTGCAGCAAGCTGGTTAGCGAGCCAATGTTGCTCTGTTTGCGTTCTTGCGTAAGAGGAAGAGTGTAGCCCTTCTTCTCTACCTTCTCCAGCTGATCCAGCTCGCGTAGTTTTGCAACGACAGTGGATGTAGAAATATCGCCATATCCGATTGCCGCCAGGATATCATCCGGCTTTCGAAGATTGAGTTTCTTACCCATCTCCATGATACGCTCGGACTCCAGCAATTCTTCCAGACCTTTGCGACCGAGTTCAGCTTCAAGCATCTGGCGCCCTTGCTGAATGTGTTCTTCTCTATGATGCTTCTTGAACCAGTTTCTAATCTTGCTCTTCGCGCCGTGGGTGCGAGCGAAGTTGAGCCAGTCCATCTTCGGCTGGGTGACTTTACTTGTGATGATTTCAAGAATATCACCGTTCTTAAGCACCGTATTCAGTGGCACGATGCGATCGTTTACCTTTGCGCCAACGCACTTGTGACCAACATCTGTGTGAATTCGGTAAGCGAAATCGATAGGAGTGGAACCGGTCGGCAGATCTATCACATCACCGCGCGGACTGAACACAAACACTTCATCAGAGAACAAGTCGATTTTGACTTCGTCCATGTACTCTTGCGCATCTGCGAGATCTTGTCTCCAGTCGACGAGTTGACGCAGCCAGGTGATTTTCTTGTCCGAATCGGTGTTTGCTTTGACTGAAGCACCGGACTCTTTATAGCGCCAGTGCGCTGCAATCCCGTATTCGGCGATGTGGTGCATTCGCCTTGTTCTAATCTGAATTTCGAGAGGTCTGCCTTTCGGACCAATAACCGCGGTATGCAGCGATTGATAGTTGTTGAACTTCGGCATGGCGATGTAATCTTTGAATCGCCCGGGAATTGGCGTAAATAGCGCGTGTACGACGCCCATCACTTCGTAGCAACCTGACGTATCAGTATCTTTTTCCAGGTCGCAGAAATTTTTGTCTTCGGAGCTGTCGATGATTACTCGCAATGCTTGGATGTCGAAAAGCTCTTCAAAGGGCTTGTTCTGTTTCTTCATCTTGCGCCAGATGCCGAAAAGGTGTTTCGGACGTCCGCTGATTTCGGCTTTGATATTGCGCTCGACCAGGGCGGCGCGCAGTTTTTCAACTACGTCTCCAATCAGATTTTCGCGCTCGGGACGCTCATCAGCCACAAGCTGACGCAGGCGCTGATATTCCGCTGGCTCCATATAGCTCAGAGCGAGGTCCTCCAGCTCCCATTTCATCTCCCCGAGACCGAAACGGTTTGCCAGTGGCGCGTAGATTTCCAGTGTCTCTTTGGCAATTTCTTGCTGTTTGTGCGGCGCCATGTGGTCCAGCGTGCGCATGTTGTGCAGGCGGTCAGCCATTTTTACCAGGACAACGCGGTAATCTTCCGCGATTGCAACAATGAGCTTGCGGAAGTTTTCCGCCTGGCGCTCTTCTTTGGAGCTAAAACTGAACTTTCCTAGTTTGGTAACACCCTCGACGATTGTGACGATGTCCTTTCCAAACTCTTTCTCCATCTCCTTGGCTGTGACGTCGCAATCTTCAAGCACGTCGTGGAGTAGAGCCGAACAAATTGTTTGTACGTCAGCATCCAGTTCCGCCAGGATTGCGGCGACCTCAGCCGGATGGATTATGTATGGGTCCTGGGACTTGCGAAGCTGACCGTCGTGAGCTTTGTGCGCGAAATCGTATGCCTTCTGAACAAATTCAATGTCCTCAGTGGCTCGCCCCTGGTCTCGCAGTATCTTAATTAGTGGTCCTTCAAAGGTTTGCTGGGTCATCAGGGCGTGAACTGTCACCTCTGTCGAAGTTGTCCGGAGGAGCGGTCGAATTTAATGAAGATTATACAATTGGCTTTTTTCTCAGCCTATAAGGTGTGACGGACAGTTGCGGAGAAATTTTTTTTGCTGAAAATTGCTATATCCGGCACCTGGACTGAAAAAACGCCAAAAGCTCTCAAATTTAAGTGTAACTCCAGGGGGAATCTCACGATTGTCAAGATTGCCGCAAAATGGGAAATTCATGTTGTTCTTGCGAGCCGCATATAGATGGATATGCGAAGCATATGCGGCACCAGTCAGCACCCGGGGATCTCGAGCGGTAAACAAATGCACGCTAGATCAAGCAAATTGTCATTCAAAGTAGATACTTCGGACGTCACTCGGCTGTCAGGTCAGATTTTTGACGAAATCAAATTTATCCGCCTGAACAAATGGCAAGAGTGCACGCGTTCGACAATCCTGGCAGGTGGAATTTCCTGCGCAGGTCAAATCTTCAGGCGCTTCGAGCTGAAAACCGATTCAAGCGTCACTCTGGAGTTCTGGTTTCGCGGTAATCCTGTATCGGTTGAAACTGCGGCTAAGTTCGGCAGTTTGTTGACCGAACTAAAAGAGCTCTCAGAGAGTGATCTCGAAGATATTCATGAAATCTGGCACGCCAGCGTCGGTGGGCGGATGCTTGGCGGTGTTCAGTTTGCCAGGGCAAAGTACTGCGAGACTTCGTACACGATTGCGGCTGCTGAGGTCGGAGAGCTGCATGGGCGGCGGATGTTGGCCATATGGTGGGAACACAATCTTTTTGACCGCAAATTCCTGAGTATTTTTACCGATTCGGAAGACGGTCCCGGGCGCCTTGTCCATGAGGTTCACTTCTCGGCGCCGACCGAAGATATGCCGTTTCATGCGCAAACAATCGTGGAGACGCTGCGTTCGTTCCAGTGGACGAGAGAACTGCCCCCGCCGATTGCCATACAACCCAAGCTGAGCGCCTAGCATTATAATGGCGAGTATGACCAAGCTCGCTTTACCACTGATTTTTGCCTTCATTGTCGCGGGAATTGTATTCATGGCGATAATTTCGCCGGCTCGCAATTCTCGCTGTCACTTAACGGAAAGCTGCTCCGCCACCCGGCCTGCGGTTGCGCAGACTGACCTGCGTCGGCGTGTCAGTCAGCAGAAACTTAGCTCAGTGGCACCGGTTTCCGTTGCTAAAACCGTCGCAAAGGAAGCAGACGATTCGAAATTAACACCTGTCAATGATTCGTCCTTCGAGCATGACGTGCTTGATTATAAGGGTGTCGCTCTCGTTGATTTCGGTGCGACCTGGTGCGGTCCGTGCAAGATGATGCTGCCGGTGGTGCACCAACTAGATCTCGGTTGGAATGGAAAAGTAAAAGTCCTGAAGATGGATGTCGACGAAAGTCCGGTCTCGGCAAACCGTTATGGGGTGAGGGTTGTGCCTACCTTCATAGTTTTCAAAGACGGTAAGCCTGTAGAGCGAAGCACAGGTTTAACTAGCTTCGAGGTGCTGAAGTCGATAGTTCAGAAATATCTATAAAGTTGCAGTCGGGCAGTGCAACGAATCACCAGGGGGTGGCGTTCAAGTCCTTGCCGAATGGGCTTCCGCTATCTCCCCAGTAGGTTTTTGGACTTTGCTTGGGTGGTATGGTCACCGCATTTGGTTGCACCACCGGAGCGTTGGAAGAGTAGTAGCTGTTTCCGGAATTGCCTGTTTGACCGCTGTTGTAGTATGTGCCTTGAGTTTTAGTCTCCGGTGCGACAATCGTGGCGGTTACTCTGCGACCGACACCCATTGGTGTCATTCCGAAACCGCCGCCTCCCATCCAGGGCATGCCGCCACCGATGTTGAATCCATAGGCGTAGCCCGATGGCACGCCTGCGTAATCTATATATGATGAGTAGTGGCTGAATCCTCCCATTCGGTTGCCGACGTATGGCATTCCACCGCCCCAGCCACCGTAGCTACCGTAGCTACCATAGCCACCGTATCCACTAAAACCAGCACCTGGAGCGACCCAGGGAAGCGATGAACCAGTTGCTATAAAGCCGGTTGGAGTGGGAGTCAAAATTGTCTTTGACGAAAACACTCCTGGATTTCCAAAAGTGCCTCCTTTTTGAATCACCACCAGTGGTGACGGAGCTGATTGTGTTTGCGGCTGCAGGAGGGGCACCGGATATCTTGCGATATCTGACTTGTCTTTCGAAAACCAGCCAGGCACCTCGAAAGAGTTGTCGGTTCGATCGGAGGAACCATCAGTGAGTTGCGCATAACTGGCGCCAGCAATGGAAAACATTGCTAATCCTGCCAGCAACAATGTCCCGCACATCCGTCGACCAACTGCATTTTTCATATTCATTCGATTGCCTGCCTAGCCATCTGCCTGTTCCTATTCTAGTTCACACGGATCGGACCTTTTTTAGCGGGGTTTCAGGAAAACGGCTCTGGTTTGGGTTTCAAACCAATGGACCGCGGCGCCGATCTGCCGGAGTCGGCTGTTGGTCTGCATGAGGCTTTCAAATTTGAATTGTTTTCTTGCAAATTTCCATGTCTAAACGTGATGTGATCCAGCGATCACAGAAATTGGGAACAACCGATGCCCCCTCCCGTCAACTAAACACATCGAGCTACTTCGAAGAAAGGCTGGATCACCTTAATCAGGCGTTTGTAAGTGTTCAGGAAGCTGGAAGCAGGCTGCTTTTGGCGTCCAGTTTCCTATCGTCCTGATTCGCGTAATCTCGCTTCCCAGTCGCCCTCTCACGAAAAACTTTACAGGTGGAAACTTATGAAAAACGGTAGTGGAGCTGGCTTGCTCAGCATTCTCGTCATCCTGTCATTTATCTCCACGGCACCTGCCAACGCTGAGAGAATGAAGCCGGACAACACCGTCAGTCAGGTCAGTATGGTCTCTCCGCACCCTCATGCAACAGTCGCGCAGCAGAAGGTTGGAAATAAAAACTATCAAGTTGCGCAGGTCGTAATCAACTCGAAGCCTGAAGTTGTCTGGGACGCGCTCACTCAGTACGATCGCGCCGACGAGATCTATTCGAATCTAAAACGCCTGCAGATTATCAATGATAATGGCCCGCAGAAAACAATCAGCTTTACGGTCGCTTCCATGGGCGGTCTCTGGAAATACGATTATGTGCTGAACATCTCCGAGTTGAAAGCGCTGAAGCGGATCGAATGGACTAGGCACAGCGGCGCTTTTAAGGCGAACGAGGGATACTGGCAGCTGACGCCGGTTGAAGGCGACAGAACACTGGTAACTTACGCCAAGCACATCGATGGTGGCATGTTACTTCCGCAAGTGATGGTTAACAGCGAATTGCGGAAAATCATGCCGGAAGTGCTCAACAACTTGCGTTCGGCAGTCATGAAAGAACAGATTGCATTAAGTTCGAAATAGACTACCTCCATGTTGTAGTGATACAACGGAAATCACTAAGTAATTAGACAACTGAATTTGAAATTGCACCATAGACGCGTGCTTCCTGTTAGTCTCTAAGAGATAGGTTGCACGCGTTATGCATATAGACGTTTCTAAAATGATTACATCTCTCAATCAGCGCATTGCCAAACTCACTGCGCGGAACCGCTCGGGACGACCGTTTCGAAGATTTCTGAGTTCACTAGCAGCTCTTGGTGCGGTATCTCTCAACAGCTCGGGGTGCGCAGAGGCTGATAACGACGGATACGACGCGGAGCTAAAAGGCGGGCGAGAAGAAGAGCGCACATTTAGTAAAGAGAGTGCTTTGCTCCTCGAATCGATCAAGGAGAAGGGCGTCCGGAACGAAAAAGTGCTTCGCGCTTTAGCAAGCGTGCCCCGCCATCGATTCGTAGACGAGTCTTTTAAACAAAACAGCTACGACGACAATCCTCTTCCGATCGGGCAAGGTCAGACCATCTCGCAACCGTTTATCGTAGCGTATATGACGGACGCGCTGAATTTACAGGGCGATGAGCGCGTTCTCGAAATCGGGACGGGTTCCGGATATCAGGCCGCTGTTTTATCTCGATTGGTCAAGGATGTTTATTCTATTGAGATAATTCCTGAACTCGCTGCCAGAGCAAAAACTGCTCTCACCGCCTGTGGTATCGACAACGTCCATCAGAAAGTCGGCGACGGATACAAAGGATGGAGTGAGGAAGCGCCTTTTGATGCTGTGATCGTCACCGCAGCACCGCCGACGATACCGGACAAATTAATTGAGCAGCTTAAAATTGGCGGCATCCTGGTGGTGCCGGTCGGTGAGAATGGTGAAGTACAATGGCTTCTCAAGCTCGTCAAGAATGCCGATGGTTCAGTCAGCAAACAGACTTTGATTCCGGTTCGATTCGTGCCGATGATACCGGCGGCTAGCGACCGTAAATAGTACCGCTCCAGTTGGTGAACATGACTTTCCATGCTCCACCTTCGCGAACCATTTGCGCGCGCACGTGCGCCTTGACTCGCTGTCCTGATTCTACAGCGATTCCTTCGCCTTCGATAAAGGCGCGGTCCTCGACAACTTCCTCTTTTATCACTTTGAACTTGGCTACATAACTGCGTTTGTAGCGAAGGAAAGCGTCACGCGCTTCTTGTCCAGTGAGGCTCTCCATGTGAGTTCTCGTGGACTCTTGCATGCAAAACGTAAAGTCTTTGAGTTGTTTCGCCCAGTACAGACGCGCGAGAAATTGTTTGTAAGCGTCGCTCGGTTTGGACGCCTGGGCGTCAACTGGCGAGCTAGTCGCAAACACACAAGTCACCAACGCCAGAAAGAGACTGAGAATGATCAATGGCGGTTTCATATTTCTACCCAGTGAGGATGCGTGAGCTTATAGACTACCGAGCGCCGATTTTGCTCCCCTTCTTAGCATAAACCGGTGTCAGCCATTTGTGGTATTTCTCAACCTCACCATGGGTGATCTTGTAATAGAGGTCTTTGATAGCCTTGCAGGTCGGTCCCATCTTGCCAGTACCGATCGGACGTTTGTCGACTTCGACAACCGGCGTCACTTCTGCGCCTGTTCCACAGAAGAAGATTTCGTCTGCAGAGTAGAGTTCCGTTCTATCGATCTTGCGTTTGGTTGCGACGATGCCGAGTTCTTCTTTTGCGAACTCCATCACCGAACCAAGGGTGATACCGACGAGAATGTTGTCTGAAGGAAGTGTGGTCATCAATTCGCCGTTTTTGACGAGGAAGATATTCATCGCCGAACCTTCGGAGATATGTCCGTCTTCGCTGAGCACGATCGCATCGTCGAAGCCGTAAAGCACTGCGTCGGTTTTGGATTGCGCTGTGTTAGCGTACGCGCCGGTGACTTTTGCACGCGCCGGAATAGCGTTGTCTTCTATTCTTCTCCAGCTCGAAACCATGACGCGAAGCCCTTCGTCGCCGGACTTGAAGTACGCACCGAATGGCACCGTGTACATGCAAAACTCGGACGGATTGTTGTGCAGTCCAGGTCCAATCGCGGTGCTGTTTTTATACGCGAGTGGGCGGACATAAACGTCGGTTTTATCGCCGTTCATCTTGACCAGCTCTACAGCCATGTCGCACATCTCGTCGACTGTGTGGAGCGGCTCGATGCGCATGATCTTCATGCTATCTATCATGCGTTCGAAGTGCTCTCTGAGCCGGAAGAGATACATCTCCCCTTCCTTTTCGTTCCAATATCCGCGAATGCCTTCGAAAACGCCGGTTCCGTACTGGATTACGTGCGTCTTGATGCTAATTTTCGCGTCGTTGATATCGACGAATTTGCCTTCGAAAAATGCGAATTGTTTGTCAGCCACCTTGCCACCCCTTTATAAGCGCAATTGTTCTACCAACTTGCCTTCTTCGCTCAGTTTACTAGCTTGAAAGCTTGTCCTGGCAGAATCTTATTCTGTCTTCAATATTCTTCCGCTTGGCTGCGTCCTGGCTTAATTCGAGATACTTCTGGAAGTTTTCGATTGCCTCTTTGTATTGCCCGTCGGCTTCGAGTGAGGAGCCGAATTCATAGAAGCCGTCAGCGAAGGTTGGCTCGCATTGCGTGGCGGAACGGAATTCCTTCTTGGCCTCGTCGAGTTTGCCCAAACGCTTTAGAGCCTTACCCAGAGCAGTATGGCAGGCTGCGGAGCCTGGATACTTGGCTACTTTCTTGGCGAAAAACTCCGCCGCGACTTCTTTGTTTCCAATTGACAGCTGTTGATAGCCTTTTGCCAGCTCTTTGTCCCAGTCGGTCGGTTTGGCTGAAACAGATGAAGCGGTTGCTGAAAGCAAGGCGAGCGCAAGCAATGATACCGAAAGACTTCTTTTGAGCATGATTCAATCCTTGTCATTAATCAAATGTCCACGCAACTCGAGGTTGTCATGGACGTTTGAAAGTTCTTCAGAAATTATAGTTGCAGATTTAAGCCGGAACCGACATTTTCAATCGATTCCGGCCTCTCTGACAATCTACTTGTTGAGCACAACTCCAGTGACAGAGGTGCTGCTTATTTTTACCGTGTCACCAACTCTGACACCGGTTCCGGAAGACAGGTCTCCGGTCGCCGAGGTGTCATCAGCATCTTTGATGGTGATGGTGGCAATTGTGTTGAACACTTCTTTGATCACTTTGCCGGAATCCGGGTCGGTGATCTTCTTGACCGAGCGTTCGACGTTGAGCTTGGTGCCAACTTGTACGCCTGATTTTTTGCCGACGTTGACGGTGATGGTATTACCGGTGACGTCAGCAACTTTGCCTTCTACGTTCTTCGCGATCAACGATTGGTTGTCCGGAATTTTTGCGGCGGCTGCGATGATCTGGCTGTTCAAGCTGTCTACTGCCTGAATGGTCGCTTCGTCAGCAATAGCGCTTTCGCCGTTGGTGTCCTGACTGAAACCACCAATGCCACCACCCGAACGCTTTGCTTCGCCTGAACCTTGCATTGCTGCAAGGATTTCAGTGGTGTTGATGTCGATGATTTTTGCGTCGATTGACACGCGAGTTTTGCTCTTGCTTGAACGAACGCTGCCGAACATTCCGCCGATACCGCCTACATACGGGATGCCCGGGATATAGCCGGTCGGTAGGCTGGCGCTGGATGACTTGCTTTCTTGACCGAATTGAGTGATGCTGCCTACAACGATTGCATCAACGCTCAAGATTTTACCGATTTTGCAAGCGGTTGCCGGGTCGGCACGGTCGCTGACCGAAAGGTTTTGTTCTTTCATGACGGACTCCAGCATCTGTCTGTCGATCACTCGGAAGGTTCCATCATTAACGATTTTTGTCGTCAACATCGATGCAATCGCTTGCCCGAGGTCGACGTTCGCGATCGCGCTTGCGTAGTGACCTGAGTCAAAAGGCATAATCGCGATGCGTCTCTTTGCCTCTGCGGAAGCGGGCAACGAGGTCAGATTGAGAAGAAAAACTGCCGCTATCAAGAGCGCACCAGTCTTGCGAAACTTCATATCACACTACTCCTTGGTATTAACCACTTCCATAACCACTCGCGGTTTCTGGAAATTAGGCTCGCCGGAGCCTCAATTTGCAAACAAGATCAAAACTTGTATGCAAACCATTGAGTCTACTGGATTCAATGTACATTAGATCCGCAGTTTAAGCCTGATTTCAATTAAATCAATGGACTACAAAAACAAACTGCAATCCTGTCCTTCGGCTCGAAACAGCCAGCTGGCAGGATTGCAGGAGAACATATTTATTTCTGCGCCGGATCGAACTGTCCGAATTATTTGTTGAGGCGCTTGTTTACTTGCGATTGAGCGTCTTCGATAGCTTTCTTTTCCATCTTCAAAACTTTGTCAAGCGCTTTCAACTCAGCGTCTTGGTTACCACTGCCTGCGGCAGCAGAACCACTGTTATTTTTCACTAATACTTTCTTCGGAGCGGTGGCGCGTTTGGCTGATCCACCATAAGACGCAGCTAATGCTTTAGCCTTGCCCTTGTATTTCGATTTGGCCGGAACGGCATTCAGCGCTGCGATTGCTGGTCCGTATTTGTGAGCAGCGCCCAGCGATTGACCCTTTTTCAAATTTTCGAGAGCATCCTTTTCCATAGAAAATTCCGCCATCAAGTCGCGGGCATTTTCGAAGTGCGGCGAATCAGGCGTCACGAGCCGAAGAGCGTTGATGGCACCATCATATTCTTCCTGCTCGGCCATGATTTGCGCTTTGATAATTTGTTCGCGCGTTTCCATCTCAACCTGGACAGCTCGCTGAATAGCCGGAATCGTTCTGTTGGCCGCCGCCTGAGTCGCCTCTCGGGCAGCTCGGTCAACTAGAGCCTTGTTCAAAGGAGTTCCAGGAGTGAGAGAAAAATCCTGGTTGTATTTTTGAACTGCTACGGTATCGAGTATTTTTCCTTTAGTGGTCTTGATAATCACGTTACCGTTGTAGCGAATCTGTCCGCTCATTTGATCCATCATCTCTTTGATATTGCAGACGACGTACCAGTCCGGGTTTACCGTACTAACTGCCACGTTCGGATCGTTCTGGATTTCGTTTGTGATTTTATCGACTATCTCTTGCTCGATCCCACTGCCACCGCCGGTGACGACGGCAATGCGCACCGGAGGTGCTGCAGCAATCGCCTGCAGGCAGCAGAACACTGCGCTTACGATGGCGAGCAAAAACGAACAGAGTTTCTTCGTGCCAGACATGAGTTAAAGACCTCCCCGCGAATTGTCGATCTCAATAACGAAGCAACGATCCAAATTAGGATCAGAGTCCGTTCACTGTAGCGTATAAGTTCGAATTTTGCCTGATCCAAAATCTATATATAAGGAATTGGAAAACTCGTTGCAGACGCAATGACCCGGCGCACTCGAATGCGTCAACGTCAAACGCGAATTTTCTCGAACAAAGATGAACCTTACGAATTGGTTTCACTCACGCGCTTACGACCCAGTCGCAGAGCCTCTTCCAGCTTCGCCGTGTCCTTGCCGCCAGCCTGGGCGACATCGGGTCTGCCACCACCTTTGCCACCACAAACCTCGGCAACTTCCTTAACGATATTGCCGGCGTGGAAACCTTTCTTGGTGAGAGCCTGGGAAACCGCGCATACGATTGAAACCTTGTCTGCACCCTGTATTGAGCCAAGGAGTACAACCATGTCGTCACCTTTGTCTCTTATCGAGGTCGCGACTGTTTTCAAACCGTCGCTCGATACATCCTGTACTTGCCCTGTCACGAACTTGACGTTGCCGAGCGTTTCAACACCGGCTAAGAGATCCGATACTTTGGCGAGTGCAAGCCGATCTTCAAGCTCTGCATTCTGTTTTTCCTTTGCTTTGATCTCTGCTTGCAGGCGATCTACTTGAGATGCCAGGTCAGCCGGTTTTGCTTTCAGCTTGTCTGACAATTCGCCGAGATAACCCATCTGTTCGCTGATGTAGTTCCACGCCTTCGGTCCTGACAGCGCTTCGATTCGACGAACGCCGGAGGAGATACTTCCTTCCGAAATGATTTTCACCAGTCCGATACTGCCTGTGGAGGCAACGTGAGTGCCACCACAGAACTCGAGACTGAAATCTCCCATTTGAACGACTCGAACCTTGTCGCCGTATTTTTCACCAAACATGGCTATCGCGCCGGTCTGCTTAGCCTCTTCGAGTGTCATCTCGGTGGTTTTGACTTCGGCATTTTCCTGTACCCAGACGTTCATCGTGCGTTCGATGTCGGCCAATTCTTCTTTGGTCGGCTGACGTTCGAAGTTGAAGTCGAAACGCATCGCTGCTGGACCAACTTGCGAACCAGCCTGCGCGACGTGCTTGCCGAGCCGGTCTCTGACTGCCGAATGAAAAATGTGAGCAGTGCTATGGTGAAGTACGGTGAGATTACGTCTTTCCTGATCGACTGCCAGGCGTAGTTTTTCTCCGGCGCGAACAGCTCCAGCCTGAACCCGCACGCGGTGAACATGCAGACCCTCGTGTTTCTTCGTATCGAGGACTTGTAGACGGCAGTCATCGTTTTCAAATACACCGATGTCACCGAGTTGTCCACCAGACTCCGCATAGAAAGGAGTGCGGCTCAGAATAACATCGACTTCGTCACCCTCCTGGGCTTCATCGACTAAACTTCCGTTTTTCAACACAGCAAGGACTTCGCCTTCGCCGCTGGTTTCCTTATAACCGGTGAATTCCGTAGCTCCATGCTCCTTGAGAATTTTTCCGATTGCTTCTTCGCCTGTGATGATGACGTTAAACTGATCGCCTGCGGAGGCTCCACTATGTTTTTCTTTCGCCTCTTCGTAGCCGGCTAGGTCGATCTTCTTGCCGTGTTCTTCGGCAATCTCCTTTGTCAGCTCGAACGGGAAGCCATAGGTGGAGTACAGGTTGAATGCCTTGGCACCATCAACGGTATCACCCTTCTCCTGGAGCAATTCGTCGAGGAACTTCATTCCTCGATCGATTGTTTTGGCGAAGCGCTCTTCTTCTTCCTTGATGGCTTGTTCTATCAGCTTCTCGTTCTTCTTCAATTCCGGATATGCATCGCCGTAAATGCGTACGATTGTTGGAACCAATGTGTAAAGAAACGGTTTGTCGATGCCGAGAAGACGCCCAAAACGAGCAGCTCTTCGCGTGATGAAACGCAGAACGTATCCGCGTCCGATGTTGCTTGTTCTGACACCATCTGCGATTAAAAACGATATCGCGCGAGAGTGGTCGGCGATTATTTTCAGGTAGCTATCAGTTTTCTCGGATGGTGTGGTTGGCAGTCCTGTGACTATTCCGCCCGTGTATTTCACGTTGGCAATTTTCGATACCTCTTCGAGGATCGGGAAGAAGAGATCGGTTTCGAACGTGTTGTTTTTCTTTTGCAGTATCAGCGCTACTCGTTCCAGACCGGAACCGGTATCGACGTTCTTGCTGGCTAGAGGAGTGAATTTTGCGTTCTCATCTTTGAAGAGTTCCATGAAAACGAGGTTCCAGAACTCCATGTAGCGATCGCATTCGCAGATGTCGATGCCGCACTTTGTTGGGTCGTCACTGCAACCATATTCCGGACCCCTGTCGTAATAAATCTCCGAGCACGGACCGCACGGACCGGTCGGACCGGGAGGTCCCCAGAAGTTGTCTTTGCGCGACAGTCGATAGATGCGTTCTTTCGGAACGCCGACTGTTTTGTGCCAAATGTCATACGCTTCGTCGTCGCCCGGGACTTCTTCGTCACCTTTGAAGACTGTGACGTGAAGCCGTTCTGGCTCTAATCCCAGATCTTCGGTCACGTATTCCCACGCCCACGGAATAATTTCCTTTTTGAAGTAATCGCCGAAGCTGAAATTGCCCAGCATCTCGAAGAAGCTGTGGTGGCGAGACGTGCGGCCGATGTTTTCGATGTCGGAGTCTTTGCCGCCGGCGCGAGCGCATTTCTGCACTGTCACTGCCCGTGGCGGGTTGGTCGGCGGTGCGTTGCCGAGGAAAATCGGCACGAATTGCACCATGCCCGCACTCGTGAGCAGCAGGGTCGGGTTGTCCGGAATCAGGCTCGAGCTGGGCTTATGCAGGTGCCCGCGTTTGTCCCGGAAATAGGAAATAAATCTGTCCCTGATTTGAGCGCCAGACAGTGTCATCAAGACCTCCTGAAACAACTCCGGGCTTGTTTCCAAGACCACGCGGAGTGCCTGTCGATATCCCTTGAAACGTACAGTATAACCTAAATACGGGCGTCAGGCTCGCGCCAGGCGCCGCATGTGAACTTCTTTCATCGACAATTTTGGCAATGCGAGCGGCGCATTTTGGTTTCCCTCCAAACTGGTAATAGCCCTGATAATCTGCTAACCTTGCCCTTCTGTATTCCTTCTTGTTCTCAGGAGCACGGTAACTTGCGGCTCAAGAAAGCGCTGGTTCTTCATAAGAAGAGCATTTACCAGATTCAGGCAGAAGAATTCAAAGACGAGCGCTTTTTGCAGTTGCTCAAAGAAGGACACGAATCTGTTCGCAAAGTCAAACTCGCTCATGAGGAGCACATCGCCGCTCTCGACACGGTGAAAGACGAGCTCGCCAGGCGTAACATCGAATTTCAATCGGTTGCCCGAATTGAGATGAGCACGTCCGTTGACGACATCGACATGATGATTTCAGTAGGTGGTGACGGCACTTTCCTGGACGCTTCGCACTTCGTTGATGACATTCCCTTGCTCGGCGTCAACTCTTCGAAGTCGTCGAGTTTTGGACATTTTTGCATCGGTTCGAAAGATAATTTTGCGGAACTACTGGATAAGGTGATTTCGGATGAATTACAGCCGGAAAAAATCCTGCGCCTTGATCTGAATCTCAATGGAACGTTGCTGAAACAGAAGGTTTTAAACGAAATTTTGATCGCGCACACTCATCCGGCCGCGACCAGTCGATATCTGTTGTCGATTGACGCCGTGAAGGAAGAGCAGCGATCGTCCGGCATCTGGATAGGCACTCCGGCTGGCTCAACCGGCTCCTTGCGCTCAGCTGGTGGCGAAATTCAACCGATCATCGACAATGAGTTTCAATACATTGTGCGCGAACCCTGCGTGCGACCCGGCGAAGCAGACAAGCTCTTGCACGGCTTCCTGCGTCGAGATCAAGCGATGGAAGTGGTTTCTCAAATGAGAACCGGTGCGATTTTCGTCGATGGACAGCATATCGAATATCCGTTTCCCATGGGCGATAAACTGATTGTGTCGGCAAGCAAGAATGATTTGAACGCTTACGTCTGCCCTACGGTTAATGATATGTTTTTGACCAAACAACTGGTCGATGCCGATTGCAAATCCTGAACAGTGTCCGACTTTATCGTGGGAGTTAGTTTTTCACCTCTACGGTGGCATATTAATAGTCCTGGTATAAGAACACTATTAGCGGTTGCGGTTTAAACGTGTCTGACAGAGTGAAAGACGGAAAGCCCGATATCTCCTTGTTTGGCGAGGCGGACCCGCTCGTCGGCTCGGTTATCGACGGTCGTTGGGAGATTGAGTCTTTCCTCGGTGAGGGCAGTCTTTCCGGGGTTTATCGTGCGCGGGACAAGACCCAGAACCGTGAAGTCCGAGTTCTGAAGCGCATCCATCCGCACTTGATGCAGAATATCAAAAATGTGAAACGGTTCGAGACCAAGTGTCGCGGGCTTTTCGCCATCAAAGGCAATAATGTGGCCAACTACAAGGATGTCGTTGTCGCATCCGACGGCAATTATTTCCTGGTCATGGACGAGCTCAACTTCGAGAGTCTTGAAGATTTGCTCTCCAAGTCGGGTCACATTTCGGTTGAGCGAGCCGTCAGTATCTTCAAACAAGTCTGTCAGGCGCTAGAGCAGGGCGAAGCTGCCGGCTTTCAGCACCGCGATATCAAACCTAGCAACATTGTCATTGTCGACAATGCCAAGTTTGTCGACGACGTGAAGGTCATTGATTTCGGTGTCGCCAAGCTGCTTGCCGAGGAGAGTGAATATAGCAAGTCTGCGCAGTACATCACGCACACCAGAGAAGTTTTTGGCAGTCCTCTTTACCTCAGTCCTGAGCAATGCACAGGCAAACGGCTCGATGCGAGGACTGACATCTACGCGCTTGGATGTGTCTTGTACGAAGCTGTAACCGGCAAGCCGCCGTTCGTCGGAAAGAACGTGCTTGAAACCGCTTACAAGCACATGAACGAAGCACCGAAGCCGATAGAAATTGAAGATGCTGATCCGACTTTCCTCTCACGGCTCCAAACCATAACGTTCAAATGTCTGGAGAAAGAACCTGATTTCCGCTATCAGAGTGTTTCTGAACTCAAGCACGATCTCGAATTACTGTTAGTTTGCCCGCAAGAGGAATGGGAGACAACCGCAAACGCTTTTCGCAAAAGCACATCGGTAACTCGCCGCCGTCGAGGATTGATGCCGGTTTCGTCGGAGTTCATGCTGTTCGGCGTGCTCACTGCTATTCTCATCGGTGTGCCAATCTTCTGGGTGACTACAAGTTTTAGCCCCAGCGAGCAAAAGTTTCCTCCGTTTAAAAACGAAACCTTGTGGATAGTGGTGAAGAAGGACAAGACTACCGAGGTCGAGGGCTTCGGTCCCAGGCAGGAAGCGGCGAAAGACGCGCTGGAACTCGTGAAGGAGGAGCAAGGCGAAGAGTCCGAAGAGTATGCCAATGCTCTGTCATCGCTTGTTGAACTGTACGCGAATTCTTCTCACTGGAAGGAAGCCGAGGAGCGCACTCGCCAGCTGATCAAAGTCACGGAGAAAGTCAAAGGTCCATGGCCTGCGGCGCAGTCCTGGCGGATCTTGGGCTACGTATGCTTCATGCAAGATGAGTATGAAGAAGCGGTGGAGGCTTGCAATAAAGCTGTTGCGTTGATGGAAAACGATCCGCTGCAGCAGCGAGGAATGATTCAACCACTTCGTGTTCTCGGCGATATCTATTCGCAGCAGAACGAGCTTGAGAAGGGCGTTGCCACGTTCGAGAAGTTGTTTGGAATTGTTGATATCACGAAGGAAACCGACGCGCCGACTTATGCCGACACATGCAGCAAGCTTGCTGATATGTACCGTCGCCAGGATAAGTTTGCCGATAGCGAGCGTTATTACAGACTTGGTCTGGAATGGTGGCGAAGTCATGGTAAGACGGAAACTCCGTATGCTGCTAAGTCCCTTTACGGACTGGCCCTTGTTCTGATCGCTCAGGGCAAGTATGAAGAAGCTCGCGACTCTTTGAAGGAAGCTATTCCGCTTGTCCGCACCACAATTGGTGACAGGAGCGCGCTTATGGGTGCTGTCCGTAAGCAATATATTTCCGTTCTATGGCGTCTCAATCCGCTTGAAGCGCTCAAGGCGCAGATGGGAGATAGCGAAAGTAACAGCGCGTCTTATTGATGTTGCCGGGACTTCTTCTGAAAGAAGAAAAACGGCAAGCCGCCGAGCATTAAAAGCGTTCCCCACAAGGACTCTTTGGGCATGTATGAGACCGTGCTCCAGGCCAGGGCGAGGGAAATGACTGCCACCACAACTGGTATCACAGGATAGCCGGGCATGTTGAATCGGTTTGGCGAAGTTATTTTGCGAACCCGAAATACAATGATGGCTACTGATACCATGGCGAAGAAAATCCAGACCCATAGACCCGTTATATATAGCAGCGCTTCGAACGAGCCCGTGACGATTACTAGCACGCATGACCAGAAGCCGTTGAATACGAGCGCGCGGAGCGGCGTTGCGGTTCGCCTGTCGGTTTTTTGCAGGAAGCCGAATATGGGATTGTCCTCCGACATGGCTCTGGCAAGGAAACTTCCAGTTAGCAATAATCCGTTGATGACTCCAAGGGCGTAGATGATCAGCATGATTTCGAAAAGCTTGGCACCTGCCTCTCCGAAGACAATCTGTAACAGGCTGACTGCGACCAGTTGTGAATGTTTCAGAGTTTCCACTGGAATGAACCAGAGATACATGACGTTCATTGCTGTGTAGATAAGCGTTATCAGAGCGCATGTAGTCAGCAATGCGAAGGGCACCGAGCGGTCAGCGTCCTGGGTTTCGCCGGCAAGAAAAACGTTGTCTCGCCAGCCGCCGTACGACCACATGATGGGAACCAGCGCCAGGCAAACGGCTGTGATAGTCTGCATGTTCGCTCCTGCCAGGTCCTGCAATGCGAAACTGGTGACAGGAGGTTTTGCCGCCGCTACGCCCGCCACCACGATTAGTATCAGAGAGGAGACTTTCAAAACGGTCAACAGGTTCTGCAGGCGGCTGCTTTGTCGCAGTCCGAAGAAGTTTGCCGCGGTTAAAACCGCAATGATGCCGACTGCGATCACACGTTTAGAAACAGGATCTGCGCTCCAGTTTAAAAGCGCGCAGACATATTCTCCGAACATGAGGGCAATTGCCGCGACCGAGCCCGTTCTTGTAATGAGCAACTCAGACCAGGCAAACAGGAAGCCTGCGACTTTACCGTAAGCTTCGCGCAGATAGATGTAGTCGCCTCCGCTTTTCGGAAAAAGCGAGACCAATTCCGCATAACAGAGCGCGCCCGCGAGCGAAAAGACGCCGCCGAGCATCCAGGCGATGATTATCCAGATGCCCGACGATAAGTGGTTCGCGACCTCCGACGGCACTCGGAAAATGCCAACACCGAGGACGATGCCGATACTGATGGCGACGGAATCCCATCGCCCTAGTATTGGATTAGTTTTCTCCGACAAGCGGCGTTACGCCTTTCTAGACCACAGGGTCTACTTGGTTTGTGTGTTGCCTTCTAGCTTAGCGAGAGCATCTTGAGCTGGCTTGAACGAGGGCTGTACCTGCAGAGCTTTCTGGAATTGGCTCTTCGCTTCGTTCTTTCGCCCCTTCTTTTCGAGGTAATGTCCGTAGTCGACGAGTGCCACCGGGAATGGTGGCTTCATTGCTGCGCACTTTTCGAATTCGACTTCAGCTGTTTTGGTATCACCTTTGGCTGCCAGGGCCGATGCCATTCGAGCTCTTGCAACAGATTCGATTATTCGCTGACCATTGCAAAGCTTCAAAACCTTCTTCTGCAGAGCGATGTCTTCATCGTACTGACCCTGGGCGCCTTTCATCCAGCCGATGCCACTAGTTGCAAGCAAGTTGCTCGGTTCTGCCTTGAGTGCCGCTTCGTAAGACGCGATTGCGTTATCTGCTTCACCCTTATCCGCGTAGATATTGCCGAGGTTGAAGTTCGCCAGGTTTTGCTCATTTTTGTTGAGCTTTAGTTCTAGAGCCTTTTTCATAATGGCGACAGCTTCATCGAATCTGCCGATACTTTGGTACGCTACACCGAGGTTGATGTACGGTGTTGGTTTTTCCGGTTTGAGTTCGTTTGCTTTCTTATAAACGCGAATAGCGTCTTCAGCTTTGTCCAAGTGCATGTAGTAGGTTCCAAGGTCGATGTGCGCCATGTAGCTGTCTGGTTTCAACGCGATCGCTTGGTTGAACTCCTTGATGGCCTCTTCTAACTTGCCGCTGTTTGCATAGATTTTGCCGAGCTGGATGTGGGGCATGTGGTCTTTCGGGTTAAGCTTGATCGCTTGACGCTCTTCGAGGATCGCAGTTTCCTCCATGTCCTTTTGGTTTTTGCCGTTTTTATCAAGTGATAGAGCCGCTAGGCATGCACCCAGTCTGGTATGAACTACCGCATTGTCTGGTTCTTTGCGAAGAATTTCGCGATACAGAACTTCTGCTTCCTTAAGTTTACCTTGAAGGTGCAAGCTCGATGCCTTCTGCAACTCCGGCGATTCTTGTGATTTGTCCTGAGCTTGAGCTGTGCCGACTGCCACCATAGACAGTGCCAACGATAATGCCAGGTTTGTTAGTTTGGAACTCAATGTCCTTTCCCCCATGATGTACGTAATTCTTTTCTTGATAAACCCTTAATATGCCGACGCGCCGGCTTTCAAGCCCTGCACGATAGCGATGCCTGCGGATGTTCCGAGGCGATTTGCACCGGCATCGACGAGTGCTTTTGCTGCAGCTGCGTCGCGAATTCCAGCGCTTGCTTTGATGCCCATAGAGTTGGAACCGATTATTTTGCGGAATAGTTGAACGTCTGCAACTGTCGCGCCCTTGCCGTCTTTGACGAAACCGGTCGATGTTTTGATCATGAATGCGCCTGCTTTCAAGCATGCTTCGCAGACCGCTGCCTTTTCATCTTCTGTAAGCAAATCGCATTCTACGATCACTTTGACGGGTACATCGCCTGCCGCTTTCACGATTGAACGAATCTCTTCGGTGACGTAGTTGATATCGCCGTCTTTGAGAGCACCGACATTGATGACCATGTCAATTTCTGTGGCACCATCGGCGATGGCAAGCTTTGTTTCCTGGACTTTGATTTCCGTGGTGTTTTGTCCGAGTGGAAAACCTATAACCGTCGCTACCTGAACTTTGGTACCGGAAAGTTGTTTTACTGCCAGCTTGATGTAGTGCGGGTTAACACAAACCGCATAGAAATTATTTTCGGCAGCTTCCTGGCAGAGTTTCACCACATCCTTCGAAGACGCATGCGGTGCCAGAAGTGTGTGGTCGATGTACTGGGCGATCTCAGTGCTCACGGCTTCTTCTCCTTGAAAAGACCTGGTGGCGCTCAAGCTTGACATTATATCCGCTTGAGCATGAAACATGGCTCAAGGTGAGAGAGTTCATAGAATATGGTGCTGCCAAGTGTCGACTTTCTCGCCACTCGACAATCGGACTATTTCGAGAAAGGTGTTGTTCTCGCTCTGGAAGCCGACTCTCCATGCGTAATTTTCTGGTGATAATCCTGGAGGCTGTTTACTGACAAACCTCCCGATTGAATGGCTGCGATCGACGATGCTGTTGCGCGTGCGCCTGCCAGCGTTGTGACAACTGGAATATGATAGTTTATCGCAGTTCTTCTGATGATCTGGTCATCACCGTATGCGGTGCGACCTGATGGAATGTTGATGCACAGATGAATTTCGCCGTTCTTAATCTGGTCTACCAGGTTCGGTCGCCCCTCGGAAACCTTGTTGGTCAGCTTTACGGGGATTCCGGCGCGGTCGAGAGTAGATGCGGTTCCGCGTGTTGCGATAAGTTGAAAACCTAATTGATACAGGCTCTGAGCAATGGGAACGATCTCTTGTTTGTATTGATCCGTGACCGATACAAACACGCTTCCTTTGGTCGGTAGCGTCTGCCCGCTTGCGATTTGCGCCTTGGCAAAAGCGAGGTCGAAGCGCGATGCGATACCCATAACTTCGCCTGTAGAGCGCATCTCTGGTCCCAGCGAAATTTGCGCGCCTGGAAAACGTTCAAAAGGAATCACGACCGACTTCACTGCAACGTGAGGCGGGATGTGTTTAGGCGACAATCCCAGATCCGACAGGCTCTTGCCGACCATGACACCGGCAGCCATCTTCGCCCACGGAACGCCGGTAGCCTTCGAGACGAACGGGATCGTTCTCGACGCGCGCGGGTTGACTTCCAGCACATAAAGTTCGTTATCGCGGACGGCAAACTGAATGTTCATCAGTCCTTTGACGCTCAGTTCATTGGCAATCTGAATCGTCGCTTTGCGAATTTCCTCAATCAAATTGAGCGGAATCGTTTGAGTCGGAAGCACGCAAGTGCTGTCCCCGGAATGGATTCCGGCTTGCTCAACGTGCTCCATGATGCCTGCGATGATTGTCGCACGACCATCGGAAATAGCATCGACGTCGATTTCGACGGCGTTTTCCAGGAACTGGTCAAGAAGAATGGAGCTTTTGTTGCTGGTGTGGAAGCCTCGCTTGAGCCAGCTTTCGAGGTCGTCCCGGTTGTAGATGATCTGCATCGCTTGACCGCCGAGCACATAGCTTGGTCTGACCAGCAACGGATAGCCTACTTTTTCTGCCTTTTCAATCGCTTCTTCGGCCGTGAAGGCGATGCAGCCTGCCGGTTGTTTCAAACCGATGCGCGTGATCAAATCTCCGAAACGCGCGCGGTCTTCCGCCATATCGATTGAATCGACAGAGGTTCCAAGAATCTTGAATCCGGCGGACTCCAGTCCTCTGGCGAGTTTCAAAGGCGTTTGACCGCCGAGTTGAACGATGATGCCTTCCGGCTGTTCTGTTCTTGCAATGTTGAGAACGTCTTCGAGCGTGAGTGGTTCGAAGTACAGGCGGTCTGAAACGTCGTAATCGGTCGAGACGGTTTCCGGGTTGGAATTAACCATCACTGACTCGTAGCCAAGCTCCCGGAGGGCGAGAGACGCGTGTACGCAACAATAATCGAACTCGATGCCCTGACCTATACGGTTGGGACCACCGCCGAGAATCATGACACGCGGTTTGTCAGCCAGCGGTACTTCGTTCTCTTCTTCGTACGTCGAGTACATATAAGGAGTGAAGGCTTGAAACTCTGCCGCGCAGGTGTCAACGATTTTATAGACCGGCGTGACGCCGTTCTTTTCGCGATAAGCGCGGATGTCATTCTCCTCGCATTCGAACAGCTCTGCCAGTTGCCTGTCACTGAAACCCTTGCGTTTCAGTTCGAGAAGCTCATCAACACTGATGTCTTCAAGCTTTGCTTTCTTCTCTGTCAGTTCGACTGTTGAATCGAATATCTCCTTGAGATTCGCGATAAACCAGGGATCGATAGCTGTAAGTTCGTGGATTTCTTCTGCCGAGATTCCCGCTTCAAACGCACCGAAGATGTCGGTAATGCGATGGGGACTCGGTCTCGAGAGACGGCTGCGCCATTCCCAGAAATCTGCTTCTTTGCGTGCCTTGACTGCCGAGAACCCCGTCAATCCTAATTCCAGCCCGCGGAGCGCTTTCTGAACCGACTCCTGGAATGTGCGACCGATCGCCATTACTTCACCAACTGAGCGCATCATGGTGGTGAGAGTTGTGTCGGCGCCTCTGAATTTGTCGAAATTGAAGCGCGGAATTTTTGTGACGACGTAATCGAGCACCGGCTCGAATGAAGCCGGCGTGTTACGCGTGATATCGTTTGACAGCTCGTCGAGAGTAAGTCCCACTGCCAGCTTTGCTGCTATCTTCGCAATCGGATAGCCGGTTGCTTTGCTGGCGAGCGCCGAAGAACGTGAAACGCGCGGGTTCATCTCGATGACAACGATTCTTCCGGTTTTCGGATCTATGCCGAATTGGACGTTGGAGCCGCCAGTTTCCACGCCGATTGCGCGGATGATTTTAATCGCGGCGTCGCGAAGGTCTTGATATTCCTTGTCTGTGAGAGTTTGAACCGGCGCAACTGTAATCGAGTCACCGGTGTGTACGCCCATCGGGTCAAAGTTCTCAATCGAACAGATAATGACGACGTTGTCCTTTGTGTCGCGAACAACTTCGAGTTCAATTTCTTTCCAGCCTAAAACGCTCTCCTCGATTAGAATCTCGCGGACGGGGCTTGCGTTTAAACCATTTGTTGCGATCTCATCGAGCTCTTCGTGGTTGTAGGCGATGCCGCCGCCTGTTCCACCCAGAGTGAATGCCGGTCTGATGATCGCCGGGAATCCTACCTTTTGCGATATTTCCTGGGCTTCTTGCAGATTGTGGGCGATTCCCGAGTTCGGTACGTCAAGACCTATCTCTAGCATCTTGGCTTTAAACAGATCGCGATCTTCGGCAAGTTTGATTGCCTTGAGTTTCGCTCCGATGAGCTCGACTTTCATCTCGTCCAGAAATCCGGACTCCGCCAACTGGCAGGCGACGTTGAGAGCCGTTTGACCGCCCATCGTCGGCAGGAGCGCGTCCGGGCGTTCCTTCTCTATAACCTTTCGTGCGACGTCTGCCGTGACCGGCTCTACATATGTTCTGTCCGCCGTTTCCGGGTCGGTCATTATAGTTGCCGGGTTGGAATTGATTAACACAACCTCGTAACCTTCATCGCGTAAGGCTTTGCAGGCTTGTGTCCCTGAGTAGTCAAACTCGCAAGCTTGTCCAATCGTAATCGGACCGGCTCCAAGAACGAGAATCTTCTTTATGTCTGTTCGTTTAGGCATCTGTCTGATCGATATGCGCCAGTAGTTTCCGACGAGCATGGCGGCGCGCGTGTGCTCAGTGTACACAACTGGGAAGCGAAGTCAGCTGATTATGCGGACAAAGTTCATTTTTATTCGCTCAGAATGGTCACCCGTTTCAAATAGGCGAAGGTCGTGTCTTGGATGGGTAAAACCTTTCAAAACGTTTGGGAGGCGTCATTAAACGGAAATTTTTACCTGAAAGTTTTGAGACGGAAATTGCATCACCATCGCCCGTTTTGTGGGGCTTCCAAGCGTTTTCGGTTTTCGACCTTCACCAGAATTTTCCGGTAAATGGTTTAAAACGCCCTCCCAAGTTGGTAAATGGAAGAAAGATTCATAAATCTGAGTATGGGCAAAAATTTTTTCGGCACTCTTCGCAAGAACGAGTGCAGAGGGCTTTATGTATCTATCGAGAAAACGCTTTTTATCTAAAACCAAGTTGGCAATTGCCACTCTGGTTGGACTTACGATTAGCACTCTAGCCGGTCCGGCGTCCGCCGAGGTCGTGAGAAACGATAACCCTCAAATTGAGGGACTGAGCGAAATTCGTGTTCGCGAGTGGCGGGATACTGACATAAAACCGAAAGCCGTAGCCATCGCTGTGCACGGTCTAGTCCTACATGGCGGTGTTTATGACAAGTTGGCAAGAGAACTGGCATCGCGGGGAATCGTTGTTATCGCTCCCGATCTTCGCGGTTATGGGCGCTGGTGTCCGGAGCTGAAGGACAGCCAGTACGGAAAATTGGACAACGCAACTGTCACTCCAGTCGTCACTGACGGGAGCAAGAACACGATTCAATCTTCCGAAGGCGAAAGTTCTAATCTGACCTCATCCGGGAAAATTTCGTACGAGGAGAGTTACAGCGACCTCAAGGAACTCGTGAAGGGTGTTCGCTCGCAGTATTCGTCATTGCCTCTATACGTAATCGGCGAGAGCCTCGGAGCTGGCATGACTCTGCATCTGGCTTCCGATATGCCGCAAAGCATCGACGGCATTGTTCTCTCAAGTCCGGCAATCAAACGGCGCAACTACATGGAACCGCGCATGGTCATGGATTTGACTGCCATGATGTTGAGTCCGTCTAAGACTGTTAATGTCAGTCCTTATATAAAACGATTTGCATCCGAAGATCCTCTGGTCGCTGAAACCGCTCTTCAAGACCCGCTTGTCAGAAAGAAGTTGAAGATGACCGATCTTCTCAAGACCTCTCTTCTAATTCGAGGCAATATCAAATTTGCCTCTAAGATCCCTGCTGAAATGCCCGTTCTCATCATCCAGGGTGATAACGATCGAATGCTCAATGCAAACGGTGTAGTTTCACTGATTGGTCAACTGAAATCGAGAGACCAAACCGTCAGATGGTTTCCGGGCAAAGGTCATTTACTTCTTGAAACCCCTCACATCATGCCGGAGACGATCCAAACCGTATCTGTCTGGTTGACCAATCATTTGGAAGAGGCTTCGAGAACCAAGGAAACCACAATGCGAGATGCAGAAACTTCCTTCGCAGGGATGAACTAAGTTAACGACTAGCCAGTGGTGGCGATGGAGTCGAGGTTAGTTTTTATCTCCAATCTTTGCGCTCTGAGATTTATTCTTTCCTGCGATATTTCGGCGGTGCCACTAAATGTGATGTCATTCTCGTCGAACTAGACCTTGGCGTACGTTTTTTCAATCGATTTGTTCAAACACCGATGAATCCTGATATGTCTTCGCATAGTCGACATAACTTTTCCAGTTCTGCGACATGCGTTCACGTTCACTCTCGCTGAGTGTGCGCACGACCTTGCCGGGAACTCCCATGACAAGACTATTTGCGGGGACAACAGTATTCGGAGAAATTACCGAACCCGCCGCCACCAAACAACCTTCATTGATTACAACTCCGTCGAGAAGTATCGAACCCATGCCGATCAAGCAGTCTGACTTCACATGGCATCCATGCAGAATCACGTTGTGACCTACTGTGACTCGTTCTTCGATTTTTACCGGATGTTCGTTGGTTACGTGCATAGTGCAGCCATCTTGGATGTTGCTGTTTTTGCCAATTTCAATCGTATTTATATCGCCGCGAATGAGTGTGTGAAACCAAATGCTCGCGCCGCTTGCGATCGTCACTTGACCGATTACAACTGCGTTTGGCGCGATGAAAACTGACTTGTCGATGTCCGGTCTAAATTCCAAGTAGCGGTACAGCACCGTTCATCTCCCTAAAATGTTGCGCATTCTAATCACTTTGAATGTATCAGCATACCTTCTGTAAACCTTTTAAACGGTTTATTCAAGAAGCTTCAAAAGCCGAAGCTGGTCACCTTTTACACCGCTAATAAATATATTCGGTATCGAAAGAATACGCAGTAGATGCGTGTTGTGGATCCTGTGCATAGAAACGGGAAACGAGTTTTCTGGATGCAAAGATGTTAAAATTAACCCCAAGATACAGGAGAGTTTGCTATGCCCGTCTTTGAACAACCAATGCGCAAGCTTCTGGGGACGCTCTCGCCCACTATTAGCTGGCTCAGTGAAAAGGGATCCGTTGATGTAGGTTCTGTGCCTGATGATCATTTAGACGCTATCAAGCAATTGGAGCGTATAGGTGTAGTGCACAAGCGTAATAATCGTTGCTACGAGTTGCAACGGATCAGACTGAAAAAGCTGATGGGAAATCTTGGAATGGAAGCGTTGGCCTCGCCTGATGCCCCCAATTTCCCGGAACCTTCGGTTCCTGCAGCAGACCTCAATTAACAGCACGTTTCTCATTGCATATAAAGCAACTTTCGCTTCCAAGAGTTTGAGTTGAATAAACTGTCTATCTGACTGGATTGAATGAAGAAACTGTTGAACAGTAGCTCTTCAGAATTTTATGGAACAGTCATTCGATATCGACAGTAGGTCATTGCGCTCACTTGAATGGGATCGCTTGCTTGCGTATTTGTCCGCGGAAGCGCATTCGGAGTGGGGCAAAGAACTTTGTCTTGAGCTTCAAGGATCAAATGATCCGGTAGAAGTCGCCAAACTTTTAGATGAAACCGACGAAGCTCTGACGATAATCAGAAATAGAGCTGCTCTGATGTCGGACATTGTGCCTGATTTGCGAGACATTCTCGGCTCGGTTCAGGCTCAAGGGCGTTTGATTCCGGCAGATTTGCTCGCAATAAAATCTATGCTCACTACTGCAAAGTCGGTGAAAGGCTCTCTCTCCCTTCTTCCGGATGAGTCTTTCCCTCGTTTGCGATCGTATGCCGAAATGATCTTTCCGGTTGAAGCATTGCGCAGTGAGATCGACAGGTGTGTGGACGAGCAGGGTGGTATCAAAGATGATGCCAGTCCGGAACTGCGAGGTCTTCGCACGAGCGTGCGCAAATTGCACGGGGATATTCGCACCACGTTAAACCGCATGATTCACTCGGCCGCTCTTTCAAAAGCTCTGCAAGAGCCGATATTTACGCAGCGCGGCGGTCGTTATGTTTTGCCTGTGGATGTCGCTCACCGCGGCACCGTAGATGGTATCGTTCACGATGCCTCTCAATCCGGATTGACTGCTTATGTCGAACCTCTGTCCGTAGTCGAGCCGACAAATAAAATCCGAATCAAAGAAGCGGAGATTGAGCGTGAAATCGAGCGCATAACCGCAGAGCTATGCAAATTGGCGTATCAGCATATAGACGCGTTGATTTCCAGTTTTGAAACCCTGACCGCCCTTGATGTCATTCTAGCAAAAGCCCGACTGGGTCTGAAATACAAAGGTATTCGACCCGAGCTCAGTGAGGATTGCAGTTTAGTTTTGAACGCAGCGAAACATCCTCTTTTGCTGCTTCAAAATGAACGTGAAGTAGTGCCGAGCGATGTTCGTTTAGGAGGAGATGAGCGGACCCTGGTTATAACCGGGCCTAACACCGGCGGAAAAACGGTATTGTTGAAGCAGCTTGGGCTGGTGGCGCTGATGGTGCGCACCGGTCTTTTGATTTCTGCAAAAATAGGGTCTAAAGTTCCGATCTTCAAAAAGGTCTGGGCAGACATCGGTGATGAGCAGTCGCTGACTCAGAGCCTTTCAACATTCTCTTCCCATATGCAAAACATCGTCGAGGTTGTTGATACCGCAGGCGGTGACATGTTGATACTGCTCGACGAAATTGGGGTGGGAACGGATCCCAAGGAAGGCGCCGCACTGGCGCGAGCTGTTTTGGAACATTTGAACCGGAGTGGTGCGATCACGGTCACGACTACTCACTATGGTGAGCTGAAGATGTTAGCCTATTCTGAGCCCGGTTTTGTCAACGGTAGTTTAGAGTTCGACGAGACGACGCTAAGTCCCACTTACCGTCTCAGACTTGGTGTCGCCGGTAGTTCCAAAGGAACTGCAATTGCTCTACGACTCGGGCTGAACTCCGAAGTAGTGGAGCGCGCTCACAGTCTGCTTGCTGGTCGCGAAGAAGAACTCAGTCAGGCTATGGCAGAGTTGGAGCGCAGAACCCAACTCGTAAACGATAGGGAAGCTCTGCTTCTGCGAGAAGAAGAAAAATTCAACGTGAAAAAAGGCGAGTTCGACAAATCGAGCGAAGAGCTTCTTGCTGAACTCGAGGCGCAGCGAGTTGAATACGCTTCTGAGTTAGAAACGCGATACTCCGAGGCGATGAAACAGATTCGAGATATGACGAAGGAACTTCAGGCCAGTCCGAGCCTGAAGAACGCTCAAGAAGCGCGCGAGAAGCTGGAAGTCATCAAGAAAGATCTGGGCTGGATGGAACCGGTGAAGAAACGCGAGCAATCGTCGGAGCCGATCAAGGAAGGACAGGAAGTGAAAGTTCTTTCGCTCAACCAGATTGGTTTCGTGGAGTCGCTGGCCTCAGGAGATGGAGGGCATGCTCAAGCTACAGTGCGACTTGGAAACATGCGAGTCAAGGTGGCAGTGGAAGAACTTCGACCATATCAACGACAAGTGCAGAAACAGCGAAAGCTGCCTGGTCAACGCCCTCGCGGAAATATGAAGAAGTCGGAGACACGAGTCGTCAAAGCGAGCGACAAATCGCTGGATGCGTTTATCCGAACTTCTTCCAACACAATCGATCTTCGCGGTGAGCGCGTCGATGCAGCGTTGTCCAAGGTTGAGCGTTTCCTCGACACCTTGAGCGTCGAGGGAATTAGCCCCGCCATGATTATTCACGGACATGGCACAGGTGCCGTGAAGAGCGCTGTACGTGATTTCCTGCGCAGTTGCCACTACATTGCTGACTTCAAGCCCGGCGAGCTTTACGAGGGCGGTGACGGCGTCACTATCGTCACGCTGTAATAAATTTTCGCCGGCTTGTCCAAAAATTTTGCCAGCCGTATAGACCCCTGAATCAACAGGGCGTTTTCGCCCGAAAGATAAAATCAGTGCCTCTTGACAGCTTCGGTACGTAGTTTCCCCACATACAAAAGAGGGAATGATAAATAAGCTGGGCACGATGGGTTGGTGTCAGTAGTATTCCTGCGATTAATTTGGCGAGGTTTTAGGGTCATGGGTAACGAAATTGCGGCCGATGCTGGGAAGGACAAGAAACCTCCGGTCGACAAGGCTCAAACGACAGAGAACACGACCGGAACAGGTAACAGTCTCCTCGACGATGTGATGGGTTTGCCGCCGGCGAAGAAGGAAGGCGAGACAAAGACGGATACAGCCGCTGCGACGACTCCACCTGGCGAGACGCCGAAACCGGCAGCTGAAACTCCCAAGCCTGCCGCAGAAACGCCTAAACCAGCCGCAGAAACGCCGAAGCCAGCTGCGGAAACGCCGAAGCCGGCCGCCGAAGTTACTCCGCCAGCCGCCAAGGCGGACGGCGACAATCCACTATTCAAAGAGCCCGAAGCACCACCGGTCGCCACTGACAAACAAGCTCCCGGCAAGGATGTTCAAGACACTCCGGTTGCTCCGACCGATGTGCTTGCAGGAGTTATAGATCCAACCTTTAAAGCGCTCGTCGACGACAAGTCGGCAAAAATGGTCACACACATCGAGAATGGAGCGCATTTCCTCAAACAAGGCATGCCGCTGGAAGCGACAAATGCATACAGAGCTGCGGCCGACCTGGTGTCGCCTGAAGAGCAAAAGCTGTTTCTCGAAAAAGAAGTTCAACTAAAACAACTCATTAAGGCTGAAACAGATAAGCCGGCAGAACAACAAGACGCTAAGAAACTCGAAGCTCTAAAAGAATTGGAGCGCAAGACTCGCACGCTTGGTCGCGTTGATATGTTCACCGAGGTCAACAGCGGTCTAATCTGGACGCAGGCCGGCGATATGACTAAAGCGAGCGAGTGTTTCGCTCGGGCGTTTCAAAACGAGAAGTCGCTTATCGATGCGAAGGTGTTGCCGCCGGAAGGCTATCTATCTAAGGACCCGAACCTTGGCGCTCGCGTCAACGAAATCAGCAGCCGCTTGAACGTCAATATATGGAAGCTGATGGGAGATTCTGTTCAGAGAGCAGGAGTCGATCCGAAAGCAGTCGGTTTGGATCCGATGCGCGGACCGCCGGTACGCACCGAGGGTGGCGATCCGGTACCCGCACCGGTCGAGCCACCGCCGCAAGCTAACCCACCAAGACCGGGAGATGGCACAGCTCCGGAAAAAGTAGAGGCACCGAAACCCGCAGAGGTCGCACCAGCACCGGCGGAAGCAGCAAAGGAAAAGGGCACGGAGAGAACAGTAACGTTCTCGAAATTAGACGACCAGGGCAGATCGCCGCTTGAGCGCGTCGGATTCTGGATCGATAAGGCCATCGAAGGCCAGAAGCTCACACAAGAGCAACGCACGGAAATTGAGAAGGCAATCGCTGAAGCGGACAAAGGTCGTTCGCCAAAGATCAAAGAACTTCAGGATCGCCAGGTAGTTCTTGAAAAACAAACAACGGATTTCCTGAATGCCAAGGTCGGCAATACGCAGGAAACGGTTTCGGGCGCAGTTCGTCGCATCGATCAAACGATGAGCGGAACTTTCGAAGAGAAGCCCGATCCGAACGACGCGACTAAGAAAGTCGTCGTCAAAACTAAAGAAGGAATAATTGATAAGCTGGTTCCGCCTGCGGCGTTCAAAGCTTCTGACGAAGTTGCCAACGCGACGCCACCGGCAGATTACAAGCCGAGCGCTGCTAAGCCGGCGGACTTCAAAGGTACCGATGAAGAGTTCCGCACGCAGCAGTATCGCTCAGACCTGAGAACCAAAGAGTACAGACAACAGGTCCAGTCTGGTTACGACAGTCTCGATCAATCGCTGACCGACACCCAGTATGCAGAGCGCGTCGCTCAACTCAAGGCTCTGGTTCCGGACAATAAAGCATTCACTGATGCGCTTACCGAGCGCGATCAGGTCATGACGCAAGTTCGCACTTCGTTGCTCGAACTGAATATGACCAATGCGAAGATTCCAGCGGAAGTCAATCAGTCTGCGGTCGCTCGCAATATGTACGCCGAGATTCTTTCGCAAGCGAACGATCCCGAAGGCGCGAAGAAGTGGGCTACCGAGGCGTATGCGTGGAACCAGCTTCCCGACCAACGCGATGGATTCCGGTCCATGGCAATGGCTGCCGGAGCCAATCCGATCGACTTGCTTGACGCAGCTGTCAAACAAAATCAGGCACGCGGAAGCGGCAACTACGAAAAGTGCATGCGCACCGAAGACCTGCTGCAGGAGTCGAACTTCCTCTTCGCGTCGGCGAAGCCGGAGTTCAAAAAAGACGTAGTCACTCGCATGACTCCTATTTTGAAAACTTTGCAGCAAATGTCCGACACCGAGTATGCGCAAGTGACGCAGCGCTCGAAGGACCTGTCCGCGCAATACGAAGCCTTGTTACCGCAAGATCCTGCGGCTCGCAAGGAATTCGGCGAACTGCAAACGCGCATGACCGAAGCCGAGAAGAAGTTCTCGCCAACAGACGTTGAAAACGCTAACAATGCGAAGAACCCCGCTCTGACTGACGACCAACGTAAGGCAGCAACGGACGCTTTGAAAGCAGCTCAGCCGGATTGGTTTAAAGATCAAGAGCGTCTCACGCAGTTGATCGGCGATAAAGGACCGGCGCTGTTCGAAGTGCAATCAGCTATCGCTGTTCATTCCGCAGATGTGATTGCTACTGGTCAAAACTTGTTCTATTCAAGAGCGATACTCGCAAACATGCAAGCTGAAACCGGCGACCTGGCCGGCGCCAAGCAGTCTCTCACCGAAGGCTTCGGCGCTGTACCGAAGAGCGCTCGTGAAGCATTGCTTGCAAACAGTCAGCCCGTCAACGACCTGGCTAAGAAGGTCGGGCTCGACGCTGCTGCAATCGGAGCTCTTCCTGAGCCGGTTGTGAAAGCTCCCGAGGCTGCGAAACCACCAACTCCAGAAGCCAGTGGCGAGAAGCCGGCGCCCGGTACAGACGGACAACCTCCGGCTCCGGGAACCGACGCGCAGCCGCAACCTGGCACCGATGCAGCTCCGCAACCCGAAGCCGCGGCATTCAAAGGTGATCCGCGCTTTGCGAAGATGTCCAACGAAGACCTCAGCAAGAAAATTGAGGAGAACAGAAGAGATCTCACGAAGGTACAAGAGACAAAAGATCTCTACAAGGAACTGATCGCCAGAACCGATTACGTGCTCAGTGACAAAGATGTCGCCGAAGCTGTTCCTGCGATGGCATTGCTGACCGAAGCCTTGAAGCAGGGCAAAGAAATCAAGCTGGGAGCCGATGGAAAGCCTGTTTTGAGCGACGAGCCGCTTTCGCCGGAACGCCGACTTCAGATTCACGACAACATGTTCAAAGACATGATGAGCATGAACTTACAAGCTAGTGTTCGCTTGGAGTTCGCGCAATTCTTGAAGCAAGCGGGTCAGTATAAAGACGCTGAAGCCGCTGGTATTGAGGCTCGCGACAAGTCCGAGCGATTGACCACACCGGTTAAGGTGGACGGCAAGGATGTGAGGATCGTCGACTTGATGAATCAAGAAGCGGCGAGATTGATTGAAGATATGCCGTTAATTCCGAACAGCGTCGTCGAGATGCCCGACGGTAGCAAGTCCACTCTGCGTCAACAGATGCAGAAGGTTTACACCGCGATCAAGGGTGAAGATGTAGACTCCGGTTTCGTGAAGTCTCCGATCAACACGAATAAATTCCTTGCTCAACTCTATCTGGGTACG
This sequence comes from Candidatus Obscuribacterales bacterium, assembly GCA_019637435.1. GTDB lineage: Bacteria > Cyanobacteriota > Vampirovibrionia > Obscuribacterales > Obscuribacteraceae > JADYXR01. The sequence goes on along the minus strand of JAHBVO010000005.1, from coordinate 486,487 downwards.
GAAATCGTTCCGAAACTCAACGATAAGGGTGAGATTGCCGGAATTCAGGAAATCAAGTTCGGTCAGGGATCGGCGTTCAAACCTGATAAAGCGATCGATCCTGCTCAACGTGCTCTTCAGCACACAAGAGACATTCTCGGAGTTGATCCGCTCGATGCGAAAACCGCCAAGGACAATCCTGGTGTAGCCTCGCTGTTCGGCGTACTGGCTGATGTGATGGACAATCCGGAGAAATACAAACTTTACGTTGGTAAGGAAGGTGAGACCGTCATCAACGAAAAGGGCGAGAAAGTATCCCTTAAAGGTGGTGAGCTTGTTGGTAAGAATGATGGTGGCGTGCCGATTATTATCGATATGCACAGCATTAAGAACCTGAATCAACAGATTCGCAAGGATAGCTCGTTCGATAGTATTCTGCTTGATGCTGGTATCGTCATTGGTGTCCTCGGCACGATGGCCGCTACTCGCAACCCGAAGGTTGCCGCCTTCTTCGAGCGCTCTATGGGTTCTTACGGACGCTATGCCGGAGCGATGCTAAAGGTTGCTGAATACAGTGCTCCTGTCGCTGGCGTTGTCGCGCGCAACCAGGGTTTCTACGCCATGACCGGCGTCAAAGAAAGTTGGACGGACAGTATGGTTCACGTCGGCGGCTCACTAGCTGCTGCCGAAGTCGGTGGTCGTCTGTCTGGACGTGGCAGTTTCATCACCGGAGCATCCAAGGGACCAAGACAGTTCGCTTTGATGGACACGAAGGCATCTGCCGAGTTTTACGCCAGAGAAGGTTACGAAACCACAGGCAAACTGATGGATCTTCTCAAGTCTCAGGGCTACATCAACGAAGCTAAGGCATTCGTCAACATGCCGCGCGGCACCAAGCTCCTCACCGAAGGAGTGCTGGACCCGACAGTGGCAGCTGCTCTCGAGAAGGCTCAGCTCACAGGCGCTCGGGCAGGCACAGTAGCCGAAGCGATCATGAAAGATGCAAAAGCATCGTCTGGAATCAAGCCCGATGCAATCGCGGCACGAATCGCCAAAGCTGATGCAGGAGGAGTCAAGACGGTAGGCGACTTGAAGAAGATGGTCAGCAACGATCAGGCTGCTCTTCAAGAACTCGCGCAGAAAACCAACGGTTTAGCCGACAATGCCAATATCAGAGAGGCACTTGCCGATATCGCGACTACGCCTCAAGGTCAACAGTTGCTAGCAACGGCTGAGAGATATGGTGTAACCAAAGTCGGACAGGCTCATAAGCTTGCAGCTGAAACTGAAAAACTCAGCTTCAAGACAATCTTCCCGAAACTGGACGAGTTGCAGTCTGCCGGTCTCAAAGTTGAGAAAGGCGGCAAGATGGTTCCTGCCATCACAGACGCGACCAAGCTCACCGATGTGGTGGGCATGGGCACTCGCGTGCTGGAAGGACCTGGTCTCCAGCGTCTGCTCTCCCTCGTTCCAGCTGCCGAGCGCACGTCTATGCTGACACCGGCAGCCTTGAAGGAAGTAATGGCCGCTTCGCCGCTCACAGGCGAACGCAGCATTATCTCCCGACTCAGCAGTGGAGCGAAAGCCACCAGAGATGGTGCGTACAGTGCCTGGAACACGGTCACGACCAAGCAAGGTTGGGCCAACATGGGCAGTGCGACGATGGAAACTATCGCGCCTCTCGGCTCGAAGAACTTCTATCTGAAGACCATCCCGGGCAAGGCATACGATGCTGGTGCCTACACGGTCGGCAAACTCGACGGCGCACGAAGAGTAGTGACGGATCGCTTCCAATTCACGGCTATCGATCCTGCAAAAGCGACTCCGGAAGTTCTGGCTCGCGCTCGCAGTGCAAGTGGCTTCTACGGCGCCCTTGGTGCGGCCGGTACGTACAACACAATCGTGAAGCCATACGACATGACGGGTCAATTATTCGGGGTCACGCTTCCCCAGGGCGGCGATGCGCACCCGGTTTACACTGATCCAAAAGGTGAAGATTACACCTGGTTGAACGCATTGAAGGAATCGCACTTCCCGACCGTGGACGGCGTAAATCCTGAAGAACTGCCGGTCTACGCAAGATGGATGGTCCCTGTAGCGTCAGCGGCCGTAGGAACGCCTGGTCAGGCTTTGTTCGGTTCGATGTTCATGAAGCCCGGCGCTATCTACAAGCCTGTATGGTCAAACCCGGAATACGGCAACTTCAGAAAGACCATGCAATCGGTATTCCCTCTGTCTCCAACCCGTTGGAACAATTGGAACGCCGGAGTACTCTCCGGACCCACCATGGCCGCAGGTGGTGTGTTTGCAGGAACGATGCTGCCGAGCACCGTCGACGGGCTTGGACCGCGCCTCAACGTCGGTCGGTACAAAGACTTGCTGCGTAATGCACAGAAGCCGATCGATAACACGCCTCTGCCTCCGCAGAGAACGACTATCGAAGAAGCTCAGGAACAAGTCCCTCCGAAAGCCGAAGTGCCGAAGCCGGCGACTCCGACTGAGACTCCGAAGCCAGCAACTCCGACTGAGACTCCGAAACCGGCGACTCCGACGGAAGCTCCGAAACCGAAGCCGAACGGTGAGATCGAGGAACCACCACCGCCTGGCGGCTAATCGGTCTTCCATAATCAAGAGTAATAAAACCGGCTTGCTGCAGTCAGCGAGCCGGTTTTCATTTGCCATTTGAGAAAAGGACCTGATAGGGACTCCGACCATAGGAAGTGTATTCGAGATACGTGAGGGGCTTCGAGGATGACGCGACTTGTGATATTGCGATCTGTCTAAGGTCACACACCGTGCGGGTTTTAGGCTTTGAGTCGTCTCGAAATGTCAAATTCTGGGAATAACAGAATAGACACTTCTACTGATTGTTTCTGGCGAAAGCCAAAGTTTAGAGGTTCACCGATGGTGGATGAAAAGCCAGTTCAAAACGCTGCTCACAAGCCGGGCGTGCGCGTTGAATCGTTTCATGCAGAAGAAGAGTCTGATGACGATGTACTTACGCCGTTGCACGATGACGTCTATGACGACGCTACGCCTGCAGTCGCGGCAAAGACAGAGAAGGCGGGTGGCGTTCAGGATGTTGCCCCGGCAGGCAAGGCGGGCGACGTTCAGGATGTTGCTCAGGCAGGCGAGCCGGCGGCTGAACAGAAAGGTGACAAAACCAAAGTCTCTGACCGCGCTGAAGCGGGCGCGATTAAAGAAAGCGATCCGATTGATCCGTATGAAAGCATAGATCGTGCTCAGAATCTGGCTCGTGAACTTGATTTACTTATTCAGCAGAAGCGAAAACCCGACGAAAAAATTTCGGTGCAAGACAATGGCGTGTTCAAGGAAGTAAAGGTCGCTGAACGGGTCGCCCAGCTGAAAACCGAGATGGCGGCTGAGATCGAGCGCAGTAAAAAAGGCGCTGATGCCATTCTTATGAAAGGCACCGCCACCAATCCTGGTATCGACGATTTAGCGAAACAGACCACTGCCGATCGCGATAGACTGTGCAAGGATCTCGGTCTGGAGCCGGCATCATTGACTCCTGGAAAACTCAAGGACGAGTATCAGAAAGCGGCCGGTGATAAACCCAAACAAGCGAAAATCCAGGAATTAGCTCAAGTAATGGTGGACCGGGATGCGATTTCCCGCCTTCACTTTGCACCAATGACGGTGCGCCTTGTCGAAGCGGAATTCCGGGCTCGTGGTTATCTGGACCCCGCTGTGAAAGTCGGTGATGAGGTCCCTGACGCAGAGATCAAGAAAGCATTCGACGTTATTAAAAGCATCACCCCACCAGGCGGAAAGAACGACCTTGACGCCTTCGGCGAGGGCAAAGAAATTCGCGAAGCCAAGGAGGTTTTCGAGACTTCGGACAAAACCGTAAAAGTCCACTACATGGCTCAGCAGCAGAAACGCGCTGAGACAATAGCTCAAGAGTTGAATGCTGCGAAGGACGGAGAAGGTGATAAAGAGCAGCATTTTAAAAACGCGTTGCGAATTGCTGAGACCCTCAATGTTGGCTGGCTTGCTAATCAGACTTATCGCGAAGACAACATCAAATCCAAAGTATCCGATGAACTGCTGGACATTGTTCGCATGGGCAGCAATGCTCGTCTCAAATATTCCGAGCATCTCGTCTCGCAAGGACGCTTTCACGAAGCTCAAGGTTTGATGGCACAGGTCAAAGCGGACTCCCCGGAATTGATCTTCGCAAAAGAAGGCGACAAAGTTGTCTATCGCAAACACGAAGACGGTAAGTCATACGAGCAGCTCGACCGTGCTGTCAATTTAGGTTTAACCATTAATCCGGCTAACTTCGATACTGCACAACTGGTACTGTTCGACAAGCTTGGTAAGGATAAGATTGGTACCACTGACGATGCCAACAAATTCGTTCAAAAGTTGAAGGATGGAACACTCGGCAACGATGGAGATGTTCTTAAATACTTGAATTCAGACTCAGCGACTTCCTCAGAAGCGTTGAAGATGATGAAGATTGTCAGAGAGCAGACCAAGAAGGATATAACTTCTGCGAATCAAGTTCTCGACAAAGAAGTCGAGGCACTGGAAGCGAAGAAGAAAGCGTACGACAATAGAGAACTCAACCAGGACGAAGAGGTCGAGAAAGCTCGTATTGAGAGACAGATGGCATCGCTCCGTCTAACCCGCGAGGAGCGCGAGCAATACGCAAAGCGTATGGACGCCATGACCGATTTTACCGAGGGCTTGATCCATCTGTCGCAAGGTGGCGCCAAGTCTGCGCATGAACTGTTTGAAAGCTCATTGGCGAAAGACCCGAGCCTCGACGAGCAACTCGCTGCCATGAAGGCCGGCAATCGGGATCTGCAAACGGTTTCAGATCTGGCAAAGATGACCGACGATACTCTGGATGGCTACTGGAAGCGTAACTATAAGAAGTTCGCTGTGGCCGGCGCGGCTGTCGCCGGCACTCTGACTGGCGTTGGTCTGATTGGTGCCGCAGGTTATGTTGGCGCTGGAGTGACCACAACGGCGGTTGTCGCCACCGCGGGTGGTGCGTTTGCCGGAGGAGGAGTTCACTGGGGAATTCACAGAACGGTCAACGATCAGGCTGGTTGGCCGGAGTTTCGCGACGGCGCGAAGATAGGCGGCATGAGCGCGGCGCTGGTTGCAAGCCCGTGGGCAGCACAGGCGTATCGAGCGAAGTTGGGAACCGAAGTTGCCGCTACCAGTCAAATCGGTAACATGGCGAGCAAAATCGGTGTAACCAAAGGCTTGTTGGCAGGTAGTTTGGCTATGTCGTACAGCCTTGAAGCCGGTAACGTCTACTTCGAGAATAAACCGATCGGCAAGGCTACGGTGGATGGCACTAAAGAAGGCGTGTTCAATAGCCTCATGATGGGCATCTCGCGCAACTGGGGACTTGCAGGTGAAACCAGTGCGATTAAAACGGCAATGCTGAACCGCTATACGGTAGGCACGGGTCTGGCTTTAGGTTTCGGACCGGAAGCAGTAAGTGTCGCCGTCGATGGCAAGCCTCTGGATAAAGCGGCCAAAGATGGAGCTATGAATAGTACTCAATATACGCTGATGTTCGGACTGGCAACCAAGATGCATCCTTCGATGCCCGGCGCCACTACCGGTCTTGGACGGTTTGGTCTCAATAAATGGACAGTTGGAGGCGGTTTGGGTTTAGGCGCAGCGCCTGAACTGAAAGCGTGGGCACTTGATGGGAAGTCCGGAGAGCAGGCCTTGAAAGATGGTGCCTATAACACCCTGATTGACACTGCCAGTTTTGCTGCGTTGAAGAAATACGGTTTGTCCGATCATGGAACGGGAGCCAGCGTAGTGGCGCCGACGATGCGTGATGCGAGAAATTACGCGATGCGTGCCTTCATGATGCAAGAGTCATGGAACGTGGCTATCAGCGTCGGTTCCAAGCGCATTTTGCACGATGTGATGGGTAAGCCATACTACATCAAAGACCAGGGTAGCGGGTTCGTGGCGCCTCTGGTTGCCGACTTCCTCGATCGTAATTATGGAAGCGAGCTGGATCCAAAACACCTGGGCGATCGTAAAAACATAAACTCCAATCTTGACGCCTTGAGCCCTACCCTGGCTGGAAGTCTTCGAGCGGATAAGAAGGACCCAGACCCGCTTTACAGACCGACTGTCTCCGGCGGCGATTCGACTGACCCGAATGCTAAAAAGGACGACAAGCGAGGACTGTTCTTCGATTACAGCCGCAAGCCCAAGAAATAACAAGGTATTGTCAAGCGGAGTTTTTAGATTTAATCTTCCCTGAAACCCCCTGTTGTCGGTAGTTTCCAAAATTTATTCGACTGAGTATTGTCCAAAATGGGTATGTTCCGTATAGAACCGTTTGGATTGGAGCAATATCACAAGCGGAATTGAGGAAAAGACCTTGGGTAGCAAATCAACCGAGCTCATCGGCGCAAATAAAGGGCACGACGATACCAAGCACACAGCGGCTGACGCGGATCACAGCGAAAGCCCATTGCGCTCGCAAGTTGACGCTGCGTTAGCCGGACCGCCTAAGGCGGAGACCGCCAAGGCTGATGCGCCTAAAGAAGCTCCGAAGCCGAAAGACGCTTCCGACAAGACTACGGATACTGCTCAAGCAAACGGTGAGCCAGATGATCCGTTGCTACATGCCGGCAAAGTTAACGCAATCAAGCAAGACCTCGATGCGATCGCGCGTTCCGGCAAGACGGGCGACGATGTTCTTCAAATCGGCGATCGCCAGATGAAAGTCAAAGATGTCGTCACAGAGCTGAAGAAAACTCTTCGCACCGAACTCGAGCAAGCGAAAACCGCTGCCGCTGCTATCAACCAGGAAACAGTGCAAGCGATGTTGAACGGCAACATCAGCGATCGCAATAATCTTGCTAAAGAACTGGGCTTGAATCCCAACTTACTTACTAAAGAAGTCATTGATGCAGAGCGCGCAAAGGCAGGTTCCGACCCCGCCCGCCGTCAGAAGATCGACGAACTCGATTTGAATCTTCAAGATCGTGTAGAGATGGAAAAGCTGCGCCACGCGCCGGCTTTCGTCAAGCTCGTTGAAGCTGAAATGGTGGCTAAAGGCTACGACAATCCGAATCTCGCGCTGGGCGACAAAATTCCTGCTGAAGCTCAAGGCAGAGCTTTCGATTTGATGAAGCGTGCCGGTCAGGAAGACCCGGACTTGAAAGTCTCGGATGTTTATACACAGTATGAGCAGTCGATCGGCATGAATTTCGCCGCATCGCAACAGCAGCGCAGTCAGGAAATTATTCAGTTGATGACGGCTGCCACTCAAGCAGAGAAAACCGGTCAACCGCAAACTGTTGTTATCGACGGGCAAACGAAACAGCTTGGTCAGTTCGACCTATTGAAAGAGGCTAACAGACTTGCTGATCAAGTGAACGTTGGTTGGCTTGCCAGTCAGGCGGTTCTTCCGCGCAACCTGGAAAATCAAACTTCAGAAGAGATGATGAACATCGTCTATGTCAGCAGCCATGCCCGTCTCGACATGGTGAAATACATGTCGGAGCATGGACAACTCAATGAAGCGCAATCGATTTTCAATAAAGTAAAAACTGATACGCCTGAGCTAATCTACGATGAGAAGGGCGGATACAGAGACCAGAGTATGCAAGCTCTGGATACGAAACTGACAATGGGCTCGTCGAATGACGGTGGCGATTACCAGACTACTCAAACGAAGTTTTTGGCTGCACTGGAGAAAGGCGACATCTACCGCGATTCGAGTAAACCCGGTCAATCTGCCGGTGAATTGCTCGACCAGATGAAGCAACAGAACGTCAAGGCGAAGCAAGAAATGGAAGCCGCTGACAAGGTGCTTCAAAACGATAAGCAGAATCTGCTCAAGCAACAGCAAGAACTCGAGAAGAAGCAGAACCTTTCTGATGAAGAGAAGATCGATCTGGAACGCACGAAACGCGAAATTCAAGTGATCGACAACACAATGCAACAGCGCCATGCATTCATGGATCGCAGAGAAAACCTGACCACTTACCTGGAAGCTAACTGGTATGAGGCCAAAGAAGACTACAGCAAAGCGAACAGCTTGTACAAACAGTTCCAGAACGGTGAGCATGACGATGCTCTCAAAAAGCAACTCAACCTCGAAGACAAAATTGGTAAAACCGAACCAGGTTTTAGCGGATGGTGGAACCGCAACTGGGGTTATGTCGCAGTCGGTGCGTCGATTGTAGTAGCCGCCGGTTTGACGATTGGAACCCTTGGTCTTGGTTCCGCGGCTGGTGCAGGACTGGTTGCAACCGCTATCACTGCCACTGCAGTCGGTACCGGTGGTGCCGCCTTGACTCACTGGGGCATCGAGCGGACCGTCAACAAAGACGCTGGTTGGGAGAGCGCCTGGAAGGGGGCAAAGATTGGCTTCATGACCTCGTCCATGATTGTCGCTCCGTGGGCCTCCGGTGCCAGAGCCGCCGGCACGGCAGCTGCGACGGAAGGAGTCGGCGCACTTGGAACTACCGCGAACGTCGCGGCCAGCACCTCGAGAATTGGTGCCATCGCCAACGGTACCAGAACATTCGTAGCTGAGAATGCTGCTAAGATTGGACTTACGAAAACTTCGATGGCATACGGTTTTGGTTCATCCGCCGTCACCACAGCTGGTGACGTCGCACTGGGCCTGACACCGGCCGACCAGGCCGCCAAGCAGTTCGCGATGCAAGGCTTGATGAATTCTGCATTCTTTGGAATGTCCGCAAAATGGGGCGAAGCTGCGAAGTTAGCAGGCACTTCTAATGCTGCCGCCAAGACTTCTATCACTGAAGCTCTGGGTATGTCGAAAGCTACCGCCATTGGTGGTTATGGATATGCCGGCGTCGTTGAATCCGTTAATTATTGGAACGGCACCAAATCCGGTACCGAAGCCCTCACAGATTTCGCCAAAGGCGGTACCACTAACTTCCTGGTTTTGAGTGCAGCGGCTAAACTCGGTCTCAGTGACAAGGTCGGTTATTACGCCAACCAAAACGTACAGAATCTCAGATATGGCATTCAAGCCGTCGGCATGCAAGAGTCTGTGACGGCAGCTTTCGACCTTGGACGAGTACGATTCAATCACGATATCCTCGGGAAAGGCGATCTGCTCCGCGACCCGGGCGTTAGCAATACGCTTCCGCTCCTGGCCGATACCTACTGGTCGACTTTCGGCGGTGGTTTGAACGACCGTCATCGCGGAGAGGCAAAGCGCATCGGATCTAACGCTGACTATCTCGGACCCGCCTTTAACGCCACTATATCGGTAGACCAGAGACCCGTAGATGCTGCCAGCGTTAACAGACAGGGTATCTTCTTCAACGTCGACGATATCATTCGTCGTGAGAGAGAGCTGCAACAGCAAGGACAGTAATCGAGCAAATACTTATATTTGCGAACTCTCATTAAGAAGTTGATTGAACCTCGCACACAAAAGCTCGGCAAGGTTTCTAAGGCCATATACTTAGTCGCATGACTGAGCTCTCAGTGATCATTCCGGCATATAACGAGGAAGCCAGGCTGCCTCGCACGCTCGAATCGGTCTATAACTATCTTTCAAATCGTGGTGGCACCTTCGAAATTATCGTTGTTGATGACGGCAGCGCCGATCATACTGCCGACGCTGTTGATAGTTTTGCCGCTACCCGACCCAGTGTCCGATTGATTTCGTATGCGCCCAACCGCGGAAAAGGCTATGCAGTGCGGACCGGCATGCTTGCTGCTGCGGGTGAGCGCGTTTTATTCGACGATGCCGATGGTGCGTCGCCGATTGAAGAAATAGTGAAGTTGGAGCAGAGCATCGCCAACGGTTTTGACGTGGCTTTTGGAAGTCGTGCCAAGCCGGATGACACTCGCCATGTTGAAGCACTCACATATCGAAAATATATAGGAAACACTTTCAACATCCTCGTACAGTCTCTTGTGCTGCCAGGTTTCCACGACACTCAGTGCGGTTTTAAAATGTTTCGCCGCAGCGTCGCGCAAGATCTCTTCTCGGTGACGAGCATGAGCGGCTACGCCTTTGATGTTGAAGTTCTCTATGTGGCGCGCCTTCGCAAGTACAAAATCGAAGAGATTCCGATCAACTGGACGAACATTGACGGCTCGAAAGTGAACGTCCTGACTGACTCTCCGAAAATGCTGGTGGAATTGCTGAAAATCGCCGCGAGTGCCTACATGGGCAAGTACAAAGCTCGCATTAAGTAGGGGGGCGCTGGTGCGCCTCGAACTCGAAGCGGAACTGCGATCGCGGTGAGCTGCATCGCACCCGATATTGGAACCCGTCGGTCGGTTTCTTAGCTGGTCGCCGCTTTCGACAGCTGTAAATCTGAATAGACTTTCAAAACTTCGTCGTGTATCAAACCGTTGGTGGCAAGTATCCAACCCTTATCAACGTCCAGTTTGTTTCCGTCCAGGTCTGTGACCCTGCCGCCTGCTTCTTCCACAATCAGGCTGCCGGCTCCCACATCCCAGGCTGCCAGTTTCTTTTCCCAAAAGCCGTCCAGTCTTCCGGCTGCAACGTATGAGAGGTCGAGGGCGGCGCTGCCGTCTCTGCGGACGCCATGCGACATATTCGTGAGTGTCGTGAATTCCACCATATTGTTCAATTCAGTTCCGCGAGTGTCAGGTGGAAAACCTGTGACCAGGAGGCTGTTTGCCAGTTTATCCACGGAAGAAACCTTGATGCGCTCATCGTTTAAAAACGCACCGCCGCCTTTGGTGGCGTAGAACATCTCGTCTTTGACAGGGTCGTAAATTACGCCCAGGACAATCTCTCCGTCTTCTTCAAGACCAATTGATACACAGAAGAATGGATAAGAGTGCGCGTAATTGGTTGTGCCATCAAGTGGATCGATAAGCCATCGACGCTTCTGTCCTGTTTTAGAAGCGCCGCTTTCCTCCGCCAGTATTGCGTCTCCAGGATATTCGGTTTTGATGATATCGAGAATAAGTTTCTCTGAAGCCTTGTCTACATCTGTGACGAGGTTGAATGCACTCTTGTAGTCGATCGAGGCGATTTGCCCCATTCGCTCCTTGATAAGCCCACCAGCCTCCAGTGCCGCGCGGAACGCTACATGCTTCTCGTTCTTCAAAATCTCCATCCTTTCGGGCTTGAGCGAAGCTCCAGCCGGTTTTGCAGTGAAAACGCAAGCCGATATCTTAGTCGGTTTTCGGTACGCTTCTTAATTAGAACCACATAATTGCATATGCAGTGTAATAATATCTGTTTGTGCATAACAAGTGTGCCGTTGCCCTGGCATCGGTATATTCGATTCGGAGTTCAAAGTAATGAGTGAGAAGAGCAAGTATCCTCTAAATCTGCCAGTCACCGACTTTCCAATGAAAGCCAACAGCTTCACGCGTGAAGTCGAGTTTCAAAAGAGCTGGGATGACAACAAGATTTACGAAAAGAGTCTTGCCAATCGCGAGAAGAAGGACAAGTTCGTTCTCCACGACGGACCGCCATATTTGAGCTCGAGCAAGATCCACATCGGAACTGCGTTAAACAAAATTCTCAAGGACATCATCACGAAGTACAAGGCGCAGCGCGGGTTCTACGCGCCGTACGTTCCGGGCTACGACAGTCACGGTTTGCCGATCGAAACCGCCGTCGTCAAGGACGTCAAAGGCGGACGCCGCTCCTTGACTGAAATCGAGTTGCGTGAGCGTTGCCGCGATTTTGCTCTGACCAATCTCAAAGGTCAGGAAGCGAACTTTCGCAGGCTTGGAATCTGGGGTGATTGGGCGAATCCATATGTGACTTTGAAGCCGGAATTCGAGTCTACCCAGATCAAAATCTTCGGAAAGATGGCTGAGAAAGGCTATCTCTACAAGGGACTGAAAGCCGTTCAATGGTGCCCTAATTGCGAAACCGCTCTGGCAGAAGCCGAAGTTGAATACGCGGATCACGAATCACATTCAATCTACGTCAAGTTCGAAGTAGAACCAGGCAGTCGAAGCAAGCTCCCAAGCTTCGTTCCTGCTGATGAAACCGTCAACTTCGTCATATGGACGACGACGCCCTGGACCTTGCCTGGAAACCTCGGCGTGGCGCTGCATCCCAAGTTCAACTACTTATTCGTCAAAACACCGAATGATGGTGTCGTGGTAGTAGTCGATGAACTCAAGGACGCGTTTCTGGCTGCCGTTGGTATTGCCGATGGTGACGTCAAAATTCTCGGTAACGCTTCCGGTAAGTCGCTTGAGCTAATAGAAACCAAACATCCATTTCTCGATCGCTTCAGTCGCGTGATCGTCGGTGAGCACGTCACCACGGAAGTTGGTACCGGAGTCGTTCACACGGCGCCGGGGCACGGTCCCGAGGACTTTGTCATCGGAGCCCAGTACAATCTCGGCGTTGTCTCTCCTGTCGACGAGCGCGGAATTTTCACCGCCGATGCCGGCAAATTTGCCGGAAATCGTTACGACAAGTCCAATCCGGAAATCGTTGAGTTTCTCAGAGAAATCGGCAAACTGATGGCGCATTCGAAATATGCGCACAGCTACCCGCACTGCTGGCGGTGCAAGAAGCCACTTATATACAGAGCTACCGAGCAATGGTTTGCCTCTGTCGATGGTTTCCGAGCGGCTGCATTGAAGGCGATCGATGAAGTGAAATGGCACCCGGCATCCGGTCGTAACCGTATCTACACGATGGTCGAAAATCGTTCGGACTGGTGCATCAGCCGTCAGCGAACCTGGGGCGTGCCGATTCCGGTATTCTATTGCAAAGCCTGCGATAAGCCGCTGATCACGCCTGAAAGTATCAGTAAGGTCGCTGAGATTTTCAAAACGGAAGGCTCTGATTCCTGGTGGAAGCGCGACGTCAAAGATTTCCTCGGCGATACGAAGTGCGAATGCGGCGGCACCGAGTTTAAAAAAGAAACCGATACCATGGACGTCTGGTTTGACTCCGGTGTTACGCATGCTTCGGTTCTCGACGCTCGTCCTGAACTCAGAGGAACTCCTTGCGAGATGTATCTCGAAGGCAGTGACCAGCACCGCGGATGGTTCCAATCATCATTGCTCACAAGCGTAGCTGTTCACGGCAGAGCGCCATACAAAGAGGTTCTCACTCACGGTTTCGTCGTGGATGAAAACGGTCGAAAAATGTCCAAGTCGGTTGGCAACGTCGTCGATCCGGACGAAGTAATCAAACAATACGGTGCCGACGTACTCCGCCTCTGGGTTGCTTCCGTCAACTACACCGACGATATCCCGATCGGCAAAAACATGCTCGCGCAGCTGGCTGACGTTTACCGCAAACTTAGAAACACAGCGCGCTACCTGTTGGGTAATTTGCATGACTTCAATCCGGCTACCGATTCTGTTCCATATGAAAAACTATCGAAGCTGGATCAATACGTGCTTCATCGCTTGCAGCAAGTCGTTAGCGAAGTCACTCAAGACTTCGATAAATACGAGTTCTTCAAGTACTATCAAGTACTTCAAAACTTCTGCGTCGTCGATCTCTCATCCTTCTACTTCGACATCGTAAAGGACAGACTCTACACCGCTGGTCAAAAGTCAGAGAGTCGCCGTGCGGTTCAAACTGCGTTAAACGAGATCTTGAAGGTGCTTGTGCGCCTTCTGGTTCCAGTCACGCCGCACCTCGCCGAGGATATCTGGCAGTTCACGCCGGAAGCTATCAAGAAAGCCGGAGCGAATGAAGAGAGCGTTCTCCTCACAGATTTCCCGACCAGAGACAGTAAGTTCGTCAACGATGAACTCACGACATTCTGGAGTGAACTCATCGATGTTCGCTACGCTGTGAATAAGGCTCTGGAAGAGGCTCGAGCCGGTCGCAAAATCGGCAAGTCATTGGAAGCGCAAGTAGTTTTGCAATTCGATGATGCTGCCCTGCAGTCGAAAGTTTCTTCGTTAGGCGAAGAGCTTCCCGGTTTCTTTATCGTATCGCAAGCTAAAGTCGCCGAAGCGACCAATGGTAAAGCGAGTGATGATGAGCTTCTTTCTGAGTTGAATGAGAATGGCATTCGAGTTCGAGTGCTCAAAGCCGACGGCGAAAAGTGTGCTCGGTGCTGGAAGTATTCAACCAAGATTGGTGTGCACCAGAAGTATCCTGATCTTTGTGATAGTTGCACAGATGCGCTCCTGGAGACCATCGGCGCGGGCGCCTAGGTGACAAGATAATGAGCGGCAGGACCATTTGTCAGGTTTTCGCACTGGCGACTTTAGTCACGTTTTCCCCGTGTTTCGCCGATTCGACAGCGCTGACTCAAGGAGTCGCAGCATACAACAAAGGAGATTTGCGACAGGCGCTTTCCCATTTTGAGAAGGCTATTGTCGAGAAGCCCTATGATGCGACCGCACACCTGTATCTCGGATTTTGCTATCAAAGTCTGAAACAGTTTGGCCCTGCTCGTCAGCATTTCCAGTACGTGATGAGCAGTTCAAAAGACGCGTCGCAGCGAAGTCGTGCTAAGGCTGCGTTGAATTCGCTGCCCGCGTCAAGCGGCTCCAATTCTGCCGCGAAAACGGCCGTCCCTGAGCCCGCTTCGGAGACGGCGTCTCCGCCGAAGAAGTATGGTCGCTGCAAGGTGATTATGTTCGAAACCGACTGGTGCGTGGCTTGCCACGCTTTTGTCCCGCAGTTCGAGAGCACTGCTGCGAAATACCGTGACAAAATGGATTTTGAGCGTGTGAATGCTGAGCGCAATAAGGGTCTTGCTGATCAATACGGTGTTGATCGTTACCCTACTTTCGTTTATCTCGACGATAAAGGAAAAGTTCTTTATCGAGAGTCTAATGGGATGTTTTCCATGCGCGTCAGGCAGCTTGCCGGCGAGTAGTTGCGCCACTGTTTCGAGGTTGCATGTCACCACATCCGGTGCCGTAACCGGCTTTTCATTGGCTCCTCTTAATGTTGCAATTTTTCAATCGCTGCTTTTAGCTTGCAAATAGCTGGTAAACTCGGACGGTTTCGACAATTACGTCGATTGGGAACTCCGGACTGTGTCACAACGGAGAATTGGTTCAATGAGCCGCGCTTTATCAAATTACCTTGTCAGCCGAACGCTGGGCGTTTCGTTTGCAGTCGTCGTCTTGTCACTTAATCCCTTGTGCGCGAATGCTCAAAGGGATGGCGGTGATTACGAGGGTGGGGGTCCACGAGGTGGTGGCGAGGGACGTAATCATCCTGTTTTCTTTCCACCCCCGGTGGTGACACCACCGCCGCAGCCGGAGTCGAAACCGGTCGTAGTAACTCCTGCCCGTCCGTTCTTCAATCCTGTTTTAGTTCAGACAGACCTGCAGAGCAATCTCAATTCTTTCCCCGGAAATACGTCGCCGTTGGATTTAGTGTTCAATCAAAAAGCTCTTGATGGGGCGGTCATGCTCAAAAGCATGGAGTTCCCTCAGGACGACGAATTAGGCGGACCGACCTCGGGCATCACGGTGAAGTGGATCGAGGGTTCGCGGTTCAACAAGCAGAATGAGTACATAGTGAAGTTCGATCACGGCGAGATTTTAGTGTCGGTCAAAAAACCATCAAAGCAAGCCGTTATCAAAACGCCTTTCGGCACGGTCGCCATTGCGTCCAATGGGGACGTCCTCGCGCGGCTGGAGAAGGGCGTTTTGCGTGTCGCCAATCTGGATGGAACCGGCAAAACTATAAAAGCGAAGTTCGACCGAAAAGGTTTGTTCGATAAGCCGGTAATTCTGGCTCTGGCTGCGGGCTCCGAAATCGTCGCAGGTGAAAAGAAGCTGTCACGCCGAGACCTGCGCCCCAAAGATGGGCTTGCCAGGCGCGGATTCAAGATTATCGAGAATTCGCATCTGGCGATTAGTGAAATCTCCGTTCACAGCATTTTGATGCATAACGATCTGATGACTGATTTGCGCCAAGCCAACAGCGGCGTCAAAGAGCGTCGAATCCTTGGTGATGTCTCAAAAATGGCGGCAATTTTGAATGCGCGCAACGGCACCCAGGGTTTCCGAGTGGAAGACCCAGCCCAGGTTGCGGCTACTCCAGGTCAGACCACCAACTAAGTTCTCGTTCAGCGCAGTCGTTTCTTCGAAACCAGTATCGATACGCTTTTCTATCTCTCGTTATTGAGGTTGATAAAGCTTCGATCGGTTTTGTGCTTATTGACTTTACGAGGCAGCCCAGCCACGTTGATAACTGAACCTTCGCTCGATGTCGCGTTGATTTCTTCGGTCGTCTTCACCTCGACCGCGCATTTGCCGTTGCTGGTCACATTGCCGACCTTGGCGACTAAACCTTTCATTCGCACGCAGCAAGCACCGTTAGCGGTGACATTGATACTGTCTACGGCACCATAACCATCGACCGAACTATTGTCGTTTGCACTTACGTTCAACGTCGGTCCGTTAGCGCCAATCAACTTCACAAGGGCTGCGCCGGAGGTTGTTATGTTCGTGATTTTTGGCGCCGTTATATGAACCTTAGCAACCGTAGCATTAAAACCGGGCGTTGTCGTGATATTAAGGGTGGTGTCTTTAACTTCAAGCTTTATATCGTTGAAACTTTTTTCGCTAGCCTCGATTGTCACCTTTGCAGGAGAGCCTATGGTTATGTCGGTTTCCAACGATGCGGACGAATTAACGCTGTCAAACTCACCGGCAATCTCAGCATCGCCGGTTTTCACTCCCGAAGTGTCTCTTGGACCGGGGCTATCTTCCGGTAGCGGCGTTACCGGCGCAGGCGCTTGAGAAGCATCGTTGGCGGGCGTAGGCGAAGTCGGTTTTACCGTAATCTCTCCAGGCTTCTTTGGATTCTCCGGATGGCTGAAGTCTTCCGGGTTGTCGCAACCGCAAAGTGCAAAAACTGCGAGCAACGAGATGATGAGGTGGTTACGCATATCTGTTCCTGATAATTTCCCGGAGAAGACTGGATTGACCTTTAATAGCGCTTTGAGCGAAGCTGTGTCAATACTTGATTGAGATTTTCGGTTTTAGAGTCACTTTCAAAGATTTTGAAGACCAACCTGGTCTTCTGAGTTATCTTCCTCACGCACGTCGTGGGCCGCAGCCACCGGCACCACTGGCGCTACCACTCGGTCTAGGAACGGCCACTGTTTTTGCAAAGAAGTTGCCCTGTCCTTTGTACGTTCTGTTGCTGGCATAAGCTGCCACCGCGCGTTGCGCCACCTGGGCGTTATATTTGAGTTTCGGGTCTCTGGCAATCGATGCTGTGAAGTTGAACTCCTGCGCCGCCTGGGCTAGCTGTCCCTGTCCCTGGTAGCAGAGACCGATGTAGTAATGCGTCAGTTCGGACTGTTTCATCTTTGCGATTAAGGCAAGCGCATCGCGATACTTTCCCGCTCTGTAAAGGGTCTTGAGCTGGTCGAGTTGCGAAACTGGCTTCGCCGGTGTTTTCACCGCTGCCTTGGCTGGTACGGTTGTGCTCGCCGCTGGAAGCGGTTTCACAACAGTTGGTTCAACTACCGGTGTTTCTGCCGGAATATCGGCCATTGGATCAGCCATCGTGGGTGGCGATTCTTTGGTCGAATTGACCAGACTTCCGCTCGGCAGTGACGATGTCTTCTCTACTTGCGCCGCATCACTTTCGGTGATGGCCGCTGAAGCCGGCTGCAGTAAAACGTTTGTCGAAACAAACGCGACTGCAATTGACGCCGCATTCAACGCGGAAAGTTTCAATGTCCGAATCCTTGTCATCAAGGACACCTCGGTGGTATCTCGATCTTAGTCTATTTACCCATTAAACGCCGGAGAACAGCGAGAATCTCCAACGTTTATCATCTATTCACGTTCCAAAGACCTTTCTTGGCTTACCGAGTCCGGCGGTGCTGCTCTTCAATTCGTTTCAGATTTTTGTCCACTCCATTCTTGCTGGTATTGCCATCAGCGTTGATCTTTTCGATGAGAAGTGGGTTTCGGAAAGTGAAATTCATATTGCCGTTTGAATCCACATTCAAAGTCCCGCGAAATTCCTTATCTGCCGGCTCACTGCCTGCTTTGCGCTCCCAAGCGGATGTGTCGTAACGTCCTTCGACGCTCTTCAACGGTTGCATTTGATAATCACGAACGACCCTTCCACCGGCATTCAATTCCGTCATTCTGGTAGGATAAAGCGTTCCGGAAGTTCCACTTTCTCTATTCCATTCGAATTTCATCGTCGATCCGTCAGGCAGCGTGACTTTCGTTGGTCTCAAAGTTCCGTCTGCTTGCTTGTGTTTCTCAATCTCCCAGTGCTGTCCTTGTTTGTCCGTGTACTTCTCAACGCTCGCGCTGCCGTCGGCACTCGTAATACGTTCTTTCGTGAGACCATCTGCGGTAGTGCCCTTCTCGATTCGGTTGCCCTGAGCATCTTTGCGTGTGGCATCCATGCTCGCGCCGGTGCCTACCTGGGTGGCTTTTCCATTGTCACTCATAACGAACTGAGCGCCGTCTCTGCGCTGTAATCGCAGACCTTTACTGTCGGTGCCTTCGATCAAGTCCATGTTGCCGAAAAACTTTTTGACGTTCGGATTTGCGCTGTTATCGAGCAATTGGTTCGCTACGGCGAGCGTCTGCTTAAACTCCTGAGGATTGCCTCGCGCCGCATCCTGCAATGCCTGAATTGCAGGTCTCATGTCATGATTCGGATCGGCTACACCCTTTTCGAAAGCAGCCGCAATCGTCTTTCCCTTCTCCTGGACTCCGTCACCCTGGTTTGGCATGGCAAAACCCTCGTGGTTCGCGCGGAACGCGATTATGTTTAGTTATCAGTGCAGCGACGCACGCTGGGTAGTGGTAATGAGAAATTTCCCAGCTATAAGTTTTGATATTGTCGCTTGGAATGATTGCGCTGTCAGTGGGAAAAATACGTAGTCGATAGAATTAAATGGCGGCAAACGACTAAAGTTGGTTGAGCCTGTCTTTCATCTTCTTCATGGGCTCACCGTCCCCGCGTTTAGCTGCTGCATCGATTCCTGCTATGTAGGTTGCTTTCGCATCATCTATGCGGTTGAGACCTTCGTAAGCTTTTCCGAGGGAAACATAAGCGACGCTATGCGACGGTTTCAATCGGATCGCTTTTTCGAGATGAGGAACGGCTTCTTCGAACCGATCGAGAGCGACGAGGCAATCTCCGTATCCGTAATTCGCAAGTTGGTCTTCCGGATCTATTTCCAACACTTGTTCGAACATCGACATGCGTTGTATTGTCTCCGCCTGTAGTTTTTTGCGTTCTTCCTCGGCCTCTTTGTCTTTAGAGAATTGGGCGGCCGCCTCTCTCATGCGGATGCTCATAGAAATTGCCATCTCCTCTTCGGCTTTCTCCTTCCACCCTTTCTCCACGTAGAAAACCGACAGGTTAGTGTGTGCCATGGCCGAGTCGGGATTGAGTTTCGCCAGGTGAAGCATGACTTCGATGGCTTCATCCGTAGCTCCGCGTCTGTTCAAAATCACACCAAGTGACTCGTATGCGTCTTCGAAAAGCGGGTCCAGAAGGACCGCTTCGCGCAAGAGCTTTATAGACTGCCAATCCTGTGTTTCTGTTTTTGTCTCATCTTCTTCTGCGAAAACAGATAACGCCTTTTCGTACAGCTGTCGTGCTACTACAGATGGTGACTCCGCTGTGAAAAACGGCAATGTTTCAACCCTGACCGTCAATTCCTTGCCGTCGATTACGGTTTGGAAACTCTTGCCTGGCGTGCGATAGTCACGTTTGAGCATGGCGATGGCGATAAAGCGCTTCAAGAACTCAGAATAACAATTCGACTTTATCCAGCCGATTGTTTCGTTACCCAGTTCTACTGGGGTATCCAGTGAAAACGGTGTCGCAGGTGGTGGCTCTATAATTAGACCGACTAGGGAGCGGCTCGGAGAGCCCTGACCTTTGATGCGTGCCAGAACTTCCTGACCTTGAAAGCAGCCTTTGTTGTAGCTGACTGACGACTCATCTAGATTTGTTTCTGCCAGTAGGTTCTCACTGCTGAAGTCAGTCCCCAGTTTCGACAGACCTGCTTCTATGCGTGCGCATTCTAGAACTGACTGCGTGAGTGGTTTTAACTCGAATTTGTCTGCGGCCGCGGAAAGGGCATCGCGAACGGCTGCATAATTTTTTTCATCGGTTTTTACGAGAAAACCTTCCTCGCCTGTCAGGCTGTGTCGAAAAACTTCGATGCCGAAATTCGCGATTTTTCCAGCGTAGTAGTCTCTGTTAAACAGATCGCGTTTACTTTCCCCATCGTCAACGGTCAGGCATGAGTCCAGAACGGCTCTGCTTGCTCGTCCCTGAACTGTCAGAAACTTCAGGTCTGAGACCAAATCGAAGTCGACTTTGTCGGCAAATTTATACTTCTCTAAATGCTCGAGAATTGCGTTTGCCTGGTTGGTATCACATATGATGACGAATTCGTTGCCCAGATTGAACAGTTTGTAGCAGCCTACGGGGCGTGCTTTGCGGTCTATGAGGCTGCTGTTCTGCGAGCCCCACTCTTTTAGACTGTTCAAGTCGTTAGTCGTCTGCGCCTGCAAGTATCGTCTTGCATCAGTACCGTGAACGCGAATGTAGGAGAAGTCCACATCGGTCCAGCCGCCTCTGGTTCTAAGCGCTGTGGTGGTATCGTCGGCGGTGTTCAATTTAATTGTCATATGAGGTGCTTTCAGGGGGGCTTGGAAACAGAAAGCGCGCCGATTCGCCTTGAGGGTGAGCATCGTGCGCGCTTATGGCGGCGATATTGCCGCGATTTTCTGACTGGCGGGCGTTCGACTAGCCGGTTGAGACTAGACCGAGAAGGATTGACCGCATCCGCAATTGCCTTTCGACTGCGGATTCTTGATCACGAAACCTTTGCCCTGGAGACCTTGTTCGAAGTCGAGCAAAGTGCCCTTCAGGTAAATAGCGCTCTTCGGATCGACGAAGACTTTGACGCCATGCTGTTCGATAACGTGGTCTTTCTCTTGTGCTTTATCGAAGCTCAGACCATACGACATTCCGGAGCAGCCGCCACCGCGGATTTCGAGTCTCAGACCTTCTTTGTCAGGCTCTTCCGTGAGAAGTCTTTTTACTTCTTCAGCCGCCGATTCGGTCAGTGAAACGATTGTCGTGGTTTCGGGGCTAGTGGTCGTTGTTTCGGCCATTTTGTCACCTCTTAGGTCATGCAGTGAACGATGCCCGAAGGCAACTCACCTGGTATTCAACGTATACTTTACCATATGACAAGCAAGATTGAGTCTTTCGCTACGTTATGTTGATGTCAGGCGATCAGCAGATGGTGTTCTTTATTTTTGCTGCGACTCGTTTTAACCGGTCATCGTGGTCTTTTTCAATCAGTTCAGCGATTGAAACCCAGCGATATTGCGAGACCTCATTTAGATCGATTTTGATGGCGCCATCCGAATAGCCGTCGCCGTCGACTACTATCAAGTATTGGAAGTCGTGATGAAAGTGACTTCCTTCGTTCTTCTTTTCATTCGCCGGTATTGCATGTGTGTCCATGTCGAACGGGATTTTGTTTTGCTCGTGCCAGGGATGCAACCTGATGTTGCCTATACCCGTCTCCTCTCGGAATTCACGAAATGCACCAGTCAAAGGGAGTTCATCGGGGTCCAGATGCCCGCCCGGCTGAAGCCATAGTTTTAAAAAATTGTGATAGATAAGCAGAATCGCATCAGCGTCTGCATTCAAGAGCAGAGCGCTCGCGGTCAAATGCCCCGTCATATTCTTACGGTCGCAGAGTCGTCGGTCTTCTTCTCCAAGCTGCTTTGCAAGAATATTTAGTTTGTCGCGTTCGTCTGGAAAAGTGCTCAGGTAATTTTGAAACTCACTTGATACTTCGCGGAGGAACTGCGGGCTTAGCAACATCGAGTCTATACTCATAATTCCGGTTCGGCTTCTCCTCCCTCATCAAGTTTCTTTTGAACGTTCATCGCATTCTGCAGCAGGATTACTGTTTTCACTCCGCTCAAATATCCGACATTGTAAGCCAGATTATCACCGGTCGCCGATCTGATCGCTATAGCTGGAGCCGCAGCCGATGCGTATTGGTGATAAAGTTTGTACTTCGTTTTTGTCAGCGGTTTATCAAAGTTGATTTTGACTGGGTAAAACTCGCGATTGATTTTGTTTCGAATGTCGGGGATGGACAAGGTTCGTTTTTGCATACGCTGCGACAGAATGCTTCCCTCGTCGGCAAAGAAAAAGAAGATCGGCTTCTGATCGACATTGTCAGGGAAGAGGCGCTCGAGTGCAAAACGCTTTTTGGTTTTCTTTTCGGCTCGGGTACTAACGTTTTTATCCGCAGGTTTGGAACCGCTTGCCACGACCGTTTCTTTGTGACCGCCGCTATTGGAACCGGTTTTCGCTGACGTTGCACCGCCGCCAGCATCTCCTCCGGCACCGCTGCCAGCGTCTTCTCCAGCGCCGCTGCCAGCCTCCTCTCCAGCGTTCACTTCAACGATGGTCTCTTCGTCCAGCGCTTTCTCGTTTCGCTTTAAAACGTCCGGCACCGATTTCCATTCTATTGCAGAAACGTTCGGCGCTGGAAAGTTTTCCTCGATATAACTTACCAGGAAGCGGGTTCCTAGAAAAATCATCGCCGCCATCAGGAGTATTGAGACAGTCCCGCGAGTGGAGCCTTTCTTAGTCAGAATCATAGTGATACTCCCTTGCGTTTAAAATCGCTGAGGCGATCGTTAGGGAAAGCAGCATATTGCTCGCCACTTCCAGAAATGGAGTCCAGAGAAAAGGCTTAGCCGTGAACATATCGTAAAGATGGATTTGCGGTGCTAAGAAATTAGCTACGTTCACCAGAATGGTCGCGTATTGCTGGACCGAGCTGAATGCTCGTCCGCCGAAAATTGCAGGCAGCAGAGTCGTCTTCGCCCACTGATCGCCACCGAGTATGGTGACAATCGTCGTGGAGACGTCGCTGGTCTGTTCCGGAAGAGGAAACGCTATACTCATTGAAAAGATGCTGATTCCAGTCGCGATTTCAAAGGCGATTATTCCGCAGAGAACTAGGCTCTGCTTGGGAAGCGAATAAATCATGGTCAAGACGCTGGCTACGCTTAATCCCGAAATTATCCGCTCTGGAAATCCAGCAAGAATCATTTCGTTAGTCAGCCCCCATCGAGCATAGGCACCACTGACGGTGAGCATGGTCTGCTGTAGCAGAGAAACGGCGATGATGACAGTGGACAGTGCAAGCCACTTTGCGATGATATATTGGAACCTGTGCAGTGGGCGAGTCACGATCAACGGCATATAGTCGCTGCGACCGCCTAGCGTCAGAGCGGTTCCAATCGAGTTTGTCGCCGTCACTATCAAAAGTGCTGACATCGCCGAAATTGAAAAGGCATCCCAGCTCTCTACTGCTGAAACGCTTGGGTTCTGAGGGTTCAGGATCAAACTGAATGGTATGAAGAATCCAAGCATTATGAGAGCAAACATGATCATCTTATGATTCAAGATTTTCTTGATCGTCTGCAAATAGATCGGTTTACTCAGCATGTCCGTCCAGCCTCGCTGTTTCTGACGGCAACGGAAGCTGCGTGAACAGACGCTCTAGCGATGTTGACTCCGGACTTGCCGATTGGATCTGCAGCTGATTCTCTATGCAACTTTGAATTACTTTGCTGGCAGCCTCACCGCTGGCAACCGCAAGGCGCGCGGATTTCTTGTCGAACTCCAGAAGCGTTGACCCTGTGGCCAACGCGACGCGCTCGATCTTCTCCTGCAACTGCGTGTCCGCTTGCGAAGGTAGGAATCGCAGTCGAAGTACATGCGGGTAATCTGATTCGTCAGACATTGTTTTGATTGCTTGAATCTCTCCATTCTTGATGAATGCTACGCGGTCGCAAATTCTCTCCATCTCGTCGAGGTGGTGCGAGTTTAAAACAATGGTTGCATTACTGCGTTTCAGTTCAAGCAGGATTTCGCGCAAGAGTGTGACTCCTGGCGGGTCCATGCCAGATCCGGGTTCATCCAGAAAAATGATCTTGGGGTTGCCGATCAGAGCCTGGGCCAATCCCAATCGCTGTAACATTCCTCGTGAGAATTTTCCGGTCTTTCTCGACCAGGCATCTTCTTGCAGAGCCACGCGACGTAACATATTCTCGACGTCTTTACTTCTGGTCGATTTGTCTCCGCCGGCAAGTGCATGATGATACTCGATGAACTCTCTTGCCGTAAGCCAGTTTTCGAAGTTTGGCCTTTCAGGGAGAAAACCTATGATTTCTCTTACTGCATAATCATTAGGGTCGAGCCCGCCGATTGAAATACTGCCCCCATCGGGATTCAGCAAGCCCAAGAGGCAACCCATCAGCGTGGTTTTGCCGGCGCCGTTTGGACCCAGGAGACCGAAACACTCGCCCTCTTTTACTTCGACGGATATGCCTTTCAGCGCCAAATCAGGACGTCCTTCGTACGCCTTGATGAGCTTGTCGACAACAATGAGGTTCTCGTTGACTGTCATCTGTTTCCGATAACGCGCAGCTGTTGATCTCTGAAGACTCGATGCTTCCGGAACAGACAGATCGTATCAGAATGACTCGAATAAGACCTGTCCCAGTTCGCCCAGCGTCTTGAAAGTAACTCTGACGATATCCAGATTTACCGAATTGAAATTAGTTGGCTGTGTGAGGTAGAGACCGGCTTTCGACTTCACTCCCATCTCGCTGAACTTTGTGTTCAACTGCAAGGCGTCGATGCGGTCCATCACTCCCGGGTATTTGATGAAACGCTCGGCGATGTTGTGGTCAGCAAAAGAGAGCAAAAATTTCGAATCAAATTTCTTGTCGCCAATTGCCTGACCTTTCGATTCGAGCAGCAATAGTCTGGTCAGGAAACTGAACCAACCACGCGCGTAGCGCGGCATAATCGTCATGTTGAGAGGATCGTCTTGTGTCCCCTCTTCCATAACATTGACTTCTACGATATACGTGATGCCGAAAGGAAATCCTGCGCGTAGCGCCTGCAAAGTCGCAGGAAAACCGGAGACTGAGCCTTTAATTTGAACTTCCAAACCAACTGAGTTTTCGATCACAGTGCCTTCCAGCATCTCGGCAACTGCATTCATTTTTGCCTGAGTGTCAATCATCGATTACTCTGTATCCTTCGAGCGAAGGTCCGCTTCTCCTGAGGGCGGCTGCACAAACATATTCACGTTCTTATCCTCTTTCGAGTCGCCCGACTTCTTGAACGGGTTTTTAATCAGCTTTTTCTTGTCTGTGGTTTTGTCTGTCGAATTTCCTGTGGCGACCGCTTTTGGCTTGGTGTCACCGGCGGTGCGATCATCTGAAGTTTGTTGACTGGATGCGCTGTATTCCGCTCCGTCTTTCTCGAACTGTTTTTCCAGAGTTTCAATCTGACGTTTGGCGTCACGAGCGAACTCGGCATCGGGAGCCAGCTTCACCGCTTTTTGCAACAGCACCGCCGCTTGCGGACCGTGCTTTGTTTTATTCATCAGCGAGCCCATGCGGTAGTATGCGTCCGCCATTTTGGGATTGATATCCGATGCTTTGACGTAGGCCAGTAGCGCGTCTCTGTTTTTCTCCTGGGTCTCGTAAGCATTGCCCATGTTGTAATAAGCTGATGCGAAATTAGGATCGATTTCAATCGCCTTCTTCCATTTCTCCATGGCTTCATCATTGCGCTTCATCGCATAGAGCACGGTGCCGAGACCGTTCAAACTGGTTGTTCGATCCGGCTTCATCGTCAGCGCTTTGTCAAAGGCTTCAAGCGCTTTGCTCCAGCTCTTTTGCGCGGTGTAAACTAGACCGAGGTTACTGTATGCCGGCTCCATGTTTTCATCGGCGTTGATAGCCTCTTTGTATTCCAGAATTGCTTTATTCAGATAACCGCTTCTATGCAATTCGACTCCACGGTTGTAATGCTCGCGAGCCGCAGGCGGATGCGAGTGCCCTCCGCCTTTCGCGGCGCTATCTGATTTTGCTTTTTCAGCTGGTGTCGCCGCCGGTGCAGCTTTAGTTTCGCCCTGCGCTTCTTGAGCGAAGGCGGGCGGCACGGTAGACAGCAACACTAGAGCCAGGCACCCGATTAACGATGTTTTTGCGTTCTGCTTTTGAGTCAAAAGACTGATCCTCAAGCCACGTTCGCAAGCGAACAAGTCCCTATTATAGCCCGGTTCTACGATTCGCTCCGTTAGACGGCTTATTGGCTCATTAATGTGTTGCAATCTTGCTGCTTCCGGAGCCCAGTCCCACTAGCGTTTGCTATCGACAAGCGTTTTTAACGCTCTTAATCCAAACATATAACTTTCAGACTGGAAGCCTGTTATGACGCCTTCGGCGATATCAGAAAGATATGTCCTTTTGCGGAATTCTTCGCGTTTGTAGATATTTGACAGATGCACCTCTACAAACGGAATCGAGACTCCGAGAAAGGCATCACGAATGGCTATCGACGTGTGTCCGTAGGCTGCCGGATTAATTAGAATCGCATCGAATTTTTCGCGACCCGCCTTTTGAATCTCGTCGACTATTTCGCCTTCTATATTTGATTGGAAGAACTCGATAGTAGATATTCCGAGCTCTTGAGCCAGGTTTTCCAACTCAGTGTTGATTTGCGCGAGTGTTTTCGCGCCGTATTTTTCGGGCTCACGCGTACCAAGCAAATTAAGATTGGGACCGTGAATTACCTTGATCTTCACTACTAATTCCCGGCTTCTTCCATGTCGAGAGCTTCAAGCGCACACTGTGCTTCGAGAAGAAACGGATCGTTTCTCGCCAGCAGCCTTTCCGCTTTGACCATGCCGATAAATTGTGCGAGTAAATCGCGCACTGGAAGCTTCTGTCCACCATTATCGACGCGGTCGGCAATCAAGAACATCGCTGCTGCCAGCAGCATTCGAGCCTCCACCGGTCTCAAGTCTCCGGATCTCAGAATCTCGTCAAGCAGCTTGGGATCTGCTTTGGTTTCAAATGTGAGTTCTTTGCAGAATTGCAGAACCGAGTTGGTGACCGAGCGGCTGCGCTCCTCGGGCAGCGACGACGCTGCTCTAATCAAGTTGAGCTTATTGCCCGCATCGCCCAACGATTCGGCGCTGTCGACAAGGTTTCTGACCTGGTTTGCCTTGGTGTTGAATTGACGTCTCAATTCTGTTGGCGCGACCGACGAAACAGGGTTACTGGCGGCGTCGAGGCGCTTATCGTAAAAATCTTGCACCTGCTGGCGCTTGAGCTCAACACCAAATGGCATCAGTTCCATAAAAATCGACTCAAGCCCTTCTAGCTGCGACTGAAGGTACATAAGTTCGTCTTGGGTGACCACCGGGCGTTTCTCCTCTCAGATGTCTCGGTCAGGGGGCGGTGAGTTTAATCTCCTGACTTCTGCCGACAGTTCGTCGACAAATACCGGAGTTAATTCTATACCCTTAGAAGCTCTCTTTTAGATCTTTAGGTGCGTTTTGAGTCGTTCTTGAAGCACGTTTATGATCTGGTGCGGGCTGAGCCCCGTGGTGTCTATCTTAATATCGGCGCATTCATACGCTTGTCTTCTCCTGTCAAGAAGCCCTTTTAATTTTGAAACCATGTTCGACCTTGCGTGCCCACTACCCTTGGCTTCCGGCGAGTTTGCGCTCAAAAGCGGTCTCAGTCCATCGTCTGTCAGTCTGGCTGCGATTTCTACAGGTTCACTCGCGAGATAAACGACTGTACCCAGCCGTTTAAGCGCTTCTCGGTTCTCCTCCGGTTCCGGAACGCCTCCTCCAACTGCAATAATCATGCCTTTTGCCTTGCTCACCCCATCAA
Organism: Candidatus Obscuribacterales bacterium; assembly: GCA_019637435.1. Taxonomy (GTDB): domain Bacteria; phylum Cyanobacteriota; class Vampirovibrionia; order Obscuribacterales; family Obscuribacteraceae; genus JADYXR01. Next base: position 458,803 of record JAHBVO010000005.1, on the reverse strand, counting down.
TCTCGCCGGCAATTCTAGCTGCAAGCTGGGCCGAAACTGGTTTTTGCTGATCGCAGAGCTCCGGCAAATTTGAGGAGGCAGGTTTTCTTTTCGCCACTTCATATTCGAGCAGGCGCAGAACTTCGCGTTCAAGCAGGCGAAAGTGCGCTTCGCCCTCGGTGGCAAAAATGTCCTTGATTGTTCTGCATTCGCTCGACTCGATCAACTCGTCCGTGTCGAAGAAGGGAAGACCGAGTTCTTCGCCGAGCTGCGCACCGCAAGTGGTTTTTCCCGAACCAGGCAGTCCGGTGAAAATAACGCAGGTAAACTCGTTGGTGTCGATCAATTAAACTTCAGTTGTCCGCGTAACCGCTTTTGTGCAACTTCAAGTTTACTCTGTGCATCGATTAAGTCAGGATTTAGCTGCAAAGCACGTTTAAACGACTTTGCACTTTCGGCGTAGTTTTTCTCGTTGAGACAGGCGATTCCCAAACCGTAATGAGCTGATGCCATGTTTGGTGACAGGTTAATCGCTGTTCTAAATTCGCGAGCGGCGCTGGCTGTGTCGCCGGAGAACGAATACATGGTGGCGAGGTTGTTATGCGCCAGTGCAAATCCCGGCTGACCTGCGACTGCCTTTTGAAATGCGCCGATTGCCTTGTCGTACTGACCGGCGTCAGCATAGATGTTGCCCAGATTGAATGCGGCATTCACTTCTTTGGGATTCAGCGCTATGGCTTTTTCAAACTCGGAGATCGCCTTGTCGCGTTGCCCGAGCTGTCCTTGTATGGTACCAAGGGCGGTGTGCGCTGCCGAGTCCTTCCCGTTCAGCTGGACTGCCTTTTCGAGTTCTTCCTGCGCGAGCCAGGTGTTGCGCATAGCAAGAGCCGTTAAACCATATTCTTTATGAACTAGCGCAAGATTAGGCACTCTTTCAGAAAGTTTCTTATATTCATTCATCGCCTCAAGACCGCGACCGGCTTGGCGCAAGGCGTCCGCTCGAGCTAGAAGTGCTGCTGTATCTGCGTCCAGTCTGCCGTTGGCACTGAGTATGGTGCTGCCATCAGGTGCTGCGGCAATCGTCAATAGCGTAGAAGCTTTGATGACGCGGCTCAACGATATGTCTTTGCTCAATTCATTGAGTTGCGCCATAACCTTATCGCTCTTACCGAGCTGCTCGTAGACTCTAGCAAGACTGCTGTGGGCGGCTGCAAGTTGAACGTTGAGTGCCGAAATTTCAAGCGTGCATCCGGATGCTTTATCGACATCATGCTTTTCCATTGCTTGATTGCTGGTCAGCGTCAGACCTTTGATCTTCTGCCTCGACAGCTTGATAGCTTCCTCGAAATGGGTGACGGCAGAATGGGGCTCTCCCAGTTCCGCATAAACCAAGCCAATTCTATTATGTAGGGCAGGATCCCCTGGATTTTTCGATACCTGAGCCAGCAGGGATCTCACAGTTACATCCATGAGCTTGATGTCGGAGCTCAGAGCCGGCGCGGCTGTTTCAACTGTCTGAGGTGTGGTTGATTGACCGGGGACGCCTATTTTACTGAAAAGAGATTCAATAGAGTGCCAATCCAGGTCTGGTCCTGGAATTCCCAGAAATTTCAGCGGCAATACCGGCAGTGTCACTAGAGCTATGGCGGCAAAGATGCCAATCCAGATTCTCTTGCCCGGGCGGTTGCTCCGGTGGATGTTTGCGACTATTTGAGTATTGCTTGCCAAGGGGAATTGCCAACAGGAAAACGGAGCAGTGATAAGGCACAACTTATATATCCAGAAGATAAGGCAGGCCGAATGTCGAGGTCAATGTGGTTTTTCCCACGGCACCCGAAAGCCGCATGCAATGAGGCTCGCAATTGTTTACAGTTTAACTGGAACTCATAAATGTCGGATTTGTCGCGCTACTTGCCCTTGAAGTAGAGGATCACTATTCCGAGGAAGCCGATGACGATATTGGGCAACCAGGCAGCGACCAGCGGGCTGATACGACCGGCTTCACCCATAGCGCCGGAGCTGGATTGCAGGACGTAATAGAGGAATACGACTACGGCTGAGTAGATAAGACCGATGTTGCTTCGCGAACGGCGACCGAGCAAGCCCAGAGGGGCGCCGGCAAGTGCAACGATCAAACAGGCGAGCGGTTGGCTTACCTTTTGATAGAGCCGGACGAGCAGGTCATTTGACACGGCATTCGATTGCTTGAGCGTGTCGATGTAGCTCGCCAACTCAGCCATGTTCATTTCTTTCGGCTTGATAGACCCTGAATCCAAAACCTTGGAGGCGTTTTTCACGTTTGGAATTTTGAGTGTTTCGAACTGCAGAATTTGTGTGATGTCGCTCTGACGGTTGATGCAATACGAGCGTCCATTCTCCAGGGTCCACTCGCCGTGGTTGAAGATGCCCGTTGCGGCGCACACAATCTGCGAGAGCTGGTCGCGGCTGAAGTCGAGCACGATGACGTCGTGCAGTCGTTTGCCGTTGTAATAGCCCACATAGAAAATTCGGTTGAGCGCGAGGTTTTTGTCGCGTTCCATATAAGTAAAGTTGGCCTGACCCTGAGGCAATTCTGATTTATAGAGCGCAAGGAACTCTAGTTTCTTCGCTGTTCTACTTGCGACAGGCACGACGCATTCGTTGATTCCGAAGCTCAAAAAGCTGGTCAGAAGACCGAACAGAAGCGGCGCCACCATGATTCGGTAGAAGCTGACTCCGTTTGTTCTCAGAGCGATAATTTCAGAGTCGCCGGACAGTCTGTTGAATACAAGCAATGTACCGAGGAGCACCCCGATCGGAATCGTCAAAACGATAATTTCCGGAAGGTGCAAACCTAGAATAGTGAAGGCTAACTCCAGGGGCACGCCGGAGCGCATGATCAAACTGAACATGGTCTTGAGCTGGTCGGCACCGAACCACACGCCGGTGACGATACCGATACCGAATAGGAGGGGCTGCCAGAACTCGTTGGCGATATACCGATCGAGCAGCTTCATGTTCCAGATCATAGAGAGAAGTCCTCGCCTAAATAATGTTTTCTCGCGACTGGGCTTTCAGCGACTTCTATCGTTGAACCTTGAACGAGAATTTTGCCTTGATCGATAAGATAGGCTCTGTCCGTGATGTGCAGTGTTGCACGGGGGTTGTGGTCTGTCAGAAGAACGCCGAGATTCCACTCGGTTTTCAATCTTCTGATCAGACCCTGGATATCGGCGATTGAGATAGGGTCGATACCGGTAAACGGTTCGTCCAATAGAATGAATTCGGGCTCGCCAGCCAGAGTTCGCGCGATTTCCAGACGGCGACGCTCACCCCCGGAGAGTTGAACCGCCGTAACGTCAATAAGGTGTTCGAGACCGAATTGACTGAGAAGATATTTGATTTTTTCAGCTTGCTGCGACCGTTTGATACCGCGCAGCTCGAGAACGATTTTGATATTTTCGCCCACGGTCAATTTTCTAAACGTGGAGTTCTCTTGTGGAAGGTAGCCTACTCCGAGCCTGGCTCGCATGTGGATAGGCAATTTTGAAAGTTCTTTCTGACCCAGTTTGATGCTGCCCTTCTCCGGCACGACCAGCCCGAGCACCATGTCGAATGATGTGGTTTTGCCTGCACCGTTACGTCCGAGCAGCCCAACGACTTCGCCGCGGCTGACGTGAAAACTCACATCATTCACCACTCTGCGCCCGCCGTAGCTCTTTTGCAGATTGGATATGACAAGTGTTTTTTCACCTGTGCTGTTTGACGCTGTCGTCGCTGTCATTGAACTGAACCTCTAAATCCTGAATCCTCAGTGAGTTTTGTTGTGACCATCATCAGCCAGCCGCGATGCTGGTTCTGATTTGGTCGGCACCGCAGGTGGTGCTGCCTTCGGAGCTGCTGCTCCACCTCCCGAAGTGTTTTTCACGATGATGGCGCGGGTATTCCCTTCTGCCAGAACTTTGTTGTCTTCCACCGTGTATGTGATGCGGTCTGCAATCCAACGTCTGCCGGGTTGCGTGATCTGTGAGCGACCGGTGAAGATGACCTTTTCGGTTTCACCAAACTCGTTGGACATGATCGAGATTTTGGGACCGATGCCGGTGGTGGCTCCGTAGTAGAGGCGAACCCGCCCCTCAGCGTCCACACGTCCCGTATCCTTATTGTAGTCCTGCGCGTCGGAGATGATGATGATTTCCTGTGCGTCGTTCTTTGAAAGACTCATCATGCCGGAATTGGCGCCGCTTTGGGAGCTATTGTTTACCTGGAGGCCCCCCTTTTTTGGTCCGGCTGCTTTCTCCTGAACCACTCTTGATTTAACATGTCCTGTTGCTTGCAATCGCTGCGTCGTCAGGAAGTACGTCATCACGTCCGCCTGAGTGACGTTGGCGTCTCGTTTCGCGGTGACATCGCCGGTGAAGACGACCGCCTCCGCTTTTTGATCTGTACCGTATACCAGTCGCAGGTGATTGGAACGGACGTTGATGCCTTGCGTCGTCACACGCACGTTGCCGTGCGCCTCGAATTTGCCGGACGTACGCTCGAACTCTTGTTTGTCAGAGTCGGTTATGATTTTTTGTGGTTTTGCCTCGGTCTGCGCAGCTTTGGGCGCATTTGGACTCGGGTCCTTCGGGTCGCCGTTATCAGCTTTCTCGTCATCCGGTGGCGGATCCGGCTCCATTTCGTCATCCGGAGTCATTTTCTTCGGAGGCTGTTTCTTCGCAGGCGCTGCCGCTTTCGCTCCAGCCGGAGCGGGCTTCTGATCAGCATCCATGCTGTTTGACAGCACTTCAGAGTGCGCATTGCCCTCTGCCAGAATTCTTGCTGCCTTGATATCGAAAGTTAGTTTGTTGGCTCGGATGGAGTTGGTGCCCTGCACGAGAGTGGGGCTGCCTGTGAAGATTGCGAGTTTAGGTTGTCCGGCTTCGTCTCTGAATAGTGTCGCAATTGGTGCGCGGATGATGGTGTCACCGTGAACTACCTTGACCTTACCGCGAGCGATGACTCGATCTTCGCCGAACTCCTGCTCGTCGGCGACGATGTCGATTGGACCACTGGAAGGTGCCATGTCTTGCGCAAGCGCGATCATCGGATTGAGCGCGATTGTGGCGGCGAGAAGGTGCGCCAATGTGCGAGCATTGGGTTTGAAGCCGTTGATGATTCGGTTCGAGTTTCTCAAGAGCACGGTTACCTTTGACTAGATGTCGATGAGAGCGTGGGTATTTCCGCAAATTACCAATTTATCGAGGTTGCCCTTCTTGAACGAGCCATGGGCGTCGCTACCGGTCACCTTGGCTACCCCGGGCCACATGATGTTAACACCACCTGTAGCCTTAAACTGATTGTTTTTTGTTAATTCCAATTCCTTGGTTTCGAGCGTCGCCTGCTTTTCGTCGCCGCCCACCATGACTTTCTTGTCCCCTTGCGATTTGAGGACGATTATTCGAGTTAATTCATTTGCCTTACCGACGGGCGCATCCAGGTGCATGCTGACTTTGCCCTCTTTGTAATAGTTTACGTTGACGTCAACCAGCGCCACGTCCTTGGTCGACGGATCCATTGTGCCTGTCTTCGCTATGAGCTTCCAGTGGATCACGTTGTCGTCGCCTATCTGCTTCAACTCATAGTTGTCTACAGTGACGGCATCAAGCGTCTTTTCTTTCGCTTGCTGTTTTGAAAACTCTTTCAATTCTTCATCTGCTTTGTTGTGAGCAAAGTAGATCAATCCGACAATTCCAACCAGGATGCCCATTGCGAGCATCAATTTCAAAACGCCGCCGTTGATGAACTTGGGCATATCTCTCCTTAGTTACCTACGCCTCTGAGGGCGATTGCTTTGGACACGTTGGTGAGGCAATTTCGCAAGTCGCCTTTTTTGAGGTAGCCTTCACCAAGGAAAAAGTACGGAGCTGGATTGTTCGGATGGGAGTCACGGCAGGCTTCCCATACCTTCATCGCGCCATCGATGTCGCCTGAATACTCGGCGTTCAAATGTGCGCGATAGAGCTTGGCGTGCATGTCATCCGGCTCTCTTTCGAGCACTTCATCGAGTTTTTTCAGCGAGCGGCGATAATACGCTTTGATTTGTGGTATCACTTCCGGTGATGCGTTCGCCTTCGCATATTCCATCCCTGTGATAGGACCAAGGTTTGTGAGTGAGCCGAGCGGATTGCTCCAGAAATTATTGTTGCCACCATTCGGAGTGGCGTTTGCCGGTGCTACTACAGGTGGTGTGAAGGCTTTCTTCTCTTCCGGCTCTTCGCCCAGATTTGTGTAGCCTTTGTCTTCAGTCTTATCCGCTACTTTGACGGTGGTCTTTTCGCTGCTTGCGGAGGGCTTTGCGTCACCTGTCTCATCCAGCTCTTCTTTGGACAGAACAGTGTTCTGCGATACCCAATCAGCGTGCCAATTCTTAGCTTTCTCAGGATCGACCGGGGCGGCGTCGGCTGTCTTTTCAGCGGCGTCGTTTTTACCGCCTGTTTTTGCTAGATCAGGCTTTGATTCGTCAGTCTTCGCCACAGCAGTTTTCGCTGCTTCGGTTTTTCCCGCAACCTTGGCGGAATCTGCTTTAGCAACCGTTTTCTCTTTGTCAGCATTCAATTCCGGCTTGGCTGCCGCCGCCGCCACGTTGGCTGCCACTGTCTGCGGTGCTGCAGGCGTATTGCCCTTCGAATACCGCGCCAGTACGTAAGCCTTCATGTAATAAGCCCAGGCCAGGTGATAACGGACCTCGTTATCCTCCGGGTAGTTGGCCAGCATCTTTTCGTACTCTTGAATCATCTGGTCGAAATAAACAGCGCCGCCTTTTTGATTCGAAAGCTTGCGGGCGTTACGTACTTCTTTAAGGGCTTCTTCGACCTGGCTCGTTCTGGTTAAGGCAACTGCTAGAACGAAGTGCGCCTCAGGGCTGTCCGGGAAGTTTGCCACCTGGTCCCGCGCGACTTTGGCGTCGTTGGTGACCTTGATAGTTTCGTTGGCTGTTGTGATCGTGAGCGGAACGCCCGGCTTGAAGATAATCTTTTTGCGTTTTGGCGGAGCGCTTGTATCCGACGTCGACGAAGCCGTCGCGCCAGCAGTACCGTCGCCGTTCACCGCAGCGCCGTTAGCGCCTCCGGCACTTTCGGCCGTGGTGCGATTGTCTGCTGCACCGGATTTGGTATTACCTGCGTCTTGCGCTTTTGCCGGGATGACGATCAAGAACGGCACTGTGAGCGCTAAAACTATTGTATGGATACTGTTCGCTGCAAATTTTGAGCGGTTCATATTTCCTTCCTGCTTTTCCTGTCGATTCGGTTGAACTTATGGAATACGACGACTCCATGAAAGTTCCACTCCCAAGCTGAGAGCTTTCTCACATCGACGATCAACCTCTCGATTCATCGAGAAAGCCTGATCTTATCAAAGCCGGACGGGTTGCCAGTGGTTATGCTGGCTGAAGAAGTTTTTTAGATCTAGCGCTTGACAAGTGGTTGCGCCCAGCCAGTCTTAAGCGACGCGTTTTTTCCCTTGCAAGATTAGTTCTGTTGCCTGTTCAAGATTTTCAACAATGTAAGTCGGTTTCGCCGTCTCGAGTTGAGAGCGATTATGCACTCCGGTTAAAACTCCGATGGCGTCAACACCCGCATTACGAGCCATTTCCAGGTCATATGTGCTGTCGCCGATTACGACTGCATCGTGCGGATTTAACGTCATGTGTTTCAAGGTGTTTAAAACTAGCTCAGGATGCGGCTTGTGTTGAGTCACATCTTGTTGTCCCAAAATCAAATGGAAGAAGTGCATCAATTTATGATGGTCGAGAACCGGCTCTACGATTTCTCTTCGCTTGGAAGTAGCGATCGTACTTGCGATACCAATCCGTTTCAATGTCTGAAGCATATTCAGAAGACCGGGGAATGGTGGGCATAATTCGATACTATTAGCGTCGTAAATTTCGCGATAGCGCTCGACTACTTTTTGATGCCAATCTCTTGGACGAGTCGGGCAGATGATTTCAACCTGATCAACGAGCGGGATACCGATAAGAGTTTTCCAGTGCTCCGCCACTTCGGCGGGTAGTTGATACTCATCAACCACCTGGTGCATAACGTCTACTATTCCTGGCGCCGAATCAACTAGTGTTCCATCGAAATCAAAAATCGCAATTTTATACAACTAGATCACCTTCGCTTTATTGTCTGACTTCACCAGGTCGGTGAACCTGGCGAAAAGGTAGTTAGAGTCGTTGGGACCCGGATTCGCCTCCGGGTGATATTGCACTGCAAATATCGGCAAGCTCTTGTGTCTGAAACCTTCCACGCTTCCATCATTCAGATTGAGGTGGGTTATTTCGAGGTCAGCCGGCACTGTGTCTTTGTCAACGGCGAATCCGTGATTCTGACAAGTTATCTCTACTTTTCCAGTAAGCAGATCTTTTACCGGTTGGTTGCCTCCTCTATGGCCGAATTTGAGTTTGAAAGTGCGGGCACCAAGCGCGATTGAGAGTAACTGGTGACCTAAACAGATTCCAAAAATCGGAATTTTCGAATCGATCAACTTGGGTAGCTCTTCCAGAACGCCCGTGCATGCAGCCGGATCACCTGGTCCGTTGGATAGAAAAATTCCGTCTGGTTTAGTCTCCAGGATGGTCGCCGCCTTAGTGTCCGATGGATAGACGGTCAGAGCGAAGCCCTCACCGGCAAGTAGATTCAATATATTCTGCTTAATACCAAAGTCGAGCACTGCGACTCGAATGTTCCCCGATCCAAACGTGTACGCTTTATCACAGCTGACGTCGCGGGTGAGGTCCAGCCCCGTCATTTCCGGGCTCTGGCGTGCAGTATCGATGAGTTTTTGTTTTGCGGCGTCGAGATCGTTACCGATTTCCGTTGTCAGTGCGCATCGCATCGCGCCTTTGTCGCGAATGTGTCTCGTAATTGCGCGTGTATCGATATCGCTAATCCCAACAATATTGTGCTTTTTGAGAAACTGGTCGAGACTGTCGGTCGCTCTCCAGTTGCTGTATACCTTGCTTAAATGCCTGACTACGAGCCCTCTTGCGAAAACTTTTCGCGACTCCATATCACCGTCGTTGGTGCCGTAATTGCCAATTTCCGGCGTGGTCAACGTTATGATTTGACCCGCATAACTGGGGTCCGTCAGGATTTCCTGGTAGCCCATCAAGCTGGTGTTGAATACAAGTTCACCCGTTGCCGTGCCTTCGGCTCCGAAGTGTTTGCCCGTATAAACTTTGCCATCCTCGAGGGCTAGTAAGCAGGTTTTGACACTATTGTCAGTGATTGTTTTTTTCTCCATGACCGCATTTATACCGTGTATGTCTATCTTACCCTTAAATGAGAAACTTGTTATGTGTTCTGCATAGAGAATTTCGGAAGTTTCTAGCTGGTCGATTGTGAACGTTCGGAAGACAAGTCGCAACCCTGTGACATGGGTTGTAAACCCGTGACATGCCTCCAGTTGGGATTGAAGGCATATCTCATGTTTAGGTCTGTGACGAATCAACTTTGCATTGGACAGGTTTAAGTTCTGACCTCATCGCCGGAAAGGTGCTGCCGTTCCTTCTTTCGGCAACTACGATGCAATGAGGCGAATTTGTTTTTCTCAAAATCTCACCTATTAATAGTTAGCCTCTGTAGAATTTCCCTGGTTCTTCATAGCGGTTGCCATGTGCATGGACGAAACCGACCGCGATAAAGAAACGACCGAAGGGGTCACGTAAGGGAATTTTGATGAACACGATCGCAGATTATTGCAACGCAGTAGCGCTTCTTACACCACACATCCTGGTGATTATCGGCGTGTTGTTGACGGCGGTATGGGACTTATTCAATCCCAAGCTGAAGCACTGGACACCGTGGATAGCGCTTCTCTCGCTCGTATTCGCGTTTGCCAGCCAGGCGACGCAGATCGAAACTACTCAAAAGCTCTTTGGCGGTGTTTACACCGTTGACCCGCTCACTACGATCTTCGGTTTAATCGCCACAGCCGTCGGTGCTGTGGTCGTGTTGATGACGACCGGTTACGAGCAGCACTTCAAAAATAATCGCGGTGAGTTTTACGCGATTCTGCTTACTGCGGTCGTCGCCGTCATGTTCCTGGCTGGCTCAACCGACCTCATCATGTTGTTCGTCAGTCTTGAAACCCTTTCAATTTGCTGCGTTCTGCTTGCCGGTTTTCAAAAGGGCAACTGGAAGAGTGGCGAGGCATCGCTCAAATACCTCCTCTCGACGGCAGCTACTACCGCGACTCTCCTGTACGCGCTGTCCTTCATCTATGGAATGACCGGTGCCACCACATTCGATGCTATCGCGCAGAAGATGGAGTTTATCTCCCACGGCGGTCGCTCACTCCTTGAATTCTTGATCATCGCTCTCACGCTCAGCGCCATCGGTTTTAAACTTTCAATCGTCCCGTTCCATATGTGGACGCCTGACGTTTACGAAGGCGCACCGACGCCAGTGACTGCATTCCTTTCCATCGGCTCCAAGGCAGGCGGCTTCGCGGTCGCGCTGCGCTTGCTCACCACCATCTTCAACAGCGTCTATTTCGATTGGGTCGTGGTTGTCGCCGCACTAGCTATGGTGTCAATGATTGCAGGTAACTTGATCGCACTTGCGCAATCGTCCTTCAAGAGAATGCTTGCTTACTCGTCAATCGCGCACGTTGGTTATATGCTCATCGGTCTTGTCGCGTTCAGCAATGAGTCGTATCAGGCGATGGTGTTTTACATCATTGTTTATGGCCTGTTGAACCTCGGCGCCTTCGCCGGTGCAATCCTGGTGGAGAACGAAATCGGCAGCGACCGCATCGAAGATTACGCCGGCTTGATTCGCAAACGCCCCGTTCTGGCAATCATGATGACGCTGGCACTGTTAAACCTGGCAGGGCTCCCAATCCCTCCCGCCGGCTTCTTTGCGAAGGTCTTCATCTTCAAAGCTGGACTTGAAGGCAATCCGATGCTCACAGACCCATCGGCACAGAGTGCGATGGTTCAACACAGTGTGTTCGGCAGCCTCAATCTGGGCTGGTGGCTGGTGGCTGTCGCGCTTGTGACTTCCATCCCGGCAATCTTCTACTATTGCCGCGTCGTTATCAAAATGATTGTGCCTGAACCGTCAGAGAAAGTGGCACAGCTTCCTGCAACCCGTGCATTCGTCGGTAGCCCTCAAGAAGGTCCGTGGGCTGCGCTCCTCGCTTGCTCGATCGCTACGATTGCCGCAGGTACATTCCTGATCGATCCTATCGTCGCCATTTCGGGACGAGCGGCTGACAGCATCGACCCCGCAAAGGTTCGTGAAATCAGCCAGAGACCGCAACCTAAGCTGATCAGCAGCGCTGAAAACGATGCGTTGATTGGCCACCGTTCCGACTCCGCGAACGTAGCCAGACCAAAAACAGGCAACCAGATTGGATACGCCAAACAACCTTCAGTTAGATAGTGACTGAGTCGATAGACGAGATCAAAACTGAATCAAAACCTGGAACGATACCGCATGTGGTTTTATACACGCTTGCGGTTTCTTTCGTTTTGGCGCTGCGATACGCGTCTGTGTTCGCCGGTGGAGCAGTATTCAGCTCTGAGGTCCATTTGCGATATCTGCGACCGACGGTTGAGTTTTTCAGAGAACAGATACAGAGTCATGGAACGGTACCAGCGTGGAACCCGTTTTGTTATCTGGGAATGCCGCTGCTGCCCGGATGCTTTCCAGGTTCTTATTATCCACTCAATGTAGTTCTTCTGATTGAGAACTATGACCTCGCCTGCGCGCTGTTTCTGTTGCTGCATCAAATCATTGGATTCACCGGTATCTATTTGGCTTTGAGTCAGGTCCGGGCGAAACCGGTGGTGCGCCTGGTGCTTTCTCTTCTATATTGCGGCGGCGCCCTGGGTGTGGCTGGGGATTCAAACCTGGCCCTGGCTGCTGCTTTCGCCTGGTTTCCATTCTGCTTGTTCGGAGCCGCGCGGTGCGTCGTCCGAAATGAGCCTAAGCCGCATAAAGTCGGTCTGATCGTTGTCAATTCAACGTTCATCGCTCTAATGCTTATGTCTGGCTCGCTCGTCTTTGCATTCGGCGCGGTTTTGTTTCTCTTTCTAATGTTGCTGGCATGTCGGTTGCGCGGACAAGATGCGCGCTTCGGGATGTATGGCATGGCAGTTCTAGTTTCGGCTTGTATTGCAGCGCCTGTTCTACTGCCAGTTTTTGACTGGGTGCAAGGTGACACTGCTAGTGGTGCTGTTCGAAACTTGCTGAGGTCCGCCCCGAAACTCGAAGTACGCGGAAACTTCCTTCTGCCGGAAACGATGACCAGGACTGAGTTTTATACATTTGCTCGGAAACGAGACGAAATGCTCAAGGCAATTCAAGGAACTGTCGGGCATCAGGGGCGGTATCTGGTGGCATCTGGGAAAAATGGTATCGACTCTGCCGTAGTGCGTTCCATCTTGCCGGATGTAAACATGAAAAGCCAGTTGGGGAGCCCGATGGGATATCTCGGTCATCCGGTCGCTTCGTACCGAACGTTTGTGAAAGACGCGATTGGTTTTGAACCGGATGAGTCTATTTCGTTTTCACCTGACGACGCAGCGCTTGTAGAGAAGCTCGCGAAGTTTAGTTCATTCTGCTCGGTTGGGATGATAGTGACTTCTCAGGGGGATGCGTTGAAACAGGCAGAAACGGCGCTTGTGGACTGGCGCCCCTTCATGTTGCCGATGAAGGATGAGGCGACGTCCTGGCGTTTTCTGCAGCAGGAGGTGGTGGTGCCTGTCGCTTATACGATGGACGCGTGGCACTGGGTGAAAGATCGAAACGAGATAACCCAACAATATTTCGAAGGCGGGAGGTCGTTTGATTCGCGCTTTCAGCTGATCGTTGAGAAGCCTCATTCTGTCGATGTTGATGAAGAGCGGCTGGACGCATTGCCGTTTTCGCAAGTGAATCCGCCGAGTGGTCCGCCGCTTTCCGACTCGAAAGGCGCGGAATTGTTAGCGAACGAGGCGAGGTGCAAGTCGGTTGATGTGATGGCATACGAGCCAGAGCATGTTTCCCTGTCTGTAAACGCGAAGAGTCCGTCTTTCGTGGTTGTTCGCGATACGTTTTATCCAGGTTGGAAAGCATATGTGGACAGTACTCCGGCTCCGATGTACCGAGCCAACGGCTTCGCCCGGGCTGTTTTCGTCACAGCCGGCTCTCATCTCGTCACTTTCGACTATCGACCTGCTTCCCAGAAGGTCGGTTTTAACCTGGCAGTGACCGCCCTCTTGATAAACGCCTTCCTTTCATTCTTCTGGCTAAGCCGGCTGCTCGGCAAGACCATTCACTTCTTGTCAGTCGGAAAGTTCGAGTAAACCCTGTCCTGACCCCGGCGATGCGCTAGAATAGATATCCAATCTGCCCTCGTAGTTCAGTGGAAGAACACCTCCGTCCTAAGGAGGGTGTCGGGAGTTCGAATCTCTCCGAGGGTTTAGCTACGTTTCGTACATAAGGTCGACGACCGTAAATGCTGTTTACTCATGTCGTGCGGCCCGAAAAATTGACTGCGCCTTGCTGAAGCTATATGCTCAATTTATGGGAGCCGGGAACAGTTTGGCGGTGAGCTGGAAGCGCGGTGGAGAGCCGTGTATCCGTTCGGGTTGAAGAATCTCTTGCTAGCAGCTTTCCTGCTGTCTGTAATTAATGCGATTCCATCGGCGCAGGCGTTTCCTTATTCTAAGTTCGGTCTGATCGATAGGACTGGTAAGGAAATTGTTCCATGTCGGTATCGTCGCGCAGAATACATGGGGCATGACATTTTCTTGTTTGAGGAGCCACCTTCGTTAGCTGGCGAGTCTCCGGTCTGGCTTTTGTGTGATCGTGATGGTCGGAAAATTGACATAAAGATTCCAAATGAAGGCAATCCTGTCAAGTTGTTTTTTTTCGAAGCAGGGAAATGGCGATGATACCAAGTCTGATACCAGGTCAAACGAACGTGCTCTGGTTCAATTTCATTGCAAGTCTGGAAATGGATTGTGTACTCTGAACGGTGTTCCAGTAGTCGAGCCAAAATACAGCTACATCGAACCATACGACGATGATCAGTTGCTTCTCTTTACGGGAGAAAGCGAAACCCTTTCCGCCTCTGTTTTTGACCTGAATTTGCAGAAGGTTAAAACCGATATCAGCGACACTCGACTATTCCCATTTGACGATTTTCGCAGCGGAGACAGATTATGCGGATACAAGCGACTCTCTGGAGAGGTCGCTATCAAGCCGGTTTACAAAGAGGCAGGTAAGTTTAGTTCACGCGGATTTGCAATAGTGACTCTTGGTGAAAACCAGCATGTCTATATCGATCAAGACAATCGACGTGTGTCTCAGGTGTTCTCTGGAATTAAGGATTGCGAAAATGGATTCGCGATAGTGACCGTTCGCGCCAGCGAGGGAAAGCTTCGCAAGGGCGTAATTAATTCTCAACTTAGATTTGTTTTGGAGCCAACCTTCGAAGACATCGTTCATGTGTACGGCAACCATTTCTCCGTACAAGAACGCAATGAAGAGTACAAAACAATTGTCGTCCCAGCGAATACTGCTTCAAAAGTTTTAGAGACGCTGCGCGCACCAGTAGCTGGTTCCTCCAACGTTTTGGTCGTCTCTCATGCGTCCAAATCGCCATCTGGAAATTCGGTTTACTCAGTTTTGCGAGAGGACGGGGCCCCGGTAGTGGAGCTGGAAGGGGAATCCGTATGGTCTGCCTTCGGCCTGGTGTTGCTGAGCCAAAAAATTCCAGGTTGTAGAGATCGCAAATTCGTAATTGTGGACGAAGGCGGAATAATAAATGATGGTATTAACGCAACCCGACTAGAAGTGGTATCACCTGATCGGCTTTTGAAGGCCGAGGACGACACCAATTGGAGTGCGGCGGATTGGCAAAGGTTTCCCGCTATGCGATCGCTTTTGTTGGGAGTTCTGCTAAGAAACTACGACCTGATTGGAATGCGACGTGAGGAAATTCACGCCTTACTGGGAAAACCTGATCATTCACGTTTAAATGAAACGTACTCGTTGAACGGGAACACAATGTGTGGAAATTCGATTAGGAATCTGCAGTTCGAGTACCAAAACGATAGATTGAACCGGTGGCGGATAGCAGACTTGGACAGGAGGGTGGCTGGATAACCACCAATGTTGTGCTTTCCGACGACTCAGCAGGATCTTTCTCTTGGTCACGCATGGTTTTTGAAGAGAATGTGGCGAAACGCGACTGACCCTCTAATACCAAATTCGGTATTAAGGAAGCTGGAGGTTCTCAAGTGTTGAGGCTAAGATAACTAGATACGTCGATGGACGTGCATCTGACCGAGAAACACGCAATGTCTACACAACTATTCGAAGGTTGATGGGGTGGGCTATCGCTTCTGTTTACGTGGCTCTCAATGTTAAGGTCACTGATTGCAAGAATTGGTGGGAGAAGCTAGCATTGCTGGCTTTCGGCAGTCCGATGATTGTTTTGATCGTAGTGACTTTTGTGCTTCCGCTGATGATCAAGGATGCCATTTGCAAGAATGCACCGACGTTCAAGCGCAGCATGGACCGACCGCTCTGGTATTGGGCTACAATCGCTGCTGCGTGTTGCGCTATAACTGGGGCTGTTTTCGGTCTGAGTCAATAGTCCAGTCTCTGCGACTAACTTAGTTTGATTGGAGCTGACTGGGCGGCGAGATCGAACGCTTCAAACCGGCTCGTATGTTAGTTTCATAACACTCTCGTCTACTTGTTCGCTCGCCTTGAGACGGAGTGGCGGACGCGGACCCGCGAAGAACGGACTTCCTTTTCCCAGCACGTATGGGTGGAGATAGATTCGATACTCGTCGATGAGACCAAGATCGGTTAAGCTGCGGGCTAGAACTGGACCTGCGACATCGATCTCGCCGTCGAGTTTCTCCTTTAGTCGTCGGAGTTCCGTTTCCATACCAGTTGAGATGAGAGTAGCGTTCGGACCAACTGACTTCAACGAATTCGAGACAACCCATTTGGGCTGCCTTCGCCAAACTACTGCGAACTCTCGTTCGTCCTCGTTCCATTCAGGGCGCTCATTGTCCCAGTAGCGCATGAGCTCGTATATGCGGCTACCGTAAACGCTTCCTGTTAAACCTCGTACTTTTTCTACGAAGTGGCGAAAAAGATGCGGGCTAGGCATGAATTCCGTATGGTCGACGTAGCCGTCGAGCGACTGGTTCATGCTAAAAACGAATTTCGCCATACTTAAGTTCCCTGATCAAGTTCTAGCTCTAAATGATATCGTGTACGGCAGATTTTGGTTTAATAGACGCATGCAGAAACTACTCATACTTTTAGCGCTCACCTTTCTCTTCCCGCTAGCTGCGCACGGGCAGGACTCTGGAGGTGACGCCGACGATTCGTTTGCGCCTCCAGTTTTTGACGATGGTCCCGCGATGGTTTCGCAGAGACCGGCAAATCTGTCTCAGCTAGACGACATCGTCAACGGTGCTCTTCAGCAGTACTACATTCCGGGTGCATCGCTGGCGGTGGCACACAATGGGAAGTTGGTTTACGCAAAAGGGTTTGGCGTTGCAAATTTGCGTACGCAAGAACCGGTTACGCCGGCGACTCTGTTCAATCTGGCTTCTTGCACGAAAGCCGTCTCAATGTTTGGCGTCCTGAGGTTAGTCGATTCAGGGCGGTTAAACCTGGATACGCCCTTCTATGATGTTATCGGCAGACCTAATCTTGTCCGTGGTATGACCGCAGATCCACTGGTGGCTCAGATCACGGTGCGGCAATTGTTGCATCATTCTGGCGGCTGGAATGACGATTCAGGATTCGTTAAAGCTGGTAGAGAAGTGCAGGCGCTGGCTCCGCAAGGGCTTCCGTATCGTGAAGCGGTGCGCGTTTTGTTGGCGACACCACTCGACTATCCTCCGGGTACGCAAGCGAAGTACGCTAATGGTCAGTGGAATTTGATCAAGTACGTGATTGAGTGCGCTGCTCAGCAACCCTACGCGCAGTACATGCAAGAGCAGCTTAGTGCGATTGGCATTCAAGATATGTGTGCGGAATCGCGCGGCATGATCCCTGGTCAGGCGAGCCGCTATGTGGGCTATCCACCGCACGCGATTGCGGGAGGTCAACTTAACGTGCCTTTGATGCCCGACTTTGGAAATTGGATGGCGTCGTCTGTTGACATGGTGAAGCTGTTGACTGCCCTTGACGGGAGTCGAATGCAGGGAATTTCTCAGAGTTCTTTCGAGCAGATGATTGCGCCTCTTCCACCGCCAATGCAGAGCGATCCTGGCGGCAGCCACTTTGGTCTGGGAATGGACTCTGTGCGCATGACACCACAAGGTGTGACATTCACCAAGAATGGTGGCAAGCCTGGCGTTCATACTCAAATTGTTCACCTTCCTAACAATACTGATTTTTGCTTGATGTTTAACGGCGGCTCTTCGCCCGATGGCAGTAAGGTGAATCCTCTTCCACCAACGTTGAAGTCGATCAGAGCCGTGCTGAACAACATCAAAGAATGGCCGGCTATCGACATGTTTCAGAACTGAATTTATTGACATAAATCTTCTGGGCTCCTTGCCATTTTGAAATACGATCTACAGACCGGTTCATGCAAATGCACGATGCTATAACGACACCGTATGTGGTTACGGCTCTGCTCCTTCTCATTCAGAGAGCAACTGGCAGATGCCTCTCCTCTAAGTTGAAAAAGCTAAACCCACGGTGGTATCCCACCTCGTTCTCACGAATTGCACTGCACGCGTGCACAAGCGCGGACATCGAGCGTGGACCCGGACCTGGGTCGCTTTGTCATTTACTTTGTTGATGCAGGTTGACGAGTAAGGGAGAGGGAGAGAAGGGGAAAGGAGGCAGAATCTTTCCCCTCTCAACTCTCAGTCGCACAGTGTGTGGAAAAACTTCGTCGGAGTATTACTACGCCGACATTTTGATTTCGGAAGCCTTTTGATAAGACAGTGCTGCGGAATCATCGTCGGGAGGAACGGAAACAACAGTGCCGTCTAAAGTTGCGAAAGCGTCTTCCGAGTCATCATCAGGTTCGTCTTTCGACTCTCCATCTGCATTCTCTTCTTCACTTTCCTCAGAGTTACCAGGCTCATCGTAGTGTGAATCAGAGTTCTCGACTGCAGGACGAGGGGCGGTCTGAACCTCGTCCTGCACCATACCAGCTTCCAAAGGCACGGCGTCGAGTACGGATCCCGTGCTTGCATCACGGGAAATTACTTCGCTTCTTCTTGGCTCGGAATCGGAGGGTCTTTGCCGCGGAGGAAAGGCAAGTTGATTTGCTTGAACTGTAGGGGTGATCCTGCTGTTCCCTTCACGGTCGACCCATTTTTCCATAACGAATTTGCCCGATACGGTCACCTGGTTACCTTTATGCAGATAGGTGTTGGCTAAGTCTGCAAGCCGGTCCCAGGTCTCCACTTTGTAGTAGTCGGTACGCTTCTCTCTTTTGTTTTTATCAGTTTTGAAGGAGTTTACCGCTAGCACTAAAGTGGTTTTCTTTTGCCCGTTATTCAAATTGAATAGTTCGGGCTCTTTCGCTAGGTTTCCCACAATTGAAATAGTCGCGAGACTCATGTCTTACCTCCTGGCGATAGCGCCTCTGGGTTTGAATTACATTTGGTTCAATTGGGGAGATGCGAACATCATAAACACCATACAAGCGTATGTCAACATACGGACGTCTGGTAATTTGGTTTGTTTTGAAAAATCTCGAAAACAGCGCTGGGGTGCTGGTTTCGGTTTCGCTCTTGCATATAAGGGATAGAAATTAGATCTAGACATTAAGCTGATAAGAAGATCCTCTACATCAATTGCCCGGGAGACAGGCCGTTCGGGGTATGTTGTTTGTGGACTACGGACCTGGAGTTGTTCCTTTTGTGACGCCTGCCGAGCGCGATTTTTACGGTGAATTTGAGTGGCTTCAACCGCTTGCTGAGGGCGGTATGGGAACCGTTTACCTGGCTGAAGCAAAGCAACATAACAATGCAAGATGCGTTATTAAACAGTTGCGCAGCGATCCGAATAGATCTGAAGAAGAGCTTGAAGAGGCTCGCAGGCTGTTTCTTCGTGAAGTCGAGATTTTGCGCAACCTCGATCACGCAGGCATTGTGCCATTTAGAGACTGGCATGTTACTAATGATGGTCGCTATTTCCTGGTGATGGACTACATCACGGGCAATAATCTTGAAACCACGATTCAAAGTTACGGTCCATTCAACGAGGATGACGCGGTCAAAGTCGGCATTCAGATTTGCGAAGTTTTGGAATACCTGCACGAAGACCAGTCTCCTGAGAAACCGTCGATTATCTATCGTGACTTGAAGCCGAGTAATCTCATGCTCACGCCCGAGGGGCAGGTTATTTTCATCGACTTTGGTATTGCTCGTGTGCTTATGCCGTCAACGACCGCCACTCGTGTTGTCACTGCTGGCTATTCGCCTCCGGAGCAGTATTTCGGCAAACCCGAGGTCAGAAGTGATTTGTATGCGCTTGGAGCGACGCTCGCGCATCTCGTCACGGGCGTTCGTCCCAGACCTTTGATTACAAGTGTTCCAAGTCAGCAAGGCGCGGACATCAATGAGACTTTTGATGCGTTGATATCTTCGCTAACGGCGCACAGTCCATCGGAGCGGCCTCCGAATGCGCGGGCTGTGCGACACACGCTCTACAAAATCTATCAGAGTATACATCCTGATTTTGAAATTCCCGATGAGGTGTTCGATGCGCCCGCTGAGAACCACGAGGATCAGTTCGTCAGTCAAAAGATTATGAGGACCGGTTTGAAGGCTGCGGAGTCGGCGTCTAAGAGTTTGCCGTCTCAGCGTGGTCCCGAGGCTCAAGTCTTCACGGACGATGAAGTGCCAAGCTCGATTTCCAAGATATTCGAGAATGTCAGCAAACAGAAGCAATCAAATCAAAAGATGCCCAAGTATTACGACGACGGAGAAGGTGATACTACCCATAGTGCACAGAATAAGGTGGCAACAAAGGAAAGCCTATCGACTACAAGAAGTTTGAAAGACACTATGTCTCATCATACGGAAGTATCTGTCTGGCAGCGGCTTGTTCGATGGATAACCGGTAAAGGTTAAAAGGTCGTCTCTCATGAAACCGCGTGAAAATCCGTTTTCCACTGAGAGAGTATCCGAGCTTCGTTATCGCCTTGAGGGCACATGCGGTTCGCTTTTGGAACGACTGCACGCGCTCGGCGCACGTGCATCTATCGTTGGACAGCATGGCAATGGCAAGACCACATTGGTAGAGGACCTTGAACAATATCTCCAGTCACGCGGTTTTACCGTGATGCGTCTACTGGTCAATCAGGCTTATTCCTTTATTCCGCACGCGTTCTGGCACACTAACACGAAAGGTGTCTATGTTCTCCTTGACGGGAAGGAGCGTTTGCCGTGGGTTGTCTGGATTGCTTTTCAATTTAAGTGTCGAGACGCTGCAGGCGTCGTGATAGTGGAGCATGAGCCGGGACGCTGGCCGATCCTGCATGAGTGCAAAACCACTTTTCCTTTGTTCGAGAGCCTCATAGATCAGATGTTGAATGCCGAGCATAAAGCGAGACTGCCAGCCGGTTTTCTCGAGCAACTGTTTTCCAGTCACGGTGGAAACATCAGGGATTGTATGCGCGACCTGTATGATTATTTTGCGGACTTGCCTCGCAGCGAGGCGTGTCAATGAAGGAAGATGAGCTTCGCAAGCTGAAATCGTTGCCGCGGGAAGAACTACGAGCTCGTTTTTTTCCTGTTGAACGAATGGTTTCAATTCTCGTTCCGCTAATATTTTTAGGTTTCACTCTGGTCCTAATTTGGGATTTCGGTGAGTTCCGCTGGTTCATAATTATCCCGGCTACGCTGATAACCTTGAAAGGTATAAAGGCATCATGGAATGCCGTGTCTCCAGCCACTGTGGGCGGTATCGAGCGTCGCTCCGGAATTCCGGGCTATGCGGGTAGTGGCAGCATCGCTGAGGCAAGACAGGAACTGGATCCTGTCAGGTTGAAGGATGGAACTTGGGGGGTAGCACTCAAGTCTCGTCCGCGCGTCGGAGGCTTCCTGATCTTTGGAACTTTATTTAGTGCCATGTGGATCTTCGGGACCGCGCACGCGCTTTCTGTGGATCTGTCTCTCGGCATGATTCTCGCGTTTGTCGGTTTATTGCCTGTCGTGCCGACGCTGTACTACTGGCTCAAGGCGATAGGACCCAGAGTGCGCATCACGGTTCCATCGAACGTGATTCCGTTGGGTAGTGCACTTCAAGTTCGCTGGACGACCAGCGGCATAGGTCAGATGTCGAATATGCAGATCACTCTGGTCGGCAAGGAACGAACACGTTACACGCGCGGTACGACAACCTATACCGATGATTCTGTGCTTGGCGAAGTCTCAATCATGTACACCGAGGAACAGAAGAAGATCCGCGAGGGCAAGACTTCGATCGATATTCCGGCTCTTGCGATGCACACGTTCGAAGCTGGTTCGAATTCAATCTTCTGGGAGATGAAGGTTGAGGGTGTTGTGCCGTTTTGGCCGGACACAAATGACAGTTATCCGATCATTCTGGTACCGCCGGAGGTGCCCAATGATTGAAGTCACACTTGATGAAAATAAGCATAATTACCTGCCCGGTGAGGTAGTGCGAGGTACTGTCGAGTGGCAATTCGAGCGTGATGTTAAGGCGATAGAGATTCGCTTGATCTGGAAGACTACTGGAAAAGGCGATTCTGACACGGGCATGGTTGATTCGATTGTCATTGAAAAACCTGGCGGTTACAGAAAAACTCCTTTCGAGTTACGCTTTCCAGCTGGTCCGTATAGTTTTTCGGGGAAGCTAATTTCGATCTATTGGCGTCTGGAAGTCGTCACCAATCCCATCACTGATACGGTTGTTCGTAGTCTGGCGATGTCGCCGACCGGTCGCGAAATTGGCGCCGATGATTGGAAGATGCCGCAAACCGGTGGGTATCTTCAGCAGTGACTTAGATTTTACCGCTCACTGGAGAGGTGAAATTGCTAGCAGAAGAGGTGAAGCTGCTAGCAGGAGAGGTGAAACTGCTCGCTGGAATTTACTTCAGCAGCGCATGAAATCCTATCTCGCGGACCAAGACTGCTTTCTTCTGCTTGTTGTAAATCGCTCGTTCGATCATTGTCGAGATAAGGTCGGTAAAGAGAACCGAAGGTTTTGAGTTGGACCACAAGTAGTATGCAAGCGAGCCTGGCAGCGGATTTATCTCGTTGAAGTAGAGATTGTTGGTATTCAAATCGAGCATAAAATCGATGCGGGCAACGCCCCCGCAGCCGAGATATCTGAAGGCGTTTTTCGCGTGGTCTTGCGCACCGTTTTTAATTACAGGATCTAGATCGGTTGGGTCTATGACGCGGCTCAATCCTGCCATTCCCTGAGCTATTTGACCGCCCTTTTTGCCGCCTGACCGGATGTATTTATCTTCGTAAGTCAACTCTTCGCCGGCTTGGGAGACGGGAATTTCGACAACAGATACTTTAGGCTCGACATCGTCCATTATGGAGACGTTGATTTCAAGCTTGTTATCGAGGCACGGCTCGACCAGAATCTGATGGTCGTACTTAAAGGCTTGCAGCATCGCTGAGTCTAGAGAGGCATTGTCAGTGGCTTTTGCGATACCGATACTCGAGCCCAAATTGGCAGGTTTAATAAATAGCGGATATTTATCGAAGCCAGGCGTGGATAAAACCTTATCGCGCAATGCTGTGAGATCCGCGCCCGCACCCATGCTGTCGCGTGAAAGAAGAACAGATGGCAGGACTGGAATGCCGTGGCTCTCCAGAAACTTCTTGCAGTGATATTTACTCATCGAAATGGCTGATGATAGCAAATCGCTGCCTGTGTAGGTCACATCAGCCAGCTCCAAAAGACCCTGTATGCAGCCGTCTTCACCAAACGAGCCGTGGAAACTTGGGAACCAGATATCGACCGGAATTACTTCTTCCGCGTCGTCTTTCTTTGCGCCGCCACCGAAAAGCGAGAAGCCGCCTTTCTTTGCTGCCTTCGAACCCAGCACTGTCAAACCACCGACGCCTGGCACCGGCAATAGTGTCACTTCCTGTGCTTCGCTCAACGTGCCGGGCATGCCTTTGTAGAACTCGCGTTTCATAAGCGCATCGCCTGTGTACCACTTCCCTGAAGGTGCGATGTAGACAGGGATGGCGCGATATTTGACCACGTCCATGGCTTCGATGACTTGTAGCGCGGTGATGATTGAGATTTCGTGTTCTGTCGAGCGCCCGCCGAACATCACAGCTACTGTTTTCTTGCCCATGTTACCGTTGGTCATCTTTCTGTCCTTTCATTGTGAGCCGTAAAACCGGTTTTCATCACGTTCTCGATTAGAACGAGACCGGTCCCTCGTAGAGATCGCCCAGGTCGTTTTCAATCAAAACCACGTCGCCGTCCTGGCAGAAAGTCGACAGATACGTCAATGCCGTATGCATGTCATCGAAGTTCTGGCACTTCTGGGTATCGAGACCGCCAGCTATCAGACCATCTGTCAGTGCCTTCCGATTCGTGTCCCCGACGACTAGCACGAGGTCACAAACTCCGGCGGCCTTTTCAGCGGCCTTTTTGTTTTCCATCTCTTGTCTGTCTCCCAGCTCGATCATGCCTGGAGTTACAAGAATTTTTCGACCGCCCGACACTTGTCCAAGAACGTCCAGTGCCGCTGCGAAACCTACTGGGTTGGAGTTGTACGCGTCGTTCAAACGCAATACCTCACCAGGCGAAGGCGCTGCGCCATTGCCGTTTTCCTTGACCTTGAGGGTGCTTATTGGAACCTTGACCGGCTCTAAACGGTTTTTCTCGGTCCGCACATTTCTCATGGCGGATATCACCGTCTGTGGTGCAATGCCGAGGGCGCATGCCAGTGTGAAAGATGCAAGAGCATTCGATAGAAGTGGTTTCCCAAGAAGCTGAGTAAAGCCTTCGTATACTTCGCCCTTGTAGCGAATTTTGAAATTCGAGCCTTTATCATTAGCCGTGACATCGTAAATTATGGCGTCGAGCGGACCGTTGCTTTCGTCCCAGCCATAATGCAGTACTGTTTTCTTCGGGTTCTCTTTGGCTATTCTGCGGCAGTTGATGTCGTCGCCGTTTACGACCAGAATGCCGTCCTCGGGAACCGCCTGCGCGAGTTCTGACTTGGCTTTCAGAACCGAGTCTTGCCCGCCGAATCGCTCCAGGTGCATGATACCAATGGCGGTGATGATCGCGGCACTTGGAGGTGTCAGCGTGCACATGCGCCGAATCGAACCGATGTAATATGCGCCCATCTCGATGACTGCATACTTATGAATCGGTTGAAGCTTCTCTCGGATTTCGCGGGTCACACCCATGTAGCTGTTGATGCTACCGGGAGGCACGAAGGTCGGTGCGACGGAGCTGAGAATTTCACGAAGGATGATTTTAGTGCTGGTTTTTCCGTAACTACCCGTGATACCAATTACCGTCGGGTTGTATTTCTTGAGAAGAGCGCGTGCTTCATTTGCGAAACCTTCTTGCAGACCAGTCTCGTACGGCTGAAGCAATGAGTTTGCCGCGACAAGGAAGAGTGGTTGCGAGCGGATGAGCAGGATTTGATTGACCCAAAAGGCAAGCAGGACCATGCCTGGACCTTGTGGAAGAACGAAGTGGTACCAGAGTGAGCTTGCTACCGCCAGTGCCACCACATAAAGTGCGGAGGCGAGCTTAAAAATCCGCTTAGCGCGAGCGGTCATGTTTAACTTGATTTTGCCAGTAGTCCTGGGATCTTCTTCCTTCAAGGCGATTACAACGATGGCAATCAGCGCCACGACGGAGAGTCCGATTACAACCGCAGAGAAGTCTTTAGCTAGAATCGCAACCAGAAGCATGATTACGCAGGGAATTGAACCTCTGCGATCGAAAGCCTTCTTCTCGAAAAGCCACTTGATGAAGCGCTTACCGGTGTAGTCTTCCTGCTGGAAATAGCTGAGGTAACGCAGCCCTCGCCGATAGTAAAAGAAGAGGTTTACGAAGGCTCCAACAACGAAGAGCGCGATCTCAACCATTTATTTTGTCTCCGCTGCGGGCAATTTGTTCAAGAAATCCAGAATGTAGCGGGCGCAGAGGTGCACGCCGTCGTTGAGATACGGGAAGTGATCTTTGCGCGGTAGAACAATGAGTTGCGAGTTTTTGATAAGTCTATTGAACCTTTCGCCCATCTCGACCGGGGTTTCATCGTCTAACTCACCCCAAATTATTAGTGCAGAGCTCGTAATTTTTTCCGCATCTGGCGTGACGTCTTCGTTGACGGTTTTTACCAGTATGTTGCGAAGTTCACCGGCGTTTTTGTAGTCGCGCGAACCGAATTTCGGTACAAACCAACTTTCGAAAAACGTCGTTTTAAATGTCTTGTCCGACCACTTGAGAAGTTTTGACAGTGTTCTAAGCAAGTCGCCGCGCAGTTTTTTCTTTCCGGTCACGACGCGCTTCAAACCGCTCGCGTCCATTAGAATCAAACCGCGAACCGCTTCAGGATGGCGTGCTGCCAGGCGGGTAGCCACTTTTCCGCCGAATGAGTGACCGAGAACATCGACGCGCTCCAGTCCATTATCTTGCATGTACTGATATATACGCTCGGAATATCCGATGGAATCCCAATCTTCGCTTGGTTTAGGCGATTTGCCGAAACCCGGTAAGTCAATAAGATGCACCTGCTGCGATTTGCCGATCAGCTCCCCGAGCGGTCGCATGCCTTCAAGCGACTGTCCCCAACCGTGCATGATCAATATCGGATGCCCGGTATCGCCAATTCGTGCGGTGTTGAGAAACTGGCTGTTCAACGTCTTATTCGTCAGTGTACCTACCATAAAACCCTGGTCGCGATGCGGCTCTAGCAATTCATATTATGGCGAAATTCCCGCTTGAGTTCAGCATCTCAACTGATTTTCTCACCCATTCTTACCTAAAAACAACTTCAGTCAACGCTCGCTTAACCTTGATTAAAGCCGGAGTTTGAAGGTGTCTTAATTGCTTTGGACATCTTGTGATATCCTCACTGCGTATACGAAAGGTCATTTTTGATGAATGAGTTCAAAACGGATTCCGATCTTCGCGAACGCGCGATTCCTCTGCGTTTGGACGGTGCGGCCTCCGCTCACGATTATCACGACGTGCCGATAGAAACCGGTTCTCCACCTTCTGAAGATCCCGTGGTTCCTGTGTCTGACTTCGGTCTTGCTTCTGAGAGTATCTATGCGCGCACCGATCGTTTAAACGCCCCTTATTACAAGTGCTTCAACTCAGCCTCGAAGAGCGTTCACCTTCGCAAATCAGTTATCGAACGACTGGTTCGAGTGAATGAAACGTTATCGACGTTCAACGCTGAAGTTTATCTCCTCGACGGCTATCGTCCGATTGCCCTACAGATTGAGATCTGGGATGACTTTGTTGCACAGGCTCGTAGAGTCCTCGGCGATCCTTCGGATGAAGAATGCGCCCACTACGCGGGTTTCTACTGCTCCGACCCGCGCGGCTTCGACGAGGCCAATTTTAGAACGTGGCCGACGCATAGCACCGGCGGTGCTATCGACTTGTCGTTACGTTCGCTTGAAACGAAGCAAGAATTATTTTTCGGAAGTGTGTTCGATGATGTGACTGACTTATCTCACACTGATTATTTCGAGCGAAACCTGACCGGCAACGATGGCGCAAGCGTGGTAGAAGCAAGACGCAATCGCCGTCTTCTATACTGGGCGATGGTAGATAACGGTTTCGTCAACTATCCATATGAATG
Organism: Candidatus Obscuribacterales bacterium; assembly: GCA_019637435.1. GTDB lineage: Bacteria > Cyanobacteriota > Vampirovibrionia > Obscuribacterales > Obscuribacteraceae > JADYXR01. Next base: position 432,028 of record JAHBVO010000005.1, on the reverse strand, counting down.
GTGGCATTTTGACTATGGAACGCAAATGGCTGTAACAAACAGCCAGGACCCCTCGCGAAAAGCTGTGTTCGGATACGTAAAAACGCCGCCGTCGTTTCGCTAACGACCAAGCCGAAAGGCTTTAGCTCTTCCAGACTTCGAGTTCTGAGTCAGTAAACTTGCCGAGTTTCTTCCATTCCGGTTGCAAGTGGATTTCGAATTCTTTTTCGACGCAATCTTGCATTCTCTTCAACAGGGTGGTGACATCATGTGATGTGGCACCGCCCAGGTTTACGACAAAATTCGCGTGGAGAGAGGAAACGGCTGCGCCACCCTCTTTCAGTTCCTTCGCGCCGGATTTGTCCAGCAAGAAGCCAGCGGTTTTTGTCGGTTCCGGATTTTTGAATGTACTGCCTGCGTTTGGAAAACCAATAGGTTGCGTGCGCCAGCGGTAGTCTTCGTTTTCCTTCGTCTTCTTCTCAATATCCGCAGCTGAACCCTGTTCCATTTTAAATACGGCGGAAACGACAACGTGCTTCAACGGGTCGAGTTTGCATCGTCTGTAAGTGAAGTCGAGATCCTCAGCTGCTATTTCCTTGAGTTCACCAGTGGTGGTATCAAGGACTTTTGCGCTCAGAAGGATATTTGCCATGCAGCTGCCGTGGGCACCTGCATTCATAATGACGCCTCCACCGATGGTGCCGGGAATGCCAACGGCAAATTCCATGCCGGACAAACCGAGGTTGGCCGCCTTCTTGGCGATGTGAGGTAGACGCACTCCGGCTGCGGCTTCGATGATTCCGGGTTCCGGATTCTTAATCTCAGTAAGATTGGTTGTTCTGACAACCGTGCCCTTGAAGCCTTCCGACGATACGAGCAAATTGGAACCGCCGCCCAGAATGAACCAGGGTTCGCCCTTGGCGTTCAAATCGCTTACGAGTTCAACAAGCTCGTCGACCGTATTAGGATGGCAGAGCCGATTGGCGTTGCCACCAATTTTTAAGGTAGTGTGTTTAGCCAGTGGCGCATTGAAAGCGTCATCCATGGCTCTAGCGGCTTTGCTTGAGAAGGTCGAGAATTTGGGGTCCAACACTGGTTATGTCACCTGCACCGACGGTCATGATCAAATCGTTTGGTTGCAAGTATGGTACCACCTTCGATGCCAGCTCGCTAACAGAACCCGGCATGTACTGTGCGTTTGCGTGTTGCATACTCTCGACGAATACTTTAGATGTAATTCCTTCGATCTCTTTGCCGCGCGCGATGTATATATCGGATATAAAGACAACATCGGCGTCCGCAAATGATTTCAAAAATTCTTCCCAATGATTTTTCAATCGGCCTGGTTGGTGCGGTTGGAACAAGATTACAAGGCGACCACGGTGACCGTTGCTGCCGGCGCGATGTTCAGCAATGTAGTCTTTGGCTCCCTTGCATGTCGCGTCAACTTCGGTGGGATGATGTGCGTAGTCGTCGACGACTAGAATGTTGTTTACTTCGCCGAGAATTTGAAAACGGCGGTTGACACCTGTGAATGTTTTGATCGAGTCGGCGATTGATTTGAAATCCATGCCGAGATCCAGACCGACAGCCAGAGTAGCTAGAGCGTTGTATTTGTTGTGCGCACCAGGGACGCTGAGTTTCATCTCCCCAAGTAGAGTGTCGCCTCTATAGACTTTCATTCCGAAAGGACCAACGTCTTCGAATGAGAAATCGAATGGGTTTTTCGGATCGCGCTTGCCGTAGGTGACAACAGGCAACTGGCTGCTTTTGGCAAGCTCTGCTTTTAGAGCCAGGCAATGTTTGTCGTCGCCGCACAGGACGAGCATTTTGGATGTCTTCAATACGAATTTCTTCATCGCCGCAATGATATCGTCGATGCCACCAGGGTAATTTTCCAGGTGGTCGGTTTCAAGATTGGTGATGATGGATATGTAGGATTCGACTTTGGTTTGAGTGCCGTCGCTCTCGTCTATTTCGGCGACGAAGATGTCGCTGTCTCCGTGACGGGCATTCGAGTTGATCTTGGGGAATACTCCACCGACAACAACCGACGGGTCCAGACCGCCGTCTATCAATGTCTGAGCGATCATTCCTGTCGTCGTCGTCTTGCCGTGTGTGCCTGAAACACCGATCAATCTTTTGCCTTTCGTCAATTCCGAAAGCATCTCTGATCTATGTATCACAGGAACGTTCAATTCGCGAGCTTTGACGAGCTCCGGATTGTCCGCGGTTATAGCGGTGGAAACAACCACGCATCCGACGTTGGCGAAGTTGGCTACAGAGTGACCGATGTGCACATCAGCGCCAAGCTGCTGCAGTTCTTCAGTTATCTCTGAGCCCTTTTTGTCGGAGCCGGAGACCTGCTTGCCTCTGGCCAGCAGGAGTCTCGCAAGAGCAGACATCCCGATGCCACCAATTCCGACGAAATGAATTGGAGCGGCTATATCTTCTATATTGGTTTGGGATGTGTTGGTAAAAGAGTTATTGGGAAGCGACGACACGTTGATTTCCAAATTTGCCTCACAAGATCGCTCGTTAGAGCGTTTATAGTTGTCAACGGAAGCCAGTCTCAGACTAGCTTCCGTAAAATATAACTGGAAACTTGCGTATGCTCAACGAAACTATCGCTTACTTTCCGCTCTTTTTCAGAGCGTCCGCTTTCAGCGCCAGGCGCGACTTTTTGCGAGCGGCAGTATTCTTATGAAGTACACCTTTGGATACTGCTTTGTCGATGATCGCATATACGTTCGACAGATCACCGTCTACGCTCTGGACATTTGCAGATTTCAGGGTTGCTTCGAGTTTGGTTTGCTCTGTGCGCACTTGTGACTTCCACGCACGATTGCGAAGACGATTGCGTTCAGCGGTTTTGACTCTTTTGATAGCAGACTTAATATTAGGCACGACTAGGCTCCGCCCCGGTGGACATATAACGAACAGGTATTTTAGCATTCGCGACACGTCTGCAAAGGCAAGCGTGGCTTTCTCTGTTTACTTCCTTCACAATCCGGACCTTTGGTTCTTGAAAACAGTTGGCGCCATCTGCGGTTCTTCACTCCACGGCAAGATGAGGCGAACCCGTGCGGCGGCAGGAGCTGCCCATGCAGCACTTAGGGAATTGTTTACTGTATCTGGAACTGCGAGCGTTGTGTTCCTGGAATTTGGAACGATGGGCAAAAACAGGTAGTAAAGAAAATCCCGCTCGATGATGAGCGGGATTTTATACTTTTGCATCTCGTCGTCTGTGCGAACCAGAACCGAGAGTTTGTTTAAACGATAGCCTCGATCGTCTTGGTGTGTGACGCCCATGATGAGCTGGCTGCTACCGAGATCGGATCGATCGGCGGGTTCGGATTGCCTGGATGCAGCATTTTTGCTGCCATCTTGGGCAGTTCCGACATATCGTTGTAGGCGGTGACGACGCCATCTCTCACAGCTGCTCTACCGTCAGGGGTGCTGAGCGCCGTGATTTTGTTGGCTATGCTGGTGGTTGTTGCCGTCGGCAGAGCCTTGATCGTCTGATTATTGTTGTCGATTTCCTTTTGCTCGAACAGTTCGGTTTGTTCCGACTTGTTTTCTTGCTCTTCGCTGGTTTCGCTGGATGCGTCAGCCTTTTGAGCAAAGGCGGTCGTGTCCATAGATTTGGCTGGCTTTTGCTCAGCCTTCTGTTGCGGTTGTTCTGTCGTTTTCGGCTTTTCGAACGCTTCCATGCCCAGCGGATTGTTATCTGCTGATTTTCCGGAGTCCGATTTACTGCTGTCGCCGGATTCGAATTTACTCATTTAGAACTCCTGATTTCTTAAACCCAGGTCTTCGCCAACTACTTCCATGGGTATCGATAAGGGTGGTGGTTTATATGCCTAGAGCGCCATAGGTGCCCACAGTACTGCCTCATATACGAGCTTACGCCCTAGTGCGGGCAGCGTCAATGCGGATAATACGTAGTCCAAGATGAATCACACATAAGCCTTTCCTGTTCTTCCTGATTTATCAACTAACCATTAGATCTATAGAGGCTTTCCACACACAGACGCGACGTGGGCGCTAGCGTGTGACTGGGCTAGTTTTTCGTCACTTTCCATTCGAAAACATATCGCATTTGCACGTAAGGCGGGGCGCCCGCCGGCAACGGGTCGAGAGGGGACGCTGATTTCAGAGCAGCCATCGCCGATTCGTCAATCTGGGCGACCCCGCTGCCGTCGGCGATCGAGGCATTGGTAATCGAGCCGTCTTTCATGATTGTGAAAACCGCGACCACCTTTTGGTCTTTGAATCCTTTGGGGGGAATCCACTTCGACTGAATATCCCGCTTCATTTTCGACATGTACGGACCGTAATCTACTGGTCCAAACTTGGAGTAATCGATGTCATCGTCGTCATCTTCGACTTTCGTTTTGGTCGTAATCTTCGGTGCTGGAATGTTTACTACGTGATGAGAGTCGTCCGGAGCGCGCTCCGGAGGGTGGCCGAACTTCGCGTGTTTCTCGGGAGTGGAACTTTTAACCGCTGTCGCAACAACTGTTTTCAGCATAGGCGCACCGGTTTCCGACGGTGCAAAAACCGGTGTTTGCTCCTTCCTGAAGTCCTGAGCGACTTTGTCTTTGACCATTTTGACGACGTATTGCGCGACTTGCTCGAATTCAATCTCGCCTTTTGATGTTGCCAGCCCTTCCAGCAGGTTTTCCACAAACGCCGAGCATGCTTTGGTCGAGGACGGGTAAGTCTTTCCACCGATCACGTTGGACGCAAGAATTGTCGTTCCGGACTCCTGGGCAATTTTTTCAAGTGACATTCCGGCAGCTGTGGCGGCGGAGTCATCGTTCGTGGCTGCTTCTTCGGCGGTGTCATCGGTTCGGACGACTGGACCCAGGTCGAGGAGGCAGAGAATATGCTTGGATTGGGTGCGTTTCTGCAAATTTGTGAGCGTCGCCTTAAGTGGAATCGCGGCTAGTTCCGGTTGCGAGCTCGGTGTGTCGAACATATAGAGCAGCAGGTCGCTGCCGTCGGACTTCCATTGCGCCCGTGTGCAGAAGTAGAGCACGATAAGGTCGTTGGGCAGAGCGTTTTTCAAAAGCCATGTGTCGCCAAGAGCTTTGGTGACGTTGTTTTTCGTTGCCTTGTTGTTGGTGACCACGACAACGCGGGACGGTCCAAATTTGCCGAGATCCGGACTCGCCAGAAAGCTGGAGATGAGAACGGCATTCTGCTGAGCGTTTTTCATCGGCTTCACGGTGTCATCATTGAAGGCTTCCAATCCGACCAGGAATGCCCATTTGTCTCGAACCGTGTAGGTCGGTTCCGGCGGAGCCAGAGTTTTGGTGAGCTTTTCCTTGGCGGCTTTTGCTGCGCTATTCGTTGAGCTCAGGGCTTGTTTTGCCTTCTTCGCAGCGTTGACTGGATTCAAAGCCGCTTTAGCTGCGGAAACAGACTGCTTGATCGTCGTGTGCGGTGCTTCGGGCGCGTCGCTCGTGTTCAACGGACTGTGCGCGGATTGCGCTGACGCTGCGAGGTTCATCACGAACGAGGCAAGAACCGCTTGTGAAAGAAACAAGCAAAACAAATGGAGGCGAAAGTTCCGATTGCGCATGAATTCCTCGTAGTGGTTAGCCAGCGCCAGTTTTCAATAACGGGCTATTGTATCGTAATCCTAAACTGCTCTCCACATGATCGACTTCTTTGTGTGAGAGTTTGTAGGCGGCGTAGATTAGCTGGTTGATTTCAGCGTTTACGTTTTCAATCTCCTCGTGAGAAGTGTTTTCGCTTGACGCGCGACAAAGTTTTTTGCACAGGTTTGCGATGCTCATGGATAGCGAATCTTCGCATGTGGGTAATGGCATTGTTTCCACTGTTTCTATATCGATCTGTGCTAATGCGCGGCCATCTTCTCTGGTTTTCATACGATAAAGATAGTGCCACAAATTTGAATTCATCAAGGCAAGCAGAAGATGCAAATCAATTTTGCTTTGCGAGGTCGAAAGTTGGCACGAGAAGCTGTGCACGTTGTTTAAGTGATAGAGTCCGGTTTCATCATAGGCCGCGACGATCCGATCGCCTGTTTGACGCACCATCAATTTCGGATTTTCAACCACTCGCTCATCGAAGCCGCCGCTGAACAAAAGTTTGGGATCGATTTTCATCCATGTTCCATCCCACGCTACGGAGAATGGCTTTACGCGCCCGCCGGAGCGAATTCCTTTTTTAAACTGATTCGTTTCCCTGTTTTCGGCAAGAATACTTTTTTGACCGTTTCTTGCTCGAATGCCGGTGTGTCCACGCGCGACTGAAGAGAGCATCGGAAGTTGTTCCATCTTTAAAGCCAGGTCTTCGTCCAGCTTTCCGAAGACCAGGCGAAAGCGGCTGTGATCATTTGTCACCAGATGCGATGCCTGAATCTCGTAACGATCCATTTTGTTTTGTTTTGAGAACGTCACGAGTTCGACGGGGTAGTTCAGTTGGTTATCAATTCCTGAGACCGCTGGTGGTTGAGGTTGTCCTCTTTCCAGACTTCCGGAAGCAACGGCGAGCGCGTGTTCCCTTTTCTGATAAACAGCCACGCACCATCTACCCACGACAGCGTTTTTCATAGTGTCTTCGCGGAGTTCAGTGAAACTGAGTATGCGGGTGCGCTTCAGCAGAGCTTTCCTGAGTTTCGCATAACCCTTTCCTGTGAGAAAACTGTTTGGAATGAAGAGACAAATCTTGGCACCATCTTTTGCATAATTGAGCGCGACTTCCTGGAAAATCGAGTTGAGTCGAATTTTGTACTCAGCCGATGCGCTGAAGAAGTATCGAAGAAACGAAGCTGTCGAATCGAGAATGCGCTCTTGATTACGGCTTCCAAAGCTGATGTACGGCGGGTTCGTGATGACCAGGTCGAAACCGCTTTCGTCCTCTCGTTGGTTAAAGTCCTGGCTTGAAATCCGTTCGCCCGAGGTTTGCTCTTCTGAGATACGCTCGTCAGAAACCTTCTCGATTGAGTTGTTATCCTGTGAGCTTGACTCTTGTGAACAACGCAAAGCGAACGAATCTAAGACGGCGTCAGTGACACGAATATTTTTGGATAGTTTGGAAAGAATGGACTCTACAGGTAGTGGGAAATCATCTCTGTGAGCGGTTTTGTACAAAAATAAGAGCACTGACCAGATTGCGATTGAAACCGCTTTGCCGTCGAGGTCCCGTCCATATATAGAGTTTGTTGCCGCGTAGATGAGTTCGTTCGCGCTAGCTCCGCGTTGATTTAAGAAGCGGAGAATGCCAAGAAGAAAATTCCCGGTTCCACAAGATGGGTCAATGATTCTGAAATCGCCGCCCGGCGCTCTTTCGTTCGGTATATCTTTTCGCTGTTGGAGCGCTTTCATTAGACGGTTTAAGTCTGGGCTCAAACTCTTTTCCAGGCAATAGTCCACTACCCATGGTGGCGTATAGAATTGCCCTTTTTTGCGCCGTCCGTATTTGCCATCGGTTGCGTTTCGTATATGCAAATGGGCTTGTTGTTCGCCGTCAGATTTGGTGAGCTCCACTTCAAATTCCTGACTTGTCATATGCTCGTGGAGAGCACCGGCAAGTTCCATCCGTGGCTCAAAAGACTCATCCAGAAAGGTATTTGCAGTTTTAAACAGCTCGCGCTCATTAGCCAACCGCACACTTTCCTGGAAGGGATATATGTCCCAGGAAAGAAAAAATCTCTCAGGCTCATGCACCGCATGTGGTTTATCTCTTTTTATAGACGACGTAAATATCGAGCAACCAGATTTGGTGCCAAGCCATACCAAAAGCAATCGCATTGCATATGCGTTGCAAAGCTCGATGATATGTTGTTGCGACTCGATATCCGCTAGCAATGCGTTTAGATGTTCATTGTTACGGAGTATGTTCGAGGCGATCGCGAGCCGATAAGCTTTGAAGGTTCGAGAGTCTGTAGAAAACGGCGGCAAAGGTGACTAGCTTTCTGTTTGAGCGCGCTGAAACCATGGATATCTTCCGATACGATACTCTACATTTAGTAGAAACGCGAGTTGCCGAAACCACCACGAGTGGGCTCTCACACGATATCTCTCAAGCGACAAGGTGCAGCACTTAAGCTGTAAGATTAAATATCTACATCTGTCAAAAACCTGTAGAAAACTCATGTGCATAACTCGATATAAGACCGCTATTTTTCTGCTATTTTCTACATGCACAAATGGCAAAAGCCCCAACAGGCTTGAAACCGCTAGAGTTTGACAGAACTGTTCAAAAGGTGAAGTGTTGTCAGCAACCCTGTTCATAATTTCGACTCCGATAGGTAATCTCGAAGATATTTCGGAGCGTACCAAAAGGATCATTTCCGAGGCCGATTTTCTATTGGTTGAGGACACACGAGTAACAATCAAGCTGCTCAACCATCTCGGGATTAACAAGCGGATGGTTAGTTGCCATAAATTCAACGAAGAGGCGCGCAGGGACGTACTTTTGGATGCTAGTCGTGAGCAGCAAAAGGTCGCACTGATTTCCGACGCCGGGACTCCCTTGATATCCGATCCGGGGCAGCGAATGGTTTCCCTGGCTATAGAACTTGGCATGGATGTCATTGCCATTCCCGGACCGACTGCGTTCGTTCAGGCGCTGGTCGGAAGCGGATTGTCTTGTGAGCGCTTTGTGTTCGAAGGTTTCCTCCCTGACAAAGATTCATTGATCAGGGAAAAACTGAATTCGCTGATCGACGACGAAAGAACCCTTGTGTTCTACGTTTCACCGCACGGCTTAAAGAAATCGGTTCGAGTTATGCACGAGGTACTCGGTGACAGGCGGGTTTGCCTTGCCAGAGAGTTGACCAAGAAATTCGAGGAATACATTCGAGTTCGGCTTGGAGAACTCGAAGCGCGCTTATCTGATGAACATTTGAAAGGCGAATTTACGCTGGTTATCGAAGGAGCGGCACCGAAAAGCGCAAGCAGTTTTAGCCCAGAGACAGTGAGAGCGTTCGCCTCCGATCGGCTGGATGAAGGTTGTTCTTCCAAGCAAATAACGGCAGAGCTGGTGGCACAGTTTGACATGCGCAAGTCTGAGGCATATGACCTCGTAATTGGTCTTAAGAATGAGAACGCCACAAATTCCGGCGACTGAAGTGGCATAATGGTCTAACGCCCCGGCGTAGCGTTAATTGCAAGGATGTAGCGATGTTTCAGCCTGGTACGGTCGTGAAGGTGAAGGTGGAGACGAGTCCCGGAGAGATGGGATTTGGGCGCGCCACAATTATTGATCGCACCGGAAGTCAGCTGCTTATACAGGTCCGTACAAGTCGCGAAACCAACAAGATTTTGCCGAAGGGCACGCGCGTGTGGTTTGTCAACGACTCGCCGCGTCTAACTTTCAACGGCATGTGGGCCGCCAATGTGCTTGGAACGCAGGTTTCGAAGGGACGTACCGTCCTGGTTTGCAGCGCACCGAAGCTCGAGCCTTTGTCTCAAAGAAGGCGCGCGCAGCGAGTCAATGTCGAGATGCCCGTGACGATTTCGCTGAATATTGATGGGCATCAGAAGCAAGAGTTTCGAACAGTCGACCTTTGCAAATCCGGCTCAGCTATTGAGACTACGCGTATCGATCAACTGGAAGTTGAATCCGGAAAAGAGATAAATGCGGTTTTGCATACGAGTGAAGGCGATGTGACTTTGACCGCGCGAATATTGCGCGTCGATCACAATTGGTTGGCGAATAAAACGACTCTCGCTCTCGAATTTATCGCACTATCTCAGGAGTCGTCAGCGATTCTAGACAAGGTTCTTGTGCGTATCGGCGGCAAGCCGCGCGACGCGGAGCTTGATCGAGAGCATGGTGGCGCTGCTGGTCGCGAGGGCATGACTTCCTGGATCAAACAAGTGAAGAAAACCCCGGCGCCCGATTCTTTCGGCGACCAGGAATTAAACGAATCCTCGGACGAATTCGGTGTTGTAGGTGAAGGCGATTATGTCGTCGAGGATGCTGAAGAAACAATATAGCGATCTGCAGCTCGCCTTTTCGATTAACGAAATGCTGCTTCTCAACATCCTATCGATATCTTCGTTTTGATTAAAAACGATTGCATTTCTACGCTCGTTGAAACTGTTGCATTCCGCTGTAAATCAGGTCACACTGTGATACTGGCATGTTGATGTGGGAACCGTAGGTAGTGGCAAACGAAGTAAGTCTGTTAGAAGCTGTGGTATTAGGCACGGTGCAGGGGCTCACGGAGTTTTTGCCGATAAGTTCCAGCGCGCACCTGCGAGTCGTCCCTGCTGCTCTAGGCTGGCACGATCCGGGAGCCGCATACTCAGCCGTTTTGCAACTGGGTTCGGTGCTGGCGGTCATAACTTACTTCTTCAAGCAGCTTGTAGAAATTGCCACCGGTTCAATCAAGGCTGTAAAAGACAAGGACTTCGAGTCGGTAGATTTCAAAATAGCCGCTGGCATCATCATCGGTACCATTCCGATATGCGTAATCGGCTTGGCTATCAAAAAACTTCTCGAAAGTCCGGATAGCCCGATCCGTTCGTTGATGGTTGTCGGCGTTGTATCAATCATCATGGGGCTGATGTTGCTGGTTGCTGAAAAATTCGGCAGTCAGAAGAAAGTACTCAACGAGATGGGCATAAAAGAGGGTTTGCTGGTTGGACTTGGGCAGGCGCTAGCGCTGATTCCCGGATGTTCTCGAAGCGGTTCCACTCTCACGGTGGCGATGTTGTTGGGGTTGAACCGGGCTGATGCTGCTCGATTCAGTTTTCTCCTTGGCATACCAGCCATTGTTTTAAGCGGCTTGCTGGAGTTGAAGGAACTCATAGAAATTGGCTTTCAACAAAGTGATGTCGTAAACCTGGCTTGCGGATTGTTGGTTTCCTGGCTTGTGAGCTGGGCTTCTATTGCGTGGCTGATTCGCTTCTTGCAGAAGCATTCTACCTGGGGCTTTGTCGTCTACCGCGTACTCTTCGGCTCTTACGTCATTTACCTTGCCACCAGGGGTGGTTAAGCCTACTTGAGACCTTCGGGATCGGTCAAAATGGATTCTTCCGTCAACTCCCAGGCGGCGCCCGGCGTAGGCGGCGTCAGTGCAGTTGAAGGACCAGTCTTTTGCGCGTTTTCCATCTCCTGGCGCAATAGTCTTTTGAAGTTTTTCAACTTTTCTTCCTGCTCGCTCAACTCTTTGGCTTTTGCTTCTAATCGTTGTTCTTCAAGTGTTCGGACCTCTTTGGTGGATGTCTCTTGCTGATCTTGCAGCTTTCCAAGAATCACCAAACCGCCAAGAAAAAATCCTATTACTGCTATTGAAGCGAGCACCACATACAGTGTCTTAGCTTTCTCCGGTTGTTCGATGACCGGGCGGTATCGAAGCGCATCTTTCATGTCCGCCGCACATTGATACCGTCCTTCAGCATCTTGATGCGTGGCGCGTTTCACAATCTCGTTAATGTGATCGGATACTTCCGGATTTATCGATTGCGGTGACGAAACAGTCAGCGCCAGCGGGTCCTGACCGGTCAACAAAAAATGGATTGTGGCACCGAGTGCGTATACATCAGAGCGTGGATCGGCGGCACCCCAGTATTGCTCAGGGGGTGAATAGCCCTGCGAGACGACATGGGTGTTGTCCTCGCTATCCTCGAACGGGCGCGCAATACCGAAATCCACGAGCTTCACCTGATCGTGCGTATTAATCATGATGTTGCTCGGCTTCAAGTCTCGATAAATCACCGGTGGATTGTGCGTGTGCAAGTAGGTGAGCACATCGCAAACCTGCACAGCCCAATCGATGACGAGTTCTTCGTCAAAGGGCTCTTGTCTCTTTGTGATCATCTCGTGCAAGTTTTGTCCCTGCACGTACTCCATGACCAGGTAATACTTTTCTTCTCCGGTGAGCTGGTCCCTGACGCTGAACTGGTCAAGGACACGCACGATATTAGGATGGTCGAGGTCGGCAAGTACATGCACTTCGCGCATGAAAAACTCTTTTGCCTTCTCTTTATCCTCGCCGCGGATGAAGTCATCGCGTAACTCTTTGACGACGGCGGCCTTCTTCTTCTCACTCAGCGTCGACAGGTTCAAGTCTCGTGCCATGTAGACGGTGCCCATGCCGCCCTGGCCGAGCCTGTGTACAACTTCCCAGCGATCACGCAGGACGTACGGAAATTCGTTTTTCTTTCGACCGCTGGCTGAGTTCATTTGAAATAGAAACGCTTAGTAAGAAAATCCTGTATCAGTATAACAACAGTTAATTTAATAAGCACGCAGGATTAATGCTGGCGTCTGCTTACTGGGCTCGGCCCAGGCGGCGGATTTCCGCTTTCAATTCTCTAGCTTGAAACTTTCCTTGCTTGACCTGCGCCAGAATCTCATTGGCTTCGTTGCCTTTGCCGCTCTCCCGCAGCGCTCGCGCCAGCATCAGGAGGTCGTCTCTGGTTAGCTGCTGTTTGTTTCTCGCCGATTTAAACAGCTGAGCGGACTCATCGTATCGTTTGAGTCGGAAACTGCTTCTTGCAGATACGCAGTTTGTCTCGTAGGTCAAATCGTCGTCGTTCGGAATCTGTTGTGCTTGTTTCAAACTACCTTTGTAGTCTTTGAGCTCGTACAGTATCGAAGCATAGAGCAGCCGGGCTTGATAGTTGTCCGGAGTACGGCTCAAAATCCCTTCGACCATAGTCTGCGCGTTCTTGAATTTGCGGTCGATGAAATAGAGATGCGCTACACGCAACGCCAACTCATTGTTGTCCGGCGATTTAGCCAGACCCTCAAGATAGTGTTGTAGAGCGCTTTCGCGGTCGCTAGCCACTTCCAGAATGTCTGCTTCAAGCAAAAACAATTTGTCAGGATCGTCTCCAAGATCACGCATCTGTTTGAGAGTATCAAGCGCGACCACAGTGTTATTCGAGCGGGCCAGAGCCAGCGCTAGTGTCTTTGCAATCAGGTATTTTGCGGGCGATTTCTCGTGGGCCTTCTTTGCCAAGTCCAGCGCCTTATCAATTTTTCCCTCTGCTAAATAGAGCTCAGCAAGACCGTGCATCACAAGCGCGTTTTTGGGATGAGCCATGAGAGTGGTTTGAAGCATAGCCTCTGCTTCATCCAGCTTGCCGTTCTCCATCGATACCAGCGCGAGCGCCAGTGACGCTATTGGATTTGTAGGCGATGCCTTCAAAGCGTCAGTCGCCTTCTGTTCAGCTTCATCAAGACGCCCTACCCGAGCGTCGATCAGCGCCTCGACAGAACGAATCTGTGGTGTCACTGTGGTGGCTTCCAGGAGGGGCTCGATGAGTGCGCGTGCTTCGTCATTGCGTTGGTCGTATAAACGAATCATCGCCATATTCAGTCTGGGAGCCGGACTAGTCGGGGTGAGCGCGATTGCTCGTTCAAAATATGTGGCAGCCTCTCGATCATTTCCCATCTCTCTTAAAACAAGACCCAGATGGTTTAAAAGATCTGTGTTGCGCGGATCGAGCTGTGCTGCCGTTTTTAAGTGAGGGAGCGCGTCAGTGAAATTTCGTTCGACGATGTAGACCCATCCCAGGCTGAATTGTGCATTCGGATTGTCCGGGTCTGCCTCTACCCATCTGGTTGCGGCGTCCTTCGCTTTCTCCATCTCGTGGCGTGAGATGAAGAGCGCAGTCAACTGAGCAAGCGACTGAGTATGGTCCGGCTCATACTTTAGCGATTCTTCGAAAGTCTCGATTGCTTTGTCTATGTCGCCGGTGACTTTGTACATCAAACCCAGCTGATAACGAAGGCTGGCATTGTCGGGTTGTTTTTTCAGCGCCGCCAGACCTTGAGCGATTGTTTCATCAACTCTACCGCTGGTGATAAGGCGATATACAAGGCTGACTTCTGAAACCTGATCTATATTAACCGGCATGATCGGTCCAATCCCGGTTTGCGAGTCGGGCTTCTTCGTTCCTGTTTCAGCCGGGACGTTCGCCCCGGGTGGAACCGATGCGACTGGTGGTGTCGCGCCCGGTGGCGTTTCACTCGACGGCGTCGTGTTCGATGCCGTGCCGCTTTGTGTCGATCCGCCTGTTGCCGTTTCAACTACCGGCGTTTGAGCCGTTGGAGCCCCTCCGGGCGGTGAATTTCGTCTTATCGGCCACTTTATCGAAGATTGTCCGGGCATGAGACGCGACGACTCTATGAGTGAACGAGCCTGCGAAAGTCTATATTGAATTTCTGGACGGCTCGGGTCCAGATCGTTGGCTAGTGTCAGTTCCTTCAGAGCGTCATTCAGATTCCCGAGATTAAGATAGGTCGACCCTAACTCGAAATGCGCCGGTGCTGACTGTGGTGACAGCCTGACCGATTCTTTGAAGTAATTGAGCGCCTCTTTGTTGTTGCCGCGCAGAAGGGAAATCCTGCCAAGTCCCAGGAAGCCTTCTCTATTGGTCGGGGCGATTGTAGTCAGTCGCTTATACAACGCCGAGGCAGCGTCATATTCGCCTTCGGAAAAACGATCGCCTGCTTCGACCAGCACGCGAACGACTTCCTCTTTATTGGCAGTCGGATTATCCGCCGGCTTGCTGTTCGCCGCCCAGCCAGCACCAGGCGTAAGCACGGCGGCAATCACGATTAGTTTTTCCAGCCAAGATTTCATGTTGATTGATGCTCGGATTGAGCAGTTATAGCAGATTATGTTGTTTAAGAAGTCGCGCAAACAGGTCAAGGCTCTCACGGTGTTTTGCGTCCAGATTCCAGTTTAGATTGTCGATGAAATAAGTTTCCATTCGCGTCCGCGAGAGCCCGGTCATGCTAACCGCTCTTTCGATGACTTGGTCGAGCAATTCAGACTCGCCTATCTCTCTGGCGCATCGGAGGCTCTCACTGACATGACGATAACTATCGGGAAAATGTTCTGCAAATTTCTGCCGTGCAACAAATACTCCAAATACCATTGGAAGTTTAAATCGTTTCGTCCACCATTCTCCAAGATCAATGCGATGATTTTGTGACGACCAATCGTCGTCGACTTTCAAAGCTGCGTCGCCGATTATGAGAGCTCCTTGATGTCTCTTGTCATTGGTATCGGTGGTTGCCGGTTTATCCATCACCACGACTTCCGGCTTCGCGCCGTACTCCAGATCCAACATCAATTGGGTTAAACGGATGGAAGTGGCCGATGTCTTGGGAACGGCTATGACAGCACCATCCAGCTCTTCCGGTTTACATTTTGAAAAGAATAAAACACTTCCGACCGGTCCATAACACGATATCGAGAGGTCCGGAACTAAATCCAGGTCGTCGCGGCTGAGGTAGAGAAATGAGCTTCCTGACGTGATCTCGAGGTCACCCGCGGCGATCATATTATTCAACTCTGCCGGAGTGCCATTCACTATTGTGGCGTCCAGAGAGACTCTTCCGAGCTCTATCGGCAAATTGATTGGAAGGCAATTACTGAAATTGATCTGTCCGACCCGTGGCAAATCCAGCTGGGTCCGACCTTCTTTGGAATCTGAGCTGTTCAATGTTTTAAAAATAGGCGAAAAAAAATGGGAGGAGAACCAAACCTTTTAGTATATATAAACGTGGTCTCGCTCCCTACAAACTATTATTCACGTCTAATCGTAGTAGTCAAGAGTTTAAACTGTCTTTGTGGAAAATTTTTCGAAATTTTTTGCCTCCCTGCCCGTGGATAGACCCGGCGCAGCGGATGAGAGATTGCTGTTTTAGCATTTGACAGGAGAGTAAACCCGTGAGAATGGTTGACGTGATACTGGCGAAACGCGCCGGTAAAGAGCATTCAAAGGAAGAGATCGATTTCATTATTGATGGAATCATGCAGGGGTCGATTCCCGATTATCAACTGAGCTCCTGGCTTATGGCTGTCTGCTGGCGCGGCTTGACGGATAAAGAAACAGCCTGGCTCACTGATGGTATGTGTAAATCTGGCGATGTGCTCGACCTATCGTCGGTTGCGGACTTGATAGGAGACAAGCACAGCACAGGCGGTGTGGGAGATAAGACCACGCTAGTTTTCGTTCCGCTCCTGGCCGCGGCAGGTATACCGATGGCGAAACTTTC
The DNA here is from genome assembly GCA_019637435.1 of Candidatus Obscuribacterales bacterium. Taxonomy (GTDB): domain Bacteria; phylum Cyanobacteriota; class Vampirovibrionia; order Obscuribacterales; family Obscuribacteraceae; genus JADYXR01. The sequence continues at coordinate 416,041 of JAHBVO010000005.1, read as the reverse complement.
CGGCCGCGGTCTTGGTCACACTGGTGGCACAATCGATAAGCTCGAGGCTATACCCGGTTTTCAAACCAGTCTCGGAAAAGATGAGTTTATAAAGCAAGTCAAAGACGTTTCCATGGCGATCGGTGGTCAAACGGCTGAATTGGCGCCGGCAGACGGAAAGATTTATGCACTGCGCGACGTGACGGGAACGGTCGAGTCGATTCCATTAATTGCCGCGTCGATTATGTCCAAGAAGCTGGCAGCCGGAGCCAACCTGATTATCCTCGACGTCAAGGCGGGCAAAGGCGCTTTCATGGACACCGTCGAAAAAGCGAAGGAACTCGCGACTACCATGGTTGCCGTCGGTAAGACCCTCGGACGTCCGGTCACTGCTGTGGTTACCGATATGGAACAGCCTCTCGGAAATGCTGTCGGTCACACCGTTGAGGTAATCGAGGCGATTGAAACGCTTAAAGGAAAAGGACCGAAGGACTTGCAGGAGCTTTGTCTGTCGCTCGGTGCCATGGCGTTGGTTTCTGCCGGTAAGGAAAAGGATGAAAAATCCGCGCGTGCGAAACTGCAGAAATTGATCGATGATGGAGTCGCGCTGGAGTATTTCAAAAAATTAGTCACCGCCCAGGGTGGCGATGCAAAAGTCGTCGATGACTACTCGATCATGCCGACGGCTAAGCATGAGTTCGAACTGAAAGCCGAGTCAAACGGCGGCGGCTCGAAGTGGGTCGAGCATCTTGATGGACGGCAGATTGCCGAGGGCTTGAAATTGATGGGCGCCGGTCGAGTCAGAAAAGGTGATCCGATCGATTTGAGCGTAGGCGTCGTTCTTAAAGCCAAGGTCGGAACAGAAGTTAAAAGCGGTGACTCACTTGCAACCGTCTATGCGGTTTCAGAAGAGCAATTCAATTCGGTTAAGGAAAAACTGCTGAGCGCGTATCGGTTCAGCTCAAAGCAAGTCCCCGAGTCTCCGCTGGTGAAGGCAAGCGTTTCATAATGTCAAAATCGTGGCGATTGATACCGTACTCAGTGCACGATGCCGCGGATAACATGGCGATTGACGAAGCCATACTGGACGCGCATCTGTCCGCGCAGTCGCCACCGACGTTGAGGCTTTACGGGTGGAAACCGCCAGCGGTATCAATCGGTTATGGACAAAAACTGTCAGCGCCGGTTGAGGAACGGATTCGCTCACATGGCTTCGACATCGTTCGTCGGGCGACCGGTGGACGGGCTGTTCTGCATTCGCACGAGTTGACCTATTCGTTCGTCGGTTCCGCCACCAGTGGTGGTAGCGACGAAGACGCATTTCTCAGTGAGAGCGTCGTGAAGGCTTACAAACAAATTTGTGAGGGTCTCATACAGGCCTTCCAAGAGCTAGGATTGGAGCTGAGTCTGGGAGCATCATCAGCTGAATATAGGAACGCGCACGATTGCTTTCTGGCTACGACGTCTGCCGATTTGCACTATCAAGGAAAGAAGATGATCGGAAGCGCTCAACTCAGACGTAAGACCGCCGTCCTTCAGCATGGCTCGATACTGCTCGACCAACCGCAGGATTTGATGCGAACTTTGCTCAGGGACGCGGCGAGTAAATTTGCCGATGGGGGTGAAGTTTCCGACGCTACGAAGTTCTCCGTTGATCCCGAGCGAACGGATTCGTTCCTGGGTGAATCTGAGGAAAACATGAATCAACGGCATGCAAACCTGTACGAAATTTTGCATGAGAAGGTCTCCATCGAACGTCTTCAGCAGTCGATGAAAGCTGGCTTTGAAACAGCATTTCAACGCCCGTTGGTCGAGGGCGGTTTAACCGATCATGAAAAGGCTCTTGCCGCGCAGCACCGTATTAAGTATCAGCAGCCACTGGGATTGAAAACTTAAAGGTGGCGCCATCACCTGGTACGCTCTCTACCCAGATGCGCCCACCGTGTGCTTCCACAATGGTTTTGCAGATTGCCAGTCCCAGACCGGTTCCTTTCTTCGAAATGCTGTCTCTCTGCTGATCTACTTGTTCGAACCTTTCAAAAACCTTTGACTGCATCTCGACGGGAATTCCCGGACCTTGATCTTGGACGTAGAAAACATAGTCAGGTCCTAGTTCGTAGATGCCGACGGTTACGGTCGTTCCGCGGGGTGAAAACTTTATTGCGTTGGTGAGCAGATTTACGATAACCTGAACCAGACGATCCGGATCGGCATCGACAATCAGTTCTGTTTCCGATTGCTTGATTGTTATGCCGGCACCTGAAGCTCTATCAAAAATGCATTCGAATGCATCGGAGATTATCTTGGCTGCCGCAGCCTCGCGTACATTGAGTTTAAAAGTTCCCTGGTCGATTTGCTCGAAGTCGATGAGCTCGTTCAACATCGTAATCAGTCTGTTAATCGTGCGCGATGACGCTTCAAGTTTCAACCTGCCTCGCTCCGAAAGCGATTCGCCTGGTCGTTCTTGAATCAACTCCAACGTCCCTTGAAGCTTCTGAAGCGGTTCTCGCATGGTCGAATTCATGATTTCCAGATATTCCGTTCTCTCCTTCCTCAGCCGTTCCACTCGGCTTCCAATTTCATGGAATGCCCTGTCGAAGTCCGCCACTTCGTCCGAGCCTTCGAGGGGTTTAAGCAGAGGCTGATTGTGAGCCAGTCTCTCAAAGTTTTCTTTCAGGTGGTCAACCTGTCTAACAATGCTCACGTTTATAACCCACCAGAGTAGGAAGGACGTCGCAATATTTACGGCTATCAAAATAAGAATTGTATTTGTAATCGTGGCGCTGTTGAACTGTGATAGAGCTTTGCTCGCAGGTCGCTCGTAAAGCCATTTTTTGTACGGCGCCATATCTCTGTACAAACTGTTCAGCGTATTGACGTACCAGGAATCGTTAGATTTGGCACCAAAGTCAATGACGTTGTCGCCGAAGCGTGCCATGTGCTCCCTTGTAATTTCACCCAGTTTTTTGGCGCAGTTATCGATGTCCTCGAACTCGCTGGTCGTGGAGCACATTTCGTCAAGTTTGCCGGAGAGCCGACCGTATGATTCCAGCGCTGGTCCGTAGCTTTGCATGTTTGGATCTTTTGAATCCTTTAGCAAATACTCCGACATTTGCATGGTAATCTCACCGGCTTCAGCGAACGTTTTGCCGATGTTAATTACGGCCAGCTGATATTTGAGGTCATGTAATACCTGCTCATACTTACTTGCGAGAATGAAGATCGCGGTGAGCTGAACCATTACCGGTATGAGAAGAAGAAGCAGACCTTTTTTGAAGAGGGTGACTCGCATTATTGCATGCCCTCCCGCCAGCGCTTCAGCGATATGTTGAAGCGAACCGAATTCGGTTGATGTGAAACATCAATGTCGCCGCCTTGCATTCTAATCAACTCGCGGGCTAGAGCCAGAGAGTGCCTGAATGATTTGAACAGAATCTGTTTGCCGACGTTTACTTCAAATCGATCGAAGATTACACCTTCTGAAAATAAACGGTTTTGTCCGGGTCGCGTCTCAACAGTGATTAGAATCTTTGATTGCTCGGGAATGTCCGACGCGCGCATGCGCACTGGTCCTGGTGTGTCCAGCAAGCAACTCATCACCACTCTGTTTAAGGCGATTTCTAAACGATCAGGATCTCCGAAGGTCTGTATCGGTCTGTCCCAATCGATAACTTCAAAATTGTCCGGATTTTGTCCGAGCCCCGCGGGTAGATTCTCTCTTACATTATTGAATAGAGTGCTGATTGTAAGCGGTTCTAGATTCAACTCCAGGGAGCCGGCTTCGAGTTTTTCCAGGTCAAGCAAGTCGCTTATGAACACGACAAGCTGTTTCATATCGCTCAAGTGTTTGTCGACATCGTGTTGAAGAACTTCGTCGAGTTCACCGTACACGCCGTTGGCGTACATCTCCAGGGTCATCTGCAACGAGGTCAACGGGGAGCGAAGATCGTGTCCAATCATGGAAAGAAACTCTTGCTTGCGTTGACGAGCGACGTGCAGCTCTTGAGATAGTGATACCAGTTCGTCTTCTACTTTATTCAGTTCGTCATTTCCGGAGAGCTTGGCACCAACTTCGATACCGGCAGCTAGGTCTGCTGCGTTCTCTTTCAGGATGTTTAAACGTTTTGCGACACGTCTCGAAAACAAAGCGAACATGACACCGGAAACTGCAGAACTCAAAAGAATTCCCGTGACGATCGTAATGACTGCCATCTTCTCTCGCTGTTCCGTCTCGGCTTCTGTGGATGCGGTAATCCGGTCATAGAGCCGGTTTAACGCTCTCTGCATCGGTGCGTGCAACGTAATCACTCTTTGCGCAAGCTTTTTTGCAGCGCGCTTCGATTTGATCTCCTGGTGATTTTCTTTAGCGAGTTGATTGGCAATCTTCAGTCCGCTGTTTGTTATCGATAACAACTCAGGATCGTCCGCGGCCAGTGCCTTCAGTTTGTGCAGTTGCTGAATGACGCCTTCCGAAAGTTCATCTAATCTTTTTTGCTTGGCTTCGCTTTGCGTATGCCAGTCGATGTATGCTTCCATCTGCCCGGCGAGAAGCTCCATCAGCTGGTTGATCATGTTGACTTTGTAAGCGACGCTTGCGCGCTCGCGCACAGTTTTCTCGATATCCAAACTGAGTTTGCCGAGCCCGATCGCAAAAATGATTCCGACTAGGGCCGGTACAAGGACGATAATCCATGCGCTCTGCGCCAGGCTTAGTCGCGGCTGGATGTTGCCCGCCATAACTTTCGGTTTACTTAAACCTGTTGAGCGGGTTCAACGCCGCAAGTCGTGAGCGCTTAGGTTGCTTGCCTTTTGCTTTGAGAACTCGATCTTTGGCAAGTTTTTTCAACGCTGTAATAGCATTGCGTGCTTCTAACTGCTCAGTGTGATCGGCATCATGTTTGGCGATCAGATTCCATTCGTCCATGCACTGACCATACATTTCCCAGTCGATTTCTTTGCTGCGATTCGAGCGAATCTTCTGCGTCATGGCGCGAGCCAGCATGATGTGACCGGATGGATCCTCCGGGTCGAATTGAACAGCTTTTGCAAGCACTTTGATAGCCTTGTCGATTTCGCCATCGCTGGTGAGTTGATCTGCTTGAAACCGCAGTGCCGAAGCTTCGCTGAGCTTCGATGCTGTTCCGGTCCCGAAGTACGCTGAGTCCGCTTTCTCGGTCGAGTAGACTTTTCCGGCATCGCTAATGTTCGGTGAAATTGAGTCAGCAAGCGCCCCTTCGGCGAAAAATGCGGTGGCAGCAGCAGCCAAAACTAAGTTAGCGGCTAATCGTTTTTTGTTTAAATAAGGCATAAAAGTGATCCGAATGCGGGGCGTACAGATAAGACGATTAACTTTGCTTCTCGTCCTCGTCTTCATCCTCATCTTCGTCTTCGTCTTCGTCATCCGTGACGTCATCAACATCTACGTGCTGAGTGTTGGTTTGCAGGTCAGCAATTTCTTCTTCAATGTCTCTCAGTTTTCCATCAATGCGTTCGATGGAACTCATCTCGTCTTTGATCTTTTCTTTGATGACATTGCCGTCAATCGCGCTGTTCTCCTCGAGCAGCGTGTACACTCGCAAACCGATAGCTTGAAGGTGTTTATTCTTCTCGGTATTGAGCGTCACCACATTCATCTTCAACTTGCCGAGTTTGGCAGCTTTATTGGTTTGATCCGCAACTTTGCCGGCGGCTGATTTTACTTTGTCGAAGATGCTATCGAATTTGGCCATTGTTCTTTCCACTAGCTCGGGGTGACGGGCTCTTCTCGCCAAACTAAGAATACCGTATATACAGCGGTCGCGCAAAGTTTTTCCCGACGCCTTCAAACGAAGTATATACGTCGATGATGCTTATGTACTGTTTTCTGCTGAATTGAACCGTTTGTCGCGATCCGGTCAGGCGATAAAACAATCTTCCTGCAAGCGGAATCGGTCGTGAATGAGCTTGACTGCTTCGCGCGCATATTTCGCCGGAAGCAAAACGCTAACGCGCATATCTCCGGTTGCAACCATGTTGACTGGAATTCCGCTTGATTGAAGCGCTTCGAAAACACTTGCGACCACTTCCGGACGCTGAGTGAGACGGCGTCCCACTACAGAGATGCGGGCAATGTCGGTTTCGACATGCACACGCGGATTGCCGAGCGCGGGGCTCAAAGACTCGATGAGCGTTTGAACGCGTCCAAGCGACTTGCGATCGATGGTGAACGCCATCTCTTGTGATGGCTCGTCTTCATGCGCCAGGAGCATGAGCATGTCTGTGCCGATGTTCAACTCTTCCAGTCGTGTAAACAGCGATGCGATGCCGTCCAGAGAAGAATTGGATTTATCGATCATTTTCGATTTCAGCGTCATCGCTGCTTGTGTCATATCGCAAGCGATGCTGCAAACAGTGTATTCGGGCACATTGATGCGATGACCGATCAACGTGCCGTCGTCTTTGGGCTCGAATGTCGAACGAACGCGCAATGGAACATTCGCGTCCATAGCCAGCTCTACCGAGCGAGCCGCGAGGACCTGCGCTCCGGTGGCGGACAACTCCAACATCTCTTCATAGCTGACCGCTTTCAACTTTCTCGCTTCATTGAGAAGTCTGGGGTCGGCGGTGTAGACACCTTTGACATCAGTATAAATGTCACATCGATCCGCACTGAGGGCGCTGGCGACCGCAACCGCAGTTGTATCCGAACCGCCGCGTCCCAGCGTCGTCAGTTCATTACCGGAAGTCACACCCTGGAAGCCTGCAATGACGGCAATTTCACCGCGTTGCAGACTCGCTTCCACTGCTTGTGGCGCAATCTGCTGGATCTTGGCTGAACCGTGATTACTTTCCGTGATGATTCCCGCTTGAGAACCGGTGAAAGAACGAGCTTGATAGCCCATTGACTGAATCGCCATCGACATGAGCGCGATCGAGACCTGCTCTCCAGTTGTAAGGAGCATGTCCATCTCTCTGGAATTCGGTGTGTCCGTGATTTCGTCTGCCAGACCAATGAGATGGTCGGTCGTGTGACCCATCGCAGAGACAACCGTCGCGACTTCGTGCCCTTCTTTAGCTGCGGCAACTGCGATTTCTGCCGCGTTTTTGATCTTGCTCACATCCGCAAGAGAGGTGCCGCCAAATTTCTGTACTAATCGACCCATGTTATGCCGTGGTAAATGAAGGGGCTCTTTCCACTCATAATCATAGCCTTCAAGGGTTAGAGCTTCGTTAAGTACCGGGGAAAACTATTCTCATAAACGTAAAAGCGCACTATCCATCGGCAGCAGGATTTAAATCGAGTGGATATCTTATTCACGAATGTTTGTTAATCTGTTTTCGGTTTTCTAAATAAACCGATACCGCATATGGTGGCAGTCTGTAAACCGAAAGGTGCTTCCCGCTTAACTCATCAGCGAGTTTTCTTGTTCCAATTCGTGTTGACATTCGAAGATTGCTGTTGTTTCTTCGCTTTAGTCGCTGCCATGGTGGTGTTGTTGCCCCAGGTCGTGTTTGCTGCGCGGGAAGAAGCGCCCCAGCCGGTTGCCGTTGGCGATGTCTGATTGCCGCCCCAGCCGCCGTTAGCGGAAGAACTGGACGGCTCTCCCCACTGCGTCGAATGTGACTGTCCATCGTTGGCCGCTTGATGTTCTTGCGTCATGCGACGACCCTGGCTGGCGTCGCCGATGGTCGGAGCGTCATGATGATCTCGAACTTCGCGACCGGAGTATGCATCGATCTGATCTTCGTTCTTGTCATAATGCGGCTTCCCATAGTCGCTGAAGCGTTCGACGTCGAATCTGCTGAATGCGACAAAAGGACGTTTTGCCATGCGCTCGTGCATAAGCACGTCGCAGGTTTTAAACGCTTCACCCGGCGGATGACCGGTGGCAGCCATGCCTTGTTTGACGAGCGCCGCATCGAGGATGGCGTCGGATGTGTTTAGCTTATAATGCGCCTCGTATTGCTGATCGAAACCCTGCATATGGCTGCGTTTCACCATTTGCGGAGGGTGTTGTTCGATATGCTTCATTTGCATCTGTTTAAACAGCTGCTCTTTCTCGCTTCGTCTCAAGGTCGTATCGGCGTAGACCTTATTGAGTTGATAGGCGAATTGCATTTCCTTCGCGAGGTCGCGTGGGTCCCAATAGCCGGGGAGGCAATGTAGAACGGTTCCATCGCTTGCGAGCATGAACATCTGAATGTTATGAGGACCGGCGCCATTCGTGGTGGCGGTCGCCTGCCCCTGGCGCTCGTGCCTGCCGGACGTTCCCACGTATCCCTGATTGGTTATGTCGGTGAATCCGCAGACAAAATAGTTTTTCAAATAGGAGAATGCCGGTTCTTGTGAGAGGCTCACGGCCCTCAGGCTATTGCCGGCGCTTCAAGTGGCGCCTGAGAGCGTACCTAACATATTGACCCAGAAGACGAGTTTGTTTTCCCGCCTTGCGTCTTCCTGCGCCTGACCGACGGAACGGTGCCAGCGAATCTCGCCGGTTAATTTATTAGTGCGCTCCGTGTTTTGCGAGCCGGTGACAAGTTGACGCGCGTCCGCTTGCAATAGAGCTGTGGAGCTGAAAGCTGCGAGCAAAGCTACGACTGTCGCAAGCTGACCAGGTGACCGTTTTCGCATAGGCGCTCCATCCTCTAAGTCATCTCTATCTAATATATCAGGTTGATTTGTGCCCGTTTAAAACCTATTTCCCATTTCTGGGGCTCTTGTTGTGTCTTGCGTGTTGACCGCGCTTGATACCATTTTTCCCGATTGGTCCGACACCGACGTTGATGGTGGTTGGTTCAGGCATGCTGAATGAGACTGACGGAGAGCTTACCGTGAGGTTCGTTCCAGATATTGTCGTCGCTGCTGGCGCAATTGATAGGTTCACGGAAGTAGACAAGTCAAAACTTGCGCCAGAAGTGATCGTGATCGATCCTGCATCAGAAAGATATGAGGACGATCCAATTACAACGATGGAACCTGAGGGCTCGGTCGAAGCGGATAGTTCACCGCCGGTGGTGCTATTGACGATGACTATATTTTGTGTTGGAACTGAAACCTGCGGGTCGGCAGTAATTTGCACATTGCCGCCTAGAGTCAGGTTTTTAGAGTTTATGCCGTTGCTTATTAACAGTGTCGCACCGTCAGCGGTTAGGGTGTTTACAGGAGCTGCAGCCCTGAGACCTTTGCCTCGGACCTCAACTGTGCCGCCATTATTTTCCACGATGACGACATTCTTCGGTGGTTTAGAAACAATCTTCGTTTGTGGCGCTCCTAGTTGGATTGTGACGTTGCCCTGACCCGCAGTTTTGGCGTTCGTCACGATAGTGGCATCTGCTTCGATTGCAATTTTGGAAGTCTTCTTATTCGTCCCGGAATTGATCAAATTGATCTGGTCGAATGCTGAGATAGTCACTCCGTTGGAAACGGTTAGAGTGCCTGATTGGTTCGACAAGTTGACATTGCCGTTTGCTGACGTTATATCGCCAATGATGCGAAGCGGTCCTGCAGCAGCGAAGCTCACATCAAGATTTGAACTGCTTTCGGTCAGGGCAATTTCATCGGTGGTCAGAGATTGGATAAAGATTCCACCTAATCCAGGGCTGTTCGCGCGGATAATGTTCGCCATTCCATCAGCAATCACGAATGGAGATGAGCTGTTGGTTCCAATCGTGCTGTTCGTTGATTCAAGAGCGAGGCGGTCGGTGGAGATTGCTCCGGTGAATTGCGCGTTCGTCATTGCACCTGCGGACGTGAGTGAGATGACCCCATTGTTCTGCAGATTGCCGGAGAGGCTAAACACTCCGCCAGTTTGCAGGTAGATTTCATTCTGCGAGAAGTTGGCGGAGCTCGCTAGATTGGCATTCTGAGCCGCAAAAGCAAGCGTATCTGTCGAGACTGCGCTGTTCAGTGTGACTGGTGTTGCACTTGTGTTAGCAACGAATATTGCAGCACCAGCAGTGATATCAACATTCTGAGCGTTCATAACGAAGTTGCTCGCGAGATTCTGACCGACGTCGCCGGTGGTCACCAGTTGCAGATTCGTAGCGGTGACAGTATTGCCAGTCCCTGTCGTGAGTGCACCGTCTGCTTGCAGACGAACATCGACGCCGCTGATATTCAGGGCTTGAAGAGAACCGTTGGCGGTGGCATCAAATGTTCCGAATGCGGAACCCGAAACACGCGCGTTGTTGTTCGTGAGCGATAGATAGACATCACCATTGAAGGCGACTGCGGCTGTTCTGGAGGCTCCGCTGACGAATGGCGCGGACGTCGTTCCAACATCACCGGCGGTCGATCCGAGTGAAAGAAACTCGGTATTCACAGGCGCCGAAATGTTCGAATTCGTAATGGTTGAGTTTGCCTGCAGCGTTACCGAAGTTGTTCCGTTGATGGTGTTGGTGACATTAACGGTTGAATTAAGTGATGCTAGAGACACACTGTTGCCAGTGATAATGCTCGTGTTTGAAATCACGTCATTTGCGATTGCGATAAGGGACGTGTTGACGAAGGTGCTTCCGCCGCCGAAATTTAGGGAGTCGGAGTCACTTATGATTGCGCCGCCGGTCGGTGTGCTGACCACGAGGTTGTCAGCGTTGATTCTAAAGGGCAATGCGAAACCTCCGCCTCCTATATCCGCGGATGTGGCGCTCAGATAGAGCTGAGGGGCTGTCACTCTGGCTGGTGCTGCTGTGACTAAGTCAGTGTTTGCTTTCAATGTGGCGCTTGTTCCTGCCACCACGTCGGCGTTCAACGTAATCGCGTCAGCTGTTGATTGAAGATTGACTATGTCTCCGGAAATTAAACCGCTGTTCGAAAGACCGTCAACGGAGAAGATTTCAACTCTATTCGAGGCTGTAGCGCTGGCTACGTCGATGCCCCCGATATCAGAAATAAATACAGAACCGGCAACAGCGGTGGCATTCAATGTTTGACCGTCTATGCGCATCTTCAATCCGGAGTTGACTCCAATATTGCCTGTTGCGCTCGACATGGTTATCGCGCCATTGGGTGCGCTGATGAGGGTGGTTAGTCCACCGATAATCGTGTTCGCAGATGAGAGAGTTATATCGCCATTGGAAGAGCCTATGGAGCCTGTGCCGCTCAATTGAATTGAAGAGGCGGTGGCGCTAACATCATTTTGTGCGGTTACGATGCCACTTATTCCAAGCTGATCTCCTGCTTGTATCAAAATCAGACCGGCACCGCCGCTGGTGCTGACCTGGGTCGGTATGCTAACGTCGTTGCCGGCTATCATTACGACATTGTTGCCGACGATGTTGCCGCCTAGATTTATCGAGCCGCCGGTCTGCAGACCTACAGAACCGTTGGTGCTTTGCAAGGTTGTGGCGGCGCTGGTCCCGAGCAGATTGCCAGCTTTTATGCTGATCGACTCGTAAGTTTGCATGCTTTTAACGTTGACAGATGCTGTGTCAGTGACTGTCAGACCGGGGACTACAAAGTCCGTAGAAATCAACTGACCATTAATACCGTAAGAGACTGGTCCGTCGTTAGTGCTACGAGGTTGTGCGGCCGTGATATTGACGCCGCCTCCGCCTCCAGTCGACCCGGTAGATATTATCGTTCCCATCGAAATTGCGGTGCCGTTCTGCGCGCCCGCGATGACATCAACATAACCATTTGCACCAGTGCCGCGACCACCAGTGGAAATTGTCGTTGAGGATGCATCGATAAAGCCGCCACCGCCATTGGTGCCAGCATAAGCAGCGAGCAACACGCTGCCTCCGTTGGTGTTGCCTATAGTGGTACTGCGTGTATTAATCTGGGTATTGCTGCCGAAGATTATTGAGCCGCCATCAACAGATGCGCCATCAAAGGTTACCAGCTGCGAACTTGCCGGCAACGGAGGCAGCAGCAGGCTGTCTGCGCCACCGAGCGTAGCGATGATGTTCGCGCCTGCGATGAGATTAACGTTGAATCCCTGAGCAGCATTTCCGGCCGATATGATGACGTTGTTGTCTATAAAAATATCGTTTCGTGCGATTATCGTAAGTGCCTCGGCGACGCTGATGTTCCCCGTGATTTGAATTGCGCCGTTCTGGTTGCGATACGTCGGATCGCCTGTCAGGCATACTTCTCCGATCGTTAAATTGCCGCCTGCAACTTCGACGTGAGCTGCGTTTCCGATTTGATTGACTAGTCCGGAGATGTTGTTAACATCTACGTACGTAGTTCCCTGACCGGCGTTCGTGTTGAACTGCCGGCTCTGGAAATCTCCACCGCTGACATACGTGTTTGCTGTACCCGTGTATGAGGATTCACGAATTCCAATGGCACCGTCCTTGGAGACAACCATTCCGCCTGTATTGTTGATGCTCAAAACTGCGTCTGAACCGCTGAAGCTTATATCGCCACCAGTCGATTCGATAAGACCCGTGTTTGTGATATTGCCACTAGCCGCGCTGAGGGTTAGATTTCCGGACGACGAAATCGTTCCATAATTGGTCAACTCACCGGATGCATTCAGCCCAAGATCGACGTGCCTAGCGTGCGCGCCGAGGCTTCGTCCCAGGTCGATTGGAACGTTGGATGAAATCAACGCGCCCTCGTGGTTGGTTATATCATCTGCGTGGATGGTTCCGCTATGCGCACGCTTTTCGCTTGCGATTGCGTAGATGGAACCGTAATTGTCGAGATCCCCCGTAAGACGGATGTCTGACGCACGCGAGAAGTCACCGTATGTGGTGACATTCTCAGGAAGGACAAAGTTGGATGCTCGCATTTTGTCGCCGGGAGATGTAATGGCGGCGAGGTCGAACTTGCCGCCGTTAGCGCGCCCGGCATTGTCGAGGCTTATCTCTTGCGCCCCTCCGCCGAGGATTTGCTTCACCGCGACATACTCCGCGGCACTTACTTGTGAGCCTGCTTGAACTGTCTTGGTCTCACCACCGACGGTGATCTGAACGGAGCCGACACCGTCAAACAATTTTTGTCCTAGCGTTATATTTCTTTCTGTCGAAGACAGGTCGAGGTTAATACCGACATCCAGCCGAGTGGTCGAGCTTTCCACCGTCTGTGTGGATCGATTTGAAATGCGTAATTCTGGAGAGTTTTTGATACTGTGCCGATTCCCACGAGCTTCGTTTACTGAACTAGGGATGCCACCGCTCAATACTTTGTGCTGAAGGTTTGTGTTACTCGGAGAAACAATTGGCATCGGACGGAAAATGCCGCCGAAGTGTTCGTTGAACTGCCTGCGCGCTTCGTTGCGAGCAAGACCAGGATTGTTGTCTCGAAAATCGCGGAAAGCTTCTCGCCGCTCCGATGCGTGGGCCGATTGGAGCGAAGCCAGTGCCGCGCAAGATGCGGCGATCACTGCAAACCAGCGACGCGAGAAGTAGTTATTCTCCCGTACAATTTTCTTGCTCATGTAAAAGCTCCTGCGAGTAAATAAACACCATCGATAGGCGCGCATAAGGAAACTCAAGCTGCGACTGCAGCAAGGGCTACCAGCAAATTTTAATTGCAACGAGCTTTTCAAAACGACGTATAGCTACTGCCATGAGCGATTCGAAAAGCTTTTTTTCAACGCCACCATATGATCTGGCGGAGTCAACTGAGTCTTACCGACCCGGACGCGCCGGAAAAGAATATCACCTTATCTGCGCAGAAGTCCTTAAGAAAAGTGATGTCAGGTGCTCGAATCGATACGTCTGATTGTTATAGCGCCTGTCTGTCAAAGGACTTGCACGAAGAGGGCGTCCATAGAATCCATAAATTAAATTGTCTCGCCTCAGTCCAGGTCGGTGGGTTGGGCCAGGCTGCTCGTTTGAGGTGAGACGGCCAGATGCTGCAGACCATGAGTGTTTAAATAGGTATTTAAAGACTGAGCAAGATCGATGCTGTTTTGATAACGAATGGGCTCGAACTGACCAACCTTCTGAAGTTTGCTGACCAGTGCACCTTCGCGAAGCGGCTGTCCCTGAGAGGAATAGATGCGGTTCGAAGACATATTCTCTAGTTCGCCATCACCCATGAGAGTGTAATCGTTGAGTGACTCTTGCTGAAAAAGGTCAGCGACTTGAGCTGTTGCGCCGTAGGTCTCCGTTACAACATACCGGGCTCTGGTCACAAGTTGTCGTTGATCGGTATGTTCGCAGTTCAAATTCGTCATCATGAACCTTGCCAGCTTTCCCTTTGACCAGCCGTCCTTTTCCAGCGGAAGGATATCGGCGTGCCAGACGTTGCCCATGCGGTCTACCTGGTGTCCCCAGGTAGTTTTCATGATATTCGGTGTCCAGGCTGACATGCTCGTGAATCTGCCCGTGCGCAGATCTCGATAGCTGACGGTCAGGTCACCTTGCTTTTGCCAGGCGCCCGCCATCCACTTTGGAATCATGAACCACTCAACTGTCGGTCCAACGTTCTGAACATACTTAGCATCACCAGTCAGCCGCGGCACTGCGTGATATTGATCGTAGTGTCCTTCCTGTGGTGTCTCGAACTGAGGCTGCGGTGCTTGTTGCTGCTGAGCTCGCAAATTGTATTGAGACGCCTGCGATTGATAGTGCTGATTCATCGTGTCTGCGTGCTGGTCTTCAACAGGTTGGAGATAATCAGCATGTTCGATGCCGGCATAAAGAGTGGTGCCATATGCGGTGCCAGCATTCAGTAGCGAAACGGAAGATGCGCCGATGACGGTGAGCAGACCTGAAAGAAACAATGCGCTAAGTCGTTTAATCATGCGGAATTCCTATAAGCAGTGTTTTAACTTCCAGGAGTGAAGTTAGATTCAATTGTTCAATTTGACTTAGAGTCTGAGACCGAGTTGCTTCGCGAAACTGAAGCTAAGTTTGATTCGCATAGCAACTGAGAGTTCAGAAAAAAACGTGCATAGTCCAGGACCATCTATCGATAGTTTTCGAAGTCCGTTTCAGTTCCAGTTGCAGTGAACTAGATTTCCCACATCGGAATCCGAACGCCGGTGCGCTTAGCGCACTCGGTAGCTTCATCATACCCTGCATCGACGTGGCGGATAACCCCCATGCCCGGATCGGTCGTAAGAACTCGTTGCAAGCGCGCCGCTGCGGCGTCAGTGCCGTCTGCGACAATCACCTGACCTGAGTGCAGAGAGTAGCCGATACCTACGCCGCCGCCGTGGTGGAGAGAGACCCAGCTTGCACCGCCCACAGCGTTAATCATAGCGTTGAGATAAACCCAATCAGCGATTGCGTCGGAGCCATCTTTCATGCCTTCGGTCTCGCGGTTAGGCGATGCTACGGAACCGGCGTCGAGGTGGTCTCTTCCGATGACGATTGGCGCCCTAACTTTCTTATTGCGAACCAGGTCGTTCATAATCAAGCCCATTTTGGCTCGGTCTCCGTAGCCGAGCCAGCAGATACGGCATGGCAAGCCCTGGAATTTGACCTTCTTCGAAGCCATTTCGATCCAGCGTTTCAGTCCTTCATCGTGACCGAAGTTTTCCAAAATCGCTTTATCGATTACGTCGATATCCGCCGGGTCACCGGACAGAGCTGCCCAGCGGAACGGACCTTTGCCTTCGCAGAACAGCGGTCTGATGTAGGCGGGGACGAAGCCGGGGAAATCGAAAGCGTTCTTCACACCTTTGTCGTAAGCAACTTGTCTGATGTTGTTGCCGTAGTCGAACGTTATGGCGCCGGCTTTCTGCAAGGCGAGCATAGCTTCCACGTGTTTCGCGATTGCGCTCGTCGACAATTCCAGATATTTCTCCGGGTTTTCTTTGCGCAGCTTGTCCGCCTCGGCGAGGCTCATGGGCACGCCATCCGTAGTTAGGGGAACGTATCCGTTCAAAGGATCGTGCGCAGAAGTCTGATCAGTTAGCGCGTCCGGCGTGAAGCCCATTTTAACTAGCTTCGGAAGCAAGTCGGCGGCATTGCCGAGGACGCCGATGGATAGAGGCTTGCCTTCAGCCTTTGCTTCATTCGCCAGTTTGATGGCATGTTCCATATTGTCGGCTTCGACATCGAGGTATTTAGTTTCAAGTCTGCGTTTGATGCGCTCGGGGTCTACTTCAATGCAGATGGCGATACCCTCGTTCATTGTCACCGCCAGAGGCTGGGCACCGCCCATACCACCAAGACCGGCAGTGACAACGATGCGACCTTTGAGGCTGCCGCCGAAATTCTTGCGAGCCAACGCTGCGAAGGTTTCATAAGTGCCCTGGAGAATGCCCTGGGTGCCGATGTAAATCCAGCTTCCAGCGGTCATCTGTCCGAACATAATCAAGCCTTTTTGCTCGAGTTCGCGGAAGTGCTCCCAAGTCGCCCATTTCCCGACCAGGTTGGAATTAGCGATTAGAACGCGAGGCGCGTCTTCGTGACTTTTGAAAATACCTACAGGCTTGCCGGATTGAACCAGCAATGTCTCGTCGTTCTCAAGGTTGACAAGCGATTTGACGATCGCCTTTAGCGAATCCCAATCCCGCGCTGCCTTGCCGGAGCCGCCGTAGACGACCAGGTCTTGTGGACGCTCAGCCACGTCCGGGTCCAGGTTATTGAGCAGCATCCGAAGCGCCGCTTCCTGAATCCAGCCTTTCGTGACCAGTTCAGTGCCTGTCGGTGCCTTGACTGTGATGGGCGCCTTGCTGCTCAAAATATCCTTGACCAATTGAGCGGCATTCTTCGTCCCTGTCGTTGTAGTCATGACAATGCTCCTCGATAATGAAATAATTTCAGTACAAAGACCTATTACTCTTAAAAGTAATGGATGATCATATCTGATCGCGCAGGCGATCCTCGTAATCTAAACTGTTCGCTAATCATCTGGGCGTGGCGCAGCCAACCCGGAATCAAAAGGGAGTTAACGATGGTCAAGGAATTAGCCAAGCCAAAAGCGAAGGAAAAATCCGAGAAGGTGCATGAAACGCTCTCCGGTATTCCCTTGAAACCCGTCTACACCAAGGAAGACATCAAGGACCTCGACTACGACAGAGACCTTGCCGATCCCGGTCAATTCCCCTACACACGCGGTATTCATGAAACAATGTATCGCGGAAAGCTCTGGACGATGCGCCAATTTGCTGGTTTTGGCGGTCCGGAAGAAACTAACGAACGTTTCAAATACTTATTGGCTCAAGGACAAACCGGCTTATCTACCGCGTTTGACCTCCCGACCCTTATGGGCTACGACTCTGACGATCCGAAGTCGCACGGTGAGGTTGGCGTCTGCGGCGTTGCTATCGACTCGCTCGAAGACATCGAAATCCTATACAAGGATCTTCCGCTAGACAAAGTTTCGACCTCAATGACCATCAATGGTCCTGCGCCAATCATCTATTGTATGTTCCTGGCGAACGCCAAAAAGCGCGGCTTCGACTGGAAGAAGCTCGACGGCACTCTGCAGAACGACATCTTTAAAGAGTACATCGCTCAAAAAACTTACCTGATCCCGCCGAGACCGGCTTTGAAACTGATTCAGGACATGATGGTGTTCTGCACGGAAAACGTCCCGCGCTGGAATACGATCTCAATTAGCGGATACCACATCCGCGAAGCTGGCGCGACAGCCGCGCAAGAACTGGCTTTCACTCTTGCAGATGGTTTCGCATACGTCGATGCCGGTATCGAAGCCGGACTCAATGTAGACGATTTCGTCCCGCGCCTATCCTTCTTCTTCAATGCACACATCGACTTCTTCGAAGAAATCGCCAAGTACCGTGCCGCGCGCCGGATCTGGGCGAAACGCATGCGCGATCACTACGGCGCAAAAAGCGAACGTTCATGGAAGCTGCGTTTCCATACTCAAACCGCCGGATGCAGCTTGACCGCGCCGCAGCCTGAGAACAACATTGTAAGAACGGCTATCGAAGCCCTTGCCGGCGTAATCGGTGGAACACAATCGCTCCACACGAATTCGATGGACGAAGTTCTTGGCTTGCCTACTCAAAAGGCCGCTCACGTTGCATTAAGAACCCAACAAATCATCGCTTACGAAACGGGCGTAGCTAACGTCGCCGATCCGCTTGCCGGCTCGTATTACGTTGAGTGGCTCACCGATGAACTGGAACGCCAGGCAAACGAATACTTCAAGAAAATCGAAGAAATCGGTGGTGTCATCGCTGGTATCGAAAAAGGTTTCTTCATGAAAGAAATCGCCGACTCAGCCTATGCGTTTGAGCGCAAGATGATGTCCGGAGATCGTCACTTCATCGGCTTGACCTCATTCAAAGAAGAGGCGCCCGGATCTCAAATCGAGATCTTGAAGATCGGTTCGGAATACGAAGAGCGTCAAACAAAGAGACTGAAAGAACTGAAGGCGCGTCGCGACAACGAAAAGGTCGCCAACACGCTGGAAGCACTCAAGGTCGCCGGTAAAGAAGGAAAGAACACCTTCCCTTATTTGCTCGAATGCGTCGAAGCATATGCAACCGTCGGAGAAATCTGCAACGCACTGCGCGACGTCTGGGGCGCCTACCGCGAAAACGCCGTTCTCTAAAGTTGCAGTGCTGTAAGTAATGCATTACTGTGAGTAATCCAGTGTTGTGATTAAAGCAGTGCTGTAAGTGATAGCGTGCTCCCAGTAGTGCAGAGTTCTAATAAACGGCGCCAACGGCTTGTTTCAGCGCTGTTCCACTTTGTGTCTCCCGACACTGTTCTACTCCGGGTTGGGTCTCTTTTGCTGACCTTAAGACAGTTCCGTTAATAGGTGAACTGGCGGGAAGCCCCTGCTTGTCTTGTTTTCGGCTTTGAAGGTCATTGAACTGTCAAGGATGCCTACGCAAATGTTGAGTTTTCGGCTTTGTTGATCGCCTAACCTCGTCCGCTATTGAGGGAACGAAGTTAAGGACCGCGAAACAGACAAGTTCGTCTCCGGGATTTCGACACTCTTCGGACTCCGAGACTCACGTATGGACGAGATTTAGAGCAGCTTTTTGTCGACTTTGCCGGCGCGTGTCTTCGGGAGCGGCTCGGAAGCCGGTCGCAGGACCCATTCCATTGGGCGTAGTTCGCGCTTCAGATTCTCGGCGCAGTGCGCTTTCAACTCTTTGAGGATTTCTTCGCGCGCGATTTTGCGCTCTTCTTCATCATTGCTCTCAAGGAATTTGCTCAGACGATCATCTGAGATTACGAGCGTGGCTTTGACTATCTGACCGAGACGGCTGTGCTCTTTGCCCGTTACCGCTGCTTCTTTGACGAGCCTGCTCTTAAGCAGTACGCCTTCCACTTCGCCGGGAAATACTTTGTTTCCCGCGACGATGATCATATCTTTTGCACGACCGGAGATAAACAGATAGCCGTCTTTGTAATAACCCACGTCGCCGGTTTTGTAACCATCGGCGGTGAGCACTTCTTTCGTTTTCTCCGGTTGATCGAAGTATTCTTTCATAAGATGCGGGCTGTCGATAACAATCTCGCCCTCTTTGCCTTCCGGCTGCTTCTGCCCATCTTCGGAGATGATGTTGATCTTGCAAGACGGCACGACTTTGCCGATAGATTCTTTCGGTCCGTCCAAATTCAAGGCGATAATTTTCGATTCGGTCGAGCCGTAGCCATTGTTGATCCGTTTCTTATATCTCTTTTCGAAGTCCTCGGCTAACGCCACCGGTAGTGGTGCGCCTCCGCAGAGCAATATTTTTGCATTGTCCAGATGCACCGCTAAAGCCGGAGCACGCAGCAGTCCGTCGTACATGAGCGGAACACCGGAAATGATTTCAGGTTTATAACCGTTTATGGCTTGAACAAACTTTGTCGGTTCCAATTCCGCAAAAATAGTGGTGGCACCGTGCATCAAGCAGGCGGAGAGGACTTCAAGACCGAAGATGTGGCTCACTGGAAGCGGCAAAAGCGACTTGATATCGTTATCGAGCGCAGCCACTTCTCCGAGTTCAACCAGGTTCGCTATCAACGTTTTAAACGTATGCACAGCGCCTTTCGGAACGCCGGTGGTTCCCGACGTTAAAATCATCAGTGCATCGAAATCGTCTGTGAACGGTTTCTGTTCATAAGCAAACGCTTCGCTCGGCTCCGGAACAGAGAGTTCGAGTTCCAAAATCTTATCTTGATCGTCTGCCAGAAGCGTTCGCAGTTTATCTTTCTCTGGAAAACGCTTGGACATGAAGATGTATTTTGCCCTGGTGCTCTTCACCACATTCGCCACTTCAGGGGCAGTCATCTTGAAGTCGATTGGAACAGCCATGGCTTCATTGCGCCAGGTGCCCAGGATTCCGACCGCAAGGGCGATGGTGTTAGGGCTCAAGAAAACGAGCACGTCGCCTTTCTTGACGCCTTTGTCTTGCAGAAATTTTTCGAAACCGCCGACGCGGCTGTAAAACTGTTCGTAACTATCCTCAACCTCGTCATCCTTCAGCGCCTGGATGATCGCTTTATGTTTTTTATCCGAGAGCGCTGGTCCAAATAGCAAATCCTCGGCGGTTGGGAGAGTGGTTTTCATGAGTTGCAACCTCGAATAACGATAATGAGATTTTACGCCTTATGAGTTTTTAGAAGATCCCACAAGCGAACACCTATACAATTGTTTGATAGCTTACACGTGATTGATTCATGGCACACATCGCCACCGGTACCGCCGACATACAATATGACAGCCTCGCTCTGATCCCACTGGGTGGGCAAAATGAGCTCGGGCAGATGCTCTGGATTCTGCAATTTGGCGGCGAGATGATTCTTGTCGATGCCGGTGCGGCATATCCGGCTGAGGATCTGCCGGGCGTCGATCTGCTTTTCCCGAACACTAACTTTCTCGAGGCTAATCAAGAGCGCATTCTCGCGCTCTTGCTCACCAATGGTCACGAAGAGCATTGTGGAGCAGTCAACTATCTTCTCCGGCACCTTGCTATCCCAAAGGTCATGGCGCCGAGGTTTGTTTCGCAACTGCTCAGCCAGTCGAATATCGCCTCGCCGACGCGGACCGCGGAGCAAAACTTGCTTGCCGAGGTTCTCGATACTGTTGAGGTTCGCAAGGCGTACCAGATCGGACCATTCGAAGTGGAGTGGATGCATGTCAATAATGCAATCGCTGATGCCTGCGCGCTTCGAATAACCACTCCTGAGGGTGTTGTCGTTTATACCTCGAGTTTCAAACTGGATCAGACGCCTGTAGATAAGCGATTTTTGGACATAAACGGTTTAGCGGGTAGCGGAGATAAAGGCGTCCTGGCATTGATAAGCGATTCGGCCGGGGTTGAAAACCGCGGATATACGCCATCGGAAATCAGCGTCAAGGCTGAATTGCTCAAACACGTGAAGAACGCGAAAGGTCGAGTCTTTGTTGTTTTCCCCGGCACAAACACTCATCGCCTGCAAATCTTGTTCGATGTCGCGCTGGCAACCGGTCGCAAAGTGGTGCTCAGTGGAGAATCACTAGTCGCCACCGCATTGTCCGCAGTAGTCACCGGCAATCTTATATATGATCGCCAAATCGAAGCGACTGTCGAACAGTTGCGCTCTCTTCCTGACGAAGAAGTGCTAGTAATCGCCAGTGGTATTGATGAAGAACCGTTGATCGTTCTGGACGTGCTCGCCTTCGGCCGAAATCCCGATGCCAAGCTGAAAGACGGCGACACCGTGATCTATTCGGCAAACATCGTGCCGGGCAAATTGCGCCACATGGCTCAAGTGCTCGATCAACTGCTGTCATTGGGAGTTAAGACAATTCAAGGTCCTGCGGTGCATGTGAGTAAACATGCAAGCCGTGAGGAACTCAAGCTGATGCTGTCGATGACCAGACCCAGATATTTTATTCCGACCGTCGGCGAAGGTCGCCATATCATGCACCACGCGCAGCTTGCCATCGAATGGGGTATGGACGAAGAAAACGTGTTTCCAATTAAAAACGGCGATATTCTGGAAGTTAAAAATGGAGTCGCGTCGGTTATTGGAACCGTAGAGTCTCAATCGGTTCTGTACAACCGCGAGCAAGGGGAACGGGTTACGACCTTCTCAGTGCAGGAACGCCGCGCGCTCAGCATGGAAGGTGTTGTCACGGTATCACTGGCGGTGAACGGTTCAGGTGAGATCGTCTCCGGACCCAGTATCACGGCCGGTGCCTCGGGCTTCATCAAATCTCGAGAGTGGCTCGATACCCAGGACGAACTCAACGAGGCCATAGTGAGCACCGTGAAGAGATTCGCCGATAAATTACCCGGACAAGAGGACGGGCTGGAACTTGGTCCGTTGAAGTCGTCACTGCGCGAGACCGTTATGAAACTGCTGCGAGCGAAAATGAGCGCTAAACCGACCGTTCAGGTGGTTCTTCACGACCTGTCATTTCCATTCAACAATTAGTTCTTACAAACGACTGGCTGGACTAGACATCTTGAAACCCGGGTCGTTCGAAACGACCAAGTGCAACATGATGAAAACGCAGATCTGTCGCTAAGCCGACTACCAGCCGCCTTCGACGTAAATTGCATTGCCTTCGTTCAATACAATGCGCTCTTTCTTGTCGCCGATTTCAGCCGGCAAAAGCCAGAAGTATTTCAAGCCAGGCACGCGATGCGTTGCGATAATCCACCATTTGCCGGACTTCAAATTTCCGGCATAGTGCAACCCTACTTTGCCACTCTTAAGGTACACACGTTTCATCGGCACGGGCTGCAGTCCGCGTTGCGTAGAGACGTCTTCGATCTCAGTGCGGTTGTCGTTGTATTCGGCCAATGCGGCGTTGTAGGCTTCAACACGCTCACGTTCAAACCTGTTGTAGATTTTGGTTTGCTCTTTCATGAACGGCACCATTCGATCTGCCCACTGGTAGTGCTCGAATATGGAGTGCGGAAGTGATATCTTGCTGTTTTTGATTGCCTTGGAAAAAGCGTATTGCCAACGCCAGCCACCGGGCGGATACGGTACGTCCAGCGACGCGCGGCTGAAATAGCCGGTCGACAACATCATCTGTTTGAGCTGTTTGTCTTTGTCCGGCAACAGTTTGATCTTCTGTTTGATCACCGGAGGCTTCATCGGATAGGGATAAGCAGTAACCTGCGTGAGACTCTTCTTCATGTGGGGAACCGCTACTGTGGCGACAATAGTTACTTCGCCTTCTTTAACCGGCTCCGCGTCTGCGACTTCATCGTTTTCGTCTTCGTAGACAGTGACTGTTTTATTGCTTTCCTTAGGCTCCTTGCCGGGTTTATAAATCGGCTTGCCTTCTTTGTCGAGCTTCAGATACTCGTCGGTTTGACCATACTCCAGTGCTCTTCCGGGATTTTGAAAAGCCATGCCGGCCATTCTTCCACGACCGACGCCGGGCGCTTGCGCGGACGCCTGCGGACCGCATTCCGCGATGAATGCTACCGCCAGTAGTGCGGCGAAAAATGATTTGCTCAATAGTCTTGTCGTTGTCATAGTTCCTATTGCGGTCACTAAGTTTCAAACCGAGCGACGAGCCGGCGAATAGTAAGTGCCGGGCAAAATAGATTCTATAAATAACACCGGCAGCTTTTAAAGAGGAAGCATTTCATAAGTTACTCACCGTTGCGTTCCGTTGCCAGTCCCGCTTTTGGGCGAGTGCGTCAAAGCTCACCGGCAGCGGTCTCGACAACCTGTGCTTGAAAATGGTGTCAATCTAAGAAAAGTCTTAGCAAGTCGGAAGATTTGGACTGCCGAATTACACAGGCTGAGTTCGTCGAATTCAGAGTTAGTCTAGAGCCTTATAGCCTTCAGGCAAACCGAAGTTGTACATGCGTTCGAAGATATCTACGATGCCTTCTTCTTCGCCTTTCGGCTCTGCTCCGGAGACAAGTTCAGTGAGGCGAGCCCAGGTGATGTTGCCGAAACGCTCGAGATCTTCGCTAGAGTTTCTATCGCGCTCAGACTCCATAACGCTCAGCACCTGCTGGCACGGCAGGCGCAAAAATGCGTCTACGCAGCGGCTCTCAAAGTGATTGTTGCGACCGGATTCGAGAATCTCGTGAACCTTGTCTATGGGCATACGATTACGATAGTGGCGAACAGACGTTAGTGCATCGAACACATCTGCCACAGCGATGATCTTCGCAAGAAATGGAATTTCTTCTCCCTTGAGTCCACGGTAATAACCTGAACCGTCAAGCTTTTCATGGTGGCAGGACGCGACGAATGGAACTGCCGCAAGCCGCTTGGTGAAAGGCAAATTGGAGAGCAAGTCGAAAGTGATGCGTGCGTGTGTTTGAACGCAAGCATACTCTTCCGGCGTCAGTCTGCCGTTTTTCCAGAGCACAGCTTCCGGTACGCCGATTTTGCCGTAATCGTGCATCATCGCTGAATACCGCAAAATATCTATGTCTTCGTCAGGAATGATCAGTGATTGTCCGATCAACAGACTGTACTTGGTCACGCGAATTGAGTGACCGGCAGTGAGAGGGTCGCGTTTATCAATTGTTTGAGCGAGCACCATCAGCGTCTGATCCACGAAACTTTCGATTTCCTGGTACGCCTGCGCTTGTTCAATCAAACCAGCTGCGACGGCCGCCAAGCCCTCAAGCCAGTCTTCATCTTCGCTCGTGAACGGACCGTCTTTTTTGTTTAAAACCTGAAATACACCAATCACTTGCCCACTGCGGTTCTGCATGGGGACGCACAGTACGCTTCTGGTTCTGTAGCCAGTTGCCTTGTCGACGGCCGGGTCGAAACGCTCATCGTCATAGGCGTCAGGAATATTGATGATGTCGCCGGAACGCGCACACCAAGCCACGATGCTTGTTCCGGAAACCGGTATGCGAATCATCCGGAACCCTTCCAGTCCTTGCGCTACTTGTGTCCAGAGTTCGTCCGTCGTGGAATCGACAACGAAAACGCTACAGCGGTCTGCTTTGAGCATCGCCTGCGTTTCCCTGGTGATAGTGTCGAGCAACGAATCGAGGCGCCTTTCGGTAGCCATCGCCTTCACTACACGATAAAGACCTGAAAGAGGACGCAGTCGATCTAGTTCTTCCTGCATCCGTATAGTTTTGATTTCGCGCTCGATAAGCGATACTTCGCGTCGATTGAGCTCTTCCTCGAAAGCGTGAAGTTCGGGGGCTTTGTCCTTAGCCGTGCCATTCTTGGATACAGGCGCTTTGGCGCCCTTTTTCGGCTTATCAGCTTCCTTTGCAGGTTTTTTCGCCTTCTTGTCCTCTTCCGAGGCTGGTTTGCCCGTAGAAGCAGTGTGGGAGCCAGAAGCCTTAGCCATTTAACCAATCCCCTTAATACGAAACACCGATCTTATATACCCAATCGCTCCGGCAAAATTGAAGCGACGAAGGGAAACTAAACAACAAGTTTCAAGGCTCGAGACCCTGTGCGTCGGCGATAAATTGAAGTATTGAGGTTTACAGCGATAATGTCAACCTGCCGCGGCGCAAACGCGGCTCCGGTTCCGCATCCTGAACAGTGTTCTATCGTCAGTCGTCAGACCTGGTTTCAGAGGCTATTCGCTCAAGATTGGCGGGTATGTCGGCGGGTTTAATCGGCGCCAGATCAGCACCCAGGCTCGACCAATAACTCGTTTTTCGTCCAGAAAACCCCAGACATGGCTGTCCTCGCTGTTGTTGCGGTTGTCGCCCATCATGAAAAGATGACCAGCCGGCACGATGATCGGGTCGTTCGGGCGCTTGTCGTAAGGGTGAATAAATTCGCCAAGCGTGTTTCGCCCCTGTATATCGCCCAGAACGTTGAGATCGTAATTGGGAATTTCCTTTATGTAGCCCGATTCGTCCAGCAACTGACCGTTGACGAGAACTCCGGCGCCCTGCTGAATGCGAATATGGTCTCCGGGAAGACCGACAACCCGTTTAATGAACGCCGCATCGTTGGGAAGGAACGGCAGACCGGTCCAGCGTCCCAGAAGCGTGAGCGGATCGTTTTTCAAGTCCACCCCACCCATCTCAACCGGCGGCGGATAGAAAACCAAAATGTCGCCCCTTTGAATGGGGTGACCGAGATTTTTCGTTATCTTCTCGACGATTAAACGGTCGTTGATCTGCAGAGTCGGCTCCATTGATGCCGAAGGTATATATCGAGCTTCGCCGATGCAGAGTCTGATTACGATAAGGAGAATGAGTGTGACGACGACAAGCTCAATGCCTTCTCTGAACAGCCCCTTCACCATAGAGACTTTGTCCGAATTTTGAGTCTCAACGTTCATCGATTTTTTTGCCGGCTCCGTCGTGTTTCCATTTCTTTCGTCTCGCGATTGTTCCGAACCATCCTGGGCAGTGGGTTCTTCAAGACGATGATTTGATTGCATCCGAAAAATTCCTCGAGTCTTTCGACCCAGCATCAGCTGATGTCTGAGTTCGATTATACAAACCCAAACAATTTCTTTCTCTGGTTAAGACTCTTGCTTGCCGGCTAACGCCATGCCTTTAGCTTCTTTTTTTCTCAGATTGTCATTTTTTGTGCCGGCAAGATCCCCTCTGGCAATTTCTTCAAGAGTCTCTTTCATGGCGGCGACGTAACCGTCGAGCTCTTCTTTCGAATTCATCTCGGTGACCGCGACAAGTAAGCAATTCTCCAGTTCCGGAAGCATGCGCGTTAACGTGATACCCGGCAGATATCCTTTGCTTTGCATCTTTTCGAAAACGTGTTCGACGTTTGCATCGAATTTCAATACAAACTCATTGAAGAATTGATGCTTGTACAAAGGCTTGACGCCAGTGAGTTTGGTCACCTGATCGAACAAATAGTGAGTTCGTTGCAAAGAGATTGTGGCGATTTGCTGCAATCCGGTCTTGCCGAGGAGGGTGAGGTAAACCAGCATGGCAAGCGCGTTTAATGCCTGGTTTGTGCAGATGTTGGACGTCGCTCGGGCCCGGCGGATGTGTTGCTCACGAGTTTGAAGCGTCAGTGTGAAAGCGCGTTTCCCGTTCTTATCCACTGTGATGCCGGCAAGTCGACCGGGAAGTTGTCTGACGAAATCCTTTTTGCAAGCCATGTATCCGGCTGATGGACCGCCGAATGACAGGAAGTTTCCACAGGGCTGAGCATCGCCGACTACGATGTCCGCTCCCAGATCTCCTGGTGGCGTGAGAATTGAAAGAGCAATCGGATCGGTTACGACAACCAGCAAAGCGCCAGCTTCTTTGGCTTTTTTAGAAATCGCTTCCAGGTCCTCGAAGCATCCAAAGAAGTTAGGATACTGGACGATGAGCGCGGCTGTTTCTGAATCGAGCTTGAGATCGTCTGTCTTCACGATGCCGTCGGCGGTATCAATGACGTTAAACTCGAGACCGCATGCTTTTGCGTAAGCGTGAGAAACCATGCGGTATTCGGGGTTTACCGAGCGGAGTATCGATATCTTTTTTCGGTTGGTCAGTCGCGCGGCCATCAGACCCGCTTCAGCACAAGCAGTCGGACCGTCGTACATCGATGCGTTCGCTACATCCATTCCAGTCAACAGGCAAATCGCTGTCTGGAACTCGTATATCACCTGCAAGCTGCCTTGCGATACTTCTGGTTGGTATGGTGTATATGCGGTCGCGAATTCCGAACGTGATATCACCTGTGAAACCACTGATGGCACATAACGACGGTACGAACCACCGCCCAGGAATGAGTGTTGCTGTGAAGCCGGTGTGTTTTTTGCGGCCAGCGCTTGAATCTCTTTGACGAGTTCGAGCTCAGAAAGACCTTCTCGAACTTTCAGCGCTTCGATGCGAAGCTGTTTCGGAATGTGGGAGACAAGATCTTCGAAAGTCTTTGCGCCGATGGTTTCCAGCATTGCCTCTCGATCGCCTTTGGTATGCGGCAGATAAGGGATCTGGGGACTTTCGTTCTGAGTCATTTCTGAGCCTCTCTAAAAAAATGAAGCGATCTAAATCATTGCGCCGCCCTGAAGGCGAGTGCGAAAAATACCGTCGGACTATATTATCTCTTGTTGAGCGCTTAAGATCAGATCATCACAGCGTGCGTTGATAAATCCGTTTATAAATAATGTACGATGCGAGGAAGTAGACTTGCATTGCAAACGGACGTGCCGGAAACTTGACTCTGCTAGAGCAAGACGGCTCGCCGCCTTGTTTTCTCCCCTTCGATAACTTGCACTCCACTCCTCTATAGGGTTTGTGAAATGAAACTGGTCGTAGGTCTCGGTAATCCCGGGCTACAGTACGAATGGACCCGCCATAACGTCGGCTTTCAAGTAGTGGACGCTCTTTGCACCGAAGCTGGTGTCAGCCTGAAATTCGAGGGAAAATACAAAGGCTATTTTTGTAAGACAAGATTTAAAAACGAAGATGTAATTTTCCTCAAGCCTGATACTTACATGAATCTCTCTGGCGAAGCCGTTCGCGCGATTGCTTCCTATCTCAAGATTGAGATTCCGAACATACTGGTGATTCACGACGACGTGTCCTTCATTCTGGGACGTGTTCGCCTGCAGCAAGGCGGCGGCGCCGGCGGCCAGCATGGCATCGAGTCGATAATCGAATGTTTGGGTGGAAAGAACAATTTCGATCGATTGAAGGTCGGAGTAGGTCCCGATCCTGGCGGGGCGCGCCGCGCCGCCTATGTGTTGTCACGCGTAGCCCCGGAAGACGTCGACCTCTATCAAAAAAGTTTAAAGCTCGCTGCCGACACTGCTTCTTCCTGGATTTCGGCAGGCGGACTGGAAACGGCCAATCGCTTTAATGGCATCAATCTGGCAAATCCTGTTGAGCCAAAACCCAAGGTGCGACCTCCAAATGAAAAGGAGACCGAGGCACTTAGTAAACTGGAAGCAGCTCTTGATGAGTTTCAACAAAAGCTCAGTTCACGGAATGTTCATTGCAAAGCGGCGGAAATTCTCGCCGCTGTACTCAATAAGAAGCCTGTAAAAGGAATAGATGCTGACGAATTAAAGTTGTTTTCAACTTGCGTCCGCGCATTGGCGGAAAACCACCGTGTGCACGAGCAGCGCTGGAAAAAATTGATCGAGCAAAAATGGCTCTCGTCTTTCCAAGATGATGTTTGAAACAGTTGAGAACCATATTTGGTATCACTTTGAAATTGACGATCGGAGCGATTTGGTTTCAAAGCGCTAACCTTACAGGACATTAATACGACTGTCAGTAGTTAAGCTTTGTATCGATGGCTGGGGGCTTTCGGAATTGTGGTAACGCGACTGAAATAATTCTTCATTGAAAAACAAGGCTATAGATTAACTACCCTGATGTCAGTAGCCTAGAATCACTACTGTTCCAGATTTTGGAGTCCTTAGGAGTACGTAGCTTGTGAGCGGTTTGCTAGACAAATTCCTGAGCAACGAGGAAGGGAGCGCCAGCCGTAACTTTCTCGTTTCGGCAATGTGGTGGTCACTGTTCGGAATGGGGGCGGGTCTTTTCGCCTCCATGGAGTTCTATAACCCGGACTTGGTCCATAACATCCCTCAGTTCTCAATGCCACACTTAAGAATGTGGCACGTTAATGCTGTGACCATCGGTTGGCTTTCGATGGGTTACATCGCTTCAATGTTCCACATGGTTCCGACCCTCTGCAAAAACAAATTGTTTTCGGAGCGCCTCGGCAACTTCACTATGTGGGCTTGGAACCTGTTGATGATCGGTGCATTCTGCACCCTCCTGAACGGCAACACGGAAGGTCGTGAATATGCCGAACTCGGCGCGATCCTCGATTGCATGGCTGCAGTCGCGCTGTGTACGGTGACATTCAACGTCTTGATGACAGTGGCTCACCGCAGAGTTAAAAAACTCTACGTCAGCCTCTGGTACTTCCTTGGTTCGTTGTTCTGGTTTCCCCTCGTTTACATCATCGGTCAAAGAACCTTTGTGTTCTTGCCTGGTTTGAACGACGCCATCATCGGTTGGTTCTACGGCCACAACATCCTGGGTATGTGGTTCACGACGGTAGGCGTCGGCATCATGTACTACTTGATACCTCGCTACACTCAGGCTCCGTTGTATAGTCACGGTCTGTCAATGCTCGGATTCTGGGGTATCGCGCTGTTTTATGCTCCGACAGGAACACACCATATTCTTCAATCACCGGTTCCGGAATGGTTGAAGGCGATTGCGGTCATCTCGTCAATCTTCTTATTGGTTCCAGTATTCACAGTTCTCACAAACTTCTTTATGACAATGAAAGGTAAGTGGGGACAGGGGGCTGATGATCTGCCGCTAAGATTTGCGATGACCTCTGCACTCTTCTATTTGATGACCTGTTTGCAGGGACCGTTCCAGGCGACGCGCTGGATCAACTGGTATATCCACTTTACGCAGTGGGTCGTTGGTCACGCGCACGCTGCCTTGCTCGGCGCCTTCTCTTTCATTCTGACTTCAGCTGTTTATTACA
The DNA here is from genome assembly GCA_019637435.1 of Candidatus Obscuribacterales bacterium. Classification (GTDB taxonomy): domain Bacteria; phylum Cyanobacteriota; class Vampirovibrionia; order Obscuribacterales; family Obscuribacteraceae; genus JADYXR01. Next base: position 385,882 of record JAHBVO010000005.1, on the reverse strand, counting down.
TGCTGCCCAGATTGACCGGTAGAGAATGGCACAGCATGGGCCTGGTTCGCGGTCACTACTGGCTCAAATTCATCGGCTTCTTGATCATGTACTTCTCCCTCACCGTTGCCGGACTGGTTCAGTCTGCAGGTTGGGCTATGGGCTTCCCGGTCGACCAGTGGTCCAACACGTTGTACCCATACTGGTTCGTCCGCGCCATAAGCGGCATCATGATCGTGACGGGACAAGCGCTGTTTTGCTACAACGCCTTCCGCACTATTTATACGCCTAAAGCGGTCGAAGTCACGGCCAAAACACGGGAGGTCAAAGTCTAATGAATGGCTACGGCTACCGACTCGGTGCCATTGGTATCATCTCAACGTTCTTCATCATCATCTTCTCCACAGTGTTGATGCCGATGGTGTTGTTCAGACCAGACCCGTCTGACACAAGGAACGACTACAAGGCTGAAGCCAAAGTTGGCGATCCCGTTCGCGGAAGAAGAATCTATGTCAGAGAAGGTTGCTTCTACTGCCACACCCAATTCACGCGTCTGCAGGACCGTGAGTATGGACCGCTCGTGAAGGCTGGTGACTACGTTTATGAAACTCCTCACCAACTCGGTACGGCTAGAACCGGTCCCGACCTGACTAACGAAGGAAACAAATTTCCCTCGGAATGGCAGAAAGCCCACTTGATTCAACCTCGTGCTGTTAAGCCCGGTTCGATCATGCCGAGCTTCAGCTACCTGAATGATAGAGATATGAACGACCTGGTCTGCTATCTACAGACTCTCGGAAACAAGCGTACGGTCAATCATTACGTTGCAGCGCCTGATGAATATCAGGTCAGCACTCCGGTTGGATTCGCACTGCATGAGAGAAAACACGTAGATACAAATTCCGATGCTTCGGCTAACGCCGGACGCGGAATCTACACGCAAAACTGCGCTGCATGCCACGGTCTGGAAGCGAAGGGCAACGGTCCAAACTCGATTTCTCTCACGAAGAAACCAGCCAACTTCACAAGACCGTTCTATAAACAGTACGACGATGAAATGTGGTTCTATCGTGTGTCCGAAGGCGTCGTCGGTACGAGAATGCCGCGCTTCAACCTGATTTTGACGGAAGAAGAACGTTGGTATCTTGTCGCTTACCTCAAGACTCTTCCTCAAGATGTCGAACAAACAATCGACAAACTCGATCAACTCGACAAACTCGAACCTATTCGTTTGCCTAAACTCACGAAGCAGCAGTACGAGCCACATTCAGGAGGAGACGAGCACTAATGTGTCCCAACTGTATTCTTAACCAGGCTCCGCTTGATGCGGGATTGTTCGTAGCATTCGGTGTATGCGCCGTATTCTTCGTAGTCGGCATCATCGCGATGTGGTGGGCATTCGGTAATGGCGAGTTCGAGGACCTGGAGGGTTCCAAATTCGACATGCTCGATGACGGTGAAGACACGTCGGCATCGGAACGGGCGAAAGCGCTGGTCGAGCGCGCCAGAGCCGCCGCTGCCCTCAAGTCGCAGAGCTAGTGTTCGTTAGAGGTGAGAAATGGCTAACCCAAGCAATCCAAAAGCTAAAGAAGAACCAGCCGAGGAGCACTACGAAGTAGTGTCGGAGTACCGAATCGGAGAAGGTCCGCCTCCTCCGTTTCTCGTCGTCGCGTTCGTGCTTATTTTCATGTATGCAGCGGTCTCCTGGATTCCGTTCTTCAATTATTGATTTCGTCTCGCTGGTATCACAAGTAAAGTTGAAATAGAAATGCACCCTCAACTCACTCGATTGAAAAAACTAACTCGCAAGTTCAATCTGCTTGGATTTGCGCTCCTTACTATCCCGATTGCCGTGTCCCTGACAGCTTGCCAATCTCAGGTGAGTGTCGGACAGAAGGAGTCGGAACTGGCTAACAGAGATGCCACGGCCGGTAAGGACGTCGTTCTTTTCCCGGACGCAGTACCTTCTGTCTATGACGGAAGTGTCTACTGGCAGCAGCAAAATTGCGCATCGTGCCACGGAGCCGACGGCAAAGGCGTCGCCGGTCAGTGCGATATCGACCTGACCAATGTCGAACGTATGAGACAGCGCAAGCCAGTCGATCAATATAAGTTGATCTCATTCGGCGAAGGCAAAGAAGAACTCACACCGGTGACCAGCGCTCTTGGAACTGCTGAAGGAAGCGAAGCGGAGACCAAAGAGGCTGCGCCCCGTGTCATGAAGCACGAAGCCTTTCTCGATAAACTCAGCAAGCGCCAGAGATGGGACCTGATTTTCTACACGAGAAGTCTTGCTGTTCCATTACTTTCTGACGAAGAGCGATTGGCAATGAAAGCCGTGTTCGGTGCGAATTGCGCCGTTTGTCACGGAAGCCGAGGCGCAGGAGACGGGCAGCTCAACAAAGGTCTGGTTCTACAGCCGGCTCCCGCCAACTTCACTCAGTTCGATCGTTTCTACGACAGAACCGACGAACAAATCTGGGACCACATTGCCAACGGTATCCGTTGGGAAGGTATGCCCAACTTCCTCGGCAAGCAGGACAGAGGAAACAAAGTCACGTTTGACGCGGATTACATCTGGAAGCTGACGCAATATGTTCGCAACTTCCACGAAGACAGCGCGCCAGCTCTTGAAGGCAAGAAAGCATCGCGCAACAATTCCGCGTCGCCAAGCGCGATTTCAACTAATATCAAAGATAAGGCGGCCGCTGACAAGGCGCGCATAGCTGAAGAACTCGACAGAAAAGAATCTGTTCAATAAGAAGGTGACTGCCATGAGTGATGGTGTTAAGAGAAGAACGATACTAAAGACGGTGGCAGCTGTTCCGCTGGCAATGACTTTCGGACTGCTGGTCTCGCCGTTCTTGCGCTTCCTGCGCCCGACTCTGGGTCCGTTGGACATCCTCGGTAAATCCGACCAACCGCTCGCAGAGCCACCAATCCCGACATTCACGGATGCCGATTTCCCGGAGCCGTGGACTTGCATTCCTTTTACTTTCAACCAGAAATACCTGGAGTACAACCCTGAACTCAAGGAAGTTCGCACCATCCCTGGTTTCATCGTTAAATTGCCAAATGGTGACGTAGAAGCGTACAGCCGCATTTGTCCGCACCTTGGTTGCATCTTCAACTTCGTCAAAGAGCCTGAAGAGTGCGCCAAAGGCTACAACTACAAACCCGCTGGTCCAGTATTCGCCTGCCCGTGCCACCTCTCCGTTTATGACATTGCTCATGGCGGCAAGGTTATCTCCGGTCCGGCGCCGCGTCCGCCGCGTAAATTCCAGCTCAAGAAGGATGGCGGAAAGATCGAAATAACATCGTTGGAGGCCGGTTCGATCGCATGACGAGTAGCACTGCAAACAAACCTGGAAATAAGGTGTGGGGAGGCGTTCAGTTCCTCTGGGATTACTTAGGAACGCGCTTCAAAAACATCGACATATTCGATGAGCACCATCAGCTGGAAGCGAAGACCAATCCGTTCTACGCTCTGGGACCGATTTTCTATCTGGTCTGGTTCGTTACGATGGCTTCCGGACTCATGCTCATCATGTGGTACGTGCCTACCAAAGCGGCAGCGTACGACTCGATCTATGCAATTCAATGGCACGTGCCTTTCGGAAATATAGTCCGAGGGGTTCATAAGTATGGGGCGGACGCGATGATTATCGCCGCTACCATGCGAGTTTTCCGTATGTTTATTCTTGCTGACTATAAACCAAGCAAAGAATTCAACATCGCAATCGGTCTTGTGATGCTTCTCCTGTCAATGTATTCCGGTCTGACCGGATATTTGTTGATTTGGAACCAGCGCGCTTTTTGGGCTACGAAAGTGTTTGCCACCTTCCCGACTTACATGGACCAGTTCCCTGTAATGGGCGATTACTACGAGCCTCTCGTCAAGTCGTTGCACTTAGGTTGGAACACCGCTGAAGTTCTTCTCGGCGCAGGTGGTGCCATCACTCAAGAAACGATTACGCGCTTCTTCTCTCTTCACCTGGCGTTCTCCTTGATCCCGTTGATTCTTGTAGAAATCTATTTCTACAACAACAACTATGTGCGCATGCCGCTCAACTGGATCAAGCGCTTTACCGTCATCATGATGCTCGTGATTACGGCCGTTATTCTTCCGGCTGCTCAAGGTCGACGTTCCGACCCGGACGTCACGCCATTGCCGATTCTTTCTGACTGGTACTTCCTGGGCTTGTATCAGATGTACAAATATCTGGAGCCGGTCGTTGCTACCGAGATCACTATGGTGATTCCGGTGACGGTTATTCTCTTGCCGTTCCTCGACACCTGGATCGCAGGACCGGAAAAGAACATCATGAAGCGCCCGTTCATCCTGATGATGACCATTATGGGTGGAGTCTCGTGGATTGTCTTCTCTTACCTGATCGTTATCAACGTAGCGAACATTCACTACGATCCTCCGTTCTGGCGTTCGCTCTCATATCTTGCCATCGACGTCGGCTTGCTATGGCAAGTCGTCATGATCTGGCAATCGAAAGATGCGAAGGAATGGGCAAAGGGAGTTCGTCCTTCGATCATCATGGCGGTCCTTGGCGGCTTGCAATCTATCTTGGCTGTCCTGTACTACTACATGGCAAAAACTGAGATGTTCATGTCGCCTATCACTCAGGGATTCACCTACCTCCTCTTCAGACCATTCTGGGGTGGAAAGGCCGACGAACTGGAGAACACAATTCGCACGCTGGTTCCGAAAGGAACTGAAATGCCTTACAACACTGATTTCACGGTTGCTGTGAATTCTTGGATTCAGAAAATTCAGGGCGGTGATGTTGCCGTCGCGAAGTTGGAAGAACTCAAGAACACCACTTCCGGTATCGACTGGTTGTTCCAGCTCATTCCCACCTTCGACGAGAAAAATCCGGTCTACAAAGGCGCGGTCGATTTCATGATCGCCAACAAATGGGCCTGGGATTACGTCACATTCCACGATCGTATGAACCTGTCCAATCTCAATCCGAAACCCTTCGAGGTCTACCCGATGAGCGTTCCTGAAGTGGATTGGTGGTGGATGATCGGTGGCTTCGTGACCACTCTTGCAGCGATTGTGACCTTCTTCGTGGCTCGCAGCAAATCCGCAGCTCAAGTGGACGCCAAGAAATAAACATGGGAGTACTTCAACTTTCGATGACGAATAAGGACACGATGCAGGCATCAGCCGGTGGCACCGAACATGGTGGCACTGCCGAGCATGCTTCTGTCCCTCATCAAAAGGTGAAGTTCATCTACAAGCTGATCAACTTCAGCTGTGCTGCTTACGCGCTTTCTCTTTTTTTCGAAGGTTGGCGCGAGATCGGTAAGGACTTGAGTGTGGCCAACGCCCTCACTCTGGTCGCCGGCACCGTCTTCACCTTGTTGTTTCTCGGAGTGCATGCCTACTGGGTTTACTTCGAAGAAAAGGCAAAAGGCACTTTGAAAAAACGTATCCAGTTGTTTGAAAAAATCAACCTTGCCCTGCAGCCCAAAAGCGGCAACAAGGTCGTGGTAACAGAAAAGGGAGAGAGCTGAGAAGTGGCTATTCGAGTTGGATTAATGGCAGCGGCGATTGGGCTTTGTCTCTGGGCAAGCGCAATGATGCCGTGGGCAGAGTTGGACATGAATGTCGATAATTTGCCTCACACTTTTAAACTCCTGCACATCGAGCCGGTTGGAAAGGCTCTGGGCGAGATTTATGGCGGCTCGGCCGACAAACACAAAACGCATCTGGAGTCGCAGAAGGCAGAGGGTAAAAAAGGCGAATATGTTTACTCCCTGGCAATCGGCTTGGCTCTTTTAGGTGCTGCGATTGCGATTGCAGCGATCGGCAGCGCTGACGACGAAGAGAAGATGACGTTGCCTGAGAAGAAGTAGTTTTGAAATTTGATTTCGTGAATTGAAGAGGGGAGCCGAAGGACAGGACTAATGAAAACGAATATCTGGACCCAAATTTTTCTGGTAACAGAAGATTTACTCAACAAGATATCGACGAGCAAGTACAACCCGTTGTACTACCACGGCGCCTTGCCGCAGTTCATCATGTATATCCTGTTCTTAAGTGGGCTGCTTCTTTTTGCCTACTACGTGCCAACGATCGATAACGCTTACTTCTCGAAAAACCTCGTTAACGCGTATACGTCGGTCGCTTACATCACCAACGATATTCCGTTCGGTGCGGTTATCCGCGCGGTTCACAGATACGCCGGCGATGCGATGGTTGTAGCTATATTGATTCACATGGTTCGTGTGTGGTTCACCGATAGATATCGCCAGTACCGCTGGGTTCAGTGGGAATCAGGTATCGTCTTGCTTTTGATGGTTCTCTTCATCGGTCAAACCGGTTATTACCTGATCTGGGACGAGCGTTCGCTCCTTCTTACTCGTATGACCGTATCGGCTCTCGAAGTCGTTCCGGTTATTGGAGAACCGCTTAGAAACTGGTTCCTCAACGGTCGGACGATTTCCAACCTGACCCTGTCGAACTTCCTGTTTATCCACATCGGACTTTCGTTCTCCCTCCTTTTCGCTCTGTGGATCCACTACGTGCGTATGTCGAGACCGGTCATCACACCGCCTCCTGCGCTCAACTATATTTTGATGACCATCATCTTTGCGGTTGTCTACTTCTTCCCGATTACCGCAACCAAAATTGCAGATTTGAATTCGCAACCGACCAGCATGGACATCGATGTCTTCTTCTTGTTGCCTTATGCCGTTCTCGGCGCTCTCGGTACGACAGGCTTCTGGATCTCGATGATCTTGATCACGGCTGCATTATGCTTGATTCCTTATCCGTTCACTAATAAGAAGCCGGTGGAATCAGCAGAAGTCGTGGATTCGAAATGTACCGGCTGCTCGTTCTGCTTCAAAGATTGCCCGTTCCAGGCTATCGAGATGGTGCCCGCTCCGGCAGGCTCTCGTTTCAAATTGTTGGCGACGGTCAAGCCTTACCGTTGCTCAGGATGCGGCGTCTGTGTCGGCGCTTGCGCATTCGATGCTATCGACTTGCCCAACCTCCTCGATTCGGATGTTAACGAGAAAATCAAACAATTGGCTAACAGCCAATCTGCCTAATCGGCACCATATACAGTGACCACGATTCGGAGTTCAAAAGGTAAACCGAAATGACCGATCAGAAGACAGTAATAACACTTTTATGCGAGCGTGCCGCCGATGTTGATGGCATCTGCGACAAAGCAGGTAACTGCACGACCGTTGACGGTCTGAAAGTCGTAAAACTGCCTTGCTCCGGAATGGTACAACCGCTGATGATCGAAGGTGCCTTCAAAGCCGGCGCCTCCGGAGTTATCGTCACAGGTTGCCAGATCGGTGACTGCTACTATCGTGAAGGCAATCGCATGATTCGCGAGAGACTTCTGGGTGAACGTACTCCTGGTTTGAAAAAGACGGTCGAAAGACGACGTGTGCTTGCACTCTGGCTGTCCAGACTGCAACGCGGGAAGTTTGAAGCTGAAGCAAAAGAGTTCGTCGCCTACATCAAAGGTTTGGAACCTCTCGCCGCTGCTCCGGCAGCTGCACCTAAACCGGCGCCCGCCGCCAAGCCGGCTGCACCAGCCGTTGCTCCTAGTGAGGATAAGAAAGAAGATGCGAAGGCTGCTATAGAGTCAAAACCTACTGCAGAAACAACCCCGGCAGATGCCGATAAGGCTGCTGAAGCTAAGGTTGATGCTGCCACCACTTCCGGTGACAAGCCCGCAGAAGAAAAGAAAGCCGAAGAATCTAAGGCAGAAGAGAAGAAGGACTAGGTTCTGCACAGAACAAGCGTGGATAAATAAAGAGAGATTGAAATGGCCGGCAAAGACGTAAAACTAACCGAAACTCAATTGATCAACCGCTGGGTGTGGTTCTTCCTCCTGTACTTCAGCTTCATCATTTTGATCGCGATGTTCGGACTCGTCGCTGAGTTCTAAAAATCGCAAGCGGTTTCAAAAACTAAAATTGGACAGAGAATGACAATGAAACGTCGACTGATTGCTTTCATCTTGGCGTTTGCCTCAGGCTTTGCACCAGCGCCAGCTTTCGCTCAGGTCTCCACTACTGCGATAGAAGAAGTGGCAACTGCAGGTCCGTTTGTCGCGAATTCGAAGCATATGCAGCGGTTTTTCGGTCAGTTCAAACTCGATGCAGCAGATTTTATGAAACCTCTGACGCTGATTATCCACAACGGCGTCGGCGGAACTGCCGGTTTCAACTGGATTCGAGTTTTAATCGGCGGTGACATGAATGTCTCCAATCTCAAAGGCGCTGAAGAGCCTACTGCTGATCTGGTTTTCGACGAGAGTTATATTGAGCGCCATACGGTGAATGTCGATTTGTCCGGTAAGGTATTCCAGGGCATAAACACTTTGATACTCGAGGGGACAGCTCCCAAAGGTGCCGTCATGAGCTGGGTGCTGCAAGGCCCGCTAACACCGGAATTCGCCGGTATTAATCCCACCACTGCGCGTGCAGGTGGACGCCTTACGCTTTCAGGAAAAGGTTTCAGTCTCGACCCGTCCGAGAATCACGTTTCAATCGGCGGAAGGGACGCCGAATTGCTGTATGCGTCTCGCAATTCTCTCACCGTCAAAGTTCCCGATCACATCGGCAATGGCGAAGCTGAAGTCGTTGTAACTACAAACAATGTCCGTAGTGCACCATATGCGATATCAATCGAAAAACCGATTGAGGCAGCGCCGGTGCCGGACTCTCGTTAGTTTAAGTGTATTCGATAAGGACTGACAAAGGTTTCCGTCCGGCAAAGCCTTCATTGACCGGGTGCCAGGTGGTTATATCCGAGTCACTGAGTCGCCAGCAAAGAAAGTATTCGAGCGAGCCTTCTCTGGCTGGAAAATCGAGCAAGCCGGTTCTCAAATCGCGCAGAACAACGCCCTGCTCGTTGATCTTGTCGAGCCAGTAATTCAACCTGATCAAATAATTGTTTTGCAAATCGGCAAGCGAATGGGCCGCTTCTGAGAAGCGCTCTTCATCTTCCTCGTGTGGAGTGTGATGCAAGGCACCGCTGCGTTTGACTTCTCGTTCGAAAAGCTCGTCGGCTTTCGACCAGTCGAGGGTGCTATCCCTGGTTGCCACGCCGATGATATTTGCGTGGGTCAGGCGCTTCTCTATGCGGTCGAATCGCTCGTTAGCTTCTATGAGGTCCTCGGCGAGTATTTCCAGCTCGCTATTGGCAGCAAGGAGAAATTCCTTGATGACGGGCAATGCTGCCCTCGCTTCCTCCAATGTGAAGAACTTTGGAAACATGACACTCCAGTGATCACGAAGACCTGTTCTCTATCTAAAATGACCCGAATTGGCTAAATTGTCCATAGCATATAAAACCGGAGAAGCCACATATGACACGACTGGTAGACCTGACGCGGGCTCTCAAGCCGCTGGATGAGGCTAGTTTTCCAGATATTATCAAGCCACTCTTCAGAATAATATCTCCAGAAATCGAATATATAGACAACCAGAAAGGCGCCGAAATCATGATGGAGATTTTCGGTTGCAGCAAAGAAGACTTGCCGGAAGGCGAAGGCTGGGGCGAGGACAATCTAAAAATGTCCAGCCATATGGGAACACATGTGGATGCTCCCTTGCACTACGGCAGCACTTGCGGCGGAGAGAGAGCCAAAGCCGTCGACGAAATCGATTTGCACGATCTGTATCTGCCTGCCATTGTGCTGGACATGACACACAAAAGAGGCTCCGGCAGCGGAATTACAGTATCCGATTTGGAGTCGGCCCTGGACAAGATTGGGTGTGATATCACCGGCGGTGAGGCGGTTTTGATACGAACCGATCACGACAAGTTCGCGATTAACGATCCGGCGCGCTACAACTATCCGGGAATGACAAGGGAATCGGCTCAGTGGCTGGCTGATAAAGGCGCGAAGGTCGGGGGCACCGACGCCCTGGGTTGGGACCGTCCCTTTCACGTCATGATTGCTGAGTATCAGAAAACCAGAGACAAGAAGTTTATCTGGGATGCACACTTCGCGCATCGCGATAAGGAGTTCTTCGTCGTTCAGCAGTTGGTCAACTTGGACAGCGTTCCATCTTCCGGGTTCAAAGTCGCGTTTTTCCCGATAAAACTGGTTGGTGCTAGCGCGGCGCCGGCGAGAGTGGTGGCATTCCTCGAAGACTGAACCTGGAGGGAACGTTCGTAGCTTTCTATCGTCTCAGAAAGAACTCTCCAAAAAAGACGAGGGAAGGTCACTCTTCCCTCCCTCTAACGTCTTTGTAAGCAACCGCTGGCGATGGTTAATCTTTCTCGGGCTACACGCGGGAAAAACCAGCGGCTGGTATACCTCAGCATAGTTTGCCGGTTTTTCAGGAGACCATAGGGTTTTTCCTGAGTTTCGTCTGTTGAAAACCCAACGCAATCTCAAAAATCTCATGACAACAAAGGTTTCGAGCGATGACTTCTGGCTCCAGCCCTTGTATGCGACTGCATCTATGAATTTTTGTTGGCAACGTCGGCTGGTCTGTCGCTGAAGCAGCATCTAATTTCCGATCGTATATATACTGGTCGGATAAAGATTGGAAAAACGGTCGCTCGCTGGAGATTTTCAAACGCCGGCGACTGAATCAAGGGAAACGCTCTGCTCATGCCATTCAGCCGCACAGAAACGGATTTGAAACAATCACCGTTTTACGAATACCATCACGCCACCAAGCATACGATTCAGAAATTGTATTCTTACGGTCATAGACTTGACTGGGCCAGTCAGCCCGATCCGTTTCTTTGTTTCGACGGCGCGCCGATCGTTGATCTGCCGCATGAATTCTCAGTTTCCAGCGATGATCTTTTTCAGGCGGCAGTTTCACATGTTGAAAACGCTCGAACAGGTTTTATCAATAAAGATGATGCGAAGTCGGAAACGGATGATCTTCTCAAGTTCATCTCCAACCTTCTCTTTTATGGCGTGGCGATAAGTGCGTGGAAACAGGTTGTCGGTACTAGCAATCGATGGGCGCTTCGCGTCAATGCATCATCAGGAAATCTTCATCCGACTGATACTCATGTGCTCATCAGTCGTGATTCCGGTGTTCTCGGCGCCGGTGCGTATCACTATAAAGTCAGTGAACATAAGCTCGAGCAGCGCGTGCGCGGTGATGCCGTCACTCCGTTATTACGGAGACTCGGTATTCAGAGCGAGGCACCTCCTGTAGTGCTATGTCTCTCCTCTATATTTTTCCGAGAGGCCTGGAAATACAGGGAGCGAGCATTCCGCTACTGCCAGCATGATATGGGACATGCGCTTGCTTCGCTGTCTCTGTCTGCGTCCGCATTGGGTTGGTCTATGCGCATCGTTGGCATCTTCCCTGACGAAGAGGTTGCAGACTATCTTGGTTTAAACCAGGCAAATGAGAAGCCGCTTGCTCTGGTCCTTCTGTCTCCTGGTTCTACTAATTTGTTTGATCCGCACGACTCTGTACTTTCGCTGGATTCTTTCGATGCCGGGGCGGTGCAACTTGGTGAACCGGGTGGAACCAAGAACGCAACACTTCCTGCTCCGGGCCCGTTTATCGGAAAACAGAATCAGTTATCGTCTCAAATTATCGACTATCCTCAGATCTCGAGAGTCTACCAGGCGACAAAATATGATTTAGATTCGTGCCGTGACGTTCGTCGCAATCAGAAAGACTTCTTTACCGGAGTATCAGCGAAGTCGGCACCAAAACCTGGTCCTATCCAGGCTGCCGGCGACGTAATAGACCTGCAGTTCGATTTTGAGAACGCAAGCAAGAGCTGCCAGCACAAGTCAGTTCACCAAACTATTCGTAAGAGACGGTCTGCTGTCGACATGGATGGTAGAACCGGCATGTCGTTGGAGCACCTGACTTACATCCTTCGTACCTCTACAATGGGCTTCCCTGCCGACTTTCAGGGTGTTGATGTTTTAACCGATGGTCACTGGTCTCGTTCTGCTCGCGAGCATCTTGTTCATTTGTACCTGTACGTTCATCGAGTGGATGGGCTCACATCAGGTCTCTACTATTTCGATCGGTTTGAAAACACCCTCGTTCCCCTCCTCTTGCGCGATCAGAGGGAGGGAGCGAAGGAAACCAGTTGCTTCCAGGATATAGCTTGTGACGGCGCATTTTCTGTTTCGATGATTGCAGATTTCCAGGAAGGCTACCGTCTGTACGGTGACCGCGGCTACCGATTTGCGCATTATGAGGCCGGATACATAGGTCAAATGCTCTATTTGACTGCTTGCGCCCTCGGTCATGATGCCACAGGCATTGGCTGCTTTGTGGATGATGACATAAACAAATATCTAGCTCTTGATGATGGAAAAGAAGTGATATACAACTTCACCTTTGGAAAAGCTGTTCACGACTCGCGTTTAACCACGCTGCCTTCTTATGGGTTTTCGACTCCGGAATTCTAAAGAGACAGCCCAGCTCGTTTCCGATACTGGGCTTTCTCTTCGCCACCATGCGCGGTGCTCATGCTCCTGCTCCTGCTCTGGTTGATGTAATGCTTATCTGTCTAGAGGCGGAATCAGCAGGCTCTCACCTGGATAGATGAGGTCCGGAGATCTGCCGTTTTTATCCAGATCATTGACGCGGGAGATCTGTTTCACGTATCTGTGCACTTCACGATTTCTTGGACGGTGCTCGTCCGACGTCATGTGATCTTTTGCGATGTTCCAGACGCAATCACCCTTCTTGACCTTATAGCTCTCCACTGGCTCCGGGCAAACTTCCGGCGCTGCAGTCGGTTTGGTCTCCACAGCAGAATCGTTCCGTTCGCCCTCGCCTGGTGAAGTCGGGTCTGCCTGACCGTATCTGGTTGGTCGCTCCTTGTCGTAGTCCTCGACTACCAGCGAGAAATCTTTATGCTTTCTACCGTGCGCCGAATCCAGTCCCATAGCCTTCGCCGTGTGTCTTGCGGAAAAACCGCCTGCACCGCCGTGATGAATCGAGAGGACGCGACCGTGTAGCATGTCATCTACGAGTTTTGCATTTTCTTCGGTGTAAGGACCGCTTCCATGAAACTTCTCATAGTCGCGCATGAAGGCTTTCATCTCGGATCTGCTGACTCTTCGATTGCCGTCCGTGTTCAAATAATTGATCGCCGGGTCTGCTCCTTGATAAAGAGGTGCGAGTTCATCTCGTGCATCTTCTTGTCTGTTCTCTCTGCGATGAGCACGGTCATCGCGGCGCAAGAAGCGGTTCAAATCCCCTTTTGAGATGTTCACTTCGCCGATTCGCTCATCCAATGATGCTAGTCTATCGAAAAGGTTGTTATCGAATTCGTTGGCGAAAGTTCCGTCAAACTCACCGAATCTTGTGCTTTGCTCTTTCGCGGCCTTAATTTCGTCGCGTTCGATAAGTCCATTTCCGCTTGTGTCGATTCTCGAGAATTCGTTCTTCAGCCATGCTGCCGATACTTGTGGGAGAACGCCCTGGTCTACCATATCTTGAGTAGCTTCCGACATTCGATTGTGCGCTGCGACGGTGTCGTAAGGGTCGGTGCCGATTACTTCTGCGCGTAACTGTTTATAAGCTCCATCAGCTCCGCCTTTGAGCGGGTCGCGGGCGATGTCGCCAATCGATTCGTGGTTTGCTTGTTGTCCCATTTTTGTATCTCCGGTTAAAAATAGTGAGCTGGAGCGCTTCGTGGCTCGCTAGTGGCTGGTGATTTAGATTCTGCCTGCGAAACATAACATTCACATAAAAGTCCATCGATGACCGCCCTTTCTGTGATCAGGAGTTTAACCGGGTCAAAGCGCGCTGCTGAACGACCGCAAAAATGATGAAATCACAATTGCGATCGAAGAGTTTTTGCGTCGGGTGATTGAGTTGTCTAATGTAGTTTGATGAAAACGGTCATGTCCGGCGAGGTTTGAGTGCTCGGTGGCTTTTGTTTCCAGAGAAGAACTTTCACTTCTGCCGGGAGTGCTGTGAACTTGAAGTGATCTATTTGCTCTTGTGCTGGGCTCATGTTGTTGCAATCGCCTGAGTACTTGCAGGTGTTTCCGCAGTGTATGTATTGCTTGATGTCGGTGGGACCGGGCGCATTGTTCAGGTTTTTCACGTTAGTACATTGATCGACTGGGACGAAGATGTAGTTGAATCCGAAGTCACGCGCGTTATATGCGACTAAACCGAAATCGTCGATCGGCGATTTATCTATAATCTTGTCTTGCCATTTTTCCAAACTGCGATTGAAGGATGATACGTCGTAGGTTGCTGAAACAGTTTTCTGCTTCGGCGAGAAGCGCAAGGAAACCGGATTCCAGCAGAACGGAAAATCCGGCTGTCTCAGATCTTCCTCTGTAATCTTTTCCTTGTTCCAGATTTCGGCTGACCAGGATGACGCCGCTACTAGTAAATATGGATTGAGAACGAAGCGTGATTCTTCGGATGGACCTTCGATACTTCTTTGTCCTTCGCCGAAGACGAAGGCGCCATGCATTCCCCACCAAGGCTTATTGTCGACTATTTGATCGAAAACAAAGTGATTCGGTTCGTATGGCTTTTGCAGCAGATCCGTAAATTTTGAAACTTGAGCGCTTCGTTTTGCAAGAATCTGGCTGCGAGAAAGGTAATTAAAGCTTTCAACCTTGTTCAAAGCGATATCCGTATCGTCAGATCTCGCCTGGTTTCCCAACATCAGCTCATTTGCACGGCAGGAAGAAAGCGATACCGAGCTTACGCTCAGCAGAAAGATCATCGCGGTTATTTTTGAGAGTCGTCGCAGTTTTTGACGCACATGCTTTACGCAAGCTAATAAGTTCGTTTCCGATGTTTAGCGTGGCTTGCCATTGTCGTGGTAGTAGACAATGTAGCTTCCATGCATTCCTTTGCGCTTCTCAGCCGTGGTCGTCACGCTGATGCCTGGTGAAACTGTAACTTTTGCACCGTCTTTCGACACCGCTTGAATTGAGCTGGCGTCAGTAAAGGTTACTTTCCATGGTGGCATATTCAGTGCGTTCATCCACCACTGTTTTACTTGATCCTTAGTGTGTTCTGTATTGTACGTGACCATGTATCCTGGCGAGTTTCGCGCGTTCGGATAGATCAAACCAGATACGAAAACTTGTTTTCCTGTGTAGCCAGGAAGATTCGGTAGAACTACATCGCGATCAAGGACATTCGCTTTGTACTCACTTGGTTGTTCTCGGCGAACCGGAGCACCGTAATTTCTTGCCATCGGCTGGCGTCTATACTGTTGCGTCGGCGTTTTTGGGGCTTGAGCGTCAGCCATCGTGCTGAAAAATCCGAGTGATCCAACGACTAGTGTCATGGCGATCTGAGTCGCGATTCTAAACCTCTTCATTTGTCCTCCCGTATAGTCGAGCGATTTCTTTCAATTTACCACAATTAGGGATGTGCTTTTCGGTACTGGTGCCACTTTTCAAGATTCTGATTCAAGACTGAAACGAAGAACCCGCCTCTCTGCTATCGCGGGGAGGCGGGTCCTCGTCATCTCGGTCAGTTGATTGATTAGTTAGGTTTGCAGAATGTACCTGCTCCACCGGCTTCGTTTTGGAATTCGATTTCGCCGAGGAGGTTTCTCCATCCTGTTGCAGGTGTCCATACCGCGCGGTCGATTCCTGGGAGGAAGTCAGGACCTTCGGTGTACGGTCTGTCGTGGAAGTTGGCATCACCAGTTGCGTGACAGCTCACGTTGGGTGAACCACTACCATGCTTGGCGTTGACGATCGTGTTGGAGATGTTGTACTGGTTTTCGCAGTTGTAGATCGCCGCTGACGATGCGCCATCATTAGGCACTCCGGCGCTGAAGTAATCAGCTGGTGTTGCGGAGGTCATGGTTACGGTACCAGGACCAGGGCAATGGAGATACAAGGTTTCACCCAGTTCGAGAGGCTGTTGCGAAAGTGCCAACTCGACTTTATCTCTAGGAATGCTGGGATCGACTTGTCTCATTCTCTTCCAGATTCTGTCGATGATGTCATCCTGGCATGCTGCCGAACCGGTGTGGTTGTCGGCGCCTGCAGAGGCGAAGGGACCGGACGGGAGGGTGCCTGTAGGTCCTCTCGAACCTTTCCAGCCCTGGTTACCAATTTGTTGGAGGTAAGCCAGAGGCGAGCCGGGTGCGCCGAAGGCGACGTTGGAATGCGGTGTCGCATAGCAACCAGATGGTTCGAATTGCTTCATACCGTACTTGGTGGAGCCGTCACGACCGATTGCAACGACGGACGAGCACTTGGAACCGCCGTAGCGGTGTGAGAGCAGGTCATGCTTTTGCACTTCAACTGCGGTGTAGCCATTGCTCGAACCGGCGCTGTTCTGAGTGCTGTTAGCGTGATACTGATCTTGAAGAGCGGTGACGATACTGCTGTCACCAGGGACTGCTCCGGTGTTCGGATCTGGTGCCCAGTGATTGCAAGGTGCATCCCACAAGGTGAGAGCATCGCACTGCTGTTTGGACGTGCCGGCTGCTTTGAGTTCGAGCTCGCTAGGACTTCTGTGTCCGCCGCCGGTACCGGTGAGGATTTGAAGAGCCGCTGGAGGGTTCAACCAATCTGGTTCCGGTTTTGTATTATCTGCATTGTACGCGAGGACCTGTGAAAGGTAGTTCTGAGCTGCGGTTTCCGAGTTCAGAGCATAAATTCCATTGTTGGTGATATCGACGCCACCACCATTCGGTGGCCACAGTTCGTTGTTGAACACGTCGTTTTGTCCGTCGACAACCGGGTTCGAAATAATCGATGAGTGAGCTGCGCCTGCATCAGGTCCGTTCTTGATACGGATGTATCCTCTGGGAACTGAAGCGGCGAAGTCCTGGTCGAGAGCACCTACGAGTGCGCATGCAACCGCTCCACCGAATCCGGAAGAATTATTTTCCTGGGTTTGGCTGTTGGCGCGGAATGCGTTAGGCGGCAGGTAGTTGACACCCGATGGCGAGCTCGAACCGGCGTTGAATTCGCCGATGTCGACCAAGTGAGGTTTTTGTTTAGGGAAGATCGGAACGCCTGAAATTTCAACGGGCCCACCCGGTCCAGCCGGGATGGAGAAGTTGATGTAACCTGCCATGTACTGATCTTGTCTGGAAAGGTCGTGCGTTAGAGCATTCGGGAAGTGATGGTTCGACTTCAAGTTGCTCGGCATGGAAACGTTAATCGCCGAGGTCAAACCAGGCGAGATATAAACGTTGGTTGACAAGCCGGGACGGAGGAATCCGGTCTGCAAGCTCGTCAGAGTGACTTTGTTGCCCTGGAACATTTTGGTGTTGTTCGAGTGAGCAACGTTGGTGAATTCCGGCGGAAGCTTAGTTCCACCTTCGACCATATTTTTCAGTTGGGTTGCAACCGATTTTGCTGCTGCGGCTACGTTTTGTGCGTGACCGGATGCGGCGGTAGTATTGATTTCTTGAGCGTTGCAGGCAACGATGACTGCTTGGGCGACGATACGGTTGAGACCGAGCATCGAGATGTTTCTGTGCGTAGCGTCGAGGTTACCGGTGCCAGTGTTGGCATTGCCGGCAGGGTCGATACCAACAGCCAGGAAGTCATCCGTCGGGTTACCTGGCGAGTCGCCGGTCAACGGGACTTGAATAAGTGTTGGTGAAAGAGCTCTTCTCGCTACGTTCAACACACCTGCGTCAGTGGCGTTCGCGACTTCGCGTCCGCCGCCGAGGATTTGAGAAAGGATGAAGAAGCCAACGCCCAGGACGATGATGACCAGTACGCATACTGCCACCAGACCCAGTGTTGCCCCTCTCCGTCGATTTAGTTTCATGTGGCTGCATCCTCCGTGTGGTCTCAGCCGAATAAAGGTCCGTTTTCGATTCAAACTTTGGGGATCCGAGAGAGTAACTTGAGTAACTTTTCTACGTTCGCAGCCATGCCAAAATGGGGCCGCATTAAACAGATATAAATTAGTATCGCTTAATGTTCATAGTCTGTCAAGATTAGGAACCTTTAAGACTATTTTGAGTCGATCCTTTGAATGCCTTAACTGTATTGGGTTTGGAGTGGATTTTAAAAGGGCGAACTTGGGCAAGTTTCGGATTTAAGATTAACTGGATTTCATTAAGCAGTGCTAATGTTATGCCGTTTTAATCGAATTCCCTGAGCCCGTCGAGCTTTTCGGCTCATCACTCGTTACTAGTAAAGCGATTATCAACCAGAACAAAAAGTGGACTTGCGGCCGGTAAAAAACCGTGTCTACCATTCCATGAACTATAAGCCCCATCAGAGCGGCTGCTAAACCGCCTGCGACCCATCTGGACGTCATTGACGGGCTTTGGTCACCGCCTTCCGCCTTACCCCAGAACTTGACGTGAGCCTTGGCCCCGGCGCAGCCGAGCATGGCGATGAACGCCAGAAGCCCTGGAATTCCAGTCTCAACTGCGACCTCAAGTGGCACGCAGTACGTCCCCAGCGCGTCATAGCTGCTCACCATGTATAAACCGTAGGCGAGCCTGAATGTTTCGTTGCCCGGACCGGTGCCTATCCACCAGTTGTCTTTGAACATTTTGAGCGACGAACTGTAGACGTTCATTCTGTAAGAATTTGAGCTATGCTCTCGGCCTGCAAAAATTGATGAAACTCGCTGGTTGATGGATGGAATCAAAACTACAGCCGCTGCCGCTGCTACTACCAGTACTACTGCGCCGCCTATGACTGCCGTGCGCATTTTCTTATGGTTGACCCACACCCATACGCATCCTATATATAGGATGACGCCAAAGCCGGCCGCCAATCCAAGGAAGCCGCCACGGCTTTGAGTTAGAACAGATGCCAGTGCAAGAATTCCGCTTGCGCCCACTGCGATCAACGCGCCTGCTTTGAAGAGCGGCTTATTTCCGGAGTCAAAAAGGAATCCCAAGCCTAATCCCATCGCCAGAGGTGCGAGCGGAACTAGCAATCCGGCCAGGAGATTGGGATTGCCTAAGGTCGCGAAGATCCGCGTACCACCGCCCCCTTCGACCGTAGGATCTTCCCAGGTCGCCAGCGGCGCAACGCCGATTTTATATTGATAGAAGCCATAAAGGGAAAGTGCGACTCCGCAGGCCAGCACCATCCCCAGTACCATCAACTTGCGCTTCATGTTGTGCGCGAATACTGCGGTGAATAGAAAATAGCTACCTATATATACGACTACTTTGCCTAAACCTTTGAGGCTCGGTGTGAAGTAGTGCGAGGCGAATGTAGCGATGACATTTGCAGCCAAGTAAGCGAGAACGATAGCATCATATGCGCTGAAATCCCGTCTCTCCGAGCCACCCAGTAGTCGTCCGAAAATCCATAGTCCAAGTCCGGCAATTATGACGATTGCCAGAGCGAATTTGTCGCTTGCGAACTGAGGCAGCCCGATCAGTCCGAACAGAAGGACGCTTAAACCAAACGCCATCTTTTGCAGAATACTGCCTATGCGACCAAGGTCCTGCGGCATCATTCGTTGAACCGCTTCAAAGAGACCAAATACAGGTTTCAAGAAGATCGAGCTACGCAGAGAATCCGACCAGGATTGGTCAAAGGATGTCAGTGAGAGCTTCTCGGCCGTTCGATCTAAGAGACCGCTGAAGCTCACTTTTCTGATTCCTCACTTGGGGCAGAGTTTTTAACTGGCGTTCCGCTCGATGCCGCCGCATCTGCTCCGACTTCTTTTATATCGACTACAACTCCCTGAGCTCTGTATTTGAAGCCTTCCAGCTCAACCTGGTTGCCGATTTTTATCTTGTTGCCGCTGACGATGTATCCATCTTTTGTACGCTCAGCGGTTTCGGTGACCGTGATCAGAAAATCGTGAGCGATTGGCGTATTGGTTCCTTCAATCATCATTGTCGGGTCTGGAAATGCCACTGCGGACTTGCCGTCCTGTGCCAGGAAGGACGCTTTATGAGGCCAGTGAACCACTTTGGTAATTTCCATAGGCGGCTCGACCGGGCGGTTTCTAATAGTGATGGCGGATTTGTCGCCGACGGTGAACAAATCCGCGTCGGTTGTCTTCAAGCCGATCAGATAAACATCGATTCCGACCTTGGCTTTGCCTTCGACAATCTTGTCGACTCCGGCATAGCCAGCTTTGGCGAGACCAAAGCCC
Source organism: Candidatus Obscuribacterales bacterium (assembly GCA_019637435.1). Lineage (GTDB taxonomy): Bacteria > Cyanobacteriota > Vampirovibrionia > Obscuribacterales > Obscuribacteraceae > JADYXR01. The sequence goes on along the minus strand of JAHBVO010000005.1, from coordinate 365,863 downwards.
ATTGCGCAAAAAACCCCCACTACGATTACCGCTGTATCAAATGCGTTTAGTCTTCTCATGCTGTTTTATATCTTCTGTATATTAGTAACCTTCGTCCAAACGCCCATCATATCAGGCTTGACGTTTATGAGAAGATCGAAAGTCTGGTTGGTCAGCGCATCCAGAAGCTATGCGGTTTAACCAGTTGTGCAAAACAAAGACGGCGCCTGTGTTTCCACAGTGGCGCCGGTTGTGTTTTCATTCGAGCTGTTTAGTTATATCTTTCCAAAGAATACCGACACGTTGCCCGTAACACGCCGGATGATTTTGACGCTGTCTACAATGAGCTCTTGCCCGTAATCGAGTTCTTCGCGTCCCCGCTCTTTGAGCATTTCGAGAAGAAGCCGCTCGTCGATGGGCGACAGGCTTCTGCCCCCGCCCCTGTGCTCAGCTGCAATCCGCATCAACTCTGGAGTAGATAGAGTTGGAGAGATTGAATTCATACACTTTCCTCTGTATTCATCACCTGATCGGCGATTATCTTAAGTTACTACTTACAGCTTTACGTGGCGATTGTGGTTTTCCCACTCATACCGGAAAAACTTTTTCGATATTTTTCAAGAAAGCATGGTGTTTCCACGTAGAAGCGCTGTCTAACAATTCTCGAACGGCGATAGAACTATTCACACGATGCGGCGGTTCTGAATTTCAGGTTTTAAGGAGAGACATAATGCCCAACCCAAATGGATTTGAATTCAATATGGAAGCGGCTGACTCCAACAATATGTCGATTGGCGATCATGTTGTACAAGAAGGTTATGAAGCGAAGGAAAAACCGAGTGCTATGGATCTGATTCAAGCAAACGAGAGAATCATCAAACAGTACACGGAACAACTTACCAATCACTACGCTACCCTTCTGGGTGGTTTGCCGGAAGCTGTGCAAAAGTCCTGCGTTGACGGAGTGCGAGGTCTTTCGTCTAATTCCGACAATGTTTTATACGCTTCATTCGTCGCAAAGTACGATGCGAGAATGGCTAATCAAGCCTCTGTTTAGAAGCGGGAACTAATGGCATGGCGGCTACTGAACCGCAATAAAATTTTGAGTTGAACTGATGGAAATTGCAGAGAGCGCGTGGGGTACGTGCTCTTTCGCTTTTTTTGTGCTATTTCTCAAATTCCGTAGGTTGAAACCGTTTCAATTTCAAGTGACGTATAGTGGCTCCGTTAGCCGCTCTACTTGAACAAAGAGATGGTTTCCAGCGTGTCGAGCATCTCTTTCTGGCTTGTCACCGCAGTGCCAACTTTCTTCACGACGATGCCGGCGGCAAGATTACCCAGCGCCATTGCTTCGACGAAAGAAGCTCCGGTAACCAGTGCCAGAGCCATTGTCGCTACGACAGTGTCACCGGCTCCGGTGACATCGAATACTTCGGATTTGTTGAATGGTGGTAACTCTACTAAACCTTCATGGCGGCGGAACAGCGCCATGCCATGACTGCCGCGAGTGAGAAGAACGGCTTCTGCTTTGCTTTGTGCAAGCAAATCAGCGCCCGCTCGTTCAAGTGCTTGAGGTGAGTCGATTTTATATCCGACTGCTTCTTCTGAGTCAGGCTGGTTCGGCGTGATGAGTGTGCAGCCGTTAAAGCGTTTGAAATCATTCTGGGCATCGACGATCAAAAGAATTTTTCGGTCGGCCGAAACCTTGCGGCAAGCCTCGACGACGCTATCTACAATCACGCCTGCTTTGTAATCGGAGAGGATGATCGCGCTGCATGAGCCGGTGGAATCAAGGACTTTCTGCGCGAGCTTCTGGGCGATCTCTTCGCTGATTTTTTCGTGAGAAATCCTGTCCAGACGAAGCAGCTGTTGCATCAATGAGTGAGACTTACTCAGAATGCGGGTCTTCACCGTCGTTGGTCTAGAAGGGTCTTTGACCAGATCGTGAGTAATTCCATGTTTTTCTAGCATCTTCGCTAGCTTGTCGGAGTAGTCATCGTCTCCGCAAACGCCGATGGCATGGCATTTTGCGCCGAACGCTGTAATATTGTGAGCGGTATTAGCGGCGCCACCAGGTATGTGTTCTGTGTCAGCGTGCTCGAGGATTAAGACGGGAGCTTCGCGCGAAATTCTGGTCGGATTAGCTTCGAGAAGCTCGTCAATGAGCAGGTCTCCGACGACCGCGATACTGCCTCTGGACAGATCGATTATTCGTTTTGCCAGATTCGATTTAGTAAGTTCCGGTGCCGGCGCGGTAATTGGGGCGAACGCGATATCCTGGGGATGCACTCTTTCAAGCTCCTGAAGCATTTGGTTTGCCAGATGGTTTTTAGGATCGGCTGAGCAGGCAATCGCTACTGCCTTCCTGGCATCCTCAATATAGCCTATGCACTCAAGGATTCGGGCTAAATTTAGACTATTTGAAACAAGCTCGGGAATGGTCGTTGAGCGCTTTGCCGCCTGGGTTGCCTCTTCCACGCTGCGTCGGGTTTCCTCGGTTATTATCAATTCATCATTAACCGAATTTCCTTTTAACTCCGCCAGTCTCAGTTTTAGCTCTTCAAGCAGCTTTTGTTCCTCAATTGCCTTTGCGTCCACGCCGCGCAGCTGGAAGTGTTGGCGCAATCCGAGCGGGATAGTCAGACCCATATTGGCGTTGGCGTCCAGCATATGAGTGGTTTGCCAGGTAAAGTCTTTACCGTCGTTCTGTATGGAAGGCGTTTTCGATAGATCTCTGGCGATATTCTTGTCGGAGAGGAAACGGCTGAGATCGATGGTGCGTAAGCCGTCGAAGCGAGGTTCTGCGGGTGATTCAAGCGTGAGGTCCGGTGCGTGGAATGCACCGGTATCTGATGTCGAGAGCGAGGAACCTTGTCCCAACTGAGATTTCATAGACATCAAGTCCGAAATGGACAACGATGTCGCCGGCTTTTCCGCCGCATCAGCCGGCTTAACCGGTTTCTCTTCCGGCTGGTCTGATGATGATGGTTTGTTTGAGCCCAAAGGGTTGGACATAAACATGACCTCGGAGACACTTCTCCATTCTACTATTGACCGCAGACGCGGCGAAAAAATCTATTTGGCAGTCTTGTAATTTGCATTGAATATCGGACGCGTTAGTTATAGATATATAGTATCGCCATCGGTGTCATGTGATTCGCGAATCCTGCTCAGATTGGCGCGTGATAGAATTCGATCAATAAATGAACTTCCCGGGTGAATTAAACGTGGTGGCATTATTCAGTTTCGAATGCGAAAAGTCGCACAGCCGTTTGCAATCCGGGAAGCGGCTCAAGCGTTTATTCGGTGCCGGCTCAGTTTCAGTATGCATCTTGTGTGCTTCGAGTTTGATCGCACCGGCCTTCGGAGATGAAGGGAAGACCAATTCAGCAGAAGGCTGGGAGTCTCCGGCGAAATTGAAACCGTTCGTGAAACTGCCGGCTGTGCCTGTCGGCTCCTCAGTTCCCTCCGCTCCTGTTGCTCCGGCGAAAACAACGACGGCGGCTGAGCAAAAGGAAATCGACAGCGCCGTGCAATCGATTTTGAAGGATGCCGGACCTGATACCTTGCGGCTGCGCTTCGACGGGAAGGCGGCCAAGCGGTTAGCGAAATACCATTGGCTCGATAAGGTTGCTGCTGCAAATCCGCGAGTAGTCGAGGCGATTACCGATCACAAAAGCGCTGCCAAGCTGCTTGCCAAGCACCCGCGGCTCTCCGAGATTGCAGATGCAGACCATTACGTCTGTCGGCGAATCACCAAGTGGAAGTCGGCGGCGCGCGTGCTTGCCGCCAACGGCGAGGTCAAAGAAGTTGCCATGTTAGACCCAGAAGGAATCTACTCGGCAATTCAAAGAGACAAGAAGATCATAAGGATACTCTCAAGAAATCCTATATTTGACCAAATGATCGTGGACAATCCTGATCTCGGCAGAATAATCTCGAAGTACATGTGAGCTTTGTAACTGGACATATTTTACTGGCTCTGGCGATTGGTTTAGTTACCGGTCTGTTCTCCGGAGCTTTTGGAATTGGGGGCGGCACTGTTTCGACCCCGCTTTTGCGTTTGACATTGAATATTTCGCCGCACGTCGCAGTGGGAACGACGATGGCTCTTATCATCCCGACCTCGATAAGCGGGACGTTCAATTACATTCGCAAGCAAGAAATAGATCTCAAGATGGGTTTTACAATGGTATCGCCTGCGGTGCTAGGCGTAATTCTTGGCGCGATTGCTACGACTTTCGTTCATGGCACTGCGCTCATGCTGTCGTTTGCCGCATTCGTATGTGTTGCGGGATTGGACCTGACTTTTGGCGTGGTGTTGAAACTCTTTGCGCGTTCAGCGGAGAAGCATTCAGATAACACTGCCGTCCAAATCGAGGAGCTCGAGCAGGCGGAAGACAACCGCCAGATTCTCGGAAACCTATCAAAGCGTACAATCAAACTGTTGCTCATCGGTCTCTTTGCCGGATTCATGGCGGGTTTCTTCGGCGTCGGTGGCGGCTTTATATTTGTGCCCTGTCTTATGTATCTGTTTAAAACACCTATCAAAACGGCTTTTGGAACTTCGCTTCTCGTAGTTGCTGCAATTTCGATTCCGGGAACAATCACGCATGCGATTGCCAGCCATGTTGATTTCCCGTTGATGTTTGCGATGATGTTCGGTTCGATTCCCGGCTCGTTTCTTGGAAGTACTCTGGCGTTGAGGCTCAAAGATTCATGGCTGCGGCGCGGGTTTGGAATAGTTATGCTAATCGTCGCCGCCAGTCTGGCATATAACGAATTGCTGCTTTAGGGCATAATTAAGTCACGGAACGGTGGGTAGCTAGAGTGTCAAAATTTCATGCCCGGCTTTTGGAACTGGAGTCGGAAATAATCGCTAAAGAAGAGGCTCGCAGGGGGCTGGAAGAGCTTACTCCCGAGTGCGAAATTCTACTCTCCACCGTGGAGAAGGAAATTGGATTGAAACTCGCTGATGCCGCTCCGGATGATTGGAAGGGTTGGCTGACTTATCGTCGAGGCAAGGACAAGGTTGTGATTTGCCGCGGTCGAGCGTTCAAAGAGTCCGGAATGTTCGGCAAGCACAGAGCCGGACTCGATGTGGCCTATGGGCTAGACACAATCACTGAATATAAGCGAGGCTTCGATGTTTCTCCACCGCAAGATCTCGATCACTTACTGGTTAACTTCGGGCGTGGAGATTCCATACGCGTCTTTCTCTGGTATGGAGAAAATGTCGCTGCGTATCGACTAATCTTCGAGCACGAGATGGCTGAAGACCCTGATGAGGCGCTAAAAGACGCTGTGGCTGAGGCCTGCGTGTGGATAGTGAAGAAACCGAAAGATTTGACGCTTCCCGAATTTCTTTCGAAACCAGCACCATAGGTGGTGCTGGTTCTCAACGTTGATGGGAACGTTTACAACTGCTTTTCTTGCTCGTTGACTTTCAGCTTGTTTTGATTTTGAAGATTGTTGATAGATTCCGCCATCTTCTCGACAGGCAATTGCAGCTTATGAGATTTCTCGAAAAGCTCGATGGGAACTGGGAAGATAATGGTTGAATTATTCTCCGCTGAAACTTCCACCATCGTTTGCAGTTGGCGCAATTGCATTGCTCCCGGCGATGCCCCGATTGTTCTTGCCGCTTCGGCAAGCTTCTCTGCAGCCTGCAGTTCGCCCTCGGCGGCAACGATTTTCGCGCGACGCTCACGCTCAGCTTCTGCCTGGCGCGCCATTGCACGTTGCATAGTCTCAGGAATCTCTACGTCTTTGACTTCGACCGAAATTACTTTGATGCCCCAGGGTTCAGTTTGTCTGTCGATGATTGCCGACAGTTTCTGATTGATCTGATCGCGTTCTGTCAGAAGGTCATCCAGTTCATGTTGCCCGAGTACGCTACGCAGCGTGGTCTGAGCTATTTGGCTGGTCGCGTTGACCGGGTCTTCGACTTTTGTCACGGCTTTATATGGATCGACGACCTGGAAGAAACACACCGCGGCTGTTCTTGCTGATACGTTATCCTTGGTGATAATTTCTTGCATCGGAATCGACATGGTAATCATGCGCAGGTCGACTTTTTTCTCCGACTGAATGATCGGATAGACCATCGTAAATCCTGGTCCGCCGACACCCTTAACTTGCCCGAGCGTAAAAATTACAAGACGGTCGTATTCTTTCACGAAGCGAACAGCGGAAAGCAAATACGCTATTAACACGAAGGCGTAGAAGAACATCATCGGCGTGCTGAACAGTAATTGGAAAATCTCCATCTCATAACCTCGGAACCGTGCGTCGAGGGTCTCCGTTTGAGACGTACCCAGTTTGACCTTCCGTTCAAACCGGGATTTACCCTGAATACCTTGCCCAGACCTGAGTTGGCCGACTGGAAGAAAAGATTGCAGTTTTAACTCTGTCTTAAACGATGGTCCGCTACCCTTCATCTTGTTCACGGAGAGAATGGTATGAAAGACGACAAGAAACCAGTCAATTCCACGTCGAAACGACTAGATCTTCTGCACCTGCTGGAACTTTTGCCGCGCAAAATGTGGGTTGAAGATGCGGACAATCTATTGCTCTATTCGCTTTTCAATCAGGAAGCTGAAGAAGAACGCTAAGGTTGTTGCTCGGCTTTCACAAGGCGAGCTATGTAGAATCCGGATAATTCGCTGATCGTCGGCAGAATCTGGATCATCCCGGTCTTCAAAACATCCTGAAGTTGGTGCTGCTGAACTAATTCTGCAGGAAAAAATGGTGTGAGGTCGTCGAGGAAAAAGTCCGGATGGTTTTCGAGAAATTTGCGGACGACTTGCTCATTCTCTTCCGGTTCTACCGTACAGGTTGCGTACACCATGACTCCGCCCGGTTTGAGTAGCCGCTGTGCATTGGCAAGCAGGTCGTACTGAAGCTTCGCCAGGCTCTCGATGTCATGTTCTACTCGACGGTGGCGAAGATCTGCGCGCCGATTTAAGACGCCTGTTCCAGAGCATGGCGCATCGACCAAGATGCGATCTGCTTGGGGCTGGAAGTCGAAATTTGTACCATCTGCCTCTACGATTTCGATATTCATTACGCCGAGACGGCGACGGTTTGTTTTCAAAAGCTCCAATCGTTTCGCTCGCGTATCCACCGCGATGATGCGACCTTTGTTGCCCATCAGTTCGCCTATGTAGAGCGCCTTTCCGCCCGGCGCGGCACAAAGATCTATTACAAGGTTACCGGGTTCCGGAGAAAGAACTTTCGAGACAAACGCAGCGGTGTCGTCTTGAATACTGAATTTCCCTTCGCTGTATCCTGGTAATTCAGATGGATTTCCTCTGCCTCTCCCCTTAGATTTCAGCACCAGGCACGATGGCACGAGTGGCGAAACATCGAACTCCACGCCGGCATTTTGCAAGGTCTGCATAAACTCTTCCGTCGTCGTTTTCAGATCATTTGTTCTAAGTACAATACGAGGTTCTGACTTGGAATACTGTAATAAGCATAGAGCTTCTTTCTCCGAAAAGTTCTCGAACCATCGTGTTACGAGCCATTCAGGAACTGAGAATTTCTTTGCCAGTGATTCGATTCTATTCTCGGCGGCTAGTTCGGCGGACGCATCCTCGGCACTGTCTTTCCGGATCAGTGCGGCTCCTCCGTTAGCCTCGCGGGCTCGCAGATAATTGCGCAGCACTGCTGTCGTATAAGACGCCATGCCTTTATGCCCGCATGCCTTGGCCACCGCGGTGGATGTATTTAACACTGCCGGTGGTGGCGTATCTTCAAGGAATTCCAGTTGAAAGATTCCCAGTCGGAGCGTATTGAGGAGCACGGCTGGAAGGGTATCTAACCGATTTTTTGAAAACTTGGCAATCACGCCATCCACTTCACTCAGGTTCCTCGTTACCCCCTGAACGAGCAGAGTTACGAATGCTTTATCGCGGGCCGATAGTTGGCTATTTTTGAGCGCCTGCGACAGCGCGAGATTGGAATACGCGCCGGACTCGTTGACTCGAACGAGGACTTCCAGGGCGATTTTTCTGGATTGAAATCCACGTGGAGCGGATTTGTTATTAGAGGATTCCTTGTCCATTATGTTGCCAGTTGCTTACTAATTTCGAATCTATCCGAATCGGTTAGTCGGGCGCCATTAGCCCAGCTTCTAGCTTCCACGTCTCCTTTACCTTGTGGCTTCACAAGAACCAACCGTAGACGTTCACTGCCAGTCTCTCCACAGGATACCAATACTTCTTTGCTTGTCAGCAGTATCGTACCTGGTGGCAACTCTTTCTGGTCGGTGCCACCATCTTTGACCAGTTCAGTTTTCACGATTTTTAGCTGTGTACCCCGAAATACGCTCGAAGTTCCCGGCCATGGCACAAGACCTCTAACTTGATTATGGATGTGTCGGGCGGATTTCGACCAGTCGATGTCGGCCATCTCCTTCGTCATAATCGGCGCGAAAGTAGCCAGCGAATCGTCCTGTTTTTCCGGCTTCACCGAGCCATCTTTGAGCCCGCGCAATGTTTTTACGATAAGCTCAGCTCCGACTGTTGACAGCTTCTCTGCCAACTCGGGCGCTGTCATGTTCTCAGTTATCTCAACTTCAGCTTTAAGAAGCATCGGTCCGGTATCGACCCCGGCTTCCGTTTGCATGGTCGTGATACCGGTTTTGGTGTCGCCATTAAGGATCGACCAGTTAATAGGTGCAGCCCCTCGGTAATGTGGAAGCAAGGACCCGTGCAGGTTTATGACACCGTATGGAGGCATTTTCAGAACTGCCTCCTTCAATATTTGTCCAAAGGCCACCATCACGATGACGTCAGGGTTGAGGTCACGCATAGCTTGGACGATTTCGGGAGCCTTAGCTAATTTCTCCGGCTGGAGAACTGGTATGCCATGCTCTTGCGCTGTTAGCTTAACTGGTGGCGCTGCAAGTTTGTTGCCTCTACCTTTGGGTCTGTCCGGCTGACAAACAGCCGCAACGACCTCAAAGTCTTTTTCTTCAATTAACCGCTTCAAAGTTGGGACGGCAAATTCTGGAGTACCTAAGTAAATTATGCGCACGCGAACTTTTTCTCCTGGCAAACCGCATTGAGGCGGCCAGACAATATTAGCCTCAATGTCGCGCCTGTTTCCGTTTCCGCACCAAATGTAACGAAGGTCCGCGTTTCGTCAGAGGAAGGGTTTTTATGCCTCCTGCATCTCAAAACCGCCAGCTTGCCTGCTTTACCGAGATGTCGAAATCCGTAGTCAGCCTGATGCGCGATTCTGTCATTCTTCTTTCGGTTGCTGTTTGCCTGATTCTCCAGGGGGCCATTTACTTCCGCCGACGCGATGAGCCTTTAATGGTGAAAGCTCCATGACCAGCGCTTTCTAAAAGAAAAATCGGGCCACCTCCGGCTCGAAATCGCTCTGAAGAAATTTCGGCTTTCTCCGAGTTGGCGGGCAACAATTATCGAGCAGAGCGCTAGATAGAGTCTGTGGGCGCATTCTGTAGGTTGTAGTGAGCGCTTGTTGGCATGGAAGCAGCCTCTGGGAGTCCGTTTTGAATTTTTGCTTCTCTCTTGGATATGCTCGCGAAAACGCCCGGAAGAGGCGTGTCTTCAATCGTTCGGTTGCAGCGCTGATCGGTTTGATTCTAGTGATACCGCTGACAGTGCTGCCATCACTCTCGCGCGAAGGACAAGCGTCACCGATTCTTTTCTGGGGCCATCAGCCCGATCAAGACAAGATGAGACAACTGAAAGCCGTCGGAGTTAAGTCTCTAATTTGTTTGCGCACCAACCCTCGGCACAAAGACGAGAAGTTCGCCGAGGGTATCGGTATGAAGTGGTTTCACGTGAAGACCGGTGTCATTAAGAAACCTTCTCGCGCCGAGATGGAAAAATTTATGGCTATCGTTGGTAAGCCTGAAAATCAGCCCGTTTACATATTCTGCGTTGGCGGTAGAGACCGCACATCTTTTTATTTGGAACTATATCGCATGGCTTTTGAAGGGTGGAATATCGAGCAAGTTCGAGATGAGCTTAAATGCCACGAGCTTCGCAGAAAGTGGCCGACCTTCTGGTTTTACGACGATGTTCTCGATGAGAACAGCGACTGGATCAAAGATTACGTAGCTCAACATCATCTTAAAACGATAAAAACACAAGCCATCAGTTCGCGTTCATGCCCTTGCGCTAACATCAAAGAAATCGACGCCGATTCAGGTGAGCGGACGCAAGTCACGGCAACGCGAAGTGTTGTAAACAAAGAATCCGCTTCTGAAGTTTCAGACAATCACAGAATTGTTTCGCAATAGAGATTAGTCGTCGGTCGGCTTGGCGGGCGCTTTTGACTGCCATTGCGGATCGATTTTAATTGGATAAAGTTTTAACTCCGTCGTCAAATCTCTATAGAGAATGGGCACCCAATCCGGCTGTTTTTTGAAGTCGATGTCAGGTTTCGTTGTTCTTAAATCGCAGGGAGCAAAAATCATTCTTATGTTGTTGCAACCGACGTCGTTCGCCATTATGTAAATCTCTTCGATTGCGGCGTTGCCCATGGCCAGGCAGCCGGTCGACCAGTAGCTGCCATGTATTAAAATGTCGCCACCGAGTTTGGTGCGTTTATCATTTTTCGCTCTGAGTTTATCCTGCGCGTTCGGATAATTTATCCGTAATCCTAGATGAGCGATCGAGTTCGGATAGAGACCGGTAATCCTGTAAAATCCTTCGGGAATTTGCAGGTCGCCTTCTTTGAGCTTGGGACCGGCCTTTCCGCTGGTGCCCACAACATAATAGCCATTGATTTGTTTCCATCCTCCGTTGCCGTCCGGAGCAAAGACAATAAGCACACGCTCCTGTTTCAGCGAGAGAAACGTTAGTTTTGAGGGCGGATATGGAACCTTCGCTTGCTTGAAAAATGGCACAATACGAGCTCTCGCGTCCTTCCCATACAATTTGACAGTTTCCGCAACCGTCAAATCCGAATGAAACTGTTCGGTCAAGGATAAAACCGAATCCGCAATTAAATTCGAGAGCGGCGGACTCTGGGGCAGAGCTATTAGAACGATGACCGAAGAAATGACAGCCAGAGCGCTTCTCCAGTCTATTGCTGCAGACCGCTTCTTAAAGTTTATTTCTTGAAAATTGCGTTTATTCAATTCAGGGACGTATCTTCTTTAATATTGTGAGGAGGCGATCGTAATCGGAGCGCATTATGTTCGAAAGCGCGCGGCCTGCTTCAACAAGGAATGTAGGGTCTTTGCCGAGAGCCAGATGCGCCTCGCGGATAGTGGCAGCTATAAGCTCGTCACTGGGAATTTCGCTTACGTTTAACAGTAAACGCAGAAATTCGAAGTTGCTGGTTAGTTCTCGAATTTCCTCTTGCGTAGCCTGATATACAAAGTCGTGCACGTCGGGAGGGTGAGGCGGCAGATGCTGATATATCCGAGCATCGGAGCCGTGTCCGACCAGGAGTGCATGCACTTCCGTTTTCAAAAGTGAAAAGATATGCGGTTGTTCTAACCGCAATTCTTCGCGAGTCATGCCGAGTGCCGACGGTTTGTGAACCGAGTCCTGTGGTCCGGTAATTACGTTATACGCGACTGCAAAAATCGAAGTATCTGATGACTCGACGCGCAAGAAGCTGCCGAAGCGTGGCTTGGGCGGCAGGTCTGACTGGGTTCCCTCGCCCGGCAAGCACTCCGCTTGAAAGCCAGTGATCGATGACGCAGTAATTTCTGCTACGGGCAGCGATACGATAGTTTTCCGAGACATGACTCAGACCCTCGCATAATAAAATTGTCGTCAGAACTGCTATTCCGTAGGCGGCACGATTGAGTTCGGCGTGAATTTCTCAATCTCTTCTTCGTCTACCGGATCACCTTCTCCGGATTTGCCTTCTGAAACGCTTATGGTCGTCTTGTTAGCATCCTGAGCAACGATCACGTTGATTTCAACATCCTTTTGATGTCCGCTGATACTCACGAATGACGGCTGCGTCGCATCGTGGTTGTCGATTGTCCAGCCATTTTTTTTGAGCGAATCTTGATACCAGTCGGAAACTCGCTCAAGGCTATCAGGCGTAGAGAGCGAAACGAAAGCCGAATGTTCACCATCTTTATCTTGTGCCGAGGTGGAGCCTGCGATTTCGGCACCGGGGTAGACGAGCAGCTGCAGATCTTTGGGAACGCCTTTTTCACCTTCGTTGAAAGTATTCGTCATGCCGCCGGAGCTGTATGTGACGGATTTTTCGTTTCCGCATGCTGTCAAAGAGAGCACAGCAAAGGTGAGCACCGCAGGTAGTGCCATGCGTTTCACCGATTTAAAATTGCTATTGCTGTTTTTCAAAATCAAATTCTCCCCGGTTGACGAGTGAACTTTCGCTCACACTTCTAACCCAAAGTATAAAACACTTGCGCCCGGTAGGTATGAATTGAGTTGAACAATCTCGAATGACGCTACCGGCTTTGGAACGGGGCTTCAGCGTAGCTTGTCGTCGTGTCCGATTACACGCAGTAAGCTTTCCCCAAGCAGTTCTACGGCAAGCACGGTCAGGGATATCAAGGACGCAGGCACGAGTGGCGCCCACCAGTTTCCGAGGAATAAGTCGCTGGACGCCTGCCGCAACATCGTTCCCCAGCTCGGGGTGTCAGGACTGAGTCCGAGTCCGAGGAAGCTCAGACCGGCCTCCATGACAATCGCGTCAGAGATCAGCAGTGTCGCTTGAATCATGATTATTCTCGAAGCGTTGGGCACCAGGTGTTTGAAAAGGGTGTGCGCAGTACCTGCTCCGAGCGCGCGCGCCGCTTCGATATATTCTTCAAGCTGTATTGCGGATATCTTGCTGTGGGCAATCCTTGCCGCTTCCAGCCAGGATGTCGCGGCGATAACCGAAATTACGGTGACGAACGGCAAGAAGCCCAAGCTGTAAGAAGTCACATTGAGCAGCGATAAAACGGTTTTCGGCAGCGTATCGGCGAACGCCGGTCCATTTACAAGTGCAGAGAGGGCAAGAAGGAGAATGAGTGGAGGAATCGCGAGCAGACCGTCGACGATTCGCATCATCACCGTGTCGACGAATCCACCGATTAGCGAACTTACAGCCCCCCATAACGTTCCAAACGAAACCGCCAGAAAAGCTGCGACCAAGCCGAGTGCAAGTGAGGTTCTCGCCCCCCACAGCGCCATCGACAGCACATCTCTGCCAAGACTGTCAGTACCGAGGAAGTGATCGCCTGTGAATGGTGGCACATTTGCTACCGTGAGGTCCACGTGTGATGGAGTCAGCGGCGGCGTTACCGGATGCAATATCGGTGCGAGAATTGGAAGAATGGCCAGAAAAACGACTAAGCCAATCGAGAGCGTCATTCTAATCTTCGCGCCTGCATCGGCGGAACTTGAGGTTCTCAGTGTCTCGATCTTCGTGCCCATTAAATGCTTCTCGCTCGCGTCATTGTGGTCTGGTTGTTGGCAATCGACTCGGCAATTCTTGGATCGGCAAGTCCCTGAAGAAGGTCGGCAACGAGATTTGAAAGAACGACCATAGTTCCATAAATCATTACAAGCGTGGTCATGACCGGAAAGTTTCGCCCGAAGGTGGCTTCTACTGCCAACCGACCGGTGCCCGGCCACGCGAAAATAGTTTCGATCAGGACGGAGCCTCCGATTAAAGACGGCAGAGACAACGCGAGAAGGTTGACGATTGGGACCAAACAGTTTCGAGCAACGTGACGTACGACAACCTGCGAATACGACAATCCTTTAGCTAAAGCGGTTGTGACGTAACCGCGAGTTATTTCATCAAGTGCAAGCGAGCGAACAAAAAGAGCAACTTTGGCGCTCCTGCTGAGAGCTAGCGTCAGGGCGGGCAAGATTGCAAACTTTAGAAGATTCGCTGGCGTCGCCGCTTCGTCCGCTCTCAACGCACCGAACAACGGAATGGAGTGGAACGCCGGTATTATTGTCACGCCGTAGATTACAAGAAGCCCGAGAAAAAAGGCAGGTACGGAATGAAGCAGGAGGGCGGTGCCGACAAAAGGCGCTTCAAGCAAGCGGCTGCGAAACTTAAAACGGACCGTGATCATCACGAGCCCCCAGAAAATGCCATTTGCGAAACTCAAAATCAGCGCGATGCCGACCAGAGTTATTGTCGCTGGAATGCGTTCTCCAATGACAACCATTACCTTCCGATTGTCTTGATATGAACGACCCAGTTCGCCCTGTCCGATAAAACCTTTTAGCCAGGATGCGTACTGCTTCGGGATAGGCTGGTCCAACCCGAATTCGCTCCTGATAGCCGCTAACTCGCGCGGGTCGATATCCCGCGTATTGCCGCCCATCATTGCATCCACGGGATCGCCCGGCAGTGAGCGAATCAATCCGAACGAAACGATCGAGAGCACGAAAAGCAGCGGAATAGCCGCCAGCAGCCGTTTTAATACGAACCTAAACAGATGAAAACTCCTTGCCTTTCGTTGTTAATATTGTGCCCTCAATTCGGTTACGCAATGTGACCATTCGTTGACAATCGCGGTTTAAACGATTTAGGATACATACCCAGCGGCTGTTTCGGCTGCTGGTCTTGTCTTTTGAATTCTGGCGGCATAGCCAAGTGGTAAGGCCGAGGTCTGCAAAACCTCTACCCCCAGTTCGAATCTGGGTGCCGCCTTTACCTTTCATTGAACGAATCCCGATTTGAGGATACAATTTAAAACCTACGGACGGTTGGCGCAGTTGGTAGCGCACCACTTTGACATAGTGGGGGCCACTGGTTCGAGTCCAGTACCGTCCATAAATTTGAGAATTTAAAACCTGATCAGCGCGGCGTTTTCATCGCGTCAGCAGCGGTCGAATGGTTTATCATACGCGGAGCTAGTTTTCGAGGCTGCCAGTGGAGGCGAATCAAAACAACGACCGCCGGTTTTACCCGCTTAAACTTCTAGTGATACCAGGCGTGGTGCTGTTGTCACAGTTGTTGTTTTCCATCCTGTCTCAGCCAGATACAATAAATCACGATTGCGCGTTTATTCTGCACGGTGCGCAGCTCATCCTCGACGGAAGGCATCCGATGAGCGGCTTTCTCGATATGGCGCCGCCAATCACCTTCTACGCTCTCGTGCCGTTTTGTTTCCTCTGTCAAAGTTTTGCTCTGCCTCTGGCGCTAACCTGGAATTTGCTCTGTTTGGGCTTTATTTGCGCAACTTACATACTTGCGATCTTGATTGTAGAAAAAGATGCGGATAAACATACGGCAAGGGACTGGCTTATGGTCGGACCTCTGTTTTGTGGTTTCCTTCTGTGGAATCTGGTGATGTCCTATCACCTCGGTCAAAGAGAACATCTTTTTGTCCTCACGTTCTTTCTTTTTTTTCTCCTGCGGTGGAAAAGGCTTCTTGGACTGGAAGTTGATAAACGGATCGCTATAGGTACTGGTATTGCATGTGGTTTCATTTGTTTCGTGAAACCTTACTTTTGCGCCACTGTTTTCGCTCTTGAGTTGTACTGGTTTTTTAACGCCGTTCTCCGGAAGCGTCGAACAAACTATGCCCTTTTGAGAGCACAGGAGGTTCTGGCTTTTGTTGCCATCGGCGCAGCGTGCCCACTCGTATCATTCGCTATCCCAAATATTGGCGAATACTACGATCGAATAATTCCACTGGTTGTGAATGGCTATCAGGCGTTTGACGTTTCCAAGTCCGCTCTATTCAGCTTCGAAAGCATTCACGGGCAGCTGGTCGGCAACCGCCTTGTTGTTATCGCGTTTGTTCTACTAGGCTTGTTCTTAATCAGAACTACAAGTTTGCTTGCACCACTTCTGGTGTGGACGATTTCTGGTTTTGCAATCTATGCACTGCAGGGTAAGGGATGGGCTTACCATTCTATCCCAATGGTTGCAGGATACTATCTGACAGCCAGCATCGTGGTTGGAATGTTTGCGATTTACCTGCTTCGTTTGTTTAGCAGGTTGAACAAGAGTGGGGATTACTGGAGTTCAAAGACCATAAATACGGATGAAAGCCATATGGTTTTGTCTCAGTCCGCTGTCATTGCCTTTCTCTTTTACGCTGCACTATCAATTCCATTTGCCGCGTCGTTGATTCATAACAGTTCAGTTTCTGCAAAAATTCTTCCGGTATTGGATACGGTGATCGCTCGTGAGACTAAACCGAAAGACAACGTGTTGATTCTAACAACTAATTTTTCAGCCGCTTTTCCCGTGGTCCTTCAGACGGACAGACGGCAGGCTGCGCGCTATCTGTGGTGTTTTAACGTGCCAATGGTCGAGATGCTGCGCAAGGGACCTGACCGCGAAAAATGGGATGGGGAGTATGCTTCGTTCATTAGGGAAGTCGTCGCCGACATACGTGATTCGAAACCGAAACTAATAGCGTTTGACAAATGGAACGATTCCTTGCACCGTGATTTGTTTCAAGATCCCGCGGTAAGTGAGGTTCTCAACGGTTATGAACCGCTTCGTGGCGAAAACGGGTTTGCACTCTGGAAGTTGAAATGAGCACGGATTCTACTAACAGAAACGCGTTCGCGCATGCACCATATCCGGTGCAGCTGGTTGCGATTCCGGTTGCGACCGTATTCGGTTTATTACTCTATGCGGTTCTCAGCGCGCCAGGGTTCATAAACTATGACTGCGCATTTTATCTTCTGGGTTCTAAACTTTTGCTTGATGGGCGACAGCAGCTTGTCGACCTGCTCCCACCAATTATCTTTTACTTCGCAGTGCCGCCGTGGTGGATTTCGAAGCTGACATCGCTCCCGATAACCTTGGTCTGGCAGTTATTTGTCCTCGGTGCCGTTTACCTGTCCGGTTTTGCGACCGTCGCGATTTTACAAAAGGCTAGACTCTCCGGTGCCGTTAGTCTTGAGGAACAAGGAGCGCTCGCTCGCCGAGATCTGTTTTCCGTCGGTCCGCTTGTCACGGCGTTTTTCCTTTTTCAACTTACCCTCGGATTCCACTTCGGTCAACGTGAGCATTTCTTCGTACTGGCCTATTTCCCTCTGTTCCTGCTGCGTTGGCTCCGATGGCACAACCTTTACCCTTCTTCGAAGAAGTTAGTAGCAGCAGTACTTGGTGTCGCCTGTGGTGCAATCACGTATGTTAAGCCTCAGTTCCTGCTCGTTCTCATACTTATTGAACTGACGCTGTTTGTTTCTACCCGGCACCAGAAGCAGTGGCGCAATTGCTTCCTTGCCGCGGAGCAAATCGCCTTGATAGTCACGCTGCTTCTCTGTTTTCTGGCTTCTTTTGCAATTCCGAATATTGGCGAATACTACACGCGTTGGATTCCGTTTCTGACCTCCGGTTATGCTGCTTACAATGCTCCTTCACTGGCTGATATTCTCTCGTTCGCCAGCCCCGATGGGCATTTGCTTGCCAATCCTGTCATCGCCATCGTCATTTTGACTGGCGCGATGTGTTTTTGGAAACGTTCATCGCTGATTCCACCGTTGATAGCGTGGGTAATCGGCGGTCTGCTCGTTTTCCTCATCCAGGGGCGAGGCTGGTCGTATCAATCAATACCATGCGTGTCAGGCTTTTTCCTCGTCTCGTCAGTCGTTATATATTCGGTGGTCGAGTTCACTCTGAGCTTTGTTGCTTCAAAGATTAACACTGCACGTTCTCTTTCGTCGAATGCGCGTCAGTTCGCCGTAATCTCATTTCTTTTATGGTCGTGCATCTTAATGCCTCTCACTCCGTTTTTAGTGAAGAACAGCATGGTGACGGGCAAGACATTCGATACTCTGGATCGTTTGGTTGAAGTGGAAACGAAGTCTGGAGATTCAATTGTAATATTGCACACCATGCTACCGCATGCGCATCAATTGCAATTGAAGAAAGACCTGACGCCTGCGACTCGCTATGTATGGTGTTTCCCGTTGCGAATGACCAGTTTTTTGCTGAGGGAAAACGATAATCGTGAAATGGTCAAAAGGCAAGAACAAACGGTCGTTACAGAAATTGTGGACGATGTGCAAACTGGAAAGCCCCGTCTGGTTATCATCGAAGCATGGGTGACGCAACCCGGAGGATGGACGCTAGCACGCGCATTGGAAGAGCATCGGTTTAACCAGCGAGCTCTCATTGGCTATGAACCGATGGGTATGGTTGATGGCTGTGCGGTATGGAAGAGGAGGTCGCAGCAGTGAATTCTAATCGGTTGATTGGTATTTTCGAGTCCATTCTGATTGGCGCAGTTGTTTTCCTGAATGGGTTAATTATCCAGACTCCGCTTCCGGACTCATGGGATTTGAAGTTTCTCGACAAATTCAGTCAGGCGATTGGCGATGTTGCGTTTCTGGACATCTACTTGAAGCGTAACCCGAAATCCGCGACCGGCTATGCTGCGCGCGCGCGCGCGTATGCCATTGACGGGATATGGACGGAGGTTGTGAAAAACTGCGATCAAGCGATCGAACTCGACAAAGATGATCTGGCTCTATTTCGGCTTCGAGGAAAGGCGCTATTCGAACTGGATGAAAACGCCAAAGCGTTGGCAGATTTCAATCATATAGTCGATAGCGGCTCTGCCACGGCAGAAGACTTTTCGATCGTATCCTTGATTGACACCAGGCTAAACCGTTTCGACAGCGCCATCGCTAATGCAAACAAAGCGCTGGAGAAACATGCATATTGGTCTACTGCATTTGAAGCGCGGGCGCTCGCTGAGTATGAGCTTGGAGAGTACGATAAAGCTATGCTCGATGCTCAAAAGTCTATCGAAATGTACAAAGAGCGCCCAATACCATTCGTGATCATGGCGGCTATTCTTAATGACAGAGGAGAAACCGATAAGGCGATTTCGATGGCTCGTGATGCTTTGAAGCGTGATGCCGCATGTGGTGCCGCGTATTGGCAACTTGGCGTTTCTCAGGATAAGCTAAAGCAGTTTAATGATGCCTTGAGTTCAGTGAACTTCTCGCTCAGTCTTGCCACCACTGACGAATGGCGCGCGAAAGAATTAGGCTCCCGAGCGCTGGTGTATCTACATCTGGAAAAGGCGGATCTTGCCCGTCAAGACTGCGATGCGGCCCTTAAAATCAATCCTCTATGCAAGTCTGCAATCGAAGCGCGGAAACAGATTTAGAGCGTTTACCAGACGAAAAAACCGGGTTCATTTCTAACAACGGATGTCACATCGAGTTAAATACGGCGATAATCTGAGGAGAGTTCTGATGCCGGTAACGAATAAGATTGTTCGAATCATTTGCGCGACCGCAGTCAGTGCTACGGTTTCAATTTCTACGGCCGGCTTATTGCGTGCAGAGTCCCACAAAGAGATGACCGGCGTGGTCAGCAAGGTTGTTGTGAAAGCGACGCCCAAAGAGGTTTTTGATGCAATTCGCACATACCGAAAAGCTGAGCCGTTAAAGCGAAAAGTTCTCGAAGAGAAGAAAAACTGTACCACTATCAAAGAGACTTTTCCCTCCGTTCCTATGTTAGGTGATGTGGAATGCACTTATCAGGAAACTGAGGAGCCATACTCGCGCATCGACTTTCAGTTGCTTTCCTCAAACAAACTCAAAATATTCGAAGGCAATTGGCAGATTTCGCCAATGGGCGACGGTAAGACTACTCTGGTAAAATTGACATCGTTCCTTGATTCTGAAGCTAATGTTCCTGGGAAGGACTTTTTGCAACATTTGCAGACGCACCAGGATATTCACAAACGATTGAATTATGTCAAACGGATTGCGGAAGGCGAGGAGCGAGAGGAAGAAGCGAAGAACGCCAAGGGAAGTGGGTAGTTGGAAAACGCTTTGAATCGGAAGTCTCGGATTTCACGCCGAGAGTTTATCGCAGGAGCAGCAGGAGCAGCTGCGCTCTTCACGCCATCGGCTTTTGCATCACCACTGGTAGTGCCGGAAGTAAACCGCGGGGTACACCTGACTATCATTCACCTGAGTGGTGGC
This sequence comes from Candidatus Obscuribacterales bacterium, assembly GCA_019637435.1. GTDB lineage: Bacteria > Cyanobacteriota > Vampirovibrionia > Obscuribacterales > Obscuribacteraceae > JADYXR01. The sequence goes on along the minus strand of JAHBVO010000005.1, from coordinate 345,992 downwards.
AATGACGGTATCAACACGCTGGTTCCATATTCCTCCCGGGATTACTATGAGTGCAGACCGACGCTCGCATTGCATGGCGATGAGCTTGTTAAAGTAAGTGGCGAGTACGCATTTAACTCGGCACTTAAGGAAGTCGCGCAATTGTTTAGAAACGGCATGGTTGCCGCTTTTCCTAACACCGGCTGCCGGGATGGGTTGACTATGTCTCATGAGCGCGCAAGTGAAATCTGGCGGACCGGCAAGCCCAATTCAATTGATTGTGACGACTGGTTTGCGCCGGCAAGTAAACACGTTTCTCTCATCACACTGGATGGTTTCGACACTCACTCGGAGCAAAAATCGCAGCACCAGGCGGCGCTTCGTCGTCTTTCACTTCTAATCGATAAAATTGCGCGTCAGTCGACCGCAGATGACTTGATACTGGTTTATTCAGAGTTCGGCAGAAGTCGGCTTGAGAACGAGATGGGTGGCACCGATCACGGTGGCAACGGACTGATGTTTGCCGTCGGACGTGGCGTGAGTGGTGGCATATATAGTGACGAAATTGATTTTCGACAAATGTATAAAACCTTAGCGCAAAAGTTTCAGGCATCGCACAAATTCAAGAGTGCTGAACTATTTCCGGCGCTCTCCTCGTTTAACACTTTGAATTTTTGCTAGCGATCTTTATGGATCCGGTGGGCTATCCGACTCGAGCATGCACCAGAACTGGCGCTCGATGTCCCACATATTTTCGTCTTTCCAATTACGCAGAACGACTTTGACCGTCCAGGCGCCTTCCTGGTCGACATTTATCTCCGGCTTGAACACGTAGTGACCCTTATAAATGTCGTTGGGGTCGTTCGCCGCAAATTCTTGAACTAAAACTTGCTCGCCTTTTGGATTCTCGACCGTGAGCTGACCTTTGTAGGTGCGGCGCTCGTAAGGTGTGCCGAATCCAACCACCCAGCTGCAATTCATCATCGAGGGAATCTCCGCGACCTCGAGGACGTCAAATAGACCGTAGACATTCAACATGCCACAGTCGTCGTGTTCAGCTTTCTCGCAGAATAGAATGTAGCCGCTATGCAGATACTTCATGACATCTCCTGGGTGGGAATCGATGAAACTCGGAAGTTCCGTCCATAGAAATGGTACCCCATTTGCAAGCCTTTCCCAATTGTCAGTGGAGGCGAAATAACCTTCAAGGCTCCGATCGAACCGAGTCCTGGCGCAGCTTTTGGTATCGCACAAAAAAGGCCGGTTGATTGTCAACCGGCCTCCGATGTTTATTTATCCGCTTCAGGCGGCTAGTCTTTCTTCTCTTTTCCAGCAGAGATGATTTGAGTCGCCAAGTTTGACGGCACTTCTTCGTAGTTAGCGAATTCCATGGTGAAGGTACCTTGTCCGCGGGTCTTGTTGCGGATGTCGGTTGCATAACCGAACATCTCAGACAGCGGAACATGGCTTCTGACCTTCGACAATTTGTCGATGGTTTCCATGCCGTCGATGCGTCCACGACGTCCAGAGAGGTCGCCGATGACGTCTCCCATGTAGTCTTCCGGAACTTCGACTTCTACTTTCATCATAGGTTCGAGGAGCACCGGCTTCGCTTTGTTGAAGCCCTCCTTGAAGCCCATCGATCCGGCGATCTTGAACGCCATTTCGTTTGAGTCAACAGGGTGGAACGAACCGTCGTAGCAGGTGACTTTGACGTCGATGATCGGATAACCGGCATAGACACCGCCTACGCAAGCTTCTCTTACGCCGTTTTCAACAGCAGGTACGTATTCTTTCGGAATCGCGCCGCCAACGATCTTGTTGACGAATACGATGCCGGAGCCGGGTTCGCCAGCTTCGACTTCGAGCCAGCAGTGACCGAATTGACCACGACCACCAGTCTGTCTGACGAATTTGCCTTCTGCTTTTGCGGAACTGCGAATGGTTTCGCGGTACGCAACTTGCGGCTTACCGACGTTCGCTTCGACTTTGAATTCGCGAAGCAGACGGTCAACGATGATTTCAAGGTGAAGTTCACCCATACCGGCGATGATGGTCTGACCGGTTTCGTGATCGACGCGGACCTTGAAGGTCGGGTCTTCTTCAACGAGACGGGAGAGTGCGCCGCCGAGTTTATCGTTGTCGGCTTTGGTTTTCGGTTCGATAGCGACCGAGATAACCGGATCGGGGAAGTTCATCGATTCGAGGATGATCGGCTTCGAGTCGTCGCAGAGAGTGTCACCAGTGGTGGTGTCTTTCAAACCGACGCAAGCAACGATGTCTCCTGCGTAAGCTTCCTGGATGTCGGTACGTTGGTCAGCTTGAAGCTGGATCAAACGGCTGATACGTTCGCGCTTGCCCTTGGTGCTGTTGAGAGCATAGGAGCCAGCGGTAATCTTGCCGCTGTAGATGCGGACGAAGGTCAGCTTACCGACGAAGGGGTCGTTCATAACTTTGAAGGCAAGACCAGCGAACGGAGCGGTTTCGTCTGAAGGTCTTTCAGCTTCTTCTCCGTTCGGAAGGATGCCTTTGATTGCTTTTGCTTCAACAGGTGATGGCAGCAAGTCGACGATGTAGTCGAGAAGCGGCTGAACACCTTTGTTTTTGAAAGCCGAACCGCAGAGCATAGGAACAATCTGGTTGTTGATGACTGCTTGACGAAGCGCTTTCTTGAGTTCAGCAGGCGTCGGCTCTTCACCTTCGAGGTATTTAGCCATCAGCTCATCGTCGGTCTCGACGATAGCTTCGACGAGTTGACCGCGCCATACTTCGGCTTCATCTTTCATGTCGCCAGGGATGTCGCCGTATTTAGCATTTTTGCCGAGCGGATCGTTTTCTTCGTAGATAACCGAAGTGCGCTCGAGCAAGTCGACGATACCGATGAAGTTGGCTTCAGCACCGATAGGCATTTGCAGCGGATGTGCGTTAGCCCAGGTGGAGTGAAGACCAGGAAGGTTCTCTTTGACTTGCTTCACAACGCGGAAGAAATCAGCACCTTGACGGTCCATTTTGTTGACGAGAATCATGCGCGGAACTTGGTAGCGGTTTGCTTGTTTCCAAACCGTCAAAGTTTGCGGTTGCACACCGGCAACTGCGCAAAGAACGATTACAACGCCATCGAGAACCCGCATGGAGCGCTCAACTTCAACAGTGAAGTCAACGTGTCCAGGGGTATCGATCAAGTTGATTCTGTGACCTTTCCACTCGGAAGTGATGGCAGCAGCGGTGATTGTGATACCACGCTCGCGCTCTTGCTCCATCCAGTCCGTAACGGAGGTGCCTTCGTGCACTTCTCCCATGCGGTGGATAAGACCGCTATAGAACAGAATTCTTTCCGTGCAAGTTGTTTTGCCTGCGTCGATGTGTGCGGCAATCCCCATGTTGCGAAGATTGTCCAATCTTGATGTCACGCCGGAGCCCTTTTCATTCATAACCATAGCCATACTTCTGCTGCCCTGTAATAGATTCGAGTCCACAAGGTCATCTTCAGGAAGAGTACTGAAAATCACCATTTGAGAAAGTAACACGGGTTTTCAATAATTCGTCTGAATCACCAACTTCCTTCAGATCTGATCTTTACAATTCACCGTCGCTGGAACACCTTCAAGGTGAGTGGACGAAAAATCGCAAATTTCAGGGACCTTTCGAGAAGAGCCTGCCATGCGCGATCCCGGCAGTATAGGATCGGTATGCTTGGTGGCATCAGGACGAAACTCGTTGCACTTTTGATGTAAAGCGCAGCGACCTTCCAGTGCTACGCCTTTAGATTTCGAACCGTTCTTCGATAAGATAGCTTGTGCTTTTTTTTAAACTCAAACCAATCATCGTTATACCGAATTTGAAACCAAAAAGGTCGTTTATACGGAAAAACCTGGATAAATCCAGGCTTTTGCGGGTTACGGGAGCTTGTGGCGCCCGCAATCTTTAATAACGGTAGTGCGCGAACGCTTTGTTGGCTTCAGCCATCTTGTGGGTGTCGTCGCGCTTCTTCACTGAAGCACCGGCGCCGTTTGAGGCATCGATTAGTTCAGCCGACAGGCGCTCTGCAAACGATCTGCCACCACGCTTACGGCTGTTGGTGATGATCCATTGCGTTGCGAGTGCGACGCCGCGGGAAGTTTTTACTTCGACCGGGACCTGGTACGTAGAACCACCGACGCGGCGAGCTTTAACTTCGACCAGCGGGGTTACGTTCTTAAGTGCTTTGTTGAAGACGTCGAGCGCTTCTTGTTTGGTCTTATCAGCGATGATTTCGAGAGCGTTATAGAAAAGTCTTTGAGCTGTACTTTTCTTTCCGCGCTGCATCATGCGGTTTACGAAGCGTTGAATCGTAGGGCTGTCGTATACCGGATCTGGAGGGGGAAGGCGCTTAGTTGCCGCATTTCTTCTTGACATAACTCGTTTCCTAAAACAAAGTCCTTAACCGAAAACTACTTTCGCGCTTACTTCTTAGCGCCCGGCTTTGCTGCGCCTGGTTTAGCGCGCTTAGCACCATACTTGCTGCGTCCTTGTTTGCGATCTTTGACACCAGCTGTGTCGAGCGCACCGCGGACGATGTGATAGCGAACACCCGGCAGGTCCTTGACCCGACCGCCTCTTACGAGAACAACACTGTGCTCTTGCAAGTTGTGTCCGATGCCTGGAATGTAGGCCGTAATTTCAATGCCGTTGGTGAGGCGCACCCGGGCAATCTTTCTGAGTGCCGAGTTGGGCTTCTTAGGTGTGGTTGTTTTCACTTGCGTGCAAACACCCCTGCGCTGAGGGCAGGACTTGAGGGCTGGCGACTTGGTCTTGAATGTGACCTTCTTGCGCTCGTGGCGAATAAGTTGGTTGATGGTTGGCACCAGATATCTCCTGAGTATCTTAAAAACCGCTAACCGACGGTATTTTGAACTATCTTACGGCTCTAAATTGGTTGAGCAAACGGACATGATACCAAATCCGCCGCCCACCTCCAAACAGAATTGCTCTGTCTGAAGATTCAGACCGGCTTCACTCGGCGATCTGCAAGCCTATCAGATCTGCCGGGCGCAGTACCGCCCTTTTCGCAATTCCTTTACAAATGCTGCAATGATTCCGGCTGTTTTTGATTAGTTTCTTCTGAGAAAACTATCGTTTTATTGTTGCTCGTCTTTGTTTTTCTTACCAAACAACTTCGCTATAAGCGCTCCAACACCGGCGATAGCAACGATGGCGAATTTCTTGAAAACAAGCACGATACCGATCAGCCATTTGCCAAGCGCGCCAAAGACACCGAACTTAGCTGCTGCTGCCATTGCGCCGCCGCCGAGAATTAAACCGGCGAGACCGTACTCCGCCTTTTTATCGGTGGCGGGATCGTAGTCTGCATAGGTCTGAGACTTCACGAACGTTGTTGCATCAAGCAATTGAGCGACTTTCTTTTTGTTCGCTTCCAGTTCCTGAGGTGAGGTGACGAGGTTTAAAGATAGAACGCCACGTCTTCCTAGAATGCGTGTGTTGTAGTTGATGTCTTGAACCGGGGCTTCTGCGCGGTCTTCGTCCTTGACTTCGATTCCCCAGATAACCTGGTGCGATTCTTTTTTATAGTGCGGTTTTTCAGCCCAGCCTCCAACGAATATTGGCGGAAGATTCAACTCCTTGCGTTCTTCGTTTTGATCGCGTGTCCCTTCCTTGTATGAGTTGAGAATCTCATCAGGTTTGATTTTGTCTGCGTCGTCGTCCTTGACGTAGCCTACGTCTTCGAAGCGGCAGATTACGACGAATGAACCGTCTTTCTTTTGATCGGCTGGAGCAATGATGCCAAGAACGCCTTCAGGCGAGCTTCCCTGTGATTTCAAAAACTTTTCGGCTTCCTCTTTATCTACGAATATGTAACCTGCCGGAAGCTCAAGATTGGCGAGCAGAGTGCCTAGCCTGACGGTAGCCGGTCCGAGAGTGATATGCTCGTCCGGTTTCACAGCCGCTTCGTCAGCCGATTTTGCTTGCTTTCCGCTCTTGGAGGCACTGTCTGACGCGGTCTCTTTCTGTTTATCCTTCGGTGCCTGAGCTTGAGAGGCCGGAACATGGGAGCAAAGCATCAACGTCAAGCTCGCGAAAACCGCTGCATTCCTTACCTGCTTGGGATTGAAACCGGGAATTCCTGAGACGCCATACTTTTTTACTGCCATGAAAAACTCCTCGAATCGAACACGCGATTCAGTCAACGTTCCCTATATAGTAGTTGGGTTAAACTTCCACCAGCTTTCTCAGGAGTCGTCTGTCTGGTCAAAGCCTTCCAGGCGGCGATATTCGAAGTCCAGATCCATGATCATGCTTGCGCCATCAGCGCCGGCGACGAAAGGAATATTTACTGCCGGCCTGCCGAGATTGAGCTGAACGTTCTCCAGCATTGCTGTTTTCGGTTTCTTCGCACGTTTCCAATGTTCGCGGGCGTATAGACCGAAGCTGCCCATCCGTTCTAATCCAGCGTTCTCAACGGCTTCCATGACCTCTTTCTGGAAATCGTAAACCTTGATCATCACCATTCCCTTCATTCCAGCACGTTTCATGAACGTGAGCACGAAGTCGATAACCTCAGGAGCCATGTGAGACCAGCCCGGATGGACGAAAAACTCGAGGTGATAGTCGCCTTCTCTATGCGCGGTTACTTGAATGGCGCATGGAATGACGCCGCGCTCGGGTTGCTCTTTTACCCAGTACCATCGGCGAGTGCGCAAGAGTCGCTTCGATAGCTTATCGAGACCTTCCAGTTTCAATTCTGCGACATGAAAGTCATCGGCGACGTAATCGAAGATGCGTCTTAAATCCAGCGGTATGACGTCTTGCGAGAGGTCATAGATTTTGTTTCGATCGGTTGGAACTGCCAGGCGGAAGACGTCACCATCTGTGGTATTGCCCTGTCTGTCCTCGAGATCGAGGGGAACCTGATAGTAAGTTACTTTGGTGCAGCGTCGAAAGCCGCATGAGCCAAGGAGCGCGAGACCTGCCGAATTCTGATCCGACACTTCCATCACAAAATGGGCTATGCCCTGGCTGCCGAAATAGGCAAGGGCGAATCTCAAAAGTTCCTGTGCGATGCCGCGTCCTCGATGTTGAGGATGGACCACGAGGTGGTCTACTCGCCAGCAATTGTGGCTGCGGCCGTTTGTGTCCACTGAGATTAAGCCAAGAACGACGTTATCTTCTTTGGCGACGTAGACTGACGGACCGACGTGCAATCCGCATGGTATCCAGTGCTGCCAGAAGGTTATGCCGGAATTCAGAACACGATCTTCCTGGCAGAAGCTCTCGTACGGCACTGGCTCGTTCTGATGACGGAGCAGCGCCTTTACTTGCGTTGAGTCGACTGGAAGAAACGGTTGAATCTTGATCATCTGCGTCAGCGATTCCTGGTATTCGAGACGAAGGTTTCGCCTCCATCATATCATGGCTGCCAAGTGGGACTGCCTGACTCTTTGCGCCACGTTTCCCCACAACAGCTACATACCATTTATACTGACATAGATAACAGTTGTCTGCCGGAACTCGGTCTCAGAAAGAGCGACTCTGCGGGCTGTTTGGCTCTTGCCGCGCGGAGCCGAGTGCTCACCGGTTCTTAACACGCTCGTCCATTCACCATGTCCAAGAAAAAATCTACTCCAACCGCCCCTGCTCAAAAACCGTCCGCGCCGGCCGAGAAGGCTGACACGATCAAGGTGATCACGGATAACAAACGTGCGCGCTTCGAATACGAAGTGCTGGAGACGCTGGAGTGCGGTCTGGCGCTGGTCGGCACCGAGGTAAAGTCGATGCGGCAGGGGCTCGCGAACTTGCAGGATGCGCATGCGCGTATAGAGGCAGGCGAGGTCTGGCTTTACGGATGCCATATTTCCCCTTACGACCATGGCAATCGTTTCAACCACGACCCTGACCGCAAACGGCGCATGCTTCTGCACAAATACGAAATTCGCAGGTTGAAAGCCAAAGTTCAGGAGAAAGGGCTAACTCTGATTCCTCTAAAGCTGTACTTTAAAAACAACCGCGCAAAAATCGCTTTGGGCTTGTGTAGAGGTAAGAAATTGCACGACAAGCGCGACACAATTTCGAAACGCGATTCTCAGCGACAATTGGAACGGGTCGTGAAGTCGCAGCGATATTGATGGTTTTCCCGGTTATCTTCGGTTTTGTATGTCTTTTCGATATCACTCGAGATCCAGTTGTGATCAAGGTTAATGAAAAACAAATCGAATAGTTCAATAATGCAAGGTCTAAGAGAAACCAGTAAAGTCTTAAGTTGTAGAAACATACGAGACGGCGTTCGCTGGGCGAGAAATTCTGTCAGGAGGAGTGCAGTGTTCAAGGCATTCGGAAAACGGACGACACTGAGGGTGACACTTTCCACCGCTCTGGGTTTGTTTTTGTCCGTGTTTTTTGCTGGTGTGGCACTCGCGGAATCACCGGTGGGGCTGTTAAACAGCCAACACAACCGGGACGTCTACCAGGATCAACACCTCGGTACGTATGATGACGACTACGCCGAATTTAAACGAACACTGGGCGGAGCAAACGTTCGCTACGACGAACTCGGTGATGTCGATGCCGCTATGGGGCGCGAAAAACTCTCCAAGTATGACGCGGTGATTGTGCCGATGCTAGTCGACCTGCTACCGGGGGTGGTGTCAGGTCTTACTGATTACGCGCGTGGCGGCGGAAAGATTATCATGATGGATGGTGGTGGCACTCCTGGTAGTGGCGCGGCCGCTTTGAGCGCACTCGCCGGTGTAAAAGTAGACTCGCAAACCAACTTCAAAGATCCTGCGAAGCTGACCTGGACAAATTCTCCTCTTCCGATGAGCGACAATATTGCCGTTGGAACTCTGGTGGCGCGGGTGGTGGTATCGCCGGATGCGAAGACGCTCGCTAAATGGGACGTTGCCGGTGGCAACTCTCCAGGCAGTGCTGTCGTCCGCAAAGGAAACGCAGCCTTCTTAGGATGGGCTCCGGGACTACAGGGCGACATCGGTACGAACTCCAGATACATTTCTATGGTGCTGGACGATTTGTCTCCTGGTATCACTCAGAAGGCGGCTGTCCAAATCAGTTATGCCGAGTATCAAACAATCAAGGAAGAACTCGACTATCTGTCAAATAGAACGTTGGAGACAATTAAAACGGCTAAACAAGCCGAGTTTGTCGTACCCTATCGTTCGATACAATCCGACTACGATACGGCTCTCAAGCACGTTGCTGCCTTCCATACCGCCTACAAAGACCGCCGGTTCTACGAAGCAGATCAAGATCTGGCAAAAGCAAGACAGTACTTCGCGCTTGCCTTCGGTCAGGCGATGCCCGTCCGCCCGGTCGAAGCCCGCTCCGTCTGGCTTGACCGCGGAACCATCGTCGCCTGCAAAGGTCCAAAGGGCATGACCGAGCTGTTCGATAAGCTCAAAGCGTCCGGTATCAATGTCGTCTATTTTGAAACCAATAACGCCGGCTTCACCATGTATCCAAGCAACATGACGGAGCAGAACCCGGAGACAAAGGGTTGGGATCCGCTTGGTGTTGCCTGCATCGAAGCTAAGAAACGCGGCATGGAAATACATGCCTGGTTCTGGAGCTTTGCAGTTGGAAACACAAGGCACAATCCCATTATCGGAAAAGATCCCGACTATCCGGGTCCGGTTCTTTCGAAGCATGACATGACCTGGGCGTTGTCTACCGCGACGGGTACTCTGGTTCCACCAAAGCAGCATGAATACTGGCTGGACGCATCGAACCCCGAGTGCCGCAAGTACATCAAAGATTTGATTTCTGAAACGATCTCCAAGTATCAGGTAGACGGAATTCAACTTGATTACATCCGCTATCCATTCAACAACAAAGGCAGCGAGTGTGGTTTAAACTGGATGAGCCGAACCAGATTCGAGCAGGAAACAGGTCTGTCTCTAGACCGGCTAGACGACAGCACGCGCGAACTGTTTACCGCCTGGAAAACTCATCAGGTCAACCAACTCGTGAAAGAAGTTTCCGAGATGATTCGCTCGCAGCGTCCCAAGCTGCGTATCTCGGTTGCGGTCTACGCTTTCCCTCGCAGAATGCGTATCAATGCTATTCAGCAAGATTGGGAAACATGGGTTATGAACGGTTGGATCGATACGCTCAATCCGATGACGTACTCTCACACTCCGCAAGACCTGTCGAACATGGCGAAGTTCTGTCGTGAGTCGACGCAGGATAAGACGCTCGTTTATCCAGGTCTTGCGATCATGCGTGTTGACATGGCTGGACTGATCGAACAACTCGATACTGCACGTTCTACAGGAACCTTGGGAACGACGATGTTCGCCGCCGCACACCTCGACGATAAGAAACTGAACGTGTTGAAACTCGGTCCTTATCGCAAACAACCGCTATTAACACCGCAATCGGAGCCGATTCGCGCAAGCCGTTTCCTCGTTGATGACTTTGCGGCGATGGTCAATCGCTATCTACAGGATCCCAAAACGCACATCCTGTCTGACACGGCAAGCACGAATGATGTGCTGAACCAGATCGAGTCGCTTCAAAAGGCTATGCATTCGCTCGATAAGAAATCTACTGAGAAGGAGATCGATGTTGCGCTGAAAGATGTATCCAGTCTGCACAGCACGGTAAAAGAATGGCTCCGCCTCGAGGCCTTCATTCAGCGCGGCTTCCGTGCTCGATACATTGTCGATTACCTAGGTCAGGTTGAGGCGATTCTGTCTTACGCGTCGCATAAGGCTAAAAACATAGCTGCGCAACCACAGACGATGGCAGGCACTTCGCCAGATACTCGGCAATAATGCTGGGTCGCGCGGTTGGACGGGTCTCAATCGCCATCGTGTTCGCCTCCGTTTTTGCGGGGGCTACTTTAGCTGATTCGGATGATGTGGTCGCAAATTCACCTCCTGAGAAAACAGCTTCAGTTCCGAAAACTCATAAGGTGTTAGATAAACTGAAGCTCGCCTACTTCCCGAATTACTCGGCGAAGATTTTGATGCCGGTTCAGTTTCAAAAGAAAGACCTGAACGGACAGTTGACAGCAATGGGCGCCGATTTGCCCCACGGCATCTATATGTTTTTGAGCATGACCGGTCCTGACGACGAAGAGCTGACGCCGGAAAAGATCAAACCGATCGTTCGGGCTGCAATAGAGGGAATGAAGGCGGAAGTCGATACCGAATCTTCAATCAAATTGAATGGCTATGATGGTCTGGAGATGCGCGGCAAGGTCAAGGTCGAGGCTGATGTCCAAGCGATTGCACGGGGCTATGTTGCCGGTAAGAAACTATATCTCGTTTCTGCGATGGGAACTGCGGTTTGGATAAACTCCAAGGACGTGTCCAGGTTCTTCAACTCTATTGAGATAACGCCATGATTGCGCGTTTAAAGTCGTCTATGCAGGCATCGCTTTTGGTACTAGTACTGTCGGCGGTATTGACACCTCAGATGGTTTTTGCCGGGGAGAAGCTCTGCTCTACTAGTGGAACTAAATCTGGTGACGGCAAGGCGAACGATGCGAATCCTGCTGCAGAAAGCAAAGCCGCTGTTTCAGAGGCAGAACGCAGACCAGTCCTGTGGAAAGCGACCAGAGGAAAGGCTAACGTTTATGTTTACGCTACGATAAACCATGGAAAGGACCGCTACTTTGCGCTAACCGGAGAAGCCGCGCGCGCGTTTAAACAATCAAAAGCGATGGCGGTTGATTCCCATGCGGGATTGCCGTCGGATCCATACAGTATGGGGTGCTATGCGTCCGGTGATAAACTTTCCAGTCACATACAGGATAAAACACTTGAAGTTCTGTCAGAATTGGCTCGGGCGACGGACGATAACATAGCAATTTACGAAGTCTGGAAGCCGTTTTTCCTGATCACGAGTTTCGATCAGTCCTTGATCAGACAGATCGGTTTCAACCTCCTGGATCTTGAACGGCAGCTGATCACTGAATCAAAACGGACTCGAAAGCCTCTTATGGAGCTTGATCCGGCGCTCGCTCGCCTTGAATACTTCGACGCCTTGACGCCGGACATGCAGGACCAGTGTCTGCGACTTTCGTTGTTGGAGCTTTTAAACTTTGAGCAGCAAGAGACTGATATAGAGAAGGCCTGGCGACTCGGTGATGGTTCAAAGATGGCTGATGCGTGCCTGATGACGGTCAAGGCTCATCCAGAACTTTTCGAGGCATATCAGGCGCTGTATAAAAACAGGAATAAACAACTCGTTTCCGTTCTCGCGAACGTAGCGAAAAACTTGAGCCCTATCTTTCTTTCCCTGGACGTGCGGCGAGTGGTCGGTGAGAAAGGCGTTCTGTCTGTGCTGATGGATGAAGGGTTTACGATCGAGCAATGTGCAGGTGGTGCTAATGCTGTAGAACCAGGTGTGGTGGCAGAACTTCCATACGTAGATTCTGATGACGGCAGTCAGTCAGAGGAAATAAGTCCCTATACGCGAGCCTCGGAGCATTATCGCGCGCACAGATACAAGCAGGCGCTCGACCTGCTTTCTGAAAACCGAGCGGATGAGAGATGCAGATATCTGTCTGGTCTCTGTTATCTAGGTTTGGATCAAGTCACATTGGCTGCCGGTGAGTTTCGCTGGGTCGCGCAAAATGCCCGTGACCCGAAGATTCGCGAAATTGCGGAAACTGCTCTGCACAATCTCAGATAAACAAGTCACCACTATCCGTATTGCGCTGCTATGATCGATTAACGTCCGGCTCGGAGTCATTATGACTGAGAACAATCGAAATGTCCTTCTCCTTTGTCCGACACGAAGAGCTGGAGAGGCTCTGGCAGCGCTTGGCGAAAAGATTGGTTGCAATATCATCGAAGAACCCCGGTCCAGGGGTGGTTTTCTCTCCAACCCGACTTACGGACACGAGCTAGACATCCTGGATTTGATCGAATCAACGATTGAGCTCAATTCAAAAGTAAAACTTGATGGTGTCACTTGCGCGGTTGCTTTCCCCGGAATGAATGTCGCGTCTGCCTGCATCGCACAAAAGCTTGGATTGCCGGGACCGTCGCCTCTTGCGATTTTGACGTGTGAGCATAAGTACTATAGCCGTTTAGCTCAGCAACAGTTTGTGCCCGAGGCGACCGCCGCGTTTCAACTTATTCATCCTGATGACCATGGCGCGATTGATTCAATTGAGTTTCCAAAGTTTGTGAAACCGGTAAAGTCCATTCTCTCTTCAGGAGCGTATGCCGTTCGCTCGCAAGAGGAACTGCGCCGAGCTATTTGCAGAGACGGCTTGCCTGTCGACTTTCTTAAGCCGTTCAATGATCTGATCTCTAAGTATTCAAATTTCGAATACAACGCCGATTATTTTCTGGTTGAGGAGCTGCTCGAAGGTTGGCAGGTTTCACTTGAAGGTTTCGTTTTCAATGGTGAAGTCACGATTATGGGAATCGTTGATTCACTTATGTTTCCTGGAACGATATCGTTCAAACGTTTTCAATATCCCTCATGTTTGTCCGAAGCAGTTCAATCGCGGATGCGTGACATCGCGGTTCGCTACCTGTGCGGTATCAAATACGATAACTGGGCGTTCAACTTTGAGATGATGTATAACCCCGTCACGGAGCGGATTCAAATCATCGAGATCAATGCAAGATTGGCATCGCAGTTTTGGGACATGTTCGAAAAAGTGGACGGTAGCAACCCATATGATGCCATTTTGAAAATCGCTCTGGGTGAGCGGCCGGAGTTCAAGCACGGACTCGGCGAGTTTCCCGTTGCTGGAAGTTGTGTTCTAAGAACGTTCGAAGATCGGCTTGTGAAAAGTGTTCCAGGTGCGTTGGAGTTAGAACGTCTTGTCTCTACATATCCTGATGCTAAGGTTGAAATACTTGCTCAAGTTGGCAAGCATCTCTCCGACCAAATTCAGGATGCCGGAAGTTTTCGCTATGGGTTGGTCAATATTGGTGCCGACTCGTACGAGCACCTGGAAAGCAAGTTCGAGGAGTGCAGCGCGATGCTGCCTTTCGAATTCGAACACGTTAGAGTTTTGGATTAGGTTCCATCGGAATACTTTGGGCGAAACTGAAGAAGTTACTCGGATCGTATTTCTTTTTGATCTCGATTAGACGTTCTAAGTTATTTCCGTAGTAACTGCGAGGAAAGTCCTCAATCTCGCGGTCGCAATAGTTGACATAAGTGAAGCCGGAAACGTGAGGTTTCATGGCTTTCTTGAAGTCATTGACCCATTGCATGTTGCGCTCGTCTTGTGATGGATTGCGCCAACTTATTTGATAGTGCATGCAAAATTTTGTATCGGCGCGATGGCAAAAGGCGGTATCGGTAACTGGTATTTGAGTAATTCTTCCGCCATAACTATCGAACTGGAGGCAGCTGCTGTCGACGGGCGGATGTTCCAGAAAACTCACGATCGTGCGTATTCCCTCATCACTCAGTTCCTTAGTCACGTAGTCCGATGTGTTTTTAAAGCGTGGATGAATGTGCATGTGCACCGTATCCGGTGGTGCCGTTGGTTGAGTGCTGCGTGCCGAAATCGCAGCAGGAGCGAGGGCAAGTTTTCGCACCGTCTTTTGACTCGCTACTTGCGCACCGCCTGTGGTATTGGAGTGTTTTACCGAAGCTTCTATCGGTTTGGGCTTGGGCAGACCGGAAAAACGCATGACGGCATCCATCCAGCTTGAAGTATTAACAGTTACACTGATGGGAGCGGGGACCTGAATCAGGGGCGCAATCTGCTTTCGAACTTCCGATTGACTCCCGAGGAAGACTCCGACGCATGACACTCTGTTCGACTTCTTCGATGTCATTGTCAAAACGCAGGTGATTCGATTGTCCGCATTGGGGGCCCATTTCTGCCATGCTTTTATGACTGCCGCCATGTCGTCGTATTTCCATTTGACTCTGAATATGGTGACGTTCTGAATTGCATGTGTTTTGAACGTGAATTCCGTCACGACCCCAAAATTTCCTCCGCCACCGCCTTTGCATGCCCAGAGGAGATCGCTGTTCTCCGCGTCGTTGGCTTCGAGCACCTTGCCGTTTGCGTCGACCAGTTTTACACCAATCAAGTTGTCGCACGTCAATCCCATACTTCTTGCCAGCAGTCCGAAACCGCCTCCAAGAGTCGAGCCGCCTATTCCAACCGAGGAGCAGGAGCCGGCAGGCACAACCATTCCTTTAGCCCATAACGCCTGATATAAAGGAAGCAGAGTTAGACCGGAGCCGACTGTCGCTGTTTTCTTCTTCGAATCTACAGCAATCTTATCGAGCTTGCTTACATCAATGACAATGCCGTCGTCTACTACGGAAAATCCTTCGTAGCTATGACCACCGCTGCGGATGGAAACTCTGAGCCGGTTTTGGCGAGCCCATTTTATGGTTTCGCTGACATCAAGCTCGTTCTCACAATAAACGATTGCTCTGGGATGAGAGTTGAATCTACCGTTGTAGTCCTCGCGGGCGTCCAGGTAATCCGAGTCTGACGCGGTGACAACCCGCCCCTTAACCTTCAAGCTACTCAGAAGGTTCTTAATGGGCTCAGCGGGCGGCGAATCGACAGGAACGTTCTCTCCGTTACCACCCTCTGCAATCGCAGCAAAGTCAAGCTTTCCAGCGGCAAACATGGTGGCTCCGATGACGGAGCTTTTGATGAAACGGCGTCGAGTAATTTCTTTCATGAATGTTTTGTCGAAGTCGCCAACATCATAAACCATTCGTGATTACCCCACGGAATATCAAAATTAATTGTCCAAAAATCGAAATTTTGGAATAGACTCAAATCTCGCGCTCACTGATTGACAATTTATTCGTTCTGGAATCGCTCGCATTCCCAATTAGTGAGAAAGCAAGACGCTGCTCGACATCGGCTCGCTCCCGGTGATCAAATTGACCGCATTGCGGTGAGTCAAACTCAGTCGATAATCACATCTCCGTAATGCTCGGAGAGCTAAACTCGTTGTTGATTCAGCAGTTGCTTGCAGAGAAGAAGCCTGACCCTGATAGGTAGGTTACTCGTTTCTTGACGGAATCAACAGGTCTAAGATGTCTCATAAGGGAATGGAATTAGGAGCTGGACGGGGAGCGGATTCGCTGCCCGATTTGTCAGACCGATTTTTTGGAGATTCGGCGCTCACACAGAGCTATGCAGCTCCGCGTGCTTCGGCAGACGTTCAGCTTTCACCTGCAAGCGTGGAGAGTTTGACGCTGACGAACCCATACAAGGCTGCGCCGCGAGCGGAAGTGGTCGCGCCGGCAGCAGAGGTTGCAGCTCCCGCAACGTCGACACCGATGTTGGACTCGGTGATATCACAACAATTGCAAGGCGCCCAGTCATTAAAACTGAGCACTGCTGCAGAGAATCAGGCGAGTGGCACACAGCCAGATTATCGAGTCGTGCAGGGAGATAATGGGCAACTCGTGCTGGAGAAGGTCGGCGATGGTGACCCGCTTGCTGACGGCGAGTTGAACATTGAGATGGACACGAAAGGCAAAGACCTGCAAAAGGCGCTGGCCGAAGCCGACAAAGGTTTGAAAGAGTATTATCGCGAGTTGATAGCTGCATGGCAGGTTAATCATCCGGGCACCAATTATCCGGGCTGGTGGAATGACATACTTCACAGTCAGCCAGACGTACCAACTGATACGCAGCCTGTTCCCATGCGTCAGGCCAATCCTCGCCCGCAAGTGCAACCTCAGGAACGTCAGCCGCAACCGGCTCCTTCTCGCCAGGCTCCTTCCGCGCCGAAGTCTGATGTTCCTCCAATGGGACCTGGTGGCAATATGGGAGGCGGTACTGCTGGTGGTGGCGGAATGCCGTTTATGCAGAATTTTGGTGGTAGCGGTCGTGGTGGCGGCGACGGACAGGGTGCCGGATTCGATCAAGGTGGAAGATATCGCAGCGGCGGTGAGCACAGCGAGAGAGCGTCCAGCGGTTCCACTCCGAACGCCGACCAGCAGACTGTTTTAAACAACGTGAAAACAGTCGTCGAGGTCGCGAAAGAGGTTGGAGTGGATCCTAAACTCGCTGTGGCGATGATGCTGGTCGAGAGTGGTGGTGACAATAGAGCTGTCGGAGACAACGGAACAAGTTTTGGACTCTATCAATTGCACCAGGGTGGAATGCTCACTGACGCAGGTCTGACGAAGGAGCAGGCGTTTGACCCCCGAACGAACGCTGAGGTATCGCTCGGAAACCTGGCTAAAATCGATCAGAACTATTCTGATCCCGGCAAGGCTGCTGCCGCATCACAGCGACCTGCGGAACCGGCCGATTATGCGCGAAAAGTAAATGCCAGCATGGACGAAGCGGCTGAGCTGATTGCAATGGCTGAGAAACCTTCCGGCGCAGCGGTCGCTAGTATCGACACGACGCAAAACCAGCACCGTCCCACGGCGCGTGGCTAAAACAGCTTTTGCTGAATCACTTCGGGGACATAGGATTTTGGTGGCACTAAACGACTTTGAGAAGAGGATTTTGAACCGGAAGATGATGAGTTAGCAGAGGTCGAATCGGTCTGATTGTTGGATGTTGAGGCATTTGACTTCGGACCGTTCGGCGCTGCCTCTCTTCGCATCTGCGACCAATCGACCGCATAGGTGCCATCCTTTTGTTCACGCCACGCGATGCGCTTATGAGGCGTGTTCTGGATGTGGTGGTAGATGGCGGCGGTTCGTTCGTAAAAACCTCGCGTATGATACGTCTCGGGCAGGTCGAGCTGAACCATGTCGAGGTGGTGGCAGAATTCGTGGCAGAGAGTGGAAAGAAATGTGCCGTATGAGGTCGCCTTCTTTTGAACTGCGGTCCTCATCCAGAGTCGAATCTGGGTGGTCTCCGGATCGTAGTCGCCAAAGGTTTCAAACACCCAATTGTCTGTAACCTTCTGCGGTCTGCTCGCCAGAACTTTTATCTTTGGAGCGGCGACACCGTATGCGGTGGCTAGCGTTTCCAGCAAGTCTTTACAGGCGATTTGCAGGGCCTTTTTATCGTCCGCTGCCAGGGCGACTTTGATAGCGAGCGACTGGGTGCGCGCTGGCTCCTCGGGCGGAAGTGGAATCGTCCGCATCTCGTCACTACGCTGGTATTCAGCTTTGTCGGAGTTCTTTCGTGGGATTTTGTCAGTATGCATGTCGGGATTTTACCGCAGCCCGTGCGGCTAGTCGAGGCTATCGATCGTATATGTGGTGAAAAAATGCCGTAAAACGAGCTGCGTATATCGCTTCCACTTGTCGATTGAACTAAGCACCTTCGCGAAACTGCTGTTTATACAGGCGCGAATACAGTCCATTCTTCGCGAGAAGCGTGGTGTGATCTCCTGATTCCACGACCTCTCCACCTTCCACTACGAATATTTTGTCCGCTGATTGAATCGTGGACAGTCTGTGGGCGATTACTAGACTGGTTCGTCCTTTCATTAGCGGCACTAGCGCGGCTTGAATGAGTGTCTCGTTCTCTGAGTCTAGAGAACTGGTGGCCTCGTCGAAGATCAGAACGCGAGGATTTTTCAAAAGCACGCGCGCAATCGCAAGGCGCTGACGCTCACCACCGCTTAGCTTATGACCGCGTTCCCCAACGATGCTTTCGTAACCGTTCGGCAATGCCGCAATAAAATCGTGAATGTTAGCCGCTCTGGTTGCAGCCTCGATCTGCTCGTCTGTCGCGTCTGGTTTCGCATACCGCAAGTTGTTTTTAATCGTGTCGTGAAACAAATACGTTTCTTGTGTGACAATCCCGATGTGCTTTCTAAGCTCAGATAGACCGATCGATGTGATGTCGCGACCATCCAGCGTGATCGTGCCATCCTGGGGTTCGTAAAAGCGTGGCACCAACATTGTCATTGTCGTTTTGCCTGCGCCGGATGGTCCGACGAGAGCCGCTACCTGTCCAGCTTCTATTGAAATGGTCACATTCTTAAGTGCATCGGCACGGTCGGTGTATGAGAAACTTACATTCTCGAATTTTATATCCCCGTTTACTTTCTCCAGCGCTAGCCCGTTCGTTTTAGTGCTCTCTTCGTGCATGTCCAGGTAGTCGAATATGCGCTCGAAAACTGCTAGAGCGCTGACAATTTGAGCTTGAACACCGGCAAGCGCGGCAGCGGGTGTATACAGTCTGGTAAGCAGTGCGACAAAGGATACGACAGTGCCGACCGTTACTCCTTCTTTGATGCAGAGCCAACCTCCAGCAAGCCAGATAATCGATGGACCGATTGTCACCATCGCCGCGATCGCGGCCATAAACCAGCGCCCAACCATGGCCAGGTTTATCTCGGTCTTCATTAAATCCGTACTGAGGTTGTGAAAGCGATCGCGCTCATAGGTTTCACGCACAAATGATTTCAACAACATGATGCCGGATACTGAAAGAGTTTCCTGTTCGATTGCATGGATCTCGTCGCGCTTCTGTCTGGTCGTGCGTCTTATTTCATACATCTTTCGCCCAACGGGCCACATAGGAAATACCATAAAGGGAATCACGAGAATCGAGACCAGGGCTAATCTCCAATCGAGCCAGAGAATAGTTACGAGCGTGGTGGCAATCGTAATGAAGTTCGTGACCATCGAGACGAGAGTTCCGGAAACCAAACCGTCTATGCTGTCGACATCGTTGGAGACGCGATTCATAATCTCCCCGGTTTTTGTATTCGTGAAAAATTCAAGTGGCATGCGATGCATGTGCGCCATCAGATTGACACGAAGGTCTCTCATGATGCCTTCGCCTATGGTGGCATTGAAGTATCCTTGCGCGACACCTACTAATGCTCCGACCAGGGCGGTGGCAATCATCGCCGCAACGAGTTGCATGACCATAGTGAAGTTGCCGGATGGAATGGCCTTATCAATGAGCCACATTGATAGAAGCGGCGGCAGAAGTCCGAGAACAGAAATGAAGAGAACGCAGATTAGTACGAAAACAATTTCCTTCGCGTATGGGCGAAAGAGATTCGTAATTCGAGACCAGTTGATCGGTTTTTCGATTTTCTGTTTTTTCGGGTCGAACATATTCGACCACATGAGATGAACTGGAGGAGCGCCGCTGAACATGTTTCACCTGAAGGTCCGGAAGTTGATAGACCGGTTAGTCTAATGAACAAAGTTTCGCACAAAACTCCAGGTTTCGGTCACTTGTTTTCCAGGCTTCTGGGAACCAAGTAAGCAGTGTAAGAGGGACCCTCAGGCGGGTCGGGCGAAAGTTTCGCGTAAATGCCGCCGAACTCATCGTTGTCTTCGTCTTTGGTCTGGTCGGCGTGAATTTGAGCATTGCAGAATCTGCATGCTCGACTCCACTTAATTATCGATTCAGCGCAACTGGGGCAAAGTTTGGCAAGCTCCTCCTTTACGACTCGCTGGCAAAACCGGCACCAGAGGCTCGTTTTATCAATTTGTTTTTGACAGAATTTGCAAGCTGACATTTGCTGCCCTCTCAGATATTTTGGTACCAAAAGAAAACGACCCCGCCGGAAACCGGCAGGGCGAGCTTAAAAAGGAGAAACGGGGACCACGCTGGGACCCCGAATCAAAAGCTTATTTTGTTTTCTTGTTTCTATCCTATCAGCAGATCCTGAATCTGCCTAGCCCTCTAAAAGCCTGTGCCAGTCATCTGTTCTGCATGTGCTCCTCGAATTCGCTGCGTTTCGGATTCTATTAATTCACTGGATTGTATTGCGAACGACAGAAGTTGCTCTTCGTGTAAAAAAGCAACTTTTGTGACCACCTCGGCAGAATTCATTAATAAAAACCTGCAGGAAGTTCGTCCTTGGTCGGGCAAAAGTAATACTAGAAAAATCAGTTCGGTGAGCCATCATGAGTAATTTTAATGACAAAGAGCAAGAGTGGAAAAGAATGTCGCGCCGTTCCCTGCGAGCAACGGCGAAAATTAGGACAGGAGAGATTCAAGGATTTACTTTTCTCGCGGCATTGTTTAGTACCATCCTGGGAGTCGCTTGGCTGATCTATGTTGCTCCCCATATCTATTCGGCAGCGAGTAGCCTTCACTCCTCTAACGAGCTGCTGAGCTTCGCGGACAGCGCCAACGAGTTAGGGCAACTAGCAGTCGGACTTTCATTCATGCCTGTTATTCTCGTAGCTGGTCTCCTGGCAATGGTTGTTCAATTAGTGATTGACAAGATCACGCAACCCTCGCGAGATAGAGATCGCAGTAATGCGCGAAAGCGCGAGGCCTAATATCGTTCAATGCAGCGCGAACAGTGTGATACAAATGAACGCCAACATAATTCCAAGGAATAGTCTTTTTGTGAGAGGTTCTCTTAACAGCAGCCAGCCCAGGAAGATTGTCATTGCCGGGTAAAGGGAACTTATGAGTGCCACCATGGGCAGTGGACCGTGCGCTGCGCTGTGAAGAAACGACAAGTTGCCGATGATGTCGCATGCTCCTGCCGTAATAATGTAGGAAAGTGCGGGAGTTTTTCTGCTGATCGAAAACTGGCGGCGAATCAGCATTACCACAAGCATGATCAACACGACGGAGCAGCGTTCGCCGAGTAAGGTCCAGATACTGCCATGTGTTTCTTCGTTGCCCAGTAGCATGTAGAAAAACGCAAGCGCGACTCCAGCTACTATGGCGAGCATCAGTCCGCTTTCCTTGCTCTGCTCGTCTTCCTCGGTGCCTGGAAGTGACAATACGTAGACTGCCGCAAGTCCGGAGATTATTCCGATCCATTTTGGTATGCCAAATTCGTGACCGGCAATAATGGCGATCACGACCGGCAACAGTGCTCCAAGAACCGCTGATACCGGTGCAACGATTGCCACTCGTCCGATCGCAAGCCCTCGATAAAGCGACAGCAGAGCGACGCTTCCGCAGGCACCTGCACTGACTCCAATGATGAATGGCGCGTATGCAAAAGTTTCAGAACCTACCGCAAGAAGCGCGGCTACCACGAGTAGACCGATTACTTGTCCTATGAAACCGACCACCGCTACCGGTGCCCGCTTAGCCGCGAGACCACCGAAGAAATCGCCAGCTCCCATCATGCCGGCGGCAATCAGACTGGTGACAATATAAAACACTTGTTCGCCTCACGCTTTCAGCTTTGGTGCGGCTACAGCTTGAGCACGCTTGAACACGTCGAGTGCTTTCAATCGCTTGCAGTTTTCTTCAAACTCCGGTCGCGGACCCTTCCATTCCAGCTCGTCAACGTTTGAAAAGACTTCGACATCCGTTCTCAAAGTTGCAAGCGTTCTATATAAGATAGCGTCGTCCCACTTCTCGAATAAGGTTGCGGCTAAAGTACTGGCGCCTCTTATAGAAGACGGCCACTGCTTAGGGTCTTTAGGAATGTCTTCTAAATGCGGATAAACAGATAACACCGCTGCTGCTGCTTTGGCTCCCCATCTAGGTAGACCCGGAATACCATCGGCGGTATCACCAACGACCCCCAGAAAATCCGGTATCGATTCCGGGCGCACTCCGAACTTTTCAATCACACCGGCTTCATCGCGGATCGTGTCACGGCGTCTGTCCATCTGCACGATTTTGGTGCCGACAACAGATTGACCGAGATCTTTGTCCGGAGTGCAAATTATCACTCGCTCTACCCTGGAATCTTGGGCGGCTTTGTGTGCCGCTGCAGCTAAAGCATCATCCGCTTCGAACTCGACCATCGCCCAGACCTTAACACCCATCGCGTCGAGTGCTTCTTCGAGCAGAGGAAACTGTGACCAGAGGTCTTCGGGAATGCCTTCACCTGTTTTGTAATAGGGGAACAGGTCATTTCGAAATGACTCAATGACATGATCCGTGGCCACACCTATGTGCGTTGCTCCTTTAGCGAACATCGAAACAACTGACGCCAGCACGCCGCGAACAGCGCCGATCTCCTGTCCATCAGCATTTGCTGATTTGGGGACGCCGAAGTAATGCCTGAACAATTCGTAAGTTCCGTCAAGCAAATGAACTTCCACTTCTACGTACTCCTTTGAGTTTGAAGTAACTCTTTCATGGGGCGCAGTTGAGCTCCTGCGCGCTCAAGCGTCTGCATATGTTTTGCAAAACAGAACCGAATAGCCTGGCTCACTGTGTCTGGTCGGAAGAAGCTAAACCCAGAAACTGCCACTACCCGTAGTTCTCGTGCCATAAAGTCAACGGCTTCCCGATCGTTTGCAAAGCCAAGCTTCGAACAGTCGGCAAGCGCGAAGTAAGTACCTTGCGGGCGCAAGAGTTCAAATCCCGCTTCGAGAAGTGAGTCGCTCAGTTTGTCTCTAAGAACGGTGTATTTCTCAGTCAGATCAGTGTAATACTCGGCTGGCAGTTGCAAGGCTGTTATGCCTGCATACTGCAGCGGAGTCGGTGCAACCAATGTCAAATAGTCGTGAATTTTTCGCAGATTGGCAGTATAAGCTTCTGGCGCAATTACCCAACCTACACGCCAACCGGTAAGATTGTAGGACTTTGAGAGACCGGAACATGTGAACGTGCGATCTTCCATTCCCGGCAGTGTTGCCATCACTGTGTGCTTACGTCCGTCGTAAACCATATGCTCATAGATCTCGTCGCACACCGCTACTGTATTCCACTTCTGGCAAAGCTTTGCGATCGTTTCTAACTCTTCTCTCGTGAAAACCCTTGTAGTCGGATTGTTCGGATTGTTGATGATAATTGCGCGCGTTTTGTTATTAAATGCGGACGCCAGTTCCTCTTCGACAAACGTGTAGTCGGGCTTATGCAATTTGACGTATTTCACAGTCGCGTTTGCGATGATGATGTTTGCAAAATAGTTTTCGTAAAACGGCTCGAAGACAATAACTTCATCGCCAGGATTTAGCACCGTTAGTAGTGCGCAGTTTACGGCTTCGCTGACGCCGCAAGTTACGGTGACTTCGTTCTGAGGGTCGACTCTCAAGCCGTAATAGTTCAAATACTTGTTGGCAATCGCTTCACGCAGAGGCGGATGACCCCATGTGTCGCAATACTGATTGTGATTTGAGTCGATAGCGTCTTTTGCCGCTTGCTTCACTACATCTGGTGCCGGAAATTCTGGTAGTCCCTGCGCCAGATTTACGACTTCGCCGCGAGCCGTTTCCAATGCCACCCGTTTCATCGAATCGCGAATGTTTGAACTCGGAATTGCGATAACTCGATCTGAAAGGTGGATGTTGTTTTCACTGCTCATATTAGAGGAGACCCAGTGCCTGCAGGTCTTGAACAGGTTCTTCAAAAGAACAGGAGCCGATAGCGTGCATGAAGTTTTGACGAGCATCTCTAATTTGCTCTGCGCTCAGAGATTTGTCGCGCCAGCACGCTTTGTCGTCGAAACGAAAAGCGGTTGGATCGGTTTCTTCGATGATTTTCTCGATCTTTTTATCGCCGCTCCATGCGAACGCCGATGCCATCAGCACGTTAATGAAACCGTGCATCGTGCCTCTAGGCGCATCCGCATCGTATGTGAGAGCGTATTCCTTTCGGATAGGGTGGTGCAGACCTGCGGTGGCTTTAAACGGCAGTCGTCGCTCTGCGCAGGCGAGTATGAAAGATGACACCATTAACGGTGACGGAATGGCTTCTGGCTTTACACCACCGGTGCGCATTTTCGCAAAACACCCTGACGATTTTATCTCGTCGAGCTTTTCTAGATCTGTGAAAGGGATCTCGCAGTAAACAGGTCGCGCGGCAGCTAAAATGGTGCTGGTTTCCAGACTTGCGGCACGTTTCTGCTCGCTGTCGGTCAGAACGGACAACTTGCCGTTCAAGCTGTCAGGAACTTTATCGAGCTCGCCGGCGCCTACAACAAACCGGCGCAGCATCCAGGAATGGCTTCCGGATTCGTATTCGGCGAAGTTTGCGATTGCATCCCCGATAGGCAGCTTTGCCGGCGGATAGAGTCCGGCATAATCAATGAGATCCGAAACTAATGCTTTCAGAGCAGGCGCGACAGTTTTAATCATAAGAATCAAATGACTCTCCGTGCGAGAATTCCTTGAACGCCTGATCGTATCACAATCCCCAGCCCACGAGGTGATCTGCTGAATGTCAAGATAGCGGCGTTAGATCGCATCGAACTTCTTTTGGGTTTCTTTGCGATCAGTTTCATAAATCTCGACCGACGGATGTCCCTCTCTTATGCCATTGTCCGGCGGTGGCGCACTCAGCAGCTTTCGTCCTTTATATAGGTCCAGGGCCTTTTGATATGAAGCCTTAGCCTTCGTTGTATCCTTGTTTTTTGCGTAGAAGTCGCCCAGTTTCATGTAGTAATAGCCGGTGTATTGAGGACCGCCCTTGTGCTCCTTCTCCATGATGTTGATAGTTTCCAGATAAAAGGACTGCGCCTTGTCCTTCTCGCCAATCCGATCGTAGTACTCGGCCAGATCGAAGGGACCATAAGCTTTTGCAATGCCAGTGTATCTTTTGCATTCGTTGTCGTTTAGCCACACTAGCAGTGATTCAGCAAGCTCGTATTTCTTCAGCTTCTCAGCTACACGTGCCAATTTCTGTTTCTCGACGACAACGTTGAATTGCTCGTTTTTCTTTTCGTGCCATTTAATCGCATCCGAATAATACGCTTCAGCAGAAGAGAGCTGATTCTGCTTTACTGCGACGTCGCCCAGTTCTTCAAGGCATTCTCCTTGCATGAGGGTGACGTAAGGAAGGCACTGTAAGAGATTTTCTTGTGCCTTCTCATAATTGCCTGTTCTTGCGTAACACTGACCCAGCTGTAATTTAGAATAATTCAGATCCCTGCTTGCGGAGCCGAACATCGCCTGTTTCTTCACCGCTGCTTCTAAAAGAGGGATGGCTTCTGCATATTGGTGTGACGTGAAGAAACCCTCTGCATCAGCGGCCTCATCATCACCGGGACGGGGTAAGTCTTGCATAGGGAGGCAGCTGGATATGAGTGATACCACTACCAGTGATACGACCGAAAAACACAGTCTGTGTTTAGTCATCGACTCTATACTCCGAACAAATTTCAAACAGGCTGAGGAACTTCAAATATGATCATATCTCATCGCTGCTATGATGTATCGTGTCTCTGCCTGACGAGGACAGCATGGAAACCACAATTGATGACGCGCTGGAGATTCTAGAGAATACCGGACCGGAGTTTGGAGTAGGCTTTTCAAATCACGGTCCTATGGCCTCCGAGGCGATGATAACTCTTGGTAGACCTGACGGTGTCGTCTCCTGGGCGGAGAGTTACAGGAAACGGCTGCGCGAGCATCCCCAGCCGCGAGACCCGATAAGCGTCGAGAACTGGCAAGAGGCGCTAGGTAAGTTTGAACGCTGCGGCGATTGGGATGTTTTCTTTCAGAACCAGTTGAAGGAAAGTGCATGGCCGTCCGTAATTGCGAAGTGGGCGCCAATATTGGCACCAGGTATGATGGCAGGCGGAACACACGGTATCATTCGGACTGGTCATGCTGTCAGGACTCTGACTCACGGGGAAAACCAACTTCGCTTAAATGAACTGGCTGAGGGGCTCGCGTACTGGGCCTCCTCGTATCACCATCTTCCGGGAGAACGGCAGCGAGACGCGGGCAAGATGCGACCTGCAACTGCGATTGAGAGCGTTCCCATCGTTCCGCGAGAAGAACTCGGAAAGTATAAATTGATCGAAGAATCGATGCAGGCTCTTGAGTTCGTTGATTTTAAACCGGTCGTGAACGATATTGATGTCACAGGTGATGCCAATCGGTTTCTATCCGAACTGACCGAGATGACCGCTGGTTGCTACCTTGCCAACGCAAGTCACATCGGACATGCGATTACTTTCATCCACACCGTGACGGCTCCGAGCATGCTGCGAATATTGCTTCCTTACATTGATGGCAATGATTATGATTCAGTATTGAGTTATGCGTGGCAGACTGCTATGGGATTGTATTCCGTATCTGGTCAGGATGGCAGATTCACGGGATGCGATCATGTTGAAGAAACCCATGAAGAGCTGATTGACCGGGCTGTCCATACTAAGGACGAACATGCCGTAAAATTTGCCGAGGCGTGTCTGCGCGAGTTTAGCCTGAATCCAAAACCGATTTATCTTGCTGCGACCTCGCACGCCTCTCGTTTAATAGGAAAAGAGCCTGTGACCCCGGCTGTCGCTCGTTGTTGAAGTTTTGTAGTTACACCGGTTTGAAACGAAACGGAATCTCGAATGGTTTGCGAGTAGGTTGAAACGGGAAAGCGTTTCCGCTCTCCCGTTTCTTTCTAACCGCGCATTGCCACCATATTGCCTGACTCGTAGCGCCTCAATCCGAGATGAAACACGATCGCGGCTGTTGCCACTACTGCCAGTGCTCCAAGAAGGCTATATGCCGCGTGCAAAAGCGACAGCTTCCTGAGCGCCTCGACTGGAAATCCGCTCACGTAAGCTGCAGGTATTATCGTCAATAACAACAGCTTGGTTTTCCCGTCAAACAGATCCATCGGATAGGTGCTGAATGCAATCAGGGCGTTGCGCCAGCCTTCGCTTAAGCTATCTCCATTGCCTATGAAAAAGCTCAAACTGCCGGTGAGAACACTGAACCCGAGAAACAGCAATGCTACGCTGCACGTAAGTGCTGTGAAAAGGAGAAAGTGTGGCAAATCAGGCTTTACGACGACGAGATATACGACATATCCGAATATCGCGTCGCCGAACGAGCTGGCGCTCATTTTGCCGAGGACAACGTGCGGCAGCAGCGCCCTTGGATAGAGGAGCCATCCATCGAGATCTCCGTTGGCGATGATCCGGGCTAGACCGAGCGAGTTACCAAACAAACTGTGCCCGATTCCGAAACCCGCTGCAGTCACCGCCCATAGTGTCGCTACATCTTCAGCATGCCAGCCTTTGAGGACGTTGAATCGATCAAAGAACATGATGAAGTAAACAAGCCATATGCAGTCGTTCAAAAACATCGCGAACGATTGAGAGACGAATGCGGTGCGGTACTCGAGTTGCGCTTTGAAGTTGAATCCAAAGTATGCAACGGCAAGACCGAGATAGTTGAATAATTTATTCCACATTTTAGCCTCCATTCAAGGCGATGCGTCCAAGCGCTTTTCTGTATACAGCCGCGACGAGCAAACTGAACACGGCTATCCAGACTAGCTGATTGACAAGCACCATTCCTAATACCGTTAAGTCCGGATGTACGAACAAACCGGCCGGTCCATTCACGATGTATGCGAAGGGCAGACCCTTCAATACGAGCCGAAAGTTCTCGGGAAACAATTCCAGCGGGAGAAGCATGCCTCCAGCTATCATCGTTAATCGTGAATAGATGAGAGCGAGTCCGGTCGTATCTTCGAACCAGAAAGCGCTGAGACCTACCAGCAAATATCCAAGGAAGTCGAGAACAAATGCGAAAGGCAACACGATCAGGGCAAAGAGCAATCCGGTCGCGAAGTTGTCGGGGACTCCGCCAAGAACAACTGCTATTACTGCCGCCGCAAAGAATGTAGTGGCAAAGCGAACAATCTGTTCTCCAAAGTTGGAGGCGAGCCGGTACAGAGGGTACGACAGAGGTCGCACCAACTGCACGGCAATGGCTCCGGTTCTCACATCCTCATCAACGAGTGGTGTCACCCGCGGAGAAGACATTATGATCGCTTCCGCAAACGCCAGGTACCAGACGATTTCATTCAAGGTGAATCCTTCGAATCGACCTGCCGGATTATTAGCGAACGTCGCTTTCCAAACGCACATGAAGACGTAGAGGATGACAGCGAGGAAGAACAATCTGCTCCAAACTTCACTGACATAAGCGAGATTCGATTTCGCGGATATCCAGGCGATGGCCCAGTATTTTTTCAAAGCGCTCATGATATGAGTGCCTCCACTTTGTCGTCGTCGAGACTGGCGTCATGCTCAAGTCCGTATATGTGAGCGAGAGCATCTTCCAGGCTCAATCCGGCGAATTCTTTTCTATTCCGGAGATCGTCAACGGTATCATCGAGAACGATGCGACCGTGATTTATGATTATCACGCGCTCTGCGACACTTTCGATGTCGCCGGTATCGTGGCTCGTTAAGAAGACGGTGAGACCATCTCTGCGATTCCACTCGCGGATGAGTTCGCGCAATTGATGGCGCGCGTTGATGTCGAGACCGATTGTCGGCTCGTCGAGCATGAGCAACTTTGGTTTATGCAATAAACTCGCGGCGACCTCAGCTCTCATTCTTTGACCGAGCGATAGCTTTCTGACCGGAACGTCTATCAATGCTCCCAGGTCGAAGCGCTCGACAAGCTCGTCTCTGCGTTTCTTATACTCACGCGGATCGATGTTGTAGATTCTTGCGAGCAAGTCGAATGTGTCGCCTGCAGGCAAGTGATACCACAATTGGGACCGTTGTCCAAACACCGCTCCGATGTGAAACGCCATACGCGCTCTGTCTTTCCACGGGTCGAATCCCAGAACTCGCGCAGAGCCGCTTGTCGGTCTCAAGATGCCGGTCAACATCCGAATGGTTGTTGACTTTCCGGCTCCGTTCGGTCCGACAAATGCCAGCGCTTGTCCTTCCGGCACCGAGAAGCTGACGTTGTCTACCGAGACTACTTCAGATTTTTCTCGCGCGAAAAGTCCACGCCGTTTGTGCACCTCGTACACCTTGCGTAAATTATCTACTTCAACTGCGAGTTTCATAACTATCACCATTTCGAATAAGAACTAGGTTGTTTGTGTTTCAAACCAATTGAATTGGTTTAAAAGTATGGACGCGAAAAAAATGAGCTTCCTTTTGGGGAAGCTCACACGATTCGCTAAGTTCAGTAGAGTGCGTTACTCCCTGTTGCGAACACGTGCGGCTTCCACCCACTGCGCGGGTACGGCGCGTAGGGAAATTTCCGGCATGTAGTGGCACGTATTCGTAAACATGATCGTTTCTCAGTACACTCAATAAAATGAACGGTTATTCCATTATGAGTCCAGGCTGACGATAGTCAACGGATCGTTAAGCAGTGCTACACCGGAAACTTAATTCATTATTTCATCGGCGTGCTCGATGTTTCTAATCAGTTTAAAAGTGAGCTCACTCTCTTTGCCGATAATCGGAATAGTGTTTATGAAGGGTACCGAGCCGAGATCGAGCCGCGGTCGCAGGGTGTAATTTGCCAGGATTCGATACTGAATTAGCCCTTTACTCTGATCGTTATCTTCCGACTTCAATTTTTTAGCGGTGAGAATCTCGTTTTCACCTTGCATATTGGTTCTGACAAGATCGAGTTTGAAACGTTCGGCACCAGGTTCGACCTTCAGAAAGTTCGCAAGCGAATCACCTTTTAGATCTGATGGTGCGCTTTCTACTATTTGCCTTGCGCGCTTCAAAGTCATTGATTGAGCCACTGAATCAGCTGTCATATTGGCGGCAACATGTGCGTAGGAAAACGCAATCGCAAAACTCAGCAAGTTGATCGTTGGAATGATGATCGCGAAGAAGAAAGCGTAAAACGCTGCACCAAACTCCGCGATTGATGAGCCCCGTCGACGGTTGCGTCGGGGTCGTATTTGATTTTTGCAAACGGTCATAATTCGCCTCCGTTAGTCATTATCGGAGTTGAAATTTCGAGTTCCAAACCAAGCCTTGACCTATCGTATCTGCTGCCGGCAGTCGCAAGTAACCGCTTCTCCTCGTCCTGATTGTGATTAACTGCCACCGTGGATGGCATCGGTTGACCGGCATGTTTGCCGCCCTCCTGTTTGCCGAGTCGATGGACCTGATCGCGAAGCCGCATCGACCAGGCAACACCGTGCAGATTGATGACATTGGTTGCGACGGTGTAGAGCTGGCTTTCGTAGGCGGTTTGAGCGAGGAAGGGATAATCTTTAGGAGCCGCGACCTCGATTTCTCCGCGGTCGTCGAAGGTGTATAAGTAGGTGACCGAAGGGTGTTGGCTGTTGAATTGACAATCAAGCGCATTGATGATCGCATCTAGCTTTGGTTTTGCATGTGCGGTTCTCAGCCAGTCGAAAAATGCGCGGGTAACTGCCTGGCGAACAGTGGCGGAGGATGTGTCCGGATTCTCTTTTAACTGGGCGCCCTGGTCGCTCGGAAAGTCGCCACCACAAGCGGTGTACAAAGGAATTCTTTTCGATAGACCGTCGGAAGTCAGCAAACTCCTCAAGCAGTCCGTGCCATTTGGAATCCCGTTCGGAAATCGAAGCACCATATATGATGCAGGTACCTTATCTTCCATGTATGCCGGTTGAGCGCAAGCGACAGATTTCATCCAATTGTCAGTGTCGTTTCGTTTTAGCTGAGCGACAAGACGTATCACGGAGCTGTTCTGAACGGAGCGTGATTCATCGAAAAGTGCAGGTTCAACAAGACTGGTCTGTTTCCCGAGTCCGGCGAAGTAGAATGATTCTCCTGCCGCTGGGACGTCTTCAAAGGCTGGATAATTCTTCAACTCCGGCTCGAATATAGACGCCGCCCGGTTTGACAAACCTCGCTCTGGACTTGGTGTATTCGTCGTGCCTTCCTGTGTTAACGAACCAAGGTCGGCGTTCATACTTTCAAGTTTCCATCCCATACCACTAAGCATTTGATCGGCATTTTTTCGATACACGGTCGCGGCACTGTCCATGGGACGAACTAGGTTTCCAAAAATATCTCGAGCTACAAGTTCCTTTTCATCTTCATTGCTGCTTCTTTCTCTCTTGAGCGAGTTTCGCAACGTCCTTGATAGACGTCTTGAAGCAGCGCGTGCGGTGCGAAGGTCATCCAACGCGCAAGCCATCGCTTCGTTTGTGCCGAGTGCCTGAGCGACCAGCATCTCCAATCGCACCGTCGCCATGATTGTGTTTATTCCTGTCACGGGAAGCGGATAACCATCGCCCGCCTTTGTGTCTTCTCCAACGGGAGGTTGATCTGTGAGTGCCACGTACCCCCACTTCGGATCGTCGATGACGATTCTTGACAGGTCGCGGGCCGCCGCAAGGGAGGCGGCTTCCAGTGCACACTTGCTTCGATAATTGACTATGAAGGATAAACCGACTTGAGCATACAAGTTCCAAACAACTACAATCATCGCTGCAAAACCGATATAGAGAACGTAGAGATTTCCACGTTCATTTCTGTGCGCGACTTTGCGTCGACCTTGCATCTGCATTGATGATTTATCCATATAAATGCGTTCAGTTCAGTCTAGAGACGATGCGTGAAGTTGTCGTGAAGAGAATAAATTCAGAATGTTTTTGCCCACCTGTACGGCGCTTGCGTTGACTTCACGCTCGTTTCACATTTGACTCACATTGAGTTCACGTTCGCTGACTATTGTTGAGCAATCGCATTCCAAAGTGGAAATTGGATGCGCGTTTATCGAGAACCGCGGGGTTCACATCTGTGTACCCGTAGATTTCGTGCGACTGTTCACGTGGTTGTGTTCTACAAAAACTGTTCTACATACGTGTTCGATAGCTTGGGAGAGAAACCAAATGAGATTTCAACTCAACTATAAATTCAGATTTATAGCGGGAATTATAGTGGCGCTGGCTTCGACGCTAGCCTGCGGCGCGGACGCAAGTGCGCGCAATCTTTATGTATCGCCGGACGGCAACGATGGCGACGGCACCAATTGGAAAAAGGCCTGGAAATCATTCCAATCGATCAACTGGTCGTCAGTAGTTCCAGGGGATCAGATTATAGTGGATGGTGGCGCTTCTGGTGTCACTTATACAGGTCCGTTCACTGTTCCAACAAACTTCCTGACCATCAGGCAATCGCCCGCCGCGAATCATAATGGAGTGGTTACAATTGCAGCGGCCTCCGGCACGCCTGTGCAAACTGGAGTGACTATAACCGGCTCCAACGTTCAGCTGATCGCAAATGCGCGGTCCGGAATTAAAATTACAAACTTCTCGGGTGAGAATGTAAAGGTTCAAACCAACAACAATACCTTTCGCAATATAGAATTTGGCACCGTATATGGTTTCCCTCCTTACGGCGGTGGACGGGTCGGTGCCGTTGTCTTCGGTGGCTATGATAATAACTTCGTCAACTGTCGCTTCACCAACGTTAAGGCTGGCGCGGTTGAACGACCGGTGGCGGGACAGCCCAATGCTACTACTTTTAGAGGTTGCATCTTCGAAGGCGGTTATGGCTGGTGGGGCGAATGGGGTGTTGGAATACTCGGTGCAAGACCGAATGGAACAGCGTATCAATCTTTAATTCGCGCCAGCAAATGTGTTTTCGGACCGGTATACAACAAGGGCATTGATATCGTTCAAGGTCAAGCAACGATTGTCGATTGCCTATTCTTAGGAGCAAACCATGCGAACGTATCCGTTGAGCCGACAGACACCGCCTCGAAGGTCAAAGTCAATTTGACCAGATGCACTCTTTATGAGCCCAACCTGGTCTCGAATTTCTCTCAGCACGCGATGTATGACAGGCAGTTTTCCACTAACGGAGTTGGCACGGTCAAGGTCAAAGACTGCATCATATATGGTGGCGCTATCAACGTTCCAGTCACGCAAAGTTTGGATAACGGGGGCAATGTTCAGTATCACGTAACCGGCAACACAACGACGTTAGCCTCTTCCCTCGTCAATCCGCAGTATGTTCAAGAAAGCACGCTCTGGGCGCCTGTAAACAAAGACACGTACCGACCACGTGCCTGGACCGTGCAGACCTATGAGCTCGCGAGCGGTTCTCCTGCGACAGAGAAAGGATGCAGTATTACGAACGTAGGCGCTATTGTTCCACCCTACGGTCCCAACAGCGGTCTTCCTCCTATGGGTGGCCCGTAATCGCATTGCCGCCGGTTTAAAGAAACCGTTTCTTACTTAAACGAGCACAATGAGCATGGAGTTTGAGACTCTCCGTGCTCATTTACTCTTTGGAGCTGAACGTCTAGAATGAGCTTTGAAACAGGTCATGCCACCATTCACCACCAGAGGTTCCTGATGCGGAAGGTTTTTACAGGTGCTCTTCTTTTTACCACAATGATTGCCGCTAGCGTTGCTCCCAGTTTTTCGCAAGATGAAGAACCAGGAGTGGTGCCTGGTGTCTCAGAAGCGGTATCAGGTTCAGAAGGGATGCCTGATACTGAGCAGGTCTATTCGGCTATCGTCAAAAAGAGTTTGCGCAAGGGACGAAACAGCAAAGAGTACATTGGCAGTCTTCTCGGCTTAGGGATGCACTACAACCGAGCTAATCGGTTTCAAGACGCGTCTAAAACCTTAAAACAGGCTCTGGCAATTATTGATGGCGGGGCGATGAAGCCCTCTCCGACCAAGGAACGGAAACCCGAGAAGATAATAGAGAGGCACCATCCCGGAGGCGTTGTTTCCGCCGAGGTTGTTCGCACTCCATACCCGTACGAAGAGATGATGCAAGAGTTGCTTCCGCAGTTGATCACGGCAGAACTTGGTGCAAATGAACTGACTATTGCCGAGGTTCATATCAAGCGTCTGATCGCGACAAAAGGTCCGAACGGCGTGGCCGATAAACTTGGCTTGATGTCCGCCTACGCAAGCTATGCGGAATTGATGAGAAAGCGAAAACGTCCTAAAGAGGCTGAGATTTACCAGCGCAAGGTGGATGAGATAAACAGCTCGTTCACTCCTCTTTGAGCTCTCCGGCGGTCTTACTCGTCATCGTTTGCACATCCGCTTCCGTCTGCATTCATTAGAGCAGTGGAACGAGCGCACTTGTCGTAGCGACGTTCAGTTAATAAACCGTTCGGCGCTAACGGTTTTCCATATAAATGAACGGTTTAATGCTACAGGCGAAGTTAGGTATGAATTGCGTGGCATATCGTTGAAGCCTATTCCCCACATTCGAGGTCGCCATGGCGCAGAACGAACGCGAAAGACATGCAGCTAAGCTCGATACTATTAATCCTGAGAAACAGCGACTGCTTGACGCTCGAACGCAAGGCACGCCGTGGAAAAAATGGGGACCCTATCTCAGTGAGCGGCAGTGGGGAACTGTGCGCGAGGACTACAGCGAAAACGGTGATGCGTGGAACTATTTCCCGCATGACCATGCTCGATCGCGTGCGTATCGCTGGGGTGAAGATGGTCTGGGCGGCATCAGTGATGAGCATCAGATTCTCTGTTTCGCCCTTGGTCTGTGGAACGGCAGAGATCCAATCATCAAAGAGCGATTGTTCGGTCTGACCAACAGTGAAGGCAACCATGGCGAGGACGTCAAAGAGATCTACTACTATCTCGACAGTACACCGACGCATTCGTACATGAAATACCTGTACAAATATACGCAACACCGTTTCCCATACGACAAGCTTCTGATGGGTAATGGCGATCGCAGCAAGTATGAGAAGGAATACGAACTGATTGATACCGGAGTATTCGATGACAACCGTTACTTCGATGTCTTTATCGAATACGCGAAGGAAACCCCGGAAGATCTGTTGATAAAGGTTTCTATCTTCAATAGAGCTGGTGAGGAAGCCGAGATTGATGTATTGCCGACATTCTGGTTTCGCAACACCTGGTCCTGGGGCGGGGATGCGTCGAAGCCGATGATACGAGGCTTGACAAAGGATGGATTGTCGGCGGCAAGTGCTCAGCACACTGATAAAAACTATTCCGATAAACTCTCCGAATACCATATCTACTTTGACCGCACCGTTCCTCTTCTATTTACTGAGAACGAAACGAATCTGGAGCGACTGTGGGGCTCGCCCAACCAGAGTCCTTATGTCAAGGATGGGATAAACAACTATGTTGTTGATGGAAAGCTGGACGCTGTTAATCCGGCGCAGGTTGGCACGAAGATGTCGGCGCATTATAAACTGACCATTCCCGCTGGCGGGAGCGCCTCGATCCGTTTTCGAATGGGTGCCACTGAATATGGTGAGCCCATGAAAAACTTCGATGAGGTTATGGAACTGCGGACGAGAGAAGCCGACCATTTCTACGAAGGTCTTACACCCGATAAATTGCTGGAAGATAAAGAACGATCGAAGATCTTAAGAACCGCACTTGGTGGCATGATGTGGAGCAAACAGTTCTTCTATTACGATGTCGACCAATGGCTGCGAGAGCATAACGTGCAGCCGATGACCCAGTCGAACGTGAGAAACAGTGCCTGGTTTCACATGTACAACGAAGATATCATCTCTATGCCGGACAAGTGGGAATATCCGTGGTACGCGGCATGGGACCTGGCGTTCCATATTATGTCTCTTAACATGATAGACCCTGATTTTGCCAAACATCAGCTGGAGATGATGTTGAAAAGTTCCTATCTGCATCCAAACGGACAGATTCCTGCGTACGAATGGAACTTCAGCGATGTGAACCCGCCTGTGCACGCTTTTGCTACGTACTGGGCGTATCTGTACGATCGATGGCAGCATGATGGCGTGGGCGATCGGGACTTCTTGAAATACGCGTTTTCCAAATTACTCGTTAACTTCACCTGGTGGATTAATCGCAAAGATCCCATGGGACATAATGTCTTTGAAGGAGGCTTCCTCGGTTTAGACAATATAGGAGTGTTCGATCGAAGCCACGCGCTTCCGACCGGCGGGCACCTCGAGCAGGCAGATGGAACAGCCTGGATGGCATTTTTCAGCCAACAGATGTTGAACATCGCGTTGGAACTTGCCCAGGACAATCCTTTCTATGAACGCTTTGCTTTGAAGTTTTTCGAGCACACAATTTGGATTGCTGGTGCTATGGACCGGCCTGGTCGTCATCGAGATGAACTCTGGGACGAAGATGACGGTTTCTTCTATGACGTTTTGCGGTTGCCGAATGGACAGGCGATGAGGTTGAAGGTTCGTTCGATGGTTGGTTTACTTCCACTTGCGTCAACAGTGGTAATGGAAGAAGAAATCTGGACTAACGTTCCAGAATTCATGGAGAGAGCTGCCAAGTTTATGCAGCGCCAGAAGGAGACCTGCCAGAACATTCATACGCCGGATACCATTGGAGTTAACGGTCGTCGGATGCTCGCAGTCTGTGATGAAACGAAGCTGCGTCGAATATTTAAGCATATGTTCGATGAAGAAGAGTTTCTCAGTCCATATGGTATTCGCAGTCTGTCTAAGTACCACGAAAAAAATCCTTTTGTCATCGAATTTGGTGGCAACGAATTTCGCGTCGATTATGTGCCGGGTGAGTCGAACACGGGCATGTTCGGCGGCAATTCAAATTGGCGTGGACCAATTTGGTTCCCTGTAAACTTCCTGCTGATCCGTTCGCTCTTGAGCTACTACTGTTATTACGGAAATGACTTCAAGGTGGAGTATCCGACTGGATCTGGTCAGATGATGAATCTATATCAAATAACCGATGATTTGATTACTCGCTTGACCAGCATCTTCCTGCCTGATGAAAACGGACGGCGCCCCGTATATGGTGACTCGGACAAGTTTCAAACGGATCCGAATTTCAACGAGTACATCATGTTCTACGAATATTTCCATGGCGATGATGGCTCTGGTCTTGGCGCATCGCACCAGACCGGTTGGACGGGGAACATCGCAAAGCTTCTGTATATCCAGTCACTGATGAATGAGGAAACCTGGTTGGAGCCATCGCCAATGCGCAAAATTGCGCATATGGCCCAACGTCTGAGTTGATCTGTCTTTTAACGAGGCTTGAAGCATTCTATGCCGAAGACGAAAGCAAAATTAAAACCTGGAGACAGAGCGGAAACTCTCCCGAATATGCTATTAACAAATCCCAGTTTATATCAAGTAAACACACGGGTCTGGCTTTCGGAACTCAGTCGCGAACTCGGCAGGCAAGCTACTCTGGACGATATTCCGGATGAGTTCTTTGAAAAACTGGCGCAAAGGGGTTTTGCGTGGATTTACTTTTTAAGCGTCTGGCAAACCGGCAAGATCGGACAGAAAATTTCACAAAGTCATCCAGGATGGAAAGAGTCTTTCAGAGAAGACGTTCCCGATTTGAAGGACGACGAGATTTGTGGGTCTGGTTTTGCCATCACGAAATATACGCTGCATGAACATTTTGGTGATTCTGGTGCGCTGAAGCGCTTGCACAACCGCGCCAACCAATTTGGATTAAAACTTATGCTAGATTTTGTGCCTAACCATACGGCGATCGATCATGTGTGGGTTGAATCACATCCGGAGTATTTCGTGAAAGGTGACGAAGGCGCTATCGAGGCGGCTCCGCAGAACTATATTCGTGTGGGAACGGAGATTTTTGCCCATGGCCGCGATCCGTATTTTGACGGTTGGCCGGATACTCTTCAATTGAACTACGGCAATCCCGAGTTTTGTTCTGCTATGCGACAAGAGATTGCGCGCATTGCCACCAGCTGCGATGGCTTGCGTTGCGATATGGCAATGTTGATCTTGCCGGATGTTTTCCTGAGAACTTGGAATATCGACATTGAACCGTTTTGGAATATCACGATCGGTTCTATTCGAAACGAACATCCTGACTTTACGTTCATGGCGGAAGTCTACTGGGACAGAGAATGGGATCTGCAACAGTTGGGTTTCGATTTCACTTATGACAAACGGCTCTACGATAGACTCAGAGAGGGCAATGTCAGAAAGATTCGTGATCATTTTCTCGCTGATATCGAATATCAAAAAAGGTCAGCGCGCTTTCTGGAGAATCACGATGAACCTCGCGCAGCTGGAATATTTCCGTTTGAGCAACATAAGGCTGCTGCTGTTTTAACCTATCTTTGTCCGGGGTTGCGCTTCCTTCATCAAGGTCAATTCGAGGGCTTTCGCAAGCGTGTGTCAGTCCACATATCTCGTAAACCAACAGAGCCGGTCGATAAGAACGTTGAGATGTTCTATGACGAATTGCTCTCTTGTTTGAAACTACAAGTGGTGCACGCAGGCACGTGGACGTTGTTAGAGTGCGCACCTGCCTGGGAGGGCAATTGGACGTCCGAGTGTTTTATTGCATTCTCCTGGACGGACGAGAACGGCTATAAAGTTTGCGCGATAGTCAATTACTCCGATACTCAAGCTCAAAGCTACGTGCGCGCTCCTGTTTCAAAAGACCTGAGGTTGACGCATATATTTTCGAGTGAAACGTCGCGTACCCCGCTGCAGATTACCAATGTAAGCGAAGCCGGCTTTACAGTCGATCTGAGTCCCTGGGGCTTTATCGTTTTGGAAATGTAAATTGAGACTTTGCCAGGTAATGCCTGACGAAACCTGTTCTCAGCACTAAAGCTGCTTCTCGAGGTCCGCGGCCAGATCTTCTGGTTTTGTCGTAGGTGCGTAGCGTTTCAAGACCTTCCCTTGACGGTCTACCAGGAATTTCGTGAAGTTCCATTTGATGGCTTTCGTGCCGAGCGCTCCTGGAGCAGCGTTTGTAAGATATCTGTACAGAGGATGAGCATCTTTGCCATTTACGTCAATTTTTTCGAACATTTGAAAGTTGACGCCGAAGTTTTTCTGACAGAAAGCTGCGATTTGATGATTGTCTCCTGGTTCCTGTCCTCCAAACTGATTGCATGGAAATCCAAGAATCTTCAAGCCGCGATCTTTGTACTTCTCGTGAAGTTCTTCAAGACCTTTATATTGATTCGTAAATCCGCATTCGCTAGCTGTATTGACGATCAACATTACATTGCCTTTGTATGAGGACAGGTCGATGTCCTGACCGTCAAGACTTTTTGCGCGGAAGTCGTAGACAGATTCGCTCATAATTTGCTTTTTCCCTTTCTTTCCAATCGTCGGTTCATCTGTGGATGCGCTTGAACTGTCGTCTCCTGGTTTTGAATGTTCTTCAGGACCGTCGGCATAGCCTGTTTCGCTTTCAACTTCAACTGGTTTTGGAAGCCTTTGCGATTCAGGGTCCAGACCAAGGCCTTCCGCTCCTTGCGCCCATGTCGCAGGGCTACTTAGAGTTAACACAATCAAGGTGAACATAGCTACGCTTGAAAAGTACTTTAGACCTGATATCTGCCTGAAACCCATGTAGGAAAAGCTCCTTTGTACTTTCAACGCTGATTTGCTAAACCTCAGTACTATACATCATGTCAGGAGCCTGAGTCTGTTAGAATGTCGAAGTTGAAATATGCCGGAAATTGGTGCGCCGAAACCGCCTTGGCTGTGGGATGACGTGTTGCGCAGAGGAAACAGTTGACACCGCCTTCGGTGCCAATCGCTAGACGCTGTTTCTTCAAGGAGCTTGATATAAACGCTTTAAAAGGCATTTTCAGAAACCGCAGGAGCTAAATAACCAGTGAAAAATCTCCCCGATTTGGCGGCTTTGATTCTAATAGACGTGCAGAAAGGTTTCGACTCATCCTACTGGGGAGTTCGCAACAATCCGCAAGCGGAAGAAAACATGGGACGTATTCTCGATGCCTGGAGACGTACTGGGCGTCCGGTTGTGCATGTTCGTCACATGAGTGTGGAACATGATTCGCCGTTGCGACCCGACCAGCCAGGTAATGAGTTTAAACCTGATACGGCTCCGACTGCGGGAGAAAGAATTGAAGAGAAAAATGTGAATAGTGCCTTCATCGGCACAAATCTGGAATCGTATCTTCGCGGTCACAGTATTGAAACTGTTGTGATCGTTGGTTTAACCACCGACCACTGTGTTTCAACATCGACCCGTATGGCAGGTAACCTGGGTTTCGATACGTACGTCGTTGGCGATGCCACCGCTACTTTCAACCGCACCGGATATGACGGCAGGGAGTTCACCGCCGATGAAGTACATCAATATGCTCTAGCAAGTCTGCATGGGGAGTTTGCAACGGTACTCTCAACTGAAGAGCTAATCAGGATGTGCGAACGAGAGGAGGTGACGCATGGATAACGACGATAAGATAATCGAAAATCAAAGCATCCAGGATGTCAAAATGTCTGGCAAGCTGATCCGAGGATGTACAGTTAAGTGTGGAGACTTCGATGATTGCCGGTTTGAAGATTGTAGGATCGAAGACTGCAAATTTGAGAATTGCGCGTTCGAAGATTGCTCAATAAGCAGTGGAGACCTCGGCAACTGCAAATTTACGAGTTGCAAAATTAGTGATTGCAAGCTCGATAATTGCAGATTGGAAAGTGTAAAAATCCAAAACTGCGGTTTGACGAATATACGGTTTGATGATTCTAAAATCACTGACTGCAAGTTGGACGACTGCCGTCTCGAAAATACAAAAGTAGAAAACTGTGGCATCACGAATTGCCGCTTGAATGACGTAAAAGTCAGCGACTGTCAGATTGAAGATGGCGGCATGGAAGATTGTCGTGTCGAGAATGCCGGTTTGAAAAACGTTCGTTCAATCGATTGTAAATTCAAGGACTGTAAATTGCAGGATGGACGTTTCGAGGACTGCAAGTTCGAGGATTGTGGGCTCGAGGACAGCAGTTTTGATGACTGTCGGTTTGAAGATTGCCAGATTCGCAAGTCTAAAGTCTGCGATTGCAAAGGCAAAAGTTTGTCCTTTCATGATTCCAGTCTCGACGGAAGTGCCTTTTCCGACTCCTGTCTGACTCGATGTAAGCTTAAAAGTACTCAGACCGTCAATTGCACTGTTGACGATTGCGAAAACAGTGTCCAGAGCGAGTAAAGCGACTGCAAGTTTGGTATAAATATCAAGTGTTACTGATGTTGTGATGGTTGTGCCGGCCACCAATTGCTCTAAGTGCGGAAGACCAAAAGAAGTCAAATCGTCCGGGAGTTTGACGCAGTGGATCGTTGCTTGCACTTGCGATAGCGCCCTCACCGCCGGTAGTGGCGAAGGCAGTACCATTGAAGTCACCATGTGCGCGACTTGCGGCAAGCGCGTTTACGCAGGTCGCTCCGGTTCGTTCACGCAATGGATTTTCAGGCAGGATTTGTGTGGTTGTGCGGAACCCAAAATTATTAAGGGCAGTCAAACGCAGTCCGGCTCATTGGTTGCCCAGCAGCCGGTTGAATATGTGGACGAGAACGAAGAGGAACTCTCCGTTGATGCTCGAGAGTATCCGCTTGAACGCTACAAGCCTCTTTCGATAATTGGTGAGGGAGTATCCGGGCGAGTTTATCTCAGCCGTGACCGTGTGCTAGGCAAGAAGGTCGCGGTGAAAACGCTCAGGCAGCTTTCGCCTAATGAGTTGATCAACTTTCAGAATGCCGCCAAGGCGAACAGTAAGCTAAACCATCCACGAATTGTTCAGATCTTGGATTTTGGGGTCAGCGCGCAGGGCTCGCCCTTTATGGTCATGGATTTTGTTAATGGCCGTGGGCTAGATGAAGTCAGGCAGCAGAAAGGCTACCTGCCATGGGAAACCGTATTTACCATGATGGTAGATCTGTGCGACGCCCTTGGCTACGCTCACGAGTCCGGCATTCTACACCGAGACCTGAAACCGAGTAACATGCTAGTGTCTCAAATAGACTCTCCACACCCGGACATCTGCCTGATAGATTTTGGCGTGGCGGAGATTGGCGCGGGCAAAGGCGGTCCTAGACCTGATATCGCCGATGGCGGCGTGGGCGGTAGCAAATATGGTGCCGGCACCGCCAGTAACCCCGTGGGTGGTGCCGAAGCTACCAGAAGGATGACGTCAGCGATTGTTGGCACGCCGGCCTATATGAGTCCGGATGCGACCACCGGATTGCCCTATTCTACGCGCTCCGATATCTACTCGCTCGGATGCATTATGTTCGAATGCATCGCTGGTCGGCCACCATTCATCTCCGATACATCTCTTGAAACATTGAAGATGCACGCCGAAATGCAGCCTCCGGCGATGGCAGATGTGAATCCCTCCGTGCAGATTCCGGATGACGTACAAGACGTCGTAAGCAAGTGTCTCGAGAAAAGACCTGGCAATAGATATCACTCGGCAACAGATCTGATGATCGCATTGAAGCGCGTTCTACGGGCTCACGAGCGTGCATACGTTCCGAAAGCGAGTGTTGATTCGGGGCGAATGGATTCCGATGTCGCAGGACCGGTTTCCCGTCGCGCAGGAAGCGGCGTTTGGATTGCTCTCATTGCCACAGTTGCACTGGTAGCACTAAGCGCAGTGGCAGCTATTGTTTTGACAAAGCCACAGCAGAAAGAAGTCATCGTAAAGAAAGAAGGCAAGCCAAAGACTGCTACGGAAATAACTCGGTTGGGTGCACCGAAAAAATCTTTTGAAGAATTATTCGAAGTTGATAAGGAATCCAAAGGGACAAAGTTTACCGCCAAAACCGATCTGATTGACTCTGATCTGGAGATGCTGCTTGGACGCCCGGTTCAGCAATTATTTTTGAACGAGCAACCGGATCTCACCGACGCTGGATGCAAAATAATTTCACGATTGCCGATTCAACACATGTTGCTGATGGCTCGAAAAGTCACAGATGATGGTCTTCTCAGTCTTGCTTCGATACCGAGCCTCCGAGGGCTCGGTCTTGGACAATGCAAGATAACGGATAAGG
This sequence comes from Candidatus Obscuribacterales bacterium, assembly GCA_019637435.1. Classification (GTDB taxonomy): domain Bacteria; phylum Cyanobacteriota; class Vampirovibrionia; order Obscuribacterales; family Obscuribacteraceae; genus JADYXR01. The sequence goes on along the minus strand of JAHBVO010000005.1, from coordinate 302,767 downwards.
GTGTCATGGCATTGAGTGAACAACTGCAGACCCTTGGGATTTCGGAATCCGACATCACGGATAAGTGCATGGCGCACATTGCGAAGATGCACAGCCTGACGTTGCTCAACGTTAGCGACTGCAATGTCTCTGATGCTGGATTTTGTCAGTTGACTCAGCTGCCCCTGATGGAACTTTGGGGCGCGCATACAAGGATGACCGATTTGACTTTGCGCACCCTTGCATCAGGAAAGGCGCGTTTGAACTGTTTATGCGCTATTGATACCAAAGTCTCCGAGAAGGGGCTTCGCGCGCTCAGTCATATGCCGCTCACTCGACTGGAACTTGGTGTCTGTCCAAATGTCGACGACAGCTGCATCAGAATGTTGGCAAAAACTTTTCCGGACTTAACGTTGCTGGCTGTTGATGACACCTCGATTACGCCGGCCAGTTTCAAAACCATTGCTGAGATGAAGAAGCTTACCTTCTTGCGCTTGTCGCGAATCCGATTCAAAGAATCTGAGTTGGATCCGATTATGACTTTGCCAAATCTGCGGTCCTTAGACCTTACGAATACTCAAGTTACCGACGGTGTTTTCGATAAGCTCGCGAAGATGCCAAACTTGAAAGAGATCACCTGTAATGAGTGTCCAAATTTGACGGTTGCTGGTCTGAAAAAGGCGCAGTCTCGGTTCAAAATCACTTCAAGAAAACTTCTCGATCTCGTAGGAGACACGGAGTTCTCGAAGTTTTTCGATATCGATCCAAAGGATGCAAAAGACTCTTCTGAGCAAATGTTTGAGCCTTAAGGGGTCTTGTCCAGTGTCAGCTAAAACCGGGGGGAGCGCCGTAGCCGCTCAGTCGGTTTGAACGGAATCTGCTTCGCTTACTTCTTCGTGATGTCGCTGGCCGTGGAACATCATCCAATCTATGACACCGAGGGTGACATCATCTTGAAATTGCCCTGCTTCAAAAATCAAATGCTCGGTGTTGCCAAGCAAAATCAGGGTTTTCTTTTTCGAACTGATTGCTTCGAATAAATCATAGGTTCCAGTCTTTTTCACGAGTCTATCGTTATCTCCCTGGAAGAGGATAACGGGTGTTTTTCTGATCCTTTTTGCGACCTCAACATTTTGACCCATAAAAGTTTGAAAGCTGACAAGTTCTTTCGGGGTCAATTTCAATCTTGCCGAAGGATCATTCGACCAGTCGTTCCTCAGAGACTCTTGTTCCGTCGCTTGCTTTATGACCTGTTCACCAATGTTCATCGGCTTGTTTTTGCCTTTAATGTACTTAAGACCGACTTTGAGCGCGGTGGAGGCTCCTTGATGGCGCGCCCCCGACGGCACCGAGCAAATTACACCATCCAGCAACTCTGGTGCCTCAGCAGCCACGTGGAGAGCGATCGCGCCGCCCATAGATTCGCCAAGTAAAAACAGCGGTTTATCCGGATTATCGGCGCGAATCAATTTGATGATTTCCTTCAGGTCTTTGACGCAGTCATCTATTTGCAGATCGTCCTGCCCTTTTGATGCCAGGTATGTACCAAAACCGCGAACATCGAACGAAATTGTGACGATGCCTCTCGGCGCAATCCTGCGAGCGAAAGAATTAAAGGATTTATGGTGCAAACCTAGACCATGTACGCAGATGAGAACCGCCGTCGCTTCTACATTCGGGTCGCACCATACATAGCCGGGGGCGTCCACCTGACGAAACTGCCGGCGCCATGCGCAACGTGGCAGCTCTACTTCAGGGTCGATCGAGTCGAAGTATTTGCTTTTTCCCAAGAGCCTGGAGTCATCGCCTACGCGATTGCCGCTACCGAAAACCATCTTGGAAAGTTGAGCTTGAAGTTTCGGGTCACTAAATTCGGTGGCAAGTCGCTTGCGGTTTGTCTCACGAAAAATCCAAATGGCCTTTTCGTAAATCGGCTGGTAGTCCTTATGGCGCCCAGCCTTTTTATATGCCTCACTCAGTTGGAATAAGGCCCAGCCGTAGCCGATGTCTTTGTTACCGTAAACATCTCTGTTAAGCTTGGCGAGTTCTTCCAATGTGTTGGCTGCTTGATCGAATTCTTTGTGCTGTAGATAACAACCGCCCAATCCTTCGAGCGCGAAGATAGCGATCAAAGGTGAGTCGTTTTTGGTTAACAGTGAAAGGCTCTCTTGAAACTCCTTCTCTGCCTCTGCGTAAGATTTTCTCTTGTACAAGCATTCCGCAATGCCCAGTTTGATCATTGCCTTGTCGTAATGCTTTCCATTGTTCTTTTTAAAAGCTTCCTGGCAGAGTTTGAGCGCTTCGTCGTATTTATCGCTTCGGAAGTGTCCGGCAGCATGGTCCATCAGGCTGTCGGAGTCTCCCTTCTTTGCCAGATCTCTGAGAATTTCTTCTGCTTCGCTGAAGTTGCCTTTGTCGATGAGCGAAATTGCAAGGTCTCTTCTAGCCTCATCAGTCATCTTCTTATTTGAAGGCTTTGAGTCTAGATTTGAAACGGTTTCCTTCGCGCTGCCGCTGGTATTATCTTTGGTATCATCTGCGGTTTCACTTTTGTTCTCGCAGTTTGTGCCTTGCGCACTATGCACGGTGCGCTCAAGACCTTCAAGTCTTGCAAGCGCCTGCGTTGGCGCTATAAGCGTCACTGTGAACGCGACCATACCAATAAATGCGCAACGGGATACCAATTTCATCAGTGTAGTCCTTTATCGTCGATACACAAAATTTGCTTAGCCGGATTCCAGTTAGAATCGGCGATTTTTAAAAACATATCTGTCGTAAACCTCGACATGTCGTGAGCGAGTTCGCCAGTTTCCGAATCACTTCGACTGGTTTTATCAATAATAAGAGTGCCGCGTCCAAGGGTCACAACCATGTCCAGTGCTTCGACGGGATTGATGTACTCATCGGTACTATCGGCGGTGTCTCCCCATGGGACGACCAGGACGAAGTGGATGTTTGATGGCGGTCTATATTGTCCGTCATGAATCGCGTGATAGGCTTCTTTCAATCTTTCGACATTGTTTGAAGTGTCGCCGATTGCTACTCGCTCTCTAGCCCAGTCCGTTTCCAGGTACTCAGCCCATTGAACGAGAATGGGGTCTTCTTCTCCCAGGCGAACCCGACCCGTTGCACCCGCAAGTGACACCACTCGCTTTATTTTGCTCAGCTGTTTTGATCGTGTGCGAACAAGCTCGCGCATCGAATAAAAGAGCGACAATCCGCCGAATGAGTGTCCGGCGATCACAATTTCTTCGAACACTTCGCCAAGCGCCTCAACTGCGATAAACGGTTCTAGCAGCCAGCTTCCTATATCGTATTTCGCCGGTGCTCCAATGTAGTCTTGATGGTCGACTTTTGCTTTCTTCTGTCTGGGTTGGCAGTTTATGTAATAGTCAGAGTGTTCACCGGTCAGCAGCGAGCCATTATGACGAATGGTGAAAACTGTGTAATTCGTCTCAAGGAACTTCGCCAGATGGTTTGCTTCGAAATCAGTTGAGCCGCCACCGGGAAAGCCGGGCATGTAAATCAAAAGCCTGGTGGGCTCGGCGCGAGGTATGTGTAATTTACCTTCGACCGCGCCGGTCGAAGTTGTGAGTTTGAGCCAGAAGGCCTCATCCTTTTCTGCCAGCGGAATGACACTGTGCAGGTCGATTCCCAGATCTCCACATTTCCCGAGTAAAGAAACAGGTAGTTTTCCTAAAGTGCTCATAATTAGATATCTGTTGTGCGGCGTGATCGATTCGCGTATGATATTCGTCTCGAAAAGTTGATTGCTAGAATCAGCTTCCTGAGCCAGTTTAGACGATCGAATATGGAAACAATAGACTTTCCGAAAATTCGATAATTCGACTGTTCAACGAGAAGTACAGTATATATGTTTTAAATCCGGCAATACTTAGGTGTTGACCTAAGTATTGAAATTCGGTATAGTTAGGTAAATGCCTAACCAATCTGTAGTACTCGACTCGGTTTTCCAAGCACTCGCGGACCCTACACGGCGCGCGGTTCTTGAACGACTTGGTTCGGGACCTGCTCCCGTGAGTTCTCTTGCTGAGCCGTTTGACATGGCTTTGCCGTCCTTCCTGCAACATATGAAAATGCTGGAAGGCTGCGGATTGGTGCGCTCCCAGAAGACCGGGCGTGTGCGAACTTACGAGCTTGCGCCGGCTACGCTACAAGCCGCTGAGGATTGGATGGCGAAGCAACGCTCGATGTGGGAACGAAGGCTCGACCAGCTTGAAGCCTATTTAAAAGAAACGGAGAGTGATCAATGACAGTTACTGCACCACAAAAAATCGATCCGAAGTTCGATCTTGTTCTCGAGCGCACGACGGACGTGTCGCCGGAGAAAGTCTGGAAAGCCTGGACGACTCCGGAAATCATAAAACAGTGGTTTGCTCCAAAGCCATGGACGGTGGTTGATTGCAAGCTCGAACTATTTCCGGGAGGCGAGTTCACCACCACTATGCGCTCCCCTGATGGTGAGGATATGCCCTGCAGCGGTTGCGTTCTCGAAGTTGTCGACGGCAAGAAGTTCGTCTGGAGCGACTGCCTGACGAAGGGTTACCGGCCATCAGCGCAACCGTTTTTCTCTGCAATTGTCACCATCGAATCGAACGGAAGTGGTGGCACAAAATATACCGCTTATGCAATCCACGGCAACGAAGAGACACAGAAGAAGCACAAAGAGATGGGCTTTGAGCAGGGCTGGGGGCAGTGCTTCGATCAACTCGTCGAAGTTGCGAAGTCGCTTTAACTTGCCATTTAAGTTCTAATCGAAAACGAAAACGGACCGGCGCTCTAGCTAAGATCGTCGGTCGTTTTGCAAACACATGCAAGTAAATCGGCAAGAGACGCAAGATTGCTTTCGTGTAGAACTGCAGCCGAGATCACTTTGCCATCGGGCGAAGGTAAATCACGAGTTGCACATGCCGAACCAATAACCGTAGGTCTATAGCCCAGGTCTACGGCACTGCGCGTGGTGGCATTGATGCACATATGAGTCATGAAGCCGGCAATCACAAGTTCTTCGCAGCCGGTTTCCTTGACGAATTTGTCGAGGTCCGTGTTCACGAATGAGCTCGGCAGGGGTTTTGAAATAACAGGCTCCGAGCCTTCAGGTTTCACCGAGTCTATAATCTCTGAAGTAGAACTGTCGGGTGCAAAAATCGGCGCACCAGGGGCGGTGTGATGAACGATGTGAAAAATCGGCCGTTTCGCTGCGCGCGCTCGGGCTAGCAACTTCTTGATCTCGACCAACGCTTCTTCGATACCGCTAAGTTTGACGTTGCCATCAAGATACTCTCTTTGCGCGTCGACAATTATGACGGCGCTTTTCGACAGCGTCGCCGGTTTTGCCGGAGCGTGAAGTAGGTCGAGCAGGGTTGAGGCTGTTGACATTATGTTTTCTCCAAGATATGTGATGAGTTTATCTCATTTCTCGGAGTTTATCGCTTCCTCGCGTCCCGTTTCCTGACTACGATGAGTGAACTTAGCATGCTCTGAAGCGGGCTTTGAGTTCGCGCCACCGTGTTCGCCGTTTTGCGGAGCCAGGTTCGCGCCGTTTCGCGACCCGGAGCTCGGCAACGACTCTTTTAATGACTGTCTGCAGTCTGCGCCTGGTTGAAATTACGCCTACGATTTCGAACCAGATTAACATAGCCGCGGTGGAAGCCGTGATTACAGCCCAATAGGTAGCATCGTGTCCCAGCCGCGGTACGATTTCTGTGCAAGCAAGCAGCATGTACACGAACATGCAGAATAAGAACATCGAGAGCGGGAAAACCAGGACGAAGTTGAAACGTGAGTTGACCATGCTGTACAAGATTTCAGTTCCGCCAATGGGATGATCAACGAGTTCGGCTCGCATTACGGCCGACATCTTGTTGTTATTGGATACGAACGCAAATTCGACTACATTCGGGTTTTCAAATGTTCCTAATTTCGTGTACTGCTCGAGTTTATCGCCAGCACTGCCTACCGGAGCATACTTCTCAAAGAGTTGCTCGCGTGCGACTGCAGTGATTTGCCTGCGGAACTCCGCGTAAGTCTCAAACCTGCCTGCCGGGCTGAAAATGTGGTGTACTGTGGTTTTCATGGCTTCTTGAGAAAACGGCTTATCTTATCTACGGTACCAGAGGTAAAACCCTCCTCTTGGTTTCCTTCCTGATTAATCAACAATCGTTGGGCGATTAACCTCCCGTCGCGATCAGTTAAGCTAGGTTCGATTTCCGGAGGCTAGTCATGTTTCGCTTAAAATCTTCTATCGAGATGCTTGCCCTGTTCATGTTTGTGAAGCTAACCGCCGACAAGGCGGGACTGGGCGCGCAAGCGTTTCCCATAACTGCACTCGTGAGTACCTCGATTTTAGCTTTCGCATTCGCGAGTACCGCTTTAGCACCGCCTGCAATGGCGGCGCAAGCTGAGGACGTATTAAACGCTCCTGACGCTCACGTTGTTCCGGTTGGCCTGTATAAGCTGAATGTTCTTCAGTCCGGCGATGCACTCGAAAGTGACCATGATGACTTGAACTCCAGAAAACACTGGAGGCTGATTTGGAACTGCGAGTTTGACAGTCCGAGCGATTTGAAGAAATGGAATGTTGTGAACCATTGGGATAACGCCAATAACGAATTGCAAGCGTATCGCTCGAAAGCCTGCACTGTTCGCGATGGCTGCCTCTTCATCGAGGCGCGTAAAGAGGACACCGCAGATGGTGACAAGAGCAGACACTATACTTCCGGGAAATTAGACACAAACAAGAGATTTGACCTTAAGTACGGACGGTTTGATTGTCGGTTCAAAGTTCCTTCCGGTAAGGGCTATTGGCCAGCCTTCTGGATGTTGCCGTCCTCAGGAAAATGGCCGCCTGAAATTGATTGGATGGAGATTTTAGGTCATCGTCCCCAAATAATTGAAGTGACCAATCATTATGGTACTCACGTCAACGGTTTTCATCCCTGGCACGGGCCTAAACGCTATGAGCTTCACCCTGATTTTTCCGAAGAATTTCACACGCTTACCGGAGTTTGGGATGAGCGTGAGATCGTTTGCTACGTTGATGGGAAGCGGATCTCGGTTTCTCAAGACGGCGTTCCTCATGAGAAGATGTATATGATCTTAAACCTGGCTGTTGGTGGTGATCTGCCTGGTGCGCCTGATGTGACGACGCCGTTTCCGGCCAATTTTGTGGTTGATTATGTCCGTGTTTTTAAACGACTCAGACGATGACAGCGGAATTCTTAGTTCCACTGCGCCGATGTCAATTTTTAAAGTTAATCCATTGCGCAACAAAAAGGTTGCGTTTCGGTTTATAATGATATGCAACCTGGAGGTTGCTAGTTAATGGATACGAAAATGAAATCGAAAATTGAAAAACACATCGAACTCAAGGCGCCGCAGTCAAAAGTTTGGCAGGCGCTCGTCGATTACGAGAAGTTCGGCGAGTGGTTTAGAGTGAAAATTGATGCACCGTTTGAGGTTGGGCAGAAGTCGACTGGTCACATCACTTACCCTGGTTACGAACACCTGAAATGGATGGCAACAATCGAAAAGATAGAACCGGAGCATACTTTTACTTTGTCGTGGCATCCCTATGCGTGTGACACTGAGAAGGATTATTCTGACGAACCGACTACTCTTGTTGAGTTTACTCTCAAGCCGATCGATGGTGGCACGTTGCTCACCGTCGTTGAGTCCGGATTCGAGAAGCTACCGGCAGACCGTCGTGATGAGGCTTTCCGTATGAATGAAGGTGGCTGGGAGGAGCAGATGCTCAACATTCAAAAATATGTCAGCTAGTCGAAAAGCAAAGCAGAAAAATCATGCACCGGTGTTTGCCGCGCTCGGAGACGAGACGCGGCTTACGCTTGTGCGAAGACTCGCGAATGGTGAGCCGCAGTCAATTTCACAACTCACCGAAGGTACAGAGTTGACCCGGCAAGCAGTGACGAAACATTTGCGCGTTCTTGAGGGTGTCGGAATCGTGAATAGCAAGCCGTCGGGGCGCGAGAAGCTATTCGAGTTTAACGCCCATCCTCTGAATGAGTTGCGAGATTATCTTGATCTGGTTTCTTCGCAATGGGATGACGCGTTGTCGCGTTTGAAGGCGTTCGTTGAAGACTAACCTCGGATACTCTTGAATCGCTGGCTGAAAGCAAAAGCCGTGCTAAACACACGGCTTTTGAAGTTCTCTAATTTGATATGAAGACTAAGCTGTTTGCTCGTCTGCGACCGCGATGTCGATACCGAGGAGGCGATTTCTAACTGCCACCATATCCAGTGACGGATCTTCGTCGAGATATCTTGCGATTTCTGCAACGACCTCCGGTAGTCTGAAACTCACAGGACCGTCGCCGTCGATCAACAAATCCGGTTTCGCGCCACGCTCGAATTGATCAGCCGAATACTTCCCTTGGTTTAAACCTACTGCGATCACGTGCGGGAAGATTGCCGGTTCTGCAATCGTCATTGCATCATGGTGATCTGCAAAATGCGCAGTCGCCTGATTGATCCAGCAATCAAATCGTAGAGGATCTCTGCGATGAAGATTGATTGGACGCGGTTTAGCACAATGGAATTGATCTTGGTTCTGAGCAGAGTTGTGAGCAACCTGCAAGCCTTTGAACCGACGGTCGGCACCCCAGAAGCGGGTAGTGCGAATTGTAACCGTCCCCGGTCCATCGACTTGGAATGTTACTTGCTTTCGATTGTTCCAGAAGTTGGGTATCAGGTCGCCGCCGAATTCTTCGCCGAGCTTATTGCCGTCGAGGAAAACCTCGAGCAACCAGTCATTGAATTGATGAGAGTCAGCTTCGGCTGAGCACCAGAAGTTGTAGGTCGTCGTGTCGTGCTGGTATGCGGTGACTTCGGTGCTCTGTCCCGGCTCGGTTCTCCACGATGAGTGGATTGGGGCGCCGCCACCGGCGCCTGCACCGGCGACGACAATGTGTCCGGGCTTGCCTGGTCCTGTTGCGGAGCCCAGACAGAATGATTCCCAGCCGCTTCCATCGGCTGCGTGCGTGTAGCCGCCGAATGAGAGGTTGGCTACGGAGCTGATTCCGAGATTTTTGCAAATGGCTACCGCGGTCTTATACGCCTCGGTCCAGCCTGGCTTAACTATTTGGCCGTCGACAAACGTTGTCCGAATAAACTTTCCATCGTTGAACGCGCGAACCAGAATCACCGGGAGCTCCGGAGACTGCTGCATCAAAGCTGACAAGACCGAACTGCCGTGGTTATAAGGGTCACCGGCAAAGGAGGTCAATGCTTCTTTGTTGTACTCCCAGGACAGGTAGGGGAAGCCGCTAATCACACTGCCTGTGCGTACGTCGAGTATCGCCAGGATGTTTTTCGCGGTCTTCATGGACTCTTCCGAAAAACCTGTATCGATGATTATGGCTGCGGTTCGTTGATTCATTGAGTGGAATACCTTTGCTTCGCGTGGGGTCCCTTTTCCATCATGTTTACAAGTGGGTAGGGTGTCAAGAGTCGAAGAAGTTTATTTCGTTTAATGCTGCTCCAATCTAGACTTTCGCGCTCTGCAATTTCGGATTAGTTTACATGGGTCGTACCCATACAATGTGCCCGAATGGTAGCGCATATGGTGGCATTGTGTCTGAAATCTAAATAAATTATGAAAGTGCCAAGATATGGAAGTTCATCAGCGAATTTTCGGCGAAGCCGGACGGATTCACTGTTTAAACGATTGCTACTACTCTTTTGAAAGCCGAATAAAAGGATCAGTTAGCTAGGAGTTCGACGCAGCAATTCGCCGTTTCACTTATTTGTGCCGGATTTATTATCAGTCGCTCTCCGTAGAGGGAGCGAAGTTTCGAAGAGTCCGAAACTGACTTAAACCCGCGCACGTAAGCAATTGCAGCTTCCAGGGAGTTGAACTCCATGTTCATACCATCGTGGCGAAAGACCCAAATGCTGGGGCTCAAATGCTGTAATCTTGCTACCATCTGCCTGGCCTCCTTGCCGGCTACGCCTTTTATGGCATATCCACCTGAAACTGATGACGCTGAATCTGTCGTGGTGTTTCGGATGGAGACCCAACCGGGTCAGCTTTTACGGGTTTAATCGAGATCCACGGTTCAGGTTGATCTGAAGTGTGTGCATTTCGATTGGTTTATTCCTTATATATAAGGTCAAGATTGTGAGAGTTGACTAAAAGAAAGGCTCTCTTAAGCTTCCTGCGCAGCATTCTGTAAAAACCGCCGCTCTTGGGGCTTTCATGGGGATTACTGATCTACGAAAGTCGGTTAAAATGGCAGTTTGGCACTTTAAGGGAAGTCATGAAAAAGTCGATCACAGTCAACGCCAGTCCGCAAGCCGTATGGGACGCAATCATCAGCTACCGCACCTCTGAACCATCGGCCAGATCAGTGATCTCACAGGAAGGACCGAAGACCGTCGTCGAAGAAGAATTTGGCGGGCTTCCAATGGTGGGAAGTTCTAAGGTTGTTTATGAGGAAACAGAAACGCCCTTTAGCCGAATCGATTTCAAATTAGTGCGGGGAGACAAACTTTCAGTGTTCGAGGGCGCTTGGGTTATTCGTCCTAACGGCGGTACCACTGATGTCGATTTGACAGCGAACCTTGATATCGAACTGCAGTTTCCCTTCAAAGATCAGATTTTGAATTCGCAAGCAGAGAAGGACATGGATAAGAGGCTTCAGTACATCAAGCAGCGCGCGGAGTCGGCTCTGTAGAACTCCCCTTCAGCTCCTGTGACCAGAACGGTTCGCGAAGGTTTTCGAAAAAAGTTTTTCAAGAGTTGGAACTTTTCGGAGACTCATCCCCTCTAGTATGCATAACGTGATTCCACTCCAAACTCTGCAGAGTTGTATCTGCAACAAAGTATTGAATGGCTGTGGAATCACATTATTTTAAAAAGAGACTCAGGTCTCTTCCCCGCAGGCAAGCTAGCTCTGCGGGGTTTCTACTTTTGTCCCAGTTTTTCCACTGCTTCTGCAATCAGTTCAGTTGCCCGCGGCCCGCTATTCATGAGTGATTTTACATGTCTGCATGCAATCTTTATCTGTTCATCGTGTGCCAATTCTTTTAAAACCTTTGACCATGCTCGCGCGTTTAAACTGTTCACTTCTTTAGCAACGCCCAGACGCCGCAGTCGAAACGCGTTGTCGAACTGATCGTGAGCGAAAGGGGAGACTAACTGTGCAACTCCTGCGGCTAAACATTGGGCGCTGGTTCCAATTCCGCCGTGATGTTGAACTGCAGCCGCCCGTGGGAAGAGCACCGCAAATGGTGCGTATGGTACGTGAATGATGTTAGGTGGTAATGAAGTGGGAATCTGTTCCGGATATGCTGAAACGAGAATTGCTCGCATGCCTGCCAATTCGGTGGCCGCAACAGCAGTTTCAAAATGCTCTCGGGCATGTGCCATGGCAGAGCCGGCGGTGAAGACCAGAGGCGCTTCGCCGCTGCATAGAAAGTTCTCCAGCTCCGGTGTCAACAATTGATCTTCCGGTCGGTCATAGATTGGAAATCCAGTCGTCACCGTATTTGGTGGCCAATCCGATTGCGGTTTCCCATACCAATCGGGGAATGCACATATAACTTGATCGGGCGAATGCATCCAGTTCTTCATTATACTTTTGACTGGTGCGAGACCGTGTTTTGCGCGGAATTCGTTTAAATCGTCTCTGCAAGCGCCATCCAGCCAGAGGGAATCAATCGTGCTCATCATCCAGTGGCGGAACGCCAGGGGCATTTTGGGGAGCCAGTAAATTCCCGGCATCGCCATCGGCTCATGCCCTGAGATTATGCAGCTTGGCGCAAGATGTATTGTTGAGCCTTTATTGCCGTGCTTCTCCTGAATAATACGGCTAGCGAACGCAAGAGTGGAGCCGATTAAGACAGTCTCTTTTCTGAGGCGACTTTCGATAAGCTCCGTGTTAATGGGAAGAGCTTCTCTCAGTGTTCGCCAGACCGCTTGAAACCCTTTCTGCGGGTTCCACATCTCGGGATCTGCGACGGCGCGTTGGTAGTCTTCAACTGTTCCCAGTGCGAGAAAATTCAATTCTGCTGCCAGTATCTTCTGTTCGAAATAGGCGTTGGCTATAAAATCCACATCGTGACCTCGCATGCGGATCTCTGATGCAATCATCAGCAGCGGATTGATATCGCCGGCGCTACCAATGGCGGTGACTATGAAGTGCATTTTTAATACCGATGATCATGTTCGAACTATACAAGCAGGAAGATTGAATCTGATTTAAGCCTATCGGAACGCAGTTTATCTACGACTCGATACTTTATTGTCTTGATTTGCTGAACGTTCTTCCGACTGAAACTGGTCAATAATCTCGACGCCAGGCGTCCGCTGGGCAGTACCAATGCGGCTCAAAAAGTCTATAGCGGCATGTCTGAACCGATAGGCTAAGGCAAGCGTGACGGTGATACCAACAGCTGCTGCGATAACGGACATGATTGTCACTACGACCACTGCTACCAATAAGTTATTCAATTCGGTCAGCTCTATCTTTACCGAGTTCAAAGGATCCGACACGCTTTGGATCGGTGCGTGTAAGTCTTCAATCTGCTTGCCCAGATTGTCGAGGCGACCTTGCATTGCCACCACCTGCGATTCTACGTTGTCGAGTTTCTCGCCAACCGCGGTGACTTGAGATTGGACGTTGTTGAGCGGTTTTGTGACTTCGCGAATAGGTTTCTGCAGATTTTCGATCGGCGTTTGAATTTGCTTCATTTGCTTGCCGATGGAGCGAACCTCATCAGTCACTTTTGAAACTTCCTGAATGTCCTGTCGAAGCTTGACGATTTCCTTGAGATCACTTCGGACGTTATTTACGGCAGGCGAGATGTCACTGATTCTGTTTAGATCTGAAGACAGTTTAGTAAGATTGTTGCTTAGACCGGAAAGTTGAATAGACATAGAATCAATGCGAGATTCTACGCTGCCCATTCGGCTTTCCATGCTGGAAAAGGCGGGCTGCAAGCCCTGCATGGGTTTCTTCAACTCTATCAATTCGTCCTGTAACTCTTGCGCCTCCTGGCGAAGTTTCCAGACCGGGCGAATCATTTTTCGAATAGGGTGAAAACCGGTTATCGGTTTGTTCCACTCCTTCAGCTGTTCCGGTGTAGGTTTTCCGTCTGCGGTGAATCGAACCGTTGCAACTTTGCCCTTAATTTGTTTCGCTGGCTGTGAAACGCCAGCCGCTTTCTCCTTCCCGGCGTCAACGGTCTGTGCCGTCACCGACGACGTAGTTATCAGCAGAGTCAGACTGAAAAAACTCAGGGCGCGAACAATATTCATCTGGACCTCAATAGTGTGCTTAGGACCTGACGCCGAGTTCGGCGATTTTAGGGGGCTAAGTCTATATTTTGTAGAAGTATATAATCAGTGTAACGGTCTGGAGTTTGCCTCCGAAGGGAAACAGTATTAATGAGTCTGGCTCGAAAACGCGCAGGGGTGCATGGATTGGGGTATCGAGGCGAACGGTGCGTTCATCGGAAATCCCCTCGCCGTCTTCTTTTGAGCGCTTCTTTATCAGCTATTCTAATTCTTGTTCAATTTATTTGCTCGCTGCCGGCCTGGTGTTTGCTCGAATTTTGCGATGTTTATGTTGGGCAGGAGAAGATATTTTCAGTCACCAATACCCACTTCATGTCCGCGCTGGAACGAGGTGAGCGGGTCAATGAGTTTATCAACGATGTAGTCACCGATCGCACCGTGAAGCCAGAGGACCTCACGATAAAGACCGGTATGGATGGCGTGCCGGTGATCTGCGTGGGTGATAAAGTGATTGTCGCAGTCACGCAATGGGACGCCGCTGAGGCTCAAAAACCAGCGACAATGCTCGCTGAAGAGTGGCGCGCGCGCTTGATCTCGCGCATAACTACAGTGCGTGAGCAGGAGGATGAAGAAGATAGAATCGCGGCCGCTAAGGCTGGAACCAGGGAGGGCACAGCCGCCAAGGCGAAGCCTGAGAAAAACAACTCCAGTCTGAGCGAGCACGCAGTTCTCTTACTATTTATAGAAATCTCGCTGCTGTTATTCGCATCTCTCGTGTTCGGCGAGTTGATGGTCAGACTCGGACAGCCTGCTATCATCGGACAAATACTCGCCGGGCTTGTTCTTGGTCCTACGTTTTTTGGTGCATTCTTCCCCGATCTGTCTTCAAATCTGTTTCCTCGGGATGGTTCTCAATCGAGACTGATCGAGGTCATCTCATGGATTGGCGTTTCGCTCATTCTTATGTTGACGGGGATGGAAACCGATACTGCCATGTTGAAGAGGCTTGGCAAGCCGCTAATGTCTTTTGGTTTCCTCGGGTTGCTAGGCCCGCTGATTGCAGGTGGAATTATCTCTCTTGTACTTCCGGAGAGCCTGATGGGAAACCCACCTAACCGTCTTGCATTTGCTGTATTCATCGGAACCGTCTTCGCAGCTTCGTCTGTTCCTGTCGTTGCCAAAATTTTGATGGACATGAAGATGCTGAAGTTGGACATCGGGCAACTGATCATTGCAACGTCTCTGGCTCATGACCTGCTCTGTTGTCTTTTACTCGCGATAATTGTCGTGCTCTCCGGCACTGATGGCGGTGGCACTAATCCGGTCGTGATTGCGATCATCGGCACCATTTGTTTCGTTAGCGTTGTTTACTTCGGTCGTTCGATTTTCTTCACGGGACTGCGCTGGGTCAACGATCACGTCTCAAGTCGGGAAGGATTGATCACTTCCATGGTTGTGCTTTTACTGTCTAGCGCCGCTGTCACTCAAGCCCTTGGTGTTCACATCGTGCTCGGAGCGTTTGCTGCTGGGCTGATATTGTCGCAGGCTCCGGTAATCAACCATAAAGTGGTCCGTCCACTGGAGATAGTGACGATGGGATTTTTTGCTCCGATATTTTTTGCCTCCAGCGGTTTGAACGTTAATCTGAGCACGCTCTTGGAACCGGGTCTGGGGTCTATAACAATTGCGCTGGCAATAGCTGCATTTGGTTTAAAACTTGTAACTTGCTACGGCGCTGGTAAGGTCGTCGGATTGGGGACCTGGGAGTCGCTTTCAATCGGAGTCGGCGCCAATGCGAAAGGTTCTCTCGGTTTAATTCTTGCGATGTTAGGTTTTTCACTAGGCATCATCTCGCAGGATATGTTTGCAGTCGTCATTTTTATATCGCTGTTCTCGACCGGTATTGCAGCGCCTTTGATGAAGATGATGATGGCGAAAGTTCAAGTTTCCGACGAAGAACGCGAGCGGATTAAAAAGGAAGAGCGGAAATCTCGGACAATTCTCAGTTCAATCAGGCGAGTGCTTTGTCCGACTTCAGGAAGAGGGCGCAATCTGTTTTTGATCAAATTGTTGAACAGTCTCGGTCAGACACAAATAATGGAGACTACGGCACTATGGGTTAAAACGCCTGGTTCGAAGGAGCAAAAACCGTTTGCAAGCGTAACGGAGCACATAGACAGAAAGCACGTCGGTGTTCTTGAAAAAACGCTTGTCGGGAAGAACTTGATTGAAGAAATTTCGGAGGAAGCTGAGCGCGGTTATGACCTGCTCGTCCTGGCTGCTGATGAACCACCGGGTGACGCGAATTATGTTTTCAGTCCGCTGGTGGATGGAGTGATTATGAACACTGATGTTCGTGTTCTCGTCGCGTATGATCCGGGGCCGGAAAAACTGCGAGACATAAAGAAAGTTCTAGTTCCGGTCAGTGGCAGTGAGCTCAGCATCAGCGCCGCAGAGTTTGGTATCGAACTTGCTAAGGCGTTAAACGCGAATGTCTCTTGTCTTTTCGTTACAGAGACCGACGCCGTGGACCTTTACGGTGAGGCGACTCAGAGCGGGCAAAAGATTCAGCATAATGTGAGCGAAGAGATTGAAACAACGTTGAAGGAACTCTCTTCAGCATTAAACGTAGAGTTTGAATCAATGCTTCTTCAAACAAGTTCACACCCTGCACAGGCCGCCATACTCACAGCACAGCAACACGACATTGATCTTATCGTTCTTGGCGCAGAACCGAAGCTAGGCAAGACGCTATTCTTCGGTCATACTATAAATTACATCCTCAGGCATGCACCGTGCGCGGTGGCAGTTCTGAAGATGCGCGGCTAAGTCCGGTCTATTCCACGAAAACAACTCGACACAGCGAACTGCGTCGAGCCGTTAGCGGTTTGTGGTCAAACTCTATTGAGCCAAAGGTGGCATGAGAGGCTGGTCTACGATATGGATGATTCCATTCGAGCACTGGATGTCCGCTTCTTTTACATGAGCTTTATCAACGTAGAGACCGTCATCCTTTTTATCTTCATTGCCTGCCTTCACCGACAGTTTGATGTCGTGACCTTCCATTGATTTCACCGAAGACATGCCTTCTAATGCCTTCGAATCCAGCTTCTGATCCTTCAATACCTGGTAGGAGAGAACTTGAGAAAGCTTCTTCTTGTTGTTGAACAAGGTGTCCTGATCCGCTTGATTTATTTTCGCCCAAGCCTTGTCATCAGCGGCGAATACGGTGAATGGACCTTTGCCCTTCAATTCGTTATCGAGGTCATAAGCTGTGCTCATACCTTCAAGAGTCTTGTGGAAGGCGCCTCTACTTCTAAGAGTATTGACGATGTCTTGAGTTTCTGAAGTCGACATTTTGCCCGACACCGTGGTGTCTCTGGCGAACCCGCTGAGCGAGCAAACCGACAAGATCGCGAGCGTCGACAGTGCTACACCTGCACCAATTTTCGTATGTTTCATACATCCTCCACGAATGTTTCATGTACCTCGGGGTGTATAGCAGACGCAAGAGAATTGAATGCCGAACCTCTTATAGTGTCAGCTTGTGCGGTTCATGGACCTTTTGTCTGGCTTTCATCATTTCATTCCAGAAACTGTTGAAAGTTTAATCGAATCAGTGGGAACTAAAACCTTCTTGATTCCATCACACAACCGGCTGCTCGGAAGAGCCTCCGCTGTGACCGGTTGCGGCACTTGCAGGAGCTGTTCTCTTGAAGTGCGGCTGGAAACCGCGAAACAAACCAACACTTTAAAGGAGTGATTTATGTCGAAATTTCTAACACGTGCGACGCTCGCTGCTGCATTTCTGTTGAATGCTGGTGCCGCACTCGCTGACGAAATCCAATCGACCACCGTTGAGTCGTCTACACCTTTGGCAAAACGCTCGACCAGCGTTAAAACGAAGACAGACGCTTCCGGCTCGTCTACCAGCGTGAAAAAAGAGAATGCCACCCTGGATGGTGCTAACTCTACGACTTTCAAAGCTAAGGCTGGTCCGAATGGTGCTAGCGTAAGTAAAGAAAAGAAAGCAGTTCGTCAGAACCTCGACGGAAGCGTTAGCTCCGCTAAATCAGAAGAGAAGCATGAAGTCGATGCAGCAGGTTCAACTCATAAGAAAACGGAAGCTGCCCAAACAGTTGGAGCTGATGGCTCTTCTACCTCGGTTAAGACTGAGAAAACGAAAACTGAGTAATCAGTGCTGTTGAGAGTTGACTGGAGCCTAATTCTCCAGTCATAAGAGGCTGTCCCGCAGATTCTGTCTGCGGGATTTGCTTTTTGTTATGCAGGAGAATCACGCTTCAGTGGTTTCAACCCCTGATACCACATGCAGCATCAGTCTGAGTCTCGAACTGACTCGTTCAATTGACACAATCGCACTGAATGTGGTGTCGCTCTGGCGAGAAACTTAAGAGCGGCCGGTCTGTTTCAGGATGCGCTTGCGAAACACAATTCCGAATACAACTAAAATCGCTAAACCTACCGCAATCATCAGAAAGTGGCGGGCGTTCTTAGAAACAGCTGCCAGTTGTGACTGTTGAGGCGACTCCGGATTATATTTCACTTCGTGGGTCGAGCCGGGAGCATACTTCTTCAAGTATTCATCGGCTTCCGGCTCCTTAACAATCGGAACCGCGATTTCTTCAGTGCGATATGAGTTTCCGTTTACCGTGTAATCATAAACGACCTTAATATGATGCCGAAACTTATTTGACTCGGTCGGTTGAGGTTCGTCCTCTTCTACTACCGATTCGATTATCGCTTGAGTACTTGGCCAACCGTTTGCAACTCGCTGTTGCATACCGAAGTATCCAAAGGTCAAGGACGCGACCGTTAGAAGTGACAGCGCGATGGCATAAATCGCACCACTCGAGTTTTGCTCGTCAATTTGTTCCATGCCGTTTCTAACCTTTGTTTAGCTTCAGTTCTGAAATGGCGCTACTAATGTCGCATCGTGTGCAAAAATAATACCGAATCGATCTGGAATGCTCAAATGAATGATAAGCCCAAAGTACTTTTATTTATTGCCAAGTCTAATCGCGATAGCAAATTGGCTGAGTTGGTTTTCAAATCGGAAGCTCTGAAAAATGATGTCTTCTGGACATCGCTGTCGAGAACATCGACGGGTGAATTCAGCGAACAGCAATTGACCGAGAATGAGCTTGCTGTGTTGAGCGAGTTTGGCATCGCAGATGCCGCAGCAGTCACAAGTAGTATGACACAGGCAAACATCGAAGATTTAAAAGCAGCTGATCTCGTCGTACACTTGCAGGGCGGTGGCGAGGCTGATTTGCGAAAGCTATTTCCTGGTTATTCGGGAAATAGCGAGGTCTGGAAACACACCAATTGTTTTGAAAATGCCGGCGCTTTGAGGCAAAGCGTGTCCAATTTGATTGTTCGGTTGATCATGAAAGGCGGCAAGCGCGCGCCGATTGTTGAAGTGACCAAAGTAGAGAAAGTCGAAATATCAAAGTCTGAAAAGGCAAACAGTAAAGTTCGAGTCTCGCTAGATGCGAAAGGTCGAAAGGGCAAGAAGGTTTCACTGGTTACTGGTCTGCCACTTGAGGATGACGAATTGGAAAAGCTTGGAGCGCAGTTAAAACAACTTTGTGGAAGTGGTGGCACTGTTAAAGATGGTGACATAGAAATTCAGGGCGACCATGTAGCAAAAATTTTAGCGGAACTTCAAAAGCTCGGGTATAAACCTAAGCGCTCCGGTGGATGAAGCTGCTCAGGCAGCACCTGCCGATCCTGACGCGGGCTGGATGCATCCGGTTTAAGGAAGGCGAATCAGTTCTCTCCAGTCAGGAGCCGGCGCTCCCTGGTCGCTACCGACTACATAATTGCTTCCTGAATCGATATAGTGGCTTGCCGGGCCATATTGAACCTGGTAGTCTTGACCGGTGCTGGTGTCACGAACATTCTCAACTCCACGTATGTAGTTGGAGAAATTGTTTGCCGCGCGATCTTGTGTCGCCTGGCGGTTCCAATAAGACTGGTTCATTTTGTCGTTGTGGGCTTGCTGGCTCCAATATCTTTCGGAAATCGAGCGGGAAACTTGTTGGCTAACTTGTCGGTAGTGTTGCGATACTGCTGCAGTGTTTCGCAAGGAATTACTCTCCCATGCCGGGTTAACCTCGAATGACTGCAGCATATGTAAAATAACTGAGAGCCCCTCAGCATCACGTTCTGCAGGACCGACGACTCCTGCTATCTTCGTCACCCACCACATTCCGGTTCCGTAAGCTACGGTTGCTTTGGTAACCGCCAGGAAGTACGCAACGGCAGGAGTGCTTCCGTACATGCCGGTAAGTTTTATAGAAGCCGCCTCAGATTTGGTCGAGCCTACAGTGCCATTGACCGCTGCAGCTACGTCCGGATGATTATGTTCTTCCGTGACCTGAACATCGGTCAAGAAGGTCTTCAGCAGAGTTTTTGCATAGCGCTCTGCAAATTGGCGAGCCGGTACGTAAGGTTGAACAATAGTTCCGTTATAACGAGAACCAATACCAAAGCCGAGTGCGGTTCCTTGTGCAGTCGGCATAGTGCAAGGCGAAATTTTGCCGTCGCCGATGAAGGCCGTAATGAGGTTATCCGGTGAAACAACTTTGACCCAGGGACGAACGTCAAGTGCACCATATCTGGTTAAACCGCCATCGACTTTCCAACCCACCGGCACATCGACAAAGAAAGACTGCTCGCTGGGATCGGTAAATTTTGTCCAATTTTGGACTGAAGGGGTGCCGGCGTTCGGGATCCCACCATATGGGACACCAGCGTCTGTGCCACCAGCATCTGTGCCACTAGGAGAGCCACCATTATTAACACCAGAAGTGGTGGCATTAAATTTTAGCGTTCCCAGGATGGCAGCAAACTCCTCAGCATCTGTTGACTGACCTTTGACAGGCAGCTTGACGATGCAGATTTGACCGAGAACGCTGGAACCATTTTGTGAAACAACAATTGCCGATGAGGCATGTTCGGTCGCATTCGTGTATGTCGCTCGGAATGCGTTCTCTCCTACTGGTTGCGGTGAGGACCAGGCTTCGTTCGGTGCGAACGACTTGATGATCATCTCGAAAAACACTTTCGGATTGAGCTTCTCAAGAGTAATATTCGACACTGCGAACGGTAATATCGATAAGACGGCGCCTCTCTCGTTTTGAACGTCGATTCGGCCCGTCGGTTTGTCAAGATTCACGCTCCATCCGCGTGGCACTCGCATATTAAAGGCGTTGTCCGGTGCTCCGTACTCCTGCCAATTCGAGGTGTCCATGTTTTGAGCGAACGCTTTCTCTGTTTGACCGAACAAACAAATGTTCGCCGCAATCGCCACGGAGATCAATATGCGCCGACCGATTAGATTCATAGATTCAGGTGCTCTGCTGATTTTAACTTGGCTTATCGCGACATTCTCTCAGACTTTGCGACAAAGAGCGAGTGTTTGTGCCATAATTCGACGAGCCCGGTGGCTGCGGATGCATCACTCGGAGACCCGTTTTTGCGTGATGCTATGCGATACATCGTCACAGACTTGGAAGCGACTTGTTGGGACCGTGAGCGGCGGTTGCCTGATGACGTTATGGAAACTATCGAGATTGGCGCAGTGTGTCTTCTCTCAGCGACTGGTCCTGTAGGCGGTGAATTTTCTAAATTTATCAGGCCGACTTTCTCTCCCATTCTGAGCGCTTTTTGCACTGCCCTGACCACAATCCGGCAAGAGGATGTCGACGCTGCCGAGTCATTCAAACCTGTGTTCACCCAATTTATGCAGTGGATCGGTGATGAACCATTCATTTTTTGCTCGTGGGGCGCTTACGACCTCCGTCAACTGAAGAGCGACTGCAGTCGGTTTAATCTCAGGTTCCCTTCGAGGCTCGATAACCACATAAATCTCAAGAAGGAATTTTCGCGTCTTCACAGTACAAAACCAATGGGGATGGAGAAGGCTCTGGAACTGGCTGGACTGACTCTAGAGGGGACTCACCACCGAGGCATCGATGACGCCCGTAACATAGCAAATCTGGCGCTCCAGATACTTCCTCAGCTTGAATCGCTGGAGGAGAAAGGCGAATATTTCCGAAGACCTCTCTGATGTTTTCACCAATCCGTGGTTGTGCGCCGTTCATCGCCGCTCCGCTAATTTGCTAGGAGGATGGTGGAGAATCGGAGATAACATATGAACTGTAAATCGGAATCATTGAAGAACGTAGCTATCGCGACTGCTATGTGGCTGTCAATAAGTCCGGTGGCACTTGCTGCGGACACAGCAAGCGCCCCTGCGAAATCTACCGAGGCTAGCCGCGTCGAGAAGAGTGAGACACACAAGAAAGGTCAGAAGACAGCTCAAGAGGAGCAACTTAAGGAAGTAAAGAGTGACGCGGTGAGCGAGGTCGATGGCGTTAACCTCGATGTGGACGAAGAAAAGAAAGGCTTTACTATCGGTGATTTGAATCCCCTTAAGTGGATTTTCAAACCGGTGACGGATACGCAGAAGGAGGTGCGCCGGCTGGGTAAGCGCATTACGCACATTGAAACTCCCATTACAGACTTGCAGAAGCCGATGGTTGGTCTCAGGCAGGATATGGTGAATGTGCACGGGCAGATGGGTGAGATTCACCAGGACATATCCGGCGTTCAACAGCAGACTTCCAACGTGGACAAAACACTAGGCAAAGTCGAGCACAATCTCAACCGAATCTATGAGCCGGTTGTTAAACTCAAGGAGCCGGTTGAAGCCATGGCCGGACCGGTCAACAACGTGCGAGGCAACCTTCAGACTCTGAAATCGGACATGAAGGGTTTAAAGGAAGTTGTTGGAGTTACCAGCACAGCGATTCTTGTAGCAGTGATAGGTGCCGGTTTGCTGGTGGTGATAGGAACGCCTATCGCGGCGCTCCTGGTCTGGAGAAACCGCTCGAAGATTCTGAAGATGATGGGCAGCTCGCAAGGAGAAATCAAGGCGATGCAACGCGATACACAGAAGGTTGAAGAGAAGGCTCATGAATCGTCGGTGACTTAGCATTCGCGTTCGGTAGGCCACTCAGAAAAGTTTATTTTGAAGAAGAGAGAGAAGAAAGAGGATCGGCTGAATTGCCGATCCTTCTTTTCTTCTGTAAAACGGCTGCGTCAGTTATAACCAACGCAGCCGTTCTAATTAATCAATCCAGCTATGGTGCCGGTTAGTCGTTGTTGCGACCACGACCGCCTCGACCACGACCGCGACCGCGTTCGCGATCGTCATCGTTGCTGTTACTGGCATTGGGAGCCGGTGCCGTTGTAGCTGGTACCGAGGATGATGGCTGAGCCGGTGATACCGTAGGTGGGCCTACAGGTGGTGTTGTCGTCTGTCCCGACGGGTTGTTGCTATCGTTTCTGCTCCAACCTCTGCGATCATCACGCCGTTCGTTGCGCGCATCTAGCTGATCTTGTTTCCAATCTCGGCGTTGTTCGGCGGCTGAGTTTTGCGTGATTGCGTTGCGCTGCGCATTGTTGATATTGGTTTCAAGGGTCTTCAACTGATTCATCAAACTATCGCGTTCGCCGCGTGTGAAACCTCGACCTCTGCTCGATTTTTGCGCATTCTCGATTTGTTCATACTGGCGGTTGAGATCAGCAACTTCTGCTGCTGTCAGCTTGCCGGAGCGCTCGCCCCGATTAAGTTCCTGACGAAGTCTTGCCTGGTAGGAATTGACTTCCTCGTTAAATTGCATCGAGTTTCGCATCGTGTCGTTTGGATTCACGTTGGTGCTCGGGTTGTTTTGCGCTGTCCAACCAGGCTTCCACCAATTTTGATTCCAGGCATTTTTGCTGGTATCCCAGTACCGATACCGGGAATTTTCATCATCTCTCGCCTGGGTCGTGATATCACGATCCAGACTGGTGAGCTTTGTCATCAAAGAATTGCGCTCGGTCAGATTGAAGCCACCACGTCTGTAATCCTGCTGTAATCTGTCAATTTCAGCGTACTGATTGTTCAAGCTGTTTAACTCATTGGGGCTCAATTTACCCATTCTACGGGCCCTATCGATACGTGCTTTCAAATCACGCTGATAAGAGTCGATTTCATCATTGAATTGATTAGCGCCGTTCCACCCGGAATTGTTATTGTTGTTCCATCCAGGTGCATTGCTGGCTGTCCAACCGGGTTTCCACCAGTTTTGATTCCATGCATTCTTGTTCGGATCCCAGAAGCGGAACCGCGAATCGTTGTCATCACGTAGTTGGGCTGTGATATCGCGGTCAAGCTGCGTCAACATTCCCATGAGGTTGTTACGCTCTCTCATATCGAAACCGCCGCGTCTATAATCTTGCTGAGAGCGATCGATCACGCCCCACTGATTCCACAAGCGATTATATTCAGAAGAACTCAGTCGGCCCGATTGACGGCCTCTGTCGATACGCGTTTTTAGGTCGCGTTGATACGCGTCGATTTCGTCGTCGAAATTGTAGGTGTTACTGGATACGTTTCCGTTTAACCTATTACTCCACCAGTTGTTGCGCCACTTTCTCGTGTTCGGGTCCCAGTTCTGCCAGCGTGCATTCTGATCGTCGTGGAGGTTTTTCGTTAGTTCTCTATCGAGATTCATCAACGACGCCATCATGTTGTTGCGCTCGGCATCGCCCATTTTTTTGTTTCCGTATTGTCTACGGATCATGTCGATCTGATTGTACAGATTGCGCAAATTGTTGTAGTTATCCGATGAGATCGAATTGCGTCCAGCCTCGATACGCTGATTCAGCTCTTGAGCGTAGAAGGTAATGTCTTCATCATTATTACTCTGCGCTGAAACGGCGAGAACCGTCAGTGGTATCGTGGCTGCCAAAGCTAAAAGGGTTCTGGCAACTTGTTTTCGCATGGTGAATACTCCTTGGTTGAGCTAAATGCGTGTGCGCCGCCGCGCGAGTTTCTCTCCTACGCTTGGTGATCAAGCGTTTAGTTGCAATAAACGGTTATCGTAGCCTATTCGCGATCACATTCGCGCTTGCCAACTTCAAATTGTCGGTTTTACCAGGGATCGGATTAAGCATCAACAGTTCACTGCAAGTTAGACGGGACTATAGCAAAAATGTTGCCAAGTTATGCTAAATAGGACGATCCATTTAAATCCTGCGTTTTTGCTATAGAAGCTCTATTACAGACCGTGAGATTCGCGCTTGTTCTTCGATGATCGTTGCGGCTGATGAGCGGAGGCGTATGAAAGCAGTAATTTTTGATATCGATGGTACCTTGATAGACTCAGTGGATTTGCATGCGAAAGCCTGGCAAGAGGCATTTGCCCAGTTCAAGATCGAAACTAAGTTCGTTGATGTTAGAAATCAGATCGGGAAAGGCGGCGACAAACTCATGCCGACCTTTCTCACAAAGGCTCAAATCGATGATTTCGGCAAGGAACTGGAAGAATGGCGCGGCGAGCATTATAAGAAGAACTACATTCACAAAGTGAGAGCGTTCCACGATTCACATGCGTTGCTTGCAAAAACAAAGCAGAATGGAAGTCTTCTTGCTGCAGGCTCTTCAGCGAAGCAAGATGAACTGGATCATTATTTAAAACTGCTTGGCGCCGCTGATATGTTTGATGTCACCACCAGTGCCGATGACGTTGATGAAAGCAAGCCGGATCCTGATATTTTTCAGGTCGCATTGAAAAGGCTTGGCACAAATTTCGAAAACACAATCGTCGTTGGCGATACGCCCTACGATGTGATTGCTGCAGCTAAAATCGGGTTATCCACGGTAGGATTTTTGAGTGGTGGCTTCGAGGAAGATCTTCTTGTTGAATCTGGTGCGATCAAGATCTATGATGGTCCGTCTGATTTGCTCAAGAATTTCGGTGCGTCGCCGATTAGAAACGGTCGCTGAAATTCGAATCCGGAGTCTTCTAGTATATGGAATACGTAAAACTCGGAAAGACTGGACTCGACGTCTCGCGCATCTGCCTGGGCTGCATGAGTTATGGAGTGTCGGACCGTGGCGCGCACTCGTGGACCTTGGATGAGGAATCCAGTCGCGCTTTCATCAAAGAGGCTCTGAACCTCGGTATAAACTTTTTTGATACGGCGAACGTATATTCAGATGGTACAAGCGAAGAATTTGTTGGTCGAGCACTCAAGGACTTTGCAAAACGCGACGATGTGGTTTTGGCCACAAAGGTTAATGGTCGTATGCGGAAAGGAGCCAATGGCGCAGGATTATCGCGCAAGGCAATTCTCACCGAAATAGATCACAGTTTGAAAAGACTTGAAACAGACTACGTTGATCTGTACCAGATTCACAGGTGGGACTACTCGACTCCGATCGAGGAAACTCTGGATGCTTTGAACGATGTCGTCCGGGCAGGTAAGGCTCGCTACATAGGAGCCTCTTCGATGTACGCATGGCAATTCGCTAAATCGCTCCATCTATCGGAGAAATACGGCTGGGCTAAATTCGTAAGCATGCAGAACTATGTGAATCTTCTTTACAGGGAAGAGGAACGTGAAATGATTCCGCTTTGTCGCGAAGAGGGTGTGGGCATCATTCCGTGGAGTCCTCTTGCACGTGGTCGTTTAACAAGGGATTGGGACGAGAAAACTGAGCGCTCGGAGACTGATGAATTTGGAAAGCGCCTCTATGCCACCACAGCTGATGCCGATAGAAGAGTTGTAGAAGCAGTAGCGAAGATAGCTGCAAAGCGTAATGTTTCACGGGCTCAAGTCGCTCTAGCCTGGCTGCTGCAACAAGACGGTATCACCGCGCCGATAATTGGTGCCACCAAGATGGAACACCTGAAGGATGCAGTCGCATCTGTTTCCCTCAAATTAAACGCCGATGAATTAAGAGCGTTGGAGGCCGATTATGTGCCCCATCCGGTGCTAGGTTTTTCGTAAACAGTTTACTTATGGGAACTAATTAGTCGATTACCTGTCTCGTAACTGACCAGAATTTAGCAACAATTCTGCGCATCGTATGGAGGTAACACGATGGACAACGAGAAGCCACTGGCAGAAACGATTACAGAGACGATCCAGGAAAAACTGATCGCGCCTATTAACGAAACGATTAAAACAGTACTGCAATTCGGTGAAGCGCCTCCCTCCGAAAATGTGATTGATTTGTTGAAAGCCGATCACCGCAAAGTAGAAAGATTATTCAAAGATTTTGAGAATGCAGAAGGCAAAAGGGAGAAAGTCGCCATCCTTCGTTTAATCCTCGAAGAGTTGACTCTTCATACGATTGCCGAGGAAAAGCTCGTCTACTCTAAGCTTGGCGAAGCGAACGATGAAGATGAGAAGGAGAAAGTTCATGAGGCGTTCGAGGAGCACGAAGCAGCTCAGACGCTCATCTCGCAGCTGTCTAAGTTCTCCGGTGACGAGGAGAACTTTGAAGCAAAAGTGAAAGTTCTTCAAGAGATGATTAAACATCACGTCACCGAAGAGGAACTAGACTTGCTTCCAAAATTGCATGAGTCGAGGGAAGAATTGGAGGAACTTGGTCGCGAGTTTCAAGATGAGAAAGAGGAGTTGAAGGAGCAAAATGCGACATTTGAACCGGAAGCCGAGGCTCCAGAGCCTGTAATGCATAAACCGAAACGGACAGTAACTCGAGCAGCAAAACGTGCGCCTGCGAAAAAAGCTGCACCTGCGAAGTCCTCGAAGTCTGCAGCTAAAGGCGTTGCCAAGAAAACTGCGGCTAAGAAGACTGCGGCTAAGAAGACTGCGGCTAAGAAAACTGCGGCGAAGAAAACTACGGCTAAGAAAACTGAAGGAAGCAAATCGTCACCTAAGAAATCTTCAGGGAAGAAACCAGCATCTAAAGCCTCAACGAGAAAAACTTCCGCGAAATCGACTTCAACGAAGAAAGCAGCGACGAAGAGAGGAGCAACTGCAAAGAAGTCTAAGCCTGCTTCTAAAAAAGCAGCAGTTAGGAAACCTTCGTCCGGAAAAACTGTGGCGAAAAAGAGTCCAGCTAAGAAATCTACAGCTAAAAAAACTACAGCTAAAAAAACTACAGCTAAGAAAACCGTAGCTAAGAAAACTGCAGCTCGGAAAACTGCAGCGAAACCCAGCGCGAAAAAAAACGGCAGCCAAACCTAAAAAGGTAGCGGCTGCATCGACCAAGAAAAAGGCTACGGCTAAAAAATCGACTGTCAAGAAGCCGGTCGCCAGCGCTAAACGTAAAAAAGCGTCAACCCGAAAGTCTAAGGCTGCTTAGGGTTTCACTTGCGCAGACATTAGAGGACCTTTCAGCTTAACTGCTGATATGTCGTACTGAAGTACAATTACCGCATTCCTCTGGAGTGCGGTTTTTGTTGCCGCCAGGTTGTCACGATTAAGGAGACGAGAATGGTCACGTTGGAAGATGCTAGAAGAATCATCGCAGCAGCCGAGAAGAAAGCCGCTGAAATTGGTCAGCCGATGAACATCGCTGTCGCCGATTCCGGTGCTAACTTGGTGGCGCATGTGCGCATGGATGGCGCATGGTTGGGAAGCATCGATATCTCGATGAAGAAAGCATTTACATCGCGCGCATTCGATATCTCGACTAAAGATCTGGCGGAACACGCGGCGCCAGGCAAACAATTTTATGGAATCCATGCTTCCAACGATGGCAAGATAATGATTTTCGCGGGTGGTATTCCGTTGAAAAAAGATGGAAAAGTGGTCGGAAGTATTGGTGTTAGTGGCGGCTCCGGCGACCAAGACCACGCCGTTGCTGAAGCCGGCGCTGCTGCCTTCTAATTGCTGGCTTCTAGGCAAACAGAGAACCAGCTTAAGGGTTGTGCCGTAATCTAGTGAGTTCTAGAACCCCTAGCTGCTCGATTCTAGTACCAATCGTAGTGGCGTCTCCGCGCTTGATCGTTGTGCTCACTTTTATCGCGATAGAAGCACGGGCAGTCGCTTTTGCAGCCGCACCCACATTCGCACTTCCCGGGACCGCAGCAGCAATTGCACGTGCGGAGAATGACACGTTGGAACAGAAAGGCGGAACAGATCAGCGCTACGATTGTGCCACCAAGGGCGATGCTTTGCGTATTATTTAAATGATGTCCGAAAATGGTAGATCCATTTACTTCGCCATTTTCGACGTCGAGCGACAAGAAGTCATCGCCTAATGATAGAGACTGAGCAGCCGCCGGCTCGCAACTTACACTAGCCCAGGATAGTCCTAGTGTGCACATGCAGCTTACCAGAACGAGCTCTTGCAGTTTTTGTTTCATAAAAACTCCTGACAGTTTGCCGGGCTTCTGACATATTCTCACCCTGCTGACGGAAACCGGTGAAAACTTGTCAAAACTTTATATTCTTGACAGCTGGCTTCGGAGTAGGACAGGTGGGCTTTTGTGGTACTTCTGGTTCAGCCCCCTAAAGTCACGCTGGATACAGTTATAGGTACGTATGATTGTTGTTCGCGTGTAGCGAGGTCAGTATGAACGAGCCCAAACGTCCAAGTTGTGTGCCCCCAGAGGCAGTATGGTCGAGCCAGGAACGCGAATGGCAACTGGGGAAATCCATTACTAGAGGAAAGAAACGCAAGCAGGAGTGTCCGGTAGGAGAATGGCGTTATTGGAGGGCTGACGGAAGTCTCTGCTGCGTTGCCAATTTCGACAACGAAGGATTTCAGGACGGAGTGCTTGAGCGCTTTCACAATGACGGCACGTTGGCGAGCAGTGGCGTCTGGAAAAAGGGAAGTCGATTCGGGCACTTTGTTTTTGTCCGAAGCGAAAATCCGAGCGATGAAAACTATCCGTCCAATGATGAAACATGGCGATATGAGTTCGATAGCCAGGCAAACTGGGAAGAGAAAAACATGCGCTGGTTTTTGAAGGATGGAACTGAATGTACTTCAGATGGTCGCCCCCTCGACAGTGCTTATGACCTTGATACCATAATTGGTGCGGCTGAGCCGGATGGATACCTTGAGAAATATGCTGCTAATGTTGCTGACGCAATCGATCCTGAGCGCCAGCAAGTCCATGGAGAGGATCTGCTTCAACTGAAAGAACTCTGGGGTGTGACCGCTCCGGAGATCGACAAATTTATTAAAACCGCTGGTCGGGAAGCGTGCACATTCAATTTGACTACGGACCGGCGCATGTTCAATGAGAGTAATTTGTGGGAGAGCTTGATTTGCCACTGCTGGCAAAACGAATCGGAAGAAATTGGATCCATGTTTATGGGTGCCGTCAAAATCGGTGGTTTTGGCGATAGCGATTACATCTACTCAACAATTTTGCGACCTCTAAAAGAGGTTCCCCAGCCCAACGCCGTTTACTACTGGAGTCACGATACCTACCATATAGACGACGTGTTGGCTCTAACTCTCGACGACTTCGCATTCCGGATCGCGATTTCCGATGCAGTCGAGCGCGAGCGTTTGTCTCCTGCCGCAACCAGAGCCGCGTGGCAGAAATTGATTGGTCGGTGCCAGACCCACTGGGCTTGTACAGATGGAATGGACACTGTTGGTGAAGAAGAGTTTGGTGAGGATTTAGATCCGAAAAACTCAATTCGCGGACTTTTCTGGAGATCTCAATGGATAGTCGAGCTTCTGAAGGAGGACGAAAGACGCAACTGGGAGGATGTTAAAAACTGCTTTTATCCTAATTGGAACAAAGTTCTCGATGAGGATCAGTTCGAGGTTCTTCTTGCTACCGGAGAGCGTCTTGCCACTACAGCTGTTTATCTTTTGTGGCGCTTCTTTTGGTTTAAACAAACGGAGCGGCTGAGAAAATGCTGTTCCGCCTACGGAAATCATTCTGCAAGAGTGGTACGGGATTTGGTATCACTAATCGAAGAGATTGAAAACGGTCGCACTCAGATTGGAAAGGCGATAAGTAACATCCATGAAGTTCGTGAGAAGTTTCTTTCTCTGGATCTAGCACCTGAGCGGTCAGGTAAGCGCGAGGAGGAGAAGACGGAGCGTGCTATTGCTGATGCGGAACGCGCGCAATCAATCGCTTCTGCAATCGCCGCAGAACTCGAAACCGTTGATGAAGAAAAGAAGTTGGCACTAATTCTCGACCGAGCCTGGGACAGTGTAAAGGACAATGTCACTATGGCGCAGCTTGAAAAGGCTGCTCGCCAATTGCCCGGCTATGAATTGCAGTGGAAGTCCTTCGATTTTATCCGCGACCGCGGGTTCGTGCGCGACGACTGCCTTATCGAAGATGAAGCCACAGGTGTGGGTCATTGGTTGGGACAGAACAAGAGTGAGATCTTGCAGCCGTTCATCTGGTCATCGATATATGAAGATGGTCCTCGAATGCTCGGGCTTATGCCGTTGATTGGTAAAACTCGAGGTGCCCTTGACGCTCGTCTCGAGCGGTGGTGCCTGGATGAGCTGAGTCATATTGAGGAGTATCACCACAAACGAGAAGCGGCTGTTCAACTGCTCAGTTTGATGGGATGCGATGCTGTGCTTCCTCGACTTATTGAGATCCTTGGCGAATTTGAGGCGGAGATTTCGACTAAAGAGGGTTATGACATCCGGCTTGCTGCGATTCCATGGGATGACTTCCTTTGCACGATCGCAAACACATTCGTTCGTTTTGCAGACTCTTCGAGTGTCGCGGAAATCATTATGCCTGATATCGTGTGTGGTGCTCTCTGGAAACTGCTCAGTTTTGGTTTGAATAATCACAATGCGAAAATCGCGTCATCTGCAATTGCTGCATTAAGCGCCTGGGGCGAGACAGACCTGCTTGAGCCCATCGAGAGACTTCTTCGATTTAACGATGATGAGGCGCAGATAGCAGCTTTCAGAACGTTAGAGATTCTGTTTTCAAAACCTGCAAATTCTATTCCGCGAAAAGAGCTACCTTCTGAGCAGCATATAAGAACGTTTATTGCGCTCTGCTTCAGAAATCCATCTGATCACGATAACGCTGTGACCTTGATGTTTCACCGCGCAGCGCTAGCACTGCAGCAAAGTTTTCCAGATATGGTTGATGCCGATTCAATTTCGGATGCAATCGAATTGGCACGCGAATTGTCGAACTACGGAGGCGATCGCTGGTTGAATTGGAGAATTTTAGAGTGCGAAACCGTCGAGCGTTTTTCTGAACTGGAAATTGAGACGATTGCTCCTTATCTGTCGTCGCCGAACGCGAGACTTCGAGACGCAGCACGAACTGTGTACACCGCTCGTGGTATCACTCCTCCCGATGAATTCCCGCTTTACTGGCCTGTGATTTGGGAAAATCTCGAGGCGCAAGATGCGGGCTCCGCCAACCTGGTTGTATCTCAACTTATGGAGCGTCCGGACGCCGTTGCTCTGTCGGCAGCAGCAGGCTGGTGCTGGGCCAATCCCGGTAAAGATTCCGCTGAGGTCCTAAGCCGAATCGTCTCGAAGAAGTTAGATGAGTTTGAGCCACTACAGCCGGGCGAATATTTGCCTGCCGAGCTGACCTGGCTGGTGCGCGCGCTCGTCCGTCACGATAAATTTGATGTAACTAAAACTGTGATATCGCGCTGCTCAAAATTCGCAGACGAGAATATCGTCTACGCCGTCGCGGCCGAAAGACAGTTAGCCTCAGGCACAGGTAGCTGAGACATAAGCTCCGCAGAACATATCATCCTCAAAAAGATCAATAATGACTATTCGCCGAACGGGTGATTTTCGCATTAATGTTTGTTCCTTTTAGAGGGAAGTATTTCAGCAGAGTTTCAAACTCCTGACAGGCTGACTTATTTCAAAAACGGTCTGAGTTTACCGTTTTTAGGACTCTAAGGAGTGTTTTATCGCTTTGTGCGATCATTGTGCTTGTCGAAAAAAGTGTCGGGGTCCACGCTTTTATCGAATTGCCGCCGGTGGTGTTTCAATCACACATACCGCGGACGGGAATCCCTTTTTATGGCGCGCACGCTCAAAGTTCTCTTCGAGTTGCGTCAAGTACGGAAACATTGTTTGGTTCGATACCTGGCGAACCAGACGCACTGTCGGGCACATTTTAAGGAGGCTCCTTCCCATGAAGAAGCAAGCTAAAGTCGGCGTATCTTCCTTCAACACGCTGGTTCTTACAAGCATGTCTATGCTCGTTTCTGCGACACCGGCATTGGCGAACGGTGCGCCAGGTCGGGCGATAACAGGTTTCACTCCCGATCTCCAGAGAGCGAATCGTGCCGAACGAATGGCGGAAAGACGGTCCGTCGTTGAACAAGCCCGTAATTCAGATATTCGGCACAACGCCCGAGGTGTCGACGACAGAATTGCAGAGCGCATTGCGGACCGGATCAATGCTCGGCAGGCGCGTGATCTTAACCGGCTGAATCAGACTTCTACTCTTCCGATTTTAAACTCGACTGTTTCAAACAGTCATGTTCGCGGTCAAAGCCTTGGAATATCGACTAACGACCTTGGTGAACCAAGCCTCAATCGCCGCGGATTTGAACTTGATCTTTCTTCCGATAAACAGACTGTCGTGCTTGGTTCGCGTCTATTTGGGCGTGCTGAGAGCGTGACTATCAACGTGGGCGGTGAGAGCAAAACATTTACCGCTGGAATGACGGCAACTGCTGGGGAATATGTCGCGATTCAAGAGGTTTTAGGAGGCTCCTCGCAGAGCATATCGTTAACTAGCTCCGGTGTCGCAAATGGTGGCAACTTTTCACTCAACGAAGCGGTGTCACGAAAGGTTTCCTCTCTGGTCATACCGGAACAAGTTTCAGCGATCGGTCAATTTGACAAAAAGACTTTCGAGATTAACGGCGACCTGGTTAACCATGGCACCATATATGGTTTTTCAACTAGAAACAACCGCGGGGAAATTTCTATCCTTGCGGACGACATAGTAAATACTGGTACCGGAACGATATCCACGATTCTTCCTGAAACAATGGTGCGGGGAGACGTCGAATCTAAAACCAGCCTGGCATTGACGGCTGGAAACGACATAAACAATTCCGGAACCATAAGTAGTTCCGATGCGCTCACGCTTACATCGCTCCATGGATCGGTAACTAATAGTCAAGGCGCTCGTGTTTCCGCTGCGGGGAATTTGAACATCTCTACTGGTTCAGGACAATTGACCAACGCTGGTCTTGTTTCCTCCGGCGCGGACGTTAACATTAATGCGCCTGCTGGAGTCGGTCTCGATATCAATGGTGTTGGTGGCACAATTCAGGCGGCAGGAAACATAAATGTGCGCAGCTGCGATCTTGCAGGCGACGTTAACATGCTGGGAGGCGACTACCTCTCCAGCGCTCTAAACATACGCACCGGGAGTGGTGCCCTCACCGGAAGTGTTGGTCAAGTGACGGGAACACTCAACACAAGCGGCTATGCAGCTCACTTTACGGCCGACACCGAAAACTTGATTATGGGAGACAATATCCAGGACGGGGACCCGACGTGGGCTAGTACCGGCAATATTTCGATCACTGGAAACGTCACTGCCAATGAAGATATAACAATTCTCGCGGGCGGAAATATCACCGGAACCGGAGTCACGATTAGCACCGCGAACTCTGTCACCCCCGAGGGCGGAGTATTCAAGCCTTCCACAAACATTACAATCATTGCCGGCGCAAATGTGAGCACTTCTGGCACCACTACGGGAACCATCCCCGGCACTTCGATCACGACTGGAACAGCGACCGTCGACTTCACTGGCGGTGCGGGAGGAAGCGTGACACTCAGCAATGTCACGATCAACTCCAGCTCCACGCTTCCGTTCGCTCCCAATAACAATGACTTCAACCAGGAAAATGGTGGCAATGTCACTATAGTCGCCTATGCCAATGGTGCTACTGGTGGTGTTGTCACCACCGGTGATATCATCACAACAAGTAGTTTCGGCAAGGGCGGTAACGTGTCGGTCATCGCCGGTGCTAACCTGGCAAGTACGATTACGGTAGGAAATATCAGCACCTCCGGCGGTGGCTCAGCATCGTCTTCCTTCTCCGGAAGCGGCGATGTTTCCCTTGTTGCATCCCAGGCTGGAATGGATTTTGGCACGTCTATAACATTCAACCCTGATGGCTCCGTGGCTTCTGATGGTCACATTATTCCTGTGGGCAGTGTGTCTGCGACCGCTGGTATCACCACAGGGAGTATAAACACCGGTAACCAGAGCATAAACACCGACGTAGCCGGCAACGTGCTCATACGCGGCGGGACATACACCAACACGACTGGTGACATCAACACAACAGCCCGTCAAGTCGGCGGAAATGTCAGAATCGAAGTCGCTGGTGCGCTTAACCTGACAGGGCGTGATGTGCGAACATCCGTCTCCGGACAGTCCGGTGGACTCGGCCAATCAAGCGGAAGTATCTATCTGAGCGGTTCCACTGTGACGGTTGACGAACTCGTCACAGGCGGAAACTCGACCACCACTGCTGGTGCAATCACCGCTAGAGCTACGGTAGGCGCGATATCAACTGGTCTGGTAAATGCGCAAGGAAATACGTCAAATAATTCTTATAGCAACGGCGACGTCGTGATGGACGCTGCCACTACACTGACTATAAATAGTGCAAGTACAAACTCCATCCTGGCGAACAACGTCGTCCTCGGTTCCTCGAACGGCATTTCAATAACATCAGTTGGTTCGACTTCGATAGATGCGATTGGAAACGTTTTCCTTGTGACGGGAAATAGTGGTAATGCAGCCACCATCTCTATTAGTGGTGGAATCGACACCTCCGGTGTAACGGCCGGATTCATAGAGATTGTAAATAATGCGGCCACCACGGCTTCTACGAACGTAACCGTAGGGGCTTTGACTACTAATTCGATTGCTCAAAATGGTCAAGCCGGTTCCGTTTCCGTAGTTAGCTCCGGCGGTATAAACCTGGGAGCCATTTCTGCCACCTCACTCGTCAGTCAGATTGGTCCGCAGGCAAGAGGCGGAAGTGTATTTATTTCGAGTGGTGGCACCGGAGCAAACGCGATTACTGTTGGCACAATCAATACCAGTGCTCTGACCGCGCCAGGCAATATTATTCTTTTGAGTTCGGGCGCTTCTACTGTTGCTAATCCTACAAACATTACACATGGTGCCTTCACTCAAACTGGTGCTCTGAGCGGAAGCAACCTCTCTGCCAGCTTGAATGGTGCTTCGGCGACTATTCCGTCCACCGTGTATATCACGACCACACTCACTGGACCAAGCGCAATCAATATAAGGCCGGGTGGGTATCAGGCGCAGCAAGGGACACTTGGAACGCCGATTGATTTCACGATCAACAGCCCGGACTTCAGATTTATAGTTCCTATAAATGTAGGCGCTACTGGCGACTCGATGTTCCTTGGAGCGCTCACGCAGGCTACGGGCAACAATGGTTTCAGTTTGGTCACCTCGGGAACGCTCAACGTCACTGAGAACCTCATAAGTGGTGGCGATAGCGGACCAATTGCTATTAATGCTCGCGGTGGGCTGATTGCAAACGGTGGTGTTCAGATCGGTTTAGGATCGCGCAACGCTATAGTGCTTGCTTCGGTGCAGCAAGGCTTCGATGTTTCTTTGTTCAACGCTAAGGCTGGCGACGATATTGTAGTGGCAGGCAAGATCGATGCGTCGAATGCGGCCGGCTCAGGCAGTGCCGTGGCGTTTGTTTCCGAGCTTGCGACTGTTTACACAAATGATATATCCACGTTCGGCACCGGCGTTGGTGCACTTGGCGGTGGTGTGACGTTGCAAGCGTTGAAGCATGTGACAAGCGGCGACATAAACGCCTCGAGCTACCTGACGGGAACAACCTTCAACGCCAGCGGTGGTGGCAACATCTTGATGGAAAGTTCCGGCGTCATCCTGACTGGAGATTTGACCAATTCCGGTAACGGCAGAATCTCGCTCAACAGTGACAACGATCCGAGCAACAGTGGCTCGACGTTGAGAACCGGTAACATCGTTTCCTTATACACGGCAACCGGCTCTGTTAGCGAAAGCACCGTCAGCTTGAGGTCTGGTGGCAACGGTGGCGCGACTGTCACAGGCAATATCACAACGGCATCCGCGACCGGGTCAAGCGGCGGTGTTTCAATCGTATCAGGTAGCACCGGTGTGTTGACCGGCGACATTGATACAAGTTCAAACGGACTTACTGCTGGGAACGTGTTCATAAGCTCAACAGGCGATGTTCGATTCGCATCTATCGATGCCTCCACCAGTGGTACCAATCAAAATGGTCAGGGTGGTACTGTAGAGGTTGTGACTGATATTCAGCGTTCCATCAGTTGGGGCTCCGGAGACATAGATACTGCAGCTCGATATACCGGTGCGAGCAATGGAAGCGGCGGACGTGTCGATCTAGCAGCCGGTTTCATAACCGGTTACGATATTCTGACTGGCGCTTCTAATAACAATGGTGCCGGTGATGGTGGCAGCGTGACCATCAGTGCCAGTAATTACCTTTTTATAAAGGACGTCAATACCAGCGCCTTTGGAGTCACTGCTATTGGTGGCACGGGCGGTGATGTAACTATAGCCGGTGGCAACGATTCTTCGATTTCATTGAACACGAGGCACATCAACACGAGCGGTTTCACCGAAGGCGGTGCCGTCTCAGAATATAGCGGCTACTGGATCGTAGCACAGGATATCTATACCAACTCCGCTCGAAAAGGCGGAGACGTAAAGCTCATTGGATTCAACTTTGTCACCACTTTTGATATCAATACTTCCGCAGCCAGTCTGTCGGCTCTTTCAGCAGAGGGCGGCTCAGTTGAGATTGCATCGGCAAGCGAAATAATTTTCATCGTAGATGACATCATCACATCTGCAACCTCAGTCGGCGGCGACGCTACGGGTGGTTCAATCGGAATGGTTTCGACCGGACGTATAACAGTACTCAACGGCGGCATTGATGCATCGGCTACGACAAGCGGAGCCGGTAAAGCAGTTGCCGGCGATGTATTTTCATCTACTTCGGCGAGCGGAAGTTCTGATATCGGGTTCTTTAACACCTCCGCCACTGGTGGAGTGGGCAACAAGAGAGACGGAAACATCTTCTTAGGGGCTCGCAATGGGAACACAGGCTCTTACGGTTCTTTCAGCTTAGTCGGTACGACACCCGCAGCAAACTTCTTCTTCAATAGCGCAGCCACGGTCTCGGGTCCGACTGCTACCATCAGTGTGAAGCCAGGAAACATAAACATTGTCGCTGGACCGTATCAGACGATTGGAACCCTCGCGACACCAGTTAACCTCACGCTAGACTTTGGTGGCGACAGTAGGTTGCTCGTTCCGCTTATGACTTACACTGCTACTACCGGTGAAGGCATTTTCGTGAGCGGTGTGAATGCCAATAATGCCACGGTTGGAGGCACTTTCGCATACGAAAACAATGGCTACGACGTCCATCTGCTTGGTTATGGTTTGGCGCCTGGCTCATTGACGCAGCCTGGAAACAAAATTACCGGAAATATAACCGCGAATCCTGTTTTGACTGGTACCGCAGGTGATGTCGAAATCTTTACGTTCCTTGGCATGGGGCAAACCTCTGGAACAATCTCTGGAAACAGCCTTACCTTGACCAGCTTGGGCGGTTCTAACATAACGGCGTCAAATCCGATAAGAACGGATGTCCCTACACTTACGGCAAGGGCGTTCTATGTTGGCACAGTACCCGCGACTAGAAATGTCTACATCCAATCGACCAGGAATGGAACGGTTACGCTGGACGGATTCAGTGGTGTGACGGGTTCGATAGGCTCGACTCTTTCGATAAGCGGTGGTAACACGACCTCATTTAATCTGGCGGAAAACGCCTCATTGCTGGGTTCCAATATTGAACTGATTACGAGCGGAACTGCTTCATCGATAGTTATTGACGGCGGAATCAGCGCGCATTCGAGATTCTCTACAGTTGAACTGAGAGCTGCTTCGGTCCAAGTTGGCAACGCTGGACTGGTTAGAGCAGCTTCAATGTTTATCGAGACAGCTGGTTTAACTAACAACGGTGTCATTGAGGCTACTCGAACCTCAGCGGTCGTAGATAACAGCACAGTGGGCTATCCTGCTAACTTGAGCTTGACCGGCACGGGGCGGCTTGTCGCTCCGACGACCGTCAGCCTCTCCACCACGGGCAATATTAACTTCGGTGGACTGATTCAGGGTGGTTTGCTGACTCTCTCCCCTGGTCAATCCTTGATCATGGTTGCCGGTGGTAATATCACCGCAACTGGTGGCAATACAAACTTTAAGATTGCGACCTCTGGCACCGCCGGCGATGCCGGGTCCCTTATTGCCGCGGCAGGCGTGCTTTATTCAATTGATGACACCACATATGCAATTTCATTGCCGGCTGGAAATCCGTCCAGCGCAACTGGGGGTAGCATAATTCTTGATGGTTCAAACGGTGGTTACATTGCCAACGAGATCGATCTGTCCAGCGTGTCAGGCTCTGGTGGACAGTTAACCCTGATCGCTCAGGGACCCACAACTGCTAACAATCGGGTTCTTCTCCCGCTCGGCGGTTACGTCAAAACCGGCGGCTTGTCGGAGAACGGAAACGTCATAATGTATGCGATTGGACCGTCCAGCGGGACCGGCAACGCCATTCAAGTTGGCGACATCAGCATCGGTGAGAACATTGCCAACCTCGGTGTAATCGATATTGAGCTTGGTGCTATCTATAACGACTCACCGCTTGCCCTCACGGGACCTATCACTACACCACCATTTATTGACGATTCAGTTGGAAATGGTTCGGTAGTTACCGGAGAGTTGCGGACCAACAAAGGATTGGTTTTCGTCTTTGCCAACGATAATTTGACCGTTGATTTCACAAATGCCGGTTTGAATGCCATAACGGCAGAGTTTGATGCAGCTAACGGAAGTTTCGCGCTTCCTGTGAGCACACTGACGGTATCGGCAGATTTAACGGGAGCAGGCGGCAACATATATGTAGGCGCACAAAATCTCTCGTGGCTAAATCAGGGCACGACTGCGCTGACACTAAATGCAGACGCGAATCTAGCAACGGTTGGTGCCGGCGGTTTCGTACAGTTCCGGCAAGGCAATACAACGCAGCTCCAAACAGGTACGGGCGCGGGGCAGTTGAACGTTTCCGCTGTGGGTAACCTCGTGGGTGGTACGACGAATATCAGCACGGGAGGCATTCTCGCTGTTGATCAGGCTCAGTTGAACCTCGGACCTCTGGGTACCGATGGCGAAGGTCCAAGTATCGCGCTTCAAGGTAGCTCAGTGGTAAGTACCACTCCTGGAACTGCTCTGGCACTCGATGTAAGTGGAAAGGGGTCTGGTGACGGTGGCAACATATTCGTTGTGCAGACAGGAAGCGCGCCAGCTTTCATTGACACTACCAATAGTGCCGGACATTTCAGTTTCAACATTTCAGGCGGACCGACTGCTGGTAGTCCCGGAATACTTTCATTCGTAAACGGTGGCGACCTCACAGTCGACACCAGCGGATACTCCAACCAAATTTTCGGCGCCGATGGAAATGGAGGCGCACTTGAGTTCGTGGCCGGCGGGCCATATGGTCAAGGTAACTTGACCATAATCGGTAGCCTGAGTGCTGCGGCTAAAGGGAACGGCATTGGTGGTCAGATTTATCTTGGTTCAAACGACCCTTTGAATACCATGACCATCGGAGGCAAGACGCAGCCGGTCAACGGTATTGCAGGCTTCCCGATCGTAACGGGCGCGGTCAACGGCGGTGTCACGATCACAAACTTCGGTGGTGATGTGACTGCGCTCAGCACTCCGAAGTCCGGAATTAGTTCTATTACTCTTGCGGCTGGAGGGATTGGCAACGTTATCGTTCCGAAGAAATTCGGCAATAGTAGTTTAGATCTAACGTTCAGAGCTTTTGGCACCGGGGACGTGATTGGGCAAACAAGCAAAGCTACAGTCACAGGTCGAAATGTTCAGTTCCAGTCCGTCAATGGTGATGTCGGCGCATCGAATGCTCCGATTGTAGTTAACGCTACGAATGTTGGTGCGCGCGGAGTAAACGTCGACATAACGGCGAAGAAAGATTTGAATCTTTCGCTTCTTTCGAGCGCTACCAATCGGTTTAGCGCAACTGGTGCCAATATTATTTCAACGGGGACGATTACGGCACCGAATATGGTGTTAACTGCTAAGGGAGTGGTCGCACAGAACCTTAACGGAGATAGTCCGCTTTCGATTGATGCTGACAATCTGACCATTGACGCAGGGACAGCGGTTATCTCGAGCGATGGTTTATCGCCGATCAACGTTACGAGCACCTCGACGAAATCCAAGGTCATCTCGATTGTTGCGCAGGATGACATCAATGTCACCAGTGCCATCGGCGGGAAGAAGACGTTTATATCTCTCAATTCGCTTGGTGATATCAACACCGCTGGCAGTGGCTTGATTAGCGGCGACACTCTACAGATGGTGGCACAGGGTGGAATCGGTACGACTGCTGCGTTGCAAGTGAGCGCAGCGAATCTGTCTGCTGATTCGCAGACTCTGGTTCGAATCAATGATGTTGCTTCATCGATTACCCTCAACAGCGTCAGTGCGGCCAATGGAGATGTCGACATCACGACAGGGACTTCGGCTAAGAGCCTGGAGACTGCCCCTGGTGCCTTGATTACCGCTAACAACGGTCACATTACGCTGCAGAACAACAATGCTGCCAAAGGAACTATCACTATTGGCGCCGGCTCTTACATTGCCACAAGCGGTTTCGGAGGCGGTGACGTGAGTATTTTGATAGGTGGCACGACATCGACAGCTGGAACCGCGCCTACAGGGGTCACGTTCACTGTTGACGGAGTTCCGGTGACAACACCGCTACCGGCAAACACCTTCTTCTTCGGTGCCAACGGAATCACCGTAACTGATACCAGCGCATCAACGCCGACAATCGATATGAACGTATTGGGTGGTAAGAGTGTGATCTTCAACACCGGTACGCAGTCAGCGAAGGCAATCACTGTAGAAGGTGGTGGTACTTCCATCACAGCGGACCCGCCGATAACGAGTTCCCCTTCGACGCAGTCTGCTTCGACAAGTGAATCCGTTACCTTCTCCTCAACCATTCAATCACTTCCGACTTCACCCGTGACATCTTCGAGGAGCGCCCAGGTGACGACACCGGAAGGACGGGGAACAACAGGCGCGACTGTGCATGAAGCTTTCGTTCCTCTCTTTGATGCAGTGACGAGCAATCAGGCACAACTGTCTAGCGTATTAATTGCGCATGATGCACCGCAAGCTTCAATTCTCTCGAATCAGAACAGCGCGGACTTGAGTGCTTCGATGAACTTGATACCGACTAATTCTGCTGAGCTTATTGCTCAAGATAGCGGTCTAGAGCGTCAGCTCCTTTCGAATATGGCTGGAAGCCAAGCGTACTTCGGCGCACAGCCGAGGGATGGATGGATGTCAGAAACTGAACTTTCGAGCGGGCACATTCCAGGCATCGTCTACTGCGATCAAGATCTGGAAATCAAGTCGGATGTCTCGACAATAGTAGATTTCACTAAGTCAGAGACTTCCACGCACCGGCTAAACAAGGGCGCAGTATTGTTTGCGCCAACGGTCAGCACCAAAGTTGAAACGCCTCACGGCAACATTCGCATCGACGCCAATTCGGTAGTTTTCGTAGTTTCGTTCAAAGATGGAGTCGCCATCTATGACATCGACGATGCTCACAAGAACGCGGTATCGGTAACGGTGGCAGACCGCGAAGTTAAGTTGGCGCCAGGTAACCACGTCCTACTTACACACAATTCTGTGCGCACCATGGACGATATCAATCCTGCACAATTCATAGGTCACCGCAATCTGAAGGAACACTCTTTCAGTAGTGCCAAGATGTTCACCAGTGAATTCTCGATTCCCAACGCAATCAGTGCGGTGCTGCCGGTCAAACAGTTGTTTGCATCGAA
Source organism: Candidatus Obscuribacterales bacterium (assembly GCA_019637435.1). Lineage (GTDB taxonomy): Bacteria > Cyanobacteriota > Vampirovibrionia > Obscuribacterales > Obscuribacteraceae > JADYXR01. Next base: position 260,690 of record JAHBVO010000005.1, on the reverse strand, counting down.
GCATCATCACACTAAGCAACTAGCGAATCACCTGATGAAGACGGTCGCAATTCACATGCATCTTGACCCGAGTGGCAGCGAGTACAAACAGCTAGTGCGCCCGAGCACCACGGCATTCGCAAAAAACTGAGCACGTTATAGACTCTGTCTGAGTTGAAAACGGTTGATAAGAGGCTTGCTCCTGCAGGTCCTAGCTTAGCTTTGTTTGATGAGCCTGGTTCTTATTCTCAAGTTGTACGATAATATCGACACTGTGAGAAATATCATCGAAAAGACAAACCGGTTTCATTTCTTCGCTTCGCCGCTGCTGATTGTACTTAGCTGTCTCGTTTTTCTTTTTCTGAACACTGAGGGTCAAGCAGCAGACGCAGAAACTACTAACTCCGTCCTGAATAGCCAGATTCAACGAGAGCTCGATGACGTCGACCGCGACATCTACATTGAGTTGATAAAACTGTCACGTTTTAACGTCAAGTTTCACCTTGAGGCAAACTATCACCAGAAGTGGAGAGTTCTCACTTACGCACTTGGACGGGAGGCTGGAACGGCGGTCTCATTTGGCGGCACCATAACCGATATCTACCAGCAGGGCAAGAATCTAAATCATCCACGCGGAATTTCTCGAAATGCCGTAAAGGATAGCATCGCTTGTGGTATCACAGGTAGCGCATTGAGTGGAACCGCATCAAGTCTGGAACTCGCGCAGAACGCCTGGGTAATGTGGCAGGCAAAGAAGAAAGGCTATTCGCCTGAGGACTCTATTGAGTACATCAGGGCTCGGAATAATAACATTGATAAGTTGTTGGAAGAACGAGATGGCATGACCGAGTCCATGGCAGATGAGGTCCAAGGAAAGATTCGTAAACTCGAGACCGCTTTGATGAAACAGATCAGACAACAATTGATTTGCGAGTTTGCAACGTGGAGCTGTCACTCTCGCGATCAGGCTTGGCAAGAAAATACGTTCTACACAATCGACGCATTACAGAGTTTTACCCGGATGACTGCTGCAATATTGGCTCGTAAAGCTCTTGAGGAGCCTGACCTCGCGGGTGGTGGCATAATCTGCGCCCTGGTGGCGAACTCTGCGGCCACGATAAACCCGATTTTCAAAAACGTAGTCGGCAGAGTGGTTGCGAAACATCAAGAGCGAAAGCTTGCTAAGGAATTCAACATTGTGCGCCCTGCGCCGCTTCAAGGACCGTTGATTGATCAACTGAATGAGCTGAGGCATCAGCATCCCGGAGGCGACAAGGACAACGATCAATTGCTGGCGACAGCACTCATGCTGCACGACAGATCTGAGAGAATAGATACGCACCTAGTTCGGGAAACCAGGGAGATCGAGCGGTATCGACAAATTGCTCAGCAGCAGTCGATATCAGGTCCATTAATTGGTTTAACCGGCGTGGCCGGCTCAACACTATCTGCGGTGGCATTTTACGATTACCGTGGTGAACCTGTTACCGCGAATAAACTGGCGCTTTCCGGAAGAATCTCGAACTGCTCCGGTCAAGCATATGCTTTGCTTAATACGCCGTACACGGTTGCTAAAGGCTTGATTCGCAAGCGACGACTTGCCCGGCAAGGTTTACTGCCGACGCAAATCTTAGAGCAGCGGCTTCGCAACCTCGATACGTTCGAGGCTCAAGTTAAATCGGCGCGAAATTAATATCGTTTCCCTGATGACCGGGCATAAGTAACGGGTGAAGCCGGGACTGAGAACGCAAAACGCTGAACCCGTCTAGTCGCTAATCAGGGAGAACCATAAATGAGCGAATCCTGGTCGAATCTCACAAACATGGCTGAATCCGCCGCACGGGGCGGAAAATATGACGAGGCGAAAGATTGCTACAAGCGAGCGATGGACGATGCTGATGCCAGAAAAGATGCGAACAATTCGTACTACAGTCGCTGTAGTCTCGCTGGACTACTGCGCCTACTTGACGATTACGCGCCTGCGGAGCGCCTTCTGAAAGAAGCGACGGATATGCGTTACGTGCATCCAAATCTTGCAAAAGAACCAGTTTCTCCAATTACCGATCTCGAACGCATTCTTGCGAAGCAAAACCGCATGCAGGAAGTCGAAGCCTTGCATTACATGGACGCTAAAAAAATGATGGAGATGTTCGGTCGAGATTCGTTTGAATGCAAAATGAGTTTGATGGCTCTGGCGAAAGCGTATGGAACGACCATCAAGGATCTCGAGAAGAGCCAGCAAATTTTTGAAGAAGTGCTTGAGTGGGCCAATGTGCAAGAGCCCGTCACACGCAAAATGATCTATAACACCTATGATGGTGTCATGCGTGGTGCCGGTCTGCATGCGGAAGCTGACGCCGCCCAGCAACGTTTGGAAGCTCTCAAGAGTCAAGCCGCTGTATAGACCAGGACAACTCCGTCAGACAACTCGTTCAGACAACTCCACTGCTCCACTGCTCCACTGCTAAACCGCTCAGTACCTTAGCAGTCAAACCGCTAGCCGCTACTAAACAGCTAAACGAGTGCCGTCGCCGCCGATGTAGTGAAGCACCATCTCGTGCCAGATTGGCCAGTCGTGTGCGAAACCATCCCAAACGCGATAAGCGTGTGGAACTTCCTTTTCATCGAGTACTTGATGGAAAATCTCGTTGCTTCCAAATAGCGGATCTGTTTGTCCCATTGCGAAAATGATGTCTAGTTTTCTGAATTTCGCGAGCTGCTCATCTGAAGCGCTTCGGACGGAGGCAGCCGGATTACATTTGTGGACATTGTCGTCGTAATAATCGAAAACCCAGTTGAATACGCTGTAGGGACCGCTCATCTGTGCGAAATCGTATGGTCCACTCATGCCGATGGTGCGGTTGAAATTGTCTGGATAGTTCAACGCGATATTGATTGCATGGTACGCTCCCATGCTTGCTCCTAGAGCGATGACAAAGTCGTTCGCGTTCATTTTCTTCGTCCAGGGCAGTACCTCATCGACGATATATTTCTGATACGTGAGGTGGCGGATGGCACGGTCTTTTGGATGTGCTTCCATGTTCCACCAGCTCTCGCGGTCGACGCTGTCCACGCAAAAGATTTGAATCCAGCCCTGCTCGATATGGTATTCGAGCGCTTTGATCATCTCGCGGTTTTCCCAGTCATAGAATCTACCGCATGAGGTGGGGAATACAATGACGCGCGCCCCGGCATGGCCAAAGACCAGCAGCTCCATGTCCCTGTTCAGGTTTGGACTGTGCCATTTGTGATATTCCCTGTTCATTTGAAGCCTTTCCGCGTTTCGCGTTCTCAATAGTCGTTGTGCAGGTAGTTCGATGCACGCCCAGCTGTTTACCCGGGCGTTGTCGGATTATAAAACCTATTCAATCCCGAATCTAGCTTATGTTGAGATAGAATTTCCTCGGACCTAAACAGTTGCAAAGCAGTCGCTATGAAAACACAAATTGAATTTGTCGCCCTTCGACGCACTAAGATGGTATCGCTTATGGTGGCGCTGCTTGCGTTATCAGGCTCGATGCTGGTTCAGCCTTGTGAAGCTAAACAGCAAGTGCAAATGAAGCAGATGTTCAAGATCGGTGACGATATTGTTAGTGTCGAAGCGGGTCAGGCGTTCTCCAGCGCTCAGAAGTTGATCGATTCGAGAAATTATTCAGAAGCTGCAACTGTTCTCAAGTCACTTCTCGATAAGGAACCAAATCTAGCTTCCGCTCATTACAAATACGGTTTCGTTCTGCTTCAGTTGAGCAAAGATGCTGAAGCTCAAGCGGAAGCGAAAACCTGTACGGCTCTTGCGCCCACCTTCTTCGGAGGCTGGGCGCTGTTAGGCGAATCGTCGGCGAATCTGAAACAGAATTATCTGGCTATCACCTCCTATATGAAAGCGCTTGAACTCCAACCTACCGGCGAGAATGCGGACATAGTGCGGGAAAATCTGCAAGAGCTTCAAAATCCTCCTGTGGCTGATGCTGCTGAAAATGCTGCCGAAGTTGAGACGGTAAACGCGCAAAATAATGCGAATATGAAGATCAACCGCGCCTTTAAGCTCTGCAACAACGCGACAGATCTATTTGCGCAGAAGAAGTACGAAGAGGGCTTGCAGGATTGTCGAGACGCACTCACCATCGCACCTGATTCCGATCAGGTGAAAGAAAGTTTTGTGATCTATTTGAACAACTACGCGGCGGACTGCATACACAAAGAAGATTTGAAACATGCTGAAGCCTTAATGACTGAAGCAATCTCATTCCAGAAAAAAGGCGGTGTCACTGCGAGCAGCTGCCTAACGACGCTTACAAATTATGAGCGCTTGCTGCGGTTTCAAGGACGCACTGACGAAGCCCAGGCAATAATGGCGCAGATTAAGAGCATCAGCAAACGTTAGGCGGTAAAGCCTAGTAGTTTGAAATAAAAATTTCGGAGCCAATCTTGCTAGTGTTCGCCAGATTGCAATTATTCATTCCATATTGCAGCGCCCAGGGTTTGATATTTGCCCACGAATAAAGCTCGCGGATCGTTTCGCAGTCATCGTAGGTGACAAGAAAGCGATGATTGCTTGCCCGCAAAGTTTGCGCTAAGCGCGCATGGTCGAATTCGTGCAACTCACCGCTTCGACCGTAGAGTTTAGTCGCAGTGAAATAAGGGGGGTCCAGAAAAATGAATACGTCTTTCCCTGGAGCGTTGATAACGCTTTCGAAATCGAGCGAAGTAATTTTCGTATCTTTCAATGCGGCAGGCAATGGATTCAAACGCTCAATGGATGAATGTGTGAATCGCTGTAGACTTGCCGCTGCGGAGAAGCCACCGGCGCGTGTCGTGCCGGAGAAAGTGACCCGATTGAAGAAGAAAAACAGCAAAGCCGCGCGATAGTCATCGCTAACCTTCTCGTTTCGAGCCTTGAGAAAAAAGCGCTTTATGTCCTTTACTGATTTGAACGACGCTCGCAGGGCTTCGAGTTCCTGCGTGAGTCGCAAGCAAGTTTCCTGGTCCTGGGTGGATCGCCAGAACGCGACAAGTTCGGAGAAAAGGTCATTGATCCAATAAGAGTTCGCAAGTCCAACACTTCTTGCGTGAAAATAAACGCTGCCTCCTCCGACCATTGGTTCACGGTATTCGTTTGCATTGGTAGGTAACATCGGAGCGATTTGTTGCATCGCCTTTTGTTTTCCACCAGGATATCTGAGGGGCGATTTGAATATTTGTGGTTCAGTAAGTGCCGCGCTATAACTCATGGCACCGATTGTACCGCCTCTCTTTCGCTTCGTCTCATCCAGATATAGTCGAAAAGACTGCGACATATATGCAGTCCAATATCTCTGCTCAATTAAATTTCAAGAGAGGAGGCGTTCAGATCATAGACAAGTTTACTGCCTGACGCTTAAAGCTGCGAGAAGTGGCTGTACGTCGTCTTCGGTAATAGTCGACAGTATTTCTTCATTGACCGGCAATAGAGCAATGATGCGGTTTGCTTGGTTGCCGATGATGCTTTCGAAGATGCGCCGAACCTCTTTCGCGTTGCCAAATCCGCCGCTGCGCTCGGCGTGAATCTGTTCGAAAATAGATTTGACGAGCCGCAATACTTCAGGGCTGGTTTGAAATGCAGCTCGGTTGCAAAATGATTGGAATATTTCGAGCATTTGTTCAGGCGAGTAATCATCGAAATAAAACGCCTTGTTGAAGCGAGTTTTCAGCGCAGTATTCGAATTCAGAAACCGCTCCAATTTATCTTGTTGTCCGGCGAGAATCACAACTATTGTCTCGGGGCGATCTTCGATTGCCTTAACCAGCGTCTCGACAGCCTCTTTGCCTTGCGGATCTTGAACACCCTCTTGCAGCAGTTCATTTGCCTCATCGATAAAGAGAACGCCGCCAATTGCGGCGAACGAAGAGTCTTTGACTTTTACGGCACTCTTACCCGGATGTCCTTCGACGACCAAATCAGCGCGACTGGCTTGAACTATTTGACCTTTCTTGAAGATACCGAGAGCTTTATAGATGTTCGACAAAATTCTGGCGACAGACGTTTTTCCGGTTCCAGGATTACCGCAAAAGACGAAATGTTTCGGTATGCCCGAGCCGGGAAGTCCCTTCTGCTCACGCATCTGTTGCACTTTGATGAAATTGACAAGCTGAGCCATATCCTGTTTGACACGTTCCAGCCCAACACTGGCGTTCAATTCCTCAAGACTTTGCTCAACCGAGATGTTGCCGAAGACCGGCCGATCAGGCAGCTTCTCGATACCGTCTTCCGAAACGAGTTTTTCAACACGTTCTAGGGTTTCGTGCGGATAAAGTGTATCTTTGAATTTCTCCAGCCACTCCAGCTCATCTGCGCTTACTGTGAGGTCGGCTTTGAATGCGGTGTTCGCAAGCCTGAAGTACAATGACCGTGCACGTGCACCAAGTTCGGTGTGCATTGATCTGTCGTACATGTCGAGAATACTGACGAGCAGCGGAGTTTCGTTAGGTTCAATATTTTTCGAAGCTCGTTGAAACGCCTCTTGCAAATTTTGAATACTTCCCTGTTTGCCAAAGAACATCAGGGTTGGCGCGAGATCGTGAAACAGTTCAAGCTCTTTCTGGTCCACATGGGAGTCTGCAAGAATTGCTTGAGCACAGTAGTTAGTGAAGCTTTTGCGAATGAAACCCTCCGTGTCTTTCAATCCCGGCATGCGCTGGAGTTCATCAACCGCCTTGATAACTTCTCGAGCGGGGACTACCAGTTCAAGAACTGCTCTATTGATATCCGCGATCAACGGACTACTGTCCGGATGGACTCTTTTGGCCGGGGTTCTCGTGGCTGTGACTATTTCCGTCCAGAGTTGGTCGTACTCAGAAAGAATTTGATTGTCTACCGCAGTCGGTTTTTCCACGTGAGTCAATGTGACGGTGACGATCTTCAGCAAAAGATCTTTGTACATAGGCGCGACAGTTGTTTTGGAAACCGCATCATAACCACGCAGTAGGTTAAGCGAAGATATGGGTGGCTCCCAGTAAAATTCGTTTTCTGTGACCAGGTCGATCAGGCGTTTTTTATGTTGATCGACTGTATCTCCGCGCTCCTTGTGGAGGCAATGGTCGTAAAGATCACCCAGAAACGCATATTGGCCGTGAGTCAAGCTTTGTTTCTTGACATGCAGTGAAGTGGCAATCAGGAGCAGGTCTGTCGCGATCTGGCGTCCGGCGTCGGGCGTGTCTTCTCCAGTGATCCAGGTATCAAAAAGCCTTGATTGCAAAGGCTCGCTGACGTTCTTCAAGACCGCGTCCATTAAGCGGCGAAAACCAATCGAGTGCGTCGAATTTGCCATCTAGTCAAGGTCCACAGAAAATATCTATAAGTTTATACCCAATAAGGCTTCCAAGCGGCAATGAACTTTAACGGCGAAATCACGAGTTCGTCACATGCGGGAGCGGGGCCGCTTATAATGTATACTTGAGACTGCTTGGAGGCTCAGGGCGACGGTCTCGGGAGTTGGGACGACATGAAAATCCAAATTTCTAGACAACTCGCGCTTGCAACTATTTTAGTATTCAGTCTTAATCAGCCGATTCTTGCACAAGTAGAGGCTCCCGAGTCTTCAGACGACGCAAACAGCGGTGCAAAGTCGCTCACCTTGCGTCCACCCGCGGCGAAACCGCAAGACATCAAATGCGTTTCGTGGCTTCCCAATGATAAGCCGAAAGTGGCGATGCTTTGTATCCACGGTTTTAGCTTGCACAAAGGCTGCTACGCCGAGTTTGGCAAGGAGATGGCGAAGGACGGAATTGCCACCTATGCCATAGACCTGCGCGGCTTCGGTGAGTTGAAGTCGAATGCGGAAACCTCGAGCATGGATTTCGATGGATGCCTTGTCGATATCAAAGCTGCACTGGAGTACATTCGCAAGCAGCATCCCGGCGTGCCGGTCGTTATTCTGGGCGAATCTATGGGTGGTGCAATTGCCTTGAGAGCTTGTGCCTTTTACCCCGACTTGATTAACGGACTTGTCGCTGCGGTGCCCGCCCGTGACAGATTCGGCATGAGCGGTGATGAAGCCAAGGTTGCACTCAAGGCTGGCTTGAGCACCATCTTTGGTGGCTACGGCAAAAAGATGGACAATGTGGCACTGTCTGCGGTGCAAAAGATTTCTTTGAACGAAGAACTTCGCAGCCAGTGGAAGAACGATCCGTTGATGAGGACGGACTTCGCGCCGAAAGAATTCGTTCAATTTGACGAATTTATGTCGAAAAACTTAAACGCAGCAGCCATGGTGAAGGACACTCCAGTTCTTTTCTTGCAGGGAACAAACGATAAACTCATACGCCCCGCCGGTACATGGAAGTTGTTCGAGCGCTTAAACACCTCCAATCGACAGCTGGTTTTGAGCAAGAATTCCGAACATTTGATTTTTGAGAAGGGGCAGTTCAAACCGGACGACTTGAAATTCGTCACGACCTGGATCGACCGAAATATCGCCCCCCTCGATACGAAAGTCATAGCAGGTGGCAAACTGCCTGTAGTGGCATCCAAAGAGGAATATGCTACAGCAAAACTCCCTACGGATGCGGAGATTGAAGAGTCCCGACGCAAAGCGCAAATAGCGGCGCTACCGGCGGTGCCAGCACCGTCCGACTTTAAAAACAAGATCGCATCGACTGATGGACCGCAAGGCATCAACTTTTGGATTGAGCTTTATCGCGATGGAAAAACCTATCGCTGCAATAACAAAACGCAGTTTAAATCCGGAGATTCGATCAGGTTTCATCTCATCCCAGGAAATGATGGTTATGCCTATCTAGTAATGAAGGCGGGAACCACCGGAAAAAGCGATGTTTTGTTTCCCAATAATGACTACGGAACGCAGAACCATTTAAAAAAGGGGCAGGACTATCCGATACCTGCCGTCGGCTGGATGCAGTTTGATGAACATCCAGGGACGGAGCAATTGGGTCTCGTGTTCGCAACTGAAAAAGTGGACGTGACACCGGAGTCCTTGAGGGATCGAACGTTGACCGCGTTCGTCTCGCCTGATGAATCCGGAGCCAAGGACCTTTGCCCCACGCGTATGAAACTGTCGTGGGACGACCCCGAACCAGCTTTGATACCAGATGATTTTTCTGCGGTGGCACAAGTCCACAAAGCGACTGATAGCAGCCTCGTGAGGCTGACGTCGACAAGTGCAGGCGGAATGGTTTCAGCGGCTATCGAACTTTTCCATGGCAAGTAATCGAGGATTAAGAATGCACCGTATTCAGTGGCTGTCCAGATTGATGCTGACGGCATTGTTTGCACTTCAGAGCGGTTCCGTATTCGCGCAAGCCGATGAGGATGAAATTACGGGTGAGAAAATTCAGACACCAAAGACGGTGCGCGGTGTTGAGTTCACCAAGATCCAAGATCTCAATCCCAATGCGAAAGGTACAAACAGACCAATCAAGCAGAAGTGGGCGGTCGTGATAGGCGCCTCCAGGTTCAAAGAAGGCCGATTATCACCCGGTGGTGCTGAAGCCAGCGACATGGCGCAGTCGGCCAAAGAGTTTTGTGATTATCTGCTCGATCCCAATGGTGGTAGATTCGACAAATCGCACGTGAAATTGTTGCTTGATGGAAATGCTTCCAAGCAAAACATCATGAGTGCGATTGGTCCGAACTTCCTGGGAAACGGAGTTGGCCCGGACGATCTCGTTGTCGTTTATGTGGCGACAAGCGCGTTTCCCACGACGGATGGAAATACATATCTTTGCGCATATGACTGTGCGCTGGACAATATTTATGGAACCTGCATTTCAATGCAGACGCTGATGACGACGCTAAAGCAGAACGTGAAGAGCGATAGAATCGTATTGGTTTTGCAGTCCGCATATAGTGGTGCTGCTGAACTCGAGTCCGGAGCAAAGTCACTCACACAGACATACAACCTTGATATAAGCAAGGTTGCATTGGGCAATGGATTTATAATTATGTCTTCGAGCCAGCCCAACGAAATTACCTGGAGCAGTGCATTTTCGAAGAATCTGACGAGCGCACTTCGACAGGAGGGCGGTCTGATTTCGCTGGATAAGGCGTTCGCTGTTGCACGTCAGAAAACCGAAGCAGAGACATCCGCTGCCGGCTGGAAGAAGAAGCAAGTTCCCGCGATGAAATCAAACTGGACAGGAGCTCCGCTCGTGCTTGGAACACCGCCGGTGGAGCGCGTTGCGAATCTGCCAAGCTCCGTTACGTCGTTTCTATCTGCAGAAGGTGCGTACCTTAAAGCGAGTAATCTGATAGCTGATGGAAAAGTGGATGAGGCACTGGAACAGTATAAACTCGCCATCGCCGCCGACTCCAAATACGCAGATGCGCTTGCGGACTATGGTGCTGCACTGACCATGAAGGACGATTGGCAAGGAGCTGCTGAACAGTATAAGAAAGCCATTGCTATTCGCCCTGCTGATGAGCTGTTTCGCATCAACTATGCTCGCGTTTTAGATAAACTCGGTGACAAGCAAGCCAGCCTGGATGAATTGCTAAATGCATATCGAATCAATCCGAAGGACGTTTCTTTATTGAAAACGTTGTCGAGCAAATCACTTGCTGCTGGAAAGATTGACGAGGCTGTTCGTTACATGCAGGAAGCGGTCGATCTCTATCCGAAAAAATCCGAGTTTCGAGAACGGTTGAGCGCGGCACTTCTTCGTGCCGGTGATACCAATCAGGCTGTCGCGCAGGCTAAGGAAGCGGTGCGCTTAGATAATAAATCTGTGACGGCGCGCACCACTCTTGGTTCTATTCTACTTGTCCAGGGTTATGTCGGACCGGCTGTCGAGTCCTATAAAGAGGCGGTAAAAATTGATCCGAAGGATGCTAATGCCCGCTTCTATTTGAGCCGTGCGATGGAACAAAACGGCGATCGAAACGGGGCAATTTCCAATCTGCATGAGTTCTTGAACGCTTGTGCGAGCACTGATCCGCGCGCCGAAAAGGCTCGCGAACACTTAAGAGAATTGGAGTCTCGCGGTAACTAGTTTTCTCCGCGCGCTAGAATAGATAGATTGCACGAGTTCGAACGGAATCACGGAATCACTAAGTTCTCTTGAGCAGGACCACATCGTGAGTGACGAAGACCTTAAGCAGCAGGAACATTTGAAGTTTGTCGTCGAAGGCTCACCCGATCATGTTGACGGTGGTCCCGTTCAAAAAGCGGCTGCTGCTGTCAGCCCGTTTGTCGATCCATTTGCTACCAATGACAACTTCTCATTTCCTGAACCCGACGATACCAGAGATGCAGAGGCACTAGTCGGCACCACCATTGCAGGGCGTTTCGAAATTTTGTCCGTACTCGGCAGTGGTGGCATGAGCACCGTGTACAAGGCTCGCCACCTCCTCCTTGACCGAGTGGTGGCTGTCAAATTTATTCACGGCGGTCAACTTCATGCAAGAGGAATTCAGCGGTTTCAGCAAGAAGCGAAAACCGCTACCGCCCTGAACCATCCGAATATAGCTGCGGTGCGGGAGTTCGGGCAAGACGAACAAAACCGTCCGTACCTGGTTATGGATTTCGTTGAAGGTATTTCGCTCCAGGACGCAATTGATAATGCGGGAGGCAAACTTCCGGTAGAACGTGTGCAGAAGCTAATCACTCAAGTGTGTGATGGCTTGAAGCACGCTCATGATAACGGTGTGATACATCGCGATTTGAAGCCGGCTAATATCATCATTGCTCGAAATTCTGCCGGTGAAGAAACCGCCAAGATAGTTGATTTCGGTATTGCTAAATTAGTCGACGAGGAGAAGGAAGCTAATCTGACGCAAACCGGTGAGGTTTTCGGAACTCCAAATTATATGAGTCCCGAACAATGTCTCGGCAAGAGGGCTGACAAACGCTCCGACATCTATTCAATGGGTTGTGTGACGTTCGAATGTTTAACCGGACTTCCGCCCTTTGTTTCTGAAAGTGCGCTTCAGACCTTGATGTCTCACGTCAATGACGCACCCGACTTTTCTACTTTCAAATGGCCTCCTAACCTGCATCGAGCCGTTCAAGGCTGTTTGGAAAAGAAACCGGAAGACCGCTGGCAAAAAATTGAGGACTTTAAACAGTGCATCGAAGATCCCTCGGCCAAGCCTGTTTTACGGCATCAGAAGAAATCAATTGGCGTATTCAAGCTCGCTTTAATTTCAGTCGCTGCTATCGTATTTGCAATTGTTGCCGCTGTCGTCGTTGTCATCTATCCGATTGCTCGGCCCATATTCCTACCGAATGAGTGGGAAGCGCTTTCGCGCAAAGCCGCTACGGAGAAGTCTCTCGGTCCCAACAATTTTGCAAGTGCTACGTCATTCTATTGGAAAGCGGTCAGGTCCGCAGAGAAAAACAACGCGCCTATAGCTCAAAGAGAAGCGATATATCTGGACTTTGCCAGACACTCCAGCACAAGCGGAAATTTTGATACTGCAATTAAATTCTTCAACAAGGCATTGGAGGCAAATCTTCAACACCGCGAGAATTTTGATAGAGGCTCTATTCACGAGTGGTTGAGCGATATCTACAATCAACGAAATCAGTTTAAACAGGGGCTGGAACATGCTCGCGAGGCTGTGGCAATAAAGAAGCGTGTACTTGGGAAATATCATGATTACACGGTCACCTCTCTCTTTCGCCTGGCGCAGGCACTGGAGGGCTTGGGTCAGTATTCGGAAGCTGAGAAAGTCGGCAGGGAAACGCTAGAGATCGTGAACAAGCTCTATCCGAATTCTGACTCGGAGTTCGTTCCTTCTGCAGAATGGCAACTAGGCAGCGCCCTCCATCACGAGGGAAAGTTCGAGGAGGCCGCCGAACACTACATTAGAGCCACGCTGGTATCGAAGATGGTGCTTGGTCCGGACAATTCCGCAACAAAGAACGACGTTCAGAAAACGACAAAATTTCTTAAAACTCACCTGCCAGCGAAGCTCGCCGAGTTTCAGAGAAAATATGATGCTCAGTAACCGTTCACCTTGAATTCACGGTAGGCTGCCAATATACAGAATATGAGTGAAAGCGTTACCGTCTGGATAACCGGCGACCAGTGTTCCATGAACAACACTGCATTGCTTGCCGCCGCTGAGTCGCAGAGAAAACCACGAGTTTTGATGATTGAGTCAATCAAACGTGGTGGCAAAATCAAATATCACAAGAAGAAACTCATTCTGATTTATTCCGTCATGCGGCACTTCGCAGAGGAACTTCGAAATGCAGGATGGCAGGTCGATTACTATAAAGAGCATCCGGATTTCGAATCGGCTGTTCAAGATCATCTGGAGAAAAACAAGCCGACGGAAGTCATTTTCATGGAGCAATCCGAATTTGGCGCGAATGAAAAACTAAAACGCTTGCTTCCGGATCGTAAAGTCACAATCACGCGGCATTGCAATTTCATCTCAACCGCTAAGGAATTTGAAGACCTTCACAAAACGAAGGACTCGCGCGTCACTATGGAGCGGTTTTACCGCCTGATGCGTAAGAAGACGAATTTGCTTATGGACGGCGATAACCCCACTGGCGGTGACTGGAATTTCGATAAAGAAAACCGACAACCACCAGGGAAAGATTTCAAATTTGAAGCGCTAAGGACGTTTCCTCCGGACGAAATTACTCAAGCTGTAATAAAAATGGTTGATGAAAATTTCTCCGATCATCCCGGCGATAGCGGAGACTGGATCTATGCGGTGACTCGAGCTGACGCGCTGAAAGCTGCAAAGGACTTCTTTGACAAACGGCTCGACGAATTTGGTCCTCACCAGGACTCGATGCTGCATGGTGAGCCGTTTCTCAACCATTCAGTTTTATCTCCATACGTCAACACGTGTTTGCTTCACCCGCTAGAACTCTGCAAAGAGGCTGAGCGCAGATATATTGGTAATGCGGCGAGATTGGCTTCTGTCGAAGGTTTTATTCGGCAGTTGATTGGTTGGCGCGAGTTCGTGTGGCGTGTCTACTGGCGCCTGATGCCCGAATACAAACAGCGTAATCACCTCAAGGATGCGCAGTTGAAACTGCCTGAGTTTTTCACTACTGGTGATACCAAAATGAGGTGCATGCGGGATTCGATTGAGACCGTAATCAAACATGGATACGCACATCATATCGTTCGATTGATGTTGCTTGGAAATTTCGCAATGATTGCCGGTTACGACCCGCAGGAAACAGACTTGTGGTTCGAGGAAATGTTTGTGGACGGATACGATTGGGTGATGGTACCCAACGTGATAGGAATGGCACTTCATGCTGATGGTGGATACATCGGCACCAAGCCCTACGCTGCGTCGGCAAATTACATCAACAAAATGTCGGATTTCTGCAAAAAATGCGAATACAATCAAAAGGAAAGTACCGGCGACAATGCCTGTCCATTCAATACTCTATATTGGCATTTCCTCCTCCGCAATGAAGAAACATTCTCTCAAAATCATCGAATGGCACTAATCATGAAAGGCTTGGCTGGCAAGCCTGAGAGTTGGAAGAAGGAAATTGCTGATCGCGCTAAGTATCTGCGCGATCCCGGTTCTAAGATCTAGGCATTGACCGGTCGTAAGTTGATAAAACCTGAGCCACTTGTGACGCGTGTCGATCAGATATGCGGAAATTAGTGTAAGCTTCTGATTCTTGTTTACGTTGGCGTCGGGTCCGCTCGGTCGTCAAATTTGGGACTGTCACGCTGGAGAGCATTGATGAGAAAGTTTAAAAAGGGTGGTTACACTTTTGCGGTTCTGGCATCCATAGCGTTGTTCGCTCAATCATCTTCTGCTCATCCGCAGTCCTTTGACAGCGCAATTCTGAATGCTAGCCGAAAGGTTGTTTCTAATGAACGTGGACGTGGACGCGCTCAAAATATTCTGGATATGGGTGCAACAGCGTCGCGCCGCGAAAACAAGCTTATACGGATGGAGAACCACAAGCAGTTTGACACTGCGCGTTCCATTCAAGCAATTCAAAACTTCCGGAGCGTTGAGCGTGCGAGTCGGCGAATTACATCGGTCGATCTCAGTCGCTTACCGTCTGACTTAAACTTGAGATCAAGGCGCGATTCATACACGATTTCGAATCTAAGCGGTAATGTCACGATCAGCAGAGCAGGTCAGGACGTTCTGGTTGATAACGGGACTAAGTTGACAGCAGCCGAGTTGGCTGCTGTTTATCAGGTTTTACAGCAGGGCGGACAGACTCTCAGTTTGCAGAACAATGGTAGCGCCAGTGGTGGCGCATTGAACCTGGATGCTGGCACGGTAGGAACTCTCAGTAGTCTGAATATCCCGAAGAATGTCACAGTCACCGGTGACTTCACCACAGTGAACCAACTCGACATCTCGGGCAATCTTCGTAATGCCGGCAACCTGGTAATTCTATCCCATGACCCGCAGGTCGCCGCGGCGACGGTCAGTGCGAATCACATTCGCAATTCGGCGACAGGTAGCATTGCAACCTCGGCATCCGGAGCCAATCCGTTAGATTTGAATCTGATAGCTCAGACAGATATAGTCAATGGCGGTAGCATAACCGGCGGTGGCAACGTCACTCTTATCGCCGGTGGCGCGATAATCAATGCGCCTGAAACGGCTGGAGCGACCGTTGCTTCTATAACGGGTTCAAATGTGAGCCTGCAAGCCAACTCTATTTTGAATGCGGGCTCCATTGCTGCAACCACCGGCAACATCAACATTGCCGATCAGCTTCAGACCCTGTCACCGCATATGGTGAAGATCGATGCTTCGGGCGGAGCATTTTTGGCTAACAATGGCGACATAACGATAGGCAATAACAATTTTGGTGCCAGCGATTCAATCGTGCTTTCCGGCGGTGATTACTTTTCGAAAAAGCTAATTGTCAACGCCGGAAGTGGTAGCGCCGATGGTGTTGTTGGTGAACTTACCGGTGAACTTAAAGTCTCAGCCGGCACCGCCCACATCGGGGCATCTACCGATAATTTACAGATCGGTCAGAGCGTGATCACCGGCGATCCGACATTCTTCAACGACAGCGGGGATGTTACGATCACAGGTCCTCTAACTTTCGGGGAGGCTATTGCTATTCTCGCTAGCGGTGATATCACGGACGGTGGTACCGCAAGAACTATCACGGCTAGAACTGTAGACGGTGATGGGCAGCCAATCACTATGATAGCCGGTGCGACGTTAAAGCCAATCAACGGAGCCGTCCCGGTGACACAAGTCCCGATCGGAAACCCCATTGCAGCTGGCAGTTTCGTCCAGGTAGGCAAGGTCTCCTCCACCGGAGGAAGCATTCTATTGTCGAGTTCAATGATTGATTCTAGCGGCGATGATGGCATTTTCAATAACGCCAATGGTTCGGGCTCGAACGTCACCCTTATCGCGCTCGCAAACAAAAGCGGAGACAAGGGGGTTGTGGACGTCGGAACAATTAACGCATTCGGGTTCGGCAGCGGTAACAACGGTTCTGTATCGATAATTGCAGGCGGACAAAATGCCGTTGCTATTTCGGCGGGTAGCATAGTAGAGGGCACCGGCGCCGGAGCGGTCGGCTCTGTCAGCCTGATAAATTCCCAGGCGCAACTTAAGCTGACCTTCGACAGCACGGGTAACTACTCCGGTTCAGATATCAAAGTATCCAAAAAACTGGCATCCGGAGGTATCAGCCTGGGGACCGCCGTTACTCTGGGCGGCGATTTGACGATGCTGACCGGCGGATCTGCAGCTATTTCTGGGGGTGGGGCATCCCTCAATGCTGTAAATGAAGGGAAAAAGGGCGGAGATCTTGTTATCACCGCAAGCGACGTTTCAATTTCGGGAATTGTCGTTACTAATGGCGCCGACGGAGCGACTGGTAGCATTCCTGGTGCCGCAGGTGGAGATGCTCAAGATGCCGGAACTATCACTATAACGGCAACTTCAGGGGGTATAAACGCCGCTGCAAGTTCACTCATAGCCATTGGAGGTTCAGGTGGTGATGGCGCCAACGGAGCCGGAGCAAGTCCTCAAAATGGCGGTAACGGTGGAATTGGTGGGGCTTCAGGTAGCATCGTATTGAACGCCACTGGCGACATCGCCGTGGGAGCGCTGATCAGTATCGCTGGCGAAGGCGGTATCGGTGGCAATGGCAGTCCCGGGATAGATAATGTGCCCGGCACAGATGGTGGCAACGGTGGAACAGGTGGTGCTGGGGGTTCAGGCGCTGAGGTATCTGTTATATCCAGCGGAGGGACGATCAGTACCTCTACTTTGATCTCTCAAGGAGCAAATGGCGGTGCCGGGGGCCATGGAGGAAATGGTGGTGTCGGTCTAAGTAGTACGGGCGGAGCTGGTGGCGCTGGTGGTGCTGGTGGGAATGGTGGTGCAGGCGGCACCTTACTGTTGGAAACATCCGGCTCCGGAAATATTTCCTCAGGACTTGTAGTCTCACAAGGAGGCACCGGAGGTCTCGGTGGTGACGGTGGCACTTCAGGAGACTCTGCGAATGGAACTGGACGCGGCGGTGGAGAGGGCGGAGCAGGAGGCACTGGTGGAGCTTCTAGTGATCTGAATTTGCGTGCGGGCACCGGAACGATTAATGTTGCAACCGCATTACTTTCGAGCGCTGGCGATGGCGGTGAGGGCGGCACTGGCGGAGGGGGCGGAGTCAACTCTCCTTCCGGCGACGGCGGCGATGGAGGTTCCGGAGGCGTCGGTGGAGCCGGTGCTGAAAGCGGCGTCGTGACCATAACGACCTCCAAGAAGGGCGGTGCAATAACTGGTGTTGGCACCATTGCAGCGAGCGGCGGCAGTTCCGGACGTGGCGGCGATGGTGGCGCAGGTGGGGACGCCGGCAGTGGTAACGCCGGGAATGGCGGCAGAGGTGGCGACTCTCTGCAAGGTGGTCAGAACGGTTCTATAATTCTTTCCAGCCCTACTATAAATCTTCCTGGCGTCGTATACGCGGGGCGCAGTGGTGTACAGTCTGGAAATGGTGGCGCCGGTGGTGCTGGCGGCGTCAGCGACAGTGCCGTGAGCGGCAATGGCGGTGACGGCGGTAATGCTGGAGCGTCTAGCGCTAGCGGCACGGTGACAATTACGGGTGGCGCAATCAACATTGGGAGCGTGCTTGCCTCCAGTTCATCTGCCGGAAGTGGCGGTGCGGGTGGTGCGGCTGCGGATAGTACCGGTGACCCAGCGAGCTCCGGTAATGGTGGCGCGGGGGGGAACGGTGGCAATGCTCAAATGGCTGGAACAATCAAGATTTCCGCTTCCTCCTTTCAAGCAATAAATGTCATCGCAGATGGTGGCAATGGAGGTTCAGGCGGAGCTGGCGGCAATGGTTCTTCCGTTCTAGCTGGTATATCAATCGATGGAGGCAATGGAGGAAATGGTGGCAATAGCGGCAACAACGCCGACGGCGGGTTCATCTTCATCTCCACCAAAGGCAAAACTGTCCCCGACATCACAATTTTAGCTGCTGCTTCGGCTAGCGGTGGAACCTCAATTCCTTCTGCCGGGACGGGAGGGGCAGGCGGTGACGCTGTCGGTGGTACCGGAGGCCGAGGCGGAGACGCCGGTACTGTGGGCGCTTCCGCCAAGGGAGGAACCGTCGAATTGAAAAGCGCAGGCGATGTTACTGCCTCGGTTCTGGCAGCAGACGGCAGCGCTGCTTCAGGCACCGGTAGTGGTGGCGCCGGTGGAAGTGCAAGCTCGGGAAGTGGCGGAGCTGGTGGAAACGGTTTTGCCGGTCTCCAGGGCGGCGCGGGGGGCGTCATCGAGGTGAGCTCTAAATCAGGAAGTATTACAGTTTCCGGCGTGGCGAGAGCTAACGGTGGATACGGCGGTTCTGCCGGCCGCGCTGGCGACGGTGGCAACGCTGGTTCATTCCCGGCGATTGGTGGAAGCGGCGGACTCGCTGGAACTTCCGGCGATGGAGGGGACGGTGGCGCGGTGGCGATCTCCGCGAAGAAGGGCACCGCAAACATCAACGCTTCAAACGTCAATGGCGGTTCTGGCGGTGACGGCGCCAATGGTGGCGCCGGAGGCTCATCGTTTGACTCCGCCACCGGCGGCAACGGATCTAACGCTAGTGCTGGTGGAAATGGCGGTACCGCGGGTTCTATCAAGGTAACCGCTGCTAGTTTAAGCGCGGGAGGCTTGATTGCTATTGGCGGTCTTGGCGGAAGCGGCGGCGCTGGCGGAGCTGCGGGTTCTTCCAATAATCACAATGCTGGTCAGGCGGGAGCTTCTGCACAGGGAGGCACTGGTGGAGCCGGCGGGACAATAACCGCGGACAAGTTTAAGGGTGATATCACGATTTTCAACATCGTAACTGACGGCGGCGCTGGTGGCGCCGGCGGTGCAGGAGGCAACGGCGGCAACGCCGGTGGTGCGCCATCAGAAGGCACGGCTGGAGCTACCGGAGGGCTGGGAGGAAATGCTGGCTCTCTAAAACTCGGAAGCAAAACAGTCGTAACTGTGAGCGGAGCCGCGACGGCTTCGGGTGGCGATGGCGGCACCGGCGGCACAGGTGGTGATGGCGGTGTCGCATCCGGTTCAGCGGCGGCGGGCGATGGTGGTAACGGTGGCAACGGCGGAATCGGCGGTAACATTACTTCCTCGAATTCACTTGGTGGTTCGGCTGATGTCAGCGGTGGTCTCGGTGGGGCGCTTGGTACAGGCGGGTTCGGAAACCCGGATGGACTGGACGGAACTGACGGTAACGACGGCGCCAATGGAACTGTCACCCCGTAGATAAAAGGAAGGCTTTGACAAACGAATCAGAGCAGAAGGGTCTGAGCATGCTTTCGGAAGTTTCCACTTGGGAACTTGAAGGTTAAGGCTTTGCTCTGTCAATGGTTCACGAAACCTTCGACTGAGGATAAAACCTCATCAACTTTTTGTCTCGGCGATCAGTCAAATCATATATGTAGTAAGCTACCAGGCGAATCGACTTCTTGGTTTCGACGCACGCTTTCGTCGCCTCTCCGCGGGACTGACTGAGACTGTGCTGCTTGGACCCAAGCGAACTTTTCTATCGAGGAAATTGAAATGAAAAAGTACAAGAAGGGTGCTGGCGCCTTGGCAATTCTGGCTGCTCTGGCACTTTCCGCCCAGGCATCTCTTGCGTCTCCCCATAATCAGTCCTTCGAGAGCGCTATACAGGGCGCGACTCGCAGAGCATTCAACAACGATAGACAAGTTCGCGACCGGAGCGACCGCGTTTTGCAAATGAGCGATAAGGCTTCTCGGCACGAAGCCCGGATTCTCCGTATGGAAAACCGAATGCAGTTTGATACCGCACGCACAATCAACGCATTACAAGCCAATCAAGCCGCAGACCGCGCTTCTCGACGCATAATGTCCGTCGATTTATCCAAGTTTCCAACTGATTTAAATTTGAGGTCACGTCGTGACACGTACTCTATTTCGAATCTGACAGGTAACGTCACAATTAGTCGTGGTGGTCAAAACGTCAAGATTGAAAACGGTTCTACTCTCACTGCGGCAGAACTGGCAGCAGTGTATCAAGTCATGCAGGAAGGTGGACAAACTCTAGAACTAGCTAGAAATGGTAGCGCCAGTGGTGGCAGTTTGAGCCTGGATGCTGCGTCCGTTCAGGACCTGAGCAGTCTCTACATCCCTAAAAATGTTACAGTGACGGGTGATTTTTCTTCCGCACAGACCCTTAACGTCAGCGGTAATCTCAGAAACGCTGGAAATCTGATCGTGAATGCAAACGATCCTGCTGTTCTTGCTGCAACGATCAACGCAAATCACATCCGCAACTCCGCTACGGGTTCGATAGCTACAGGCACAAATCCGCTAGACTTAAACTTGAACTCTGTCACGGATATTGTAAACAGCGGAATAATTACCGGCGCCGGCAATGTTAACCTGACCGCCGGCGGCACGATTTTCAACGTTAGTGAAAACGGTAGCGCGCCGGCAATCACCGCTGGAAACAACCTGAGTTTACAGAGTGCCACCATCACCAATAACGGTTTGATGAGTGCAACGGCAGGTAACATAAACATCGCTGACCAATTGCAAGCGTCAAGCGCTGCAAGACTTGTTGCTATAAATGGTCAAGGTGGGACGTTCTCTGCCACCAATGGCGATATCACGATCGGTAACAACAATTTTGGTGAATCCGAGGGAGTTCTTCTCAGCGGCGGCGACTACTACTCTAACAAACTTATAGTCAACGCTGGAGCCGGAAGTGCTGACGGTATCGTCGGCGATCTGACAGGCGAGCTGAAAGTTTCCGCGGGGGTTGCTCATATTGGGGCCTCAACCGATAACCTGATAATTGGGCAAAGCGTGATATCCGGCGATCCAACGTTCTTCAACAACGCGGGCGACATTACGATTACAGGGAACCTGCAGTTCGATGAAGCGATTGCGATTTTGGCCAGCGGTGATATCACAGACGGTGGCAATACCAGAAGCATAAGTTCTCGCAACACCGGTGATGATGCCTTTGATATCACTATCATCGCCGGTGCCCAGCTCAAACCAGGCGGCGGAGCCGAAGCGCAATCTACAGCTACTGTTCCGGGTGGGCAGATAACACAAGGGTTCGTGACCGTCGGCAAGGCATCGACCACCGGTGGAAGCGTATTGCTTTCCGAAACCTCTGTCGATGCTAGCGGTAACGCAAATGGCAACGCCGGAAACGTCACTATAATAGCTCTTGCTAACAAGGATGGTGACAAGGGCGTCGTCGACGTCAAGTCCGTGAAGGCGGATGGTGCCGGTACAGGCGACAATGGTGTCGTTTCTATCGTCGCCGGTGCACAGAATACTACGGGCATTATCGCTCCGGAAGTGTCCGCGTCAGGTGGCAGTGGTGAGGCCGGTTTTATCTCTCTGGTCAACACTCAATCCAATTTGAAGGTTACTTTCGACACAGCCGGAGTTGGAACAGGCAGTGTCAAGTTCAGCAAGAAGCTTTCCACGGGTGGGATTGACAGCGGTGAACTGACTGCAAGAGGTGGTGATATTCAGATCGGCACGGCCGGGGCCGCTCATACTGGAACCGGCGGCGCTGACACCGACGCCAGTGGCGATGCGCCGGGGCAGAATTCCGGTTCTATTTTTATCACTGCAGGCAGCCTCGTGATGGATGGTGATATAAAAGCGGAAGGCAGCGACGGCGTTGACGGCGTCGCGGATGGAGATGCAGGTGGAGCTGGTGGAAACGGTGGTGCCATCTCGATAGAGTCGACGACAGGTGGAATTTCTCTAGCCAACGGCTTCAGCATCAGCACCGATGGTGGTGACGGAGGGAATGGATTTGACGGTGCGGTGTCGACAGGCGCAGGAAACACCGGTGGCGCAGGCGGCAACGGTGGATTTGCTGGTACTATTTCCTTCAACTCCGCTGGTGATATAAGTCTGGGCGGGCCGTTGAGTGCACTGGGCGGAGACGGTGGAGATGCTGGCAATGGCAGCGCTGGTGCGAACCTGGTAGCCGGTGGTGGCATCGGTGGTGCTGGCGGCGCTGGCGGAACTGGAGCCGCAGGCGGCATAATTTCATTGGTTTCCGACGGCGGAAATATGATTGTCGGTGACCTCATGAGAACCGCTGGTGGCGAAGGTGGAGACGGTGGCGCTGGCGGTGACGGAGGAGCTGGCACCACAGGTAATGGTGGTGCTGGCGGTGCCGGTGGTCTGGCAGGGCTCGGTGCTGCTGGTGGCATAGTGTTTCTGCAGACGTCGAGCACGGGTAATATAACTGTCAATGGTGTCGAGTCCTCAGGCGGTGATGGCGGGAACGGTGGTGATGCCGGAAGCGGCGGCGGCTCCATATCCGGTGCCGGTGGCGCTGGAGGCTTAGCTGGATCCGGTGGAGCAGCAGGCTCTTCGAGAAGCGTGACATTGCAAACTGATAGCGGTACCATCGCTCTCACAAGCGGAAGTACCATCCAGTCGCTCGGTGGCTTCGGCGGAGATGGAGGAGACGGTGGCACGGGCGGGACCACGGACAATGCAGGTGCGCCTGGTGTCGGTGGTAACGGCGGCGCGGCAGGGGCTGGCGGAAGCGGTTCAACAGTCTCACTCCAGACATCGTCCAAAGCAGGCTTGATAACCGGCGATCTTCTGACTTCAATTTCCTCCTTCGGTGGTCTTTCCGGTGACGGAGGAGACGGAGGCGATGGTGGCGACAATAACAATGCCGCGGCCGGTGCCAGGGGGGGCGATGGTGGTAATACCGCGGCTAGTGGCAATGGCGGCACAATATCCATTAGTGGTGCAAGCATTCAGCTAGCGGGTGGTCTGTCTACGACTTCGCTTAGCGGTGCACCTCAGGCGGGCGATGGTGGCAACGGCGGTACCAGTCTCGTAGGAACCGGCGGGACTGGAGGCAACGGAGGACAGGGGGCCGCTGGTCCCTTGAGTGGTAGCGTCACTGTCACAGGTGGACAAGTCAACCTCGGTGCTGTTGTCGTGAGAGCTGTTAGCGGCGCCGATGGTGGCAGTGGTGGCGCAGGTGGTGACAGCTCCGGCGACGAGAATGGCGGAAATGGTGGCAACGCAGGTAACGGTGGAAACGCTTCCTCTGCGGGTACAATTACAATTTCCGGATCAAGCGTTACCGCTGATCTGCTCGTCGCGTATGGAACTGGTGGTGGCTCAGGTGGTGACGGCGGGAACGGCGGAACCGTGTCTGTTGGTACAGGTGATGGCGGCAATGGTGGCTCTGGTGGAAGAAGCGGCGCGCAAGGTGCGGGTGGTTTCGTCTTCGTCTCAACGAAAGGAAAGGCCAGCCCTGATGTCTCGATAACTAACATCCTGGCCCAGGGCGGAGGTGGCTCGAATGCGGGCGATGGAGGCTCTGGCGGAAATGCAGCCAGTGGTGTCGGCGGAGCCGGCGGCGCTTCCGGAGTAGAAGGTGCTGCTGCTCGGGGTGGCACAGTCCAAGTTAGCAGTGCCAACAACATCTCTATAACAGGTATCGACGTCGCCGGCGGTAGCGCATCGTTCGCTTCCGGTGGCAATGGTGGTTCGAGTTCCACTGGTACCGGGGGGAGCGGCGGTCTCGGCAGCAACAGTGTGTCAGGTGGTGCCGGAGGGACTATCTCTCTAGTGACCAAGAAGGGAGCAATCTCCTCGACTGGTTCTTACCTTGCCAATGGCGGAGACGCATCGACTGGAAGCTCCGGTGGCGACGGCGGCGATGGTGTCACAGGCGGTGCTGCTGGCGATGCAGGCGTCGGTACCACCGGTGGCGCAGGTGGTTCCATCACTCTGTCAAGCAAGAAAGGCACAACTGATGTCAACATTGTTTCTGCTGGTGGCGGCTCAGGTGGCACAGGTGGAGTCGGCGGTGATGGCGGTTCCGGCACGACTGGAGCCGGCGGAGCGGCTACAAAGGGTGGCTCAGCTGGTGTAGGTGGTGCTGGCGGTGTGGTCAAGTTCACTGCCGCGCTGTTGAATGCTAATGATGTATCTGCTCGCGGAGGTCTTGGCGGCTCCGGTAATACCGGAGGACGTGGCGGTGATGCTACCTCTGGAACAGCTGGCGCTGGTGCTCTGGGTGGCACTGGTGGCGGTGGCGGTGTCGGTGGTTCGATAACAGCCACCAAATTCAAAGGCGACATCAATGCTACCAACGTCAACGCTTCTGGTGGCGCAGGTGGTATAGGCGGCACCGGTGGTCAAGCCGGAGACGCGACAACAGGGACCGGTGGGACTGGAGGCGTTGGTGGAGCCGGAGGCACAGGTGGCAACGGAGGTAGCGTAAATCTGAGCACCAAAGCAACCGTGACAGTAACCAGCTTCGCGAGCGCGTTTGGCGGCGATGGCGGCACTGGTGGTACCGGCGGTGAAGGAGGCGATCCCGCCGTTATTGGTGGTGACGGTGGAAATGGCGGCAACGGTGGCACCGGTGGCGGCGTCTTTACATCCAATGTCCTCACCAATCCCGCTGACGTCAGCGGCGGTAATGGTGGTGCTGGGGGCACTGGTGGCTTGAACGGTGGAGGCGACGGACAGGTAGGAACAGCCGGCGCAAATGGTACATCGTCGCCATAGCGACAGTTCTTCTAACTGTCCGTTTTGACGCTCTAAAGCCTGCTTTGAATGTAATTGCAAGGTATCTGGCTGAGATGAAAAAGACGGTCCCCTCTCTGGAGGGGACCGTTTTGCTAGCTCGACCTAGAAAGCCAGCAAATTGGGGTTAGCTTACTTTGAGGAACGATTTTGAAACGGCTTCTATTTCGAGACAAAGGTTTTTCTGCTTATTGAGAATATACTTGCAGACGAACTCTCGCCCGCATCGTGTGCTTATCTGAGCTGCGAATAAATGATACGCATCGAAGATGTTTGTTTCAGACATACGCAGTAATCCAACTAATCGCTCGTCTGATAGATACCGCGTCATTGTAATCTTCGGAAGGAAAGAGCGATTTGATTTGATGGAATCTCCAATCCAACCCTCTTTGGCTCTGTATTCTCGAAGATCTAGCACTCGTTCTTGATGGGATTCTTGCGCAAAAAATAAAACATTCCGAATTCTGTCAAAATGATTGCTTTGAAGTAAGTCAACGTAAAAAGTTACCGCAGCAATCTCAATTTCCAATATTTCAATAAGTGCTGATGAAGACATAAATCCTCCTCGAAGCGAATCGACGAGGTTTTGAAATCCTCGCCGATTACTTTCAAGCATCTAATGCCTAACACTTCCCTAGAAATTCCTTGAGCTTTTCGACGTCCTCTTTGTCGTGATTTCTCATGCACTCCACAAGAGAACGCAACTCCTCACAAGGCTGACAATCTAAAAGGTATTTGTCATAGGCCTGAAGTGCCTTCGATTTCTCGTAAATGAGGGTGACGACGTCAAACTGCATGTCGCTAAGTGGAAAATATCCTGTTCCTTTGTCTGCTCGAACACCTTCTGACTTAGATTGACTTTGCCCCTCTGGTTTCTGCGATTCACCTTTTGCTTTGGTTTCGGAACTATTTTTTTCTGACTTGTTTTCACCTATCTCACGGTTGCCCTCGGACTGTTTCTTATCCTGCAAGTCGTTCGCCATAAATACCTCCTGCGCTCTATTCAGAAAAGAACGCAACTTATTGTCATGTAGTCATCTTGGTACAAGATAGCACGCTTCCATCGTGTCGCTTTTGGTTACCTGGAGGAACGCGACTATTGAAAAGTAAATAGGGTAGATGCCACCGCTGATAGTGGCAAAGATAGTGAATTGCAAATAGTGAAATAGAGAACGATCAAAAGTTCGTCAGCAATGGAGCATCTGGCACTCATTCTAGTTTTCACACTTACTTTGCTGCCAGTATATTTACTGCACTTCAATATGATATTTTCTGGAACGGAAGTCGAAGCAATAGAAGAATGGAAGCAGAAAAAGGTTTTCTAAAACAATCGGCGGTTGGAGACACCATCCCTTCGAAGTGGCAGGGTCTGTTTCCGATCATCAAAATTATCTCGTCCCGGTGGATGTTGGCAATTTTGCATGAGTTGCTTGATGGACCCAAACGCCCATCTGAGATCAATAAAGTGCACGAAAGGATCAGTGCAAAGACGCTCACGCTAAGGCTTCGGGAGCTTGAGGAATGCGGGCTGGTCCATCGGGAATCATTTGAGGTAATTCCGCCTCGCGTGGAATATAGTTTGACTGCGACCGGTAGAGATTTTATATACTTGATTGAGGGTATGGTCGAATTCGGCTATTCATGGGGTATCGCTGATACAGATGCACCTGCAACAACTCCGAATTTGGATGCCAATATGTAATCGCGCAGTTTCTCTGGTGTAAGTTAAAGCGCTGTTCAACCAATTTTACGCTCGGAGAAGCAGATCCTTTTCTGCGTGAGTATTCGTCTCCGTTCTGTTGAATACTGGATGGACTGCAGTCTACCAAAAACATTGTTGCAAAATGCAGAAAGTAGAATGCAAACAGCAGAATACAAACAACAAGCAGGCGCAAATCAAACTGTGACCAGCTAGAGTCAGCAAACAGCAAAAGCAGAAAGGGACGTGCGTTGTGCACATCCCTTTTCCTCGATTCAAACCATCTCACTGAATCAGTAGTAGCACACGACAGTCCCGATATGCACACAATCTTCGAGGTTTCCGACCATGGATATTTGTAAGTGACTCACCTTCGGTCTATTCTTCAGTGCGGGGCGACGAGCATTCTAGAGAGTCGCCGGATGTTCCATTTACTGATTCACTTGAATCTAGCGAGACCGAGTTGGGTGCAACGTTCGCTTGTTCTATAGCGGACGAGTCACTATCGATCGGTTCTAATCTAACCTCCGAATTAAGCTCTTTGCCGAATTCGACGAGCGATTGAAGTAGTGCAAACAGATCTTGACCCTTTTCAGTCAATTCATACTCGACCTTGAGTCGCCGTTGATAAATGGCTTCACGCCTAACGAGCTGATATTCTTCCAGTTCGCGCAGCCGCACGGTCAAAGTTTTTGCGCTCAGATTCGGAAAGATTTTGTAAAAGTAGGAGGGACGTTTTGCGCCTCCGGCTAATTGATGAATTATCGCGAGCATCCATCGAGCAGAGACAATTCGGATCATGAGACCCAGCGATTCCCACTCGGCCGGCAGTGTGTTTAGTGCTTGTGATTGTCGATAAGTTTCTGTAGATTCCATTACGTCCCCTCAATCAAGCAAATCGAAAAGCATAGTCCGCGATACATTGCTTCGATTCGCACTGAGTTGTGATTCATACCCAATTAGATTCTCCGAAAAATAGCCGCGCGAGACAGTCTGTCTCTGGTTCCGTAGAACGTTTGCAAGTAGGTAGTCGCTAATTGCTGCGATAACAGCTTGCTGTCGTTAACCGTACGGATGCGGTCTATCGAAAGACATTTTGTATATTGGGACAACTCCAGCCGCTGAGATGTCGTTTGTTTTATTAGATGAAAGTGTGTTGTATAACATCAAATCCGCGACGATGGTAGCCATGCAGCACGAACTTGACTCTCTGATCAAAGAGTACCAAATGTTTGGAATATTGGTGAATCGAGTTAAGTGAATGTTTAGATTCGTGGATTCTCTTTCGATGGTGCGCGCCCTCATCTAGCTGCTTTCTGCTCTGGGCGACAAAAAATGCGAGAAGGACCGACTTCGTGCTGATCTAGTCACTGTGCTTCACGCTCACGGTGCCGGACGGCTGTTCATGCAGCTTTCGAATTCGGCGAAATAACGTATTTGATCGCGTTATCTTCTTTCTTGACGAAGGTCTGATATGCATCAGGAATTTCGTCCATTGTAATTCGATGCGAGATCACAAACGTCGGATCAATCTTTCCCTCTTGAATCAATCTCAAAAGCGGCTCCAGGTAGGGGTGAACGTGCGTCTGACCCATTTTTATACTTAAACCTTTTGCGAATGCAACGCCAAAAGGAAAGTTTTGAAGGCTTCCAACGTAGACGCCGGGAACTGAAACGGTTCCGCCGTTTCTGCAAACTTGGAAGATCTCACGCAAAACGTGTGGGCGATCCGTTTCTAATTTTACGGCTTGTAGGACCTCATCGAGTTTCGCATCCGGTGTCGTCCCGTGGGCTTCCATTCCAACAGCATCGATGCAGGCATGAGGTCCAAAACCGTCGGTTAAGTCCTTGACCGCATCAAGAACTTTGACCTGAGTGTAATCCAGCGGAATAGCGCCTGCCCTCTGGGCCATCGCCAGGCGCTCAGGAAAGCGGTCTATAGCTATGACTTGCTTGGCACCGAGCAGAAATGCGCTGCGAATCGCAAACTGACCTACTGGTCCGCAACCCCAGACTGCAACTGTTTGACCGGGCTGGATGTTGCAGTTTTCAGCTGCCATATATCCCGTAGGAAAGATGTCGGTGAGAAATAGAATTTGTTCGTCAGACAATCCTTCAGGAACTACCAGTCCACCAACATCACCAAAAGGGACGCGAGCCATTTGCGCTTGTCCTCCCGCATAACCGCCATACATATGCGAGTAGCCAAACAATCCACTCGTGCGGTATCCAATGATTTTTTCCTGCTTCTCATACTCCGGATTGCTCGAAATACAAAGGGCAGTCTTTCCATCTTTGCAAAATACACAATTGCCGCACGCGATTGTGAATGGCACGACAATGCGGTCTCCGACCTTGAGGCGTTCTACGGCAGACCCGACTTCCACCACCTTCCCGACAAACTCATGACCCAGGATATCGCCCTTCTCCATGGTCGGAACTAGACCGTCGTAGATATGGAGATCGGAGCCACATATCGCGGATGCTGTGACCTCTATAATTACGTCGGTTGGCAGAACTATGCTTGGCTCAGGCACTTCCTCTACTCGTATATCCCTTTTCCCATGCCATGTGGTTGCCTTCATGGTAAACCCCCTAGTTAATTAACTTCGAAATTTGAGTCTGAGTAAACAGGCGGAAGCGGCAAAGCCGTTATCATCTGCTGTTTCACACGGGTTTCTATGATCGGTTCTGCGCACTATATCTAGTGGCGCGCACCGAGGGCTTCCTGTTTTGACGATTCAGATTCCTTGATAGGATCTGTAGACAGACCGTCCTTCTTCGTCTCAAATTTATTGACAATTGCTCGTCTGTGTTTCCAAACCATAGCTGTCCCAAGCGGCAATCCAACTACAACGAGAATTCCGACCGCGACCACCGCTACGAGGATTAATGTAGAGGTCAAACTCACAACGTCTTTTAGGTCTTTCAAGTCGGCCTTTAAAGTTGTCATTTCCTGGTTGACGCCTACAACAGGCTCTTTCAATGCGACCACCGGGTCTTTGAGTGTCACTACCGGCCCGTACATTTTTCCTAGTTGCGACTCGATGCGCGCGAGCCTTCCGTCGACATCTCCCATCGCACCGCCCACACCGCTGATATCAGTTTGCAAATCATTCATCTCCGATTTGACTCTGGTCATGTCGTCGCGAAGTTCGCTCATCGGTTTTTGCAAACTTGCAATAGGCGCCTGGAGGCGCATGATTTCCTTCTCTAGATGAACCACCTGTTTCCCGATATCGGTGATCGGCTTGAATATCCATCTTGTCGGGTTGAGCTTGCCGAGCGTGAATCCCTTTTTCTCTGCCTTAAAAATCTCAGGATCAATCTCAACGCCTTCTATCTTATTGGCGGCATTGACCATCGCTTGGTCTGCCTTTTCTTGCTTTTTCGCAGCATGCTCTACTTTCTCATCATGAGCGTGACCAGTCGATCTGGGTGTCTCATCTGTGGTGCTCTTCGGAAAATCATCAGCCTCGGCGTCCGGCTTTGAATTACTCTCTGTTGGAGGAACATCCGTGCCGGAATGTTTCTGGTCCCTTTCTTCGGAGAGCTCTGTCTGTTTCTGCTTCGACTCGGAAGTCTGCTGCGTATCGGGCTCGTTTATTTTGACTTGCGCGACTACCGATTTTGCTGAAGTGGTTGATCTCTCCGCTGCACCGAACGCTGGCTCAGCAAAAAGCGATAGTGAGTTAACAACTCCCAAGGACAGTCCGATCAATAAAACGTGACGCATCAATTGTCTCCTCGCAGTCTTCCCTGATGCGTAGCATTTTGGCTTAAAGATCGTGAAACAGACCTTCAGGTAAGTGCTAATCATCGGTCCAAAACGCGTTCACCACCTATGGTGCAAAGTTGCTTTGGGTTTCTGATACATTTCTATAAGGCATACCCTCATCCGTTTCGTCGTCAGTGATTTTCGACTCGCCGCCCATGCTTTCCATAACTTGTTTCACGCCTTGCACGGCCTCTTGCTCTTCTCTAATCTGTTGATCGTGCTGCGTCTCTAACGAAGGAATGTGTACTTTCGTGGCGTCATTTCTTTCCGAAACCGTTTCAAATCCTGGTTCTTCTAGTGAGATTGTTCTGTCCTTATAATTGGACAACAACACCAGCGTGCCAAGTTGCAGTCCGCTGGCTAAGTAGAAAAACCTTTCTCGCTTTTTTAGCAAGGGGCTGAAGCTCAGTCCCAACAACAGCAATGCAGAGCCGGTTTCAATCGCTCCATGAACCGGAAACGGAATCACCTTCTTAACTGATAAGGGATACTTCGTCATGAGGTTGATTCCTAAATAGGCACCACCAAAAGCACGCATGAAAGCGATGTGGGGACCAGAAAATTTCATTAGTGTTGGAATTGTCTCCCACATCGCTACGGTCGCGTAGTCAAAGATGCCATGGAGAGTAGAATTAATTTTCTTCATTGTCTGTCCTTATTAGCGAGACGGTGATACCTGAAATATTTGTCGTTCGATTTGGAGGCGTTTTGAAACGCGTGCTCAAGCGGCAGATTGTCTATTCCTCGCAGTTAGAGCGAGCGTGGTCATCCATGACATACCAACAATGATTTCTGCTAGTGCCTGGATCAAAAATATGCTTGGAATGTTTCCCAGCAGCACGAAAACCACTTCTGCTAGAGCAAGCGAGCCTCCTGCAATCGTGGATGCGGTGCCGAGAATCGTTACTGCTCGTGCCTTTCGATGAAGCGCTAAGAGGGCTAAGCCTAGTGACAGCCATGCAAGCGCCAGCAGTCGCACAACGTCTAAATAGGTGTGTAAACCTGTAACCCCGACAAATGACCCCATGCTCACCAGCGGCCACGCTCCGAGCAGCGAGTCGTAAGCGCCAACTGCTACAGCGGTATTAGCCAGGGTGAATCTCCGCTCTAACATTTTGTCCTCCTTTCAAAGAAAGCCCACATGACCATGTTTCACTCGGAAACAATGTAGCTTCTTGCGAAGGGAATGATGACGATTAGGAGCTTTGGCATGCTTCATTCGCGAATAGTTGAGGCACTGAATACGGTGAATTCTAATTTCTGACGTAAGTACATTTGCGTAACTGGGGATGCCCAGCAGTATTAGGTCCATTTGAGTAACTGGGGATGCCCAGCAGTATTAGGTCCATTTGAGTAACTGGGGATGCCCAGCAGTATTAGGTCCATTTGAGTAACTGGGGATGCCCAGCAGTATTAGGTCCATTTGCGTAACTGCGGATGCCGAGCAGTTTAGGTCTTTGTTCACCTGAGGCTCCTGTTATGTGTGCGGAGAGCCATCCTGTTGCAATGAAGTTTGATTCCCGGCTTCTGTTTCAGCGCTCGAAACAGTCTCGACGAGTCGTCGCCGTACTCCGTCCCGACCTATCAGTATTATTTCGTAACCAAGTTGACCGGACTTATATCTCGCGTAGGTTTCTGCTTGTCTCTGGTGAGTGAATGACACGACGTCGTCCAGGCCGCCAGAGCATTCTATGATTACATCCCATCCGGATGTTGAAGCAGCAGTCAAATAGATTTTTCGCTCTGGCACTTTTAGCGAATCTAATCTAAATCACGCAATCCACACACAGAACCGACTGCGATTACGGCGAGCAAAAATAAGTCCAGTATTTTGTTCATCTTTGATGTCATATTGCACCTATTGCACCAACAAAGGCGGCAGACTTTAAGCGTCGCCGAGCAATTCGATTATTGTTGAAGCATATTACGTCTCCGTGAGCACGAGAAGTAGGTAATTCGGAAGAGTGCAATTCTCTGCAAGGTTAGCGAAGAACTAACCTTTTGATAAGTTTTAACGAGAATTGCTCTGCGCCTTTCTCTTTCTTTCTCGTCGATTTATTCTTCGCCAAGATGAAAATTTGACATGTATCCAGGAGTGCTGAGAAGTCCGTTTCTGCATGCTTTCATTTTGTCAGGGCGCGCGACTAAGAACACCGTTCTGAGAACCACTTCACCTTTGACACGACCGTTAGCGATTGAAGGCGCAGTTGATTAGTGGAGTGATTCGAACTTTCCGGAAACTATCTTTTGAAAGGCTTCCAGTTTTGTTACTCTTGTCGAATTGCTCACCGGTATTTATGCGAGGTCGTGGAGGTCCATGCCTGTTGTGTTCGTGTGGAGGGTTGTATGTTGCAAGAACTGAACGTGGATACCAGGCATCTTGACTCGGAACTGAATGTGGCGCTCAGACAGTTTGATAGGCTGATCGCCTTCTATAAAAGAATTGGACAAAATGAAAAAGCAGAGCGAATGGAGCAGGAAATGCACAAATTGCGTTGCGACGGACAACCCGAGAATATGCGTGCAGCGCGGTAGCTTTGCAGGTCGGGACACCATTGCCTAGTACTAAAGGCGGTGTCAGTAGACCTGGTTCTTTCGACAAAGTTGCACTTACCTTCCCGAAAGAATACCGCAATTTGTAATAACTAAAAGTGAACATCGGGTGATTGCAAACATGACCCGCTCTGCTATATTGATGTTGGATATACATTACAACTTGGTGTGTATAGTCTGCGAGGTATAGAAAATGAATGGAGAGAGCCCGCACCATATGTGGTGCCCACTTGATTATATTCTTGAATTGATAAGTGGTCGTTGGACAGTTTTGATTTTGCGAAAGTTACGAAGCGGACCTAAACGTCCATCCGAATTGACTCGCATACTGCCTAAAATAAGCGCAAAAACATTGACTCAACGACTTCGTGAATTAGAGGACGCCGGCTTCTTGGGGAGGGAGTCATTTGAAGAAATTCCCCCAAGAGTCGTATACTCATTAACCTCGAAAGGCGAAGACCTTGTGTGCGTGTTGGAAGCCCTGAATGATTTAGGCGGAACGTGGCAGAATACTCAAGGTGCAAACTCGGCCCAGACCAATGAGTGTAAGCATTGCGAAAATCTGAGAAGTTTGGAAGACTCTGTTGCCCTTGTGAATAGAGGTCAAAATAGAAGAGAGACATTCGACTCGCGCTTTGAGAAAGATAGTAGCGTTTCAGAAGGTGGCAATTTTGAAATGGAAGAGGAAAACTCCTTTTCACATTTCAGCCAGGCGATGCTCGGAGGAAATTGTACGCGCAACGGAAAACTTCCTCTTTAGGTTCGAAGAATGAGTGTGATGATCGAGACCGTGTTTTAAATAAAAACTGTCCTTCGCGCGAAAGGGATTCCGCCTGAGCTGTCTCTTTCAGAATTTAAGACGCTTTAACCTTGAAGCTCATTTCAATTGTCGGTCGTGTCCTGTTTCTTGGTTTCCGCTGAAGGAATTTCTAGAGTGAAGATACTGCCACCGTTTTGATTTGAGTGGTAGGATACGCTGCCTGCGTGAATTTGCATAATCTGCTTGCATAAGTAAAGGCCAAGACCCGTGCTTCTGGAATACCTGAGACCGGAAGTGCCCCGAAAGAATCGGCGAAAGAGAAAAGGTTGGTCAGCTTCAGTGACACCAGGACCGGTATCGCTAATTTCAACCGTCACAGTGCCGTTGACGTTAATCATACGAAGCGAAACCTTCCCGTGCCTCGGCGTATACTTGATCGCATTGTCCAGCAGATTTCGTATTACTCGCGATATCGAGAAAGCTTCCGCATTTACAAGAAAGCTACATGCTGGGTCAGCATCGAGCGTTAACTCAATTGACTTCTCGTCTGCGAGTGGAACAAGATCATCGACACATGCTCGGGCAATCTCGAGAAGACGAACTTTGGATAGTTCCAAAGAACCAGGATTTTTTTCAAAACGATAAACCTCGAGCAAGTTCGCAATCATCTCCAGCAGTCGAACATTGCTCAGCTGTAGTTTGCTCAGAAGTTCCTTCTGGTTATCGTGGATAGGGCCAAACTTCCCGTCGACAACCAAAGTCAGAATTCTGTTAGCTCCAAACAATGGGCCTTTCAAATCATGAGTTAGAGTCGCGACGAAGTCTTCGCGATCAGCTAGCAGCTTTGACCTTTCCATAGCGTAAGTGATAGAACGCGCAAGATCTCGGCTAGTGATGTCGCCCTTCACTAAGTAGTCCTGGGCGCCAAGTTCTATCGCCTGAAGAGCGAGCTTTTCATCGTCTCTACCGCTGAGAATGATGATAGGCACGCCTGCACAGTGCTCCTTCAACTTGGTGAACGTTGAAAGTCCGTTGCTATCCGGCAAATTTAGATCCAGCAAAACTACAACAGTACCGACAGGTCCGTGTCCGGAGTTAATGTCGGATAGCAACCGCAAAGCTTCCGATAGAGTTGATGCGCTACTGAAAGTATACTCACTATACTTCGCCAGACCTGCATCAACCGCTCGGGAGAAGGACGCGTCGTCCTCGATCAAAACAATTGTGACGGATTTGTTCAAACCGCTAATCGCTAAATTACTGCCAAGAGCGAGTATACATGAGGTCGCGCGGATTAAGGCAAAAAAAGACGCTGGGTTTTTAGTCTACAAAAGTTCGATTAAACCATTCGAGGACAGCCGAATATAGCTGTTTTGCCTATGACTGATTGCACGGTCGGATCGATTATGAATTCGGAATCGGCTAGTCATCAGTGTCTTCGTTCCCGTTGGACCTGGAAGAAGCATAATCAGTTGATGACTGAAAGCATGCAGTAGTGCTCGAAGTAATTAGGATTTGTTCTGTTGTCGACTTTATCCGACTTAAATACTTGTGCACTTTCAATCAGGTAAGCAGTCGACCTTTCGAGCCCCTCGCTTAAATATGGTACTGCCAATAGTGTCAGCGTTAATCTATCCTGGATATGCTTCGTACTTGTTTCGTGCGCGCAAGCGTGTGCAACATCAGCGCGCACTCAATCTCCTCGCCGTCGCGTAGAACGGAAACCGACGCTTCTGTGATGATCAGAGTTCGACCGGCTCGAATGACTCGTCCGCGCGAGATAAGCTTTTCGCCCTTGCCTGGACTTAGAAAGTTTATTTTGAATTCTGCGGAAAGACACTCCTCATCTGGCTCTGTGACTGTGTATGATGCAAAGCCGGAAGCTGAGTCAGCGGCAGTTGCAATAATGCCGCCGTGGAAAAAACCGTGCTGTTGAGCTAACGCTTTACTAAATGGAATGTGAACTTCAACGAATCCGGGCTCTACGGAAATAAGTTCGCCATTATGTGCCTGCATGAACCCCTGAACTGCGAAGCTGTTTTTAATCTTTTCGCGGAAGTTCGGATCGGGAAACTGGAGTTCCCGCTTGCGTCTCGATACTGATTCAGTCATTGTCGGGTTTCCTCTGGATAGCCATGCTGCGCGTATCGACCATACCACGTATCGTCCGCGAAGTGTTTGGCCAGAATTCAGACCACTTGGACGCGCATCCAAACTGTTCCGATAATCCGGTGCTGAGGGGGTGTTCAGCCCGCGAGATTTTATCGGCGCAGTTTATGTGGCGGTTTAAAATACTGGTATACGACAAGAAAGTTTATTCAGACGCTGCGAGCTGAATTCACTATTCCAGCAGCACCGGCTGTAGTACCATTGATCTATAAGATTTCAAAATAGTCGCAACCAGGAGCGAGCGCGTGGCGGAGCAGCAGAGACCGGTAAGAATATTAATGGCAGAGGACAGTCCGTCCGACGCTGAACTGGCGAGACTGGCATTTAAGAATGGACGATTAGTTAACGAGTTGACAATCGTGAAAGACGGTGTGGAAGCCATCGCCTACCTTCGGAAAGAGGGACAGTACGCGGATGTGCAGAGACCGGATGTGATCCTGCTTGATTTAAACATGCCGAAAAAGGACGGTCTCGAGGTCCTTGCAGAGATAAAGAAAGATCCGGATCTGAAGAGCATCCCTGTTGTTATTTTGACTACGTCTGAGGACGAACGCGACATTATGACTGCTTACAGGTTGTATGCGAGTTCATTCATCACGAAGCCGGTTGAATTTGAGAAATTTCTAGAAGTGGCGAAAAGTATCAAATCGTTTTACGTGAACGTTGTGACACTCCCTCCCAACGAAGATACGTAGATCGAGGTTGTGATGCCAGATGTATTTGATGGCGTTATTGCGGAGCTGCGTCAGTTAAGCTGCCTTTGTTCTTCGCGTTCCGCGCTTCGAGCCGCTCTTGCTTTTTCCAGCCTTTGCAGACTTCGAAGCCTTCGCGGACTTGGAAGTCTTTGCCGCTGACTTCGACGTCTTTGCCGCCGATTTCCTTTTGGTCGTACTCTTCGCAGCGGATTTCTTACCGCCCTTGCTCGCGCTCTCGAGGCTGGCACGTAGCGCGTCCATCAGATCGGTTACGTTTGTCGGTTCGCTCTGCTTTATCTCCTTCAATTCCTTGCCCTTCAGTTTCGCCTGGATAAGTTTCTTCAGCGCGCTTTGATACTTGTCCTTTAATTTTGAAGGCTCAAATTCCTTCTCGGTAAGCGCGCTTATGAGAGTCTCCGCCATCTTCTTTTCTTGAGCTGAAACCTTTACGGACGTCGGTTTACTTGCTGGATTTTCACGCAGTTCATCTTCGTACAGAAGGGTCTGCAGCGTTAGCTTGCCGTCCATCGGGCGCAAGGCACAGAGCCGTTCTTTGTTTCGAAACGTGATCGTAGCAATGCCGGCGACATGCTGTTTTTCCATCACGTCGAGCAAAAGTTTGTAGGGCTTTTGAGCGGCTGAGTCTACCGAAATGTAATACGTTGAGTCGTAATATATAGGATCGACTTTTCCCAGATCTACGAAGGAGGCTACATCAATCGTGTGTTTGCTGGGCAGGGGAAGTTTTTCAAAATCCTCTGACGTGAGTTCGACATACTTCCCTTTGCTGTACTCAAATCCTTTGACCACATCCTCCCATTCCACTTGCTCGTCGCAGTGCGGGCACCATCGTTGTTCCCTTATGCGCGTGTCGCATTTCTCGTGCAGGAGGTGAAATGAAACATTGTGACTCTCGGTTGCCGAGTGCAACTTCACCGGGATCGTCACCATCCCGAAACTTACAACTCCAGACCACATTGCTCTAGCCATCTTTCGCCTCGCTTGCATTAAAAACTGTCGTACCTTCTTATGTGCAACATGTAGCACCAGCTGAACGTAGCTGAACTGTCGAACCTCTCCAGAGACTAGCCGGACTATCGACTATCCAGGCGCTCTGGACTATCTAGACTCTCCGGAGCACTGCTGGACTCTGCTGCACCTTCGCGCGCGCAACTTTCCGCACGGGGTATGGGGGCAGAGCTTCTTCTATATCGTGGCAGGAATCGACAGAATGGCTATTCCGCTGCTGCATCAAGTTGCTGTTACTGTCATGCCGCAGGGAGAAATCGATACATATATAAGGAATGCCAGGACTCTTATTAGTATTGCCGGGACTCTTATAAGTATTGGCACGATAGTCGATTTTAGTCGACAGCGCGCTGTCGCTTTTAGTCACCCGTGTAGACTGAGTGCTGAGGTTTATAATCGACAGATCTGGACCGTTTCGTGCAAAATGGGCGGTTTGGGGTCGCTTTGTAGAATAAATTGTACGATTTAATCTACTTAGGTGTTGATTTTGTTCTACTGGTTGTGTATATTGAATACATCGGCGGTTGAAACGAACCGCGCCGAGGGGACAGTCAAAAACGAATCAATAAGCCAAATGGGCGTATCCATTTGCTTGATTCAACTTGGAAATAATTAGGAGAGGAAAGATGTCAGCGCTAATCAACATGTTCGAAGATAACCTGGAAAGTTTCGAAGATGAATCTGACAATGTAGTTCAATTCCGTAGTCACCAAGATGGCGACAACCGCGTAACCAAGATTCGTTCTACAAAACGTCAATCCGGTAGCAACCAAGAGTTTACCGGCAAAACACTCACAGCGGACGAAGAAAGAGAGCTGGTCATCCGCGCTAAGAAGGGCGACCTCCGTGCCCGCAACGAGCTGACCATGGCTAACATGAAACTCGTCGCTTCGATCGCGAAAAAATACGAAGACCGCGGCATTCCGCTCAGCGACCTCATGCAAGAAGGTAGCATTGGACTCATGTCCGCCGTCAACAAATTCGACATCAAAATGGGTCACAGATTCTCCACCTACGCTGCATGGTGGGTGAGAGAAGCAATCACTCGCGCTCTGTCCAACAAATCGCGCATCGTCAGATTGCCCGTTCACTTGAACGAATTGATGACCAAAGTCCGTCGCGTGAGAAGCTCGCTAGCTGTCAAACTCGGCAGACAAGCAACCGTAGAAGAAATCGCGATGGAACTTGACGAAACAGTCGAGAAAATCGAAAAAGCATTGAATGCATCGCAAACCTGCATGTCACTCGACCAAAAGGTTTCGATGACTGAAGATGATGGCTGCTCACTCGGCGAAACTATCGTCGATGAAGATGCCACCACTCCAATCGACCAAGCTAACGCTCCCTACTTCACGTCCCAAATCGCGACCTTGCTTTCATGCTTGAACGAGCGCGAGCGCAAAGTGATCAGAATGAGATTCGGCATGGATAATGGCGAAGAAGCTAGCCTCCGCGAAATCTCCGAAGCACTCGGATTGACCCGCGACCAAGTCGGTAAAATTTCCTGCCTCGCGATGCGCAAGCTGAAAAAGGCTGCCAGCCGCGAAGAGTTCGAAGATTACCTCGCAGCCTAGTTTTTTTCGAATAGTCAAAGTTCAAATCCGCACCTCCTTCGGGAGAGTGCGGATTTTATTTAAGCTCCCATTTTTGAGGGAACATCACCCGTGGTGCCCCAACTTAGCGAGTATTTTTTGTCATCGAAATCGAGAGCATCCATTGTGACATTCAGCGGCTGGAAAGTATCGATCATCACTGCTGTTTCCGTTGTTCTGGTCATACCGATGCTTTCCTGCATTGCATCGGGTTGTGGACCGTGCGGTATACCAGCAGGGTGAAATGTCATTGAACCTTCATTGATTCCTTTCCTGCTCATAAAATTGCCGCTGACGTAGAAGAGTACTTCGTCGCTTTGCAAATTACTATGGTTGTAGGGCGCCGGAATTGCGTCGGGATGGTAGTCTACAAGCCGCGGAACGAATGAGCAAACGACGAAGTTTTGTCCGGCGAACGTTTGGTGCACGGGTGGTGGCATATGTATGCGACCAGTGATTGGCTCAAAATCAAAAATGTTGAAAATGAACGGATACAAATATCCATCCCAGCCGACGACGTCGAAGGGATGATGACCGAGATGATAAGACATAAGATGACTTCTTGTTTTTACGCGCACTTCGAAGTCGCCCCGCTTATCTTCTGGTTGTGTGTTTTCCGGAATCAATATATCGCGCGAATAGAACGGCGAGTGTTCAAGTAGCTGACCATACTCGTTGAGATAGCGACGGGGAAGCTCCAGATTACCCGGTGTTTCAATCACCAGGAACAGATCTGCTTTTGGTGTCGCACTCGTCATTTTATAGATGGTGCCTTTGGGGATGACAATATAATCGCCCTCTTTGTACGGCAGATTGCCGAACTGCGTGTGCAAAACACCTGCGCCTTCTTGAACGAAAATAAGTTCATCACTGTTGCCGTTGCAGTAGAAATATTCCATGTCGTCTTCCGGCGCGCAAATGCCGATTGAAACATCGCTGTTTACAAGGCAAACCTTGCGACCTGAAACTGCGTCACCAAAAGTGGTGGCATCCCCAAGTCGGAAGTGACGGTGGCGAAAACCTTCGGATGAAGGCACGAGTTTGGGCTGTTCGTTGGCCTTCAGCACCTCTAGCTCTCGGACTTCCGTGGGCGCATAAAGATGGTAGAGAATCGAGTATCTTCCATCGAAACCGCGGCTGCCAAACACTTCCTCCTGGTATAGTTTGCCGCTACCATTTCTGAATTGAACGTGTCTCTTCGCCGGGACATT
This sequence comes from Candidatus Obscuribacterales bacterium, assembly GCA_019637435.1. GTDB lineage: Bacteria > Cyanobacteriota > Vampirovibrionia > Obscuribacterales > Obscuribacteraceae > JADYXR01. The sequence goes on along the minus strand of JAHBVO010000005.1, from coordinate 220,240 downwards.
GCCGGATCGTTGATAAATTGGCATTAGAGATTTCCTCGCAGATCTTGCTCGCGTTCAAGCGACTCGAACAGTGACATGAAGTTTCCGCGACCAAAACCGGACGCGCCGCTTTTTCGCTGGATGATCTCGAAGAACAGAGTAGGTCGATCTTCCACTGGCTTAGTGAAGATCTGCAAGAGATAGCCGGATGATTCTCGGTCCACGAGGATGCCGAGTTTAGCCAGCGCATCGACATCTTCGTCGATGGTTCCGACACGCTCCGTTAGTGTGTCGTAATAAGCTTGTGGCACTGAAAGAAATTCTATTCCGCGTTTGCGAAGTTCTGTCACTGTTGCAATTATGTTATTCGTGGTGACCGCGATGTGTTGGACTCCAGGTGCCTCATAAAAATCGAGATACTCTTGAATCTGCGATTTGCGCTCACCGCTAGCGGGCTCGTTGATGGGCATTTTAATCGTGCCTGCTTTATTTGCCATCACCCGTGATGTCAGCGCCGAATATTGCGTGTTGATATCAGATGCGTTGAATCCCTGGAAAACGTGGAAGCCGAAAATCCTTTCGTAGAAAGAAACCCAGTCCATCATTTTGTCCTTCTCGACGTTGCCGACTACGTGATCGATATTTCCGAAGCCGACGCCGCCAGCCCACGAGTTTACCGGCTGGTAGCCTGGTCGAATCATTGCGCCATAGTTTTTCCTATCGATAAATGTATGGACGGTTTCTCCATAGGTTTTTACAGAAGCGGAGACAAATGTTCCAAACTTATCCGTCTCTGAAATCGGTGGCTGTACCGATTGAGCGCCGCGCGCGCATGCCCGTTCATAACACTCCACAACGTTCGCAACTGTGAAACCAATAGATCGAACACCATCTCCGTGACGCTTAACGTGTTCCGCTACCTCATGGTTCGGGCTGAGGGAGCTTGTGAGGACGATTTTGACGTTGTTCTGCTGCAAAGCGTAAGACGTGAGACTTCGATCACCGGTCTCCAAACCTCGATATCCAACAACTTCAAAACCCAACCCGCGCTCGTAATAGTATCTAGCTTGCTTGGCATTACCTACATAAAATTCGATGTAATCAAAACCCAAAATTGGAATTTCTTGTAACTGCTTCGCATCTGTGGCTGCATCTACTGGTACTGCAGATGGTGCTTTCTGCCGCTCTTTGCTGACGGAATTTCGGGCGTTCGATTTGGTTTTTGTGTCAGGCATTGCCGTTAAATCCCCCACAGATTTGATGGAAAGCCAACTTTCCATTCGTGTGCGTACGGACTTCTCCATATAAAGAAGACTCGGTAAATGTTGCTATGTACGGCTAATAAATATCTCGACCGATAGGATTGTTCTTCTCATCCTTTCGGATGATTTGTGTCTGGAAAAATGCGACAAAGTTCAGCTGGCTCTCGATTTCCGCGAGCCAGCCAAAATCATCTCAACGGATGATATTTTCGCCTTTGCAGTTGTCAGAACGAGCGAGAGTTACGCGGTTACAGCGGGTTTGCGCTTTTCCATCGGAACATATGGGCGCTCTTCCGGACCAGTGTAGATCTGTCTGGGTCGTGCGATCTTCTGGCTCTCATCGAGCACCATTTCTTCCCATTGCGCTAACCAGCCTGGCATGCGGCCCAGAGCGAACAGCACTGTAAAGTAATCGGTCGGATATCCCATCGCTTGATAGATCAATCCCGAGTAGAAATCGACGTTCGGATAAAGTTTGCGTGAGATGAAGTAGTCATCTTCAAGTGCAATCTTCTCTAATTCGAGTGCAATTTCCAACTTCGGATTGAGACCGGTTTGATCGAACACTTCGTATGCAACTTGTTTGATCAATTTTGCTCTGGGGTCGTACGATTTGTAGACTCTATGACCGAAGCCCATGAGACGTCTCTTTCCGTCTTTTACATCTTTGATGAAGTCGGGAATGTTTTTCTTCGTGCCGATTTCGTCGAGCATTTTAATTACAGCTTCGTTTGCTCCGCCGTGTAAAGGCCCATAGAGGGCGGCAATGCCGGCTGAAACAGCGGAGAACAGATCTACGCGTGAAGAACCTACGCCGCGAACCGCGCTTGTTGAGCAATTCTGCTCATGGTCGGCATGCAAGATGAGAAGAGTTTCGAGGGCGCGCTGCAATACCTTATTGGGTTTATGTTGACCGCCGATGCTGAATGTCATGTTTACGAAATTGCCGACGTAGTCAAGATCGTTGTCCGGGAATACGAACGGAAGTCCGCGCGAATGGCGGAACGCAAAGGCTGCAATTGTGGGAGCTTTTGCGAGGAGACGCACGCGCTGCAGATATCGATTTTCCGGATCAGTTATATTTTTCGCGTCCGGGTAGAACGTCGAAAGGGCGCTGACAGCACCGAGCAACATGCCCATCGGGTGAGCGTCGTATCGGAAACCTTCGAGAAACTTTGTGATGTTCGTATGCACATAGGTGTGGTACTTGATCACATCAGCCCACTCTTTGAGCTGGTCCTGGTCCGGCAACTCGCCGTTGTTGAGCAGATAAGCAACTTCGAGGAAAGTCGACTTTTCAGCCAGTTGCTCGATTGGATAACCGCGATAGCGGAGAATTCCTCGGTCGCCGTCAATGTAGGTGATGGAGCTGCGGCACGCAGCAGTGCTCATGAAGGAAGGATCGTAGGTCATTAAACCAAAATCGTCGTCGGCGATTTTGATTTGTCTGAGGTCATTCGCTCTGATAGTGTTGTCAGTAATCGGAATATCGTACTTCCGTCCGGTACGATTGTCAGTAATCGTCAGTGTTTCGTTAGACACACTCAGTCCCTCCAAATGACGCCAAATACTTCACGGCATCGATACTTCGTCAAAAGTATAGCTGCTCGTTGCGAAAATAGTTCCATATGAAAACGTATCGCGTGACTCTCTAAACAGAAGATTTCGGTCGCAATTGTCATTCTGTCGCCGAACCCTCATCACGCGGCATTGCGCTTTGACACCACTCGTGGTGCGGGTGCCAGTGGCAAGCCGCGTGATTGAGCCGGTAATGAGGTCTGAGCGATTCAATTTGAGATGCCTACTGGTCACTCATGTCGCGAACGAGGCTCAAATTGAGCATCTCTCTAATCAACATCAGTTCTCTTGGCATTCTTTCTTTCAATCGATTGAACAGTTCGTCGTGCGACTCGAGCTCGCGGTGCCAGAGTTCTTTGTCAATATGCATCAGCACGTCGAATTGCTCTGCATTGAAATCTTTGATTCCAGTCCAGTCGATGTCTTTGTGGCGCGGCATGAAGCCGAGGAACGTCTGTGCCGCTCCCGCTTTACCATGTACGCGATCTGAGATCCACTTGAGAACGCGCATGTTCTCGCCGAATCCTGGCCAAATAATCTTGCCATCGTGATCGGTGCGGAACCAATTTACGCAGAAAACGCGCGGTGGGTTTTGAACCATATGTCCCATTCGCAGCCAGTGGTCGAAGTAATCGCCCATGTGATAGCCGCAGAAAGGCAGCATCGCCATCGGGTCGCGTCTTACTTCGCCGACTTTACCGACTGCAGCGGCGGTCGTTTCCGAACCCATCGTCGCAGCCATGTACACGCCGAAGTCCCAGTTGATTGATTGGAACGCCAGCGGAATGACAGACGGACGGCGTCCGCCGAATACGAAGGCGCTGATCGGCACTCCTTCCAGGTTGTCCCACTGATCGTCAAGCGATGGGCACTGGTTGATGGGGACTGTGAATCGGCTGTTCGGGTGCGCCGCTTTGCGACCGCAGTCCGGAGTCCAGTTTCGTCCTTGCCAATCGATCAACTCCGGCGGCGCCTGGTCTGTCAGACCTTCCCACCAGACGTCACCGTCAGGCGTGAGCGCGACGTTCGTGAAGATGCAATTTTTGTCGAGTGTTTTGATCGCATTCGGATTGGTTTTCGCTGATGTGCCAGGCGCCACGCCGAAGAAGCCGGCTTCAGGGTTGATGGCATAGAACTTGCCATCTTTGCCAGGTCTGATCCAGGCAATATCATCACCGACGGTGGTGACTTCCCATCCTTTAAAACTGTTTGGCGGAATAAGCATCGCGAAGTTTGTCTTCCCGCAAGCGCTCGGGAAGGCTGCAGCTACGTAGCATTTTTCGCCGGCAGGTGATTTCACACCAAGAATGAGCATGTGCTCTGCGAGCCATCCTTCTTTTCTTCCGAGCGAAGAAGCGATTCTCAAAGCCAGACATTTCTTGCCGAGAAGCGCATTGCCGCCGTATCCGGAGCCATAGGACCAGATCTCTTTTGTTTCCGGGAAGTGGCAGATGTATTTGTGCTCCGGATTGCACGGCCAGGCATCGTCTTTCTCGCCCGGGTCCAGTGGATGTCCGACGCTGTGCATGCAAGGAACGAACGCGCCGTCGCTACCCAAGATTTCAACAACCTTCTTGCCCATGCGCGTCATGTATTTCATGTTGACAACGACATACGGCGAGTCTGTGATCTCAACGCCGATTTGAGCGAGCGGCGAGCCCAGCGGTCCCATGCTGAACGGCACTACGTACATTGTGCGACCGCGCATCGAGCCTTTGAAGAAGTCCTTCAAAATGATTTTGGCGGTTTCCGGCTCCATCCAGTTGTTGTTCGGACCGGAGTCTTCTTTGTTTTTTGTGCAGACAAATGTGCGGTCCTCGACACGAGCGACGTCGGACGGCGCCGAGCGAGCCAGATAGCTGTTGGGGCGCTTTTCTGGGTTTAAACGGATGAAAGTGCCAGCATCGACCATTTCCTGGCAAAGGCGGTTGTATTCTTCTTCGCTGCCGTCACACCAGTAAACTCGATCAGGTTGGCAAAGTGCCGCAGCCTCGGTAACCCACTCAAGCAACTTGAGGTTATCGATGGGGTAACTGGATTCCACGGGGGCGAATTTCTTGCTAACCGAGTCGACTGGTGTCATGGTCCTGCTCCTATACTAGAGGTCCAGATTTTACAACGCTTATCTCGGTTAGCCCTGATTTGCAAGACTTTCTTCAAGAACTGAACGATAGTTTCCTCAACGCGGAAAACGGTTTTGCCGGATCGCGGTGAAAGGAATCGATTGCCGAAGTCAGCAATTGATACCGTATTTAGTGGCGGAGGTTCTGCTGGCTGTGAAACAGTTCTGTAAGTTAGGTGGCTTTGCTCACTCTGTATCACCGCATCTGGTGCAGTTCAAACAAAGGAGTCTGTTTGTGCTGGTGAAGAGTTGCAAGCGGTGAGTTACCGGCAGTTCTGGCGTCCAACGACCCGCCTGTGGCTCGTTAGACTAATTATTAATCCGAGCTAAAGAACCTGAGTGGTTTGTCAAGCGAGGCAATATAATCATTGAAAGGCTTCGCGTCTGCGCTTTTATTTACTCTTCCGCTACTCGTGCCGGTGCCGGCTTGAGGGAGGTTTCTACATGAAATTCGATAACATGATGGTGGTTCACGGTTTTGGCTATTTGTTATTGATGTTTGCTCTGCATGAGGCTTGGAATGGCGAGATCCGCGATCGAACTGGAACTACCTTGTTCAAGAAGAACCCAGTGTTGTTCGCGCTCTCGGGTGGTTTTAAGCTAATGCTTGCAGTCTTGCTCTGCCTGGCATCGCCAGCGCTGGGCACGATCGACCAGGCGCAGGGTCTTTTCGGGCTGGTTGGCATTGTGACCGTCTCTTCGTTAGTAATTGCAGTGGTCGCCTGGGTCTCGACCGGGATCAGAGATGCTCATCTAGCTTCTTGCTCTCCACGCGAACGCGAAAAAACAGACTCTCAGATGGGTCCGTCTACTTTTAAAGTGTTGGCTCTGTGCTGTCTCTGGATCGTACTTGCAGGCGTTGTGCCTTTCCTATATTCGACTCTAGGCGAAGGGCAGGTCAATGGTCATTACGTCAAGACCGTCTTCGGAATGTTTATCTGCGCGGGCTTGTGGATTTATATGGGCGTGACTCTGTTTATGCCTTACAGCGCTTCGATAGATTCAAGCAAGCTTTTGATCCGTTCGTTATTCGGAACACAAGAAATTCCTCTCTCGCAAATAACATACATTGAAAACGGGATTTTCTTTGTTTGCTTCACTACCCGTGAGAGGAAGTACAAAGTCACGAAGTGCATAGATGAAAGTTCGAGCAGCAGAGAGAGAACGCGTGCGTTTGTCAAGAAATTGAGCGCTGTCACCGGTGCCCCTCATAAAGTTGGACTAGAGCTCGCTTAACCTGGTTGTTGTCCAGTGTTGCGCTCAGTTTCTGATTTCGTTTGAACAGCCTTATAAATAGGATCGCCTCTGGCTCTCTCAGGCTGCGGAGTACAATCACTCTTCGGAAGAATCGTGTATGATCCTTGTTGATATCGGAAAGGCTAAGGATGCCTGATTCCGCGGCATCGTGCCTGCGTGCGGCTGTGGAATTGAAGAGGAGCGAAAATGAGAAAACTGATCTCGGGACTACATCACTTCCAGTCAAATATGTTCGAGTCGCGGAAAGAACTGTTTGAGCGCCTGGCGACGGGTCAGAATCCAGATGCCTTATTCATAACCTGCTCGGATTCACGTATCAATCCTAATCTGCTTACGAATACGGAACCCGGAGATCTGTTCATCTTGCGCAACGCGGGAAACATCATTCCAGCTCATGGGTGTGGCGGTGGTGAAGCTGCGACAATCGAATTTGCGGTTGCTGTGCTTGGCGTGAGGGATCTCATCGTCTGTGGTCACTCAGCTTGTGGTGCGATTAAGGCGCTTCTCAATCCATCAAGTCTGAATAAGCTTCCCTCCGTTAGAAGCTGGCTAAGCCACGCGGAAGCTACCAGACAGATTATCGAAGATAATTACTCCGACCTCGATGAAGAAGAGAAACTCAATGTTGCGATCCAGGAGAATGTGCTCGCGCAGATCGAGAACTTGAGGACACTGCCCATGGTGGCATCCCGTCTGCTCAGTGGCAACGTCCACATTCACGGTTGGACCTACAAGATCCAGACCGGCGAAGTGTTCAGCTACAGTCTTGAAGAAGGACAGTTCCTGCCAGTTTCGGAAGTAGAGAATGCGGTTGCCCAAAGACAACTACTAACGGCTGGAGTTGCAACGCTTTAGTCGTTCCTGGTTCATATCTATTGATGCTGGATGCGTTGGTTCCCCGATCGGCTTTTGGGGAATATATCCGGTATGGAGAGCAACGAACTTAAGGAAAAGTCCCCCGAACTCGTTGTCGCAGATGGCAGCGAAGCTACCGCATTTGATGTTGATAAACAGCCCACGCTTGAGGTTAGTGTTAAACAAACAGTCGACGATCTCGACGACCTCATAGGCGTAACAATCGGCGGCCACTACGAGATTCTTGAGAAGATTGGCGATGGTGGCATGAGCGCAGTTTATAAAGCGCGTCACTTGCTTCTGGACAAAATTGTTGCGATCAAGTTTATTCATCCGAAGTTGATTCACGATAAACAAACCGTGATGCGCTTCCAGCAAGAAGCGAAAGCCGCATCAGAATTGAGTCATGAAAATATTTGCGGCGTAAGAGAGTTCGAGATTCATGAGGCGAATCGCGCGTTTCTGGTAATGGATTTTGTTGATGGCAAGTCTCTGACGCAGCTGTTGCGAGAAGAAGGTAAACTCACTCAAGAGCGAGCTCTCGCGATCGCGCGAGAACTCGGGCGCGGTTTGATGCATGCGCATGCGAAAGGTGTTGTTCACCGTGATATTAAACCAGGCAACATCATGCTGGTAAGAAACGCTGATGGAGATGAATCCGTCAAAATTGTCGATTTTGGAGTTGCGAAAGTTTTGCGAGAGGATCAGGCGGGACCTAATTTAACGCAGACTGGTGAAGTGTTTGGCACGCCTAATTACATGAGCCCAGAACAGTGTCTCGGACGCAAGGTCGATAGCAGAACGGACATCTACTCGGTAGGCTGTGTGCTTCACGAGATGGTTTTTGGTGAACCACCGTTTGCAGGTAGCAGTAGTATCGAAGTTATTGTAAATCACGTAAATGAAGTGCCGAAGCTCAATTTGTCTCAACCAATTGAAGCTCTGATTATGAAGTGTCTCGAGAAATCAGCAGAGAATCGTTATGCACATATTTCTGATTTGATTGCAGACATAGATTCTCTCAGTTCAAAGCAAAATTTGATTCATGCAAGGCCGAGCCGTTCTAGCGCGCGTAATTCTGTAGGAATTGCTCTGATACTCGTATTCTCGGTTTTTACTTTAATTCTCGCGACAATGGGCTACAAAGCATACTCGGAAAACTTGCAGTTTCAGAATAAATGGAGCGTGGAGAATCAGGTTTCAACTCGGCTGATTCAGGAGGAGCGCTGGACTGAAGCGGAGGCGAGTTTAGAAACACAGTTGGATCTTGCAAGACAATCTAAGAATGGCCAGCTTGTTACTCAGTCTTTAACTGAGTTAGCGCGAGTCGAAAAACAGCTTGGTAAGACCGAAGAAGCCAGCATGCATCTTGCGGAAGCAACGACGCGTCCGACCGAGAAACTGAAGATGTTCTTCATGGGAACAGCTGCAACGTTCATCGTATTTGGTGTCATAACACTGATTCTATTTCTCTTTTTATTCGGTCCGAACGGTCGGGTGAATAAAGCGATGCTTACACGACCTTTGTATGAGGTTCTTAAGCCGGGCAAAAGGCGTTGAGCAAGCTATAATGTTTACTATGTCGAGAGGTGATGCATATGCCCACTCTAGCCTTCCAACCTGAGTCAAATCGCTGCCCGAATTGCGCTGAGATAATTGAGACCGACGCGATCCTTTGCCGTTTCTGTCAACACGGACTTTCTCCTGTATATTTTCGGGCGTGCCCTGGCTGCGCTGAAATGGTGAGAAAGGAGGCAACTCGCTGCCGCTATTGTCAGTCAGAGTTGCCCGAAGAGTCGTCGAATTTCCCAAAACCTCGCGTGCTCAGGAAGTCAGAGTCAGTGTCAAAGCACTCTGTGGACTCTGATTTGATTAATGAACGAGCGAAGGTGCTCCTGTCTATGATTCGGCAAAGGGATCAAGTCAATATCGACGAATCTAATACTCGTCAGTTCATCAGGGAAATCGTAACCAACGACGACTCGGCGCTTACGATGATGGAACGAGGTTTCCTTCTGCAAAAAATACTTGACGAAGTTTTTGGGTTTGGTCCGTTAGGTCCGCTTCTTCGTGATCCGTCTGTCAAAGATGTCTATGTTTACGGACCTAAGCAGGTGCATGTGTTTCGCAGTCGCACAGGTTTCGAGAGTACCGATGTTTCCTTCGAGAGCGATGAACACTTACAGCAGGTGATTCTGAGAATCTTCAGTCAACCCGGTCTGTCATATTCTCAGGATGCCCGCGTTAATACCGCGCTTTTGCCCAATAACAGCGAGGTAATCGTCATCTCTCCATCAGAGCAGGATGCATCGGGTGGCACCACGCTGATTATCAAAACTATCGGTTAATCACCTAAACTTAGGTGTTCGGAACCCCGATTGCAGCGTGTCATTACGCTTGTCACGTAATTCTGTTGTCGCGATTTCGTGCTGTTATCGTCTCCTTCAGCGTGAACAGTTGTGTCGGTCAGCTTTCGTAGCCGGGATCGTACTCATCAGCGGTAAGTCCGAACGTCCATGCGACCGCTTCTTTTGCGGTGGTAACCGTCGGCGGCACTCGCAGGAAGTAGTCTTTATAGCTGCCGTCCAACTCTCGCGTGGCGTTGCGAACTTTCACTATCGTCAGCGGTTCATCCATCTTGAACATATGCCGATACAGAGTTCCGTATTTGTCCCGGTGAATAACTTCTGCTCCCGACTCGCGCACAAATCTCTCCTCACCGAACATATCGAGAAGGACTCTCCTTCTCTCCGCATTTTCTTCGGTAAGAATCTGATCGAGTCTGACGGCATGCGCCTGTTTTATCAGGTCTGCTTCTACAACAATTCCGCGCCAGGAGTGCACGTCAAATCCGTCCGACCAGGTGGCGGCGGGTCCGAACTGCGCATGCGGTCGACCATTATCGTTGAGTACAAGCGTTTTAGGTTTGCGACATACAAAGCAAACTAGATCGCAGAGTACGTAACCTGCCGCTCCGTGAAATAGATAAGCCCATCCATCGATCTCGTCCTCGAAATTCGCCAGTAACTTGTCATTCAACATGCGACAGCTAAGGGCCAGAGGAAGCCATGGCATGCCGGTTCCCCAAATAATAAAATTGTTGGCGCGTGGATCCTTTTGTCTGAGTTCGAATTCCGCTTTGGTGGCTTTAATGGTGCCCCACAAATTTTCATGTAGCTCTTTTTCCGGATCTATATCGGGCATGGAAATAGGTCGAGAATATCCTTGCGCCGCCTGAGTCAACCAGGCTGAACGAGAGTTGGACAGAGTTTCTAACTCTGAGCACTTTGCTCTAATGTCCTGAACCTTCTCCAGAAGAGCCTTCTGCTCGTCAGTCGGTTTCAATAAATCCTTCGCAATAGGAATATGATTTGTCACCATTCTATGATCGAGGACGCCGAGGGCCAAACCCTGTGCAGTGGTCATACTGAATGTGAAATCAGTCGTTGTCTTCTGTTCAACTTCTGCACCGAGTTTGACCATGGCTTTCCATAAATCGCCACCATGCGGCCCCGGCAAAATGGTATCGTCCTTCTTTTTGATATTCTTATGGTGTACCGTTTCCGCATTAAGACGACCATCTTTGAGGATGGTGAGAAGATGCTCGGAGAGACGGTCTAAGACTTTCTGTTGTGTGGTTGCGGTTTCGCCTTTGTATTGGAAGTTCCAAATTCTATTCAGAAGTGGAAGGACCGTGCTCTTCTCCAATCTGATCCACTGACTTTTCCAGTTTGCGATAAACTGCTCAGAATCAGTCTTTTCGATTGGTCCCAGGTTTTCAATCAGAGTCTTCCATCCGTCGGACCGCAGAACGTTTCCAATCAGCGTTGGAATCAAATTAGTTTGCAACGGACTGTCGCACCACAAGATGAGGGGCGGTTTCTTTCCGGCCTTTTTGTAGAGAAGGTTGATGCCCTCCTCCGCGATGTCTCGTTTGTCGACTCCAGGCTCCGAAAGCTCTTGCCGCCAGCGGGCAAGCAACTGGTCTATTTTTGCGAAGACCACTGCGTCGTTAGTCGGTTTGTTCATTGTGCACCCTTAGTCTGTTACGGGGCGAAATCCTTGTGGCTCGTATTCGCGCTGCAATTGAACCTTGTAAGCGCCAGGCGCTAACTTGAGAGGGCTGTGCTCTTCGTGTCGGAGGACGGCACCATCAGACACCACAAGATAACGATCGGAACCTTTCTGAAAGGTCTTAGCCATCGTTGCATCGATCGCATGCGCGTGCCCGGTTACCTCTCCGTACGCCAGAACAACGCGACCGTCAGCGGACTCTTCAATGGTTCCATTCGGCACTGAGTCAATCGGAATCAACAAAACGTCGCCTTGTCTGTACTGTTTTCTTTTCATGCTGTCCGTCCTCGGGTTCTGTAACTAAAACCAGTATAGGACGACTGCTGAGATGGCTGCCAAGTGTTTATTAAACGATCAGTATTTCGCCTTTTGGCTGGAGCGGGCGGTTTAAACCAACCGAAAGGATGAGCGAAAACATCCCTACGGATGACAAATATAAACCGCTAAAAAGAAAGAATCTTAGGAGCACCTGGCTGAGTCATGAATGCACCATGGAGGTCGCGAATGAAAACCTATGACGTCAACGATCAACTGCCTGCTGATTACAAGAAGGCTCTGATAGATCTGCTTTCTTTTCAGGCGGACTCCGAGTTTGCCGGCGGTCAGCGCGTAGCTGAGAACATGCGCTTTGCGACGCGGCCGGAGGAAGCATATAGACTAGCCAAGAAAGTAATGGAAGAGATGGGGCACGGCTGGTATTGCTGGGAGATTCTGGAACCGCTCGGCATAGACGTCAATGCGCGCGTTCAGCATCTCGTGCAAAACCCCGACAATCCTGACCATAAAAAGGTACGAATCATAAACGGTTTTCGAAAGGAAAACTGGTCGCGCTTTTTCGAAGATTGGTCCGACGTAGCGATGTTTTCTACTGTCGTAACACCAGCAGCGGTGGCATTCCTCGGACAATATCGCGAGTCGTCTTACTTGCCATGGAGACGAATCAGCGAACGCATCTGGCAGGAAGAGAAGGGGCACCTTGCATTTGGTGTCTGGGCTTCAAAGCGCGTCATCGAATTCGAGGGCGAAAAAGGTCGAGAAAAACTGCAAGCCGCTGTACCTAAATTTATGGCTATGGGTCTCGGTTTCTCAGGGCGCCCATCTGACGACAGTGAACACTTCGCGAAGTATTTTGAGTATGGGTTGAAAATAAAAAGCTCTCAGCAAATTCAGGACGAGTATATGGAAATCGTCACTAAGCGATTGACAGAACTCGGGCTCGAATTGCCGAAGGAAGTCGAGGCTGATTACGACATGAGGTTCGGATATGCGCAAACTGCTGCAGCATGTAACTGATCCCGAGCTTTGTATTCAGTGCTCGGCGTGCGAGATGGCTTGCCCGGTGAAAGCTATCAAGGCCTTCTTCGGTCGATACTGCATCGACGCAGAAATCTGCGACGGCTGCAACAAATGCATCGAAGAATGCCCTACTGGGGCTGCGGATAGATTCATCGAAGTCTCGGAATACTACTCGCAAGATCAGCAGTCGCAGTGGCAGAAGCTGCCTGGCTAAGATTCTATCGTCTGAAGGCTCGTGCGAAACCTAGTCCGCCACCACCGAATAGACCCATGAGACCGCCACGCCCGAATCTGCGAAGTAGTCCGCCCAGCAATCCGCCGCCGTCGTCACAGCTGCCATCGTCGCACCCGCCATCGTCGTAGTCGCTGCTGGGGTCGTAATCTCCGCCGTCATCACAACTTCCGTCGTCGCAGGACGATGAGATCATGTTTTGCGAACGCGCGTTTCGGTTCCATCCGCTGACTCTGTATTCGGAACAATTGCAGCCGCCCGGACAACTCGATGCTACAACGGTGTTGCCATCTGTGATTTCGAATGGCTGGTTTTGGTCGGCATCGAAATTTGCCAGAGCATTGGTATTAACAATCTGCGTTTCCGGCAGATACATCGGCATTTCCTTAAGTGCAGCGGGTGCTGCGCTCTCCAATGCGTTGAACTGAGGGAAAGAACTTTCGGCACTGACTTCTGATTGAATGAATGGATTTGTCATTTTCTTCGATGCTTCTCAGGGATGTGCGTATTCAGAGCTGATACCATTCACGGTGCTACGTTCGTAGAACAGCTTCGCTCCGGCAACTTAAGGCTATCGACGAGCCGTGAAGTTTTTGAACCCAAACCGCTTTCGATATTGAGATTGCTTACGGTTTTCCGCACTGAGAGCCTGGAGTTTGCTTTGAACGTTTCACCGCCCTGAGATTACGGAGATTACTCTATACGTTTCTCTCCAGTCGAATTACTTGCTGCGCTACCTCGCAGTAAGTAATCTGCGACCAGGACGTCTTAAAAGGTAAGGACGCTTGCTTCCAGGGTATGCTTTATTCGATAGATCTAGGGGCTTAGGGAATGACCAACAAGTTCATAAAAAGACGAGACGAGCTGACGGCAGACTTTATGGATACCAGTCCGGTGCTGACTACTCTTTTACTTGGGGCAGCAGCCGGATCACAGCGGTTGTATGCAAACATAGACGTACTCAAACCGGGCGCTAAGTCTGCAAAGATGCATTCGCACTCACTTCAGGAGGAGTTTTTCCTGGTACTTAAAGGCGATGGAACGCTACGGGTAAACGATCAAGAGTATGCAGTGAGAGCCGGCGATTGTTTTGCGAAACCAGCTGGCCAACAGATTGCCCATCAGTTTATAAACACTTCAAATGACCTCCTGGAGATTCTTGATGTCGGCATACCTGATCCGAATGACGAAATTTTCTATCCTGATGACGATGTTCTTTATTCGAGGACTAATAAAAAGGCTTTCAAGAACGGGCAGGACATCAGTGAACTTTGGTCCTCAGATCCGAATCAGTCGTGAGGAGAAGCACTAGAACGTCGGACCTGATAGCTAATCGTCAGGATCGCTAATAGTGCTCTCCAGCAAGTCGATTTCCGGTCGAACTTGATTTTCGGAGAATGTTTTTGCTGGCACGTAATTTACCTTACAGTCCGGACGGAGGTGCTTTAATTTGCTGATACCGTCTGCGGTGACGTTTGCACAGCGTTTCACTACGATGCCGCTAATGGTACCGCACTTCCCAAGCAACATGAGACCCTGGTCGGTAATATCTTCTCCAAAGAGAGTGATTGTTTGTAGTGAATTCATTGTTGCAATCTTGGCCATGTCCGAGTCCTTCAGTCGGCACATAGAAAAATGGAGATGACGCACGTTTGCAAGCTGTTTGAGATGATCAGACGTGTCGTCCTTGAATGCGATACTTTCTAAGTTCAAACTGACTAAATTGTTCGTTCTATCAAGATACTGCAGACAATCAGCGTCTATGTTTTTGGCGTGCCCAATTTCGAGTTCCATCAATTGGCGCATGTCGCAGATGTGCTTGATTCCCTCATTCGAGAAGCATCGACCTAGAGTAAGAACCAGCCTATTGATGCTTTTAGATTGCGATAGCAACTTCAGACCTTGATCGTCGACTTCAGTGTCTCCGATCTCAAGATCCGCTAGTTCCTTCATTTCCAACAGATACGGAATTGCCTTGTTTGTGATCGTAGCGCCATGCAATCCGAGTTTCTTCAAAGGTAGTCGGGTCAAATGCCTTAGTGAGGAATCCTTCAATACGGCTCTGGTTAACGTGAGTTTCCGAAGGTGAGACATGCGACCTATGAGTTTCATACAGTCGTCATTCAGATTCATGTCGCCGTAATCCGCTTCGGTTTGATTGGGAGCATTCGCGAGGTCACTCTTCAACCGCTCTTCACTTCTCTGATTCTCATCACGCCACTGAAGAGATTCTTTGTATGGGATTTTCGTCTCTCTGACTTTCTCTACATGTTCTTCCGACTGCCCGATCATATGAAGGGCAAGAAAAATCAAGGTGCCTACGATCACTAAAGCGACGATGGCGATGATCAATAGATCGTAGTCGCCTTCGGCTCTGCGGATGTTTGCGGCAGATGTTTTCTTCTTCGGCATCTGGAAAGAACCCTCGGTTACAATCGCAGCTTCCATTCCTACCATGCACTGCCGCAGGTAAAAGAGTCAAGTCGTCAAGGTGATCCGCCGAACGGCAGATTGTTCAATAGTCATTAAACGTGAGCTCAATGCGGCTCGCGGATCCGGATGACTATCGGTCCTGTAGAATGTACGTGTGAGCGAGCTACCTGACGAAATACTGGACCGTTATGAGATCCTGGCCCGGATAGGTTCAGGAGGCAGCGGAACGGTTTTGAAAGCTAAAGATCGTGTGCTCAAGAGACTCGTCGCTATCAAGATTCTCAAGGGCGACCGTAGCGTACCGATTTCTCATTACGCGAATTTGCAACGTGAAGCGAAGACTATTTGCCGTTTAAAACATCCGAACCTCATTGATGTTTACGACTTCATCCTTACGCAAGATCAGAGACCCGTGATGTTGATGGAGTATGTTAGCGGGAGTTCGCTTCATCAGCTTGTAAAAGAAAATGGTCCACTCAACCTGGGCGAAGCAATTGAGATAGCAGTGGAAATCTGCCGGGCGATGGAATATGCGCATAGGGAAGGCATACTTCATCGAGATTTGACTCCAAGAAATGTTATCGTCGATAAAGTAACGGACCAGGAAGATACTGAGCAGGGGCCAGGGTTAAGAGTAACGCTTCTCGATTTTGGCATTGCTAAGAATCAAAACATTCAGGACTCAACTCTTAGCAGCGCCGGTTATTTCATTGGCACTGCGACTGTGGCAAGCCCGGAACAAGCGAGGGGCGAAAAGATCGATAGACGCAGCGATATCTATTCGCTGGGTTGCACGCTGTACTTTACGCTGACAGGAAAGTATCCTCTTGAAGGAGACTCGTTGCTTGAGACGTTGCACAAGCAGATCAGTGAAGTGCCACCATCGCTCTCTGAAAGTAATCCAGGTACTGCTTATCCTGCAAAGCTGGAAGGGATTGTTTCCAGGGCAATCCGGAAGTCGCCTGCCGAGCGCATACAGAGCATGCGGGATTTCGAATCGGAACTGTTGGCAGTTTTAAACGAACTAAATGCGGAGTTGTCCTCATCGCGAGGCGCAGACAAGACTAACCCGACACTGGTCGATAGCAATAGATCGAAATTACCTTTGATTCTGGCTATCGGAGCAGCGTTGCTGTTTTCTGCCGGGATGTTAGCACTCAAGCAGGTTTCACGCGACGCTCCGCAGGGAAAGCTTATTGCGCAAGCATCGTTGACGCTTAAACGGAAAAATGATGTTGAGTGGTTAATCGTCAAAGGGCGATTGAACGATGAGTGCTTCGATATTTTGAGAAAACGTCGTGAGGTTACCCGAGTGCAGATTACTCCAGAAACGGAGTTTTCCGCGGACGACTTGAAAAAACTTATGTCTTTCAAACTCGTCTTCCTTGATATGCGTGATAACAAAATTGACGACAACTACTTAGAGGCAATTTCAGGGTGTCAGACGTTGCGCTCTCTGGTACTCTCGCGTTGCCACGGGATCTCGGATCCCGGTTTAAAGCATCTCCTGAAGCTTACTCAACTCGAGGTGCTGGCATTGGATGGCACCGGTATTGGTGACAGGGGTGTAAAAACCATTTGCAAACTGCATCCGAACTTGCGATTGCTCTATTTGTCGGACACGGATAAAATCACCGATGCTGCCCTCCCATCGCTTATGAACCTTCGATTGATTCAATTCCTCGAAGTGGGGCACACAAAAATCAGCGCCTCCGGCGTCAGAAAGTTGTTTGAGTTACCTGAATTGGTATCAATGAATGTGGCTGGTTTGAATCTGCAAGATGACGACATTCCAGAGAATTTGAACAGCAGTTATTTATTTTTGTTACTCATGGATAATCCCAAGCTGACTGATAGGCTGTTTTCTAGAATTCAGCAGTTAAACCCGATTCTGCTCGACGTTAGTGCTTGTCCTCTAATCACGAAATCAGCTATCGATAGGTACGAGCAGTTGCAGCACGGTTACACAGTCGTGATGCACTCCGGCATTGCACCTGTGTCTGCTGATTCTGAGCATTATTTTGATCCTTCGCTTTATGATTTAAGTGGATATGATCCTACAAAGATGAAGAAAATCATTTTCGGTTCGCAGGTGTGGGCCCTTAGCAATTAATGTGGTTATGCAGTGCGAATGCGCCTTTGTATCAAAGAATCAGGCGGTTTGGCTTCAACCAGTAAGGCAAATTCAGTGATGAGGAACAGGCGAGTGAGATATAATTGTCGAGCACCTCAGTTCTGTGTCTTCTGATTCGTCATGGCTAATAATTGGATCAAATGTTGCTTGGTAGTTTTGGTCGGCATGTCGTTCGCGCTCAGTCATGCGAAGGCAGAGGAACCGCAGGCGGTGCTTCAGGGTGCCGAAGAAAACTACAAAAACGGCAAGGTGGATATTGCGATCAGCGCTGCGAAGGAGCTTCTTCAATCGCTCGCGGATGAGCAGTTGTCGCAGTCGAATGGCAGCATGCAAGACACCAGTTCGATTCTGCAAAAGGTCAAATCAGATCTGGTCATCTTTTTTGTTAAAGCTGGGGACCCGAGTGAAAGTGCTCGCATTATCAGAGAATTGCTATTGGAACTGCAGTTGGCATCGCCGATGATACCTGAGTTCTCAACCAGTCCGGCGGACGTGTTTAGCAAGAGTCTGACGCTCCTGAAGGACAGCTTTGGACGGGTGTTGGAGAGGCTTGGCGAGGGCGACGATACTAAGGCGATCGTGAGTTCTCTCATTGATAACACGGTTCCAAAAGATTACAGCAAGCGGTTGAAGGTTTACTGCGATCATGTTCAGGATGCACTTAAAACGCTTGATGAAATTCGAACCATCACCGATGGAGAGGAGCTCAAGTACGGAGATCCTCTGAGGACTCTTGCGATTGATAGTGAAGGAACTGCTAATCCGCTATTGAGCAATGAACGGCTTGCAAAAATTGGTGCCTCGCTAGATGAATTAGCAACCGAGGCGCAGCAACTCCCGGTTGGTGATGCACGTCCAGCGCTTGGACTATACAGAGTGGCTCTTGCGGCAAATAGTGTTGGAAGATACGAGCAGGCGGAGTCATTCGCCCAGAAATCGCTCGCACATCTAAACGCTCTGGCAGAGACACCGTCTGGTGCGCTCGACGTCAAGCTTGCTCTTGCGTTTTCCTATATGAATCGGTCAAAGATGACTGAGTTCAATGAGCTTAAGAATGAAATTTTGAAGAACTATGGTGGTATAGAACGGTTGCTTGTAGCACTGGCGCGTTTTACCAAAGCCACCGGGGATGGTGCGGGCGCGTTGGGCATCTATGAGATTGCGATGCAGGCTCGAAGTAAAAACGGAAATACGCAGAAGCCCGAGTGGTTTGATGATTATAGAGAACTGCAAAAGACGAAAGCTAGCGAATAGGCTCAGACTCACTTATTTAAATCGACGGGGAACAGATCAAGAGAGGAAAGCTGATGCTCTCCAAGACGCAGAGCCAAACATGGAATGGTTTGAAGAAAAGTTTCTTTGGGTTTTGTCTGGCAATTGCGTTGATGCTGCCAGCGAATGCGCAAGGAGCTGATACCAAAGCTGGTGCCGACACAGATTCTACAAATTCAGAGGCAAACGTCTCGACTAAACAAAGTGCGAACCTCCCGAAAGGCTGGTTTCCCGCTGGAAGCCATCCTGGAGACTATATGATGGCGGTGGATAAGATTGTCGTGCATAGTGGCGCCTCTAGTGCCACGATTAAATCGATAGTACCGGAGCCGAAAGGGTTTGGAACGCTGATGCAACAATGTGGTCCCGGCGACTATAGAGAGAAACGCGTGCGATTCAGTTCCTACATAAAGTCGAAAGATGTTACTGGATGGGCAGGTCTGTGGTTTCGTGTAGATGGTGGGAAGGCACGCTCTTTGCGCTTCGACAACATGCAAGACCGACCGATTAAAGGTACGAACGATTGGACGAAATGTGAAAATGTTTTAGATGTTCCGAAAGAAAGCACGAACCTCGCTTATGGTGTGCTTCTTAGCGGCGGTGGGCAGGTTTGGTTTGACGACGTGAATTTTGAGATTGTTGATAAGAGCGTTCCGACGACAGATGTTCGCGGTGGCAATCAGAAGCCGAGCAATTTGAAATTCGAGGATTGAGTCGCGTCGCATTACCTTGTCGCATTCGGCGTTGATTGTGCTCTAGTTCCCGCCGCCGATGACTTATTCAACAAGCAAGGAGACGCGCCTATCGACACGCTAACCAAACTCAGTAAATTCATGTCTTTGGTGCTCCGGCACAAGCCAGAAAAAATAGGATTGAAACTTGACGCGGCTGGTTGGGCAAATGTGGATGCATTGCTTTCGGCGATGCAGCAGTATGGAGTCCCAATCACCGCCGATCAGCTCGCCAAAATAGTCGATACTGACGATAAGAGCCGTTATCAGTTCAGCCCTGATGGAAAGCGCATCCGAGCAAGCCAGGGGCATTCGGTAGCGGTGGATCTGGGATACCAACCAGAGAAACCGCCCGGCGTGCTGTATCACGGCACCGCCACGCGCTTTATTGAATCAATCCGGAAAACCGGGCTGCAAAAGCGCGACCGTCATCACGTCCATTTATCGGTATCGACGGAAGTGGCAGAGACCGTCGGGAAGCGCTATGGAGAGCCGGTCATATTAATAATTGATGCGGCGGGCATGCACAGGGACGACCACGTCTTCTATCGCAGCGAGAACAATGTCTGGCTCACTGAGGAAGTGCCGGTGCGGTACATATCGTTTCCTTCCAAAGGATAAACCGGTCAGCTGTTGGACGTCCGCTCCGGACCAAGGTCGTCGAGCAGGAGCAGTGCCACTTCGTTCCATGACGAAACTCTGGTTACCCGTGTCAACGCTTCAGAAAACTGCTGCACTTCTCGCTCATCAGCATTGAACAAATAAAGGTTCGGTACGCTTTTAAGATACGACAGTACTTCTAGGCGGTCATCGATAAAGTACTCTGCGCCTATCTCGGCACAGATCTGTGCCTTTTCATTTCGCTTCCGGCAGAAGCGGATGTTACTCCGCAAAACGGCTGCCTTTTCAAAGAATTGGTGATGAGCGAGCCAGTGTCTCGTTTTCTCTTCCGTTTTCTTCCCACACTTAGAGACAAGATAGATGTTATATCCGCTGTTGGACAAGCGACGAATAGATGTGAACGCATCTGTGACCGCCGTTGTGAGCAGATAGTTCGGTCCAAAGAACGATGTATCGGCATCGTCGTTGGCTCTATCAATAAGCACTCCCCCAATGTCGATTCCTAGGACTGGATTAAAATTCCCTGGCATAAAAGTGCCCTCGTATTGCATGACTCACTAGTACTCTAGCTGGGAAAAATATCAGTAGGAACTATAATGTTTTGAGTCGCTATAAGAAATACTTATGTCTCTACCTACCAACTTCGATGCCATTCGGTCCTTTGCGGTGTTTGCCGACAAGCTCAACTTCACCCGTGCCGCCGAAGAGCTGCACATCTCTCAACCCGCTCTGCATATGAAGATACAGGACCTGTCTACAGCGCTCGGCGTTCAACTGTATCGAAAGGTTGGACGCCACCTGGAACTGACGGAACAAGGCGAAATTGTGGCGCGTTATGGTCGGCAGTTAAGTGACAGCGCCGCTGACTTGCAGCGAGAGTTGTCGGGAAGCGGACCAGTCCGACCGGTTATCCTCGCAGCAGGCGAAGGCGCATTCTTATATCTGTTAGGTCCGGCGATTCGTGAGTTTTTGCGCAAATCATCTGCTCCCTTGAGGCTGGTCACAGTTGATCGAGAGGGCGTGCTAACCGCCCTTCGTGCGAGCAAGGCTCATATTGGTGTAGCGGCAGTCGACACGGTGCCGTCTGATTTGATCGCCCGTCCGCTGGTGAAAGTCGGACAGGTTGTCGCCATGCCGCACGACCACCCATTGGCGCGCAAACGGCGATTGAAACTCACCGAGCTTAAAGACTCCAACTTGGTCGTTCCACCAATAGATCGTCCGCATCGACAGATGTTAGCCTCGGCGCTCAGCAGTGCAGGTGTTGAATGGACTGTCGCAGTGGAAGCGACTGGTTGGGAGCTGATGCTGCACTTTGTCAAACTGGGAATGGGGCTCGCGGTCGTGAACTCTATGTGCGCAATTCCGCGTGGTCTGGTCACCCGGCCGCTTGCAGACTTGCCGAAAGTTCAATATTATCTTTTGCAGACAGACGCCAGGACTAAAATAGCCGCCCATCAAGAACTCGCGGACTTGCTAGTTAAGAACGCCTTGAAACGTAGCTCTTCTGCGCTGGGATAGTAGAGGGGGCGTTTAATACATGCGGCAATTCAAGGAGACCAAGTGAGAAATGCCGGAGGTTCTGATGATAGACAATGCTTTTGTCCGGATAGATGGATCACCCGGCAGCGGTAAAACGTTGCTGATTGAACGCATCCTTCAATCCAATCGAAGCAAGAATATCGGCGTTGTGCGTTTTCGTAAAAATCCAAAGCTACGAGCACCCAAGGAGATAGCAGCTGGGAGTGAGGAGACGCAACGATATCTGAGTGCCGGAGCACAAGGTGCACTGTTGATGGAATATCCACCAAATTGTAAGAACACGAGTGTTACTGATGAGTTCTGGTGCACAAACTTTCTTGGAAGTCTCTTCAATGCCGTCTACTGTGAGGCCGAGTTGACAGATGATCAGTTTCCGACGGACTTGAGCGTATTTGTAATCCCGCCGCTTGAAAATCCGGCCAGCATTTTTGAGTCGCGCCAAATCAAGGTCGACGAGAAACTCATGCGCGACTATTTACGCAGGCGCTCGGTCATATCGCTCCACTAATGGAGAACTTTTCAAGATCATTTGATGACTGCGTTAATGAAGTGCTTGTTCAGACAGTGGGCAAGCTGGATAAGATTCCACCTTTGACGGTTTTGCGGCTTGCTCCTGGATTTGAGGGACCAATTAATGCCAGCACAGTAGCAGTCAATATTCGTGATCAGCGCGAACGAGAGTCTGCTGAGCGACTCCTCAAATACATCGATGAAGTAGGAAAAGGAGCTGGAGCAAATCGTATTGAACGAACATTTGGTTACTTCTGGCGGCCTAAAAAATCGATGTTTGTTTGCAATCTCGCTGATGCGAGAGATCCAGATTCGAGGAAGCTAGTCACCATGATCAAGCGAAGGTTTGTTGAGAGATAAAATAATGGACGTTGATAAGAGCGTTCCGACGACAGATGTTCGCGGTGACAAGCGGAAGCGGCGTTTGATTCTGAGCCTGGTCCATTTAGTGTCTTGGCCGTTTACCGCATTGGTTGATGCTGTCAATCTAAATAAATGTCAAACCAGCAATCAAGTGAGACTGTAAAATATTTTGTGTCAAAAGGTCATAGAACAAACGGCTGATAAGCACTAGAAAGGAGCCGCAATGACCACTACCAACAACAAGAAACGAGATCTGCTCGATGTGTTAAAGCAGCTCACCAAGCAGCTTGTACAGAAGTGCCTTGAGGCCGAGATGGACACTCACCTCGGTTACGAAAAAAATGAGCAAGCCGGTAAGAGCGCAGAAAACCGCCGAAACGGATACAGCAAGAAACCCTGCAGTCGGACCAGGGCGAGATTTCGATTGGTGTTCCGCGCGATCGAAACAGCGATTTTGAGCCGCAGATCGTGCCGAAACACAAAACGCGTTTAGCTGGACTGGACGGCAAAGTGATCGCACTGTATGCGAGAGGCATGACGGTGCGAGACATCCAGGCGCAGCTCGAGGAAATGTACGGAGTGGAGATTTCGCCGGCGTTGATTTCGAACGTGACCAATTCAGTCCTCGAAGACGTCAGAGCTTGGCAAAATCGCCCGTTGGAAGATGTCTATCCGATAGTCTGGTTCGACGCCCTCCAGGTCAAAGTGCGCCATGAACAGCGGGTCATCAACAAAGCCGTCTACCTGGCTCTGGGAGTCAATCTGTCCGGACAAAAGGAATTGCTCGGAATCTGGATATCGCAGAATGAAGGCGCCAAATTTTGGCTCTCGATTTTCACCGAGCTCAAGAATCGCGGATTGAAAGATATTCTCATCGCTTGCGTAGACGGTCTCACCGGTCTAGACGAAGCGCTCGTGGCCGCCTTTCCCGATGTCATGGTTCAAACCTGTATCGTGCACATGGTGCGCAACTCAACGAAGTTCGTTTCGTTTAAAGAGCGCAAAGAACTCTGCGCTGATCTTAAAACCATTTACCGAGCCCTTGATGAAAAGGAGGCGCTCGAAAACCTCGATGCCTTCTGTCTCAAGTGGGACAAGAAGTACTCGATGATCGGTAAGTCATGGCGTCAACACTGGGATAAGATCATCCCGATGTTTCTTTTCCCTGAGGAGATCCGGCGCACCATATACACCACCAACGCAATTGAGTCGATGAACATGACTCTGCGGAAGGCCAGTCGGAATCACAGAATATTTCCTGATGATGAATCCGTGATGAAGGTCATGTATCTGGCAGCACGGAACATCTCTAAGAAATGGACAATGCCTATCAGAAACTGGGGCGTTGCCTTGAACTGGTTCTCTGTTGAATTTAAAGGAAGGGTTCCGCTTGCCTAGACCTTTGACACAAAGTTATTGACAGTTCCAATCAAGCCGAAATCTTGTTAACGAGCGCATCGTCTGAACGGCAGGGCAAGCACTTCACTTCTTGCTTCATTTCCAAGCTCTGAGTATTGCAAGACCATGGCGAAAAGTCTGTCTACCATGGCACTCTTGGGGTAGGTTTTATCACGCTCTCTAATCTTCAACGTTCGCTCCACGACGCGTTCGTAGTTCTTCAAGTCGTGATTAAGTCTCCAGTAGTCTGAGTACATATCAAGGATTTCCGTGACTTCAATGCTTTGTTTGCCGAATGCTTCTTCACGCGACTTCAACATTATTGAAAGCAATTCCCTCGGTCGTTCCATTTCGTTCCTAAACGTAAAGTAGGCGATCAAATTATTCGAGTGCAAAACATGCGATAATTCAATTGGACGATACTTTCGTCCATAGATCTCCACGAGCTTGTTAATGTCTTCGCGACAATCAGCTCCATGACCAGTTTCTTCAAAGTGCTCAGCTAGAGAAAATAGACTATAGCTAACGCTATTCACTTCGGGGCCTTTTGCGGGCAGCTTTTCGAAACCGATCAGAGCACTTTCAAAATTTAAACGAGCTTCTGGGAGTTTGCCGTCGTCTAATTCGAGTCGTGCCAATCTCGCACGCTGATTTATGAGCATTCCTGGATGTACGTCAAGATGTTCTTTGGCAAGCCAGCCTCTCATTTGTTCGGCCCCGTATCGCAAAAAAACAAATCAGATTTACGAAACTGGAATTGACCAGTCTGCCGTTTGCGGAAAAAGGCAGTGTCGTCCTATCACGACACAGTCGTGAAAGTGCTTGTGTTGATGGTGTACACGAACAGCAAGACGTTCCATGTATATAAGTTTGTTGGCGGCAAGCCGATCAAGCCGAAGCTCGGAAACTTTCCAGATATGACTGTCGAGCAGGCGCGGGCTGAAGCTACGAAAATGCTTGGCGATATTTCAAAAGGAGAGCCGGTCGTATCGAGGCGGATTTTGAAGCCGACAGGCGCACTCACACTTGCCGAGTTGTTTGACCGCTATATAGAGGAATATGCACAACATCACTGTACGACCTGGGCGGAGACGCAGAAGAACTTCCGACGCTATTTCGATATCTGGCTCTCTGCTCCCATAGACACGATTACTCGTAATGAGGTACAGCAGCATATGAACTTTCTCGGACGCACACGCGGTCATCATACGGCGAACCGCTCCTACGATGATCTCCGAGCGGTTTATTCCTGGGGCACCAAATACGGTGTTTTTTTCGGTGCGAATCCGTGCACAAACATTACGAAGTTCAAGACTCGTGCTCGTGAGCGTTTCATTCGACCGGACGAGTTCGAAAATTTTCTGGAGGCATTGCGCGGTGAGAAAAATGTTCCTTTTCGAGACTATGTCTACCTCAGCCTATTCACGGGAGCACGGCAGGCCAACGTGCTTTCAATGCGATGGGATCAGATCGATTTCGATCTTGGTCTCTGGCACATTCCGATCACTAAGAATAAAGAATCGCAAACTATACCGTTGACAGACTTAGCTCTGAAGGTACTGAATGATCGATACGACAAGCGCAAAAAAAAACTGACGAGTGGGTTTTCCCGAGCACTTGCGCAACGGGCCATGTTGTTGAACCGAAAACTGCTTGGCGCAAATTCATGAAGCGCACTGGTCTACAAGATTTGCGGATGCACGATTTACGCAGGACATTAGGAAGCTATATGGCGATGAATAATCAATCACTACAGATAATCGGGAAAGTACTCGGTCACAAATCGCCGACCGCAACGCAAATCTACTCGCGGCTTTCTTTTGATCCTCTAAAACAGTCGATGGAAGCAGCACAAGCATCAATGGCGCGTAGCGTGGAAATTCTTCCAGCGGAGATGACGAAGAAAAAGCCGAATCGGAAGTTGAAACGTGTGAAGTAACGTAGAATAACTAGGTCAAGAATCATGGTCAATTGACAACATGTTGCCGCAAGAGTTAGAAAAAATAGAGAAAAAAATTGGGTGCTCGTTTCCCAATCTGCGAGATGCTGCTGAACGTTCCAAGAAAAAATCAGACGAACTTGCTGCGGCAATCTCAACGGAATTCAAGGGACTCGGGGACAAAGGTGTTGATGTCGCGGGCATTGGATTATTGATCACTGGATCCATAGCTCGGGGAGAAATCACCGAGGGATCAGACTGTGACTTCCTATTGGTATCACATGCAACACCATCTCACGAATCTGTTATTCAGGGACTCGATGCCGTGGAAAGAGTGTTGGCAGACTTGAACTTGGTTGAACCTGGCGGGCAAGGAGTTTTTGGAGACTTCACAACAGCAGCAGAATTGTTCATTCGAATTGGACTTGAGAGAGACTCCAATCCTAACATGACGCGGCGGCTGTCTATTCTGCTGGAATCCGCTCCTTTTCTTGACGCCTCCGTGCGAGATGTTGTGTTGGAAAAGGTAATCGAGAGATATTGTGCTCGCTATCATCCGTCGTACAGGAAGGACGTGGACGAGCCTGTTGCAGTGCCACGATTCTTAGTAAACGATCTCATTCGTTATTGGAGAACAATCGCAGTAGACTTTGAAGCAAAAAGGTGGAGAAAACCAAGATCGGGATGGGGGCTACGGTATGCAAAGCTGCTCTCCACACGAAAAATAATGTTCGCAGGGGGCTTGGCGAGCTACTTGACAACGGGCGAGTATCTCAATAGAAGTGGCAAGAAATCGGTTAAAGAGCGCTATGATGCTTTGGTGGAGTATTTGCGCGCTGAAAGCGACAAATCGCCTGCCGCCAGACTGGCTAGCTTGTTTGAATATTTGGGTTCGTCAGGACAAAATTCCCTCGCAGAATGCTTAAAGCGCTATGATGAAATCCTTGGATTGCTAAACAGTCAGAAGACGAAAGACGCTCTAAAGTCAGAGGACAGCAGCGAAATGCAGGGAATTATTAAGCTGGCTTCAGAATTGAATAGTCTACTCGAAGAAATCTTCTTTGAGGATACCTTTATGCGTCCCTTGACTAGAGGCTACTCTCTGTTCTAGAGTAGGTTTGAGGAATTGATCATGGATCCATTTACGTTCGCACAACGAGTGTCATCACAAGAGAAAAGCGACCCCGAACTAGGCAATTGGGCCCATCGGTACTTAGAGAATAGTGCGCTTCAGACACTTCGTGCGGCGTTTTATGTCGAGGATGCCGGTTCCCCAGTATTGGACGATTATCGCAAGACTTTACGCTCGACACTAGAATCACTTCCAGAGCATGTGAACTTGGAAGTATCGCAAGGACTGTTTGACGCCCTTGTTCGAATAGCAGGAAGTGACTTTAGAGAACTATTGGTCTCGAAAGTAAAAACAGCTATCAGTCGAACTTAAAGCATATTCGTCACGAAATCATTCTTCTACTGCAATCGTTAGACGATTGCATAGCTACCATCTCACACGAGGTTGACCCGTGAACACGTGGTTCACGTCCGACCACCACTTCGGACACACGAACATCATCAAATATTGCAACCGGCCCTTCAACTCGGTCGCGCATATGAATGCGCTCATGGAAGTGGACTGGAACTCCATAGTGGCGCCCGAGGACACTGTTTATTATTTGGGTGATTTCGCAATGCAACCGAATATGGTGACAAAGATACTGCCGAAACTAATAGAGGAGGCTGGCTGGTCCACGGACACGTACATAACAAATGGAAAATTCTGAAGAAACAAATCAACGTCAGCGTCGAAGCCTGGGATTTCAAGCCAGCGAACATCGCAGACATTGAGGAGATTATTCGAGCGGGGCCAAAGGAACAATTGCTGGCGGTAGGAGCGTTGTATGACGAGTGATCAAGCAATGACAAAAGAAAATCTAAAGCTACCCAAACACCTCACGGAAACCCTGGACTTTTACAACTCCAAGTATGAACTGATCACATTTCGGCAAGATGCTAGTGGAGCGAGTTCAACGTTGGTCACCGGCGGCGGATTGCAAACTTGTCGTTATTGCGAACGGAGTGAGCCGGACGTACAGTTCAAGACGGATTGCCATGTGTTGCTTGAAGCCATAGGAAATAGACATTTGTTTGCCGAAGATGAATGCGACAGTTGCAACAAGTTGTTCGGTCTCGGGATAGAGGATCATTTCGCCAAGTGGAGCCTGCCTTACAGGGTCATATCATGCATAAAAGGAAAAAAGGGCTATCCGTCAATTAAACGCGAGCACTTAGGATGGCGGATTGACTCGTCAGCAACAGGTATCAGCGTCCGCATGCGAGAGGATCATCAGATTGCTACGATAGCTGAAGAGGCGAAGACAGGCAGATGCCCAGATGGTGTGAGCCTTGATCCTGCGTTATGTAGCTAGGGCTCTAAGGACTTCATGATTAGTTCCCAGTCTTGTTTGGACATTCTGACAATGCCGCTTCGAAAATACACTGCCCAGTAAGCCAAGTTTGTCACAAAACTGAGCCCGTCGATAATTGACATCACATCGACCTCCTTGTCGGAATGCAATTTCTTGGCGCTAAAGTCGAAGCGATCAGGGAAGATACCTTCAGATAGGAAGACTTGTTTGTCGTCAAAATAGTTCCTTCGAATCCGCAATCACCGCCTGTGGTGGCAGCAATGCGAAAAACAACGCCCCCCACCGAAGAAGGGCTCAATGTATTTTCCATATGTGGCGGGAACTTTTCCCATGAGTTCGGATAGCAGCTGACCTTTGCCACCTGCCCACTTGAGTATTGGATGCGCCTGAAACTTGCGCAGACTTCTAGTGCGTATCTGTTGCATATCCGAGACCCCAGTGTGTGTGTTTATCATCCTAAAGGTATTACGTAAGGTCAACGCAAAAAGTTCAATCAATCGAAAACTTTTTAGACTCGAGATATTGTGCGCGTATCCAAGATGCTCACTTAGTTATATGTGCTCTGGTTACCCATTGATGCTGCGGGATCCAAGAATTCCGTGGAGCCTGGCACCGCAAGGATCGGAGCACCACTTGCCAATACGAAAAATGTCAGATAAATTTTCTGACAAACAATCAACATGACAAACGGAAGTGACTATGGCTTCGGTACAAGACCAAGTCTGGCAGATTATTGACGGGCTCAAAAGCTGGCAACTTGACCTGGTCAGGCGCATTCTCCAAGCTCGGAATCTTACTGATGACGAACTGTCTGAGGTAACAGAGATCCTTCTTACTGTTCTGAAGGCTCCCTTTGTAAAACAGAGAGCTGCGCAGCCAGTGACAAAAGAAGAGTTTGCAGGTTTTGACACAACAGATGGCGGGTCGCCAAAAATTCTTCGTTTGTTCGACTTGGAAAAGGTGAGCGCAGTTCAAAAAGGTCAGTCTTTGTCCTTCGCGCAGACAGGAATGACAATTATTTTTGGTGATAACGCAGCTGGGAAATCGAGCTATGCGCGAGTTTTGAAGCAATCGTGTCGAACTGTCGACGACAAAGTCAGAATATTACCAAACATCTATGCTCCAGATGGAATGGGAGATAAAGCCGGTTCTGCAAAAATTGAGGTGCTATTTGCGGGAGACGCTCAGCCTAGCTCAATTACTCGTCAGCTTAATTCGCCGCCGGACCCTCGCCTGCGAGGAATCAGTATCTTTGATTCTAAATGTGGCTCTTTGTACCTGACCGGAGAGAACGAAGTCGCATATGTTCCGAACGAAATTGGCGTTCTGCAGCAACTGGTTCTTGCTCAGGATCGGATGAAGTCAAGCCTTCAGGAGAGAGTCAAGAATTTAAAGGCACGACTTCCGAACTTTGTCGAGTTCACAGAGGAAACCCGCGTTCGGCAATTGCTCCGCGACCTGTCACACGTCACAGACGTACCGGCGCTTATAACTTTAGCTACCTTCTCTGAAGACGACCGAGGTCGTCTAGAATCCTTAGAAGCGGCTCTTATTGACTTAAATAGCAATGATCCTACGAAAGCGATTGCTCAAATCAGGACTCGGGTCGATTCAGCGAACAAAATGCTTGCTGACATAAGGAAGTTGTTGGTCGATTTGTCCGATGACAGCGCTAAGAAACACGACGAATGCGCCCGACGGGTAAGTGCAGCAACTGCAGCTGTTGAGCTTGCGCGGGCAAATGGTCTCAATGATGAATTAGTGCCAGGTGTTGGCTCGTCGTCCTGGAAAGTTATGTGGCAAGCAGCACGCACCTACTACGAGCACGAGGTCTGTCCGGGCAAAGACTTTCCTCCAAGTGATATTGACAGTAGATGCCCGCTTTGCCATCAACAGCTATCAGAAGAAGCAAGCGAACGCTTGAAGAGATTTGACGCATTCATTCTCAACGCCGCGGAACAAGAGCTAAAGCAAAGCAAGGAACAACTAGAGGAGATTCAAAAAGCAATAGGCGCAGCGCCGATTGCGGCAATCGAAAATGCATACATCTTGCCGTTTTTGAAGGCTGAGGAGCCAGCGGTTCATCACACAGTTCTGGAGTTGATCGACAGTTCCAAGAAACGACAGTTGTCGATTCTTGGTGGGTTTTCAGAGCTGCCGGCCTTGCTCATAACGGCCGAGAAATTGGTTCAGGAGTGGGTTTCTAAGGCAAGTGAGCAACTGTCCGATGCGGAGTCTTTGCAAGATCCCAACCGGAAGGAACAGCTGGTCAAGGAGATTGCAGAATTGAAAGCTCGCTCAATGCTAAGCAAAAGGATCAATGATGCGAGGAAGAGCGTTGAAATTCACACAGAGGTTCACTTCTTGGACACTGCCATAAAAAGTCTTTCAACAACGGCGATGACATCAAAGATTTCTGAGTTAACGGAGACAGCAGTTACCGCCGAACTTGAAGCGTGTCTCGACGCCGAGATTGGGAAGCTAAGGTGCGGTGACATTCCGGTGAGACTAGGGAGCCGCGGAGCCAAGGGGCAGACGAAGTGCAAACTGGCGCTGAAGAGCACTAGTGCAGTAGACTTGGCGGAGATACTGAGCCAGGGCGAGCAGCGCGCGCTGTCACTCGCATTTTTTCTTGCGGAAATAGGTAGCGCACGGCATGATGGCACCATCATCCTAGACGATCCCATTTCTTCGCTTGATCACCTTCGACGCTCGTACGTGGCAGAAAGACTAGTGGCCGAGGCAGCTAATCGGCAAACCATAATATTTACGCACGACATAGTGTTTTTGCTGGATTTGCAGAGTACGGCCGAAAAGAGCGGTGTTCCATGCACTACGGTTTGCGTTCGCAGAACTAGTGTGGCAACTGGAATTGCAAGTCCTACGCTTCCTTGGATCGCGCAAAAATGTAAGGACAGGTTGGGGTATCTGAAGAATGAACTCCAGAAGTTGACTGCGTTGGAACGCGCCGGAACAGATCCAGATCGCTACGAACGGGAAATCAAAACGTGGTACGAACTGCTTCGTGAAGCTTGGGAAAGGGGCGTCGAAGAACGACTCTTCGGCGGTGTAGTGGAGAGATTCCGGAACAGCATTGAGACCAAGCGGCTAGAACGTCTAAACATTAGTGCGAGCAATTTAAAGAAGATAACTGATGCGATGACTAATACATCTGCCAAGGTACATGATGAGGCGGCCGCGGTTCACAGGGCAGTTCCATCTCCGACTGATGCCGAGGCCGATTTGAAAGAATTCGAAGATTTCTTGAGCGCTTGTCCACCGGTGTAAATCACATTCGAAAAAGTCAGCGTGCCATCACATACGGTATTAACGGACATATCGTAAAGTTCTTTGTCCTATGCGCCTACGAAGAGGAAAGGACTTACAAGATAGTCTCTAGCAGACGCTCTTCAAGTGATTTGATAGCAGCAATCGCAGCTGGGCCTAATTCAGGATCGGTAGCAAACATACGTTTGAGATACGCTAGATCAGTAGTGTTGCCATGTTTGCCGATTGTGGTAAGCGCGAACTCTAATATTTTTTGCCTGTCTGTGAATTTGAAATAACCAGTTTGTGCTCCTGGACGACGTAGTGCTTGGCGGCAAATTTCTGCCACCTCTTGTGGGAAACTATCCACGATTGATCGATGAATCGCTTCGGTACTAAACTCGTTACTGAACTCGCGGGAGTGAAAGTTTTTTTCGAACTGTAGAAGAGCACCTGCGGCCGCACCAATGTCTGGCTGACCCAGAACGGTCAAGGAAGGCTCGCACGCTGATCTTCTTTCATGCCAGAGTAAATCCTCTCGATTTAACCAGTAGAGAATTTCGCCACAGGCAAGCACCGCCGAAGCAGTAGGACTATTAGCTATACGGTCGGGAAGACTGCAATTTAGCCGTGCCATTGCGACGTGGGCATTGATGAATGAGGCAATCTTGTCGTCAATGAATCCAGTATCTTGTGAAGGAAGGGTCGTCCAATGTGCGATTATGTCACCGAGCACAGGATCGCCCAATCGCATTACTTCGACGAGCAGAGATGAGACAAAGGACGCATACTCGTTCTTGGAAGCACCCTTTGCCGCCATCGTTAGAAATCGTTTGCGGAATGGTTCTACCAGTCCCGAAATAACCTTATAGTATGCCCCTGAGTACGGATGGTCGATCTGCGCTGAATACATGGAGTATGCGACAGTACATGCCTCTTCCGTCTCAGGGTTGTCGAGGATCCTATCCAGCTGCTCTATCACGTCTTGCTCATGCCTGTCTTCGTCTTCAGCCAAGGCCCCAAGGGACTGGAGCGCCTCTATGACAG
This sequence comes from Candidatus Obscuribacterales bacterium, assembly GCA_019637435.1. Classification (GTDB taxonomy): domain Bacteria; phylum Cyanobacteriota; class Vampirovibrionia; order Obscuribacterales; family Obscuribacteraceae; genus JADYXR01. The sequence goes on along the minus strand of JAHBVO010000005.1, from coordinate 187,902 downwards.
CGGTATTCTGAAAGATATTTTGACCATCTAACAGTTGTTCTATTGCCTCAATCAGTTCGCGGCGGCTTGTGTCGTCAGCTCGCCAGCAGTACTGAGCGATCTGCATAAGCTCCAGGCGTAGATGATATGGTGCCGCATTCCATTGTTCCTTTATAATGCGCGTCAAGAGAGGTGCCAACCATTCTCCTGAGCCGTAAAGATGCTGAGCAATGCTAAGCAAAATGAATAACTGGCCATGCGAGAGTCTCTCTGATTCAAGGTGTTTTCTTACGGGCTCCTCGATTCGTTTGACCTCACTAGCGTCCGCTCTCGATAACTGAGAGCAGATGCGACCAATACCAGGAGAATTCGGTGAGTGACTAACATAGACTGTTCCGAACATGGGACCGCGCAGTCCGCGCAGTCCTCGTTGCTTTGCTTCCTCGCGAAGCCTATGCCACTCTTCAGTTAAACGATGATCCATATGCCCAACCGCATCGAGCAGCAAGTTGAGCTGATCGCTATACCCGATCAGATCTGGAACGGCATTCAGGAAAGCTTTTTGAGCCTCTGTCCACTGTGTCAAAGTGTCCGGATCAAAGTCAACATTCCACCATCCTTCATCCGTTAAGGTGAAGCGAAGTATTTTTACTTCTTCAACTACTAGGCGCCATATGTCCAGCGAACTACTCAGGCTCCATTCCAACGCGGCACGACCGCAGCTGCCGGAGATACATGATTTGATGATATGACTGTCACTGATTTCTGATAAAACTTGTTCTAAAAGAGCGGAGTTTTCTATACTCCCGACTATTAGCTCCTTGCTGTGCTGGTAACGAGGATCGCCAAGTGCATTGAGAATTGGTTCAGCTCGTTCAGCTGCTCGCCGAATGATCGCTTCAGCGGAGAAAGCATGCAGATACATCTCATGAGCGAAGCAAATTCGGTCTCCACGTTCAACAAGCAATCTGACTGATTTCAACTTAGCGATAGCTTCTGGCGCGATCCGTTCTGCTTCCGCAAGCCTGTCGAGCTCGCGTACAGAAATGCTGAAAGTAATATTGTCTGACATGCGGCCGGCGACTTTCGCTAAAGCGGCGATACCTTCGGAAGAATGTGATCCTAGAAGCATTCGGGCAAAAGCATCAAACAAAGCAAAGCGACCGATTGACGAACCAATTTGTCGTCCGACAGTTCCAAGTAAGTGGGCTTCCAGTCCGCTACTGACGAGATGTGACAACATCTCTTCTATCTCAGAAGACAGCTGTGCGGTCCCAGCCTTCCGAGCTATAGCCAACTTCATGTCGCTTGACGGCTCTGGTACTTCGATCTTGGTAATTGAAAGTAAATCGCTTCTCTCTAGGGGTATCTGTGAAGTGACCAAAATCTTCGCATCATATTTTTTTGCCAGCGCTGAGATGCCCCGTGTCAGCGATGCCCGATACGCTGATGGACACTCGTTGTAACCATCCAGGACTAAAAGTATCGGGCGATTAAGTCGACGCGCTGTTGCAAACAGTGCCGCTGCTGATGGAGCAGAAAGCAAACCCGCCTCTCGATCGAGCAGCTGCTTAAGGGTCCCAGTAAAATCCCGTGCTGGAAGAATTACGCTCAGCCCCCCGGCTTCGGAGAATCCCAATGCTATCTTGGCCGCGACCATTGATTTACCGCAGCCCGACGGACCGTCGAGCACGATGTCCTTATGTTCTTCTGTGAGAAGATCGAACACACCCTCAAAGGATTTCTTCGTTTCTTCTTGGTTGAAGGTTGGTTCAATTAGGTCAGCGCAGAGTGGAAGGAATGTCTTAGCGAATGTCGAGCTATATCGCTTTGACAAAGTCTCTGCTTGTAGTAGTTGTTCGTTATACGCCGCGTCTGGCGTAGCAACTGATATTAGACGATGATGTTCAGCAAATGTTTGCCATTGCTGTAGGGACCAAGTAACTTGAGACTTTTGTTCGAGAGCCTGCTCCAGACCATCTAAGCCGATAACAGAAACCTTGAAGCCGGACGAATCTATGGTAGATGACTTGGGAATTCGAGGGATGAGGAGTAGCAATCCTAATGGATATGGCACATCGGTACCTGCAAATGAGCGCATGCTGTCTTTGAGATCGTAGACTGCATCCAGAATTTGTCTATATGCGTTCGGCGTTTCCTTCCAGTCGCCGGATGCTTGTTGAATTTGCCAATGCCCATTCTGTCCGCCACGCAATGGACGCGTGTATCCCTTCGCTTCGATGACCAACACTAAGTCGTCACATGCTACGACAAGGTCAAGCTGTCGTCGGCCTAATGAAATGTTTGCAAGAATTAGTGCAGGCCTTCTCTGCTGTGTCAGTATCTCAACAACCCTGTTGAGTGCAATGCGCTCAGACTCCCATTCGATCTGAGCACCGAGATATATTCGGATTGGCTGCTGCTGTGTCATTGTGCCAGTCCAATCCTTGTCTAATACCGCCAGCGATATCAGCTCGCAGAAAGCGAACTTTCCTTCAGTTACCGCTGGTTTTATTTCGGGAGTAGCATCCTAGTAGCAATTAAGAATGCCCTGATCCCGTAAAGCCTTGGGCGGTGAGAGACTCGAACTCCCAACCCCTTCGGTGTAAACGAAGTGCTCCACCATTGAGCTAACCGCCCTTGCGAGTTAAGAGTTTAGCATGATGCCCCGGCAGCTTGCCGCTTTGGAACCTGTAACAGTTAACGATTGCGTAATGTGCCGCGTTTTGGTCCCGGGAGGTGCGCTGCCGGACGGTTTTTCCTCCACTCGCCTTTCAAGGTCGGCATCAAAGGGAGTTCTAACCGGGACTGAATCGCACGCCGGCATTGAATTCGGGTGGCGTTGCTATCAACAACCTAGCAAGCTGTAGGCTAGCACGGCCCGACCTCTATGCAGCGGTACGTGATTAGCAGGTACGCAAAAGAACATGGCTATGCAGTGAGTGCTTATTTCGATGCCGCAAATGCGTTCTCCGTTTCGAACTCAAGGTAATGCCTTGGATGTGACATTTGCGAATTCGGTAGCTTGTCCTGATTTTTCAGGCTCTCGCTGACTAAATAACTTTGTAATATTTCGGCTGTATATTTAAATCGTGCTCAACAAGCGTTCCGAATCAAGTACACAACCAAAAACCGGCTGGCTTTAGCAACCAGTCACCATAAAAAGACAACCTAGCACTGCACTTTCCGCGACATAAGCGTCGCAACTCTCTGCACGCATCGGCAGGATTTCCTGCCGCTGCCTGCAGCCCGCAATTAAATTTAGAAGCGAATTCACCAGCTTTTCTCAGCAGAGGCGGACGATTCGGCAATGGCGTTGAGAGCAGCTCGCCTTTGCCGATAGTCCACTAGGGAGCGTTTAGCCTGAACCAAAATGTGCTGCCACTACCGACAGTGCTGTCGACGCCGATGCTCCCGCCGTGGGCTTCGATTATCTTTTTGCAGATCGTTAGACCCAGACCAATCCCAGATGGCCCCGTGTTTTCGCTTACTCGATGGAAACGGTCGAATATCTTCTCCCTGTCCACAGGGGCGATTCCTCTTCCCTGGTCGGTTATTCGCACATCATATACGGTGCCTTCCTTTTGCACTGAAACATTTACAGCTGTTCCAGCAGGAGAAAATTTGATCGCATTTGAAAGAAGATTTACGATCACTCTTATCAAACGAGCCTTGTCTGCGTTCACCTTGCAAGAGCTTGTGTCATTGATCTCTAGAGTTACGCGGCTGTTGTCTGCAAGGGTCTTAACGGAATCCACCGAGATCTCGATTGCTTCAGCCAAGTCAAACTCTTCCATCTCCAATTCTAAAATTCCGGCTTCCATTTTTTCGGCATCTAGAAGTTCATTCAGCAGCTGAATTAAACGGTCGATGCTCTGTTCCGCTTTTGCGAATCGCTCGACGCCCTTGTCGTTTAGCTCTCCGTATTTCCCCTTTGCAGCAAGAGCCAGGCTCACTTGAATGTTCGCGAGCGGAGAACGCAAGTCGTGGCAGGTCGTTGATATGAACTCCTGTTTTCGCTGCTCCGCGGCAAGTAGCGCTTCTGCCATTTCGTGAAAAACTCCATCTAACTCTGCTATCTCGTCGGAGCCGCGGACCGGCGAGTGGAGAGGTTCTTTGCGCGCGAGCAGTTTTGCGTTCGACATCATCAAGCGCAGTCGTCCGATAATCCACTTGATGTACATGGACGCGAAGAACATACACAGCAAAATGATTGAAACGCCGATTGTCAAAAACGTATTCAGTTTCTTGGTGCGCTGGCGTTCGTTAATCTCGGCGTTCGCGGTCAGTTTCTTCTCCTGTTCCGCCAGGTCGTGCAACTCAGAGATGAATGGGTTATATGCGGCTTTCAACTCTGTTTTGAACACGGTGAAATTCGCGCCAGTGTTTCCGGTATAAGCGTTTTCGCCGTAAGTCTCTATGAAGGAAAGCGCTTTGTCGCCGAGCGCGCTGATTCGCTTCATGCGTTTGCGTTTGTCCTTATCGTTGGCCGTAAGCGTTTTTAAATTCGCAATGCCGGTTTTGGTTACTGAAAGTGACTCCTTAAATTTGTTGTAGACGATTGGGTTTTGAAACGTATTGAGTGCAATCACGCTTTGCGCGACGTCGAGCAGGTGTTTGGAGACATCATTCGAGACGAGAACGATTTCCTTAGAGTGAGTTTCGGCGCGTCGTTCTGAATTCGCTTGTTCAAGCAAAGCACCCAGAGCGGCTACGAAGACGATCAGGCAGACCATTGGGATCGCTAATAAAAACTGTATATGTGATAGTTTAAGGTTAAAACGCATGCAGTAATTGAAAGTGCTCGTTTCGATAGTCCATTTGGTTTAAATTTCGTGTTGATAGTGCATGTTTTTTTTGTTCACTGTCCAGGATGCGCGATTGTTGTTAGTTGGTCGAGGCACATGGCGAAAATACTTGTAGTTGATGATGATGTCGAGCTCGCCGAGGGACTTGTAGAGTGGCTCTCCGACGATGAGCATGTGGTTGATACTGCTCCAAACGGCGAGGAAGGTCTGGCTTTGATGGACCGGTTTCCATACGACATCATTGTTCTGGACTGGACAATGCCCGGGATGGCTGGACTGGAAGTGTGTCAACGTTACCGAAACATGGGCGGTATCGCTCCTATTATAATGCTCACAGCGCGCGGCGAGATAAAAGACAAGGAATCAGCTCTCGATTCCGGCGCCGATGATTACCTTGTTAAACCTTTTCAGCCCCGCGAGCTGAGCGCCCGCATCCGTGCGCTTCTTCGCCGTCCGCGATCGGTGCAATCGGATGTTATTCAAATTGGCAACCTGTCGATGGACATGAACGGTTTCAAAGTTGTGCGAGCCGGTCATGAAGTAAAATTGTCAAAGAAGGAGTTTGCGCTTCTGGAGCAATTCATGCGGCATCCGGGACACGTTTTTAGTGTCGATGCGCTGATTGATAAAATCTGGGCAAGCGAGAATGAAGCGACACCAGATACGGTGCGGGTGCACATGACTCGTCTTCGAGGGAAAATTGAGATCGAAGGCCTTCCAGTTTTAATAAAAACCGTCCACGGCGTCGGTTATAAATTAGAACCGCAATCCTTCGCATAATTTGCTAATCGGGGAATAAGGATGGTGAGACGCAAATCGCACTTGAAAACCATCAATTTCAGGCGGTCACCGCCACGGAAACCCGTAATCGTGCAAGAAACCCAGTCCGACAATGCATTCCCCAAGATTCGATCTGATCGCTATCGAATTCTTTCCGTACTTGGCGCGGGCGCCGTTGGGACTGTGTATAAGGCTCACGATTCCACGCTTGATAAAACAGTCGCCATTAAGAAGCTAAATCGTGCTGCATCGGATGAGGAGGCTATTCGGTTTCATCGTGAAGCGAAGCTTGCCGGTACTTTGAAACATCCAAATGTTCTGTCGGTTTTAGATTTCGGATTAACAGAAGATGATGAACCGTATTTGGTGCTCAACTATGTGCAGGGCGTTAACCTTGCCGAGAGAATCAGCGAGCTGGGTGCAATTCCGGCAAACGAATCTCTGCGGTTATTCATTGAACTTGTTAAAGGTTTGATTCATGCTCACAGCAAGAACGTAATACATCGTGATATCAAACCCGGCAACGTTATGTTGCTGAAGACCGATGACGGAGTCGAGACGGCAACGCTAGTGGATTTTGGGTTGGCTAAATCTATCTGCGAGCAACAAGAACTAACAAAGTCCGGTGTCGGCGTGGGAACTCCCATGTACATGTCGCCTGAGCAGATTCGTGGGCAACAAGTCGATGAGCGCACTGACATCTACTCCATGGGTTGCTTGATGTATGAAACTCTGACTGGAATTAAACCGTTTCAAACCGATCAATTGCTCGAACTGATTGAAATGAAGTTGCATCAATTGCCGGAGGCAGTGTCCGAACTGGCACCATATGAGGTGCCAGAGAAACTGAGCGACATAGTCGACAAATGCATGGAGATCGAGCGCGAAGACCGCTTCTCCTCGGCTTCTGAGCTGTTGCAGGCGCTAGAGTCTGTTCAGCTGCTAGATGGAGCAAACTCTCCGAACTCTTCGTCAGTGACGACACAGACAGGCAATGCTCAGCGCGTTATGTCTGCTTTAAAACATCTCAACTGGCGCATTGGTCTGATTGCTCTAGTTGGCGTACTCTCGCTGTCATTACCCCTTTTGATGATACTGTTGCTCGCGCCTGGAAGCGAAGACTCCAAGACGGCACACGAAATCAATCGACTAGATAAATTCACGAAGGGGAAGACGATTAACTCCTTTGTCGGCATGAAAGTGGATGACGATGATCTCATCGCTCTTGTCCGCGCTCATCCAGGTGCAATCGACGAACTGAGGCTCTGGCAGCCGAAAATTACATCTCGAAGCTTGGCGTTCTTTGAAAACGAGAAGTTGCGTGATCTGAGTTTTCGTGAATCACGGGAGCCTATCGACTCTGAAATATTTAAGGCGGTCAGCAAAATAAAATCGTTGAGAATCTTGCGTTTTACGGGCAATGACTCTGTTTCGTTCGATTCGTTTCATCTGCTCAACAGCAGTGGTGTTGTCGAGCTTGAGTTTGACGATCAGGAATTGGCACCGGATGCTATCGCTCAAATCGCCCGCGCTAAAAACATTCAGAGGATGGAAATGGAGAGGCTGGTCGGTCTTAAGGGGCAGACGATGAAAGCGCTTTATCCCATGAAAGCTCTGAAGGAACTGCTTATGTCGACGACCGATGTCAATGACGAAACTATCAAGTCCCTTGCTGAATCAGGCGTGCCACTGCGAAAATTGGTTTGTGATTTGACAGAAATCGGTCCCGCATCACTTGAATCGGCGCTTCGAATGCCGTATCTGAATTTGATAGCGGTTGCGCATTGTGCACACCTCAAGAAGGAGCAAGTCGAGAAATTTCACCAGACTCGCCTTCATCAATTTCAAATTTATTGGAAGCCGGACAGATGGATGCCAAACAGTGACAAATCTGTACCGTAATTCGCGAGAGGCAGACTATAGGCGACGATCTAACTATAATAGGAATGTAGGGCCTCTTTCAGATTATGGTTGATTCCAACGATTCTCCAAAAATAAAACTTGTTGCCGCATGCGAAGAATGTGGTGAGCCCGTTGGCGCGTCTGAAGGACGCGATCAGAGTTTGTGCGCGAAATGTTTTAGCTCAGATGAACCGCAAGACAACGAGCAAGCGCAGGCAAATGCGCAGCCGCAGTCGCAAGCCGATGAACAGCCTCCAGACCAGATGTTATTCGATGAGGACGTTCCGGACTTCTATGAAATCTTGGAATTGATTCCGACTTGTGCTCATGGAAAAGCGTTTATAGTGCACGACAACAATATGAACGCGCCGTTGCTTCTTCGTTTTGTGACCATTGGTGTGGCGCGCTTAACTGGTGGGCTGCCGATTGAAACGGTTGCAAATCTGTTGGTGCAGCAGGATCATCCACATCTGACCACCGTATACGATTGGAAAAATCATAAATCCAAAAATTATCTGATTCTCGATCCGCCTCCTCCGAAAAATTTGGAAACGGTTATTCAGAATGAAGGCTTTCTTGATTTGCCGCGGGCAATAGATGTTTTTATACAAGTCTGTGAAGCGCTCGAAGTTCTGCATAAAATCAGTGTGGTGCACGGACACATTCGACCGCGTTCGATTGGGATAGTGGAACAGTCGAAAACAGTCGATACTGTTAAAGTCACCAATTTCAGTATCACTAGCGTTTCATCAAACAACATCGAACAGCCGGTCAAGGTCTCTCGCAACTATACTTGTAATGACATTTTCTACATGAGCCCGGAGGAAATTAGAGGCGATGTTCCTTCCATCAGTTCTGATATTTATTCGCTCGGTTGCGTGATATTCCACTCGATTACTGGTAAACCGGTTTATCGTGGACGAACGGTTGACGAGGTTCGCAACCTGCATCTGGAGCCGAAACCTGCGGAATTTCGACGTCGATACGAGATACCTGCTCATGTGGAGCAAGTGGTGCTGAAGATGTTGGAAAACGATCCGGCTCTCAGATATAAGAGCGTGAACGGCGTGCGGCGCGATTTAGAACGGCTTCGCGATAACAAAGCCCCGCTGCTCGAGGACAAATGGAAAACTTGGATGACGTACCTGGGTCAGTGACCTGCGGTTATCTGGTTGTCGAAGTTTTCATTGTGAAACCGCCAATACTGGTCGGCGGTGGTGGCATTTGAGGACCTGGGATTTCGCTCAGTTTCGCGGCTGACAGGTCAACGGAATCGGATGTCGTTTGATCGACTGTTGTCGTAGATTTTGATGTTGTCTGTGACTCAGGCGGCGTTATTGGTTGCGTTTCTTGTTGCGTTTTTTGATGCGTACTTTGTGGCGCACTTTGTTCCGTTCGCTGTGGTGCGCGTTGTTCGATGATCTGCTTTGTTGCTTGTGCAGCGGGTTGTTCCGTTTTTTGATCCTTTCCTGCTGACGTTGCTTTCTTCAACGTATCATCGTTTCTTTCTACCTTTTCAGTCTTTGCAACAGGTTCGGTAGGTTTGACCACTGCTTTCTTCGGCTTCTTTTTTCTGGGCTTGCGAGTCTGTTCTACGGCAACGTCGCCGCCGTGTGAATAGTTGTAGTTGTCGATCGTTGAATATGCCCGTCGCGGGCGGGGCGGGGGAGGAGTCAATCCGTCCTGCGCGAACATTGGCAAAACACTCGGCGCGCAGCTGGCGACTAAAATCAAGACAAGCAAAGCTGTTTTTCTGATGAAGAGTGTCATTCTTCCGACTCTCCCTGGTCTTGTTTCATCCATTCGACCGACTTTTTCGCGAGCGCATACTCGGTTGAAGTGGTCAGCCCTTTGTCCAAAACCCACTTCAATTTTTTGCTGGCTTCATCGGGCTTTTTCAGATCGAAAAGGTCCTTGATGGCGCCGTAATAGTTAAGGTCGGTTTTCTCGGCTTGCGTGTTAGCTGCCTTCAGTGCCGTTTCGAAATTGATATCCCCGACAAGATACTTCACGAGAGTTGATTGCCATGGGATACCCTCGGCCGGTTTTTGTGCGGTGCGAAGCACTTCGCCAGCAAGCACTCCGCGATTTTGATAATGAGTGGCGACCCACTTAGTTAGAATTGCGCGGACTGTTTCGGAACCACTCAAACTTTTATCCGCAATCAATTTATTTGCAGCTGCAGCAGAGCCTTTCCAATCACCGTCAAGTAGTTTTAAAACAGCATCAGTGCCACCACTGCCGGTGATTTTGCTAACGTGCCTCAGGTTATTTTGTGCCGACTCTAGATTGGGGTCGCGTTCCACAGCGGCCTTAAAATCGCTGGCTGCAGCAAGTGGATCCTTTTGCATCCAGTGAACGATCCCGCGCTCATTATATAAGTTTGCATCCTTGGGATTAGCTGCGATTGCGTCAGAGTAAAACTTGTGAGCGGCTTCGTATCCGGTCGGTCCCTGCTCGTAAGCTAAGATCGCTCGGTTACGCAGTGCCAGTCCAGAGGCATCATCTTTGGTGGCGTCAGCAAATTTCTTATCAGCGCCTTCTCTATCCGAATTGCTCTTGTAGAGTGTTGTGCCCAGAGCAATTGAAGCTTGAACATTGCTGCTGTCAGACGCCAATACTTTCTCGAATTCCGATTGTGCCTCTGCATAGTCGCCGGCGTAGTACTTCGCTAAACCGCGTCCATAGTGAACCTTGTCGGTGTCTTTTCCTGCCTTGATAAGCTGGTCATAGTCGTTGATTGCCTCTTGAAACTGACCCAGTTCAATCCGAACAGCCCCTCGGTCCAGAACAGCTTCTAACAATTTCGGGTCTTTGTTGATGGCCACGTTCAAATCCTGAAGTGCGGAATCGTAAGTCGCCCGATTGTGAGATTGCAACTTTGCTAAACCGCGTTTGTGAAAAAGTTCGGCAACGTTTGGGTTTAGTTTAATTGCTTTATCCAGAGTTGTAATGGCGCTGGCGTATTCGCCGCTTGTGATTGCGCTATCTGCCTCAGCCGCGAGGGGCTTCCAAGAATCGCTCGAAAATGACGGCATGCCACCGCCACCACCCTTAGTGAGCGTGACAAACAGAAAACCGCATACTGCAATAGCGACGACCACTGCACTTCCAATCAAAATTCCTTTGGCCGGTGACGAACCGCTCTTTTGAATGCTTGCATCATCCGCGTCGTCCGTCTCCGGTTCGGACTGTTCAGTCAGATCTTTGCCGAGCTGTCGGTCGATGTAAGAGTTGAGTTTTGGCCGTTTAGACCGTGGAACGTTCTCCCACTGCTCTGCCTTAAGTGAATCTTCCGAGGGCACCGAGGATGGTGTCGGCATGTTCACAGGTCGGGCAATTGAATTTGGTTCCGCCGTCATGCTTGTGTGTTTGGGAAGGTTAGGCAAGCTCGGTCCTGAAGAGGGCGATGCGTCCGGCGGAAGTTGTTCACTAACAGGCGTTCTTGAACCAGTTGCAGGCGGCGCCGGTCTAGGCGCAAGTGTTTCCAAATTTGCCGGAGAGTTCATGTTGGTTTGTTTGGAAACATTGCCAGAAGTCGAGGGCTCGCCGGAGGTGAGCATCTCGCTTTGCGGTATCACCGGTTTTGATACATCGGCGGTAGGCAGATAAAGATGTGCGACGCTTTCGTCGAACGGCTCGTCGTTGAATTCTTCCTTCGCGATCGGAGGAGTGATTACTTCAATCGTTGGAGCGTAAAGATCAGTACCTTGTTCGAGGTCTTCGTGATCTCCGAGAAGTGGTGCTTCTGAAGGCGGCACCGGAGTTGGTGGCGCGCCCGGCGTGACGATTTGAGGAGCTGCGGACTGCGGCGATTGACGTGGATCTGCCGACTGCAGCTGTTGATGTGGAGCTGCGGACTGCAGCGGTTGATGTGGAGCTGCCGACTGCTGCTGTTGATGTGGAGCCGCGGACCGCATTGGTTGGTGTGGAACTGCCGACTGCGCCGGTTGGTGTGGAACAGCAGACTGCGGAGGATGGTAAGACTCTGGCGCACCAAAATGTGGCGGTGCTGCCTGATGTGTCCCGGCTGTGGGTTGCGCTGCTATTTTTTTGAGGACATCGAGATTTGCTTGTCCATTGGCGCCGTCAACAGAGTACGGAATTCCACGCCCGCCAAGGTGACGGACTTCGCCTTCCGCCGGTGGCGGCATGCCGTTGGTCAGGTTTGTCCCTCCGGCGGTTGCCGCCTTCAGTTCGTCTCCAAACATTGGGACCGGCTCGTCGTTAGGCAGTTTCTGTTTAATTCCGGCGGGTTTTCGTTTACCGCCGCTTCCCAGATGCCAGGGATGGTGCGGAGCGTGGGTTCCGGCGGGCGGAATCGGTTTTTCTCTAACAACAGCAGTCTCTGAGTGACCCGCCGTGCTGGCATTCGCAGCCGTTTCAGCAGGATTGGAACCAGTGGCTGGCATGATTTTATTGGAAGCAGAGGACGCTGACAGTGCGGCGTTCAGAGCGTTTGGCGAACTAGCAGCGTTCGTCGAAGCTGCCCAGCCGTCGCTGCTTGTACTGTCAGTTAGCTGCTGGTCGCCGCCCCAGTAAGTTTTGAGATTAGTATAAGTTTGTCTGTAACTCGAGCGAAAGGAAGATTCCAACTCCGCTTCGGGTCTATCATTATCAGTTTTTTCTTCGAGCTGGTCGTTGTTCTGGTTCATCCCGAGCCTTCAGGCTGAGTTTCAACAAGAGAAAAACATTATCCGGAATGTCTCCGAAAAACGCGGGGTTGTTTTCCGCACGTACATCTTAATACAGTTACATCAGACCTACACCTGCTTTTCCGAACGTAGTCGTACTGATATGCTAATCAGACATGCGCAAATGGCTCCAGAAGCGCAATTTGCGATCTAAAATGAGAGCAGATATCATCAACTCTCATGAACAAATTACGACAAGCCAGGAAATTTTAGGCAGTGCTCCAAGGTGTTGACATGCGGCTAACCAAAGGTTGCAAAAAAGTTCTCGAAGTTCTGGAACAGGTCCAAGAACTCTCCAGCGCCCAAGACATTCACGGATTGATGCGCAACGAAGACGATAAGGCGCCCGGATTGACTACGGTCTATCGATCTCTGGAATCTCTGGTCAGTGCCGGACTGGTTCAAGCTGTCGCTCTCGGCGATGGTGAACGTCGTTATGAACTCGTCAAACCCGGTGAACATCACCACCATCTGGTCTGCGACAAGTGCCGCTCAAGCGTGCATCTCGATCAGTGCCTGATTGAGGAGCTTGAAGAAGGAATCAAAAACAAGTACGGTTTTCAGATCAAGGGTCACATCCTTGAAATCTTCGGTACCTGCAAAGTCTGTACCGCCAAATAGAAACCATTGAGCCTGTTTGCTTTTCGAGCTCCAGGCATCAATCTTTTATAGAATCTCAAGGTTATATACCTTGGCAATTCGCTGTTTCTAAAGCACAATAGGAAATGGTAATCACTTTCAAAATGACCGCCTTAACACATAGATGCTAGAAAACAAGCCGACCCAACATCAAAACTGTTGCGGCGAGGACCACTCGCCAGCCGAAGCCGGAAAGGCGCAGGCTGCCGAGGCCATCGTCAACACCAATGTTCTGAATACAGCAGTTGTGATGGACAATCTTGGAATCATCGCCTCGGCGATTTGCCTTGTGCATTGCCTGGCTATGCCCTTTGTGATTGCGCTGCTCCCGGTTCTCGGTTTGCAATTTCTCGAGTCGCATGAATCGCATATGTATCTAGCCGCGGCTATTTGGGCTTTCGCGCTCTTCGCAATCGTGCCTGGTTATTTGAAACATAGGAAACTGCCGATACTTCTTGGAACCATCGCCGGTCTTGGTCTTGTCACGCTAGGCGTTATGTACGGTCACGCTTTGCTCGGCGAGCGGGGCGAGATGATCTGCCTGTCGGCTGGCAACCTGATGCTTGTCGCAGTGCACTGGAAGAACCGCGGGCTGTGCAAGTGCGGAACTGACCACTAGTTCCCGCAGACGCCCAAGCGCCTAGCTGCCTAGCTGTCTAGTCGCCGAGCCGCCGAGCCGCCGAGCCGCCTAACGGCTAACTCCTGATGGTCTCTTAAGCTGCCTCCATTCCAATGGGAATAATTTTTGGTCGATAATTATTCCTGTCACGCCTTATATGCGCATTGAGAATAAAATTCAGGCCAAAATTATTCCTACTGGCGAATGTCGCTTCTGGTGCTCGGGTGAAGCATCGAGAATGGATGAAAACTTAAACGCTGCTAAACCGCATGGGCTTTTGTAAAGAAAGAGCTTGTCAACCCGTTACGCAATTCTCACTCTTAACCGCTTGTTAACCCAGGTTTTGAGATTCTACTGTCACGCGGCGGGCAACAAGCGCTGCACTCAAGAGGAATTGGTAATGGAACTCTTCTCGCACATTCTGTTCTACAGTCTCGTTTTGACATTGGGAATAACCATGCTGCTTTCGTTGCTGCATGATGAGGTCATGAATGTCGTGTGGATCGTGTACGACTCGGTCACGCATTCATTGTCGTTTTTCAAAGATCAGCTCAGTCGCTAGGTCCCAGGTGCCACTACATAAGGTGCGCTAAAAAGTTACTTTGGATATCAGAAAACAAAAGAGCAACCAAGTTGATAGTTGCTCTTTCGAATTTATTGCGTTGTATTTGCGAGATTGGCTTAGCGACGGTGAAATCGCACTGCGCTGTTGCTGACTTCAAATGGATCAGGGGAGATCACTCTGGCTGGATTGAACTTATTGAATCCAGTCAAAACGTATCTCGACAGATCATGCATCATGTGGCGCCACGCAAGAAATTTTTCTTTGTGACGCAAATTTGAAACCAGCTGCAGTCTGTTGGGCTGCATGTCTTTATCTTGTCCGTTGAACTGACGAGCGGCTTCTCTGCCTGCAAGGGTTTTGTTCTTGCTTAGTTCTCTATAGCCCTTGGACAGTTTCGTGCTGTCTTGCTTCGGTGTCGGAATTTCGTCCAGAGTTTTGCGTCGGGACTTGTCTCCCTCAACCGGTCTAGATGTCACGGATTTGTAGAAAATCGTAAGACCCATGGGACACCTCAAACTGGTGGGTATATTCGTCCGAGTAAACGATCGATAGCGATGTGGAATACCCGGTTACCAATGGTTTGTTAGGGTTCTCATTATGCAATCTTTTTCAGTTGTGAACAAGAGAAAATCTTTGACAAGACGAAGTCAAGCAGTTCTTCGTTTTTCCTTAAACATTCTCGTACAGCCGATTGTGGCATAGTCTGCAAACATTTCATTTCGGGATCTGAGTCATCTTGATAACTCAAATTATCGTCTGTTTCTCGTCGCAACTGTGATCAAGGTGCGTCAATCCTGTGATTGACTCTTAATGCAGTCGTGGCCTGAATCCGCATTCGAAGGCATCACGCAAGCCACCGTATTTAGTGCGTCGTTAGCGCATTGAGCAGAGGCCGGCTGCGAAGAGCCGAAACTTCAGTGAAGCCTGCTAAACGAGCAATGTGCGCTAATCGGTAATTTCTGGTTGATGCGGTGATTCCAGGGTAGAATTCATTTAACGACTGACCTGGTACTTCGGTCGTATTCCGGGTGTTTTTAGTGAATTTTGCCGCTGTCATTGCTGGACGTTTTGTCTCCACAATTCTTTCTGTCAGCCTTTTGCTGTGCTGCTCTCTGCCGAGCTGCGCGACTGGTTTAATTGACATTGCTGGTGGTGACGGGCAACTGAGGACCGCAACGTCTAGTAGCGCAAGCACTCTCGGAGTTCTCGATACTGCTGGTAGTGTCAGTGTGGGAAACGACACAGCCAGAAGCGGCTGCCGCACGGGCAACAATGCTGACGGTAAAGCAGGGCGCGATATAAAAATTGCTCTGGTCCTCGGCGGTGGGGGAACTCGAGGCGCTTCGCATGTGGGCGTTTTAAAAGTATTGGAGAAAGAAAAAGTTCCCTTCGATATCATCGTTGGAACGAGCATGGGAGCTATTGTCGGGGGCTTCTATTGTGCCGGCTTGAAGCTGCCGGAGATCGAAAAGATGTTTCTTGATACGTCTTTGATGCGTTCGTACATGACTGTGCCAATTCCCGTGCGGCTTATGACCATGCCTGTGTTTCTCCTGCCGCGCCTTGTATATCATCCGTATGATGGATTGTTCTACGGAGTACGGTTCAGAAGATATCTAAATAAAAAACTTCCGGACGATGAGAAGAAAATCGAAGAGTTGAAGAAGCCTTATGCAGCTGTAGCTGTGGATCTCACAGAAGGTCTTCCACACGCGATTACGAAGGGGCGATTAGCGAAAGCGATGCAGGCTAGTTCTGCGGTGCCGGGTCTTCGTAAGCCTGTGCAGATCGGCAATGATTTGTTTATCGATGGTGGCGTATTGGAGAACATTCCCGTGGAGCAAGCACTGGAGCTGGGTGCTGATGTTGTGATTGCAGTCAATTGCGATGAACGACTTAACACGGTGCCGATTAACTCGTTTAGAAAGATGGGAAGTGTGAGTCGGCGAATAATCACTCTGCAACTCGATAAGATGGACGGACCGCACGCTGACAAAGCATGTATTACTATTCATCCTGATGTTGATGGTATTGGTTTGTTGTCCACGAAAAAACAAGATGCTATCCGCGCCATAGAAGCTGGCGAAGAAGCCGCACGCCAAGCGCTTCCGCAGATTCGACAATGTTTGCAAGACGCTGGTGTGAACTTTTAAGTTCATGAAGTTGATCACCAACTTTTGATGAAGCGTAACAACAAGCCGACAATTTCTCCGCATCTGAGCTAGACTGATGTGGCATTTTTGAGGCACCTCTTCCCCAGATGATGACTCAAACTAAAGGAGGAAGGTAAATGGCAACAAAGAAACCCAGCGCACCTGGTAAAACAACCAAAGCAGAACCCAAGTCGGCAACCACTAAAGCCGCGCCTAACAAGGCCGCTGCAACAAAAGACACCAAAGTAGAAACCAAAGCAACTAAAGCGGTAGTCGCGACAAAACCGGCTCCCAAAGCTGAAAGCAAAGCTGTTGAAACCAAGGTCGAAGCCAAGGCTGTAGAGCCGAAAGCGACGAAAGCGGCAGTAGAAACCAAAGCTACCAAAGTAGAAGAAGTTTCCGCAGCCACCATTTCCGCAACCAAACAAACCATCGAAAAGAGAACCTTCAGTCCTGAAGAAGTGGCTCTCAGAGCTTATTTCCTCTGGCTTGAGCGTGGATATTCGCACGGCGGCGACGTCAGCGATTGGTTGCGTGCAGAAGCTGAACTGAATCAAATCAACTAGTTTCGAAATTGTGATCGAAACGCTAGAATCCTCCGGCTCACGACGGAGGATTTTTTGTGACTCCAGGGCGGAGAAGCCTTTCGCGGGATTGGAGTTTTTCGCTTATTTAGACTAGGCTATGTGAGAACAGGGTATAAAGAATTTCGAGTTCTCGAGTAATCGATGTCACAAGCCGTTTCAGTCCTAAGTTCCTGCGATTCGCTCTCCCACAGCTGGGAGCGCGAGGGGTGGGCTGGAGGCGCTCATGAGTGATCCTAGTTACCCTGCCAGTGATCCGGATCAAGATGACGAGCGTCGAAACGCTGCCGGACATCAGCGATTGGATGTTTCAGGCTCGTTCCAGACCGCGCAGAACCCGGATGCCTTTTTTCAAGGAGCCATCGATCTGCCGAGTAGTCCAGGTCCGGATCAACAGACTGCTTTTATGCGCACCGAAGGTGGTCCCGGGGCTCATTCATCTGTTCCAGCGCAGGGCGCTCAAGGCTCGCAACCTCAGTCCGGCGGTGCTCACGGTAATGTGCAGTCTCCGATGCCGCAAAACGTGGCGCGACCTGGTGAAGGCGAGGGCGAGATACCTGTTTATGATCCAAGAATAGTGGAGGAACAACGGCGAAGAGCGGCAGCAGCTGCTGCCGCCGCAGCGCAAGCGGCTGCGCCACCGCCTCCCCCAATGAGTGGGCCGGAACCGCCGGGTATGGGAGGACCGTCGACTGATGCTACCGCCGATGGTGCCCGACAAAACGCCCAGCGAGCAAACCCGCCTCAAGTGAACTCACAGAGCGCTTCCAAAGGCGTGATGGATTTCTTTGATGAGTCGAACAGAACTGCGGTGCGTCAGGGACCTGCTCAACCATCCACACCACAAGCTATGGCTGGCATTCCTCAAGAACCTCCCCCTCCCGGATATAGTTTTGAAACCTTTCTCAGTCCAGAATCACAAGACCCGCGGCGAGTTCCTGGTGGATTCTTCGATGCCGGAGAAACTCCCGGCACCGCATCTGGTGGTCAAGCCGATTCACGGTCTGGTGGCACAGGTGGTGCCGGCAATTCCGGGGGCTCCCAGCCCACTCTACCGGCGCAGCAATCTGGCGGCATGACCGCGCAGCAGGCCTTTTTCTTCGACGGACAGGGACCGCCGCCTTCTCCGCAGCCGCCGGCGCCGCAGGAAGGAATGGCGTCGTTTGACAGTTTTCAGCAGTCGTCCAGTGCACCGCAACAATCATACAATGGCGCGCCACCTCAGTCCCATTCAGGCGCTCCGCCTCAGTCCCACTCGGGTGCGCCACCACAGTCTCACTCAGGTGGTCCACCGCAGTCGCACTCCGGCGCGCCTCCGCATTCCGAACCTCCACAGTCCGGCGGAGGGAGCAATCAGTTTCCTGATCGCGCTTCGACCGCTTCTCAGTATTTGGCGCCCGGCGTCAATCAGGAGGTGTCGGAAGAGACACTCGCCGAACGTGCCCAGCGCCAGTATGACGAATACCTGGAGCAAATGGCTCGTCAAGCTGCGGCTCCTCAACAGTTCTACGACCCACACGAAAAGGCTTATCAAGATTCTGCTAATACGGATCGGGCCGCAGCCGAAGCTATTGCTCAAGCAGCGGCGCTGAGTGACGGTCTTGGTGATGATGTGATTCGGCGCGCTGAGATAAACGCGTTGCCAGACACTTTCTTAAATCTGCCCAAGAAGCGAAAACCAGCTCCGCCACCTGAGCCGCCCAAGCGCGTTCGACGCGTTCAACCACCGCCAGAAGCATTTTATGACGAAACCGATGAAGACGAGCGTTCATCAGATCCAAATGATAAATTCGCACGCTTTGAACGGCTGATGACACCAGAAACGAAAGGTGTCGTCATGTTCACCATGCACCAGGTCAAAGAAATTTTGACGCAACCGGAAGTCTTCTTCAAGAAGATGCCTCAGAAAGGAAATCTCGCCGAGCCCGCTCTGTTCTTCTTTATCGTGGCTGCTGCTTCAGGGCTTCTTGCCGGCGTGCTCAATTTTAATTTGCTTGTGTCCATCCAGTTTATTCTGGGCAATGTCTTGCAAACATTCGCTCTGAGTTTTGTTGTATGGAAACTGTGTATCGGGTTGGGCAGCGCCGAATCATACGAGTCGAACTTTCGTGTGATTGCGTACAGTCAAGCCGCATTGGTGATCGCTGGTCTGCAGTTTTCATTCCTGGGAAATCACATTCCGGGTTACATAATGCTGCTTATCTCGCTTGTGATGACGATTCGCCTGCAGCTGATCGGTCTGCGTTACGTGCATGATCTGAGTCAGGGCAAGCTCATTCTGATCACAGTGTTGCCGACCATCTTGATTTTGATAATTCGGTCCAAAACATTTTTGCTGTTCTAAATGGACACTATGCCAGCAATTGGCGATCGTTTTTGAAATTATAGTACGATGCGCAAGCGCCTTCGCTTGAAACCATCGTAGATCCCATTGCATTTCCAGGACGGCATCCCTTTCCGAAAAGGGGACAGTCTGTCGGTTTCTTGAAACCGAGCAGAATCTCGCGACTGATACAAGCCTGGTTGTCGCCCTTCGCCTCGAACTGCAATTCGAAAGCGCGCTCCGCATCGAATTGCTGAAACTCCGGTCGCAAGTGATATCCGCCCTGTTCGACTACGCCGATTCCGCGCCAATACCTGTCTCCTAGTTGAAAAACCTCTTTTATGAGAGATTTTCCTTCGCGGTTCCCGTCGCGTGAAACGCTGCCGCGGAAAAGGTTTTCCACGCTTGCGTTTTTATTCTCCAGCAAATTGACGCAGAGTCGAATACCTTCGAGGAGATCGGTCGGAGCGTGACCTGTGATTACGATAGGAACTTGATAGCGTTTCGAGATCGGCTCAAAATCAACCATCCCGGTGACTGAACAAACCGAACTCAAACCGAATATTCCCTGAACTTTTGAACCGGGCACTGCGAGAATGTGTTTCACGACTGCGGGGAAATAACATTGCGACGCAAGCAGGAAGTAATTTTTCAAACCCAGTCGTTTGGCTTGCCAGGCTGCAAGCGCGTTTGACTGTGCCGCCATCTCAAATCCGACGCTTAGAAACACAACTTTCTTGCCTGGTTCTTCGCGTGCGATCGCCAGAGAATCGAGGGGCGTGTGCACAACTCTGACATCACGTCCCTGCGCTTTGATTTCGAGCAAGTCACAGACGCTGCCTTTTAAACGAAGGAGTTCAAAACTGGCGCAAAGTATAACGTTCTCACGATTCGCCAACTCGATAGCCGCATCGATAAGCGCAATCGGCGCTGCACAAACAGCACAAGCGGGACCATGCACGATATCGATGTTCGATGGCAGGTATTGGTCGAGACCGTTTTCTAAAAACGAATTTGTTTGTCCACTGCAAAGCTCCATTAGCGTCCACGGACGCGATGATGTGCCCGCGATTTGTTTCGCGATTTTCTCGAGCTTATGCTTATCGATTAAAGTCGGGGCGTTCAATGTGTTGAACAATTCGCCATGCAGAAATTAGTGGCGTTCGTCGAGTCGCCAGCTCGCGAACATCAAAATAATATTTCCAAGTGGCCCAAAATGTATCTAGTATTGGCCTGATCGATAGGCAAAAATGCATTTCAGGTTTCCCGAGCGCAGAAGGGAACGCCGAGCCGGTCGGGCTTTCAGCAAATCCCTGATATTTTTCATGTTACGAAGCTTGTAGTTTTAAATCGTGCCTGACTGGCAGCGAGCGTCAAATCTACATTTGTTTCGGCAGCGAGATTTTTTGAGTTACAGGTTCAAGTCGTTTGTATCCATCAGGATCGGTCATGATCAAAAGTTTGTCGCCGACAGAAAGAACGTTGCCTGGAGCCGGGTTCCAATCTAAGGTTCCGCCCACCTGTTCGTGCAAAAGAATGGTCACTTCATAACGACCGCGCAATTCATCGATGGTTAGACCAATCAGGTTTGTGTTTGGTTCAACGATCAGTTGAACGGCATTGATAACGGTGCCACCAAATTCGAAAGAGTCGAGGATCTGTCCGCTAATTGCAGCTTGAGCGAAGAGGGGACCTGCCTTTGCCGATGATGAAAAGGCGCCTTCGAAATTCAGAGTCTTGGCCATCTTCTTCGCCAGTTTCTGGTCGAACATCCGAATGACGACACGGATATTCGGATTCAATTCGCGTGCGTTGAGCGCCGCTTCAAGATTGACTAGATCGTTGTCGGTCACGCAAATGATTGCTCGAGCACTGCGAGCGGATGCGCGTTCCATGATAGTAGAGTCGCTGGCATCACCGCTCAAGACCGGCATGTCCAGCCCCTGTGCGCCGAATGCGTGTCTGTTTTCCTTGTCGAATTCAATGACGACGACTTCCTCGCCCAGGCTTTGCAGGTGCTCGACGACACGAATGCCGACATTTCCCAGACCACACACGATGATGTGGTCGTCCATTGTTTCTGCGATCATTTGCTGCCACTCTTTTGAAAATCTCTTGCGTTGAAACAAGAGATGGCTTAAGTGCACGACGCCCTCGGCAATAGTAACCAGACCCGCGACCGGAAGCAAGAAAAACAGCGGCGCCAATCGAAAATCTTCCACATATGGAAGAGGTGTTTCGAAAAACGTCATCAAAATTGTGTAGTACGCGGATTGGAGCACGGTGAGTTTGTTGCCGGGAACCAACTCATGTGGATAAAAAGAGTATAGGGACACGACCGAAATCGTGAAGCCGAGCGTCGCGCAGACCAGGAATCCACGAAACTCTCGGAACAGCACTTTCATCAACCGAAGAGTCTGTCGACCACGTCGTTGATATCTTTGTGCCGCCAGGCTTTTGGTCAGTTGTCTTACCAAGTGAATCCTATCTGCAAAACTCAGCGAGATTTCAGCAGTCGGTATTTTAGCGCAAAAGAAAACCGCGTGGTGCGGACACACAACACGCGGTTTAACTTCAATGGACTCGGAAAACCAAGAACTAGTTGAGATATGCTCTCAATCCGTTAGTTCCCTTGCTGTTTCTCAGTTTGCGAATCGCCTTGGCTTCGATCTGGCGAGCGCGCTCTCTACTGATACCGAGTACTTGACCGGCTTGCGATAGAGTTCGTGCAGTGCCATCTTTTAAACCGAAACGCATTTCGATGATTGTCTTCTCCTGGTCGTTGAGACAGGTCAGGAGATGTCCAACGTCCTCCTTGAGAAGGTTCATCGCGGCGGTTTCCGTCGGAGCAGGCATCGCTTCATCCTCCAGCAATTCGCCGAGGGTGCTGTCGAAACCGGTGCCGACTGCGCTGTCGAGTGACAGCAGGTCTCTCGATGTTTCCATAACTTGAAGAAGCTTTTCCTTTTTCACTTCGGTCGCGGTCGATAGTTCTTCGATTGTCGGCGGTCTGCCTAGATCGGAGCTCAATCTTCTGACTTCCTTGCGAACTTTGGTCAGCATCTCGTTGACGTGTACGGGCAGACGAATCATGCGCGACTTGTCCGCGATGGAGCGAGTGATGGCTTGTTTGATCCACCATGTCGCGTATGTCGAGAAGCGAAATCCTCGATTTGGATCGAACTTATCGACGGCTCTCATCAAGCCTACGTTGCCCTCTTGGATGAGGTCCTGCAGCGCGAGCCCGCGTTTGAGGTATCTCTTGGCGATGCTCACGACGAGCCGCAAATTACTTTCGACAAGCAACGCTCTCGCTGCTCTGTCGCCAGCTTTGGCTCTAGTCGCCAGATTCCTTTCCTCTTCGGCGCTCAACAGTGAGCGGCGCGAGATTTCGGAAAAGTACTTTTTGACCGAATCCGGCACAACCGACGGACCGGCCGCGTATACAACTTCTTCGTCTTCCTCTTCAACGACGGCATCGCCGTCACCGACCTCGAAGTCCGAATCGTTGGACGAATCCAGTGCGTCAGCCGTTTCCAGGCCGAATTCTTCATTGTCGAAGGTGCCGTTATCGTCATCTGATTGGTCACCTACGACACTGAGGAAGCGGTCGCCCTTCTTGCCGCGCGAACCTTCGGAGCGCTTACGCGATCTGGTCTTGCGCGAGCCTCCGGCGTAGGCTTCGACAGCTGTTAATTGTTTGTCCGTAACTTCGAGTCTTTTCGGGTTTCCCATACTAGCCTCCTAAAGGCTGTGACCTTTCCTTCTTTATATTGATTCCTAGCGGTTCTGCGTTTGGTCTTCGCTTGCGCTCAATTTTCAAAGGCACGAAGTCGTTCGTCACACGTTTCGCGAATTTGATTCATTGAGTTTTAAGACCGTTAATATGCTGAAATGTTCCGCTAGTTTAAATATATTTAGGATTTGTTAACTTTCCCGTCAAATCAGCGTTTTCAGCACTTCTTCCACTGCCGTATATATACCCCAAAATAAGGAGGGGCAAACGAACAGGACGCGATTATCCGTGACAGAATCGCGAAACACCAATAAGCACAACTATCTGCGGCTGGTGCCATTATATGAAGATTCTGTAATCAATGCCGGAGCCATAAGTCTGAAAAATAAAACTCGGGTATCTTTTTAGATAGGCGACCTCGCGCGGAAGATTGGTCGCACTCTTGTTCTTCACTCACTTAGAATTTAAGTCTCTCTTTGGTAACGCACTATTAGCGATACCATGCCACCGCGCATGCGCAAAACGAGTTGATACCACATACGGTTAGTAAGAAATTTTGCAGATAAATTGACGAATTGAATTGTTATTGGCAACTCATTAAAAGCCGCATTCAATCTGGTTCGACAATCATCACGCAAGAATATTTCATCACAAAACGCTTCCAAAGTTGTCCCCGAAGTGTTAGTATCGGGCGCACTTTGCAATTGTTCTGAGCGCTAACCTCTAATCGGCTGACTCGCGTCTCTCCACTCAGAACAACTAGGAAAGATATAGTGATTATGTTGAAAACAATTAAAAGAAGCACATCTCTATTGGTAGCTACAGCTCTGTCGACAGCTTCCGTTTTTATGACACCATCCGCGGTGCAAGCTGAATCCTCTGCTTCATTGATCAACAGTGAGATCCTGGCTAAAAATACCATCAAAAACTTTCAACAAATCGATGAAGGCGTTCTTCGCGGTGCCCAACCTGGCGATAAGAACTTGAAAGTGCTTTCCGATAGTGGTGTGAAAACTATCATCGACCTTCGCCAACCTGGAAAACTTGTAGATCGCGAATCTGAAACCGCTAAAAACTTGGGTCTGGAATACGTACATATTCCCCTGGGTTTCAGAACACCTGACCAGGCGACGATGACCCGTATCTTGGCGCTCGTCAACGATAAGACAAAACAGCCGGTTTTCGTCCATTGCCGTCAAGGGGCGGACAGAACAGGAATGACGTGCGGCATGTACCGCGTATTGCATGATAATTGGGAATTTAGTCGCACATACGAAGAGATGCGCAAGCACCACTTCAAACCAGTTCTTCTCGGTATGAAGGACGCCGTAAGAAAATGCCAGCTCAACCAGCGACTGGTGTCAGCGGTGAACCCTTCTTTCAAAACGACATTAAAGGCCTCTGAGCCAGTAACCGCAGCCGCGGTCGTCAGGACGGACTAGTCCCTGATCCCCGAAACGCAGTAGAATCAAGGCTTCCACGCTTTCGCTTTTCGTATTCCGATATCGGTTTACGAATTCGAATTCGTATTCCGATATCGGTTTAGGACTTCCAAGTTCGTATTCCGATATCGGTTTATGATCTTGGGAGTTCGTATTCCGATATCGGTTTACGATTTTTCTTTGACCTCAGCCCACATGGCTTGCTGGTCGTAGTCGTCGTCGGCATTTTCTGTGAGACCACCGCTCTTGATCTCGGCTGCGCGGCGATTTTCAGCCAATTGCCGCATGCCCGGGTCGAGGTCGTAAAGGCGGTAAAGTGGTTCTACTGAATTTTTCAATGTTCCTAGGATGCTGTTTACTTCCGAACCGATAAGATTAAATGCGGCTTTCGCCTGGGGCGTTGTGGCGTTGGTGTCGATATCGTCCGCCAGGCGCACAAGCCTGTCAGTCTCCTTGACGAGCCTCGTCAAAAGCTGCAGCACGTGGATGTCTTTCGTTTCGCGCGAAGGATCCGTTGACGTCATGTTCACCCCTTTATAACCATTTAAGCAGCTGAAGCCGAAGTTGTGACCCTTTTTCTTTCACGGCGGCGTCGTTTTATAATTGGTTGTCTAGAACCAAAGTTGGCATGATTTAGTTATCCCCACTTTTGGGCTGAGTTTCCATTATTTTCATGCAGTATCTTCGTGTCTGACATTCTTCAAATCCAAGATCTATCTACTGTTTTCCACACGGAGCTGGGTCTTGTCAAAGCCGTTGATGGCGTTAACTTCAATATTGAAAAGGGTAAGTCCCTTGGTGTCGTCGGCGAGTCCGGATGCGGGAAGTCGATAACCTCTCTGTCAATCTTGCGCCTTGTTCCGCCGCCCGGAGAGATTGTCCGCGGGAAAGTTCTTTTGGATGGCAAAGACCTGCTTCAGGTGTCGGAAGCAGAGATGCGCTCTGTCAGGGGAAATCAAATTGCGTTTATCCCTCAAGATCCGATGACATCGCTAAACCCGGTGTATACCGTTGGTCAGCAAATCATGGAAGCGATTGAACTGCATCAGAAGGTCGGCAGGGATGAAGCTCGAAAGCGCGCTATCGAAGCACTTTCGAAGGTAAAGATTCCGCAGGCTGCCGCAAGAGTAGACGATTATCCGCACCAGTTCTCGGGAGGCATGCGTCAGCGTGTAATGATCGCGATGGCGCTGGCATGCAATCCGCTCGTATTGATTGCTGATGAACCTACCACTGCTTTAGATGTCACTGTACAAGCTCAAATCCTCGATCTGCTTCGCGAAATACAGACTGAGCAGGGCATGTCGATCATGCTCATTACTCATGATCTTGGCGTTGTTGCTGAAATGTGCGATTCGGTGGCGGTCATGTACGCCGGTGCTGTGGTTGAGTATGCCTCTGTTCACGAGCTTTATAAGAACCCGAAACATCCATATACTGTAGGGCTTCTAAACTCGGTGCCGCGTCCTGGCAGTGACAAGCTTCGTCCGATCGACGGTCAGCCGCCAAATCTTATAGACCTCCCGCCCGGTTGCCGATTTGCGCCGCGATGTCCTCTGGTTGAGGAGCGCTGTTTGAAGGCATTTCCGCGCCTGGAAGAAAAAGGAACAGGGCATCTGGTTCGCTGTGTCGTAGTTGAATAGCCGGTGCTCGCTAGATCGTGGTGAATAGACAGGTTCACTAACGCGCACGAGCGAAGAGTCCGCAATGCATGTGTCTCCGTCAACTCGGTTGCGAGATTGAAAGTAAGTGGACGTGGTTCTGGACGGGTGATGATTCTGTCGTTTTCAGACCGGTGATGACACAATGTCTGTTTAGTTCCAAATTGGCTACGAATTTATAAAATCTGCAACGGTTGATTGATAAACAGTCGCGATAAACGGGACAATAGCGAATCGCTTCGGAATCCCGACACTAACTGCAGACGGATAAATCAATGCGCATTCCCACGACGGAACAGATACGAGACCTCGAAAGTAAATGGATAGCCCATTGCGACGGCAACTGGGGACAGGTGCTCATGGAAATTGCCGGGCGCGGCGCGGCGATTCGTGCCTTGCGAATGTGGCAGGAAAATCCGGGCGAAGTTGTTGTCGTGGCTGGACGCGGCAATAATGGTGGCGACGGAATGGTTGTCGCCCGTTATCTCACGTTGTGGGGTGTGCCGGTTTCTGTGTGGCTGGTTTCGCAGGCTCGCCAGAAAAACGAGAGTGATGACAATACTGGCTCGATAAAGGCGGAGAATTCTCAGGAGGCGGAGAAAGCCATCACCGCATCCGATACCACTCAGAAAGGTTCGGCAAAGAGCGCCACCATTGAGCGAGGCGGTGATGTGGATGTCGCCGAGATGAAAACGGCAGAAGGGAAGCTTAATAAGACGATTCTGGAGTCGCTAGACGTTTCGGTAAAGGTTCTCGCACATGAGGCGTTCTATCTGGTGGA
Source organism: Candidatus Obscuribacterales bacterium (assembly GCA_019637435.1). GTDB lineage: Bacteria > Cyanobacteriota > Vampirovibrionia > Obscuribacterales > Obscuribacteraceae > JADYXR01. Next base: position 161,236 of record JAHBVO010000005.1, on the reverse strand, counting down.
GCGCGATACTGACGACAAACATGGGCGAAACATTTTTGAGGACGAGGAAGCTGCGCTCTTCGACCGGTCTAAGCACGGGCGCAAACAGCCGGGACAACGCGATTCTCGCCACAATCGAGAGGAGCACGGCGGCGAGAGCGAGCATGAGCGTCATTCCGATCCAAATGTAGACGAGCTGTTCGAGGGAGCATCCCTGATTGTGGACGCCCTGTTTGGAACAGGTCTGGAGAAACAAGTCGAAGGCTTGTACAAAAGAGTGATCGATGCGATAAATCGAAGCGGAAAACGCGTGCTGGCGATCGATATTCCAAGTGGTATCAATTCCGATACCGGACAAATTATGGGCGCGGCGGTTCGCGCTGACCAAACAGTCACGTTCGGATATTTGAAACCGGGGCTGGTGACACACCCCGGTGCCACACTTGCAGGTGATCTCGGAATAATTGACATTGGACTTCCTGAGATTCCGGAGTCTACACCGGACATCAATTTGATGACTGTAGAGATTGTGCGCGAAATCCTACCGGTAAGACCGGTAGATTCGCACAAAGGATCATTCGGTCACGTGCTTGCCATCGCAGGTAGTGTCGGTATGGCAGGGGCTGCGATGTTGTCGTCCATGAGTGCTTTACGTGTCGGAGCCGGTTTGGCATTTCTCGCTACACCGCGCGCGGTGCTGAGCAGTCTGCCAGCCGAGGAAGTGATTTATAAGCCGATGCCGGAAACCGAATCTGGTACATTTAGCAAGGATGCGTACGCGCAATTGAAAACGCTGACATCACAAGCACAGTCAATTATTCTTGGGCCTGGAATCGGTTTGAATGATGATACATTTGAACTCGTCTCCAAGTTGTTAAACGACATCGATTGCCCATGCATAATTGATGCTGACGGTCTCAATGCGATTGCGAAGAAACCGGAAATTCTGGAAAACAACGACGGTCAGTTCGTTCTGACTCCCCACCCCAAGGAGTTGGCTCGTTTACTTGATTGCGAAGTGTCCGAGATTCAGTCTGATCGAATCAACATGGCAATCAAAGCCGCTCAAAAATTCAACGCAGTGATCGTCTTGAAAGGCTCGATGACGGTAACGGCGAATCCGGAAGGGGAGGTCTTTATCAATCCGACTGGCAACGCTGGAATGGCGACGGCCGGAGCCGGAGATGTTCTATCTGGTATCATCGGCGGTTTGCTCGCCCAGCATGTCGACCCCTTCCAAGCGGCCGCGGCAGGCGCCTACATTCACGGACGATCGGGAGATATACTCGCTGAGGAAATCGACGAGTCCGGTTTAGTCGCTGGTGACATCAAGCGAGGAATTCCGTTTGCGATCGCGAGTATCAAAAACGGTCAGCGCAGTAATCTGGAGTCGATGTTCTTGAGCGAAAGTTCGGATTAGAACTCTTTCGATTTTGTTTTGCTGTGCGATCTCACGATAACGGTTTCTTTCTGCTAATCTTAGTGCCTTACACATTGTGCGTTCGGCGATGCGAGGCTTCAGATGGTTGCAAAGAAAACTCAGAAACTGGCGAAGCTTCACGACTTTGTACGAAAGTACAAGGTGACGAACGGCAAAACTTTCAAGCTCTCAGATCACGATCCGGGTGACACTGGTCCGTTCGGCAAGGACGGCAAGGAGGAAGCGAAGATTCTTCTGTCACAGGGCGTCGAGTTTTTAGCTGAAAAGCAAGAGATGCTTTATGCGCAAGACAGATACGCATTGCTTCTCGTTTTTCAAGCGATGGACGCGGCAGGTAAGGACGGCACCATAAAGCACGTCATGTCCGGAATCAATCCTCAAGGTTGCCAGGTTTTTTCGTTTAAAACACCTTCCGATGAGGAACTCGATCACGTCTTCATGTGGCGATATGCGCGCGCCGTGCCGGAACGCGGACGTATAGGCATTTTTAATCGTTCGTACTTCGAGGAAGTTCTGGTCGTGCGCGTCCACGATGAGATTTTGGCAAAGCAAAAATTGCCGGCCGAATGCATCACTAAGAGCATTTGGAAAGAACGTCTCGAAGACATAAACAACTTCGAGAAACATCTGACGCGCAATGGTGTGCACGTGGTGAAGTTCTTTTTGAACGTTTCGAAGAAGGAACAGAAAAAGCGATTTCTTGCGCGCCTGGATCAACCGGAAAAGCACTGGAAGTTTTCCGCGTCTGACATTACGGAACGCCAGTATTGGTCAGAGTATATGCGTGCCTATACCGAAGCGATCAAGGCAACGGCATCGAAGGACGCGCCATGGTATGTGGTGCCCGCGGATAATAAATGGTTTTCCCGTTTGGTCGTTGCGGCCGCGATTGTCGATTCGATGAATGAAATGAAACTGGCATTTCCATCTGTTCCCAAAACTAAGATGAGGGAGCTTGCTGATGCTAAGGAAATGTTGCTCAATACTGATGATTAGCGGTAGATTGAAACGGTTCCTGTCATAGAAGGGCCGCTTCTTTGAAAGTGAGCTTCCCCAATTCGGAATCAAATTCCGCTTCGATTCCGATAGGGGTGACTCGGCAATGGTCTGATTGTCCGAATGACATACCGAAACAGGCAGGTTTCTGCAATTGCGCTAAAGTCTGATGCAGAATGTCTTCGATTGAAAGCATGTTCGATGCAGATCTTGTTCCGCAAGTATCGAAACTACCGAACGCGATGCCGTTTACCAGATTGAGTTCGCCCGAGAGAAAGAGACTTGTTATCCAGCGCTCAATAATGTCATTACGCTCATTGCGCTCTTCGATGAGTAGAACGGTGTCTTTGAAGTTTGGTTGATAGTTGGTGCCCATCAGCGAGAACAGGGCGTTTAGGTTCCCACCCAATGTAGTCCCGCTCGCCTTTCCACGAATTGGAGAATAAACAAAATCTGCCGGATATGATTTGCCTGCCTCTACAGGCGGTAGCACTTTGTTCTGAGTGATCGCGAACAGAAACTCATCTCGCGCCCTGTCACTTTTTATCATGTCGAGATTAAAGCCGTGGAAAACGGGAAGCGAAGCCATCCTATTTATAGCCAGCAATAAGCATGTATTCTCATCGCTGCCGACCACAACCTTCGGATCGCGCATCAGTCCTTCATAGTCGACGCCTTCCAAAATGCGCAGAGAGCCGTAACCACCTGTGGTGCAAAATATTCCGCGAATGTTTTTATCACGGATGAACCCATTCAGATCTTCCAGGCGTTCATCGTCTTTACCTGCCATGTAGCCATGGATAGAGAGAACATGTTTGCCGAAAACGGGGACGAAACCCATGCCTATTATGAGTTTTTCGATAGCCGCGACTGTATGAGGACCTTCAGGGCGACTCGCTGGGGCGACTATTCCAACCCGATCGCCCGGACGCAGTGCACCGGCCTTGGTGGCGCATTTTGGTTTCACAGAACTAGCTTGTTTATTTTTTGCTGGCGACATGATCAAACGTGGGTGGCGGGTTCTTCAATTCTGAGTGTGACGGCGCCGCTCTTGTCGGCTCGCAAGTAAGCCACCACTCCCAGTGGCAGTGTAAACTTTTCACGAGAGTGACCCAGCCGCATTCCGTAAACAACTGGCTTGCCGAAGTCAGCGAACTTCTCACGAAGCATTCGCTCGACGCTGAAATTTAGAGCGATCCGGTTTCTCTTACTGTCGCCCGGACGACAGCTGGCACACTCACCGATGATGATACCAGCGGCATCGTCAAGTTTTCCGGCCAGTTGTAGCTGGGTAATCATGCGATCTATGTTGTGGGGCTCTTCTTCAAAGTCTTCGAAGAAGAGAATTTTGCCTCTGGTGTCGATTTCCCAGGGGGTCCCCATCAATTGGCGAATCAGTGAAAGGCAGCCGCCGATAAGTTGCCCGCGTGCTTTACCTCCGCTTATCACCATACGCGTCGGCGGATACTCGGGATCCCAGGCGTCTTTCGGAGTTGGGTCGCTGATCAAGCCGAGTGGCTTCGGTTGCATCAGGGCAAGCTCGAAGTAGCGATAGGTGTATGGTGATTCGAAAAATGATCCGGCGGTTGCACCATGGAAAGTAACTAATCCAGTTTCCTGGTGAATTGGGATGAGCAGTCCGGTTATGTCGGAATAACCGATTAAGATTTTTGGGTGCTTTGCAATGAGTTTGAAATCAAGCTTGTCCAGGAGGCGGACACAGCCGTTTCCTCCTCGTGCTGGAAGTATTGCCGAGATGTCCGGATCTGCCCACATGTCGTGAAGGTCCTTCACGCGATCTTCGTCGGTGCCGGCCAGGTCACCGAGCCGATCTGTAACATGTTTCCCCAATTTCCAGCGCAAGCCCAATTTCTTGAGCCACTGGAAAGAGAAATCCAGGTCACCTTCTTCGAACGGAGGAGACCCCGGCGCTACGATACCGACCATTGATCCCTTCTTCAAGGCTCTAGGTCGGATTACTTTGCGCACGGTTGGTCCGACAGTGGTGTCACAAGTAGTGTCACTCGTGGAGTCTCCTGCCTGTCTTCGATTTACTGATTTCCGAACTGCTGTCGTTACTTCTTCGCTTGTCGCCAAGGCTGTTTCTCATGGACCGAAGGTTCAATACTCGCGCTTCCGACATTTTACCGTATCGGCGGATTTGCCGGATAGATTTGTGTCGCCCGCGTTCGACCTGCCGCGAGATTACTGAGCAAACTGATGGTTCAAACGGTCACCTCTGTCTACGGCTCGATGCCGGATTTTCATAAAAGCGTCGTAGCCACGTAGCCAACGATAGCGATCAGGGGAGCCTCAAAGCTGGCGAACTCAGCGGGTGGCACATCTCGATGGTCGAGTCATACGGTATCGGATAGTAGGTGGGCTCGCCCGGGAGCCTCAAAGCTGGCGAACTCAGCGGGTGGCACATCTCGAGGGTCGAGGCGTACGGTATCGGATAGTAGGTGGGCTCGCCCGGGAGCCTTAAAGCTGGCGAACTCAGCGGGTGGCACATCCTGAGGTTGAAGTCATAGGTATCAGAAAGTAGGCGGAGTGAGTGATCTGATACACTTATGCAGTTCAAAGAGGCACCTAGTTTTATGTTGATAACTGAAGACGCCAAGCAGCAAGACTCGGATCCGTCCCTGCGTTACTCGCCGGAGCAAGTTGCCTGGCTGAAGAAGGCTAAAGCGTTTGCAGATACGATTCCGATCGAGGACGTCATCAAATCAGACGTCGAGAACTCGTTCCGGCGCGACCTCTTTGAGAAAGCCTGCCAAGAAGGGCTGGGCGCCTTACCTTTTCCCAAAACTTACGGCGGGACCGGTGGCGATTATGTAAGCTTCTGTCTGGTCAACGAAGAGTTTGCCCGACGCTGCGTTCCGATCATGAGTTCACTTGGTGTTCACGTTCTCTGCCAGGAGCCGGTATCTCGCTTCGGAACAGAAGAGCAAAAACAGAAATATTTGGTACCGTCTGCAACTGGAAAATATCTTGCGGCATTCGGACTAACTGAACCGAACGCCGGCTCCGATACTGCTGCGCTGGAAACAACAGCGAAATTCAACGGGGACCACTATCTTTTAAACGGCACTAAAACCTTCATCACGAGCGGCGCTTCCGCCGACTATTACATCGTCATGGCTAAGGTTGTCGGCGAACCGCACAAACCGTTTCCGCCTGCAGGCGAGAAAGGGACTGTCGACACGATTACCGCGTTCATCGTAGAGCGAGGCTATGCTGGTTTCGAAATCGGACAAAAGTTCGACATGCTCGGCATGCGAGGCTATTCTACATGCGAGTTGGTTTTTAATGACTGCAAAGTTCCAGTCGAGAATACACTCGGAGATCCAGGGCAGGGGCGCAAAGTCGCTTTGTCCAGTCTTGCCAAAGGTCGGGTGACAATTGCCGCCCAGGCTACAGGATGGGCTCAGGGCGCGCTTGACGGTCTCATCAAAGTCTTGAAAGACGAAAAAAGCAAAGGTTTGTTCGACGACAGTTTGAATGGATTGGCTTCGGTAGTGGGCGAATTGGTTACGCAGGTCGATAGCGCTCGCGTTCTCACCTATCAGGCCGCTGCCACCATCGACCTCGGAGAGCCCGACAACACGCTTGCTTCAATGGCGAAGGCGACGGCTACTGATGCCGCGATGAAAGTATCGACCGAAGCAATTTCGATTATTGCCAGTCTCGGATTACAGCCGGAATTGCTTATCGAGCGAATCTTCAGAGACGCAAAGGCTGGACAGATTTACGAAGGCACAAATCAGATTCAGCGAATGTTGATTGCACGAGCACTGCTGAGATAGTGATTGTGAGCCAAGTTTAATAGGCAGACTTGATAATGGATTCAGAGAAAACGCCGATTACTGAAAAAGAAATTGTGGAGACGACGGTCAAGCCGGCGTATCCGCGAATTTCTAACCAGATGGATCGGTACGGAGCTCTTTCGGAGGCGTTCCTCTTCGTTGAAGAGAAGCGAATCTACGAGATCTTCGCCAAAATCAAAGGCTACGTCGCACTTTTCGTCATTGCGCTTCTGATACCAATCGTCGCACGCGTCGCGTACCGGATTTTTAATCACTATCCTTTTGCCGGAACGGTGGTTGATGTCCTCAAGATACTCTTTATATATGTACTGGTCGGTGGGCTTGGAATTCTCCTCGGCGTTTGGATTTATCGCCACAAAATTATGGAGATTCTCGCGCAACTCGAGGACCTGGCTTACTTCGGCGATGACATGGCGCGTTTCTACATGCCCTATGCGCGCAGTGAGCTGAAAGATCTCAATCAGAGAATAAACAGCCACAAAAACGATCCAATGATTCCATCGACAGTCGAGGTCGTGCGTGATCTCTGGCCGTTCATATCGATGATTCTCAAGCGCGACCCCAACATCATCAAATGGGGCACGGTTGGTTTGAAGGTGTATAAAACATTGTCTGCGTTTTTCAAAGGTCCAAGCACCCACGAACCCACTGCATGATGCGCTCCAGTTCCAGCACCACATCTCACTCTACGTTCGACTTCAAGAAGTACCTGGAAGATCGACGCGTTTTGGTCGAAGCGAAGCTCGATGAGTTGCTTACCGAAGAAGAGCCGAAGATTCTATGGGAGAGCATGCGGTACTCGGCTCTGGGAGCTGGAAAACGTATACGCGCATTGCTTTCGATTGCATCATTTGAAACTATCAAGCGCCTTAATGCTGGTGGCGAATGTGGTACCAAGCTTAAATGCGATTCAGAATCTACTGGTGAAAAACTCGCGAAATATTTAGCACCTGTTTTGCCGGTGGCGTGCGCAATTGAAATGGTGCACGCAATGAGTCTGGTTCACGATGACTTGCCATGCCTCGATAACGACGACGTTCGTCGGGGTAAGCCAACGAACCATAAAACTTATGGCGAAGCGATGGCACTTTTGGCTGGTGACGCCTTATTGATGCGCGCAATCGAAATACTTATATGTAGTAGAGCAGACCAAGTAGATATCGGATGCGATCAGTCCATGCTTGACAAGTCGATCTTAGATATCACGCGTGGCCTCGCTGCGGCCACCGGCGCGGGCGGAATGGTCGGCGGACAAGTATTCGATCTCGTCTATACGGGCTCGGGCACCCCGATGTCGGAATCAGAGAATCATGCTTCCGCGCCGGAAAAAAGTTTGAAAATAAACGAGAAAGGTTTGAGTGAGAAGAACCTGTGCGATCAAAGTCCAATGGACCAATCGCACGCAGTGGTAATGGACCAATCCAGAGAATCCTCGGCGGACCACTTGTCAAGCGATGAGGAGGGCTTGAAAACTGAAGGATGTGGTAATCACTCACCGGCAAGTACAAACGCCTCACAGAGGGGCACGGAGATTTCCTCAAAATCGATCGAAGTGGACCAATCAAATAAAAAAGGAAAGGACCAATTGTCAAGTGCACTATCGAATGCGGTGGCGTTTCCGACAGATGGAGCGTCGAAGCCAAGAGCGATGCACCTGGATGAAGCAGTTATTAGAAAAATCCATGCCGGTAAAACGGGCGCATTGCTGCGCTTCTCGCTCTGGTCAGGCGCTCGGCTTGCACAGGCATCAGCTGAGCAACTCGCTGCTTTAGAACAATTTGGTGATATTGTCGGTTTGGCTTTTCAAATTACCGATGACCTACTCGATGTCACAGGCGATGTAGAAACGCTTGGTAAGACGCCAGGCAAGGATCAGGCGGCCAACAAAGCGACCTGGGTGAGTGTATTTGGAGTCGAAGGAGCGCGCGAGAAATTGCACGTATTGGAAGACGAGGGCAAGAAGTTGCTACAGGCGAAAGGCTTAGCCTGTGCGGACGAACCAATCCTCGAATCTCTGCTCGCCATGGCAATTCACAGACGGAAGTAGGGAAACTCGAAGATGGATTTGTCCTTTGTTGGAAACTGCATTTTGCTCGCCGATACGATGGTCGATACCGGTACCCAATTGTCGGCATCACCGGGAGCATCGCGGGGCTGGCAGGTAATCACGGTTTCGCTGCTTGGTAGCTTCATCGCTCAGTCGGCCAAAATAGTCACCAAGTTTTTCAAAACGGGTCAACTCGATTTTCGTATGATGGCGAAAACTGGTGGCATGCCCTCAAGCCATTCGTCATGCACTATGGGAATGGCAGTCTCCGTCGGGCTTATAGAAGGGTTTAACTCCGTCTCATTTGCGATTGCTTTATGCCTCGCGATGATCGTTATGTACGACGCGGCAGGCGTGAGGCGCACGGTCGGCTTACAAGCCAAAGTGCTCAACGAGATGATGAATGAACTGTTTTCAGAGCATCCGCACCTATCCGGAGAGCGCATTAAAGAATTTCTAGGTCATACACCGGTAGAGGTTTTGGTAGGTGCAGCACTAGGAACTTTGATCGCCTGGGTATTCAATATCCTCACTGTGCAACACTTTCTACATGGCTAGCCCCTGATGTCATGCGCTCGAAAGCCTCACAGTATTACGATCACTTAATACATGACTACTGCTAAAAACTGTATCTTTTGCTCTATAATCAAGGTCTTGGAAAGGGTTGCCAGGGATTGTCCCGAGATACCAAAAAAACATTGGTTGTTTAGGACACGATATCGAGAGTTCTCCTCTTAGATATGGATGGCGAAAACAAAGTCAAGAACTAGCGGACCCTTTTCGCCGCGACTAATTTATTGCTGCTCGCAGAAACTAGTCAAAGGCTGTGCGTTGGAAGTAGTAGCTTTAGCTGCTAGGTTTCACTATTTATGCTGTACCAGTCGGATTCCGTGTTTTCTTGAAAAGGAGGAAAGGCAGAGGTAAAACGACAAGCTCCCAAGAGAGTAGAAAGTAATAACGCTGCCGAAAACTAAATGAACACAACGGTCCAAACAAACACCACACCAAAAACAACTTCGCCTCGGCGGTCACGCTTCCCAGGCAAAGAGTCGGGTTCCGTCTCTTTCAACCTGACCGCACTTGGTCGTCAGCTGCTCAAAGAACAAGCATCAGCTGCTGGTGTTTCAAATGGAGACTATGTCGAAATGCTCATTCGTGAGCGCGCAGGCATGCCGCCATTGAGACTTCCTGCATCCTTGAAGCAGACTGGACCCAAGGGTGGCGCCAAATCTTACTTCTTCGGTAAGAACCGTGGCACCACAACCGCAGTGTGCGTAACACCTATGGCCCACAGATTGCTCGACGAACAAGTCGCAGCATCGAGAATGAGCCGCGGTGATTATATCGAATACCTGCTTCGTGAGAAGTCTGGAGTAATCGAGGAATCATTCAAGAACTTCAACCTCGCTACTTGGCAAGCAAACCAAGTACAAGCTGCTCCTATTGCGCAGCCTGAAGTTCAAACTTCCTTCGCACCTCCTCAACCACAACCGCAACCCGCAGTTGAACAGCCTGTTTATCAACAGCCTGTACCGGCTCCGGTTCGCGACTGGAACTCTGGCTACTAAGCCGGATTGTCTAGCTTCCAAGCTAGAGTAGGGGAGAGGCGGGAATCCTGAATTGACCTCCTTTTAGAGGCCTTCGTTTGACGAAGGCCTCTTTTGCTATGGGGCGCGCTGAGAAACCGAAAATGTGCACACCATATCTGGTGGCAAACACAGCCACGAGGCAATCACTATCTCAAAAAAATTGGATTGATTTGATTTACGAAAGGGCTAGACACCTTCGTTGAATTTGCTGTTTCTGGATAATAGGACTTGTTTAGTTCGCTCTCTGAGATCTTTTATAACTTGGTTCCAGCAATTTTCGGGCATCCTCGGTACCAAGTTGGCGGGCGAAGAGCAGGACGATTCCAAAAACAAACGGCAGACCGGCGAGTGTGATTCCGGCGGCACCAAAAAATGCCACCAGTACATCCATCTCCGCCATAAGAAGTCCGCGCATCATGCCGATGGTGCCGACGAAACAGGCGAAGGCATAAAGCCAACCATGCTCGACTTTAAAGTGGGAGTGGTCGATATCTCCTGGTCGAGCCAGCACGACAGCCATATAGAGAGCTTCGGCTGCGAATGTCACGACAAAGCAACTCCAGAACCATTGCCACCACGTGTTGAGCCCGCGCTCGCGCAGGTGAATCTTCTCCAGTTTTTTCGTATCGCCGAGCTTCGAATACATCGCCGCCATGTGACCCATCGTCTCTCTCATGCGCGTACGATCAGGAATCCAGGATTTCTCAAGTTGTTTCAGTGCTTCGTTATATTGATCTTCTGCTGAGAGATACATCTCCTGTTTCTGATACGCCATCGCCAGTCCCTCAAGAGCCGCTATATAAGCCGGATCTTTGACGCCTTTCTCGACAATTGTTTTCCGCACTTCAGTTTTGTAGAAGTCGACGGCTTTTTCCTTGTCGCCAAACAGAATCAAGCGGCGACCTTCGGTGCTGAAATTGTCCCAGGAGATGCGTTTGGAGAAGTGCTGGAGTAAGTCAGGCACTGCCATAATGGCGACAACCGTGACCAGGGCGATCACGAGCTTTTCCTTTGTACCCATGCCGACCTCCAAAGTCAAAACCAAGCCTGGATTCCCCAAAGTGAGAGCATTGTGCCCAAAAATGGAATAATCTAGACAGAATAGTCCACGTATTTCTAAACCTGCGACGAAACTTAATTGACGGCCGAAACTCGAACTCATGCTCACTTTCTGTGGCGCGTATCTGCGTCACTGATCGATTTCGTTGTTGTGATGATTGCGTCTTTGACCGTCAGCGCCTTGTCTGTTCCGATATTGATGATAGTCACAAGCTTCATGCACATAGACGAACCAATGAAGAGCAACGTATTTGTTGTCGCTGGTGGATCGATTGCAGCAATTGTCTCGACCGCTTACTTTGCCGGTTTCGAGTGTTCGAGGCTTCAAGCGACCCCGGGGAAAATACTTCTGGGACTGCAAGTGACTAATGGGCGCGGCGAACGAATTGGTTTTCTTCGGGCGGTGCTTCGCTTCGTAATGAAAGCCTTGTCAGGCTCGCTATTCGGTTTGGCTTACTTGACGTGTTTGATTACCGATAACCGGCAAACTGTTCATGATGTCGTGATGAACACTCTGGTCTGGAAAGTTAAGCGCGAGACCAACGTTGTAGACGTTGCTGCGCGAAAAATAGTTGAGTGACGCTTTACGGAACTGGAGGTTCGATGAGGTTTTCCAATCGACTGGCGCTGTGCCTCGCGCTTTCTTTCCATTTATTGTTCTGTGCTGGCGCATCGGCGGAGGTTTTGAAGCTCAAGTATCAGTTCGAGACCACGATAGAGCAAGCACCAAAGCCGGTGGTGATTGAGTCGAAAGGAGAAAGTACTGACAAAAAAAGTACAGACAAATCCGAGGGCATCAAGCAAAAACCGACCGAATACCGAAAGGAAGAATCTACCGTCACGCTGGGAGACGGGCACTTTTACGTTGAGAGCAAGGACGATTCGGTGCTCTATGATTTTAGAAATCAGCGAGTGAGCGAATTCGATGCGATTTCGAAAAACTATGAGCAGCATTCGCTTTTCGTATACTGCGGGTTCAAGGACCTGGAAATTAGAAATCGCGCGATGCTCTCTGACGTTCTTGAAAAGGTTGGGATGGGTGATACCAAATCCAGTGTCTTCGATCCGTTCGACGTGGCTTGCGAACTCGGCATGATTATGCCGGATAAACCGGAGAATCCAGGGATTGTCCTTGATGAGCGTCAGGATGGCGACTTGCTGATGTTCTCCTATGAAGGCAAAATCATCGCAGAGGCTCTGCTCGGCGAAAAACTGGAAGATTCTTACGGTCCGATGATGGAAAAGGTTCTGCTATATAGAACCAGTCTTCATCCGTATGTTCGCGAGCAAATTCTTGCCAAAAAGCGATTCGTGAAGTTTCTGAGCTATCAATTCCGCGCTGCCATGAGGAAATATGATGTCAAAATTTCTTTGATGGAGAAGTCCAGGGAAGGATCTGAACCGGATTATTTTCAGGGCTATAGGCTGGCGTTCGATAAAGGCTCGCCACTGTATACGGTGCAGCAGAAAGTTATGCTCGATGACCGACCTGTCTCGTTGCCAACGCGCGACGCCGCCTTTGGAGAGGCACAGAAACTCGTCAATCAGCATCGATTGACCGATGCCTTTCTTACTGTCACTGAGTACAACCTGACCACGGGTGACCGTGCCGAAGAGGATTCCGGGGAAATAATTTCGGAGGTGAAAGAAGATCCTGAATTCAAGATTATTTCTGCCTGTCTTGAGCCAACGAGTAAAAAGGACGCGGAGAAGGCTCTTGAAGATCTACAGGGAATCAAGACTGCTGGACTCGGAAAGGGCTACATGCTGGAGATTTTTAAGGCGAATATTGCGGATTCACTCGGGCTGGACGCATCAAAAATGTTCCTTGCGGCATTGGCACACAATCCGCATCTGACTGGTGTTTATAACGATCTGGGCAAGCACTATTACTCGCGCTATGATTCGATGAGCGCCTGGAATTCGTGGGACTTGGCCCGCAAAGTCTGCCCGGGATATCCTATGTTGGATTCGGTTGTGAAACTCGAATCCCGATTGAAAAGACTGCATCCGGAATACTTTTAGCAGTGTGCCGGCAGTCCCGACTCTTACCGAGCACTGGCAATTCAGGAACAGGCATGATAGACAAACCAATACTGTACACGGTGCCAAACTGCCCGTTATGCGCGGAAGCGCGACGGGTTCTCGAGCTAAATGGTATCGAATATGATGACCATAACGTCGCCGACAATTTTGGCGCTTTGCGGAGAATGTATAAGCTGACGAAACAGGAGCTGGTTCCCGTACTGACATTTTGCGGGCGCACCAAGGTTCGTCCGAGTGAAGAAGAGATTATTCAGATTTGTCGCTAGTTGCCGGCTTCAGGCGTTGTATGTTTAAGATTCTCATTTGAAAAAATAATCGGCTTTGATGTATTGAGGTCGTGGCATAAGAGATTTAGTTTGTAATTAATCTGTTGGAGAGTGGACCGTGAGCGGTGACGATAAGAAAGATAAGTCCCAGGACGCAAGGGATGAGGCGCTTTTACAAGCATTGGCTAAGACCGAGGTGGATAAGGATCAGGTTGTGTCTATGGTCGGCGGGCTCGTTGGCATGCTGAGCCGCGCAAGCGGACACACCGGCTTCATGAACTCCTATAGCGAGAGTGTCGGGCAGCATGCCGCAGCTCCTCGAAAAGAAGTTCAAAAGAATATCAAGCACATAAGCGACAAACTGGCTGAGGCTGCCGCCACCAACAGTGTACAGAATATCCGAGATGACGAGAATTTCCTTCAGTGGCTGCAGCGCGATAGCTGCAAGCTCAAGAATTTCCACGAAGAACTGAAGTTCGCTCGGCAGACTATGGACCTAGCTGCAGAGCATGGTGATTACGAACTCGGTTTGCTTGCTTCCACGAAGGCGATAAACATTAGCAGCCTTCATTCAAAGAAGAATCATGAACTCATGTCGGAACTCTACTGGGTTCAAGCCGAGTTGTATGCCATAACCGATCGTATGGATGAAGCGACCGCGAGCTTGAAGCGATGTGTGAAACTAGTCGATCCGGATGCGACAGAAAGCTCGGACACATATCAGGAACTCGTCAAGCAACTGGAAGCGACGCGCGCCAAATCTACCCAGGCTCATAGTTAGCCTCTGGCAATCACGTTCTGATTTCAATCCGTTTGCTTCCAGAGCTGACGCTTTTGGAGCGGGTCTTGTAAAGCAAGATGTTAATTTCTCAACGTTTTGGCACAAACCCGTGGAGCCGCCTGCAGACTGTTTCTGAGCATTTTGTGTCTGCGACTCTAACGATCGCTTAACGGTGAAATATCATTGCCAAAGGGCGGAGTGAGCCGTGAAAAAGCGCTCTGGATGCCCGATTCGGCTTATTGTATTTCGTTCGCGAAGGCAATGGCGCTCTAACACTTCGGTGATATAACTGACTTAATCGGGTTTAGCGCGAAATTCGAAAAAATAGGAAACACTGACCTCCTCTGTGATCCGATTGTCGCCGCCGGAGTGAAATTTTATGACCATACTGTTCGGATTTATCCTTCCGTTCGTTGTCTTGGCTGTGGAAGGATGTCTAAGATTGTGTACCAATGCATTTTTTGACCCGATTCCAACCTGGTGGCATATCGCGATGGTTGCCTCTGTTGGTTTTGGGAACGGCTGGCTATTTTTAAAACTGAAAGATCCAAATTACAGAGGTACGCCTAGAGAAGGTCTTATCATCGGTCTGGTGATGGGAATCTCGCTTGTGTACATGTTGAGATTTCTGCCTCTGGTTCCGCTCGGGTTAATGCTCATCTTGCTCATGGGCATAGGATTCTTAGTCTTCGCTCCTTTGATCACGCTCCTTGTCTCGGCAGGTCTTGCCAGTCGTCTTTGGAAACGCGATGCAGAGGACAAGTCTGTTGGCGCGCTCGGAAAGGTTCGCGCGTGCATAACTCTGGGCATGATTCTCGGGGTTCTGTGTGTCTTCTGTGCGGAACTGCCGCACAGCATCACTCGAAACGCCCTTCTCAAAGCGGTATCAGCTGATCCTGCAATAGCTCGCCAGGGCATTAACACTTTGAAGAATTTCGGCAGCCAGCCTGAACTACTCAAGCTTTGCTATTGCGACAAACCGCAAATGTCGGATGTCGGAAATCTTTCGATATTCAACTACCAAGCCGTAGATCCCAGGGAAGCACGCAACGTCTTCTATCGAGTGACTGGCATTCCGTTTAACCGCGAACAGTATCCGCATGAGTTTCTTCCCAATGAATTGAACTGGTGGCGATGGGATTCTGACCTCGGTCAGGATGCAGTCGGCGCCAGATCCGAGAATTTGTTTTTGAAAAACTCTGATCTGAGCGTGAATTGCGACGCGAACTCCGCAAGTGCTGACATGGAGTGGACGTTTATATTCGAGAACAAGGATAAGTCGGCCGCAGAGGCAAGAACCAACATTTTGTTGCCTCCGGGCGCTGTTGTTTCCGATCTCACGCTCTGGATAAACGGCAAGCCTCAACCGGCTGCATTTGGCTCTAAAAGCCAGGTTCGATCTGCCTACCAGGCAGTCGTTCAGCGTCAGCGCGACCCGGTCCTTGTCACCAGTGCCGGTGGCGACCGTGTCCTTCTTCAGTGTTTTCCGGTGCCGCCCGGGGGTGAAATGAAAACTAGAATAAGGATCGCATCGCCTATGCTTATCGAAAATGACCGCGCGTCAATGGTACTGCCGCGGTTAGTGGAAAACAATTTTGAAATCGCCGGCTTGATGAACACGAAGGTGCGGTCGCTTACTCCTCTAAAGACCAAGCCTGCGTTTCTAAAATCGGGCAGCCCGGTGGAGAGCGCTGAAGTCTCCGGCACCGGATACAATGCTGCAGGGTCCATCGATTTGAACAGCCTGGGGGCAGACGTCGAGCCGATCGTTATTGCGCGCGATCATAACGTGGCCCCCGTAACCAAGCGCTTTTCTACCGGACGCCAATCAAAGGTTTTGACCCAGCGAATTGAAAAGTTTCATGAGTCGCCAGTCAAGAATGTCGTTATCGTGATTGACGCATCGGTCGCCGTCCGACCTCACGCCAGGGCTATCTCTCAGGCTATAGCCAAAATCGCTGGTCGTGTTCCCTGGAGTGTGGTGGTCGCAGCTGACGAAGTCAGTGCGCTGACTCCGGAAGACAAACTTTATCAAGAGTTGACACCCTCTGTGGTGGCGGATAAATTGACCTCGCTTCGATTCCAGGGCGGTCCGGACAACGCTGTCGCCTTGCGTGCGGCAATAAATATGGCATCAAGAATTCCGGGCAGTAGTGTTCTCTGGATTCACGGACCTCAACCTGTTATCTTCGATGACCCATCCAGTACATTCACCAGATACGGTCCGCGACCAACCGTCTACTCATTTGAGGTTGAGTCCGGACCAAACCTTCTTGCCGAGAAGCTGGCCGATTTCGTGACTTTTAAAAACGTAGCCCGTTTTGGTACGGTCAAAGGCGACCTAGATAAAATAATCGATCGGTTCAATAACGGCGCCGATATGTTGCTACCGGTTCGAGACGTCGTACCGGCGACTTCTGAAGCGAACGGGCTAACTGATACCACTCATGGTGAGTTAATCAAGTTGTGGGCGGCAGATCAGGTCGGCACAGCGTTGCTGAAAAATGAGACCAATCGCGCTGCGCAGACGGCGGTCACTTATCGGATCGTAACGCCTGTCTCCGGTGCTGTAGTATTGGAGACCGCGCAGCAGTTTAAAAACTTCGGACTAAAGCCGGGCGAAGATCCAACAGTTAAGCAGTCCGGCAAAAACGGAGAGCCTGTCTTCCAAGAGACCGCTGATGTGCCATCAGTTCCAGAGCCGGAAATGTGGCTCATGATGTTTATCATCGGTTTTCTTCTCGTAATTCAAAACCGTAAAACTCAACTAGTGGCTATGATCCGGAGGAGCGAAAGTGAGCGCCCTTAAGTTCGTTCCATTAGAGCTGATATTGCTGCTGGTGGCGTTCTGGCACAGCCTTTATTGGTTTATCACAAGAACCGCCGATAACTCAGACGAGCCCTGGGGTTTGATTTCGCTGTCCACCGTTTTTATTCTCGTGATACTCTCATGGAATCGCAAAACATCCTTTTTTAACGCCGGTAAGTTGGTACCAGTTTGTGTGGTGCTAGTTTCCCTCTACTGCGTTTGTTTCGCCATGGTGCCGCCATTGGTGCGGTGCTTAATTGCGGTCTGTGCGGCAGGAGTCGTTTTGTGGACTCGATGTATTCCAGGGCGAAGAAACGCGCTCGCCTTGTTTGGTTTTCTCATCCTTTCCTCGCCTGTATTAGCGTCGCTTCAATTCTTCGTTGGATTTCCTTTGCGTCTGCTTATAACGAATTTAACGGCGGCGATTGTGCAATTGTCAGGCACGGCAGTTGCCGTCGCCGGCACCTCATTCGAACATCAGAATCAATTGATTTTGGTTGATTCGCCTTGCAGTGGTATCAACATGCTTTGGGCGGGCCTCTACTTTTGCTTCGTTATTTGCTGGACTAAACAGCTATCAGCTCTGCGCTCCGTCCTGCTTTTGTGTTTTTCTATAATCGGCGTACTCTTCACCAATGTCGCCCGTGCGACAATCATGGTGTACGTCGAGATCCTGCGCGAGCGGGGCTTCAACTTCCCCGATGTTGCTCACGATTTTGTGTCAGTCGCGTCGTTTATCACGCTTGCAATAGCAGTAGCAGTTTTTGGAAACATGCTTGCGCGGGAGCGTTTCACATTGCCAGATCCTCTGCACCAGGGATCGGGTCTGATGGCGAATGAAACGGATACCTTTAACGAGAAGTCGTCGCACGAAGTTTTATCCAACGATTGCGTCCCCAAATTAAACCCGCAGGGAGCTGCGGCGAAAGTTTATGTGTTCTCGCTAGTGGTGGCGTCTGCGGTGGCGTTTTCACTCCCGTTCTTTCAAGTGCCATATCACGAAGACACAACACAGATTGTCCGAACTGAATTTCCAAATCAATTCGAAGGTCGCGGTCTAAAACCAGTCAAATTATCTGAAACTGAAACGCGTTTTTCCACAGGCTTTCCGGGTCGCATCGCAAAGTTTACTGATGGCAGCCGGACTATTCTATTTCGGCAAGTGAACAAACCGACGCGGCAGCTGCATCCCTCCAGCGACTGCTACAAGGGCAACTGTTTTCAGCTGCATCCGATGGCCGCCTTGCGAGATGAGGATGGAAAGATCTGGTCGCGTTTTTCAGCTGTGAAAAATGGTCAGCGGCTTGAAGTCCGTGAAATCGTATCGGATTCGAAAGGACGGTCCTGGTCCGATATATCTTCCTGGTATTGGTCGGCCATTCTAGGCAAAACCCAATCACCCTGGATAGCGGTGACGGTGGCGTCGGTTGCTAAGTGAGGCGAGGGTGAAACCGTTTCACCCATCCGGGTGAACCCGGTTTACCCCACCAGACGGGCGATAGACTCCGTTTTAAATCGGGTAGAATACAGGTCAGTTGCATAAAAGCAACCGGGGAAGATAACGGCTCAATTTATCGGGTCGCTTTAAGGAAATCATTGTGCTTAAGAAAACCAGTACCGGTCTAGGCGGACAACTGCGAAAGCTCCCTCGCGGTCCGGACCTTTCCGAATTGCATCAGCTGCTATCTCAGTGCATGGAGCAACGAGGCAAGACGGTAAAGCTGGCTTGGCGCGGCGCAAATCTCATGCCTTTCACGCTTGAGGTCGTCTGTCACCTCAAGAGCGGCAATCCGCAGTGGAAACTGTTCACGGATCAGGGGCGGATACTTTTCGACTACACGAGTGTCGATGTTCTACTCGTGTACAACTTGGTCGTGTCGAACTGCGCTGAGGCTCAGCAAGCGACTCGTCCGAATATGGGTGAGTCGCAGCAACGCATGCCTGCGTTTCAGGAACCTGCGGTGCCACCTCAGCGCAAAGAAACCGGAAACGTTAGCCGACCTTCACCGCAACCCTCGCCGGTCTCCGAGACGTCTTCGACGACCGATGCGCCGAAGTTGCCATCGCAAGCCGCTCCTGCAGCTGGAAACGAGTTCCAAAACTCAATAGCGTATCAAACGGACCCGCGCCTGCCTCAGGTCAATTATCCGGACAGGAGTGCCCAGCAGGATTATCTGCAGGACATGGATCACTCCTATCGACAAAAGCAAAACGAGAGCGATACGCCGCTTATAGTGCAGCCTGGCGCCACTGCAATTGGGAAACCAATGCCGACGCCCGGTTTCGCTCCGATTCCGCAACCTGCGATTTTGCCAACCGCGGAGAGCATTCCACGTGAGGGTTCTTCCAAAGGCAATTCCGGCGATCTCCTTCGTGACATTCTGCAAGCCGGCGTGACCGGACGGCTGGACATTCGAAGCGGTGATTTGACTGCGACTGTTTTCATCCACGAGGGCATTCCCATTGATGCCACCGCCAATGATGTGCAGGGTGATGAGGCGGTAATCGAAATGTTGACGTGGAAAGATATCACGTACAGTTTCGAACCTCGCATTTTGCGAAACAACCACACGGTTTATGAAAGCATCGAATCGTTGCTAGAACAGAGCCAGCAGCTGACCAATAAAATTGCCTATCTCAAGGACGCAGGTATGCTGCCGTCTTCGACGATAATGCCGACAAACTCTATGATTTCGCAGGGCGATTTTTTGGCGCGAGCGCAGGATAACAGCCCGGCCGATATTGATACTGTTTCCCGCGTATATTGCAGTCTCGACGGCAAGCGCACCTTTGAAGAGCTATGTCGCTTCTTGCACTTGAGCAGAATCCAGTTGGTCAATATTATTTTCCATCTGACCGTCAAAGAACTCGTCAAAATAGTCAATCCGAAGCGCTCGAAATCGGCGCTCGCCTTCTCACCAAAGGTTATCGACAATGGTGCGATTCAGAGCATCATGATGAGCTTGAGAAGGGCTGATACGGGGCTCTTCATTTATCCGGCGTTTCTCTATTTCCTGGAGCAGGAGTATTTCCGCAGCTATCGATCCCGAACTTCATTTTCAGTTGTCGTTTTCGAATTGCGTCAAAAACGCATCATTGACGGCGAGGTTACTCGAAGAGTGCTCAGTGAGCGGGCTTTGATGGACGCGGTTTTACGAATTAGCAAACTGAAACGTCATGTCGATTTGATTGCCCATTACGACGCGCATGATTACGCGCTTCTTCTTCCGAGTACTCGCAGTCAGGGGGCGGAAATTTTTGTCGGTCGCATAATTGACGCTTTGATGGAAAGACCGCTGGGCGGCGAGGTCATGGCAAATCAAATGGCGATCGCTTTCGGCGTCTGTGCGGTGCCTGATGATTTCCGTGACATGCCATCGCTTCTTGGTGGCGCGGAACTGGCTATGAATCAAGCGAAGAAACTTGAGAAACCTCTTGTGATGTACCGTGATATCGCAAATATGGTCGAATAATCTGCGCAGGTTCCCTTGCTCTGCCGTTTCCACGGTCTCTTCAAACACAGCCAAGGCGTGCTGATTCCGTTCCAAAGGCTTAAACCGTCCTATAATAGGGAAGGTTAATAATGACTGCTTTATCGAGAATCAATCATGAAGACCTTCTCTCGCAAAATTGAAAGAGGCTTGCTCAGTTCCTTAGTTGCGACGGTGGCGCTTTTTACCTGCCTGTCTGTTTGCTCGGCGGAGACGCCGAAGGATGCAACAGTGGCGGACCAAAGCGCTTCGCAAGCCGCACCGTCCAGTCAATCAACATCCGGCACATCGGCGGCAACCAGCGTCAAAGGCGATACCGGCTCAGCTGCGAGCATCGACAATTTCATTCCTGGAAGCGAAGTGATGCCGGCTCCGCAGACCAAATCGGACGATTTCGTCAAGAACCAGAAGCCAACAATGGATCTAGCGATTTTGCTTCACAAAAATCGCGAATACAAACAATCTCTGATGGTGTTGGAAAAATTACCGCCAAACGAGAAGACCCGCTATTACAGCGGGCTTTGCTACAAGGCGCTTGGGAATCAAAAAGCCGCTACCGATCAATTCGCCTGGGTGGCATACTACTCGAAAGATCCGCTGCTTAAGAGCTATGCCCTGGCAGCCATTCGTGCGATGCGTCCTGTCAAACCGACAAAAGCTCCGAAAGGATACTGTACAAGTAGTATTTACACTTCTGCGGAAGCCAGAAATCGCGCAGAGGAAATTCAAGCTAGAATATCAGGCGAGCAGCGCTCGCGATTTGAGCGCGGTGAATTAGATGAACGCGGGCAGTTTCGATCCAATTGGAAGAGTGGTTCGCAGCAGTGACCTCGCGAAGCTAGCAAGACAGCTGAGGAGTTATGACAAGAGTGCCCCGTCCAGGCATCAGCCGATCGTTTTCAACCAAGTCGTGCGTGGCGATTGTGCTGTCAGTAGGATGTTTGACATTGGTTGGAACGGAATCTTTCGCCCAGGATTCGATCTGGAGTTCGTACAATGAAATCGGCATCAAGATGTACGAAGACAAAGAGTACGATCAAGCTGAAAAATTTTTAGTCGATGCCGTTCGCGAAGCAGAAAAGTTGTCGGGTGATAACAAGAAACTGCTGACAAGCCTGCGCGCGCTCAGAAAACTCTACATTGCAATGGGCAAATCTTCGCAGAGAACCCAGATAGAGAGCCGTTTGCGATCGCTCGGCGAGCGATTCGATACCGAAGGTGGTGGCGAGCGAGATCCTGCCAAGTTGACAGAAGATCCGGCGTCGGATCCGACGTTGAAAAATATTTTGGGAGAGGACTTTGACGGCAAAGGTCTGAAGAGAACCAGAGACGAGGGCACCAAAAGCGATACCAATGACAAGCCAAGAGAACGAGAGTTCACGATCTCTACGGCTTCGGAATCGAAACCAGAGGAGCCGTCGACTGAAGCTACTCAAGAGGCGTCTCGGCAGGTTGAAAGCACCCGGCGTCTAGCATCCGCAGGAGGAATTCCGGATTTGCTCGGTGGCAGCAAACGCGCCGAGGAAGTTTTGCGGCTGGTCGGACACACAGGGTATCTAAAGACAATTGATATATCCGCCGACGGAAACCGTGCGCTCACAGGTGCGCAAGATAATAGCATCCGTTACTGGAATCTCAAGACGGGCAAGGAAATTAAGACATTCGAGGGGCACGAAGATGACGTTAACTGTGTCGTATTCAGCCCGGTTGGTAATAGTGCCGCTTCGGCAGGCAGCGACAAGACTGTGCGAGTCTGGGATCTTGATCTCGGCACCGAACTGAAAAAACTTGAAGGTCATCAAAATCTGGTGACCTGCGTGGCTTTTTCGGAGGGTGGCGGCAATATCGTATCTGGTGGCTATGATGGAACCGTAAGAATTTGGGATGCCACCACGGGTAAAGCCATCAAAGTATTTGATGGCAATTTGGGAACCGTTCGGTGTGTAGCGTTTACACCCGATGGGGATCAGGTTGTATCGGGTGGTACTGATAAGGCGGTCACGCTGTGGAGTCTAAGAGACGGCAAAGCAATCCGCAAATTTTCCGGTCATAAAAACGATGTGACAGGAGTCCTGGTTTCTCGTGACGGCACCAAGCTTCTCTCCTGGAGCCGAGATTTGACCATGCAACTCTGGGACCTAGCCACCGGTGAACCGATCAAGCTGCTACAAGGGCATGAAAACTGGATTCAGCGAGCGATGTTCCTGTCCGATGACAAATTGATTAGTGGCAGTCTCGACAAAACGATACGGCTCTGGGACTTAAATACGGGTAAAGAGATTGAATCCTACAAGGTTCAGCCCTTCGGCATGTGGTGCGTCGGCTTCACTAAGAAAGGTGATTATTGCCTGACGGGTAGTGATGATTATTCCACCCGCGTATGGTTGTTACCATAACCTGAATCGCCGTAAAATTTCTCAATGTTTCTTCGCTGGGCCTTTCGGCTTCACTGATTTTGATGCACCATCATCGGTGCCTGTAGATAGTCTCACCGAGTCCGGTAATTCGAAATCACTGACTCCTCGTGATGGTGCGCTCGGAGTTACTCCAAGAATTAGATCTTTGCCTTCCCATTTGCTTTTCATGATCGGACTCTGGAGAACTCCGCGATCTCTTAAGACCTCACGTTTGGTTTCCTGATCCAGATAAGCGAACGCGTCGCCAAGTGTGGTCATTTTGCCATTCAACTTCAGACCTTCGATCAGGTATTTTGTGAACACGCTGCCGTCATATCTTTTAGACTCCCATGAGCGCTGTTCCGGGCTGCTGGACGAAAGGACCAGCTGACCTGTGCCCTGCACGATCGCATCGACATTGATATTCGCCTCGCGACCAATTCCTTTGGCACTCGGAGCTACACTGCCGCTGTGGCAGGCATCGAGAACCAGCATAATTCGATCGCTGTGGACACGAGCTTTGATAATGCGTGCCAGATCCTGCATGGCGATTCCGGTCGCGTAAAGGTCATTCGGGTCAGTGTCGTGCGCGACCAGGTAATTGACGCCGCCTACATCCAGACTCGATGGGCTTCCGTGGCTGCTGAAATAAATCACTACGAGATCATCAGGTTCCGCGACACGCGGAAGCCATTTGCTACCGAGAAGAGACAATATGTTCGCTCGGGTCGCTTGCTGATCCGTCAAAAGTTGAACGTGATCCGGCGCGAAGCCCTTGTCCTTAACAAGGAAGTTTGCGAAATCCTTTGCGTCTTTGGAAGCAAATTTCAGGTTTATATTAGGGTCCTTGAACTGCCCTATGCCAACAATCACCGCCCATTTGTCTCGGATCGGCCGGTTGTTGGCTCGCTTTCTTTCCTCCACAGGAGTAGAGTCGCCGTCGTCCTCGGCTGCGGGAGTGACGGCTGCCTTGCGCACGAGTTCCTCTTGCCGGTCGAACTTCTTCTTTTGCTTGTAAGCGTCGATTGCTGACTCTGCACGTCGAGCCAGATCACCCGTGAATGCTCCTTCGGTCAGACCGGAAACTGCTCTTGCCATACGCGTGTCGCTAAGAATCGCACCAGCGTCTTCCTGCTTCGCCGACTGTATTAAAACGCGTGCACAATCCTCCAGGCTGAATACTGCATATTTCTGAGTGCCATCAGGATTGGTGCGCAAGCGAATCATCGCTGTTCTAAACAAAGCCTCAGCGCGCGGAAGCTGCTGCTTCTGCAAATAGACTTTTCCGAGGAGAAGTAAACTGTATGCGATCTTTGGATCCGATTGTCCCAGGGATTTTTCCTGAATGCTAATTGCTTTTTTAACGGATGCCTCGGCGCTGTCGACATTGTTGTTTGCCAGGTCGATCAATGCGAGCTGCTCCAGAATCTGTGCCACCGCAGGATCTTTGTCGTTAGCCTTCTCTTTCGCCGCCAACTCCGCTGATAATTCCTTCTGCTTGACCTCGAGGGCTTTGGGATTTAGCTTCTTGGCCTCGATTACATCGTTGTAAGCCCCTACCGCATCGCCGTATGCGACACGAGCCATGGCCCGATAAAGATAACCTCCTGTACTCTTCTCGTTAGCCAGAGCCGTGTCGAGATCTTTCTTCGCCGCTAAAAACTGCCCTAGCGCTATGTTCGCGGAACCTCTGTCCACATACGCTGCGAATAAACGAGGATTCGCTTTGATGGCCACGTCCAATGGTTTGATCGCGCCCTCCGCATCACCCTTTAACAAACGCGCATGACCAAGTTCGTACTGCGCTGTCGGATCATCGGGTAGCATGGCAGCACCAGATTCGATATCACTCATGGCTTTGTCTGTTTCACCCAAGTGATAGTAAGCACGTCCCCTGCGAATGTAGTCCCAACCAGCTTTCTTTGATTTGTTCAGGTTCTTCGAATAATAGGCGATAACTTCGTTGAAATGCTCTTTAGCTGCATTCATATCGCCCTTTGCTGCATAGAGTTCGCCGAGATTATAGTGAATTGAAAACGACTTCGTTTTGAACTTCTTGAGAAGAAAGTTGAAATCGTCGAGGGCTCCATCATAATCGTAAGCTCTCAAACGGCATTCACCTCGAGCTTCGCGAGCTTCCATTGAGTTCTTGTCGAACTTTAAAAACGATGAATAGTCGTCGGCGGCTTTGAGAAAGTCTCCGTTTTGCTTGTACGCCTCCGCGCGTTTCATATGTGCAGAACCATTTTTCGGGTTCAATCGCAAGGCTTGCGTGTAGTCATCAATCGCCGCTTGCTGATTGCCTTGACTGCTCTGTAGCTCTCCGCGTTTGATGTAAGACTCGACTACGTTGGGATTTACTTTGATCGCTTGATCGTAGTCGGCGAGCGCCCCATCCATGTCTTTTATAGCTACACGCGCCTGAGCTCTTAGCAGGTAGGCTTCGTACACATTGGGATTTTGCCTCAAGACCTCAGTGAAAGACGCGACTGCGGCTTCGAAGTCCTTTTTCACGATCTGTCGCTGTCCGCGCGACAACTCCTTCTCATAATCATCAGAACCAGCCTGCGCCTGCTCTACAAAGCTCAATGAACAGGCTAATAATAATGTCGCTGCGACGACAATGTTCTTAACTCTCACTTCTACGTTCCTCAGAAGTTTAGGGAGTTTCCCACTTGCTCTATACCCGCCGGCAGCCGTGCGTAAGCTCCATAAATGTGGAATAAGGGCCTATGGCGTAAGCTATCAACGGAATCCCGAAGGTTTTTAGGCGGACCACGCTAAGGATTTTTCCATTGCGGTCGATTCAAAGCATTATCTTCACTCGACTATTCGTGATCATTATCATTTTCTTTGGTGTGGTCTCGGCAGTCGCTTACTACTTGACTAACGAGGCTATCCGTCAGTTTGTCGTGGCAGACTCAACGACGTCTCTGGCTTTTATCATAAACAACGTCAAAGCCAATTACGGTGCTGATCTAGAAGCACTAGACGACCTCACCAGAATGCCGGGATTTTTACCGTTTGAACCTAAACAGGCGCAAAGCACGCTAAAGGAATTTCTGGCCTTTCCAAACATTTACAACACCGTCCACATGTATAGAGCCGATGGAGAGCTGGTGTTCGCTGAACGCCGCTCCACTATGGGACCATACACACCGAAGACGAATTTTCGAAGGAAGAACAAGGCGTTCATCGAACTGGCTGACCGTGTTCTCAAGGAAAAGAAATCGCATGCCTCGGAGGTGTTCTTCTCACCTAACGGAACTCTGTATCAGACATACGTGTCGCCAGTTTTTGCCGACCGGGAAAAAACTCAAATTTTTGGAGTGCTTAGCGGTGCGGTTTTTCCGCGACTCCAAAAGATTGAACATTTGCTGCATGGATTGCAGCTTGGACAGGATAATTTCATCCTAATCACAGATAGCAGCGGACACTTTCTCACCAGCGACGGTATCAACGAAAAGGATGCCAATAGCGCAATTAGAGAGCATACCGATCATGCGACCAGGCACTTCTATGGACCAAACAGCAAGATTGACGGCAACGCCTTTGTCGATTATCACGAAGATCTTGGTCCAAATCAGTACATTGTTATTTCGCTGCCCATTGATGAGTTGAAACTAGTCGTTACTCTTGGCGTCAACACTCATCGCATTGAAGCGAAGAACAAAGAACTTACTTATCGTCTATTGGTGGCACTGGTGCTTGGTTTGGTTCTAAGCCTGGTTGCATCCATTGTAGTTGGAGATCGGCTCGCAAAGCCATTCAGACAGGTTGCGGATGCCGTCAATCAGATCAACAATGGCAACTTTTCTGCCCGCGTAACTTATGCAGGCGAGGATGAAATTGGTTATTTGTCGAAGACCATAAATGCTCTCGCCGAAAAAATTCAAAAGAGTGAATACCTTGGAAATCTCTGGCAAACGGAGAAGTTGGAGCCCGATGATCTCGAGTCCCTCCCGGAGTCGGGTGCAGATAACGCCACAGATAAGTCATGAACGCTGTTAAGCCGACGACTTTCAAAACGCACGCATTCAGCGCCTTCTGTAGAAGCATGTTCACTAGTATGTGTTTGATATTCGTGAACAGTGTGTTCGTTAAAGCCGTGGGTGGAAAGAATTACTCTCAGCTGTTTTTCTTCGCCAGTATCGCATCCGTCATATTCTACCTGTACTTCGCCTTGCTCGGAGACAAGAAGGGCTATGGCGTCTACAAGCTCTTCATCGGGCTCACACTCGCAGCTTCGATCCTGTGCTTCCTTGAGCAGTACTCACCACATATGGTGTTATACAACCACTTGTTGCTGTATCTTTTTGCAATTTCGACGGTAGTCGTTGATTTGATAGGAACCACGTTAGGTCCGGTTATTCTTCAGCTGTCGGTAAATCCAGCTATTTTTCGTGAAGTTTACGCAAAAATCATTTCTGCCGACTTGATAGCACGTATTACGGCGTCCGGAATTATCTGGATTCTCAGTGCGAACCATTGGCTCGGATACTGGTATCCGCTGGGCTGGGTCTGTCTGATGGTTCACTTCGCCTTGTTTAACGTGACTGTTTCTAGACTGCATGGAGTCGAAGCCAAAGCCGGCATAAAGAGTGACGAATCAAATGTTTTGGATCGTTTGCAGAAGGGACTCAAATTCATCTTCGCCAATGATATGGTTCGAATCGCAATGATTATCATGATCTGGTCACAAGTCACGAAGTTCGTCATCGAGTACGTTTTCTATCAAGCTGCGGACCTCAGCTTACCTTCTGCCCGACGGATCGCGATATTTGTCAGCTCTACTACTATGGTTGCAATCTTTTGTTCGCTTGCAATGCAAAATCTTGTCGGACGGCGCTTAACAAGGCGCCTTCAGCTTAGCACTCTGTTTGCGTTTCAACCGCTGAACATCTTGCTATTTTCGGGAATTGCTCTGATTCTTCCGCCGCTCTGGCCTGTCGTGATTTTGCTCGTAACCTATAACGTTATAAACAGGAGCGTTCAATTGCCGGTGACAAGACAGTGTCTCGTTCCAGTGCCTCGCAGCCAGCGTGGCACGATTGTGTCCCTCATCTGCATTTTTACGTCGTGTGCCACCATGATCACCAGCGGTGCAATGGCAGCGCTGAAGGAGCAATTACACTTCCAGGATTTTATTGTCGTACTTTTGGTATTAGGGGCGGTGGTACTATTTATAATCACCGGGTTGGACTCTTATTACATTCGCAACCTCTGGAGTTTTTATCGTGAGGCGCGCTCCGGACGTTGGCAGGATGAGCCTGCCGTGGAGAACTTGACCGAAATTGAACTGGACTCAAGTGCCGGCGTGGAAAACGAGAGCGTTATTGCAACTTCAGATATTCGATCACATCCCATACTTTCTACTTATGCAAACTCATTTGAACCGACCGAGTTGGCGAGAGCTACGAATGACCATAAACAGCTGATAGACTCGGCGAAGCCCCATCATCTGCTGCTCGGTTTACGCTTATGTTTTATCTCTGGCTTCCCCTGGTTTCGCCCGGTCTTGCAACGTGCGCAGCATGACGACTCGCGTGCTGTCAGAGATTTCGCCAAACTAGCTGTTGAAGTCGATGAACAATTCGAGAATCTCAATAGTTATTCATCCGTGTTTAGAAGGCGAATAAAGGCTCTTGCACTTGAGTTCCTC
The DNA here is from genome assembly GCA_019637435.1 of Candidatus Obscuribacterales bacterium. Taxonomy (GTDB): domain Bacteria; phylum Cyanobacteriota; class Vampirovibrionia; order Obscuribacterales; family Obscuribacteraceae; genus JADYXR01. The sequence continues at coordinate 132,847 of JAHBVO010000005.1, read as the reverse complement.
GAAGACTCCTTGCATCAAAACGACATGCAAAAGCTGAGGAAAGTTTTACTAGTGTCCAGTAAATCGGATGCTGAATCGCTGATAGCTGCTTTAAGCGATCTTCGGTTTAAACACATGCAAAAAACACTTCTTGAATGCATAGAGGGAAGCAACCATCGACTAACTGTGATGCCCGTTGTAAGGCGAATGTACGACTCCGATTACGAAGCTGCTAAACCGTATCGCGAGGTTCTCGAAATACTTTCATTCGATAAAGGTAGTTCCGAACTGAAGAACGCGATAGAGGAACACCTTTCCAGCCTTTCGAGGGAAAGCTTCGCGTTCGACGGTAATGGTGTGGGGGATAGCCGAAAGACGGATGAGTTAAGGCGCTTCATGCATACTTTATTTGTCGAAGAATATCGGCTTTGCCCCCATGCAATTGATCGGGCTCTAACAGATTCAATTAGTGAGTTTCCTGTTATCACTTCAGAAGACCGTGCGATGCTTGTAGACATGCATCTGGAGTTCCTGAAGCGCAGCGATTTGTTTCGGCGCTGGCAAAAGATTATGACCTGAACAGCTCCGACCTTTCGTAGAGCCTCGCAATATCTAATCATTAAATGATATCAAGTGGCGCTCAAGATTGGTTTCTCGTTCATAATGTTTGTGAGGAGAACGCATGACGCAGGACCAGAGTTTCGATAAAACCACACCGATGCCAGCTGGCGGTGGGACTTCGGGCGCTTACGTTACGCATATCGGCACGACCATCGGGCGCTATCAGATCCAGAAGCTGGTCGGCACTGGCGGGATGGGCGCACTTTTCGCGGCTGAGCACGTGGAAATCGGGCGTAAAGTCGCAATCCAAGTTTTACACCCCGATTTTCGAGTTAGCGAGGATATCTTCGCGCGATTCAAGCAAGAGGCGACTCTAGCTGCTAGCCTGAGCCACACGAATGTTTGCCCGGTCTTTGACTTTGGACGGCTTGAAGACGGCACTCCCTATCTGATTATGGACCTGCTCGAAGGTTTGACTCTGGCGGATTTGATCGCGCGAGAGGGAATGCTGGAGCCGCGACGCGCGGTGCGAATCTTCGCGCAAATTTGTGATGCACTGAGCCACGCTCATAAGAAAGGTGTTGCACACCGCGATTTGAAACCGTCCAACATCATGATCGAAAATGATGATGGTATAGAACTGGCTAAAATAGTCGACTTCGGAATAGCCAAGTCGCTCGAGAAAAACGCTCCACAGCTGACCGCAGCTCATGAAACAATCGGCAGCCCCTACTATATGAGTCCCGAACAGTGCCAGGCGGGACCGATCGATCATCGAACAGATATTTATTCGCTTGGATGTTTGATGTATGAAACATTGACAGGGCGAACGCCATTCAGAGCTCAGAACGCTTTACAGATGATGTATGCTCACGTTCACAACGAACCGGAACCGATGAACGAAATTGCGCCGTCAGCTGGAATTCCGCCAGCGCTTGAACAAGTGGTGCTGAAGGCGATGCGCAAAAATCCTGACGAGCGCTGGCAAACAGCCGAAGAATTGAAAGTAGCTGCTTTCACTTCAGTTGGTGCTAAGACACTCGATTGTCTGGTGGATGCAGCCGCGTACAGAACTCAAAGTGGAAAACCGATTGCCAAAATCGATTCAAGTTCATCCACACCGTCCAAGAGCAAGAAGCCTTTGATTCTCGCCGGTATTTCCGTTCTTCTCCTTGGTGTGGTTGGCGCAGTTGGTATGTCTAATTCGGAGAGCATTCAGCTGCTTATGGACGGGCGGCAACCTGGTTACATCTACAATGGCGACGACAATGCCCCGACAACCTGGGTGAATAAGAACTATATTTCAAATCCCGCCGTGCAAGCTGTTTATCTCGGTCAGGCGCATGATACGCCAAGAAGCGAGGACAATAACCCTAACATCATGGGGCACGTGACGGTCAAGTTGACACCCAAGTTTCCAAACAGCATTCTAGTTCTTTCCTCGCACGCTCAAGTGGAGTGGAACATCGTGAAGGCGCCCGGTACGAAAATTAATAAAGTTTACGTCGACCAAACCTATGGAAAGTCGCGTGTAAAGGGCGTCCCTCCGGAGGATGTGGTCCAGTTGACGCACGTGCCGATGTCGCTTCTTTCTGCGGATGATCCAACGAGTGACAGCGGGTTTGTTGCTTGGAATGAAGAAGTTAAAAAGGCAACCGATGGTAAGCAGATTCACACACTCCAGGTGGCTCAACAGCTGAAGGCGTTTGAACTCTAGCGTCTGCTACTCGTAATCGGAGATGGCACCGCCAGCGACACCAACGGAGTTAACCGTAATTTCGTGCCGATCTAATCGTTCAGCATCGAGCGCCACGTCCATGGTTGTATAGAGCTTGACTGCGTATGGTAATCGATCGTTTGGTCTCGAACCGGAATTCTTGTCGCGAATCACGATCGGATATTGCTCGAACATCTCGAGATTTGCCACTCTGGGTGGTGCGCAAGTGTTTTCAACGAACGCAGGCAGCGCAGAAAATCTAAATTTCAGTTGCTCGTCCGGCTCGGGCAATTTCGCATTTATGTTTGCGCGAAATAGGTCGCTCTTTGGTTCGACATACCCTTGCTTTCTGTCATGCTCAAATAGCTGCTCGACTATCTTCGAGTCACGCACGTTGGACTGAACATTTTTGATGCATCCCACGTCCACACGGGTAATTTCAGGCTCGAATGTCTTCAGCCAGGGAAAGATCGAGATGCTGCTTCCGTTGCGATTGTTGTTGTATGCTCGCGTTGCATTCACAAGCTCTTTAGACACTGCGTCGATTTGATGACGTTGCTCGCTCTCGATTAATTCGTGACTCTCGTAAGCCTCATTGATGAGCTGGTCACAGAGCGGAGCAAGATGGCTTAATCCCTGTTCTTCGCAGCCAATATAATCCTGGCGCGTTGTGTAAATGAGCTCGCGGTTACGTGCCAGAACTTGATTCATTTGACCGACGCGATCATGGTCGTTCAATATCTTCGCAAGATGCAGAGCGAACGCATCGACGTTGTACTGAGACCGGGTGTGCTGAGACAGAAGAGTCACGAACACTATACCGATGAGAAAAATGAATGTGATTAATACGATGACCAGCGCGATGAGAATCAGCATCTTGCCGCTCGATTGGCGCTGGCGTTTCATGGTACTTTATTCCGGAAGTCTGACTTTCAAAGTATCGCACGAAAAGCGTTTTCCCTATGCGTCGTTCTCGAAAATTCGAAAACCATCTGCGTCGCTCTACGCGAGGTAGCCAATTGGCTGAGTTTACCGCAGCGATAGTCATGCTAGTGCTTGTGATACTCTTGCCATTTCTTGACTTTGCGATTTTGCCGGTCCGTTGGCTGCTCGCTCAGGAAATAGTGAACGGTTACGTACGCAAATTGGCGCTTTGCGAAACATATAGCCAGGCGCATGAAATATTAGAGGCCGACCCGTCGCTTGCCACGCGGCTTGAGCGACTTGGTGGAGTTAAATGCACTAAGCTTAAACTCAAAATGCGAGCTTCTCGTGTTTTCCTGAACGCGCATCCAATCGAGGTTCTCGTCGTAGAAAAGCCAGGTCAAATCCCGACCGCCTGGCTGCCCGATGGTGAGAAATCTCCTTGCATCTATAATCTCGATCTTGAAGTGCAGGCTCTGATTTCACCGGCTATTTTGTCTCCTGCTTCCGGCGGTTTGACTATACCGGGAATCACAAGCCCCGTACCGTTTCTTCTCAGCGCGTCCCGCAACTGGGAAAACCTTGGCCGCAATCCGACTACAAAGCGATATTTCATTAACGAATAGGTTTCATCTGCGATAATTGAAAACTTCCTGGAAGGAATGGTTTGTCTCCTGGGTAGGTTCGTTTGAGTTGGAGGATCGATATGAGAAAAGGTCGCGTAGCAGCTATGCTAAGCGTTTTCGTCGCGGCATTGTGTGCCTTCTGGTACACGAGCAATGTCCCTACAAAAGCGCAGGGAATGGGACAGACGGCGCTGTCGGTCACCAATGGAAGCAACGCCGCGGTTCAGGTCTATTTGACTCTGGGCGCATTCCCCGGATTCTATGGCACCAACCCTGGATACGTTCAAAACGTACAACAAGTGACGTTCAACCCTCCTGTTACCTGGTCGGGGAGCGGACTGCAAGGTTCCTTCATGCTCCAGCGCGGACAGAAAGTAACGTATAATCCGCCGCCCGGCACTGCTATCAGTGGAAACATCTCATTCGGCACACCGCCATTGAGCTGCCCGCCGACGGCTTATCCTAACGGAATAAACCTGGCCGAGTTCACCCTCGATAATAACACTCCAGCCTATGTTCATCCTCCGCAAGCGCCATCACCGCAAGAAGCGATAGACATAAGTTGTGTCAATGGCGTCAACTGCAGAATGCAGTTCAACCTGAGCGGCGGCGGCAACTGGGGAACCGCGGGACAAACGAGTGTTACGACCTTCTCGAATTTGCCATTGGGCACAAAACCCAACAGTCCAAATTTGAACAAAGTCGGCGTTTTTCCGCCCGGTTGCGACAATTGCACGAGCAGCGACAATCCAGGCTGCAACAGCGTTTGGCTCAACTGGGGTAACGCCAACACCAAGGCTGTCTGTAACGTCCAGCGACCGGCAACTTCATCAGGTGGCGAAGTCGCGGTGGTGTTCAAGCAGTTTTATTAAACTGAGACGATGTTGCTGAAGCGCCTCGCTATTTTCTTGACGGCGATCGCCTTGTCCGTTCTTCCGGTAAAAACGGCACTGGCTGCGGCGAATGAGGGCGACTTCGGCGAGAGTCATCTGAACATCAACAATGACTGGATCATTTACGTTGATGCCGAGAAAAAGAATCAGCTTTTCGCAAACCCTGGATCGAAACTCCGACCAATCAAGAATCTTCGTGTGAGTTATCGGAAGACGACCAGGGTTTCTGCTGATGAAGAAGATTTGAAGACTAGAGTCTACGAAGATCTCTGGTATCACGACGGAAAGGCGATGGGCAGCCATCGCCTGAGCAAACTCAATATCGATCGCAATAAGCGCGGAGCGATTTATGTGCGCACCACCCCTGATGTCAGTGCGGAACCGCGGGCAGTGGCGAATGCAATTGTTCGCTTGTTACTTCAGTCGATGCTAAAGGACTCTATCTTGACGGCGGTGATCGTGCCGCGTGATATGTTTCGCGAGGTGGTTTCCGAACTCGGTCACTTCGGTTTCTTTGCCGAAGTCGAAGGTGCTGAGTCGTCGGGCATTCAAACAAGCATGTACATCACTTCCAACCCGCCCGGCATGGATCTGTATATGTACTATCGAAAGCAAAAGTAGACCGTTCCAGCCTCTACGGACACCATCTTAGAGGAGAGTTTAGCTCTCTCGAACGCGTAGCGGCTTCGATGGGTATATAAATCTTGTCAGTCAGACGATCGAGCGACCAGGAAAGTGACAAACGGACTTAGAACATCAGTCATATCGAGCACGATTTTGGTCGTAAGCGCCTGTGTGGTCGGCTATTACTACGGGGTGATTCGGGACTTAGTTCCACCGGAGGGGCTGTTAGCTACCCCGCCTCTGTGGCTGACGTGGGGGACCTTCTCAATGATACTATGGTCGTTTTTTCTAAGTTACATCACACCCCCAATTTGTCCCCTCACATGGTGGTTGGTACACCTATGCACTAGCGACCGCAAGAATGTGCCAAGCCGCCTACAGGCAACGTTTTTGCTGCCCCCAGCGTTGGTCAGTCTAAGCGTTCCCTTGTGGGGGATTTACAGATACCACAACGTACCGGAATATCAATGCCTGCCGTGGCAAAGTGATCTGCTCGCTGTCGCGGCTCAAGTGAGCCTTCTGACCATCGTGTCTAGCGGGCTCTTAATCTACACGTCCGAAAGCTGGCGGCAATTTCGCAAGTATGGTTTGGCTACTCTAGGGTTGATAGCCGTAAACACACTCACCACAGTTTGTACGGTTCAACTGTCTGGTCACTAGCTAACGAAGCTACCTTGTAGATTTTTTGCTGACAGTTTTCTTCGTAGTAGTTTTTGTAGCTGCAGCTGCCTTCTTCGTAACTGCCTTTGTGGTGGTCGTAGTGGTACTGGGGGCGGTGTCAGTTGTGTCGCCGTCCGATTTTGCAGAGTTCGCTGAAGGCGCTGGTTTATTCGCGGCTTTGGTCAGGTCGATATTAAATTGAGTGAAAACTTTATCGATTGCGTCGATGTCGGATTTTACCCAGCCTTTTGCTGCTGCTGCCGCTTCTTGCTGTTTCATTCCTTCAAGCCTGGATTTGAATTCTGTTACCTCTGCGGGCGTCAACCAACCTTTGTTTTGCCCCATTTCAATTTGTTCGGCGTACGTACCGATGCGCTCTTTATACTTGGGGTTGAAAACATTTGCGCCTTTGAAGCCGACACCACGTGTTTGAATTGTAGTTTCGGAGCTGACTGTTGAGCTTTGAGCGAATGCGCCGACATGGAAACTGAGTGCGCAAGCTGTCATGCCCAAAGATGCAACCAAAAATCTAAAGCGTTTCATAAGAAACCTCGCTCAACAAGACCGATTTACATTGGACATAATACAATCTTTGGCGTGCCATGTTTAAAAATCTCGGCAGGTTTCACTCGTAAAGGTGTCGCAAACTGTGTCAAAGTATTTCAACTGCCCGTGCAGTAGCAAAGCCCTCTATCACAAGTGCTGCAAACCATATCACGATGGAGCGCTTCCTGAAAGTGCACTGAAACTTATGCGCTCTCGTTATTCGGCATATGCACTGGACTTGAGTGACTATATTATTGAAACGACGCATCCGAAAAATCCTAACTTCCAGGCAGACACACAGGCATGGCGTGAGGATCTGCATAAATTTTCGCAGCACACTCAGTTTGATTCACTAACGGTCGACGAGTTTGTTGATGGTAGCGAAGAGGCATTTGTGACTTTCACAGCTTACTTGCGCCAGGGCGGGCTCGACAATACGTTCAAAGAGAAGAGTCGTTTTGAAAAGCTCAATGGTCGGTGGATGTACATCGAGGGCGATATACTCGAGCAGGCGGTTTAGAAAAATCCGCGCACAGTTGCATCCCTGTCTGAGAAACGGTATCTGCTCCGTTTCTACCTAACTGTGGGCGGGGTGCGTAACAATCTGGTATAAGGGTTCATGCGGCAGATAATTGGCGTGTCATTTAGGGAACGATAGAAATCCAGGAATCCAGGCATCCTCTGAAACTCGGCATCGCATGTAGTAGTAGGCATTGCAGGCATCTCACAGGAACGATCTTCAGCGCACTGAAGGTCCAGGAGGTTTCATGATCAAGCTGTCCCCAGCTCAGCAAAAGGCTTTCGATTATTTAAACGAGGCATATGAGGTAGGCAACATTCTCATCGTCTGGGCTCATGCGGGAATGGGGAAAACGACCATTCTTGAGGAATTCCACAAAAACAAGGGGGGACAGTTTTTAACCTGCAAAGACTTCATCGATGATATTCGAAAGCAAAATCCACTTGCGATGGACGAAACGCTTGAGGCAATGCTGATGAATGCGCTATCTAAAAACGATATTGTCATCATGGATGATCTCGATTTGATTTATGACGTTATATGCGGCTGTGGATTCAACTCTCCATATCCTCGCGCCAAATTTGTCGAAGCGATTCTAACCAGTGTCGCTTCATTTGTTTCAAACCATCCGACCAAGAAACTGATTTTTGGAATGGAGGGTACGACACCACGTCCCATCTGGAATCGCGGTTATTGTGCTAACGTTCGCAAGTTTGACTTTTCAGACTACCAAGCACTTTGCCAAAATTACCTCGGGGACACGGCGAAAGACCTCGATTTTCACAAGATTTTTCGCTTTGCTCCGAAACTGAATGCGCATCAGTTGCGTAGTGCATGTACGTGGTTGCGTAAGACGAAAAAACTCGATACGGAAAAGTTTATCGACTACATGAGAAATCAGCGAATGGGGAGCAACGTCGATCTGGAGGAAGTTGAGGCTGTAGACATCAAATCGCTTCGTGGTGTTGATGACGTGATTGAGAGTCTCGAAGCGAATATCATTATCCCTCTGGAGAGAGACGACCTTGCTACTGAGTATGATCTTCAGCCGAAGCGAGGAGTGCTGCTTGCAGGCCCGCCCGGAACGGGGAAAACGACAATTGGTAGGGCTCTTGCTCATCGATTAAAGAGCAAGTTCTTCTTGATTGATGGAACTTTTATCTCCGGCAGTCGAGAGTTTTATGCAAAAATTCAGCAAGTTTTTGAGTCAGCTAAGAATAACGCGCCATCAATAATCTTCATTGACGATAGCGACGTTATTTTCGAAAACAAGGACGATTTCGGTCTCTATCGTTACTTGCTTACCATGCTGGACGGTTTGGAAAGTGAAAGCAATAAGCGAGTCTGCATAATTATGACTACGATGGATGTGGGAAGTGTGCCACCAGCATTGGTGCGCTCTGGGCGTATCGAGCTATGGCTGGAAACCAAATTGCCTGATGCTAAAGCTCGGGAAGACATCTTGAATGACAACAAACATAAATTGCCTCTTGAGCTTCGCAAGTATGACATGGCTAAACTCGCAGAGATAACCGACGGACTCACCGGTGCTGATATAAAGCGTTTGATAGAGGACGCGAAAATTCTGGTCGCATTCGATAAGGCGAAAAAGCTTCCATGTGTGAAGCCGGGAGAGTATTTCGATAAGGCTACCGCAACGATTCGTGAGAACAAGAAGAAATACCAGGAGGCTGAGACTCGAGCGCGTTTGAAAGCCCCAACGGCTGCATCGTCGTTGGCTGCGGCTCTCGGCGCACATCGAATGTTCGCGCCTCGTGGCGACGAAGATGAATTTCCTTCCTAAATCAGTTCCTGTCTACCAGAGTTGGCAACGATCCGCCGACGGCAGCATCATTGTCTTATCGCCTTCGGTAAACGTCTTCTCGAAAGCTTCCATGTTGGCGAGAGTCCCAATTACTCTGTACCGGGGAGTTGGGTGCGGATCAGTATTGGCCATCAAGCGCTCTTTCTCCGGACGAATATTCGTGGCCCAGGCTTGAGCGAATGAGATGAAGAAGCGCTGTTCAGGCGTGAAACCATTAGCGTCTTTCTCGCGTGGTTTGTCGCCGAGAATTTTCTCTAGAGTTTTGTAAGCGATGGTCAGGCCACCCAGGTCCGCTGCCGCTTCTCCGGCAACGAGCTTGCCTTTGAAACGAACGTCATCGATTACCTTATACGTTTCGTACTGTTTCTCAATCAACGCCACTCGCTCCTTGAAGCGTTTGGCGTCGTCAGGTGACCACCAGTCCTTAAGGTTGCCATCTCCGTCAAATTTACTGCCCTGGTCGTCGAAACCATGGGTGAGTTCGTGTCCGATGATCATTCCCATCGCACCGAGATTGGTGGCGTCATCAGCCTTGGGATCGAAAATTGGCGGCTGGAGAATTCCAGCGGGGAAAACGATTTCGTTTTGCTCGGCCCAGTAATAAGCGTTAACCGTCTGTGGTGTCATTAGCCATTCATGGCGATCGACTGGTTTTCCAATTTTATCGAGCTGACGTTGGAACTCAAAGTTCTCAGCGGCGAAGACATTGGCAAGATAAGAATCTCTGCCGATCTCCAGCTTGCTGTAGTCTCGCCACTTGTCGGGATATCCAATTTTTAGACCGAGTTTGTCTAGCTTAGCGATCGCATTCTTCCTGGTCGCTTCGCTCATCCAGTCGAGTTTCGAAAGGTCATCGCGCAATACGCCTTTAATCTCTTCGACCAGGCTGAGCGCTCGTTTTTTCGCTTCAGGAGTGAATGTCACGTCGACGTATGCCTGTCCGACAGCCTCGCCCATCGCTTTGTCGGAAGCGTTAACAACGCGCTTCCAGCGTGGCAGATTTTCTTTCTTGCCGGTCAGAGTCTTACCGTAGAAATTAAAGTCCTGGTCGACGAAACGGCTCGACAGATATGGTGCCGATTTATTGATCAAATGCCATTTCAGATAGACCTTCCAATCATCGAGGGAAACCTCGGCTAGTTTTTTATCGAAGGTTTTGAAGAATTCCGGTTGACCCACATTAACATCGCCGAGTTTTGGATGACCGACCTCTTCGAAGTATTTCGACCAGCTAAAGTTCGGCGTCAACTCGTCGAGTTCTTTAACCGTCATCTTGTGATAGATCTTGTCGGGATCACGAAGGTCTGTGTTCTTCATGGAGCCTTCAGCCAGAGCTGTTTCAATCTCCATAATCTTCTTAGCGTGCGCATCGGCATCGGTTTGCTCGTAGCCCATTAAAACAAGCATCTTGCCGAGATGTTCTACGTACTGATCTCGAAGCTTCTTAGAGTGGTCGTCGGTGTTTGTGTAATAGTCGCGATCGGGAAGTCCGAGACCGCCCTGAAATGCCTGTCCTATAACCTTCGTGGAATCCTTGAAGTCTTGTCCGGAGCTGAAGTTAAAAAACGCGCCGACACCATCTCCATGCAGACGCGCTGTCTCAGTGCGAAGCTCCTCGAGAGATTTTATCGACTCGATGCGTTTAATTTCGTCAGAAAGAGGCGCCAAGTCATCCTTTTCGATTTTGTCAGTGTTCATTCCACTGTAGTAGAAGTCACCGATCTTCTTATCAGTGCCTTTGGCGCTTTGATCGTTAGATGCTTTTTCAAGAATATTCTTGAGAAGGGTCAAGTTCTTATCGTTGATAATGTTGAGAACGCCCCATTTATCATATTCGTTTGGGATCGGCGTTTTCTTAAGCCATGTGCCATTCGCGTATTGAAAGAAGTCGTCTCCCGGCTTCGCGTTCAAATCCATATTGGCAACGTCAATACCAACAACTCCGCCTGGTGCAGCGATTGCGCTGCTTTGCGGTGATGTGATGCTTACAGAACCAGCCAGAAAAAGAACGGACAGAGAGCTGCCAATAGCAGCGAATAAATTGCGGCGTCGAATCATGCCATTTGAACTCCATAGGGCATCCAAAGTTTACCAGCTTGTTGAGCTTGTGTATCAAAGATGTCATGACTGTGCCGATTGTTCCGAAACAGACACAGCTTGATAACAATTGGGCGCTACGCTCAGAGTAGGTGGACTTTCGCCGCAAGCGATTTCCGCCCTGCACACGAATCTCCAAAACTGACTTCCAGCCATCCCTCCTACTCATCTCGCTTAAGGGAGGTATGTTTATCATGCTTCAAACGATGGACAAGAGTGACTCTTGTTCTGAGATCAACATCGCCGAAACAGGCAGTTTTATTCAAGAAAAAGAGAGCTGGCAATCGCGAGCGCTTCGCGACACGTTAGTGGTCGGCGTTGCGATCTCCATGTCCACGATGCTTGGTGTCTTCATCTCCATGCACATGGATGAGGAGAATGTGATTGGAATTTATCTGCTTGCCATCGTGGTAATTTCGCTTACGTGCAGCCGCTTCTCATCACTTCTGGCTTGTGCTTTGAGCGTGTTCTGCTTCGACTTCTTCATCATGCCTCCACGCTGTGCGTTCGATCCCATCGATCCTTCACTATTTCTATCCTTTGTTGTGATGTTTGTTGTCGCCACAGCGATAAGCCACTTAACCGGTCAGGTCAAGGGTCTCGCCGACAGTCTGGAGCTGCGCGTCAAAGGACGCACGATGGAGTTGCAGAAAGCCAACGATAACCTTCGCAGGGAAGTTCAACAGCGAATTCGTGCTGAGGGTTCGCTGGAGGCTGCCGTGCGAGAGTTACAGGCATCAAATGCGGTGCTCATGAGTATGGTGAGAGTCGCCTCTCACGATTTGCAGGAACCACTTCGGGTGATTCAAGGTTATTGCGATCTGTTGAAACGTCGCTATTCCGATAGTCTCGACGAGGACGGCGCAGAATTCCTCGACTTTGTTGTAGATGGAACCCGTCGCATGGAATCGCTTATACAAGGTGTCTTGAATCATGCGAGGGTGAAGCAGGGCATAGAGCGATTCCAGCGCACGGAATTGGAGAGTGTGGTTACCGAGGCGCTATCGAATATTGCAGTTTCGATCGAGCAAAGTGGTGCCACTGTAATTCAAGACGAACTGCCGATTGTTGTGGGAGATCGCACCCAGCTAGTACAACTATTTCAAAACTTGGTTTTGAATTCTATTAGGTTTCGCTCTCAAGAGCCGCTAGTGGTGAGGATATCCAGTGAACGAACCGGAAGCAACGTTTTACTCTACGTTTCGGACAATGGAATAGGAATAGCTCCTGCCTACCACGAAGAAATTTTTGGGATGTTCCGCAGGCTGTCATCGCATATGGTGCCGTCCGGAAGCGGAATAGGTTTAGCGATTTGCAAATCCGTCGTGGAGAATCATGGCGGCCGTATATGGGTCGAGTCAGAGACAGGGAAGGGAAGCACGTTTGTGATTGCGCTTCCCATGAGTAATTAGTGGGAGGTATAGAGAATGCAGAATAGAGAGATAGAAATTCTGGTAGTCGAAGATAACGCCGCAGATGCGAGACTTTTGAAAGAAGCCCTGATTGACACTCGACTTCCCCATCGCATTTGTCGCTCGGTAGATGGAGAGGACGCGATTAATTATCTCCGCGAGCGCCGCGATGAAGGAAGTGGAAGGTTTCCTAATGTGATCGTTTTGGATTTGAACATGCCGAAAGTCAATGGGCATCAGTTTCTCAAGCTTCTAAACACGGAAACCGGATTGCCGGAAATTCCGGTTATTGTCCTTACTGTCTCTCAAGACGAAGAGGATGTGATTCAGGCGCTTCAATACGGCATGAATTTCTATTTGAGAAAACCGCCTTCAGCCGTCAATATCGGTCCCATTCTGGAACGAGTGGTATCACTTTGGGCGAAGGCGTAGAGACAGTTGTAAGTGTTTCGATTGAAGAGGGGGAACGTATCATGATTACAGTTGAACAAGTTGATTACGTTCTTGCTGGTAGCCCGAATACTCCTACGAGGGTTTTGGATCGTCTGGCAAGAGCCGCAGAATGCAGAGTGCGAAAACAGGCAGCCGAGAATCCTTCCACGTCCGCAGAGGCGTTGATTAGACTGGCGGCTGATTGGAACGTCGGGGTAGTGGCAGCTGCAGCTCTAAACCCATCATTGCCGCGTCAGATACTGGAAGAATTGACAAGGCACGACAGCCTTGAGGTTAGATACGCGATCGCCGACGGACCCGCCGTGCCTGTGTCAGTGCTGCTCAGGCTTGCTGATGATGAGAATCCTTACATCAGCCAGCGGGCCATGCAAACGATCTGCGAGCAAGCACTTCGGGGCTGAGCAACTGCGGAAGGGCGGCAGAAGCCGCAAGGAAATAATTTGAATGCGCAAATGACACAAAGCGGTGACGAGCAATCGTGTGCCGCTTTGTCTCTTGAGCGAGTCTGGCGGAGCGAAAGCCATTTGAATAGCTTGAAAGCGTGAGTCTAACCAAACGTTACGATCCGGCTGAGTGTGTCCGGAGATCATTGCCTTATTAGATATAATTTTGAGTGTCGACGCGCCAGGCGCGTCTTTTGTTTTTCAACCGCGGAAACCACCATGATCGTCGTTAACGAAGTCAGCAAGGCGTACGGCTCCCGAACACTGTTTGACAATGTTTCGGTAAAGTTCAGTCCAGGAAATCGATATGGTCTTACCGGTCCGAATGGGGCTGGGAAGTCGACCTTCATGAAAATCCTGTCAGGTGAACTCGAACCGTCGAACCGGGGAACCATAACCCGTCCGCAACGAATTGGCGTCTTAAAACAGGACCAATACGCCTACGACAACGAGCGGATCATCGACACTGTGATGATGGGCAACGAATTGCTATGGAACACGTTTAAAGAACGTGACGCGCTCTGCGAGCTGCCTGATTTGACGGAAGAGCAGATGAATCGTCTGGGCGATCTGGAATCGATTATCGCTGATGAAAACGGTTATATGGCAGAGTTCGAAGCTGGAGAAATTCTACGTGGTATCGGTATTCCCGATGAGCAACACGAGAATTTGATGAGCAGTTTGCCAATCGACTTCAAGTTTCGCGTCCTACTCGCTCAAGCTCTCTTTGCTGGTCCCCAGGCGTTGTTCCTGGACGAACCTACAAACCACCTGGACCTCGATTCGATTCACTGGCTTGAAGATTTTCTGCAAGACTATGACGGCACGCTTATCGTTATCTCGCACGACAGGCACTTTTTGAACTCGGTATGCACTCACATCGCTGATATCGACTATGACACCATAATCATCTATCCAGGTGGTTACGACGATATGGTCGAACACAAGCTGCAAGCGCGGCAGACGATTGAAAATGAGAACCGTGACAAAGCGAAAAAGATTGCTCAATTACAAGAATTCGTTTCACGATTCGCTGCAGGTCAGCGATCGAGTCAAGTACAATCCCGCCGAAAAGAAATTGCTCGTTTGGCGCCGCAAGAGTTGAAGCGCTCAAACATTCAACGCCCTTATATTCGGTTTGAACAAGAGAAACCGATGGGACGAGAAATTCTCGAGGTCGAAGGACTATCGAAGAGTTTTGACGGAAAGAAACTGTTCGATAACTTACGACTCGATATCACCCGCGGTGAAAAGATCGCTATCATCGGCGGAAACGGCGTTGGTAAAACCACACTTATTCGTTGCTTGATCGGCGAAATCGAACCTGACGCAGGCAAGGTCAAATGGGGTGATAACGCTGCCTGGAGCTACTATCCGCAGGACTTTCACTCTGAAATCAAACCTGGTTCTACAGCGCTGGAATGGCTAAATCAATTCATGGTCGATGAGGGTGACAACCTCGTTCGCTCTGTACTTGGGCGAATGTTGTTCTCCGGAGATGAAGCGCTAAAGGCAACGGAAGCACTTTCCGGAGGAGAAACGGCTCGTCTGCTCATGGCGCGTATGATGATGCTGAAAAACCCTATCCTCATATTCGACGAGCCCACAAACCACCTCGACCTCGAAGCTGTGTCCGCACTGGGAGATGGTCTCAGCCAGTTTCCCGGAACCGTATTTGTGGTATCGCATGACCGCGATTTGATTTCAGATGTCGCGACTCGCGTGATCTCGTTCACCGAGAATGGTGTCATTGACTGGCTCGATACTTATCCGGAGTATTTGAAGGTGCACAAGTTCAAAGACTTCGCTCGTGCCGGCAAAAAATAGTTCTAACCGTCAGTAATAGTCAAGCGTTTTGCTCGAAGAACACTTCTTTACTTGTCCGTACTGTTGGGAGGAGATCTCTGTTCTCCTCGATCTGAGCGCGGGTGGGCAAAACTATGTCGAGGATTGTGAGGTCTGTTGCAATCCTATGACAATAGCTTTTGAAGCAGACGAGGATGGCGCTCTGATCAGTTTTAGCGCCGAGCCGACGCAGTAGATAGCTTAGTCGAGAGCTTTTGAACTGGTACCATATGAGGTGCCGCGAAACTCTGCCATTACTGCGCCGGTTTGATTAGTTATCCTGATGTCGTACAGACCGGTTCTCCCGGCTAAAGAAACTTCTTTGGCTGTAGCGGTAAGGATGTCGCCAACTTTTCCTGCGGCCAGGAAACTTATGGTGCAATTAAGCGCGACCGTTTTTCTATTGCGTGAGTTACAGGCGCATGCGAATGCTGTGTCCGCCAGAGTAAAAGTGACGCCACCGTGGCAGATACCGAACCCGTTGACCATGTCGTCGCGAACGGTCATGGATACGATTGCGGTGCCTTCGTCGATTGAATCTAAACGGATGCCCAAATGCTTGGACGCCTTGTCGTTTCTAAACATCTCTTCGGCGACTTTTTGCGCCAGTTCTTTCGGAGTCAGGGTATCCATGCAATTGCCTCAGTATGGTCGAGGCTATTGTACCGCGGCTGCGCTGCCGCACGATCTGTTGTAAACTGTTTGAGGATAGAAGGTGTTTTATGCTAGAGATCAGCGATAACGTACAAATTCCGGATAACGAATTAAACTTCACGTTCGCCAGAAGCGGCGGACCCGGTGGGCAGAACGTTAATAAGGTGAATAGCAAAGCGACGATGCGTTGGAATGTCAACGCTACGCAGTGCCTGCCGCATGGCGTTCGGATGCGATTTCTCGATCGGTTCGGCGGGCGTTTGACCGAGGAAGGTGATTTGATTCTTGTCAGCCAGCGTTTTCGCGATCAGGCTTCCAATGTGGAAGATTGTCGCGAGAAGTTGAAAGAGATGATCACGATGGTGCTCAATCCACCGATCAAGCGCCGACCGACCAAGCCGACCTATTCTTCCAAGCTCAAGCGTGAACAGACGAACAAGCAGCACTCGCAGAAGAAACAGGGACGCAAGCGAGTAGATTACTGACTTCTTTAAACAGCCCACATTGGCGTTTCTGATTAACCGTTCGATCTGAACGTTAAGGTCCGCGGTAGCCGAGCACCACGAGCAAACATGCTCCGCCGTAAATAACGTTCAAACCAGCCTCTTTCGCTTTACTGATTGCGCGCGGGCTTTCGGCACCAGGTTGCATCCAAATGTTTTTCACACCAGCTGCGATGGCATCGTCTACAACCTTGTCTGTCACCGGGGGCGGTGTAATTATGGATAAAGACTCGACCTTTTCCGGAAGGCTGGAAACGTTTGCGTATGCTGGTTCGCCTAAAACGGTTTCAACGTTCGGATTGATTGGATAGGCTTTGCGATCATGCTGTTTATAACAGACCAGGACCTTGTGACCGTACTTATGCTTATCATCGCTTGCGCCGGCTACACCAAAAGCAGGGGCGCTGAGAAATTGATCAATCTGTGTGTCTAATGAATCCACAATATATCCTCGTGTCGTTTTACACTTGTGTCTGTGCTTTGGCTTCTAGCATTTCCCATCGTTCGTAAAGCCGTTCCAGTTCCTTCTCGAACTCTTCTTGCTGCTTGTGCAGGTCTGCCAGTTTTACATGATTAGAGATCACCTCTGGTTTCGCCATCTCATCCTGAAGGCTCGCCAGTTTGGTTTCCGTGTCCTCAATCTTTTTTGGCAACGCTGCAAGATCGCGCTTCTCCGGAGAGGTCAACCCGGTTTGTTGCTTCACTCGCGAATCTTGCTTCTTTTCCTTTGGTGCAGACTTCTTTTCGTCCGCGAAGAAGCCGTCGATTACTTGTTCGAACTGATCATATCCGGCGAAGTATTCACAACCGCCGGCGCCATTTAACGCCAAAATTTGATCTGATACCACATCCAGCATCAGCCGATCGTGAGTCACCAGTATGATTGCGCCTGGAAATTCTTGAAGCGATTCTTCCAGCACCTCTAGTGACGGAATGTCGAGGTCATTAGTCGGCTCGTCAAGAATGATGATGTCTGCGGGCTGCAGCATCAAATTTGCAATCAAAATCCGTGACTGTTCGCCGCCCGACAATCTGCTGATTGGCAATTTCAATTGTTCGGTGTTGAACAAAAACTTCTTTGCCCAGGTGGCAACATGCAGTGACCGTCCCTGATAGACGACCGAATCACTGTCAGCTGATAGTGACTCCTGGAGCGTCTTCTCCTGATCGAGCTGTTTGCGATTCTGATCGAACCATACGATTTTCAAACTGTCTGCGCGTTTCAAACTCCCCTTGTCCGGCTTTACTTCGCCGATTATCGTTTTCAATAACGTAGTCTTGCCGCTACCGTTTCGCCCGACCAGACCCAATCTAGTGCGGTTCGTGATCAGCAGTTCCAGGTCCGTAAAAAGCTTCTTGTCTTCATAAGCTTTACTGATGCCTTTGGCCACAACCAGCTCTTTCGTCTTTCGACCGGACGCCTGGAAGTTTATATCTATCTGCGTAGCGACGTTGCGCTGTTTAACATCTTCCAGTTCCTCGACGAGCTTTCCAACTTCAGCTATCCGATGGGTGGATTTTGTTTGACGAGCGCGAGCGCCTCGCTGAAGCCAGGCGATTTCTCTGCGAACCTTGCTAGCGAGCGCTGCTTCCAGGTTGAGTTGTTCGCTGACCTTCTCGTCTTTATTGATGAGAAAGGTGCTGTAGTTGCCCGACACACTCAGAAAACCCTTTGGATACTGGCGATTAAGTTCAATTACTCTGTTCGCCACGGACTCTAAGAACGTCCGATCGTGTGTTACCAGAATCATGGTTTTGTTGGTGCCGACGAGAAGTTTCTCGAGCCATAAAACTGTCTCCAAATCCAGGTGGTTCGTGGGTTCATCGAGAACTAGAACATCAGGCTGTTTTACCCATCCACGCGCAAGCGACAGACGTTTTTTCCAACCGCCGGACAAGGATGCAGCTTTCAGTGTTCGATCGGGGAACGCGAACAGTTTTATCGTCGAATCAATTGATGCGGCTCGAACATAGTCCTCAAAAGAGACTTCATTAGCCGATGACGTGATCAACTCTTCGATGGTGGCATTTTCATCATGCACGTCTTCTTGAGAAACATATGCGACGCGCAAGTCTTTGCGCTTTGTCACTTCGCCTTCGTCAGGATCAACTAAACCAGCGAGAATTTTTACGAGCGTGGACTTTCCGGAACCATTCGGACCGATCAAGCCTATCTTGTCGCCTTCCTCTACGCCGAACGACAGGTCATCAAATAGAATGCGTCCGGTATAAGTTTTGCTGAGAGATTGGCAACTGAGCAGGATTCCCATGGTTTGGTCCGTTAGAATCTAACAGTTATAAGCTGTAATCCGCCCAAGGTCAACTTTTCTTGAAGCGGTGTTGCTTTTCCTGGTTCAAATGGTATTTGACAATTAGCCGACAATTTCTTGTCATTGAGCGAATCTCCCTTCCATATGTCGCGCGGCATGTCAAAATAATCATCGGTTGGCCGTGGTGGAGTTGATGGGAAGTATTCTGGTAGTCGGTTGCGTTTCATTCGATATCTTGCGATTAGAGCGGGACGGTCGTGTCGACAGTTTTGAAACCGTCGGTGGTGCGGGTCTGTACACTGCTCTGGCAGCCGTACATCAGGGCGCTGACGTTGTTCTTTATGCTCCGAGACCGGATCCGATGCCTGAACAGCTCCAGACCATTGAAGCAAAACTGACCTGGCTCGGTCCTCATTGCGCTATCGAAGAAATGCCCAGGCTGGAGATAGTTCATCACGGCGGTGGGCGAGCAACGCTTGTTTCCGCAGATTGGGGCGCCGAAGATTTATTGGTTCCTTATTGCCTGCCGGAAGTCAGAGACTTTGATTTTGACATTGTGCACATTGCTGCGCTCAGCTCGGTTCGAAAGCAGAATGACTTCTGCAAGTTTTTTAGTGAAACCGCTGGTGATGTCGCGCAAAGGTTTTACAAAATCTCAGCAGGAACCTATGCTCGTGCAATTTCATCCGATAAAGGCGGCGTAGAGCAGTTGATACGTGACTGCGACGTCTTCTTTATGAATCGAAATGAGGCCGATCTTTTGTTTGGAAACAACTCTGATGTTCCCAACGCGTTCTTAAACGAGCATGGTGCTTGTTTTGTGACTGATGGGGAAAGCGGAGTCAAAGTTTACCAGCCAGAATCTACTGAAACGGTGTTAGCTGTTCACGCGGAAGAATTAGACCCTACAGGGGCTGGCGATAC
This sequence comes from Candidatus Obscuribacterales bacterium, assembly GCA_019637435.1. Taxonomy (GTDB): domain Bacteria; phylum Cyanobacteriota; class Vampirovibrionia; order Obscuribacterales; family Obscuribacteraceae; genus JADYXR01. Next base: position 113,371 of record JAHBVO010000005.1, on the reverse strand, counting down.
ATTTTGTGGTAGCGTTTTAGCCAGGCTCAGTGGCGGAGTTGGATTTGTTGACGCGGCTCGCGCGGGTGTTGCGGTTGCCGCGCGGGCTATTGAACAGCCAGGTCCCAAGTATTTGCTGAGCGCTCTAGCCGCGATTTTGGTCTTCGCGTCCGTTCTTACTAACTGTGGATCTGCAGCTGCCAAGCCAATTGCAGAATCTAGTCACTCTACGTTCGCAAGAAGAGCAAGTTCGAATATTATTGCTCCAGACATCGGGAACGCCGTGGGAGAGCCAACGTTCTACCTAAAGGACGGACAGAAGTTCACTGGTGGAAAGATATTTAGCGTTTATTTGAAGACTGGCAAGTCCGTTTTCGTTACACCCCTGCATCTGGTTGGACCGTCAACCGGTTTCCTTAGACAGCTCACTGCGCAAGACTGTCAATCTCAGTTGGTCAGAGTTGAGATTCGCGATTTCAACACTGGGAAATTGCTCGGAATCGGAACCAAGCCCCTTCTGCTGTCGGGCGACCTTTCTAGGTCAAATTCTGGTGATTTGCGCGGTGATTTGCTTGCACTGAAGGCTTCAGCAAAATGTAAACTTCAACCGCTTAAACTACGTGAGAGTGTTCCGGCTCTTGGTACGCCCGTTTTTCTATTCACGAACGAGCGCGCGGCCGCTACTTCATTAGTCGGTGGTGACAGAAAAGTTCAACCGTTTTCCGCGACTGTGAAGACCACCGCACCGGGTCATATCGTCATTAAGATGGACAGGGCAATCAGATTGGGAGCGTTAAGCGGCTCTCCAGTTTTAGATGAACGAGGATTTCTTGTTGGCATGGTGTATGGAGGACGTGAGGAAGAGGGCGTCATGATGCTGAATCCTGGAAGTTCGATTTATAGTCGGCTTAATACTGAGATTAAGTCACAGCTTTGAACTGGTACCACCATTAGTGCCGGTCACCGTTGCTGTACAAAGTGCAGGATGGATGAAATTCCGAGTCCTACGAACCAGCTGTAATCGGAAAGGCATGCGGAGCGGGAACGACAGGACCGCTAGCTTAGAAGTTGTATTAGCGGTCATTTTGTGGGATACTAGCATTGGAAACCTTCGGTAAAGGGAAGTCGATGGCGAAGCCGTCGGACTCGCGTGCGCTCCTGCATTCGCGGGCCGAATTGGACTGTTCCGAGCCAGTCGCCGCTTAGAGAAGGAAGTTAGCCATGATGCAGATGCAGAAGCAGAAACCGACTGTTCGCACCGATATCGAGATCAGACCGATCGAAGAACAGCATCGAGAGTGGTTGAAGAGTCGGGTTCAGGAGATTTGGAATGGACGCTTCGTGGTCAGTCGAGGCATTTCGTATGAACCATGGAAGCTGCCCGGATTTTTGGCAGTCAGGGATGGTGTCACAGTTGGTGTCGCGACTTATTATGTTCACGACTCCGAGTGTGAACTGATTACGCTTGATTCGTTCACTCAATGGGCTGGTGTCGGTACTGCTCTAATTGATGCTGTGGAAGAAGAAGCGCGAAAGCAAGCATGCGGTAGGATGTGGATGATCACAACCAACGATAACCTTGATGGACTGCGATTCTATCAGCGCAGAGGGTACGTGATCTGCGCAGTGCATCCGAACGCGATAGATGAAAGTCGAAAACTCAAGCCATCGATTCCATTGGTTGGTAACTATGGCATTGATATCCGAGATGAGATTGAATTGGAAAAAAATCTCTGGTGCTGGATCGGGTGGTAGACAGTTCGGTAAATCAAATTGAAAGCGGAGTGAAGTTGTCCATAAACCGGTGCGTCACAGTCGGCGCTCAGCCGATGATCGGCGTCAGCGAGGTGGAATCCCAAGAGTTTTTCGGACTAAAGCCACGCGTTCTTTCAATTGACAGTAATCAACTATTTCTGGCTAAAAGAAATGCCAAATAATTCGCCACGTCACATAAAGACAGCAAGTTGAGAAGGCGGGTAAGACTGTGAGCCGGGGCGGCGGATGCCTCAAGGTGCCCTCCTGAGCGTTAAATTTCAGCTACTTATCATCAGTTTCCAGATACTTCATTCGTTTATGACCATTTTAAGCAAGGCAAACTCTTCTGCACATCCTGGACAAAGCTCCAAATGATGCAAGTAAGTTTTTAAGTCACCGATCGGGAGCGATATGTCACGCTCAGCTAGCTCGGCTGCCTTTTCCCAGAAGGTATCACAATCAATTTCCTGGTCAGTTGTATTCTGTAGAAGTCTTATAAGTTCGGTTGTTTTATCGGGTGATTCACTCATAGTGTTTCCTCCAAGTCAAAACCTTTTTTCCGCAAGTCTTTGATTAATGCTCTTCTTGCATCATGTGTGAGCTTGTAAATCGCTCCGCGTGTAGAGTCGTATCTACGTGCTATTTCATCAGTGGTCATACCTTCCAGTTCAGCCAGTAGTGCTGTTCGTTGTTTCTCAGTCAGTGCTGTCATAATCGAGGATTTCACGCTATCGGAAATTTCCTTCACAGCCAGGTTCTCCGTGAAATCACCTGCCGTATCCGGTATTTCAAATACGCTATCTGCTGTGAGTCCATCTAGAGAGAAATCGCTCCATCTTTTTCGACGCAGTTCGCCTAAGGCCAATCGAACTGCTATGGAACAAACCCAGGTAAAGAACGCACTTTGTCCTCTAAACGTGTTGAGCTTTTTGACAATGACAATGAGTGTTTCTTGGACGACGTCGTCAACGAAGCTATCATCCACCTGGTACGTCGACTTGAGTTTCGGTCCCATCGATTTTATCAATTTGAGCCTGAGCTGCGAAAATGCTTGCTCCCTCTCTATACGTTCTCCTTTTAAAGCTTCAAGGAGGGCCTCATCTTGTTTTAAATACATTCGTCCCTCTAACGATTTGCATCAGCTCAACCATCAAAAAAAACTCCTCTCGACAACCAAGGCAATGTTGTAAGTGATTTGTGTATACCACAAAGCAGTTGCCATCTGTTAGTTCGCATTGGGCAGCCAGTCGAGGAGCAAACGTCAAACTTGACAAGCTGCTCTTATTTCTTCGATGCGGCGAGCGATTCAAAGAAAATTTGCAGTGCTACACCGAGCAATACTGTATCTTTTAAGAGAAATTGTCCGGGAACTGAAAGTTCCGGAACGATACCAAATATGACACCAGTAATTGCTCCAGGAGTGGAAAGAATGAAGGACAAGGTTGTCAAAAACATGCCTGTTGCAAGAAAGCCGCCGACTGCTGAGATCCTGGGATTAAGCGGTCTTAGGACTATTAGAGTGGCAACTAGCAGTTCAATTAAACCCAAGATATTTGAAACGGTCTGATGACTCATCAGTCCATAGACCCAACTCATGAAGGGACTGTTAGCAACAAATGGCGCAATACCTTCAGCTTCGGGAACTGTGAACTTCAGCAGTCCAATCCAACCAATCGTCAGTGCCAGTGCGTAATACGATGCGTATGTAGCAGCCTTGGATGCTCTTTCTACGGGAACGCTAAGGATGAAGGATTGTTTTTTACTTTCAAGAATGTTGTTCATAACACGGACCTCAAATGGGGTATTCGCTCATTTGAGGTCATGAGGAATGCAATCCTTACCCCCACTTGAAAAGAAATTTTTGTCAGTTGCTATTCGTGGCTGTATAGATATGCGCCGGTGCCTTGCCAGAGCTGTCTGGAGTTACATAGAGGGTGAGTTTGTATCTTGCTTACACTCGCGCATTTTTTCGCGTATCTAAGCCGTTGGAATTGATTTCACTATTTCTGGCTAATACAAATTGCCAAATAATTCGCAAGAAGAACTGCCAATAGTTCGCCGCGTCACATGAAACTAGCTTCTTCCGCAGAAGCGCTGCAATTCAGTTAAAGCGAGTATGAACTCCGGCGAACTTCGATCACCCTGAAAAATTGCCCACTCAAGATGTTGTTTTGCTCTGGCTCGATCGCCGGTGCTCAGATAGTGAAACGCGAGGAAAGCATGAACTCTGGTTCTGTCGGCTACGCTTTGCGCATCGTTGAGAACTTGAGATTCGCTGGCTTCTCCCAGCAGAAATTGACAGAGTGATACCATAGCACGATCTCCGTTTCCTCTCGGTCCCGCATTTAGTGTCCTCCGGACCTCGACTTTTGCATCCTCGGTCAGATGATTATTGCGTTCGAGAGAAAGAAGCAACAGTGGAGTTTCAAAATTACGGTAGCGGCTGTTGCGGTCAAGCTGCAGCAGGTTTTTGAACTCAGCGAGCGCAGTCTCGGTATCATTTATGCAAAGAGCGCTGAAAGCCTTCTCGAAACGAATGTCATTGGATCGCGAATTTAGCGTAGCAAAACGCGTAAAAAGTGTGAGGCTGTCCTTAATCTTTTCCAGATCCACTAAAGGTTGTTTTGGAAGAACACCTGTTGCTAAAGCGGTTCTTAGTTCTGCATCACGACAACCAAGTTGAGCCGCAGAGCAGCACCGCTCGAACATCTTCTTGGGGGCAAGTGGGTCAGCGAGCAATGCCTGATCGAACTCGCGGTTTGCAAGCTCGGGTTGTTTCATCCTGAGATAGCAGCTACCGAGATTGAATCGCGAGGGGCTTGTAGCGTAACCTCGAAATTTTCGCTCGAGTCGCACGGCTGTTTCGAATGCTTGTTTAGCATTGCTGATCATCCCAAGGCGGGAGTAACTTGCTCCGAGGTAGCTGTATGCGAGCGGGTATTCGGGCTCCAGCGTAACAGCTTTCTTTGCATCCGCTAATGCTTTTCTTGGTTGACCTGTCGAAAGAAAGATCACAGCTCGATAGTTGTATGCGTCTGTGAAATTAGGTTGTCGCTCAATAACGAAGTCCAGATCCGCAAGAGCCTCGGTCGATTTGTTCATATTTAGATAGGCTAAACCGCGTGTGATGCGCGCATCCAGAAGTTCAGGTGCAAGCTTTATAGGAATGGTGGCATCAGTAGCGGCATCGACAAAGTTACCGAGGTCCAAGTTTATGTCCGCTCGAATTTTTCTAACCAGTTCGCCGGATGGGTCTAGATTCACGGCTATGGTCGCATATTTGAAAGCATCATGCGTCCTCGGTGGATTGATGCTCTCCGCGTATGTAGCGATAGCGTTGGCGTTTCTTGGTCGAAATTTGATCAGGCGCAGGGCATGTTTTGGGTCAAGATCCTCGTTGTGTCTGGTCGGTGCATTCATGAACGAATTTATCTCGCGCTCCTCCGCCGCGCTAATCTTGTATGACTCTGCAAGGGCTTCTCGTTGCATGGCGTAGTTGCGCAGATCCTCATATATCATTGCTTTTGTTGTCCAGGCAATGGAGTGCTTCGGGTTCTTCTGAATGGCCTTATCAATTTCAGCCACCGCTTTATCAAATTGCTTTGTTAGTCTGTAGTGATTCGCTAAGCCGACTCGAGCTTCGATGAAGTCCGGGCACTCCGCTAAAACCTTCTCGTGATCGGCAAGCGCTTCCGCAATCTTGCCTGCAGAGTGCGAGCGGGCTACTGCTCTCGTCTCTAAAATCTCGAGGTACAGGCGGGACCAAACATTTCCATAGGACGTAGGCACACGAATAAGTGGCGTGACTTCGTCCAGACCGGACGGGCATTTAATTTTGCTGGAGATCGACGGATTATTCAGTCCTTCGCTGAGGAAGTCTTTGCACAGCTTTTCTGAGGCAGGCAGTAGCGGACCGTAGAGATCCTGATGAGTAAGAGAAACTACAGCAGCATAACGCGCAAGGTAATCGTAAAGTTTGTCGGTTTGCCGCGCTCGCGAGTTTTGCAAATCGACTCCAGACATCGTTCCTGCAGCAACGGGCAGAATGCTGCTAGAAGCGAAGGACGCCAGCGTAATGAGCATCATCAGCGATACCACTAACGGTCGGGCATGAAGCATCATACTCTGAAGCTCCCGGAGGTGCGCATACTATCCATCCCCTGTGGAAGGCTGAACCAGAACGTTGTGCCTTCGCCCATAACGCTTTTGACACCGATTTTTCCACGGTGAGCTTCTACCAGGGCTTTACAAATCGCCAACCCCAATCCGCTACCGGCGCGTTCTCCCTCGCTGCCGGTGCCCACTTGAGTAAATTTATCGAAAATTGAATCAATCTTATTTTCCGGAATTCCAGGACCTTCGTCAATAATCTGGAACACTACTTCGGCTGGTTCATTACGGTGTTTCAAGACTTTTCCGGATACATAAATAATCTTGCCGTTTTTCGAGAACTTGATCGCGTTGTTTATGAGGTTGACCAATACGCGATTGACACGCTCCGGATCGCAAACGATGAGAGTGTCATCACAGATCACATCAATCATTATGTTCTTCCGTTCCGCCTCGGGCTTGACCATATCGATGGACCGAAGAATTACATCCTTTGCGCTCGCCTGTTCCAAGTTTAATTGCAAACCGCCGGCTTCATATCGCTCAATATCCAGCAAGTCTTTTATCATCGAAATTAGCGACTGTACTGACATTTGAGCTCGACTGACCAGACGGTCTCCTCGTTCATTAAGCTCTCCGGCAGCGCCTTCCATCACCATATCCAATACCATTGCGATAGAGGTCAACGGCGCACGAAGGTCGTGACTTACCATCGCTATGACGTCCTGTTTGAGTTTCTCCGCGCGTTTCCTGTCTGAGACGTCGTGAATAACGCAAAGAATCGAGTCGTCATCAGGTGACCAATTTATTGACCAATCGGTGAAGATGTATTGCCCGTCTCTTGTTCTCAAGCGCGCCTCGAAATTGTGACCACTATCTCTTGTCCTGACCGACTCCAGTTCTTCATATGTAAGCTCGCGATCGTCAGGGTGAACGAGTGTCTGAATATTCATGCCGATAAGTTCTTGTTGATCGTAACCAAGGCGATCTTCAACGGCCGGATTCACTTCAGCAACTTTTAGCTGCTCATCCAGTGAGCAAATGATTTCTGCGGCGTTGTCGATCATTGCCCGTTCCTTCTGTCTTGCCTTATCCATTACCACGGAAAGATCAAGAATCGATCTGTGCAATTCACTAAACTCGTCGGAACCCTGAATATTTTGCTGGATACGCTCGCCTAAAGAAATCGTGACTACGCTCTCTCTCAAGTCGTTCATCCGATGAGCGAGGCGGCCGGCGTAAATGAATGCGTAAACCGCAGCGAAAATCGGCGTGATCATGGCGGCGATAAGTAGGCCGATTATGCTATTCCAAACAGTATCCCGACGCTTATTCAGGTCGGCTTCCTTATCTTGCAGTCTGTTGTGCAGGTCGTCCGCGGGTTGTTTTACCTGGTCCAGCAAGAGCGATAGCTTGCCCATGACCAAGTCGAGGTTTGTCGAATTTCCTTCTTTGAGGCTGCCCTCTATAGTTTCAACTGACTCTGCCAGCTCATCGAGCACTTTTATAAATTGACCCGTGCTGGGTGCATTAAGGTCTTTAAGCTGAGTGGCCGTTTGAAGAGCGGCTTTGTCTTTCCGAAGAGCGTCCTTGATCTCCGGAATCACTTTGCCCAGCTGGGTGTCGTCGCGTGTAAGCAGACGCATCGAAGAAGTAGTTACATCGTGAAAGCTTGAATCGATCAGGGTCTTTGTTTCTATTGTCTCATCCCTTTCTGTTTCAGACTGGCGAGCACCGAGGATGGTGATAAGAATGAATGAAATGAGCACAACTTCGACTATAACCGGCACCACGAAGGGCAGAATGACTTCTTTCGATGATAGAAACTTCCTCTTCATCTTTGATCAACTACTCCAGCGCATCGGCCAGGGCTCGTGACAGCCCTACTTTCATAAGATTCCAGAATGAAACAGACTTGACGATATTAAACTTCGCTCCGTATTTTGGAAGGTTTCTCTCGATTTCATTCACGAACGCCTGTCCGTTGAGAGCCGAGTTCCCAATTAGAAAAATGGTGACTTTGATGTCTCGCGGGTTGCGCATCTGATTTGTAGTATCTACCAAAACCTTGCAGACATTCGCTTCGTTTGTCGGTAAGCCATCCGTGATGATCGCGATAGCTAGAGGCTTAACATTGCCTCGCGTTTCTGTCTGTCTGCGAAAGAAATCATTGATTGTAATTCTGAGTGGCTCTGTCAAATTGGTGGTCCCATGCGGCGCAACTTGTTTGAAGATAGTTGGAATATCGTCCACTGAAACTCGAGAGTGCACTTCGAAGTTAGTCGAAAAAAGAATAACGCTCAGACCCTTCGCGGAAGCAAAGCGAGTTTGTTCCGCCAGATTCATCGTCTGGTCTCGGCACCATTGCCATCGACTCACCATGCCGGCTGAACCTAACAACATTCCCATGATCGTTCCACCGACTCGACCAAGTCCTGAGACAGGGCAATCTTGTGTGTTCATCGAGGCGGATTGATCGATGATTAAAACCAGATCGTGTGCAGCCAGTCGCTGCAATTGCGTCTCTGTCAATCCACCGTTCAACGTGGTCGTATTGCTTCCAGTCTTCAAGTTCGGCCGATTTGTGTTTAGTCCAAACGTCGGCGTCTGGTTGCCCAAGCTGCCAGACGCGTTTACTGCTCCGCGAAACAGTCCACTGTTTGCACCTCCTTGGAAGTTGCGGCTGTCTGCACTACCGTCCATGACAGAGGTTTGAACGTTCAAATTAAACGGCTTGCGAAAGGTGTTATCGGTCGGGTCGCCGTTTTGCTGATGGGGCGCTGTGCCGGCCGGGTTACTCGACTGGCTTGTACCGTCTACTGGGCGAGTCTCGACATCTGGAGCGACTGTTTCCTGATTTCCGGTGACTGATTCCGGTTCGTTGAGGTCGCCACGCTTCAATTCTAATTCGTCATCGGCAGTTTCGGCGGCCCAGGCAGGGGCACAGGGCTCGAACGACAGTATGAGCAGACAAACAGCAAGCAACGAGGCGAACATTCGCTGCGACTGTTTGGCTAGCCCTGATGCCATAAAGTAATTCCTCCGAGGCTTTTATACCCCTTTTAAATAAGGTAAATAAACGGGCGTTGTATAATCGCTGCCGGAGTTAAGTTTTTCGACGCGAGGACTCATGAAACCATCGTTTTGCCCACCTGTTCTCCAAGCCGCAACGGTACTGAGCAGGTCGATTTATGTGTCGCTTCCCCGGATGAATAAACGTCGGCTTCTGGGACTGATGTTGGCGGCGATGCTCTGGGCTCCGGCTCAGGCGGAGACCTTGCTGACCGAGGGAATCGAGTTTTACAAAGCCGGACAGTATTCAAAGGCTCGGCAATTTTTCGAATACATAATCAAAAAGGAGCCCACATGCTGGCAGGCTCACTACGAGTTGGCGAACACTTACATGAAGATGAACGAACCGGCTTTAGCGAAGGAGCAGTACGCACAGACTTTGAACAACAATTCCGACGGTAAGATTGCGAAAATTTGTGGGCAAATGATCGCGTTTATCGATCACAGCAGCGGATTAAAACCGTACGAAGGATCGCAACAACCCACGCTCGTGCCGGCGAGGACTCCCGATCCGGCAGTCTCCAGCACGGGGCATGTTGAATTCAAGCATCGCATTTATATTGTGCCACCGAAGTTCAATCATCCGGCGGTCGGTGAAGCGACGATCGAAACAGTGACGAACATCGTCGATCGTTTGCCACCAAATATTTACGAAATTCTCGACAAAGGCGGCGCCACTATCAACATTGCGCCCAACATTACAGATAAGTGGCCGGATATGTTGAATGGCAAACTTGACGCTGACGGTCTGCATCTAGCTCAAGACATTGCTCGATGCTATGACCGAGACGTTTACATCTACGAAAGAAAGCTGATACCAAACTCCACGCAGTTGAGTGACGAAGTGTGGGATGCTGCCTCAACAACAAACGTGCTTGTCCACGAGATGGGGCATGCGGTGGATTACTGCTCCGGCGTATTCACAAAGTCTGCGGATTTCCTCGATATGTATCAGAAAGAAGTTGATAAGATGCCGGCAGAAGTCAAAGAGCGTCTATGGTATTACACCAAGCCCGGCTTCACGGGCGCTAAAGAAGCGTTCGCTGAAACGTTTGCCGGCTTGATGGGTGCGCATGGAAAAGATACTGATGTAGTGCGCGAAAACTTTCCTGTATTACGCGAATGGGTTCGTGACCGTTTCAAAATTTAGAGAGTGGGATGGTAAGCGGGCTACGAAGGTTAAAGCCGAACGCTGCAGCGGCTTGGGTGTTCGGTAGACTCGCCTGCTCGATTGCTCGTTGCTCGAAACGCCGATTTAATGGTTGAAAGCAACTAGCATGGTAGAGTTCTGCAGGAATCACCGAATGTTGGAATGTTATGAAACCAAGTCTTCTGAAGCGCGGTCTTTTAATTGCCGCAAGTTCGATGCTCTGGAGTTCCAGTCTCGTTGTGCAAGTGCGCGCGGCTGAAACAGTTTCTGCCCCGGCTACAGGAACGCCAGTGAAGCTGGTCTTACAAATAACCATTGATCAACTGAGGGGAGATCTCCCACGAGTCTTTAAAGAGCGTTTTGGTCCTGGTGGATTTCGCTACTTAATGGATAAAGGCGTTTTCTACAACAACGCTCATTATATGCACGCAGATACCGAGACCGGACCTGGGCACGCCACTCTTGTGACAGGCGCGCAGCCGGGACAGCACGGTATCATTGGTGGTGACTGGTGGGACGAGTCGACCAAACGCATAGTTTATTCAGTCGAGGACAATAATTACAAAGTCTTTTCCGAGCACGTTGACACTGAGGTCGGGAAGACCCAGGGTGGAAGGGCTCCCACGAACCTTGAGTCGACGACGTTTGGCGATGAGCTTTTCATCGCGTCCGAAGAAACTGCAAAAATTTTCGCAGTTTCCGGCAAAGATCGCAGTGCCATTATACCTGGTGGCAGGGCCGGAAAAGCATTCTGGCTCGAGCACGGTAAATTCGTTACCAGTAGCTATTATTTCAAGGAGCTACCCAGTTGGCTTGTAGCCTGGAACAATCAAAAGATTGCCGAGAACTATCGCGACAAATCATGGGATTTGCTTCAGCCCAAGAGTTCCTACTGGCGCAAAGACCGGGATGACATGTCCTGGGAAGGTGGATATAAACATCTTGGTCGAACAATGCCGAAGAAGCTGGCGGCAGCCGATGATGAGTCGTATTATCGAGGGCTCGAGCACACTGTTGTAGGCGACGAATTAGTTCTTGCCTTCACGAAAGACTTGATTCAACGCGAAAAACTCGGTCGAGGATCATCCGTCGACTACTTGTCCGTTAGTTTTTCATCAACGGACTTGGTTGGTCATACCTGGGGAGTTGGAAGTTTAGAGGCAGAAGACAATATTCTTCGTGTAGATCGTAATCTTGCAGATCTGTTCGCTTACGTAGACAAATCCGTCGGATTGGAGAAAACCTTGATCGTCTTGTCCGCCGACCACGGCGTGGCTGATGTGACCGAGTACGTCCAACAGCTGGGTTTCCCTGCGTTACGAGTCGACCCGCAGGCTCTTCCCAAAGAGGTCAATGATGCGCTTAAGAAGCAGTATTCGACTGATTTAGATCTTGTTCAAACATTCACTTACCCCTACATCTATTTGAACTTAGACACGGTATCGAAGTTGAATTTGAATATCGAAGAGGTTGAACATGCTGCAGCTACCGTTGCCATGAAATTTCCCGGCATATATTTTGCTGCCACCAGGGGTGACATCATGACCGGACGTGTTCCGGCGCTGCCATTTATGCAAAGAGTGACGAATACATTTCATCCTCGTCGCTCCGGGAACGTTCATGTCGTAGCAAATCAGCATGCGCTGCTAATGCACTATCCCTGGAACCTGAAGACCGGAATGCATGGGTCGGTTTGGACCTATGACACTTATGTCCCTATCTTTATCGTTGCACCGGGGGTAGTGCCAAAGGTTTGTTCTCGCCCGGTCGGACCGCAAGATATAGCTCCGACGATTTCTACTTTTATAGGCATCAAGCCGCCTTCAGGCTCGGTCGGAATACCTCTTGCCGAAGTCGTTGATAGCCCCAAGGATTCGAAATAGCGGCGATTAGCTCCTGGTCAAGACCGCCAGCCACACATCTGCCCCGTGCGTTAGCGAAGTAACCTGAAAGCCGCGCATCCATTCCTCGCGAATCTTGGCTCTCAAGTCGACGAAGGTTTTTCTCGATACCCACTTCTGGGAATCGGTTTCTCCTGATTTATTGAGGATGACGAGCCAGCGATCGGCACCATAGGTGATGGCAGCGATACGACGCCCCTCGTCCCAAGCGGTTCTGGTCTTGTCCTGAAGCGAGTCGGTATCGGGTGCGGTGAAGTAGCTTTGTTCCTCTGGTGCGAACGATTGTGTGGCGACGGCAACCCAGTGACCCGCACCATAAGTGAGGGAACTGACGCGGTAGTTGCGCTTCCAGACCACTTTTATCTGGGCGAGCAGCGCCTCGAGCGTTTGACATTTAATAATGGTTTGGGGCGCGTTTTGTTTTTCGGTCAGATATGTGAACATCCAGCTATGTCCGTTGTGCGCTACATGCTGAAGAGTATTAGCGCTCAAGCGATAACTGTGACTGATACCCGGCTCTGCGGCATCCTCGTTGATGAGCGTGACGTCGCCTGCCGTTTTCATCCGAGAAAAGGCGGTGACAAATTTGCCCTCGTGTCCGGCTATAGCCTCAATGCCGAAACCTTTCCTGCTCATCGATTCAACACGTCTGTTCAGCGCTTCGATGCCTGCACAGAACGAAATAGTTTGGGCGTAATCGCGCTCAGCAGTTCGAGTTTTACTTACGTGAAGGTGGAGCGGGCTGATTGCCGTTACTGTCGGCTCCGCAGCTGTTGACTCATTCACGCTGAAGTCTAAAAGCGATTCATTCAACTCGCAGACCGTATTATTCGCCTGGCGAAGTCGAAAGGCAATGGTATTCGATGTGGGTCCGCCGTTTCCGTTTGAAGTCATATCAAAATTTCAGTGTAGGTAATTTCGGTTAAACCAACGCTCATTATTTGCGCAAAAACGCCGTCCTGTCAGAGCGGGCATTATATGTCATGTGGTAGAGTGCCGAGTAGTGGCTATACCGTTAGAGGAAGTTAAGCTCGCCAGGGAACGCTTCCAGTTGTAAGCAGGTGCGGATAAATAGCGTTGCTCTACTGACGACAAAGGAAAAGTTATATTGCACATGTTTGCGTGTTAATCTGAATGTTGAAGTTGGACGTTATTAATAAGGTCCTGGCGTTTGGGTTGAACTGATGGGAATAAGACGAACCGTTCTGAGTTTATTGGCTGCGACGATTTTGTTCGCATCGTCATCACTGCCATCATTTGGGCAGACTGTCACTCCTTCCATACAGGGACAAATTTTAGAGGATGCGATCAAACGCGATTTCTTCACGTTTTTCCACCTGAAAGAGCGTGCGATTGATGAACACGAAGAACTGGCTACTCATTACTTTCGACCGGGATCGCGCAATGATGTTGTGGTGTGCATCGATACGGATAAGCAGAACAAGATTCTGCAAATGGCGATGGTAGTAGGGCGCGACTTCATAGATGATCCTAATACCAATATTTTCGCCCGAGATCTGGTGAAGAGCTTTATCGAGGTGGCGACACCGCCATCGGTGCCGGGAGATACTAGAGATCTGGTCAATGAAATCTTCTTCCGGGGCACCGTGCTCACGCCGAGCAGTGCTAAGAGTGTAACTTCCAATGATCAAACAGTTTCGCTCGGTCCTGATGGCAAAGTTGTAAAAGTAGGAGCGGGCGATCTTAAGAAGGACGATGTAGCGATTGTCATGAGTGGTCAGATTCCGAAGCTGCCGGAAAAAGTGTCTGAAAGTTACCGGGCATTTCTTGGCGAAGTGCAGAACAGTGATTTGCCTATCACAGGCGGACATGTCCGTTTGAAAAACCACGACGTCTCGAAAACAAAGCTTTTGGAAGTTCGCGTCGATATGGACTCGGTGAAGAAGGCGCCGAAGCTGCAGTTCGTAAGTGATGATACTGAGGATGGTGGCGAGACCAAATCGAAACCTGGCAGCGAAGAAAGCGACGCCAAATGATGGAATGGAAGTATGAAAGTTGTTCTAATCAGCGACACGCATAATAGAGAGATTGATTTACCGGAAGGAGACGTCCTGATCATTGCCGGCGACCTGACGAAAAACGGCACGAGAAGTCAGATTTCGATGTTTAACGACTGGATTGGCGGGCAGTCGCATAAATACAAGCATAAACCTGTTGCTGTAGCAGGGAATCATGATTTTATGTTTGAAACAGACCGTCGCCATGCGGAAAGTTTGCTTACTTCTTGTGTTTATCTGGAAGATCAGATGTTGGTGCTTGACGGCAAGAAGATTTACGGAAGTCCCTGGACGCCGACGTTTTTCAATTGGGCGTTTATGAAAGATCGCGGAGAACAGATTCGCCATTATTGGGATTTGATACCGGACGGTTTAGACTTGCTAGTTACTCATGGACCGCCGTGGGGAATTCTAGATGACGTCGGTCGACATGCGAAACAGCATGTCGGTTGTGAGGAACTTCTGCGCGTGTTGACTGAGGAACTAAAGTCGCCGCCGCGGTTTCACGCCTTCGGACATATACATGAGGGACATGGCTGTCATATTACTGATAAAACCTGGTACTACAACGTCTCCGTGTGCGACGAAGATTATCAACCCACAAATCCCGCGACTGTGATTGAAATTTGATCAACGAGTGACTTTGACTCTAACTAGATCGTCGGCGACGCAAACGTTATTAAACACCGAACTGGCTTCGTCTACGAAGTCTTGATTTGAAGTGTATCGTGGGGAAAAGTGAGTAATAGCGAGCTGCTGGACGCCGGCGTCTGCGGCAAGCTGTGCGGCTTGGTGTGCTGTCATGTGAAAATGTTCGTGGGCTTCGGTAGCTTCGCTGTTTAAATATGTGGCTTCAGAAACAAGCAGCGTCGCCCCCTGCGCGAGCAGTCGGGAGCCGGTGCATGGACGCGTATCCATCACCACTGCTACGGATTGACCATGGCGAACGACGCTAACATCTTCGATTGTGACGGTCTCGTTGTTAATTGTGACAGAACCTTCCCGTTGCAATTGACCTACGATCGGTCCGGACAGTCCTTTCTCCTTGAGTTTTGCCGGGACCATGGAGCGACCATCGGCTTCTTGCAATCGGTATCCATAGCACTCGACACTGTGCTCTAGAGCCGCTGCGTGCAGGCTTATACTGTCCGTTCTAAGAAGCTCGACGATCTCGTTGCCGTTGATCTTGATTGGGCGTGGGATGATCTCGGCGCCATCGTAGAAGATCGAAGCGTTTCGCAGTCTGTCGAAAAACACTTGACCGCTGTCCGGAAAAAATACCTCCACCGCATGTGGTGCCTGATCGAGGGACAGTCTTTGAATCACACCGGCTAAACCAAGGCAATGGTCGCCGTGGAAATGCGTAATTGCAATATGAGTAATTCTTCGAGCGCTGATTCCGGCGAGTGTCATCTGGCGCTGAGTTCCCTCGCCCGGGTCGAACAGGATTCCGAATTCATCCCAGAATAAAAACATCGCATTGTGATTGCGTGTGCGGGTCGGAACTTGACTGCTAGTGCCGAGAAAAACTATTTCGCGTGATGACATTGTGTTTCCAATTACTTAAGGCTGTGGGCGGTCTGCGCCAATTTCGCCTGAAAACAGGCGCAGCAGATTTAAACGCGAGGTCTGGTCATGTCGAAAACCGAGTCGGTTTTGCAATATGCCGAACCCGCCAATCTGCCGATGGGCTGCAGAACATCGTGGATGATACCATGTCCGTCCCAGGCTTCATCCTTTATGTGAAAACAAAGCACCTCGCCGAGAATGATACTTGAGCGAGGCAGTTCGATGTGTTGAAACAGTCGGCATTCCATCGAAACCATCGACTCCTTGAGGTATGGAGGTTTCACTAGTTTCGAAGGAGAGGGTGTCAGACCGGCCTGCTCGAATTCGCTGACAGCCGGGTCATATTCGGCGCTCGATCGGTTCATCTTATCCGCGTGTTGGTAGGAAACAACATTCACTACAAACTCTTTTGTTTCGAGAATGTTTTTCAACGTATCCTTTGGCACAAGCGAGCGTGATCCGTCTTCGCTTTTCCTGGTCTTCATCCCGATGCCCAGACCGATTATCGGAGGGTCAGCGGAGAAGGCGTTGAAAAAAGAAAAGGGTGCAAGATTCAGAACCCCGTCGCTACTTTGGCTGGAGACCCAGGCGATTGGACGGGGAACGACACAGCCCAGAAGAATTTTGTAAAGGTCCTGAGAGTTTTCCTCTTTGCACTCAATTATCATGCCGGTCTCCTTGCTGTGTAGACTGAGACTTCATATTGCATATCTACAAACCCATCTATTTGAAGTTTCTCGAACAGTACAGTCAATCCGTCTTTCAAACGCTCCGCCGCGGCACCATCTCTGGGGGCATACGATGCAGAGAAGGCGCGACCGAGAACACCTTCCAGATTCATTCGCTGAACGTTTTTGAAATTAGTTCTTTTGGCTTCAACAAACAATGGGTTTGTCAAAAGAGGCTCTCCGGCTATACCTCGTTTCATTTCGACTCCGGCAGTCTCAGGTAATTCGCGAAACAGTTCTCCGTAGCCGTGGGCGAAGGGGGTTGACTCGTCACGCTCGTTCCACATCAAGACCACGTATCCGTCAGGCTTGATGACTCGGTGAAATTCGGTCAGCGCTCGATCAGGGTCGAACCAGTGAAACGCCTGAGCGGAGAGCAGAACGTCAGCAAATGCGTCGGGTAAATTGGTATCTTCGGCGGTACCAGCTCTGTACTCTGGTTTAGCATCACCATCGTTTGATTCTGACTGCATCTCCGCAGATTTGCGCATATCATCATTAGGTTCCAGACCGATCACTTTGACACCACGTTCGCTGAAAAGTCTGGTCGAAATGCCGGTTCCGCAGCCGATGTCCACCATTACTGTCGAACCTGATATTTTGCAGCTCGACATGATAAAGTCGACCGCCTCCGGCGGATATGTAGGTCGGGAAGCAGCGTATATATTCGCTAGCCCGGAAAAGCGTTCAGTGGACTTCATACTTCTCTCACTTGTGTTGGAGGCGTGTTTACGGTTTCAATCTTCAAATTTTATCGCGATTTTATCCAGACGGAAAACCTGAACTTGTCAGGGTTTCTAGACACAGAAGGACCTTTATGGGGGAAACCGGCTGGCGGGCGGCACCCCTTAATCCTTATAGTGCTATGTAGACAAAAACATATCGTTTCATGAAGCTTACGGTATGTACGGCTCTAGTTGATTCATCAACATCTATCAAGAGCAGCTGCGGAGGCGGAATGAGGGGTTATCCTAGAAATCTGAAAGTCGCCGGTCGGGCGGGTATGGTCATGCTCGCGGCTGGCTTCTTCCTCCTTGGAGCGCCTGCGCTGGCGCTCCAGCCAGATGACAGCGAAGATGACAATGTCGTCGAGGCTGCACGCGAGGTTGATGGTGTTTCACTTACCAGGAAGGACATGGAGCCGAAGAAGCTGCCTTCTTTCGACCAGGTCAAAAAACAGCACAAAGGATTCAGTTTAAATCCGCTGCAGTGGGTTTATGACCCGATAACTGACATGCAGGAAACCGTCGTCAAACTGGAGCAGCAAATCGTGCGACTTCAAGCGCCAATCGTCGGACTGCAAAAGCCGATGCTTGGATTGCGTCGAGACATCAAAGGTATCGATCGCGAGATTCACGACGTTCGTGATGACATGAACAAGATTAATTCGATGCTCAAAACCACGGTGACCGAGGTGTCCGACACAAAGGATGCTATCAAGGATGTTCGTGGTGTGATGTCGACAACTAGAAACGAATTGCTTGCCACCAAGAATGAGGTCGTTGCTACCAAGGGCGAGCTGGTCGATACAAAAATCGCTGTGCAGAACACCAAGAACGAGATTCTAGCGACGACGCGCGCGGTGCAGTCAACCAATCATGAGTTGGCTGCGACTAACAACCAGATGCGTGAGGTGCATACCACGATCGCTAAGATGGGCAAAAAACTTGATGAATTGGAAGACACTGTGCGTCAGTTGCGCGCGCCGATTCAAGATTTGCCGAAGCCGGTTGCCGGGGTCGAGGAACACCTTGCCAATCTCGAAGACAATCTCCAATCGCTCAGCCATTCTGTGAACGTCACTAGTAATCTCATTTTGCTAGCGATTGTGGTTGTCGGTATGGTCGTATGTGTTGGCACTCCGGTGATGGCGTTACTTGCGTACAAGTATCGCAAGCGGATTCTTGCCAGCTTCCATCAGGAACCCACGCTTGAGGATGACAGTGAGGGCGTTCTGGCTGGGCAGAAGCCGCATCGTACTTATTCGAGCCTGACTCCTATTAATGACGAGAAAACGGCGGCTCCAGGGCGTTTTAGATAATAGTCGCGCTCTCAGCTGGATGGCGAAGTCTGTTTCGTTCGAGCTGATGCGGCAGCGGCGTGAGCTGTCAATCCTTCGATATTGGCAAAATCCGCAGTTTCATTTGCGAGATTCCGGGCCGTCGTGGCAACTTTGATCCATGATTGGGGTCGCAAGAAGGTGAGCGGAGACAGGCAACCTTGAAACTTCGCCGAGCGGTTGGTCGGAAGAGTATGGTTCGGACCCGCCATGTAATCGCCGAATGCGACAGTACATCCGTGTCCCATAAATAGGGCACCATAACTGGTGAGTTTTGATTTCAACAATTCCGGATTGTCGACGGCAAGAAGCAGGTGTTCCGGTGCAATTTTATTCGCGGCGTCGATGCAGTCATCGATATCGTTTAAAACTATGACGGCGCTTGCACCGAGTGATTCTTTCAGAAACGCAGGCAATTTGAGCTTCTTCACATCGCGCTCCACGAGTTCTGCAACCTCATTGGCGATTCTGAGGCTATCCGTCAGGAGGTAAGCGCGCGCGTCGGGATCATGTTCGGCTTGCGAAAGAAGGTCGAGGCTGAGCCATTCCGGGTTAGCGGTGTCGTCAGCGATGACGCAAATTTCGCTTGGTCCAGCCAGCATGTCGATGCCGACTGTGCCCTGCAATTGGCGCTTTGCCTCGGTGACATATGCGTTGCCTGGGCCGACGATCATGTCGACGGCATCGATTGTTTCTGTTCCAAATGTCATAGCCGCGACAGCCTGGGCGCCGCCGATCTGGTAAAACTCCGTGACACCGGCCATGGTGCCGGCAGCAACTATTTCCGTCTTTAGTTGAGGAGAAACAATTACGACTTCGTCGACCCCGGCTACGCGGGCCGTGACTGCTGTCATAAGCGCTGTCGAAGGAAGTGGATACCGACCTGCCGGAACGTAGCACGCCACACGCCGGACCGGGCGGTAGTCGATACCGGTTTGAAATTCGCCGCAGTCGAGGGTGACAGGCGTGACACTATCTACGATGGCTTTACCGAAGTTGCGGATGCGTCCGGCTGCTATCTGCAGGGTGTTTTTGGTGGCTGAATCGGTTTCACACAGGGCCTTTTCGATCGCATCTGCGGACAGGCGAAACGGGGCGGCATCCCCGAGCTGGCGCGCGATGTGCTGAACGCCGGCGTCGCCGTCTCGACGGACAGTGGCGATTATGTCGCGGACTGCACTTTCGATCGAGCGTTGGGTATCCGTTCCTGTTTCGTCGGTCTTTTGATTGCAGTTTCCGTTGATCTTATCTGAGGTTGAGACCTCAGCTATCTCAACTCTGCCATCGCCCATAGTGCTGGGAGAAGCGTTTTTTGGATCGCCTGTTCCTGTAAGTTGAGCGATGAATTTGTACGCGTCGCTTTTCTGAAATACTCTAATCATTTATTTGTGGCGGCCTCCGAGTTCATTTTGAATCTCCTTCCAGGAAATTCCTTCTGCGCTTGCCAGAACTGAAACGAAGTAGAGTAAATCGGCGATCTCCCACTTCAAATTTTCGCGGTCCGTATGTGATACCACTTCATACGCCTCTTCCATAATTTTCTTGTTGAGCATCGATCGTTTTGTCAACAACTTTTGAGTGTAGGAGAGTTCCTGCCCTTCGGTAATGGCGGCTTTTCGTTCGGCGATGATATTGAACAAGCTCTGGAGGTCGAATGGTCTGACGGTATCGTTGTTGAAACATGTGTAGCTGCCGTTGTGGCAGGCGACGCCGTCCTGCAGTACGGTAAAGACGAGCGCGTCGCTGTCACAGTCGGTTCGGCAGGAAATCAGGGTTTGCAGATTGCCGGAGGTTTCGCCCTTTTTCCAGATTTGATTCCTGGACCGGCTGAAGTATGTTCCGGTTCCATCCGCGAGAGCTGTTATGAGCGATTCTTTCGAGCTGTATGCCACCATGAGCACATTACCGAAAGTGTCCTGTACGATTGTCGGAATCAAACCATCCGCGGTCCATTTTAGCGAGTCGGAAAGTGATTCTCCAAGATCTAGTTTTCCAGTATAGAGAGCCATGCCTACTTGAACGTCGACTCCGAGCTTATTCAAACTGACGGCATCGCTTGTGCTGGAGACGCCACCAGCGATGGTGAGGGGACGTTTAAGACCATCGCGAAGTTCGACGACCATGTTTTCGTCCACGCCCTCCATGCAACCTTCCCCACTGACGAAAGTACTGAGGAAACTGCTGCAAAATGGCGACAGCCGCTCGGCGCGTCCGAAAACAGATTCGCCGGTCGAAGTTTTCCAACCGTGATCTACTACCTTGCCGTCGACCTGGTCTAGAGCCACCATCACGCGGTCGGCGGGCAGCTTGGAGAGGAGCTCGGGCTCTGCGGCTGTGCCAATGATTACCTTCTTCGCGCCGGCGCGGAGCAGGTCGCGGGCAGATTCCACGTCTCTTACGCCACCTCCGGCGCGAACATCTGCAACGCGGCAAAGCTCCTTCACGAGTTCTCGATTGCTACCGGAGCCGAGTGCTGCGTCCAAATCGATCACTGCAACTTCGCCGTAGCGGTTAAATTCCTTTGCAAGTTCCACAGGCGATTTCTCGCTGGTCAAAACGTGTGTGCGCCCCTGTCTCAACTGGACCGCTCTTCCATCCATTATGTCGATGCTTGGAATGATCATATTCTGACCTTGACTCCCTTCTGTTTGAGAACTTCCTTTATCTGTCCTACCGTGCACTCCGAGAAGTGGAATATGCTGGCCGCCAAAGCTGCGTCAGCTCTGCCTTCCTGGAATACGTCCACGAAGCAGTCGGCTCCGGCGGCACCGCCGGAGGCGATGATTGGGACAGGTAAATCAGCGAATGTGCTTGTCAATTTCAGGTCGAAACCTTGTTTGGTTCCATCAAAATCCCACGAAGTGAGTAGAATTTCGCCGGCACCACGGGCGATGCATTCATTTGCCCAGTCCAAAGCATCCAGTTCCGTATCTTCCCGACCTCCCCTTATGAGGACTTTCCAGCGCCCGGTCTGTTTGTTTAAACGAGCGTCGATTGCGACAACGCAGCATTGAGAGCCAAAGGCATTTGCTACGCCATCGATAAGATCGGGATTCAGCACAGCTGCAGTGTTCATGGAGACTTTATCGGCGCCAGCATTTAGAAGCGCCTCCACATCCGATACCTGAGAGATGCCACCGCCGACAGTTAGAGGAATACTGAGTTGTTCTGCGACATGGCGAACGAGTTCTCGGGTGGTTTTTCTTCCTTCATGCGATGCGGTGATATCCAGGAACATCAACTCGTCAGCGCCTTGATTCTCATAAGCAATTGCCTGTTCGACGGGGTCGCCGGCGTCGCGCAGGTTTGCAAACTTGACTCCTTTGACTATTCGACCATCGGCGATGTCCATGCAGGGAATTATGCGCTTACACAGGCCGGAGGCTGTAATAACTGGGTCGTTCATAGTTGTTTCAACTGGGTGCATGAGGCGTGTCTGTAGCTGTTTGGGATGGGGAGGGTTTAACTGTTCGTATTCCTGTTCTTGTTCCTGTTATGGTTTTTTCGTTATTGCTTTTCGCTATCGTCGTTCTTCGTTACTATTCGTTGTTGTTTTTCGCGTTTGTCGTTCGTCATTACTTTCTGTTGTTGTTGTTGTTGTTGTTGTTGTTGTTGTTGTTGTTGTTCACTTATTCCTTACAGAGAGCTGCGTCGTCCAGCCAGTGTTTAAGCAGTCCGATGCCAAACTGACCGCTTTTCTCGGGGTGGAACTGAAACGCCGTTATGTTTCCTTTTTTCACGGCAGCGCAGAACGGTTTAAAATATTCAGACTGATAAAGCACCACATCCGGTTGCTTTGGTGAAGCGAAGTAGGAGTTGACGAAGTACACGAAACCGGATTGCCAGCCTGGCGTCTGAGATATAACGCTATTCCAGCCTATTTGAGGAACTTTACCCTCCGTAAACTTTATTACGGTTCCCTCCAGTAGCCCTAAGCCATTGATGCCCGGTGATTCCTCGCTGCCATCGAACAAAACTTGCAGACCGACGCAAATGCCTAGCAAGGGAACGCCACTACTGGCGATATCAACGATTCGTCTATCCAGCTTCGTATCGCGAAGGCGTTTCATAACGGCGCCGAAGTTTCCGACTCCAGGTAAAATCAGGGGCTTTGTTCCGGTTGGCAGCGACTCGCCGTTCACCAGCGTGTACGAGGCGCCGAGCCGGTCCAGTGCCCGGCAGAGGCTGCCGATGTTTCCGCCGGCGGCGTCGATGACTTCGATGGATATGTTTTCTGTAGGCATGGTTTTGGCTTCAAGTTGTTTCAAGTGATCGATTCCTTCAGTGCACTATTTCTCGTCCAGGACGCCTTTGGTGCTCAGATATTCGTCTGTATCAAGACGCTTAACGGCCTCTCTCAAAGCGCGTGCGAGCGCTTTAAATGTAGCCTCGATAGCGTGGTGATCGTTGTCGCGATAGAGGCAGTTAACGTGTAGCGTTGTTTTCATGCCGTCGACGAAACCCTTAAAGAATTCGCGGAACAGGTTTGGATCCAGATTGCCGACGGTGAAATTTCCAAAGCTGATATTCCAGACCAGATTGCGGCGACCACAAATGTCCAGGGCAACTTGAACGAGCGTGCCGTCCATTGGATAAGTGAAACTGGCTGAGCGTTCGATGCCTTTCAAGCTCCCTAATGCTTCATAGATCGCTTCTCCCAGAACTATACCCGTATCTTCGATCAGGTGGTGAGGGTCAACATCGATGTCACCATCAGCGGTGACGACTAAACCGAAACGCCCGTGACAAGCCAATGCGTCGAGCATATGGTTGAGAAATGGTAAGGACGTTCGAATTTCGCGTCGCGATGAGTCGTCGAGATTTACCTCAATAAAAATGTTAGTCTCTTTTGTGCTGCGGCGAACGCTACCGATGCGAGCCGGTTTGACTGAATTTTGCGGTGATTGTTGAGTGGACATTTCTATTGCTCCGCTGTAGATGTTTTGTTGCTGTTAAACGTTTGGTTTCGGACTGATATCTTGGACCGTTAAGTTTCGGACGACTGAGGAGCTGATGACACCATGAGAAGTTCCTCTAGTTCTGTGCAGTTAGAGATTATGGCGTGTGCTCCGGCACGTATCAGCGCGGTTCGCTGGCAATGCTGCTCGGATGCACTTGAAGAAGTTTCGGACTCTTTCTCATCAAAATTCTCCGCACCTGTTGTGGTCGGCTCGTGACCGTCTGACCCCGCGGCTGCACCTGCTGTGCTCGGCTCGCGAAGCTCTGCCCCCGCGGCTGCACCTGCTGTGGTCGGCTCGCGAAGCTCTGCCCCCGCGGTTGCACCTGCTGTGCTCGGCTTGCCGACCAGAACCTCGGCCACTCCTATCGCAGTAAGACCGGCGGCACAGGCTGCCTGCATGTCGTCGACTGCGTTTCCGATGTATGCACCGCTCGTGATGCCGGAGTCTTTCAACACCTGTAGCAGATAGTCCGGATGCGGTTTGGCTCGACAACCGGGAACGTCGTCAACGCAATACACTCGTTCAAACAGGGGATCGAATCGCTCGCCCCAGATGGGAGCGTATTCGGCACGCGTTCTGCCTGTTACGATGAACAGTGGATGGCGCTTTCTCAGTTGCCTTAAAAGCGATAGAGGCAACAAAAGCTCTTCGTTATCTCTGGCAATTGATAGATAGAAACTCTCACCGTCACGTGTGATCTCGGCCAGAGATATATCAAAGCCACGACGCCTGAGCAATTCCCGCGAAGCAACCCAATCGTCGTTAAAACCACCTTCGCGCCTGAGTTCAGCCAATTCGCGGAGATCGAGCTTCGCGCCACTATATTTTTCGACAAGATACTCTACGGTTTTATCAAAACTTTTTGAAGTGTCGACCAGTGTGCCGTCGAGATCAAAGATCAATGCGTAGCTTTCTCGAAACTGATCGACGATCTTTTCAAAGACTGCTACTTCGTCCGCGTTCCCTGCTGAAATGCGGATCAGACCCCACATGGGCTCGAAAGCAGAGGAAGTCATTGACTGCTCACTACCGGATGAACCAGCGTCGGCAAATCTGGAGAATTCGGATGTGCTGCGGTTGCGAACCAACAGATTTTTTGACGCAGTGAATTCTGAGAACTTCGTTGCAAGAAATCCTGTGCCGAGCAGGCACCAATTCGCATTCGTTTCCCGAACTTTATATCCGCGGTCGTCGAGAAATTTAGCTAATCGCGTGCGCAGTCTTACGGTTTCAGAGACACGCGCTGCCATATCGGGTTCGCGATCGAGCAGACGCACCGCCGTGAAAACAGCTGCCGAATTTACACTGTAAGGCAATTTGACACGCTTCAAAAACTCGATCAGGCGCCCGTTTCCTACAACCATTCCCAAGCGAAACCCCGCCATCCCCCAAGCCTTGGAGAAAGTCTTCAGCACTAAAAGATTATCGTACTTATTTATAAGTGGTATCACGCTCGTCCCTGCGAATTCACCGTATGCTTCGTCGATAACGATGAGAACGTCTGGATAGAGCTGGCACCAGGTTTCAATCGTATTAGTCGGAATGACGCTTCCAGTCGGGTTATCCGGCGTTGCAAACATTGCCAATTTCGGTCTTAATTTCAACTGAGCGTCTATTTCGTCAAGGTCAAATTGCAACTCTTTGTCGACTGAAACCTCTTGCAAGATCGCCCCGGCAAGTCGCAAGCATTGTTTGATCATAAAGAAGCAAGGCGTCGAAATTAGCGCAGTATCTTGACCCTGCTCGATAAACGTATTTGAGATCAACGATATCGCTTCGTCGCTTCCATTTGTGAGAATGAAATTTTCAGGACTGAGTTCAAATCGCACCGCCAACTTTTGAAGAAGTTCGCCGTACTCAGGATACATGCTCACGACTTCAGCTGGCAGTCCTTCTGGATAGCAACCTTCAATTGGCTCCGTACTCTCGTTAAAGTCGAACCGAATCGAGCGAGCGCGGCCCTCCATCGGTGCATCGTACGGCTGGCTGGAAAGTACCGCCTGGCGGGGCTTTACTAGTCCCGAGTATTTCAACTCCGATATCGAAGTACGATTTCCAGTTTCGCACTCCGATATCGGACTACGATCCTCATGTTCGTAATCCGATATCGGATTACGATCTGACTTTTCACCCTCGGGTGCCAGACCGCTCATCATATGACAATTTTCTCCAGACGAAATTCTAAAATGTCGCGGGCGCCCATGGAAACGAGTCTCGGAATCAGCGTAGGAATTTCCCGATTTTCCACAGCGATTTTTACAGCGTAACCTTCTTCTCCGTATAGTTTGCTTACGGTGGGTGCTTTCATACACGGCAGCTGTTTGATCACCGTTTCGAAGTCTTCGCCGCTGAAGTGCATCTCCAGCAACACTTTGTTGCGAGCGCGCAAGCAACTTTGCATCAGCATGACCATTTCTTCAAGCATCTTCTTTTTGATCGGATTTTCCAGCGCTTTCTTATTGCATATAAATCGAGTAGTGGAACAAAGCAAGTCGTCGATAATGGTCAATCGATTCTGCTTCAAGGTCGTGCCGGTGGCAGTATTGTCAACAATCATGTCCGCGTCCTCCGGCGGCAAAGCTTCTGTTGCGCCGAAGGTCTGTAAGTAGACGGCTTCGAGTCCTTGCTCCTTGATGTATTTTCGTGTGAGTCCACGATATTCGGACGCCACGATAAGCTGCCGCCCCAGATTTTTAAATCCGTTTGCTCTATCTGCTACGAGATCTTCCGGAACCGCTGCAACAATTCTCACCGGGTCAAAACCAAGATCCAGTAACTCTACAACATCGGCTTCTCGTTCAACGATCCAATCGTATCCGCAGAATCCGCAGTCATGTCTACCAAGCGCGACCAGTTCTGGAATATTCTGTCCTTTCAACATTTTGACCTGAATGCCGTCGGCAGAAACAGTCGGCTTATAGGACCGCTCACTCTTGTTTACGTTTATTCCGATTTGAGTCAGCAGCTCGAGAACTTTATTTTGAATTCGCCCCGTTGGAAGCGTCATGGAAAGCATGTTTTCAGCACTTGCTTTGTTGCAGCTTGTTGTAGAAGTTTCCTTCTCCGTACCGGGTGCCGATTTTACTGTCATAGATTTATCCCCTTGAAGAACAAAAGAGCCCGCCGGAGCGGGCTCTTGAAGAAGGTCTAGCACAAAGCTGTGTCTACCCGTTCAGGCCGCTCCGCCGGAAAACATGATGATGGTGGTGATGTCCGTGGGCATCAACCGCCAGATTCAAGTTTTGTGGGAGTCCGAAAACCATGTAGATAGCAGTCCTTGCGCAACTAGTATTGGGAGGTTAACCGAGTAACGCAGGGTTTTCAAGCCTTTTAAACGAAACGTAAACTTCACGCCCTCCCTCAATTTGCCACCCATCGACGGACACTAGCGCGCTTGGGGAATCTGACTGCTAAAATGATGCACTTGCCTGTCTCTTTATCCTTCGCCAACAATAAGTATGAACGAATCAATCCCCGTACCTGATCAAGAGACGCCTTCGTTTGAGTCCTTATCTGAGAGCGATTCGGACAATGACGTGGAAAAGAAGTCTTGGAAGAAGAAACTACAAGAAGAGGCTATCGAAGTCGGTACTGTGATGGCATACCTCGCAGTGTCATTTTGCATTCTGCAAACGTTTCGTTGTACGACCCTATTAGTAGCTTGTTCTCAAAACGATTTTCTGACCAGCTATGCTACGGCGTTGGTGGGTTCAGTAGCACTGGGTAAATTTGTTTTTGTTCTCGAAAAAATGCCTTTGGCAAAGAGATTCGAAAACGAGCCATTTATCTATGCTGTCCTTTATAAGTCGGTTTTGTTCACCGCCCTCGTAAACGTGATTATGCATTTCGAGGAACGCTTCTTTCACCACGAGAAGAGCGCTACACCAGTATCAAATCCTCAAACATTCTGGCCTTGTTTTCTTGCGCATCAACTTGCTTTCTTTGTGACCTTCTTGGTGTTTTTCTCGTTCCGAGCCGTCGGCACTATGGTTGGTAAGGAGAAGCTGAGGCGAGCCTTTTTTATCTCACGAGACTAGTAAGTCCGTTTATCCCTTACACGAATGTCTTCATCAAGTCTCGGGAATTACGACGACGCATGGTGCTACAGCCCTACGTTGAGCGACTCATCCAACGCTCGCGCGTTATTGAATATCTTCCCTCAGAATGAGTCTTTCCTTTATAGGGAGTAACGGCTCTCGAGTCCCCCAGTTTCTGAAAACCTAATCTATGAACCAGGGCTATCGATGCTTCGTTTAGGTCGTCGATTTCAGATGTCGAAGACACTGCCTCGTAGTCTCTGAAAATATGCTCAAGAACTGCCTCGCATGCCTCTCTTGCGTATCCCAGGTGCTGATGATCTGAGAAAATGAAGTAAGCCAATGCCGCATCAATTGAGTCAATATCTAATGTTACCTCAACCAATCCTATATAAATGTCACTCGCAATCAACCGGCAAGCCCAGTTTAACCAAAGGCTGCCACCATCAGGAGAAGTGCGTTTTTCCAAGTGTGCGTATCGAGTCTCCAATTCAGACATCGAAGCCGGTGGATTCTGCGGGATATACTCGTATAACTTAGGGGAGCTAAACCCTTCAAAGAGTTTGCTTGCATGCTGCTTTGTCAGCGGCTCCAGCACAAGCCGCTTGGTGAAGTGGGTGACTTCGATTGGTTTCATACTCAATAAACTGCTTATCTTAGTTTTCTCTGTGCTCGCGGTTCAATTCATGCCTGCTCTGCTCTGTAGTCAACAATTTCGATTTAAGTTGTCGGCATTCTTTGCATGCGCTTCTATAAATTCCCGAGCCAGATGCTAGGCATTCGGTAACTTATTTACTTATAACTAGCAGACGGCGGATGGAGTGTTGCCGGCAATTGAACGCTGAAAACCAAAGGGATATGACCTTTCAAGTGATTTTCTTTGTGAGATTACAGTCGGCTGATCGTAAATCGATGTCGGTTAGCGATCACAGAAAACATAAACCGATATCGGTATACGAAATAGGAATCGATGAATGGCATGCTAGGCTATGGTTTGCGTTGCTGAGAGGATTTCAACTTGTCTGAAAAAGTTTGCCTGCAGGTACAATATGCGCCGAAGAGCATTTGCTACGGATGCGGTCCGGCTAACCCGGATGGTTTGCATATAAGTAGCTTCCCCCAGGATGACGGTAGCCTGGTAGCCTCGTGGCAGCCGGAAAGGAAGTTCCAGGCTTTTCCAGGAATCATATATGGTGGTATGGTTTGCAGTCTTCTAGATTGTCATTGCAACTGGATGGCATCCTGGCACATTATGCAGCAAAATGGTCTGAGTTCTCCTCCGTGCACCGTAACGGCGGAGCATAATGTGAAATTTAAGAGACCCACCCCATGTGATGGTGCAATTACAATGGTGGCACGGGTCGTCGATTCGAAAGAGGATAGAGCGACCGTATATGGGGAATTAGTTGCTGGCGAGAAAGTCTGCGCAACCTGCACGTCTGTTTTCGTGGCCGTAAAAGAGGGGCACCCTGCCTTCCATCGTTGGTAATGCAATCCGTACCTTGGCAGACATCAGGAAAACGGTTGCAGTCGGAAATCGAGACTGATGATCGCGCCGACGACTGGCATGTGAATGTATTGCGCTATGCAAGGCTTTCCGGTCGCTTGTTCGATCACGTGTTTGTATAGCGCCAGTTGGGCTGCATGTGAAAGTGCTTTGCTTTCCCATTCGTCGAATCTCCCCGGAAAGCTTTTGTGATCGATCAGGATAAAACCTTCGTTGGTCTCACCAAGAAGATCTACAGTTCCCCGAATTCTACGCAGCCCAAGTCTTCCCTGGATGGGCATCTCATGAGCCAATATGATTTTCGGGTGACGGGTGACGAGGAAATTCATCAAGCGATCGGTCATCTCAGGCAACGATTGCAAATTCAGGTTTTCGACGTTGAAACCTGCCACCACCCTTGATGCCGTTGCCATACGCTGTTCCATTGCAAATGATTGATCATCAACAGCAAGGAACGCGTGAACGCAGTCTCCAACGGCAAGCATGTCGGGAGTGCCCTTTAGGGGAATTCGCTCGCCTATGATGAATGTTTCGGTTCTACTGCCGGCTACCAGCGCGAAGTCAGTATCGGAAGCTGCGCTGGGATTTAGGTAATAGCGAGGATGTATTGTTGTTTTGTTCTGCAGGACGGGAATTGGGGAATACCAGACAGTGGTCTTTATAGACGAGTACTGTTCCTGTGTCGGCTCTTCAATTGGTGTAAACTGCGTCAGCGATTCCGGAACTTCTTCTATTAACTCAGCTTTGTAGGCGATACCGCGATCGGACAGGGTCATGAGGGGCAAGTCATACTCTTTGTCGGTTAAACATTTCAACCATTGCGGTCCATAACCATATGGACGACACCCGAAGACCAAGTAGTCACGAGCCCTCGTCATACCTACGTAGAGAAGTCGAACGTTTTCAGATGCGGTTTGCTTGGCGGCAATTTTCCCTTGCAGGGTTTTCATAGCCTGATCATTCAGTGCAATTTTTGAGCGCTGCTTCCCGAACGGCCACGGCCAGTATCGAATCGTTCTTCCAAGTAGTGGGTTAAGCGGATCGAGTTCATCCTTGTTAGACTCCACTTTGACTCCGAATGGGTTGCCCGGAATCGCTCTGTCCAGATCACACAGTATGACCATCGGCCACTCAAGACCTTTTGACTTGTGGTACGTGAGTATGTGAATGCCGTTCTCATCGGGATTCGCTGATTGACTGCCACCATTGGCAACGAACTTATGAAGGTGCAGAAGCAGACCAGCTGCTGTGGCGGGCATCCTTGACGAAGTGCATAAGTCCTCGTATGTTTTGGCGATTCCGCGAAGCGAATCAAGGTTCGCCAGACGCTGACGCACATTGCCCCAGGAGATAATCGTGTTCATAATGCCATCAGCATTAATTGCACTCTCTAGAATCTCCGAAGGTGTGCGATCGAGGCAAGCCGGCTTTATCCGGCTCAAATCCGCCAGGCACTGATTGGTTTTGGATAACTGGGGAGATTCAAGAGACTGCCAGTTTTTCGATCTGGTCTTCCCTCGCAATTTGATAGCTTCGTCCAGCCAGGCGCCGGAACTGTCAGACAGCAGATTTGCGAGTTCAGCAACAGCAAGTGTATCGCTTTCGTCTACGATTATTCGCAGTGCCGCGCAAGCCAGAACGCACTCCGGCGTGTCGAGCAAGCCGTCCCGCTCAGTCGCTACAGTGAGCCCTACAGCAACCAGAGCTTTAGCGGCCTTTATGCGGTTGGTGTTTCTCGTACAAAGAATCGCTATGTCCGAACCTGTGATAGGGCGAAGCTGCTGGGTGTGTCGGTCAAGTACCTGCCATTTTTCGGGATTGTCCAGAACATCACGAATACCCGATGCCAGACACGCGAATGATTGCTCCTGGCGCTTGCCCTTTAGCCACCAGACGTGCAACGGATCGTTTTGTTCTTCAAACTCAGCGCGGTTTACTTCTTCGATGATCGAGCTAGTCGATGTTATGAGGCGCAGCTGATCGCATCTGGAAAATAAGGCATTGGTAAACCCGACTAGCTTTGGTCTTGACCGATACGATCGTACCAATACATCTTTGCTGCCACCAGTTCTGGTGACAAGTGTTTCGATTGCCTGGCGCATGAGTTCTGGATCGGATCCTCGGAACCCAAAAATAGATTGCTTCTCATCGCCAACCCACACTGAGTATTCGACCAGTTTTGCGAGCTCCAGAAATATCGATAACTGAATTGGACTTGTATCTTGAAACTCGTCTACGAGCAAAAGGTGTGCCCTCGACTGCAGTGACTCTCGGACTTGAGGGTTTTGCAGAAGTTTGAGCGTAAGCAGCATCTGGTCGACAAAGTCAATCAGTCCGTGCTCTCGCTTATAAGCCTCGTAGGTTTTCATGGCAGCTGCGGCGCAACGAAACACTCCGAAGATGACAGTCTTGATGTCATCGTGCAGGCGCGGATGCCGCGCGTAAAGTTGAGCGGCCTGCACAAGCGGTTCGATGATTTCTCGACTATTCTTTCCGACCGCCAGTTTGGACATATCCGCCCATGACTGCCAAACGATGTGCGAACCGCTCTTAATTCTCAAGCGGACGTCTTTCAGTTTTTCGATGACGGACTGAGTACCTTTTGTGTGGTCGTCTTTGCCTGGCAGCTGTTTCAAAATATCGTCGATCTTCCCCGCTATTACGGCGTCGAGATGGTCGGCATTTTCACAATCCGATATCGGAAGAAGTTTTTTCAGGGTTTGCCAGGACTGCTCGGCAAGATTCTCGAGTTTCTCCGCTTCGATGTTATTATCGCGGGCGTGATCGATTACTGTTTGCACGTCGCGCCTCCAGTTGTCGAGTTGGAGGCGTGCTGTCGGTCCGTGCATCTGTCCGGCAAATTCATGAATGACCGAGTCCACTGCAATTGCAAAAACGGCTTGCAATCGGTCTTCTGCGATAATCGTCAAATCCGGCGAGAGACCGGCATCGATGGCGTGTTCGGCTAAGAAGCGACCGCAGAGCGCATTTACTGTTCCCAGGTAACCGCTTAAAACGCCCTGTGCGGCCAGCCAGTTGCCTTCGGCGAGAAGCAGGCGGCGAATGCGTTCGAGCAGTTCGTCGGCGGCTTTGTTCGTGAAGGTGGTGGCGATGATGCCCGAATCTTTCCTGGTCGTCGCTTCCAGACCTTTCAAGTACTCTTGAGAGAGTCGGTAGGTTTTGCCAGTGCCGGCGCTGGCTGCTATGACTGTTATCGGTTTAATCGAAACAGTGTCGTCTGTTTCGAGAATCGCATCATCCCTGTTCACGACTGATACTCCTTGTAACCGCACAAGCGTGCAAAGTTGCAAATCCGACATGGCGGCTCAAGGGCAAGCGTGATTCCGGGAACTTTCTGAGATGGATGTTCGGGCTCATCGTCCAGATAAATGTCGATGCCGCCCTCGTCAGCTTCCAAAGCTTCATTGCTGCAAGCATTTAAACCGGTGGCATATATGGTGCCATCGTGCAGTAGCTCGAGATGCGTTTTGTAGTTCTGGAGCACATTTGCGAAGGTATGTCGCAGCGATAACCCCTCTACGTACATGTGCTCGGGAAACAGCTTCGCGCTGGTCGAATATAACTGCTTTTGCGCGATCATGAAGTAACCGCCCTCGGTGGCAAGACCGCTGCCTTTATTAATTAGTGTTGCATAAAGAGCCAGCTGAATTGCGCGCCCCTCACTGATCTCTCGTCGTCGATATGGCGCGCGTCTTGTCCACTTAAGGTCTATGACATAATCCACGTTGTCCGGGTGGATGAGCACCATGTCTGGACGTCCTGTTAGTGAAACACCGTCAAGCGTTATGTTTTCTTCCACCTCACAGATGACTTTGGAAAAATTTGCGTCGTCGATCATACGCGCAAGTGAGTCGGCACCTTCGACAACCGCTTGCCTGAGGCGCTGCCGCTCCAAACTGTTTCCAGGCAACAAAAGAGGCGCTGCGACCTTAGGGCACAACTCATCGAAGTACTTTTGCGCGGCTTGAGCGGCTTGAGCTGCATGAGTCGAATGGCTCGCGCCTGCTTTTGCGTCATTGAAGACTCGGGCAAAAACCGCATGTGCCAAATTGCCAGCCAGTTGTTCTCCTGCACTGATGGAAAGCAAATGACCGAATTTGAATTTTGCTTTGTGCTCCAGCATCCAATTCAGGGGACAGCCAAGCAAGCGTTGCAGGCTGGTTGCAGATTCTATCGACGGTTCGATTGCGTGAGCGGATATGTTCCAGCGTGGGCGCCTGGATGGTAGTTCCGTGTGTTTCACCATCTCACTTTTTATGCATATGTTCAAACAGTCGGTAGTAGCTCCTTCGTAAATCTGATGAGCTTGTTTGATTAATGTCGAGCGAGTCCGGTGCGGGGTGAATTCCAGTGCCGCTGATATTTCGTGGTAGAAAGGATGAGCCGCGACAGTTCTGCCAGCAACTGCGCGTGGTTTTACCAGCAACAACTGTTTTGCGCAAGTGGAAATCGGACGGCACCAACTTTTGGCTTCACGAACGACAGCACTCTGAGCCGTGTCGACGTGAACGCCAAGGCTTTCCAGATACGCAGACTCACCGGAGGACCAGGGCGTCGTAAAACCATGCTTCTCGTTATCTACAAATCCCCACCAGATAACCGTATCCGCGTGTGCCGTTATCTGTCCGGGATGATCGACCGACGACCATTCCGAGGCTTCAGGGTTGTCGGGCGAATAGCCTTCTCCCATTACGGACTCGATGATGCGCATCAGCTGCGACCGCGATATCGACTCAACATTCATCGCGGTGACCGTAGACGCAAGAGTTTCTGCACAAGCGGCAGTTTGCAGAAACACGAGATTCTCTGAGGATAACGATTCCGGAAAGACTGTGTTAAGGCGAAGGTGAGCGTGCTGCTTCACCCGCCGGCACAGATCGAGAACTACCGAAGACGGGATGCCGGACGAGATGTCGAACCTTTCTGATTCCAACCACTTCTTCAGGCTCAATTCACGAGCCAGCAGCGCGTTGGTTTGTAAATTGTCGATCTCGGAATTCGGTTCGGTAACAGCTGTTTCCGCCTCAGAACATACGAACAGCTCTTCCTTGTCCTCAGCCTGCCATTTCTTCAGTTGTTCTCGAGTGTCGCTCCAGGCTTTTCCCCAGGCACTGCCACCGATACCAGGCTCACGGCTCAGCGCATAGGTAAAACTTCTGGCTATCGAAGGGGGGATTGGTCCATGTGGGAGTAAGAGAAACTCTATCATTCTTACCGGATCAAGGGGCTCCCAGAGAAGCTCAAGTGCGAGAGGCAATAGTTGCAGATATCCTCGCAACGCCGACTTTCTCGGTCCGCCAATGGCAGGCAGATTCTGGCGCTTCAACATCTTATCCAGGAAGGATGTCGACGCTCCGCGGATAATCACCGTTTGCCTTTGCCCTGCTAACTGCGGGAGTAGATTTGCAATGTAGTCCGCCGCCTGAACCTCATCATCGGACTCAAGAATCAGCAGAGAACCATCGGCTGAAAATTCCAGCTTTTCATTGGCATTCAGAAACGCACCTAGTTTAGCGACATCGGACATGCTCCTGGGTTCAAGCCCCTTATCAGTGCAGGCTTGGCTTGATATAAGCTCTTCTGAAACATCCTCTGATATCGGGGTGCTGTTTTCGTCGCATCCGAACCATTCCTTAATCTGAACATTCTTCGATTCCAGTTTCAAAAATAACTTTTGCCAGATGGGCGGAAGAAGTTCGATTCCGTCCAAGATTGATATGGAAGATATTTTCACGTCATCCACAGAATCGAGTGCATCGAGTATTGGACCGATCATGTCTGTTAAACATATGAGTTTATTACCGGCTATTTTCTCGATTTGAGATATAGCAGCAAGTCTGGCAGGAACATCGACGGAAGCCTCGCCCGCTGCCAGTGGTTTCCATCCATTAGCGAGAAGATCATCTCGCAATGACAACATTGCTTTAGCAGTCCCCCATGAGTCTGTTTTGAGCGACTGCGAGTAAAAATAGCTGCCGTCGTCGGTTGCCTTCAAGAGGGATAGGTACTGAGCAATGCGCACCGCTTGAGCCGGGTATCTCGTCATCAATCCCAGGCGAAGACAGAGCTGATTCAACATGCCAATTGGACCTGCGGTCAACTGACCGAGACCTGGTTCTTCGGGAAACGATGGACCGTCAAGATGCCACCCGAATGTGATATTCAACTCCATGGAGAGAGATTATACCGTCATTGCCGATCGGCTTGCAGACCACACCGTCGGCTGCCAAAACGTGCTAAAGTCAGGTCCTGCGATCAGACCGGTCGACCTGGAGTCTTGTCTGGCTGATTTGCCTCCAACTTTGGCGATGGCAACCCTGACAAGTCCCATACAGAATCTTCAATGAAACCAATTCTATTCTTCATCACCTTTGTGGCAGCGCTGGGTGGATTTCTCTTTGGATTCGATACAGCTGTGATTTCCGGTACAGATCCGTTTGTGGTGCCGTATTTTAAACTAAACGATGCCGAATGGGGATGGACGGTAAGCAGTGCCCTGCTTGGAACGATCATCGGCGCTATCGTCGCAGGTTTTCCTGCGCGTGCACTCGGTCGCAAAAACTCCTTGTTCATAACCGGCATTCTATATTTCATCTCGTCTCTTGGCTGTGCACTTGCGCCTACCTGGAACATTCTCGTCCTTTCTCGTTTTATCGGAGGCATTGGAGTAGGTCTGGCTTCCGTTCTCTCGCCCATGTTCATTGCGGAGATGTCTCCGGCAAGGATTCGCGGACGACTAGTCGGGGTTGCGCAACTAAACATCGTCATTGGAATTTTAGTTGCTTACTTTTCGAATGAAGCGCTGAGCAAACTCGATGATAATTGGAGATACATGTTCGGAGCGATGATGATACCGTCGTTCCTGTTTGTCGCGCTATTGTTCTTTGTCCCGGAAAGTCCTCGCTGGTTGGTAAGCAAAGGGCGAGATGCGGAGGCTTTGAAAACACTTGAAACGATCTACAAGGATCCCGAAGAACCCAAAGTGATCATTCAAGACATCAAAGAGACTCTGAGCGAGTCAGAATCACAGGCATCGTTCTGGACACTATTCGATAAGAAATACCGATTCATCACGATGCTCGCGTTCTTTTTCGGGACGTTGAATCAGTTCACAGGCATAAACGTTTTCATCTACTACGCACCGAGAATACTAGAGAAAACAGGCATGCCGACGAAGGAAGCTCTCGGTCTCACGTTCCTTGCTATAGGCGTCACAAACCTGGTTGCCACTATCGGCGCCATGATGGCAATTGATAAATTCGGGCGTAAAACATTAATGTGGATTGGCTCCTTCGGTCTGTTCTTCTCTCTGTCAGGAATGTCGATCATTTTCGCATCAGGGTCCTTCGACAAAATTGCCATCTTGATCGCATTGGTTGCTTTCATCGCATCTTTTGCAATGTCGCAGGGCGCCGTCATGTGGGTTTTCTTGGCCGAAGTTTTCCCAAACCAATTAAGAAACCATGGCCAGTCGGTCGGCTCATTCACGCACTGGTTTTGGAACTTCGTAATCGCCGGTTCATTCCCGGTCGTGGTATCCGCCGCTGGCGAGCCTGCGGTATTCGGATTTTTCGCGTTCATGATGCTCCTGCAAATTCTTTTTGTTTGGAAGCTGATGCCTGAGACGAAAGGGAAATCGCTCGAGGCGCTTGAAAAAGATTTGGTGAGGATGCACTGAACGCTCTGCCCTTGAGCGGTTCCAGTCTCAGTTAATCGTACTCCGATATCGGATTGAGAATTTCATTTTTTCAATTCGATATCGGTCTATGTTTTTCGACTTCTACTTCCGATATCGGATTACGATCAACCATGACTTCGACGTTCGATTAAATCTTTCTGAAAGCTTGACAGTCAATCCCCCTTTTGCGTAAGGCGACCGTCAAGACCCGCATGAAATGGCGGGTTTTGCTACTTCACGACGCGATCAAAATCCTTTATAACCGTTTTGTTCACCGTCCTGGTTCCGACTATGAAAAACAAATCAAAGAAACCAAGCGAAATATCCGACAACGAAAAATTGATCGCATTGAGGCGCAAATCGTTCGACAAAACATTTGTGAGCATAGAGTCTGGAGAGGCCTATTTGTACAAGATGCTGACAGACAAACAGATTCTGCGCTGCTTGAATTGTTTCAAGCAGACATTTGTACGTTGCGACAACAAACGGAAAATTCTATGTCTCAGTTGTGGCCGAAAACAGTCTTTCACTACCGGCACGTTTTTGGAAGACACACGAAGAGCCTCTACGCTTGAATATCTCTTCCTTGTCACTTTGCTTGAAGAAGGGCTGCAATTCAGCGCAAGCGAGTTCAGCCGACATTCCACTGTGGCTTATTCAACGAGCCTTAACATGTTAAAGAAGTGCGCCTTTGTAATTGTCCAGTCGTTTCCTAGCGAGGACGAGCTGAAGCTGGTCCATTGTACGGAAATCGAAAAAGCGATAGCTCGAAGAAGTTCCGAAACACCCGCGCGCGCGCATCCGAAAGCAGAGCAACAAGAGCCTTCACCGGAAGAAACAATTCCGCCAAAGACGATCACAAAGCAAATTACGATTGAAAGCACAGGAGAAGTTTTCTCTTACGAGTTTCCCGAAATTTTGGAAAAGGAGTTGGCGGAGCTGACAACTCAGCACCTGGAGATTTTTGCGACTATCGCCGAGAACCCTTGCTACTTCGATGATCTTTGTGCGCGGTTTAAGGACGAATGGAGCATGGATGTGGCAATCAAGCAATCCACTTTGGAGGTCGTTGGTTTGGTGGCTCGCAGACTCGATTATCTTTACCGACATCCTAACTCGATTCCAAAAGCCAAAGCAATTGGCGCAGATTTAGATCCGAACTTAAGAAAATCGATCTTGAGTTTCATCCTGGAGGTGTTTGGCGGAATCAGCCAGAAAGCATCTCAGCTCTACATTGCGCTGCACTGGATCTGTAATGACCGAGAATATTGGTCCCAGGGAAAACTGCTGCACAAAATACTAGCGTCACCGCCAGTTACAGATAGCGACATAAGAAGCTATGTGTCCCCACAAGTTTTGACTGTGGTCAATCGCAAAGCGTCTGCGGTAGCTTAGAGCAGAACCTGAGACTCTCAAATGGACGCATGGCGTGGAGACTCGAAGATAATTGGCCGATTAGCCGCAGCAACTTGCGGTGTGAGAAGCTTGCACCGCCTGTAGTGCTTCTACTCCGACTACCGGCTCAAAATTGAGATTGTTTCTTGGCTCAAAATGATTTGGGTCGAGTCCGTGATTTTGCCGATCTAGTTGTACCACGACCTCATGCAGACAGGCAGCGTGATCGTGCTCAAGGTGCTGTTCTCCGTCGGAGGTGTGCGACCGGGAATGAAGTGAATGAAGTGTGCGCGCCGTATGAACCAAGTTCTCGGGACTGGAGTGAGCATGTTCACCTGAACATGCATCAGAATGGATATGCTCACCTTGCACATGGAGCAGTTGACTGAATGCTTCACTCGCCTGCGCTGCCGGAGTTTGATGATTTGCGCCATGGTGATGCATCGAACATGCACACGAGAGCAGTTTCTTATTGTCTCTGTTAGCTTTGATTAGCAAACAGGCGGCGCTCAGAGAAATTACAGCGTGAGCGGTTTCGTCAGCAATTAAATCAACAAAATTGACAACAAACATCATACTGATTGCGACTGCGAACATAGTTAGAACGCGCTTGTTTCGGTGCTTGAGATAGCCTGGAATAATTATCGGCCCGCATATGGCGATGATAAGCAAAAACAATTGCTGGTCATTTATTCCATGACCGAATTCCGTCATGCCCAGAAAAGGCAACAACGCGCTCGCTACAGGCAATACAACGCAGTCGATCAAACAAATAATGGGTCCCGCCACAGCCAAAAAATCGAGTACGCGTTTCCATCGCACGTTTCTGTGCGAGCCAA
Organism: Candidatus Obscuribacterales bacterium; assembly: GCA_019637435.1. Taxonomy (GTDB): domain Bacteria; phylum Cyanobacteriota; class Vampirovibrionia; order Obscuribacterales; family Obscuribacteraceae; genus JADYXR01. The sequence goes on along the minus strand of JAHBVO010000005.1, from coordinate 74,592 downwards.
TGCTAGATGCCATGCCGCTGACCGCCGTTTATGAATGAATATTGCCGATGAATGTAAGATTATCATTAACGGGCATTCATAGCTACGCTTGAAATGTTATCCAAAATACTTTCTGACAACCACAAAAGTAAATCTCCGTTAATACAGCCAGGGTCTGGATTAGAGAGCTCAAATAATTCAAGATGCTAAGCGCTAATATGAGACGGAAATCATGAAATTTGGGCAAGCACAATCACATTTAGAATGACCGCATCAATCATCGAGTAATGACGCAGCATTCGAAGAACCCTTTTAACGCAAGCGTGGCAGTAAGAGGTCTTCATACTCCGCCTTGAGCGAACCCTTTACTGCGCCCTCTTGTCTTGTCGTCCAAAATTGCTCATCAAAATCCGGACTAAATTTGGCCAGTATCTTCTTTAGTCGCAAAATCTTATGCGCGAGTATCTGATCCTTTTTCGCGAGCGTCTCCAGTCGCGGCAAATTCACTATCATGTGACTGAAGAGTTCCGCTTTGTCTTCGCGAACTGACTGCATCGAGTAGTCAGTCAAAAAGCCTTCGAAATCGAGCGATGGACTGCAGTCACTCGCCAACATCTCCGATCTGTACTGAAACTTCGCCGGATTGAGCTTGTTCCAATCAACATCTACATATTTTGGCCAGCTGTCGTCGTGGGACTCGATGGCATGAAATAGCTCATGATGAATGGTAACGAGTCCGTCGATGGTGCCATCATATTTGATATCAAGATAAACTGTGTTTTTCCAAAAAAACATTCGCAGCGCCAGATTATCCGGAAACAGAGACATACTTGCACAGCCCGATACCGGCTTATCGTGTTTCTGCAGATCGCTGCATAAGACTATCCGATCTAGCTGCAGTCGCGTAAAGATTGAGATCGGATAAATCGCCAATTCATTACTAAGGAACTCCAGGTACCGAGTCGACCCATAAACATCCGATATTTTGTAGCTAATGACCGGATCACTCAGAGCCTCATCAGTAACCACTTCTATCCTGTACTTTTTTCTTAGCTCGCAAAGCAAACTGAAGTGTTTCTTGATTACATCAGCCTTCGATGCAGCCCGCATGCTTACCTGGTGCCTCTGATTCTATGGTGGATATAACTAATGTTCCCTTATTTCCAGCAATGTGAACGTACCCGCTTGCTTCTATAACTTAAGTTGGGCTCCTGGAAATTATGCAGTCATGTTCGGGCGCGGTTTTATCCGCGACCTGACCGTGGTGATTAACCAAGTTTTGATCTGGTCAAGATCGTCTGGATAGATAAACGCTGCCAGACCAGCGATAAATGCCCACTCGAACACGGGCAAATTGATTGCTACGTCTATTCCCAGGTGAAGAAAGAGCGTGCCGATGAGAATGTAGTATCTAGTCTCTCGGAACCACACGAAGGTCCACATCGCGAACTCGATTACTAACGTGTACCAGGACAAAAGTTTGCAGAACCAGAGATTGTCGAAAAGAAAAGGAAGCTCGAATCTGTACATATCTTCTAGCCGGGTGGCGTAGTAAACAGCGGTGCCATCCAACCACTGCGGCCCGACGATCTTGCACCAAAACGTATCGCAATAGGCGATTGCAAGCTGAACTTGAATCATTCGCCAAGCCCACGGGTTATGTAATTGTTGAATTGCGATTCCCCGTTTTCGTTTAATCAAATTGTCGAGAGACCAGGCTTCACCGCAGTGTGAGAATGCCAGAAAAATGCTGGTTAAGCGCAGAAAGGTGTCACCGCCATTGATGTTAAATGGATCATGATGGTGCAGGCTTATTAAGCTCATGCAGACGTACGCCATACTTACTCTGGTGCATAACCCTACGGTCGCGCATGCGATGGCAATTACGAACGAAACATAAAACGCCACGTACCAGGCATCGGTCTGAGGAAGAAGAAGGAGCAAATCAAAACGAGGCTCATTCCACCAGAAAAACTGTCTTACCGACTCGATCGGAATAATAGCGTTCGGTCCGTACCAGTTTAAAAAGTCGAATCCAATATGAATCACATAGGTTTGCAAGATCAGAATTCCAAAACAGATTCTGTAAAGTGCAAGGGTAGTCATCGGTTGCGGCTCAAACCAGAAGCCGCGCCACAAGTTCCACATGCTCTTCAGCATCAGCGGAAGTCCTCCGCGGAGTATTCGTAAGTAAATACGTTATTGCAACTGGTGTGTGGAGGCAGTTTTCCTCGGCTTGTGAATGAGGTCAATGGCGGCGGTATCTTAGTCCAGAATAAGAGGAGCGTAAATTTAGCCGGCGGATTGTCCGCTCTATACTTTTGCCTTCCCACATAGCGTGCGATATAAGGCCAGAATTCTTTGTGGTCCGGCCACGGAAGACTGTCTATACTCCATTTTCTGTATTTTTCCTGTCGAAACCGTTCCAGCAGGTCTAGCTTGTCCATGCGCGGCGCTTCCCAGATCTCATTGGAGCCGTCTTGTCTGGTGATGATGCCAACCGTGTGGTAGTTGATATCCTTGATAATCGGCGAAAACAAAGCCCAATTCTGTTCCAATCCCCAGAACAACCAAAACGTTTTTATAGGATTGACGATGACCTGCTTCAGCACCGCACTCGGTGCCTTGTCAGGTGTCAACCAAAACGCCGTGACTACCAGGAAAATAATCGTGGCGATTGTCTGCAGAACTTCAAAGAAACGCCGAGTCCCCGGATCCTTCGCTGGCAAACATTCCGGGGCATCGCTCGATCGTAAATCGATATCGGTTTGCGATCTAGCATTGTTCAAATCGTCGTCGCCGCGACTCATTTCTGATAGCCCTACTTGTCAGATGTTGCATTTTCGAAGCGTCATTTATCTCCCGACGAGGCTTAATCGAATGATCTGCATTAACAAGAGATAACGCAACATAAGCCTATCACAGTTAGATCTTCCGCGACCGGGTAAACTAAAGGGAGCAACCCACGCTATCAGGAGCGTAAATTTGAGGCTGCCCCGACCATCTACGATTATTGCGCTGTCACTGCTTTCTGTGGCAACTATTCAGAGTCTGCTCACCGCGAACAACAATGTTTCCTCTCAGAATCACTGGGAACGACTAGAAAAACAAGAGAGTTCACTGCAATCGCAAGTCACCAAAGCCGGTGGCAAAGGCGCCTGTCTCAAGTCAGATCCGGAACTGCTCAGAAAGTTTGCCAATGCCCTGTGGCTGGAAGGCAAGACTCATGAGGCTAGCAAAGTCATGTTTCCGTTCTGGGCATTCAACGCGCAGGCAGAATTGACAAACTATAATCCGCGGTTTGTCTCGGACGCGCTAATGCTGGCTGAAATCTACCAATCGCAGGGGACTTTCAAGCATGCCAGCGAATGCTTCGAGTCAATTTTGAGCTACGAGATAAACCGGCTGGACAAAACCGATTCCAGAGTTGTAAGGGATGCCAATAATCTTGCAGTTTCACTCTATCTGCAGGCAAATTTACAGAAAGACGCTCGAGAGCGAGACAAATTACTGGAACGCAGTCGCCAGGTTTTCCTTCTCGCCTACTCCGTATCTGATGAAAAACATTCACCGTCACTGGTATCAGTGATTAAGAACAATCGTGCCTTTTTAAAGCGCGATTATCAAGGTGCCGATTCCAATCAACGTAAACTGCAGACTGATTGAACGTCGAAAGCTGCCGTCAGCGAGTCGGTGCTCCCAGAGTTGCTTCCACTGCTTCGGTTTTAACACCACGCTCCTTGAGGTCGTCAACTATGATCTGCGCGATTCCTGTTTCCTCTCCGACTTTCTCAGGTGCAAAAACGCCGGGCTTGGCAAATTGCTTTTTAGCTAATACCATCGCCATAGCCGCAGTGGTGTAGCCAGTCGTTCTACTCATTGCAGATTCGCAATTGGTCGCGCGATCCATCAGGCGCCAGGCAAGCGTCTTGTTACCACGAGTCGCCTCTACAACCATCAGGAGGAAGTCCGGATACTTATCGGCAGAGTATTTGCTTCCAAGCTTCTTAGCGGTCGCGTGTATGCTGTCGTCATCGAACAACCCAAGTTCATTCAATCGGCGCATCGTTTCCATGTGTCCATCGAGTCGCAAGGTGCGCTCTACCATATCAGGAACATCCGGATAAGAGTCGAGCAGCGAACGCAGACCGTCACTGAGGAATGCATCGAGTCTTCCTGCCTCATGGTCCTGATGTTGCTCGATCGGGGCATCAAATGGGTTGGGGGCAATGTCTTTCCCACTTATGCGGGCGCGCGCTGGACGGACGTATTCGGCGAGCAAATCAGAAGCATTGAAATACACGGCATGATGGAAAACCGGTGGCGGATTCTGTGCCATTCCTCCAACCAGTATGCGAACTTTGTCGAGACCACCAAGTTCTGCGTAGGCTCTTCCTACGAGCAGGTGGCTCAGACCCGGCGCCACTCCGCAATCGACAACAACGCACGAGCCACTCTTAACCGCTTCGGCATTCAGACTGAGGGGCGGGTCCGGCGTGAAACTGACATCGACAATGGCGACACCCGTTTCGATCAAATTTCGAAGCGCATCATGGGCGATACTACTTGGAACCGCAAGAACTGCAGCATCGGCGCTTTTAAGAACATTGCCCACTTCTTCTTTATTCAATACATTTGCTTTGACGGACTTGATAGTAGACTCAAGACCGGCGACTTCGTTCAAATCCGCAATTATTACTTCCGGCTTTTCGTCTCGTGCTGCCAGATTTCTGGCAATCACTCGCCCCTGCATGCCGCCACCGAATACTACAATCCGCATGATAACTCCCTCTGCGAGTGCTCAAAACCTGCATTGCCAATGTTTTGCAAAAAACAGATCTTAACAGATGCAAAGAGAATTATGCGCTCAAGCGGGATTGTAGCGTTCATAGATGTTCCGCGCCTTCAATTCGCACTGATCGGCTTCCTCGCTTCGATGCAACTGACGGAGGCAGGCTGCGTAAGCTCTCAGCGAGTTAGCCAACAGTGGCGGGAAACCGGCCTTGCCGCGAATATCACAAGCGTCCATTAGAAAAGTTGCAGCTTCCTCGTAACGCCTGTTATCGAAAAGAAGTGTTCCCAGTGAGTTGGCACTGACGGCAACATCGAGATGTTCGCCTCCCATAACGTTTCGGCGTATCTCAAGCGCCCTGCGGTAAAGAAACTCGGCTTCAGTCGGCATATATTGCGATCGGTACAGGTCTCCCAGTAGCTGTACATTGTCGCCAACAATTCGATGACCCGGCCAGAGTCTATCGGTTTCGATTATCAGCGAGTAACGAAATAAGGTTTCAGCCTCCTCGATCATGCCCAGTTTGTATTTTTCTTTGGAAAGGAAAAACAGACTGGCCGCCAGGTCCTTGAAGTCCAGCATCACTGAGGCTCGCGGACCGGCTGGAAGCAAGCGAATCGCTTCTTTAAAAAATCGATTGGCTGCGTCAGCATCACCCTGTCGGTTGCATATCAAAGCCAGACCCATCGCCGAGAGACCGACGAGTTCATGTTTATCACCAAAAACCGCACTGTAAGCCGACCTCGATTCCTCGACAAGCGCACGAGCCGACTCGTATCTACCCCAGGCGAAATACAGGCCGGCAAGATAGTTCTTGCGTGTGAGCGTTTCCGGATGAAGCTCTCCGAGTGAGGAGCTGGTCAGTTCAGTAGCCTTTAGATAAAACGGCTCGGCCTCTTCAAACCTATTCTGAATTCTCATCAAAATTGCCAGACCATGCAACACATCGACGAGCGCGGATGTTTCATTTTGTAGTTTGGTTTCGCGCAGAAAAACGACTTGCCGGTAACATTCTTCAGCCTTCGAGTACTCTCCCAGAGTATGGTAGGCATAGGCGAGCTGCTCAAGCGGTTTTACGAGGCCAACGTCGTTTTCTCCAAGTTCTCTTTTGGCTGCCGCCAGTTGCGCGTCCAGCTGGTTTGCGTCAAAGATACTCATAATTCAATTTGCCCTTTCACAGTCTCTTAGCGGCACTTTAGAACTTTCAAGAACTCCGCCGGCGATTTAAATACGTCGCTCGATTCAACTTAAACGCGATTAGATAAGCGGAGGTTAAACATTTTTAGCGACCATTTCGGTTACCGCAGTGAAAACTTCGTCTGGACTTATCTTTGACATGCAACTATCCTCAGGTGTTTCAAGAGCGCAGCTCATCGGCGTCCAGTTCTCCCAAACCTTATATTCGATTTTTTCATTAGGTGCACCGGAGAGCTCTAGTTCGATGCATTCGGAGGGGCATCTCGGAGCTGCGAAGTTGCGTGCTTTCGCGCAAGGGCGCATGAACATCGTATTGTACCGAAAGAGAGCCACAATCGGGATTCCCTGATGAACACTTAGATGCATCAAGCCGGTATCAACCGAGACCGCGCATAGAGAACTGCTAACTACGTCCAATGCATCCTTCAAAGTTGGCGTCTCAATATGATCTAAACCGAAGCCCACAAGCGTTGCTACGACATCGGATCGGTCTGGCTGTCCAATGATAAATGTACTGAGTCCGCTGTCCTGTAGTTTAGTGTTTAAGTCTAGCCAGTGTTTTACAGGCCAGCATTTAAATCTGCCGGAAGACCCTGGAATTAGTAGAATGCGACCAGAGCACTCGCTCCGCGTTCTGAAAGGCAGAGGTTTCAAGTTCTCGAAGTCCGCTTCTATTCCCCAGTCGGCACAAATTCCTTTCAAAACATCATTAATCTTATAACCCGGATATCGCTCTTCAAACTCGCTAGACCCCCAGATAAAATCGGTTTGAAGCGGATGATCGCGAAAATTGAATAGCTTATCCCGCGAGCTCAACGACAGCGGGTTGAATTCATCCTCGCGGATACTGCCGGCCAATCCTTCAAGCGAGTCGGATAAACCCCATTGTGCTGGCGAACGCATGATCAGATACGTTGGAGTACCTGTCGCTATCAGCGACTGCAAAATCGGAATGGATACAATCAAATCTCCCAGACCGTTCGAAATTGGCGCAAAATAGAAAGCCACGCCCCCTCCAGCAGCACATTTCACGGCTTCACATAATAACGTAAGTTCGCAGATATTCGCGCAACTTGGTCTGCCGCAATGAAAGTGTCGGACGCGTGACCCTTCAGACGCGTTAATTACCCAAGGTGCTGAGATCGTAAATCGATATCGGTTTACGATCTTGCTTTTGCAAAACCGATATCGGTATGCGAACATCGCGATGCTTCAGAAAGTCCCTTGCAAGGCGCTCTCGACTACTGCCAGCACCGAGTTCTCGTATTGGGATACAACCGCCCGTGGTGCCATAACGCGAAGACGGCAGTCACTAACAATCGATAAAACTGGCTTGCAATAAAGCGCGGAAGCATTTGTTTCGTTTCCTTTCGACAAAAAATAACCAACGAATAAAATTTCTTTTGGCTATCGTTGGGAACCATATCTAAGGAACAACCCGCATTTCCTGACAAGTAGGCATAGCGGAAAACTGCCCGCCGGTGGCGCAAACAATATTTCTGATTATGAGTCTTCACAATTTTGGACAAACCAAGAGGGCACTGGGTGAGCGTTTCCAGCATGCTGTTACTTTTGACCTCAATTAAAGGGCTTGCCCCCATTGATTCCAAAATATAGTGCTAAGCTTATGATCGTTTGTACTTGTTAACACCGCCACAGGCAGAAGGATTGACCGAACAATGTCCTCCAATGGAATCAGCGAGCTTCATGAAAACGTAATTGACCAGGTCCTCGACCTCAATGGCTCGCCGGAAGTCATACTGCAGGCTACCTGCGATCTTCTCCACGATACGATGCCGAATTGGAGCTGGGTAGGAATTTACTTCTTACAAGGTGATCAGCTGATTCTTGGTCCGTATCAAGGTCCGGAAACTGAGCATGAGAAGATCAAGGTCGGCGAAGGCGTTTGCGGCACAGCTATAAAAGAGAACAAGAATATGATCGTCAACGATGTGTCGACGATCGAGAACTACATCGCTTGCGCTCCTAACACGAAATCTGAAATTGTCGTGCTAATCCGCTATCAAGATCAGGTAGTAGGTCAGTTCGACGTCGACAGCGACAATGCCGCAAATTTCAGTGAGCAGGACGAGAAACTTCTTCTCGAAGTTGCTGACCTGGTTGGACCGTATTGCAGAGTTTTGTCCGCTAAAGCCTAAATTCAACGAAGTAAAAGAGTTCTCGGACTGCTGCCGAGCACGTTCCGGATTCACTTTCGCGAGCAAGTCACGATTTCTTTCCATCACTCGAATTAGTGATCGAAGAGAGAAACTCGTGTTTGTTCGTCAAAATCATCAGGATAAATCTGAGCGAGAAGGCTACCGCTTCTACCTTACGAAGACAGACTGGTTATCGGCGGTTTTCATATGGAATTTTGGTTCCACAATGCGAGCATTCATGGCCGTTCTGAACACACGTGAGCGCGTTGGTTTTGCGCGGTGTAAAAGAGAACAAACTCTGAACGGCGCACCAGCCTTGTATAAGAGATTGAGAGACGCGTTGGATTACATTAACCTTCGGGTCCTGCACTTTGCTCGAAACCACCTTCATCGCCTTTAACTCGTTGTGCGTCATCCGTGGCGATTTTGGTTTTACTTCAGGTTCGGCGTCTTTTGGAAGTCCAACTACCTGTCCGAACAGATCGTGAAGAGCTTCGACATGCTCGGGGTTCTCTAGCGCGGGAAGGCGTGTAGAGCTGACTGACGCTGACTTCAGTTCCTCCAGCAATCGCTGTTTGTCAGCTGAATAGATGAGTTCATTAGCCATTCGTTCACCATAATATCCTGTAAGCACCACCAGCACTGCTCCCAGTGCTGCGACGCGAAGTTGCCTATTGGCATTCTAAACTTCGGCTCCGAATCCGGTAATCACCGTTTTGGGTGAACCTGCAGTCACCCTCATGGTGCGAATGTAAATGTATCTTTCAAAATTCCGTGGACTGGTTAGTTTCGAAAGCTATCTTCGACGGGTATTTCGATAAGTTTTGCAGAAGGGCCAAGCATAAATCTGTTTATAAAAGCTATAAAAATGCTTCACAGTATGGTCCATGTTTAACGAAAGGGCACCGCCGGTAGTGCCTATTCCGAACCTTACGGAAGTATGTGAAGGCTATGTTTGATCTACAAACGGATAATTCCGACAAATATAAAAAAACGTTGCCACCGAATATAACACCATAATGATTTTGTCGAATCAGTTCCTGATCTATCTGGAATTCCCTATATAAAATCAGATCTTAGATCTTTGATCTGATCACAGCTTTCCATGCCGGTTTCGAATCGCAACTGGGGGAAATACTTGTTGACAAAAATCGTGGTCCCTGTATAGACTGGAATTATGCAGACGGCTCTGAGCGGTCCGCATTCGTTTCTGACGAGTTTCATAAACAAGGTGAACATCGTGTTCCGACTCCCATTCCAGCATCAAAACGATAGCCAGCCGACAAGGCTGCAACTCGTGCTGGATAGTTTTCAAAGAAGAGCGGATTACGATCATGTTCACCAAGTTCAACTTAAAGACAAATTACTGCTGCAGCGCTAAAGCGACCGAAACTCGTTCTGGCTGCTGGAATAGCGCAGTCTATGAGTTTTGCCTCAAGGTTTTTAGAGCGCTGCATTTTTATATTTTCGCTTCGGCAGTATTTTTGCTGACAAAGGCAAACGATTCTGCACTCATCGATTTTAAACACGCTAGGGCTTTCGGTGTACGTCAGCGTATCTGGGCGGTGAACATCGAAACTTCCGTGGTGATTGAAGCTTCTAAAACAATCTCAGAAACAAATTTGAATACACGGTGCTGTGACTCAGCGGCTAGAGTAATGCGTTGTCAGCGCATAGACCGGGGGTTCGAGTCCCCTCAGCACCGCCATGGGATAGGTCGTCCAGTAGTTAGGACCTTGGTTTGTGAGACCAAAGACGCGGGTGCGAATCCCGTCCAATCCCCCAACTGGGTGTAGCTCAACAGTAGAGCGCCCGCCTTGGAAGCGGGAGGTCGGACGGGCAGCACGTCCCACTCAGACCAGATCGGAACGGCTCGCGCGAGTTGTTAAAACGCTGAAACGCTCGCGCGGACCGTGTTCCTCCCAGGTTTGAATTTTTACGATGGATTACGGTGGAGCAAATTTAAGAACTTAATCCGATATCGGAATACGAACTTCACCAGCGTAAACCGATATCGAATTGCGAATCCACCGAAGTTAGTCCGATATCGGAAGACGAAATTTAAAACTTACTCCGATATCGAATTACGAAACAATGGAGGTCTCAAAACGCAGGTGGCGCTAAAAAACTGAATACTCGCCCGAGTAGTCCAACTGGCAGAGACGCCTGTCTTAGAAACAGGAGGTTGGTGGTTCGAATCCACTTTCGGGTATTGGTCCGAGGTCGTCTAATGGCAGGACACGACACTTTGAATGTCGGTACGGTGGTTCGACCCCATCCCTCGGAACCATTAAACTCTATGGTGTGCCTCGCAGAATTTGCTCTGAAGTTCTTAAGCGAGTGCGCTTATTGGGCTGAGAACCTATATAAAAGGATGATGATCGACAAATGGCTCTTGCGACAAGTCCTGGAAAAGTCCTAGATCTGTAGTACCAAGTTTGTTTCATACCGAGGTCGTTCAACGGCAGGACACGACGCTCTGAACGTCGTAACGGTGGTTCAATTCCACCCCTCGGCGTTATCACTCCAGAGAGTCGATAGTGTTTTTCTCTCTCTCTCTCGTGATTGTAATGAGCCGCCACCGTGATTGTTCTCTACCAAAGCAAGCCAGCCTACTCGATAGTGGCTGCTCTTACTCGGTCGAAAATGTCTCCGTAGGACTCAACAAGCTGCTGTTCTTTGCCGTCAGCAAATTGAATCACCGCTGGCTGGTCAGCCTGGTGTTGTCCTGGCCCGCTGATATGTGCGCGGAATAAACGAACGTAAGCCAGATTGATAAGATGCTTTTCTTCGGAGCCGCGATATGTGACTTCAATATAGCCTTTCAACTTTGACCCTCCAGGGTAATTTGTCCGTTTACCTCGTAAGTATAGGTTATCCTGCAAAGCTGAAGAGTCCATCCCTGAACTGCATGTTAGGTAGCTCGGATGTAAGATCGACTCGCCGACCTTTCAATTGAAACTTTCATCTTCGATTAAAAAGTGTTGCGTACACATAAAACCTTTGCCCGCGCCAACCATAAGCGGATTTTTTTTATTACTCTTGAATTAGAAGGTGCTTATGAAGGGTGCGGCGCTTACAGGCGCCGTTCAATCGTGGATGAAAAACAAAACCTATAGAAAAGACTCTTTAACTTATGCGGATGAACTCGCCGACGATGTCGATCAATTCGTGATCGATGAAGATGATAGCGAATCATTGCCTGAAAGTAGTGAGGATGAAACGTCCGCCAAAGCCGATGCTCCCGCCAAAGACGAGGACCCGACCGCGATCTACATGCGAGAACTAAGCCGCCATCGATTACTATCAGGCAAAGAAGAGATCGAACTGTCCCGCGCCGCACGCTCTGGAGACGCAAGTGCGCGACGCAAAATAATTCAATCGAATCTACGGTTAGTGGTTAGCATAGCGAAGCGTTACCGCGGACAGGGACTGCCTTTCCTGGATTTGATTCAAGAAGGTAGCATCGGTCTGATTAAGGCTTCGGAAAAATTTGATCCGGAACTCGGTTATAAATTTTCTACTTACGCGACCTGGTGGATCAAGCAGGTAATCACACGGGCTTTGCATGATAAGTCTCAGCCCATTCGAATTCCTGTTCATGTGCAAGAGCGCAAATTGAAGGTCCGCCGTGCAATTTCGAAGCTGTATTTTCAACTGGAACGACGACCTGAACCTTTTGAAATCGCAAAAGAATCTGGTCTCTCCGAAGAGCAGGTTTCGTTGGTTCTTGATACAGACAAGACGATCTTGTCGCTTGATAAATGTTTTGGAAATGAAGAAGATACCCCGTTTATAAACCTTCTGGAGGACATTGAGGCACCGAAGCCCGAGGAGAAAGCTGAAATAGCGATTCTACAAAAGGGTTTGCAACTTGCTTTGGCAAATTTAAAACCCCAGGAGCAAGTAGTTCTCGAGCTTCGTTTTGGTCTCAAGGATGGCGAAGAGCGCTCTCTAGATTACTGTAGCCGACAGCTCAATGTCAGCCGTGAACGTGTTCGCCAGGTCGAAAAGAAAGCGATGAAAAAGCTGAAAAACGATCCGCGCTGGACATCACTACGCGAATTTATTAACTGAATTTGTGACCGATTCCTTCGATCTGGTGAAGCCGCAACGTTTACAATTGCGGCTTTGACCAGTGTCGTGGATCCGAATTTACGTGGGGCAGCACCCAGGCAATAATGCCGAACGTCGTAAATCAATATCGGATTAATAATCGAAGACCTTGGTTCGACATCGGAATACGATCTGAAGACCGTAGTTCGATATCGGAATCCGATCTGAAATTCGTATTCCGATATCGATTTACGAACCGCGAATTGTGAACCGATATCGGTTTACGCGTTGGCATGCCGCCGCCGTGCGTTCGACCGGGCGTCCCATTCAATCAATTGAACTGGCGCAAGTTGCTAGGCAGACAAGCGATGCAAAATTTCGATATTTTTCCTATCGGGTCCTTTCTCGTCAAAACCAGGAACTTCCAACATCCATGGAAGTGAACGCAACTCCGGATGATGCAACATGCGCCGAAAGCCTTCTTCACCGATGTAGCCTTGACCAATATTTTCATGCCGGTCCTTGCGCGAGCCCAGCGGATTTTTCGAATCGTTTGCATGTACCGCAAACAACCACTCGAAGCCGACAAGTTTATCGAATTCTGAAACCGTTTTTGCCAGCCCCTTTTCTGTCGCGACGTCGAAACCGGCGTTGTACAAATGGCATGTGTCCCATGCCACCCCGATGCGTTTATCGTAGTTTAATTCCGCTATGATTGTTCCAAGCTCTCCAAAATCATCACCGATGGTTTGCCCCTGCCCCGCGCAAACCTCCATTAGAAGTCGACATTGACCATCATAATCCTTAAGCACTACTGTCATAGCGGCGAGTACTCTGTCAATGGCCTCCGACCGCTTAGCACTGCCGGCGGAGCCTGGGTGGAAAATCAATCCTTCGGCGCCGATCGCATCAGAGAGACGAAGCGCCGTATGCAGGTTCAAAACGGATTTTTGCAAATTATCCAGGGACAACGTTGCCAGATTTACGAGATAATTTCCGTGCACAAAAACTGGTCCCAGATTTTCGCGAGCCACATCTTCTCGAAACTTTTTAATATCATCGGGCGCCGGCTGTGGAGGTTTCCAAGTCTGCGGCGAGCCGATAAAGATTTGCATGGACTGTGCGCCAATCTCTAAAGCTTTTGCGACTGCGCCAGTGATACCACCATTGGTGTGGGCTCCGATGAGCGGATACGCAGCGTCACGAGGCGTGGATTTGCCAGCAAAGACTTCCTTGCGTTCCGGGCGAGCGGTATTCGCTGGTACCAGAGTTTTCGATTTCTTCATATCCAGATTGTACCGCAGCGTTCACCCAATTCCCTCGTTCAGTTGTTATCCTATAAACATGCCGCTGATCGTCTCAACTAATAAAGGTCTGTATTGTCCGTCCGGGGACTTTTACATAGATCCCTGGCGCCCAGTCGAGCGCGCTATCATCACTCATGCCCACTCGGACCACGCTCGTAGATTTAACACTAATTACTACTGTGTAGATCGCGGTTCCGGAATCTTGCGATACCGTCTGGGCGAAGACTTGAATATCATCGCGCTCGAGTACGGACAGGTAATAAAGTTCAATGATGTCGAGGTCTCACTCCATCCTGCCGGTCATATACTCGGCTCCGCGCAGGTGCGTGTACAGCATGATGGAGAAGTGTGGGTCGTTTCCGGCGACTATAAACGCGACCCTGATCCGACCTGCGAGCCATTTGAAGTTATTCCGTGTGATACTTTCATCACCGAGTCGACTTTCGGTTTGCCAATCTATTCATGGACGCCAGATACGGAAGTATTTGAGGCGATAAACAGCTGGTGGCGTAGAAATCGCGACGACGGCAAATCAAGCCTGTTGCTTGGTTATTCTCTCGGCAAAGCACAGCGATTGCTCCTCGGCGTCGACAGCTCCATTGGACCGATTTACACCCATGGCGCAATCGAGCCGATCAACGACATCTACCGCCTCTCCGGAGTTCCCATCCCCGAGACGACTCGAGTGCCATTGACGAAACAGAAGATCGATTATTCCGGTGCTTTGATCGTGGCACCGCCGGCAGTGCTCGGCAGTGCCTGGACACGGAGGTTCGGAACGGTTTCAACTGCCTTTGCCTCCGGATGGATGCGCATTCGCGGAATGCGGCGACGCCATGCAGTCGATCGCGGTTTCACGCTCTCCGATCATGCCGACTGGTATTCACTTCTGCGCACGATTAAGGAAACGGGCGCGAAGAAAATATTTGTTACTCACGGTTACAGCGACGTGCTTGTTCGCTATCTGAAAGATCATGGTATCGACGCCGATACCATGGAAACGCAGTTTACCGGAGAAGCGGAAGAAGCCGAAATAGAGCAAGGCATCGCTTCGGAAATCGACGTCAACGCCTCCGACACTGAAGCTGAACAGATTAACAATTCTGAAAGTGAAATCTCCGACGGGAATACTGCCAATGAATAGATTTTCGCAGCTCTTCGTCTCTCTGGATGAAACCAACAAAACGAGCGAGAAGACAGCCATTCTTCGTGACTATTTTGAGAACGCTCCGCCTGCGGACGCGGCCTGGGGCGTCTATTTTTTAACCGGCAGAAAAATCCGCCAACTTATTCCACGCGCTCGTCTGGCAGAGTGGACCATGGAGCTTTCCGGAATAGCACCCTGGATGTTTCAAGAGTGCTACGACTCGGTCGGCGACCTCGGTGAGACCCTGGCTTTATTGCTGCCACCAGTTCCCTCGAGTGCAACAATCGATATCCCGCTGTCGCAGCTGGTTGAGGAACGTCTGCTTCCTTTGCGCGACTCAACGCCTGAAGAGCAGCGTGCTGGGATCGTCGATCTCTGGATGAAACTTTCAGAGACGGGTCGCTTCGTCCTCAACAAAATCATCAATGGTTCTTTGCGCCTCGGTGTTTCGCAGCAACTTGTCATAAACGCACTCGCCAAATCTTCCGGTCTAGATGAAGCAACCGTCGCCCATCGCCTCATGGGTGAATGGAAACCAACAGAAGAATTTTTCAAAGCTCTTGTTCATGAAGACACGGGCGACACCGAATCGAGCAAGCCCTATCCTTTCTTTCTGTCTTATCCTCTCGAAAATCCGTCTGAAACTCTAGGCGACTTTTCGGACTGGTACGCCGAATGGAAATGGGACGGAATCAGAGCGCAACTGGTCAAGCGAGACGGTCAGGTTTTCATCTGGTCGCGCGGTGAAGAGCTTGTCACAGAGAGATTTCCCGAGATAACCGACGCGGCTGAGTGTTTACCGAACGGCACCGTCCTTGATGGCGAGATTCTGGCCTGGAAGGACGCGGAAGTTTTGCCGTTTCATGATTTGCAAACCAGAATTACCAGAAAAACTGTTTCTAAAAAACTGCTTGCCGATGCTCCTGTAATTTTCATGTGTTTCGATCTTTTGGAACTGAACGGCGAGGATAAACGCGCCGAATCGCTTGCAGATCGCCGTCGACTATTGACGGGACTTCTCACTCCAGGCGCGCTGGACGAGACTCCGAGTTGTCGCGCGCAACTGAATCCGGTGCTTCGCGTTTCCCCACTTACAGGTGGAACGAGTTGGACTGAACTTGCTGCTATGCGTGAAACTTCGCGTGCTCTAAAGGTCGAGGGATTGATGCTCAAGCGAGCCATATCCAAGTATGGAGTAGGTCGACGAAAAGGCGATTGGTGGAAGTGGAAAATCGATCCGTACTCGGTGGACGCCGTTTTGATCTCGGCACAAAAAGGCTCCGGCAAACGCGCGAGCCTCTACACTGATTATACTTTCGGCGTGTGGCGCGACGGAAAACTGGTATCAGTTGCGAAGGCATATAGCGGTTTAACTGACGCTGAGATTCGACAAGTTGATGCTTTTGTTCGCAAAAACACACTTGAAAAATTCGGTCCGGTTCGCACCGTCAAACCCGAACTCGTTTTCGAGATCGCGTTTGAAGGAATTCAGGCATCGACGCGTCACAAGTCAGGAGTGGCAGTGCGATTCCCGCGTATTCTACGCTGGCGAACTGATAAAACAATTCAAGACGCCGACTCTATCGACGCTCTCACTGCACTGTTGGATAACGAAGGGAAGTGATAATTTTCTGCAGGCAGCGGCAGATTAAACGGTTTCGGCATCGTCCTCTAAGGTTTCCGAACAAAACTTGACTTCGCCATCCGGATCGCAAGTAATTATCCGTCCAGCACGCCCTTCGGCGTGACTGAGTAATACCGATAATTCTTTACCTCCCAGCCCGAGCTGCGCCGCGCTGCCGTCACCTCGAACTTGAAGCGTGAAGCGCGTTTCACCGGTGCCATCCAGTGCCGCAAAAACGAAATCGTCTGAGCGTGGGTCAACCGTCATAAACGCTCGCGGACGTGAACTCGCGTCCCAGAGAGTAATCAAACCTTTGCCGTCATTTCCTACACCGAGTTCGATTCTCGGACGTTCATTGACATCCAGTAGTGTCAAAACCGCATTCCCTTTGTCGCGCGTTTCCATCGTCGCGCGCGTGCGGTCTTCATCGTCGACGAGCACAAACAGCCGAGCTGTGAGCGAATCGTGTATTTTCCCGTGATCGCCCTCGTTACTCATCGAGACCTCCTTGAAAACGCCAAAGGCGTTTTAATAGCATGGTCGAACGGAGCAGATTGTTCAACCCCAAGAGGCGAAAGTTTGAAAACAGCCGCCAACGTCGCGGTCATAAATCAGGACTCTGCCCGATACTTTGTGGTAGCCGTTTTACAAACATATATCGGCTGGAATCCTTGCAACGCTTATCAATGGACAGACTAGCAACCCACCGTAGTAAGAGATAAAGAGCCAAGTCGCAATCCTTTATGAACAGACAACAGTTTGAAACCGAAATCGGTTAAGGTTTAACTTCAAGTTTCACACCGATATCGGAATACGTATTTGTCCAAGAAAGTAATTATTGTAGGCGGCGGAATTTGTGGCTTGGCGACCGCACTTTCACTTACGAAAGCTGGTTTCGAAGTTGTTCTTTTTGAACACAATGATTCATTTCGTGAGGTCGGCGCCGGCTTGACATTGTGGTCCAATGGCATCTATGCACTTAAACGAATGGCACTCCACGAGCCAGTATTGGAAGCTGGTCAGGTCGTGCAACACTTTGAATTTCTTAACTCAAAAGGTCGCAGTCTCGGCACAGTTGACCTGAAGAAAAGCGAATCGTCAATGGGGGTTTGTCATCTATCCATTCATAGAATGCGACTGATGCAGGCTCTGGAAAGTCAACTCGAATCCCCGGACTCGATAAAATTCAACCACGAATTTGTTTCATACAGTCAAAACGGATCAGCTGTTCATGCTCATTTTGCCAATGGTCATGTCGAGTCCGGTGAAATCCTTCTTGATTGCGAAGGATTTCATTCAAAAGCACGCAAGTCGATACTCAATCACGACAATAAAAAATATTCCGGCTACACATGCTGGCGCGGAGTGACGAGAATCCCATCCGGTTATACCGCCCGCGGTGACATTAAGCACTACATCGGACCTGGCGCGCAAGTAGGAATTTTCGACGTCGGATTCGACACTGTGTGCTGGTACGCCACCGCAAATGTATCCGCTGGAAAGAAAGACAACGGTGAAGAGCGAAAACATGACGTTCTTGAACGTTTCGCAGATTACCCGGAAGAGGTTACTTCCATTTTCAAACAGACAGAGAGTGATGATTACCTAAGAAACGACATCTACGATCGCGATCCTGTCGGACGCTGGATAAACGATCGCGTCCTGTTGATGGGTGATGCCGCACATCCGACTACGCCGAATCTCGGTCAAGGAGCGTGTATGGCTCTTGAAGACGCGGCCGTCATAACAGCTTGCCTGAAAAAACACAGCGACTACAGATATGCGTTTGCTCGCTACTCACGACTTCGAAAGAAACGGACCGCGCAAATTATTATGGACTCCAGGCGCGCTGGCGAAGTTGGTCAACAAGAGAGCAGACTCGTTCTGCCTGTGCGCGATCTCGTGTTTGAGGCCATAGTTAAGACCGGACAAATGAGATCTTTCGATCAATCAGTGTGTTATAAAGTTTGACTGGCTAAAATTTCAACGTGATAAAGTCAGTAGACGCTGGTCGAATGGTATAAAGCTTGACATCGAAAAAATGGCAACCGAACCCGTAAAAGTAACTGTTGATATCCTGGCTTTTGCCGTGCAACAAGGTGTGCTCGAGATTCTCCTCGTGAAGAGGAAATACGACCCATTCAAATCATCATGGGCGTTACCAGGCGGTTTTGTCACGGATGCCGACAAAACGCTCGATGCCGCAGCCGAACGAGAGCTATTCGAAGAGACAAATGTGTCGCGAGTCTATCTTGAGCAGCTCTATTCTTTTGGAGATCAGGGACGGGATCCCCGAGGGCGAGTCGTCACCGTTTCTTACCTGGCCCTTCTTCGTGAAGAAGAGCTCGAGATCAAAGCAAGTTCTGATGCGTCGGGCGTCGCCTGGTGGCCAATTAAAGAGCTTCCTGCACTGGCCTTCGATCATGCTGAAATTATCGCGTATGGTTTGAAACGACTGAAATACAAAATCGAATACACACCCGCCGCCTTTTCGCTATTGCCAAAGAAATTCACGTTGCGCGATCTACAAGTCGTTTACGAAGCAATTCTCGATCACGAAATCGATAATCGAAACTTCCGGAAAAAATTCCTGGGCGCCGGTATCCTGAAGCAACTTGACGAGACGAGCCAGGAGGGCTCATTCCGCCCGGCCAGACTATACGAATTTAGCGAACCCGATTTCGAAAAACTGCCGGACCGGCCGGTGTTCGTTTTTTAGAACTCATTTTTTTGCGTTGTCTCAAACGCCATTCTGCTGGTCGTTTACGGTTTCCTGTAATCGTATACCGATATCGGACTGCGATCAAAAGATCGTATACCGATATCGGTATGCAAAAAAAGGCGAGGGGCGACGGTGGCAGGGACGTCCGGAAGTAGGCGTCGATTAGTTTGCTTGACTTGCAATTGTAAACGTAGGAACGTCCAATACTTGCGAGACGAGATCCGAGGAGACTCATCCGAACCTCGGGAAATTGTTAATTCATTGCGTTGACGTTACGAATCCGTACCAGCTGTTTAAAACTGTGATAAACTGCAATTAACGTCAAAGATACGTTTACCGAGCAAGAGTTTCCCAAATGCAATCCAACAAGCTCGGTGGAGGTCACAAAAATGAGTAGAACCATCGCCACCATGAAAAACGACTCCTACGTGAGAGACCTCTCTCATGAGATTAAGGAGATGGCGAAGAAAAAGAACGCCGTTATTCTCGCTCATAACTATCAAATAGCCGAAATTCAAGATGTTGCTGATTTCGTAGGCGACTCGCTTGGATTGTCTCAGCAAGCGGCGAAAACAGATGCAGACACAATCGTTTTCTGCGGCGTTCACTTCATGGCAGAGACGGCAGCAATTCTTTGTCCCGAAAAACGAGTGCTGATTCCTGACCTTGAAGCCGGCTGCTCACTAGCCGCCTCGATTGATCTTGACCAGCTGAAGGCTTGGAAGACAGAACATCCCGATGCAGTGGTAGTGTCCTACGTCAATACGACTGCCGCGATCAAGGCCGAGACAGATTACTGCTGTACCTCCGGTAATGCACTGAAAGTGGTTCAATCAATACCAGAGGATAAAGAAATTCTGTTTTTACCTGACCAGTTTTTGGGGTCATGGTGTCAGAAAATGACAGGCAGAAGAAATATACACATCTGGATGGGTGAGTGCCACGTTCACGCCTCCGTTCATCCGCGAAAGATAGACGAGATGACACAGGAGCATCCCAAAGCGGAACTGCTTATACATCCCGAATGCGGCTGTTTAACGCCGTATCTTGATCGTGTATGTCGCACCCAAGGAAACACGGACTCATTGAAAGTGGCATCCACTGAGGGAATGATTCGCCGCGCTTCTGAATCCGACGCTAAAGAATTTGTCGTAGCCACAGAAATTGGCATTCTCCATCGACTGAAGAAAGAGAATCCAGACAAGACATTCTATCCAATCGATAACGAGATGAGTTGTCAATTCATGAAGATGATCACGCTTGAAAAACTCCATCAGTCGCTTCAAAAGGATGTTTTCCAGGTAACGGTTCCCGAAGATATTCGGGTCCGCGCCCTTACATCGATCGAGCGAATGATCAATATATTCTAGTCGCTTGATTCGTGTTTTAACCAAGACACTCCGCAGCACATTTGTGCGGAAACGCCTTGTCTGTCAAGTCCATTTACGCCTCAGAGGAGGTGGGTTTCATGAAAAATCGAGTAGATCGCTTCAATGAAAGTCCAATTATCGTAGTCGGTTCCGGCATCGCTGGACTGCTTCTTTCCATAGAACTCGCAGACGCGGGGCGCGATGTGATCATGGTCACGAGAGGGCGCCTGGAGGAATCGAATACCGCGTGGGCACAGGGCGGTCTGGCAGCCGTAACCGATATGAACACAGCCGACACGAAAGAGCAACACCTCGCCGACACAATCGCTTCCGGGGATGGTTTGACAGATACAATCGTTGCCGAACGAATCATCGCCGATGGTGCCAAACTCGTAAACAGTCTCGCCCTCCACGGTGTCAATTTCGATGCGGACTCACTTGCACTTGAAGGTGGGCACCGTCTGGCTCGCGTTTTGCATAGCGCGGATGCAACCGGTCGAGCGATCGTGGATGCTCTGATTTCCGCGGTAAAACAACGCAAGAGAGTCAAGATAGTTGAAAACTGCTTGCTTAAAGAGATACTGGTCGAAAACGATCGCGTCTGCGGCATAATCGCTTCGTGCACCATAATTGCGGGTCCCAAGGCTGTGGGCGCCGCTACTAGTTGCGACGCTACTGTGGGCGCCGCATTTGGTGGCATCGCTACTGGTGAAACCGCGATTGGTGGAACCTTTACTGGTGGCATCGCTGTCGGTGTCACCCCTGCTCTGGGCACAGCGACTGGCGGCACCGCCACTAGTGGCACGCTCAAACAATTCAATGCGCCTGTTCTCCGAACCTCATCAGCCGACCACGCCGAAAGCGGATGTGCTAGTGAAGGCGATATCGTGATTGAAGGTGACGTCATCGTTCTTGCGACCGGCGGTTTAGGACAAGTCTACTCTCGAACAACCAACCCGAGCACTGCCACCGGCGACGGTATCGCCGCCGCTTTCCGGGCAGGAGCACATCTGGCAGACCTCGAATTCGTGCAATTCCACCCTACAGCCCTGCACCTCCCTGGCGCCCCCGCTTTTCTCATCTCGGAAGCTGCACGAGGCGCCGGAGCGGTTCTTTTAAACAAAAACGCCGAACGATTTATGCACAAATATCATCCCTCCGGAGAACTCGCAACACGCGACATCGTTTCACGCGCAATCTTCTCAAACATGCTCGAGGAGAAAACTGATTGCGCCTGGCTAGAAATGCGTCCGATAGGCGCCAAGAAACTTCTGGAAAAGTTCCCCAACATAGTGGCGAAACTGAGAACCTTCGGCATAGACCCATTAGTTGACACCGTTCCAGTATCGCCGGCCGCGCACTACTTCATGGGCGGAATTCTGGCTGATGAAGTCGGGCGTACTACGCTATCCGGCTTGTTTGCAATCGGCGAGTGCGCAAGCACCGGTCTCCATGGAGCAAACCGGCTGGCCAGCAACTCCCTGCTAGAGGGCGGCGTGATGGCATTGAAACTTGCGCAACTCCTTGCAAAAGGTTTTGAAAAGGAAATTAGAGCACCGCTAAAAGTTTTCACCAGACCTCTGGAGTATGGCAATCAGAGCACGGACCAGGATTCACTCTACATTAATCTCGCGGGTTCCATCGACGCTTGGTCTGGTAAACCACCAGCTGAACTGGCGGAATCGTTTCGCCGAGATCTCTTCGGCGCCGCCGGTCTCGTTAGAAGCGAATCCGGTTTGACAACATTGATCAACACATATCGACATGCACCGCAGGCGGTGCCGTTCACGCTCGGGCTTCTAATAGCAAATTCCGCATTGCTCAGAGAAGAATCGCGAGGTGCTCACTGGCGCTCTGATTATCCAGCGAGGAACGACGGGCGTTTCAATGCACGTCTTGTAGTTGGAAAAGAGGGCGCTACCTGGCTCCCGCTCAACGCGACCGTTGTTCCAGCTGCCCGGTCAACAGTTTCAATCAGCTAGCTATGCGTACTTTCAAGCCGCTCATAACGTTTCAACAGATTCTCGATCGCATCGGCGAAGAAGTCGGCGGTCAATGGATAAAATCCCATGAACAGCGACGGCTCGACCAGCTCTAACTCGATCAGCAGCGGATCACCGTTGTCACCACGGACGATATCAACTCGCGCATAAAGTGGCGGTGGCAAGAAAGCATCGTCATCAGATAGCTTGCCACCATTATTATATTTACGAACCAGTTCGCCGAGCACTCCCATAACGTTCTCTGCCAACTCCAGCTCTCGAACCGTCGCCTCCACCGGCTTCTCTCCAGCGTGACCGGCTGCAGCCAGTTTTTGAAACGGTGCCTTTTGCGCGGCGTGACAATATCGACCATTCACGAAAGTCAGGGCACGCTCACCAGGATCTCGCACAGAAGCCATAAAAGGTTGGATCATTACGTCGAATACTTCCAGTAGCTTCCGCACATGACTGACAGCCTCCGAGAAATTCGCGTTTTCAACCAGCATCACTCCGCTTGTGGCAAGCCCGATTGCCGGTTTCACGATTATCTTGCCGGAATGCTCCTCTTCCAACAATTTGCGCAACTCTGTTTCAACATCTACTTGCGTGCCGCGTTCGAACCAGTGTGTTGGCACAATCGCAATTCCCGCCTCGCTCAAATCGCGCAAATAGCCCTTATGCGAATTCCACCGGATGTAATCAGGGCGGTTAAACAGCTTAGCGACTTGCGAAACGTGATCGACCCACTCCATGAATTTGCCATACTTCACGTTGTAGTCCCATGTTGAACGCACAACGACAACACCGGCGCTCGACCAATCAACGTCCGGCGCGTCCCAGACCGCCGCCTGGCAGTCATAACCGCGCTCGCGCAGGATGTCGAGCACGCGCCGGTCGTCCGGATCGAGATCCGGTAAGCCACTGTAAGTCACGAAAGTGCATCTGGTCATGTAAGGTTTCGCCTGAAACTATGGTAGAGATTATATAGAACCACAGGCGCGACCGTTTACTGACTGCAGCGGCTTTGATGTCCGGGAAACAGGAAGACTACGAATTTGACCCATCCGAGGAGTTCTACGACGCCGACCAGGCGTCGGTGCTCAAGCTCGGCTCGCGTTTTGCCGACCGATATATTATCGAAGCCCTGCTAGGGATCGGAGGCATGGGCTGTGTTTATCGAATTTTTGACACCGAAACCAACAGCACTAAAGCACTCAAAGTTCTACAGAACTCTCTGTTATCAGACGTCGCTGTGCGCCGGCGATTCGTGCGCGAGGGACGCGCGTCTCTCATGCTTAATCATCCGCACATCGTCCAGGTTCACGAATTCTCTGCCACGCCGGATGGTCTTCCCTACATGGTCATGGAGTATCTGCAAGGTGAGAGTCTCGCTGATATCCTCATGAAATCAGGCACGTTGACGCTTGCACGATTCATCACTACATTCGCGCAAGTTCTCAGTGCTCTGTCTCATGCCCATGAACTCGGAATAGTGCACCGCGACATCAAACCGAGCAACATTATGTTCAGCCCGACGAGCCGCGGACGCGAGAACGTCAAGCTCGTGGATTTTGGTGTCGCCAAGCTGATCGACGATTCTGGCGGCACTCAGGAGCTCACCGTACTCGGTGAGTTTATCGGCAGCCCCTGTTATATGAGCCCTGAACAGTGTGAAGGCAACGAAATCGACATTCGCAGCGATCTCTATTCGCTCGGATGTGTGATGTACGAAGCGATCACCGGCGTGCGAGCCTTTCGGGCAGGCAATTCGCTTCGAATAATGCACATGCAGGTGCACGAGATGCCGCCCCCGTTCTCCAAAGTCGTACCGGAGGCATCGATTCCTAAGTGGCTTGAACAGCTTATTTTCAGGACCCTGGCTAAGAATCCAGCCGATCGGTATGCAAACGCCTACAAACTCAAAATAGACCTCTTAGACGGCAGATTTCGCGGCGCCGACGAGGGAACGGCGACGAATTTTTCGGTTTTACCTTGGGAAAGTCTCAGAGCTCAACCGTTTGACGAGACATCATCGGGTTCTTTTGAAATTCCAAAAGATAAACCGACCGCGCCGGCAATCGAAAAGGTGAGTCCAGCTGCGACTCTCGCCGTCGGCACGATTTCGAATCCACAAGTTTTTAAGTCGTTTAACTGGAACGTCCTCAAGCTCCTCAACTTGAGCGGAATCCTTACTGAGGAAGATTTGAAGAACGCCCGGCATTTTCAACAGTTGAACGGCGGCGATCTGGGCAGAATATTGATACTGCTCGGAAGAATTGACAACAATACATTGATCGCCGCAAAAACCGCGCAGCATTTGATCCAACTCGGCGAACTCAAGCAGGACAAAGCGATTGCCCTGGTAAGAAAATGCCAGAAGACCGGCAAAAGCTTCGAGGAGACCAAGAGTCAACCGAAAAGCAAGTAGGAAATTGCGTTTTAAGCCTGATATCATGCTTAAATGCCCGAGAAATTGTGGCTCATGGCAGCCAGGAATCACGAGAGCAGGAATCGAAGAACAGGAGCATTCTTAGATGTTTGGACGATTAATGAATGTGATTAAGGGTCTCCTTAATCAGGGAATCAGCAAGGTTGAAACGCCGGAAATTCTTGCCGAGCAACATCAAATGGAACTCGAATCGTCCGCGAAACAGCTCAAAGAAGCATTGATTACGGCAATCACCGCTGAGAAGGCTCTGGAACAAAAGATTCAGAAAGACTCCGAAGATGTCGCCACCTGGCAAAAACGGGCCGAACTTGCAATCACCAAAGGCGACGAAGACCTCGCGAAACAATGCTTGCAGAAACGCCAGGAAGCCGAACAAGGGCTGGCGCACCTGAAGACTCAGCTTGACGCGCAGAAATCTGCGACCAAGGCTCTGCGCGAGAGAAACAATGAGCAAGAACAAAAGCTTCGCGACTTCGCGACCAAGAAGAAAGATATGATCGCCCGAGCCAATGCGAGTACTGCCACGGCCAAGGTAAACGATCTGCTCTCCAGCAGCGGAGGCTCATCGAGCCTGGATAAGATCGAAGACAAGATTCGAGCCACAGAATTGCGCAACGAAGCAATTGCCGACTTGCGAGCCGGCGGTGATAAAGCGCTTGAAGATAAGATCAAGGAGCTCGATGCTACTTCTGATCTGGACTCGGAGCTGTTGAAACTCAAAATGAAAGTTTTGGAGCAAAAGGATTCTCCCACGCCCAAGCTTATCGAAGTACGTGAGAAAGAGATGAAGGCGCTGCCTGGTCCAGGAATTGACGCGGTCACCGTTGAAGAGGTCGACGAGAAATAGCTCCGCACAGATTTTCAGTGGAACGCGAGCGGTTTCACATCAGATTTTATATACAGCGGGTGCTTTGGCGCGCCGGAAACAGTGGTGCCCAGGCAGTAGACTGGTCCGAATTCCGCAAGCAGTTCCAAAACCGCCGCATCACGTTCCATGAGTTTCCCGTGATTCCCCCATGCGACCATGCGAAGATCGGCATGGATAGCCCGCTGCCGTATGATTTCATCGTTGTAACTTCCGACCGGCTTCCTTACGCCCTTGAGCATCTGCGGCTCTTTAGCTCGGTACGCAAACAGATTCACAACTTCGACCTGCTTGTAACCCCATAAATTCGCGAATCCTATGCACCGCCGAATGGTCGGATCATTGTGACTTTCGTCTGCTGTATTCGGGTTCAGCATCACGAGCAAAATTCGGTCAGAAACCTTTCGACAAGCTTCGCTCCCTGCTTTGGACCGACCGCCGGAAATTCCTTCAAGAACGTTTTCGCCAGCCAGTTTTCTCCAAAGCAAATAGCGATACTTTTGGGTTCGGTCGAAAATAGCGCCACCACATTCAGTATGACGAACCGTCAGAGCCGAATGCAAATGCTCGCTGATATCCTTCGGAATCGCCATGAAATCTCACCGCCAGATGCCACTACCAGTAAGTTTTACCCGGCAATC
Source organism: Candidatus Obscuribacterales bacterium (assembly GCA_019637435.1). Taxonomy (GTDB): domain Bacteria; phylum Cyanobacteriota; class Vampirovibrionia; order Obscuribacterales; family Obscuribacteraceae; genus JADYXR01. The sequence goes on along the minus strand of JAHBVO010000005.1, from coordinate 48,302 downwards.
TGCGCGGCGAATCTAAGGCTGTTTATTGATCATGAATGTCGAGAACGATTCGAAGAACTCAGTCAGCGTCTCTTTATGCGGAGCCAGCTCAGGAACTTTATCCAGCGCGGCCATCATATTTTTCATCCAGGCATTACGCTCGTTCAGCCCTATAGAGAACGGCATGTGCCTCTGCCGCATACGTGGATGACCACGTTCATCACTATATGTGGTGCGACCGCCGGTTCTCTGTATCATAAACAGCGCCAGCTTTCTTTTCGCATCCGTCAAGTCTTCCGGATACATCGGTCTCAAAATCAAATCATTCTCGACACCCTTGTAAAATTCGTCGACCAGATCGAAAAACGGCTTCTCATCGCCGACCTCTTTATAGATTGCTCCGATCGGATCAAATATTTCGACCATAACTTAACTCATCTCCAATCGGCAGGTGCAATGCCGATGCGCTGATACTGGTTCGAAACGCCAGGCGTTGCGATGATATGATCATCAGGAGTGGGAAACTTGGTTGCTTGAAGCAGCCGCCCTTTCAGCACTCAAGCCGCGACGTTGCGTTTATTGTACCGCTAAATCTTCTTCTTGAACGCTTCAGCGTAACCTGTCATCTCAACGTAGCTTTCGCCTTTGACCGCCTTGCCCTCAACTGTCCCGGAAACGTCCGCCGCCCCCTCCCAGTAGGTCACGCCGGTCGACCGTTTTGTCAACAGTTCCTGGTCCTTTAAAACCGGATTTACGTTCAACTTAATCCGGTGCTTAGGAACTTCAACCGTCCAGCCCATCGGATAAACGCCATTGCTGTTGGGACTGGTCCACTTCGATGTCGAGGAAATTTTAAAATCATCCTTAGCCAGGTGAATCGCAGTTCCGTCCGCACCGACTATAGTACCACTGGAATTTTTGTCCAGAGAACCATCCCGCCTGCGCATAACATACAGCATCAGTTCCGTGTTATTTTCCAGCTGCACGCTAAACCAATCCCAACCAATTTGTTCCGCAGTCAGTTGATTCGAACCGAATTCATGGTCCATCCATGACCAACCGGATGTGATGCGCTCCGGCTTTCCGTCGACGTAAACCAGACCCTCGGTCTTTAGCCGTGTCAGAGAGTAATAGTGCGACGCACATCCTTTGCAGGAGGCCTTCTGACTGACGCCGTCTTTCCCGTGAATAACCGGTTTCTTGGCAGGAGAAAGTAACAATCTGATTCCGGATTTATCACCATCAGCCCGTAACACAAATCGATCTCCAAGTTGCTCGACCGACCACCCCTGATTTTGAACGGATAGAATGTCAGAACGTGCGTAAGCTACTGGTAAGCCGCTTCTGCTCAACTTCTCGAAGTACTTGAACTTGCCGCCGGTTTCATCAGTGAGAGCAAAATGAGCGAGGTAAACGTTCCTATCGTCCTTAGTCTTGAGTGAAGAATCGTGCTCGATTCCGTGTCTGAAAAATGTGAGCTCATAACCAAACTTCTTGTTGCTTTCGGTCTGCAGGTGCCCCGTGTAATACCACCATTCCGTCTTGAAATCTTCGTGAGAACCATGATCGCGCGGAAACTGATACTGATAACCCGGCAGAGCCTGCTTATATTCCTTCGCTGACACTGCCGGAGAAATCGCAAAGAGGGAAACTAGGAACGCCAGCATGCAGGACGCTACGGAACTGCTACTAATGCGAACCTCGTGGCGCCACACAAAGAGTGCTTTTGTTCGTATCACTTCCAACTCCATATATTTCATGCTTTGGTTCCCAACTTTTGCAGCTCTGTATATCTCGTACTCTCGTTCTCATCACTTCCGGCGCCATTTAAACCTTGCCTTCGTTCTCTGACTTGCGGTGCCATCTAAACTTTGCCTTGGTTCTCTTACTTCCGGTGCTATATAAACCTTGCTTTCGTTTCTTTACTTCCGGTGCCGTATGAAACTGTTCTCGTCAACTTCGCCTCGCTGTCGTCACTCATCGCGCACCACTGCCGGTGCCAGAGTCTTGGCCGCCTGCCTTGCCGGAATGTAGCCGGCCGCGAGCGCCGCCACTATTACCAGCAAGCCGGATTGCAGGATGAAATCCCATGGGACGGCAAGTTGAACCGTCCATCCGAACGATTGCCGGTTTATTACATTGACCAGCAACAACGACAAAATCGCACCGACTCCCAGACCAGTTATATTGCCGAGGCAACCAAGAAAGAACGACTGACCTAGAACAATCTTTTCAATCTGAGCACGTTGCGCTCCCAAGTAACGAAGAATTCCGAAGTCTCTTCGCGACTCGAAAGAAAGCGCCAGGAGAGCGTTCATTACCGATAGCAGTGCAACTGAGACTGCAATCGTATGAAGCGCATAAGTGACCGCAAATGTGCGATCGAAAACTCGCATCGCCTCTTTACGCAACTCCCTCGTACTGCGCATCGAGATGAGCGATTTCCCCGCTACCGCGTCAGATATTTGAGTGCGAGTGGCTTCCAGATCAGCCTCCGGTTTCAAATAAACCGCGATACTCGTGAGCGAATGATCGTCGAAAAACTTTTCATAGAGCGCGCGGTCGATAACTACATGTCCCAGGTCGCTTGAGTAATCGTAATAGATGGCACCGATCTTCAGGCTCACGATTCCTCTATCGGTCGGCAGCTCGATTACATCTCCTGTGTTTACATTCTTCCTTATCGCGAATGCTTCAGATACGAAACAGCCATCATCACCAATGCGAGCAAAGACTTGTTCCGGCGTTTCTCCAGATGTCACACGCAGGGATCCGAAGCGCCGCAAAACATCGAAATCTCCTCCTGCCACTATAGATGGTTCACCCTTGTATTGCATGCGCTGTTCTACAAAACCATCTACAGCCGCGACTGAAGGTAAAACCTTAATATCGTTCATAACGGATTGATCGAGTCGCGACTGCCGGCTTCCTCGCTCACGTGATGCCGACTGGATCCAGATATCCGCCTTTAGCGTTTGATCGACCCAAGCTACCACGGTACTTCTGAAACTCGAAATCATGATTGCCAGACTGATCATCATAGAAATTCCGATCATCAAACTCGCCACCGCGAGCGACGTGCGACCGCTCGCGCCGTAAAGAGCACGCGCTGCTAACAAACCTTCCGTGCCGGCGACCTTCTTGAGAAGACTAGACGAGCCCAGCTTTGAAAACGCCGCTCTTACTATAATTGGTGTGCAAAATGCAGTACCAAGAATTGTGCATAACGCAGAAACATATCCCATAAACGGGAAGCCTGCAATCGGCGGAGCCTGCGCAGACAGCGCCGCTACCAGAAACAAGCCTGTCCCGATAAGCGATAACTTTAGAGCAGACCCGAGCACTTTCGATTCGTAAGAACTTCTCCGGACCGCTTCTGCCGGCTGCACGGTGGTTGATTCCCACACCGGTGGAATAGCAGCGAGAACCGTTATAACAAAACCGATTATAAACGCTCTGATAAGCGTCCAAGGATCCGCGCTTGTTGAACCGAATGGATGCTGGAAATAGAAATGTTCCATTGTGCCGGCGATTGCAGTGAGAGCGCCATCTGAGAATCCAAGCCCCGCCAGTACACCCAGGGCACTGCCTACAATACCAAAGGCGGCAGCCTCACAAAGAAAAAGAACACTGACCTGCCCGCGACGAAGTCCCAGTGCGCGCAACGTTCCAATCTCACCGCGACGTCGAATCACCGAAATGGTGATCGTATTGTAGATCAGAAACATCCCGACAATGAGCGCGATAAACGCTAGCGCCGTCAAGTTGTATTGAAACGAACGCGTCATTTTCTCGACGTTGTTGCCGCGTGCTTCCGGACGGTCAACCACCACAGACGGTGGCAAAGAACTTTCCAGGTCAAGTTTGACCTGTTCGACTAACGCCTCTGGAACAATCAATTCTATTTCTGAAACTTTCCCTTCGCTATCCAGTGCCGCTTGCGCGTTTTCAATGTCGGTTGCCACCACATTGCCACTAAATGCGCCACCGAGCCCGCCTTTTTCCAATAACCCAGCCACTTTAAACTGTCGAGCACGATCGTTCACGTATAAATCAAAAGTCGAGCCGACCTTGAGCTTGTACTTTTCCGCCAGTCTCCAACCGACAAGCGCCGAGTCCGGCGCAAACATGTCGTATGACTCGTTGGTACCGACGCCACCGGCAAAGAAGTCCGGGTCAGCAAGCACATCTACGCCGACTAACTGCACAGGCTCCTGTCCTTCCGTTCCGAATACGACAGTTTCCTGAATCATCGGCGCCATTCGAACGCCTAATTGCTGGAGCCAGTCAAGGTCTCGCATATACGAAGCCGATATATACCGTCCCGATTGCGAGCGAACCTCCAGGTTCGCTTTCCCGGAGATTACATCAACCGTCTCTTTGAATTTGCTCAACGCCGTCTCGTTTGCCAGTGTAATCGCAAGGAATACGCTGACACCAAGCGCGATACCACCAACAGTGATTGCCGTCCGCACCCAGTTCTTAAACAAATCACGTACGATAAACGAAAAAAATAACTTCGTAGAAAGATTCATCATCCTTCTCCGGCAGAAACTTTCAGCTCACTAGCCTGGTCCACGACGATTCGACCATCACGCATATCAACCCGCCTGGACGCATACGAAGCCGCTTCCGCGCTGTGTGTAGCCATTACGATCGTTTGATTGTCATTCTCGTTTAACTGCTTCAAAAGTTCGAGAATCACCGTTCCGCTCTCACTATCCAAATTTCCAGTGGGCTCGTCCGCGACCAAGATCTGCGGAGCGTGGATCACCGCTCTGGCAATCGCAGCACGCTGCATCTCGCCTCCGGACAATTGCGAAGGATAAAACTTCGCTCGCTTCGCGATCCCTACTCTTTCAAGCAGGTCAGCGACCTTCTTTCTGATGTCTGCCTCTTCTGTTTGCCCCGATAACTCGAGTGGCAGCGCTACATTCTCTTCGATCGTAAGCGTCGACAGCAAATTGAAAAACTGAAAAACAAAACCAATTCTCTTGCCACGCAAAGCCGTAAGTTTCTCGTCGTCAAGCGAATTGAGTTCCTCACCATCAAGTAATACGGAGCCGCTAGTCGGCTTATCAATCAGACCGACGATATTCAATAAAGTGCTTTTGCCACATCCACTCGGACCACATATTGCGACGAAATCCCCGCCATCCAGCGAAAGCGACACATCCCTCAGCGCATTCACATCGTGATCGCTGTACTTTTTGGAGACGCCCCGCAACTCTAATTTCATGATTCCTTCTTCAAAGAAGACTTGACGAAAATGGTCCTACATCGACTTATTGTGCCACAACCTTATTGCCAAAAGTCCGTTCGTGAAGACTCATCATCTCTTTATAGAATCGCTCCCAAATTCACCCCAAGTTCACCGAGATCATAAACCGATATCGATTTACGATCTCAAAAATGCCGCCGAAATCCCAGGCTCAAATCTTCTAGCTGAGCAGTCGAAAAGTTTCATTCTTCACGACGATCGTATACCGATATCGCTATACGATCACCGACTTTTCTCAAACCGATATCGGTCTATGATTTCATCAACTCCTATACCGATATCGGTATAGGAACTACCCGGTTCAGCGAATCCAGAGGCAGACCGCCGGAAGCATAAGCCCCACCTATGGCTGATGCGTTCTTGCCTGGCGGTTTGCCGCGTCGGTCTGGATCGATTCCACCCTATCGAAATTGAATTGCATTGCTGGTATGTCTTGCACTGTTTTCTTCGAGGCATGTTCGTTCACGCGCGGTTCAGGCTTTCCGTCGTTGCTGGATTGATACACAAACTGCGTCAAATTGTCTCGGCTCATGCCAAGCCCTATTTCGCTAAAATCCACGAGCCTCGATTCTTTCTGCTCGTAAGCCACTTCGGCATCCCATTGGCTATTCTTGCCACAATTGTGGTCGCGAAAGCCTCCATTGGATTTGCAACCCAAACACTCTCCTTGATGCAACCAGTTAGTCAAAATTTCTTGACTGTGACGAGCCGCCTCGTCACGTTTTCCATGTATCAGCTCGCCCCTCAAGAAATTGTCTTTATCGTGTCCGAATGCCGCACGGACATCTTGAGAGGTCGGTACCGCAACCGTATGCGGACCGATCTCTTGCGAGCCGTCCTCGTGATTCGGTCTGGCTAGACTAGCCAGGCGTTTTCGCTCAGAATCGCGATTTTGGCACAGACCGCAAAATTCCAATAACCGGTTCGCCAGGGCACAAAAAAGTCCGGCGGGGTTCTTTTCGTCCATATAACCTCCAACTTTCCTTATCGCACTGCCTGGGCTCACTTTAGTGAGAGTGAGGGAGGATTCAAGCTAACTACTAAGGCTAATGCAACTACTCCCGTTCTATACCGTCCTGTTCCAACAGCGCAATTGGAAAGAAGATACAGACGGGCTCTGCGAAAGGTCGGCGAACCGCACGAAACTGACCAACGATTAAATCGGTTTAGCGTCCGAGTCCTGAAAGCCTTGTCCTTACATGCTTTGCGAGGCATTGAAGATCGTATACCGATATCGGTTTAGGATTCCCCTTAAGCCTGGGTCCGAGTGGTTCCATCTTCAATTCTTCTTCAAAGACCAAATTTATGGTCTCTTGCGGTTTCAACTCATGAGCTTTAATACGTGGCGTGAGTAGCCAAACACACTAGCGGGGAACAAACATATTGCGCGTCAAGCGGTCTGGGCGTCCAATAAGTCTATTCAGGTTTATCGCTGCAAGGGTCTGATGTTTCGTCTGAGTATTCATGCTCCGGTTGAAAGCTGAGATTGGGAGAGTCAATTTTGGAATGAGCGGCGAGAACCCTGTGCTCGACATTGATCCCTCATCGGTTCCCACCGAGCGCTACAAACCGCTGGAGATAATAGGACAGGGTGCCCTGGGTCGCGTATATCTTTGCATGGATAAGCACCTGGGCAAGACGGTCGCTGTAAAAACGCTGTTGTCCGTGACTGATGATCGCGTGGTATCTTTTCAAAATGAGGCGCGAATCGCCAGTCGCTTAGGACACGAAAGCATAATTCAAATCTTGGACTTTGGTGTCACTGACGGTGGCAGACCATTTATGGTCATGGAATATTTTCCGAGTCAAAGCCTCGCAGACGTTCTTGCCGCGGAGGGCCGCTTGCCTGAGCGTGACGCCCTCGAACTGTTCGTGATGATCACCGATGCACTTTCTTGTTTACACGAGAATGGAGTTTTTCATCGAGATCTGAAACCTTCGAACATACTGATTGGATCAAATGACCAGAAGCAACTCAGCCTGCGTCTGATTGATTTCAATCTATCGAAAACAAGCCAGGACATTCAGTCGAAGACAATTGTTCAGGGACGAACCGTTGTTGGCACCCCCGCCTACATGAGTCCGGATCAGGTTGCTGGTCAGAAATACGACTCGAGGTCCGAAGTGTACTCCATGGGCTGTTTAATGTATGAGGTCATTACCGGCCGACCACCCTTCCTCGGGGACACTGCGCTTGATGTTCTAAACAAGCACGCTAACGAAAAACTTACTGCTCCGCAACAACTCGCTCCCGAACTATCGGATCGCTTAAACGACATCATCGAGCGGTGCCTCAGCAAAAAACGCGAAGCCCGCTACGCCACAATGAGTGACCTCCTGGCTGAATTGAAAAGCTGTGTGGGTGACGACTCACGCGACACCGCCGGTAGTATCTTGTCTGTCCGAGCTTCCAGCTCACACACAAACTTCAAAGGGAAATTCATCGAAGCGAATTCGAAGTTAGCACAGGAATTGTCCAGAGAGTTTCAAAATTATCAAGCACCTAAAAGTTCAATTTCAAAGTTAACGGTAGTCGGAATTGTTGCCGGTTTCGTACTCGTCTCATTTGCAATATGGGGCGTAACCTCTCTGCTAAAACCACCCGAGTCACCACGAATTTCTTATTTGCCCGATTCAATAGACGCGAATCCAATGACGGACAGTTTAACAGCTGATCTGTCAGACGGGAAGCGAGTCGCTGAGAGCGCAGTTAAAAATAAGACTGCCAAAGTCAAGCTCCCGTACTCCTGCACCGACGAAGACTTGAAAGTTCTTGAAGGAAATATCAACATACAAGAAATTGCGGTTTCGGACAGCTTGAGCTTAAGCGACAAATGTTTCAAATCATTTGCAACGCTTCCTAACCTTAAGCGTCTCGAACTGGACGGTACAGGCGTTGACACTTTAGCTGGTGTGAATGAATGCGCGAACCTTGAATTGCTTTCCTTGAACCGCACGGCCATTACCGACGAATCCGCAAAAAATCTCAAGGGACTCGACAAGCTTTTCTGGCTGCGAATATGCAAGACTGATATCTCGGACAAGTTTCTCGCGAACCTTCCGGAACTTCCCAGACTGACAGATGTCAGTTTCGGCGGTCAGTCCTTGACTGATGCATGTATACCGGACCTGCTTCGACAGAAACATTTAGCTTACATCAACATTGGAAATACTGCCATCACCCCTGGTGGTGTGCGCAAGCTTGTCTCCGGTTTGAAACACGTTATGGCCGTCGACACTACGGACAACCCAAAGTTCGACTTAGCGGAAATCGCAAAACTCACTCGCGAATTTCCAAAGGTGGACTTCGATCCTTCAGCGAGCATGCGCAACCTCAGCGGAGTGGAATTAAAGGCCGAAGAACTATACAAAGACGGGAACTTCAAGGACGCGCTCAGCCTTTATAAGCGCTGCATTCGCTTGCAAGATGGAAACGCAAAAATTCGAATCGTCAATTACCAGGGACGAATCGCTGACTGCTATGAAAAACTTGGCGATTGGCACCAAGCACTGCGAATGCTCGAATCCTACGCGACAACCGCGGAGTCCGAAGGTGTGGAAACATCTGCGATTGTTTTGTACGACAGCGCTAAAAAACTCGCCCAACGCCACCATGATACCGCTGGTAGTATTAAGTATTCAACAGCGTTGCATCGTATCTTCAGAGACCGATTCGGTCAGAATGCGGCGGACACCTTCTATTCGGCAATCGCACTGGGTGACCTCCATGCGAGCATCAAAAATTACACAAAGGCCGAATCTTACTATATCGAAGCTTCGAAAATCGCCACTCACAAACGCAGGCGCGAAGATGGTCATTATCAAATCATTCCGCTCGTTCGCCGCGCCGAGATTTATAGAACCCAGGGGCGCATCGACGAAGCCAGAAGATTAATAAAACAGTCTCTTGAACTCAGCCGAAAACAACTGCGAATAACGCCAACCAATGAGGTCCGCCAACTCTTTTTCGTTGCAGCTGCCGCCGAAGTTCAAATCTTGCACGACGAATTGAAACTTGACGATGCTCTCAAACTCAACACCGAAGCAATTGATGTTGTCACTTCAGTGGCAAATCCCAAGAACGACCAACTGTTTATTCTCATCAGACAACGCGCTTCCATCATGAAGCAACTCCATCGCGACAAGGAAGCGACAGAACTGAGAATTCAGGCGGCCAAACTAGCACAATCTTCAAACGCACCTTCCGAAACGACTCCTACTAAACCCAAGCAATCACAGAAATGACAGAATCCAGACCGAGAGACCTGAACGATTTCGCCATCGGCGCGATCGTTTTCGAGCGCTTTCGAATTTTGGAACCGATCGCATCTGGTGCAAAAGGTCGAGTTTACCGAGCCGTAGACACGATACTCGACACAGAAGTCGCTCTCAAAGTCATGCTTTCGGACGCGCGTAATGAGCGCGACCTCGTTCGATTCCAGAGCGAAGCGAAGCTGGCAAGCAAAATGAATCATCAAAACATCGCCAAAATAAATGACTTTGGTCTGTATAACGACATTCCATTTCTCAGCATGGAATTCGTTGAAGGAGAATCGCTCGATCAACTTTTGAAGAGGAAGAAGACACTTACGATACCCGAGTTCCTCGAAGTCTTTTTTCAGGTTTGCGATGCCCTGATTCATGCACATAAACAATCGATCGTTCACCGCGATATAAAGCCAGGCAATATTGCTATTTCAGAAAGACCCAACGGAAGTTGGAAAGTAAAAGTGCTGGATTTCGGCATCGCAAAGTTATTGGACGAGCGGCCCGACGAAGCCGGGAAATTGACGCCAACCGGAAATCTCGTTGGCAGCCCGTTCTACATGAGCCCTGAACAAGGTCAGGGGCTCGAAGTGACCACAAGATCGGACAACTACGCCCTGGGCTGCGTGATGTGGCACTGCTTGACAGGCGAACCTCCATTTCAATCAGAAACCGTTCTAGAAACAATCACTCAACACATCCAATCGCCTCCGCCGAAATTGAACCTGAATAACGATCACCCTATCAGCGAAAATTTCGCCGCCGTTTTGGAAGGTCTGTTGTCAAAGGATCCCCAGCAACGCCCCGACATCGAGACAACCGTCGTACCTGCTCTCATCGAACTGCAAGATTCGTTGGACCAAGAAATAGAACAGGCACGGCAAAGTGATTCGACGAAACCACAAGACGCTGGACCAATGAAAATTAAGAGTTCGCGTTTAGACCGCAGGGCGCTGATCGCCGTATCAGCGATAGCTTTGATTTTTGCAGGTCTTGGAATTGCCGCAGCGTTGAACCATATCTCCAGTCAAGAACAGCTGGCGCCCGTCCCAGGACATGAACCTGACCGCTGGCTGATGGAAACTGTCGAGGATTTGGCAGAAAGCCATACCGACAAACAACTGGCCGACACAGAGAAGACAACTCTCCACCTCAGCGGAAATTGTACGGATGACCACTTGAGAAAACTCGCAAACAATCAATTCCTTAAAAAACTGGAACTGATAGAAACCGACTTCGACGATCGCGTTTTCCCCTTGCTCGCAAAAATTCCAAATCTTGAGGCCGTCGATTTGAGCGCGACCCAAGTTTCAAAGTTAACCAACGTTGGCTCTTGTAAGAAACTCATAATTCTCGATCTAAAAGCAACACAAATTTCAGACAGCTCGCTTGAGCAACTTCGACCACTGACCGAACTGCGAACCCTGAAATTAAACGATACCAAGATTACCGATAAGGGCGTCGCGAGGCTAGTGAAGATCCTGCCGAAACTCAGCGACCTCGATCTGACCCGCACGCCGATAACGTCGCAAGCCTCAGATTCCCTCGCCGAACTGCCGTGGCGAGCGAGGATGATTCTCAACGGTACTGACATCGATCTCCAGGCCGCAAAGAAAATATTGCGCGGTCCACGGATGTTCGCTGCAGATTTCAAAAACTGTCCCAAGATCAGCTCCTCCGATGTTGAACGATTGAGAGTCGAGTTTCCGAGTGTCGGTTTTGGCGACACCCCCAGTCTCGAAACTACGTTTAAACAAGAGATCGACAAAGCTCAGGCGAGTGGCGATATCCCTCTCCAAATGGCGAAGACCAAAGAGTTGCTTGAACTCATGAGGAAACGCTTTGGAGAGGTCGATGACGAGAGAGTTTCAACCTTATACGCAAGCGTTGCGTCTCTATACTCGCAAATCAGAGAAGAAGAAAACTCGCTGATATATGCGAACAAAGCGATCGCGATCGCTAAGCACATGAATAATCCCGTGTGGTTGCGAGATATCTATACTTTAAAAGCCACCAGCCTGACTAGATTGAAGCGCTACGCGGAAACCGCGGAAGCGCTCGAACAAGCCATAAAATGCGAGGAAATCGCCAACGGTCCAGAAACTGACTGGGCACTCAGTCAAACTTTGTCTCTGGGCGGAGCCTTACGCGAAGCAGGTCAGGTCGAGCGCGCGCTCACAACCTTTGACAAACTGGCCTCCGTTTATAAACGTAAGAGGGGTCTGAATTCCCTGGAGTATTCGTCCACCCTGCTCCAGCTAGGTAATTGCTACTTGCTCCTGAAGAAGTTCGATCTCGCCGACCAAAAGTTCAGTTTTGTAGCCTCGAGAATTAAAGCCGATCCTCAACTGTGGAAGGAAGGCGTACCGAATGCACAGGCTGTTACTACGTACAACGCTCTTTGCCAGTTGGAACTGATTCGAGGCAACACAAAACAGGCTTTGGAACTAAGCAATATTGCGATGGAACGTATGAAGAACGCAAGGTTACCACTGGTTGACCGGATCGCTTTAACGACGCAACACGGATTACTACTAGATGCTAATGGTCTCACTCGTGAAGCTGCCGAGTTCAAAAGAAAAGCGTCAGTGCTGATTGAGCTTCGAAACAAACGCAGCGAATCAAAACGAGAAAAACGCCAGGCGGTTGGCTCGAAAATAAGAGAAGGCGCCACTCAAGATGCTCGCGAGGGCGCACCGGACGAATGACTGAGTTAAACACCGACATCTGCCAAACCTGCCAGAAACCAAAAAACGTCAGCGGGTCTGGTTCTCTCACTCAGTGGATAAACTGCTGCCAGTGCAATTTGACCGGAGCACCTGAAAGCGAACTCATAACTGTTTGCCGAGCCTGCGGAAAACGCATGAAGGAAGGGCGAAGCGGAAGCGTCACCCAATGGATATTCGCCGATCATCTTTGCAAATGCGAGAATCCTCAACCTGTAAAAGTAAAAACTTCCGGCACCACTTTTAAAAGCAAAGCCTTCGAGGAGCAAAATGACGATCCAAACGAACAGCCCTTAGACATTGATGAAACCTTGTTCCCAACCAGCCGCTATAAACCGCTCCGACTCCTTGGACATGGCGCACTCGGTCAAGTTTACTTGTGTCGCGACCTGCATCTACGCAAAAAGGTAGCGCTGAAAAGTTTGTTCGCCTTGACTGACGATCGAATCGTGTCGTTTCAGCAAGAGGCGAAAACCGCATCGAAACTCAGTCACGAGAAAGTGATCAAGGTGTTTGATTTCGGAACTTCGGCGAGCGGCCGGCCCTACATGGTTATGGAATACTTCCCGGGTCGAAGTCTCGAAGAAGTGATCCGCGATCACGGTTTTCTCGAACAGTATGATAGCTGTGTAATATTTCAGTCCATCTGCGAGGCCCTGAGCCATCTTCACGAGCATGGAATTTTTCATCGCGACTTGAAGCCATCGAATATTTTGATGCTTGAAACAGAAACAGGCGAATTTGATCTGCGATTGATCGATTTCGGACTTTCAAAAACCAACCAGGATGTTCAAGCAAAAACAAATGTCCAGGGACGCACCGTCGTCGGAACACCAGGCTACATGAGCCCCGACCAGGCTTCGGGTTTGGAATACGACGCCCGATCTGAAATTTATTCACTCGGTTGCATTATGTACGAATCGCTCGCCGGACAACCACCGTTTTCCGGCGAGTCGTCGCTGGAAGTTCTCAATAAGCACATGCGCTCAGACGTCTTGCCGTTGCAGGAATTGGCTCCGGACGTTTCGCCCGAACTGTGCGCGATAATCGAAAAATGTTTGTGCAAAAATCCTGACGAACGATATCAAACAGCAACTGAAGTTTCCGAGGCGCTCGCAAATTTTGAGAGAGGTTTGGCCGATGTTTCTAGTGAACCCCTGCCTGAGTCTCACGATTACCGCATCGAGATCCCTGCGCAGAGTTTCAGTGTCGACCTTCCGAAAGAAAGCAAGATCGCAAACTTTGGAAATCTACTAGGCGTCGCTGGCTTAATCGCAGTGGTCGGTTTCGGCACTGTCGTATATTCGATTCTCGCCGAGAAACCTCGAGTCAGAACTTCCTCCACTCCATCGACCTTCGAGCAAAATCTGAACTTCGCTTCTAAAAAATATCTGGCAAAAAGCCAGCGCGCAAAACTAATTCAGCGCATGAAAAAGTCCGATGTAATCAAAATGGATTTGCGCCACGCCTGTCAGGATGATGATTTGCTCGTGTTGTCAGGGAAAACCAGCTTGAAAGAGATTGATGCATCGGACAGCGATGTTTCGGATCGCGGAATAGAGCATCTGAGCAACGTTCCGAATCTTCAAGTGCTCGTACTGAAAAACACTAAAGTCAAAACTTTGAAGGACATCTCAAAACTCGAAAAACTAAAAATATTGAGGCTCGACCAAACCGAGACCAACGACGAGTCCCTGAAAAACTTGAAAGGCTTGCGGCTCAAAGACCTGTCGCTGGTCGAAACGCGCATAACCGACAAAGGTCTCGACACACTCGCCGCCCTGCCGACTCTCGAGAATCTTCATTTGCCCAGAAATGACATTGGACCGGGCGCAATAGCGGTCGCCGCCAAACTTCCAAACCTTCTTTCAATCGATCTGCGCGACACCTACTGCAAGGCAAAAGACGCTGAGACCATTGCCAAATCGAATTTGAATATTCAAACCGTGCTGGTTTCAGCTACCGAAGAGCAGCTTGAGGCGTTGCGAGAACAGTTTCCAACCATGACCTTCAAAACGACCGGATTGCCGTTGGTCGAGACCTGGAGCGTGACTGCGGAAAAGGAATTTATCGAGCACCGTTACGCCGAAGCACTGAAGATTTACGAGAAAGCTTACGCCGCCTGCAAAGCGAGACCGAGCGAAAAGCAGAATACACGCGCGGTGGAAACAGGAATGAGCTTCTGCTTGTACAAGCTCAATCAGTTCAATAGAGCCGAGGAGCTTCAACGGAAGCTGCTTTCCGATTATCGAGCAATGAATGACAAAAACGCTGAACTAAATACGCTGAAGATGTACACGCTGACGCTCCTGCAACTCAAAAAATTTGACGCCGCTGACAAACAACAAGATCGACTTCTCCAACTCAGCGAACAGCTCAAAGGCACAAGTTCCAAAGAGCACCGAGAGAACGAATATTCCTGGGCTGTGGCGTGTCTTGATGTCGGTCGATTCGACAAATCCATCCAGCTCGCCCGCGATCTCCGCACAAAATTCTCACGTGAAATCGGCTCGGAAGACCCCATGATCGGCGCGCTCATGATCGTCGAAGCAACAGCTCTCGAATCTTCTGGTAGACCTGGAGCCGTTCCTCTATATAGGAACGGCTTGGCGATTATCGATTTAGTCGGCGAATCGGAATTAGGTCCTAACGAACGCAAGCAACGCCAGATTGCCAGAAAATTTCTAAAGAAACTGAAAGTCAAAGCCCGCGGTGCTTTGGAGCCATTGTGAGATCGTATACCGATATCGGTTTACGATCAGCAAGTCCAAACTCAACCGTTATTGCCAGTCCTGTTCACTATACTTTTGGATCCTGGTAGATATCGATTGTATATCTTTTGTATATACTATGAGCCAAGCTTACGCCATCAGAAGCTGACCAAGCCAATCAGACGCGCATATTCGGCAGAGATACTATAGATATTCAGAGGATATGCAATGCATATAGCTCAGGACAACGACTTTGGACAATGGATCTAAAACCAGACCGACTGAAACAAGCCAACAAACAAAAAAGCAACAGGCGCAATACCCGTTGCTTTCGAATTTTTGGATTCACTCATGCGTGTCTTTCACGCACAAATGAAAGAACTACTCGGTCTTTTTGCCTGCAGCTTCAGCCGTTTTGTCAGCAGCCTTTTCAGTTGCTTTGCCGCCCATAGCTTCGACTACATCGGAGGTTACGTCGATGCCCTTGTCGAGCACTTCCTTACCACCGGCATAAACAGCATTAGCATCAACGATCAGGTCGAGACCTTTCTTCTTTGCTACGTTGTTGACTGCGCCTACGAGACGTTGAGTATCTTGCAGGGTAGCTGCTTGAACGAGTTGTGCAAGAGCTTGTTGCTTAGCAGCGAGTTCGGTTTGAACTTGCTTGACCATTGTTTTGATTTCTTCTTCGGTCTTCTTGTCGGCTTTCGCTTTCTCGATTGCCTTTTGACCGGTTTCGATATCAGCGCGGAGGTTTCTTTCAGCTTGAGCTTTCAGACCTTCAGAATCACCAGCGGGTGTGGTGGCTTTGACCATCGCGAGATTGAAATAACCGATTTTTACGGTCGTCGATGTAGCTGATTTGCCTTGAGCATTTGCTGCACCGGTCAGAGAAACTGCGAGAAGGGCCGCCAGGAGTGAACTACCTAAAATGGAATTGCGCATAGTGATCTGAAATCCTCCACCGTCGAAAATATAAATAGGATATAGAGAGAGTACAGATTATATATCAGCGTTCTCGCGTTCTTCCCAACGTCCTTTTTTAAACTCCTAACATCTTGGGTCTAAGACGTCCCTAGATAAGCAAAACATGATGCTCATCATCAACAACGCGGAAACCCTTCCGCCGATAAATCTGCCGACCATTTCGCGCTACATTCGGATTATTTTTTCGCGTGCCGTTTTTAAGTGAAACCAAGTTCGCTCTCTACCGCAACCTCAATCGCCGGGTGATTCGCTAGAACAGCCAGCCGTAAACGCTCCCCGCCATAAGGTCAGAAAAGATACAGCGAAAAGGTCGTCATGAGCTCGCCCAAAAGTCACTACGACACTGGTATTAAATATAGTGGCACCATTCCATGTCTCTGAAGGAATATTTTGGGCGACTTGTCATTAGTTTTAAACACGCTGCAGGAGGAGCTCAGCCTAATTTGCGATCCCCCTTTTTTGCGCGGTAACTATTCGAGACTGCTGCATCACAAAAGTTTACTGCCAGGACCACCGGGTCATAACTCTCTGCGAACGACTAGAGGAATGCAAAAAATCTATTTGCTTGTTTGCGCAAATACCAATTACCTATATATAGGTACGAAAATCCGCTCGCAGGACTAACGCCTGTGGGGAAGCTTGTAATCCTTACCAAAAATCGATTTACCTAACATCGTCGCGCATTGCTCTAACGCTTCAATTCGCGGGCCGTCTGCGCCATTCTGCCGAGCTAGTCGCAGAGAATCCTCCAATCCATCGTATCCTCTGGGTTTTCCAGTCGCGTCGGTCTGCATTCGCCCTGACTCTGACCCCTGAAGAACCATTGCCGCCGAGTACAGGTTCTGACTGTCGTACGCACGAACTGCAGCACGGCCCATCGATTCGCTGTAATCAATAAAATCATCGGACTTCGTCTGATTCGGAGTCGCATCGGTATGGCGCGCGATATTTCGATTCGCATCTTCCATTAGGCGCAGAGTAGCACCGGGATCACCACTTCCAGAACGAACATCACTACAGGAATCACCAAATATCCCTTCTAACATCTCTATTCCCTCCAATGCAGTTGCTAGTAGAGTAAAACGATTGCATCAGCTCTTTGTGACATACGGTGAAAGTGCAAGTAGCAATGAAGAAAGCAAAACATTGGCCGTTGAACATCAAAATGGAGTTGAATCGGTTTCTGAATTCTAGTATCGCACTGCCACCATCGGTGGTGGCGCACGATGTTCTAAATGGATTTGCGTTGAGAAAAAAAACGCGATCAGATGTCCCGAATTACATTACTGTAATCAAAAAGGACGAACCTTTGGAAACCCTTATGAATGCGGTTTTTACGTAGTGACGTTTTTGAGATTTAGTGATTGTTCATGCATATAAGGATGAGAGTTTCTTCTTGACCTTCTACGTATTTCTAACATCCTTGTTCCCAACCATTACAATCTGTTACATGCATTTTGAGAATGCGAAAAAAGTTGCGCACGTTTGTCCATTTCCTAACAGGGTTTTATTCTGCCAATTAAAAAGGGGTAGTCCGAAAGTGAAGGGCCAGAGAAAGTTAACTAACTGACCGATATCTTTCTCCCTAACACCCATGTTAGATTCCTAATCACTTCAGTCGACAGCCAGTTCGGGGCGCGGCTGAACCGATAGAACTCGCAAAACCCTCCTGGAGCGGGTTTTAAGTTACTTGAGATCGCAACTACGGCTTAGAAGGCGTCGCCTTCTGGGCTTCGTCACTATGCACGTATTTTCCATGTCGGAGAAAAACATGTCTAAGCAACAGCAAAACAACACCTACTCTGTATCTCAGTTCACGAGATTCACCAGAGTGATGGCTCTGTTTACCGCAAGCTTATTCCTTGTATCGTCGAACCTAGCCCTCCCCGCCCAGGCAGCAGCCCTGGACCAGGCGGTGCGTGCCGACATGACCCGACAAGAATGGCGACAATTCCGCCAGGAGAACCGCGCTGCCGGCATGCCGGGCAGAGGACTGCCGAACCCAGTCTTCACGACCCAGCCTATACAGGTGCCAAGTGCTGACACGACGGTCAACATCATCGCTGCACCAATCTCTACTACGAACCCGGGGACCGTTCTGATTAATAGCGGAATGTCTACCAGCTCTGGCCCAAATGTGGATTTGGGCTCGACCATAAACGCTAATGCATCAATCAACACCTCTAGTTCAGGCAGCGTCATTTTAGGCTCCCAGACAAATGGTATCGGCAATGTGAAAACCATCGGCGGTGGTCTGTCAGCCGCCGAGAGAGCGTCGCGTAGAGAAGCACGGGCTGACCGCAGAGCAGACCGCATACAGCAGCGCGAAGACAGGAGGGCGACTCAAGGCGTAGCGACACCCCAACCCGTCTCCGTTACTCGCATCCGTGAGTCCAGAGAAGATAGAACTGCAAGAATTCAGGAACACAAAAACGACAAGCTTTCGCGTTTCGTCCTCCAGGAAAACGCAGGTGCTTTGATCAAACTCGACAACGGCGCCAACCTCGACCTCACATCAGCTACAGCAAACATCACCATCGGTGACAAGCTGATCGCTGATGGTTCTTTCGTCACGATCGAAGTCGGCGGCGAGAAGAAAAACATTTACGCCGGATCTACCGTCAGCGCGGCCGAGTACGTCGCTGTCAAACAAGTCCTCGGCGGCAAGCAAGAAATCGTGGTCAACGGAAGTGGCGTCGCCACTGGTGGTACCGTCGATTTGAACAACCTCGCAGCCACTCGCAACAACATGAAAGCCAGCGGTTTGACTGTCGCGAGCGGCGTCACGGCTGTCGGTGACCTCGCGAGAGATTCATCGTTCAGAATCAACGGCGACCTCAACAACTTCGGTTCAGTCTATGCAGTCGCTACGGAGAAGGGTCGTCACTCTGGTGACATCAGCGCTGTTAACATCACCAACAATGAAGGCGCGTTAATCTCATCCGCGGCCGGTAACAAGCTTGGCAACAAAGCCGATGCCATAGACCTCTCATTAAACGCAGACAAGAATTTCTCCAACTTCGGAACGATCACTTCGTCCGGAGATCTGAACGTCACCGCCGGCGGTGCCATCAAGAACACCGGCAACGCTACGGCAAAAGATAACCTCTCCCTGAATTCCGCAGATATCACGAACTCAGGCACTGTAGCCTCGACGAAGGGCAACATCACGGTCGATTCGCCTGTCGGTACCGTCATGAACGTCAACAATGCTGGCGGCAAACTCCAAGCTCTGAACGGGTCGATTAACGTCAGAGCTCCCGGAAACGTCGACGGTCTCGACTCCAATATCACTGGTGGAGACCTCCTCAGCAAAACTTTAGAACTCAACGCAGGTCAAGGCATGGTCGATGTCAACGTCAACGCCCTGACCGGAACCGTTAACGGTTCCGGAGTCGGCGCTCACGTGGCTGCATCAACTGACAACTTGAACATCGGGGATGTATGCCTGACCGGCGATCCCACAATCAAAAACGCTGCTGGCAACATCAACTTCACCGGCAACTTCACGGCCGGTGAGGCGCTAGCTGTACTAGCGTCCGGAAACATAACCGCCACGGCTGCAGCTAATATCACTGTCACCGCACGAGCTGGGAACGTTGGACAGCCAGTAGTCTTCGCTGCTGGTTATGGACTCACTGGTGTCAGTACCGATTCAACGACGATTCCTGGAGCAACAAACGCAGTCAATCCCATTACAGCGAGCAGCGCTGTGGCCACCGGGGGAAGTATCAATCTTTCCTCTGCCGCTTCCTTCAACATCACGACCACGGGAACTGCATTAGGAGCGAGCGGAGGCAACGTGAGCCTCTTTGCCAATCGGCAAGGAGGCGTAGGCGGCGACATCTTGCTACCGACTAACTCAACTATCAACACCTCGAGCGGTACCACGCTCGGAGCTGCGAACAGTGGCAATGTCACGATAATTGGTGCGGGTAACATTGCGGTAGGCAGCATCACAGCTGACACGAATAATTCCGGCAACGGAAATATTCTCATCCGAAATGTAAATCCGACAGGCTCAACAACCTTCGCGACAAATGGCACCATAAGCAGTGGTGGATTCAACACAGCGGGTCCTGCCACCACGGGAACAATCACTATCAATAACGGCGCAACCATATCCGGTAGAAACGATATAACTATTGACTCAGCTTCATCAATTACAGGAGCTGGCACCGGAGCCCACAACATTACCTCCGCAACTGGCAGCGTCTCGTTGACAGGAACATCACTGACATCGTCAGGTGGTTCCTTCAACATTGCCGCCAATGGCGGTAATACCACGTTGACAATTGGCGCGGGGAACAATATCACAACCGGAGGAGGCGCGTTCTCCGCATCCGCTTCTGGCAACGTGAACATCACAGCAGCCTCTGTCAACACGACTGGCGCGGGTGCGGGCGGAGCAGTACGCATCGAGGCAGATTCCGATGACAGCGGCAACGGCAACCTGAACGCTAGCGGAGTCGCTATCAATACCACTGGTACCGCTGGCGGTGCTGGCGGCACAATCGATCTGGACTCAGGCGATAACGCTGGTCAAGTTCTCCAGATCGGTAACCTGCAATCGCAAGGTAATGGCGCCGGAGCCGGTGGAAACATCACATTCGGCGCGCTTTCCGGAGATGCTGGCAACATGACCGTTGGTTCCATGAATGCCGGCACAGGAACAATCAATATTGATGCAAATAACGCTAACCACACTCTGGCTCTTGGCGGCAATATAGATACGTCAAGTCTCACAATAGATGTCGGCAACGGCGGAAGCATAACGAGTGGCGGCATCACAATCACGACAAATGGATACACAGTTAACACCGGAAGTTTCAATGCCGGCGCGAACACTCTGACAATAACAACCCAGACCGCTGGCACAACGATCGGCTTGAACGGCGGCGCTGGTACTTTGAACATTGATGGCGGTGAGTTGACAGACATTGCCGCAGGCACTCTAGTGATTGGCACTCAAGCAACCTCGGGTACGATAACGACAGGAGGAAGCTTGACCCTCCCCTACAACTTGACTCTCGCTAGCAACGGCAATATCGCAGGCGGTGGCAACTTCGTACTTGGTGGAAATAATCTCATAGCCACCGCAAATGGATCGATGACCCTGGGTAACATAACCGGAGGAACAGGTGGAGCCCAGATCGACCTGCAAGCCAATGGTGGCGGATTGACAGTAGGCAATCTTGCAAACCAAAGTGGAATTATCGACCTAGATGCTACTGGGGCGGTTCAGACCGGCACAGTGACAAAAACCGATACTGGTGCGTTCACCGCTGATGGTACCAGTGTAAACGTTACAGGAGCGATCAGCACTGGTTCTGCTAACACCATAATAAACGCCTCGACGGGAAATGCTCAGACAGTCGCAGTCACCACGACAAGCGGTCAAATAGATATAAACAGCGGCTCCGGTTCCGTAACCACCGGAGCACTTCAAACAGCTTCCGGAGCAATCGATCTTGATGCAGCAACCGGTATTACTGTTGCTTCAATCAACGTCACCGGCACGGGCACCGTTAATCTGAACGGTGCGTCTGTTGGAATCACTGGTAACATCACAGGCTCCGCAGCTGGAGTCACTCTGACTGCAAACAATGGCAACGTCACAAGCGGCTCGATATCTGCTGATGGAACAACAGGCGCAGTCGATATCGATGCTACTAACGGCTTGATCAGCACAGGCGCTATCACCGGTGCTAGCCTCGACGCCGATGCTACAAACTTGATTGCGACTGGCTCAATTACTGTCACAGGCGTGTCTGGCTTTGTCACCCTCACATCAGGCACGAGCAGTGTCGCGACCGCCGGAGGCATTACAGCTACCGACCTGGTAGACATTGATGCTGCGACGACCGTCACTGTAGGTGTTGTATCTGGCGATATCACCACCGCCGGTGCTGTTGACTTAACAGGTAACACTGGTGTCACGACAAGGAACATTGGTGGTCCCGCCTCCTCTATCACTATTAATTCCACGTCCGGAGCAATTTCAACCGGTACACTGACTGCAACAGGATTAATTGATGTCGGAGGAAATACGACTACCGGAGTCACCACTGGTGCTATCACCACGACCGGCAACGTCGACCTCGACGCTTCGAATACCTCCGCAATTCAAACTGGAGCGATCGGTGCTGGAGCTGGCAACATAAATGTAGATTCTGGTTCCAATAACCTCGGCGTATTGACCAACACCGGAACAATCGCAGTTAACGCAGCAACAACTTCGACAATCGCTGGCATCAACAATGCAGCAGGAACACCTGGAGTGGAAAACGTCGGAATCACGTCCGGCACCACAACAAACATCACCGGAGCCATCAATGGTGGTACCGGTGATATTCGTTTGCAAGGAACGACTGGCGACGTCAACTTCACTTCTGCGAACCTGACGACAGGTAACTTGATTATCATCGCCGGCAACAACACGACCGGTAACTCGATCAACACCACTACAGGCAACATCACCATCACTTCGACCGCAGGCAACACCAACATCACCGGTGCTGTCGCCCAAGCCGGCGGAATGATGAACATCACTTCTGGTGGTACTACAAATGTAGGCAGCTACACCAACACCACCGGCGACGTTATCATCAACTCCGCTAACACGGTCACTATCGGATCGACGATTCTCACCGGTGCGGGTTCCGACATCATCATTCATTCCGGTGCGAACATCATCACAACTGGAACTCTGCAGGCTGATCCTATTCAAATGACTGCGGTCGGCTTCATCAGTCTCGGTGGAAGTCTCATCGCCGACAACGGAATTTCGTTAGTCGCCGGACAAGACATCTTCAATACCGCTGCGATGAGCATCAACGCCAACGGCGCAACCAACGGTGGCAACGTCACCTTGGTTTCCGGTGCAGACTTCAGCGTTGCTGGAACTAACGTCACCATCAACGGTGCTTCGAGTTCCGGTGGTTCAATTCTCTTCACCAGTGCACCTGGATTTGGAAACATCACCGCTACCGGTGGCACTGGCAACGGTGGCAATGTGACCCTCGTTGGTTATTCCAACGGTTTCGGCGGCGGTCAGATTCTTCTGCCGACCACATCTGGCATCATCACAACGGCTGGAACGGCTGTCGCAGATAGCGGAGACGTGTCTGTCGTTTCCGGAGCAATTAGTGGACTGGGTGTTCAGATTGGTTCAATAACCATGAACACCGCAACCAATGGTTCACCCAATACTTCGACTCTTCAAATTCAAGCTGGTAATCCGAATACGGGCCTGACGGTTGGATTGAATGCTGGTTACGTTGGCAATTTCGCAACTGGAATTCTCAGTGCTGCTGATATCAGAACCGGTAATATCACCAACCGCGCCAACATCGTAGACATCCGCGGTGCTGGTAACGTCGGTCTCGGAACCGTCAACGTAAGTGGACGCGGCACCGAGGACGGTGGCGCGATCATCATTGAAGCTCAAGGCAGCGATGTGTTTGACATCGGTATCGCGGGCGGCAGCAACTTCGCAATCGGTCTGCTTGCTGATGGTGGCACAACCTCGGGCGACGGCGGAATCATCCGAGTCACAAATCTCGGTAGCACTGGAATTCGTACGCAAGGTGGACTCAACATCTCAACTACAGATGGAGATGGCGGAGAGATTTCACTCAACGGCGACCAAGGCAACGTCAGCCTCGGAACTGGTCTGTACTCGGTCAACGGTGGCGGTGCTAACGGTGACGGCGGAGCTATCAACCTTAGTGGCGCTGGCGTAGTTGTCACTGGTGGCGGTGCTGCACAGTTGCGACTCAATGGTGCTGGCACTGGTAACGGCGGTCAGCTCAACATCGATGGGACCGGCACCCCAGGTCTCACTCTCGGCAACGGTGCAGGTCAAGTTTCTGTCCAAGTCAATGGAACAACAAATGGTCTCGTTGACATCGAAGTTGGCGGTCCTCTGACCGTCAGCACGACTGGCGGTTTCACGGCTGACCAGGTAAGTCTCACCACAACTAACGCGGGAAGCGATATCACAGTTAACGCTACCGTCACCGGTGACGCAGCCATAGTCGTAAGCGCAAGCGGCAACCTCATTGGTTCAGGCACGCTCGTCAGCCCACTGATGGCACTGGCTAGCACTGGTGGAAACATTGGAACGAACTCAGCTTCAAGACTCAATATCAACGCAACCGACTTGATCGCTACAGCAGCCAGCGGTTCCGTGTTCCTCAATGACACTGCGGGTGGAGTCAACCTGATTGCACCTATTGGTCCGTTTGGACCTTCGGGAGCAGCCAATACATTTGACCTCCAGGCGAATGGCGCAATCAGCAACGCGGTTGGCGGCACGGTCACCGCTACCGATGTGGCAATTCGCTCGACCGGTTCGACCGTAACTCTCAACGATGTAGTCACTGGCAGCAACAGCGCGACCATCCGCGGTAACGGCGCCATCACCACTGCTGGTGCTGGTCAAGTCAACGGTGGAACCGTCAACCTCACTTCTGATACTGCTAGCGTTGGAACAAGCTCAGCTAGCCGCTTCCAAGTCGATGCGACTAACCTCGTTGTCAATGCAACCGCAGGAAGCGCCTTCGTTCGTGACGCGAACACCGTTAACATCGGACCCGGCGCATCAGTCGTAGGTGCTACTTACGACCTCACCGCAGTTGGCGATATTCAATCCAGTGGCTCAGTTACCGCTCAGGATGTACTTCTCAATGCAGGCGCATCGTTCTTCTTGAACAGCACCATCGTCGGTAACAACTCCATCGCTCTTCGTTCAGCCAATTCGATCACCAACACCAATCTTGGTGGCGCGACACTGACGACTCCGACGCTCGCCTTGAGATCGGTTAACGGCAATATCGGTTCGAGCTCGTTGTCCAGACTCAACATCGACGCTAACAATTTGACCGCTGTAGCGGCCAACGGAAGTGTCTGGATTGCTGATGCAAACGATGTAAATCTCGTGAGCGCCAGCGGAAGCAACGGCGACTTCGATGTCGTTGCAGGTGGCAATCTTTCGACCGATGCAGCCAGCACGATTCAATCGTTCGGCGGTTCCGTTCTTCTCAGAGCTACAACCGGTTCGATCAACACCGCCGGTGCAATCACCGCTAACACTGCCGGTCAGAGCGTTACGCTCCGCGCCGGTCAGTCGCTCCTCAACGGACAAGTTGGTGGCACCTTCACGACACCTACTCTCAACCTCATATCCGACAACGGCAACATCGGTGCTAGCACTGCTTCCCGTTTCAACATCGGTCTCGGTGTTGCGAACGTCACTGCTAACGCGGCTGCCGGTTCCGTATTCCTCACTACGGCATCGACCGTGAATTTAGGAGCAGGAACTTCGTCGGCTCTCAATACATTTGATGTACTCACCACCGGCGCTGCCGACCTCACCACATCCGGTGCAATCTCGGCAGCTACTGTCAACCTCACGGCTGCTAATAACCTCACAACAAACGCGGCGGTTACAGCAACTGGTAACGCCACACTCACGGCTGGAAACAGCATCGCGACCAACGCAGCAGTGAGTGGCAACAACGTGTCCTATGTCGCTACGACCGGTGGTGTCACCCTCGGCGGCGCGACGACCGGTACAACCAGCATCTCTATCACTTCCAACAACAGCATCGTTAACGGAAGCATCACCGGCGGTCTCACCGCTCCGCAAATCACCCTCGTAACTAATAACAGCGTTGGTGTAAACGCAGGAACGAGACTCGATCTCAATGCCACGAACCTCACGGTTCAAGCTGCTGTTTCAGCATTCATCAACGATACGGCTGGCGGAGTCAACCTCTCGGGAACCAACACCGCAGGCACCGCGTTCAACTTGCAAGCTAACGGTGACATCACCAACAGCGGAACCATCACAACCGGAACCGGCAACATCGCATTCACCGCAACTGGCGCAGGCAGTGACATCATCGTCGGCAACCTGATCAGCTCGGGTAACAACCTCAACTTCCAGGCGACTGGCACTGGCGGCACCATCGCAGTCAACGCAAACGTTACCGCTGCAGCTCAGATCACCATGTCGGCTGACAGCAACCTCACAACTGGAGTTGGCGCATCGGTCGTCAACAACGGTCTCATCGTTCTTAACTCCAACAATGGAAACATTGGCACGAGCGCTGCATCACGCTTCCTGATCGACGCAAACAACGTTCAAGCAACCGCACCGAACGGTAGTGTCTGGATCGAAGACACCGATGCAGTCAACGTCGCCAACGGCGCCAGCGTCGCTGGTCAAACCTTCGACCTCGTCGCCAACGGCAACCTCAACGTGAATGGTGGCGCTTCTGTCACCGGCAACAACGTTGTGCTCCGTGCGGCTGGAGCCGGAAGCGTTCTCGGTTTGTCAGGCAACGTAACTGGAACAACCTCAGCCACCCTCCGCGCTGATGGCAACATAGTAAATGCGAGCGGCGTAGCAAACGTCACGACTCCTCAACTCAACTTGATCTCTGACAACGGCAGCATTGGAATCGGACCTGCAAACCGTCTCAATATCAATGCGACCAACCTGACGGCTAACGCAGCAACGGATGTGTTCATCAACGACACTGCTGGCGGTGTCAACATCGGAGCCGCTTCGTCGGCAGCTACCGGAGCATTCAATGTCATCGCGACCGGCGGTGCTCTGACAACCACTGGCACAATCAGTGGCAACAATGTCGCTCTCACAGGCGACACAGGTGTGACGATTGGTGCGGCCATCAACGCTGCTAACAACGCAACCCTCACCTCTAACGCGAACAACGTAGTCATCAACGGTGTAGTGACCGCCGGCAACAACGTCAACGCTACCGCTGCCAACGCGGTCAACGTCAACGCAGCACTCAACGGCACCAACGTCAACCTCGTCGCCAATGGCGCAGCGGTAAACGTCAACGCAGCCGTGACCGGTTCGAACAGCATCACTGTCGACTCCGTCAACAGCATCACTAATGGAACCCTCGGCGGCAACCTCAATGCTCCTACGATCACCTTGATCTCGGACAACAGTATCGGTGGCGCTGGTAACAGACTCAACATCACTGCTAACAACCTCAGCCTCACCGCTGGCAACAATGCATTCGTAGATGCAACTGGTTCGGTTAACCTGCTCGCCTCGAGTGCTGTGAACACCCTCGATGTTGCAGCAGCAAATAACCTCACCACTTCCGGTGCGGTCACCGCTGACAATGTTGTCCTCCGCGCTACAGCGGGTTCTTTGACCCTCGGCGCGCTCGTCAACGGAACAACTTCGGTATCGCTCCGTTCGTTCAACTCACTGACTAACCTCAACGCTCCAGCCGCATTCGTAACGACTGGTGCTGGCGGTACCGTCAATCTGACTTCGGATAACGGAGACATCGGTGTCGGACCGACCTCGAGATTCGTTATCGATGCCGATAATTTGACCGCTAACGCAGCAAACGGCTCGGTCTACATCTTAGATACCGATTCCGTTAACCTCGGAGCTGGTTCATCGAGCGCAGCAAACAACTTTGATGTAGTTGCGGCTCAGGACATCACCAATAGCGGCACCGTTTCCGCAAACAACGTCAGCCTTAGAGCTACCGCCGGAACCCTCACCCTTGGCGCACTAGTCACTGGTGTCACCAGCGTCAGCCTCCGCTCTGGCGGTTCGATCACCGACGGTGCAGTCGTTAACGTGGTCTCAGATCAAATCAACTTGACCTCAGATAACGGTGACATCGGTACTCTCGCTAACCCACTCAACATCGACGCTCTCAATCTCACCGCTAATGCGTTTGCTGGCAACGTTTTCGTGAACGACGCCAACACCGTCACTATCGGTGCCGGTTCATCGAGCGCACTCAACACATTCAGTGTCACAGCGGGTCTGAACCTCTTCACCACTGGAACCATCCTTGGACAAGACGTCGCTCTGACGGCAACCAACGGCTCACTCTTCATCGGCGCTCAAATCACCGGCGGAACGAGCATCTCGTTGACTCAATCCCTCACGATGACCAATGCCAACATTTCGGCTCCGTTGGTTTCACCACAAATCAACCTCACCTCAACTGCAGGCAGCATCGGCACCGGCACCTTCAACCGCTTGACTCTCGATGCAGCAAGCATCAGCTTCAATGCCGCCGGTTCGGTCTTCTTCCAAGACCCCAACACTGTTAACGTTTCCGGCGCCACCGCCGGCGGCACCATCGACATCCTCGCTAATAACGACCTCAGCACCTCTGGTCTCGTTACCGGCAACGCCATCGTGTTGACCTCAACAGTAGGCGACGTCAATTTAGGAGGAGCGACAGTTTCGACCACAACCGTTAACGTCAATGCCGGCGATGACATCAATGTCAACTCACCAGTATTCGGAACGGTTCTCGCGTTCAACGCGACCGGCGACATCAACTTCAATGCGAACGTAGTCGGCACGACCAGCCTCACCGCTGTCGCTGGTGACAACATCGACTTCAATTCAGCTGGTGGCGCACCGGTAGTCAACTTCACCGCTACCAACGGCAACGTCACAGTCGACGCCAACTTGATTGCAACGACCAGTCTCACCATCAACGCCGGAAACCAAATCGATTGGAACGCAGGTGGTGGATCGCAAGTTGTTACCTTCAACACCACAAATGGTGACGTCAACATCAACGCACTGCTCGCCGGCACAACCAGCGTTACAGTCAATGCTGGAGACGACATCAACACAACGGCTAACACAGTTTCGCCGGTGGTCGCCTTCACGGCAGTTGACGACATCAACCTCAACGGCAACATCAATGCTTCGACCTCGGCAACACTCGTTGCCGGTGGAACAATCACCCAGGGTGGTGGCAACATCATCACCGGTGGTGGAGCTCTCTCGCTCACGTTCACTGAAGGTCCTGTGACCCTCAACACCAACGTGTTCTCGTTAACCACCAACGCTGCTGGTCAAACCCTGACCATCAACGAAAATAACGCCATCAACTTGCTCTCACAAAACCTCGACACGCTCACCGTGAACGCAGGTCTCGTGGGTGGAGGTCCAATCAACGTTCAAGTTGCGCTGAACCTCACCGAACTCACGTTGAACAACAACAATGGCAACATCAACCTCAACGCATCAACCACCACGACTGGTGACACATCGCTCTCGGCAACCGGAACGATCAATCAGAACGCTGGTGTCGTGACCGCTGACCAACTGAACCTCCTCTGGGGCACAGGCAACGTCACACTCGCGACCGAAGTCAATTCACTCAGCGCCAATGGCGGAACCAACTCGCTCACCATCAATGAAGCAACAAGCATCGACATCGTTAACCTCCTCGTAGGCGCAGCGACCATCAATGCAAGCGGCAACATCTCGACGAGCGCATCATTCCCGAATGTAATCTCGGCGCTGACCGGCAATCTCGCCCTCAACGCTAATGGCGACATCATCCTCGGTAGTGATGTATCAGCGTTCGCAACGGCCTTCCTGAATGCTGGTGGAACAATCACCCAGAACGCGGGAATCGTTTCTGCAAATACTCTCGATCTGACCTGGGTCACCGGAGCAGTCGAGTTAGACACTGCAGCAAACAACCTCAACGCCAACGCTGCCGGTCAAGACCTGACCATCAACAACGCTGGCGGCATCAACATCCTCAATATCAACCTCAACGCTCTGACCGTTAACGCCGGACTCACCACCACTGGTGACATCGTAGTGGTCAATCCGCTCACGGTTCCTGGTCCGCTTGTTCTCAACAATGCTGATGGCGATATCGTTCTTAACGCCGGTATCACGTCGCTGTCCGCAGAACTCACAGCATCCGGAACCCTGACGCAGACCGCAGGCGTTATCGAGACAGGTAGCTTGATCCTCACATGGGGTACAGGCAACGTCACACTCAATACGAGCGTTGACTTCCTGGTCGCTACCTCGGCTGGAAACAACCTCACCATCAACCAGACCGGTGACATCGTCCTCGGCGCGATCGTTCTCGATACGCTCAGCGTCACTGCTGCAAGTGATATCGAAACATCGGTCGACTTCACCGTCGCCAACCTGAACTTGACGGCAACTGGCGGTTCAATCAACCTCAACAGCAACGTCAACGTGACCAACATCGCGAACCTCATCGCTGACAACACGATCACTCAGGGCGCTACCAACCTCTTCGGCGGCGAAGGCACCTTGAACCTCACCTGGCAGACTGGTGACGTCAGCCTCAACACTCAGGTCGGCACCTTGACCGCTACGGGCGCTGTCGGCAGCACCCTCAACATTCTTGAGAACACCGGAATCAACCTCGGCTCGATCGTCAACCTCGACGAACTGAACGTGACCGCTGGTATCAACGCAACCGGCGATCTCAACGTCACCGTTGCTCTCGTGGTTCCGACCTTGAACCTGACTACCGACGGTAACATCGGCATCAATGCCGGTATCACCTCCACGACTTCTGCTTCGATCACCGCCACCGGCGATATCACGCAGACGGCTGGAAGCCTGGTAACACCGAATCTAACAATTGGCGGAATCATTGCCACGGGCGGAACGGTTTCGATCACCGACACCAATAATGGTGGCAACGATCAATCCATAACGGTAGTCGGTCTGTCCAACTCCACCATCCTGACCACTGAAACCGGAGTCGTCACGTTGCAAGGTTCGACCGGCAGCTCGATCGACATCGACGCATCTGCCTCATCGCAATTCGTCTTCGGTGGTAACAGCTTCGTCGCTAACACCCTGAGCGTGACTGCATCGAACGTTCTCAACGAGAACACTCAAACAGCTACGACAATCGATATCTCCTCCGCGTCCGGTGACCTCACCGTGAGCGGTGGAGCTGGTGGCACCTGGGTCGCATTCGCCGGCGGTACCAACTTCACCGCTATCGAAAACCTCAACCTCGATGGAATTCAGGACATCACTGGTAATGCGACATTCACAAGCGGCGTCGGTTTCGCAATCAACGTTCTTGCAACAGCTGACGTTGAAGCAACCGGTTCAATCACCTTGAACACCTGCAACCTGAACCTCGCAGGCATCTTGATCGGTAACCCGATCTACTTCAACTGCCCGCTCGGTGCAGGCACCATTGCTAACAGCAACGGAGACGTTCTGCTCACAAGCGACCTCATCTTCACTGGTCTCGACCTCGCAATCATCGCGAGCGGCAGCATCATTGAAAACGGCATCACCGTAATTGACCTCTCTAATGCAGGCGGCGACGGCGGTTCACTCACCCTACTCGCAGGCTTCGACTTCACGCCTGCCACCCTGGGTCAAGTTGGACCTGACAGCGTCCTCTACACAATCACCGGTAACTCAGGCACTGGCGGTTCGATTCAACTCGGCACCACCAACATCACAACTGCTTCAACCGGAATATTAGGAGACGGCGGTAACGTATTCGCTGCAGCAAGCGGAGGATCGGTCGAACTCAACAATGTCGACACCAGTGCAGCACTCGGAGCAGGCGGCAACGTCACTGTGACCGGTGAAACCGGCATCACTGTCAACGGCAACATCAGCTCGGTCGCTGTCGGCTCTGGCAATGTAAGCCTCGCAGTCGGAACTTCGGTAGTTAACGGCCAAGTGCTCATCGGTAACGGCGAGATGTTTGGTTCCGGCTCTATCGACTTCGGAACCGCAACGGCAGGCAACATCCTCGTATCCGGCAACCTCAATGCTGGTGATGCTTCGGCTACCCTGCGCGGCGCGCTCAACGCAGTTGACACCATCACTGTTAATGGCACGCTCACCGCTGACACGTTGAACGTAAACGCTGGCGACGGCAACACCACTGTGGTCAGCTCCAACGTTCTCAATCTCAACTCGACATCAACCGGCACGGTCGAGCTGCAGAGCAACACTGGAGACCTCGCGATCGGTGCAGTATCCGGAGCGAACCAAAATCTGATCGTCAACAACGACGGTACGATCGATGTGAACTCCGCAATGTCCATCGGTTCGTTGAACCTCACTCAGAACAACATCGGTGCCGAAGGCATCTCGATTAACGCACCTGTCACCACAGTGACGGACATCACACTGACCAACGAAGGCACCAATGCAATCACAGTCGGTGGCGCCCTCAATGCCGGCGGCAATATCACCATCGCGCAGAACGGTCTCGGTGGAGCTGACGTGCTCATCAACGCTAGCCTCACCACGACTGGTGGCAACATCGACATCGACTCAGCTGATGTGATCTCGACCCTTGCTGGTACGAGCATCAACTCGGCTGGCACACTCGACCTCTTCGCAGTGGGCTCGATCCTGATTGGTGGAGCAGGCGCTGTGAGCAGCGGCAGTGACATGTCAATCGTTTCACTCGCTGGCGACGTAGTGTTCGGAACCAACACCGTGACCTCTGGTGGCACAACCGACATCTCTGGTGGCAACGTCACCACGGGCGGCGACGTCATCAGCACTGGTGTCATGAACATCACCGCTACTACCGGTGAAGTTGTCCTCAATGACGCTCTCAGCGGTCTGAGCGACATCAACGTCCTGGCAGCAACCAACGTTGTCTTCAATCCTGGAATCAACGCAATCGGCACGCTCGGTAACGTATCTGTAGAAGCGACGACCGGTTCAATCTCATTGAATGGCGTCGACACCCAGATCGATGGCGGAAATGTCATCCTCACCGCAGGCACCGACATCTCCGCAACCGGAGCTCAGAGCTTGAGCGTCAATGCTCTCAATAACTTGACCATCAACGCTCCGATCGACCTGACAGGCGGTTTGGTCCTCACCGGTGAATCGGTAACGGCTAACGGAAACATCTCCGCTGACGCCGGAATCAGTATCGGTGTCAAATCGAATCCGTTCACCACCAATGGTGACATCACATCGCTCGGCGACATCTACATCACGACTAACGTTCTGGAGAACACCAACGCTATAACCGGCGCTAACGTCTACATCCAGAGCTTCGCAGGCAGCGGCGTGACCGTGGATGGCTCGGCTGGTCCTGGCGGATTGATCACCGCGACCGGAGTAATCGAAGTCACAGGTACTGGCGGCGACGCCACCTTCCTCGGTGAACAAACCTTCGACGCTCCTGACACGGCATTCACCTCCGCAACCAACTTCGCAGTTGTAATCGGACTCGGTGCAGACGTGACTGTAACCGGAACGCTCGATCTCAACACTTGCAACCTGGTTCTTCTCGGATCTCTCACGGCTCCGATCATCAACTTCAACTGCCCACTCGGCGCCGGCACCATCGCCAACTCGATCGGCAATGTTGACCTGACCGGAGTTGGAGCCCTCAACTTCAGCGGACTTGACCTCGCGATCCTCGCTCAAGGCAACGTCCTCGCTGGAACCAACACTTCTATCAATCTGAGCAGCAGCACCGGCGACGGTGGCGACCTCCTGGTCGTTGCAGGCTTCGACTTCACACCGGCAACCGGTGGTCAAGTCAACTTCTCGCCCACGCTGTTCACCATCACTGGTACTTCGACCTCAGGCGGTAACATCGACTTCACCGGACTCACCATCAACACCGGCTCGACCTTCGCAGGCGGCAACGGTGGTAGTGTCACCCTCGTGGCAAACGGTGGTCTGACCAACGCCGGAACCATC
Organism: Candidatus Obscuribacterales bacterium; assembly: GCA_019637435.1. Classification (GTDB taxonomy): domain Bacteria; phylum Cyanobacteriota; class Vampirovibrionia; order Obscuribacterales; family Obscuribacteraceae; genus JADYXR01. The sequence goes on along the minus strand of JAHBVO010000005.1, from coordinate 14,822 downwards.
ACCACTGAAGCCATCACCACAACTGGTGACAACAACGGCGGTGCTGTGACCATCATCGGCGAAGGCGACATCCACCTGAATGGCACTGTCAACACGACCGGAACCAACGGAACCGGCGGTGACGTCACGCTCGCAGTTGCTCAAGCGTTTCTCGCTCCTGGTCCTTCGACTCAAGTCGGCAACGGCGAACTACTTCAAGGTGGATTCGCAGTCGGCGCGGCATCACTCGGGGAACTCCTGGCTGGAACCATCAACGCTGGCAACGGTAACGTCGCCATCACCAGCTCCAGTGGCGGATTTGACACAACCTCCATCGCCGACCTGACAGCGAACTCTGTTTCGTTCACTGTGGGTGATGGCTCAGCGATAGTCGACACCAGCGCGATCAGCAACCTCAACGTAACCTCGTACGGCAGCGGATCAGGCTACGTCGAACTAACCGATAACCATGCCAGCATCACCCTCACCTCAAACGCAGGTAGCAACGATGTCAGCGTGAGCATCACCAACAACGCGAACATTGCGGTCGGAGCTGGCGCCCATACCTACGGCTTGCTCGACCTGAATGGCTCGCTCGTCACCGTCAACGGCGACATCGATGCTTCAAGCAACGTCACTGCTAACGGCGCAGCCGGAGTAGCGGTCAACGGTTCAATCATCAGTGATGCGACTGTGTCGCTAGCTGCCACCATCATGGGCAACGTTGTTATCAGCGGACCTGTGACTGGCGCAAGCGTCAACCTCGCAACCAACTCGTCGTTCGGCAACATCTTTATAGATGGCGTCGTAACAGCGAACGCAATCGGTGGAGCTATCACCATCACCACCAACGGTGGCGGTGTCTCTCAAACCGCAAACGTTGATGCTGACATCTTGAACCTCAACCTCACCAACGGTGGCACGGTCAACTTGAGCAACGCACTCAACAGCGTTGATGCGCTCAATGTGAACGCTGCCGGCGCTGCATCGGTAACCTTCGTTGACAGCGTAGCTCTGACTCTGACAGCTACGAGCAACGCGGCTCAAGACCTCAACGTCTCAACCACCGGCACTCTGGACCTCGCTTCGGCAATCGTTGCTAATGACGTAGTTCTCTCGGGTGCAACTCTCGATGTAGACAACACAGTCAATGCGACCAACGCGACCCTCACGGCTACGGCTGGTGATCTCACCATCACCTCGTCGGTAACCGCTACCGGTAACGCGACCCTCACATCTGACGCCGGTGACGTAATCGTCAACGCGGCTGTCTCGGGTGATGTCACTGATATTTCCACCGGAATCGGCTCGGGCGGTTTGATCTTCTTGAGCGCTGATGTCACCGGTACAACCTCTGTAGACCTCGTCTCGGACGGCGGACTCACTCAAGTGGCTGGCACCATCTTCGGTGGAGACCTCGGAGTGGCGTTCAACACCGGAGCAGCGACTCTCACCACCGATGTCGCTAGCCTCGACAGCATCGTCAACGGCACCAGCCTGACGGTCAACGAAGCCAACGCCATCACCCTCGGCGCTAACCTCGGTACCGACCTGACGGTCAATACGACCAACGGTTCTATCGATACGACCGTACCGCTCAGCTTCGCCAACTTGAACCTCAACGCAGGCGGAGTCGGAAGCGACCTGAACCTCGGAGCTGATGTGACCGGTTCCACCACGATCGTCCTGACTGCGAACGATGCAATCGTTCCTGCAATCGGAACAGTCATCAATGGTGGAGCACTCACCCTCAACTTCGGCAACCTCGGACCGACAGTCCTCGGAACCAACGTGGCGAGCCTCACCACCAACAATGCCGGTGGCGACCTAACCATCATCAACACCGGTGACATCGTTCTCAACGGACAAGACGTAGCGAGCCTTTCGGTGACTACAGTCAACGGTGATATCACCACGGCTGCAGCACTCACCGGACTCAACACCTTGACCCTTACTGCCGGTGGTTCTAACGACATCAACCTCAACGGTGGAGCCGTAAGCGCAACCACCTTGAACCTCACCGCTGCTGGCGGCAACGTGACGCAGAATGCAACCAGCTCGATCACCGCAACCACGTTGAACCTCGACGTAGATGCGACGGCTGACCTTGATGCAGTGGCCAACGCAATCGGAACCTTGAATGCTTCCGGCGCTGGCGACGTATTCCTCGACAACGGTGCAACCGCACTCAACGTCGGATCGGTCGGACCGGCTCAGAGCTTGTACCTCACGGCTTACACTGGTGGTGTCACCATCGGTGCTAACCTCACCACTACCGGTGACATCGTTCTGAACACCAACCAACTCACCAACACTGGTTTCGCAGTCAATGCGAACTTGGTCACGGTGACCAGCGACGCGACTTCTGGTCTGATCGTCAACGGCGGTTCGGGAGTCAACGTCGCTCAGTACGGCGCGACCAACGGTGTGTTCTTCAACGCCACCCTGGACAACCTGGTACTGAACGGCAATACGACCTTCACCTCGATTGCTGAACTCTCGGCTCTCAACGGAACCGACATGATCGTCATCAGCACCGGAGCGAACGTAATCGGTCAGCAACAGCTCACCGTCAACACCTGCAACCTGATTCTCCAGGGCATCCTCGTGTGCAACCCACTCGTTTGGAACAACCCATGCGGCAACGGCACCATCGCTAACAGCACCGGTGACGTCAACCTCCTCGGAGACATCATCTATAACGGTCAAGACCTCGCGATTCTCGCTTCGGGCTCGATCAACGCTGCAGGTGCTACGGTCATCAACCTGACCAACTCATCCGGCAACGGCGGCAACCTCACCTTGATGGCTGGCTACGACTTCACACCGGCTACACCCGGTCAAGTCACCAACGGCAACGTTGAGTACACCATCTCTGGTTACAGCACCTCAGGCGGTAACATCAACCTCGGCGGACTCGACGTCATCACCAACGGCAGCGCAGGCAGCAATGGTGGCAACGTAATCGCAGTGGCAAACGGTGGATCCGGAGCAGCCGGCAACATCACCATCGGCGATATCACTTCGAATGGTGACAACGGCGGAAATCTCCAGGTGATTGCTGAAGGCGCTATCGACCTCGGCGCAGTCAACCTGAACGGAACCATCGCTGGTGGTAATGCAACCATCTCGACGGCTACTCCTTCGAACGGCGCCGGTATCACCGTGTTCAACGGAATCGTCACCGGAACCTTCACTGCAGGAGCTAACCTCGGCGGAAGCGTCACCTTCGATTCAATCGACACCAACAACGGCGGAGACGTGACCCTCGTGGCTAACCTCAATACCGGAACCGCAGGAACTGTCACCGGTGATGTCGTCACCCTCACCTCGAGCAGCGACATCGGTGTGGACGCAGCTAACCGCTTCACCGTCAACGCCAACACCGTGACCGGTACCGCAGTCGGTGATGCCTTCATCCGCAACACCAACACCGCAGCTTCGACCCTCGGAGCGATCACGGTGGCTACTGGCGGAACCATCGACGCCTACTTCACTGGCGACCTGGCCACCGGTGCGAAAACCGCTGGAGTCATCGAACTCAGAACTGACGGTGCATTCAACGTCACCGGCGTGCTCAACGGTTCAACCTCAATCGGTCTGACCAGCGGCACCGACCTGACCAATACACAGGTCGCAGCAGCTAACCTCGTAACCCCTCTCCTCACCCTCCGCACTTCCAACAATGCTGATATCGGTTCGACCGGTACCGCATTCCAGGTCGGAGCTGGCACTGGCGAAATCAGAATCGATACCGCAACCAACGGTGGAGACTCTGCTTACGTCACCAGCCTCGCAACTGGCGGAGTCAACCTCGGAGCTTCAACTGCAACCAACGACCTGTTCTTCTCGGCAAATGGCCCGCTCACCGTTATCGGTAACGTGACCAACGTAGACGGCAACATCAACATCACTGGTGGATCCGGCACACTGAGAATCAACAACGGCGTGACAGTTCAAGCCAATAGCCCGGGTTCCAACGGTAACGTCTTCATCGGCAACGCTATCAACGGCGGCTCGAAGCAAGGTACGTTCATCACCTTCGGTGACGGAGCTCAAATCATCGGTAACGCAGCTGTCAAACCAGGCGGCAACGTAACCATCCAGATGGGCGAATTGACCTCCAGAGTCAGAAACCTCACCAACCCACCGAGAAACGTTACCTATAACGCAATCAACGGTGGAGTTATCCAGGGTGGTAAATCGGCAAAACCGTTCTACGCAGGTAGAAATGGCGACCCGGCTAACACCATCACCGCAGACAACGCAACTGTCTTCATCAGCAACACCCTCAAGAACAAAAACATCATTCTCGAAGGCAACGTGCTGATCCAGGCTGACCCGCCGAGCGTAGCCGGTGAAGCAGCAACCACGAATGCTTACCTCCCGAACGGCGGCAGCTTCGAAACAGTTGCGAACAAAGCGAATGATGGTCTCACCACCAACACCGCATCGAGCACGGAAGCTACCTTCGCTAACACCATGCTCAACACTATGTTCAACAGCAACGCTGGCGTGATGGCCAACACTGCTATCGGTACTGACCTCAACGCTACAGCCACCGCGGCTGGTGTCGGCAACGGAGCCGGTTCCACCGTGACCGCTGCAGACACGACCCTCGTCGGCGGAGTCGCCACCACTGGTGAAGACAACTCCTACATGGTCGGCGGCTACGGACCGACGGCTCAAGCTGACGCTTCCATCTGCTCCGACGTCGAACTCGGCGTCAGCGGCAACGAAGTAGCGAAGACCGCACACAGCAACCGTGTCGTACTGAAGAAAGGCAACGTCCTCTTCGTTCCGTTCCAAGACACTGTTGTCGAAACCCCACACGGCAACGTCACCATCGAAGCCAAGTCGGTAGCTCTCGTTTCAATCAGCAACGATAAGCTCGCCGTCTACGACATCGAAGACAGCCACAAGGGTTCGGTATCGGTCAACGCACACGGTCAGACCATCACCCTCGCACCTGGTAACCACGTTACCGTTGCTCACGCAACATCCGGTGAGTTTGCTCAAGTCAACGCGATCGAAGCAATCCCGCACCGCAACGTTGCAACCAAGACAATCAAAGCTGGTGTCAAAGCTCATACCTCCGAGTTCTCGGTAGCATCTGCAATCAGCAGCATCAAACCGCTCCAACTCGTAATGTGCTCGAAGCACCCGCAAGCGAAACAAGTCGCTAACAAGATGATGAAGACCACCGCAATCCTCCTCCACATGGGCGGCAAAGGTGAGTTCCAGCACTACTTCAAGCCGGCGATGACCGCAATGGCTAAGTAAGCTAATCATCTAAAAACCAAAACCTTCTCGGAGCACCGTCGATATCGATGGTGCTCCGCAGTTCTAATTGATTTCCGAGAACGTGAATCTCGTTCACAGAATGTTCAGCGTAAACATTCATGATAGGAGAGGGTGTCCCGAGGAAGTAGCAATGAACAAGTCAATTAATCGGTCGCTTGTGGTTCCGATCTTTCCATTACCTGTGGTTCTTTTCCCGTTTATAGATTTGCCTCTGCACATTTTTGAGAACCGATATCGGGAAATGATTCATGATGTTTTGAAATCCGGCGGCACCTTCGGTGTCATACGAATCGAGGAGGGCGCCACGATATCGGGAATGGGCTGCCTTGCCAGGATAGTGGACCTGACGAAACTTCCTGACGGGCGCATGAACATAATTGTTCGAGGATGCGATCGGTTTTCCTTATTGAGTCTGGTAGACGGCAGACCTTACAGGCAGGCTCGCGTCCATCGAATCGCCGATTGCGAGCCAAATATTGATTGCTTCGAAGTCGCTCGTGATGTTCATACCGCTCTGGATGATATCGCGCGCCTTTCTTCTAAGCTGCAAGGGGTTCCAATTGATGTGGTAAGTGACTGCCCTGAAGATCCGACTGAGCTGTCCTACTGGGTGCCGGCCAGACTATATGGTTCACCAGCTGAGCAGCAGCGCCTTTTGGAAGTGGAGACGACGATTGAGCGCCTGCAAGATGAATTTAGGCTGTTAAATGAAACCAGAAAACATCTGGCCGCTAGAGCAGCGTTGAAAGACGCGTTTAGCTAGGCGTCGACGAGCTGATTTAAGAATTAGAAGGAATCTGGGGGTGAAACAGATGGCACTGGATGAACAGTCGCGGTCCAAAGAGAAAGTCTTTATCGTTTTTGGTGGCACAGGCGGTATCGGGTCTGCAGTCTCGAAACATCTAGTCGGCGGCGGCTACACAGTCATTGTCACCGGGAGGAACAAAGCCTCTCTCGATCAGTGCATCAGGGACATGGGTGTGGACGGACACCAGGTCGATGTTGCTGAGCAAGGTTCCATAGATGCATGCATCAGTCAGACCTTCGAAAAATACGGACGCGTCGATGGCGTCGTCAACTGCATTGGCTCATTGTTGTTGAAACCTGCGCATCTTATTACCGATCAAGAGTGGCACTCCGTAATCGACGTGAATTTGACTTCGAGCTTTAAGATAGTGAGAGCGGCAGCAGGAGCCATGATGCGAGGAGGTGGTTCAATAGTTCTTCTGTCATCGGCTGCGGCGACGGTCGGACTGGCTTCACATGAGGCTATCTCTGCGGCTAAAGCAGGTATCGAAGGGCTCGCCGTCGCGGCGGCTGCGTCTTATGCGCGGCGAAACATTCGCGTTAATTGCGTCGCGCCTGGTTTGATTGAGACAAAGTTGACACGACACTTGCTCTCGACCGAGTCCGCAAGGCGATCTTCTGACGATATGCACGCACTCGGACGCGTGGGCACACCCGAGTATGTCGCCTCAGCAATTACATGGCTGCTGTCCGAAGAGAATTCTTGGGTCACCGGTCAAACATTTAGAATCGATGGCGGACTTTCGAACTTGCGCCCAAGAGTTGCATCCAAGTGACACGGCAGAGTTTCTTACGAGTGCATTGAAAATGAGTGAAGAAAAACGCAGAGGCCATCTACGGAGCAGGACCAAAGGATCTGAATCTACCTGTGCACCGATCTTAGAAGATGTAAAAAATTCTCGAGACAAAATGATGATTCTGGAGCGGGCAATATCATGCGCCAGTAACGGCATAGTGATAACCGATCCACATCAAGTCGATAACCCAATCATTTATGTGAACCCAAGCTTCCTTGATATGTCAGGCTACACCCGCGAAGAAGTAATCGGTCACAACTGCCGATTCTTGCAAGGTGATGATCGCGATCAAGAAGGTCTGCAACAGTTGAGGGAAGCAATCCAGAAACAAGAGTCCATCACGGTTGTTTTGAGAAACTACAGAAAGAACCATACACTTTTCTGGAATGAACTCACGGTCTCACCGGTGCATGACGAGTCAGGCGGCTTGATCAATTTTATTGGTGTTCAGAACGACATAACGGATAGAAAGGAAGCTGAGAAGGCAATTTCCGAATTCTATTCGAAGATTTCCCATGAGCTCAGAACGCCACTATCCTCGGTGCGAACAGCCCTGGCTCTGCTGGCGGAGGGAACCGGAGGTCCGCTCACGGCGGACTCATCCAAACTAGTGGAAATGGCAGGTCGAAACACCAGTCGCTTACTCAAACTGGTAAACGATATCCTTGATTTCCGAAAAATCGAAGCTGGAAAGATGGAGCTAAGACTTGAGCGAACGCTGCCTCAAGACTTGATTGAACAGGTTCTTGGCGAACTTGAGGCGACTGCAGCGGAACGCAATATCAACTTTGAAGTAAACATAAATTGCGACGACGTAATGAACGTTGATCGAGATAGACTAGCTCAGGTTCTGAGTAATTTAACTGCTAATGCCATAAAGTTCTCGCCTAACAACAGCAAGATCAAAATTCAAACTGTCAAAAATCGAGAGGGTTTCATATGCTTCAGAGTTATCGACAGAGGCCCGGGAATCGCTCAAAAAGACTTCGGAAAACTATTCCAAAAATTTCAACAAATCGATTCGTCCGACAAAAGAGTGCCAGGTGGAACAGGTCTCGGCTTGTCGATTTCGAAATCACTTGTCGAAATACATGGAGGCCAGATCGGCGTGGATAGTAAAGTCGGAAGAGGTTCAACATTTTGGTTTGAAATTCCAATAGAAAACAGCACAGTCAATACATCAGAGTCTTGAACCTGGATCAGTTTGGGCATCATCTCTAATCGCTCTGAGAATGTAGCCCTTTCCTCTAATCGTCTCAATTACATCTTCTGAGCCCTTCGTGCTAATAGATTGCCGGAGCAATTTGATGTGCGTCCGCACCGTATCTGGTGATGCGGTACTGTCGTCCATCCATACTCTTTCCATGAGGGCTTCGGCCGTGAATACTTGATCCGGATGCCGCATAAAAAACAATAACAGGTCATAAACTTTTGGTCGCAAATGAACTTCGATACCAGCTTTCTCGACCCGACAAGCCGCTGGGTCGACTCGGATATTGCCAGCCTCCAGTACGGGGCTGGAGACATTTGCCGGACGTCGCAAGAGCGCTCTCACCCGCGCACAAAGTTCTTTAATCTCGAACGGTTTAGTCAAATAATCATCAGCGCCAGAATCAAGTCCGAACTCTTTATCGTCAGCGGACGCTTTAGCGGTGAGCATTAAGACAGGAAGATTTCCGCCCATTTCGCGATACTGTTTCAAAACTTCGATACCTGTGATATCAGGCATCATCCAGTCTAAGATTACCAGGTCAAATTTATAGACACGCAGCATACCAAGCGCTTCGTCGCCGCTGCTGCACTTCTGCACGCTGTATCCTCTCGAACTCAAGGCTATGCTGGTCAGCTCAAGTAGGTCAAGCTCGTCCTCGACTAAAAGAATTTTTGACATTTTGAATCGAACTATCGTCGCAGGTTGACCGCAATTGAAAACAAGTTATCGTTCCCTACACTTTAATTTAACTCCAGGAGATGAACGTCGAGTGAATACTCACAATCCCGATTCAACCCGGTAAAGCGAAATAGCCAACCTTTGTCATGCCCCTCGTTTCGGAGAGAAGATTTGCTTTTCTTTTCATCTTCTTCAGGGCAATCGCATGAATTCGTTTAACTTTGCCCAGCGGTATTCCTGTTCGCTCCGAAAGTTCCTTAAAGCCGATTTCGCTATTGCCTGTCAATCCATACCGCTCTGAAATCACCTTATTTTCCTCGGGTGTTAGGATTCCAATCAAAGTGCGGACAAACTCTTCGGAAAGTTGTTGCTCAACTGGTGACTCAACATCATCGCCATCGTTGTAGGCAATTTGGTCGCCGAGTTCGCTGGTGTTTTCAAAACCGGTTTCTTGATTCAGAGATATGGGGCTTATCATATTCTTGAATGCGGCTTTTACTCTCGATTCGCTCAACTTTGAAATTTTTACGATCTCTTCAATTGATGGCTCCGTTCCTCTAGTGAGTTTTACTCTTTCAATTATTTGCTTTACTGTTCTAATGTCTTTGTGAACTCGGATCGGCAACCTTATTGAACGCGATTTGTTATCAACCATGCGAGAGATAAACTGAATAATCCACATGCACGCATAGGTCGAGAACCTGGTGCCTTTGGACGGATCGAACGACTGAGAGGCGCGTATCAATCCCAAGTTGCCTTCTTGAACAAGGTCCTCAAAATCAATCCCACGATCTTTATACCTTTTGGCAAATTTAACTACGAGACGCAAGTTCGAAAGTACCAACTTTTCGCGAGCGCCCTCGTCGCCGTTCAAAGCGCGCTCTGCTAGTTGCACTTCCTCCTGATGAGTGAGCAGTCGGAACTGTGATGCGTACTTCATATAATGCGCTAGCGATAGTTCCTTTGCGCTTCCGTTGTATGGATCTCGCCGCTCTTGAAACTCAGATTCTCGACGAATCACCTCTTCGTGGCCCCAACGGCTGCGCCATCGCAGGCGGTGCGCGCCCCAGTCCACTTGGTCGTCGAAGGATTCAAGATTTCGTTGAAAACCAAAGAACTCTTCACTTGAGGATACGGTGGACATTTGAATTTTCCCTCCAGCTATACCGATCGGTCAGGGTCGCTTGATCGCATATGGCAAGCATTGATGAACGACAAGCCAGGTTTTCACGCATACCTATCTTATTAAGTTCAAATGACTGCTCTGTGAACACGAAGAAAATAAATCTCGTATCGCACACGTCGTTCACAATGCGTTCACAGAAGACAAATAGGATGACCGAGTACGCAGAGAGAGGAGGCATCGAAATGGCGTCACTCATCAGATTCTCAAGAATTGCCGCTGTAGCAACAGCACTGGTCAGTTGTTCGACTTTGAGTATTGCGCCAGTGAGCGCAGAATGTTCAAAATCTAAATCAGGAGAAAAACAAATGGAAAAAACGCTTACGAAAGATATTGTGGATACCGCTCAAACAGCCGGTTCATTCGGCACGCTAGTCACGGCACTGAAGGAGGCTGGATTGGTGGAGACACTTAAGGGCGAAGGACCTTTTACCGTGTTCGCACCAACTGATGAAGCGTTCAAAAAAATTCCGGCGGATCAACTGTCCGCGCTCCTCAAGGACAAGACGAAATTGACAAAAGTTTTGACCTTCCACGTCGTCCCTGGATCTGTGAAGGCAGAAGACGTCGTGAAATTGAAGACCGCCAAGTCGGTTGAAGGTTCCCCAATAGCCATCTCCGTATCACCTGATGGGGTGACGGTCGAAGGCGCAAAAGTCACCTCCACTGACATCATCTGCAGCAATGGGGTGGTTCATGTGATTGATACCGTAATTCTTCCCCCGTCGCTATAACGCACAGGACAGAGAGAACAATGACTGCGACTCCGGTCGCAGTCATTGCCTTAAATATGTAAAAACATGTGCACTCCAAGCTCCGCCGCATCCTTGCGACGCGGGCAATCACTTCACTTGCATCACTAAAAACCATAATGGTGGTAGAGTGAATAGCTGGGGATTAAATCGAGTGGAACTAATGTGCGGAACATAATCGGTTTAGTAGTGCTACTAGCTCTTATACAGTTACCTGCCGGAGCCCAGATTGATGTGACTACGGAAAGTGGAGACACAGTTCAGTTGGGTCCAGGCGGAGTTTCGATTCAGACGCGATACGGAAAGAAAGTCGATTTGAAAGGACCGGCGAGCGGCCGAGCAAAGAGTGAAAGTCATGTCGCGGGAGGCAGCTCAGTCAACTCCGGAAATGGAAGCAATGCTGCCGGTCAAAAATCCGCGTCAGGTCAGGCTCTTGGTCAAGGCATTGCGGCAAATCGGACCGCACCGAAAGGCTCGGCGAATAACTCCGCTCAACTTCCAGCAAAAGTTCAGGCGCTGATGATGTTATCCGGAGCATCGGTCGGGAAATCACGAAAGCCCCTCCCGAAGGTAATTGATGTTAGCGTTGACGACATAATTTTGTACGATAACAACATCAATCAGACCCTAACCTGCACCAATAATGGTGTCGTGGTTCAGGGCAGTCATTGTAGCTTGTCGATCATTGGAGACTGCAGAGTGTTGTCCGTGTCCGGAAATTTCAACACTGTGCGATGCGAAAATGTTGGCGCCATTTCTGTCCCGGGTAATCACAATACCATCTTCTGGCTCAAAGGTTTGAACGGTCAGAAACAGCCCAGCGTCAACGTCAGCGGCAACTCCAACACCTGCTCTGTCGTGAAGCGACCATAGGAAATTGGTGGATCTCGTTCACAGAATTATCTTGATGTGCAAAATTGGGAGAATTCTTCAACAGACCAATGGTTGGCTACCGTGCGTAGACACTTTTCTGTAAATCCGTCAACGCAGGATAGACAAACTCGCCCTCTCGAATAAACGAATGCCGGAAACAAGTACGGCTTGGGCTCTCAGAGGATAGGCATCCGCGAGGTGCTATAGTAGGAACTTCAGTAGGGACTTCAGGTTTCGATGATTGGGGCGTACTCGTCTTCGTCCAGGTCAAAGGTCCAGGCAACGCCCTGTTTGGCGGTTCTGATATCGGGCGGGACGCGCAGCCAGTAGTCTTTAAACGTACCATCAGGCTCTGCCGTTGAGTTTCTTACGCGCACCATTCGCAGTGGCTCATCGTTTACCATCTCCTGCCAGTAAAGAACTCCATACTCGTCGCGCTGAACCTCTTTTGTTCCACTGTCGATAATGTACTTTCCTGTTCCGTAGATTTCGAGCATCACTCGCCGTATCTCGATGTTTTCCATCGCATTAATCATTTCGACTGTAATACGTTCCTTCTCTTCAATCATCCAGCGCGGTATCGGCAGGTTGCGCCAGTAATAACAGCTCCAGCCATCGCTCCAACTCATTGCCGGTCCGTCCGAGTTGTGCAATCTGCCGGAATCATCAGTGATGATGCTCTCCGGGAAATCTGAGATAAAGCAAAACTCTTCGTGCAAAACAAACGCGGCGCCTTCGAGAGCGAATTTAGACCAATTCGAGAACTGCTTGAATAGAGGGTTTTCTAACCCTAGAACATCCGTGACGTAAAGGGCGGCACCTTTGATTGCAACATCAAGGAGAAGTTTTGACTTTGAGTGTAGCGACCAGAGGAGCAAATCGTTTAAATATATGTTGCCACCGGATATGGTGAAGGCCATTTCTTCCAAACCATATTTTACCGATTGAACTACTTCATGCGAAGAAAGATCGATCGGGTCGTAGACGACTTTATTGATCGCATCGCAAATCGGTTTAAAATCAATATTCCAGGCGGGGTAAATTTCGCTGCCGGCAAACTTCGCCAGTTCGGCAAGTTGGGTTGCGCCGGCACTCCGGCGGACGGAAGGGTTGTCGTGCCGATTAACAGTTTCGAGTGTTTCCAGATAATCTAAAAACCTCAATGCATCATTTCGGAAACGATTGACGAAAGATTTAGATCGAAGAATCGAAAAAAGATCCCTGCGAGTATCATCGTCCAGACTGTCCTGTGCGACATTCATGGTGCGCTCTACCAGTTCATCTGAAACCTGCCGAGATAGCAACCCGTGCGTTACGGGACTTGATATTTTAACTAGTGATGGATCGATAGTATTCTTTTCCGCGATTTGCATAGGTAGGTCCTCGCGGACTTTCCCTGCGACACCACCGTGCGTACGGGTCCGTACACGGCGGTTCGGCGGAAGCTTGGCGTCACGCTAGAGTCGGTATTCCAAGCGATGCAAAGAAGTCATTGGAAAGTGCGATATTCAGAGCGGGACTGTTGCTGAGGTGCCAGTCGCCGTGCGGGCTGCCTACTGTTTGCGCAGCCAGGTTCTTGCTCACACCGCGTTTGGTCAGCTCGGTGAAACGCCTGCTGGATAGCTTCCATTGCTTCCAGAGCAACCGTCTAAGCCGTCGTCGTATCCAACTGTCCAGTAACTTCAAAACTGAGCGAGTTTCGCAGAAGCCAAAGTATCCGCGCCATCCTGTGAGATAACGTTGAAGTTGTTCAGCTGTCTGTTCGAGGCTTTGCCCCTTTGTTTTCCGCGTTAGTTCTCTGATTTTCTTCTTCATACGTGAGATAGCCTGTGGAGCGATTCTTCGCTTCGGCGTTTTCCCGTATGTAAAGCTGAAGCCGAGGAACTTTCGCTTCTGCGGTCGATCTACTGCGCTTTTCTCAGCATTTACTTTCAGTTTGAGTTTTCGTGCCAGGAACATTGTGATGCTCTGCATCACTCGTTTTCCTGCTCGTTCGCTCGCCACGTAGATGTTGTTATCATCGGCGTATCTCACGAATTTGTGACCACGTCGCTCCAGCTCTTTATCGAGCACATCCAGCATTACATTGCTGAGTAGTGGTGACAGCGGACCGCCCTGAGGCGTGCCTTCGTCTCGCGCATGCACTAGTCCATCAGCCATTATTCCGGCGTTTAAATAGGCGCGGATTATTTTCAATATGCGCTTATCATTCGTTCTTTTCGCGATCAGTCCCATCAGTACATCGTGGTTGACTCTATCGAAAAATTTCTCAAGGTCAATATCTACGACATATCGCAGTCCGCTGCCTACATACTTCTGCGCTTGCTCAACTGCCTGATGTGCCGAGCGTCCCGGACGAAATCCGAAACTACAGTCTGAAAACGTTTCGTCCCAGTTCTTCTGAAGAATCTGCAACATCGCCTGCTGTATGAAACGATCCAGGGCTGTTGGGATGCCCAATTGCCGCACCCCTCCGCCTGGTTTTGGAATATCCACTCGTTTCACCGCATTTGGTGCGTAGGTTCCGCTCAGCAATTGTAGACGGATCGTTGTCCAGTGTTGCTTGAGGTGTGCCGGTAATTTGTCCACGGTCATTCCGTCGACTCCCGGCGCGCCTTTGTTCTGGAGCACCTTCTTCAGTGCTCTCTTCGCATTTTCGCTTTGAACGACCTCCTCCATCAGTGTCGACATGCTTGGGATTTCGGGTTCCTTTGTCGCGTGAGACAGTTCCGACCCTTTGGCCTCTGGCGTCCCGGCTTCACCGTTCCGCGTTTCGGCTAAGGCCTCGTTGAGGATTTTCTGCCGTTTGCTGCTCATGAATTCGGGTCCTACTCTCCCTTCCTTCAAGCCCTTCCGGGCACCGTTTGGACCTTCGGCTTTCGCCTACTATGTCCGCTGCTGACTTCTGCATTGCGATCAGATTTCTCGCGATTTCTCAGTCCTGATTCCAGGACACAATGCAGATCTCCCAGGGTAAGTTCGATCTCCTTCCTCACATCCTCGCCGGATCTACAACCCCAACCCTTGATGACTATGCGCTTCGCAATCAGTTGCTTGCTCGCGCGGCTGGGTATGCCTCGGTATCCGGTTCCTGTACGTCGAGTCGTGAGTTTGCACCACGCTTCCTTCAGACATTGCCTCACGACTTTGCCCTTGCGCGTTGCTAACACTTCACCGTCATCAGGTTGTGTAAAGGACTTTCACCTCCTAGATATCGAACATGCCTGGCACACAAC
>JAHBVO010000004.1 GCA_019637435.1 Candidatus Obscuribacterales bacterium | reverse complement strand
TCGGCGTCCGCAAGGTGTCATGCAAATTGGTTTGCAGCTTTTGGCATGAAAGCTGCAATCAAAATTGCAGCGGCTAATTTTGAGCGGCGAAAGGGCTCTCTTTCGACGTCCGCAAGGTGTCATGCAAATTGGTTTGCAGCTTTTGGCATGAAAGCTGCAATCAAAATTGCAGCGGCTAATTTTGAGCGGCGAAAGGGCTCTCTTTCGGCGTCCGCAAGGTGTCATGCAAATTGGTTTGCAGCTTTTGGCATGAAAGCTGCAATCAAAATTGCAGACGATTAGATGGCTGCTTTTGGCTTAGATGGCTGCTTCGGCTTAGATGTTTGCTTTCGGCGCAGTCACGCTGATTGAAACCGGCACCTTGACCGGCTTCACACGCGATTGGTTTTGCAATTCTTCGCTGCCTTCCTTCGCAACCACATCGCCTTCTTTGATGTTGCCAAAGACTTCAACGAGCTGATCCATGATCTGTCCCTTCCGCACGGGGACCCACTCGACACGATCGTTGGCGACCTTACAGACGAAGGTGTCCAGGGGAGTGGAAACAACAGATGTGATCGGCACAAACAGACTTTCGGTCGGGCGACGTGTGGGCCAGTAAACCTTGGTGAACATCCCCGGAACCAGCTTGAAATCGGGGTTCAGGTAGTTCAGTTCGACGGGCATGGTCCGCGTATCTTTGTCCAGGTTGTTCGCAAGACGAGCGACTGTTCCTTTAAAACGCTTTCCGGGAAACGATGAAACAGAGAACTCGACTTGCGATCCAATGATTACACCGGCGACGAGATCTTCGGGAACAGGAGCGACGATACGCAAGAGATCGAGTTGCTTCAATCTACAAATTGGTGGATAAGCGCCGGTTCCATCCGGTCCGACGAAGCTACCAACGTGCATCTTTCGCTCGGTGACATAACCATCGAAAGGCGCATAGATCTCAAGATACGAAGCGAAATCAGCGAAACTCTCGAAAGCTTTGACCATCGCATCCACTTCTTCGCGCTTCATCGAGACCTCGTGGTCCTTTGCGTTAACGCGTTTGATCATCGAGTTGACGTCCTGACGATCAGCTTTAACTGATTGAGACCATTGCACCACATCGTTATCGGCGATCACCCCAGGCACCAGAGATGCCGCATAGACTCGTTGATAAGTAGACTGATCGGCAAGCAAGTTTGCGCGGCGCTTTTCGAGTTCCGCCTTGAGGTCCTCGACCTTCGACTCTTCAGCCGCCAGATCCGCTTTCGCGGCTGCCACTTTCGCCACGAATTCGTGCCGTTTAGCCAGATACTCAGGAGCGTACATTCGCACCATGAGCTGCCCTTTCTTCACGACAGAGCCACGGTCAACATTCAACTCCTTAACAAAACCAGGCACTTTAGGATAAATCAGAACATCCTGATAGGCGTTGATCTCTCCCGGCAACTGGTCCTCGCGAAACAATGTCTTCTTCACTACCGGCACTACTGGAAGCGTAATCTCAGTGTTCGCAGGCTTCTCCAGCACCAGAGGTTTCTGACGTTTCATCCACATGAAATAGAAGGCACCACCAGCGATGGCCATCACAATTACAACGAATACGATGTTCTTCAGACTGAATATCTCAGCCAAGCTCGAATTACCGGAGGGGTCTTGTTGAATGTTGTGTTCGCTTTCCATGATGCTCTACAAAATCTGATCGTCGGGGTGAAGTGATTTGACCTTAACAGGCGCGTTCGCCTGGATTATCGAATAAACCAGCGGAAGAATTGTCAAAACAGAAAGAGTCGACATCGACAATCCGCCGATCACGGCGCGTCCAAGAGGTGCGCTTTGTCCCTCGGACAAAGCCATCGGCACCATCCCTGCCACCATGGCAATCGATGTCATCAGAATGGGGCGCATACGCTGTTGAGCGCCGTGAACGGCAGCCTGATTGGCTGTCATTCCACCAGCGCGACTCTCCTCGGCAAACACAACCATCAAGATCGCGTTGGCAATACCAACGCCGACAGACATGATTGCACCCATGAATGATTGAACATTTAGCGTTGTTCCAGTGAGCGTAAGAGATGTGAGAACCCCAAGCAGAATTGCCGGAGTGGTGGACATGACAATCAGAACAACACGGGCAGCCTGGAAGTATGCGAGCAACATCAAGGTAATTACGACGACAGCCAACAGCAAACCGGTTAGCAGATGGAAGAATGTATCTTCAAGAACCGGCACCTGACCGGCTACGTCGACAAACACACCGGCCGGTGGAGTGCCCGCGCGTTGCACCGCTTCTTTCACGGCTTCGCCGACGCGCCCGAGATCATGCCCTTCCAGATTGGCTGTCAGCGACACGGTGCGCATCATATTGTAGCGGTCCATCTCGCCGTCGGTGACACCATACTGGACTTTCGCAACATCAGAGATCAAAGGATGTTGCGGTCGTCGCGTTTTGTGATCCGGATAAAACCGGTTGGTATCTGGGTCTTCGAGCTCGTCGTTATACTCAGGCATTTGAATTTTCCGATGGCTGTTCATGGTCGGAAACTTCTCTATGTCGTCTTTTGATTTAATCTGATCCTGCGGGACTTGCACCTGGACCTGATATGAGAAGCCACTGTTTTTATCACGCCACAAACTCAGATGCACAAAACGGCTTGAGAAAAATGCCGGCTGCAACGACATACCAATGTCTTTTGCGGTCACGCCATACTGTCCCGCGAGTTCTCGATCGATATCGATATCGACGCTCGGGTAGTCGAGAGGCAGCCCCCACTGGAGGTCGCGAAGCATCTTTATTTTCTTCATTTCCGCCAGCACTTTGTTGGCGAAGAGTTTGTTTGCCACCATATCCGGTCCCATCACCTGGACCTTAATTGGCGTGGGCGAGCCGATGTTCATGATCTGGCTGACCATGTCGCCTGGCTCAAACGACATTTTTGTATCAGGAATATCTTTGGCGAGCTTAACCCTCAGCCGATCTTTTAGCTCAGCCATATCGATCTTCAAAGAGTCCTTGAGCTGCACGTCCAGCACCGCCTGGTGCGGTCCACTCGTCCAGAGAAATGCAGAGCTGATCGGGAACATCGGAGGCTGCTGTCCGGCATATCCGAGCGTCTTCTCAACATTATCGGCGCCCACTTCTTCTTTGACAATCGCAATTGTCCTTAAAACCCGCTTTTCGAGCGCCTCTACGCGCATGCCGGTCGGCGCCGAAATACGAACGCGAAATTGTTTGCTGCCGTTGTCTGGGAACAGTTCCTTGCCAATGTCGAGGTAAAGAAAGACTACTACAGCAACTGAAACGAGCACATAGACAGGAACAACAAACAGTCTCAGCGGCAGCAAGAATTTGATGAGTGCTCCCAGCCCATCTTTGAGGTTATCCACCCAATCTCGTTTAGGTGCTTCATGCTTGTGCCTCAAAATCCAGACCGACATGATTGGCACCACTGTTGATGCCAACGTGGTCGAGGCAACCATTGCAAAACCGACAGCCAGAGAGAGCGGGATAAACAATTCGCGTGTCATGCCCGTCATAAAGAATGATGGAACGAATACCGCGCAAACCGACAACATCGCCAACAATCGCGGAACCATCGTTTCGACGCAAGCGTTATAAACCGCACGCGCCATCGCCTCGCCCTCTGCAAGGTGGCTGTGAATGTTTTCAATACAAACAGTTGCTTCGTCGACCAGAATGCCAATCGACAGCGCCAAACCGCTCAGAGTCTGGATATTGAAGGTCTGACCGCAAATTGACAGCGCTACGATTGCCGACAGAAGAGAGAGCGGAATGCTGGTTACGACGATCAGGGTGCTGCGAAAATCGCGCAAGAAAAGAAGAATCATTAAGCCTGGAAGCAGCGTTCCAAGCAGACCTTCGTGGAATACATTCTCTATCGCCTCACGAACATATTTCGATTGGTCGAACTCATAGCTGATTTTGACACCAGGCGGTAAAACCGCCTGCATCCGAGGCAGCGCCGCCCGGAGCGCGTCCACCACCGAGACGGTGGAGGCGTCAGCTCGTTTAACCGCCGGAATATAGACCGTTCTCCGCCCCTGGAAAAGCGCATAACCCGCAAGGATATCAGCGGAGTCTTCAACAGTTCCGATATCCTTGATGAATATCTGCGGACCATGTCCGGTTCTAATCGGCATGTAATCCAATTGATGGATATCAGGCAAATCAGAGTTAACGGGCGCGATTCGAAGGTAGTCGCCAGTGCGGACGTTACCACTCGGCAATACTTGGTTGCCTTCTTCAAGCGCCTTAATGACTTCATCGCCCGATATGTTGTATTTGCGAAGCTTGTCGGCGTCTACGCTTATAACAATCGTCCGAATGTTTCCACCAAAAGGCGGCGGCGCTTCAGCACCAGGAACGGTGGCAAGCATCGGACGAACTCGCGTGTAGGCCAGATCCTCTAATTCCTTCACGGTCTTGGTTTCCGACGACAGCACCAGCTGCCCGACGGGCAAACTGCCTGCGTCAAATCGCAGCACAAAAGGATTGTAGGTTCCATGCGGCATTAAACTCGTAGCCCGGTTGGCCATCGCAACGATACTGGCCATCGCACTCGCCATATCCGTATCGGACTGGAAAAAGACCTTGATTAAGCTCAAGTTTTGAATCGACTGCGATTCAATGTGCTCGATGCCCGGGACATAGAGGAAAAAGAGCTCGTAGCTGGACGTGATGTAGCCTTCGATTTGCGCAGGCGACATGCCACCATATCCCTGGATAACGTAAATCGCAGGAATCTTCAAATCGGGGAAGATATCGCGCTTCATGCTGGTAATCGCGCCTACGGAGACCAATAGCAAAGCCAAAACAACCGCCACGATTGTGATCGGTCGTTTCATTGCCCAAGCTACGATCCACATAGACCCTCTACTTCCCCTGAACTACGAGTTCATTGCTGCTCGCTAGCCGCCTCTCCCTCTGCTATTTTTACCAGTTTAAAAAACGTATCCAAATCACCCTGAGCATAGCCTAGCGCTAGAATGGCACGCCAAACTTCAATTTGCGCGACGGCATCTTCAACGGTCGCCGTGGCGAGGTTTTCTTCGGCAATTGCCAGAGACACAACATTGTTGAGCCCAACGCTATACCTTTTCAAAATATTGGTCTCGCGCACACGAGCAGCTTCAACCAGAGTCGGCGTGGTCTTCGCCACTTTCTTGGTTTGCTCAAGCAAAACTCGACTATTCGCGTCTTTCTTTTCGAGCACCAGCATCGCCAGATCGAAATCAGCTTTGGCAGCCATTTCGTTGCTCTTCGCCATGTCTTTTTGAGCGCGAAGCGGAAAATATTCCAAGAACGGAAAGCTGAATGAGGCGCCCACCATGTAGTTGAATACCTGCGGTACGACTCCTCCACCGACAGGCTTAATTGGATTCACACTGTCACCGCTGCCTCGTCCCCAGAGTGATGCGTTGAGCCAAAGGTGCGGCCGGTAAGCCTTATCGAGAACGATCTGTTTGGCTTTCCAGCGCTGAATCTCCGCGTATTTAAACCGCGCGAGCGGGTGAGACGTCAAATCAACACGCTTTTCAATGTTTACGTCAAGCGGACTGCGAACCACGGGGTCGGAGATGATATCGAAGTCATGTGTGGCAAGCCCCATCTTCTCTGCCAGATCGACAAGCGACAGGCGAAAATCCTTCTCAGCTTTAATCAATGCGATCTTCGCCTTCGCCACTTCATAATCGAGATCAGCCGCATCGACTCCGGGTCTTAGCCCCTCCGCCACGAGAGTCTTCACTCTCAAATTGGCAGCTTCCATGTGATCGAGCGCAGCTTGACGAGCGATGATAGTCTGTTTAGCAGCCGCAGCGTGAAAGAAAGAATCCGCAGTCGCGAAGGCGACGTCGAGCTCAGTCAGATTGATATCCGCGCGAGCCGTCCGCGCATCAGCATCGGCAAAACGGTCATTTGCCTTACGCAAACCGAAATCAACCATCAACCAGTTCAAGTTTAAACCTTGAAGGTTGTTGACAATCGGCTTGAGCGTCGTACTTGAAACGGGAGGACCGGAATCGACCGGCACGGTGTCAAAACCGGACACATTGTTCATGACAACACTGGCAATGCGATTCGGCGTCACACCCGAGATTTGCACGTCAGCATTCAAGTTGGGCAAGTACTGCATCTTGGCTAGCGAAACATTGGCTTTCGCTGCGCGCAGTTTGAAAAAGCGATTACGAATTGAGGGATAATTTTTGACGGCGAGATCTACACTCTCGCGCAGGCTAATCGCCTTGGTGGGCTGAATTGGTTGAAACTGCAAATCCGGAGGAGCAACTTCTCGGCCCACAGCGCGCGCGGGCTCGACGGATGAGCGAAAGAAAGCAATGGCGATCGCGATCACCAAAATCGAGTTTCTAACGAGTCCATGAGGTTTCATTTGTGATTCGGCCTCGCCTCAGCAGCGCCAGAAGTTTTGAGGAGAGGTAGTAAGCAGGAGAGAAATTGCTGTGAAGCTGCTAATTTTACTCGACTGGAGCTGGTGATTGAGCGTTATTTAAGTAGGCATAATTTCTTGCAATCGACTAGCTATAATGCTCGTGATGAAACAGCCCCTCTCGCGCAGACCGCTGAAACTTTCGCCCTTATTGGTGCTCGTATTGAGTTCCTATTTTTGCGCGCCCGGGTTCGCAGACGATGAGGGCTCGTTTTTTAACTTCAAAAACTCGGATTTTTTTGAGGTCGCTCTGCCAAAAGAGGACGAGAAGAGAAAAGAACGCGAGGAACGTGAAGAGGAAGAAGAACAAGAAGAACGCAAAGACGATAAACAGGACTGGCAAAATCGCCCGGACAATCCAGCTGAAGATTGGCGCGAGAGCTTCATCGACGCAAGTTATGGGCGTAATGACTTTCGCGATTTACAAGCGGACAATAGCTTGAGCAAGATGTTTGATCTCCGCGGCTATCGCAAGCAAGACTTCAGTCCGGACCGTGGAAGCAGTGACGATTCCTCACGCTCAGATGCTTACGACTTGAGCAGCGATGATCCAAGCGATGCAAAAATGGAACGCGACCGGTATCGCCGTCGCATGAAAGAAGACGATAAGAAGATGCGCCAGGAGTTGCACAAACCAATTGACGGATTGCTCCATGACTGGGTTCCGTCACCTCCGGACAAGACTAACAATGGTGGCTTCACGTCTCCGCCGGACAATGGCTACGTTGTCCCATACAAGCTAAATGGTTGGATAGAGATAGAACGCAAACTACCCTGGGAGGCAGAGCACTAGTGCATCTTCGTAAGATGATTTACAGGGCAATACTTACGTCGATGTTAGTTGCGACTAGCGTCGGTTCAACGAAAGCGGAAGCAGACGCGCGCACCCGAGCAGTTTCGCAACAACAACAACAACAACAACAACAACAACAACAACAACAACAACAACAACAACAACAACAACAACAACAACAACAACAACAACAACAACAACAGCAGTCTAAGAGAAGTAAAACGAAGAACGACAATACAAGCGGCAATCGAACGTCATCAGCAAATTGGCAAACAGAGCTTGCCGAAGGCGAACGCCTGCTCACCACTCGAGAATACTCAAAAGCTGAACTGTGTTTTCGTCAAGCATTGAAGGACGTTCGCGAGACACCGGGCGCATCTACGGATGACGTGGTAAAGTGCATGCAACGGCTGGCGAAGACTTTGTATCTGCAAGATATAACAGTGGAAACCATTCCTCTGTACAAGAAATCGCTGAAGATGTTGCAAAAGGCTCATGGTAAAACCAGCCTACAGACTACCGATACGCTTGTCACGCTGGCAGGCATATTGGAAATCGAAGGCGAATTTAAACATGCCGATCGATACTACGCAGAAGCTATAGACATTCTGACGAATACCGCAGAAGGAGATAAAGAGAAAAATCAACTCAGGCTCGCAGACTGTGAGCATAAACTGGGGCACAGCTTGTTCACCCAGGGGCGATTTGCAGAGTGCGAGCCACATTATCTCTCGGCATTGACGATTGCGATGCAGGCAGACATGCACCCCACAACTGAGTTTATCGAAGACGCCACGATTGACTATACGAATCTCTTGATCGCGACAATCTACAACGCCAAGACAATGAAGTCCGCGTTTCAAAACGAATTGCTTAAAGACCAGATAGGTTTGTTAAAAAGGAAAAGCGGTGCGCCGGAGTCGCACTGGAGCACGAAAGTTTCAATTCAAATGGCAGACAAAGCTGCTGAAGAAGCAGATCGCCGAGGAGCAGGTGCTGGCACCACGGGCGGTTCCACGTCACCCCCTGCAGGAGATACGACGATTTCGACAACACTTGACGCGAGCGGTATTTCTCCGGACAAAAAGTATTTGGACTTTGCGGCGCTCGAAGACATCAACAGACAGCGCATTGCTTTTTACGAACGCATGATTGCTGCAGACATTGATTCGCTTGGTCCGGACCATCCAAGTGTTGCGCGCGACTTAAATGGATTAGCGTCAATCTATTTAACTCAGCACAACTACTCAGAAGCAAAACCGCTCCTGATGCGGGCGCTGGTTATTTACGAAAAGGCGTACCTCTCCGATTCAAGCCCGGCGAAGCAAACGAGATTGCTTTTGCAATTGATATCAACAGAACAAGATCCGGCAACAGCCTCAATCGACACAACCTATGTCGATTCGCTTCCGAGAATCCCAGCAGCGGCACAGAAGCTAGAAGTGGCCTTACGTTTAAACGACCTCGCATTTATGTTATACCGGCAGGGCAAGGTCCCAACCGCGCTCCAGGTCTATTACTGGGCACTGGCTAGCACCGCAAACTCTACAGGCGACTCCAGCATTCTTTCAGCAGCAAGCATGGCTGACATGAGCAGAGCTCTGCGCAGCGCCGGTCGCAACGCAGAGGCCGCGAAGCTCGAAGGCAACGCCGGCGCGATCGCTCGCCGGGACATACTCGAAAAGCGCAGCAAACTGCTTCCCAGATAAGTTGGCCAGGCGGACTTGTCCACCGAGGTTTCCCCAGCGTGGCGACTAAGGGAAACCTAAATGGGACGCCAGCCTTGTTTGCGAGACCGAATCGCGTCAGCCTCCTCATCACACTTTAACGCCTCGGTGTGGCGCTGCATTTTTCGCAGAAGCTTTGCGTATTGCTCAAGTACATCAGCGACGCGCACATTGGTTTCACCGAAGACGCGCCGCCGAATTAAGATGGCGCGCTCGAACAAAGGCATAGCTCGATCGTAATACCCCTCGAAGTAATACAATCTCGCAAGATTTTTCAGACTGGTTGCCACCATGTGGTGGTGTAGCCCGAAACGTTTTTCTCTGATGTTGAGCGCTTCTTGCAGTATCGGTTCCATCTCAGAGTAGCGACGGCATCTGCAAAGCAGATCTGCCAGACGAGTCAAACAATCTGCGAGTTGCGCGGCATCGCCGCCGGTGAGTTGGCGAACCAGATCGACTTCCAGGCGCGCTTCTTTGATCGCATCCTGAAGCGCTTCGGCGTTGCTGGTCAAATGCAAATGATCTGGTATCGCATCGAGAACCGTCGATGAATCATGTGGGTGAAACGAACTCCATCCATCTTTCGTAGCAGTAAAGCCGTCACCCGCGGTGCCAGGACTGGCATCGATCGGCTTGTGTTTACCGGAACTGAACCAGCTCTCCATCTCCTGACGAGTCGGCACATGACCGTCCTTGTCGGGCGACAGATCATACATTCGTCTTCCGTAGTTCTGGTCACCATTCGGAGGTTGCGTTCGAGCAACCGGCGAACCTAACGGTGGCACTTTGGGAGTCGAAGTGCTGCTGGCGATTTGTCGTTGTTGTCCCGATTGCGTGGTTGGACTTTTTATTGAGTGGCTACCGATAGGATTGGCTACTCTTGGTGGGCCTTGACCGGCTTTAAAATCGCTCTGACTCGCGGCTCGCATTTCGTTGCTAACTCGTTCGAGTCGATCGCCTTTCAAAGCAAGAACTTTGTTCAGGCTCTTTCTGCTGTCTTCCATTTCGGAACGATGAACACCATTGAGTCGTTCACGAATGGACAGAGCTCGCCTGTAGAGAGCTTCGGCATCATCCAGCATTCCTCTATCGAGATAGAGATCGGCCAATTTCGAGACCGTGCTGGCAACTTCCGGGCTTCCGGAGCCGAGAGCCTGTTCTTGAATGGTCAAAAACCTTTTCAATTCAGGTATAGTTTCGCATTTCATAGGAAGATTTCCGTTCGGTTCGCAGATCGTTGATGCGGAGATGTTTGGGCCCTATTCCAAACAGACGCGCGTTGGTATCGCATTCGATATCAACTATGTTCGACGGTTGCGAACAAAGATACAGCAAATGGCAATTAGCTACTTTTCAAAGGAACTTGGGGTAAGTGATTCAAAAATTTC
The DNA here is from genome assembly GCA_019637435.1 of Candidatus Obscuribacterales bacterium. Taxonomy (GTDB): domain Bacteria; phylum Cyanobacteriota; class Vampirovibrionia; order Obscuribacterales; family Obscuribacteraceae; genus JADYXR01. The sequence continues at coordinate 805,379 of JAHBVO010000004.1, read as the reverse complement.
AAATTAAGGAGAGAACGAATAAGCAGGCTCCAGGGACCTCGCTCTCTGAGAGCTGACCGTCCAATTACCTCCTGTAGTTAATAACCGTCCATATACATTCTTGCTCACCGGATTCAAGGCCGGTGATCCCTAATCCTATAAAGTTGTATAGGAACCGGTATCTAAGTCACCGATTTTCAGCATTTTTGCGCTCGAATGCGAGACGTTCAACGTCCGACCGGAACGAGTTCGAGACCCGCAGGTATGCTCCCAGGATGGCTTAGTTTGCAAGTCCCGCAGAAATACTCCCGGATGGTTTAGCCTGCAAGTCCGGCAGAAATACTCCCGGATGGTTTAGCTTGCAAGATCAGCAAAGTGCTCATCGAGGTCCTTTTGCTCTTGTGTTTGATTTTTGTAGAAGGAATCGGTCGAAGCATAGATGTCGCTCAACGATATGCCTAAATTATTGAAACGACCATCATCGTAGTTGTCTTTGATCTTGTCGTAGTTCTCTCTCAACTCTAGCGCCGCCAGAGCTCTGTTCAAGCCTGTTAAGAAGTCTTTGTCATCCGGAACATTCGAATTATCCAATTCCTTTCCGGACAAAAAACCATCTCCATCGCTATCCATCTCATCGAAAACAGCAGGCAAATAATCAGTTACTCTTGAGGCACTCTCCGCGTCATGCCGGTTACTCATCCAATTATTGAACGCTGCCTTGATGTCGTCCCTCGTGGCGCCGTCATCTTCTTTGCCCCACTCGTCGTTGCTTTGATTTTGAATGAGATCGCCACCACCTTTAATAAGGTCCTGAATGACCTTCTCTCGACCGTTGAGAAAGGCACCATTAGCCTCTTTCTCAGTAACGTGCCCATCACCGTCGGCATCCACCTTCCGGAAATAGGTATTGATGGTCTTGTTCAGCAGCTTCGGATCTCTCATAAGTTCGTCTAAGAATTTCGAAGAGGTTTCGTCCTGTCCAGGGGAAACCATCTCTGAATTTTTCTGTGAGTCCTCACCAGCCTGTCCTGATTCTGCTACAGGGAGTTTTGACGTGGCTGTGGAACCTGCTTCAGCTGCAGGGTCAGGTCTGGTTGTGGCCCCGGAACCTGCGTCTGCTGCTGGGCCAGGTTTAGTTGTGACCGCGGGACTGGATTCACTTTCAGTTACCGGCACGAGCGGGCGAGCCGGACTCTGTTCGATCTCTTGCAGAAAATCTGGTGACGGCGGTCTGTTTGCATTTTCTTTTGAAGGTTTATCAGAAGTTTGTTTATCGAGCATAGTAAAAACCTCAATTCGCAACGCCTTCCTCAATCACGGAGATTGGGGAAAGAACTGTTTGTAAGTAATGAAAAAAGTGAGTGAGCGATAGTGCGGCGAATTGCTCTTTAAACTGCTGTGAATTGCAGTGAAAGTAGTGTGCCACATGGTCACTATCTGTTCGCTACGGATTTACGCAAACATTTTATGTGGAAGTATCGAACCGCACTTGAGACGTTTAGCAAGCGTCGGCTCTCAAAGTCCACTAAGATGCTCAAGACAATGCCGAAGACAAAGCTGGCAAAATTCGCGATATAGAACATGAGAGCGAACCTGAACGCAAATTCCAGTCGAGCTGGCAGATTTTTAAAATCAGATTTCTCGAAACGCTGCGAGGGAGAGCCTGGGGTCAATACCTCTTCCGAGCCCGCCTTAGGTTGCTTCGAGTGATATTCGACATCTCTTCAACTGATACCTAAGAAAAATGCGGGTTTCGAGCTCCTGAGTGTCTAATGCTATTCGAACCGAACCCCTGAGTCGGAAACGCAGCAAATTCGAAAAACAGGTCGCTTCGTATGTCATTCGACGAATTGCGATAGCTGTCATCGAATTTGTTTGGTTTTGAGCGGTCCGTTTTCGTATCTGGCTAGAAGTGACCAGGGGTCGCCTCAAGCTATATGTCACCCCCGGGTCCGAATCGGACGAACCAAGCGAACCTTTGGCCAACCCAGGCGAACCCTGGCAAACCAGCGCGAATTTTGTCCAACCCAGGCGAACCAGGGCAAACAAGGGCGAACCAGGGCGCAGCTCCGGGCGCCATCGACTTGTCGAAGAGGTGCGTGACTGAAAAACCACAACCCAGGCGCACGGATTATAGTGACAACCATTACACACGGTGATACTGGTACGACAAAACCGGCTACCTGTACGGATCTTCAAAGACCATACCTGCATAAGTTTTGTGGATCAGGTTGGGGTAGCCTATACAAAATTACGGTCGTATTGATAACACGTGCACGGGTGCATCGTTTAGTATCGCAATAAGGCACTCTTTGTTGAGGATTTCATTTCACCACCTTTTCGACACACCATCGCCGGTGCCACGCCTTAGCTCGGCGACACGCTCTAGATTTTCGACAACAAATTTCTCGACAATTTTTCGACACGACACGACACAACACAATTGTTCTTTTGACATAAACCATAAATAGGTAGTCACCTAGTGATGAGTGATGAAAAAGCGGAGCGCCTGAAGTTAGTTCAGGCGGAGCTCTCTAAATACATTAAGAACGGTACGCCAACAGAAAAAGACAGAGGGAAAGAGAGTCAGGCGTCGCAAGCGTTTGACCAGGAAGATACTGTGGACGACCTGGATAACAATATGGCGCCTGAAGAGCACGGTCGCAAACCGTGGACTACTCGTCTTGCAGATGAATGGCACTTAGCCGGCGAAAGCGCGCCGCTAGCCAATCGAAGGATTGGTCAGCATTCCAGCGAGGTAGAGATGGATATCACAGCAGACTTTCCGACGTCGCCGAATCCATTCAGCGCGTCGACAAATCACGCGCTTGCCGAAATCGCCAAAGCGAAGTCTACGCCTGTTTCGACTCTTACGTGGCTCTCCGACAATCCGAACATCGAAGTTCGCAAAGCCACCGCTAGCAATACCAATACACCAGGCGCAGTTTTGAGAAAGCTCGGCAAAGATTGGGATGCATCGGTTCGTCTCGCGGTTTTGGACAATTCGAAGGTGCCGATCGACGTCATAACCGAACTATCAAACGATACCAATCCGCTGGTTTCGTTGAGGGCTTGTTATGCGCTAGATGAGCGAAGGAAGAGCGTCGAGAACATTCTGGCGAAATCACCGCCGCCCGCTCAAACCATAAAGGATATCCCGAATCTTCAGGCATATAACAAATACATGCAGCCGGGAGCAGCTCAGAATCTGTCTCTTCAGACCACTCCAGAGGCTATTGAGTTTTTAAAACTGGTGGCTGAAAGGCAATCGACGCCACCTCAACGGCTCGCAGAACTTTCCAATCATCCTGCTGGTGAAGTGCGCGCGGCCATCGCTTCGAACTGCAACACGCCTCTGAATGTTCTGTGGCGGCTATCGCTGGACATGGATCCGATCGTGAAAAGCGCCTTGACCAAAAACGAAGGCTGTCCGATAGAATTACTCCGCGAACTCATGCGGGACAACGACCGAGCGGTCAGACGGCAGGCCCAGAACGAAGTCAGCCGATTGGAGTCGATGGATAGCAACGCCTAGGCTGTGGTAGAAGGCTATTAGAGAGAAGCAGAGAAAATAGCCTTTTGCCGGTTTTGCATGTCGACGGAACTGCCCTCCGATTTCCCCAAAGATCTGCTCAGCAGATACGACGAAATTCGCTACATTGCTCGTGGCGGAATGGGCGTTCTGTTTCGCGCGCACGACAAGACACTCGATAAACTGGTCGCAATCAAAGCATTGCCATCGGGCAACTTGCTGGGTAATGAAAAGGTTGTTCGCTTTCAAAAGGAAGCGAAGGCAGCGGGCGTTCTCGACCATACCAATATCGTCAAGGTTCTGGATTTCGGTGTCACGCCGTCGGGCGATCCTTATCTCATAATGGATTTCGTCGATGGCCCGTCTCTCGCCGACGAAATCACTAACGAAGGTCCAATAGAGCTGATTACGGCGCTTCGTTATTTCGTAGAGATAGCAGATGGACTGGCTCACGCACACAGGCACGGCGTAATTCACCGCGACGTAAAGCCGAGCAACGTTATGCTGGCACACGCGGATGAGTTTGAAAAAGAAGCAAGAATTGTGGATTTCGGCGTAGCGCACATGCGTAGAGTCGATTCTGACGACCCGGGTTTCGAAAGCACCGGCGGTAATATCATCGGTTCACCAGGCTATGTTAGTCCCGAAGTAGTATCGGGGGGAAAAGCAGACCAGCGCTCGGATGTTTATTCGCTGGGATGTTTGATGTTTGAGACGCTAACCGGTCGATTGCCATTTGTCACTGACACAGCCATGCAGACAATGGCAGCTCATGTTAACGACGCCCCGCCCGAGATTTCCGACTTCCTCCACGATGAGGGCAACAAAGAGTTGGCGTCGGCGTTATCGGAAATCGTGATGAAGTGTTTAAACAAAAACCCGGCGATGCGATTCAAAACTGCTGAGGAATTGAAGCTCGCACTCATCGAATGCGCTGGTTTTATCGAAGAAGAGCATCGCGCTGCAATTACCGAACACATCACCGCTCCTGGTGGCATATTCAAGTCGTGGTCGTTTTATTCTCCTGCCCATACAAGAACACCAATGGTCGTTGCAGGCATTGCGATTTTGATTCCGATCGGACTGATGTTCTATATAGGACCATCTATGCTAGCTGAACTCCGCGGCGAGCGTAATGTAAAACCAACAAAGATGGGAACCGAACTGAAGTTTAAGGACGGGAAATCCACTACATACTCGGAATTTCTGGGCGCCATAAATCCAGACGGCGACATCGGAAGCATGCTGGAGATCACCTCGAAGAATCTTCCGAAGTTTTGGAACCCTCGCAGAAAACTAGCAAAGCTGAGCTATGCAACCATCACGGATGACGCAATGAAGAAACTCGAAACATATCCCGTCTATCACCTTGAAATAAGGCAATCAAAAATCTCGCCGAAGGCCATACAGAGTATAGGCAAATTGCAAAATCTCAATGATTTGAAGCTCGAACTAATCGATGAACTCACTGATGATGACCTTCGATTTCTGACTGAATTGAAGGAGCTTTCCTCGCTAAGCTTAAAAGGAACACGAGTCACGGATAAGACTTTAGAGACTTGCTCACGAATGACTGGCTTAAAAGAATTATCCATCGAGGGATGTCAGAAAATCACCGCAAGCGGTATCAAACTCTTAAAGAATGCCGTCGAGCTGACGAACTTATCTATCGGGGCTACCAAGGTTCCAGCTAGTGAGCTGAAGGGCTTCGACCATTTACTCGAAGTAAGCGTACAGTTTAAGAAGCTAACACCAACTGACGTTGAGGCTCTAGCGTCTCTAAAGGGACTTCGAGGGTTAACAGTAACCGGCTGCAACTTCGGCAAAGCCGAGCTCTATAAATTTCTGGATTCAAAATTTCTGCAAGACGTGAAGGCGGCGACCACCGCATTGACCGAAGAGGACGCGATGGCTTTCGAGAAAGAATATTTGGCGCGGCATCACCGCCCGACCAGGATTCAAACGACGTTCCCTTACGTCTATTGATCTGACTACCTAATTCGAATGGTACCTGCACGTTGCGCTGAGGTGCACACCCAGCTACTCGAAACGAACAACTTTCCATTGCTTGCCGTGCTTAGCCATAATCAGGTTTTCGTGCAGCAAATCTGAAGTCGTCAGCTTTCTATCAGCGCTTACCTTATCGCCGTTGATTGAGAGACCGTTGGATTCGAGCTTCCGTTTCGCATCGCCTTTGCTCGACGCAAGTCCGGACTGAACCAAAAACTCGATGATCGACACGCCCTCACCATCAATTACTGATCTGCCGAGCACCGCCGACGGTGCCTCATTAAAGAAATCGTTGATAACAGACGGATCGATTGAACGAATATCACCGCTAAACAACGCAGCCGAAATCGCTTGTGCCTTCTTGCATTCCTCTGCACCGTGAACCAGCGTCGTTACCTCTTCGGCGATATGTTTTTGCAGAGCACGCTTCTCCGGAGCATCATTCATTTGTTGGAAGAGTCCATCCAGGACTTCCTTCGTTTCAAGCGAAAACTTAAGCGCGAAATTCTTCACCTCTTCGTCCGCCAGATTCAAGAGAAACTGATAAAACTGATACGGAGAAGTTCTATCCGCCGATAGCCAGATCGCACCGGACTCGGATTTGCCGAACTTCGTTCCATCCGCGCGCAGAAGCAGCGGACAGGTTAGACCATGCACGGGCTCTCGCAAAACGCGACGCACATAATCGATGCCGGCAACAATATTGCCCCACTGATCGGAAGCGCCCATTTGCATCGTCACGCCGTGATCCTGGCAAAGGCGCATGAAATCATACGATTGCAACAACGAATAAGCGAATTCCGTGTAGCTCAACCCCTGGTTCGGATCGTTCAATCGACGCGCAACAGAATCACGGCGCATCATTTCAGAAACCGAAAAATGTTTTCCGACATCTCGCAAAAATTCAATGATCGTCAGCTTACCGAGCCACTCGTAGTTGTCTACGAATTGCGGAATTTTATCGCTGGAAACGGCGCGTTCAATAATAGTGGTAATCATTTTGCGATGACGTTCCACATTCGCCTGTGCTTCTTCGACCGGAAGCAACGAACGTTCCACAGACTTGCCGGACGGATCGCCGATCAAACCGGTGCCACCACCAAGCAAAACGACACCGGACAACCCGGCTCTAATGCCGCGGACCACCATCATCACGGCAAGCAAGTTTCCAATCGTCAACGACGGCGCAGAGGGATCGAAGCCGATATAAAAGCGACGCTGTTTTTCATTCAAATGCGCATTGAGTTCTTCAAGCGGGGTGCTGTCATGAAGCAGACCACGCCATTGAAGTTCTTCAATGAACGGATGATTCTGTGTCGCTTCTCCGGTATTTTGCTGAATTGTCTGTGTCATCGGACTGTGCCCTGAGTGGAAACCACAGCCAGTTTAACAGCCCAATTCCGTCCCTGTCATCGAAACAGCCGCGACTCTTTACTTCAAAATACATCCCTGTTCGATCTGAAGAGTTTACTTCTTGCGGATTGGACCTGGAGCAGGAGGCGACACAGTGTCGGGAGTCGGTCGCCATTTGATTGTATCGAGCCCCTTCTTGACTGCTGGGAAGTCAGCCTTATTGCCATCGAATGTGATTGCATACAAGAACTGACCTTTGTCAGACGGAACGAGGATAGTTTGCGCAACCAGGTTCTGCTGCGGATCTTCATCCGTCAAAATCAATGCATCCTTACCGTTGAACTTGCCGACTGAAACTTGCGGATCATTCACGAACGTGTGATAGCCCGCTCCCATCAGCATGTTCACTTCATCATAGGCAGGCGTGTCTGGTTGCAGCTTTCCTTGTTTCGCCAGAATCGCTTTCAACGACTTCTGCTCATCTGGCAGCAATTCCCGTCCTTCATACATAGTGACGTGACTGCGCGATCCTTTCGCCTGAAATTCGCGTTGAATCGGATTAGCCCCACCAACCATATTCGGATCTTGCTGAACTTCCTTGAAGTTGCCCGGCAGCTGAATCTCCTTGATTACGCCCGTTTCATTCTTAGAAAGAAACTCGTGTTTTTGCAGAGGTTCAACCTTAGCCGGCGGTTGCTCGCCGCGCGGATCTCCGCCGCGCTGGTCGCCACCGCGGAAGAGCCCGCCTCGTCCGAAGAGGCGCTGACGAGGCTGTTCTTGAGGTGCGCCCGGCGGCATATCCGGACGCTGGGCAACCTGCTGTGGCTGAAACTGCCCGCGTCTTTGACGCAATCCATTGAAGATTTGCTGCGCGACAATATCCTGCGGGCGCATTCCAGGACCCATGTCCTGAGGTCGCATGCCACGCGGCATTTCTTGAGGACGCATTCCCGGTGGGAATCCCTGCCCACCCATGCCGCGGTCCTGTCCATCTTGAGCCATCATCATCGCGCGACTCATGCTGCGATACGTCATGTCGCGACCAGGCTGCGGTCCATATTGAGAACCACCCATTTCACCCTGCGGTTGAAAATATTGCGGCGGCGCAAAGGTTTGCGGAGGGCCGAAGGTCTGCGGAGACTCGAAGTTTTGCGGCGGGCCATATGAACGCTGCCCGTATTCCGACTGATTCGGATCACCCTGCGCATAGTCATAATTTGAGTTTCCACGCGGTCCGTAGACCGGCGCAAAAGTTTCTTGACCGTATGTTGCCGGCGGCGCGGAAAACGTCAACGGTGCTTCCATCGTTCTTGGAGATGCGGAAAACGTCAACGGAGCGTCACCGGTTGTTTGCGGTGCTGAGAACGTCAATGGAGCTTCCATTGTTCGTGGCACTGCTGAGGTTTCCGCAGAAGGAATTCGTTGAGGAGCGGCAATCGCGCCAGCTGTTTCGCGCGGAGGTGCTGCGCTTGGCGATTTGGCAACTGGTGTCGCCTCTGGTGCCTGCGACTTCACTGTTGCGGCATCGCTCGGCAAGAGGAAATCTTTTATGAATAAGGAATGCAGATTATCATTGCTGCTTCCTGCAGGTTTGATCGCCTGCTGTTCCACAGTTTTATTCGAACCGTTCGTGCCGTTTTGTGATTGATCAGAAACTTGATCCCAATCCATTCTAAATCCCTCGTGCGTGCGTCTAAAGTAGGTTTGCTAAACACCGTCCAACTGCTGCAACGATACGTTTTCGCGAAACGGATCGTCCATGTGGAAATTACGTTGGCGATTTTTGCGAAACTGGAAACCTACAGCCCTTAAGCGTTTCGCGCATGAAGATATTTGGCGCTTCTCTTTGCAACTTTTGATATTGCAAAATTTGGACACAAAAAGTTCACAAATCCACCAACCGAAAACGCCCTTGAACTGCCAGAAGTCGGAGGTCGGCCAATCCTAAAATCGGAGAGCATTTCGCATCCGAAAAAGATGCAAATCAGCGTTCGCTCATAACGATGAATCGGCGCGAAAGGTTTTCAAAAATTCCAGGTGTACGAAACTTAGTATGCCGCTTAGTTTGCTTGTTCTGTGGGTCACTCTACTATAAGATCAAAAGTTCCTTGCAATTGATTTTGCTGCGGTTCGATACCGAAGTTGAATCAAGAGCGCAGTTTGCTGTCAGAGAGGTATTTCGAGTCCATGGCAAGCCAATACAACCCGCAAGATATCGAAGAGAAGTGGCAGGAGCACTGGGAAAGCCTCGGTGTTTATCGCGCCCATGATAAAAGCGAGAAGCCGAAATTCTACTCGCTGGTCATGTTTCCGTATCCTTCGGGCGACCTGCACATGGGACACATGCGGGTTTATACAATCTCCGACGTGATCTCTCGCCGGATGCGCATGTTGGGTTACAACGTGCTAAATCCGATGGGCTGGGACGCATTCGGCTTGCCCGCAGAAAACGCGGCAATCAAGCATCAAAAACATCCGCAAAACTGGACCAAAGAAAACATTCGCTTCATGCGCGACGAACAGCTCAAGAAGCTCGGCACCAGCTACGATTGGCAGCGCGAAGTAACGACATGCGACGCCGATTACTACGGCTGGACGCAATGGCTGTTCTTGAAGTTTTACGAGAAAGGGCTCGCCGTGCGGAAAGAAGCGCCGGTTAACTGGTGCCCGGATTGCCACACGGTACTTGCCAACGAACAGGTCGTCGATGGTGCCTGCTGGCGGCACATGGAAACGCGCGTAGAACAGAAGAAAATGAGCCAGTGGTTCCTCCGGATCACCGCTTACGCCGACGAACTTCTCGACGACCTTGAAAGGCTCACAGGCTGGCCGGAGCCGGTTCGCATAATGCAGCAAAACTGGATCGGCAAATCGGTGGGAGCCGAGTTGCGTTTTACAGTAGAAAGCAAACCGAACGTGCAAATCAGCGTTTTCACAACGAGACCCGACACCGTATTTGGTGTCAGCTATGTTGTGCTCGCTCCGGAGAATCCACTAGTCGAAGAATTGACGACTGACGAACAACGAGATGCCGTGCGCAAGTACGTCGACGAGGCGAAACATAAAACCGAACTCGATCGGATGGCGACGGAAAAATCGAAAACAGGAATTCCACTCGGTACGCATGTCATCAATCCGTATAACGGCGATGTCGTTCCAATCCTCGTTGCGGACTACGTGCTCATGACGTATGGAACAGGAGCAGTCATGGGCGTTCCCGCTCACGATGAACGCGACTTCCAGTTCGCCAAAAACTTGAATCTCCCAGTCAAAGAAGTAATCTCGCCAAACGGCGAAGCAAGTGGAGAACTCGAAGCGGCTTACATTGAGCCGGGAGTGCTCATCAACTCAGGCGAATTCAACGGTTTGAAAAACGAGGACGCCAAAGAAAAAATTACCGAATGGGCCGTGGATCAAGCTTGTGGTAGCAAGCGCGTCAACTGGCGCCTGCGCGATTGGTTGATAAGCCGTCAGCGTTACTGGGGCTGTCCGATCCCGCTCGTACACTGCGATGCTTGCGGAATTGTTCCTGTCAAAGAAGCTGACTTGCCGGTCGTGCTTCCGGTGGAAGGCATTGAAATAACCGGTCAGGGCGGCTCACCGCTCACGCGCATGGATAGTTTCTTGAACGTGAAGTGTCCGGCTTGCGGAAAAGACGCTAAGCGCGAAACAGACACCATGGACACCTTCATCGACTCAAGCTGGTACTTCCTCCGCTACGCGGACGCGACCAATAAAAAAGAAGCGTTTGCAAAAGCAAACGTAGATTACTGGATGCCTGTCGACCAGTACGTCGGCGGCATCGAGCACGCGATTTTGCACCTTCTCTACTCGCGCTTCTTCACTAAAGCCTGCCGCGACGTAGGTCTTGTGACCTGCGATGAGCCGTTCGAAAACCTCCTCTCGCAGGGCATGGTCACCAAGTTTTCATCAATATCCGGACGCATCGAAAAGATGTCGAAGTCGCGCGGCAACGTCGTCGGCACCACAGACTTCTTCAAGAAGTACGGAGCGGATTCAGCTCGTCTTTTCACTCTGTTCGCGGCACCGCCCGAACAAGAATTGGAATGGTCTGAAGAAGGAGCGATCGGGCAGTATCGGTTTCTCGGAAGAGTTTGGCGCATAGTAACCGAACTTATTGAAACAGGGGCCGTGACCGCGTTTCACGGAGAAGTGGTTCACGACAAATTGGACGAGTCCGGAAAAAATTTCCACAAACTCGTGCACAAAACAATCAAAGCTGTTTCGAACGACCTCGAACGCGGGCGCTATATCTTCAACACAGCAATTGCGCGCTGCATGGAACTCGTCAATGGTCTCTACAAATACGCGCAAGAACTCAATGCGCGTTCAACCAACGGCAATGGCAAAGCCGCGAAGTCCGCAGATGGAGCCGCTCTCCTTGCACCGCAAGGACACGATTTGTCGACCGATGAATTGGAATTGCTCTCATTTGCAATTCGCAACTTGCTCTTGCTGCTCGCACCAATGGCACCGCACATCTCGGAAGAACTCTGGAAGCAAGCCGGCTACATCGTCAAAGACAACGACTCGATTCACGTCACGGCATGGCCGACCTTCAAAGAAGAGCTCACCATCGACAATCAAATCGAGCTTGTTCTTCAGGTCAACGGCAAAATCGTCAATAAAGTTCCAGCCCCGCGCGGTCTTGAAAAGAAAGCGGCCGAAGAGCTGGCACTCGCCGATGACAAGATGAAATCCAAGATTGAAGGGCAGGCGGTCAAGAAAGTTATCGTCGTCCCCGACAAACTCGTCAATGTCGTCGTGGCGCCGCAATAGAACGCCAGATTATCGGAACTTCAAAAATTTCCACAAAGGCCCAATTTACGGTGCCGTTCGCACTTTTGCGGGTATAGGTTTCTATACAGATATATTGTGGAACGGAGTTAATGTATCCTTGGTTTCATTCAAGTCTTAGTTTTTTTTAGACGGGTGCGAGCATGCAACAGCCACAACAGGTCCACATCGAAACGCAAGGTGTCGTACCAATCGCGACATTGCTTCTAATTTTTTGCATGGTCGTGGTGTTCGCGATGTCGTGCCAGCACCGAATGGAATTCTGGTCGGCACATCCGTCGCAGATGAGCTGGGTGCAAAACAGCGCCGCGGTTCAAGCGGTCAATATTGCAACCTGGATGCGTGACGGCAACTTTCAACGCCTGCTTTCGCAGCTGGCAATGGCGAGCGTTGCGGCTCTCACGGGCTGGCAACTCGTTGCAAACTGCTATTTCACCTGGGTTTTCGGCAGCACTGTCGAACAAAAGCTTGGAGCCGGGCGCTACTTTCTGTTGGTTTTGCTAGCGATGTTTGTTCCATACGCAATTGTCGCCTGGAACGGGCTCCGGACCGGCGATCTGTCCACTTACTATTTTGGTCCGCTCTTCGTTCTGGCAGCGCTGATGGGCGCTGGAATGGTTTTCCCGGAAGAGAAGGAAGTCAAAATCTGGTTCAAGAAGACCCGCGGCGAAATCTTCAACCGCGGGCATGCAGCGAGCGCCTCGTCGAAATTCAAAGTGAACACGTCGCTTCTATCTTGCATCTTTATTCTGTACGAAGCTGGTCTCTGGTTTTATTGCACCAAGTTCACCCCTGAGTTCCAATCGTTTGAACTGTTCGGCGCGATCGCAGGCGTCATAGTCGGTTATGGCGTCGCCTTCTTCCTGGTCTGGAGCGCAACCGGCGACCTCCGCGAGGGTCCTGTTAAGCTCATGTGTATTCGTAAATATAACGACACACTCAAGCTCGACGTCGGCCATGATGCCGCTGTAAGGACGACAGCAATGGCGCTGGGCCTGCCTGAAGACCGCGTGAAGCAGTGGGTCGCCAAGCAGAAAGGCAAGATGAGAATTAGTTAGGGCGCCGAACTACTTTTCATGTGAATTTGGAATAACTTGGAATGCTCCTGACTAGTGCTAGAATCAGGCGCCGAGTTAGATTGCTCGGCAGATTTGAGGTTTTCAAATCTACCTGGACACCCTGCCTGGTACAAAACATTGACCAGCACCAAGACGCCTCCAAAAATGACCATGTCCGCGGAACCGTCGCAAGTGAGTCTAAACGACGACGATCAATTGAACGCCGTGGATAAGCTCGAATCCAGTCTCGAAACCGAATCGGGGTTCGGCATCTTTCTGGCGCGCATCCGCTGGAAGCGCATCATGCAGGTCATTCTGGACAGCGCGCTTGTAGCTCTGGGTTTCACACTCGCCTTTTTGATTCGGTTCGACGGTCACGTAACGCCGCTTTACCTGCACCAGCTCAGCACCCTGGTACCGCTGGTGGTGGCGATCCAATTGTCGGCAAACTGGACGTTCGGTGTTTATAAACGGCTGTGGCGCTACACTGGATTGACCGAGGTCATGGAACTCGGCGTCTCTGTCATGGTCGGGCTTCTGGTTGTCCTGACCATGCGAAAGTTGGGATTGCTTTCGGTCGAGAACAATCAACTCTCATATGGAATTATCTTCGTAAACTCATGCGTTTGCTTCCTCGCACTCGTAGGACCGCGCGTGCTCAGACGATTGATGACAGAGCACAGCCAGCGTAAGCACTGGAGACAGCCGGTCAGAAAGCGCGTGCTCGTAGTCGGCGCCGGTGACGCAGGCATGATGGTTCTTCGAGAACTGAACATGCGATCCAATGGAGTGGATGTTGTCGGTTTAATAGATGACGATCCGGCTAAAGTTCGCAAACGGATCGGCGCTATCACCGTATTTGGTACCACGGCAGAATTGCCCAAGTACATCGAGAACCTATTTATAGATCAAGTTATCATCGCGATGCCTTCCGCACCTCCGTCGGAAACCAGACGTATAGTGGAAATGTGCCGCCAGGCGGAAGTTGAAACGAGAATTCTTCCTGGGCTGTTTGAACTGATTGACGGAAAGGTTTCAATCAATCAATTAAGAGAAGTTTCCCTCGAAGATTTGCTCGGACGCGATCCAGTCAAGCTGGACCAGGAGTCGATTGCCGGTTATATAGCCGGTCGCAGCGTGCTCGTCACCGGCGCTGGCGGATCGATCGGCAGCGAACTGTGCAGACAGATTATGCGGTTTAATCCGCATCGCCTTATATTGTTGGGCAAAGGCGAGAATTCTATTTTCACCATTCAACAAGAATTGAACCGCAAACTCGATGGCGTGGAGCTGATTCCCGTAATCGCGGACGTTCGCGACCAAGTGCGGATGAAAGCAATATTCGAGCAGTTTAAACCGAATGTGGTGTTTCACGCGGCTGCGCACAAACACGTTCCCCTCATGGAGGCGAACGTCGCAGAGGCTGTAGCCAACAACGTTTTCGGGACAAAGTGCGTAGCTGAATTATCAGCGGCACATGGAGTTGAGACATTTGTCTTGGTTTCCTCCGACAAAGCCGTCAACCCGACGTCGGTCATGGGAGCGACGAAACGCACTGCCGAACTGGTTATTCAAGATCTGGCAGCAATTACGGACACGAAGTACGTTGCCGTCCGTTTTGGAAACGTCCTCGCCAGCCGCGGCAGCGTCATCCCGCTCTGGAAACAACAGATATCCCAGGGCGGTCCGGTCACAGTCACGCACCCGGAAGCGACTCGATACTTCATGCTTATCCCCGAGGCTGTGCAACTCATCCTGCAAGCCGGCGCATTGGGCAATGGCGGAGAGATTTTCGTCCTCGACATGGGCAAACCGGTCAAAATTCTGGACCTCGCCAACGACCTTATTCGCTTCTCAGGGCTCAGCCCGGGCACGGATATCGAGGTGCAGTTCATCGGAATGCGCCCCGGTGAGAAGCTTTATGAAGAACTGTTGACGCAAGAAGAGGGCTTAACCAAGACCTCATACGAAAAAATCTTTGTTGGCAAACCGCAGCCGATAGATCGCGAGGGGCTGCAGAAGGTTGTGGATAGGCTGCGTACGGGTGCGGCAGCTGGCGACGACCCGGCTCTCAGGTCGGAATTGAACCAGTTGGTCGGCGGCACCCTCAACCAGCAACAGAATGTGTAGATCTTTGACACACGTTTGAGCAAAAAAGAGTTAGAATCATCAATCGGAAATTAGAAAAAGTGGATGGGATCCAAGTGGATATACGGATTCCGCAGGTCAGGAAACAATGTTTAGCACGATAGATGGAATCATTAGCGATCTCATCGCTACAAAAGAACAGAAGTTAGTCGAAAGAATTCAAAGTCTTAATAGCGCAATCGTCGCGTACTCCGGTGGAGTAGACAGTGCTTTGCTCGCTTACTACGTCAAGGAATTGCTCGGCGACAAAGCGAAAGTTGTGATAGCTGTATCCCCAAGTCTCGCAGAAGATGACCTGGACGCCGCCAGAGCACAGGCGACGATGTTCGACTGGAATCTCGTTGAGATCAATACGGATGAATTCGAAAACGAGAGCTATCAGCGCAACGACGACATGCGCTGCTTTCATTGCAAAGCCACGCTTTTCGAAGAGCTTGCAGCGATGGCAAAAGCGGAAGGATTCGATAGTATCGTATACGGTGCCAACGCGGACGACGTAAGCGACTTCAGGCCGGGCCGTCTAGCCGCACAACAGTTCAATGTGATTGCACCATTGGAAGAAGTCGGTTTGACGAAAACAGAAGTGCGAAACCTCGCGCGCAAAAACGGCTTGCCGAGCTGGGATCGCCCGGCAAACGCCTGCCTCTCCTCGAGAATCCCGCGCGATATTCCGGTGACGATTGACAGCATTTCGCAGGTCGAATTGTCTGAGCGGTTTATTAAAACTCTGGGATTTGAAGTAGTTAGAGTTCGGCACCACGGTGGAAAAGCCGTTGTCGAAATCGGACAAGAGGAGCTTGGTCGATTGAAAGTTGAACCCTGCCTCGTCAACAAAATCGAGAACGCATTGGTAGACATTGGTTTTGAAGAAATAATCATCGACCCGCGTGGATATAGAATGGGTTCCGCAAATTCAAGAACGCACGATCATGCGATACCTGCAGTGAGCGTAGCGATAAGATAGGCATCTCTGTTTGCTTGATTTGAGACTGCCGAGGCTTTCGGTTAGCAGGTCCTGACCATGACTATTTTCTCCGTTCGACATCGACCAGGTGGTGTTTAGCGTGGAAAACTCTGCGGGTACAAGCAGGATAATGATGCTCCTCACACGACCCGAAAGGTTAAAACATGGACGCTAAACGCCTGGAAGAACTTCTGTCTTCAATTGCGGACGGGCAGACTACCATAGCTGATGCCATGGAGCGTTTGAAGGCTTTGCCTTACGCGGAGTTGGGCATGGCCAGACCAGACATGCACAGATCGTTGCGGCAGGGAGTTCCGGAGACTATTTTCTGCCAGGGCAAAACAGCAAAACAGGTGGCAGCAATTGCAGGTTCACTTCTGGAAGAACACGAGTCGGTAATTGCCACCAGATGTGATGCTGAGCACATGGCCGGTTTGGAATACAATTTTTCCGCGTTGGTTAAGTATCACCCGGAAGCACGCGTTGCAGTAATTGGGAACGCGACCATTCCGGTCGATGGTCGCTCGATGTTCGACACCTTTGTGGTGACGGCTGGAACGGCTGACCTTCCCGTCGCTGAAGAAGCGGCTGTGATTCTGGACCATCTAGGCTTTCCAGTGAAGCGTTTGTTCGACGTTGGAGTAGCCGGTCTGCATCGAATTTTGAAAGAAGTACCGGCGTTGCAATCTGCGTCTGCGGTGATCGCAGTGGCTGGAATGGACGGCGCACTTCCAAGCGTGATCGGCGGACTGGTGGCATGCCCGGTAATCGCAGTACCGACTTCCGTCGGCTACGGCGCGAGTTTCAATGGCATAGCCGCGCTCCTCACGATGTTGAATAGCTGCGCGCATGGTTTGACAGTCGTGAATATCGACAACGGTTTCGGCGCAGCGATGGCGGTGCATCGAATCTTTTCGTCGGCGCGGTCCGGCTTGTAGCAATAGTATGCGCATGCCAAACTGCGACTATTGAATTAGAAGTTGATTGGAGGTCGCTTCAGGCTTATGAAAAGGAAGAAGAAACAAGTAAACGATGAGAAGTTTTGGAGCCTGATTGAAGAAACCAGAAACGAATGCGGAAACGATTTTACGAAGCAGCTTAGGCTTTTGGAGAAGCAACTTGCCACATCACCGGATTCAGATCTTATCGAATACGAAGAAGCGCTGAAGACATGGTTGCATAGATGTGACATTGCACCATTGGTGGATGCGATGCTCATTATGTACGGATACGTTTCTGATGATGCATTTGAGTATTGGCGAGCTGCTCTTCTAATGCACGGTCAGAAAGTTGTTAGCGATGCAATTCGGGATCCTGAAACCTTAGCAGAGCAGGACTACTTCGAACCATTTGAGGAGCACTTAGCTTTGGTGTCCGGAGAGTGCAAGAGACGATATGGCGAGGAGCAAGGTTGGGAGT
Organism: Candidatus Obscuribacterales bacterium; assembly: GCA_019637435.1. GTDB lineage: Bacteria > Cyanobacteriota > Vampirovibrionia > Obscuribacterales > Obscuribacteraceae > JADYXR01. Next base: position 788,098 of record JAHBVO010000004.1, on the reverse strand, counting down.
TCCTTCGCTCCGCCGAACCAGAAATAGACGAAGATCTTGATTATGGGGAGCAGTCAGAATCTGTTGAAGAAGCCCTTCAAACCTACCCGAAGCTAGCAGCGAAATTCTGGGAGACGTATGGTCGGAAAAATTTTGAAAGAGTTTATTCTTGAATATTTTTGCAATCAATTATGATGAAATCAGAGAGTCACGCGCATCAATGACTAAAGAACAACCATTGAAAACTGGTTCCGAATCCTATATCGCGCGTCGAATAGAGCATAACGCTATGAAGTATTTGGATCAATCTAGTCTGTTTAAGAACTTGCCGCAGAATGTTCAAAGTTTGTTTCTGACTAAAGCAGGTCTTGAGAAAGAGGAGTTGCCCGTTTACGGTTTATATCACGATGAATCGACCTGGATTTTCGCAACGACAAGGAGAGTTGCCTGGGCTGGTCAAGGCTCTCTAAATTCGATCAAATACACGGACATAAAGCAAGTTTCCACCCCGAACTGGGTGGCACTGTATGCGGAGTTCCTGAAAGAGCAAGACACAGTGCCGCTCGAGGAAAGACCGGCAAAATATCAGAAACACAAAATGGAAATATCAAAGCTCGTTGTTGCGGACAAGCGTGGAACTGAAAACGACTTGTATTGGGAGCCTGAAACGATTGAGTCAGTTTGGGAAATAGTCACATTCGCAATTAGGCTTGATCGAATCCACAAAGGCGATTTTAAAACTATACTATCTACCTTTCTGCGAAAGATGGTCACCCGATTAAGCCTCTAGAGACTGGGTAGAAGTCTAGGCATGATGACACCGCTCGACGATTCGATTTGATGTGGTCTACCGTGGTTTAAGCAGATGCTACCGCCCAACAGCTTTTCCGCGCTCAGTAAGGGCTTTCATAACAGCAGTTAAATTAGAGTTCGCAGTCTTGCCGAATCGAGGTATCGTAAAGTTCCGAATAGTACTTGGCGAAATCCCACCAGGTATACGGTCATCTATGGTGCAAAACAATTCGACCAAAGGCTTCTCAAAAACGTGCTCCGTGACAAGGCGTTTATTGCTGCTAATACGATGAAGCAAACTTACTTCGAATCCGCTACGAATTTGATCAGCCGGCGCCTTGCTCAGTTCTTGTTGCATTCTTTCGAGCTGAGCGACAATCGGCTTATCATCATCTCCGCGGTAAAGTTGAATAAACGAGACTCGCGCGTTGACCAAACGCATCACATCGTTAACAGGCTGCTTCTCAAGTTCAGCTATTCTCGACTCGGCTCTCTTCATGGCAGCCATAGCTCTTTCGTCTTCAGCTTCATTCAATAACTTCATGACACTATCAGTGGTTTCATTGGCTCCGATTTTCTTCAAAGCAGACGCGTAGCTGCGCCGAAGACTAGACAGATGACCGCCGGTATCATTGTCACCTCCCATAGATAAGAGAAATTCAGCAGTCTCCCTGCAGAGAGTCACCGCCTGCTCGTAGCGGCCTTGGGAATCAAGAACCTTGCAGAGATTCGAAAATATACTGTAGTCGAAGCCGGCCGTTTTCAACTGAAGCTTGTAAGCCAGTCTGGCCAGGGTAAGCACCTCCTCGTCTCGGAGAGTTTCGGAACCTGCTCCTCGAAAGAAAGGATCCACTCTCAGCGCGGAGATAGCACTCCGTCCGGATGCATCAAACCCACTGTCAACTATACTTGCTTTTGGTCTCGGTCGATATGCATTGACAAGTTTCGAAATACCCGCAAGCAATTTGTCTCTGTTCTTCGCATCAGGCGTAATCCGAAGAGACGATACTATTACGGGAATCAACTCGAGGCTCTCGGCACCGAATCTCTTCTCGACGAAAGCCCTGTATTCATCAAGAGTCGCGCTTGCCGCCGAGTAGTCACACACGCTCATCTGATCATGCACGACCGTTTGGTAAGAGCGAATAACAGCGCGAGCATCTACAGGCTCGACCGCCAAACTATACTTTAGAACACCGATGTTGGCTTTTCTTTCCAGATCTCTATTGCTCGTCCCTCGATAGTGATGGGCAAATGCCCTAGCCAGATAAAGGCGGAGTGAGGGCTGATCTATAGAGTCTCGATTCATTAGGGTTTCTGCCTGACGGAGAAGAAGTTCCCGTCCGACAACTGTGTCAGATTGATGAAAACTGGAAGCTATCTCAATCAAGGTTAGAGCAACAGAGCACTTTCCTCCTTGATTAAGCCTTGCTGAAGTATCCTCCAGCAACTGAAGCCATTCTTTCACTTTAGCTAGCTCAGAGCCCTCAACCGACCTTTTAAGCATGAGTAGAATCGTATTGCACATGCGAGGCCAGTTCGACTGCTCTTTAAAACGCTGAAACTCGCTTTGAAGCTGCTCTTCCGACGCAGCATAACCGTGCAATTGAAGCCTTGTGTACAGCATCGACAACGGCAATTGACTGTAGAGTGCGACGATTTCCTTATCGAAGATACGATCATCCTCGTTGTACGGTCTCGGTAAAGTATTCGATTTCGAGATAGGAGCTGTAAACCCACCCTCACCAAAGACCAAAGAGTCCCCACTAATGAATATGTTTTCGCGCCGATAAGGCGGTGATAACAACTCAGCAAAGGAAAAATCGAGTTTGAGCACGCTACTTCCGCTTTGAATTGGAACTTTCGCAAACTTCTCCGCTTTTAACTTTTTGCCGAATCCATCGTCAGAACCACCGGTCACCTCGGCTTTCGTCACAACGCCGTCTTGACTGACGTTCACTATGCAACGCGCAGTATCCGATCGTTTTTTGCTGCCGCATAGCGCAGCCGCTCGAGTAAGAATTGTTGATTCATACTCCTGTAACTTCTGATCCAGAGTGGCAGTACCAGAAGAAATCTCCAGCTCGACATTGTAGGCACAGCATGGTCGTGCTTCCCATGAGCCATAAGAGAGAATAGCAATCAAAAGCATGAAACGCCGAATCATCCAAGTTCTCCCGAAATTATGTCTCACATTTGTACCCGAATACACGATTTGAGTCACAAGAGTGACAGAGCAGAGCGCGAAAACACTTTCAGATTACAGTAATACGAGGGCTCGTGCTAAAGTGGCACTATTATGGTCAAGCACTCTTCAATTTTGATCTTAGCTCTATTCCTCGAAGGCATTTAAGAGGGATTGGTGATCGTTAGCGAAGATTTGGGATACAGATTTCCGCTAGAATAGAACCCAGGCATCGGCTTCGCGCAGTGAAACTAAACGAAGAAAACTATGAGTAGAGCGAAGACAACGGTCAAACGATCACATTGGCGACGACATATCGATATCGGTGTGCTTGTTCTCGCCGCATTGCTCATCGGAACTCCACCGGCGAGTTCGGGCAGTTCCGACTGGACGATTTCAATTTCCACGAAGCACATTGAAAAATGCCTGGACTATCCGGATTCAAAACTGCAACCGCTCATTAGAGCGCGAATTCAGTTTGAGCAAGGTCTGGCAAAATTGTCGCCTGAAGAAAACGTTCTTGCCGAAGCCGGGTACATTTCGGAAAAGCAGGTTCCCGATACGGTTTACGAGGACATTTTCTACGCTCAGACACGAGCGCTCGGACTGCATAGATATAACGAACTTGGAATCAGGCCAGGCACTCCAGGTGTGATTAAGATTACATCGATTGGCGAAGGACATATGCGCGACCAAGAGGCATTCGCTGCAGCTAATGCAACGGCGAGAGTCTTCCTGGACGCAGCTCTCAAGAAATCGGCCCTGCGCTCAATATTCGTGCCACGCGACAATTTCGATTTGTATACGCAAGGGCTTCAGCGCTATGGATTTCGCCCGGTAACGGTAAGTATGGACGCACCACTTTCGGTATCATTCATGGTGAGCGTTCAGTCTAACCCGGCAGGACGTAAACTATATTTGGGCTACGGATTTTGAGGTACGTCTCAGTGAACTTGCTTGCTAGACGCTTGAAGAATCGCAGAGCCGGAGCTATTCTCCTGTTAATCGTTGCCGTTGGGTTTATGGTGCTCGCAACAGGTTTTATCGTAATTTGTTTTTATATGGTGCTCAGCCAGCAAGGACGTGACAGCAGTCAAACTGATGCGCACGCACTGCGTTTCGCCTCAGAGATCAACGGTCAAGACTGGGTGGGCGAGATTAATAACATGACCGGTTTTGCTCGTGAACTGGTCTTTACTTCACGCCAGGAATGCCAACAGGTCAGTAGAGAGTGTCCACAGTTCAACGGACTGGCGAAACAACTTCTTGACGAAGCCAGACTCTCTTCCATGCAAGTCGAGGCCGACAAACGCACACTGTTGAAAGACATCGACGCATCAGTGAAAGTCGCGATCAGGAACGCGGAGCAAGAGCAAAAGAGAAAGCGCGGACTAGCGCTTGCTTGGTTTTCGACGGAGCCGTCTCAATTGGAAAGCGTCGAGCTTGGCTTCATGGATGGAGTGTCAAGCAACGTTATAGCACCAGCAGCGATACCAGAGCTAAAGGCGTTCGATATCGCCTCGAAGTCACTGGACGAAAAAAGCGGTTTTTACAACGGCAATATCAACGCGAAACTGCCTGAACCGGACAACGATTTAGATTTCCGAATCTGCTCACTTCCAGCCTGTGTTAAGACGACTGTATCGCCGGCCCGACTTGCAAGCAACGATGAGTTTCGAACGCTACTCACGTTGCAGGCGGGCAAGACAACAGATTTTTCGAAATGCGAACAGCTGCCTTCAGCTGTCAGAGTTCATTCAGCAATGAATGTTTCCACTTCTGCCGGCGGCAAGACTGCAGCAGGCCGAGTTAGAATATCATCAACCGTCGCAGCGGCCGGTGGTACAATGAAGTTACCCTGACGGTGATTCTTTGTCGACGCCCCTGAACGTCAAAAAACTATTCAAATTGATGGTCGAAGGATGAGATCTGGCATGGCATCAGGAAAGCTTGTGAAAACATTTTGGTTCGGCTTTAAACGCCCTCAAGGCGCGTTGATCGCACTTTCGGTTGTTCTGACAGGAGCAGTAGTCGTTCCCCAATCAGCGGCAGCAAAGAAGATACCCCCTGGGCAGAGTGTTCTCGTCGTGAGCCGACCGCAGTGCGACATTGAAAAGTTCAAAGAGCGCCTAAAGAAACGCGGTTTGATCATAGTTAACGAAATCAGATCCGAGACGGAAGGCTTTGGTATTTTTGAAGTTCAATCGCAGAAAGCCTCACCGCAAGCTACTCTAGCTAACGTAAGAAATTCCGGCGATGTCGATTTAGAAGGGGCCGAAATTAAATTCGCATCGAAGTTTCTTCAATGCACACCGTCGATCAACGATCCGGAATTCGCGTCGCAATTACATTTGCAACAACTGAATTTTTCAGAGATGCGATGCTTGCTTGATGCAATGAGTATTTCTCAAGTCGTTCAGCCTAGAATCACTGTTCTTGATTCTGGTGTAGCTCCGATCACAAATGAGATGACGAATATTCAGCAATTCAATTTTGTTGGTGGACTAAACGGAGTTTCAGAGTCGCCATTCGACACAGGAAATCATGGAACGGCTGTAACGGCAATCGCGGCAACTGCAACAAACAATGCGATTTTGTACACTGGTTTAGCGTCGCACTCCAACCCATCAGTAAAAGTAGTTTCATGCCGTGTAGGTGACGCAACTACCGGCGTCATAGACACGCTGGATGTTCTCAGAGCACTAACCTGGTGCGTCGACAATCAGGCTGCCCGAGGCGGAATGGGTGTAATCAACCTCAGTATCAATAATCCGGCTCCACCGTTTTTTAATGGATCACCCGCGGTGCAAGCCATTGCTAAGGCGCTTGCGAAGCACAAAGACTTGCTCGTCAATGGTGCAGGCAACAATCCGGTTTTGGATCCGAGCAAGAATCTCAAATACATAAGAAGAGTCGGCGGAATTGATGAAAACGATCTGTATTGGTCGAATTCTACCTTTGGTACATTCAAATCAGTTTGTCCATCAGTAAACATTCGCATCCATAACACCTCCACAGGCTCTCCGATGGTGACCTCAGGCACATCTCTTGCTGCCCCAATGTGGTCAGGCGCCATCGCGCTTTTGATGAGCCTCAACCCGAAACTTACCCCTGCAAATGCGGACAAACTCATTTACAAGACAGGCAGAGAAACATCGCAAAAATATGTTGTTCCGGATCTTCGAGCCGCGGTGATTAAAGCGTTAAAGCTAAGACCGTAGCAACTATAACTCAGGATTTTCTAGACCAAATGAAAGGAATTGAACCGTCGGCTCTTGTCCCTTCGCATTTTTGTCGAAAACTCTCGACGAATAAAAATACCTCCCGCAGAGGCGATTCTGCAGAAGGTACGATTAGGTCTGAACACAGAAAACTCTCTCGAATTTATATTACTTCCGTCTCGGCGACGGAGCCGCATCGGCACGCGGTGGCAAACCACCGCCGCTCATTGCACCACCTTGCACGCCGGTAGGAGGCATCGGCGAATCGGTCGGACCCGGTAGGAAGCCCGGCGAGCGCAATCTTATCTCAACAGCTTTCACCGCTTCATCGGAAGTCGCAACGCCATTTCCGTTTTTATCAAACTCCTGAAACTGCGCGTGCAATCTCAATTTCTCATTGGCATCGAATTCTTTACCAAACAACTTCTTAGCTTCGCCGAAATCCAAGAATCCATCATGGTTTGCGTCACCTTCTTTGATGGCGGCGTTAGCAGCTTTGGCACCGATTTTCTTAGTAAGCTCATTCATCGTTAAACGATTATCGTTATTCGAATCGGCAAGCATAAAAACTCTAGCCAGATCTCCGGAGAACTCTTCGCGCGCCTTGCCGAGCTTCTGCAATTCGGAGCTAGTAAATTCTTTTTCTGTGACCTTGCCATCCTGATTTTGATCGTACTGATTAATCCATTCCTTGCCGCCTGCTTTGGCAGCTTTCTGCATCCAGGGATCTGCATCTTGAAGAAACCGTTCCGATGTCGCCCCCGCCGAAGCCATTACCCCTCCTACTTCCGCTCCTGCATCTGCAGCCCGTCCGTGTCCTCTGTCTGTTGTTGTGCCGTTTGGTAACATATAAACGCTCCTGTAAGGGATTCGATTGCAGACTAACAGCGGTGTATAACATTCACATAAAACAACGGTGCATTAAGGAAACTCATCAGCGAAAGCAAGACGACTACAACCCGAATCAGTCACGATGAGGTCACAAGCGCGTCATATGCTTACCGCATCGAACGCTCACTCTTCATTCGTATAAACAAACGTTTTAAACTCACTCGTCTCATCGACCAGGCACGCAATGAGTGCTGGTGCGGATGACGTTACTTTTGGAGCAATACTATGGGACAAAACCACTTCGATGCGGACATAAAGTCCGCAGGTCTTACGACGGAACAATCAAGAAAGATTCTCGATAATCAACGTGTTGAATCGCGGGACAAGTTTGTTTCGGATGCACTTGCTCCCACCGAAGACTCGCTTGGACAGCGCCTACTGACTGTGACTAAAGAGGCTGTAAATCAGGTTCCCCAGGCGTTTGTAAATTCCCTCGATGCAAAAAATATTCTGCCGAACGTCGCAATCGGTTTCGGCTTAGGTGCAATATCAAAGACTGTTTTACCGGAAACCGGACCGGTCGGAAAGGCGGCTGGAGCCGCGCTTGGGGCTTGGTTTGTAGGCAAACCGGTCGTCGAATCCTATTACATGGCAGCTACTGCTAGAACGAACGCTGACATGACCAAAGCATCACATCACCTTGCTGAAACCATTGGTGGCGCGCCGGTCGCAATAGCTGAAGGTGCTCTAGGCGCAAAGCTTGGAGCCATGGCTACAGGGAAGGTATTGGGAACCGCAGCTGCTGATTCGTTTATGTTATGGAAAGGCAAACAGTGGGGAACGCGGGATGTAGTAGCAGGCAAAGACATAGCGAGCAAGTGGGAAATTACTTCGCGCGACAACGCATATGGCGGGAAGCCCTTTGATCTCGATGTGCATTTGCAAACCGAGCGTGGTCACGGTCCGAACTATTTCCTTTTTCAGGCGAACCCAAAGAATACAGGAATCCGATGACATCAAAGAGAAAACGCGGACGAGCGCTCGTCCAAAGAATCAGCGCTTGCTGACCGTCGATAACTCTTGTGCCGCTTCAGTCAGGGCCGCATCATCTTCTTTGTTCTCTGACCCAATAGACACTGGCGACGATTCGCTGACTGCCACCGCCTGCGGTGACATCTCAGACTGAACTTCATCTACTTCTACGCCAGTTTCGGCAGGTACGGGATCTTTCGGAAGGCGGATGTTTTTGACCAGCCCCAGCGGTTTCAAAACAGAAAGAACACACCATGAAAAATCGAATTCGAGAGGCTTGAGCCCGTGTCTGGCCGATTGTGGAAATTTGTGGTGGTTGTTATGCCAGCCTTCGCCGAATGATGCCATTGCTACAAACCATACATTCCGACTGAGCTCCGGAGTGTCATAGTTACGGTAGCCGAATTGCGGCAGGTGGCAGATGGAATTGACCAGGAGCGGGCCGATAAAGGCACCGATCGATCCGAGCAGATTGCCTGCGAATGCCCAGGGACCAAAGATGGCGAGGATAGCTAGACGAAAGACGACGTTGATTGCCAGGCAAAGATAGCCATCTCGACCGCCTCCTCCGGCATGCAAGAAGCGATAATATGGATCTCTGAAGAGGTCGGGGCATACAACCTTGTACTGGTCTTCATCGATGATTACGACAGGCTTTGACATCCAGCCGAGAATAGAATGCCATAGCCCGTCTTTAGGAGTATGGGGATCTTTCCCCGGCACGTCAGAATAGCGGTGATGCAGACGGTGAGAGGCCACCCAGAATATGGGACCGCCCTCGAAAACCAGGTATCCACCAGTCACGAAGAAGTATTCGAGTAGACGCGGAAGCTTGAACGAGCGATGCGAGAGTCCCCGGTGATAGCCTATAGAAATGCCAAGCAAGCCCCACGTATAGGACAAGATGAGAGAGACCAGAAATATTTCCATCATGCGAACCCCATGTGCTTGCGCTTGGAATCATACCAGTTAGAGGCTTGTTCGAGGCCTTGGTGGCGGTGACAAGTAGCTTTTCTTATCTGCAGTGTAACCCAGCAATCAACCGGAGTGCTCACCGGCTCCCGTCATTAGACAAATGGCGCTGGCACATTTACTCGGTTTAACCTCTTAACAGTAGTCATCCATCATTGATGTTTAATCACAATCTGTAGGACGAAACACTTAGATGCGACGGAGTTGATACCCGTCTACACCGGTTCGTCCCACCGGCACACGTCAACTAGCGTTCCGCATCGCGGAAAGAATAAGGAATCAGCGGTAGGAAGAAGTCTTCTAGACAGCCATCTCCTTTTCGATGCTTTTCCATATCATCAGCTAATCAACCGGGCTGGTGATAGTCCGCAGCAATAAGCAGTTCAAATGATGGAGCTAGGGTCTTGATCGCCTTTATCTTCGAGCGCTGCAATAGCAATTCGTGATCAAGCCTGACGATTTCAAAGTCGTTCGCAGAGGTTCGTTTGTTCGTGTTAAAACAAACCGGATCATAACGGTCATACGCGAAAGCAAATTGTATGTAACCATTCTGAAGGCAAGGAGTAACAAGATTCTCGTCCTTAAAAATCTCGCCCAAAAACCCAGAAAGATCTGGTTTATCGTCCGTGCTGTCTAAAAGCCGAAACGCGCCGTAGAGCCAGATGGAAGACCATCGATAGTTCAGCAGTAGTTTCTCGAAGAGGACTGGAAACTTGGCTGGAAGTCGAGAATAGATTTCGCGCAGCGATTCCCTCTCCGTCAGATGACGAACAATAATAGATTCCTCATCGTCCTCGAAGCAGGAAATAAAGTAATCAATTTTTTGATCGTCCGAGAGCACTTTACCTCGCAATTCTTCGGTGTTTCGATGGTTCGGTTCTATCATTCATATGAATAGCCCGAGACGCTAACCATGCCCCGTTTAACTCTTAGGAAAGTACATCGGACGCGGGGAAATTAAGTCGTCTTGCCCTAATCTTAAGACAAACCGGAGCGGCTGCTAAACGCAAGATATAAGTTTGTATGACTTATCAATCACAAATTCAATTCGAAGAGGCCCAACCGGAGGCGAAACAGGAGGAGGGCTTACAAAGTCGGTGCCCTCCAACTTATGTAATATGTCGTTCAGTAGAATTTCCCCCATTTTATGGAAATTTTTTCGTTCGATGGGAGCAATTTCGATGTCCGAGATTGTTCTGTCGTTATGGACCAGGAACGAGAGCCTGCAGGAGAACCGTCGTCCCGTCCCGAAAAATCCACGCCCTTTAGAATCAAAGCGACGCTCAATCTCTTGGCACAATGACTCCTTCCAAATAGTCTCAGGAGCGCGAACCTCTTCTGACGAACCGAGCAATTCGCGCCCGTAATTTTGCACAAACCGTCCCGATCCTCGCAATTCTTTGGCTTCCGCAGTTGGGAGGATCAAGAGCTCAGATCCACTCAAAGACAAAATGGCTTTGCGAAGGAACGGCTCGAAAAGCTGGGCACCATCTCCGAATAATAAGAGGTCTTCAATCTGGCGATTTTCAGAAACTTTATAACGACAACCGACAACAACTAATTTTCCGTTCGCCTGAACCGGTTTTAGTGCTCGAAACCGCGCATTTAATGCGGCATTCAAGTTATTGTGCCAGTTGATGTATTCGCGACTGGCACCGGCTGGCGCTGGGTCGCCCAGAAACTTCAATTCGAGCGGGTTACCAGTCTCATCTCCAGCTCCGCGCAAGAAGTCTGCGTACCCTGTTGCACACCATCGCCCTAGCGAAGGCGACTTGTAGACTTTGTCAAAGGGAGGAACAGCCATTTCTTCAGCACCCGCGGTCACCGACATCAGCGGAAAGACAGTCGAAATAACAAGTACCTTCAAGAAGTGTCTTTTCATGCGCAGACCAGGGCTCCAAACGCTATAGCGTATCTTATCACTTCGCCGAACTCCGCAGCAAAAAAGGCATAATTGGTCTAGGATAATCAAAGCGCAGTTCTATACGTACTGCTCGCAGTGCAACGCCAAGCTGGTATTCCATTTAATGGTTATTTATGCGGGACTCTTCGCCGTTCGCCTTGTGAAGTGCATGCTCGAAAAGGAAAAGTGCTCGCGATGGGTCTTAGGTCTTCTCCGCTCCAATCCCCATTGTTGATTGGCACCTCATACTCATCGAAGGATTTTCCTAATTCGGACAGAATGAGTGGTGAATCGCTCGAACATTATGGGCGTTCCAAAGTATTTAGAGACTATCCTATCGGCAGGGAATAAATTATGTCGGGTATCGCGAGGATTTTATGGCAAACGAAGCAGCTACAGAACCAACCTTCCTGTTGTTGGGACAGTCCGCGAAGAGTGCGTGGTGGCGATACATTCTCGGGATATTGATCATCGTAGGTGGCTACTTTGTTTTCGGTTCTATCTCATTCTGCGTAGTTCTGGTTTTACTATGCGGAAAAATTCCAAATCTCGACAAAGTAACCGGACAAGTCACAGACGTGGACGCGATATTTCAATACATCGCACTTAACTCAACTTTTTTGACTCTGCTTCTATTCACATTTCTGGTGGTCCGCTTTCTACACGGGCGTGGCTTTAAAACACTCATCACGCCATCAGACAAAATCGACTTCGGTCGAATCGGAATCGGATTTTTGCTCTGGTGTTGTTTAGCTGCTTCAGTCGAGGGAATAGGAGCAATCATTTTTCCAGGCGACTATCATTATGTGCTGGAGTCGCCGGCGTTTTTCACCTATGCGCCAATAGTGCTGCTGTTTACACCAATGCAGTGTTTCGTTGAGGAGGTCGCATTTCGTGGATATCTTCTGCAGATGCTGAGTAAGATAACGACTTCACGATGGTGGCTATGTGGTATCAACGGTTTTCTTTTCATGCTGCCACACATCTCGAATCCGGAAGTTGCTGTCAGCGAAAATGTCATGACATTGATTCCGACCTTGCTCCTCTATTTCGGAATTGGATTTCTACTGACTCTTGCGACAATTCGAAGCAACAGTCTAGAACTCGCAATTGGTGCTCATATTGGAAATAATCTTTTCGACGGGTTCAGTCGTGCTCTTTTTCCAACGACTGATTCGACAGTCGTTGGTCCCTTCGCCACATCCTCGTAAAATATGATAGCAAAATAAATCATTGCATTATTAGTGTGATGGCGCGGTGAGCACCGCATATATTTCGCGGTGAGGGACATTCCTGCAGGAAACATCATTCAACGGTCTGACCTCAGCCCTAAACCATGGAATTGCAACATTCTCAGGGGTCGCCGAATTGCTGATGATGACCTTGCTCAATGAGTTTAGGTAGAGACGCTTTGAGTGCTGCGACTAGCAGCGCTTGGCGTAATCGCGCGGAAAATATCTTCAGGACGCTTTGCAGTCGTCTCGTTCTGGACAGGTAAGTGGCAGCGGTAACTAGAGCGTAGTTGGATAAGTGAACTCTGGGCGCTCGACGGAAACCGAATCGCCGTGCGATTCTCGTACGAGGGGCAAGGCGATTCGGGAAACTGCTTTCGTGCTTATGGTAAGGAGAACTGGAGTTCGACAGTGCGGCTACATGACTCTTCGTCACGCGTCTATTAACGACCTTCCAATTCTTGAAATGGAACACAGATTCCGCTAGTCGACTGCGACGCGTCCGGCAGTCCATCTAGGTCTCAGTAAACTAGGTCTTAAGTAATTATCTCGAATCGAGCTTCTCGATTCCCTTTAAAACGCACCACTACTGAGACCACCGTAACTGTTCCGAATGAAGCTGGCAGCCAGGTAGACAGCGAGCGGAAACCCAATAAGGCGAACACCACTTAACACAGTTAGCGAACTCCGATGGCATATTCCGAAATCTAGTGATGCAAATGCTGCCAATCCTGTCGCAACAAACACAAACCAAGGCAAGACGCTTTCCTGTGAACCATTTATGTTGGTTGTTGCGATTTGATATTCAAGGAACAGCACACTACAAACAGCTAGCATCGAATACCAACGATGAAGCTCTGTGTTTAGAAAACTCGAGATCTGAGCGTACATAGAAAGCACCTGCTGCAAGTACTAATCCTATTGTTGCCAGAGCGGTTGAATTAGGCAATGGTAAAAATGCGTAGCGAAGCACGCCATCTCGCAAAACGCGCAAACCATTCACGAATCTTCGGCAAGTTCCGTGTGTTTAGCTCTAACATCAACAGTCAAATATACGCACCGAACCCTATCCCATCCCACAGTTCATGTCGCTTCGGTAGCCAGGTTTCATCCACCAAGCTGGATGCCCGCACGCACCAGATTGCGGATAGAGAATGGAATCGTTTTCGATACCGACAAGGCTGAATAATATCAACTTTTGCTCCTCAGCCTGCGGCATCATTCCAACCTGCCTATACCACAAGACCATATCCCGATGCGCTTTTCGCCTGTTGTGATCGGAAGAAGGCAGCCGGTCCACTAACTTCAAACCGCGGAGTAAAAGCGCCTCGCTATCGAGAATTGCCTCTGCAGGGGGACTCGCGAGCGGCGCCAGAGGCTGCTCTCCAAAACTTCCGGCGACAAAAGTCGGAATTTGCACGGGGAGGATTGCTTTTGCAAGTAAACCGAAGATTGCGTTGGCTGCAGCTACTAGCTCAGGTTTTGGCTTATCAGAGCTTTCTGCGTCTCGAATCATATCGTTGAATGCATCCTCACACCTCTTGGAACCGGCTAAATCACCTTTCTTTTGCAAAATCTTTGATGCGGCGAAGTATAGATTCAATTTCCTCGGTTCATTTGATGACTGTTTAAGTTCCTTGAGGGCGGCCTGAATAGCATCGTCCGCCAGAGCCATGTTGCTGGCTGCAGCCTCATCATTAGCAAGCGAGTTGCTTTCAGCCTTGTCGCTAGTTTTCTTTGCAAGTGATTGCGTAAGTAAGTATTTTGCGTAGCTGTAACTCACGTCCTCGTAAAATCCTTCCATATCCACGAAACCGAAGTACTGCAACGGGTTTCGAGTCCCAGCTTTCATTTCCAACGAAACGGACCTTGCTCGGCCGTCACCCTCGATATAAGAGTCTGCCAGTCGAAGCAAGTAGTAGGCGCGCACTTCGTTCGACAAGGCAGTGTTAGATACTAAATACTGAAGAGTGCTACCATCCGCCGCCGGTTGCTTTGCTATTACATCCGACGTCGAAAATAGACTGCCGCTAGCAAACATTATCGCAATCGCGACTTGCCGCTTACGCTTAATTGACGACTCTTTTGATGACATCACGCTGTGCCTCACCATCAACATTTGCTCGTTCGGAAGGAAGTCTTTTCCATAGTGAGCTCAACCAGATCGCACTTCCAAATCATCATACGGCAAATAGTTTCAAATCGCTTAGCACAGCCGCGAAACGCAGAGCGCACTAATGTGTGGTCTCTTGGTTCATCGCTACGATGCCCGAGTCATCCGAGGAAATGAATCTGGTTATTTTTCTAATCATCAAACACCAAAAATCTTCTGTATAAAACTGAGTTTTCTTCGCTGTCTAGCAAAAATTCGCTCGCTGTCGTGTCGCTTAGTAATTGAATCTGATCCATACTTACCATCGGCGAAACCTTGTCCAACTTCTGCATGTCGCATGTCCCCAAATTCATAGTCTAGACCAAGACTTTGAGCGAATTGGCTCAATGTCGAATCACCTTGAATACAATCATGATAGGTTAGAGCACCTGGGTCGTTTTTCCAGATATTGGCAGTATATTCGTCTATTGCCGTTATTCTATTATCTGGCTCTCTTCTACCGTACGCGATTACGTCAGCAATAAATGCGGTAATTGATTTAGCCTGCAAAACTATAACCGGAGGATCGTGGCAGCCAAAAAATACGGGAATTTCATCGGTTGGTTCTCCTGCAACCAGGTCCAGGAGCCAAACATTACCGGCATCGTCCCAAGCGATCGGTAAACCGTGTGGAAACAGGTCCTCTCTAATCGTGTCCCCTGGGTAAAAGTCGACAAAACCGATCGCAGATTCGAAACCACCACAAAAGGCTAACAAGCTTTCATACTCAAGAGGAAGAGGCGAAGTTAGTTCGTCACTTAATTTGCGAATCTCTTCGGACGATATCGGAGCTTCAAGTTCGATAATCCCCTTTTCACCAGACGCTGAAGTGAAAGGGGTTCCTTTTGCATCTTGAAGAATGGCTCGGGCGTCCAATGTTTAGTATCCCCCACAGTCATGAATTGTTCTAAGAGTTTTGCACACGCCCAGCATGAGGGCAAGTCGAATTTCCTCAAGTAGTACATATGATTTCAAAATACACGATGATATCGTAGGTGGTATCGTCTGGAATGATCAATTTTGGAAAGGCACTGACGGTCAACTGCACATGGCTCACCCGCTATTTCAAACCATCGGCATGCTCTATGAGCTTGCGAAGCTGTTGCAACCGTAGCATCATCGGAAGACCGCGCAGCTCGCCACAATTGAATCACAAGCTCCAGGTCACTTAGATTTGCTTCAGTTTTACAATTGCGCTGCTCGTTCCAAATTTTCAACAACGGCTCGCCGCCGGAGAGCCGGTCGCAGCAAATGTTTGAATGTATCACTGAAAGTTCCTTGGTAAAAAACCAACTTGAGACAGCAGAAACTTTCCTAGACCTTGAAACGGACTTTTCTCAATTGTCGCTGAGCCACGATAAACGAAATGAGAATTGCGAGCCTCAACCCCTTCAAAAATCAATCTCGCTCCGTCGGCCGTCAAATCGCGTTTCTGGATTTTCAGAACTGATGGGCTTTCCCAGAATCGCAAAGACTGTACTTTGGAGGAAAATTGTTCGTACTGGGTGGTCGTCCAACTCAACCGATCGTTCCGAACAAACTCCATTTGGCCGGAGCCTCTCGCGCCTAATTCCTTCGCGAATACCAAAGTCGTACCGTCCACGTTATGTTCAATTCTCACTGACAAAGGATTTCTAAAGCTTCGAAGCAGAGTGAATCGGTATGCAGTTTCGCAGTATCTACTGGGCAACTTCCTAAGCGATGGTTCTCTAAGATCTTCCAGCTGTTTCAAGAACCAACCTTCGCTCTGGAGATTAAGTGAAGCTTCGGGGAATGTTTCAGAATCGTCCGGCGTAGGTGCAAGCTCACAGGATGTAAGCGCCAATGCAAGAGCGATTGTCATGACCCGGCAAGTCAAATTCAACATATTAATTCGCGCTCTTAGTCGAGCTCTCGTAGCACGACAACATCAGTCAAGCTTTATGCTACTGCGATGAAATCGTCCGACGACGTTGGGGTCAGGATATAGTCTTATCTTCGTGCTCTTGCCCGGATATTCGAACAAACTCAAAACGTATCGAATACTTTCGAGCCGCGCCATTTTTTTATCGTTGGCTCTAACAATGATCCATGGGCTAAAGGACGTATGCGTCTTGCTGAACATGTCTTCTTTATATTCAGTGTACTGGTCCCACAATTCCTGTGCGGTATCATCAATCGGGCTGAGCTTCCACTGTTTTAGCGGATTGGATCGCCGAGATTCGAATCTTTTCTCCTGCTCGTCTCTGGAGATCGAAAACCAGAACTTGATGATTCGCATTCCGTCTTCGTTCAGCATGTGTTCGAACTCGGGAACTTGCTGCATAAAACGTTTGTATTCAGCGTCGGTACAAAAGCCGTTTACCGGCTCGACAACTGCGCGGTTGTACCAACTCCGATCGAAGAAGACAATCTCTCCTTTATTCGGCAATTGTTTTGCGTATCTCTGGAAATACCACTGTCCGCGTTCTTCGTCGGTTGGCTTGGGAAGCGCCACAACGCGCATTGCTCTTGGATTTAGGTGCTCGATGAATCGCCGAATAGTCCCGCCCTTTCCGGCGGCATCACGCCCCTCCGTGAGAATGGCAATTCTCTCACCGGATTCCTGAACCCAACGCTGGAGTTTGACCAACTCAACCTGTAGTTGAACGAGTTCATTTTCATAGCGCAGAGTCGACATAACATCTTTCAGTTTGATGTTTTTCTGCCGGAGCAACTCGACCAATCCACGATTGTTATTGATCAGGAGCAGGTCTTCGTGAGTCAGCTTATCATCTGAGCGTTGAATAGATTGCTTTATTTTAGGTTTCGGAGTTTTCCCATTCGACTCCGCAAGTGCAAGAGGGCTACTCTTCTTCTCTGTTGCGTCGCCATTGGAATCAACAGGTTGAGCCACCTTCACTATTCGCTTTCGAGGAGTCTTAGCTTTCATAGAATCGTTCCGTTTTGCCATATATTGAACTTACAATATTCCACGCCTGGCAGATTTTGTTGCACTCTCGTCGCGTAGTTACGTAGATCGTCGTTTATTTACGCTTTGTAGCGACGTATAATGGCAATTGGCGCTGCCAGAAATCATTAAAGAAACCGCTGATAATGATTCTGTTAGCAGGACAGCGTTACTGAGGCGAACATGGTCAAGATCTTATTGGCAGAGGATGACAGAGCTCTGGGTGAAACCATTGTCGATGTTCTGCAGCGTGAGAGTCATTTCGTGGATTGGGAAACCGACGGCAGTTCCGCGTTAGAATTTCTAAAATCCTATCAGTACGAACTAATAATTCTCGACTGGGAAATGCCTAGCATGACAGGCATTGAAGTTTGCAATGCTTATCGGAATGAAGGCGGCAAATCTCCAGTTCTGTTTCTTACCCAGCGCAGTTCGATCTCAGACAAAGTCACCGGATTTGGTGTCGGCGCCGATGACTATCTTCCAAAGCCTTTCGTAATGAAAGAATTGATACTGCGCGTCCAGGCACTGTTGCGTAGACCACAGAATCTAGTTAACACGGTCATCGCATCAGGCGATCTCAGCTTAAATCTGGAAACTCGCGAATTTACACGCAACGGCAATCCGATTAAACTATCCCCGATCGAATTCTCGCTCATGGAATTGTTTCTTAAGAATCCAGGAGTAGTCTTCAGTAACGATGCGCTTCTCGATCGTGTATGGCCAAGTTCCTCCGATCGCTCGCCGTACACTTTGAGAAACTATATGAGAAGACTACGACTGAAGATTTACGCTGAATCAGAAGACCCCAAGATTCGCACCGTCCATGGTGTCGGTTACAAATTCGACCAATAAAAAGCTTATCGGGGTCCTCTTATGAGAACCCCGACAAACACACTCAGGCAGGAAAAATTAACGAGGGTTACGACGGCCTGCCGGACCTTGCCGTTCGTGATCGATCAATTCAAGATCGGGCAACAAGGGTGATTGTTCCTTGCCGGATCTGGACTCATGCTCTTGCAATGTGTTTCTGATAGCTGTGTTTCCTCTCTCCCGTCCGGCTTTGCCTTCACGTCCTTCGAGACCTTGTCCGTGAGGCGTTCCCCAGGCGGCATCTACCGGCGGCTGTTTCTCCGCAGCAGTCTCCTTCCCGCCTTCGGCCTTCGGCTCTTTTTTATTATCTTTTGGCGGCTCGAGCGGATTTTTGCCTGGACCTTCGCATCCTTTTTGCAAGGGGTTTTCTCCGCAATCAAGGAAATTAGGTCCGCGCGACTCGCCCTTGCCACCGGGTTTTGGAAATTGTTTTCCCCACAGTTCCTGGACCTCGAGTGTCAGGTTCTCGATAGCAGGCGTCGTGTTATAGGCGTTGTCAGGTCTGGCTGTTTGGCTCTCGAAGGCATCGAATCTATTATTTGTCATTTGCGAAATTCCTTAGTGAGGGGATGGTAAATGCGGTCAATTGCGAGTGTGGTGCGGTGCGTCAATTGCCGAACGTTTTCATCCTAGGCGTCACTTATAACAAATTTGCACCACCCGGATTTCCGCCCCGAAGTGGCATAATAATCTAGCTCCAGGGGGTTTTCCGGTGCCAAATCGATCATCGATGGCTCAAAAAGGATTTCTGGCGGTTCTCATACTGGTGGTATCAGAACTCGGTTTCGTATCGGTGCTCACCCTTGAATTGCACACATTAGGAAACCGCCTTGAAAAGGAACGCCATGCTCGCCAGGTTGTCGAGCATCTGAATCGCTTTACGAGCGCCGCCCAGAAAACCGTTGCAGAGATTTTGAAAGCACTGCCTGTGGCGCAGCAGGTGCGTGAGGACCTTGGACTGGGGATGTTCAAAGATCAGCTTGCCCTTATGAGGCAGGAGATGCGTGTCCTGAACACACTGCTAAAAGACGATGCCGATTCGCTGCGATTACTGAGACAACTTGAGGTGGCTACGGCAGAGGAAGAGAGCTCATTCGAGTTCCTGCTCAGCGTACCGCACGGGAGCATTGACCAAGCGATGCTCGCGCCCATGAACTCGTCAGGTGAAAAGCTCACGAGTGTTTGCGACAAGCTGCTACAAAAGTATCAGCGAAGAGACGACGTCACCTCATTTACCGAGCAATCGCTTCAACGGGTCAAGATTACGCTTGCGGTGGGGATTTTGATCGGGCTCGTGGCGAACTTGCTGGCGATTATGTTTTTCATGAGAAAAGTAGCAAGAAGAATTTCTCTCATTGCAGACAATATGTCGCGTTTTGCACGAAGGGAAGAACTGCTGCCAGTGCAGCAAGACAACGACGAAATTGGAGATATCGATAAAGCCTTTCATCGACTTGCAGAGGCGCTCGCAACCGCAGCCGAGCAGGAGCGAATGTTGATAGAGAATGCTACCGATGTTGTTTGTTCAATTGATACGAGAGGAGTTTTCTTGACCGTAAGCCAGGCTGCCAGCCTGCAATGGGGATATTCGCCGGAAAGATTGATTGGTGAGAACATTGAGGTTTTGCTTCCAGAGGGCTTGAGTGATCAATTTGAAAAACTGAATGCGCGTATCGCTGAAGAGTCTGACTTGAGTTTTGAAGCGCGGTTAACGAGAAAAGATAATGTCGTTATAGATACTCTGTGGTCAGCGCACTGGTCCCCGTCGGATGGCTCGCTCTTTTGTTGCATTAGGGACATAACTGAGACGAAACAGATGGACAATATTGTCGCAGCGCGCGAGACGCAGTTGCGCACCGCGATTGAGAATATGCCGGTGGGTATCGTCACTGTAGATGCGGATGGGATGATCAAATCCGCCAACAAAATTGGACAAGCGCTTCTGAGCTTAGAGACTTCATCGCGCGGTCGAACAGTGGCAGGCTTTCTAACGCCACTGGACCAGACTACGAAAGTCGAAAACGATTCGCTCCTTCACATAGAAAGTTCCAGCCCACTACGGTATGCCATTACCGATGGTAGCGAGGGCAAAAAAATATTCGTCGATGTAACCTCGGTTCGCTCGCTATATAGATCAGATGAGACGTTCATTTTGCTCGATGACGTAACCGAGCGCCATGTACTGGAAATAATGAAAACGAATCTGGTGACCCTGCTTGGCACTACGCTGCACAAGCCACTCATCGAGGTTCAAACCATCGTTAATGGTCTGATTGACAGGCAAGCATTCGACGAGTCTAGAAGAGCGCGTTTGAAACGCATTGCCAGCAACACTGTTCGTCTGCTTGGTCTAATCGAACAGATGCTCAACATAGAAAGTCTAGGTGTCGGAAAGCTAATGGGTGCGATGACCCCCTGTCAGCTTGAAGACGTTGTTTCAGACTCTGTCGAGTCAACTAGAGATTACTCCGAACAGCAACGCATCCAACTTGTTTGGGACAAGAACGACTGTCATGCCACCGTGCTTGGTGACGCTCAGCGGCTAGTGCAAGTGGTAATAAATTTGATCAGTAACGCAATAAAGTATTCACCGGCAGATACGACGGTATCAATAACGGTGATTGACAATTTGCCTGATCTAGAAATTAGAATCTCCGATCAAGGAAGAGGCGTGCCAGAAGAGATGCGCGAAGCAATCTTCCAACCTTTCCTACAAACACAATCAAGCGACGGCAGGCGTGGTGCTGGAACTGGTCTCGGACTGTCGATTTGCAAACAGATTATCGAAGGTCACGGCGGCAAAATCGGTGTCGATGGGAAACCAGAAGGCGGGAGCGTTTTCTGGATTAAGTTACCGAGGCTCACCGGTGGAGTCTCTCCATGACATCAAATGCGATACCACCTAAATCTAGTTTGATCAGAAGAGCACTGCTTCTGTTCGTTTGCATGATTACATTGCAAATCATATACGTCGCAACCGTTTTTACAATGGTCGAGCAGACCAGCTCACAAGTGGCGGAGCAGCAGGAGGCTAGACGAGCGCTCAGCAGCATTGGACGCTTAATGCGAAGCGTGCAGGATTTGATCATCTGCATGGGAAGGGGAGAGATACTCGGCGCCGAGGGGAGCGAAGTTCAATACCTTGGACTTCTCGAATCCTTAAATAGAGAGCTTCGCTCGTTAAAAACCACCCTCGCAAACAAATCTCAATATGCCCACACAATCGCCGAGATCGAAACGACGTGTCAAGCAATTCCCGAAATCTACGAGGAACTGCACGGAAAGAAAAATGGACACGGACACGAGCGAGGGCGAAAAAAACGGCGCAGGAAAAGGCTCCGAGAATCACTCAGATTTCACATGGAAGACAAGGTCATGATTATGGGCAAGTCTGACATAGAGTGGTTGCGCGTTTATATGTCGGCGAGCGAGGTACTTGCTCGATTGGAAGCAATTCAGGCAGACTACAGACAAGTCGAGAAAGAAGCGCAGGAGCATCTGAAGTTTCAATCGAGCTTGCTGTTCAATGCCGCTTTGTTTATGGGTTTCGCTGCAACAGTATTGGTCGCGTTTCTTCTCTACCACATTTTTATCTCCGGAATCGTTGCGCGACTTCGCATGATTACCAATACTCTCGATGACATTGCCGACGGAAAGCTTTTGCAAGACAGGTCATCGGTTGAAGCGGACAGCGCTCCTGATGAGGTCGGACACCTGGCGTTGGAACTGCAGTCGATGGAACGAGCTCTGCGCAACATCCGAAGTAAGGAAAAGACATTGCTCGAGAATGCCGCCAGTTGTATTTGTTCGATCGACGAACATGGGAAATTTGTGAAGGTCAGCCATGCGAGCACAATTCTATGGGGTGTTGCTCCGGATGAATTGCTCGGCACAGCGTTGATTGACTTGGTGGAAAAGGCTGATGTTGATTATGTGGATGAGAAACTGAAAGAACTCTTTCGCACCCGACGCCCGGTGACGTTCGAATGTCGAGTACGGCAGTCCGGCGAGGGCGCGGGCCGTGAGTTCGCATGGACTGCCAGTCTTGCAACAGATCAGAATCTTGCTGTCTGTGTCGCACACGATGTCACTAAGCGCAATGAAATCCTTCGCCAGATGAAGCAAAGGGAAACTGAATTTCGAGCCATGGTCGATTGCATGCCGATTGCGCTTATAACCTGTGATCAATTAAACGCGATCTCTTCGATCAATCCAGCCACACAAAGGATGCTTAAATATAGCCCTCAGGATTTACTGGGGAAGAAACTGAGTACGCTTTTGTTTGGTGGCACCAAATCTGGTATTGCGACAAATGAGCAGATGAACGAGGTACTGTCAACGGCGGAGAAGCACACGATCGAATTGCTGGTTTCCAAGGCTGATGGAAGCCGGCTTCCCGTTGAGTTCTCCTCTAGCCAGTATGAATTGCATGATTCGCGCGTGCGCCTGGCCACTTTCAAAGACGTCTCTGCCAGATTCGAAATCGAGACGGGCAAGAAGGAACTCGTAGCCATGATCAGTCATGACTTACGTTCGCCATTGACCGCGATTCACTGCACGCTAGAGCTCCTCGGTTGCGATAAGAAGAGAACTTCCGAAGAGGACCTGAAGAACGCTGCGGATGTTTCGCTAGCTGAAAAGATCGTTTTCTCAATAGTGAATGTTTTGAACGATTTTCTAGACCTTGAAAAATTTCAAGCCGGACTGGTTGCGCTGGAGTTGGATGAACTAGCGATATCAGAGTTGATGAGTGAGCTGCGTGAGGAGCTCGGTTCAAGAGATAAACCGGTGCATTTCTCATTCGACCAGGAGGCAGAGGTTTTAGAAACTCGCATAAAAGTAGATTTTTCACGATTGTTGTTCGCGCTGTCTACAATCGTTCCTGTCATCAACTGCTTTAGCGAAAAAACTATAGAAATCGAAATTGTGAGGTCTGGCGATCAAATTCTTATAGTGATCAAAAATGGCAACATCCCAGAGCACATCGAGAACGCGTTCCAGTCTCCCTATGTGTTTCTGTCAGATACGGAGCTGAATGGCGTTGTCTCAAGCGGTCTTAGTCTGAGTCTGTCTCGTGCGATCATCGGTGCGCACAGCGGTTTGATGCACATAAACCGAAAGAATGGTAATTGTCGGCTCGAAATTTCTCTACCGATAGGCATCTATTCCCTTGTCTGAATGCACGCTTCATCGTAGCAGCAGTTCGGAAGAGACACGTTTAATTCCGGCTATGAGCGAGAGGTTGCTAGCTGTACCAAACAGAAGGCGCGATGATCTTGGTTGTCTGCTGCAAAAGATCGGTCAGCTGGACTACCTTTAATGACTGTTGCTCTTCGAGTGCCTGAAGCTGTTTCCATGCGGAAGTGGGCAGAGTTTCCTTGAAAGTCTTGTTTAATTTCGTGGTGGCTTTATAGAGTTCCAGCAATTGCACCCCAAATTCGTGGAGCCAGGAGAAGAGGAGGCGTTCTGGGAAACAATTTTTCGCGACCAGCTTCCGAAGTTTGTCAGGTAGTTCTACATCACTTGCGGGGCTGAATCTGACTACCTCGTTGATCTTATCTAGCTGAACTATGTGACCTTGATGTATCTCAAATAATTCCGTAAGAAAATGATGCGTCGTATAACTTGGACGAGCAGATTGAAACTCTGATATCGCCTCGAGGAGCTGAAGTTCGGCTCTATAGATTTGGCCAAGCTTTAGCAATGGGAGAGCTTGCATTAATTCAACCCGCAATTCAGTCTTGACTATATAGCACGCTTACTAACTGGGCATTCAGGTTCTGACCGGTTAGTTGCCACCAGACGCTGTTCCAAGCGCTCTACTCGGGCTTTGATAGCATGTTTTTCTACTCTTTATGCAATGCAAGAACAAGCGCTGCGGCAAATTGGGTCGGAAGACCGCTCGCGCGCAGAGACAGTGAAACCTTCAATGAGCATTCAGGTTCAGATAAAGTCCCGCCAAATTAGAAGGCAATGCAGATTTTCTGAGCGGACGACCTTCCAACTGAACGCCTTCACTTCTTACGAATGTCGAAGGTGTTTATTTCAGCAAAGTGTTTCTGAAACTCCTCAAAACTGATTTTAAATTTTCCGTCGAGCTTCCCATCACGAGCGCCGCCGCCAAGTTTCAGGGGCTCAATCTCTCCGCCGAAATCGCCCTTGTGCGGATTCGTCAATTCCACTTCGCCTGTCTTTTGATCGAATCCGCTTACCTGATAAACGTGCTTATGCATTAACCCGGTGCCCTCCGGAAGCGCCTGGTGAGTCCCAGCGGTAACACCCTTGTTAGCGTCGTTCACCAGATTGAGCTCAGCTCGAACTTTCGCCTCCACATCTTGAGGCGAGGTACGAATGGACTTGTTGCCAGTCATCGAACTAATCGCTTTATGCTCATGACCACCTTCGCGAACCTGCTCTTGCAAAGCCTGAGTTTTGGTATCACCCATCAGTGTCTTGAGGTGCTGGCTAAATGCTTTCTCGACAATCGCAGCGGTTTCGCCGCCTCCGAAGCGGGCACGCTCCGCATCGGTTGGTTTTGAAATAACAGTATCAACGTTTCCATAGCGACCTTCGTTGTCGGGCAGCTTAACTTGGAGCTTTCCATCACCGAGATCCTTTATCTTGTCGTCGAAAAACGTTGGCTCCTTCTCTAAGATTGCAGCAACTGGAGCAAGAACAAAACAACTGCCGGTCTGTCCCTGCGACACGGGCGAATCGCTGGCCAGGTGTTTGGTATGGCTCTCCAGTGATTTTTGCAGAGAAACCGCATGGCTTCCTTGCCGATCTTTCAACTCTTTAGAGTCGAATTTCCCGAGGTTGTCGCGAACGTTCTTTAGTCCGTCCCGGGTTATCCCAACATTCGGAGCGGTCTCTCCAGGCTTACCCATACCCGACTGGGCCGATCCGCCGGTTTGCAATTTCTTTCCGCCAAGCTCATCCGCCACATTCTTCCAGTTATCTGCAGCACCATATGCGGTGGCCAAATAAATGCCACCTTCGCCGTTTGCTAATGCTGAATTCTCCATTTGCTGACCAAGCTCTTCACGAGTGACCGTACCATTTTGGTCCGCATCGATTTTCTCGAAATTGGAGTCCAGCCAACCTGTCATTTTCTCCATCGATGTCGCGAATTTTGTATTGTGCGACGCGTCCGGTTTATAGTCCGGCAAACCCGCAAATTTTTTCTTCGCAGCATCATCGGCATTTGATTTGTCTGACGAAACCGACTTCGCTGCGCCAGACGAGTCACCAGTGACAATCTTCTTCGGGAAGGGAGCTTTCAGGACATCAAAGTCTGGTTCATCGCCACCACCGGATGCTTCTTTCTTCGGCGGAAATTGCGATTTTTTGAGAATGGCGAAATCCTCGCCCTCATCTAATTCTTCAGCGGTCCCCTCCTGCGAGGAAACCTTTTGCTCTGCCGGTTTTGAAGCTTTCGCAGGCGGAGCGCCGTCCTCCAGACCCGCAAGTCCTCGTGGCGCGTTGCCGACAATTTCACCGGTTTGCATATCGAGAAAGTGCGCATCCTTTTCGGCAACGGTTTTATCATTGCCGCGAGCGACAGAAGTTCCGCTGCCAACGTCCGTCCCGCGCGTCGATGGCTGACCGTAGACCTCGCGAAGCAGATCATCGAATGGCGAACTCTGCGACGAATCGCGTCCGGAGAAATCGCCAGTATCTCGCTTTATCGGTCTTTGCTCTATTTCTGACATCAGTCACACGAATGAAACCGGGGTTGAGGTCCGGTTTTGATATTGGAGCTGCAAGAATGTTATTCAGAAATTGTGGCTAAAATGTGCCCTTTTAAGCAGGTGCGGCTCAATGCCGATTCAGGTGATCTTTGGGTGAACATTTACCGCTGCTCAGATGTTTTTAATAAGGACTGATTTATGGCATAAATCGCACCTTTTTACGCTAATAATCTTTCTCGGCAGAGATATCGAACGCGTCAGTGAGTAAACGCGATCGCTACTACAACAAAGGCACCGACATGATCAATCAGGACCGCATCACGGACGATGTGCTAGATAACGTGCCAGTTATTTGTGTTCTGAAGGACGCGTATGGCGCGTTCGTCTATTGGAACGAGGCGCTCAACCGTGCTTTCGAACTTCCCGCTGATGGTATGCGAGGGAAAACCGAATATCACTTCATGCCGGACGATGACGCGGCTGCAATTCGCAACAACGACCGCAGGGTTCTGGCAACTGGTGAGGCTCTTAGCGCAATTGAATTCACACAATTCGCGGACGGCACTAGAGCCGCCTGGTTAGTAAAGAAGTTCCGAGTGGTTGTGAATGAGCAGAAATTTTTAGGCGTTATTGGTTGCCGCGTAGCAAACTATCCCGCCGACGCAAATACTTCTGAGAATATTCTGGCTCCGCACCTAGAACTTTGCACCAGCCGCCTGGCAGAGGTCGCTAAATCCATACGCCCACGTGACTATCTGCCGCCCGAATTATAGTTACAACCCAAGCTCGCTCAAACCTGCATGGTCAGCGGGACGCGTTGGTGTGGTCCAGCGATATTTTCGTTCGTCTTCGCGAATCGGCAGATCATTGATCGACGCGTACCGGTGTGTCATAAAACCATCCGCATCGAACTCCCAATTCTCATTTCCGTAAGAGCGAAACCAGTTTCCTGAGTCGTCCCGCCACTCGTATGCGAACCGCACGGCAATTCGGTTTCCATCGAATGCCCAGAGTTCCTTTATTAAACGGTAGTCTATTTCTTTACTCCACTTCCGGCTCAGAAATTCAACGATTGCCTCGCGACCGGAAAATATCTCAGCACGGTTACGCCAGGCGCTATCACTGGAATATGCTTGAGCAACGAGTTCTGGATTTCTTGAGTTCCAAGCGTCTTCGGCCGCTCGAACTTTAGCAATTGCGGTCTCTCTCGTGAACGGAGGAACTGGCGGTCGCGGTGCCATTTAAACTTCCTTCTAGCTGGCGTCAATCGTCTCAGAGAATAACACAAAGCCGCACACCGCCAAATATTCATCCATTAAATGGTCGGCGCTCAGCCTGAAAGTTTTGTTTGCGCCCCCAGATTTAGCGTAATGACCAGGAGCAACGTTCGGATCCATGAAGGGCATCTCTGCACGGGCTCACTCTTTTGGCTGTGAAAAAGTTTTCCACTGCATAATCGCCTTGCATTTGCCATCTTTGAAAAAAACTGTGCGAAGTTCCTTCTTATAGTCGGACATCAAATCGAAATCCTCGCCTAAAAGAGGAGTTTCACAATCAGGTGGTCCCAGACTTTGAGCGATTTCAGCAATAGATCTGCTGGTTTCCTTAGCACTTTTAACATCCGAGAGCAGCAGTACTTGGTTTGGTATCCGACTACTCGTCGCGGCACTTGGACTGCCATCCACCTCGTTTAGCGCAAAAGTCCGAGCCATTATTTTGTCTACTTGAATGAAAAGTGACAATGTTTGCGATGTGAATACTTGGTGGCAGAAACAGCCTCTAACAAGACGTATGTGGGGTATTTGCCTGTGGCGTGTCGCGAATTTTTTACACTTTGGACAATTTTGGTCGGTCCCTGAGTGCAACTCATGGTGATGAACCTCTGCGGGACTCCCATTCCAGGAATTCGAAAGCACTTTCTCTTGCTGCACATCAGTCGATGAATCGGCACGACACGATGAACATGCAACGATAGCAACGACGATTAGCATGTTCTTTATCTTCATCGCTCATCAAGCGAAAATGCATGAGAGAAGACGTTAGGATCAAAGTACTCTCGAAACAGCTTTATTTTTCCATTCACCGCGCGGAATAGCCCACCATAGCGCTGATCATAGATACGTCCGGTGGTTTTGATTTCGCAGACTCCATGATATTCGACAAACACAACCTCCGGATCCAGGGTTGGGTAGAACACCAATTCTTTAGTAAAACTGGCTTTACCACTGTTTTCCGGCCAAGCGGAATAATGCGCTACCAAGTTAGCTTTGCCTTCAATTCGCTTTGGAAAATTTTGAGGAGAGTATGGCATTTCCTGAACTGCATCATCAGCCCAGACCGATGCAAATTTCTCCATGTCCTTATCTTCCAAGCTCTTCAAAAACTCTCGCACCACCTGCATGGTTTGCAATCGCTGCAGATAGGAAACTGGCTTTGTAGAAGCAGCACTCATAGCACGCGAGAGGACGTCTCTTGAACCAGCCTCACCGGTCAGGTGAAAGGTCATGCCGCGCACGACCCACCGTTCTGAATCAACTTTATCTATAACGTAATCATAAGTCCCTTTGACCTGCCACTGCTGTCCACCAATATGATGATCCGCGATTACATCAGCGATAGCAGTAGAGTGTGTCGCATCGAGCAACTTTACGGATATATTGCTGAGTCGATGACGCGTAACATCAAATCCAGGCAAAAGGGAAGCCCATGCAGACATTAGTGCCTGTTTTTGCTTGAGCTCAGGTTCTCCTCCGAAGGCAGAGGTGTAATCGACACGCACTTCATCAGCGAAACAAGACTCCAGAGACTCGAAATTCCTGTTGTCGGCTAGGTTAGCGACACTTTCAATCAAATTCTCAATCAACGCAATATTTAAGGCATTCGATGATTCGGTTAGATTCATAGCATCCTCATAAGACGTCTGCACTAATGACCGGGGCTACCGCCGAGAGATGAGCCACCGCCCAGGGAATGATGCGCTCCAGCACCGCCTGTTAAAACCGGAACGAGTTCGCCGTCCGAGTAGTTGGACTTGGTTTTGGTGACGGTCGTTGATTTTGTTTCAACCGAAAGCGATGATTTGTTCGCCGCTGAATTGAAATAGCCAAGAACAGCCAGCGAGACAATTAAGAGACCGGCGAGCAAAAACTTCAGGGAAATTCCCGAGAGACCAAGTTTCCTAGTCATGTTACCTCCTGGCTTAGCGCTGCGGCAAAGACACAAAGGTCAGCTACCAAATACGGTGGCGGTCGCTCCTCGTTGTTCGTCCGGTCCTTCTCCTCCCAAGAGTAACATGTTTGTTGCCAGCGGGCACATTAAGCACGAAGTTATTTGATTTTTTCGGCGAACCGCCCGTCGCTACCTCGCCAGCCCAAAAGATCGCGCGTTCGACGTATATTGATTCTCACAGGCAGATGGCCGCGGTCAAGCTATCTCAATTGCTGATATATGATGATATCGTTGTCAATCAAACCGCGCCCCGGGACGAATTTCAGCGAGTGGCGTTGTTCGCCGTCGATATTGACGATATAGGTTTGGGTTTCTTCGTCAAAAATTTTCCAATCGCCGGAAGCACCGGATGTGGTGACAACCTTTCCGTCTGAAGTGAATTTGCAGTCGCCGAGTGGTTTCGTATAACCTGCCAGTTGTTTGTAAACGCCGACAATCGGCGTTGTCGGAGCGCTTGACGGCAGGAATGAAACAGCGCCAGTCACCTCGATTTCATAATTTCCACCGACGCGTAGTAGTGCGTTTGTAGGTGGTGCCACGGTGACGATCACCTTCGTCGGCTTTTTGAGGGTTCCATCGAATGTAGCGTCGATAGGCGTTCCTTGAGATGTGATTACCTTGCTCGTGTGCCAAGTGTTGCCCGGGTCCGACATTGTGAATGTGACTGATGTCCTCGGAGCGGAGCCATAAATTCCCATCGCGGAGAACGTGACATGCACCTTGTTCTCGCCTGGTTGCGCCATAAATGTCCAGTATTGTGGACCAACGAGCGCATCGACCAGTCCGCGATTGATGCCAGGTCTCAACGGCGTCGGCGCCTCCGGTTTCAAAGATTGCGCATCAGCACCTGCGCATCCGAGCAACGATGCAACCGTTGATAGGAGAAGCACAATATTGCGTCGAGTTGTCCGTTTCAGCGAGCCGCACCGAGTGGCATTAACCGCAAACGTACTCTGTCTGTAAATAGTGTCCATCACTTTCCTTCCAAAGATATCCTGTAATCTGTTTTAGTCTTGCCTGAACTATCTGATTGCGCTCACGATCGTTATGATCGATGGGACCAGGATAGCCGCCAGAGCTACAGGCAAAGTAAACGGGACTTGCGCAATGGCGAGTTGCCAAACACGGTTAAACCGGAGCATCACCAAGAAACCAACAGCAAGCCAGGCTGTGGTGATCGCGAATGCAATCTGCGAAACGGGATTTCCAAAGAAGGCGCCGGGAGACGCGGCGTACGCCAAAACTGTTATACCGACCGGCCAGAAACTTGCACCGGTGATGATAAGTTTCTTCGAATCCATGTTTTCTACCTTTAACCTTTTCGAGTTCTAAATTTGAACTTTCGATTACTGGAACAGCGCTTAACGCCGACACTCATAACAATAAAGCTCACTTGTTCCAGCCTTGTCCCTGAAATGTCCCCAAAGTGTCTCCAACGTCAAAAAGCTGTCAGCGGCTGCCGATCCCGCTAATTAAGCAAGAACCAGCCGCCTTTCACACGGCAAGAAAATTGGTTCAAAATTGTCATAACTGACGGCTAAAGTGTTTTTGTTGCGCAAGGGAACGCAACACCGGTAAGCAAATAGTGATGGGAACGCCAGGCCACTTGTACCAAGGGGAGCGCGGTACAGGTGGCTTAGCTCATCGTTTCAGATTTCATCCAACCCAAGTACTAAAAGGTCCTCGCAAGAGGACCTTTTAGTTAGTTCAAAAATGTCATAAGTAGTCGCTACATTGGACTCATTCGTTCCTATTAAGGTTATTGCTCCATGTTTGAATCTCACGATAGTGCAATTTCACAAACCTCCGGCACCGCAGAAGATACCAGCATATACTTGTCCGACTTCGTAATGAATACAATAAAGGAATCCGGTTCCTCGTTTAACCCTGATTTACGGACCAGCAACACACAAGAAACAGCTAATAGTAACGACTCACAATTTCTAGAGTTCGGTCCAATCCCTGGAGTCGTAGCACTTAAGCCGGGCGAGATACCGCCGTCGCCAATTGTGCGCGATCAACTGGAAGCAGAGCTTCGTCTCAACGCCATAACTCCGCCCGGCGACAGCGAATTCGACGCGCTATCCAGAGATTTAAATCACGCCTTTGTGTCAGGCGACTTGAGTGAATTTCAACGGGTTCTGCAATCTACTAATGACCTCGACATGAGAAACAGTCTAGTAGATAAACTGGATGAGCGGCTGGACGCTCTTGAACAGGGATTGCCGAACGAGACGCAAATGTACGCAAACGGCAACTCGATGGAGTTTTTCCCAGAGGACGAGCAGCGGGTCTACGGATTCACGATGGATCTCAACACGAATGAAACAAGCGCGATACTCGCCGACGTGACAAAAATCAATGTCAACGGCAATTGGTATCCCGCAATGGTGCCGGTTTTGGACGAAAACAAGCAGCCGGTCCAGGTGGACACTGACACAGCAAAACTATTTCAAACACTGACCCAGAATGAAGTCCGGTCAATCGCCTCCAGCAACGAACCTCTCGGAACGATTGAACGCTAATCTGGTTCAAAATTGTCATATCCATTCGGTAATCTACTTTCAATCGTTTCTATCAAAGGAATAATTACTATGTTTGAATCACGCGACGCCGTAAACAGTCCAGCGAATGGCACCACTGACAATACCAGTGCAGCTCTCTCTGGTTTCGCGTTCGATTCAATGAAGGAATTGCGCCCGTATCCGAAGCCGGATTTCAAGGCGATGAGCGAGCAGCCGAATCCAATCATCGAGTTCGGTCCCAAGGCGGTAGGTGGGGTGGGAGCCCTCGGAGACAAAGGTCATGGCTGCGCGTTACCATCATTCACTGAACTTGAACTACCCAGCGATGCCAACCTGAACTCGCCTGAAGACAGTGGCAGTGGGAAAAGTGGCGATAAGTCCAAGTGCGCAACTCCAGAGGTCAAGGAGCCAGGTGTGAGCCACGAAAATCCGAATCCGAGAAGCAGCGATGAATTAACCCAAGAAGCTCTCGACCGGATGGAAACCGAGATACGCCTCTACAATCTAACCCCCAAAGATAATTCGCCTTATGCAGAGCTGTCGAGAGAGCTCAACCACGCATTCGTCTCCGGCGACCTGAAAGATTTTACAGATGTTTTGAAGAAAACCGACGACGTCAAACTTCGCGAGAAGCTAGTCAATGACCTGGATTCACGCCTTCAACAATTAGAGATGGATCTGCCCGGCGAAACGGAGATGAACTCCTTTCTGGGGGAATTCAATCTCTACGGCGAAGCACCGGGCAAATCAGCGGCACTGGTCATAGACATGAGCACAACAGATGCAAAAGCAGTAGACGCCAATGTTGAACGTTGGAAGCTGAACGAGAATGTCACGATTTCAACGATGAAACCCATTGCTGACTCGGATACGAGCCCGGAAGACCTGTTCCGCACTTTGACCCAGGGTGAGGTCCATTCGATCGCACGAAGCAACGCTCCGATCGCCAGTCCGCTTTCCTGAAGTCACGAAACGTCGTATCACCACATTACATCAAAAGGAACCAAATCATGTTTGAAACACACGATGCTGCCGGCAATCAGATTGTTAACACCACTGATAGTACCAGCTCGATTTTGTCCGGTTGCGCGTTCGATTCGATGAAACAACTGGCTGGCTGCGCGCGGCCGTCCTTTGAAAACAAAAGTCCCTCCGAAAATCCAGTTTCGGAAATCGGACCAAAGGTCGCTAAAGGAGTGGCTGAAACAATCGAAGCTGGACCGACAGATTCATCGAGTTTTGACGATCAGATCAAAATGTTGAACTCGTTTATCAAAGCGAACAGTCCGGAGGAACGCAAGCTAGCAGAAGACCTGAACAGTGCGTTCATTTCCGGCAACATCAACTCGTTTGCCGAGGTTTTGCAATCAGCGTCCGCCGACCCGTTGGAGCTTAGAAGAGCTGTCATGGCGTTAGATGCTCGGCTAAACCTTCTCGAAGGCTCTAAGCCAGACAACGCGCTAGACATGAAAATGTTGAATGGATTTGTATTCGTGTGGCCCGAGCGCGGAGGTCTATCGAAGGCGCTTCAAATTGATACCAGGGATGGCAATGTAAAAGCGTTTCCTTCAGTGGTGACTCGAGAAGGAACACCCCATATAAACGTCGAGCAAGAGCTCAACCTCGATTCGGCTGCATTGTTTAGCTCTATGGTGAGAGACGAACTGGGAACACTGCGATATCCAACTCGCCGTTAGATACAATCTACTGTGTCAATTCAAACTTGTAACCGACACCATGGACGGTGCGGATTGCTGAGTCTTCGTTCTCTTTATAAATCTTATTTCTGAGGCGCCTCATGCACGTTCTCAGCGTGTCTGGTGAACGCTCCGAAGTAGCCGGCCAAACTCGGTCGAGTATAGCGTCGTTGCTGAAAACCACGTTCTGGTTTTTCAAAAAGAATTCCATCAAGGCGAATTCGATCGGAGATAATTTGATCTTCTCTCCACCTCGATAAAATTCATGGGTCTTGGGATGAAGCTCCATATCGCCGGCGCGGAGAACGTTCTCGACTATCGCTTTTGGACGTTTCAACAACGCGCGAATGCGGGCAGATAGTTCTTTCATCGCGAATGGTTTAGGCAAGTAATCATCGGCGCCGACATCAAAACCGGCAAGCTTATCTTCGATAGCCGCTCGCGAGGTCAGAAAGAGAATCGGCGTCTGACCACCCCTGCTGCGAAATTGCGTACAGACTTCAATGCCCGTCATCTCCGGCATTTCCCAGTCCAGAATAACGGCGTCGTACTCAAACGCCTTCAAGTGCTCGAGGGCATCAGCACCGTTATTCTTCCAATCGACGAAGTAGTTTTCGTTCTCGAGCCAATCTACGATTGTCTCACCCAGTCCATGATCATCTTCGGCTAACAGAATCTTTGCCATATGCTCAGCGAGTCGATATCGTTCTCTTAGGGCTTCCAGGTTGCCAGATCCGGTGGCTCCGAGCTACAAGTTGAAGATAGTCAGGACCGGATAAACTCGATGCAAAAATGATATCAGAAATCCGCCAGATACAGTGAGAGCGTTTGTGCCGTAACATCAAACGCTCTCTGAAATTCTAAGCGAAACTCGGTTTTAATTCCGGCGGCGGACCGTCGTCTTCCGGTTTTACGTTTGGAATTTTGATTTTGATTTCCTCTTCGACTGGCACCGATGATGGTGGCGCGGTCGGCGGATCGTCCATCGGCGAAGGATCGAGCGGCTCGTTGTTGGCGAGCTTGCGATTGACTTCGGCCATGATGGCATCGACTTCGGCTCTCTCGAGCGTCTCCTTCTCGAGCAACACGCGGACGATGGCGTCCATGTGAGGTCTGTGAGTCGAGAGCAAATCCTTTACGCGAGTGTATTGCTCGCTGACGATTTGGGAAACTTCTTCGTCGATAATTGAAGCGACGTTCTCACTGTAGTCACGTTCGTGACCAAAGTCGCGTCCGAGGAACACGTGCTCATTGCGCTTACCGAAGGTCTGCGGTCCGAGCTTGTCACTCATACCGAACTCGGTCACCATGCGGCGAGCCAGCTTCGTGCTCTTCTCCAGGTCGTTCTGCGCGCCGGTCGTGACATCGCCGTAGACGAGTTCTTCAGCGACACGTCCACCGAGTGCGACACCGATGAAGTCGATGAGCTGGCGCTTCGTTCTCGACAGCGCATCTTCATCCGGCAAGTACATGGTGACACCAAGGGCGAAACCACGAGGAATAATCGTAACCTTGTGAAGCGGGTCAGAGTGCGGAAGCAGGATGCCCATAAGAGCGTGACCCACTTCGTGATACGCAGTCATTTTCTTCTCTTTTTCAGAGATGATGCGCGATTTCTTCTCAGGTCCGAGACTTACTTTATCAATCGCCAGCTCGAGATCGCGCATGTCGATTTCGCGCTTGTCTTTACGAGCGGCTTGAAGAGCGGCTTCGTTCAAAAGATTAGAAAGATCGGCACCGGTAAATCCTGGTGTTCTCTTCGCCAATGTCTTTACGTCGACGTCCTTAGCGAGCGGCTTGCCGCGACCATGCACGGAAAGAATCTGTTCGCGACCGAGCACGTCGGGTGGATCGATAACTACCTGCCTGTCGAACCGACCTGGTCTCAGAAGCGCCGAGTCAAGGATGTCCGGTCTGTTGGTCGCAGCGACCACGATGATACCGGTAGAGCCTTCGAAACCATCCATCTCAACCAGCAATTGGTTGAGAGTCTGTTCGCGCTCATCGTGCCCCCCGCCAAGACCGGCGCCACGCTGGCGACCGACGGCGTCGATTTCATCAACGAAGACGATACAAGGAGCATGTTTCTTAGCCTGATCGAAGAGGTCTCTAACACGCGATGCGCCTACCCCGACGAACATCTCTACGAAGTCTGAACCGGAGATACTGAAGAACGGCACGCCCGCTTCGCCGGCAACGGCTTTCGCGAGCAGCGTCTTACCGGTACCAGGAGCACCGACGAGCAGCACGCCACGCGGGATGCGCGCGCCGAGAGCCTGGAACTTCTCTGGGTTCTTCAAGAAGTCGACAATCTCTTGAAGCTCTTGTTTGGCTTCGTCGATACCTGCAACGTCACTGAAACTGACTTTGACTTTGTTGTCGACCATGAGTTTGGCGCGACTGCGCCCGAAGCTCATAGCCTGATTGCCGCCCGACTGCGCGCTGCGGAACATGAATAACAATCCGATGATCACGAGCACCGGCAAGAAGAATGAACTCAGCATGC
Source organism: Candidatus Obscuribacterales bacterium (assembly GCA_019637435.1). Lineage (GTDB taxonomy): Bacteria > Cyanobacteriota > Vampirovibrionia > Obscuribacterales > Obscuribacteraceae > JADYXR01. The sequence goes on along the minus strand of JAHBVO010000004.1, from coordinate 752,350 downwards.
CAAACCACATGCCGGTCTTATCTACATCTTTTGCGATAACCGTTATGCCGGCTTCATTGAGTTCCTTGATGAGCGATTCTTTCGCTTCGGTGGGAACGATAACCGGTTTGTCTTTCGGATCTTGTTTGAATTTGACGTGAATTATTGGATCGCCATTGGTGACGGTGACCCGTTCGATTCCCGAAGAAGGATTCTGCAGAGTTTTAAGCAGACCCGAGTAAGTGATAGGTTCATCCTTGCGGCTGATATTGGTCAGCGAAAAGACGAAAACAACCAACACTAGTAGTAAAACAAAAACGGCCCAAGTTGTACCGTATTTCCTCATCTGCATCTGCTCCAGTAGCCTCGTCCTCAGATTATATCACGATTAGATCACGCCGCAATCGCAGTAGCAATCGGGTTTTCCGCGATTCATGACATCCCTTTCGGGAGGCTTTGTAGTACCGGGAACGCCAGTTGTTCAACCTCTTCCAATGAGACGAAGGGCTCCCCAACGTGTCAATTCCGACTGACCCAGTGACGTGCACTAATTACTGTTGTTCCGGCGCTGGTCAATCATTCAAACAATCAAAACTCGTTGAATTGAAACGTCACATTTAGCGTTATAACAGACTTCCAGACCGCCACCCGGCGGTCCTTAATTAATTCATCAAGTTGCAAAGCCCTCTTTTCAGGCCCAAACCGAATCGCCTGACGTGGTGAGGTCCTGCAGGCTCAAGCGATGTGTCGGTCCGTCTGCAAAACGCAACAATTCACTTATACCGACGCCGGGCACCCATAAAACTTCATCGGAGTCGGCAAGGACCAGAGTGTATTTGAGCGGCGATGGCTCGTGCGTGTGCAGGTACTTCTTCAAGCGCACTTTCTTGGTCATGCCGAACGGCTGAATGATGTCGCCCGGTCTGCGCAAACGCAAAAAGAGAGGTCTCTTCGCCTTTTCAAGATCGACGAGAACTTCCATAGCGTTGGGCGCCGGAATGCCACCATCCGTTTTCAACTCTTCGGGCACTAGCTTTTCGACGCGCAAGCTCTTATCAAGCCAGCTTACGATGTTCGTTCTGCTTTTCGCGTCGCCCTCAGGAAAGTTGATCGTTGTTTCCTGGCGCAACAAGAAGTCTGAAGGTGCCTCGTCCAGGGCAATTTGTTGCCACCGCAGCTTGTCGCGGTCGATTCGCACTTCCCATTCAACTGATAGCGTGAGCGCTTTGTCGACACCACTTAAGATTGTCAAAACATTCTCTACTCTCTCGAAAGTCGGTTCGATCGCACGAGCCCTCAACATCCTTGCGATAATGCGCCTCTTGAGGGCGATGTGCAACTCCGAAAACAACTTAATGCGCAGGAACTCGCCCCTGCTATCAGTGCCACCAACTGTTGAAAGCGCTTTTTCTGTTTCGCTCACAAGAAAATCTTCTTGCTCTACGAGTATCGATCTGAATCTTTCCATGCGGTTTTTCCAACCTGGAAATTTCTCATCGATGTTCGGTATTAATTGCGCTCTTATATAGTTGCGTGCGTAATGCAAGTTTTCGTTGCTGCTGTCAAAGTGCGAACCAATTTGCTCGATTGCGAGAAACCGCTGACAATCAGCCTTTGTGACAGTCAACATTGGACGCACCAGATAGATGTTGCTATCGCGAACAACTTCTCTGCGCGTCTCCATGCCAGTTAAACCGGTCGGAGATGTACCGCGAAACAGGCGAAACAAGAGCGTTTCCGTCTGATCATCCAGCGTATGACCGGCTACAATAATTTGACAATCGGTTGCGCGCGCATGCTCATATAAAAACCGATACCGCAATTCGCGCAGCACATTCTCGGAAACTGCGATGTCCGCGTCTTGTTGGCTGCCAAAATCATCCAGGCGGTAGACGTTGAATTCAAGATTTAGATCAGCGCACAAGCTCGTACAAAACTCTTGATCCAGATCTGATTCCAGACCGCGCAAACCGTGATTGATGTGGCAGACACTGACGTCCCAGCCCATCGGCTTGGCAAGTTGAGACATCGCAACCGTCAGCGCCGTCGAATCAGAACCACCCGACAACGCGATCAAAATGCGCCTGCAATCAGGCGCAACCAGTTTTGCCACCTTAAGAGCGCTAATCTCGTGCGACAATCTCGCTGCCACGCGAGCAACGAACTCAAATTCGCCGATGTGATTTTCAACAGTCATCGAGAATGACCTTATACCCGGTTCCACCTAACTTGCGACGCGATCCTAAACGATCGCAAAGTGGCGCAGGGAAATCCCTGATTATTTGCAACTTTGTGCAAAATGGCAATAACTTGCGTTATCCTAGCAATTAGACTGATTATTCGGCTATCGGCTCAAGCACCAATCGGAGACCGTGAGTGAAGGGTTGCAAATTTATCGCTGTTGCTCTGGCATTGTCGTTAAGCGCTCCGTGCGCTTTTGCCAATGAGCCGCTCAAAGGCGGCGTCGAGGAAACAGGCACGTTCGAGGAGCCCCGTCAGCAAGAAATCATGGAGATGCCCACGCCGCAACTCGCGCCACAGAAGGGCGACCTGGACTCCAACAAGCTCAACGGCAACGTTAAAGACGACACTTTAAAAGGGCAGGTCGACGACCAGGGCGGCGAGGACATGACTGCAGGCGTGCCGCAGAGCGATGGCAGTGAGCGCCCGCTTTTGCGTGGCAAAGCTGCGCTCGATGGCGAAGGCGGATACTCGGGAGACGACCCGGATGCTGATGATTCGGAGCTTCAAGTGGCCTGGGACAAGTGGCGCAACAAATTTCTCTGGGCGGTTCAGTCCGGTGTTCAGGAGTCTTTGAATAATCCTGACGATGAAAATTTGCGGTGGGATCCGCAAAAACAGGCAGTGGTCATGCGCTTTCCGCTGGGAACAACCGCGTGGTTTTCAGCAAAAGTTGACAACAATCGACATGTCACAAGCGTGAAAATCATGCACTCTTCTGGGTTTCCAGGTTACGACAGAGCGGTGACAGAAGCGGTCCGCAATCTTGAAGGTACGACCATTCTTCAGTTTCCCAAGCGGTCGCGTCGACCGTTCATCACGCAAGCAGCCGGGATTAAAACTTCAGATCAAGGCGGCAACCAGTTCTTCAAGTTCGGCGATGTAGAACGCTACCGGACTGGCGGGTATTGATATTCAATTCGAAAAAATGGCATGGGGCAGAATCGAACTGCCGACCTGGCGGTTATGAGTCGCCCGCTCTAACCTTCTGAGCTACCATGCCGCGACTGAAGTTGATTATCTAAACCATTAAGGCTTGGTGTCAAGCTTAAATCGAAGTTATGAAATTAGGTCACGGGCTTCGAGCGCCGATAAGATGGCATTATTCGTTCCACTTTGCAGGCGGACAACAACCGTGATTATCATTTACGAAATTGCCGTTATCGGCCTTCTAGTCTCCTTCGTAGTGTTCTGCGCGCGTCCGCTTTTCGAGGCTCACGCCGACAGAATTCGTTCTCAAGCAGAAAGAGACGCTCAGAAAAATTGCCCCAATAAGCTTGAAAGCAAAATTGCATTTCTGGAAGCAGAGGTCCTGGACTTGCGCCAGCAACTCAAAGGTCTTCAAGAATCCAATGAATTCGCTCTGCGCCTGGCCGAGGAAGGCACAAACGTTTCCCGAACGAAGTAATGCAAGTAGCGGAGTGCAACTTTGCCCACTGATTCGCACTCGTGACTTCAAACGAACGCCACCGCATACAGTGGCGACGCCAGGCTTGATTAGTTTTGATGTCCGTTTCTGCAGGCGGCGACGAACTCATCGAACAATGGCTTGTTCGTCTCGTAGTCACGCTCCGGATGCCATTGCACTCCAATCACAAATTTTCTATCCGTGAGTTCAACAGCTTCAGGAACTCCGTCATCCGAATGCGCGACGATCTTCAAGCCTTTGCCCAGGCGGTTTACAGCCTGGTGGTGCGAAGTGGAAACGCCAATTCTGTCCTTCTTATATATCTGATAGATCTTGCTGTCTTTCTGCACGACCACATCGTGATTGTTGAAACCCACTTCCCATCCGTTCGGACTGGCGTGAGGAACTTGCGATTCGGGGAAATGTTTCTTGATATCTTGCAACAGCGATCCACCCAGACCAATGTTTAACAGCTGACAACCAAGACAAATTCCGAGAATCGGCAAACGCGACTCTTTCAAAGCCTCGTCCAGGAGCAGGAAATCGAAACCTTCGCGACGCTCGTCGATCAGTTTGACGGTTTCATCTTGCTCTTCACAGTAACGTTTCGGTGAGTAGTCCGCACCACCGATGAACATCAATCCATCGATTCGGCTGAGCACGTGACGCAAGTCCTCATCGGACAGAGGCGGAATCATTACCGGGATTCCGCCACTTTTGTGAATCGCTTCCAGATACGGAATCTGCAACGAAGCCTCCGGCGGAGGACCGACTCTTAGATCGACGTTGATACCAATAATTGGCTTCATGTTTTTTTGACTCCTTGATGTTAACTGGCATATACGCCTTCTCAGAGTCATTGAGACTCTACCAGTCACCAACACTGATACTCTACAATCTCTGCGTTTATTTATCGAGTCCTGAAAGCCGATCGCGTGATATCTTAGTCAAGTTTTTATCCACATTCCTGAGGAGATATCCATGGGTCTCACAACTTCTGCGATCGAAACAGCCGTAGGCGATCTGCTAAAAGCAGTCGGAGCCTGGAGAACGGGACATTTCCTTTTAACCAGTGGATTACACAGCGATCAGTACATGCAATGCCAGAGAGTTATGCAGTACCCGCAGTTTGGAAACCTACTGGCAGACTTGTTAGTGGATAAACTTTTTGAGAATGAAATCAAACCGGATATCGTTGTCGGACCTGCTCTTGGTGCGGTTCACTGGGAAGTGTTTGTCGCGTCGGCCCTCGAGCGCAAGCGTCATTCGAATCTCAATGACTACTTTTTGAAGGTCAACGCGGTCGAAAAAGCAATTGAGCAAAAGCATATCGATTCGATGGTCAAAGCGGTATTCGCAGAAAGGGCAGCGGGTTCGGACGAGTTTTCCATTCGCCGAGGAATCGAACTTGAGAAAGGCGTGAAAGTCTTTGTAGTTGAGGACGTCACCACCACTGGTGGCAGCGCGCGTAAGGTTGTCGAGCTGTTAAAAACCATGGGCGCCGACCCAGTTGGAGTCGGAGCGATCGTCGATCGAAGCGGAGGTTCCGCAAAGTTTGACGTGCCGTTCATCAGCTTGTTGAAACTGAGTCTCGCGACATATCAACCGGAAGCGTGTCCCTTGTGCAAAGACGGCTCAGTGGCAGAGAAGCCGGGAAGCAGCAAAAAATAAGCAACTTTAGTCGGGGCGCCGGTCATCGCGACGAGCACTTTTATGATGCGCGTCAGCGTGTTTTCCCTTCACTTTGTTCTTCGCTCTTTGCCAGGTTTTACTTGTACGAACTAGTGAAAAACCTCCTCCGCGCGCGGCACCTGCCGCAGCACCGCCCATGGCGCCGCCAGTAACGATACCGAGTCCGGTGCCTATACCGGCTCCAAGAACGGCAGCTTTAGAGGCTTTCCTCAGCCGCGGGTGCCGGTCGAAGAAACTATGAAATCCTTTGAGAGCGTATACTTCTCCGGGCGCTTGACTCGCTTCGGCTTCGAGCGATGCGACAAACGTCGCTCCTGCAGCGCTCATGAGAGTTGATACGACTAGTAGAAACGCAACGTGTTTCGTAACTTTTGCCATCGGCAGAACCTCTGTGTTTCCGCCGCACCACTTGATCTATTGAATTAATAGCGCACGAGAGGCTGCCAATAGAACGTTTGCGCCTTTCGGTTTACAAAACATTGTGTCCTTTAGCTTGCAAATAGTTCCGTGCAATTAGCGAACAGTCAAACGCCGAGCTTTGTTTTGATAAGCCTCTTGGTTTTCGGGAAGCAGCGACTCAAGTCGTCAGCTTTATCGTCGCCCTGTCCAAGCAGGTCAGCCGCCAGATCGTTACAGGTTTCCTTCCGCCCCCATTCGTCATCCTTGAGATAGGTCGCGAGCTTGTCGCGGTAAGAGTCCGGGACGTTAGCTTTTTCAGCTTCGTACTGCTCTTTTACTTTCGGGTCACTGGTGAAATTCCATGATTGATCCAATACCTGGAAGCACATGTTAAAAACGGTATGTTTCAAATCCGTTGCCGGCCGGACATTCCCGAGATTCGTTCCAAAGCGCAGTTTCGGGCGCTCATACATGTACATATCCTTTCCATAGATTCGACCAGGAACTTCAGCGAGTGTCGGTGCCTCCGACTGCTCCTCCTTTTCAAGATCGTCCATTGATTCAGGCCACTTATCAATTAAATTCGGGGCAATGTGGATAGTCGCGGTGCTTTCGTCAAGCTGCTTTCTCAGATGCGGCGGCAATGCTGCGACGGCCTCTCGAATCGCTCTGAGCGAGTTGGCGCTGACCTGAGGATGGCTGAATTTCGGTGGTTCAACATAAATGCGGTCCTTCAGCCCAGTAATCGGAGCAGGTTTGTCGTCATTGGTCGCAACCGGTCCGCCGACCACCTTCACTGGCGGAGGCATAACCGGTTTGGTCGCGGCGCCAGCAGGCGCGCTGGCTTTTGCCTTCGCGATCGGCAGACTTTGCTTGGCGATTTTGGCATCCTCGGAATTCGCGAAATTGTTTATCAATGTCTCGTAGCAGCGAACCGCACGCGCATACTGACCATTTCGCAGGAAAGTGTGTCCAGAGAGAAGCCAAACTCTTGGAGTCCTGAGTCCTTGAGCCACCGCCAAACCGAAGTGCTCTTCGGCGGCACTGTAATCGCCGGCATAGTAAGCCTTGCGCCCAATTTCGAACTCGTCTTCGCCAGCGGCAAAAACCGCAGAAGGAAACAGCATGGCGAAAACAGGCAAAAGCGCCGCCAGCCCGCCCACAGCCGACTTCTTCACAGTTTCTCCTCCCCTTTATGGAATTCCTAGAAAACCATACCCAGGTTTTTCACGCTCTATTCGACTAAACCTACGCCGCTGCCGCCAGCAATTGAATCAAGTCCTCGCGAAGCTCTTCTAAATTCTGATAACGCGCGCTCGGATCTTTTGCCATCATCTTGCGAATCACAGCATCGAGGTCCCTGCCGAAATTAGCTTCAGGTCGGGCTTCGCGAATAGATGCCGGTGGCTGATAGAGGTGAGAACAGATTATTTCAAAAAACGAATTACCGCGAATCGCACGAACTCCAGTAAGAGTCTCAAAAAGAACGCAACCGAGCGAATATATGTCGGAGCGAGAATCAAGAGGCTGTCCCTGACATTGCTCAGGACTCAGATATGCAGGTATGCCGGTAACCGGACCAGTGATAGACAGCGGGTCGAGTTGTTCTCCTTCAGGTGATAGACGCTTCGCGATGCCGAAGTCGATAATTTTTGCAAGCTCGAGTGGCGTTCTCGGATCAACAAGCAAAATATTGGCCGGGCAGATATCGCGGTGCACTACGCCAGCGTCATGCGCGACTGACAATCCATCAACGATTTGGCAGCGCAAATCATTTTTCCAGACGACATCCGTATAGCTGAGCGCCGCAAGCCCATCCGGGTCGCCCAATTCAGCCGCCTGTCGAAACAGATTTATAGCCAGTTCTTGAGACTCCTCGACACCATCTCCAGTCAAATGCATTCGACCGAGTTCAACCATGGAGGCAGTGTGATTTCTGCGAGCCGCCCGATTAAGCCACTTAGCCGCCTCCTCAGAGTTTTGCGAAACACCCCATCCGAGCAGATACATCATTCCGAGTTTAAACTGCGCGCTGAGCATTCCAAGGTTGGCAGCTTTCAGATACAACTCGCAAGCCCGGGTTCTGTCTTGCGAAACGCCGGCGCCATGCTGGTAGCAATGCCCCTGCCAGACAAGTGCGCTCAAGTTAAATTGGTCGGAGGCAGCTTTAAAAAGCTCGAACGCCTTCGCCTTGTCCTCCAAAACTTTAGATCCAAAAAAGTATTGCCAGCCTAACTGCAGCTGAGCATCAGCGTTTCCGCCCTCTGCAGCTGCGTTGAGAAACTGCAGCGCCTTCTCCTCGTCTTGCTCGACACCAAGTCCGGACTCATAGCACTTGCTCAAACTCCAGAAAGCACCGACATGACCTTGCTCTGCTGAACGTCTGTACCAGCGGACCGCTTCGTCGATATCGCCCTGCAAAAAATTACCATCTTCGAGCATGCGCGCGTAAGAGAATTGAGCTTCCGCGTCGCCGGATTCCGCCAGCGCTCTCCACTGTTCGGCAGAGCGTGCCGGTGCGGAGTGATACTCTCCAGCCACCTGTTCGTCACCTTCTTGCAGTACCGAATCAAACTCTTTGGACGATTCAATCTCTTCAAGCATGTCGCGCGCATGAGCATTACCAGCTTCACTTGCTCTCGTCAGCCAGCCATGAATTTCATCATGCGGGGGTCGATACATCTCGAATAAAACCATCGCGAGTTGCACCATCGCATCAGAATCACCTTTGCGCGCAAGACTGCGAAACAGCTCAGCGGCTCTGGCAACGTCCTTCTCAACACCATGTCCGTTCAAATACAAAGTCGCAAGCAATGACTTTGCGTCATCATCGAAGTCAGCGGATAAGTGCAGCCAGAATGCAGCTTCCAGCGGATCGCGCGCGACTGTTTCACCTTCAAAAAACATTTTACCGAGACTAACCTGAGCGGCAAGATTACCTTGTTCACCCGCTTTACGCCCCCAATACAACGATTTCTCCAGGTCGGGCAAGCTCAAGTCGGCGCCGTTCCTGTAGATATCAAACAGCGCGAGTTGCGCCCACTGATGTCCGTTTTGCGCGGAGCGCTCATACCAGGTTAGAGCGGTTTCGATATCATAGGCGACCAGATCGTCGGCAGTGTAAATCTCACCGAGGAAGAATTGAGCCTCAGCGCATTCGCTTTCGGCCGCTCTGGAGAACCACTCGAAAGCCTTGGACTGATTTTCGGGAAAGTCAATGCCATAGTGGTAGCGTTTGGCAAGGTCGTTCTGAGCTTCGGAATGCCCATTCTGAGCGGCAATTACCAGCCAGCGCGCGCCCTGCTCAAGAGCTTTGCTGCCCTTACCGCGGTCGACTTCCCAATCGTCGTCTTCCGGGGAACTCTCATCGAGCATCAGGACGGCTAATTCGTATTGCGCGTCAGCATTACCAGACTCTGCTCTGGTAACCAGGCTTTTCAAAGCGTCGTCATTCATGAAAGCCCGTCCTCGGCCACCGCTGACTACACGCTAGCTTAGAAGCGCGCACATGACCAGCCCACAAACAACTGATAAGTGGGGATTTTCCCATAAAAATCCCCGAAGTTTTCTCTAAGATAGGTTGTGGGAATAATGAAAGGTCGGATCGCAATCGAGTCTTTTGAACACGAACTTCATGCCAGCAAGTTTAAACATAAACAGTCGGAAGAAACGATTGAACAAGTGCGCCGTTGCAATCGCGTTAGCTCTGAGCCTGTTGGCACCTGGTTTTTGGCATTACGTTAACGCCAAAAGTTTGAAACCGATAAAAGATGTCGCAACCGAAAACGAAGTCATCAAGCTCTACAACCAGGCGCTTCGTTACTCGAAGGGCGAGCGCAACGTTCATGCGCGAGTAGTGCTCGAACAGGCGGCAAAATATGATCCAACATCAGTTTCGCCTTACATTCATGCAGCTTTGTCGGAAATCTATCACGACCTGGGCAATCCGGACAAAGCGATTCAAGAAGGGCTTGCGGCCTTGCGTTACGACCCGACAATGAAAGACATGTATTACAATCTTGGATTGTTTTGCAAGGACGCAAATCGCTATAACGAAGGAATCCAATATCTCAACAAATTCGTTGAACTGTCGTCCGGTGACAAGCGAACCAACGCATTAGCACTGATCGAGAGCCTCACTAAAGAACAGCAAAAGATGGGCGCGTTCTCCAACAACGATCCGGATTATCTCGGGCAGTTGATGGCGGAGGGTCAAGCCCACTACTGGCCAGCGACCAAAATTCCACTAAAGGTTTTCATCGATCAGACATCCAATGCCCGCGGATTTAAACCGGAGTTCGTTGGCATCGCCCATGATGCCTTCATAACCTGGTATCAGGCATCCGGGAAGAAACTGTCGTTCGCTTTCGTAAACACACTCGATGAAGCAGATATCAACGTCGAATGGACTGACGGAATGCTGAAGGTCGGCGATGAAAAATACGAACGCACCAAGGCGGGCTTAACGACGACAACGCGCCGTGAGCATACGATAGAGCGAGCACGAATTCAGATTCGTACAGTTCAAGCCTTCACGAAAAATCCGGAACCGGTTGACCGGATCAAAGAAACTTGCCTGCACGAAATTGGACACGCTCTGGGCTTAAACGGACACTCAACCAGCACAGCAGACATAATGTATTTTGGAAACAGTACTCGCCAGCTGCCAGCATTGACAAAGCGGGACAAGGCGACGATGGCGCGATTGTATTCGTCGTATCCTCCCTTTCCAATGATCGGCGTTGATAGCAGCTTTCCTTATCCTGCACCGGTAACTAACATTCCTCAGCTCACTGGCGATGACGGAAGCAATTATGGAGGCGGCTACGGAAATACGAGCGGCGGATACAACGCTAATGGCGCCGGCGGTTACGACGCCAATAATGGTGGCGCTTCTGGTGCCGGCGGAAATTACAATGGTGGCGCATACGGTGCTGCTAGCAACTACTCAAATTCATCCGGCGGAGGTTTCGGAAACACCAGCGACTCAGGCACATCAGGCGTAGGTTCTGCGAATGCAAGCAACTCTGGAACGTCAAGCGGCAGTCCTGACGAACTCCTCTCAATTCCCGCAGACGAAATCGAAGCGGCAACCGATCCAGGCACGCCACTACCACCGACACCACAACAAGCAGAAGCTGAACAATCCGGAAGTCAAACCTCTCCAGTTAGCGCAGCGACGTCGCAACTTCCGGGATGGAGTCCACCTGGCGCGGCTAGCGGAATGCCGGTGCAATCGTGGCAGACACCAGCCGGAAACGCGCCACCATATGGGGTGGCATGGCCTCAACAGCCGCAATCACAACCTATTCAGCAACCGGTGACACCATACTCACAGACCGGGTATGGACCTCCAAGCTACGGGTCACAATCATATCCTGTGCAACAAACAGCCATGCCGTACGCTACGACTCCCGCTCAATATGCCGCGCCCACCGGACAGACATGGCCGCAGGCTCAATTACAATATTCGCAACAAAACAACTTTGCCGGAAATCAACCGGTGGTTCAGAGCGGATATCAGCAAAACATGAATGCACCTGTGACGATGCAATCTCCGGGCGCCGGGCCGGAACAATCAACAGCAGGCGGTCAGCAGAATCCAGTAATGCAATTCGCCCAACAGTTTATGCCGCAAAACGGACAACAGGCCGCGCAGGGTCCGAATCCGATCATGCAATTCGCGCAACAGGTTTTTCAAGGCAATCAAAACGGTCAGCCTGGAGCGCCGCAGCGTACGCCAGGTCAGATGGTCGACCAGGTGTTGCAGATGTTCAATCCGCAGCAGCAACAACAGCAGCAGCGATGATTCGCAAACGCGGCTAGCGGAACTATTGTTTTGTTCGGAAAATCGCGTAAAGCGCTCCATAAGAGTTTAAGGTAAGTACGATTTACGAATCAACTCATTCAATTCAAGGCGAAGTCTTCGCAGCTTGATTGCGGACGTAAACAATGAAGTCGGTAGCTGCAGGCGTTCCTCCCTTCTGCCTTACGATTTTGGCGATTTGACCTCTGTGGTATGCGCCGTGAAGCGTCACGTGAGTGAGAATGTCCATCACCGAGTCGCAGAACGGCTCGCCGCGGGTGTTTTGATAGTCGATAGCGGTAAGTAATTTATCGTCCGTCACTGTTGAGAGAAGTTCAGACCAGGTCTTTTCGCTCTCTGCGACTAAGGTCTGACATTCGTCAATGGTTAAAGTCGGCCACACGGCAAACGCCGGCTGACTTGAAGTCAATCGCGAGAACCAAACATTTTCAGCAGCGATCATGTGCGCGATTACTGGTGCCCCTTCTTCGTGCGCCGCTGGACAGGCCTGAAGCGATGCCAGAGTTTTCTGGTTCGCCCAGGCTGTGTAGTTGAAGGAGCGAAGAATGTAGTTTTTCAAGGAAAGTTCCGCCTCGATGCTTCTAGGTAGACGAGATTATCATAGTCGTTGATGTCAGTTTGAGTTGCCGTTTAAACCGCGTTATAACAGCTCATACAGAAAAATGTCTGATGCCGCGACACAGATCTCCTTTTCGAAGACGAAAATGTGTTGTCCGGATCTATTAAAGAGATGTCCAGTTCCATGGTAAACCCAGGTTTCATCGGAGTCAGAAACGAAACGGTATGGATCTTGGAAGACGCCGTCCGGAGCACCAAACTTAGATCTGATTTGTTTCTTGCAATTTCCGACTGATGGATTTTTCTTCCATGCTTCAAGCTGTCCGCTAACTGGCACGCAATGCGGCAAACCCGTTTCGTTATTAGGTAATTCCGCAGGACTGCTGCAGAGCTTCCAGAATCCGAAAGCCAGCCCTACAAGCAGTGCAAGAATGATAGTCTTCACGTGCATCATAAACGCACCATCACAATTCTACGGATCTATCCTAAGTTCTGAGCCCGTATTTTGAAAATGGTGAAATCACGACTTAAGTAGTCCGCTGACATGACGCATGACTGTCAGCTGGTTTTGTGGATTGGTCTACAACCGGTCTTTGCCGCGAGCCACGTGAATCATTCGCGCGAATTCGTAATCCCTGGGGCAATAAACGAAAATGACTCCCCATGGTACTTTCGCTTCATGTTCACGCTTCCGATACACGAGCGGCGCGCTTCGTTTAATAGCGTCAACCAAGCCTGCTTGAATCGCCTTAAACTGTTTAATATCGACGTCGTTTTTCTCGCGCAGTTCTCCGCTATTCTTCTCACTTTTTACGTCTCGAACTTTGCCGTTTGGAAACAGCAAGAATGAAATCAGAATCTGAGTATCTCCGGCATCGGCTTTGGAAAGTTTGGGACCTTTGTAGTTCGTTTGAATCTTATTTAAATTGGGTGCTGACCACTCCCGTTCTGCAGTTTGCGGATCTTCAATTCGGTTGGCAGACGCGCCACTAATGATGGTGCTACTTAATAGTGCCCCTACCAGTAGAGCCACCTTCATATTTCTATTTTTTAAAGCCGCGATATCGAAAAACATAGTCTGGAGGACCGTACCCTTTTACCTTACTGTTTACAAAGTAGTCCATATCGGCATAGTTGGCGCCTGCCTCGTTGCTTGAACCAGCATAGAAAATATTCTTGCGATTATTGATTGCTTCCTCGAGCAGCCCTGTATGAACCAAATGTTCGTTCGACCATATGGCAATGTCGCCATTTTGAGCTCCAAATGATTTCCAGGTTTCTCCGGAAGCCTTTGGATTCGACTTATCTAAGCGCCAAACCAAATCAAATTTAGGATCGTGCGAAAGCTTTTTCACCATCTCTTGGCACGAATGGTTTTCCGTCACCTCCCATGGAAGTGGAACACCCGCTTTTCGCATGACGTCATCGACAAACACATTGCACATAGGACCTTTCCATCTGCTTTTGTCTGCGACGGCCTTTTGAGCCCCGTCGATAACCTTTGAGGAGTCAACTTTTACGAGTTTCGCATCACTCGACTCGGATAGGTCACCGCCGATTTGAAATCGCAGACGCGCTTTGTCTTCGCCTTCGCCAGCCTGAGCCAGCTTAAATTTGCTCGATGCTAGTTCGCTACCGTCGTCTCCGAGTATTGCGAAGCTGGACTGCTCATGCAGCTTGATTTCACTATCTGAAGGCACCTTTAGTTCGGTCATGGATGTGAAATCCTGACCCGCCTTGCTAGCTGTTTCAAACTGATTGTTTTGAGATCGCTCAGTCAAAGTATTTCGCTGCACGTTATCACCAGACTTAAGCTGGCTTTTCTCAAGGAGACTATCGCTCTCAGGAGGCTTATCGTTGCTCATAATCAATCTCCACACCAAACATTATATCGGTTGGTTCAGAAGTCGACCAGACTACCTTAGCGCGACTCCGAACACCGCAATCACTTCTTCGCGTTTCTCACAGACGACATCCAATAGCCCGGCGGGTTGGTATAGATGCGATGGATCTGCGCTCTATCAGCGGGACTCAGCTGTCGACAAATATAATCGCCCCAGGCATCGATTGGATAATCCTCAGTCTTATACATTATGTCTTCTTTGCTGTTTAAATGACCGAGACCGAATGCATGGCCGATCTCATGCGCTGCGATCGCTTTGCGAGACTTGTACCAGTCTCCTTGTTTGTATTTTTCTTTGCTTCCAAGAACAATCTCGATGATTGCCGGCTGATTTGCTTCGCGCGGATAGTTACACATACCGACCGCTTCCGGCAGCGAATCACAGAAGAAAACCAGAATGTCGGCGTCCGCCGAGGAAGTCGTCTGAGTGAATTTGATCACGCTCTGCGTCGCCCACATCTGCAAACCATCGGAAACGGCGGTGCGATCTTCCGGACCGTAGTGTTCATTAGCCCTCAATGTGTTGAGGAAATTTGGTTGTTTGAACATATTGCAGAGTTCGCGATATTCACTTCGTTTTAAACCGCCACGCGCGCGAAACTGCGAGGGAAGCTCCAGACCACTGGTCACACAAACTCGAAGTGGAAACGCATCAGGCAACCATCTGCGAACATCAGACCCATCCGTGGTTGGTGGCATATTTTTCCCATTACCACCAACAGGAGGTTCACCGCCGTCTCCTGCAGGAGGGGCTCCGACCGCATTTGAAGCTGGGCGCCCGCTGGCAGTCATACTGCTGATCACAGAAGCAGGCAAGTGAATGCGTTTCATGCATGCATCAGCGCTCTTCGCTTCTTGCGAGTTCGGATACATCACGAGCAATCGACTGTAGCATTGCATTGCTCTTGCTTGATCGCCTGACGCATACATTGAATGCGCCGCATATAAGAGCACCGCTGGTCCCTGACCTGTTCCGTTATTCAAAGCGCTCTCAAAGCGCGCAGATGCCGTTTTATAATCACCTTTTCGATAGGCAGCCAACCCTGCCATTACATCAGACTGGGGAGGTTTGGCGCCTGCTGCGGAATTTTTCTGAGTGCTCGCGGCGCGCTTCGCCGGAGCTGGATGCTTCGAACTAGCCGCAACCGGACTCGCGGTTACTAAAAGACTAATAGCCAGAGCGCCGAGTGGAAGAATTCCGGCGCGAAGAATTTTTGTTTTACCCATTAGTTCCTGCCAGCCAGGGTATGTCACCTCGATGCTGCATATGATACAGCACTTTTTATTTCGATGCTCCGAATCGGCTTTTTCGCGCTATTGATGGTGGCGTTTTTGCATCAACGATTGCAGCGCAAGTTCCGACTCGTAGTCGTTGGGCATCATCTTCGTAGTGGCAAGCAATTCAGCAATAGCACCATTTATGTCGCCGCGCTCTTTAAGCGCCATACCAAGTGCTTTGTGCAGTTCAGGACTTTTGGGGTTTATGGCGACAGCCAATCGATACTGCATGACGGATGAAACGTGATCGCCTATCTGCGAATAAACCCACGCGAGACTCGAATGCGTATCGGCATCATTGGGCGCGAGTGAAACCGCAAGGCGCGACTCGTCCAACGCTTCCGTGAGCCTGCGTTTGTTTGCCAGAACCCAGGCGCGACCGACATGCGCTTGGGCCGAATTCGGATCCAACCTCGTTGCGGTCGTGAGTTCTTCGAGAGCCTCATCCCAACGTTTTAACTTGCCGAGTGCCAGTCCATACTTACAGTGTGGAACCGGGTCTGATGGGTTTATCGCGATAGCTTTCTTGTACTGCTCATTCGAAAGTTCAGGAACGCGAGTAGCAACGTAACATTGAGCTAGAACCAGATACGGTACCACTAATTTTTCGTCGAGTCGAATCGAATCCTTGCACTCTTTAATCGCGAGCTGGTATTTACCGCTGTTTCGATAACACTCACCCAGGTATGCATGGGCGAGAGCGTTGCCGGTATTTGTGCGCAGCGATGTCGAATATTCTTCCTGAGCAGCATCGTATTTACCCATCATGCGAAGAGCTTCTGCCTTGGAGAAGTGCGCATTGCCGCTCATGGGGCGAATTTTGATTACCCTGTCAAACTCCTTATTCGCTTCCTCATAGTCGGACATCGCCATTAGAATTTTGCCAAGCATGTAGTGAGCTTTCAAATTCTCAGGATCGAGTTTGACGATATCCTGATATTCGATCATCGCATTCGTGAAGTCGCGACGATTAAAGAACGTGTCTCCAAGCTTGGAGTGGCGCGCGATCGACCCGACTACCTCGGGCGACAACTCAGAAATCTCAGGCGAAGCGCTTTTCGGCTGCCCGGTCTCTTCATCCAGGTCAGTCTCGACGTTGATGCTGCGGGATTTCAGCGGATTGAATTGCTGAACCATATCGAGTGCTTTGTCGATAAACGGCACCGACGCCTCTGCACGATCTGCTTGAGCCAGTTGCCCAGCCGCGATACAAGCGATTGCGAAAAACGATATTCGGTTTCGATTGCTGGAGAACGCCATTATGACTCTTGCAAGGTTCAGTAGGTCGAGACAACTCTATCACTAAGTTGGCTGTTTTTGCCTGCGCAGCAAGCCTGCGAGCCCTCTATCTTCACAATTGGCTAGTCAGGGCCTGGACTTTCGAGATCTTATCGACTCTAAAAGTTCTTTCAGCTTGAGCTCGTTTGCAAAATGCGGTGAGGTACATATTGCCGCGGCTGTGTATCAGTGCCGTAGGCTGAACGGTTCGAGTCGACTTGTACATGCCCTGATATTCCATTCGCATGGATGCGCTGTTCGATATGACTTCGCGAATAGATTCCACGATTTCGATTGTCCTTTCAGACAGCGATGCCATCGAGCTTTCAGCAAAACGATCGTAATCGAATGCACTGACGAATCCATTAACGGTCAAATCTTCCCAGCGCGATAACTGATATTCTTTCGACATGCATTTAAAAACGCCCTGCACGTGAATGCTGTCGGCAAGCGCTCTGTGATAGTCGCCTGCAGGCAAATTGAAATGCTCTACCACTGTTTTCAATTGATGATTTTTGGTTTCGCGTAAAAACTCGCGTGAGATTGTGAGAGTATCGACTACGTAATTTCTCGGACAGGGAGCACCTGCACGAGCGAGATTTACTCGCAAGAACTCGACGTCGAACGGTGCGTTGTGCGCCATCATCACGGCGTCCGCGCCGGACCAATTCACGAAATCGATACACGCCTCTTTGAAGGTCGGCGCACCTTCAACCATCTCATCGGTAATACCATGAATGGCGGTGACTTGCGCGGGAATTGAGACTTCCGGGTCTATGAGCGTCGAAAAGGTTTCAAACTTCTCTTCGCCGAGTTTGAACTTGACTCCGGATAATTCAACCAGACGATTGGCGACGGGCGAAAGTCCTGTTGTTTCCACGTCAAACGCGACGAACTCCAGTTCATGCAAACCGGGATTACTATCAAACTGCACCATATGCTGCCTGCCAGTGAAAGTTGGTAAACGTCCGGGAATATCTTCCTACAGCTGAATACCGGCTACACTAAAAAGAAGGCTACATTGGGGTTTTAAAATCTTGGCTGTATGAGATCGCGATACGATACCGATAGGCAACATATACAATGTGTATGAGTGCTCGCGAGCCAGCCGAATTTCGGCGAACAGAATATATCTTCCGGAGCACCAAGCGTCTGCTCTTAAACCAACGAAAGCGACAGCCGTAAAAGGCGTCCTGATGCCCGAGTTAATGGCACAAGTGTTTTTAGAATGCAGAATGGATAAACTAAAGATATCGAAGAGGATCCGCTTAGAATCGATGCGCAAAATTGCCAGAGGTATTTCCATTTTTCCGTTGCTTGCGGCGAGCTTGATGCTTAGCGGTTTCGCGAGTGCGCCTCTGGACGGAGCGGACATTCACGAAGCCGTGATCAAGGAAGGGCTGGCGGGCACGATTTGTCCGGCGAACATCGAAGTGATTGTGAACGGAAGCAAGTTTCAAGATGCCACGGCGACTGGAAATGAGACTGAAGAGCAGCGCCATTTTGAAACGAAAAACATTCTGCGCTCATACGATTACGTAAAGCGCGAACAGAAGAAAGTTTTGAACTATGCCGCCGATGCTGACTCGAGCGCAGAGGCGAGAACCAGAGCGCTCTATCACTTCGGGATGATGCTGCATACGTTGCAAGATTTTTATAGCAATACAAATTACCTGCGCCTGAAAGTTGCAGAGGCCAACCGCACCGCATCTGGTGACTTCGATCCGTATGATCTGGAACTGTTCGACTGGCATAAATTGACGGTCGGGAAAACGCCGGCAGTTGGAGGGCAAGAGCTCAAGCCAGAATTCATCCAGGCTGAAGAAATGAATAAACCGTTGCGCGACACAACTTACGGAAAGGTTGCACGCGGTTTAGCTATTAGGGAAACTTCTCGGCAATGGACATTTCTAGAACAGCTTTTGAAAAACCGCTATGGAGAGAAAGCCGAAAGCATCAGCCTGGCTCTGCGCAAGGCAAGTTGTATAGAGAAGGTTCCGAAGGACGCAGAAGAGGCAATCGACGCCGGGGGCGATTGAGTTGTTGCTTCTGCGAAAAATTTTTCCAGCGCCGACCTCGGTCTATCTCGTTTGGGCGTGTTAGGTTGATTCCGGTATTAGGTGATTTTTCCTGAAAGGCATTGTCTAGCAATGGTTTTCAGCTTGCGTCGTGGTCTCCAGGGTCACCACGACGATCACAGGGAAAAATGGAGAAATTTCCTGGAGCCAGTAATAGCAGGTGTTTGCGTAATATGTGGACTTAGAGGGGTATTACTCAAGCAGCCTATTGGCATCCGGTATTACCGGAACCATTTTAAGAACTCGCGCCGACGTATGAACAAGTGAACCTGGAGCGGTGGCATCTCGCCTAATCCATCCCATGCTCATGTCTCAAATACAACCTCAAGAGTCTGCGCAATCCGTGTATCAATCAAACCCGGCTTCATCACTTTATCGCGGCGCGACCGCAGTCGGGGCAGTCGTTTCGAGGGTCCAAACCGCGAACAGTTTCGACATCTCCCCGCAAACCATCGACCTTCCACAGAACATTTCCCTGTTGAACTCCGATGCCGGCAAGAAGTTTCACCGCTTCAAGCGCAATGATGGAACCGGCACAGGTAGCGACTGGAGAGAAGGTATCTCGTTCGACTGGTGTAATCGGAAAGTCATCGATGCCGGACGCGGGCAGGGCACATCGCAAACATGCCGACTTTCCGGGCAACATGGTAAACAGTTGAAACCTGAGTCCTGATGAGCCTGAATGAACTAACGGCAGCTTCAATCGCATGCACAAATCGCTTAAACGAAGCTTGGTTTGCCAATCGAGTAGACCTTCGATGACCAGGTCAATGCCTTTGAACAGGGCATCTTCAAGATCGTGCCCATTGAGCTTACGGAAGTCGACGACGGTATCAGGATTCGAATTGCTGGCAGAAACATCGCTCATTCGGCAGATTGTAAGCGAATCTCCAACGATCGTTATTCGACCGATACCGGTCTTAATCAGCTGCACCAAAACAGTCTCGACTGTTTCTTCTCCGGCGAAAAGCAGGCAGGATGAAGCCAACAAGCGAGATTGTTTCTCACTCGTCATTCCAGGCATCGTCAATTGATGCTTGTATCGTTCAAGTTGCTCTGCCGTGAGACTGATGTCAGGTCCTTTCCCGCGTTTCTGCTAGTGGTGACGAGAATTCTTCATTGGTAGATTACGTTTGTGGTCTTACCATTCACGATGGTATAGATACGTCCATGACCGCGTCCAGATGGGTAGATTAAGACTTCGTCTACATTCCGGTACTCAGGTTCTTTCCAATCTCGAATTGTGCCCTTTCTATATTCGAAGCCAATGCCATATTTGCATTGTAATTCTTCCCTTGAAATTCCTACTTCTGGATCGGGCCGAACAGCGTCAGAGATATATGCGGACGGAGTTCCACACAAGAGAAAACCCGCGGCAAAGGATAGCAGTGATACTGTGTTTTCGATTCTCATGTCACAATACGCCTCCCTCTCTGTTACAGCGTAGAGTGGAGAGTTGAACGTCGTCAAGTAGATAAAACCAAACAACGCTTCCTCTTTCAGCTTTTTCCAGACTCCCAATCCTCGCATCATGAAGGCGAAATGGGGTACAGGGCACCCGATTGTTGCCGGGCGCCCTGCGAGGGGTGGAGTTAAGCATTTTGAGAGGCTCGTTTCGCTCTCATGCTTTTCTCTACAGACCCCAGAAAGAAATTAGGGCGGTCGACGAAAGATTGTAATTAGCGCTGGGCGTGCGGTTGCCGACTTATCTAATGTCAATCATACGTGGCGGGGTGTGCGGTTGCCGACTTATCTCAGATGTGAATCGGCTGCGCTCTCACCACGGACGAGCGCTTTAGCAGCTACAGTGAGGAAGGCGTAGAAATCTTCGCGGGGTCGTGGGTTTCCAATAACTTGTTAAAAGCTTCGCGCTCTTCGTAAGTCCATGAGGACATGAACGATCTCGCACTGACTAAAACGGCGTAGGCGTTGAATTTTTGTTTCAGCTTGTCATAGGCATCTACGAGTTTGAAGACAGCCCCTGGGCTACTTGGTTGAGATAAACGGAACATCCTGAGATTCTCAATCTCCCCTTCAAGGTCCCCATTTTGATCGCACATCGCAGCTTTTACAAGATATATAGCGGGTGTCTTTGGGACCAAGTGTTCCACTTTAGTCAGGACTTCGCCCGCTCGAGCCAGATCACCAGCCTGATTTCGGTTCAACAAACATATAGCAAGATTATTGTACGAAGACGTGTAAGTTGGGTGGCTGGCAATCGCTTTCTCATAGCGTGAGATGGCGCGATCTGTTTTACCCGTAAGTTGGGCTTTGAGAGCTTCGATAAAGTCGCGTGGAACTTCCTTCGCTCTCGCCTTTACAGCCTTTTTAAGCGCGATGTGATCAAGCCCAACTTTGAGGTTGATCTTATAATCCGTTTTGAATTCTCCACCCAACTCTACAGTTCCGGTGACAGGCGGGTTCGGCACCGCAGATAGTGGCGTGTCTGTCAGTCCGCTCCCCGCGGGAGTTCTGTCAAGATTCGCATCCGCGCCATACGCTTTCCCGAAAGACGCAAACAAAAATCCTATGGCGATGCTCGCGACTTTCGCAATTCGTCGAAATCTCTCGCGAGCTTTCCGGAGCCCGACTGGGCAATCATCAGTTATTACAGTGCCATCGTGGCGTCGACTAATTCGCATGCACTTCGTCAGTCCGTGTTCTTGCAAAAATGCGTTCGCTTCACGGCGAGTCATATCAGAGATGTTGTAGACGTTCTTTTCGCAGCCGCCGCAAAAACGCACACGTTCGTCACCATCCATCTTGTCCCAGTCTTTGGTGCATGGAGTGGCGAGTCTGAGAGAATCTAAAATCGAGTTGTGCTTCGCGGTCATCGTTTGGAGCTCATGATCAGAAGCTCCGATTATCCAACACCGTTTGCTTTTTCGAATCACCCATAGGGGGTGCTTCACTTTGAAATTCGCTCATAGAGCCGAAAACGCAGTGGGCACGTTAGACCCCCAAATGGACCAAAAACCCCCCTTAACGGGAGGTCTCTGGCTGGCGTTGGCGGGGGAAAACTGTGTTAGCTGAAGAGGTTGGCGTCGCGAGCCGATGCTACGAGCCAGTTGATGCAACCGGGTGTTGCCAAACCACCGGTGACACCAGCTGCGCCGAAGAGAACTTTCTTCATTGCATCGTGCGAACCAGCAGCCATGTGCATGAAGCCCATGATCATTGTAGGACCACCCCAGGCGATACCGAGGATTTCCATACCGTTTGCGATGATGTTGAGCAAGGCTTCCAAGTTAGCCAAGTTGTTGACGCGGACAGTGCCTGCGGTGTTGACGCCCATGATGGAGGTTGCGTCTCCGCCTTGCGGTCCAATCGTACCGTTGGTGGCACCTTGAAGAATTGGTGCTGCGCCTTGTTGAATTTGTTCGGTCTGTGCGCCGGTGTTGTAGCCCGTGTTGTTTCCGCCTTGTACTTCACCCATCGAACCTTGCGAGGAGAAGGCATCGCCGAACGATTGTGCAAATGCTGGTGTTGAGAGACCGACTAGTAAAGCTGCTGCGACGGCCATGCGTGTGAAAGTCTTATGCATAGAGTTATCTCCGGCAATTTCGTTTGAGTAATTTAGTAAGTGGTTTTGAAAAAATCGAACAGGAAGTTGTTCGGCTTATAGAGTAAGGGCAACGAGGGTTGAAGTCAAGTGCAAATTTGTTATCCGCAATACATTTTTAACTGTTCTTGACTTCAACCAGGAAAATACTTTTTTGACCTGCGAAGAACGGCTTGTTTACTGGCGCGGTCCGATGTTCAGAGCCTGCTGGTTTCGAAACCAAAAGATATACACCAGCCTTAACCTATAAATGTTCAAGCACCAATTCGGTGGCATTCCGATTCGAAATTCAGGGGGCTGCAAATTGGTTTGCAGCTTTTGCGTCGAAACCTGCAATCTTGATTGCAGCAACCTGCTAGAAGCACCAATTCGGTGGCATTCCGATTCGAAATTCAGGGGGCTGCAAATTGGTTTGCAGCTTTTGCGTCGAAACCTGCAATCTTGATTGCAGCAACCTGCTAGGAGCACCAATTCGGTGGCATTCCGATTCGAAATTCAGGGGGCTGCAAATTGGTTTGCAGCTTTTGCGTCGCAACCTGCAATCTTGATTGCAGCGCCTGCTAGGAGCACCAATTCGGTGGCATTCCGATTCGAAATTCAGGGGGCTGCAAATTGGTTTGCAGCTTTTGCGTCGAAACCTGCAATCTTGATTGCAGCAACCTGCGCGGGACAATTGACCGCCCGTATGTTTTGACGGCTGTCTACCACCTGATGACACATTTCACGGAAACCCTCATCCGGCGCGACTGCAGCGACTCTAGCGACCGCTAACCCCCATAGAAAAGGGAGAGACTGCCGTCTCTCCCCGTCCTGTGCCATAACCTTTTCTAGTGATACTAGCTGAAGAGGTTTGCGTCGCGTGCCGATGCAACGAGCCAGTTGATGCAACCAGGTGTTGCCAAACCGCCTGTGACACCAGCAGCTCCAAACAGAACCTTTTTCATCGCATCATGCGATCCGGCAGCCATGTGCATGAAGCCCATGATCATTGTTGGTCCACCCCACGCAATGCCGAGGATTTCCATACCGTTTGCGATGATGTTGAGCAAGGCTTCCAAGTTAGCCAGGTTGTTGACGCGAACTGTTCCTGCGGTGTTGACGCCCATGATGGATGTCGCATCTCCGCCTTGTGGTCCGATTGTACCGTTGGTTGCGCCTTGCAGCATTGGTGCTGCGCCGGCATTGATCTGCTCGGTCTGTGCGCCGGTGTTGTAGTAGGTGTTGTTGCCACCTTGTACTTCACCCATTTGTCCTTGCGAGGAGAACGCGTCTCCGAACGATTGTGCGAAAGCTGGTGTTGCGAGTCCGAACATAACAGCTGCCATCACCGTGATTTGAGCAAACTTGTTTGTACGCATAATGAGACCCTCCCGGGCATTCGAATTTATTCGAGTTGATAGTAAAGACGTTTAAAAGAAACCAGCGCTAAAAGTGCGCAGGTAGTCAGTATAATGACTTCGCCATCAGCGGTCAATTAACGCATTCACATAAACCCGCTAAATCATGCGGTTTTTCCCACTTAAGGCGACTACATGAAACCTTAAATCTGAGGATTCTAGCTGTTCCCAGCAAACATGAAATTGCAAGACGCCCAATTGACGGGCTTTGGCAAAGTTTCATTTTAGCGAAAAACGGCCTTTTTTTCAGGCTCCAAAATGGAGATTTCTTGAACTCCAATTGCATTTGTTGTGATCAAATGTTTCGAGAGTTCAATTTTGCTGGTCGCTCGAGCATGAGAAACCATGCCGGTTTGCTCAACTCGCATTTGCTTTTGAATGTATTCACTCGAATCAAAAACATCTTCATGTCCCTCGAACGCCCGATTCAAAAACATTTACGTGTCCTCGAAGAGGCACTGAGAATGAGCGTTTGAAAGTAAGTACGCACAGCAGAAGGGGGAGGTCAAAGCCTCCCCCTTTCAAACTTTTTGAAACCGTTAGCGTGTTAGCTGAACAGGTTGGCGTCGCGAGCCGATGCTACAAGCCAGTTGATGCAACCAGGTGTTGCCAATCCACCGGTGACGCCCGCTGCTCCGAAGAGTACTTTCTTCATCGCGTCATGCGAACCAGCAGCCATGTGCATGAAGCCCATGATCATGGTCGGTCCACCCCAGGCAATACCGAGGATTTCCATACCGTTTGCGATGATGTTGAGCAAGGCTTCCAAGTTAGCCAAGTTGTTGACGCGGACTGTTCCTGCGGTGTTGACGCCCATGATGGATGTCGCGTCGCCGCCTTGCGGTCCAATCGTACCGTTGGTGGCACCTTGAAGAATTGGTGCTGCGCCTTGTTGAATTTGTTCGGTCTGCGCGCCGGTGTTGTAGTAGGTGTTGTTTCCACCTTGTACTTCACCCATCGAGCCTTGCGACGAGAACGCATCGCCGAACGATTGCGCTTGTGCTGGTGCGCTGGTGAGACCGATCAAGAGTGCTGCGGCAACGATAATTTTAGTAATACGCATAGGGTGAAAACCTCCACGGCAGACATGCAAGTGCGATTCGGAAAAGAGAAGAATTAGCTAGTAAGTTGATTTAGCTAGTAAGTTGTTTCAAGCATGTCAAGTGTAAGCGAACCCCGAAAGGAAGTCAAGCACTTATTTTCAGGACTTTTCCATGTCACAAAAATTCCACGAAAAAGTCACAACCGCCAGGTCGACTGGTGGAACATCGTTTCAGGGATCGCTTACTGTTCCAGTCGAGCAAAATTGAATGGTGGCAATGTGATACCGCTCGATTTAATGAAACTCGATGCATGATTACGAGCAGTTTCGCCGAACAGATCACTTTCCGGACGGAGTAGTTACGTTCGCTCGACCCGATATTGAGAAACCGCGATGGCAAATACATCTATAGAGGAGCATGAATTCGTTCAGGCGGAACCAGACGGAGCCAGACGCATGCAGTGCATGGACGCACGCACGCACGAGAATATAAAGGTAGAAGGTAAACCGATCTACAACGCGACACGACTAAAATGCATGCACGCACGAACTTATAGAAGTAAGCCGGTCTACAAAAAATGCATGCACGCGCGAACATACTAAAGGTAAGCCGGTCTACAAAGCACACACTAAAAGGAGGGGCTTGCGCCCCTCCCGAAAGTTTTCTCTATACCGAAGTCTGCTTGAGTGACTTAGCTGAAGAGGTTGGCATCGCGAGCCGATGCTACGAGCCAGTTGATGCAACCAGGTGTTGCCAATCCACCGGTGACGCCAGCTGCTCCGAAGAGTACTTTCTTCATTGCATCGTGCGAACCAGCAGCCATGTGCATGAAGCCCATGATCATAGTCGGTCCACCCCAAGCGATACCGAGGATTTCCATACCGTTTGCGATGATGTTCAGCAAAGCTTCCAAGTTAGCCAAGTTGTTGACACGGACTGTACCTGCGGTGTTGACGCCCATGATGGAAGTCGCATCTCCGCCTTGCGGTCCAATCGTACCGTTGGTAGCACCTTGAAGAATTGGCGCTGCGCCTTGTTGAATTTGTTCGGTCTGTGCTCCGGTGTTGTAGTAGGTGTTGTTTCCACCTTGTACTTCACCCATTGAACCTTGCGAGGAGAAAGCATCTCCGAAAGATTGTGCGTAAGCCGGTGCTCCGGTAACTCCGAGGACTACAGCAGCGGCGACGAGCATTTTAGTAAAGTGACGCATAAGTGAACCTCCTGCCAAATGGCAAGTGTTAGGTATGTAGTAAATAGTAAGTTCGGACAACCGGTCGCGAAAAGTGCAACCGTCTCGAAAAGTTCGATGGAATTAGAGTACGTTAAGAAACACCCCGAGTCAACATCGATTTTGTTGTCTGGAATACATTTCTTGAAGTTTTCTTTATAATCACCGTCGAATAAACGTTTCTACCCCAGAAAGCAAGCAACAAAGACTCTCTATTCATGCCGGTTTTCGAAACTCGCTCAAAAATGCGTAGTCAAGCACAATTATTTATACCTTCGTCGACGCGACAAACCGGAGACTCGTAGATGTAAGCAAGAACCCGTACTACCGCTCGTTACGTCAACCAGCAGAATGAGAGCGTCATTCTGGTAGCTTCCGCAGGTCTCAATGCAGGGAGAGACCTGAAGCTCGGGAGCCTTAAGACAGTTCCGTTATTAAGGGAAACGAGTTACTTGGGTTTCCGGTGTTTTCGAGACATGCTTCAGATACCCGGGCGAGCGAAACAGCCTTGCTCTGCGCGATTCGAGGATTTCCCCGCACTGCAAACGGTTTCCCTCAATAGGGGAAGCTCAATAAGGTGTCCAGCAAACACCTGACAGTCCAGCAAACAACTGCGACTCCAGTTAGAGTCCACAAACGCCTGCCAGCCCAGCGAGAGTCCAGCAAACTCCTGCGAGACGGTCCGGTTCCTGCGCATCGGACTAACAGCGCTCTCCAACGCAACCTATTCTATGTATGCGCAAGCACCCGAGCCACGCGCTGGTTGCTAGTCATCAAAGTCTCGAAGGTGGCTGCCGCCATGCCGTCCAGTGCTGTTTCGCCCAGGCGTTTTTCAAGGGAGCGCACCGCCGCTGCGACGTCGAGGTAACTTACCTGCTCTACGCCACGCATTTTTGCGATCGCTTTCGATTGAAGTTTAACGAGACCGTAAACGATAGCGAGATGGTTGAAGCCAGTAACGAGCGACAATTGACCCAGACCGGCACCAAAATAATGCTTTCCAAAAATGCGAGAAAAGAAATACCTAAATATAAGATCTTCGACTTCCTTGTCGTCGTTGGACGGAAAGGGCATGCGTTCTAGTTCTTCAAAGCCGTAGCTCTTTCCTGGAACTCGAATTTTGATGCCGCCCATCAAACCACCAAAGCAGCATTGATACAAAAACCGATAAAAGTTGAAGTCACTCTCACCGCGACCGAGCTGCTGGACCGGGAAATAGATTTTGTGCAAAGCGACCAACAATTGTTTATCGAGTCCTTTCAATGCGCCGGCGCCTTCCAGTTTTGCAACTACAGGCGCGACTCCCGTGCCGCGAGCCTCTGAAACAGCCGCTTTCAGGTAGTTGGCACCATTCACGAAACGCTGGTCCATCGAGATGCTTCTATCCTTTATATAAGAAAGCAATTTTTCCTCGTGACCGAGATATTGCTCCCATGTCATCGGAATCCCGGTCGACAACTGGATCTGCGACCAGTTTGGTTCATGATCGGGATACATCGACTTGAACTCGGCCAGTTTACTTTCAAGATAATCTCGCTGTTCGACGAGCGCTCTACCGGAGTTGTTTACGGCTGCCATGCTGTAGAAGCTGATGGTTGCGTAGGTTCCGCTGGGCGTCTTATTGAATGAGTAGGGAAACAGCTGGCAGATTGAAGGTTTTGTTTTCGATTCGAACGTGCTGTGGATAAAACACAGATTGTTTACCAGGAAGGGGCAATGTCCATCAGCACCTTCTTTGATTGCATGAGTGTATGGCGAGTTGGCACTCTCGTAATCCTTCATCTCACGGAACAAGCTCTTACCGAAAAACTTTTCCGGAAATTTGCCGGCCCAATCGATATCCGAGATGCGGAAATAATCTTCTTCCGTAAGCGGAACGGACCAACCGCCGCAGCACTTGCCGCATCCGGTACATTCGTAATTCAATCCTTCCGGGATATGTAACTTATCGGAAGCTCCCGTTGTCATAAGTCCTCCAGGGACATCTCATCTACCACTTTATGCTTACCCAGAATGCATGTTTTGCCTTCGGTGCGCAAACTGTGACTGAGAACGATGCACGAGAGGGCTGGCATGCGGACGCCGGCTGTGAACGTTGCACGGTCGGGTTGGCATGCGGACGCCGGCTGTGAACGTTGCACGGTCGGGTTGGCATGTGAATGCTGGCTGTGAACGTTGGCATGTGGACGAAAGCGTTTCGAATTTCGGCAAAGAACTGTAATTGTATTCTTGCGCACAAGGGGCTTTTCGATGAGCCGGTGATAATATAGGCAAAACTTATGGGGGACCAACACTCATGTCAAAGACTGTCGAGTACGCGCAATCCAAAGCCGCCGATCCATTCTCGATCGGAAGAGGGAAGCCATCACGTCGGGCTTACGGATTCGATGAAGTCGCTCTGGTCCCTGGCTCTCGAACCTTAGACCCAGAGCTGTGCGACACCAGCGTTGAGCTCGCCGGAAATAAGCTTGAGCTGCCTATCATCGCAAGCGCTATGGACAGCGTGGTCGACGTGAAATTTGCTGGACTCATGGGAAAACATGGCGGTCTGGGCGTTTTGAACCTTCAAGGCATTCAGACACGATACGACGACTGCGATGCAATTTACGCTGAAATCACTTCCGGTGACAAAAACCAATTCGTTGAAGTGATGCAAAAGCTCTATTCAAGCCCTGTTAAGGATGAGCTTGTAGCAAAACGCATTCAAGAAATCAAGAAACAAGGTGTTATCGCGGCAGCATCCGTCACCCCAAACATGGCGGAGAAGTACGGCAAAATTGCTGTTGAAGCGGGTCTCGACATTCTTTTCGTCCAGTCAACCGTAACCGGCATCGAGCACAAAAGCGCATCCGGCAATGCCGGTTTAGACCTCGCGAAATTCTGCAAATCAATTGGAGTGCCGGTTGTGGTGGGCAATTGCGTAGCCTACGACACCGCACTGGAATTGATGGACACAGGCGTAGCGGGAATCCTGGTGGGCGTCGGTCCGGGTGCCGCCTGCACATCTCGAGGAGTTCTCGGCATCGGAGTTCCGATGGCAACCGCAATCGCTGATTGCGCAGGCGCAGCGCAAGAATATGCACAACGCAAAGGACGCGCGCCCCTTCTCATCGCAGACGGTGGCATGGTCACTTCTGGCGATGTTTGCAAAGCCATCGCATGTGGTGCCGATGCGGTCATGATTGGTTCTCCGCTTGCCAAAGCGATCGAGTCTCCTGGTCGCGGTTTCCACTGGGGTATGGCGACGCCGAGTCCTGTGCTACCGCGGGGTACAAGAATCAAGGTCGGAACAACTGTGACAATCGAACAGATTCTCAGAGGTCCTGCGCACGTTGACGATGGAACTCAGAATTTCCACGGCGCGTTGCAAACAAGTATGGGAACGCTCGGAGCGGCCAATCTTCAAGAGATGCGGGAAGTCGAAGTTGTGATCGCGCCGTCGATTTTGACGGAAGGCAAAGTCTATCAAACCGCTCAACAACTGGGCATGGGTAGATAGGCAGACAAACGCATAACGCGATAATATATTGAATTGACACTTGGCGAAGTTTTCAGCTAACGAACACGGGAGTTAGTTCAATGTTTAACAGGAAGGGAATCGTCGCTGTTGGCGCGTGCATCCTCGTTTCAGGTCTGAGCATTTTCGGTGGGCGGCAAGCCTCGGAAGTTTTCGCGAAAACTAACGGTGGAGCCGAGACGGGCTCCGGGTCCAACATCGCCGAGAAAAGATCTTCAGAAACGAGCATCGCGGACAGCCGAGCTAAGGCGCTCTCCACCGACACGAGCATCGCGGCTACGAAAAGCTCCACAGAAACGAGCATAGCGAACAGCCGCGCCATTCAAACAAGTAGAGCGGGAAGATTGCTTGCCGCGCTTCCGGACGATGGTGGAAATACTTTGCTGTTTCAGGGAAACAGAATCGCAGATATCGCTGAGCAAGCAGCTCCGGCAGTAGTAAACATCGAAATTGAGAAGCCTGGTATCGGCGGAATGCAGGCAATGATGCCGTTTACGCAAGGCGGAATGCGTTTTTTCTTCAACAACAAGGAAATAGATCCGGAGAGATTCAACGCGGGAATTAAACCGAGCCGACAAACCGGGTCCGGCTTTGTCGTCCGCTCCGACGGCTACATCCTCACAAACGCCCACGTAGTCAAAGGCGCCAAGCGAATCGAAGTGACGATGAACGACGGCAGAAATGTACTTGCCACCATGGTTGGTATCGACACGTTCTCGGATCTCGCGGTTTTGAAGATTGACGCTAAAGACTTGCCTACGCTCAAGATGGGTTCGTCGGCGACCCTCCGCCCAGGCGAGTTCGCCATTGCGATTGGCAGCCCGCTCGGCTACGACCATACAGTGACACTAGGGATAGTATCAGCAGTCGGTAGAAGTGTTTACGACATCAATGAAAACATCAACTTCATTCAAACAGACGCAGCCATCAATACAGGTAACTCCGGCGGACCGCTGTTGAATTTGAAGGGCGAAGTTATCGGAGTCAACACTGCGGTGGTCAAAGGTCTGGTAGCTCAGAACATCGGCTTCTCAATTCCAGTCGACATCGCAAAGTCAGTCTGCGACGACTTGATCGCGCACAAGAAAATTACGCGTCCGTGGCTCGGAGTCTCGATGAAAGAACTTTCGGAATCGATGACCAAGAGCCTGGGATTGGCTGATGGAACGCGCGGCGTGTTCGTCGTCGATGTGTTCCCCGATAGTCCGGCTGAGCGCGCCGGTTTCAAACGCCAGGACATAATCCAAAAGATTGACGGAAAAGATATTACATCGAGAAAAGACGTGCGCGACTATGTGCGTTCTCGAAAAATCGAAGATACCCTCAATTTCTTCGTACTGCGAGGGAAGACAAACGAGGCGTTGCAAGTTCAACTCGGCGAGTATCCGGAGCAACCGGAAATAACGCCGGGCGAGGAATAACGTCCTCGTCAGCTTTGAATTTGATTGAATTGAATTGAATTGAATTGAATTGGATTCGATTCGACTGGACTGAACTGGAGTTGATTCGACTCGATTAGAATCGAGTCGATAACTGGCTCAGCGAAATCAAAGACAAGCGCGCAGGTGTTCACAAAGCTTGCTGATGTCGTTCTCGTTCGAAAAGTAGTGGACAGATGCCCGCAACGCGTCCGGCAGCGGAACCGTCCTGATCATTACGTTACTTGCTTCCAGCTCTGCCGCAATTTGAGCATGCGTTTTCGCACCACGCACCGCAAATGATACCAAGCCTGAGGACGCATCAGCAGGCGAATAAAAGTCGACTACACCGATGCGACCAAGCTCCGCTCGCAGCAGTTTAACGTTCTCCAACTGTTTATCAAAACGTTCCTGCGCCGTGCCCCACTGCTGGTGAACACGAATCGCGACAGGTAAGCTCGTCCAGAGTGGAAAAGATGTGGTCGCAACCTCGAAACGCGATGCAACTTGCTCCGCGTTGTCAGCGAAGTTCATAGAGCTGCGCCACCCCACGAAAGTCTTTTCAAGCCAGGGAATAAGCTCACGCCTGATGATGAGCGCACCAACGCCTTCCGCACCACCGATCCACTTATGACCTGTGACGGTGTAAAAATCAATCGGCTCCTTCGACAAGTTCATCGGAATTACGCCGGCTGACTGAGCACCATCTACAAGAAGCTGAACCCCTGCTTCGCGGCAGACAGCCTGAATTCCGGCAAGCGGCAGCCTCCGACCAGTGTTCCAGAGAACATGACTGACCACCACCAGTTTCGTCCTCTCCTCGATCGCGTCGCGAAACATAGCAACAATTTCGTCATCCGATTTATCGACAGAGGAGATGGAAAGCAAGATCTTCGACACGCGCAAACCCTGGCGTGCAGCCAGGTTTCGTACAGCCGCATCGACTCCGGAATGTTCGGCATCCGTAGTAACGATATGATCGTCTGGCGACCAATTGATACCCCACATTACGATGTTGCATCCTTCGGTAGCATTCTGCACAAGCGCGTAGCAATCGGGGTCACCGCCCAGTTCCGACGCGAGCGCTGCTTTCACCCGTTCGCCTTCGTCTGAAATCCACTTCAAAGTCTTTGCAGAGAACGGACCTTCCTTTTGAATGAACTCGAACGCATCACGCACCGCATCGAGAGTGGCTCTCGCCATGACGCCCTGCCCGCCAAAGTTCAAGTAAGCCTTGCCTTCTAGTGCGGGGAAATTGGCACGCTGACCATCGACTAAATTTACTTTAGAAACTTCCATTGTCCTCAATTCGCATGAGAGCCAAACTACCAACGATTTTACGTTCATTATCGTAAATCGGCCGGGCTTCAATAGTCACCACCCGCGGTGACTCGTATTCTGTTGGGGAGAATTTCTGCGGCGATGAAATTTCCATCGAGCGCTTTACAGGTTCTCCGCCAGTCGCTTCAAGCAATATCGGAATAATCAACTCCTCATCGAGCTGTTCTCGCGCCAGTTCATTCATAGCAAAAACATTGCCTTCCGAGTCCATCGCGTAGACGCCTTGCGCCATGCTATTTAACACAAGCTGATAGCGCTGAATCTGTTCCCTAAAGTAGGCGGACTGAAAACGCTCCTCCTCGATTTCTTGCTCGAGCTTGCTGACGTTTTTCTCGTACTTGAGAGCCTGTTCTTTCTGAGTCCAACGTTGCTTCTCCAGCACATCTTCAAGCTTGTTCAGTTTCGATTGCAGTCTATAGGTTTCGTCTTGCATAGTTTTTTGCCGTGTCGAGCGATCGAAATGGTCAGGCGCTATTCAACCGTTTATACCACTCAGATTGTAGATCCGAATTGATTGATATCGCCCGCATATACAGTCGAGCGCCGAGCGATAAGATCCTTATAGCAATCTTAAACCTTCAGGAAATATTAAGTCGGCATGCTACCTTAAGTGGCATCTGACAGGCGAGTGTCGCCTTGTGCCTGTACTTTTGCCGATCTCGGGAGGGTCTCTAATGGCCGTTATGGAACAAAAAGAACTGCGCTGCAAAGAATGGCTAAAGCAGCCGAAGAAGCTCCTCATCAATGGAAAGTGGGTGGAGCCGAAATCCGGAAAGTATTTCAAGGTCTACAACCCGGCAACCGAAGAATTACTGTGCGAAGTTCCTGAAGCAGGAAAAGAAGACGTTGACATGGCTGTGAAAGCAGCACGTCAGAGCTTCGAAGATGGACGTTTCCACAGAAAGATGACGACAGCGCAACGCGCTCGCTGCCTCTACAAACTCGCCGACCTCATCGAGCAACACGCAGATGAACTGGCCGAACTCGAAACGCTCGACAATGGCAAACCGATCAATGAATCGAGACACGTCGACGTTGCCGCGACAATCGAAACCTACCGCTATTATGCTGGTTGGGCTACCAAACTCGAAGGCGAAACCATCAACGCCAACAGCAACTTCTTCACCTACACGCTCCGTGAGCCTATCGGTGTAGTCGGTCAAATCATTCCATGGAACTTCCCGATGCTCATGATGGCATGGAAGTGGGGCCCAGCACTGGCATGCGGCAACTCCGTCGTGCTCAAGCCGGCTGAACAAACGCCTCTCACGGCATTGAGAATCGGCGAACTGGCGCTTGAAGCTGGTTTCCCGGAAGGCGTTCTCAACATCGTCACAGGTCTCGGTCCGGATTCAACCGGCGAATTCCTCGCAAACCATGATGATGTCGACAAAATCGCATTCACCGGCGAAGACAAGACCGGTCAAAAAATCGTTCAAGCTTCGATCAAAACCCTCAAGAGAGTTTCGCTCGAACTCGGCGGTAAAGCACCGAACATCGTGTTCGCTGATGCCGACATCGATGCCGCCGTCAAAGGCGCCATCACCGGTATCTTCTTCAACCAGGGACAAGTCTGCTGCGCAGGTTCCAGACTGTTCATCGAGAAGAAAGTTCAAGACGAATTCATGAGCAAACTCCTCGATCGCGTAGGCAAGATGAAGCAAGGAAGCGGACTCGACACCGCGACCCAAATCGGTCCTCAAGTATCGAAAGAACAACAAGAGCGTATCCTCGGCTACGTCGACATCGCGAAAAAAGAAGGCGCGAAGTTGGCTTGCGGCGGCGTCGCTCCGGAAGAACTGAAGAAGGGCTATTTCGTCAAACCCACCATTTTGACCGACGTCAAAAACGACATGCGCATCGCTCAAGAAGAAGTCTTCGGACCGGTTCTCGCCGTGCTGCCTTTCGAAGGGTTGGATGATGTTGCCGAACAAGCAAACAACGTCAAATTCGGTCTGTCCGGAGCAGTCTGGACAAAAGACATCAAGAAAGCGCACAAGTTCGCAGCTCACATCAAAGCAGGCACCATCTGGGTTAACTGCTATAACGTCTTCGATCCAGCCGTCCCGTTCGGCGGATACAAGATGAGCGGATATGGTCGCGAACTCGGCAAACACTCAATCGAGTTGTACTCGCAAATTAAGAGTGTTTGGGTCAACATGGGCGACTAATTTAGACTCGCTATCGACACGCCGGCTTGCCGGCATGTCCTGGAAACGAAAACGCTGTGCCGAAAGGCGCGGCGTTTTTGTTTGCTCGATGCGATAAGCTGTAAAGTCGAATCCTCTGGAGATAAACCGGCATCAACTGTAGAATTGATACTGCTCAACCGCATCACCCCAAAGGGACCTCATTGTGAAATCGTCGCTGATCCGCTCAACATCAGTAATTTCAACTAAATCACTACTTTTTCTCTCGCTCACTGTTTTGTTTACTTCAACAGTTTTAAAAACAGAAAACGCCTGCGCGCAAACAAGGAAGGAATCCGTGAGCACCACCTCTTCAGCCAATGGGAAACGCCTTGAATTAGCGAAAGGAGTGACCTATGAGCGCGTCGACATAGATGACAAAGCACGTGCTCACGTGGTTTTCGTTGATACTACACGCGGTGCCGTAGCCATCAAACCTTACATGAGCGATTCGATTGAAACAACATCTTCGGCGGCTGCGAAAAACAATGCTATCGTGGCAATTAATGCCGGCTTCTTCAATCTAAGTGACGGCGAAAGCACCAGTTACATCACCTTGGGTGGCAAGCAACTCTGTGAACCAAAGCACAACGCCGCCCTGGTAAATAACGAAGGATTGAAACCATTTCTGACCAACATTTTCAATCGCTCCGAGTTGCGTTTCTTAATTGACAAAAACAGCAAAGTCCATATGAAAGTGCAGGCACATTCAGATGCTGCGCCCGCCGGCTACAGAGTGGTTGACTCGATACAAGCTGGTCCGCAATTACTACCTAAATACACAGCGAGGGAAGAAGCGTTTGTTCGCAGACCTCCAGGTGCGGCAAAAGATGCAGATTCAATCGGCACAAACATGAGGGCAGCTCGCACCGCCTTTGGTATCACAAAGAACGGACAAGCGGTTCTAGTCTGTGTGGAAGGGCGGAAAACGAAAGAGTTCGCGGAAGGAATCTCGCTCCCGAACCTCGCTGAATTTATGAGACGGATCGGTTGTGAGTCCGCAATAAATTTCGATGGCGGAACGTCGACGACGATGGTCCTGAGCGCGCGACCCGAAATCGCAGCAGCAATAGGTGTTTCAAAGAAAACGGACACAGGCAATCAAAGTTGCGACACTCTTTCAACCTCGCAATCAGCATCCCAAACCGAAGGCAAAAGTCCTCAACTGGTGACCGTTGTAGCGTCCAGCCCGGAGCGGCGAGTGAAATCGATTATTTATGTGACGCCCATAAAATGAAACGTGAAGACGTCAGCAATGCGGGTTCTTTCGATGTTTACCATTAGATCCGACGGGGAATTATGGAGTAGCGGATATTACATCTAATAGATAGTAATCCAGGACTCTAGTCGATGAATGTGGACGTGGTACACGGGGATCGGCCGAAACACCCTCTAGTAGGCACTGTTGTTGAGCCGTATGCAATTCTGGACGTTATAGCTGCCGGTGGAATGGGCGTTGTCTTCAAGGCGCGCCACACGCTGACCGACAGAGTCGTGGCCATGAAACTTTTGCCTTCGGAACTCGCTCGCGATGAATCGAACGTAGAGCGCGTCAAAATCGAAGCAAAAGCGCTCGCCCAGCTTAAGCATCCGAATATCGTCACAACATTCGACTTCGGTTTCACTGCGATGCAAGAACCATTCATCGTGATGGAATACGTCGCCGGTGAAAGTTTGAAGGAGGTGCTGGACCGCGAGGTCTTATTGCCCGTCGATCGCGCCCTCAAGATCTTTCTTCAAGCCGTTGATGGTATGCGGTATGCGCATTCGGCGAAGATTTTACATCGAGATCTGAAACCGCATAACATCATGGTTTCAAACGAGCCGGAAGCAGACCACGTCAAAATTCTTGATTTCGGAGTTGCGAAACTGGCCGAATACACTCAAAAGATTACGCGCACCGGAGAAGTAGTCGGCAGCCCGCTGTACATGAGCCCGGAGCAGTGCACAGGTCGACCGACGGATCACCGCTGCGACATCTATTCGATCGGCGTGATGATGTACGAGACACTGACAGGAAATCCGCCTTTCCGTGGGGAGAATTACATCTCGACGGTGCACCTTAAGTGCACGAAATTAGCACCAAGTTTTAAAGACGTCGTGCCCGGTCGAGTCTTTCCAGAGCGGCTGGAAATGATCGTTTTAAAATGTCTCGAAATCGAGCCGGATAAGCGCTATTCCACAATGGCTGAATTAAAGGCAGATTTGGAACTGGTGGCAGGAGTGGTGCCCCGCGTTGAGCGAGCCAAAACCAACCAAGGTCTTCCGTCTGCACCTCCGGCCCCGCATCAGAATGTCGGAGCCTCGCCCGCAAAAGCTGATGAAATAGGCTGGCAGCCGGCGTGGGCGGGCGGTCAAAGTTCACCCGCCAATCCCGCCGCGCGGTCTCGCGAAGCTCAGTTCAGCGATTCAATTGTCACTAATGTCAGCGACTCGACCGACAGTCAAAGCTGGAGAACTCCGTCGAGTCCTAACTTAAGCGATGACAACTGGGGAAATACCGACTTCTCAAAAGAACAGCGAAATCAGTTGGGTTGGTCAAATCCCGGGGCTGCCGATGATGACAGCGAATGGATTCCGTCTACGCCACCATCTGCGACACCACAACAAAATTCACAAAAGCCGCTGACGCAGACGCAAGGATTAGCATCGCTCTCCGCCGCGCTTGAGGCATCCAGTATCGGCGCAGGCGACATGTTGAACATAAAACCGGGAGGGTTCAAAGCCGAAGGTGTACCTCCCAGCGACGAAATCACAGGCGACAAACCAGTCGTGGATCTCGAGCAAACTAAGGGTCCGGCTCCTATTCCATTGAACAAGGACGACTCCGGAGACTCGCATTTCGTTCTGACCTGGGACCAGAAGACAGGGCCGTCGTGGAGTGCTACAACCGCAACGCCTCAGAGACCGAAAGCTCCGATGGGCAGCATGGCTGGGACACGGACCCGTATGCCTGGGATGGACGCAAACGCAATCGCCAACGCTGCGGTCAACGCATCGAAGTCAAGCTCAGGCGAGCAGAATCAGCAACCAACTCAGAATGCGCAGGTGAATGGATCTGGGTCTGGAAACAAGGAAAGCGCGCCGCCAGATCAATCACAAAATCCATGGGGCGGTGACGACCAACAAACAAACACCGGTTCCCGCTTCAATGCCGCTGCGCATGGTTGGGCACCACCAACCTCCACGGGCTCGCATCAAGCTGTCCAGGGCATGACCGGAGCGCAGCCGCAAGCGATGAACCACGGCATGACCGGCGCACAGCCACAAGCGATCAACCAGGGCATGACCGGCGCGCAACCGCAAGCGATGAACCAGGGCATGACCGGCGCACAGCCACAAGCGATGAACCAGGGCATGACCGGCGCACAGCCGCAGATGGGCGAGAATCAGCCGCGTCAACCGCATCCCGGGTTCCCACAACCCAAATCGGCACAATCCCATGACGGACCTTCACCACAAGGGTTCCCGCAACAGGATAACCACGGTTTTCAACTGCCGCCTAATCAATCCGGCGCGCAACGCCCTGGCTTTCCATCTCCGCAAACGGCAAACCAAAACGTTCCGCCTCAAGGATCTAATTCCGGTTTTCCGCCGGGTTCACAAGCCAACCCGGGCTTTCCACAAGCAGGTCAGGGAGCCACAGGCTCGCATCAGTCGGCACCAGGGATGGTACCACAGCAAAATGGAGTAAACAATTTTTCCAATGGCGCGCAAGGCACACCTCAAATAAATCAGAAACCACCGATGCCCGATCCATGGGGAGAAACCGTCCCACCGGATGCTGCCGTAGCGCAAATGACCGAATCCGAAACTGGCGTGAAACACATGGCGCCATGGCAGGATAAGACTCCGCCAGTTGGTCCGGTCGGAGGACCGATGAATCAACCGCTCTTCCCGCCATCGCCTGTTGCACAGCTGGCAGCAAGCTTAATGGATGATCAATCGACGAAGTTGACTACAGATCACAGTTCGGATGCCTTTGCACCGCTTAGCGGAGGAGCGTCAAAACCGATACCGGCATCTGTTCAGGCGCTTATGCCACCACCACCGCCGTCGCGTTCCCAGCAAAATATGCAACCGCCGGCGCCACCAGCGAGCGTACCACAAAATTCACCACAAAATCCGGCACCAGGTTCGGCTCCAGTAACGCCACAATATGTTGCACCCATTCCCCCGGCCAGCATGAGACCAGGGATGTCGACGCCCCAACCGGGCATGCCGGCATCCATGCAGCCTGACGGAGGTCATTCACTGATGGGTGGCATGGACGGCGGAGTGCCATCTCTGCCTCGCTCGAAAGCGCCGCAGCCTCAACCGTTCGAAGAGCCCCAAGTTTTAGGCAGTAACGAGCCATCCCCGTATCAAGGCACCACTGCGGGCGCGGCGATGCAGAAAACGAAGCCGACATTGAGATCCAATACTGACTGGCATACCGATTCCGAACCCGGAATTGATGAAGCTACAGCGACAGCGCCAGCACCAGATTCAGCCATAAAACAATTCGCTGAGCGAATGAAAACCAACATGCCGGAGCCTGAACAGCACTCAAATCCAGACACAGGTAAAGGCTTCAAGAGCTACGAGCCGGTCTCTCTTGCGGAATTGAATGCAATCAAAACTCCGGCTCCATCACAGGCAAAACCGACGACGGAAGGATTGTCTACCGCGATTCCACCCGGCCACCAGACAACTGGTTCTGCGCCTATCTACAATAAAAAACCGAGAACGCGCTCCAACGAAGACAATGAACTTCCGGCACCGAGCTCAGCCCGCGGAAGTAGTGGCGCCCGCGGTGCCGGCAATTCAATGAGATTCAACACCAGCCGTGGTGGCACGGATACGAAGAAGACAGTGCTCATGACGTTAGTCGCTGTCGCAATTGTTGCCGTCATCGGCATAGTAGGTTTCATGCTGCTGCAGCACACAGCTCAAAACGGTCACCAGACGACGGCGATTCAGGAAACCACAAGCGAAACAACCGACACCTCCTCTACGCCCTCGGAAGTTTCGTCTTCGACAGAGCCTGAACCATCATCAAGCTCTAAGAGTGTAACCAGTTCATCCTCCTCAACGAGCGCGTCGACAGCGGCGAAACCAACACCGAAACCGCAGCCGACGCCGAAAAAAGAAGCAGCAAAGAAACCTCAAGTCGCCAAAGTTACACCGAAAAAACCGAAAAAGCCTAAAGCTGTCGCCAGGACGCCAGCAACAGAGTCAGACACTCCGTCCATTCCGCGCAGACGCCGGGCATATTCCACCTACGATTCCTACTACAGCGACGGCAACTAGAGTGACCCCGCCTCAATTCAACGGCGCCGCCGCGCACCGACCGATGAATACAAAAACGGCAAGGATCGTTTCCGTCCCGGCCGCTTTCTCATTCATGTAATCGCTATTTGATTAGCGCAGGCGCCGACGTTCTTTCGCGATCTCCAGCGCCTTGAGGCGGGCGATTGCTCTGGTCAATGCCAGTTCTGCAACGTGCGTGTGCAGTTTGTCGGCCTTCTGAGCGGTTTCCGCTTCGGCTCTGGCTTTCGCTTGATTGGCGCGGGCTTCGTCAATCTCGGTAGCCAGCTCGGCGGCATCAGTAATGACAGTGACTGTCAGATCCTGCTCGCTCGTATTAACATCTCCAGGAAGCGCTGATTGTTTGTTCGCAACTTCCAGTACACCGCCGATGATGGCTGCAGACTTCTCTTCGCCAGCTTCCCAATATTTCAAAGCGTCTATACCAAGAGCGGTCACAAGGGGCTCGTGCTGCGGCAGAATTGAAAGCTGTCCATCGCGTGCCGTAGCAGTCACCTGCGACACCGTGGTATCAAGTACGATGCGCTCCGGAGTGATGATCTTGAAATTGAACGTGGCGGCCATGGTCCTTTAGCTCCTATCTCCAACCGGTGAGGGTCGACTTGGTTGCGCAATCTTTGTGCGCTCGTTACTTTCTATTTTTTACGCGTGGTCTTTTTCGCAGCAGTGGAACGACCGCGCGTGCCGGTCGTTCCACCCGTGGTCTTCTTGCTTGTCGACGCTTTCGTGGACTTCGAAGTAGCGGCGCGCTTGCTCGAAGCCGCTACTGCAGCGGACTTCGATTTCGACGCGCCTGAAACTACGCTCAAACGTCCTGCAGATTTGCGAGGAGTGTGTTTGATAATGCTGTCGACAATACCGTACTCGAGGGCTTCTTGAGCAGAAAGATAATAATCGCGCTCGATATCCTTGCGGATTCTCTCGCGATCTTGTCCGGTGCATCTGTGAAGCAATTCAATCTGAGCGTTTCTAAAGCGTTGGCCCTGAAGCGCCTGGATTTCCAGCGATGTGATGTCGCCTTCAGCTTCCCAGATAGTCTGGTGGAACATCAAGGTCGAAAACTCATACGCGGAGCGCTCACCCGTGCCCGACGCCAAGATCTCACAAGCTCCGGAAAGGGCATGCCCCAGACAGATTGTGTTGACCTTGGGTGGAATCGAGTGCATGATCGCGATAATGGCATCGGCGTTGTATCCATTGCCACCTGCTGAGTTGATGTACAAATTGATCGGTGTTTTCGGATCACGCTCTACTAGACGAAGCAAACGACGGATAACCGGCGTGGCAACTTCGTTTTCAAGTCTGCCGAAAACGTAGACGTCTCTGTTGGACAACTCATCGTTTTCTTTTTTCTCGGCGACCTTGGATTCCTGATTTTTCTTGCTCATTGAAGCCTCGATTGGAAGGACTGAAACTGTTTATCTCAATTAGAGAGATTGCAGTCTCTTCGCTTCTTCTCTTGCTTCAGCGATGCTACCTTGCATGTAGAACGCTTGTTCCGGCATGTCATCGCACTTACCATCGAGGATTTCTTTGAATCCGGCGACGGTATCTTTGAGTGAAACGTACTTACCGGGACGACCGGTGAACACTTCGGCTACGTGGAACGGCTGGCTGAGGAAGCGTTGCAGTTTGCGTGCGCGAGTAACGATCAATTTGTCGTCTTCGGAAAGTTCGTCCATACCGAGAATCGCGATGATGTCTTGCAAGTCTCTGTAACGTTGGAGAGTTTGCTGAACACCACGGGCGACATCATAGTGCTCTTGTCCGACGATGTCCGGCTTGAGAGCGGTAGAGGTCGATGCGAGCGGGTCTACAGCTGGGTAGATACCGAGCTCGGCAATCTGACGGGACAATACCGTGGTGGCGTCGAGGTGACCGAAAGTGGTTGCCGGAGCGGGGTCTGTCAAGTCATCGGCAGGTACGTATACGGCTTGAATCGATGTGATCGATCCGGACTTGGTAGAGGTGATGCGCTCTTGAAGTTCGCCCATCTCGTTGCCCAGTGTCGGCTGATATCCTACAGCTGAAGGCATACGTCCGAGAAGCGCGGACACTTCGGAACCGGCTTGTACAAATCGGAAGATGTTGTCGACGAACAGCAACACGTCTTGTTTGGACACGTCACGGAAGTACTCGGCTACGGTGAGAGCCGAAAGACCGACGCGCATACGCGAACCCGGCGGCTCGTTCATCTGACCATAAACCAGAGCTACTTTATCGAGTACGCAACCGCCTTCGATCTTGGAGTCCTTCATCTCGTGCCAGAGGTCATTTCCTTCACGAGTTCTCTCGCCCACGCCGCCGAACACCGAGTATCCACCGTGGTGCTTAGCGATGTTGTGGATCAATTCCATGATGATAACGGTTTTGCCTACGCCGGCTCCACCGAAGAGACCGACCTTACCACCTTTGATGTAGGGCTCGAGGAGGTCGACAACTTTAATACCCGTTTCGAAAACGACTGTTTCGGTTTCCAAATCGGTGAGTTCAGGAGCGTGGCGGTGAATCGGCCAGTGCTCTGCAGCATCGATGGGACCCATTTCGTCCACAGGCTCACCAAGAACGTTCAAAATTCTTCCGAGAGTTCCAACGCCGACCGGCACGGTGATTGGCTGCCCGGTATTTATAGCGAGCATGCCGCGGGTCAGACCATCCGTCGAACCCATAGCCACTGTTCTGACGCGGTTGTCACCAAGCATCTGTTGAACTTCTACGATAACTCTTCTGTCTTCGCCCGCAGGGTTTTTCCCTGTGATTTCGAGCGCGTTGTAGATTTCAGGCAAATGCCCGCTAGCAAACTCGACGTCAATAACGGCGCCGATAACCTGAACTACTCTGCCTTGCGTCCCTGTAGGCGCTTCTAGAACTGTGCTCATGTCGTCTCCGTGTGGTGTCGGCGGACCGTTTTCAAGGTCTCGCCAGTGGTCATGTACGAGAAAAACCCGATCTTACCAGCTAAGGATACAAGTCTGAGCCTACTTTCCTGACGTCGTTTATGATACTTTTCGTATGCTGGATGTTTTTGTTTACTTTAGAAAAATTGGCGCCCTTTCTTACTCCGCGTTAATCTGGTGGAAGATCCAAAACTAAATCGAGTTCTTTCCCATCTATTCAAAATGGTGGCACTGGTCGGTCTGGGAACAGCCGGCTTCATGATCGTCGAAGGCTGGGGACTTCTCGACAGCTTGTTTATGTCGGTCACGACCATAGCAACGGTCGGTTACGGAGAGGTTCATCCGCTTACTCCCGCCGGACAAATTTTCGCAATATTCTTGATATTTTTCGGCGTCGGCGCTTTCCTCTACATCGCGAGCGACATGGTGTCGCTCGCTCTTGAATTGAGACTCGGAAGAAATATGAACAAACAAATTGTCAAGCTGAACAATCACCAGATCATCTGCGGATTCGGCAGAACAGGTCAAGAAGTAGCCAGTCAATTCCGTATAAATAAGATCCCGTTCGTTATCATCGAATTGAATTCCGCAACAGCCCTCCAGGCTGAGGAGGCAGGGCATCTTGTCATCGAAGGGGACGCTTCGGCAGACGAAGTGCTGATGCGCGCTCAGGTAGAAAAAGCCAAAGGCATCGTTTGTGCGCTTCCCGACGATACTCAAAATACATTTATCGCGTTGACTGCGCGCGGTTTAAACGATCGCATAGATGTTGTATCGCGGGCGGCAAATCCCGGTTCAGAGTCAAAACTGAAACGAGTCGGCGCGCGCATGGTGATTTCGCCATATGTGATCTGCGGACAGCGCTTGGCAGCCGCCGTTACACATCCTCTTGTAACGCAGTTTCTTGACGTCGTGATGCACACCGCTGATGGTGACCTGAGGATGGAGCAGATGATACTTTCCGACAACTCGAAGCTGGTTGGGCGGACCTTAAAGGACGCCAATATAAAACAAGAATCAGGCGCGATGATCTTGGCGGTAAATCAAAATGGTAAGCTGATTACAAATCCAACGCC
Organism: Candidatus Obscuribacterales bacterium; assembly: GCA_019637435.1. Lineage (GTDB taxonomy): Bacteria > Cyanobacteriota > Vampirovibrionia > Obscuribacterales > Obscuribacteraceae > JADYXR01. The sequence continues at coordinate 708,731 of JAHBVO010000004.1, read as the reverse complement.
GGACCTCAAGTTTTGCGTCGGCGATGAGCTTATCGCTCTGGGGGCTCAGGGAGAGCTAAACAAACTCGCTAAATTGGCAGGTAGAACGGAGAATTGAGATCAACATGACGAACGACACCCCGAATCCCGGTACCGATGACGCTATCATCACCCTGGAAGGTGAAGACGGCACATCATACAACTGCCAAATCCTCGACATCATTGAGTTTGAAGGTCAGGAGTACGGAATTCTTCTCAAGCTCAAAGGTCAAGGTGAAGAGCCCGCGCCGGAAAGCGAAAATGATGAAGAGGAAGAATCACTGGTAATCATGAGACTTCTCCAGCGCGACGATCAGTCGATTTTCAGAACAATCGAAAGTGACGAAGAGTTCGAGAAAGTTGTAGCCTACGTCGAAGAGCTCGCAAGAGCCGCGGCTGGCGCTGAAGACTAGTAACCTAGAATGTCCAATCAGTACGTAGACGACTTGATTGGCACCAAGTTCGGCGATTTCACCTTGCAGGAAATTGTCGGTGAAGGCTCATTTTCACATGTGTTTCGCGCAGTCGATAAACACAAGAATGAAAAAGCCATCAAGATCCCGCGTAAGTTTACATCGGTGAGGGATGAGCGATTCGAGTTCGTTCCTACTCAGGTCTTCATCAAACGCGGGCAGCGTTTCAGCCCACAAGAAGCATCTCCAATTCACATTCTTCGCATTCAAATCGCCCGCACTCGGCAAGTGGTCGATCAAGGAATTGTGCGAGTCGAAGACTATTCTTTCGACGGCGAAAACAGCTATTGCCGAATGCCATTTTTGTCAGGACAGACATTGCGCGAATACATGCGCTCGGGTCCGGTACCAGTGGCGGTGCTGCGTAATCTGGCGCTGACGTTGTCCCGGCTCAATCATATGGAAAGTTTTGCTTACCACGGCGATGTAAAACCGGAAAACATGGTTGTCACCGCCAATGGTGTCATCCTGGTTGATTGCGGATATTTTGGAAACGTCAACGTCGGTGAAAAACCTGATGATGCGCAGAAAACCTTGATCGTCACGACACCTCGCTACTATCCGCGATTGCTGCCGGATGACTTACTGGCATTTGGTTTGATCCTCTGGGAAGCGGCGATGAGAAAGCCGCTGATCGAGGGAGTTGCTTACCATGGAGATTACGCTGGAGAGGCGGTTTCCGAGAGACTATCCGATCGAGTACAGGAAGAAGAGGCAATCGGAAATTTCAATTACACATCGATTCTAGGTGCGGAGCGACCCGGTTCCGTTCGAGAAGGACTGCCACCCCAGGTCGATAACTTACTTCTCCGTGCCGTGCGTCTCAAATACAACGACGCAAACGAACTCGATATCGACGAAGGTTTTGAGAGTTTCGAAGAGATCGCAGATGAGTTGAAACGGCTTACTCAAGCTGGAATTCATTATCTGTAAACGAGAGCGCCTTTCTGCAGCAGCAGGCTGAGCGAACACCTACCGTCACGTTTTTTTTTGAGACATTAACCTACCCCACTCGTTGCAGCAACAGCCCTTTTCGCGCAGTAAATAGAGCAGAACGCCGCGTAAAATCTGCATGAATTGGGCATGTCGTATGCGAGAATCCAGTCTCGATTCGACAGATAATTATTTGTAGTATCGAATCCCACTGAAAGCGCCGGACGAAGTGATGACAACGTCGGACAGTGAAGTGAAAAAAGTCTGCATTGCGTGTGGTAAAGATCCGAGCACGTGCCAGTGCTCGACTGTCAAAGTCTCGATTGAAGACGCGATGAGAGCTATGGACGCGGCCGCTCTGAAATCCGGAGACATCGAAGGTCGCTATCGCATTCTCGAGAAGGTCGGCGTCGGTGGAATGGGCACCGTATATAGAGCCGAGCATGTAGTACTGCGTCGAGAAGTCGCGATAAAAGTTTTGCGATCAGAACTGCTTATGGACTCGATGGCGATGGCTCGATTCGAACAGGAATCGCGAGCGTGCGCGGCATTGTCTCATCCGAATCTGGTAGCTGTTTACGACTGCGGAATCAATGCTCTCAGCCAACCCTACTTAGTGATGGAGTTTCTGCGCGGCAAGAGTTTGATGGAGATAATCAAAGAGAACGGTCCGTTGCCGCTAAAACAATTTTTCGAAGTATTCATCGAGGTTGCCGCGGCGCTCGAATACGCTCATCAAAATCATGTGATTCACCGCGATTTGAAACCGTCAAATATTCTTTTAAGTGAAGATCCACGCGGCGGCATGACGACGAAGATTGTCGACTTCGGCGTCGCCAAAATCGAAGACCTCGGTGGTGAGTTTCAAATGCTCACTAGAACGGGTGAAGTCTTCGGAAGTCCAGCTTACATGAGCCCGGAGCAGTGCCAGGGCAATCAAGTCGATAATCGTTCGGACATCTACGCAATCGGATGCGTAATGTATGAGGCCCTCTGCGGAAAGCAAGCTTTCAAGGGCGCCAACATCATGACCATCATGACGAAGCAAATGGAAGACGATCCGGTGCCTCCCGAGCATATAGACAACGGTGAGGGATTGCCGGCTGATGTTCAGTTGATGGTGATGACCTGCCTTAGAAAAGATCCGGCTGAGCGGTTTCAGTCGATGAAAGAACTGAAAGAGGAACTGGAACGGCTTCAACATAACGCGTCCGCGAACCGTCCTGTGCGGCTTGGCTCGCTGACGCTGCCTGCTGTTTTCATTCCGATTATGGTATCGCTAGCGGTGCTGGCGTGCATTTTTAGTTTCTCTTCATTGATGCCCGGAGGTTCGGTCGATCGTTTTGCCGGTTCGCTGCGGTCGCCGATGTCGAAGGCGATGCTAGCTACATATACCCACATGCGGCATATGCGAAGAATGTCGATTGACACTTTTGAATCGATGTTGATTGGACCTCAGGCAAAGAGCATCGGCCTGGCTGATAAGGTTTCCATAGCCGCTGTGCTTTTCGACAAACTGAATCAGCACGACAGCACTCGAAAGGAAATTTTGCCGCTGTACGGCAAGACCGTTGGACCGCTTCTCAACGATGTGGAGCGCGCGGCGAGTTCAAATCCCAACTCGCTGGAGGGGTGCAGGTGGTCTGCGCCTCTGGTTTACAACTATGTCGGTTTGACTTACGAGAAAAACCGACAATACGCGGACGCTGAGGCAAGATATAAGCGAGGTCTAGCCCTGGCAAATCAGTTGGAGTCGCCGCTGTGGGTGCGTTCGAAGCTGGAACAAGCGCTTGGCGAAGTATACCTGCACCAGAAGTTTCTGAATTTGGACGCTGCGATTCCCTTGCTGGAGAACTCGTTAAAACATTTGCGAGCCGAAAAGAAAGCGGTTAGAGAGCAGCGCAACGAGGCACTCACAGACACCGCAGAGGCGCTCTACAAGGCTTTGACATTGAAGAATAAACCGAAAGAAGCTGTTGCTGTTTTGGAAGAGCAGGTAGATTATCTACGCAAACAAGAGATTATAGATTCGGGCTCGATTGCACGACTAACGAACAGCATAATCGATTTTTACCGCAGTTCGAGTCAGTGGGAAACAGCTGATAAGTGGAGGAAGGAGCTCGCCAAGATCAATCCAAGCGGCGGCTCCACGGACAGAGGAACGAATCAGTCCAAGGCATCAGATACGGTGCGCCTGGCAAATGCCTGGTCTTTGAGAAACGAACAAAGTCCCTGGCACAAAATTATGGAAGCCTACAAAGCGGCTATTGAAAGGGCTGATGACGACCTGGACAAATTCGCAATAGCTCTATTAGCATTTGATACCACTTGCGAGTATAGTCTGTACGATGACGCTAAAGACATCACCGGATTAATCCAACCCGCATTAAAGCGAACCCAGGAGAGAGTGAAAGCGGCGGCAAACACCAGTACTCAGGAAGTATCTACCGGTCAGGCGCCGATGGCTCTGTTCTATCTCGCGTTCACTGAGTATAAGCAAGGCGCCTATCCCGTGGCGGTCAAACATCTGGCGCTGGCAAGAGAGCTTGTTCGTGGACAGCCGGACGAGACGTTCGTATCCGGGCGGCTGGACGCGCTTGAGGGGAATATGGCCCTGACCTTGAAACAGTATAAAGACGCGGAACAATTGTTGAAGCGCGCGGTACAAGAATTAAAGGACGGCGGTGGTGCCAAGAACTTCCGAGTCGCAGATACGCTTGTGTTACTTGGACGCGTGTACATGGAACTCAGAAACTTCAGCGCAGCAAAAGAATGTTTCAACGAGGCGACGACGATTTACAATACTGAACCATGGAAGGGATGGAATATGTGGCATATCAATTCCGACATCGAGACTCAGCTAATCAAGATGAGAGAGCTTGAGAAAGGAAAAAAATAAATGCCCGCATCCGGGAGTTTCGCTACGGCAGTTTTGAAACCGTTTGCATGGCTGTATTCTGCAGCAGCTGTGCCTTTCGTGTACACACTCAGCTTCGGTTCTGCCGATAGATTACTGCGAGTATCGGAACGTCTGAATGAAGGGGGGTCGTTTCTTCATCACGTATTGCGCAGCATCTATTACGAACGATTGAAAATGTATCGGGAGGCTCGTGAAAGCAGTCATAGAGCGCTGGAAATAAACGATCGCAACCACGTGCCCTACTTAAATCTGGCATCGTCGCTCTGTTTTCTTGGACGGTACGAGGAGGCGATGGAATATTGCAATCGTGCGCTGGCGATGGGTCGTCCGGACGAAAAATGGAAAGCGATGGCGTTGTCCACGCGTGTTGATGTTTATATCGCGCTTGGAAAAATGGTGGCAGCGAAGGAAGATGTTGAAACCATTTTTCAGTTGATGAAAAAAGATCCGATAGCGCTGGCTGCCAGAGCGAAAGTTTCTGACGCGCAGGGAGACTATCAACGAGCGTTGGAGGACCTAAACAACGCGATCGAAAATTGCGAACCGATGGATCTGCCGGGCTTGCTGGAACAGCGGGGCGCTGTTTATGCAAGACTCTCGGGACCCGATGCCGCGGTCACTGATCGGCTGAAGGCGAGTGAAATCAGAAACTCATGGTTGAATGAAACCCGATTGTTTTCAGCACCGTCATTCCAATCATCGCTCGTGCGAAACTCGACTGCGATTATGTTTTTCGCGCTCGTGACCTTCGCGTTTCTAAACCGCGAATCGACTCTTGGGCTGATGTTGCTGCCTCTCTTCGTGATCGCGCTTTTCCGGCGCTGCGCAGTCGGTCTGGTCACGGGCGCGATTGTCGGCGTAATCTGTTTGGCATCATTGGGCATGTTCGTTCCCATCAGATTCTGGGAAAACACACAAGCACAACCAGTTTCATTCAAGACTCAAACAATCGCAGGCAAACCATTCAACCTGGACGGATGGAAAGGCAAGAGCGTTCTCATCTATTACGCGCCATCAGGCGAGGTGGAGACAGACGATACAAAGTCGTTGAAAACGTTATTCAATAAATACCCAAGATCCAGACTCGAAGTTGTTGGTATCGTTGACGGTGGCACGACAAAAACGGTCGCCAAAACGCCGTGGCCCATCGTGGCGGGCAACGGTCTGGATTCGAAGTCCAAGAGCCAGCTCGACAACCTGGAAAAGGTCAACACATATTTATTGTCGCCGCTCGACCATCACATCGTGGCGCGCAGCAGTCACCCGGATGGCATCAACGTTCCTCTCGATTGGATAATGAAGTCACAGGTCGATTTAAGAAAATACTCGCAGAGCGAGGTGCGCATCCTGAGCTGGATATTAGATATACTTGTGCTGGTGCCGGTTCTCATTTTCATGGTGCTTGACCGCACGCTGCAAAAATTCATGACTGGCTTGGACTGAGCCTGCAGGTTCAAGCTAGGAAACCGCCATAATCGATGGTTGCACCTGCAGGTTCATCCTGGATAAATGCCATAAACGATTCTTGCACCTTACCGTCCCCAAAATATGAAAACAAACGCCACGCGAATTTTAGATAGCCTGAACATCAAATATTCATTGCGCGAGTACGAAGTGGATCCGAACGATTTGACGGCAGAAACCGTCGCGCACAAAATTGGGTTTCCAACCGAGCAAGTATTCAAAACCCTTGTGGTGATAGGCAACAAAAACGGCGTTTGTCTGGCTGTAGTAGCTGGAAACGCACAATTAGATTTGAAAGCTCTTGCGAAAATGACTGGTGACCGCAGCGTCGATACCGCGCCACTGAAGGATGTTCAGAATCTTACCGGTTACATCCGCGGCGGCGTCACCGCCCTGGCCTGCAAAAAAAACTATCCCGTATACGTCGACGAAAACGTCTACCTGTTCGATGAAATTTCAATCTCCGCCGGCGTGCGTGGAACCCAAATCATCATCGCGCCTGATGACTACATCTCGGCGACCAAAGCCACTGTCGGTCAAATCGCCAAGGACGCCTGACAGTCTGATGAATCGAGATCACGACGCCGGGTGACACGAAAAAACCGGTAACACGAAAAAAACGAAAACGGCTGGAAAAGTGATTAGCCGCCGCCCAGTAATAAAGTTGGTTTAGCAACGGCACCTGGCTGTTGAATCAGCTCGTTAGCCATTTCATCGATTACGGTTTCAAGAGGCGCATCCGATGCGAACTCACGCTCCTTGCCGTTCTGAGTCCAGCGACCGTCCTTATCTTTACCCGTTACGTAAAGCGAGACACATCGAGGCTTTGCGTGAATCGTGAAGAGAACTGACTGGCGTTCAAAATCATCCCATCGTTTGAGATTCAGAGCCTCGAGAATTGGCGAACCTGGCGTGACATCTTCGTCAGGAGTCGTGACAACTGGATTTCCGTCGACCAGCCGCCGGTAAACTTCAGCTTTCCATTTATCGACTTCCGGCACGTCGAAAAACTGTACAGGACCAGTCTCGACATAAACGCCCGCCTCATTCTCTGCAACCAGCGGAAGAATAACCTTCTGCCCGACGGCATAGAGATAAACTCGGACCATACTCATGAGAATCGCCTCTAATCTGCTTTGCATACAATTTAGCAAACCTTGGATAGACAAGGATTAAACGTTTAGCCCGCACCAGGAAGCAGAGAATAAGCAACGCTTGCTCAGACGATTGTCTAACCGACGAGAGAGTCGCTTTAATTCGACCGAGGGAAAGAAGGACTCGGCCAGACCTGACCGCTAACAATTTTCGTCCTTAAATTACTTCCCCTGAGAAGTGAATTCGCGAAACACAAACTGGTGCCCAAATTAAAAACGGAAATAGGATCGGGTTACCAAGAGCAGCCTACCAAAGAGCTCGAAAACCTCAAAAACACGAAGCATTAATCGTGCGAATCTAGAGAGCCCAAGTAAAACTTTTTCACCTGACAGGGGAACTAATTTAAGACCGACATTAAACACTAGTGGACCGCGAGAGAAGTTATCTTAGACTTAGACGGAGACTCTGTCTCATACGTGTCTCGGTCACGCGCGGAGACTAGACAGCAGCCCCTTAGCCTTTTCTCGATACGGCTTCGGCATCTTTGTCCGGCTGAGCGTCCTTCGCAGTTTTTGGCGGCTCGACTATAGGTTTCATCGTGGGGAATGCGATGACGTCTCTGATTGACGCGGAGTCGGTCAAAAACATCACGAGTCGATCGATGCCGATTCCAATACCCATGGTCGGTGGCATACCGTATTCCATCGCGAGGATGAAATCCAGGTCAAGCGGCATGGCTTCTTCGTTTCCGGCGGCCTTTTTCCGAGCTTGATTTTCCAAACGCTGTCTTTGATCAAGAGGATCTGTCAGCTCGCTGTAGCCGTTTGCGAGTTCGCGACCGGTGCAGAAAAGCTCGAAGCGCTCGACTTCGCCCGGGTTATTGCGGTGCGCCTTTGTGAGCGGAGACACCTCGACCGGGTAGTCGATTATGAAAGTCGGCTGAATTAGCGAAGCTTCCGCCTTCGACTCGAAAATCGTGTTGATGACCTCGCCGCGGGTTTCTTCCTTATCGAGGTGCACACCGAGTTTGGTGGCAGCCTCTTTCATTCCTTCGAATGTCGGAATCGATTCAACATCGAGTCCGCACGCATTCTTGATCGCATCGTTCATGCGAACGCGCTTCCATGGACGAGCGAAATCGATCTCGTGCTCACCGTATTTTACTTTCGTTCCACCGGCAACAGCAGTCGCGCACTCACAAATCATTTCTTCAGTGAAGTCCATGAGGTCGTTGTAATCGCCGTAGGCGCAATACATCTCGAGCATAGTGAACTCGGGATTGTGGCGTGTGCTGATACCCTCGTTGCGAAAGATTCTTCCGATTTCGTACACGCGCTCGAAGCCGCCTACGATGAGCCGCTTCAAGTGCAATTCAGTCGCAATGCGCAAGAATAAATCGATATCGAGAGTATTGTGGTGCGTGACGAAAGGACGCGCATCGGCGCCGCCAGCCTCGACCTGAAGCGTTGGTGTTTCGATCTCCAGAAAATCTCTGTCGTCAAGAAATTTTCTGATCGTACGAATCACTACACTGCGCTTGCGCAGCGTGTCTCGGACGGAAGGATTGACGAGCATATCGACATAGCGGTGACGATAGCGTGCCTCGACATCGTTGAAACCATCCCAGCTGTCCGGCATCGGTTGCAACGACTTGCAGAGCAACTCCCAATCGGTGACGCGCACGGAGAGTTCGCCGGCTTTGGTGCGGCGAATGGTTCCGGTGACACCGATGTAATCACCCTTGTCGAGAAGTTTTCGTTGGTCCAGCTTCTCTTGCGGCAAGCTCTCTTTGTGGCAGAACAACTGAATCTTGCCGGTTTCATCGTAAAGATCGACAAACATCCAGCTGTTTCTCTCGTTCATGATTTTGCCGCAAACGCGCACGACATCCTGTGTTTCGACTTCCTTTTCGAGCTCTTTGTACTGCTCTTGAAGATCCTGTGCCTTGTGGGTTCTCTCGAAACGATACGGGTACGGTTTTATGCCGAGCGATTTCAGCTCTTCGAGCTTGCGCAATCTCTCGGTCCTGAGCCGTCCGCCTTCAATTTCAATACCTGACACGATAGACCTCCTGCCATGTGAATTAACCATGAAGTTCGACTATAGCGCAGGACGGCGCACAAATCGATTAGTTATTGACTCTTATTACGGTGTTCTTGGGTCTAATCATGACCGCGGTGTAGAAGAGATTTGTTATTGGGGCAACTTTTAATCTCCGCTCGGTCTAAATATAGCGAGCGCGGGTATTTGGTAAATGTCGTCCAAACCTTACTAAATCGATTTTTTCAAGTTTCGCATATCGCCGACAGACGACCGATACGCGCACAGATAGAACGCTCGCGTCCTCCGGCGCAAATCATTTGACTTCGTATTCGTGTTCCCTCTCTGAAAGCAAGGTGATTATTATCAGCGAGTCGACTCCCAACGAAAACAGCCCGCTCCCGGATTCTTCGCAGAGTTCGTCTTCGGACAATTCAACAAAGAGCCCGCCTCCGGCTGATGCTGCGCAAAACGCGGCTCCGGACTCGTCACAGGACTCCACGAACTCAGGGAATCTGGATTCGGACAATTCATCGCAGAGTATGTTTCCAGATAAGCTAAATCCGACGCTCACACTTTTTGCAGCGAGTTTCGCGTCGCTCTTTTTCGAGCTTCTCATCATCCGCTGGTTGACGTGCGATTTCATCGCATTCGGAGTGTTCAAGACCTTCCCACTCGTCACCTGCTTCGTCGGACTGGGAACCGGTGTCGCCAAAGGCGACAGAAAGTTTTTCAAGTACGTTGCCCCGGCGCTGTTCATCACCGTTTTAGTTTCCCTCTACACCAGTTACAAAGGCTACGGCGGAGTGCCGTTTCCCTCGCTGACTCTCTATCAGTGGAACAATCTCAGCATGGAGAACTTGCAATTACTCTCTCTGCAAGTCTTCCAAATGACACTTCTCATCATACTCTTGCTGATGGGACCGTTTGCGGTCATGTTCTCGATTGGCACGATCATCGGAGAAACATTCAACAAACTATCGCCGCTGAAAGCCTATTGCATAGATATCATGGGCGCCATCACAGGCAGTATCACATTTGCGCTGCTCTCGTTCTTCTGCATCTCGCCTAACATGGAAGTGCTCTTGTTCTCCGCGATCGTCGGTCTGTTGGTTTTCAAAACCCAACCGACAAAGCAGCTAAAAATCGACATTCCAGTTTTAATCGCCAGTTGCGTGGTCGCTATGCTGCCCGTCTTCAACAGCACGGACACAATCTGGTCGCCATATTACCGCATCGATGTGAAACCGATTACGCTGCCCGCCAATCTAAACGCGACTGGAAAACAAGAAGACTTCGGCATCTTCGTGAGCACGAACCGCGGCTTTTCACAGGCCTTCACTCCGAAGTTTGATATCGAACTTTCAGCAGAAGGAGAGAAAGAAGAAGCGGCGAAACTGCTTCAGGGCTTCTTGAAGGTCCGGAAAAACTATTACTCGATTCCATACTTCTTCAAACAACCGAAGGATATTTTGATCCTTGGCGCCGGCTCGGGCTCTGACGTTGCAGAGGCCTGTAAGCGCGGCGCAACCTGGATCGATGCGGTCGAAATCGACCCGGGAACGCTCGGGCTTGCAAAGAAATACAACCCCAACTTCACGAATCCCGCTGTTCATTACCATCTCGATGATGGTCGTCGCTACATAGCGAAGAACGACAAGAAATACGACTTGATTATTCTGGCATGCCTCGACTCGCGAGCGCTGTCGGGAACAGGTTCTTCGCTAAGAACAGACTGCTACATACACACGCAGGAGAGCTACATCGACTGCGTGAAGCTGTTGAAGCCTGATGGTGTTTTCGCCCTTTCCTTCGGCGCATCTGTCGACGGAAACTCCGATTGGCTGCGCGATCGGATTTATCGAACTCTCACGTCCGTCACCGGCTATCCACCGATCGTCATGTCCGACGAGAAGGCTACCCCGAAGTGGCCGGCCTATTATTTCGTCACCGGACAACCCGTGAAAGATGGACTGGTCAAGGCTCCCGTGCTCGACAACTCGTTTGCACAACTTGATATTCCAGCAGCGTCAGCGAACGGACTCATCCTCAACGACGATTGGCCGTTTCTCTACGTGCGCGACAAGGTGCTGGATTTGCCTTACCTCGTCGTTCTATCTTTGATTGTTGCCATCACGACGTACGTGGCGCGCTCCCTTATCTTCAGCAAGAAGACCGGCTCTGATGTGCAGCTGTTTTTCCTCGGATCGGCGTTTATTCTCGTGGAACTACAGGCGATATCACGACTCTCGCTTCTCTACGGCGCGACCTGGGTGACAGCATCGATTGTAATCAACGGCGTCCTGCTGATGATTCTGGCAGCGAACTACGTGACCATAAAATCGCAAAAACCGTTTAACCAAAACATCTTGTATGCCCTTCTGTTCGTTTCTCTGCTCGCAAGCTACTTGCTACCGGTCAACGCAATTCGGACAAGCATGGCGAGCATGGATATGGTCGCAGCAGTATTGATAACAGTCGTCACCCTATTGCCGATTTTGATGGCTGGTCTCATATTTGCCACAGCTTTCAAAGTTGTGCAACACCCATCCCGCTCATTCGCGTTTAATTTGCTGGGTAGCGTGCTCGGCGGATTACTCGAATATCTGTCGACCTATGTCGGTATCAACAATCTGGTGCTGGTCTCAATCATCCTTTATGTGTTCTCGTTCCTCGCAGCCAGAAAAGCATCGAAAGAAGTATAGCCAATCGACATACGACCACTGCGACAACTATGGTCAAGGTGGGACTGCGCCTCCCACGACCTCCTGGAAAAGCGCTCGTTGAACCCGTTGCCCCGAAGGCAACGGCCTTTTGCGCCGCCGCACAATCAAAGGTCTCAGTCGCACAGACAGAGTGTCCAAAAATCAAGTCAAAACTCGACAAATTTCAGTCCATTTTTTTAAGGAAGATGTTCAGGCTGAAACGCGCTTCAGGAGCTAAATAGCTCAAGAATGTTATACTCTGTTTTTGAAGTGATTTTTGAGGCAATAGCGAGACGTTTTTAGCGTCATTCGCGGTTGCCCGAGCAAGGAGTTTCATAACGTGACGAGTTCAACAGGCAGCGGTGGCGGTGGTGGAGAGCGGATCGTCGAGGTCGAACTGCGGGACGAGATGCGCAAGTCGTTTATCGACTATGCCATGTCAGTCATCGTCAGTCGCGCAATTCCGGACGTCAGAGACGGTTTGAAACCCGTACACCGCCGAATTATTTTCGGCATGTACGAGTTGGGACTGGAACCGAATACGCGCTATCGTAAGTCGGCATTGACGGTCGGGGACGTAATGGGTAAATACCACCCGCACGGCGACTCGGCAATCTATGAATCCATGGTCCGCCTGGCGCAGAAAGAGGCGAGCCGTTATGTTTTGATCGATGGTCATGGCAACTTCGGCGACCTCGACAACCCGGCAGCTGCTATGCGTTACACCGAAGCGAAGCTCGCGCCGCTCTCGATGCAGATGTTGGCGGATATCGACAAAGAAACAATCGATATGCGCAGGAACTTCGACGAATCTCGCGACGAACCATCGGTTCTGCCATCGCGAGTTCCGGCGCTCCTGCTCAATGGTTCTGCTGGTATCGCCGTCGGTATGGCGACCAACATCCCTCCGCATAACCTGCGCGAAGTCATGGATGGTGCAATTGCTCTGGTTGATGACCCGAACCTTTCATCGACCGACCTCATGCAGTGGATCAAAGGTCCTGACTTCCCGTCGGGCGGCATGATTATGGGAACCGAAGGTATTGTCGAAGCATATACGACCGGTCGCGGTTCAATTCCGCAGCGCGGCGTCGCGACCATCGAACAAACAGGCAAGGGCAATAAGATGGCAATCGCCATTACATCACTGCCGTACATGGTCGGACCAGAAGCATTCACCAAGCGCGTGGCAGAGCTGGTGCGCAGCGAGCGCCTGACCGGAATAAGCGATGTCAATGATGAAACCGACAGAAGCGGTCTGCGCGTAGTTGTTGAACTCAAGCGCGACGCGCACCCTGAGGTCGTTCTCAACAACCTTTATAAACATACGCAACTGCAACAATCATTCCCGGTAAATACTCTGGCACTCGTGCCGGACCCGGGCAAGCCAGGCACAAACGGTCAACCGATGACCCTGGAGTTGAAAGCGTTGCTCCAGCAATTCATCAACCACCGGGTAGACGTCATCACAAGACGCACCAGATACGACCTTCGCAAAGCGCAAGAAAAGGCGCATATCTTGGAAGGATACCTGAAGGCGCTTGAGAAGATCGACGAAGTCATCAAGATCATTCGCGCGGCATCGACGACAGCCGAAGCGCGTGAAGGTTTGATGAGCAAATTCGCATTGTCCGAAGCGCAAGCGAACGCAATTCTCGAGATGCAACTCCGCCGCCTCACAGGATTGGAACGCGACAAAATTCAAGAGGACTACGACGAACTCCAGAAAAATATCGCGCACTATAAAGCGATTCTTGAAAGCAAGAAGATGGTTGATGACATCATCAAACAAGAGCTCATCGAAATCCGCGACAAGTACGGCGACGACAGAAAAACTCAGATCGTCGGTGCGGTCGATTCGGAAATCTCGGCTAAAGATCTTACGCCGAACGAGCCAATGGCAGTGTTCATCACCAACCAGAACTACATCAAACGCATCGCGCTCGGAACCTTCAAGCGTCAACGTCGCAACACCCGCGGCGTGACCGGCATGAAGACTCGCGATGAGGATGAGATCCAACACTTCTTCGTCGCCAGCATGCACGACAGATTGCTGGTGTTTACGAACAAAGGTCAGGTATATCCGCTTGAAGTTATGAACTTGCCGGAAGGCGGCCGTACCGCTCGTGGTCTGGCTCTCGTCAACCTGGTTCAAATCAGTCAAGATGAATCCGTCACCGCGGTCATCCCTGTAAGCGAATTCAAAGACAACGAATTCTTGATCATGTTGACTCGCAACGCCTTCGTGAAAAAGGTACCGATGTCAGAGTTCTCCAACATTCGTAAGAGCGGCATCATCGCCATCAGCTTGAGCGAAGGCGATGAACTCGGCTGGGTACGCCAATCAAACGGCAAAACCGATGTCATCATCGGCACCAGCAACGGTATGTGTATCCGATACAGCGAAGAAGAACTTCGTCCGATGGGACGCACCGCGCGCGGCGTCAGAGCAATCACGCTGCGGGTTAGCGATACGATCGTCGGTTGCGACGCGATTGAGCCAAAAGATTCGTGCTATGTGCTCGTCGTCACCAACGACGGATACGGCAAGCGCGTTAAACTCGAAGAGTTCCGCCAGCAAGGACGCGGAGGCGTAGGCATCATCGGCACCAAGTTCAAAACAGCCAAGTCACGACTTGCCTGCTTGAGCGTCATCGAGCCGACGGATCAAATTGTAATCGCCACCGCCAATGGTGTCGTGGTCAGACAACACGGAAGCGATATCAGTGCGCAAGGACGGATGGCGACCGGTGTCAGACTGCAACAACTTGCAGAGGACGATGAAGTCGTTTCCGTAAGCCCGATCGTCGATCCTAACGAAAGCGAAATCGAAGGCGGCGATGATGTTGCCGAGGGCGGCGCTGAGGGCGGAGACGCACCGGAAGCAGAAGGCGGCAGCGACGAGCCGGCAGCCGAGTAAGCTGGTTGAACGGCCGCCTGAAAACGGTGGCCGTCTCCAACGGTTCCGAAATCAAAAAGTTAAGAGCCAATCTCCTCAGAGGTTGGCTCTTGTTTTAGTCTTTGTATCATCAACCAGTTGATTGATGAGGTATAGCCTTAGTGCCGAATTGAGTTCAAGCAGTCTTCGAAGCGGAGTCCGTTCTGCTTGCACTTCGAAACACACCAGTTAATCGACATCTGTTTTGCCAGGGCGACATTGTCAGGTGATTTCGGAAGGTTGTTGAACACTTTCATCAGAAGTCTTTCGAGTTCGGGTTGATGTTCTCTCAAATCGATTGGGAGGCTTAGAATCCAGCTGCCGCTGTCAGATACACTCACGAGTTCCGGTCGAGTATCTTCATTGTCCCGTGCAAACATTGTGGGACTTTTCGTGAGAAGTTGCATTAGGTTACCTCGATTTCATTTTGAAAGATTCGCAAGGATAGTCATCCTTGGATTGGTCAGAAGTGATGGAAGATGGAAAGCAAACACTCAACTGACGGTTGTATATAGTTTGAGTATATTTCTTACTCTTATAATAACGTTACACAACCCACAGAA
Source organism: Candidatus Obscuribacterales bacterium (assembly GCA_019637435.1). Taxonomy (GTDB): domain Bacteria; phylum Cyanobacteriota; class Vampirovibrionia; order Obscuribacterales; family Obscuribacteraceae; genus JADYXR01. The sequence continues at coordinate 693,582 of JAHBVO010000004.1, read as the reverse complement.
CAAGTGGTTATTAGCATCATCTAGTAATTGATCGGAACTGTCATGGGGAAAATTCCCATGGTCACTACGTGACTTCCCTCATAAGAGCGCAATAAGTCGAAACGAAATCGCGTTTCTTTCATGATGAGGTTCGCCTGAAGAAACCTCAGGTTTCCCTTACTGCTGCTGCGTTTCGGATAGATCACAAGAGCGTTTGGGCATACTGAACATAAGTAATCTCGTCCGCGCCGTCCCCTTTTCATGATTTCGCCTAACAAAGTTTGTTAGGCAAGGAGCGCTCAATGCCACAAAAAAGGGAGCCCGATGTCATCGAAAAAGTTGCCGGCACCAGCAAATCGCTCGACACCGAAGCGCGAGAAACTAGCGATAAGGCCCCAGGCGAAACGCCAACTAAGCAAACCGATTCAACAGAAATAAGATCAACCGGTTCACAGACCACAGGCGGTGCACCAGGTAGAGGAACCACTAAGCCGTCAGAGAAGACCCCTCTCGCCTCCCAGCCAATCGACAAGTCAAAACAGGCTTCTTCCCGAAAAATTTCCGACGCGAACATAGGTCACGTTCGCCGGGTAGTGGCAGGCAACCCAAACACCCCCCTGACGGTTCTTTCGCGATTAGCTGAAGACGATAACTATTACATCCGGCGCACGGTCGCTGGAAATCCGAAAACTCCGGTCGAGATGCTGGAAAAACTATCTATGGATTACTGCCCCGAAGTGCGCCTGGGCGTCGCGGAAAATCCCCATACGCCCCGGGAAACACTTGCCTTTCTCGCCGACGACAATGCGATCGACGTTCGCTACGGTGTTGCCGAAAATCCCCACATGCCTGAAGACATTCTTTTAAAACTTGCTCGAGACGAAAACCCATACGTGCGCTATCGCGCCCTGAAAACATTGCAGATGCTTGTTTATTGACGCAAGAGCGCGCTTGGCGACGGCAGATGAGCTGGTTTACAACTCAATAACTTGGCTTCGTGATGGCAGACGAGCTGGTTTAGATGTGAGAACGAGAGGCAGGTGAGCTGTTTCGACGTAAAAACGCGTGCGCAAATAGAATGCGCACGCGTTGTATGTTTTCTTCAGATAGCGGTTCGGAACCCGAATCAGGCGCCGAAAGCGCGGCTCATCGCTTAACGCGAAGGCTCTTCTTCTCTGAGTACGTAGCCTTCGCCGCGAACGGTTTGAATCAGACGCTTGGCGTTGCCGTCTTCCAGTTTCGAGCGGAGGTACCGGATGTACACTTCAATGACGTTTGATTCGCCGATGAAATCGTAACCCCAGACCTTATCGAAGATGAACTCACGGGAGAGAACTTGCTCGGGATACTGCATAAACAGTCTGAGCAGGTCGAATTCCTTGGCGCGGAGGTCGAGCTGGCGTTCGCCACGCTTCACCACGCGGTTCAATTGGTCCATCCAAAGGTCGGCATATGTAAGGATGCCTTCTTGCGGTTTACGGCGCATGACTGCGCGGATTCTGGCGAGAAGCTCTTCGGTGGCGAACGGCTTGGTCAAGTAGTCGTCAGCTCCGCTGTCCAAACCGACAACACGGTCTTGAACGCCATCTTTGGCGGTCAACATAATCACAGGCACTTTCGACATCGCTCTGAGGCGTTTGCAAACCTCAACACCGTCGAGTCCAGGAAGCATCACGTCCAGCAGAACCAGATCGGGTTGCTCTTTCTTGAACAAATCCAAACCATGATTGCCTTCGTGAGCTACATGTACTTGGTAGCCTTCGTAGCCCAGTTCCAGCTCGATTAGACGTGCGATATTCACGTCGTCTTCGATGATAAGGATTTTCAAGGATGATCCCTCGTTTCCACTTGCCACGATTTCATTAACCCCCGTTCAGTCTCTTACGCCTATTTTCTTTGCCGTTTTTCGAAGTCCTATCATGCTAGCTGAAATCACTTTCACGTACAGCAATTTCTTCGGAATATTGCAGGCATTATTAAATGCCTCCATTTGTCTCCCAATAATCCCCACCTGGCAATTTAAAGGTGAAAGATGATCGGCTCCTCAGGCAATACTCCGCAATTTGACTCAACATTCGACAGAACATCGTCAAGAGCTGGGTATAGCTGTCAGGTGGACCTCTTCCTGAAGCCACTCCATTAAAACATAGAATCTACCACTTGTTTAATCTTTGGAACAGATTCAGCTTGTCAGGTAGTCATAATTTGTAGCCCGGTTGTCATCCAGCCGCGAAGTCAAGAATAGATTGGGATGAAAAGCGTTCTTAAGGATGGGTAGGCGTTCTAAATGGAAAGCACGCTCACAATTGAGAAAGGATTCGAAGATCTCGCGGCGCAAACGTTTCGCTTCGACCGCCAGGCTATCGCTTTGCTTGGAATCAGAACATCAAGCGTAGTCGCGACCATCCTCTCAATCCCTGATGCCATCGCGCTGATCCCCGGAAGCACTACCTTCACGGCCTGGATTCTGGCGATTGTCGGATGCTGGATTACGGCGCTGGTTCTATGGTTCGTGTTCTTTGTAGGCTTCCTCAACGCCATCCGACTGATCACGGGCGGTATAAAGGTAGGTCCAGCCGGCATAAAGCTCTGGCGTTTCGGCCGCCTGCTCTCCTGGGATTCGATTATCGCCGTATCTATAGAGGATGAAGGAATTTTTTCAAGGCTGTTCTCATTCGACCGCAACGTGAAACGCCTGACAATCTTCACTCACGTAGAAAGCAAATCTGCATTCTTGCGGGCAATGGTGGTTCCGCATTATGTTGCATCCTTTTATTATTCGGAAACAGACTTCAAAGACCTCTGCCGCAGTATCGCAAAATATCGTTTCTCCCTAGACATAAGCGACCGCCCGATACTGCTTACCCCGCAAGCCGAAATTCCGCCTCTGCGCAAAGCGCACCAGGTCATGCGCTGGCAGCGAGTTTTAGTTTCCATCGTAATCACGCTCAGCGTAGGCATGTTTCTCGGTCGCAAGGCGGTTGTGTTTTACTCGTACAATGAGGGGCAAAAGGCTTATCGGCTGAAAGATTTTGCAAAAGCCGAGCAACGGTTTATGACCGCGGTTTCAATCGAGAAAGGTTTCGCTCCAGCCTGGCACGGTTTAGCAAGTTCGGAATTCCATCTCGGAAAGGTTGCCGAGGCGCAGCTACACTGGAAGGAAGCGTTGAAGTGGAAACCGGATTATGTTGAAGCGAAAGTCAGTCTGGCATACATGGACTTGCAGCAGCGAAAGTTTGAGGACGCGGAGAAGCTCATCAACAGTGCTTTAGCATTGGCTCCAGCAAATCCTACCGCTCTTCTGAATCGCGCGGACTTGAATCTTAGAACCGGACACATTCTCGAGGCGACGCAGGATGCAAGGCTCGTTGTCGCGCAAACAGAAACACCACCAGCCGATCGAGACGTTTTCATGGCGACGTGTTTGCTGGCGCAAGCGAAACTCTTGCAAGGAAAGCCCGCCGAAGCAGCAGAAATGCTGGCACCACTGCCGGTGACCGAGGCGCGTTTAGGCATGGGCGAAAATTTGACCTATCGCCTTATCGTCGGCTCGCAAATCGCCCTTGCCCTCGGGCAAACCAACAAAGCGGAACGTCTGGCACGACTGGCCGTGACACGGGGAGCAACACTCGATTCACTGTTGCAAATGGCTGAAGTTGAGATCGCGCGAAAAGATTACGAGGTCGCACAGTCCATCGTCGAGCGCTGTCAGACCATGATGCCGACGAATCCATGGGTCTATATAACCGCAAGTGAGATAAACATTGAACGCGATCGCATTGAGCAGGCGTGCTCAAATCTACAGGGCGCACTAAAATGCGAGCCGCTTGATGCCCTGGCTTTGACGCGTATCGCCAATCTATACGAACGGGCAGGTCGGGCGGACCAGGCGATCAGCGCCGCAAAATCGGCAATGAAGCTGGAACCCGCCAGTCAGATGGCTAAAGCAATCCTGGATAAATTAGATCCAATTGCCAGAGGAAATTGAGAATCGCCGAATCACTTCTTCGGCGATTCGATCTCGGTAGGCACAACCGGCTGCATTCCTTTCGTTCGTTCTATCAAAACCTTGTCAGCCTTCTCGCGCATCTTTCGAAGCTGATCTGACTTTGCAATCAACTCTCCGGGAACGATGTTCTTCAGGCGATCGACGAAGTAGCCATCGACTTTTAAATAGAACGGTCCGGTTGGCTGTTTAATGACATAAAAATTGCCATCGGCCATTTTGCCGAACACGAAATTCAATTTGCCACCACCTTTCTTGGTGATGGTATATGAGAACGCCGGCGACGTAAGTCCGTACGATGGTGCAATTTCCGTACCCAACACATCCGACACATCGATGCCTCCAGCATTCTCAAGAACCTCACCACCGGTCAGGGCGTCGATGGTCGTGGTTTTGTCACGACTGGTGAGATCGAATGCCTTCTGTCTTCTAGCAAGTTTCAACTGTGGCAAGTCGACAGAGACAATGTTATCCGGCTCAATATGCAGAATGCCGCGATCGATCCAATCATCGACATTGGTACTCGCATTCTGTGATGGAAGCTCAACCGCATTGATTTCGGTCTGCCGGGCAATTCTGAAATGAACCTTGTTGAAGCCGGCAGCAGAGCCGATTAAATATGTGTCTACTTCTTTTCCACCGGCGCTCAAAGTGATCTTCTCTTGAAAATTATTGTCAGCGACACGAAATCGCGGAGCAGCATCTTCTGTTTTCGCAACCGGCCAACCTCGTGTATACTCCTTCAGACCATCGAGCAACCGGCTCACTGACTCAGGTTCGGCCGGATAGTCCAACTTGCTCGGCAGGACCCAGACATTGTCAGAATTTTTCTGAAGAACTAGAGAAGCGTTTTTCTCTTCCAGAACAATTTTGTCAACCTTCGAAAGATCGGTTTTAATCAGCTTTTCAGTAGATGGTGTCCCGCGTTGAGTATCAAAATATTTGATCCCGAACGCAAGAGAAATTTGAACTGCAAGAAGCGCAGTCAATAGCGGCACAGCGTTTTTCATTCTTCACGCCCCTCCGCGGCTGTCGCATCTGCAATTTCAGTTTCAGCTTCCGTCTCCCCTTCAGCCCGCTTTCCAGTTCCAGTCGCAATGTCAGTTTCAGTTTCAGTTCCACTTGCGGTTCCAGTTCCACCCGGGGTCACAATCGCGACTGTCGGTGAGCTCAGAGCAAGGATTTTCGCGTAGCGCTTTTTGGCGCGTCTGTGTACGATGAAGCGAACAATCCAGACGCCGAAGAGTGAAAAGATAGCAAGAATGTAGTTAGCAGATTCAATCATCGACTGATACGAGTCGCTAAGCGGAGCGAGCGGACGAGAGAAGTGCCCGCGCCCACGAATTGCCAAAAGCTCGCGGTCGCCCATCGACCAGTCGATAGAGTTTTCAATTATCGTGATTGGATTTAAATAGTGAGTCCCACCTAGCACGGATGCAAGCTGAAGCATTTCATCGGAAAGAAACGAGTTAGACGCGAATACTATAAGTCTTGAGGTCGATGTTGATTTCTCAAGCAAGTTGTTCACAATCGGCTCGTCGGGCGACTTCGCAGGAGTTGAAACAGGAGCCATAGGTTTCTTCACAGAATCGACTGGAGGTTTCTTGCCTTTGAAGTATGACTGGAACTGTCCTTCGATAGCGCAGGCGATCAGATTGCGACCTGTTTTTGTCCCAATCGGAAAACCCAGTTTGCTTCTTTCGAAATCCGGCTGTATATCGGTGCTTGGCGAAGTCCAAGATTCGGAGGAACTGTTCAGCAAACGCACAATCGTGTTGCCTTTATTTTTCGTCTCATCAATCACGATAGGCGAAGACCAGTTCACAGTAATCTGATTGATACCAGAGAGGATGCCACTCTGTTTGTCCATGCCGTCTGTGCGCACATCCACGAAGTACGGATAGGGAACCATTTGTGTCTCTTGAATCTTGAATCCGTTTGCGATTCGTTCCTGCGGAATTGGAAAACTGGAGTTCTTCGGATCAAGCACCATGGTGTCTTCAAGATTGACTCCATTGTGCGCAAGCCATTGAGTCATACCTGAATCTAATTTTCGCCCTTCCAGATTATCGGAGAAATCGACATCGAAAGCGGAAGTGGAAACTATCACCGTCCCGCCGGCCATCAGAAATTGATCGATGGCAAATAATTCTTGCTCGTTCATCTTTTCCGGAGCAAGAAGAATCAGAACGTCAATTTCGCTCGGAATCTTGCCGCCTTCGAATGACGCATTCGTTACTGAGTACTGGCTCCCAAGCATCTGACGAATAGCGCTGAAGTGTTTAGCCTTCATATCGACGTTAAAGCCAGGAACGTCAGGTCGCTCGGTCCAGATACCTACGGTTTTCAAAAATCCTGTTGAGTAGCGTTGGAGAGCAGATTTGATGCTCTTCTCCAGAGACATCTTATCCAGGTCCTGCGGGAGTGAAACCGGAACTTTTTGCCCGCCGCTCTCCAGCACCATGTAGAAATAGAAAGTCTTATCGTCCAGCATGCCCAGCGCCATCGGGCGAAAACCGTACTCTGTCTCCAGTTTCTTCGCCAGCGCTCCGCCTGCAGCCTCAGGTTCTTCAAAAGTCACCGAAAACTTGCCCTTCGATTCCTCTTTGAGTTTATCAACGACTGCCTTTACTTTGTTTTTGAAATCACGCAGCGGCTCCGGAAGGTTGGCATCGGCAGAGATATATCCTGTAAAGGAAACTGGATCTTTAATGTCGCCGAACAAATTTCCTTCAGAACGATAGGACGAGATCACCTTCTTTATGGTGCTTGTAATGTCATACTCGGGATTGCGTAGTTCTACCTCGATATCCTGCTCCCCAGTGGTTTTGACCTCGATGAGGTCGCGGAAGGAGAGGGTTTCGAACTTGTCGCCATATTTAATAAGTACATCGAAGTACGAATTCACTACTGCAGCCTGATACTTGCTCGCGGTTTGAAATACAACTGGTTTGATTCCGTACTTTTCGCCGGCTTCTCGCTCCAGCTCAGGGTTATCTAGAGGATCGACAAACTCGACTTTCACCTTGCCATGACCGGCAATCCCGTACTCATTCAACAAATCGCGCAGCCGCGGCACGAGTGGTGCCAGAAGCGGGTGAGTTTTCTTACTGAAGTAACCCCTGATTAGCAGCGGTTCTTGAAGATCTGAAAGATAACGCTTTGTCGTGTCTGAAATCGTGAAGATTCGCCCTTCGGTAATATCAATTCGTGCAAAACCGATTTGTTGAAGCCAGAAATTGCCGGCAACAAAATTGGCAATCATGAGCACGGAAACAATCAACCACTGCTTGTGTCGAGCGTTTGACTTATTGCCTGCCCATCGCAGTTTTTCAAGTCCAAGGACGTTTAACGATAGAAAGACTCCAATGATGCTGAGGTAATAGTAAAGATCGCGAAAATCTAAAACTCCGCGAGTGATGGATTGAAAACGTGACCCCGAGCCAATTAACTTCAGCGTTTCACTCATCTCAGTCCCGAACAACGATGTCACCGGATCTGAACCAACAACGAGAAACAAAGCACAGACAAATATCGAACACAGTAAACTGACAATTTGATTATCCGTGCGAGCGCTGACATAGAGCCCAATCGCGGTATAAGCGCCGGCAAGAAACATGGTGGCAATATAGCCGCCCAACACAGGACCTATATCAAGATCACCAAGCAAAAGAACGGTAAACGGGATCTGCACAGTGAGCGAAATCGTCACGGCGACTAGAGCCAGACATGCTGTAAATTTTCCAAGAATGAGTTCAATATTGCTGACTGGCGAGGTTAATAACAATTCCAGCGTTCCGGAACGACGCTCTTCGCTCCACATGCGCATAGTGAGCGCGGGTACAAGGAAGATCAAAAGCGCGGGCATCCATTCGAACATCGGTCTGACATCCGCGACGTTGCGCGCGAAGAGAGGATCGGCCCAGAAGAAAACGAAAAGTGTGACGAATAAAAACGCCCCGATAAACAGGAAAGCAGTAATCGAGGAGAAGAAGGACGTAAATTCGCGCCGCGCGACGCGCAGGATATTATTCATCGCATCCACCTTGGATCTGCTTGCGAACGCTCTCAGGCATCTCTATTTCCTCCGGCTATTTCTCCGAAGATAGTCTCCAGATCTCGAACCTGCGGATGAAGAGCGTACAGGCGAGCACCGTTTTGAACAAATGCGCGCGCCGCCTCAGGCGCGATTTCCTCAGCAGATGAGTTGGAATCGCTAGAAGTGGAAACCTCGAGTACGTAATGATATTGATTGTCAGCCTCTCGCGAAGATACTATGGAGACGCCTGGCAACTTATCGATTATAGATTTTGTTTTCTCTTCATCCTGATCGACTGAAACGAGAAGACGATTACTTGTACGCAATGCTTCCATCGACGCATCTAGAGCCAGTTTACCTCGATTGATAATCAGAACTCGTCCGCAAACAGCTTGAACCTCTTGCATAATATGCGTCGAAATTACAACCGTCGCATTCTGTGAGAGTTCACGAATAAGTGAGCGCATTTCCTTGATCTGCGACGGATCAAGTCCATTCGTCGGTTCATCGAGAATCAAAATTTGAGGCGAATTCAAAATAGCCTGGGCCACACCCAGACGCTGACGATAGCCGCGAGATAGCGTGTTCACTTGCTGTAGTGCGACATCACGAAGACGCGTTTTATCGATTGCGTAGACAATGCGCTCGTTTTTCTTGTCTTTTGGCACGCCGCGTAGCGTCGCAATGTAATCGAGGTAATCGAGCACCTTCATATCCGGATAGACCGGGCAATTCTCCGGCAAGTATCCGGTGTTCTGCTGCACTTCGATTCTGTTGGAGGCGACATCAACTCCGTTGACAGTAGCGATTCCGGTGGTCGGTTCGAGATAGCCGGTGAGCATTTTCATGATCGTCGTCTTTCCCGCGCCATTGTGCCCAAGCAAACCGACAATCTCGCCATGCTCGATTTGAAAGGAAACATTGTCGACAGCAACGATCTTTCCGTATGTTCTCGTCAGAGATTCAGCCTTGATCATTCCAGTTCAACCGCAGTCAGCTCACGATGTCATGCACCCACATAGCACGCGACGACCACTATTATATTGGACACGCGCCGAACTCACCAAGCAGCACTTAGTGAAACCAAGTAAATACTTCAAGTTTACCCCTGCATTATTTGCGCCGAACATCTTCGCGTCCTGAGCACTTGCATGAAGTCCCTGGAGTCTATGGTTTCAGCAATGAATTTCGCTTGATGGTTCCGGTAACTGCGGTTTCAGTCCTCGAGCCGGAACCACTGGCGGTACCACTTCCAAGTGGTCGTTCGTAAACAGCCGCTTGCTGGTCGGCAACCTTGCGAATCAGACCGGGCGACGAAATCTTGGTCGGTCTCGTCAAGCTTGACGGCGGCGCCATGCGACCTGTCACCTGTTGCCTTTGATTCAATAAACCATTCGAGCTCATTCCTTTTGGCAGGCTATTTTGCATCGACAACGGGCCACTTGACGGAATGTTGCTACCGAAACGAGACTGCGGAAGCGCATTCAAATCGACAACGCCTGGCGGCAGCCCACCACCAGCACCACCTGCACTCACCCGTATGATCTGTGGAGCGGGCACCGCCGGCAGTGTCGTGTCAACAACAAAAAGTTTTGGGGCCGACGGTGCGTTGGGTGTACTCGTCAACCTTGGTCCTTCATTCACAACCTGAATCTGTTTGGGTGCTGTATACGGTTTACTGGCATCCGGAAGACTACCATCATAGGTTTTGAATTGCGCTTGCGCTTCAGAGCCAGTCGCGCTGCTGATAGTAAGAACGGCGAGCGCCGTCAGTGTCGCAAATTTTCTCATTAGTTGAACCTCGCATCGCGCGCCGATCCCAGCGCCTTTCCAGCGCAGAGACTGCATATCGACTCGCTACTAAAGCATCAAAGTCGCACATCGCGACCGTCTTTCGCCTATTGTCATTCAACAAGGAGGGACTTGATACAGGGAAAACCCTCATTCAAGTCCCGTTGTTTTCTTGTTTTAGCGCTCCGGTTCCAACGGACTTCGACAGACCGTTTCAAAAGACTCCGAAACCTTTATCTCCAGTTCTTATTCTGGAATTTCAACCACATCTCCGCTTCCTTACCAGTCGGAAGAGGTTTCGAATGAGTCTGCACAGGCGTCGATGAGTAGTTCGATTGAACTGGTTGAGTTACCACCGGCTGAGTTACAACAGGCGTCAGTTGTGCTGCGGGCTGCGTCACCACAGGCTGCGTGGTCTGTTGAACCACCTGCTGAGTCACTACCGGTTGAGTCGAAGGCGCAACCGGCGCACTACTATTGGTGGCAACCGGTTTCACCAGATCGCCGCCCTTAGCCTTCATCTCGAGCACTCGTTTGTAAGTCAGACTCTCATCCTCCGGCACAGAACGCGGAGAAACCGGTTTAGCAGCAATGCGTAAAGGTTCACCTTCCCATTTGCTGTGCATCACAGGAGTTTGAAAAGCCTGGCGGTCGAATTTAACTTCGGACTGCACCTTGTCTTTCAGAGTATCGAACGCGGCTTGCAAGTCTGCTTTCTCTTGCTCTTTAGCCAGCACCTCGATCAAGTTACGCGTAAACACGCCATTGTTGTATCGCTTTGACTCCCAGCTGCGCTGATCGGCGCCACTGGAGCTGATTACAATCTGACCTTTACCAGCGATAGCCATCGGGTCGAAGTTGGTCGATCTATAAAGACCTTTTCCACCAACCTCAGCGGCGCCGCTGTTACAAGCGTCGAGCAACAGCACAACACGATCGCAGTGTGTACGTCTGTAGATCGTCGGAGCCAGGTCCTGAAGCAGAACTCCGGAAGTGAACAGATCGGTTTGCTCAGTGTCGTACGCGACCAGGAAATTCTCGCCACCTTTGTCCAACTCGCTCGGGCTGCCGTGAGTGGAAGCGTAAATAACGACGAGGTCATCCGGCAAAACACGCATCGGCAACCAGGTACCAGCGATGGATGAAACGATGTTGTTGCGGGTCGCGTTTTCATTCAATAAAAGAAGCACATGGTCCGGAGCAAAATTTGCTTTCTCTACCAGAAACTTTGCGAAGTCCTGCGCGTCTTTAGCAGGGTAACGAAGTTTCGGAATTTTTGAGTCCTTGAACGTATCCACGCCGATGACTACCGCCCACTTATCCTTAATAGGACGTTTTGACGCAGTTTCATCCAGCGCCTTCATGACCTTGTTCTCTGCCGACTCTTGCTCTGCGGCAAGGGCAGGGACGAAGTTGAGTATGCCTGTTACTAAAAGCGACATGCTTAAAAGCGAAAGCGCTCTTTTTGCACCATGCCGATTTTTCATATAATCCACCACCTATATATCATCAGACGGAGCCGACGGCCGGAACGCCATCATTGCCCATAAGTTGAATTCGTACCTTCTCTACTTGGCTATAGATAATTTTAGGGCAGGAAATTTATTTTTGCACAGCTAACTCTTGGCGACAACGTCAGACGGTTAATAAGTCCGCTGCAAGCCATTTTTTGCGTTTCAAAAGACCTTCGATCTCTAGCGAAACCGACTGTGCGTTTCCACACAGCTTAAAGTAGCTTGTTCTCTTCAGCCCAACGAATCTCGGCTTTAAGCGCAGCATTGAGAGTAGCCCGCGGTTTGAAACCGGTTGCCTGAATGAGTTTCGCGGGTGAGACGGTGGTTTCAGTAGTAAGCTTCTCGAGCTGTTCGCTGGACACAGGCGTCTTGCCGGGCATGAAGGTTTCAGCCATTTTTACGCCAAACTTGAGAAGACCGGCTGGAACAGAGGGAATTTTCTTCTCCATCTCCAGTGCTTTCGAAATCTCTTCAGCCAGATCGTGGACCGAAACCGCCTGCGGGTTGGCCACGTTGAAGACGTGATGTCCTTCCGGCACACGCGTGACACAGAGTAGAACGGCTCGGGCAAGGTCTTTTGCGTAAATCAGACTCTTGCTAGTGTCACCTGCGCCAATGTGTTTGTAGCGCTGGTCCTTGATCTCCTTGATCATGCGAATCAAGTTGCCCTTATCGCCCTCACCGAAAACGAGGGACGGACGCAGGATTATCACACGCGGGATACCCTGGAGGGTTTTAAGAAATGCTTCGGAAGCGGCTTTAGAGACCGCATATGGTGTTTTCGCTTTCAGCGGTGCTGTTTCACTTACATCGGTAAACGGTCCCGGACCGTACACTGCCGACGAACTGAAAAATACAAAAGTATTGACGCGGTTGGCTACACAGGCTTCAGCCAGGGCTTGAGTCGCGCGAACATTTGCCACTTCGTATTCTTGATAAGGCGCATCTGGCTTGTGCGCTAGTCCCGCGGCGTGGATCACGACGTCGCAGCCCTTGGTGAGCTCGCGGTGATCCTGCTCCAGCATTCGGGAGAAGTCGGCTTGATGAAATTCAGTCATGGCGAAATCGAACGCATCGCCGCATTTTTCGCGGGCTTCCAGTCGATCGCGGACCAGTGCTCTTAAGACACCGAGGCTTTGACCCTGCACGGCTGCTGCCACTTGCCGGCCAATCATTCCGGTTGCGCCGGTGACGAGTATTCGTTTTACACCATTGGATGCCATTTCAATCGCTTTTCTTGTTGAGTTACCGCTGCCGTCTGCCTACTTCTTGGTGAGGTGCATTGTGGGCGCCTCTTGTCGGCGGCTGTCCGATGCTGCAAGACCGCGCCGAGGCGCGAAGAGCCCGCGAATCAGGTTCACCAGGATGAACAGGTATGCCCGGCTCCAGATTGCAGCATACACCAGTATATTAAATGGTACCCAATATTTCTTGGCTAAATGCTTCTTGTAAAACACGTGCATACCTTTATGCAGGTTGATAGTAGCTCCGACCGGGCGTAAGCGGCTCGACGCTCCGTGCACGTGATAAATCACGCTGTCAGGAAGGTAAACGACGCGATAGCCGTCTTCCTTTATTCGCCAGCACCAGTCAATGTCTTCCCCGAACATAAAGATGTCTTCATCGAGTAGACCTATCTTGTCTACCACCGATTTGCGAACCATCATACAAGAGCCTGATAAAGCATCAACTTCCAGCAGTTTATCCGGGTCGGCGTGGGTGAGGTTGTACTCGGAAAAGGTTTTGCTCTTGGGAAATAAGTGGCTGAGGTATGTCAGGCGGTAGAACGACGCGCTCACACTTGGGAACGACCGGCGGCAAGCCAATTGCAGCGTTCCATCAGGATTAAGAACCTTCGGACCGACTGCGCCACAATCCGGATTCTCATCGAGATAGGTCGCCATGCGCGAGATAGCGTCCTTCGTGACCTCGGTGTCAGGGTTGAGAAGAAGGACGTACTTGCCCTGCGCCGTCGGAATCACCTGGTTGCAAGCAACGGAGAAGCCGACGTTTGCTGAGTTCTCAGTGAGCTTGACATGGGGATATTTGCTCTTGAGCATCTCCACACTGCCGTCTTGCGAATCGTTGTCCACGACCAGGATTTCAAAAGACTCATGCCCACTGTCTTCACGCGCAATAGAGTCTAGAAGGACCGCGAGCAATTCCGGTGTTTTCCAGTTCACAATCACTATTGAGACAGTAGGCGTTTGTGTCATTTTTTCTTTGAAACCAATCTCGTTCTCGTTAAGAAATCTTACTAAGTCTGCCCCATCACGAGGCGAAAGCGTCATTAGTTTCAAACAGTGACGACAGGTCTAAACTTGCCGAATGCTGTCTTCAAAGTTTTACTGATCTCACCGACGGTGGCATACGCTTCCACCGCCTCGAGAATAAACGGCATCAAATTGTCGGTTCCCTGAGCCGCAGTAAGCAGCTTGGCAAGCGAATCTTCGACTTTTGCATTGTCGCGAGTTTCTTTCACTCGCTTCAAATCACGCACCTGCTCTTCTTCCAGCTTTGGATCGACTCGCAGAAGTGGAATGGACGGATCATCAGCATCGATGAAATCGTTGACCCCGACAACGATTTGCTCTTTCGACTCCACAGCTTTGTGATACTCGTAGGCAGAATTCTGAATTTCTTTTTGAATGAAACCGCTCTCGACAGCTTGAATTGCGCCGCCCATATCTTCGATGCGTTTGAGATAGACTCGAACGTCTTTCTCGATTTGATCGGTGAGACTCTCGACGTAATAAGAGCCGCCAAAAGGGTCTACGACATTAGTCACACCAGTTTCAAACGCGATAATTTGCTGCGTTCTCAGTGCCGTCAGGGCTGACGCCTCGCTCGGCAGTGAAAGCGCTTCGTCTTTCGAATTCGTGTGCAACGATTGAGTTCCGCCAATAACTGCAGCCAGTGCCTCAACAGCAGTGCGAACGATATTGTTATCCGGTTGCTGCTGAGTCAGGGAACTGCCGGCGGTTTGAGTGTGAAAGCGCAACATCATTGATTTTGGATCTTGAGCATTGAAACGATCTTTCATGATGCTCGCCCAGATGCGGCGCGCCGCACGAAACTTCGCCACTTCCTCGAAGAAATTCATTTGAGCCACGAAGAAGAAGCTTAGCTGAGGCGCGAATTCATCGACGGATAAACCGCGCGAAATTGCCGCCTCTACATATTGAATCGCGTTAGCGAAAGTGAACGCCAGCTCTTGAGTCGCAGTAGCACCTGCTTCTCTTATGTGATACCCGGAGATGGAAATCGTATTCCACTTCGGCATTTCTTTCGCGCAAAATTCGAAGATGTCGCAAATCAGACGCATCGAGCCGGTCGGCGGGAAGATGTATGTGTTTCGCGCTTCGTACTCTTTGAGGATGTCGTTTTGAATCGTGCCGTTGAGCATCTTTGGATCGACGCCCTGCTTCTTGCCTACCGCGCGATACATAGCCAGAAGGATTGAGCTTGTCGCGTTGATGGTCATCGAGGTCGAAACTTTCGAAAGGTCGATCTGGTCGAAAAGTTTTTCCATGTCGGCGAGCGTGTCGATTGCGACGCCGGTGCGTCCAACTTCGCCGAACGCCATCGGGTCGTCGCTATCGATACCCATTTGGGTTGGCAGATCGAACGCAGTCGACAAACCGGTCTGCCCGTTACCTAATAGATATCTAAACCTTTTGTTGGTTTCGGTAGCGTTACCGAAGCCCGCGTACTGCCTCATGGTCCACACGCGCGAGCGGTACATGTTGTCATATATACCGCGCGTGTACGGGTATCCGCCTGGCTTTCCAAGCTTCTCATCCTGTTCCCAAGAGCTCAGGTCTTCTGGTCGATAGAGGTTTTTATCAGTGGTCATGCCGGTTGCGCGAGTTGTGTATTTGAGTGGGATGCGTGCCAAATCAAGGTTTTCATAACTGTTTTTAGACGGCTATCACCGTATAATGAGGACGCTTTGCATATATTGTACGGGAGGTTCACCCCTGGTGAAGTACTACGAGAATATTCTTGAAACGATTGGCTCGACACCGCTGATTAAAATCAACAAAATAGCGAGCGGTGTGAAACCTTTGATCCTTGCAAAGATGGAGCCGTTCAATCCAGGTGGATCGGTTAAGGACCGTCCAGCCAAACGCATGATCGAAGAGGCCGAGAAAGCCGGTTTGCTGAAGCCCGGCGGCACGATCATCGAACCAACGTCGGGTAATACCGGCACAGGATTGGCTCAACTAGCTGCAGTTCGCGGATATCGTTGTATTCTCGTCTGTCCTGACAAAGTTGCCAGCGAAAAGATTAATCTGCTGAAAGCCTATGGCGCAGAAGTAGTGATCGTTCCCACTTCAGTTTCGGCGAGCTCGCACGAGAGCTATTACTCGGTAGCCAATAAGCTGACGATGGAAATTCCAGGCGCATTCCAGCCCAATCAGTTTGGAAACCCAAACAATCCCATGGCTCACACATTGAGCACCGGCCCCGAGATCTGGGAAGCAACCGGCGGAAAAATCACCGCATTCGTAGCCGGCATCGGTACAGGTGGCACCATATCCGGTACCGCTCGTTACCTGAAAGAAATGAATCCCAAGATCAGAATCATCGGAGCAGACCCGGAAGGTTCCATTTATTCCGGCGACATGCCTAAGAGTTACAAAGTCGAAGGCATCGGCGAAGATTTCATTCCGAGCAACGCGGATCTAAAGATCGTAGACGAAGTGGTTCGCGTATCCGACAAAGACTCGTTCACGATGGCGCGCAGAATGGCTCGTGAAGAGGGTCTTCTGGTCGGCGGTTCATCCGGAACAGCTATGACGGCAGCACTTAAAGCGGCGGAAACGATGACATCCGACGACGTAATTGTCGTTCTCATACCCGATGGCGGCAGAGGTTACTTGAGCAAAATCTATTCAGATGAGTGGATGGGCAACAACGGTTTCCTCCCCTCGCCCGGACACAGCTATTATGTAAACGACCTGATGATGCGCAAAGCGGATAGAGGAAAATTCCCACCTCTGATTACTGTAAGACCGGAAGATTCGATCAAGCAAGCGATCGAACTCATGGAAGAACATCACATCGACCAGCTTCCCGTGGTTACTCAACCAGGGCAGAACGTTGGTCATATAAACGATGTTGTAGCCATGCAAGTAGTTTACGAACGCAAGGACCCTGAAAAAGTGCGGGTCAGCGACGTCATGGGCAAACCGTTCCCACAACTCGATCTGCATCACGAGATCGACGAATTGTATAAAACCTTCAGACTCGGCAACGCCATGGTCGTAATTACGGACCAGGACAAAGCTTGCGGCGTCTTGACTCGCTTCGACATCATGTCGCACTTGCGGGAAACGATGAGCAACGATAAAGGTGCGCCGGAGACAAAATCAAAAGCAGGAGTTAAGTAAATGAAATTTGCCACCAGAGCCATCCACGCTGGACAGGAGCCAGATCCGACGACCGGAGCGATTAACGTTCCTATCTATCAAACATCTACTTACGTCCAGGAAGAAATCGGCAAACATAAAGGTTACGAATACGCTCGTACAGGCAACCCGACGAGAACAGCCCTGGAAGCCTGCCTGGCATCACTCGAAGGCGCAAATCACGGATTGTGTTTTGGTTCCGGATTGGGCGCATCGATGAACATCATGCACTTGCTCTCTGCCGGAGATCACGTAGTCGTTGGAGACGACGTCTACGGCGGCACTTTCCGTCTCTTCGACAAAGTGCTTTCTCGCTTTGGAGTGACCTTTTCGTGGGTCGATGCCCGCGACGTCAAAAACATCGAAAAAGCAATCAAGCCTGAAACCAAAATGATCTGGTTGGAAACGCCGACGAATCCGCTTCTTCAAATCATCGACATCAAAGCGATTACCGATTTGGCAAAGAGCAAAAAGATCGCCACGGTCGTCGACAATACTTTCGCCAGCCCCTATCTTCAGAACCCGCTTGCTCTGGGCGCCGACATCGTCGTCCACAGCGCGACCAAATATCTCGGCGGTCACAGTGATGTCGTAGGCGGTGCTATTCTCACCAGCGACGAAGAGATGTACGAGCGTCTCAAGTTTCACCAGAACGCGGTCGGTTCAGTACCTGGCCCTATGGATTGCTTCTTGATTCTTCGAGGAGTGAAAACGCTTGCAGTTCGCATGGAAGCGCACCAGAAGAATGCAATGGCGATCGCAAAATTCCTCGAGAACAAACCGCAAATAGAGCGCATCATTTATCCCGGTCTGGCGGCGCACCCGCAACACGACCTTGCGAAAAAGCAGATGAACGGTTTCGGCGCGATGGTTTCCATCGTCGTAAAAGGCGGACTGGAAAACGCAAACAAATTCGCATCGTCAACAAAACTCTTTGCGCTTGCCGAAAGTCTTGGCGGCGTCGAGTCCCTCATTTGTCACCCGGTTTCAATGACTCACGGCTCCATTCCCAAAGAAGTTCGTGAAGCCAGAGGAATTGTCGATGGCTTGGTTCGACTATCGGTCGGTATCGAAGACACTGATGATTTGTTGGCCGACGTGGAGCAAGCACTAGCAAAAGTTCCACAACTTACCGAAGCGAAGTAGTTTCTCTCGAAGCAAGTTCGCCCCTAAAATCGGTTCGCAACCGCATAAGTCTGTTGCTGACGAGTTTCAGCGAAGTGGTATCCATTTGACAAAGGTGGCTTCGTGATGAAACCGAATTTGTTTGTTTTATTGGTGGCTCTTCTCTGTTTTCAATCAGGGGCAGCTGCGAGCGAAACACGCAGTGCGTTCGATAAATATCTGATTCAAGCGGACCGCGATCGCAACACTGAAGCGCTCGCCATGATCACTGCATTGTCGAAACGCGATCCGAACAACGAGATGTATCTATCCGAACGCGCTCGTATGCTGATGAATTTAGACCGCTATGGGGAAAGCATCGAAGTCGCGACAAAAGCGTTGAAGTTGTCGCCAACCAACGCGAGCACCCTGCGAACGCGTTCATACTGCTACCTGGTTCAACACAACTACGAAGCCGGCATTGCGGATCTGCTTCTCGCCATCAAGCACAGCCAGCCGGACTTCGTGGTTATGTGGCCGCACAACGATCACGACAATTTAGCAAGAGCGTATTCGCTAACCGGTCGCAACGATCTGGCAAAGAAGGAGCGCGAACTCGCAGCGCTAGATCAAATGACGGAACAAGCGGTTTTAGCCAGAGAACGCGCAAGTTTAGACAAGTCGATCAAGATCTGCGATCAAGTTCTTCAGAAAAATCCAAAGTCAGTAAATGCACTTGGATTCAAAGGACTCTGCCTGAATAATCTCTCGAAGTTCAACGAATCCATCGAATACTTGTCGCGCGCAATTGCGCTAAAACCCAAGAGCGTGGCGCTGCTATATCTGCGAGCGGATGCCTATAGAGAGTCGAAACAGTTTGAAAAAGCCATCCTGGATCTCAGCAAGATAATCGAGTTGAAACCACAAGTCGTGATGTTTAAATTTGCGTCTCATACGGGAAGACTGCGCGACACCTTTAGCCATGAAGATATCGACACTATCACGATGCCGGACATCTACTATCTTCGCGGAGCTTGCTATGTCAGCCAGAAGAAGTACGACCTGGCGATCAAAGATTTCAAACGGACATTGCAACTGGATCCAAAAGAGTTTAAAACAGCAGCCAGCATCGGCAACTGTTTTTTCAATTTGAAAAATTACAACGAAGCCATTGCAATGTACACAAAAGCAGTAACGATAAATCCGCGTTATTGGCTGGGATACACGGCAAGAGCCAATGCTTATGAACAAGTTGGCAAATTAGAACAAGCCGCAGCAGATTATTCGACAATTTTAAAAGCACATCCCGGGGACATCGGTGCTCGCTGTCTGCGAGGAAACGTCTACCGCAAAGCAAAAGCATTCAACAAAGCACTCGCGGATTTCTCGAAAGTGATCGAGTTAGCACCTAACGACGATGAGGGTTTTCGCAATAGAGCAGAAGCATATGCCGAACTTGGGAAATTCGAACTGGCACTTCGCGATTACGACAAGGCGCTCAGTCTGAGCTCTGAGGACAAAGAGCAAATAGCGAAGTTGCGCGCGGCTGTTTTGAAACGTATGGGACAAAAAGCCTCACCTGGTGGGCGTTGAAAGGACAAAAATCGGGTAGAAAGATTTCACTTCCCGTCGCCCCTTTCAGGTGCAGTCATGGTAACGGAATTAGAAAGAGTCCTTGCTCATAGCCGCGAGTTCGTTGACGACATGGTCAGTGAAGAGTTAAACGGCAAACCATTTTCAAAGTCGGCAGTGGAAGAATCCATCACCGCGTTTTACGCGATGCAGAAGCATGTTCGTCCGCAAATAATTTGGTTTCAAAATCCCTGGCAGTTGCACTACGGACCGGGCTTGTTTGAAGGTTACAAGCGCAAACAAATTCGGATTGACAGTTTTATAACCGAACTTACCAACACTACTCGCAGCCTGCTCGAAGAACAGATGGGCAAACGCGAAACAGCTTACATTCTCGCATCTATTCAAGCGCTTATGCCGGCGCGAAGTCTTTCGACGCTTTCACGTACCGTCGATCGTGAAATAGAACTTCTGAATCGACAACAAGATCATGCACCGCTTGAGCTTTGTCGCGGTCTGTTCAAAACCTGCGGCGACGCGAAGCTGACTCCGAATAGCAAGCTCAGATACATGCGCGAAGCTGAAAGACTAGATCGAAACATCGGTTGGTATCAATTGCATCACGTAACGAATATGGAGAGTCCCTGGGAGCACCTAATCGTTGACTCGCAGAATCCGTTTGGAGTTTCTAATCTAGGATGGGACTTCTGGGGCGAGCGACGGGCACCACAAGAGCCACCATTACATCTCCCCACACCAGGTGCAGAATGGAGTCACTTTCTGCGGATGCGTACGGCAAGCATCTCTATCGCACAGCGTTTCATTGGATTAAAACTCATCGATGAGCTTGCAGAGGCAGCTTTCGTTTTGCAGACGCTGGGAGAGAATGTTCATTCTATTGCATGTTTTCATGACGTATGTTTCGTTAGTGAGCCTCCGATTTCCATCAACAGAGACGAGGATGGGCGATTTCATCGGCTGGGCGGTCCCGCGATAGAATACGCAGGTAATTTCAACATCTACTGCTGGCGCGACACACGTGTGACTTCCGATGCGCTCACCGGCGAAGTCACGGTCGATCGAATTCAGAAAGAAAATAACATTGAGGTCATGCGGATCTTACTGGAGCGATATGGCATCGAAGAGTTTCTTCGAGACAGTCAAGCGCAACACGTTCAAGAAGACGAAACTGGAGCGCTATATAAACTCAGAGGAGGTCCCTGGGGTGATTCAATTGCTCTAGTGGGCGTCGTAAACTCAACTGCGGAACCCGACGGCACCTTCAAGCGCTACTTCCTCCGCGTCCCTCCCGATACCACAAGCGCCCGCGAGGGCGTCGCGTGGACCTTCCAATTATCGACTGATGAATACTCTCCACTCATCGAATCTTGAGGTCTGTCGTACAGTAGTGAGAGTGTGGCTTTTATTGAGCGAGGATGAATATTGCGCTGGCGATTTGTTTATAAAGAATCTGATATTCGTAGGAAAGAATCAATTCAATCGCTAATCGATGGCTGGTGGAACTCATTCAGATCAAGCAAGAGCAGTTTCACACGAATTTTCGAACAAAAACCTGATAGTCCGATCACTCCGCCAGACGTATCTAGGTTGAAAGCAATCAACAAGCACCTAATGTGGGAATGCTCTTCCCCCTCAGAAGGGAATTTCCATCTAGTGATCACTTGCGAGGACCATATAGAGCTGCGATCTCTCGTTTCTGAAATTATTCAACGAGCTCCTCGCCTTGAAAATTGGACTTTCGACCAATATCGACAGGCAGAACTTCCATCGCTCGTAGAAGCGAGTTACGAAGCCAAGTTTAAGGAGACTATACCGAAGGACTTAACCGTGACTTTCGAGCGAACACCAGGAAATCAAATTAACCTGCGATTTCAATCTGCAAAATTCAATGGTGAAAACAACGCAGAAGACATAGCCGAATGCATGGTCGTCTCATCAACGGCATTCGGCGAAGAGGCGCTAGAAAAATGGATTGGCTATGTCCTGACAAGTGAATCTTTTCAAGGCTGGAAAAAAGTCCTGACACTTTTCAGTGGATCGTCCACAAGCTCGAGACTTGGCAAATACGAGCGATGGCAAAACGAATTCAAAAAAATACGGTCTGAAATTTGCGCAAGTCGGCCCTCTCAATTTGTATCCGAACTACTTGACCCGGTGGACATAAAGTGGACTGTACTGAGCATCAAGCCAGAGAAGATGCGTCCAGAAGATCCTCCACCAGAGCGGCTTACCTGGATCACTCAACACCCCGACGTAATCCTTGGGACATTGAATAATCTCCAATTTTGTTCGGAAAATTTCTCAGCCGTTTCCGAGTTATTTTGTTTTTTGAAGAGTGACCGAACTGATGGACAGACGAGTTTAGACGTTGAACAGGATAGTCGGGAAGTGTTCTTCGATGCACTAAATAAAGAACTAAGGGATCAGATTGTAGGTTGTGCCTTTGCAACGGGTATCGGCCCTGAAAACCGCTTCTGGGATATGTGCCTCACGGATGTCGAGAAAGCGGTCCCAATATTGAAAAAACTAGTAACTCTGCACGGACTAAAGGGAGCGCAGCTCTACTTTTACGACGAGTCCTTGCGTGACGAGACTATCGATCTTAGCTAGGTAACGAAGTTTGCAGCTTTTCAAATTCGCGCGGCGAGAGCTGTTGGCGCGCGAGTTCCAAAACGGAATGTGCGCGTTCCGAACAACCTGCTCGTCGTGCAGCATTTATCGGCTCCGCAAACAGGTTCCGTCACAAGTCGATCGCGAGAAAATAAGGATTCGATCAGCATCGGTTAACAACACCTTAACCGTGCAAATGATAATTTAGTGGCATGAAAAATCAAGAATACGAGTTGAAGAGAAACCGACCAAGGCAAACGAGAAGCCTTCCAGAAAGCCAATCGAGTTTAGAACAGAACGTCCAGTCCGAACAATTCAGTCCGTAATTCCAACCGCCGTTCGAGGCGGTTTTTTGTTTCCAGAAAAGCCCGTTGTCCAAGGGCAAAAGTAAATACAAATTTCCAAGCAGCACCGCATCTGGTGTCGCAGGAGGTACACATGTTCTTCTTTGAAATTTCAGGTCCAGAGTTCCTTTTATGGTACGTGGTCTTTATGGCGGTCTCTCTGATTGCCGCGCATGTAGCGAGAGCCTGCATCCTGCACGTCTCTACAAAAGATGTACCTGACGGTGAGATTGATGAATACGACATTGCTTACTTGAATGGCGGCGCGGAGCAGGTATTCTTCAGCGCTATCGCAACCCTCGTTGAATGTGGCACAGTGGAACTCGATAGTAAAGAACGAAAGCTGACAATAAAAGACAACCAAACGAAAAAACAGCTTCACTTTGTAGAACAGAATCTAGTCAATACAATTCACTGGGGTCAAGCAGCGACTATAGACAAACTATTTGATCGGTTTAAACCCGTCACGGAAAAACTGAAAAGTCGATTGCAATCGATGGACCTGGTTGCAGGCGGAGACCGAGAAGTATTTGTAACCGCAATTCCGATGATGATTCTAATGGCTCTGCCAATCGGACTCGGAATTCCCAGGTTGCTTAACGGTATCTATCACAACCGCCCAGTCTCATTTTTGCTTATCCTTCTTCTGGTTTCCTTCGTGATGATCCTGATGAGCGTGCTCAACAAAAATAAGAGAACCACTCTCGGTGACGAGGCTCTGCGAATACTTCAAAAGGATCACGCATCTCTGAGAGCAAACTTCAGCACCTCCAGACACACGCTTAAACCGCAAGATATTACCCTGGCGTACGCTCTGTTCGGAGGGGTTCTGGGCGGCACCTTAATCAGCACGCTGGACCCGTTTAACGCCGCAAAAGCTGCGATGCACCCGCCTGTATCCGGTGGCGGCGGAGGATGTGGAAGCAGTTGCGGCGGGGGATGTGGTGGCGGATGCGGTGGCGGTTGCGGAGGCTAAAGGACGAAGATATCGTTTAGAACCACAGTATTAATCAGTTGAGATTCTAGAGTAAGGCACATGAACAATAGACATACAAAACTGGGAATAGGCTGGAGACCAGAAATAGCGGTAGCAATCGAGCGCCGCAAAGACCTCGATTTCGTTGAAGTACTCTTCGAGAATTTGGTTGGAAGAGAAATTCCACAAGCTTTGCTAAACCTTCGAGAACGCGGCATTACGATAATTCCCCACGCGGTGTCTCTGTCATTGGGTGGCGCCGAAAGACCGAACGCCATAAAACTGAAACAGTTCAATAGAATGGCAAAAGCGGTTGATGCCCCCTTCGTGAGCGAACACATAGCATTTGTTCGCGCTGGAGGCAAGGAGTCTGGACATCTCCTGCCTGTGCCGAGAACAAAAGGCGCGCTCAAAGTTCTCGTTGAAAACATAAGCATCGCGAAGGAGCAACTGACGGTTCCACTCGTTCTCGAAAACATAGCGATGCTCTGCAACTGGAACAATTCCGAGATGGACGAAGCGGAGTTCATCACAGAGGTTCTAGAGCAAAGCGGTTGTCTGATGCTTCTTGACGTAGCGAACCTTTATGCTAACTCTCTTAATCACAAGTTCAACGCAGTGGAGTTTCTGAAGAAACTTCCGCTGGACAAGGTCGCATATGTTCATACAGCCGGCGGCGTACTAACCAAGGGCATCTATCACGACACACATGCGCACCCGGTTGTTGATGATGTCCACTCGTTACTCGCAGAGCTGATGAAACTGAATGCGCCACCACGAGTGATGCTCGAACGCGATGACAACTTTCCCGGCGAAGAGGCTCTTAATAACGAGCTTGATAGTATCGCAGCCATAATTCAGGGAGGCAATAACCATGAGTACTTACAGACAAGAGTTGGAAGCGCAGCAGGTACAGCTTATAAACGCGCTCCTGAATTTAGCCGCTGCACCTTCTGAGGTAGATGCAGAACAAGTTCTCTGTTGCGCTCTAACGTTAAGAAACAAGCGTGCGCGCGTACTGAATAAACTTTCAGGCAGCAATGATGACTGTTGCGGCTCCAGAAGTGAGGAGATGGAAGCTTATTTTAAACGTTATCCGGGAGTGCATCCAGACGGAGGATATGCGGACCTGAGGCGCTACAAGCGTTTCCTCGCAATCCGTCGAATTAAAGCGCGATTCGGTTTACTCTAGCGACTGCGAACTTTAGCGTTGACGGCCGTTTTCGTGATGCGCTGTGAGTAATTCTCAACTGGTGCAATTCTGCTGTAAGGCGCATAGCTGGCCGCCACGGTAGGCTCCAAAAGTTTAGCTTCAGCATTCTTTGCGATCAACTGTGCATCGACTCCACGCGCAGCAAGCTGGGCGGTGCATTCTTTCTGAGCCAATTGTCCGTTTAGCGCTCTTGTTGCGGAGTTATTCAATCTGTTAGGTGATGCGCTGAGTTCCGCTTGAGCCGGATTGATTTTCGCCATCAAATTCTTGCGACGAAGCTCAGCTTCGACAGCTGTCGTCGGTTCATGCTGACCGCCGGGCGGGATTAAGCGGCCCATTGTGTCTCGATTTGAGAGCTGGGGCGCCACGTGTTTGTAACCAATCGAAGTATTGGTGCTGCGAAGAGTCGGAGCAACGTGTTTATAAGCTATTTGTGTTCCAGTGCTGCGATGCGGTGCGATTTGGGTCGGTTTCTTATAGACGCTTGGTCTTGCTTGAACCGGTTTATAGAGGTAATTTTTGTTGTCTATCGTAGTCTGATTTTTCTTGGACTTCGATGCGATCTCATGCTTCTTACCTCTAGAAGTCAGACATTGTCGCGGGGGCGGCGGAGGACCGACGAGCCTCGTGCCCTGAACATTCGCATATATTGGATTCCAATGGTAGTGCCTGAGGTTCGGATTGGATTTCAGGATATTGTTTTCCCAGTTTCTAATTTCGACGCAACCTACCGTCGCACGAACTGGTCTCAACTCACTCCGGCGAGCAGCCTCGGCTTTCTGACCACCAACGAGCGCCAGAATTATAAAAACTGCCATAGCCAAGCCCTTGCGGGTGTTTTGGGAAGCGAAAACCATAACCACCTCTTGCTATAAACTTTATAGCTTTTTCCCAAGACATCGACTATGGGGAGATTACCATCGCTGGCGAGGTTTACAGGACAGGGCTCAAACCCAGTCAGTGCAAGCATTTTGGGAGAAATGCCCACGACAAACCACGGCAAATTCTTCTGATATTCGGAATATATGGCGGTTTTCGGCGAAAAAGGTACCTATTTATACCTAAATCCGCCAGAATTTGAAAGGTAACGATTGTCATTACCAAGCCTTTTGATGTGTGGATGTCTGTGTCAGAATGCCATCGGAATCCTGAAGCGTAGCAATTTGCGCATTTTATCGGCTTCCCTCTTAAGAAATCAGATCTCATGAATTCAAGACTGACACGGAGAAGAGTTAATACCCTCGGGGTTTTAACCGCTGCCGCGGCAGCACTGCTATCGTTGAACGCTTGCAGCAAGGACACGAATTCAGACCCTCGAAATCTAACGCCAATGGTTTCCATAGAGGGATCGGACACGATGAGCGTTTTGCTCAACAAATGGGCGACCGCGTTCATGAAGGACAACCACGACATACCGGTGTCCGTCACCGTTGCAGATTCCGGTGCAGGTCTGAAAGCATTATTGGATCGCAGAACAGACATCGCGGCGTCCTCACGCGACCTAACCAATGAGGAAAACGAAACAGTACACAGCAAGGGCATGCACCTGGTGCGCAGAATCGTCGCATTGGACTCAATTGCCGTCATTGTGAATCCGCAACTAGAACTCTCCGAAATTGCTTTGCCGGAATTGCGCAAAGTTTTTGCGGGCACCATCAGTGACTGGTCGCAGCTCGACAGCAAGCTGAAAGGCGATATTGTCGTTTGTGTGCGAGAGCCCGAGTCCGGCACGTCCAACTACTTTAGAGAACATGCACTCAAGTCGCCAAAGGAGCCGAAAGATACTCCTCCTACTGAATACGCGAAAAACGCTGTTATATTGAATTCGAACGATGCTCTGATCGGAGCGATTGCAACCAACAAAAGTGCAATCGGTTTTCTTCCATATAGTGATGCCAGAGGTTCGACAGATAAGGTCAAATCACTAAAAGTTAAACTGATGGCATCTTCGCCGGACGCGGTGGCGCCGACTCTGTCAGCAACTACGGATGACTACTCGCTGAGCCGACCGCTTTATATGTTCTTCGATTCGAAGGCAAAGCCGTCGACCAAGAAGTTTGTCGATTTCTGCCTCAGCGACAAGGGACAGGCGATCGTAAAAGAGCACGGATTCGTCAAGCTGAAGTAATGGCCGATTGGCAACAGCTGTTTAATCAGGCGGAGAGCGGAAACGAATCTGTCATCTAAATTCTGCGCGCATTTTTGCGGCTTAACGTTCTTCAAATTTTGCTTCGCGGCACGGCGTTTGGTTTGCCGAACTTTCTGTAGCTTTTAGAACGCCATCGAAGAGTAGCATCAGTTTTTTCTTGTGCTATTTACCTGGTATGGAGACAGGAAACGGTTGCAAGTGAAGGTGTGAAATGAGAGCCCTGAGAACGACCAGAGACAATTTGATTGAGGTCAACTTTGGAAAGCAGGAAGAAGTTAGATTGCTCAGCGCGGAGGACGAAACTTCCGAGCAGTCAGAGAAAGTAACCTGCGAGAATGGCGTTTGCACTTTGAATTGGTCACCGACGCGACCCGCAAAGAAATCGGAAGCCGCTTAGGCTTCAATTCCAGCGGTACTTACGTTTGATTACCAAACCGTGACATCTGACGCCGATCACCGTATCCTTAGGTAATGGCGCAGGTGACTATGTCAGGTAAGTATTTTGTCGCGCAAAAATTTTCTAGACCGACTCAAAGAAAAAGTCCTCATTTTCGATGGGGCAATGGGAACGTCGATTCATAAATATGATCTGACCCTCGATGATTATGCGGGTCTGGAAAACTGTCCGGAGATTCTCGTTGAGAGCCGCCCTGACGTGATCCGCGAAATCCACGGCTCGTTCTACAAAGTAGGCTGCGATGTAGTCGAGACTAATACGTTTGGCGGAACGCCGATCGTGCTTGCAGAGTTCGGGATTGCAGAACGCGCCTATGAATTGAACAAGAAAGCGGCGGAACTCGCACGAGCAGTGGCTGAAGACTATTCGGCGGGCGGACAGCAGCGTTATGTTTCCGGCTCGATAGGTCCGACAACCAAGCTACCGTCGTTAGGACACATCAGCTTTGCCGATATGCGCGATGCTTATTACGAGCAGGTGCGCGGTCTCGTCGATGGTGGCGTGGATGCGCTGCAGTTTGAAACCGGTCAAGATTTACTACAGGCAAAAGCCGCAGTTATAGCCATGCTCGATTACTTCAAAGTGATCGGGCGCAAAATTCCGATCATCGTTCAAGTAACTATCGAAGCGCCTCCGCTAGGCACCATGCTAGTTGGCTCAGACATCAGCTGCGCGCTGACGACTATGTCGGCGTTTCCGATTGACGTAATCGGAATCAACTGTGCGACTGGTCCGAGCGAGATGCTCGATCCGATACATTATCTGTGCAACAACACGGACAAACTCGTGTCAGTACTGCCGAACGCGGGATTGCCTGAAAACGTTGATGGTCAAACAGTTTATAAACTAACTCCGGATGAACTTGCAACGGCACTCAAGCACTTCGTGATAAACGATGGCGTTAATATCGTTGGTGGCTGCTGTGGTACCACTCCGGACCATCTGGCGCGAGTGGTGGAAGTGATTGGAGATACAGCGCCGAAAAAGCGCGAAACCATTTACACACCAGCTGCAGCCAGTATCTACACAAGCGTTCCATTTGAAATGGACCAGCCGCCGCTAATTGTTGGTGAAAGAACCAACACAAATGGCAGCCGTAAGTTCAAGCAGCTTTTGCAAAAAGAAGATTGGGACGGCATGGTCTCGATGGGTCGTGAGCAAGAGCGCGAAGGCGCGCATGTGCTGGACGTTTGCACAGCCTATGTCGGTCGCGATGAAATCCGCGATATGAATACGCTGATTAAGCGTTTGAATACGGAATTACAAATTCCGATAGTTATAGACACCACCGAGTATCCCGTTCTTGCTTCAGCGTTAGAACGCATAGCCGGCAAGCCCATCGTTAATTCCATAAACTTGGAAGATGGCGTCGACAGTATGATGCGCAAGGTTGGCCTGATAACTCGCTTCGGCGCAGCCACTGTAGCGCTGACTATCGATGAAGATGGTATGGCGAAAACAGCAGATCGGAAAGTCGAGATTGCCAAACGTATTCACGATCTAGCGGTTGGTGCGGGTCTTCCAGCACACGATATAATTTTCGACGCTCTGACGTTTACTCTTTCGACTGGAAATGAAGAGGATCGCAAGCTTGGTTTGGAAACCCTGAAAGCGATCAAGATGATTAAAGAACAGTTACCGGGAGTGAAAACTATTCTCGGCGTGAGCAACATATCGTTCGGTTTCGATCCGATTATCAGGCAAACTTTAAACTCCGTTTTTCTCCACTACGCGGTTGAATACGGGCTGGATATGGCGATCGTGAACGCTCAAAAAATCTTGCCCTTGTTCAAAATCAACGAAGAAGAGCGCGAGTTTCACCGCAAACTTATCTTCGATGAACGCACAGACAGCTACGATCCACTGTTCGCGTTGCTCGATTACTACAAGGCGAAGACTGCATCGGAAGCCAGTGAAACAAAGGTTGTTCAGCACAAAGAAATTGAAGACGTACTGAAGAACCGCATAATCGACGGCAATCGTGTCGGTTTGGAAAAGGATCTGGATAAGGCGCTCGAGAAATACGCGGCGCTAGAGATCATCAACAACATTTTGCTGGACGGTATGAAGGTCGTCGGAGACCTGTTCGGCAGCGGTAAGATGCAGTTACCGTTCGTACTGCAATCAGCAGAGACGATGAAGGCTGCGGTAGCGTACTTGGAACCTCATATGGAAAAGGTTGAAGGCGCTAACCGCGGAACCATGGTTTTAGCCACTGTCAAAGGTGACGTTCACGATATTGGTAAAAACCTCGTCGACATCATACTTTCGAACAATGGCTACAAGGTCGTAAACCTCGGCATTAAGCAACCGATTGAGAACATCATCGCTGCGGCTCTAGAGCACAACGCTGACTGCATCGGCATGAGCGGCTTGCTCGTCAAGTCAACCGTGATCATGAAAGAGAATCTCGATGTACTAAATCAGCGGGGAATCAAGGTTCCAGTCATCCTCGGTGGCGCAGCACTAACGAGACGTTACGTCGAATTCGACTGCCGGCAGAACTATCGAGGTCTGACTTTCTATGGTCAGGACGCCTTTGACGATTTGAAGATCATGGAAGCGCTGCACGCGTTACGCACAGCTCAAGACAAGCTGGGTGGATTATCAGAGGAAGAGTTGCTGGCGCAGGTACACGGAACTTCAGAACTGTCTAAAGCACATCCGGAAGAAGACGATGCGCCCGAAGAAGCACCAAGCGATGGAACCGGCGCCGGCGAAACCAGCATGCGCGAGGACGATAACGTCAGTGACGAATCGCTCGACGAGCAAGCTGCTGCCCGAATAATAGAGGGCAAACAGAAAGCACCGAGTTGCGCACGCGTGTCAAAATCTGCCATTGCAGGTGGTGCCAATGGCGGCGCCAGTGAAAGCGAAAACACGACTCGTTCTGACGTGTCTCGAACGGTCGACGTCCCAAATCCGCCTTTCTGGGGCTCCAAGATCGTTGATGACGTGCCTCTTTCAGAGGTGTTCGAGTATATCAACCAGATGGTTTTGTTTAAGGGACAGTGGCGAGTCAGGCAAGGACATACGCCGAAAGTCGAATACGACAAAATGATCAACGAAAAGTTCGTTCCAATTTATGAGGAACTGAAACAGCGCTGCATAGAGCAAAAGTTGCTAATTCCGCGAGCAGTCTATGGATACTTCCCCTGCCGTTCCAAAAACAACGATTTGATCGTCTACAAGGAAGACCTCAAGACGGAATGGCTGCGTTTCCACTTCCCGAGACAAAACCACGGGAGAGGTCTCTGCATCTCTGATTTCTTCAAGTCGACGGACGAAGAGCAGTTTGACGTGTTGCCACTGCAGGTAGTGACCATGGGGTCACGCGCCAGTGAGTACGCGCAGGAGTTGTTTGCGCAAGACAAATACACGGACTACTTATACTTCCACGGGCTTTCCGTAGAGTCGGCAGAAGGTCTGGCGGAAGTTATACACAAGAGAATCCGCGCGGAACTCGGATACGCCGGAGACGACGCTGCAAACAAAATGCAATTATTCCAGCAAGGTTTTCGGGGCACACGCTACAGCTTCGGCTACCCAGCTTGCCCGAATCTGGAAGATCAGCGTCAGCTGTTTGAGTTATTAAAACCGGAACGCGTGGGTATCCAACTCACCGAGGAGTTTCAGCTCGTGCCGGAACAAAGCACTTCTGCAGTTGTGGTTCACCACCCGGAAGCAAAATATTTCAATATAACTACGAGTAAAAAACCAGTCGCAGTGGAGTAAGCCATGGCAGACAATCACGGTATCACCGGGAACTGGAAGGGACACTACACGTATCAAGCAAATCCGGATGAGGGTTCGAATTTCGATGCCATATTTGTCGAGCACGAATCAAGCTTGAAGGGTGAGATTCGAGACGAGGGAATTCTCGGGCATGCAGTAGTCAATGGAACTTTCGTGTATCCGGCGGTCAATTTTACCAAAACATATTTCACGCAGGGGCTGGATCCAATTTCGTACCAAGGCACCATGAGTGGTGACGGCAAAACGATAGTAGGAAGGTGGACAATCACTTCCAAAAATGGAAGTGTCCTTAAAGGCTCATGGATGGCGCATCGAACAGATCAAGACGAGCAGAAAAAACAGAAAGAAACTCAGCGCGCGAAGCAGACGCTGGAAAATGTTAGATAGTCAAAGTCATTTTGAAGTGAATTCGTTAGGAGTGCTCTGATCGACTCTGGTAGGGGAATTAGCAGCCGCAAAGGTACGAGGTCCCTGGAAGGGAAGCTCCAGTTCTAACCCCAGTTTGTATTTGTGAAGGCGATTAAACCGAGCTTCAAATGCTTTGAAATCCTTATTCGAAATCCCTGGACACTGAGCCACGCAAAGCAAAGTCAGGTGGGGCATTTGCTCAAGATATTTCAACGAAGCGGGGGTAATCTTTGCGCCTGCTAACTGAAGCATGCGTAATTTAGGAAGCTTCGAGAGACGCTTCACATCCTCGTCCGTGCAAGGCACATAATCCATATCCAGCCTTACAAGCTCGGGAAAATCGCAAAGCGATTTTGCAGAGATTTTGCAATATTTGACCGACAGTGTGGTTAATTGTTTATTTTTCAAATGCTTCAAACCTTCATCCGTCACGTTCGGGCAATTGTGCACTTTCAGCGAAACCAGGTTAGGCATCCTGGCAATAGCGGCGAGTCCGCTTGAATCAACCTTTGTCGATGCGAGACTCAAATTAGTGAGTTTGGATGAGGGAATTCGCTCGAGCACCTCGGTTGTTACCGGTAAACCGGAGACGTCCAATCGCTGGAGGTCCTTACACTGAGCCAGCAATAATAGACCTTTTTCTTTGACGTCGGTAAAGCTGATGTCGAGAACCGCGGGTTGGTGTTTTGAAAGCAGCGCTTCAAGCCCCTCGTCAGTGATTGGTGATTGTCCGAGGAGGTAAGCTCTTCCAGCGGGTACTGGAATTCCCCGTTTTAAGCGCTCATCACTTATTGTCGCATCGCCGCGCACAGAAGTGGTGAAGGCAGTATCCAGCAGAGAAACCGACACATTGTTTGTAGGAGGGTGAGTGTTAAAGTCGTGCTCAACGTGCGACGGCTGATTGCTCAAATTCTGCAGATAGAAGAATAGAAAAATCGCCGTACCTGAAAACAGCAACAAAACAAAAAACTTGATTCGAGTATTCGAGTGAAGAAATTGAGAACCCAAAACCTTATCGGCATATCCGGGCGCCATCGTGATGGTTTCAGGCAATGGAGCCACTGTAGTGAGTGTGACCTGCGGCAAAGAATCTACTATTAGCGCTATATGCTCGATTAACTCTTCAACAGTCTGATAGCGATCTTCTGGTCGCTTTGCCAAACACCTGGACACAAGCTCTTGCAGATCTTGAATAGATTCTACATCGTCGACATTTGCGAAATCCGCTAGCGCAGGCGGTTCTTCCTCAGCATGCTTCTTCATCATCAACATGACTGAGTCCGCTTCAAACGGAACGCGTCCGGTAAGGCACTCGAAAAGTAAGCACCCGAGCGAGTAAATGTCACTGCGTACATCGCCCTCGCCTCTAGAGCTTTCAGGACTCATGTACGCCGGGCTACCCTGAATTTTACCGCTCGTAGTATCCAGACCCGAGCGTTCATCAGGATTACAGAGATGCGCAATCCCAAAGTCGATCACTCGTGCAGTCGGGCAGACCGCATTCAGATGCTCCAACATCACATTGCTTGATTTGAGATCGCGATGGATAATTCCCTGGCGATGAGCATGAGCAACAGCGTCACAGACCTGGCGAAAAATGCTCAACATCACCGATAGATCTGAAGCACGTTGGTCGGATAGAAATGCGTTAAGCGGAATCCCATCGATGAATTCCATAACCATGTAGGCAGTTCCCAAGTTCGTGACGCCGAAGTCCATAATGCCCACAAGATTGGGATGATTCAGACTGCCAATCGCCTTCGCTTCCTTCTGAAATCGCATCATGCGCTTGCGATCTGATGAACCTGTCAGCAGGGTCTTAATTGCAACCTCTTTGCTCAAACTTACGTCGAGAGCGCGATAGACCGTGCCCATCGCGCCCTTACCTATAGGACCGATCAATTGATAACGTCCAAGAAGTTCGACTGGAAATTCGGAGTTGCTACCGGAAAACATTTACTACCGAGGGCAGTGCCTCAAGCATTATTCCCGGAGCAACGGGCAATTAGTTCTGTCCCCATACGACGTTTCGAATTCCCTTGCGGACAAGCATGTTGCTAGTACGCTGCATCATTCGATTTCCCATGCTTCTGCGCTTCTTCATGGGCTTCTGAGGAACCTGACCGAGCATTTCCTGCTGTTTAACGGCGTTCTTATCGGCAACCTGTCCAGTATTTAAATCACGGAAATTTTCGTTTTTATCGTACTTGGGTCTGCCGTAGTCGACATATGCGGCGATGTCGAATTGATTGAATGGAACGAACGGCCTCATCGCCATGCGTTCGTGCATAATGCGATCGGTAGTTTTGAAAGCATTCTTCGTACCTGGAGGAGCTTTCATGCCCTTCTCCATGGATACTAGTTGTATCGCAGCCTGAGGATTGACAATGGTGTCCGATTGGTATGGTCGATGTTGAGCCTCATACTTCATATCGAAGCCCTGCATCCGACTACGCGCAACCATCATTTGCGGATGCTCATCGATGTGCGCTAATTGCGCATTTCGATATAGTTGTCTCTTCTGCGTAATACTATATCTGGTGTCGTGCCAGAGGTCGTCCATGCGGGCGGCGAACTCGATTTCCCGCACGAGATCACCAGGGTTCCAGTATCCAGGCAGACAATGCAACACGGTTCCATCTGACGATAATAGAAAGGTTTGCAGGTTATGCGGACCGGCACCATTGGTGGTGACAATCGCATTCCCGTCTGGAGCATGCTTGCCCGAGAACCCGGCATAACTTTCATTCGAGATATCTCGATAACCGCAGACTAATTCATTTTTTAAAACGGAGAGGGCTGGTTCCTGCGAGAGCGACACGGCTCTCAAGCTGTTGGCAGCACTTCAAGTCGAGCCTGACATTTGTCCGATCATTTGAATCCAGAGAACCATTTTGTTCTCTCGTCGAGCTTCTTCCAAGGCCTGTGAGAGATTGGTATTCCAGTGAATCTCGTTGTTCACCGTGCAAATATTTTCTTTGGCTACCGACCCCTCAATCAAGCGGGGCATCGCCAGTGCTTGCAATGGCATCGTCAATGAAGATGCGAGCGCCAGGCTGAGCATAAATGTTTTCTTGAGCATAGAGCGACCTCATCGTCGGAGCCGACCACTGCCGGCAAAAGTCCCCATATCTTGTTAAACGTAAAACCGAGACAAAAAGTTCAATCAAACCGACGATTTAAAGATTAAATGATCAAACAGCTCGAACCCGCGCCAATACCAGTGTACTGAAATCGGCTCTAGTCCTCATCCTTGAAAAGCTTGCGAAAGGCCGAACCTATTTGACCGAGAAAATCAGAGAAGCGTTTCCCGAAACCTCTCTTGGGCTTCGGGCGGCCGGGACGGCCAACTTTACTCTGTGCTTTGATTGCGGACTCCTCTCTGTGCTCGACGTTCGGAGCCTGGCTAGCTGCCACGACATCCGAATCCTGAGGATCGAGCTGTGGAATTCTTGGTCGAGTGAAGTCAGCACGTCGAACAGTCCTGTGCCGAGCGCTTAACGTCGTTTGATGAGAAGTCGGAGGTTCGGTCGGTTCATCAGAATTGAAAATAAGATCGTCAAGGTCCGCGGGGGCGTCCGAAGGAGAAGGTATTTGCTGAACCGGCTGCGGCTGATTGGCTTCGCTGCCGGGCGGCGCAAATGGAGACTGCGAGCGCCCAAAACCAAGACCAATTTTACCTTGCAAGGATCCCATCAGACCGGACGGTCGCTGTTGAGGCTCCGGAGGTCTGCCGGAGTGAGGCGGCCCCGGGGGCTGTGGCGGCTCCCCAACTGTAGCTTCCTGGAACGGGGCTCCCTGAAACGATTCCGGAACTGGAGCTTCCCGATACGGCTCCTCTTGCAACGGCGCATTTGCCAACGGCACTTCTTGAGCAGGCATGTTCTGATGAGAGAAAGACGGAGCGGGATTTTGAGCCGGCAAACTCTGATTGGACTGCGACGGCTCAACCTCGTTAAGACGCCCCAAGAGTGGATTGGCAGGAGCCTCGAATCCTAAGCCGGGGGTCAGAGATGACGCCACTCGCGGCGGAGCTGCTGACGAGGGTTTCGCCGGGACCGCACTCGATGGTTGAAACGGTGGCGGCGGAGAGGCCGGTCTCTGGGGTGCTGCTTGCTGAACGGGTTTCGGCTGGGGTGGCTTGGGGGGCAGAGCCGGTTGAACCGGTTGCGGCTGAGCTGCGTTCTGCGGCGCGGCGGGTTGACCAGATTGCTGCGGCGACGCTGCCGGTGCAGGTGCTGAGCTTTTCTGGTTCGGAACGTACTTAGGTAACACAGGAAGGGGCGATTGGCCCGGTCGCGGAGTGTAAAGCGGAGCATTCTGTTGCGGTGGTTGAGCCGGTGGAAGACCGAAGGCGGGCGGAGGGCTGAATGATTGCGCTGGCTCCGGTTGCGAGGTTTCCGCCTCCGCACCGCCTGGCAATGAGCCAAAAGTATTGACGCCCGAACGACCGAAGCCATCCTGCGAAGCTGGATCGAGCGGCTGCTTATCGATTTTCGTCGGTTTCACGAATTCGCCGGTCGCTTGAAGTAACGATGAGAAAGTCGTTACCTGCGGGCTTTCCTTTTGCTCGTCATTCAAACTATCGTGAGCACCTGAACCGAGCAGGGAGCTTAGCCCTGAGCTGGATTGAGTTACCTCGGATGGTTCCTCCGGACGCGCATCCAGATTCGACGGTTGGATTTGCAACTCATCACCGGACAAGTCGGCGCCGACCTCGAAAGTTTCGTACATGAACTGGTCCGAAACATCAATCATTCGAGTGAACGGTTTTCGCCGTTTCGCTCCGCCGGCCAGCGGATTAGGCTTTTCGTTTGAGTTGTTTTGTTCGTCGTCGTTCATCCGGAAAACTCAACACTTCAATCCAACATATATTCGAATGCAGATTCTAGCAAGCATTCAGGCTAGCAGGTTGAATTTCCATTGAAGAAGTGGAAGAAGTTAAGGCGACGGCATCAGCCAGCGTTTCCACCATGGCATTTGCGAAACAGTCAATTGCTCCGTAAGTTTGGAAAGACGATCGTTCAAAGCGGTTATCTCAGTTCCCATCTCTCTGGCGATGCGCTCGGCTTCTTCTTTGGCGGACTGTTTTTCAGTTGCACTGCAGACGGTGGCATTTCGAAGGTCCGACTCCAGGCGTTCGATTGCTTGAGCCTGCAGCGCGATCTCGGCGAGGCGCTCATCAAGCCGAGCTTGTATAATCTTCTTCTCCTGTTGGAGCAAATCCGCCTCATCATTGAGAACAGCAATCTCAAACTCTTTCTGACGCTGGTACTCGGCGGTGAACTGAGCGATCTGGGCAAGGTCCTTATCTTTCTCTCTTTTCAGTTGAGCAGCCTCTTCCGTGAGCCTTTGAATCTCAATTTCACGCTCCTGACGCATTCTATCGATCTCGGCTTGAGCTTCGCGGCGCTCGCGATCTTTCGCTTCGATCAAGTCCATCAGCGCTGCTTCCAGTTCGACAATCGTAGCTCTGTTCTTTTCATCAAACGTCGCGCGAGTCGATAGATCTGTAATCTGCTCGCGAAGTCTGGCAACCTCGATACTATGCATCCGGTATTCTTCTTCGAGCAAAGCCTCCAGTTGCGGGATAGTCTCCTGTTCTGCTCGTTCGAGCATCACAACGGTGTCGAATTGTTGTTGCTCCATGCAAGAGATCTGCAGACGATACGCAGCCGCTTCAAACTCCAGACGCTCAGCCTCTTCAGCCTTTCTTTGAAGGTCCGGGAGCAAACGCAAGCGCAAATTGCGCTCCTCGAGTTCTTCAACCAAACGTGCCGCAATCAAGCGATGATCGTCGAGGCGCTTGGCAAATTCACGAGCCATAACCCTCACGACTGTCATCATCGACGGTGCATCGGCGGCGGCGGAAATTGCCTCAACAAGCGCCTGATCGCGCAACGCTTCGCGCACGACATCATCGACAGCCGCGTCGAAGAAATACGTTTCACTTCCCTGCACGTTTTTGAACAGCGCAGCATCTTCGTAGTCTTCATAGACGTCGTAGAAACTCGCACCAGACTGCGCATCCAAAGCAATGGTGGCAACTGTATCAAACCCTGGACTAGAGACAGTGACTGAAACAGTTTCAGCTGTTTCTTCAACGACTGCAGCATCGACAACCGTTTCCGCGATATGACCGACAATTGGTTTCTCGAATTCAGGAAGCGGACCGGTGGTTGTTACGCTGACCTCGACTGTGGCTGTTGTCACAGAAATATCATCGACCTCTTCTACACCGAAGAACAAATCGTTGTTCTCGACGCCGTCATTAGGGTGGGCATCAGGTGCGAAATTCTCCTGGACGACTTTAGCGTCTACAACAGGCTTAGCCTTTTCAGCGGTCTTCCGACGC
Organism: Candidatus Obscuribacterales bacterium; assembly: GCA_019637435.1. GTDB lineage: Bacteria > Cyanobacteriota > Vampirovibrionia > Obscuribacterales > Obscuribacteraceae > JADYXR01. The sequence goes on along the minus strand of JAHBVO010000004.1, from coordinate 655,874 downwards.
CGACGTGGTGCCGGAGGCGGTGGCGTGGTAAGTTCGTTCTCAACCACGGTAGGAATGTCGCCGTTCATAAAATAAGTGCCGTTAGGCGTGACAATCGGCATCGATGCCAGCTCTGCATCAATGTCATTCTTCTGAACGAACCAGCGCTCTTTGTCACCGTCGAGACGCTTCTCCCCTTTATAGAGACCTTGATCGAGTTTTTCTCTGACGTATTTCTTGTCTCGTCCCAACATAGCTGCTGCAACTTTGACTGAAATCATCGGATTGATATGCATCGCATCTCCACTTTCTATTTCTTCGACATGCCGCACGGTTCGCCAGTCTGGAAAGAATTATAAGGCAAGCCACAGCGCTTACGGGCTGACGAATTTCTCACAACCCGCACCACATGTGATGCCGGAGTGTAAAACTATATGCGATACCACCACGTTATGCGACGCAACGGTCCATGAAAGCAATTCGGTGGCTATTCAACGCCACCAAACAAAAACTCCCTCTGCCGAAGCGAAGGGAGTCTTTTGATGAACTTCGACAGGTGGCGGGTGCCTACTGATACTTCACAGAACATCCGTAGGACTTGGTCTCAGCGACAGTCACCGACTTGCCTTTGAGAACCTCATCAAGAGCGCTCTTGACGTAGTTCTTCGCGGTAGCGATTTCGGATTGGTCCACTCCGGATTTATCGTCGATCGCACCGGCATAGACCAGCTTACCGGCCTTGTCGATCACATACATGTCGGGGGTGGTTTTAGCATTGTATTCTCTGCCGACCTTACCGTCCTCGTCGATTAGCACCACTGATGGTGCAGCCTTTCGGTCGGCGAATGCCTTGTTGTGCTCATCGGGAGTTGCGTTACCTTGCTTCCCTTTGGCAGAGGAGTTGATGGAAACCCAAACCACGCCCTTGCCGGTATATTCCTTCTGCAACTTCTGCATGTTGCCGCTATCGTAGTGCTTCTTGACGAAAGGACAACCGAAGTTGAACCACTCGAGCACCACAACCTTGCCCTTTTGATCTTTCAAACTCCACTGCTTGCCGTGTGTATCGGTCAATGTGAAGTCAGGAGCTGCCTTTCCTACAACCGCCGGAGCTGCGGCTTCCGGGGCGGCCTTGACGAAGCGATCAGCAAACAATTCATTGGGAATCAGTATCGCCATCGTCAACAGAAATAACGCCATAAGCTTTTGCGCTATTTTCGAAGAACCGTTCATAAACACCATTAGCCTCTTTATAAGCTGAATTCAGTAAGGACGTATTCTACACCTATCGTTCCGAACAACTCGTCCTTTTACAGGAGCGAACGTCAAAACCCTCGGACATTGGGCGTCGCGAGCCAGTAACAGTCTGAAATATTTATCAGATATGCTTATAGCAAATTGGCGGCGTAGTGCGGCTTTCCTTCCTTGACCGGGTCGGTCCCCACTAGCAAAACTCCAAAAGCAAGCTACGCGCGACGCTCTCGCGAGCCAACCAGTGCAGCATTCCCCACACTCGTTTTTCCTCTTCAAAAGTATCGCCTGCGATTTGCTGGTCCAGGACTGCAGTTCCGTTCAACTGACCAACGTCACCAGGAACTTTCAAGAATTGATTGAGTTCATCCAACTCGCGAAGGAGCGCATTAGATGAGCCGATATCGCACTTCCAACTGCCATCGCCGGTGGACGACGCCACGTCAAAAGCAAAGGGGTCATCGAAGTCTATGGGAATGTAAAAGCCGTTTGAGTCCGAATGGTTAATCAGGTGCTTAAACTTGCCAAGCGGCAGGCGTCCCTGGTTTATCTCGTTGAGCTCATGGCCGATTACGGAAAAATCCGGTTCAGAAGGAGGCTCACCGTGCACCGACAAGTACGCCGCATAACTTTTGAGCTGGAGCACGCTCCCCGACTTGCCAATTTCACCTTTGAAATCGTGATTGGCCGGTCCAATCGTTAATTGACCGCTGTTTCCCTTGTCAATAAAAGCAGTTTGAATAGAATTCAAGAGCGCAGCATAGTAATCTTCGAATTCGTAGTCGTCAGTTCCGACCAATCGCCCGTCAAGAGACATCATCGCCCTCCGCGTTCTCACGGAGAAAGCTTATCGCCCTGGAAGCCAGGGTTCAAGCTTTTAGGACGCTGTCAGGGTATAAAAGACTTAGAAGGGAAACTGCGGTCACCACTTCCATGTCGAATCATCTTAAAGCTGGTGAGCTTTACGCCTTCGCAACCAACGACGGCTCCTGCCTGGTTGGCAAAGTCGTGCAAAGTCATAAAGACTCGGTAGACATATATATGTACGACCGACACTTTGAACCGTTGTCTCAAAAGTCGGACGTTCTGGCAGCACTAATAGAGCACAAAGCCCCAGGCGGATATACAACAAATATCGAGCGCCGTGAGTTCGCGCTGATGTATCCTCTCTGGTTGGCTCATCAGGAAGTCACAGAAAGCGAAGCCCAGAGCGCGTCTCAGAAGTCACTAACCATCTATGGAAAACCGATTCGCTTCATTCGCACACGTCCTTATTGGGACCCGATAATCATCATGGTGTTTTCCTGGCTGATGGTGCTGGTTTTCGCCCTGGCAATTTGCGTACCAAACAACCAATCGCTTCCGAGCGCGTTGGTGATGGCGATTTTTCTGTCGGGCTCCATCGCAATCCCGCTTGGCGGCGGAATTGCCTTCGTTTTTGTAATATTCCGCTTCCTTGAATCGCTCCGTACAGGCTTCCCGATGCGCTCCAACCCGACCCTTGAATTCCGACTGGCAATGCCGCTCGACGAAGCATTCCCAATCTGCAGAGACAAGCTCGGCGCAAAAACCGATCGCGACTTTGATTTTGTAGACCGCCGGTCCGGCTACATACAAGCGCGTATCCAGAACCATCTGCTTGTGAGGATTATGTGCTACCAGCTCGAGGCAAATGAAACCGGTGTCATCGTGTCCTGTTTTGATCTGAAGGGCGGCACCTTTGGCGCCGACATGTGGTTGTTGAAAAATCTAGCTGCTCAATTGCAGGCGCAAGAGGGCGAGACGGTGATCGAGCAACAACCGCTAGTTATTGGTGGTTTCATGCGCAAGTTTTTCTGGTTCGCAATGACGGCAACCTTCGCTTGTGTAAGTGCGATGTTTTTGAAAGCGGCTATTTCAGGCGAGCTCACATGCCTTCCTCTACTTCTACTGACAGCTATACTGACCGGACTTGCCGGTTTCTACCTGTTCAGACCCACTCAGGAGACGGCTTAGAGAATCCGGCGCTGCACCACAGCCGGTGCCGTGCCGGGAAGTCTCATGCACGCGCAAAATTCAGCATTATCGCAAGGCGGGGTCGCGAGCGGTTTATATCCTCTATATAGGAATGATTTTGCTGCGATCAATCTTGCACATTTTTCATATCCACCGCATATAGCACCATTGCAAAATACAAGAGTGGCTGTTTGTGCGGCTTTCGAGAGATGGAGATTTTCGCCTGCTGATAATCGGAGCAACGCTTGGCATGCCGACACCTCAAGAAGAACAGCCTGTGTTGCGGACTTCACGCGATCGTTCACCAGTATGAAGATATGTGGATGGTGCAGATGCACACGCAGGGGTTAGGTGATACTATTAGAAATCTCGCTGAGCGAGGGCTATTAGCTCAGGTGGCTAGAGCGCACCCCTGATAAGGGTGAGGTCCGAGGTTCGAGTCCTCGATAGCCCAGATCTTAAAGCTTTCCTTGAGAGCGTGCGACGTTTCGAAAAGTCTGTTATGATAGAGAAACGACGACGCGGCTGAAGGAAAGTCACCCGTCCGAAACATTCGGACACGGTGAGAGGACTTACGGAGAGCGTTCCCTTATAATGGGATGCGTGAACTGGAAAGTTCGAACTCGGGGGCTTGGCTCAGTTGGTAGAGCGTCTCGTTTGCACCGAGAAGGTCAGGAGTTCGAATCTCCTAGCCTCCAGAGTTTTTACTGAAAAGCGTCTGTAACAACTAAGATACAAACCCTTTTCAAACCAGAGTTAACTGATAGAATTGTTGACTCTGCGAGGTTCGAAAGACCTCGAGAGCCCACAGCCGAGAGGCTATTAATCTCGGCGCCGTACCCTGAAAACTGCATATTGAGAACGACAACTAGTGTTGCTGATTTAATCCATCAGCAACAAGTCCGTAATCAAAACACCAATGTAAGACTCGGTGCCTGCTTGTGTTCCTGTCCTGGAACGAGCCGCATCGAGAATTTGGTTAAGCTACAAAGAGCGCATGGTGGATACCTGGGCGCGAGCAGCCGATGAAAGACGCATGACACAGCGAAATTCCACGAGGAGTCGGTCAAGACTAAGATCCGTGGGTATCTGAATGGGGCAACCCCACCGAGTCATGTCGGTGACGCCAAACTGAATTCATAGGTTTGAGCGAGGCAAGTCAGGGAACTGAAACATCTTAGTACCTGGAAGAAAGTAAAACAAAACAGTGACTCCCTTAGTAGCGGCGAGTGAAAGGGGAATAGGCCAAACCAGCAAAACGAAAGTTTCGCTGGGGTAGCGGGACTCTATACGGGATTGTAAGTGGTTAGTTGAAGAGCCTGGAAAGGCGCACCAAAGACGGTGATAGTCCGGTAAGCGAAAACCATGAACACCTAAGAGTATCCCAAGTAGTGCGGGGCACGTGAAACCTTGCATGAATCAGCCGGGACCATCCGGTAAGCCTAAGTACTGCTCGTGACCGATAGCGTACAAGTACTGCGAAGGAAAGGTGAAAAGAACCCCGGGCAGGGGAGTGAAATAGAATATGAAACCGTGTGCTTACAAGCAATCGAAGCACTATTAAATAGTGTGACGGTGTGCCTGTTGAAGAATGAGCCGGCGAGTTACCGTATGTTGTAGGTTAAGCGATTAATACGCGAAGCCATAGAGAAATCGAGTCTGATAAGGGCGACAACATAGCATGCGGTAGACCCGAACCCGGGTGATCTAGGCATGGCCAGGATGAAGCGTGTGTAAAAATGCGTAGAGGTCCGAACCAACCGATGTTGAAAAATCGGTGGATGAGCTGTGTTTAGGGGTGAAATGCCAATCGAACCCGGAGCTAGCTGGTTCTCCCCGAAAGGCGTTGAGGCACCGCGTCAGGTTTATCTTATAGGGGGTAGAGCACTAGTTCGGTGCGGGCGGAGAAAATCCGTACCAAATCGAGTTAAACTCCGAATACCTATAACGTCATTACCTGGCAGTGAGACTGCGAGAGATAAGTTCCGTAGTCAAGAGGGAAACAGCCCAGACCGCCGACTAAGGACCCAAAATGCATGCTAAGTGATTAAGGAGGTGGAGTTGCATAGACAACCAGGATGTTGGCTTAGAAGCAGCCACCATTCAAAGAAAGCGTAATAGCTCACTGGTCAAGCGACTCTGCGCCGAAAACGTACGGGGCTAAGCATGCTTCCGAAATCGCGGGATCAGATTTATCTGATCGGTAGGGGAGCGTTGTGTTGTAGGCAGAAGGTAGAGCGAAAGCACTACTGGACGAACCACAAGTGAGACTGTCGGCTTAAGTAGCGAAAACATTGGTGAGAATCCAATGCACCGAAAGACTAAGGGTTCCTGCACAAGGCTCGTCCATGCAGGGTTAGGCGGGAGCTAAGGCGAGGCCGAGAGGCGTAGCCGATGCACAGAATGTTAATATTCATTCCCCACACGTTAATCGTTAGGAGCTAAGTCGGGACGCAGGAGGCTATGCGATGGGGGCCAATGGATATGGTCTCCTCCAAAGGCGTAGTTAGTCAGAGTTGGCAAATCCGCTCTGGCGTTAAGACACGAGGCCAAGTAAGCAAGATCCCACGGGATCAAGATCGTAGATGCCATGCTGCCGAGAAAAGCGGCGAAAGCCAGATTAACGGGTGCTCGTACCCGAAACCGACACAGGTAGTCAGGTAGAGTATACCAAGGTGCGCGAGATAACTCTCTCTAAGGAACTCGGCAAATTGACCTCGTAACTTCGGAAGAAGAGGTGCCATGTTAGGGTGTAAGTCCATGCGACTGAAGCCTGAGATGGTTGCAAAAACCAGGCTCAAGCGACTGTTTAACAAAAACACAGGTCTCTGCAAAACCGTAAGGTGAAGTATAGGGGCTGACGCGTGCCCAGTGCCGGAAGGTTAAGTGGATCGGTTAGCGCAAGCGAAGCTGAAAAACAAAGCCCCGGTGAACGGCGGCCGTAACTATAACGGTCCTAAGGTAGCGAAATTCCTTGTCGGGTAAGTTCCGACCCGCACGAAACGCGTAACGATTTGAGCGCTGTCTCGGAGAGAGGCTCGGCGAAATAGGAGTGTCTGTGAAGATACGGACTAGGCGTGCCAGGACAGAAAGACCCTATTGAGCTTTACTGTAGGCTGAAATTGTCCGCGGGTTATATTTGCGCAGGATAGGTGGGAGACTTTGATGCGAAGGTTTCGGCTTTCGTGGAGTCAACGTTGAGATACCACTCTGATGTAGCTAGCGTACTAACCCCATTCCGTGAATCCGGGTGGGGAACAGTTTCAGTTGGGCAGTTTGACTGGGGCGGTCGCCTCCTAAACAGTAACGGAGGCGCTCAAAGGTTTCCTCAGGCTGGTCGGAAATCAGCCATCGAGTGTAAAGGCAGAAGGAAGCTTAACTGAAAGAGAGACATCTCACTCAGATACGAAAGTAGGACTTAGTGATCCCACGGTTCCACATGGAAGGGCCGTTGCTCATCGGATAAAAGTTACCATAGGGATAACAGGCTGATCTCCCCCAAGAGTCCACATCGACGGGGAGGTTTGGCACCTCGATGTCGGCTCATCGCATCCTGGGGCGGTAGTACGTCCCAAGGGTTGGGCTGTTCGCCCATTAAAGCGGTACGTGAGCTGGGTTCAGAACGTCGTGAGACAGTTCGGTCCATATCCGGCATGCCCGTAGGATTATTGAGCGGAGCCGTCCCTAGTACGAGAGGACCAGGACGGACGAACCTCCAGTGTACCTGTTATTGCGCCAGCAGTATACGCAGGGTAGCTGTGTTCGGAGCGGATAAGTGCTGAAAGCATATAAGTACGAAGCCCACCGCAAGATGAGTAATCCCATAGAGTTAATCTAGTAAGGACCCAGGAAGACCACCTGGTTGATAGGTTGCAGGTAGAAGTGCCCCGCAAGGTCAGCATGTAGCCGAGCAATACTAATAGTCCGAGGGCTTTTCCAATTTATTTTGGTGTTAGATTACCTAGTTGTTTAAATGGCGCAAGCCACTCAATGTGCAGTCTTCAGGGTAACGGAGTTTGATACTGAATACGGTGTCAGACTTCCTTACGAGCGGTGACAAAGAACTAGTTTCAAATTGTGAAACTTCACCGCGGTCATAGCCTCTTCCTCGTGAAGATGCCGTACCCTAAAAGGTTCTTGGTGCCGAAGCGACCGGAACACACCCGTTCCCATCCCGAACACGAAGGTAAAGACGGTCAGCAGCGACAATACTTGGTGGGTGACTGCCTGGGAAGATAGCCCGGTGCCAGGAGTTATAAAAGCCTCGAGTTAATAGCTCGGGGCTTTTGCTTTTGGAGAAAAAAAGTCTGGCCGCGCATTTTGCTTGTCGACTTATGAGCTTCAGCACTCTTTCTTCAGTTCTGTGATTTCAATTGAACGGTACTAAATACGATATCAAACATCTTTTCGTATTTTTCACGAGATTCCAGTGGGCAGAAGAACTTCAGCTTCCAGATTGAATCGGGTGTCCCGAAGTAAATGTGTCTTTCCCTGAAGTACCCCTCAAAGACCTTTTTATAGATGAACTCTGTCTCGTAGCCGCGAAGAGTCTTGTTCGACCCGAAATCAACCTCTTGAAGCGGCCTGATTTCGGTGAAATTCGGATAGGACGCATGCACCGTTCGTTGATATTTGGCGGAGGTCAACAAATCACGGTCGTTTCCATCAACGGCTTTTGAATCGAGAAATTTTATATCAAAACTGACATTCGGGACGACTCGATGTTCAAAATGCTCGACGATGCCAGAACCGTCATCCGGCACTTCACTGGCATGAAATTCTGCTGGATACTCAAACGTTACTTGCCCATTATCGAATTTGGAAAGTTTGTTCGCGTATCGCTTTGCGATTTGGTCCTTTCGAACTGCCTGGCTACGCTCGTATACCAGTAGGCCGGCAACGGCGGTAAAAAGAAGAACTGCGCACCATGACGCCAGAAATACCTTTCGTCGGAATGCTTTATTTTTCTTTGAAAGCTTGGCATTCCCACCCGAGAACAAAACGCTCTTGATCTCAGACGTAAAATCCGGCTCTACACCCATCAGAGCATCCTTGAGTTCCTCGAAGTTTTGATAACGGTCATCTGGATCTTTCTGAAGAGCCTTGTTCACAATGCGCACAAGCCGTGTTGGCACTGATGCTCCACTTTTCGAGAGAGTGATCGGAGCCTCGTTGATATGTTTGTGCATCACCTCGTAAGACGAATCGCCCTCCAGCGGGAGCTTTCCGGAGAGCGCTTCATACATTACACAACCAAAGCAATAGATATCTGTGCGAAGATCCATTGCGGTCCCCATGCACTGCTCCGGAGCCATGTAGGCCGGCGTCCCCAGTACTTCACCGGTCAGGGTTAGATTCTCGTGAGCGCTTCCATCTCCCGAGATCACTTTTGCCAATCCGAAATCCAACACCTTAACGTGTTCGATGCCCTCCTCAGATTCGAGGAGAACAATATTGGACGGTTTCAAATCCCTGTGAATAATTCCTTTGCGGTGCGCTGCAGCAACTCCATCGCAGCACTGGATGAATATATTCACTGCCCTTTCTGGTGAAAGAACCTTTGCCTCACTGAGCACGGCTGATAGAGTTTTGCCTGGAGCATACTCCAACACCAGATACGGCTGGCCTTGCGCAAGCACCCCATAGTCATAAACCGATGCAACATTGGAATGGACCAGGGTGCTGATAGATTCAGCCTCATGCTGGAAACGCCGAATTTTGTCAGGCTTGTCGACAAATTCAGCGTGCAAGATTTTGACAGCCACAACTCGGCGTAAGGAAGTTTGCTCAGCTTTGTAGACGGTTGAAAAACCGCCCATGCCGAGAATCTCGATGATCTGATACTTATCAGCAATCATCTTCCCGATAAAAGGATCGCGCTTAATGACAGCAAGAATGCTGTTGTCGTCTGGACAGCGCTCCAGATCCGGACTGTACTTGAATAGGCAGGTAGGGCAGACCTTGCCGATTATAAGTGGAGGGTCAGCGTCCATGTTTGAAAGTGTGCTTTCAGTGTCGATATTAATATTCCCGACATCAGAAACCGACGAACACGTTTGCCAGTGATTCACGAAGAGATTTAGGCCAGACTGCGGGTTCCGCATGAAGAATCAGTTCAGCCAAATTCTAAAGTCGTATTCAGCGGAGCTCGCTCTGCTGAAATCGCCATCGCTAACTGGCGGTGAGCGGGCAAAGCAAAAAAAACTGTTGCAAATCACAATTCTGGGGACGATCGCGATCGCGTTGTTGACGCTTACTGTTGGCTTCTTTACGGGTCAGAGCATTCAACAGTTTCTGATGGGAACGGTTGTAGTGGTCTTGCTTCTCTACCTTTATATTCTTCTTGCTCGATTCCTCACGAGGCACGAAGATGCAGAAAATAAATTGCACGCGATGGCCGCTACCATCGAAGAACGAAACCGAGAACTCAAACACCTTGTGTTGATTGACCCATTAACAGAGGTAATGAACCGACGAGGTTTTGAGCGGGTCTTAAAAATAGAGATTGAGCGCGCGGCCAGAAACAAAACAAAAAACTTTGCGCTCCTCATAGACTGCGATGACTTCAAAGGAATCAACGAAAAATATGGACACTCCGTTGGAGACCTGGTGCTTCAGGAAGTGTCCTCTCGTTTGGTCAAAGCTGTGAGACCATCCGATCACGTTGCTCGAATTGGCGGAGACGAATTCTTGATTCTGCTTTCCGAGATCGACACCAATACTGCACTTCAAGTAGCAGAGCGAGTGCGTTTATCTGTAGCAGAAACGCCGATCAATCTTGCCCACGAGACAACAAAAATTACAACCAGCACCGGAATTATCGAACTTGCAAACGAGCTACTTTCGATTGAGGAAATATTGGCTTCTGGGAATGCGGGTCTGAAGAACAGCAAGAGAGCCGGAAAAAACTCCGTCTCGTTTTCAAACAGCAATGAGACCTTTAACGAATTAGCAGTTACTCTAGAAAAGCTCCGAAGCGGAGAATGTCTTCGGGCTGTTTATCAACCGATCTCGCAACTGAGAGACCAGCAAATTATCGGTTATGAGCTTCAGTGTCGCGCAGAAAAAGGCGTATTCGAACAGCCTGATGCATTTTATAAACTGGCTCGCGAACATAATCTTCGCACACCGGTAGACCTAAGATGTTTGAAAATCTGCCTTGAAAACTTAAGCAAATTGCCTGACAAAAGCCCCGGCTTCATCAACGTTTTCGCAGCAACGCTGTTTGATATTCCGCTAGACAATTTGGAAACAATATTCGATGTTGCAGGACAGGAAGTATGTGTTGTTATCCACGACAACGATTTCCTGGCAGAGCCTATGAGGCTGTTTGAGCATGTGCAGAGACTCAAGGAGTTGGGTGTAAATATCGCCCTTGGCCAGGGAGGAGCAGGATTCAATTCATTCGCTAGTCTTCTGATGCTCGAGCCCCGGTTTATCAGAATCGAAAAGGAAGTGGTAAAAAACTCTTCCAGCGAAGTTCCCACTTATCGAGCGTTTGTGTCGAAGCTAGTAAGGGTTGCCTCACAACTCAACTGCCTTATTATTGCGGATGGCATTGAATCTAAGAAAGATCTTGATGCGATGTCTAGCTGCGGAGTGCAGTTGGGACAGGGAGCATTCTGGGGACTTCCAGTCCAGACAGACTAATGTTTTTAGTATCAACACTGGCTGCGGTGTTAACGTCAAAAAAATCGCGCCACCGAAACCAAAACGCTAGGGTCTTATTTTCAAAGCCTTAATTACTGCAGCGCGTAAATCCGGAACAACGAATCCTTCTGATGTGACCCTGCCTGTTTTGTATATCAGCTTATCCGCTTTGTCCGGAGTCAACTTCGGATTAAGACTCATCAACAACGCGATGGACCCGGACCAGCATGGAGCAGAAAAAGAGGTGCCATCGCCGTAGGCCGGATTGCCAGTTAAGGTGTTGTGGGTGCGAATGTTAACTGCTGGCGCAACCGATTTAAAAGGACCGTAGGTTGATGAGGACCAGTAGAGGTCGTTCTCGTCAATGCCGCCTACTCTTCTAATGTACTTGAATTGTTTGCTCGGATCCAACATATGAACGTTGCCTGCGCCGTTCACGAGTAGGTCTTTGTGTTTAGCAAGAGACTTTGCGATTCCTTGCACAACTGTAGAGCCATTATAAGTGGGCAAGACCGATGAATTGATGCTCAGATTGATAACGCCCATTCCTCCGCGCGCGGTCTGGTTATCCACACACCAGGTCAAGGCACGGAGGACATCGAGCGTATCAATATTGCCGCTCCCGTCCTGAGTTCGCAAAGAAATTATTTTGACGGATGGATTGCTGTGCGAAGCGATACCTGTATACAAAACAGAATTGTTGGTAGCAGCACCTGCCACACAAGTGACAGCTGTGCCATGAAATCCGCTGTCGAAAGCGGTTTCCGGAACTCCGTTTTGCCCATTCGCAAAATTGTATTGCGTGATATTCGTCATCTCGTTGGAGATTGGAGCAACTCCCGAATCGACCACCGTGATTCGTGGTTGTACAACTTGCGAGATCCCCTTCGCATCAAGCAAGCAGCGCATCTCGGAAAAGTTCATCTGCTGCAAAAACAGTTGAGAAGCGAATTCAGGATCGTTGATTGACGGGACACACGCATTTGTTTTTGATGCGAACTTTATTTCAGCACCTTCCAGATCAACATCGCCGGAGGCTCTAACATTCACCAAAGCGGCTTGAGCAGATACTTTCGGAGACTGCACCTCAAAGATGCCATAGCTTTCCGTTTTTGATCTGATTTCATTTACTACAATCAAACCACGCTTCGTCAGCCGTTCTCTGAACTTGTCCACGTCGCATTGAGGACGGCTCATCACAAGAACACTTTGTCCAGGCGGTATTCTCTTCGCCGAGGCAGACTGAATGAACACCATTGACCCTACCGCGATGACCGCAAGAGTTGTGAAAGCTCGATATTTTAGTTTGTTGGACAAACAGTGAACCTCATAACGCATTAGCGTCCGCGGCTCGGGTAATGAAAATTGTCCAGGAATCATCACCCAATCACTCAATTCATGCTACCACTGGCGACCATCCCTGTCGAGCAAACTTTTCCGCTGCACCACATGCAACCACATTACTTAAATAATCATTGGTCAAGCGACGAGTTTTAAATAGCTCCGACCCAATCATTTGCAGGTCTGCTGTGGATCGAGATAAGGAGACGGATTATTGGCCGGCAAGTTCTTGTCATGAATTTCATCGTGCGGATCAGGTCCATGAGGATTGGCCCCGCGCGTTCCGGGACCATGAGGATCGTCAGTGATTTCTTTGCCCGGATCGTAATCGTCTTTTTGATTATCGGCAACGCTATACACCGCTTCGTTTTCACTTTCGACTGATAGTCCGATTATGCATGATGGATTGGAGGTCGATGTCGACAAAATCAATAATCCAGCCAAGATACTTTGAATCATAATATTTCACCTGCTAACGCCGGAACTCTATAAGAATGATGAAAACTGGGCAACAGATTCTTCTTGCTGATTGCCAAAACAAAACCGCGATGCATCCAGCTCAGAACAAGCATCTTCGTGATCTCGCGCGCACCTATTTCTCGAATATTGCTATTACCAGCTCTCGCAAATAGAAAAATTTGTACGGTTAGCGCTCAGGTCCAATCGACAAATCAGAAACTGTATTTCGAAAACGAACCGGCGACAATCCATAGCGCTGACAAAACAGTGTGCTAAACGAACCAAGGCTTTCAAAGCCAACCTCGCCGCAAATCTGAGTGACGCTTTTTTCGGAAGCTCGAAGCATCATCGATGCTTTTTTCAAACGACAGTTCGTCAAATATTGATGTGGTGTTTCACCAAACATTTGATTGAAGCAACGTCGAAAATGATAAGACGAAAAGCCAACTGTCTCAGCCATGCTCTGCAATGTCCATCTTTCTTCTAACGACGAGGATATGTAATTCTTGGCACGATGAAGTCTCTCGTACATCTGAAACTTCGTATTTGAACGCTGATATGGCAAGGCTTCGGCCGCAAACACATCATCTCTATGAACATGCAAAATTCGTTGCAATAAGGCCCCGAGCTCCTTTGCAATCATCCGAACATCAGCTGATTCAGCCAGAAGCGACCGAATCCGCAAGAGTCTCGGTGTGACAATGTTGTCGTTTTCGCGAAGTCTTTCGCAGACTTGAATAGGCAATTTGTTCCTGGACGAAGAGTCAAATTGCAAGACATCACCAACCCCGAACTGCGTTGCAAGCATCTCCACAGCGCACTTTGAACTAAATAAAATCGTCAGCGACTCAAACTCAGGCATGCCCTCAGCGATATGCTCATAGCTCTGTCCATCGTTTAAAATCAGATAGGAAGAACTATCGAGCAGCACCTTCGGGCTATTACCAATCGAAAATGATTGCATCCCACGGAACACGCAATGCACCGAAAGCGGTGCCTCCTGTTTCGAATAACTGGCTTGAAAGCCTTCCCTTTCCCTGCACCAAATTACATTTGTCATTGATGAATGCGGTGAAATAGCTTTGATTCCACCGACTTCGCTGGCAGGATATCCCCGCAAAACCGCAATCAAATTTTCATTGAAGAATGGTTCTTTCATCTTTGACCAGCGTGCACCAACAGGTTGAATCATAATTTCTTGCATTAAGATCTGAACTGTTGAATTCAACAGATACGCTCTGGTCATCGACACCTACAATGCTCAAAAGCTAAAAGGTTTGGAGGACGCGTGATGGAAACGGAGATAAAACATGAGTCGAACGATAAGATCGACTTAGCCACATCGGTAAAGCAAGCAAATATCAAACTCTACGAAGACTCCTGCAATAAATTCGGAAAGCAAAATGTCGATGGCGGAGAGTTCAACAAGAACGATTTAGCCGAGATGACTGCAGTTGCAGTTCTAGGACCGGGAGCCTGTAATACACTAGGTCACGAAAATACAAAACTCGCTGGTGCCGCAATGGTATCACTTGTCGCCCCCGCACTAATTGGTGGCATTATTGATGGCAAAGAACACTTCCAGAAACACCCCATGGACACTCTTCACAAAGGTTGTGGAAACATCCTGAGCGGCGCCGCGGGAGCTGCGATGTTCTCCATCAATCCTGTGGTTGCAAGCGGTTTCGCCATGTTTGGCGCTGGACTGCTCATCAACGATCAATTCAACAATCAGAGAAACAAGGAACGCAACTTAGAACTATTAAAAGTTTCGTCCAATCTAAATAACATGGATAACGATCAACTGCTGCAGGCAAGCATCAAACTCAGACCCTACCTGGGCCCGGATGCATACGAAGCAGCGTTCATCACCGCGACCTCCAGCCTGGGTCTGAAACCTGGACAGCAACTGGGACGAGATATCAAGCCACGACTGAATCTTGACGCGTTGTCAGCTCAAACTCAAAACATCACAAAAATGCTCACGGGTTCCATCGGGCACTTCGCCAGAGCACGACAGCCAAAGCTCGGCACAGCCGGTGTACTTCTCTCGGAAAGGTTTGATGATGGATTTGATGTGCCCAAATACCATAGGCCAGAAAGATCAGAATTACCGCGCAAACCAATGTTAGGTAACCTGAACGAGAAGATCGAGGCTAATCCGAATGAGGCACATCTGTACCACAAACGGGCTCGTCATCATATGGAACGCGGACAAAGGAACCAAGATCGCGAGGCGTTCGAAGACGCACTGAAAGATCTCAATCACTATTTGAAGCTCAAACCCAACGACCCGCATGCGCTCCTCAGCCGCACCAAAGTGCACCTTGAGCTCGGCAGTAAGGAAAGAGCAGTCAACGATTTCTGCAGTGCCATTCCGAATATAAAAATTGCAGATGGACAACTCGGGGTACAACTCACAAACCTCGAAGCGCGGCTCCGCATCAGCCTGGATGAGCCCACCCCGAATAAACTAGCGCGCGCCCTGTCACCGGATCTATATCCCAATGAACCAATACCTGCGAACATTGATCTGCTGCAGAAACTGCACGGAGCCAAGCTCAACCGATTTCTAAAGTGTGAGGTTGATCAAAAGGCGGGCCCAAATGCTCAGCACTTAGCTCAACTAAACATCGAACATCGGCATCTCGAAGAAATAAAAGGAGTCGAATTCCTACGCTACATAGCGCTCGGAGGAAAGCAGGATTTAGCCGGACAAGCACGTTCAAGGTGCCTTGTGGACAAACTAGAAAAAGTTCAAGAACTTATCGACCGAAACATCTTCGCCATCCGCACCGAAGTTGAACCGGACAAACTGCTATCTGAGCTTAACCAACGCGTCAAAAGGCTCAACGACTCCCTCGTCACACATGAAAGTCGCAGTGACAGAACGACTTTGAAGGAACTGAATCTGCTCATCGAATGGGTCGAGGCACGAAGACCTCCAAAGTGGCCGTGGCGCTTTGATTAAATAATTTGATGGACACCACAAGCAGTGCGCTTCATTCAGTCGCTAAAAGTCTGCGACTTGAAAGAGTTCTAGCGCCGAACCTTTCACAATAGGAACTCGCATTGCTGAAGCTCCACATGCAATCGCCAAGCTCTATCACGGAGGAAGTTTCGATATATGCGTGCCGACTTTGCTGGTGTCCGACCAGTCATACACGATACAGTCACGTAGTCCGCACTTTCTCATTACGCTAAAGACCCGCTCTGACACAACAATGGTGATTGCCGATTCTGCAGAACCTATATCGTCCTTGCCGCCCTCGCCGACAATCTTGAGCCAGTAGAAACTCGGCAATGAATGATCTGGAATATGTGATGTGTGTTCTTCGTATGCCTCTGATTCGGTCACGATCACATCATCAAACTCACATCCTGTCGCGTTGATGTCCTTGAGCGCATCTTTCAACTCTTGCGTAACAAGGTAGACACCACTGCGCTCGACGATACAGTCCGACGGATAGTCATCAAAAACGTAGTGAACCTTTTTGAAGATTTCTACGTTATCTACGATCTCACTCACTGATTGCTCACCTATCCAGCCCGGTACCATCGCCTCTAGGCTCATAAACTTCATGGTATGACTGCTCCGGTTCTTGCTTATTTTGCAATGTCAGGATCGTACGAATGATCTCAATTATACAGTCCCGATTAAAGGCATCAGAATGCAAAGGGCGCGGTGGGTAGGTCCGCGCCCTTTGTTTATTCTACTTCAGCGGCTGACGAATTTGACCCGCTGATGATGCGTTTCGTTAATTGCCAATCTCAATTAAGCACCATTTATGGTGGCAAGTTTGTTCGCCACCGATCTCCAACTTCGAGTTTATCTAAAGCCGCCGCCTGCGTTGATCAACTCGCCGGTGATCCAGCCTGAATCATCAGAGGCCAGAAAAACGACAGCCTTTGCGATATCGTCTGGCTGCCCCACTCTCCCCAATGGAGTTTGCGCAACAGCGCCTTTGGCGAAGTCGCTATGTATAAAATCTTTTGTTCCTTCGGTTTCAACGAGACCAGGATTCAATGCATTGACTCGAATTCTGCGATCACCCAGTTCCCGTGACAAGACTCCTGTTATCACGTCGACGGCGCCTTTGGTTCCTCCATATACAGCATAGTTTGGAGGCGTAATTCGAGAGACTAAAGAGCCGATGTTTATGATGCTAGAACCTTTACCTAGATGCTTTACCGCGGCTTGGGTCATCAACAAAACACCGAGCACGTTGACATCGAAGATGCGCCTGTAATGCTCTTCTGTGACTTCCTCGATGGATTTCTGCTCATAGACGCCGGAATTGTTGACGAGAATGTCCAGACGTCCGAAATTTTTGATTGCTGCGTCAACGATTGCTTTCGCATCATCAGCTTTTGATACGTCACCTTTCACTGCGACTGCCTTTCCACCGGCTGAAGTGATCGCATCAACAATCTTGTCCGCACCTTCTTTGCTTGAGGCGTAGTTGACTACGACTGCTGCGCCGGCTGCAGCAATCGCCTTTGCGATTCCTGCGCCAATGCCTTTTGAGGCGCCTGTTACCACGGCAACTTTGCCTTCTAATTTGCTCATTTCTGCTTCCTTTACTGACTGTAAATCCAGCTTGTATCTGCTAAGCGAAACATAATAGACCGGTCGTCTAGTTCTGTCAAGGTTGTGCATCGAGAACCGGTCGGAGCGATTAAACTCAGCCGCTCGAACTTAGCCGATTGCGGCTTGCATCTCGCCCAGGCGCTTGACAAGGAACGATTGCTGGGTTAACTTATGAGTCTCGCTTAAACTTGCTCAAACCTTACTACTCGTTTCTATTTGGGGACCACATTAGATGGTCAACGAAAGCCAGGGCTCGGACAAAGTTGTCCAGCCGAAGGGAGATACTACTCCCGACTCACCTGCTGCAACTCTTTCCCAAAGAACTTGGGAGCAGATGGATACTGCCGGGTCGCTTGGCCCAGCAAGTCGAACCATCGACGAACCAACTAGTTTGGCCTTCGACAACTCCATCTATAGAAGCGATCAGATCGGACTGACTAACAAGCTTCTGAGTCCGGCACCTGAGCGTACTGACGCGCCGGACAAACCGTTAACCGGAGCGATTGAGACAAAGGACCTCCAACCTCTGACGAGAGAGGGCATTGATGCAACCAAGGACATCGCTCTCGATCCGAGCACCTCTGACCGTGATCGGTATCGTAGCCTGCAAGTTCTGCTCAGCAACGATGTAAACAAATTCGAAAATGATGGTCAGCAATACGAAATTCAAACAAGCTCGAACCTGGATAAGCGTCAGATTTCGCTGATGCGCGAAAATCCGGATTCAACGATGCACGACGTCTGGAGTGCAGACGACTCCGTGCTAAAGCCTGGCTTCGAAGCTGTTCGAAATGAAATTCCTACCCGCTCCATTGTGCGTCCTGGTGATGAGAAGGTTCTTCCCGGCACTCCACCAGATGAGCGAGAGATGCCGACGGTTCCAGGCGATCCGGTCACACCACCGGAACGAGCGGTGCCGGGCGATCCTGCTACTCCACAAGACCGCACAAATCCTCGCGAAGATTTGCGTCCACAGGACAATCAACCGGAGAAAACTAAAGAGCAGAAGCTGTTTGATCCTTCGTTAAGTCCAGAAGAAAAAATCAAAATTGCAAAGGAACTAAATCAGGAAGGCAAGTCGAAAATAACCGGTCCTGATGGGAAGACTTACGACATCAGCGTACAAAAAGTTGGCAATCGTGAGTTAGTTGCCGTAATGGGCAAGGACGAAAAGGGGCATTCAAAGCCACTTTTGCGCGGTATCGTTGAGAAAGACGGGACGGTTTCAAAACAGCGAAATTCAAAAGGTCAGTTTGTCGATTTCCAAAGCGATTGGGCGAAGAAAAATGCGCCGGACAATCCTCTGGTAAAACATGAGCCGAAACAACCCGACCAGCCGACTCCTGCACGCCCAGAACAACCGCCGGAAGCAGATCCTGAAAAGCCTCCTGTTAATCCGGTCTTGCCAGAGCAGCCGGTCAAGCCGGAAACGCCTCCTGTAAATCCTGAAGATCCTGCCAAGCCGGAAAAGCCACCGGTGAATCCTGAGGAGCCCACAAAGCCGGAAAAACCTCCGGCGAATCCTGAGGAGCCTACCAAGCCGGAAAGGCCACCGGTGAATCCTGAGGAGCCTGCGAAACCGGAAAAGCCGCCGGCCAATCCCGAAGAGCCCGCGAAACCGGACAAACCTCAAACACCAGAGCGCCCGCCGGAAACTCAAGAGCGTCCGGAACAGACCGATCGACCTCCCGAAGTTGAGGAATCCAGAAAGCGATTGCGCGAAAGCGCGGAAAAATCGATTACCGATCCCCAGGCTCGCCAAAAATTCCTCGACGACATGGACACCTTCGAAAAGAGGGCTCGGGAACAGGGGATATCGCCCCAAGAAGTAGCGCGCACAATGGATCAGACAAGACGTCTTCTGGACGCCCCTCAGGGTGCAACCTCTGCTGAAAATCGAATTTTAGCGGCTCGCGGACTGGCGCACCACCTGGCGAATCCATCGGATACGAACCAGGGAGCGCACAACACATGCGGACCGACGTCGCTCGGTGAGCGGACTTTGACCCGCAATCCTTCCAGAGCCGCGGAGATGGTTGCGAGTGCTGCAATAGACGGGCAGTGGACTTCGTCAGATGGAAAAGTAATTAAAATCCCACCGGGTAATTTGACTCCAGGAGCTGAAGAGCGCACGTTCCCACCAACCGGTGATCACCGAACATTTGCGACCCAACTGATGAACGCGACGATAATCAATGACGTCACCCAGCACCGAATGCCGCCAGAATACTACGTCCAGGGTCGACCGACCGGTGATGGTGACACAGGCGAACGAGTTTACTACGATGGACAAAAACCAGAAGACGGCAGGCGATACAACGGGCACACTGGTCCGGAATTGGCTGAGGAAGCTCGACGTCTTAACGGAGATCGCAACGCCGTATTACAAGATCCAGCAACCGATTC
This sequence comes from Candidatus Obscuribacterales bacterium, assembly GCA_019637435.1. Lineage (GTDB taxonomy): Bacteria > Cyanobacteriota > Vampirovibrionia > Obscuribacterales > Obscuribacteraceae > JADYXR01. The sequence continues at coordinate 636,202 of JAHBVO010000004.1, read as the reverse complement.
CGGAGCGGATGTCGTGCCGATTCGCAATGAGCAAGATTTGAAAAACGCACTTGAGGCGGCGAAGAGAAACGGGAATATGCCGCTCATAGTCTTCCTGGATGCAGCCGATCCTAGTATAAATGGCAACGGAACGGGACCAAGACGGTTCCACTTTGTCTCGATAACAGGTTATGATGCCAACACTGGACAGGTCACCGTATCCAATCAGTGGGGTCCGCAGCATGACAAACAAATTCCTGCTTCGGATTTGTATCGAGCAATAAAACGTCGAGAAGTATAAAGAGGGCACGACCAATGGACGGCGGCGACATTCCAAAACCTGCTAAAAATGATGTTGAAGTCAGAGTCGGCGGCTTTGAAGATCACTTCAACTATCCACGCGAAGGAGAGATTCTGGTGGCAGCTAACACCGGCGGGCAAACCCGACATGAAGTCGATGTTGCCGGCGTAAAGTCGGTTGAAGTTCCAAGCAACTGGTCACAAACAACCGAGAGTTATCTGGGCGGTCGTGGCTTGATTTCGACCTTTTCACCGGGCGGCAATACTGATGTCGTATTGAGCGTTTTAGACAAAGGTTCCAGGCTCAATCAGGATCAAACAAATGCGCTTGATGCAGTTCTAAATCTTGCCGATCCCAACGGCCGTCCGCGAGTGCTACTGCCTTCACAGATTAAGAGCATTACTGAAGCGCTAGGCACGACCACAGTCGGAGACAACCAGTATACAAACACCGCGAAGCCTCCGGATCCGACCTCGCCGGTGTTCAAAATCATGTCGGCACAAGTCATAACCGTGGATGGCAAGCCGGTCGTTGAAGTAGACGGTCAGTTCGTAAACGAAAACGGTCAGCGTGTTCGTGACTATATCGGCATCTTCGGCAAAGGGGATGGCGGTCACGTCAATCAGATGTTTTTGCAATCCTCTTCAAAAGATGAGTACATCAAAGGCCGCAAAGTTTACAAGGACGCACTGCAGAGTCTTGACTGGAAGTAATTGCCCTGAAGAAACTGCGATCTAGAAGTGCTCAGTGCTGTTCAGCGGGCTTCTCTTTTACTGATTGTTCGAACCTCGGCGAGTCGGCTTTTCGCATGTGATAAAGAGCACGCAGGCTCAGAGAGGTGAGCAGATTTGGTGTTTCGCGAATCGGCATTTTCCCGTCTTGAGCCAAAGTGCGCGCTCGGCCAAGAATACCGTCGACCTGCGCAACGCTATGTCCGGCCCCCTGCAAAGCCTTACGCCCAGCGCTAGTGTCGAAATCGCGGACGAACCCCTCCAGCATCGTGCGCGACTGAGTTGATATAGGCTTTCCGGAAAAACTGCTCATCAGGCGGTCGTTGAGCAGCGAAACTCGACTCTCAGTTTTCCCAAAGGACGGCAAGTAATCCGACGCATATTTCGCGGGTCTAATAGGATCAGCCAGATCGATGTTGCTCATTCTGCGTTCGCCGGGATGGGCAATCATATTGTGCGCATGGTTATCCCACTGTTCCAGCAGCATTTTCTGCAACCAAACCTGTTCATTCTGCCGCAGAAGCTGAGGATCATTACGCAATGCTCGGGCAGCAGCACGGTCCGTCGTAACGCCATCTCGCTGCCACGCAGTGGCCCGCAAATGGTCCTCGAATGAGCGGCCGGCGAGTTCCTGAACATATCCTTTGCGTGTCACTCCGTTTATCGAAGCCTCGGTTTCCGCAACCGTCAGAGCTCGAGTGTCGGCGCCCATTGCACGTTGCATCCGGTAGTCCAATAGTTCATTTTGCATACGCATGTGCATTTCAGGAGTATCAGTAATCCTGAAAACAACTTGCTTAGCCGCACCACCGGATGGATTGACCTCGGCAAGCCAGGCGACGTCATTGAGTTGTTTCTTGATTGTTAGAGGCAACTGTAGCTCCAGCTGTCTTGCGTCGACTTCATTGAAACGCGCGACTCGCTCAGGAACCGGTTGACGCTGCACACCATATGCGGTGCGCTCAGCTACTGGAGTCAAGCGCAAGCGTTGCATGCGGTCCCAACCGCCGACACCGCCGGCCAGACCATTTACAAGCATCGACGCTCCACCACGCGCCATTACTTTTGAGAAATCGAATTGTTCGCCTGCGTTCTTTTGACGCATGAGCTCTTCGCCGGCGCCACTTCCTAAACCATAGATTCCGGCAGTTGCCACCGTAGGCAGTGCTGGATGACGATAGAGCGCACCCTTCGTAGCATAATTCAAGCGCCCGAGAGTAAACTCCGTAGCGCCGAACAGAAGCGCATCAGTCGCTACCGTGCGTGGATCGACCACGGCAGAAATCGTCCTCATCGCGCCCTGTCCCACCGACAAATCGCCGTTGGCATCTTGCCAGGTCTGGCGCGTCAGTCCCACATCTGTTAGCCGGCTGACGGCTCCAAGTTGAATTCCCTTTATAGCAGGAGAGGCTTTCCAGGCAGCAAGCTCGTTAAGAGTACGCTTCATGGCAAAACCTTTAACGCCGCCGAGCGTAAAGTCGGTTAGCTGCGTTCCCAGAGAGTCCTCTGGCGAAGCCTGGTCGGCTGCGTAAACCCCAACGGTAAATGATACAGCCCGTTTGCGATCGAGAAAAAGCGGTACAGCCTTCACGAACATCTTGCCGTATTTTTCAACTTCGTCGTGCGAATGGGACTGAGCCTCCGATTCACCGAGCATGACCCGCGAGAATAGAGAAACCGTCTCATCAGCAGCGTGGTCTAAATATGTGCGTGGATGGTTTTCAGGCGTGACCTCGAGCTTCTGGTTGGGCGCCTGAACTTGCATAAAGCCAGCGCGCTGCATGCGCTCGCCCATAGGCAATTCTTTATTTGGTCCTATTTCCGGGTTGTCGCCCACGAATGTCTCAGCTCAAATCGAATTTCCGGATTATATATACCCTCGAAAGGCCGGAATTTCCCACCTGGTCTAAAGAAACAGACATGAACACCTTTTCATCTTCGGACTGCGCAACTATTTTGAAACCCTGATGTATTAGGGTGCAGAACCGCAACCAATCGATGACCACCGCGATGAGTGGTAAACATCGTGCTGACGTTCAGTCGGTCGTGTGCCGAGATTTTATTTTGAGAGTTTGCATTCAAAGAAAGAGGTTTCATCATGAGAGTTTCAATCAAAACCGCACTCTGCATCAGTCTTCTTCTACCGCTAATCGGTGCGTCGATTGCGCCGGCGGAAGCGTCCAGATGGCGAGCCCGCGGACAACAAGGCGCTGCGGGCGCATATAATCAGGTCGGTCAATACGGACAACGAGCCGGAGCTCGCGCGATTCGCTACGGTCAGGGCGGCGCAGGTGTTAACGCCTCAACATGGCAGGGTCCCAACGGAGGTTCATTTCGGCGCGGCGGGATGAATGCTTACAAGAGTGGTGTCGGAGGCGTCCACGCCTCCGGCTCGCAGGGTGCCGGTCCCAACGGAGGCAACTATCAACGCACGGGTGTGACGGCAGCCGGGCAACAGGGCGCATACCACAACAGTCAGTTTAGTGGAACATCGGCAGCGGGCAGCACGCTGGACAGACATTCGACGGGCACGGCTGTAGCCGGTCAGGGAGCCAATGTAGATAAAGGTTTCAACTATGCAGGTGCAAACGGTTCAAGCGCTTCGGGTTATAAAACCAACAACTACGATGCAACCACTGGTAGTGGCAGCTCAACGCGGGGACGTGACTACAATACCGCTAGCGGGGAAAGCTACGGTTACGATGCTAACACCACGTACCAGAAAGGTCAGGGCTTCAGTACCACGATCGACACGCAGAACAAGCAAGATTACACCATCGACTACAGTAAAGGCTCAAAGCCGGTAGTCACACCGACGGGAACGATTAACTGACGGTCTGGTTGCAAAACAGTTTTTGCGCACACACGCTCAAAACACCGGCTCGCGTAAGCCGGTGTTTTGTTTCGCCAGCATTCGTCAACACCCGACTGTTGAATACAACAGTCAATCTCGAAGACGCAAATGTTAGTTTCATAAAGCGCTGAAAACTCAATACTGAATGTGCATCACACATGCCAGCTCTGCGAAGCAGAGCCGTTTCGTAGCGTGTGAGTGTGGGGGTGTCTATGCTGCTCGATGCTTTAGCGGGTCCACCGCAAAAACGTCCACAATCTGATAGTGGTATCGCACCGCCACCATGGCTGAACGGGGGTGAAACGGCTGAAGAGTTTAGGAGCTACAGCACCTGCATGCGACATGGCAGATTAAGAGCCAATCTTTGCGAGCGCTGCCTGGCGGGATACGCTAGACATCTCCATAGCAGTGAAACTCTCGAACGATCAAATTTTCCAGGTCTTGCGAATGCCGAAATCCAAATACGGTCGAGGTTGTCGAGAACGGCAAAACTAGTGAAGAAGCACATGCCAGCAGCGCTGCGCCTCTCGAATGCGTTGCTCAAAGCATCATGGGTAGTCATAACCGTTATAGGACAGATTACTTACTCCTGTTTCGTATGCCTCATTCTGATGTGGTTCGTTCAACCTTCGTTAACCCCCGCTGAGCAAGAACGACGCAATGCGGAGCGAGCACGCAGACGAAGAGAGGATGACGCCTGGCGCGAACGCAGGGACGCGGACTACACGGCTCGGCGAGAAGAGCAAGAAGCCTGGGAAAAACAGCGAGACGAGGATTATCGCAAGAAAGTAGAAGAATACTACAAGTGGGTCGACGAGAGAATCGCTCTGGCGGAAGGTGCCGCCATTGCAGAGAAGATGACGCATTCGAATCAGTCTGTGGTAAACGATGCCTGGAGGCTGGACGATCTGAAGGAGGAAATTCAGACGCCGGAGCTTACCAAAGCAATTGAGTTTATGGAACAACATGCCGTCGACGAGCGCGTCGAGAGAGCATGTGATAGCATACGAGACGCCGAGAGCATTCTAGACGACGTCAGAGAGCGTGATACCACCGATGGTTCTCGACGAGTCAAATTTTTCGGAGCGCTCGACGATGCAGAAGATCAAATCAACGACGCTGACGACGCGAGGAAACGATGGCGTCAGCACTAGTTTCGCAGCGAAAGCTACACTAGTAGAGAAATGATGTGGCAGCCTTGTCCTTGAAAGAATCTATAAATGTCGAAATCTGCTGAGCAGTGTCCGGCTGACCGAGAGCTTTATAGAATTCTTGCGCCTTCGTGAGATTCTCTTTGGCAGCCCTGATCATTGCGCCATTTAGTTTCACTGGTTCACTCGGCTTGCCCTTAGAATTCGGCTCCGGCACGGAACGAATGTTGCTCAGTTCGTAATTACACATGCCCAAGCGAAAATGAAGTTCAGCCTTGGCACTGCTCTTATAGTCTCTTCCTATCGACTTGAGCGCCTCTTCGAACTCAAGTCGGGCAGAATCCCAATTTTTAGAATCGTAGAATCTGCGACCGGCAAGAATGTGATTAACCACCAGCGCAAGCCCCTGCAGCCGCGTCTTCATTGAATTCTTTGAATAGGTTGCACCAAATACAGTGCGCTCCAAAGCTGCAATACGACCCTCAATGGTGTTACCCTCGTTCACTTCGCCGTACAAACTCTGCTCGAGCAGCTTCAAATCCTTAGTATTGTCTACCGGCGATATCGTTTCTTTTTTGCCGTACGGATTCGGGAGATGAGCTGGAATTTCCGGCACTGCGTCATCTGCAAACGCCGGTGAGATAGCCAATATGATAAGAAAAACCGATTGCGTCAACGATACTACTCGAATCGTATTCATGATTCACTTCCAAAGTAATTGCGCGGTGAGTTGCTGAACGCGCTCCGGGTAGAGATCTACTCCCCGGACAATGCCATCAGGCCCGACCAATGTCAGTCCGTAACCATCAAGGTTGAATTTGCGGTGCGCATCATCGAAACCATGAGGCAAGAGGACGTTATCCCATTTCACTCCTTGAGACTGCAATTTATCTCTGTTTCCCACCAAAGGACTTTTACCAGGCATATGAAATGCTGCGTCTACACTCAACATCAGGACTTCAAACTTATCACTACCAAACTTTTCCTGTATCCCTTTCACGAAGGGAATCTCCTCAATGCAGGAGTGTCAGGTCATGCTCCAAACGTCCAGCAACAAGACTTTTCCCTTGTAAGTGTCGAGACTAACCTTCTTCCCTTCCATAGTCGTAAATTCAAAGTCTGGACATTTCCTACCAATCACGCATCCTGATAGAGGAGTCGGTGACTTCTCGAGCAACAACCAGGTGCCGCCCGGATCAAATTTTTTGACCTCATACATCTCGTCACCGAGCCGAACGGGTAAGGACGTGTACCACTTCTCACTTGAATCTGCTTGACCGTTGTTATCAGAGTCGACGCTGATCGCCGTACTTGTGTTCGAGTACGAATGATGCTCGGCTGACTGCGTTGAATAAGGACCGTAGGTCGGAACAAATATGGTTATATGTTCTGAGCCAACATCTAATTCGCCACGCGACAATTTCTCCGGAGGCGGTGGATCCCAGCTCCCGTCCATCATCCGAAAAGCCCCGGGTCTTGTTACATCGCTCGGCTTTAGCTTAACCACCATTTGTCCGGGCTCTGGGTTTGGCGCTACCTGTGGTGGCACCACCTCGCGGGGCGTTTCTACCAAAGCAGGTTTCGTACTACAACCAACAGCAACAAGCATCGCTAATGACCAAGCGAAGAAAACTTTTCCTTTATCTGAATTCATGGATGAAACCTAGCGAACAGAGGAAATCTCTACCGATTCAATTTGGGCAATCTCTTCTGAAGTCAGAGATAAATTTACCGAGTCCAGGTCTTCTTTCATATGCTGCAAACTCGTAGTTCCAGTCAGCGGCGACATTCCGATCTCCATGGAGAACTTGAATATCACCTGAGCGGCCGTTGCACCTAACCGCTTCGCCGCAGTGCGAACTATCGGATCGTTCAGCGCGCGAGCGTTAGCAGTCAGCAACGAGAAGCCCTGGTAAATAATTCCATTCTCTCGACAGATATCGCGCACTTCGCGGTCCCATCCCATCACTGCGTAGCATCGATTTTGCACCACCATCGGTTTCACCTTCGCCTTTGCGCAGAGAACCTCGAGTTGTTCGGCACTAACGTTACTTACGCCAATCATTTTGGTCTTACCGGCATTGTAGTGCTCTTCGATAGCCGCCCACACTTCCCAATCAGAGGGAGTCAATCCATGGCGAGAATAAGGACCATGCAAGACATAAGAGTCCAGATAATCGGTATGCAAATGCTTCAGGGAGCTCTCGAACGACTGATTAACCTGAGTGGTCAAATTCGCAGAGGCATCGTAAGGTGTGCGGTGATCCTGCCCGTTTACCGAAGTGAACTTGGTCTGCAGGAAAAGCTTCTCTCTGTTGATGCCCTTTTGGGCCAGATTCAACAATGCCTCGCCGACACGAGCTTCGTCGTAATGAATAAGTTGATTAGCCGTATCAATTGCGACGAAACCGGCTTCAACAGCAGTTTCAACCAGCTTCGTCGTGGCATCTTTTTTCCATGCCGTTCCGTACATAAAGGACGGAATAGAAACGTTGTTGTAGGCAGTTAATGTCATAAATTCCTCCACTGCTGTTTAAGGTTAGCAGTTGCTGGATCAAATAAACTCAAAAAAGCTTCCCAGGGAGCCAGTCAATTATAACAACTGCTAACCTCCAATCAGGTGAATATATGACAACATCGAAGGACTCAAACTTGCGGCGCAGGTCAACGTTCGGAGTTCTGGTGATTATCACAACGGTGAGCGTGTGCGGAATGCCAGTGACAGCCAGTGAGGGGCCGACGACTTCGACCGGCACGATGCCAGCCGATGCGCTCCCACAAAGCTCGCACCATAAGACTGAGACGGGAAAATCGAAATCGAAACTGAAAGATGGTCTTTACCTGATCTTGCGCCAAGACCCAGATAGAGCTAAGGTCGAGCCAGCCGCTCCCGACGAGGAGATTGTCATCAATGACTTCGAGTTCCTCCAACCATCCGAGCGCGAAACGACTTCCTTCATAGCGGTTTCGCAGGAACAGTTTATACCTTTCATCTTCTCGACTGACCCTGCTAAAGGTTCTGACGACAACGGACGCACGAAACTTCTCCTACAGCTTGCAGAGGATCAAATCAAACCTTTGGAGAGTTTTACCGAAAAACATTGCGGTAAATCAGTTGCCATCATAATCGGTGGCAAGGTGGTCACTACTCATAAGATAAGAGAGGCAATCACCGGTGGAAAGCTGCAGATTACCCGCTGTTCCGATTTCGGATGTGATGTTTTATACACTCAACTTTTGAAGGACTCGAAACATTGATAGGTTTGCAACCACCCAGCCAAAGGTAGGAAGCTGTATTCAAAGAAGTCTAAGGGTAGCCGGAGCGCACCGCCCAAGAATTAACATTCGCAAAGCGCCGATGGTTGACCTTCCGGCACCCCGCTGGGTATAAAGATTCTGGACCCAGGGACGCGAGCATGTCAACACCGAAACCGGAAAATCATAACGATTCAGCAGACACGAAAGCCAGCAAAGCTTCAGGAGCCAGGAACGAGGCAGCGGACAATTTGCGCGCAGACGCGAACGGTCATCCTATCAACCTGTTGCTTGAACTGGCGACCGACGACAACGTCGAGACTGATGAAGGTGTTGAACTGAAAATCAATGATGTTCGAGGCTCGACAGAGAACGCCCTGCTGACCAAAACTGAGTTGCAGAAGTACGACGACTACAAACGTGAATGGCAAGCAGCTCTTGAACGTCCTCAGGAATCTCTGGATGCGCTCGCTCTGCGCGAAAAACAAATTATAGAAGCAGCCGCAAACCATGACTGGGAAACCCTGGATAAATTGCGTAGAGAAGTAGCAGCTGACTTGGAAAAAATGCAATTTATCTTCTCGAACATCGTTTCCGATATGCGTGATATCTAGTGGTCGAACGATGACCAATTCTTCCGAACTCTGCCCGACCTGTCGCCAGCCGAAAGAACCAAAGGCTTCGGGTCGATTGACTCAATGGATCGTTGCGTGTAACTGCGGTGCTCCATCGCTGGATTCATTCGAGGAACAGGGACCGACAGTAAACATTTGCGCGATCTGCAAGAAGCGAATCGAGCGAGGTCGTCCGGGCAGTTTCACACAATGGGTTTTTCGCGTCGACATCTGCGACTGTGAGAAACCGGAAGCAGTGTCCGTTCCCCTTGCCTCCTTAGGCGAAGCCGTCATCAGCCAGCCTGACTTCGTTGACGTAGAGGAAGATCCGGAACCGTTGCCGCTGCCCAGCGAAAAATTTCCAGTAAACCGATATAAACCGCTAATGGAAATCGGCGGAGGCATGGCCGGTTCAGTCTACCTTTGCAGAGATCTGGTTTTAAACAAAAAGGTAGCCGTTAAAACTCTAAGACAACTGACGCCGGAGCAATTAGTTGCCTTTCAGCAAGAGGCAAAGGCTTCAAGCCGGCTGTCACATCCCGCAATCGTGCAAGTCCTCGACTTCGGTGCCACCGAATCTGGTGATCCATTCATGGTAATGGAGTTCATCGACGGAATTTCCTTAGACAAGTATTTAGAGGAGAACGGTGCTCTTCAGCCCAATGAGGTGGCAAACATAATCGGTCTGCTGAGTGAAGGACTCCAGGTAGCGCATGAAAACGGAGTTTTTCACCGAGATGTGAAGCCCAGTAATATATTGGTGAAAAACCTCGGTGACCATAAATTCGAAGCAAGGTTAATTGACTTCGGTCTCGCGCACGTTGAGGACCACAAGGACGTAACAATCTTTCAAGGAACGTGCCTTGTGGGAAGCCCGCTGTATATGAGCCCTGAGCTCGCTGCCAACAAGTCATATGACGCGCGATGCGAGGTCTACTCACTTGGATGCGTGATGTTCGAATTGCTCACAGGTCGCCCGCCTTTCGTTGGCGAAACCGCGCTCAACACGCTTTATATGCATGTCAATGAAAGAGCTCCCAGAATGTCTGAGGTCATCGACAAATACATACCTGAAAAACTCGAATCGATAGTAGCTAAATGTCTGGAAAAAAATCCCGATAGTCGATTTCAATCTACAGCAGAGCTTGCCAAAAGTCTGATACCGGATACGACACCAGAGACGACCGGAGTTTTTGCCAGAGAAAAGGCGAAAAAAGGCAGTCTCAATCTGGCGATTGCTATGACACTCTTAATAATTTGCGGACTGTTTGCCGCGATAGCGGTCACTGCCCTCAATCCAAAGAAAGAATCTGAGAAGTTAGCAGTGAAACGATTTCGACAGAGCAACACTGAACGAAAAGTTGCTGTTGAATCAAAAGAAAATGCGGAGCAAATGTCTCACGCCATGACTGGCTTCGCAACTGTCGGAGCAAGCGATGATTCATACTTCGGCGCGGATAATAGTGCTGTCGAGATTGCGGAGATGGCTCGACAAGGAAAACAATTTCAAAACATCATATTGCACAAGGCGAATTTGACGGACAAAGATATCGACAACATCGTAGCCCTCCATCCAACAACAATAACGATGGATGACTGCAATAGAATCACCAACAAGGGTTTAAAGAAGATCGCCAGTCTGGGTAGAATTGATCGCCTCGTGATTGACGAATCAACTCAGATCACGCCGGCTGGCCTGGCAGAACTCAGAAAGTTGAAGTTGCTGGAATTCGTGAGTATGCGCAAATCAGGATTGACAGATGAGCACATGAAAGTACTCAGCACATTCCCAATGGACCTGCATAAAATCAACGTTTCCGGCAATCCGAAGATCACAGCGGTCGGGCTCAACTATTTCAAAAATCGGAAACGCCCAATGGAAATTGTCGCCGAAGGATGCGCAATTCTACTTCCGGGTGTGACGATGAACAAGCTGGCAGCAGAACACAATATCAGGCTTAGAATGGAAGACTCGGACACATTCGACTTCAGCGTATTTTCAGAAGCCATGGACGATACTATGTGGGACGATGAAGATGGCTCCAGTATCACCCATGGTGCATTTCAAACAGACAAATAACTAATAGTTGCGTTTTTTCTTTGCATTCGGGTCGTAAGCTCCATAGCTCGCCGCATACGAAGAAGTTGATGAATTCTGGCTTGGCGGTCTCGGCTTCTGAACCTGCTTCACGCTCGGCATGTTTTTAGGAGCACCAATCTCATTGCCCCGACCGGTGCCAAGCGGCACTCGAATAGCTCCGGTCCCAGTTCTGCCCGCGCCCTTGCTGGATGTCGGTCCGTTGCGAATAATCTCGAGAGGACCAGTGATAGTGGTAACAGTAGTTTTGACACTTGAGCCTGCATTCAAGTTCGCGTCTCGACTTTGAGCCTGCTTCCTTGTCTTGCTCGAGCCTCGATTCAACATATAGCTCTGTGCGCGTGTTGAACGAACGGCTGGCAAATCCGGGCGCCCGCGGCTGTCGGCGGACGGTGTTCGACCTGGCAAGACAGGCACCTGGCGAGCATGTGCTTCGGAAACAGCAGGTTTCTTCTCGCCTGCGGGTGTTTTCACAAACTGTCGTTCTTTAGAATTCCAACCATTCTGACTCTGTTGAACTTCCATGAGTCCGGCATCCTCTACCTTGATTTCTTGGGCCGAGGATGGCGCGAGCAACAACCCATTCAGAAAGACCAGCGAAATTGCCAAAAGTGTTTTTTTCATAGCGACTAAGAGGAATTTATGCCGCGGCCAAGTATAAAAGAAGTGGTAAGTTACGGACACCCTGAGCATACCACGTTGCAAAGCGACGCACCAGTGAAGACCATCATGAGGAGCCCGAGATGTACAAAGAATGCACATGGGATGAGCGCTATAAGGCCGGGAAAGAAGCACTGCCATGGGATTCAGGTGTGCAAGCGCCAGAGTTGGAACAGTATTTCTCCTCACTAAAAAAGCTACCGGCCACTGTTCTTGAGATCGGTTGCGGCACGGGAACCAATGCAATTTGGATGGCTCAAAAAGGCTGCAAGGTCATAGCGACTGATTTGTCGCCAGCCGCTATCGATGCGGCAAATGACAAACAAAAATCTTCCGGAACCTCAGTTGAATTTCAGGTTTCGGATATCATCGAGAAGAATCCGGTACAACCGGGAAGCGTTGACTTCGTATTCGACCGAGGTGTTTTTCATGTGATGACACCTGAGCTTCGCCGCGTGTTTATCGACCGCGTCGTTGAAGCATTAAGCGAAGATGGCTTTTGGCTCTGCCTGGCGGGTAATGCTGACGAGTACCGGGGACCAGATGAAGAAGGTCCGCCGCAATTGAAGTTGAGCGAACTGGTCGATGACGCAGAAAAACACCTTGAAATTCATAAGGTGGAGCGCGCGTCGTTCGTTCTTCCGAACGGCTCTCCAAAGTTGGCGTGGATTGTGCTTTACAAGAAACGCAAGCAAAGCAAGTAAGCCGCATTTCGTAGTAGTTTCGGACTTAACTACGAACTGGAACGGCGTGCGCTGGTATCAGATGCGATGCCTATTCGAACAATGCCATCCCGTTCCAATCGCCTGAAAGATTTCGGAATATTAAGCGCTGCTTAAGAAAAGCTGACTTGTCAACAGTTCGCGATATGTTGATAGAAAGCAGCAACGCCCGCACCTCGTGCGAGCCGCTTTGCCATGTCTGTCGTCGTTGATGGGTTTATACGAATGTTGCAAGCGCTTCTCGCACCCGTTCACTCAGAAGACAAGAAAAGGATCTTAAACGCGATAGAACTGCTCGGACCAAGGGTCACCCCCGAACTTATAGCGCTGGAAACGGGAATGCCACTCCTCACTGCCGTCAGGCAACTAAACCTGGTGGCAGCTGAAACACAGGCGCATCTGGAGGTCGACTCAAGCGGGAGAATTTGTTATCGCTTCGCTCCAAATTTCGCAAGCAGCTATGTTTTCGATCTAACTAAGAATCTGTTTTATTCGCAAGGCAAGTTCACCATCAAACTGTTCAAGCTCGGTATTCGTCTGATTGTTGGCTTGACGGTCATAGTCGCTCGAATCGCATTAAGCCTTCTGTGGTTTCTCTTCCGCATATCGTTCGGCGTCATTCTGGTTGGTTCGATTCTCATGGTCATCTTCGGACTATTCGCCCTGCTTTCGAATAGCGACGGCGATGCGCTGGGCGGATTGGGCGATCTGGGCGGCGCAAGCGCAGAAGCCGGCAGCACCGCTGGTGGTGCCCTGCTGGAGAGTAGCGCAAGTTGGGGACCGAATCTGGGCGAGTGCTTCGTGGATTTGCTCCGATGTTTCGAGTTTACAACCTATTTAAACTGGTGGTCGCCTTATCACAGCGCGTATTTTTATGATGATTCATGGAACAGTCACAGCTATTCGCGACCTAGTCAGGTGCAGCCAGCCTGCGCCCTCGTTACCGCTGCGGTAAACTCAAAGCAAACGACGGAAACGAAGAGTTCCGACTTTTTCATGGACTTCTTCTCCTTTATTTTCGGAGATGGAGATCCGAATCTGAATATGGAAGACAAACAGTGGCAGTACGTCGGTCGAGTCATTGAAAAAAACAACGGTGTCGTCGTAGCAGAGCAAGTTGCTCCTTACATGAGCAAGTTAGGCGGCAAGGACGAGGACTGGATGCTGAGCGTTTTAGTACACTTCAACGGTGCTCCGGATGTTTCAGACACGGGCAACATCATCTATGTGTTCCCATCATTCGTGAAGGAGCTGCTCCCGGCACCCGACTCGTCGAACAAAGCACAACAAGATTCCGACCAATTACGAAACTTGTACCATAGCCACGTCAGACGCCAGACGGTGACGGCGATCCATGAGAAGGCACATTTGCCGCAGTATCTGATGGAGAGGAATCTGGCTTTCAGTCTTGCCGAATCCCACGCGACCTACCTAAATACTTTTCTAGTCGCCTTAAACCTGGTCGGCAGTATCTGGTTTTTCGGTGCATCAAGCAGCATGCGGCTTCTTCAGAGCTTCCACGGACTTTCGCTTTTTATGCTCGTATTCGCAGTTATTATTTCGGTTCTTCCGGCACTACGAGCAGTGGCACTTATCTTTATTAATTCTAGAATCGATAAGCGAAACAGTTTGAGAATGAAGCTGAGAAATTCTGTTTCAAAACCCGATGAAACACTCAGAGCGAAATTGGCTGAAGCCGAGCAGGCATCCGAAACGTTAGCGCTGGAGCTGCATTCCGAAGTCATCTACACGACGGAGAGTGACTATGTCGATCAAGAATTTGCAAATTTGAGTACGCGACACTAGCGATTGCGAGGTAGAACTTCGCCCTCGATTTTTGTCTCGGTTCGAGTTCCCCCGCCACCAGGAGCGGAGCGCCTGGACTTAGCGAAGTTAAGTTGTGCGCTTGTTGAGCCAAGTTGTGCAGCAGTACTGGTCTCATCGGTAATCGCAGGCAAAATTCGCGCTTGGGCGTCCAAGGATTTAACTGCAGGTTTGGCGCTCGAATAATTTCGGATGTAGAGATTAGTGCCTATCGGATTCAACTTCACAGTTCTCCCTTTATAATCCCGATCGTTGTTGACCAACTGCTCTTCTAATTCTTGAGCCTGACGTTGAAGTCCTTCCGCTTTATCACGAGCTTCACGCTCTTTCCATGCGGCTTTAGCCTCGCCAAGCTGGCGCAAACTCTCGGCGTTTTGAGCGGCGCGATTTCGCAAGGCAGCGAGATCTGCTCCGCTAAGACCTTGTTGATCTCCGCGACTGCCACCATTATTAATTAGACGCTCGACTCTTTCTCGTTCAGACTTCCCTTGCACTTCGGCTTTGTGCTTTTCGCCGTCGGCCTCGGCTCTTCCAGTTTGAATGGCTCTTTCACGCGCCTTGGCAGTCTGCGCTCGAATAAGCTCCAGCGTTCCTGGAGGTAGATGACTTGGTGACGACTTAGTTTCAACTCTGTTTGATTCCGAGTCCGAATTATCCATCATATCGGCTTCATCGCTCTGGTTATCAGATAGCGTACGAACGGGAGAAGCGGCCCTGGATAACTGCGAGGCTTCTATCTGTTTAATCGCTTTGCGAGCTTGATCCGCATACGGAGTTTTAGGTCCGAGATGGACGACGAGTTCATATTCATGTGACGCTTCAGGCAATCGTTTCAGAGCGAGTAAACAATTTGCCAGCAAGTAGCGAGCAAAAATATTTTGAGAGTCGTAATGTACTATCTCTTCAAGACTTTTCTTTGATGCGCTGTAATTGCCAGCTCTGTAAAGTTTCAGCACCGCTCCCAGGTTGTTGACGGGAGCTTGCGCCGATGCTGGAGCAGTCGAGGATGCAGATTTGGCAACGATCGGCGCAGCCAATGAGGGCGGTATGAACGCACCACTCCACAATGAAAGAAAGACGATGGTCTGAACGCGCATGGGTTTAATTATATCTGACACCGTGCGGCAGAGTCGCGTTTACTTCTCGCCGATATAGCCCTGCTGCTTTTGAAGTGGAAGGGTGCTTCCCAGGACATTAATTACGCCGGAAACAGGATCACGCGCGATTACGACACGTCGGAAGCGTATGTCGGCGACGGAACCATTTGTCGAATAGGTAGGTCGCATTCCCGGTCCTGTACCGTCAAATTTTTCATATTTAGCATTATCGCGATCAATTTGTGGGCCCAGAAGGCTGATCAGCTGCCATTTGAAAGCGAAGTCTTCCTGGGGCATCAAAGTTGGTATGGCACCAACGCCAATTCCGATAAGAGGACCGTCGGCTTTCGTTTTCGCACCACGTCCGGCGAGACGTTGACACAAAGACCCGCGACCGAAGTTTCTAAAGGCATCTAAACGCAGTTTGGGTCTAGCATGCGAGACGAGATTGTTATCCATGGGTTCGCCCTCGTGCTTGCCACCGGCGTTTCCATATCGGCGACTGTAGATTCGGACAAACATATCGTATCGCGGCGTCAGTTCAACAGAAGCGAGCGGGATACCGATCGGTGGAATAATCGTCAAAGCGACCGGCTGCACGGTTCGACTATTGGAACCGTTAGTGAGAGCATCAAAACACTCGATCATATTCTGTTTATCGCTGACCACCCACCAGGGATACGGCTTCATTTCCTTAGCTTCGTAGTCGATGACGCCATCCGTATCGAATTTATAGATGTGCGCGACGCCGCGTGGTATCGTCCCTACCGGGTGTGACGGAGGCCAGGGCACATCGCTTCCTTGAGGGAGAAACGGCGTATGATGCATCCCGACCATAGAGTCGACATTGGCTTTGGTACCTGCTCGTCGCAGCCAATCATAGACTGCGATCTTGCATGCGGAAGAGGCAAGTTTCGTCGACTCGGATGGAATCGGCCAGGTAGCTCCGGGCGACATCGCGCTGCCTCCGGTTGTGGGATAGTCTCCCGGGGTGGCGTCGAGATATTCGCAGGTGTCTTCAGACTGACTGAGGAGTGGTCCGTACAAATCGATGGGTTGCGTGATCGCCTCCGTCCCATCTGGGACGCCGTCAGGAAAGCTCAATGTCAGAGCACCCGGATACGGACGTGGGTCATATACGCTAGCCGGTTGAGCGCACGCCACGGACTTAAGAGTAGCATCACCAGTGGTGGCATTCTTCACGACCTGCAATGCCTCAGCGCGAATGATAGTGGGATGCTGATAAGGCAAACCGGCTTTCGATGTTTTCCACTGTTTCAAGTCAACCAATTTTATGGAACTTCCGATTCCCGCGAACACAAAATCCTGGTCACCAATCGGCACGTTTACATAAGACTTGTAGCAACCGGCAGTCGTGTTGGTGTTGTCGAGAGAACTGTCAACGCCAACGGGATTCGGAACCGCAATGGAAGTGATACCATCTACAACACCAAGCTCTAATTTCAATGAATTTGGAACGTAATTGCCACCACCGGTCATTCGAATCAGGTTCTGAAGATAGGCAGCCTCAGCGGCTTGATAGGGTTTTACAACAACTCCGTTCTTATTATGTGCGCTTCCGGTCGGTTTAATCGCATCTTTGATTTCGGCAATCAATTCATCAGCGGCGGCTTTCGCCTTATTCAAATCTATCGTGGCCAGTTCACGCCACTCCGGAACGTCCAGACCTGGTTGACTACCGATTAGATAATCCAGTCTGGCTGTACCAATCAGAGTGTTTATGCTGTGAACGGGCAAGTAATAAAAGTCACCGGCTGAAGTGGCGGAACCAATCGGCGCGGAATCGGACAATCCGACATATCCGAAGTCAGGGTTATCGACGACAATCGTGCTGATTTCCCGTGCGGCTGCAATTGCAGCCGACTCGATTGCCGTTTTCTGCTCGGAGCTACTTCCGACAAGTCGCACATAGCCTAGCGCAAAAAACGCCAGAGCCAGAAAGATTACGACAAATGCCGTAATCAGAATGAGCATGTTGCCACGATCAGACCTACTTTTCGCCATAGATACCAGACTCGTTTTTTAAAAGTGAGTAGCCATACTTTATCATGGTGATTTCCAACAGAGCCATTGGACCCTTTAGCGATACTTACCGGCGCCGAGAATCTTCACATGCCGCCTGGGAATCGAAGGATCATTTTCGGCTGCTGGGGGCTCAGGGACTACGTTTTGCTGCGTTTCACCAGTAGCAGAGCCGATTGAGGAGGTAGGCGATTTCGGCGGAGGACTTCCTTCAACTGGAATTTCGCTGGAAACTGATGGTTCGAAAAGTTTTTGAAAAGGAGCGGGAGCTTGAGTCACAGGTTTCGGATCAGCAGTAGATGATGTTTCGCCGCGCGTAACACGTTTAAGAGCCTCCGTAGCAGCTGTTTCCTGATGCATGGTCGGCTCCTGCACCGTCACCGGCGCATCAGGCTTGGTCTGCATAGACATCCATATAACGCCACCCAGCACACAAAAAATTGCAATCGTGATCGCCACAAGCTTGACCATGCTACTGGAAGTGCGGTCAGGACGCGCTCCTCCACGCCACTTTTTCACGACGGTTTCCGTTTGAGCCTCTCTATATTGTTCGACAATAGAGCTCAGATTCTCGGTTTCCTTAGCAGAAACCGTCGGCTGCAGACGTTCCACCTCTTTTGCTGCCGACTGTTCCACCTTTCTGCGCCGGCGACGCTTCTCTTTGAACGGGGACGCATCGGCTTCTCGTCCAGCATCTTGCCACCAGGCGTCAAAGGCGCGACGCATTTCGGCAACGTCGGAGAAGCGCGCGTCGGGCGATTTACTCATCGCACGGGCTAGAATTTCCTCCAGTTTTTCAGTAGCAGGCAAATCGGATCGAAACGTCGAAAGCGCCATCGGCATGCGGTTTTTATCGCAATGGGCCTTGACCATTTCTATATCGGAATCACCCTCATAGGGCAAATTCCCGCAGATTAATTCGTAAGTCAAAACGCCAAGTGAGTAGATGTCGGATTGAATCGTGAGCGTGTGACCGAGGCAGTGTTCAGGGCTCATGTAAGCCGGAGAGCCCACGAGCATGCCGGTTCTCGTCAACCGCTGCATCGTATCCTGGATTTGCGCAAGCCCAAAATCAAGCACCTTTATGCGCAGCACTCCGCCCTGCTCGATCAACATGATATTTCCGGGTTTCAAATCTCGATGAATAATCCCCTGGTCATGAGCGAATTCGAGCGCATCGAATAATTGCGAAACCATTGCGCAAATGTCATTGAAATCAGAAACACAGAACTCTCGCTCCAAATAGTCTTCCAGTACCGTACCCGAAAGAAGCTCCATCACAAAATAAGTTTGATTCCTGATCTGCACCCGTTCGAGAGCTTTTACGATGTTGGGATGCTTAAGCTCAAGGTGCAAATTAATCTCACGACTGAACCTTTCTGACAACTCGCTGTCGGCAAACTTCAAGGACTTGAGTGCCACCATCTTTCCGGTTTCTAGATCTTGGGCTCGATATACTACTGAGAAACCACCTTCGCCGATAATCTCGTGCACCCGGTAGCGATTGTTCATCACCTTGCCGACTACAGGCTCTGCTTGTGGCACATAGCTGAGTTCCTGCCCGGAGACGACTCCGAAACCGTTCATCATATGAGTGCTGACTCGTTCCGTAAGGCGCCATCCGGAGCGCGGTCTCGTTTCCGAATTACTCGCGTCATCCTGCGGACGATCATTCGGTTCATCGGCGGTGATGGCATCTATGCCAGGCGTCGGTTCATCACCAGTCTGAGTTAAACCGGCAGCCTCCGCTGCACTCAGCTTGTACTTTCCAATTGGCAGAGTTTTGGGATCTATATACTGCTCAGAATTAGGATCGTCATCAATGCAAATCGGAAACAAATCGAGTTCATCCTGACTCAAATTCTTCTGAACGCCTTGATACCAGGTGCGAAGAGCATCCTCGTATAGCTTTACTGTTTGAAAGCGCTTTTCCGGATCTGTTTCCAAAGCAATGTAAATGATGGCGTCCAATCGATCGCAAAGACGAAGCGCTTGATTCTTTGCAGATATTGGGTCCGGCTTTTTTTCCGGGTCGCAGTGAGATTGCATGACTTCATAGAGCGTGGCGGAACCGGCGTAAGGAGCCTTGCCTGTTGCCAGTTCATACGTCACAAGACCAAGAGCATAAACGTCGGAACGCGGATCGAGTTCTTTCCCCAGGCACTGCTCCGGACTCATATACAGAGGAGAGCCGACTATGTGACCGGTCTTTGTGAATCTCTGAATCTGTTCATGCAGGCGGGCCATCCCAAAATCGACGACTTTCATCTGCACTTCGCCGTGATTTTCCACCATCACCATATTGGCTGGTTTCAAGTCCCGGTGGATGACCCCCTGTCGATGCGCGTAATTAAGAGCGTTCGCCACCTGGCTGAGGACGAAAAAAATATCCTCTTCCGAGGTCACGCCTCTAGGATTACTTCGAACAAGATATTGAAGCGACGTTCCTTCAAGATATTCCATAACGAAGCAGGTCTGCCCTGAACGCGGGTCAGTAACACAGTCCAGAGCCTCAACAATATTGGAATGTTTGAGAAGACTGTGGACCTTGATCTCGTGGATGAAGCGTGCCACCACCTCTGGTGTATCGTTCAAAAGAATTTTTATCGCAACCGGACGATCGAGTCTCAAGTGGTGCGCTTTGTATACACGCGCCATGGCCCCCTGGCCCAGCAGCTCCAAAAGCTCATACTCTTCGTTCAATTTAGTTCCGACAAGCGAATCCGTGGATTGCCCCTTTGCGCGAGGCCTAGATCCGACTTTTTCCAGCAATTGCTTCAGGTTTTCCGTCATACGCTAGTTGGAGATCCAGTCTTTGCGGAACTCTCGGTACTCGATCCGGAATGCGCGTCGCGCCTGGTTGTTTGTTGAAATAAAATCTTCGCGATAAAGATCACGCAAAACATTCGGGTCGAACTTGGGAAGCTTGGTCGATGGAACCTGCGGCAACTGAGCAACTGTTGCCTGGACAGCCTCCTGAGCTCCGGACTTCGATGCTACTACCGGCACAGTTACCGGCTCTAGCAGAACCTCCTCTTTCGGCTTAGCCGGCGCAATCAAACCGGCGACACTCTCCGAGGAAGCAACGAACAGTTGTCTTGTCTCATCCGGTTTTACAAACGCAGCGTACAAAGCGACTCCAACTACGATCAAGCAGCCGATTAGAGCGGCGGAAAGTCTGATGGCAGAAGCCATGGGCGACTGGCGAGGACCTTTAGCCGCAGCGATGCTGGTCAGCTTCATAACCGCTGTCTCTTCTTGTACGCTTTGCTTGGACTTCAAATTCACCATAGCTCTGACGGTCGTACGCATGTTGTTAGTAATTTTCTTTTTCTTCTTGACCAGTGGCTCCAATGCCTTCGGTTCTTCGTTAAACTTCTCGACGACCTGCGATCGTGTAGCCTCAGACCCCTTAACCGACTCCATCCAATCGATCAATCCATTCTCGAATTCCGGGGCGCTCTTCAAACGCCACTCCTCATCCGGATCGAGAGTATCATCAAGAAGCTGAGTAAACTCCTCGAATCCTCGCATATCTGAACGGTGTTCGGGCAAGGCATCGAACGAGACTTGATCGATCGCGACCGAA
Source organism: Candidatus Obscuribacterales bacterium (assembly GCA_019637435.1). GTDB lineage: Bacteria > Cyanobacteriota > Vampirovibrionia > Obscuribacterales > Obscuribacteraceae > JADYXR01. The sequence goes on along the minus strand of JAHBVO010000004.1, from coordinate 615,284 downwards.
CGAGGATTCAAAATTTCATCCAGCGTCCTATTCGGATCCGGTGATTCACCAGTGACCGTGTAATACGACAACACCGCCAACTGAAATATGTCTGATTCCGGCTTGGGATGCATGATTACACCGGCTGACTCAAAGGCGCGCAGTTGTTGCTGAAGATGCGAGAAACCAAAATTTGCAATTTTGACGCAAATCTCTCCGTTAACATCGGCAAGACAAATGTTTCTCGGATGCAGGTATCCATGAGCAATTCCATTTTCATGGGCAAACTGCAGACCTCGACAGACCTGACTCAAAGTATCGAACACTTCGACTTCCTGTTCGATAAACCCGCCGCCGTCCACCAAATCCTCGAGCCGAACGAAGTCAACAAACTCCCATACAAAATAAGGTCGACTATTGGACTCTTCGTATGCTATCAGCTGCAAAATATTTTCGTGCTTGAAATTGAAAACGCCCTTCGCTAAACTTGCAAAATTGTTAAACCCTGATGGAATCTGTGTCTTCAAGGTTTCAATCAACACAAGTTGGTTAGTGGATAAGTCGCGAGCTGCCAAAATGCTTCCATACTCATTCTCTTGAACAAGGTCGGTGATTTTGAACTTTCCGAATAAAATATCGCCAACCCTAATATCCGCCCTGCTCAGCGGGCGGTCTTGAGCTTCTGGATTTTCTACGACGGATTCCGACATACCTGGACTTTCCCGGCGAGTAGCTAATACATTTTTCCAGCATGTGAACCAATTTTAGCTCAAGAAGAGATCAAACGCATTCTTTGATTGAGCCCAAAGTTAAAATCAGAACGCTACTTCGTTCCTGAGTCTCTCGGATTGTTCACCGCGAAGTGCTGCTAAACCGCGCTACATCTCTGCGGATTGAGGCGAAGCTAAGAATTGCCTGTTCGACTGTTGCACCGTTGATCGACAAGAGATCCACGAGGTTGCGAGCATGCGTTATCACAAGTTCATCACTTCCAAACATCCGCGTCAATAACTCGGCAAATTGCGCATCATTAGTGAAACAGTTAAATACAAGTTTCTGAAGTTCTTCTTTGGCGGTGGTATCGTCAATGGTGCGACCAATTATGTCTCCGAATTCTCTTTTGCGCGAAACAATCAATTTTGCAATCTCCTTAATGTCCGGCGGTGTGAGAAAACCACAGGCCAACAGGAACTTGTGCAAGTTGAACTTTTCACCATCGCCCATTCGCACGCCGTCTTTCTTGCTCAGGTCAGCGTTGATCAAAAAATTTACAGCTTCATGTCCGGTCACGTAACCACCGTCAACCAGCTTACTCAAGCCCAGGGTGGCAGAAACCAGAGCCGGGTCAATCCAGTTAAAACCGCACAGGACTTGTTCTAACGGAAGATTATTTGCAACTGCAAAGTTGGTAGCTGTTTGAACATCAGCCTCACTGCATACACGACCGGCGATCAGAAGATCTTGCAGATCAAGCTCGATAACAGGTTTCATCGCCATGTCCGCATTCATAGCAAGCGGCATTATCTTGAGGTGATCGACCGCCTCTGCATAGCTGATTGCTTTTTGTCTGATATTGGTTTGAAAACCTAAAGCGGCATCAATAATTTCCGGAGGGAAGTTAAAGTGGATACAAAGTACTCTGCCCAACGGTAGCCCGCAGAGATTCTGCAGGGACAAAGCATTATTCAACTGCTCGACATCAACCAGTTGCGCAGCCAGGAGAAGTTCACCAAGGCGCACCGACTCGATCTCATCCACGGATAAACCGATCGCAGCCAGGGACTCTTTTACGTTCAAGCCTTTTACCTTAGAAAGCTGAAAAGCTTCGCGAATGTGCTCGAAATCGCATAGACCGCGACGGTACAATCCATGAAATTCTAGTAGCCGTCCCAGATCTTCATTGGATATGAGACGACGGACAACCAGCGTGCGACCAAGAGGTATGCCCAATTGCTTTGAAGCCATTAAAGTGCCGGCCAGTTCTTCAGCCGGCAGCGCATCGAGCGCTGCTAGAAACTCACCAAATCTGATACCGCTTCTTTGCGCGTCGACGTTCGGCATCGCTGCCGATCCAGGCGATGGCGGAAGGCCTTTAGCTATGTTTGGTTCTTCGGACAATGCCCTACCCGTTAAACGAGGGTCTTATAGTAAGCGAGCATGCCTGCCATGGCACTCATAGGATGTGTACCACGTTTTCGGAGCTAAGCCAACATCTCTCGCCGCTTACCTTAGCTGCGAATTTCGATACCCTTTTGGGTGATATCGAACGGGTGAGCCTTCAGGTCATGGTTGCATCCCCGAGCCTTAACGCAGCGAAGCTCTCGCTCATAAGTCGGGTGATGCCCGCTGCTCAGCAGAATTATATTGTCGGCCATATTGCTGTATCGAGCACTTCCGTCGGCGGAAAGACTTTCGATGTTGCTGGATGCAGTCTCATACACCAGCATGGAACTGATATCCTGAACGGCCAGCGTTTGACTAAGTGCGTAAAGGTAGTCGTGCAAACGAGAACCATCGCTGGCGGCCATAGAGAGGTCACCAACCGCATCGATCACGACACGTGAAAACTTTTGCTCTTCAAGAAGTCTCAAAATAGTCACGACGATACTATCAATTTGAAGTTCGACCGGGGAAGCATAGACGAATTCCATACCACCCTTACGAAGCTCTTCTTGCGAGTATCCCAGTGTGTCTATAGCGCGAAGAAGCTGGGTCGGGTTTTCCTGAAAATTTACGTATAAGCTCTTTTCTTTGCATTTGATTGCTTCAAGCGCGAACATCAAGCTGAATGTAGTTTTACCCGAGCCGGTCGGTCCGGCAACAAGTGTTGATGCTCCTCTCCAGAGACCACCATCAAGAAGACGATCCATATCCGGGATGCCGCAGGAGATGCGCTCTTTCTTCCATGAATAGGATTCGATATGTTTCGGACTGACCAAACGTGGATAGACGGACAGACCATCGTTTGAAATAGAGCAGCCATGAAGTCCCTCTGCGTAAGAACTTCCTCGCAATTTCAGCACGCGCAGGAAGCGTTCATCCTTGTTTGTTTCAGATTTCCTGGAAAACTGAATGATACCATCTGCGATGGCAAACTCCGGAGACTCCATGTAATCGCGTTCGGTGTACTCTCCCACAAGAAACACAGTGGTATCAAACGCGGACAGTATACCGGCCAGGTCGAAAAGCATTCGCCGATACTCGCTTTGAGAATTTGCGATATCCTTCAAACCTCGAAAAGAGTCGATGACAATAATTCTTGGCGATAACTCAAGTATCATCTCTTCTATGGTCTGGGCGAATCCCTCTATACCGCGCTCAATCAAATTGCGACCAACTTCCCTGTAGTGAATGATCGAGCCTATCTTGTCTTCGTCATAAAATGAAAAGCGCTGCAAATACGTAAGTACTTTAGATATCGGCTCTGATAAAGTCGTCAGATACAAAATGGGGCGGTCGCCGTGTGCAGCGTTGAAGAACACAAGTTGCTCGGCAAAGATCGTCTTCCCTGTGCCGGGCTGACCCATGATGATGTTAATCGAATTCTTCGGAAATCCACCGCGAAGAATCATATCGATCTGGCGATTTCCGGTACTGAGCGTATCACTTTCCATCGCGACTGGCATGTTCCTTCTCCTTTCTAAGCGCACCGACCGTTTCTTTAAGCATTGCAAGAACGCGCCCCTTCTCAATAGGCTTTCGAAGAAAGGCGTCAGCACCTGCAGCCCTGGCTCGTTCCTCCGCAGACAGAACACTGGTCACAATAACTGTGATTATGTGAGAAGTAGTGGGATCAGTCTTGAGTAGCTTGCAGAGTGCCAGTCCATCCAGACGTGGCAGCAGCATATCGGCAAGCACTAATTTCGGCACTTCTTTTCGCGCCAGGTCTAGCGCCTCATATCCATCACTTACCAGGCTCACACTGTAACCCGCTTCTGTGAGAAATTGCCGAGCCAGATTGCGAACGTATGGGTCGCCGTCGGCGATCAGAACAGATTCCTGCTCGTGGCGTGAGTAAACTTTCGGGTTAACCAGACAATTCGATATTTCCTGGCGGAGTTCGTTCTCGTCGATTTGACCATCCTCCGGAGTCAGACAGAGAAAACCGGATACGCCGAGATTGTCGGCGCGCATTTTCAGGTCATCGCGAGACTCATTGCCTACGTCGTGAAGAAGGAGTACAAGTACCGGAACACTGTCGAAAACTTCCTGTCCTCGCACAAGTTGTAAGAACTCAAGCGGCTCAGCGCTGCTGAACGGCACCGTCACGATAATCAGATCCAGTTCTTGATGCAGCTTTTCATGTGTCAATCGTCTCTTTGCTTCAAAATGAGAGTAAGCAAATTGCAGATCATATAGAGGGTTTAGAATCTGTTTTAAATTGCTCAGTTCATCCGGATCTATCGTTATCAGGATTCTGGGTTTGTCCATGCGTCGTGTCTCCGTGACGAAGCATCTCAGTCAAATGTCGCGCCACATTTCGCAAAAAAAAATGAAAAATTGGCGACAGAGATTAGATAGCACTGAATTCAAAAAACGATGAAAGCTTGACTGACAGCGAGCCAAGCGCATGGATAGACACTAAAACATGGCAATTGCCGAGATAAACGGTCAGATTTCGCCGTACGTGAAGAATGGATGAATCGGATCCCCGTCACGAACATCCACCTCCAGCAAATCGGGGGCGCCTTTGGTCTTACTTAAGAAGATGGCGCCCGTCTTTTTCTTTATCGACGTGCTCAATTTACTCTGGCTCGCGGCATGAGGCTTGACCGTCACGCTTAACCTCAAAATATGTTGATCGCCGCTGCCATCTTTCGAAATGAGTTCCTTTAGCAAACCCGACTGGAGATCGTATGTATTTACACGATAACCGTATATGGTGGCACGCGAAGAGTCCGGAGGGATGATACGCCCTTTCTCATCGACCAGACAAATTTCGCCTGATGTCAGTGGTGTCTCATCGTCGAGTTGCGCTTTTACGAACAGCTTCCTTGCGGAGTGAACAGCTTGCAGAGTCGCCGAGACTTTCCCCTTCTCGTCAACTGTTTTGACGTGAACAGCAGGAGCGCCCCAATCAGAAGGAGACGGCTCATCTCCCTTTATTGGCGCCGCCCAGAGTTCCAGCAAGCGCTCAGAGACCATCCCCTTACTCGAGGCGCAATTTGATGAAATCTCTCCGGTCATGGTGTTGACGTCCACTTTTTGATGACTCGACGGATCCAATGCATCGTTGGATGCCGCAGTGAAACCGATCAAAACGAAGCGGCCATCACGAATTTGATACTTATGCCAATACTCATAACGTTCTCTCGAGCCGCCATAATGGTGAACTATCAGAACGCCCTTCTTTATCTCAACTTGAGGAAGTCCACCGGAAGGACCAAAACCTAGCATGGTCGTTTTATCGCTTTCGAGAACTTTCTCAAAAGTATTGCCGCGCTTCAGAGCAACAATGAGCTTACGGTGTGCTGCGGACATTCCCCCCTGGGCATCAATTGACAAAATCATGGCGACATCCGGCCGTCCATCCTTGTTCAAGTCACCGACTGCTTCTGAATCGACCACCCAGGGTTCCGTCACGAACCCTGCTGGTTTACTCGCCTTGCCTGGAATCGGCGGAGCGCCTTCCTCAGCGGCAAATGACGGCAAGTTCAGCAAAGCGGCCGCACAAATCACAGTAGCTAAGGCAAACTGAAGTTTTTGCTTCGGCATGAGGTCGAGTTCTCCTTGCTCCTTATAATGCCTTTAAATTGTGACTGTATCAATCCGATTCCTGTTAGCAACTCGTAAGAACGGACAACACCCACTCTTTCATCAAATTTCCAATTGTTTTGTTGGATTTCGGTCTGATATGTTCGAAGGGTGGCAGACAAAAACGCAAACTGACACGGGAGACAACCCGTAGGGTCGCCAGAGGGTTACGCATCCCCTCTGGTCGATCTTCTGGCATGCTGTGTTTTGTCTTTCCTAATTTTGCGCGAGGACGAACAGGTCGAGTCTCGTAACTATTCGAGAAGCTAATCAATGCTTCGTCTTTTGTTCTCCTGAAACCAAACCATTCAATGTGTCAACGAGACATTTGATAAACTCCTGTTCGCTCGTTTTCGACTTAGTGAAATGCGTCGTTAATCCAAGTGTCAGCTTCTTTCTCTCGTCCGGTGATAGATCCTGAGCAGTATAGACAAGGAGTGGAGTCCGTGCAGCCTTCTCATGGCGTAAAACGGTTACCACTTCAAAGCCATTCGTATTGGGCAATCCCAGATCGAGAATTATCAAATCAGGTTCATGCTCGCGTGTGAGCTCGATAGCTTTCTGTCCGTCCGAAGCTTCAAAACACTGAATGCCGGCGCCGAGCGAGAGGACGTGCTGTTTAATTATTTCACGCGTAGCATCATCATCTTCAGCCACCAGGACTCGCGCCGGACCAGCCGGGCGTTTCCTCACCGCAACTTCCACGGCGCTGAGCAAGCGTTTTTCTTCAAAAGGTTTTGAAATCCAATCGATTAATAGAGGACTGCTGAATTTGTTCTGTTCCTGCGCAGAAACTACGACGATCGGAATGTGGGTACTGCTGGATGTATGGAGTTTGTCTATAAAATCCGTACCTTTGCCGTCCGGAAGATTGATATCGAGAATGACACCATCGAACGCCTTGCCTGAAAGCGATTTTTCAGCAGCGCCGAGGGAGTTCACGTGCTGGATATCGAAACCATGGTTGGATAGATTCATACTGATCACATCAGCAATATTGGCGTCATCTTCAACAAGAAGAACAGTTCCATGTTTAACGCCGGAAGAGATCGAAACGTCCACCGTTACCGGCTGCATATCTGTTGGCGATACCGCTGACAGTGGCAACTCAAACCAGAATGTTGAACCTTTGCCGACTTGAGAATCGACGCCGATTCTACCCAAGTGCTGTTCAACAATGGCTCGGCTAATTGCCAGTCCCAGGCCGGTTCCACCTTTCTGGCGACTATCTGAGGAATCGATCTGTTGGAACATCTGGAAGAGCCTTTTCAAATCTTCCTCACCGATTCCCGCTCCGTGGTCCAGGACTTCAATGCGGTAAACATTTTCTTTTCTATTAGCACGGATAAGCACCTCCGAGTCCGATGGTGAAAACTTCACCGCATTCGATACCAAATTGGTGAGGACTTGAACCAGACGATCTCTATCACCAAGAACCTTTGTGCCGTCGATAATTTCACAGCGCAGAGAAACATGAGCCTCAGACGCGAAGGTTCGCAGGTTATCCAGCGTAGATTCAATCAGGTCAGACGGACAGAGCATTTCCAACTTTAAATCCAGCTTACCGGCTTCAATCTTCCTGATATCGAGAATGTCGTTTATTAATCGCACCAGTCGGTCGGACTCTGCTCGCCCCATCGAGACTAGTCTTTTCGCCTTCTCGGATAAATCGCCAGCCTTACCGCCTTCAAGCAAACCGAAAGCACCGCGGATGGAGGTCAAAGGAGTGCGAAGCTCGTGTGAAACAGTGGAATAGAATTCGCTCACTCGCTTTTCCGCTTCCTTTTTTTCGGATATATCCCGGCCTTCGGGTATAAGCAGAATCACATCTCCATCATCGTTTCTTATCGGTTTTAATGAAAAATCCACAGCCAACATCATGCCGTCCGGAGCAGGATGTTCGGACTCGAACCGCACCAGATCGCCTGCGGAAGCGGCTTGTATAGCCAACTTCAGCTGTTCTTGCTGTAACGCCGAATGCGACCACCAGGGCGTATCCCAAAATGGCAATCCGATAACGTCTTCTCGTTTCTTATCGATGAACGAAAGAGCTGTTTGATTGGCCTCGATCAGGGTTCCATCCGGAGTCAACAATCCAATGAACTCGAAAGTGTGGTCGAAAATAGCTTTGAACTTTCGTTCGCTAGCGGAGAGCCTTTTTGCAATTTCCGTTCTACTCAGAAATTGACCGAGTTGCGCGCCGACTGAAGACAAACAGCGCATTAACATCAAATCAAACTCTCTTAGCGGCGCGGTCCTGAAAAGCTCTATGACGCCGATGCAGTTATCAGCGTCGTTAATCGGTATGGCGATGATTCCGTGAATATTGTGAGAAGAAGCAACCGACGAAATGGCGCTTTCGGTCACGACCGTTATGTCTTTTACTGAGACAACTGACATTTTTTCGCAAGCCTGACCGGCGATAACGGAGGACTTCTCAAATGACAGACCTCGCAATTTAGCACCAAAACTAGTGGCATTGACGTTATGCGATCCGCTCCACGAGAACTCGCATGTAAGCTTGCTGCCGTCGTCGTCTTTCGACCAGAACTGAACCACATCCCAGGACAGTTCCCGGCCGATAACGGCAAGGGTTTCCTCAATTGCCTCGCTGCGCTCACGACCGGAAACGAGAGCTTGTGAAACGGCAAACACGACCTGTTGGAGCTGTTGTTCGTACTCCTGACGTTTCAATAGATAGCGAACGATAAGAGAAGATATGATGAAACCGGTTAGCGCCAGAAAGCCGCATAGCATCAGCCTGCTGGTAAGCGCCTCACGCGCACTGGTCAAGGTCTGCAAGCGATCGGCTAATAGACGTTCCTCCTCACTTTTGAGTTGAGCGATAACAGTGCGAACACGCTCCATGTCCTCGCGGTCGTACGACTCGGTCAGTAAGTTGACTAGCCTGGGGTCGACGCTCGGGTGCGCTTTCAAAATGTGCTCAAGACTAGCAAATTTGGACCTGACCACGGGCCTTAGTTGCTTCAGTCTTGACTGCTGCAGTGGGTTGTCGGCGGTCAATTCACTCGATTGGTCGAGCGCTGAGAGAGCTCTGGCTTCCGTTCCTTCGAAGTCATGCAGATAACGTTGGTTACGCGTTAATAGAAATCCGTAAGCAGCGTTCTGAGCATCACTGAGGACAGCCACGACTTTGTCTAGTGCGCGCATTACCTCATATGTATGCAACACCCACTTGCGTGCCTCGAAGAGTTTCTGCGAGTGGTCCCAAGTGCTGAAACCGGCTGCGAAAAGGATGAGAAATAAAAACCCTGCGCAGCCTAGAATGACGGACTTAAAACGTGCCCGCGCTTGTCGCGGCGAGTACAAATTCGATCTGGGTTCGAACGTTTGCATTCAGGCTTGTTTTACGTAAGCGATAGGAGCTCAGACACGCGGATAGCGCGCGACATACTCTGACTATTACTCTATCAATAACGAATCCAACAAGGCTGTTGGAAGCAAGCGATAATTTTTATTTAGCTGTTAGCGCGACACGTTTTTCCGCAATTGTGCCGTAGAAATCTTCACCCTTGTCGTTAATAACGACAAATGCCGGAAAGTCTTCAATCTTCACTCGGAAAACTGCCTCCATGCCAAGTTCAGGATAATCGATTACTTCGACTTTCTTTATCGAGTCTTGTGCGAGTCGGGCTGCGGCACCACCTATGGTACCAAGATAGAACCCCCCATACTTTCCGCAAGAGTCTTTCACAATTTTGCCTCGGTTTCCTTTTGCAAGCGTGATGAGACTTGCACCGCGAGACATGAGAAGGTCAGCATACGAGTCCATACGGCCGGCGGTTGTGGGTCCGAAAGAACCTGACGCGTAACCATCCGGTGTTTTTGCCGGTCCGGCATAATAAATCGGGTGTTCTCTGGTATAAGCCGGCAATTCTTCGCCGCGCTCGAGCGCTTCTTTCCACTTAGCGTGAGCAATGTCGCGCGCTACCAGCAACGTGCCGGATAGCATCAAACGAGTGCCTGAGGGTAAGCCTGACATACCAGCCAAAATTTCCGACATCGGTTTATCCAGATCGACACGAACGGTTTCAGTGCCTAAATCTTTCGACTCGACCTCCGGCAAAAAGCGAGCAGGATCATGCTCCAGTTGCTCAAGCCAGATTCCATCGGAATCTATACGACCTTTGATCTGACGGTCAGCACTGCACGAAACGCCGATACCGATAGGGAGACTGGCGCCGTGCCTGGGCAGGCGAACGACGCGCACATCGTGGCAGAAATATTTGCCACCGAACTGGGCACCAATACCCAGGTTGCGCGTGATCTCCAGAATTTGCTTTTCGAGCTCAATATCGCGAAATGCTCGACCGCTTTTATCACCCTCGGTCGGAAGAGAATCGAGATAGTGGCAGCTAGCCAGCTTCACCGTTTTCAGCGTCATCTCGGCGGACAATCCACCGATGACAACAGCGAGGTGATACGGCGGACATGCGGACGTTCCCAATCCAGCAATCTTCTCTGTGAGCAGTTTTGTAAGCGATTCGGGGTTTAAAACCGATTTGGTTTCTTGAAACAAAAAGGTCTTGTTTGCAGAGCCGCCACCTTTGGCGATAAATAGAAACTCGTAGGTGTCGCCCGGATCGGAATAGATTTCGATTTGTGCGGGCAGGTTGCTGCCCGTGTTGGACTCCTGATACATAGAGATGGGAGCCATCTGACTGTATCGCAGATTGCACTCGTTATAGGTTTTCTTTATCCCGTCCTGGAGCGCTACCGAGTCGTCGGTTTCGGTCCAGACGCGGTCGCCTTTGTGGGCAACCACAATGGCAGTTCCCGTGTCCTGGCACATCGGCAGCGTCCCACCGGCAGCGATGCTCGCATTCTTCAACAATTCCAGAGCGACGAATTTGTCATTGGACGACGCTTCCTGATCCTTCAAAATCCCGCTCAGCATCTCGAGATGGTCGGTTCTCAACAAATGGGACACGTCGGTGAAAGCGGACTTCGCCAGCAGGGTCAACGCTTCCGGCTTGACCATCAGCATCTTTCCGCCTCTCCAAGATTCCTCGGAAACGTGCTCGCTACTGAGGAGACGGTAGTTTGTAGTATCCTTGCCTAGTTGAAAGATGCTACCGGCGCTGTGCGACATAATTCCTGACCTCTCCTAACGTGGGGGACACCCGAGCCAAACGCCTTATTTTAGCGCTTCCCGCTCCACGATTGGCTCATGTTCATTCAAATAACGTCGAAACATTTAACACGCAGAGTGAGCGCCGCTTCCGAATTCTGATTCAGTAGTACTGATTTTCAGTAAACATTCCGTGAATGCGGCGCTCTCAGTTCTGGTCCGCCCAACCTGTCACTTGTCATCGAGTCGCCAGTACACCCCGTTCTCGCGTGCCAGCAACTTTGCGCAGATCAGTTCTCTTCGAAGAGTCGCAAAGTCCGGATGGTGACGACCGATGATCATATTGACTTCCTTCTCCTTGTAACGAACGCCCGATTGAAACTTAAGCGTCAGCCAGCGCAAAATGACTTCACGCTTCTTGCGACTGGCAGGTATTTCCTTCAGACGCTCACCGTCGAAAAAGTCAGTCAAAATCTTTCGCTCGTAGCTGTCCGAGGCGACTTCATCGGCGATGGTGACTATTGTTTCCATAGCCAGAACCTGCTTGGATAGCGCTCTGAGTTCCTTCGAATTCAGACTGTAGAGGTGGGATGTTCCCTCCGACCGCATCGAAACCAATCCGGCGTCTCTCAGGCGGGAGAGATGATGCGAGACTGTTGGAGCGCGCAAGTCCAGCAATTCAGCCAGTTCATCCACGCTTCTCTCCTGCGATGCCAGGACTCCGACAATCTTCAATCGACTCTCATCCGAAAGTACTTTGAAAAATGCCAGGACGTTTTCCAATCTCATAGCCGCCATGACTTTGTCCTCCTGTTCAACTTGGCTGCTTCTTTTGCTGCTTTCACTCCCAGTCAAGGCTCGCCTGGTTTCAGCAATTTAGACGACTGTCTAATTAGGTACTCATCTAATTCGATAGGCATCTAATTAGATACATATCAAAATAAACCAAGAATTGCAAATGTTTAACAGCCGGGTTTATCAACCAGGCGTAACGGTTTCAAACGCGGCGAAAAATAATTGGAGTCTATCAGTGATTAATGCTCGGATTCGACGGCGTCAAGCTCTATGCTGAGCATGTCACTTTCAAGGTCAACCAGCCCGACAGTCTGTTCGACGAAATTTTTGACGGAACGTGGGCCGACGGAGCCTTCCATTGTGTAGGTTCCGTTCGACAACAATTCTCCGTTGTAGCCGAAAGTCTTAAATCGAACCCGAACATCTTTGACTGGGACGTCATTGTAGTTGACGACTCGAATCCAACAGATCGGCGTGTTGAAAATCCAAAGTCCTGACACATGCCAATCAACCAGCTCGACGTAAACGTTGCGCGATAGTTCGGCGTTACCAATGGTATGCGTTGTGCAGCCAGACGTGAGTGTCACGCAGGCGAGAAAAACGGCACCAATTAAGATTGCGAAAATTCCACCTGAGCGAGCGCGACCTTTTCGTCGAAAGCCACCAAACAGCGCTGACAGTATGGCCAGAGTTCTCATATGACTTATTTTTCGATTTAAGCTGAAGCCCCAAAGACCCGTTATATAAGAGAAACTATGCAAAAGTCACGGTATTGTAGACCAATCCGCCATTGACACCTTTCACACCAGCAACATAGCCAAAAAACTAAGTTCGAAAAGTATTGCAGCTCTGAAATTATATATGATGACTTCCAAATAGTGGTGATCATGGCAAGATCGTGAGAAAAACGGTAGTCAAGCGGGAATTGAATTAATAGCCCACTGGAGTGTTTAATGACCGATTCGACCGAAGTAGCCAGACATACTGAGCGAGCCATAACTACCCACATGCTCGGGCAGTACATGGAAGCGGAACGCCTCTACCGCAAGGCTCTGAACGGTTTAGGTGACGAAACCAATCCCACGTACCAGGACCTCCTCACCTTGAACGTGAGACTGCTATTCGGGATGGGCGAATACGACAATGCACTGAAATTAGGTCAGCAGCTGGTTAAGCTACGTGAAAAGCACTTCGGGTTTCACCACCCCCAAACAGCCTCGGCATTACGCCTGGTAGCTGAAATAAAGGCGGCGCAGGGCAATATGTCCGCTGCGCTTCTGGACATTCGGCGCGGTCTGGATATCTGGATGGATACTCTCGGGTGGCACGCGCCCGAACCGGATCCGAACGACTTCGAGCTTCATCAGATGGGCGGTCCGCGAAACTTGCTACCGGAATTCGAGTGGATCTTCGCCGAACTGGACAAATCAGCCGCTATGGCAAGGCTCACACCGGCGCAGCAAGACGCGCGCCGTTTCACGCTGGCACTTGAGATTGCCAATGCGTACTCTTGGCTGGGTCTGCACAAAACCGCCAGCAGTTTGTTCAAAGCGGCCGCCGGGCTGGTCGAGCGTGTGCCCCCCCAGATGATATGGCAAAGTTATTGGGCCGCCGGTCAGGCCGCGCAGAGTTTCATCGCCACGGGAGAAGCCGCTACCGGAAAAAATTTCATAAACTCCCTGCTCAAGGTATTGAAGTCGAAGTATGAAAACGGGACGGACGTTACGCCGCTTCTGCTCGCCACGCTCGCCTCGGTAGAAGAGGCTATGGGTGAACTGCAATTAGCCCGTGCAAATTTGATGAATTCCCTAAATTTACTAAGTGAAATTCACGGCGACACTCATATCCAAATTGCCCGTATTCATGTCCGGCTGGGCGAAGTCCTTCATAAGTCGGGCGACGTTCGCACGAGCGAAAACCATTTCGAAAAAGCAATCTCAATCATCGAATCCTGGCACGGCACTTCTGATATTGCGCTCGTGCAGCCGCTCTATAAGAAAGGACTTATGCACAAGTCGGCTCGTCAGTATCCACAAGCCGAGAAATCTTTCGCGCGAGCGCTTGAAGTTCTCTTGCCGCGCGACCAGAGTGACGTAGACCTCGGCGCCAAGATTTTTGACGAATTATCCGCGGTCTATATGAAGCAATTTTCTTTCCAGCAGGCGCAAATGGCTCAGATGCGTGGTCTCGACATGTTGCGGGAGCACGGGCGACCGACCGATCTCTTGCTGGCGCATTGCGAAATGAACATGGCGCTGATTTACTTATCGATTGCAAAATACGTGGACGCGGAGAAGAATGCAGCGAGTGCTCTGGCAGTTTTCGAGAAACAGACCGATCGCTCGAAATACAGAGGAGATATCGCGCTCCTTCACATTGTGCAAGCCAAAATTGAAATAGAACTCGGAAGGTTGCAGCCGGCGAGCCAGTCTTTGAGACAGGCTGAAGCGATGATTGAATCGATGCGCGACCCCGATATCGAACTGCAAAAGGAATTGCACCTCTGTCACGCTAACTTATACATAAGTCAAGGAGCGCCGGCCAAGGCGATCACGCGCCTCAACGAGATCGTCGAGCTTGATGATAGTTCCAAGTCTCCGTTACTGAGTGAACTGTCATTGACTGCCATGATCGAAACGGCAAACCTGGAGCTTCTGATTGGCAAAACCGCTCGAGTGGAGGATTCGCTGCTGCGTATCGTAACTCTGGCAGAGGAAAAATCAGGTCCGCAATCGGCAGATTTATTGCGAGCGCTTACGGCCCTTGCTTCGTTTTATGTAAAACAGAAGAAGCTTTCCGCGGCCGAAGCCGCTGTGGAGCGGTGCACCAGGATTGTCGACGCCAATCAGTACCTGCGGAAACAGCCTATTTACGGCGTTTTCCTGATGACGTATTCCGATCTTCTGATTGCGAAGAGCGCATTCGATGTGGCGACGGAGAGGTTGAAACGCGCGCTTGCTGTATTTGAAGGTTGTTTCAGCAGCCTGCATCCGAAGTGTGCAGAAATTTGGATTAACATTTCGGCTTTGCTTCTTGCGCGCGGAGTGGAAGATCAGTCCGATGAGGCGGCTCACAAAGCAGTGACCATCTGCAGCAATGCTTTCGATTGGAATCACCATGCCACGATGAAGGCGGTCGCGTACGAAGCGTTCATCTCAATAAAGCGAGAGCGTTATGATGTCGCTTTGACTCTGGCAGAGAGACTTTTTCCGGCAATCAACCTGGTTCGAACTCCAGCCGACTTCCGCACTGCGCAGGCACTCTCCGAGGTACTGAAGAACGAGCTGGTGAACAACAGGAGCCGCAACGTGATGGCGATTCAAGAGTACCTGGAGCGAAATCTGAAACCGCTTCTCTGTGCCTACGGTGAAGACGCGCTGGATGTTCTTACTGAGTTGATGACTTTCATTTACAAACGCGATTCGCGACAGATGGCGGTCACCATTGGCGATACCATCGTAGACTACCTGGCAAAGCCTGACTGTTTGATGGACAATCGCAAGGGCAAATTACAGACCCTTTTGATGAAGTGCCATGACTATGCATACACGGACGAGTCGAAAGCCTTAATTGACAAGATCAATTTTCATTTGTCGCAGTAGAGAGAATTAGATAGAGAAAGCAAAGCGTAGAAAACGGTTCAGCACCGGCGCAACTGTTTGCGGAAACCGCACTACGCAAACAGATTACGGCGAACTCTAGTCGGAGATTTTTTCATCCATTTCGAGCAGTCCACTGTTGGTAAATTCGTCTTTTGCGTGGGTGCTCTGAATCATTGTATTACAATGTGGATGAGACTTTCTGAACGCAGATATAGCCGAGTCCGTAAACTTCAAACAGTTGATAGCCTCTATAGAGCTCAGTGGCATATCGGAGATGATGGTAAAAACTCTGTCGGTCAATTCGTGATTGTTGGTCAGGTCGAGAAAGTGCAATCTCAAATTTTTGAAAGCGCGTACATCGTCGTCCTGCAATTTCAACGAAGCCACCCAGAGGCTGGTAAGCTTCGTGAGTTTTCGGACCTGGCGTACTGAGTCGGGACTTATCGAAGTATCACCGATGTCGAGAAAATTCAAATTAGGATGATTTTGCAGGATTGACTGAAACCCGACATCTGTTACCTTTTTGCATGCGTCGATATCGAGCCGTTGCAGGCGGGTGCCGAGTGGCTGCAGGTTCTTAATACCAAGATCGGTAATGCCGGTGCTCGCCAACTTGAGCCAGACGAGATTAGGCATTCGCCCGACCTCCTCTAGTAGTTCATCGGTGACCTTGGTTTCGGACAGATCGAGACCGGTTATCCGAGAGAGTTGAGTTATGTATCTGATACCATCAGTGGTGATCTGTTTTGCGCCATGCAAACTTACAAGAGTAACATCTTCGTTTTTATTCAAGACCTCCATCAACCTGGCGTCACTCAGATTGTTGTCGGCGAACCAATAGTCCGCCAACTTATTGTCTTGTTTCTCCGGATGAAATCCCTTCGGCAATGGATTGACAGGGCCCTTGAAATCGCCTTCACGGAAGGGGTTTTTCGCCTCGCTGACGTCAACCTTGGGAGCCTTTCCTAAAAAACGCTCGGTAGCGTCCTTTCGACTCATGTTATAAAAGAAACCGAGACTGAGAGCTGTCAAAAACAAAGACGCTGCCAGGAAGGCAATCGCCTTCTTCCGAGGGATCGCCGCGCTGGTACCATGGGCGGTGATATGTCGAACCTCTGCCTCAGAAATCAATGCGACGAGAGCTTCTCGAAATTCATCCATGCTCTGGTAGCGAAGGTCGGGATCGCTCTTCAATGCTTTTCTGACGATATCGTTGAGCGCGTGCGCTGTTTCTGTTTCACCGACATAGAGGCGCAGATGCGGGGGTGGCTCATCGTTTAATCGCTGCTGGAAGGAGACGATCATCTGATCAGAGTCGAAGGGTGTACGACCGGTCAGCATCATGTAGAGCAAAAGTCCGAGTCCGTAAATATCGGTTCGTTCGTCAGCGTTTTCGGCTCGAACCTGCTCGGGGCTCATGTAGAGCGGAGTGCCAATTGCCGCGTTAGTGCGCGTCAGGGTATCGAATTGGTCGTGTAAAAGCTTAGCTATACCAAAGTCAAGAATGCGAACGTTCTTCTGTTGGTCGACCATAACGTTGCTCGGTTTTAAATCACGATGAACAACTCCTTGCGCATGCGCGTGCTGAAGGGCCGAGCAAAGTTGAACAGCGTAGCGTATCGAGTCCTCGAGCGGAAAGGGGCCAGACTTCTTCAACAAATTATCAATCATCGAACCATCCACGAATTCCATGACGATATAGAACTCGTCATCATCGGAATGTTCGAAGTCCAGAACTCGAACGATGAATTGATTGTCGAGGCGACTCAAGATTTTTGCTTCTTGTTGAAAGCGCACGACGTCACGGGAGCTAACGCTCGTGCGAAGAACCTTAAGCGCGACCTCTTTGTTGAGTTTCTGGTCGAGGGCGCGATACACCTTTCCGCCTCCACCCTGACCGATAAGCTGAAGGTCGACGTAGCGCCGTTTGAAATCAAGATTGGTACTCTTGATCAGATCCTGCAGATTTTTAGACTCGTCCATCTTTGCCACAGCGCCGGAAAACCCATTGTACTGTAGCATACAAAACAGAACAGCCGCCCAGGTACAAAGGCGACTGTTCCGATATCGTTGTCGAAGTAGAAAGACTTCTTGCGATGCGAGCGCCGAGAATTCAAATGTCGCTTGCGCGATTTTCCTGACCTCAATTCGATTTAACGACGGGTGTGGATTCGGAATTTGGGTTTGCGGTCGCAACGATTTTCTTACTGTTTGCGCTGTGGTTTACAGAAGTTTTGCGGCTCGACGTATTCTTGACCGTTCGACGGACACTCCTGTGCGGAACATCAGACTCCGGCACCATCAGTAAATCGTTGGTCATACAAGTGGTTTCCGCATATGCCTCAGATGACGTTCCAGCGAACATCAGTACCAGCGAGACCAAAGCTAGCCATGTGCCTTTCATTAATTACTCCGGAAAATGACACCGGAGAGGCAGCGCCGAGGAAGAGGCGGTTGCAGGTCCGGAAGGGAATTTGCTAATTCCTATTCTCTGTCACAATCGCAAAGCCTTGATTGCATAGCGATTACGTATCCGTTGGTTATTTGTTAATTAGATGCAAAGTTGGTTCAATCGAACTGAAGAACTGGAGATGAAGAGAGTTCTGCGTAACTGCACAAGCGCAGCAACTGTTCTTCCCCGGACTAATCTATTTGAGCATTCGCTTCATGAGCTTTCCAGTCGAGTTACGCGGAAGTTCGGTCGCAAACTCAACGATTCGAGGCACCTTATAAGGTGCCAGGTGTTCGCTGCAAAAATCTTTTACAGCGTCTTCCGTTATAGAAACGCCGGAACGAGTGACCACGAAGGCTTTGACTCGTTCGCCCATCAACTCGTCGGGAACTCCAATTACAGCCACATCCTGAACGCCATCCATTTTGAGAATTACTTCTTCTAATTCCCGAGGATAAATATTTTGGCCGCCCCTTATGATCATTTCCTTCTTTCGCCCGACGATGAAAACGTAACCATCCTCGTCCTGGTACCCGAGATCGCCGGTGAGCAGCCAGCCATCTTGATTAAACGCTTCCTCGCTTGCTTCCGGTTGATTGTGATAACCGAGCATGACACACGGACCTTTGATTGCTATTTCGCCGACGTTTTGTTCTCCAGCTGGAAGCGGACCAATGCTGTCTTTATCTAAAATTGCAAGCGACACCTCTGGAATTGCAAGACCAATCGAACCGATTTTACCGGCACGGGGTGGATTGACAGTGCCACCGCCAGCGGTTTCACTCATACCATAGCCCTCAACAACCTGAACGTTGAACTCTCGCTTGATCCGCTCCAGAAATTCAGGCGCGATCGGTGCGGCGGCAGAAAGACAGTATCGAAGAGCAGACACGTCAACTTTATTCTGTTCGTACTCCATCATCATGAACTGATACATCGCAGGCACGCCCGGCACCACAGTGATACGCTCTTTAGCAATGCAGTCCAGCGCAGCTTTAGCCTCGAACTTCGGCATTATCACTACAGTGCATCCAAGAGCGACAGGGGTGCTAACGAGTGACCCGATACCGTAGATATGGCACATTGGCAGTAAACCTAAAATGCGCTCGTCAGATTTGAGATCAAGACTGGAGAAAATATTGAATGGAAAAACAGACATGAGGCTTCGGTGGGTAAGCATCGCGCCTTTAGGTTTCCCTGTAGTCCCCGATGTATAGACGAGCAGGGCCAGATCGTGTTCAGGATCAATGCTTGTGTCGAAGCTAGACAATGCGTCTGGTTTTAATTCGCCGGTCAGATCGATAAGTTTAAGCTCTGAATTTGCTGATTGAATCTGAAGTTCAGCCGCACGCTCAGACACTATTAGAAACTGGAGCCCATCGATTTGCGGCAGAGCTGCCACCACCTCTGGTAGCAAATGGTTATGAACTATGATGGCACGAGAATTGGAGTCGCTGAGAATATGAGCGATTTCGGCGGACTTCAACATTGGATTAATCGGGACGACTACGGCTCCAATTTTTGCAACTGCAAAAAAGATGGCTATGAAATCCGGATGGTTCGGGAATAGAACGCTAACTTTGTCTCCCTTCTGCAAGCCGAGCGCGCGAATCTGCTCTTCCATTGCCAGAGAACGTGCGTTCAAGCTGGCAAAATCTATTCGTTTATCGCCGAAGACAACAGCCTCCGCCTTTGGTCGCCGCGCAGCTTGAACGGACAACGCATCGCCGATGTTAGCGCTGGGCCAACCCGTTGGGATTTTGGTTTCGGATGAAAGTACAGTATTCAAAGCTTTTGCCCTTTGCGCCAAGCGCTTACAGTTGGTTCAAGAAGAGTTTCAATCGCACAGAATTACCGGCACTAATGCCGAACATAGTATGCCAAAGGGGTTGCGCAGCGAGCAGAAGCTAGCACGATTATCGGTGTCCGACCGCTGTTCAGATCACTCACAAGATTGAATATTGTCGCAACAACCCGCTTGACCATCAAGCTCTTGGGAACCACGAGCGCCGATGATTACACAACACTAATAGAACTCTAAACCGATATCGGTTTAGAGAAGGATCAAACTAACGACGAAAATCTCAGCGACCTTTCCATTGTCTTCGTAAACCGATATCGGTTTACGAAAACTGCTGGTTTAATACCAAAAGCGCGCAACACCACAGAGTCGCTCAGACGAACTTCGCTTTGTGAACCGATATCGGTTCAGGAACAAGAAGCACCCATAGCCGGATTCTAGAAAGGCAACTGCTCTACTGAACAGCGTTCCGCTCGTGCAGCTTACCTACCAGAGTGTTTAATCCGAATTTTGCAAGCTCAGAAGGGCACTCGAATACAAATGCCTCATTCTCCTGCAGGACACATCGAACTGTTTCGCCCTCTCCATAAATGTCGAATACTTGCTGGTAGCCGACGAATGGGCCGTCCGGACCAAAAGTCAAGGTAATGCGCGGTGGATCCTCAAGGAGCGCGAAGCCGAATGCCATACCGCGAAACTCCACCCAGCCGTCCTTGATATTTGTGAGCGTGAAGCCATCAAGGTCCTTGCTGTACTTTGTCGCGTTAGCCTCGCGAGCCAGATGCAAGATCTCTTTGGTGAATGTTTGATAAAACGTCCGCGCGATTGTTTCTTCTGCGGTTCTCATAGTGTGCATCTCTCCGTTTACTTACTCTCCACAGGGAGTGTATAGCGCTCTTCGATAGCATTGAGTACTCTCTGCTTACCTTCTTCGGTAGAGATATTCTCGGAGTCCTCAACTCCACGAGCAACCTCTGCTAGAGTGTCGTCTTTAATAATCTCTTTGAACCATTTAGAGTATTCGTGACGTTTCAGGTGATACAACCACGTAGCGTCGTCAACACCATTTGCAAGCTGGCTGAACGTAATCAAATTCTGGGCTCGCAATTTGAGTTTATGCGGCCCGGTGAAATAAAAACTTCGCTCTTCCCCCAAGTATCCCTCTGCGTATTTACGTCGATGTCTGCGTCGTTCGATATTGGAGAGTTCCAGCTCCACCACCTGAGGAGCGTCCCCGGTGCGAGGGCACCAGACAAGAGACTGACCTTTTCCGAGCTTAGTCCGCTTGAGCTTCGGCATCTTATAGCCAGCGACTTCCGCGAGATTTCGAACCGTCGACTCAGGCTCCTCTCCGATTGTCAGCAAGAAGTCCAGGTCCTTTAGTATCACAGGCGATACCGTGGTGGGATGGACAGTTATCGTGATCAACCCCTTCAGCTGATGCGGAACAAACGATTCAGCAGGCTGCCAATCTTTGGGAAAGATATGATGAGCCTCGTCGATAACGATGTAGTGAGGGCGACCGAAATCACCGCGCATCTCCTGCAGACGGGGAAAGAGGGCACTGAAGAAGGCAGGGCGGTCTTCCAACTTCAAGCCGAGAAGATTCACGATCGCGTTGCTCTGAGGATTTTTTAACAGCTGCATAACCTCATCGGCACTGGGAGAGCGCTTAGCATCGCCAAGAACGACTGAGTTTCCGAAAGCTTCGTAGTCACCCTCGGGGTCGATAAGACAAAACTGATAATCCGCTTGAGCTAGAGTATCGAGAATCCCGAGAGTAGCATTGGACTTGCCGCTTCCTGATGGCCCCGCGATCAAAATATTTGTGCCCAACGCTGCAAATTTTACCTCGGCGCCTTCCAAGTTTTTTCCGAGAAGTTGATCATGTCGAGTCATTTTGCAGTTAGCAAACTCATCTTTGAGAAGCATGTCGATCATTTCTTCGATTCCGGCTCCATGATCTCTGGTTGTTACCAGATCAGCACGTTCCTTCACGGCAGGTAGCGCGTTAGAAACGGCGACAGCAACCTGACAAAGGGACATGAACGCGTGGTCGTTTTCGGCGTCACCGCCACCGATAACGTTGTGGGGCGAAAGTCCCATCTGTTCGCAAGCGGCAATTAAACCAGTCCCCTTGTTGACGCCGGATGGCAGGACCATCACAGAACCCTTATTAAAGATAATCTGCAACTCCAAACCGAGCTCTTTGATAGCGTCGATGGTCGCTTGATGGAACGGTTCCCAAGTCGAAATGATACATCGGCCATGATTAATTGGTTTCACGTCTCTCTTCTTGAGAGCAGCCAGAAGATCTTCAGAACAATCCTCTGTCAATTTTTGCTCTTTTTTAGTTGCCGGATCGTAGATAAGCGCACCATTTTCAGCTACCACGAGATCAAACATTTCTACTTCCGGAAAGACTCGCAGCAGATCGTCTATCTCCCGACCGGTGACCATTAAAACCTTACGACCGGACTCCTTCAAACGTTTCAACGCTGCAACCGTTGAAGGAAACACACGCCCATCAGACGCAAGTGTTCCATCATAATCAAATGCCGCCGCTAAATACTTCAAGGGAGTCACCTCACTCTGCACTCTCAGCTAAAACTCGGCAGATCCTTGAATCCGAGTGCTGGATTAGCTTCTGCCACGATCGCTAACAGGGTAGCCTTATATTTACTCTAATAGCTTAAACGGTCCTTTCGAATACCTTACGCCATCGATTCACTTAATGCTTACGTTCCGGGCTTTTTCTGCTATTCATCAGCATTTGCGATGCATGGACGAAATCAAGTGAGGCTAAAATTTTAAGCTCCAAGTTGTTACATGACCGGGAAATGTTGGCTGGACAACAAGCAAGCCAGTTTCTGCGAGATAACCTATAATGCCCGCAGTGGGCTACGAGAAAACGAAGTGGAGCCATTCGCCGTAAGCAGGAAAACGGTTCTTCTAGTCATCGCGATATTCTTCGCGGCGACAACTTTCCTGCTGGCCGCCTACCTTTTCCAGAATCAACCTGTGTGTCCCCGATGCGAAAACTCCTTCAATGTCGTTTTCACCTGGCGAGCCTATCATGATTCCAATGTATCGCGACATATGTTTTACAGATTCGGTCCATTCGGACGATGCGATCACTATGACCCTATGATTCCTGAAATAATTCCAGCACCTCAATTCAGCTGGTACTGCGCGACATGCAGCAAGCATGTTCGACGGGGCTCGAATTGGCGCCAGAAGTAAATGATACTAAATACAACACCAAAAGAAGGCACCGGAAAAAAAGGTGCCGTCTCCCAAAGTTTTTTTGAAACTGGCGTCTGAACGCGAGCCTATTTCTTTGCTGTGCTGTGAAAGAAACCGAGTGGTCTAGCCGTCTCGCGTCTCCGGCGAGGGAGGCCACGTTCCATCGTTGGATTGCACCACAAGATTACTAAGCAACTTGTGCGTAGCTTGTTGTTTTGGCCAAAGTTCATCCCTTACCAGCTTTCTGTTATCGCCATGGATGTTCATGATTTTCCATTCGTACTCGTTGGAACCCAGGTCTTCGCCTTCTTCGAGCGCGGCGACGATTGCGGAGTCTCCCATTGCAGCCGCAGTCGATGTCACCATTTTTGCAAAGTTCCCCCAGGCTCCAGGATTTTCGATCGGCTCGCCGCCGGATCTGGTAATCGCATCTCGCAAGCGCTCCACCCTTTCGGCATGAGAATCTTTAGCCTGTGTCAACAACTCGGCAACTTTGGGTCGTTGAACTCGCTCCAAAGCTCTATCATATGACTCCACGGCCGACAACTCTCCCATCAGCAATGTGTTCATACTTTCTATTTCGTCTGCATTCATTCTCTTACCTCCACTCAGAATGTGGGTTCGTCTCCAAACCGATTACAGGCGCAGCTGCTGGCATGGCATGCCAGGTCACGGACAGCTCGCCGTTCTCTAGCTAAGAACCAAGCTATCTAGATGTTTGTTCATTCTGTTGAGCTCTTCCTCGGTCGCGACCGAGCGAACGGCCGGGTACAACTCATCCTTCGAGAACGAGATCAAATTGTCGACCATTTTCGAGAGCTTAATCAGTAGCTGCTCAAAGCCAGGCTCGTCGACATGAATCATGATGAGACTGTTAATCGTTTCGTCGATGTTTGACGTTTGCTCATCCCACTTAGAGAGAACATCGGATATCGATTCGTGGTCTCGAACGTTGGAAAGTACCAACTCATTTTTTTTCTTAATGTGTGCGTGAACGGAATCAATAACGTTTTTGACGGACTCAAAAACACGATCCTGAGTCCATTCCGGATAATTGTTGGTGACGTCCCACATCAATTCTTTTAAGTGGTTTTCGTCAGTGTTCAAATAGGTGAAGATGTTCATTTTAATTCCTCAAATGTCCTGCTCGCAAAAGTGCGAGGTGAGAGGCGCAATTATCGATTACCTGTCTTCTAGCACTTCTAAGCGCATTTGATGTTCAAACCGGGAAGGGCGTACACATTCCGGCTTGACAGCCGACCGCCAGAGAAGACTCAGTCCTTTATATATGTCCGACGCCGCGGGCCGAAGAGTCGTTTCTAAACCGATATCGGTTTAGATAAAGAGTTCCACGAGCAGTTGTGGAAGCTATTTCGGAAACACATTCTTTCGAAGCGCAGTCGATTGTCGGCGGCAGACATTAGCTGATTCTCACCGGGAGTGCCCTATAAATTTCGAAGAGCAGAGTTGCAAACAGATACCGCAAATCGCCGCAAATTCGCATTTTTGACAAAACAGCAACACTTCGGCATTGACTAAGCGCCACCGAATTTTGTGTGTGCTATGAAAGGTCGGGTGAAAAGGCACGAACTTCGTGAACGGCCCCGAGCCATCACTCTCAATACACAAACCGTCGGAGGTTATTATGAACAAGCGCATATTGGCAACAATCGCGATCCTGGGTCTCTCTGTTTCTCTCTGTACTGCCTGCACCAGCGCTGAAGACAAAAAGCTCTCGCAGCAACAAGATGCAATTGAAAAGAACGCGGACGAGCAAAAACAAGCAATCGATCAAAATGCTGACGATCAAAAGAAGGCAATAGAAGCGAATGCTGATGCTAAAAAAGATAATGTTGAAGAGAGCGCCGACCTCGCGAAAAAGACGGTGGAAGAAGGAGCTGACGTGAGCAAAGCATCAGTAGATGCCAATGCCGAGAAAGCAACCAATGAATTGGAAGCCGAGAAGAAAACGAACTAGATTCATCTAGCCCGGGTTCGTCTCGGACCAGAGCAATCTAATCACTTTGGTGAGTAGAGCACATAGTGGAAAAATCCAGAGATTGATTGAGCGAAGACTCTCTCTCTGGATTTTCCTTTTCTGCAAAACAATAAAGGACTCCAAGCGACCACGGTTACGCGCACAGGCCCTCAGTTCCCTTGCTACATACACATAAGCAGATGACACTTTCGGCTCCGCAAAAGCGCGATCATTACTTAGCACTGCCAACCGTCACCACCGGGTCGAGGTAAATAAGCCGATGGACTTTTCTCAAAGAGCACAACGTTTGCAGAAGTACAAAGCACTAGGTATGTTTCTTTGGAAATACGGACATGACGACCTTCTGCATAAGGCGGGGCTTGACGAATGGCTCGGAAGTCACGGAATTGCGGACATAGGTGGTGTTCAGTCTGCGTTTTTTCCAGGCGTTGGAAGCGGCGGCAGCACTGATGGCAATGGTTCAGCTTTTGCCACCACATACGGTGCAAGCGATGTACCACACGCAGGAGCAATCGCAACAAAGGTTCAGACAGGTTCCGGCCCAAGTATCGACTCCGACTATCACAGTTCAAACTTCTTAGCGGACCTCAGTGCACTTGGACCTACCTACGTGCGAATGGCGCAACTCTTAGCGAAACGACCGGATCTTCTACCGCACAGCATCGCGGATCTGCTAACAGCCAGGCAGATTGCACAAGAGCCTATGGGTTTAGTGGAACTGGATGCGACTATTAGAGCAGAGCTCGGATTACCACTGTCTGAAATCTACACAAAGTTTGATGAGGCACCACTCACGGTGTCGCCTTTCGAACAAAGTCACATTGCAGCACTTAAAGATGGCCGGCGGGTCATAGTTAAGGTTCAAAAACCCAGTATTCAAGGCATCGTCTACGATGACCTCTCGACGTTAGAAGAGGTCGCTGACTTTTGCGATCAACATACAAAAACCGGCAAGATTATTTCGTTCAAAACCATTGTCGAAGAATTGAAGAAAACCATTATTTCCGAACTTGACTATCGGCAGGAATCGTACAACCTCGAGCATCTGCAGCAAGCACTGAAGGAACTCGACCACATTGTAGTGCCAGAACCGATCAAACGCTATTCTACGTCGCGCGTCCTCACGCTGAAATTCATTGACGGAAGAAAGCTTCGCGACTCCTCGCATCTGGGCCTTCTTGCAGCCGAGAAGGCAGCACTAGCCGGAGAAATTTTCCACGCCTATCTCAAGCAGATTCTCGTCGATGGCTTCGTCCATGGAGACCCGAACCCCGACAACATTCTGTTCACGAGCACCGGAAAGCTCGCGCTGCTGGACCTCGGAGTGGTAACCAGGGTCTCAGCATCAATGCAGGAAAAGCTTGTTCAGATTTTAGTGGGAATAAACGAGGGACGAGGCGAGCACGTCGCCGACCTTCTCGCCAATCTCTGCTCGAAACGGGAGATTTTCGATGAGGACGCTTTTCGAAGAGCTATCGCGGACCTCATTTTGGCACATCGCGACGCACCAGCTGACCGACTGGAGATTGGACGCGTTTTTGTAGGCATCTCGCAAGCGGCCTTCCGCAATGGAATGGCTTTGCCGTTTGAGTTTGGTACCCTGGGCACGACATTAGTCAATCTCGATAGAGTCGCAGACCTCCTCGACAACAACTTCGATTCAAGAAAGTTTTTGGAGAAGAACATTACTGAAATTATGAAGGGCCATGTGATGCGGACTCTAACACCCGCTCACGTTTTCCAAAATATTCTTGAAACGGTAGATCTACTCGAAAAACTGCCGGGAAAAGTTGGAACAATTCTGGATGCAGTCGCAAATAATCAGCTGAAAATCACCGTTGATGCTATTGACGAGCAGATGCTCATGAGCGGCTGCCAAAAAATAGCTAATCGCATAACAATGGGGCTGGTCTTGGCAGCGCTGATTATGGGCGCGACTCAACTTATGCAGATCAAATCAACCTTTACGATTTGGGGCTACCCGGGCATCGCCATCATATGCTTCATCCTGGCTGCTGGTTGTGGATTTGGTTTAGTTCTCGAAATATTCATCAGCGACAGAAAGACTAATTCGCAGAGTTGAACCCAGAACCGGGTCGTCCTTAAACAGATATCGGTTAAAGAATCACAATGGTCGAAGCACGCAGTCTCGTAGCTTCGGACCCGTTCGCATCTGTTGTATTGAATCGATATCGGTTCAAAAAGCAGTCAACAGAGTATCCTCAAGATTTTTCCAATCTTGCTTCATCGGCAACGATGTGTGCTATTTCGTAAGTGGTCAAGAATCCGGAAATTTTGTGGCATGCCTGTCACGCAGAAACCCGATATCGAGGCCTGAGTATAAAAATCATTGCATCAGAGGTTTAAGTAATGAATCAGACGATGGTTGGCAAGCCGCCAAAGCCCGGCAAATATCACTGTCTCAAATGCGAGAAAGTTTTTGCTTTTGACGAAGGCGCACTGCGTTGTCCAAAATGCGATAACACCTCGCGGAATGAGTTAGTTCCAGTTGACGTCCGCGACGTCAAAGAGGAAGAGATGATGCACACTGATGTCGACTTCCAAGGCGGATAATCGGCTGCCTATGCCCATCGACTGCGCGAGACTAAGAGGGAGTATAGATCATGTACCTTGTAGATAGATTTGATTTACCTGAATATCAACAAGAAGCACGCGAAGCAAAATCTGCGAAGATGCTTTTCGCATTGTGGGACAAAGTGTGCAGTCATTATGACCGTGGACAAATTGGCCGCTACGAGCTGGAAGAGATGCGCGACTTAGTCTGGGAACAAATGACTAGCCTTGTAAAGCTACAGTCCCAAATCGAGGCTTCATTCAGCGTGCGGAAGGCAAGCTAGCGGACACCCCTAGTCTATCGCGAATGGTTTGGGCGCGTAGATCGTATTCAAAAGATAAATCAACGTCGCCAATCAGCCGAAATTGAGCGGCCCAACTCTCGAGCAAGTGAGCGAAAAATAGTGTGTTTACAGGCTCTGCCTGCTCCGCTGCCCTCAACGCTCTCTCGAGTAGCTGGTCCGCTTCTGTTTTGCTGCCGACTTCAAGATAGACAAGGGCCAACCTGTGACAAAGACCTTTGCTCCACTCACAGTTGCTGGCGAAGCGTTGCATGAAGCCATTTGCTACATTCCGAAGATGACGTGCGTCTTGATCGCGCCCCAGCAATATTGTCAGTCGCAGCGCATCCGCTAGTTGAGGGAAATACCAATTTCCATCAAACTTGAGTTGCATCACTCGCGTGCAGAGTTCGTTAGCCTCCTCGAGTCTTTGCTGCTCAACACGGACTGCTGCCAGCTCTAGAAGGCTACCTACGAGTTTGGGGCTGGTGATGCGCTCATCGGTTTCCACTGCGTATTTGGCAAAATCGGCAGCTTCGTCAAGGCGTCCAAGCCTGCGCATAAGACGAGACAAATTAACGGCTTCTCCAGATGCATACGCACTGCGTTCATCTGCCTGGCAGCGATCACGAGAGTCGTCTATGATCGATTTGAAGGCATCCAATGATTCACGTCGAAGCTTCTCCAGTGACTCGTATTCGTTAGTGAATTCGCACAATTTTTCGTATTCAAGAATCACATTATGCATCGGCAGTGGTGGCACCTGAGAGCGACAAATCAACGTCGCTTCGGCAAGATGCGTTTCAGCGCCTTTGTAATTTTTGGCTGCGATGGCTTTAAGACGCGCCAGGCGTGTAAGAGCTTCGACCTGTGTATGCGCAGATGTCTGCGGAGTCAAAATGGCTTTTTCAATAGCAAGCCCAAAATTCTGCTGGGCGGCGGCGAAATTTTGCTTGCGCATTTGAAGTTTTGCCAGAAGCGTTGCGGCTTCTGCAGCGGACTGTGCAAATTTCACATCACCACAAAGAAGAGGCACGGCTCGCGCTGCCAGACATTCCGATTCAGACTCATCATCTTCTTCGTGAAATTGAGCGAGCATGAATAAACTCTTGCCGAGCAGTGGTTTATTCTCGACACCATTCTCCATTCTAGAAACCAACTCTGCGAGCAACTGTCTGCGTTCCTCACGCTTTCCTCGCAAAAGAAACAGTGTAGACAGATGCTCGGCAGGAAATACTATGGAAGGCTCCCCTAATTCCTCGTATATCGAAATCGCCTTCCTGAGTAGTTTCTCTGACTCCTCACTTTCGTAGGGGGCATAAATGCGTCCTAGAGCGGTCAAGGTGTCCGCGACTTCTTCATGCAACTCACCATGCAGTTCCTTACGAATTGCTAGCGCGCGAAGGAGATAGCCTTCTGCTTCATCGAAACTGCCGATGACAGTCATGAGCAAGCCCAGTTTTTGGAGGGTTTCAGCTAGAAGATTTTGATTTTTCTGATTCCTCTCTACCGCACCAACTGCGTCCAGGTAAATCTTTTCAGCTTCAAGATGCGCGCCCTCTGCGGCAAGAGTAGCAGCCCTCTCCATCAACTCTTTCCACTTCTTGCTCACAGGACCTCCGCATCACGCAAAAACGGCTATCGCGCCAGATTTTTCGACAACGAAACAAGAGTTGTCATTATAGACCAATGTGGCAACATTTTATGAGGCGAATGGAAGCTAAACCGATATCGGTTCAGGACTAAATTGCCAAGGCTTACAAAAATAAGATAAACCGATATCGTTTTCAGTCTGCAATCTGAACCGATATCGGTTTATAAAATCAGGAGTGCGCGTCTAGCTAAAACACGATCTTCGCTGTCACGTCTTCGCGTTTTTTGCTAAGTCCTTCTCCAAGTTGATTCAAGTCGACCGAGGTTTTTTCCAAGGACGAAAAGAGATCTTGTTCCTCTTCAGTAAAATGCTTCTTCACAAGATTTCGCAGTTCCTGGAATTGAGCATCGAAATCAGCCTCATCGCCCATTAACCGCTGCACTTGTGCCGTCATGATTTTCACCTGATCATGATTTTCAATGAATTGATCTAGGCTGGAAACGCCATCGATATCACGAATAGCGGGATAAAAAACTTCTATCTCGAGCACCGATAAAACGTTCAACTCGAAAGCGACATCTGCCAGGACCTTCTCTTTGTCGTCAGCACTGAGCTTCGAATCATACTTGTCGAATTTCCCTAAAACGCGCGCATGCGCCGACTTCAATACCTCGACAGCGCTTCCTTGCTTCAGTGTCATTTAGTTGTCCTCCTGTGCGGTTACATTTTCTCTCTATGTAGCGCAACTGGGGACTCCTCGCGCTAACAGTAGCGCTTGAGTTTATTTCCTCTAAGATTCAATGCAACGCCTCCCAAAGTGACGCCAGAACTATTGCCCCACTTTTGGTGAAAGCCTGGGCAAACAGGGGAGACAGGTTCAGGACGAGCCTGGCGCGCGCTGAACTCGGACAATCAATCCAAGTTCTTGGATTCCGTCTTCTACAGACAGGCCGGTTCGGTGGCACAACTTGAACAACAACATGGCTTCTTCGGTCGTGAGCATTCTTTCTCGGACATAAAAATGGCAGAGCAAAGCAACTTGAGCGGCCGATTCAGCCACCACGCCTGACGCCACTAAAGCCTTACTCACGAACGATGGACTTCGGCGAGCGGTCTCGATAGCCTCCTCCACTTGCGTTGCAGAAACCAACTCGACACTTTCCATAAATTGTTCAAAGCTCAAGGAACGATGTTTGTCGTTAAATTTCTGATTTCGTTTGAGCGCTATTGCTAACGTCAGACCATGATGGTGAACATCGATAAGCGCATAAACCGCCTCTATTAGGGCGAGACCACCTTGTGCCACCAATGCCTGCAGCGTCAAGGCACTATCGAGTACTAATTGGGTGACGTAGCCGAAACTGACAAGTATTTCACCGACCGGAGAGTTATTACGCAAACCCATTTCAACAGCAGTGTCTAGCTGAAGTTCGCTCACAACGCCTGCAAGGGTTAGTAGTTCACCAAGACGCACCGAATGCAATGGCACAATATCTGCGTCATCTGCTGAGCCGTTTTTTCTAAGCTCGTGTTGTCTGCGGGCGCTTCTCTTAATTGCGACAACAGCATCAGCTTTCTGCATTCTCCCCTGTCGAACATAGCGCTGCACGTTCGTAATCGATTCAAGTAATTGAGCTGTAATCAAGTTAGATATCGATAAATACCGGCCAAGCGGTATTCCAAAATAGTCAGCCTTCATTAAAGCGTCTTCCAATTCCTCTTCCGAAATTAACTCGGCCGCCGTAAGTAGGTCACCAATTCTGGTGGCATTTTTTTCCAAAACTTGAAGAGCGTCGGAACTATCAACACAGTTGAGGGCTCGTTGAATGGTCATCCCCTTGCTGGACATCAAGTCAGCGACTCGAGCAGCCTTCTGCAGCGAAATAACATTTTCGCGCAACAGAGTATGAATTTGTACAGTCCACTGGAGTTGCCTCCCGGAGAGATGCCCAGACATTATCAATGCGCGGTCCACGGAAATAGAGGTTTCGTTAGCGATAGAAATCGCCGCCTCAAGCGCATCAGGTGAAACGATCCCCAGAGTTTGTAACAAACGTCCAAGCTGCATATCAGCTGATTCGCTACTAGAATCAACGCATTCAAATTGGCGGCGGCCGTCGTCGCTGAGGACCGGGCTCGAGTCGCCAGCAATTGCATTTTCCACAAGCACACCGACTGAATTCGGTGTTACCTGATCGATGGCTTCAATGAGGTGCGGGTATGTGTCCACCCACAACTCCTCGAACTCCTGCAATAACTCATTCGTCTCGTCATTAACACCGATTAGATTTCGAACAGTCGGTCCCTGCTCCTCGTATAAAGAGCACTCGTGAGTAGATTCGCTTCCAACTCCGTGATGAGTTAAACCATCAACCGATATCGGTTTATGCTTTGAATGGGTGAGGGAAACGTCAACCACTGACATCGAAAAGCTCATGCGCGCCAATCCGTGCTCTGAGCAAACGTTTAATTCAACGACCTCTCCACATTGAACTTCTTCTTGTGCACCAAGTCTTACATCGCACTCGCAATCAAAAGGGATATGATAAGAAGCTAATTGATCGTCAATTGGCTCTACACCGCAATTGGCGTTTTTCGAGAGCATCGTGCCATGCGGTGCATCCTCTGAGCAGGTCGCATTCAGATAATCGGCTACCAAAGGATCAGGAACAGATGTTTCAACAGACCGTCGTCGACGCAGAGTCCCCCGAGTTGGCCGCGCCGTTCGTACTCGCTCCTGCGCAATCGCAGCTGTAGACTGCTGTGCGGACGCATTCACCGTCATAGCAAATTCCCCAAATTTTATTTACGGGCAAAACCCGTTAGTAAAAGACACTGCAGAACACTTATATAAAATCAGCGTGACGACAATGTGACCGGGCACCTTCTTGTACAATCGGTCTCGACTCGTTCGTTCACGAACCGATATCGGATAATGAACTATGCCTAGGCTTGAAAATACAGCTTACTTTTTGCGATCTTCCAGGAACTTCCACCATCCGGCGCGCTCGAGCGTTCGGTGATCAATCTGGCTGGTCTGCGTGAGATACGTCGTGTACTCCATGCTTTTGCGACAGCGCTCATCCCATTCCTGGTCCGCCACGATTCGCATCTGCTCAAGCGCCGCTACAAGCTCATCTGTGAATGGAATGTCATCGCAATACCTGGCAAAGTATTTGAGTTCGTAGTCGAGATATTTACAGAGCTCCGTGAGTTTTTTCTCGCGGTTGAATCTTACTGCCTTGCGCACAATATTTGACTGCCAGATCTCCGCAACACGCTGTGATAATTCGATATTAATAGGTTGGTTGGCGTTTCGCACTGGACCGACTACCGTCAGCGTTTTGCTCTCGCCGTGGACCTTATCACGCTTTCCGCTGCCAGTCCAGAGCCAGTTGCAGGTTATGTCGAAGTGCAGTTTATCTCCATCTCTTCCTTCCGGAGAAACTACCTTAAATATAGCGGTTCTTGTTCCACTCGGCGCGAGGCTACCCATCTGGCACAGCATACTCGAATTCGATGCAACCGTTGGAAATCCACTTATGCTTTCCACCTTTACCTGATCTGAAAATTTTAGGGTTACGGAAATGTCTTCGACGGCGGTGTTTTGCAGCTCTCTCAATTCCCCGAGCACGACTTCGATAATCTCACCCGGGAATTCGGCATCATGCAATCGACCACCACCAAAATCAGCAAGCGATTGAAGTTGAACGGAAGAATAATCGTTTCCAATCCCAACGCAAGACGTCAGCACGCCTCGCTGGCGCAGCTGATCCGCATGATGCTCAAGAACTATTGGATTGGTCAGCCCCACATTAGCATGACCGTCTGAAAGTATGATGACATGGTTGTGCAACTTCTTACTTTGCCGCATTACTTTCGCAACGCATTCCGCCCCTTTCATCCAACCAGCACCGAGGTTGGTATTGTCCCGGCATTTGAGTTCCTCGATCGATCTGAGTGCCCTCGAGCGACCTTCTTTGTCGAGTTTTATTCCATCCACATGAACGAAGATTTCCGATGCGAATGAGATGATCGAAAGGCGATCCCTTTCACATAAGGAGTGCATGACCCCGATAACAGACTCCTTCGCCGACTCCAAACGTTTTCCACCCATAGAGGCAGAGGCGTCCAGAACCAGAGCAATATTCAAGCCTGGTTTATCTCCATTCCGTTCAAAGGCAAAATCGGGTGCCTTCAGATCCACCACGAGGTAACGAGTTGACTTACCCTTCTCGCTTACGAAATTTTTGTCGAACGACGAGTCTACATATATGCCAGCACCACTACTCATAACTTCCTCCTGTGAGGAGTTCCCTCAGATAATCAGCGACACGTTCGAGCTGCGCCAAATGTTGTTCGTCTTGAATACCACGCACAGACAGCTCGATGTCCGGAGTGACTTGTATGCGGTGCCAGACCTCCCTTTTTGACTGCCTTCTGGCCGTTTTCTGCCCTAGCTGATGTTGAAGACCGACCACGAGTCGATCTACAGGCGTCGAAAGCCTGTCTTTTGTGATTCTCTGTTCGTTGTCTAAATCGCGATTCTGGTTCCCTTGTGGCTCTATATTCGGTGCTACGTCCGCAAAAACATGGCCCGCTGCCAACGGCTCGTGACGGTCATCAATTTGCCGGTCTTGCGAGTCAGTATCTAAGGCTTTCGCCTTAAAACCCAACCGGGATGCTATCGCATCGGCTATGGAGAGTGGGTGCCCTTCATTTTTCAATGACGAAGGCTGAATTTGCGCAGAATCTCCTCCGTCACGCCAAGCATTTTGGACGAACTCATTTGGTGGGGGTGCGATGACCTCGGTCTGCTGCCCGGACTCAAATTGCTGACTTTGCGAGAGAATGTAATCGAGAGCTGAGCTGTCGACAAAATTTGAATCACGCGAACCAGTTTCAGCAAGTGCGGCAATCTGAGCGTCACTCATCAGTAGAAGCTGCTGCCTGACTTCGCTTAGTCGGAGTCCTTGTCTTTCTTTCAAGATTTTTATGGCCTGAAGCCGTTCCAGATGATGCCTGGAATACCTGGCATAACGACCCAGACTCGTCGGTCCACGCATTAATCCCTGCTCGATAAAACTTCGGATAACCCGCGTGTCAAGTCCAGACTCATGGGAGAGTTCTTCGAGAGAAAATGTCGTGGAGCTCGGGTCACTCATAACTCGAACTTATCACGCTCAATTCGCCATGTCAAATTGAAACCCTGAACCGGTGCGATTTACCAAACCTAACTCTAGGAGCAGCAGCAGAACCTCAGGAAAAATCCGCTGGATCCACACGCCGTTTCCAAGTAGAGTGGTTTCATCGCGAACTCGTACGGTTGATAAACCGATATCGGTTGGTGAAATTGAAAACGGTAGAAATTTTCTGCCGCTGCGATTCCGGACCTTACTATCCCAAAATCGAAATAGGTCGCCTAATCCATGAGCATGGATGCAACTTGTTCCGTCGTCGACAAAGAGTATGTGACGCCATTTGACCTGATGGCGATGACCAGGCTGGCGTTGGGAACTGCAATTCTCGTTTCAACCGTCCTGTGCATACCAGATGCAATAGCTATTTTGCCGAGCACACACAGCACTTTTGCCTTCATTACTCGAGTCAGTGGCATTTGGCTCTCCGTTTTCGTTCAGTGGTATTTGGCATTCCTCGGAATTCTTCACATCGCTGCGATAATCAATCGAGGCGTGGTCATCGGTCCATCGGGTATAAAACTTTCGCGTTTCTCGAAGCTGATTCCGTGGTCGCAAATAATAGGATTCGGAGCCGACGCTCGCCCGCTGGCAACGAGACTAACTCTCAACGCTCAGCCCGCCATTAAGCTGCAACTCTATGTTACGCAAAAGAGTTCGATAAAGACGAAAAACCTCGATTCACTTTTTTTCGAGCCGGCAGCCTTCATATCTCTGGTTAACGCAATCAGCTCATCAAGCTGCGGCGCGGTGCCTGACAGCATTCAAGTCGTGCTTACTAGATCCGATTCCGAATCAGTGAAAACCGCGTACAGAAAGTCAAACACAAGGTCAAAACTCGTAACTGCATACATTGCCATAATGCTAGTGCTTTTCACGGCAAGAGGCGCCGCTCGAAACTATTTCTACAACATGGCTGGACAAAGCTTCAACAAATCAGATTATCTCGAAGGCAAGCGTTTATGCGAATTCTCACTGGCAGTTGACGGCACGTACCCTTATGCCCTTGACCGCCTGGCTCGATGCGAGTACCGACTTCAAGACTACGTAAGCGCAGAGAAACACTGGAAGAAAGCTCTACAGATGAAACCAGATCTGGTGTCAGCGAAAGTCGGGCTATCAAATATTTATATTCAGCGCCGACAATTTGATTCTGCAAAATCGCTTTTGAAGACCGCTTTGAGATTAGACCCCCAAGACATTCCTGTGCATTTGAATCTCGGTTATGTAAGCATGCAAATGGGAGATGCGGCCGAGTCGCTCATCTATTTCAAAAAAGCCCTACAATTTGCGCCGAGTAACGCAACCGTCAAGTTGCTCTCAGCACAAGCCTATTTAGAGGTCGGAGCAAATGCGACAGCAAAAGAACTATTGAGAGGTATAAAGAGCACTGACTTGGAGTTACACAATCGCACAACGTTATCGCGAGTCAAAGAGATGCTGCTCGCTAGAGGTGAACGAATAGAATGACCTCCTTATTCCATGTAATGCGAGCACTGGCATTCGTTCTAGCTGCGAGTGCTATAGGCGCGTTCGTGATTGCAAATCTTTGGCTGCTGATCGGTTGGATGCGATTTTACGGACTAGAACCAGGGGTGGTGGCATCAGCAGTCCCTCTCGAAATGGTTGACTACCACAACATTTTTCTGAATGAGGTAGGAAAGCTTATTGATTCTTACAACCTAACGTTCCAGGGTAACGCCAGATTCGGCTCCGGCATCGGAGCGGTCGCAGGAGCCGGTCTGGCACTAGTGGCGGTTTCTCAGGCTTGCTTGTCAGTTCGCGTCGCAGCAGCAGCGCTGGCGGGCGCGATCATAGGCGGTAGAATCGCTCTGACCTTCACAAGTTCGCCAATATTATTTCTTGTAAGCGCATCGGCGGGGTTCACGTTTTTTGCTTTCATTCAACTACTCACTCACGAGACTCTGCCGAACATTCCTGTTGACGCTGAATGGAACCCGCAGCCTGAGACGATTCTCGACCATTAGACACTCGATAATTTTTAAACCGATATCGGTCTGAAGCTACACCTTAATAAACTGTTCCCGAATGAGTTAATCAACTTTCAAACCAGCCGGGGCCAGAAAACCGCGGACTCCAAACTGAGACTACGATGTAGGGGAAATGAAGTTAGCAGGCTAAAAAAAGATAATCGAACACTTGCTAAAATCAGCACTTTCGCGACATATGTCGCTCGACAAAAACAGTCTTCCCCGCACTCGAAAGATGCTCTATAACTGTGTCTCCCAATCACGGAGACAGTTATGAAAAGCCCTAAGAACAAAAAGAGACGAATAGATGACAGCAAAGAAAAGCTGCTCGCAGAAAAACGCAGACAGTTTGATCAAGCATACAAGAATCTGGAAGCCGGAGAAGACAAGCTGTATGAGTGGCTTAGTCTAGCTGGTTCAATCATCTGTAAGCGATGCGAGGGAAATGAATTCACCAGATGTGATGGCACTCGCAATATAATCTGCTTGAAGTGTCAGAGTAGACAATCGTTCACTTCCAAGACCTTTTTTCACAAAATGAAGAGAGCGACGACTCTTGAGTACTTATTTCTTCTTACCTTACTAGACGAAGGTATCGAAGTAAGCGCAAGTGAGTTCGAGAGACACTCATCAGTAGCTTATTCCACAAGTCTCAACATGATAAAGAAATGCGCAATTGTGATTGACAAAAAAATGCAGGAAGCAGGTACGCGCCTAGCTCACTGCGTTCTTTTCGAAGAGATTGTTTTTCGAAGAAGCAAAGAAACTCCGGCAAGAGAGCATCCCAGAAGCGAACAAAAGCCGGTATCCGCAGAACAAACTTCGCAAGCTGTCTCAGTCACCAAAACATTTGCGAGTGTTGCGAAAAAGCAATTACGCACGGTAACGGTCCCTGTTAACATGGCGAAAAAAGTCGATTCGCTCTCGGATGTTGAGCTGGAGATTCTTTCCTTACTTGAAAATGGTCCGATGCTGCTCGATCACCTCCACTACGAATTCGGAAACAGACTGAGTTTTAGAGATTTCACCAGCAAGCTCTCGTCTCTAGCTATCAAGGATTTCGTAGCGGACAATGGTCTATACGTCGTCCGGACAAAAAAATCAATGGCATCCCCCAAAATCGTTGGGGCGAATTTAAATCCGCGTTTGAAAGAGTCGCTAATCTTTTTCATCAGAAATTCTTATCAAGGAATTAGTCAAAAAGCATCTCAACTATATTTTGCACTTCACTGGTTTTATATGAACCGAACTGCATGGCGTAAAGGTAAGGTTTTCGATACCTTCATGAGATCCAGTCCCGTGACCGACAAAGAAGTATTAAACTACGTCTCCGATCAAGTTCTCAGGATTTCGAAGACTTACAATAAATGCAGCGCATGATCGGCATGAGAATCCAACAATCTGAATAAGCCGGCCTATAATCCTAGCGAGAGGAAGCCGCCATCTACGGCAATCGTTTGGCCGGTGATGTATCCAGCTGCAGGCATACATAGAAACGAGACGAGTCCAGATACGTCTTCTGGCTCGCCGAGCCGGTTCATCGGTGTTCGCGATAAAACCTTGTCCAGAAACTCCTCATTACCCAAAATCGGTTCAGTCAGTGGAGTTTTGATGAACCAGGGCGCAACGCAATTGACACGAATTCCGTCACTAGCCCATTCAACAGCCAGTGAACGCGTCATCTGATCCATTGCGGCCTTTGTCATCGCATATGGTGCTCCTGTCGGTAATGCTCGCTGTCCAGCAACGGAGCCAAGATTGACAATCGAGGCGCACATGCTGTTCTTCAGAAGCGGGTAGGCCAGCCGGCACATCTCAAATGTCGAGCGCAGATTGGTATCGAGAAGATACTCGTACTCCTCATCGGAATATTCGATAGTCTTCTTGCGGACATTGGTACCAACATTGTTCACGAGGACATCGATTCCGCCCATCGATTGAACTGCGAAATCTATCAACGCATTTCTTCCGGCTTTAGTCGAGACGTCTCCAGCGACACCAAACATCTGGCGACTAAGTTTGCTTCCGACCTGAAGCGCTTCCTGGACGTCAGCGTCATTTCTCGCCACGATGGTAACTGTAGCGCCCAAGTCAGCAAGGTCATTCGCGACGGCGAGCCCAATACCCTTCGATGCGCCTGTTACGATCGCTCTTACGTTGTCCAGCCTGAACCGCTGCATATTTGACTCCTCCAGGTTAAGAGCTCATCACTATAACAGGAATCGATATCGGTTGAAGGACGAGGTTTAACTCTACTAGCATTAACCGATATCCGTTTAAGGAAAAGGAAAAGTGCTAGCGCTAAACCGATATCGGTTCAAAAATACCCCTGGATAACCGAGAGATGCTAGGCGCGCAGATCGGCGCTACGAATACGTGTGTAATTCTTATGTGCGGCGTGAATCATTGCATTTTGAGCAGCATGAAACAATGATGCCAAATCGCGAGCGTCATCTGGAACTCCGGCTATGCCAAAGTGAAGAATAGGCCAATAGCCACCTAGTTTTGAGGCGAGTTTTGGTAAATCGGCGACGATGCGATCCACCAGCGCATGAGACTGGTTCGTTCCCACGCCAGGTAGAATTAAGCCGAACGCCCTATCTCCTACATGCCCAAACACGTCGACATCGCGCTTGATTTGAGAGATCGCTTGAGTTGCAAGAGAGAGCGCATTCATTGGCATCACGGATGCCGCTGGACTCGGTCTTGAAGCATCTCCGCCACCTAATCGAATGCAAAATATGAGAAGCGAAAATTCAGAACTGAATCTAAACGCCCTGGCAAATTCTCGCTCAAGCATAAACTGAAACGCCGGGTAAGTCAGCGCTCCTGTCTGACTATCAGTTAACGAAGAAAAAACAGACTTAACCGAATTAGAATCGAAATCAAGTAAGTTGCTTGGCACGCCGACTTCGAAGAAGTCACGGCTTTTGGGCGGCCCGGCGAGCGCTGGAGACGAAAGCGCCGTCTGTCGTCCGGACAGCTCCTGCGCGAATTGCGGCACATTTGGAACAAGATTGGAACTGCGGGCTACAGTTGAAACATCACCAGATACGGTATCAGATGTTACGCCACCTGAAGCTGGCGCCGGGCCAACGTTAAATGTTGTTGGAGTTTGGTCTCCACTTACCCTAAACGCTGGCGCAGCAATCTGGTTAGGCACCGATGTAGTAGCGCCGGCTGGCAGCACACCGTTTGACGCATTGAAAGAAGGCGCGTCCGGAGCGGCCTGAACTTGTGCCGGCGAGTTCGGAGCCCCTGCGCCGAAGCCTGCTCCGCCAAAGAACCCGGCCGGAGGCTTCAAAGCTGGTTGAGCGCCAGATTGTGCCTGCACTTGAGCATTCGCGAAAGCATCTGAAGAAGCAGAATGCGCGACTTGTCGAAGCGAACGTCCATCAGGAGTCAACACCAGACCCAGGCGAAGGAAATTTACTGCGATCGCCAACAGCCTACAGGAGTCTAAGGATATTCGCGCCCCGACTTCTTTCAGGCTCAGTTGTCCATCAAGGGTCGTGTAGAAAGCACGCTGAACTTTGAAACCGTAGTCGATGCCATCCTTCAATCGTTCCTCAAGCTGCTCTTCAGACAAACCGATTGGAGGGCGCGACAAAATGGAATTGTCATCCATTCCATTTTTCATCAAGAATCCAAGATTTTCCAGCAGTTTAGAGCCCTGCTTCAAAATTTCTTCAGTACTATCCTGTACGGAAGCAGTATCGGGCTGGGTCCCCTCAATAAACGACGCTGAACCGTCCTGCCAGCTAAAGATTTCAAGAATGGCATCTGTTCCCACCTTGTCGGTAGTGTAGGCGTGAATTGGCCGTCCCAAGCCGAACTGAACGACGATTATGCGATTGTGCTCGTTCGTCACGCGAAGCTCACCGGTGATTTCCGATTGCTGGGCAGTTTGGAGTAGCCAGGCAATCGGACGCAATTTTAGGCTCCCAGTCATCAATCGCATCGTAGAGGACTCGGCGCTATCTGCCGGTGAACTTACAGCAGCTGCATTGGCTCGCTCCTCCTCAATGGTGGGCGCTTGTATTAGCTCGGCGCTAGTCGTGCTTTTCCTGAAGCGCTCGCCCAGCGACGTCGACTTATGTTCTTTATCCCTCTCAGCTTTTGCCTTGTCCTCTGCCGTTTCTTCCAGCGGATGTTTCGCTCCGACCGCGGTCAGTAGGTGAGGATAAATGACCGCGATATCTTTGGTCTTGTGAAACCAGACCATTTTCGTTCCAACTATATTTTCTTCGTGAAGCCACCATTCAATGTCCTCACCGTCGCTCTCTTTACAGTGAATACTCAGGGTATATTTCTTAAAATCATTCGGTATTTCCCAGAGGTAATTATGTTTGATCCCAAACATAGCCCGCGCTTTTTCGATGATTTCGTTGAGCTGCTCAATTGTCGGGTGCGTCTCCACCCGATAATTTTGGTTCGGAATACTAGAAAGCTTGTGCCCAAACATAACGCCAACCAATTGAGACCCCATAAAGTTATGCCCGTTACTTGCGGCTGTTAATGCGAAGGCTGGTTGCATACGCGAAAGTCCTCGGGACATATCGCTCAAAGCTTGATGGGCCTAAGATTACCGAATCGTTTCCTCAAGCATTCAGGACGCAGATACTCATAAGAGACCGGGTAACAGCTTAAATCCAGACTTTCGTTTTGGGCCGGCTCAATTTTGCTTATGCTTGACCGCCAGCAATAGGATTAACAAGAAAAGTAGCTTGTTTTAAGCTAGAGTAAATGAATGCGCTTAGACGACATCGGTACTTCAATGCCTCGTGGAGATCGTGAATGCTGCCTCCAGAAAACGTTCCACCCGGTCTCAGTCACACCGAATACTTAAAACTGCAGCTCCGTTACAACTCGATTGGCTGGATGAGACAATCAGCCAGAGCAATGCACCTGGCCGTTACAAATCAGCCCGACAACGAGTCCATGAGCGAAGAAGCAAAAAAACGGGCCGGTGCCCTTTTCGACGCGCTCGAAAAGGTTTTGATTTTGAACGAGTTTTCAGAGGAAGTTCAGAAGCAATTCAATGGAATTTGCGATTTTACTCTCTCGGAAGCTGACAAATTCCTAGACAATATTCAGTACGTCAAACAGGCAAAAGACGGACTGAAATCCGCCTTTACGCTGGTCACACAAACCGTTCAAGAAACGATCGATAGTTCCCTCGAGCGAACACTCTTACCCGCTTTGGGACTTCCACTGGACCGAGTTATCGAGGGAAAAACAGCCGAT
This sequence comes from Candidatus Obscuribacterales bacterium, assembly GCA_019637435.1. Lineage (GTDB taxonomy): Bacteria > Cyanobacteriota > Vampirovibrionia > Obscuribacterales > Obscuribacteraceae > JADYXR01. The sequence continues at coordinate 573,679 of JAHBVO010000004.1, read as the reverse complement.
GAGTACTTTCAGCTCGCTCAGCGATATGAGCAGATCGGCGCTTGTGAGCCGGCTCGTGAGTGTGCTCAGAGAGTCCTGGACCTGGAACTGAAGAAGGATACACAACTTGCTAATCGCGCTCAACGCTTCATAAGGGGCAGGTTGCCCGCGCGTAAAATTAGTCGCGATGCCATGCTCAAGCACATGAGCGCGTTGCGATATACGGTCATGCAAAAGGAAGATAAAGCCAAGAACTTATTTGCAGAACTTGAGGTTAAACATCCGAACTTTGAATGGCCATTGATACCGCTGGCGGCACTAGAGTTAAAGGCCGGAAATTTGGATCGGTGCAAATATTTGCTAAATAGAGCACAACAAGTCAACCCTGGCTTTATCAAGATGTGGTGCGCCAAGGGGCGATTGGCTATCGCAGAATGGTTCTTACTCGACCTGGATTACTGCGTGGAGCGGGCTACTAGCCTGGATTCGTTCGACCCTCAAACCAAAGCACTCGCAAACATTCAACAATTCGTAAATCAAAACGGTTTGCGTTAGTTCGTTTTCTGAACCGATATCGGTTTATGAATCACTTGCATACGAAAATGTCTCAGCCTGAACGGATATCGGTTTAAGAACAGAAACGGCTTCACCACTTCAAATCATAAACCGGCTTTTCAGCGGGCTTTGCTTTTAGCTTACTCGCTTCGGAAAGGTCTTGCGCGGCAAGGTCCCTTTTTCCTAGTTTTGCGTACAGCTTTGCGCGTGCCTCCAACGCGGCTCGCGCGTACTCTGGCGACATGCTGATCGCCAGAGTGTAGTCGGATATGGCCCGCTCATTCTGGTTTATCCTGGCGTAGATATCGCCGCGTAACCGAACAGCGTCATCGTCCGATTTATCGTAATCGGCGACCTTTGAGATTTCGGCGAGCGCTTCTTCGAAGCGACCTAGCTTCAGAAAAAGCTTGGAGCGTTCCGTTAAAGCAATAGTGCTGTCCGGGTTTTTCGTATTACAAACCGCCAGGTCACGAAGTGCGTCCTCATCTCGCCCTAACTGCTGAAATAGGTTCGCCCTCATGTAATAGCCCATCGACTTGTCCGGAGCTAGTTCTATGAAGCTGTTCAAATCAATTAACGCCTCCTTCCGTTTTCCGACAGCTTGATAGAGCGACGCTCTGCAGCGCAGCAAATCCTTGTCCGAGCAGACTTTGATACCGTAGCTGGCAGCTTCGATAGCTCTATCGTAGTCCTTCTTCGCGTCGTACAGTTTCGCCAGTGCCGAAAACAACTCGGCTGATTGATATCCGAGTTCGCGTGCCTTCTCGAGGTCTTTGATGGCATCGGACTCCTCACCAAAGGCTGAATAAAAAATTCCGGCTCCCCTTATGAAATGAGCCTCCGCATTCTGCGGTTCCGTTTTTAAAACATAGTTAGCCAGATCGTACGCCCGTTCGTAATTCTTCTTGTTCAAGGCATCTTTGGCAGCGATCAAACATTCTCTGGGTTTTGTTATAAGCACCCGGTCTTCAGGATTGAGCCTCCTCGATTTTCTCTCCTTTTCATACTCGTCGTACCAACCGCCTGTTAACTGCATTCGCCTGGCAGACTGTTTGGGTCTTGAATCAGGGTTCTTCTCACCCCCGCAACCCACAATCAACACACAAACGGGAAGCAAAACAGCAGCGATGCCGAGCCTCACGGAAGGAGCACAAGCGGAAAAACAAACCCGACGGGCAGCCGCGTTTGCTTCCGATGACGTCTTCTTCGCGTCGATGACAGGCATCGAGTCTCATTCCTTGCGCGTGTGGATTTTTCGGAATGCCTGTCCAAATAGAGCGTCAACGCATCAGATTGACTTGAACACTTCCATCTTATCCCATGCCGCCAGGGATGCTAGCGCTTGGTTGTTGCCCTTTTCAAGAGTTCAGCTCGACGTTTAGCTGCAGCATCAGCAGCCGCTTGGTCGGGGTCGCCTTCTGCTTTGCTGTTTTCAGCAGGCGGCGCGGTCGGAACCGCTTCAGGCGCAGCTGGAACTGCTTCCGGCGCAGCGGGAACTGCTTCCGGCGCAGCTGGAACCGCTTCCGGCGCGGCGGGAACTGCTTCCGGCACCGCAGGCGGTGTCGGAGCCTTCGGCCCAAGATCAGTGTACTGAGGAGCGAACGGGTCGTCCATGACGACCGATGGAGGTGCTGGGACTTCCTGCTGTTTCTTCGCTGCTTCGTCAGTCAATCGCTTCAGCTCATCGTAAAACTTACTGGACTTATCGAGCTTCGCAAGTTTTTCGGGATTATCCTTAAACATTTCCTGTAGAACTGCATCGAGTCGTGGCGCTTTGCCATCAGCGGCTTCCGCCTTCTTCTTAGCTTGCTCGGCCAGAGCGGTATCCAGCTCCTCGGTCGTCAACGCCCCCGTGCCAACAAGAGCGGCTCCGACTCTGGGATACGGCTTCTCCAGATCAGCATCCGTCAGCGTGCCGGCCTTAACTTCCTTCTCCACCTGAGCTTTCATTGCATCGCGGATGGCCTTGGGATCGCCCTCAACTCCGGCAGACGTAGCAGCGTCTTTCACAATTGCTTCAGCAGGAACGTTCTTCTCCACTTTCGCAGCCAGTGCGGCTTGCCGTTCAGCCTCAGCTCTTGCTTCGGCTTCCTTGACTGCAGCTTCGGCGCTCTGACGCAATGCCTGCTCCTGTTTAGCCATCATCTCCTTCATCTGTTCAGGAGACCAGCGGCTCGTCGGTTCGCCAACAATGTACCAATTACGAGGATTTCCGTTCTTATCCTTCAAAACCTTGAAGTCGCGATCTCGGATTTCGCGTGCTTCTTTGGTGACCTGGTCAGGGTCCAACTTGAGTAAAGCTTCTTCCTGCGGTGTCAGAGTCTTCCCTTCTTTCTGCTTTTTGGCTGCCTCTTGCTGCTGCCGAGTTATGGCGCCCCAGGGTCCTTCACCCTTGGCAAACTGGATGCTGTAGTTTTCACCTTCGAGTTTCTTCTGAAACTCAGCCATTTTCTCTTGAATTTCCTTTTCCACGGCATCCGGCAACTTCACACCATCTGCGGGCTTCAATGCGCTGTATTCAGGATTTAATGCACTTTCAGGAGACAGCGGCGCAGGTGGTACAGTATCACCGGCGGTGGCTTGCTCTTTGGCCTTATCGGCGCCTGGAGCTACAGGCACGGTGCCCTCAGGGGGTGCTTCCGCACTCGGAGCTGGCTCTACCTTTTTTAGAGCGCCACGGGCCGGATCAACAACGATCTCCTCGTTCCCTTTGGCTACTGTCGACTCGCCGGGTTTCGCAGCGGCAGGATCGGTAAACAATATGCTGTCTCCATCGACAGTCGCTCGATTAAGTCCCTGCGTGTCAGTCGCTCCGGGCGCTGCCAGGGTCCGGGCGCTTTCAGGCGAAGCCATATCGACGACGGGCTGACCGGAACCGGGTGGAGGCACCGCCGCCTCGGCAGCATCTGTGGGCTGACCCTGTGTTTTATCTCCACGTTGGTCCTGCAAAATCGTCTCAGACGCGTCCGGTTTGGGCGCTTGCGTCCCGTTTTTATCTTGGCCGTCCATCAAAAAAATCCTCAAGCGAGCGGTAAAAAGCGAGTATTACGATGGTCTTATCAAACAGCCTAACAGTCCATACGTAATATCCGCAAAACAAAGTGTCCAAAAATCGCAACCACGCTCAATCCCCGGCACATCAGAGCTCCGACCGTCGCGTCAATATCGAAACTTTGACACATAAACAGGCAGACCTCACGACGGTCTCAGAGCCTTTACCCAAGTCCACTGCATCCGGGTTGGAACATTTACACCAAGATTGGCAAAGGCAATTTCCAGAGGAGCCTTTTCACGCACGCAATGATTAAGCAGCTGAATCGCCTTCTCCCTGGGCAAGTAGCCAAGCCCAACCAGAGCCTTCAAACGCAGCGCTGTCACAACAGCTTGCTCGCTCAGGACATTTGCATGCAGAAGTGCCGCACCTTGTTCGCCCCAGGTGGTTGCTGCCGCCGGGATCGCACGCTCAACCGTCTCTCGGCTTGAAACGCCGGCTTCAACTATAAGATCGGCAAGCGAAATTGTGTCTTCAATTTCGTTACCTCTGGGCATAGAAACAGAATCGACATCGACCCCCTGACGAACCACGCTCACCAGAGCCTCCGCCGCTTCATACGGTTTTAGCTTGCCCTCCTGCGTCAAACTCATCAAGGTGGACGCAGACTGAACCTGTTGCGCGGTTACGAGCCCTCGCTCAAGAATAATTTGACCAAACGGTTTTCGCTTAAACAGTTCTATCTCATAACATTCAGCAAGATCCTCTCTCGAAATTAAGCCCGCGAGGAGGAAAAGCTCTCCCATACGAATGTTCCGAACTTGAGAATGTTGCATGAAATCAAGCTCGAAGAGGGACTGCTCAAAGGAAATACGCCTTTGCCGGGCATACCTCAACGCCTGGGCAGCATTATTCTTACTGAGCAGGTCTTCGCGGATGAGCACTATGGCATTGAGCGCGCCAAGCAATTCTTCGGTGGACACTTTATTGTCTAACAGCAGCAAATGACCAACCATCATTGCCGAATCCATCGAAAGTTTTACGAACCGTCCAAGATCTTCACTGGTAATAAACTTGGCAGCTAGCAATAAATTGGTAAGTTCGTTCGTCACTGAAACCGAAATCTGGGTTGCCTGGTGCAATTTCTGAACTGATGCAATTGCCTCCGGCAGGCTCAAGCGACGCTGCAATGCGACGCGCATAGCTCTAATTGCCAGGTCAGAAGAAATCTCGTTTGCCAAAACCTTTTCTTGCGCTTGAAGAGCGAGTTGCAAACTGTGCTCCGTGAGTAAACCAGCATGAGACACAGCCGTTAACAGTGGAATATTCTCAAATTCCGAAACTTCATTAGCCCGAGCATATTCCTCACGCGTCACCAAACCGCTGCCCAACAGGAGTTGCACCAGTACCTTAACTTCGTTTCCGACCCGCGGCTCGCTTTGCAAATTTCCTCCGACATCTCGGCGGCGTTACACCCGCGAGAGTAAGTGGACGGTTCCAGATATCGCATATTAGCGCATTACTGTCTTATGCCACTTAACGCGTTGCCAAACGCTTTTAAGTCCAATAAACCTTGAAAAACTCGACTCACCATAGTTTTATCCAATTATCGGCACCTCGGAACTGGTCGGGCGAAGGCCGTCCATTCAAATGAACTGAGAAGCCTGGAATGTTCGTCGGAACTTATCAGCTGGGCGCAAAAAATGGAAAAAGCGTGCTTGAACCTAATGTCCGACTAGGCGAACCATCCGGCGAAGCTATTGAGAGGCACGACACCATATTTAGTATCAATTTCCCGACTGACCGGATAATTAAAGACTTGCTCTGACTCTGACTGCTTGATAGATTAATGTACTAAAATGGGTGAGCTCGATACCGTCATACAGAAGCCGAAAATACCATGCAAAATCTCAGAAAAACGTATTCCGCAGCTCTGTCACTCTGCCTCATAGCGGTCGCACTCTTCGCGACGCTCGACAGTCCGCATTCAATCGGGAACAGCGCGTCGGCTGCGAGTTCCTCCGTGGTCGACATCTCCGGTCCCTGGAACTCTCAATTCGGCACAATAAATCTCAAAGTGGAAGGCAAAGACAATGATGGGCAGGTCGTAGTCAGCGGATGGTGGAATAACGGCGGAAGCACCGCCGAAATTGTTTACGGACGCTTTCATCCCGCCACTGCCGGCGGTATCTTGAAGGTAGAGTACTATGTTGCACAGCGTCAGATTTATGGCTACGCCGAATTTAAATTGAGCCCAAATCTGACGGTTCTCACAGGCAAGTATGATGAAACAGATCAGCATGGCGACTGGGTTTTAACACGAGCAAAAGGTTTCAGCACCAAATATTTGACGGACCTTCAAGTTTTGACGAACCTTGGAAGAAACAAACATTCAACTGTTCTGACGAATCCTGCAGGCAAATGGAATTCTAACTTCGGTGTTGTTGAGCTGCAAACAACGGGCAACACTCGCGGAATTTTGATTAACGGCAAATTTACCCGCCCAGACGGGAAGGTCGGAAAAATCGACTCCGGTACGTACCTCCGTGATTCAAAAGGCGGTTTAATGAGGTTGCAGTATTCGACGCCCTGGAACAATGGCAAAGGCTCCGGCACGTTTCGACCGGATTTAAAGATCGCAGATCGTCAGCTCCTCGGCATTTATGAGGAAGCAGGTCAAACCGGTCAATGGATTTTGAGTCGTCCACTTCCGAAGTAATCGCATCCTTGTTTAGTGCGAATCGGGATTAGCGGGTTGAAAAAACAAGTTTGCTAGCGCTCTGAAACAAATTCTTTCACGGCATGGCGGCTCCAAGTCAGGCGTCGACAGTATCAGTAGTACTACTAGGTCTCGATCTCGGGATGATACTCTTCAGGCGACATACCAAAGGTCCAGGCTACCGCTTCTCGTGCGGTCATCACATTCGGTGGCACGCGTAAAAAGTAGTACTTAAAAGTACCATCGGGCTCTGGTGACGAATTGAGAACCTTAACCATCTTGAGAGGCTCATCCAGAAGAAAATCCTTTCTGTACAACACGCCGCAACTATCTTCATCGATTTTTACGGCTTCAGCATCCTTCAAATACTGTTCGACTCCGTATACTTCGATGAGATGTCGACGGACTTCGATATTTTGCTCCCGGTCAATTTCCAACAGATTCTTACGATGTGCGAACCGAATGACTCGCTCAGGAATGAACTTGCCATGGCGCGCATAAATACACCAGCTGTCATTATATTCGACGGCAGGACCGCTGTTATTGTGCAATCGGTCGTCTGAATCTAGAACTAACATCTGTGGTCGGTACGTGACAATTGCTACCTTATCAAAAACCCACCACCAATTAACCTCTCGAGATAGAGCCAATATGCCTTTCGTAGCGGGAAGATCAACTCCGGAGACGTCGGCAAAACTGAGTAGCTCTAAATGGTCTCCATCTTGCCCACCAAGTCCGCAATACCAGCTCTGCTGAGCACAACCAGCCGCGAAATTCGCATCAAATACCAGTCGCCCAAGAACATCGAAGTCCTGCTCATTGAGCTGTTGCTCGATTCGCATCAATATGTACGACCACGTGTCCTCATTAAACACCTGCTGCGATTCATGAGGGTCAGAGCGATGAGAAAAACGAATCTCCAGTTGCCGCGCCACTTGCGCACGGATTGGCGAGGCAATGTTGCTCTCCACGTTTAACGGAACCATTTTGAGTTGAGTATCCAGATGTTGCCATAGCTCAGTGGTTCCACTGTTAGCGGCATCCCGCCAGAGTTTCTGGTACATGGCATTAACGGGTTGGTTACATAACCGCGAGAACAAATTCTCGTAGCTCCGGTTGAATATCGAGGCAGCCACCGCCCCAGCCAGAGGCGAATCCAGCCACACAAGACGTTCAGGCGGCGGATAGCCAGCCAACGCGTAGACCTGCTTGACGGCATCCTGCACGCTCGGAACGTTGAGCTCGTCACATGAAACAGCCAGCTTCAACCACTGATTGCGATGCTCTCGAAGAGCCTTCCGGAGGGTATCGTCAATCGAGACCACAGCATTCCCTAAAATTAGCCCTCAGCCCGTTGCTAAACCAGCATCAGATGCCACATGAGAGTTTACCATCAGAAGCCAAATGTAAAACAGGGGAGCGCTTTTACGCGTTCCCCGGTTCTGGTTGGTTGGTTGGATTGGTTGGATTGTCGGAAAATTTCGTGAGCTTTGTCGGACTGGTGGTCGGGTTGGATGGTTGGTTGGTTAGGTTGGTTGGTTAGGTTGGTTGGTCGTAGTCGTTGGGCTCACACTCAAGAAACTACAAGAGAAACGTTACAGCAACGTGACTGACAGGACGGTGAAAAAAGGAAACGCTAAACGCCGGCTATTTCAACCTTTACAGACTGCAACCTCATTTCAATTTCTAAACCGATATCGATTAAGAGCCGTTTTGTACATCATCCTCAACCGATATCGGTTTAGAAATCAAACAAGGGTGAGTATCGAGCCTCTCCAGAAGTCGAAGCATTATATAGATTGATGTAAGGAAAACTGGCGCATCTGACAAGGGGGGCTATCCGCCAAGCTCCGCCCGTCCAAGAACGGAACGCTAAGGTTCCATTTCAAACTTGTAGCCTAGACCTTTAACAGTTTTGATAAGCGAGTCTCTGCCTTCGACGTCAATTTTCTTTCGAAGCCTGAGAATTCGTTGACGCACGGCTTCGTCAGTAGCATCGGAGTCCAGCGTGAAAACTCGATCAAGAAGTTCCTTCGAGCTGAATAAGCGACCAGGATTTTTCATGAATAGTTCAAGCAAAGCGAATTCAGAAGGCGCAAGCGAGACGGCCTCACCACATCTGGTGACCGTGCATGTATTCAGGTCAAGCTGAATTTCCTGCGCTTCCAGGATTTTCTGTTGAACTTGCTGGGGTCGGCGAAGCAAGGCCCTAATTCGAGCCATCAGCTCGGCATAAGCAAAGGGCTTAATTAAATAATCGTCTGCTCCAAGATTAAGCGCTTCAACTCGGTTTGGCACATCCGATTGCCCGGTAAGAAAGAGGATAGGCATTTTACCGCCAGATTCACGGTATGTTTTCAGGATTTCCAAGCCGGTTAGCCCGGGCAAATTCCAATCAACGATCGCCAGGTCATAAGGATAGTGACTGATGCGCTCAAGCCCATCCGAGCCATCAGCGACCCAATCCACCACGTGGTTATTGGATTCAAGGGCCTCCTGGACCACTACCGCTACTTGTGTGTCATCCTCGACAACTAGAATTCTTGCCATAGGCGCCTTTCGCGCTATTACCCCTTTTCCAGCCCTTATATTATAGACCGCGAGAAGGCGGCTTAAACGTTGGCAACGTCAAAGTTTGCCGAAGTCCCAGTCCTGCGCACAGATGAACATATTTGCAGCCGCGCCATCAAAATTTTATCCGCCTTGTCGGCAGCCCTGAATACTGGGTCACAAAGGCCATGCTGATCGCAACACTTCGGGTGGTGTTACGAGCTGGCGCGCATAGCGGTATTATATACGGTACCAGTCCAAGACTGCCTGGTCTTCGACGACAGGATGAGAGCAGTACGCAACTCCTCGAATTCGATATACTGAGTCCCCGACCCCAATGGAAAGACTCTATGGGAATTCCCTTTCGCAAAGCCACACACCAGATACTGCTATTACTGATGATTCCGCTTGTCGTGCAGACAGGCCTGCTGCTCATCATCTTCGATTCGTTTAACAAGCTTGAAGCAGAGAGCGTTCGCGAGGCAAAATCGCTCGACGCATTGCTGCGGTTGAATATGACCTTAAACGACATGGTGTCGGCGGCGGCCTCATTGATGATGTTCAGCGTCTGGCAGGAACCCGGTTTTTTGCTGGAATTCAATGACAAACACACGGCTTTGAAGAAACACGCGCATGCTTTGAGAAAATCACTTGCCAGCGACTCAAAGGAAGTCGCCAACCTCGCGAACATTATGGACGATGCCATCTCGACATTTGAGTCCGTTGATGAGATGGCACAGGACTCATTCGAGAAAGACAACGTAGCGACAATTGAAAGACTGAAGAGTTTTCTGCGCCGCATGGACACGGCTGGCCACGGTGCATTGGAAAAGCAGCTCTCGACAAGAAAAAGGCTTCAGGAAAGCGAAAACGAGAGCAGACAGCATCTGATGCAGCTGATTCAAGCCGGGGTGGCAATCAACCTGCTACTAACGGGACTCGCTGCAACGGTATTTGTCGTAACGTTCGCAAGGCGGTTTCAAATCGTTGTTGCAGACACGCAGAAAGTTGCGTCAGGAATGCTTCTCGAGTCCCATCTGCCAGGCAAAGACGAACTGGCTAGTCTGGATCAACTAGTTTATAAACTCTCTTACGAGCTGGATGCCGCGCGCAAGCTGGAGCGCGCGATGATAGACAACACCGCCGAGATAATTTGCTCGCTCGACGACACTTATCGTCTTCGTGAAATCAATAAAGCAGTTTACAAACGACTCGGATACAAAGCAGACGAGTTGCTTGGTACGAATATTCAAGCCCTAATTCATCCGGACGATAAGGACGAAACTTATCGTGAACTCGAGTTTTGCAAAAATACAGTGGAAGAAATTTCCATTGAAACGCGCTTGAAGCGAGCAGACGGAAAGTATACATACTACGAATGCACCACCAAGTGGTCTCCTGAAAACAAAAGCATGTCCTGTGTCTTGCACGATGTTACTGAGCGAAAGGAGGCTGAAAAGCTGAAGCAGGAGGTTCTTGCGATGGTAAGCCATGACCTTCGGGCCCCTCTCACTTCTTTAGGAATGACACTAGATATGGTGACAGAAGGAGTCGTCGGAAATCTGGATAAGCGAGGAGAAAAACTGATCAATCGAGCTAAATACTCGGTCTCCTCGCTTATAACGATGATCAATGATTTGATCGATGTGGAACGCTTCGAAGCGGGCGGAATCAAACTAAACTACGAGGAAGCGCTGGCTATCGACGTTGCGGCACCAGCGCTGGAACTTGTCACCCCGGAGGCCGAACGCAAAAGGATCACTGTAACGACAGAGGTCGAAAATTTTAAACTTCGAGTAGACAAAGAACGCCTGAATCGCGTGGTGATGAATCTAGTGAATAACGCAATTAAGTTCACTCCGGAAGGTAGAGCAATTCTCGTGACGGGGAGACTATTGCAGTCGAAGTCAGGACGCCCGTACGCGGAATTTCAGATCATCGACCAGGGACCCGGAATAGCCGAAGACAAATTAGATCTCGTATTCGAAAAGTTCAAACAAGCAGGCACCGGCAGCGAAGGCGAACGAGTCGGAAGTGGTTTGGGACTTGCCATTTGCAAGGCCATTGTCGAGGCTCATCACGGCAACATAGGCGTGACCAGCCGCCTCGGAGATGGCAGCACGTTCTGGTTTAAAATTCCGCAATCACCAAGCAGTTGAGTTTTGATCCATTCGAAAACGTTTGCAGTCCATTGAAACGACTTCACTCGTCCTCATCCTCGTCCGGATCGCCTTCCGGCTCTTCATCGGGCTCTGCAGTGCCACGCTCGATACGATTGAAATCCGATGCCTTTAGGTTCTGTACGAAGTCTTTAAATTCATCATCCTTCTCACCTTTCTGCTCCATAACCAATGGCACAGAATTGGCTTCGTAAGCGTTTTCCGACATGAACATCGGTGCCTCTGACTTAATCGCTATTGCAATCGCATCGAATGGTCGAGCATCCAGCGTGATCCATTTTTCTTCTTCCTCGCCTTCCGGCTTGCCATCCTCACCGCCGCGCACAAGCACCGACGCGGTGTAGCCGTTGCCCGAATCGGCCAGGTCGATTTCGACCTTCTGAACCTTATGATGCAAATCTCCGATGATGTTGAACATCAAATCGTGAGTCATCGGACGCGGCATTTTCTTCTTTTGTAAAAGGCGAATAACCGTTATTCCTTCGTTGATGTCAATCGGAATTGGCACCACTTTCTTAGCGCCTTCTCGACTGAGGATTACCGCAGCTACATCATTAGCTTCGTCGAAGGCTATTCCGAGAACCGATACTTCATTCATTCCGTTAAAACACCGATAGACTTTTCTACTATAACACCAGTCTACACATAGGATAGGAAAAACATATGCTAACATGAGCCTGTCCTGATTTTTTCAAAAAGCCCGTTCTCGTAGACAGACATGAACAGCCTATCTCGCGCATTCACAAACCGAATAATTCGCACAGCAATTTGTGCCGTTTCCGTAACGGTAGCGTCGTGTTCACCGGCGAGCGCCTACGAGCCCGGCGACTTCGGCTCATGCCTCTCCCACGCGAGAGCGGCCGAGCAAGCCGGTCAAAACGTTGAGGCCCTGACTTATTACGGAGCGGCCCTGCGATTCAATCCGAACTCATCAGAGGTTCGCCAACGACAAGCGAATCTTTATAGCAAGCTAACTTCAGGCAATCAGTTGGCAAACGCGAGCGGCCACTCTCAAGACCAGACAAGCATTCGCGCAATGGTAGACGACTTTGTGACCAGCTGGAACAACCATAATATCAGCGGTCTGAGACGACTGCTCGCCAACGATTACCTCTCCGGCGACGGACTGACGCATGACCAGATCATTCAGCTGGCGCAACAGACCTGGCAACTGTACCCCACCGCAAAATCATATTTTGATGTTAAAAACCTACGCGTTTCCGGCGATTATGCAGAAGCAGAAACGGTCGCTCGCCTGGTGGGTACGACCAGTCCAACAATGGGTGTGTCCGGTAATATGCGCAGCACTATCCATGACTTATTTAGCTTCCGAAAGACGTCTCAAGGCTGGCAAGTCTCGACGCAGGTCATTGTCGAGGAATCAGTCAATATTACTTTTGGAAACGTGACGAATATAAGCGCACATATCACGGTACCAAATACGATGGCACCTGGGCAATCCTATTCGGCCACCGTCGACGCTCTACTGCCTTCCGGAGCGAGCGCTACGGTAGGCTTGGCGCAATCGACGCCGCAATGGCCGATTGTAGAGCCGGCATTTTCCTATGTGCAACTGGCCGGACCTTCGCTTGCACGTCAGTTCACCGCTAACATGTATGGACGCAACGAAGATGTTGCTGCACGGATAAACATCAGCAACGGCTACACTGGTCAAGCCGTAGGCATGATCTGGCTCTCCAAGCGCGTTAACATAGTCGACTCTCCAACCATGATCGCAAGTTCAGCACAATCAAGTGTTTTCGCCACGCCAACCGCAACGTCTTTTTCCGCAGAAACAAACCCGCACGCTTCAGCACAAGATTCGACCTCCACGGCGAAAACTTCGGTAATCGCCTCAATCAAGCCCAAAATAGAACCAGCAGTCAAGCTCGAAACCACCGCGGGCGACGACACCACAACAACAAAAAATTCGGACAGGGCAGACCGACCAATACGAGACAAATGGGCGATTATCGTCGGAATCAGCAACTTCGAAGATCCAAAAATTCCAAAGCTTCAGTACTCAGCAAAAGATGCGATCGACTTTTATAAATTCTTGGAAAAAACTGGAAACTTTAAACGCGACCATATGCGTTTACTACTCAATGAGAAAGCGACACAAAGACGAATTCTCACAGAACTCGCCACGCTGTTTCTCCACCGCGTGGCAGAACCTGACGACCTGGTTGTCGTTTTCTTCTCCACTCACGGTAGTCCGACCGAAGAGGGTCCAGGCGGTAACAATTATCTGGTCGCATATGACACGTCTATAGACGAGCTTTTCGCTACAGGCGTTTCAATGCAAGCTATTATGAGCACCTTGAAAGACCGGATCAATTCAGATCGGATTTTGCTTGTACTCGATGCCTGCCATAGCGGCGCCACCACTGTTGGTGCCAAAGGCATGTCTCGCGCCGCCAACTTCGATGCCGAAGCCCTTGCTCAGGGGTCCGGACAACTGGTGATTTGCTCCAGCGAACCAGCGGAGCGTTCCTGGGAGTCCAAACGTGCTCCAAACGGCGTTTTCACGAAAAAACTCATGGAGGGGCTGACGAAGAACGGCCCGAACACCCGCCTGGCAGATGCTTTCGCCTACTTGCAATCCCAGGTTCAAAAAGAAGTAAAAGAGGATCGCGGTCAGGCACAAAAACCTGTGCTGAAAAGTAAGTGGAACGGCGCGGAACTTCTACCGCTGATCGCGCCGTCAAACCCTCAAACGGTTCCCAATTCGCTGAAAGAACAACTGCCGGCTGACAGCTCCGCCGAGGTCAAGTAGTCCTGGCTCACTCAAAAATCGGTTAACCGCATTGTCGAGATTCAATTTGGAAAAGACGCTGTAGAATAATCAGTAAATCCGCCAGAGGCGACCGGGGAATAACGATGTCCGACTGGGACAAAGACGACGATTTAGATAACGATCATGGCGTGGTAACCGAGAAGCGGACGCGTTTGAAGAAACCGTCCATGTTTAAGGTGCTGCTTCACAATGACGACTTTACGACCATGGAATTCGTCATCCTTGTGCTGAAGATGGTCTTTCTCAAATCAGACCAGGAAGCATACAAGATCATGATGTCGGTCCATCAGGCGGGCATAGGCATCGCCGGCGTCTACACCTACGAAGTGGCCGAGGCCAAAGCCAATAAGGTCATACAGCTGGCCCGTGACAATAGCTATCCGCTACTTTGCACGGTCGAAGAAGACTGATGTAAGTGGTTAAACCTCGACGCTCTGGTCGTTTCCCCAAAATTCAGGACGATCGATGAAATTGGTGGTAGAACTAGATACAACTACCCCTATAAGAATCTAAAATGTTAACGGCAGAATTACAGAAAACCATTACTAGAGCCGCGGAAGATGCCCTTGCACGCAGACATGAATATCTGACGCTCGAACATCTTCTATACGCGTTGACCGAAGAGAAAACAGGAGCGGAAGTTCTTTTCAATTGTGGTTGCGACCTGAAGTTGCTGCGACAAGAATTGGAACAGTTTCTATCGGACGCCTTCGAAAGCGTACCGGAAGATATGGAGTACACACTGTCGCAGACCGCGGCGTACGAACGCGTTTTGCGCAGAGCGATTATGCAAGCGCACGCCTCAAGTCAAACAACTATTGACAGTGGCAACATTATTGCAGCGATGTTTGAAGAACGCCGCAGTCATGCAGTCTATCTACTGGAGAAACAAGGCGTTGAGCGCCTAGACGTTTTAAACTTCATATCGCACGGCATCAGCAAGCTGCAATCACCGGGAGATGGTGACGCCCCGGCGGGATTCGACGGCGGCGAGGGCGGCGACGGCAAAGCGCTAAAAGATCCACTCGCTTCATTCTGCGTGGATCTGATCAAAAAAGCCAGAGATGGAAAAATTGATCCTCTGATTGGCCGGGACAAAGAGATAAAACGCACCATTCAAGTTCTCTGTCGCAGACGAAAGAACAACCCTGTGTATGTCGGCGAGCCTGGCGTCGGTAAAACGGCTATAGCTGAAGGTTTAGCCCTGAAGATAAACGCCGGCGATGTTCCTAAACCGCTTCAGGGCGTCGAGATGTTCGCTCTCGACATGGGCGCTCTGATTGCCGGCACCAAGTTCCGAGGTCAATTCGAAGAACGCCTGAAAGCTGTAATCAAAGCCTTGAAGGAAAAGCCGGGCGTAATTATGGTAATCGACGAAATTCATACCATAGTCGGAGCAGGTGCCACTACAGGCAGTGTCATGGACGCCTCTAACCTTTTGAAACCGGCCCTCTCCAGCGGAGAGCTGCGCTGCATCGGCTCGACAACCTATCCGGAGTATAAGAAATCATTCGAAGCTGATAAGGCTTTAGCCCGCCGCTTCGAAAAAATAGAGGTAGCAGAACCGTCCATTCCCGATACGGTAAAAATTCTTCGAGGTCTCAAGTCGCACTACGAAGAGCATCACGGCGTCAGCTACCCGGACGACGTAATCGAATTGACCGCGAATTTGGCAGCTAAGCATATTAACGACAAATTCCTTCCGGATAAAGCCATCGACGTCATGGACGAAGTCGGCGCACTGGTTAAACTGATGCCGGAAGATATCCGTCCCTCTCGCGTAATCACCACCGATGATATCGAAGAAGTGGTGGCAAGTATTGCTAAGATTCCAACCAAATCGGTCTCCGGCTCAGACAAAGAGCGCCTCAAAGGTATGGAGATCGAATTGAAAGCGCTGATTTACGGTCAAGACCACGCCATCATGCAAGTGGTCAAGGCAATCAAACTTTCGCGCTCCGGATTATCAAACCCGTTAAAACCCGTTGGTTGCTACCTCTTCTCCGGACCAACCGGAGTAGGAAAAACTGAATTAGCAAAGCAACTCGCCAATACGCTTGGAGTGAAATTCATCCGATTCGACATGTCTGAGTACATGGAAAAGCATACTGTTTCCCGCTTGATTGGCGCACCTCCAGGATACGTTGGTTTCGACCAGGGCGGTCTGCTCACCGATGCAGTAAATAAAACGCCGCACTGCGTCCTCCTTCTCGATGAGATTGAAAAAGCACATCCGGACTTGTTCAACATATTGCTTCAAGTTATGGATCACGCGTCATTGACAGACAACAACGGCAAAAAAGCTGATTTTAGAAATGTGATTTTGATAATGACCACCAACGCCGGTGCTCGTGAACTATCGGCAGCCGATATCGGTTTCCAGGTAAAAGAAGCACCGATCGATCCTCTGGCGCCCAAGAAAAATATGACGCCGGGAGCGAGCAAAGCAAAAGCCGCAGTTGAGAAAGCCTTCAGTCCTGAATTCCGAAATCGGCTCGACGCCTGGATCGAATTCAATCAGTTGAATCAGGAGAACATAAAGAGCGTCGTCGACAAATTCATGGACGAAGTCAAAATTCTTCTTGTCGATAAAGACGTCGACATCTCGCTCACCGAAGCAGCTCGTGAATGGCTGGCAGTGAAGGGTTTCGACAAGGCATACGGCGCGCGCCCAATGGGTCGTGTGATTCAACAGAAGGTCAAAGAACCGTTGTCGGAAGAGATTCTCTTTGGAGAATTGGAACACGGCGGCAGCGCTATCGTTGATATCGAAAACGACGACATAAAGCTAACCTGCAAAGGCAAGCCGCCCAAGCCGGAAACGAAAAAAGATGACACTCAAAAAGAAGAGAAGAAAACCGAAGACGGAGTTCACTAAAGTCTGGCGTCGCATTTGACGATTGGGCGAAACCAAAGCGCTAGAGCTTCTAGAGAAATTCTAGTCTTCCCGGACGGAACCGTCGAGTTCATCTTGATTCGCTAGATCTTCTAAACCAGGCGGCGATTTCTCAATGGATAACGGAGGAAAACCGTCCACGTTAACGAGAGATGTTATGAGTTGAACCGGCTTCTCCTGCGTAACTCGATAGCGTAAATAAATCATCCGAGCCAGTTCGCGTTCACAATAGGCAGCCTCGAAACGCTCAGCAAGTTTTCTTTGCTTCTCGGCTTCAACGACGTCGCCTTCAGCCTCCAGCATCTCGGCGTAATCGCGTAGAGCCTGAGCCAATGACCAGTAGCTCGGGTTATCGTTGGACTTGAGTAGATCAATGGCAGTACGAAAATGGAGATGAGCCTCATCTATGCGTTGCTGTGCATGCCGAACTTCTGCAAGAGCAAGGTAACAGGCGGCTATGAATTCATTCGACTCGTTCATGCTGCGAGCCGCCGGAATCATCTCCTCAAGCCGTTCGTCAACGGTTTCAAATTTTTTGTTCTGCACGTCAATCAAAGCACGAATCAGTTTCACGCGAATCGAAAGAAGTTTATCCACTTTCCGCATCAATACTTCGTTTGCATCCAGAATCTTGGTCGCGTCATCCGGTCGATTCATTTTCACGTAACAGAGCGCCAGGTTAACAATGGCAAAACGTTTAAAGCCTGCACTCTTCTTGCCGTACACCAGCGTTTTGAGAACTCGTTCTGCCTCTTCGTATCGCTCCTGTCCGATATAGGTGCACGCAAGATCGTTGGCTACCCGCTCGTTAGCAGGAACGGCACTTAGATCAACATCCTTTTCAATCGACCCCCTGCATATTAGAAGCAGCGCCTCCATCTCCATATAGCGCCCCTGGAGCAAAAGTAATCGCGCCTGAATCCCCGCAAGTGTCAGATATGGAATTATGGAGAGCGGAGAACAGAGTTGGTTCCACCATAACGCGTTATCCATCCGCTTCGACACAATCCGATATCGACGGTTATTGAAAGCGTCAGCTACTTGGCTCGCCAGCATGCTGCCATATATGGTGGCAACTCCGGCTGCCACGAGGAACCAGGGCCAGATGTTGAAACTGAAGAATGCTGGGATAAAACCAAGTATCAGAGCGCCGATCAAAAAAGCGGCGATATGTTGGTTTCGATTCAACTTCGCATGTTTTTTACCGTAGGCGACAAGCTCATTCGCCATCGAGTCATTGATGAACTCAAGCTTCATTCCTGGCTTCGGAACGAAGCGATCACCTATGTATTCATCGATATGAACTTCGCCTTGCGCAAAAACCTCGTCCCAATCTTTAGCATCGGTCAGGACAATCTCATTTGCTTCGATATCCGGTTCCGCCGCGCTGGCATCCCGTTCTTCCGGCTCCATCAATTACGCGTCCTCGCACTGAAGGAACAATCGGACTACCAACGGAGCAACATCGCTCCGGCACTGAATCCGGCGCCAACAGTGGCCATTAACACGAGATCGCCCTTCTTGAGCTGCCCGCGCTGTACAGCGCTTTCAATGGCAAGCGGCAGAGTTCCGGCAGTTGTGTTTCCAAACTGGTCGATGTTCACAACCACTCTGTCCATCGGCATTTTCAAACGCTCGACAGCAGAGGTGATGATTCGCAAATTCGCCTGGTGAGGAATAAAAACATCGACATCATCACCGGTAAGTCCGTTGCGCTCAAGCAGTTTCACGCAGAGTTCCGGCATCTTACGAGTGGCATATTTGAAAACCACTTTTCCTTCTTGATGAACGAAGTGCTTGCGCTGATCGACTGTTTCATGCGATGCCGGAAGTTTGCTTCCGCCGGCAGGCAAGCAGAGATAATCGCCACCCGAGCCGTCAACTTCGTGAATAAAATCGATGAAGCCGACTTCGTCATCCGACTCTGTCGCAGTCAGCAAAGCCGCACCACCACCATCACCGAAGATAATGCATGTTTGCCGGTCCGTATAATCGATGATTGAGGACATGACGTCCACACCGATGACCACTACATTCTTGTGCGCACCGCTCTGGATAAATTGTCCACCGACTTGCATCGCGTAGAGGAAGCCGGAGCAGGCAATCGACATGTCAAAGCCCCAGGCTTTTTTGGAACCAATCTTGTCTTGCACCAGGCACGCAGTTGCGGGGAGATACATATCGGGCGTGATTGTCGCAACGATTATCAAATCTACGTCCGCAGGCGAAACACCACCTGCTTCTAAAGCTTTCAGCGCTGCCTCAGCCGATAAATCGGACGTCGTGACGCCGGGGGCCGCGATGTGTCGCTGATGGATACCGGTTCTTTCGACTATCCAATCATTGGTGGTGTCGACCATCTTTTCCAGGTCGAAGTTACTCAATACTTTGGGCGGTACTGCCGTACCAATCGACTTAACCTTGGCTTTTGCCACTTTTCTAATCTCGCACAGGGATTTCCAAGAAGATGATTTCCCAGCAGGATGCGCATTCGCCCCGCTTCGGCTATCTGTCGAGCCCGAAAGAGTTTCGCGCCCCAGATAACAGCAATTGAAGTAACAATAATAAAGACAATCATGGTCACTTTCATTAAGTATTTCGCGAATGACATATCGTATTGAGTGGGATCTTTCTAAGACAAGCGGGCAACATAACTTAAACTCATGATCACAATTGTAGGAGCCACGGGCTTTACCGGAACCTTAATCGCAAAACAGCTGGAGCAAGACGAGGTTTCCATGCGCCTGGTCGCCAGAAACGCCAGGAAACTTGAAACGCTGAAAACGAGCTTGCAGCGCGAGTGCGAAACAGCCATCGCCGATGTCGCAGATTTAAACCAGTTGAAAACTGCGATAGAAGGCTCCAAGGTCGTTATTAATGCCGCTGGACCGTTTACAACCCTGGGACTGAAAGTCGCGGAAGAGTGCATCAAGGCAGGCGTCCACTATTTGGATATAACCGGCGAACAACAGTTTATCCGCGCAGTGATAGAGCGATTCAGCGCATCCGCGTCGAAAAACAAAGTCACCGTGATTCCGTCTTGCGCCTTCGAGTATGCCCTGGCAGACGAGGCCGCCAGATTTCTTGAAAAAGAGATGGGCGGGCTTGAAGGCTTTGAATCAACGTATGTGATTAATGGAATGTTCACCAGCCGCGGTACCAAACGCAGCGTCTTGTGCGCACTCGAATCAGAATCTCATCAGCTGCGAAACGGCAAAACGCAGAGCATTTCCGCAGGAGCGGTCGCGGCATTTCAACACCCGGATGGTAAGATTTATCAGCGTTTCCCGTTTCCAGCCGGAGAAGTCTACCTCATTCCATTGCACTCACAGGTGAGAAACATCTCCACTTTTCTAACTTCGGAAGCACCACCTGCGGTGCTTCAACTTCTGTCCACAACCATGCCGGTTGCAGCACGAAGCCCGTTTTTCAAAAATATTTTGAACTTTATCATAGATCTCGGACCAGAAACTCCACAGAATACGAATGAAACCACCTTTTCCGTCTACTGCGAAGGAGACTTCAAACGAAAACGAATGGGGCTGAACATTGCCGGTCGTGATCCCTACTCACTGACCGCAGTTATCGCCGCCAGGGTCGCTCAAAAATTGCTGAAAGACACTAATGTCAGAAGAGGCGTGATCAGCCCGTCGATGGTAGACAAATCAAACGGCATAATGGCGATTACCCAGGCAGAATCAACAGCCTGGCAATCTGTCGAGATCAAAACGGTGGTTTGAATCGGCACGCATGAAAGGGATTTCTGCAACATTCGACTACGGCAACACTAGATTAACATCAAGTATTGGATAGGTGTATCTCCTGCGAAAGGTCCAAACATTTGCCACTCCAGCAGTATTCTTTCCGAATCGTTGATCGAAGAAAACAACCGGCGCCGGCACTTTGACAGTCACCTCAGTGCAAACCGACACGGTCGGATTACCCGCATAAGGGTCGCCGTTGAAATCGTTGTAAACCAATGCATTGGGTTGTGTGGAAAGCTTCGGAGAGGTGACGAGGAAACCGTCACCTTTGTGAACTGCCAGAGCGGCGTTGACGGCAGCGAACGCTTTTGCAGCTGACGATTGCTGCGCAGCCGAGCGCGTCGCAGCTCGGCAAGCCCGATCGTTCAGCTGATAGCCGAGCATCATAATCGTAATATCGATTGCCACCATAAATAATACCATGATGAAAACCGAACCGCAGGCCAGCTCGACGCACGCGGTTCCCCCGATAGGCCTATGCTTCCGCCCTTTAAATCGAGTCATCGACAGTCACCATTTGAACCAGCTGCCTGGCGATGTTCTCGAAGGTCAAGCGCAGGTAATTGGCATTCGTAACCAGGAAGAACTTGCCCCGATTTCCGGCGATGTATGAAACGCCGGGATTGCTGCTCCCGGGCGTGTAGGAGGAATGAGTGCCATTCGGGTCCGTATAAGCAATGCTTTTTGCCGGGTCGTCATTCAAAATATTGCACTCCCCCGGAATGATTTGGCTGTTCTGAGCCAGTCCCACTGAGTAAATCGGAATAGACTTGTCCTTGGCCTCGTAAGCGATCGAACGCGCATACCAGGCACCATATGAGGTGCTCTGTGGAACTGTAGGCTGACCGTCAGTACAGAGAACGATGGCACGCTTGGCGCCTGGGCGCCCGTTCGAAATCAACATCTGTTTAGCCTTGGAGAGGGCATCTCCGATGTTCGTCGATCCATTTGCCACCGTTTGATCAATTGCGCTTAAACAACCACTGTAATTCGAATCTGTTTTACTCAATTGAACACCGGGACGTGGGAAGTTACCTGTTCCCCCTGAGGAGTAGTTCGTGGCAACGTTTCTCTCGGAGTCCGTTTCATTCGGCGCCGTGCCGGCATCGGTCGAAAAACAAGTCAGTCCAAAATTGGCTTCGGTGTTCTTGTTCATGATAGTAAAGAAGTCTTTTGCCGCCTGCTGAGCGGTACTCAGAGGCTGTACTTTCTTGCGAGCCTCCGTCAAATAATCAGCCTTGTAGCCGCTTCGGGTCATGACCGCTGCTAACGCCGGCACCGTGTCCAGTTTAGCAGCCGAATACGTGGCGCCGTTTTCCAGATTGCCTCGAGCAGCCTCCACTACCGTTTCCAGATTTGGATAGTAGTAACCTGCTGGGCTTGTGTACGGGAGTTTCAGCGTATGATCGGCGTTCTCGCTGATATTCACAATCATATCAGTGAACGTATAACTGTTACCAAGTCCTGTGCCGGAGGGGTAATTTCCGGGCGGAGCACCGGTGTTGGTACCACGAAGTGTTGTCGAAAAGGATAGCGGGCGGGAATGTCCGGAGGCTGCATAATCCAGATTCTGCGGAGGCACGGCATTCACCGAGGAGCCCTCGGCAGGAGGCAGAAGGATGTCGTAAATTGTTCCGGAAGCCAGCCCGCCGACGGTCGGCGCGCCACTACGGGCAGTGGTGACGGCATATTTGGTTCTGAGACTGGGAAGGTCCCAGTAGCGCTTAACGAAAGTCACAGGTGTTTGATCGTCAATCGACCCTGATACGTCAAAACAGAGGACCACATCCAGCTGCGGGACTCTCGCATTTGCCTCGGCGGTGATCGTGAAGGGACCCCTGATGCCCAGGAACGCACCAAAGACTGGCACCAGACCAAAAGCACCCACCGCATGGACAACGCGACCGTTTACATCACCGAAAGCTACCGGCTGATTGGGAGGGCTGCTGTTGGGATTCAACAACTCGATAAACAGCGAAGCCTTATTTCCTGCCGGATTATCAGCTTTGCTGGAAGCTTCATAAGCTGTGCTGAGTGGAACTTCGTACACAGAGTTAGCCTTGAAAATCGCCAGAGCAGCAGATTTCAACTCCGCATGCGTAGCGACCGGATCGGTTGAATCAGAACCGGCCAGAACAGCTCCTCCAGTAAGCGCAGCGGCCTCACATGAGGCCTGCAATTGCTCTTGCATTGAAATCGCACGCACCACCTCGTACGTAAAAATTGCCACCATCGGCAATATCACTGTTCCGAGCAAGACACAGAGAAATAACACCGAAACGCCCTTTGAATTTCGCTTTCTCATCAATCGTCCAGCCCCTGTGGACTTTCGACAAACTCACGCACGCTCACGGTGGAAGTCCACTTCCGACTGAGACCGGCAACGTTCAAAAACGGAAGCTTTACTTCCGTGATCGGGTAAATGTCGGCGGTCGCGGTCAGTTCGATAAAGTAGAGATAAGTGCCGGTGTCCGCCGGCTCTGAAAGTTTGCCTGCAAACTTCTTGATCGTTCCGTTTTGCAAGTCCACTGAGATTATGCTCACGTCGACATCTTTCACGGTGATGCCGGAGAATTTTTGAACGACGCTGTTTACTTTTGCTGGACCACAATCAATCGCCGCCGGTTTTTCTGCGGTTCCGTTGCCAAATGTATACGCCGATGCAGCAACAAATGCGCCCTGCCGGCAAGCTGTTAAAAACAACGCATGACGAAGAGCGGTGGTCCCCAAGTTAATCATGGGAAACGCGAAGACCAGAAACAGAGCAAAGATTACCAGCGGAATCTCCGCAATACTTCCCCGCCGGCGACCAGCTGCTGAGAAAGCGCAATTGGTCGGTCGATTGTTGAAACGGCTGTTTAAACGCTCTGCCATTGGTGCCACCCAGAAATCGGGACACTACCATTCTCGCCCCCAGCGATTAGATTCGTAATCGACCGAACGGCTTAAATACCATCACCCATTTGGGTCGCTTTTTATACCAATCCCGGCGCCAGGGTAGTGGCGGTCACGACAATCAGCCGGTCAACGGCATTATCCGCGTATGATGCGTCCCATGCACTCCGCCAGCCGCTCTGGCGTGCACACGAGAATGTCCATTCCGACCTTTCTCAATTTTTTCGCAGTGCTTCGATTGTACTCAGGTCTGGCATCATAACCGAGAGCCCCTAGACCGATCATTCGGATTCCGGAGTCAAACATAACGCGCGTTTGATCCACCAGATCTCTTTCTGGTCGCCCCTCAAAAAAGTCGCTGATCGTGACCACAATGGTTTTACCAGGTTCTCGAACCAACTGCCGGCAGTACTGGAGTGATTGAGTGATATCGGTACCGCCTCCCAGGTTAATAGAGAGAAGAACATCGACAGGCTCTCCCAGCTGGTCGGAAAGATCCACTACTTGCGTATCGAACAGAACAAGCGATGTCTTAATCGAAGGAAGCTCATAGAATATCGAAGCCATGACTGCTGAGAAAATCGCTGAATCCAGCATAGAGCCTGATTGATCAACGTTGACTATCACGTGCCAGGGCTTACGCTTACGCTCGGAAGCAAAGAAATACAAACGCTCAACTAGTAATTTTCGACTCTCTTGATCGAAGTTTTTCAGATTTCTCTTCACAGTAGTCTTGAGATCGAGGTTTTTAAACACTCGACGCGGCGAATGGCGATCGCGACGGATAGCCCCATTAATAGCTTGCTCTACCTGAAGCTTCATTTTCTCTTTGAGTTGATCGACGACTTGCTTGATGATTTTACGCGCCACAATACGAGCTTTAGGATTCAGAAGATCTTTATGAACCAGTAACGTCTTGACCAGATCAGTATTGGGCTCGACTTTCTCAAGCAACTCAGGTTTTTCCAAAAGTTCCGAAATTCCACGACGCTTAACAAGCTCCTTCTCCATAACTTCCTTGACGTTATTCGGAAAAAGTTCGGAAACCTGATCTACCCACTTCGGAACGGTCATTGTAGAGGCACCCGCGCCCCCCTGTCTGTCCTCCGGTGGCTTCAGACCAGCATCACCGACATCTCCCTGTTCGAACAAGAAACCGACAAGGTCCTCAATACGCCCAAGGTCCCCATCACCGTTTCGACCGCCGCCTTGATCGCTCAAACCCAATCCATGCCGCTCAGAATCCTTTCCGAGAACCAATCGCCACCTCGAAATGATGTCCAGATTTTCGTCAGGCGAAGATTTCTTGCTCACAGCTCCCAGTCCTTCATGATTTCCGCAACACGCTTATCCAGCCGAGCAACCGTAACTGCTGCTGCCGTAGAAATATTCAATTCGGTAAGTGACGAAGCCGCCTTAAGTCCATAGATTTCTGCGACTCGAGAGGCCAGAGAATCGCGATGAGTAATATGCATACGCTCGAATGCGGCGCGCATTTTCGGCAACATGACCAGAAACGGCTCCCACTCTGCCGCACGAAGAAGTTCATCAATAGCCTTGATCAAAGAATCTGCACCGAGCATCAAAGATGTGCGGGAAACAGCCATTACTCCATCCAGGAAATCTCCGGCTGTGACCATGACCTCCACGGAGGACTTAGCAAGACCGCGAACAAAGTCCGCAAGCTCGGTCGGCTCCAGCTCTCGAAGCTCAGAAAGTATTCCCAGGAAAGCACCCTTGAGGAACGGCACCGGGCTTGCATCTGCAGCGTCTCGAACATGCTGGGCAAACAAATTTCGGTCGAGATTTTGTTTATCGCCCTGCTGCGTCACTTCAGCGAGCGCCACCAGCATTGATACCACTTGGTCCTGCTGCTCTTCCGGTGCCGCCACCACATCCAGTATCGCAAAGCACGCCCTATCGAAACACCTGACGATCAAGTCGTCCAGCATGCCTCGACGAAGATTCCGATAGATAAGGTATTTATCGAGGACGAGCATGGTGGTCAGAGCCTGAACCAACGATATGAAACGCACGTCGTTATCTATCGCGTCACTGAGCGAGTCTTCGGTCATACGCACCATGTCCGGCAGATCCATGTCAACGGATCGCAAAAGATGTTGGGCGATTTTGCCTGCGCTATCCTGATCGTCTTTCAAACACTTTCGCAGCGCCGCGAGAGCCGCACGTTCAATCGAGTCACCATAAATGTTTAACTCAATCAAAGCGGAGTCGACAGACGGGCTCCACTTCAATTGCCACTTTTCGCGAAACAACTTGCCGGAGGTGAAGTCTCCGGACGGAGCTTCTGTAAGGGCGCAGACAGGGACTTTTAGAAACCGCAAGCGATGAAAAAACACGCTCCGTTGCTCACCGAGCGACTCTCTTTTATCCACCTCGACATTTAAACGTTTCTCTTTGCCTAGAACTTCTCCAAGGTCAAGAGATTCCATATTCGAATAGAAATCCGCCACTACGGGAAGCTGACCCAGCTCTTTCGTGACCTTTCCGATCTTGTGCCCTATATCTGCAGCATCGATGGCTGTGAATAGCGGACCGCCCTCTTCAAGCGGATCTCCTTTGCAGCAGCAAGTCACCAGAGCGTCATGCAGATCGTCGAGAACCGGAATCGTTCTACCTCGCAAACGGCTCAACATCTCGGTATGCTGAGCAACGGCAATTGCGTCCGCTGAAGAATAAACATTCCCTTTCTTCCGAGCCTCGGTCAACACGGCGACTATGTGCTCAACATAGACCTCGTCGAATCGCTGTTCATTCTGCAGATCCCAGACACGCTGGTAAAATTGAGGCGCACGAGTGCCCGCAGCATAGCCGGAAAGTTCGGAAACCTGAAAAAATGAATAGGGAACAATAGTGTTGTATACGGTGCCCCCGGGCGGCGTTGGCGGATCGTTTTTGTCCTCACGATCCATGAAAAGATGGAATCCACCACAAACGACCATAGCATCTGACGCCTTCAGATTCATCTCCGCCAAGCCTCTATCGATGCTCCTTAACATATGACGTTCACGATCGATGGTACTGTCAAGAATCATCCGAACAGGCAAAGTGGTCGCCCTCGATGCTGCACAAAACGCAGAAAACTCTTTACGAAAAACTTCCGGATCGTCGAAACTTCTCATCTCGAACAAGCTGTCCCAGGCTTCTTCGTAGGTACGATAGCCTGCGGTTTTAGCGAGTTCCTGATAAAAGCGAGATTCGACGATTAGATGCTCGGAACCTTCCTCGAGTTCCCGCTTGATCCGCTCATCTATTTGTTCATCGCTTCCTTCATCGATCAGCGCATCGGGATGCGGCTCAATCTCGTCAATAGACGCGACAATTTCATCGGAAACCCTGGACTCATCGATTGGATGAGAGTCAAGGGAAACAGGTTTTTCCGATGTGAGCACCTCGACAGGTTTTGCACTTTTGATACGCGCATAATGCGGAAGATCTATGAAAACGACCTTCGCCCCGATTTCGTGCGCAACCTTGATAGCGACGTACTCCGGAGAATACTGCAACATCGGATACCAGACCGGAAACACTGGAGGCAAGTCCTCTGCAGCGCTTGCAATACCTGCCAACCCGAGCATATTGCCATCATCACGGAAGGAGCTGTAGATTGCGACAGGTGGTTTGGTTTTCGTATCAATGATAAAAGGAATTAGATCGTTTGCCTGGCTTGGTCCTTCAATGAACACAACTCTCGGTTTTCGTTTCACCATAACCTTCCGGAGGTTAAGCGCCACATTCGGCGAATGATGTCGCACCGGAAACCAATATAGTTCGCTGGAAAGAACTGCCTCTACCTGCGCCTTGACTGACTCAATATCGAGATTGAGCTCAGTCAACTGCTTATGCTTTTCGGATATTGATTGTTGTGTCACTTGCTACTTTATCGATTTGAGAACAGTGTCGTGAAAGTCTCTCCAGTTCTTATCCTTCTCGCCGCGACGCTTTGCGACCAATACCGCGTATTCTTTCAAAACAGCGAGATCATTGGCATCTTCTTTGACAATCGAGCCGATCAGATTGCGAGCAACATCGTCAGCACCGACTTCACCGGATCCGAAGAAACGCGCATAGAGAGCGGCATCGATAGCTACGCTTATAGCTTCAGCAGTTGACACCGTCGTTGTCGGCTTTTTCACGCTGACACCATCATCGGTTTTGCCTTCGCGAATTTCGCGAAAAACAGTGGTCAGGATTTCGATAATCGGGGGAGGGACGGAAACGGACATTTCATAGCGCTTGAGTAGCTCGCCTGCACGTTTCTGCACGATCTCAACTTCAGTTTTGTGATCGGAAACAATTGGAATGTGGATGTAGTTGAACCGGCGCTTCAAGGCGGCAGATAGTTCATTCACACCCTGATCGCGCGTATTCGCCGTCGCAATCACGTTAAATCCAGGTCTCGCCCAGACCATATTCTCATCAGGCAGTTCCGGAATGGCAATTGCTTTGTCAGAAAGAATTGAAACAAGTGAGTCCTGGACGTCCGGTAAACAGCGCGTAATCTCCTCGAAACGCAGTAGACTTCCATTTTTCATTGCCACCATGGTTGGTGACGGAATCAAATTGCCTGAGTTCGGTCCCTCTGCGATAACCCTCGCTATGTTCCATGAGTATTTGATGTGCTCCTCGGTGGTACCGGCGGTGCCTTGAACCGTAAGAGTCGAGGTTCCCGAGATCGCTGCCGCAAGGTGCTCGGAAAGCCAGCTCTTGCCGGTGCCAGGTTCTCCGACTAAAAGTAACGCCCGATCCGAAGCCAGGGTCACGATGGCGCGTTCGACGATCGAATCGTCACCAAAGAACTTGCGAGTGATTGGGATCTCAACTGACTTACCATCGAACTTTGCCTTCAATGGCTTTCCGCCGACTATGTAGTTGAGCACCGCTCGCGGTGACAACTTCCAGGGCTCGGGAGCGGGATCTTTGTCGTTTTGCTTCAATGCTTCAAGTTCATCGCGGTATAAAACCTCCGATGGCTGCCGCAAAGCCTCTACAGCCTTCGCACTCGCCAATTCTTCCTTCTTACCCGCCATGTCCACTCCTCCTGGTTCGATTTTAAAACTTGAGCGTCGACAACAACGCACGCGGATCGATTTTTTCGTCTGAAATCATCAGATGTTTCGGCTTCTTCTTCCCGAATACCGTCAAAGGCTGCAAAACTAATTTGCACCGCTCGTAGTGCATTAGACCGTACAAAGTTCCCGGCTTCTTCTTGCCCTTGTACTCGCCGAGATTGTTCAAGAGAACGTTATTATCGCCTGTTTTCGGTACTATTGTTTCACACAAAAAAGTACTTGTCTGAATTGGAAAAACAATTCCGCTATCAGAATTTTCATAACTGTCGTGAATCAGCCACTCGTCAACAAACACCTCTTCTTGCAATTCCACATCAAGGTCAAACGGACCGGGGTCATGCTGCTGCACTCTTTCAAATGCGGCCATTTGATCCCAGTGGAACAGTGAGGACCATTCGGCGAACTCAACACCAGCAGCGACCGTGCTGGTATCAGTCAGAGAGACACGATGGCATCCGGTCGGATCGAGAGTCGTCGAGACAGTTTCCATGGTAAACACTTTTGGCTCGAGTAGGCTTACCGCTTTGAACTTCTGCTTCTGCGGAAGATGCAAATAGCCTTCTGCCGGTATCGTGCTGCCTGGAGCCTTGGGAAACACACAAGACCAGACCAGTCGATCGCCTTTTTTTAAATGACCGCATTTCGAAACGGTTCGCAGTCTGAACTCAAATGCTACAAAACTTGCCGCTGGACGTTTCACCACACCGACAGTGACGACTTCGATTTTATCAACAGGCTGCGGAGATGGCGTCCGCATCAGCTTCTCGAAGAGGTCAACTCTGTTTCCCTCAATCGAGTGCTTCAACGCATTACTGAGAGCCCAGGCACGATTTAAGAAGAAGCTCAGCCGGCGTCGTGAAAAATCGGGATCGTTTTTAGTATAGCGAGCGACTTCGTCGTTGACAGAACGCAACGTACCGCCGAGCCGCAACATTCCCATCCGGGAAGACTCCTGGAAAGAGACATTCAAAGTTTTGACCGTCGCTTCCGATGCCGTCGTTAAACCGGTGATAAGCAGATCCTCGACGGCGCCGCTGAGTTGCTCCAATAAAGGAATCAGTTTCTTACGCTCAACCTGCTCCAGTTTCATAGAACAGCCTCATCGATGTTATCGTCGCTGTTCTCCAGAGCTTCAGCTCCCTGGCCAAGAGCCGCATCGAGTGCCGGAATCGGACCTAGAACACCAAGTCCGAGTATCGTTTGCGCGTGTTCCAAAGTCAAAATTCGATCGAACATCCGCAGGCTTGCCTGCGCACGCATGAGTGCTTGCGCGCCGGAGCGCCCCGGTTTATCAATCTCTTCGAGAATTGCCTCGACTCGGCCGGCAAGATGGTAGGCGCCTATTCGCTCACATTCATCTCGAATATTTGAAAGTGTATTGACCTCACCCGGACCGGCCGCTTTCAGACCACGTATCATGAGGTCCTCGAAAGTCCTCTGTAAGTGATCGATTGTTTGAACGATCTCTGTCGTGTCCATCAGAACGCGTAGTAGTCCTCGGGTATGGTCTCAGTCGGCCGCCAGTCGATTTCGCCTGCTTCAGCGCCTTTGTAGCGAAGGAACGTCTCGCTCATGGTGTCTTTGTCCATCTTCGGCTGCTGAAGCTTACTCATTTGAGCCCATTTATCGGCATCGGTTGCGTCAAACTTTCCGGCATTCGTCAATCCCAGGAGCAGAACGAGGAGATGCTTGCACAGCGCACCTCGAAGCCCGCCGCAAGGATTCAGATTTTGCGTCCCACAACAAAATCTTCCGTCGCTGGTCAAGATACAAGCATAAACCAAATTTGGATCGGTTTGACTCTTGACCACACCAACCATCTGCACATCACCGACTTCGGCGAAAAGCTGGAAACTTTCAGCTTTCAACATTTTGACAGCTTTCTTCAGACGCTCCTTATCGATGCTCACTTCCAAACGCTCGAGAAACTTACCGAAGTCGAGAGGTTCGGCCGGAGTAGCATTACGGATAGCCAAAAGCGATGCGGGATTTGCGCCCTGCCCCCTCCACAGAAGACCTGGATCAAGCAGCAAACTTTCAGGCAAAACCGTTTTCTCATCATAAGAAGTTCGGTCGAATCGGACGTTTTCCAAATTGGCACCATCGAACCTGGCTCCATAGATAATCGCCCCGGACAAATCTATGTCGGAACAATTTGCACTCTTAAACATAGAATGCTGTAGATCGGCATTTTGAAAATTGGCACCACAAATGGTGGCATTAGTAAATACAGCTCCATTCGCTTTCAGCTTCAAACCGGAGACATTGGTCAAGTCAGCCTTCTCAAAATTAGAATTGCTAATGTCCGCATTGTCCAGCTTGCAGTTGTGCAGTTCGCACCCCGTAAAATTAGCGCCAGAGAGATCGGTGGACGAAAAGTCGACACCAGACAGCTTCGCTCCGGACAGATCTATATCGCGCAACGCAGTTCGTTTCTTCTTCGCACCGACCAGGTCGTTGTAGTTGGCGACTCCGTCAGCCCCCCTTCGCAGGAGTGCAATCAAATCATCTTTCGTGGCACCTTTTCTGGTAGAAGTCATGGATCTCACCTGCTCCTTCACCCGTCTACGACGTTCTACCCTACGGGCACTGCCGTTACGCGTCTTTGATACGAAAATAATCTTTATGCTCTCATTCGACAGAACGCAGTGACCGGACACGAAATATACACTCACGAGCAACGGAGCGCTAAAATAGCAGCACCGCGCTGCGATTGTCTCTCCTCCCCTCGGGTGCCTGTGAAGCTCTGGAAGTCTCGCTCGGCTACCTACAAAACGCACTTCCTGAGTGCGTTCTGTCGCTGTATGTTTACCAACTCTTGTTGGATTTTCGCCACCAGCCTCTTCGTCAAAACAGTTGGCAGCAAGGGCTATCCCCAATTGTTCTTTTTCGCAAGTTTAGCTGCTCTGTCGTACTACGTTTATTTCGCGTTCCGCGGGCACAAGAATACCGAGCCGTACAACGTGTATCGGGGGGTTCTGATCGTGGCGTTTGCCGCATCGCTCGCCTGTTGTTTAGAACCATTCTCAGCCCAGCTGCGCGCCTTCGACCAGCTTTTGCTATATGTCTTCGTCGTATCTGTTATGACCGTTGATCTGATCGGAACGACGCTTGGGCCGATCGTATTGCAATCCTCGGTCAATCCGGTGATCTTCAGACAGGTCTATCAGAAAATCGTCGCGATGGAGCTTATCGCCCGCATTACCGCATCCGGTCTGGTTTGGCTCTTCAGCCAGACACATCAGCTCACCCTTGTTTATCCACTTGCCTGGATTCTCCTGGTGTCACATTTTGTACTTTTCGGCGTCTCGGTCTGGCGTATGCGAGTATTGCAAACCGAACCACAAATTGAAGTGACAGTTTCCAAACCGATTGACGCAATCGTATCGAACGCAATCGTCTCGAAACCCGCTAACGAACAGCAGAGCGGGTTCCTTACGCCGGCGCTGACAAATGTCGCATGGTCCATCAGGTTCATCTTCACAAACCCTCTAGTTCGCGTCGCCATGAGCATCATGGTATGGTCAACAGTAACAAAATTCGTTTTAGAAAATCTGTTTTACCAGGTTACGGATAAGACATTTTCCTCCGCGACTCAGCTTGCATCATTCATCAGCGCTCTCACGATCGTTATCTACGCGCTTTCGCTCGGTTTGCATCCACTCATCACGAGGGTTTTGAACGCCCGCCTTCAGCTTGCATCTTTGCTCAGTATTCAGCCATTAAACATTTTAGTCTTCGCCGGATTAGCAATGTTGTTGCCACCATTCTGGCCGCTGGTACTGCTAATGGTGACATACAATATCGTCCACAGAAGCATTCAAGTGCCGATGTCCAGGCAATGTTTAGTCCCAGTCCCTAAAGACAGTAAGGGAACTATAGTGTCATTGATTTCGATTTTGATAGCGTTGTCGACTATGGCAACCAGTGGCGCCACGGCGCTTTTGAAAAACACCTTGCACTTCGAAGATTATGTGGTTTTCCTGCTTGTGCTGGGAGTCGCAATCTTGTTCATGGTCACGAGCCTGGACTCCTACTATATCCGCAACCTTTGGAGCCTCTTTCAAGAACTTCGCAGCGGTCGTTGGCAGGATGAACAAAACCAATTCGAGGGTTTGTCGATGGTTGTTCTCGACGAGGAGCAAAACGTCAGGCAAACCAATTTCGATCTGGTAGACATCGCAAAGCAGCCCGTTTTAAATACTTACGCTTTTTCGCACGACAAGTCGAGACTTAGAGAAGCGACCAGAGAACATTCGAGACTTTTAGCATCAGGGAAAACAGACGAGCGGATAGCAGGATTGCAAATATGTTTCGCAACCGGTTTTCCATGGCATCGAGAGCCGCTTCTAGAGGCTCTCAGCAGCAGCGACAGCGAAGTGCGCGAGTACGCAAACCATGCATCCCGAGTGAATAGTGCGTTTAGCGATCTCGAAAAATTCACGGCGGTGTTTCGCAGACGCATAAAAAGACTGGCAATGCATTTTGTCCAATCAGAAGACGAGCAAAGCCTGGAGGCATTGTTCCGCTTATGCAAGGCAAACGATAAAGCCGAGGTCGAAACGCTAATCACCGGTTTCAGCAAGCCGAGATTCGAGAAATTCAGATCACTACTAATCGAGTGCATCTCGGACGGCGAAGCCGTCGTATCTGTTCTTCCAGTTATTAACCGCATGTACGCTGAACGTTTTAATTCGTCCGCTGAATACCGAGAACTTTTGCAAACTCTTCCCTTCAATAAATCAGTAGAAGCTATAAACGCTGTTATTAAGACTAAATTAGAACTTCTATCGCGTGAAAAAATCTCCCTCGTCCCCACCTCGAAGGAATCTTTAAACGCGGACGACAATCTGGATACTTTTATGCACACACTTTATCTAGACGAGTATCGCCTCTCCGGAGGTCAGCCGGACGAGACACTCGTAGACAGTATCTCAGAGTTCTCAATCCTATCTCAGGACGAGACCGGGATACTCATCGACATGCATCTGTCGTTTTTAAAACGCAGCGAGTTTTATCTGACTTGGGTTTCGATTCTATCCATTTTTGAAACAACGGCATCGCCTTAATTTACTTAGTTTGCGCGACTTTTGCAGGTGAGTGTTTTGCATCGGAAGCGTCAGCAGATTCGCTCACTTCGCCTTTCGGTGCGGCAACTCCAGTTGGAACTGCGGGCCGCAATTCAGCCACTTTTGAAACAGCCGCATCATTTGTCGAAGCCGCAAGATCCTTCTCCGCTATTACAGCAGTCCCGTAGCAGATGACTTCGGTTTCAACGTTTGTGCCGTGTTCAAATGACGCACTGTCGTAAGCGATTCCGATAATTGCGTTGGCACCAAGTTCACGCGCGCGCAAGATGCACTCCTCATAAGCATGCCGGCGAGCGGTTTCACACATATTGACATAGGCGCTGATCCGCCCTCCCTTAAGACGTTCCAAATTCGCACTCAAACTTTGCCCGATGGTCGGCTGACGGACTGTGATACCACGGACGATACCTTTGTACTCTTTGACCTTATAACCTTCAAGAGTTCCCGTAGTAGTTAACAGCATGTCGGCGGGACGGGCTTGCGAAGCGGACGCGCCGCCGTCATCAGCCATCACAGGCGAAGACGCGAGCGCCAGAAAAAGAGCGCCGAGCAGCAGCGCGATAGGTTTCCTCATAATATAAATCCTCATTTCCGATTCGTGATCGATAAGCCCAGAACTTCCTGGTAGATTTTGCTGTCCATAACGGCGAGAAATTTACGACCGTCGTTAAGTTCGACCAACGCGCAAACAGATTTGCGATTGCCACCAAACACAACGCCGGCAAGCAATCCCATCGGTCCCAGCGCCAATCCGAGCAGCCCCCAGGCTGCCGCCTCTGGAAGTTTTTTAACACTTTCTTCGGTCTGAGGGGTGACGGATTTCACTTGCGTGCGCAAATCGATTTGTTCGAACGCGCCCCACAGTGTGCCCAGCGTGTACTCCCACTCTCCTGAAGCCACGTCGCCACCAAGGATTTTCACCTTGTTATTGCTGAACATCTTGCCTAATGCGTCCATTGTTATCTCCGGAGCAACTACAGATAGCCAGGCATTATACCTCAATTGTCAGACGCTAACTGTTCGGCTCCGCATAACGGTCTACGATGTTGGCGATCACAGGCAAGCGCACTTCTTTTCCTTGCCAAACCGAATACATTAATCGAAATGAAATCCCCATAACAGCTAGAGCTATCAAGCCACCGAATAAGGAAAGCACTATTCCAAGCGCATCTCCAAGCATCGGAATAATCGACAGAATGGACCGCACCGTGCCAAATACGACGTTAACGGCGATGAAGGCGCCGATCAGGGCTATACTTTGAATGCAGTGAAACCTCAGATACCTGTTCTGCGTGTTCTCGGTCAGCAACCATAGAATTCCCGCAACTCCGGGCGCTACCGGTATATAGCAAAGAGCTGCAGCGGTTTTATAATCCAAATCGAAGAATACGGTCTTGCCTGCCGGGATGACATCCATTCCCTTCATGTGCGGAAGCGATTTCTTGGAAGCGCTCGTCGACTGCTTTTTCTTCTTCGGCTCCTGTTTCAAATAGCCACTTTCCGACGACGAAGAAAACTGATCGTGAAACGGATCGTCGTCCTCTTCGTTTTCATCGATTTCAAGATCGTCCGGATCCGGCCCGCGATTGCTGTTCATGCGAACATTGTCTCCAACCAGTGCGGGTCATATCTTACCACCGTTCCTGAACCGATATCGGTTCAGGAATACAGCGGTTAGAACCCGATGCTGAAATTGCCGATGCGAACGGCACCGCGTCCGCCATATCCGTTATAGCCGCGGTTGAAGTTGTTGTACCGATTCATTTGATTAAACTGATTGTAGCGGTTGAACTGGTTGTAAGACTGATTGCAGCCGCCGCCGCGGAACCCGCCGTTGATAGCCGTGTTGATTATCATACTGAGCGGATTGGCGCCATAGCCGTTGTAGTAGCCGCCGTTCATGAAACCGCTGTTATAACCGTTCATGTAGCCGCCGTAACCCGGGTTGAAATTCATGTAGCCGCCGCGACCATGATTTCCCTGGTTTATCATTGATAAAACAAACGGCGCGTATCTCATCACCTGCAGGAGCGTATCGTTTCCGCCCCGACCGGCGTTATACATATTGGCATTGTTCCAGCGAGAGTACGGATTGAATCTCGGATTGCACCCCTGATCCTGCCATTGCTGGTTGAAGTCGGAATCGTAACCCGGATAGTATCCACCAGGCTGGCTCCATTGTTGCCGCGGGTCCCATTGCTGATTCTGGTTCCACTGCTGATTTTGCCAGTTCTGGTTTTGATAGCGCTGGTTTTGACTCCACTGCTGGTACTGCCAGTTCGGATTTTGATACCGTTGATTCTGGTTAAACTGCTGATGCTGCCAGTCACGCTGGGCGTTGAGCCATTGCTGGTTTTGACAACTCTGGTCCTGCCACTGCTGATCGGGTGTTACCCACATTCGAGGATTGCGTGTGTTCGGTCGCATAGTGCTGGGGCAACTCGGATAAGAAGACGGGCACATGCCTCTTTCATCGACATATCCTGGATCGACGAACGCGCGCGCCACATCATAGCCCTGCACCTGGGATGGTGGCACTCGCCCCGGTTGATAAGCTGCAAACTGGGGATTGTTCCAGAGTGCAGGATTGTTTCGAGACTGGTCCAGATAGCCGTTGTTAGCGGACAAGATTAATCGAATAATGTCCTCTTCGCGCAACTGCGTCCGCGCTATAGAAGTAGGTCCGAGCGCATTTTCGTACATATCACAGCGCCCGGTGACGCACGGAGCAGCGCTGGCCATGTCGTATGCCGGCACTACGATCTGAGAGGAACGGTCGAATCGGGGATCGACCAGTGGGTTGCTTACAGGATTGATCAACTGACTAAACCGAGGCTGAAATGGCGAAACCGTCACAGGCGAAATATCACAAGCCCTGCTCGATTCCATGCGAGAATCACAAGAATCAACATAGAGCCGACGCGAAACATCAGGTTGCGATGGATACGATTCCGGCGTTCCGTAACCAGCGTACACACCGCTCTGCATGTCGTAAACTTGACTGTCTGTCATTTCAAAAACCTTCTTTTACTTTCGCCTGAAACGCGCCGCGCGCCAACTTGCTAAATATCTCTCTTCGTCGAGACGAGCACAGTGCGCAGCTTATAGCCCGTCTGTGAACAATTTGTACCCAAATCGGCAATTGTGCGGGAAGACTACGATCGAAGCGTGAGGTTTTCACGTATGAAGTCGTCATGCCGGTTTTGATATTGCTCAGCGCGGAACTATTCTCCCAACATAAACTTTGTCCGACAGGCCGAAAAAGCATTTCGTAAAGCTTGGGTGTCCGGAAGTCAGCTTCCAATCAGCCTCTTGAAATATCAAAACTTTAAACCTGGTCCGATTCACCTGAAGATGTTTCAAAAATCACAAACAAATAAAGTTCCATCCGGCACCACAAGTGATACCACCCGGTTTTAAGAACCGATTGCAGCAAAATAATAAGTTAATAGAATATGGGCCTGAAAGCTCTCTTCTGATAGGATCAAGCTTTACTGTATAGGGAATTCGTTTCACCGGAGGAACATGACCCTGTCAACATCCGCCCTAATCGGCACAGTCCTGTCTGATCGCTACGAAATCACGTCCGAAGTAGGACGGGGCATCTTTGGTGTTGTGTTCAAAGGCTGGCATCTTCAGATGGATAAGCCGGTCGCAGTCAAAGTGTTGTTCCAGGCCGTCGAGCCGGAAAACACGGGCTACCAGCGGTTCAAGCGCGAAGCTCAATCTGCAAGTTCGTTGCACCATCCGAACATAGTCAAAATCTACGATTACGGCGAGAAAGAGGGTCGCCCATACATCGTGATGGACTACATAGAAGGGCGCAACCTGAAGGAAATTTTGAAAGAAGAGACGCGCTTGCCAAGCGAACGAGCAGTGCCAATCTTTATCCAGCTGGGCTCGGCTCTGTCGCACCTGCACAAAGCCGGTTTTCTGCACCGCGACATCAAGCCGGACAACGTCATTGTCCAGGACACGCCTTACCAGAAGGATTTCATTACCCTCGTCGATTTCGGTATCGCCAAACAGATTCAGGAGCCCAGCCACAAAAAACTAACCATGGATGGAACGGTAGTGGGCACGCCGGCATTCATGAGTCCGGAACAAATTCTCGGTCAGGAACTCGATCAGCGCAGCGACATCTACGCTTTCGGCGTGTTTATGTACACCGTTGTGACCGGCGTACTGCCGATTCGCGGCAAAGATTCCGTTGATACGATGAAAAAGCATGTCACTGATGAGCCGCTCGAGTTCTCAAGAGCTTGCCCGGGAGTGCGCATTCCGCTGTCGTTGCAAATCGTGCTCCGCAAAACCCTGAAAAAAGTACCGGCAGAGCGGCATCAAACAATGGACGAGCTTCTGAAAGAGCTGGAAGCGTGCATTTAACGAAAGACGCACAGCTTACGGCTCTGACGCACTCCAAACGATAGAACGTACTAACAGGTCTCTCGGATGCTCAGAAACATCATCGTCATAGTGACACTACTGCTGGTAGCACTTCTTCCTTTCGTGACGAAGGAGCACAGTGCGGAGACTCCCGCCGGGATCCGCATTGTACGCAACTTGCCTTACGTCGACGGTTCTAACAATCCTCGCCAACAGCTCGACCTCTATTTACCTAGAATCAAAATGGCGGAGAAACTTCCACTCGTAGTCTGGATTCACGGAGGAGCCTGGAAACTGGGAGACAAACGAGAGTCCCCATGTATGGAACTCGCAAACCACGGTTTTGCAGCAGCAGCTATAAACTATAGATTCAGCACGACGGACCATTACCCTGCACAAATTTACGACTGCAAAGCCGCGATCCGATGGCTGCGCGCTCACGCCGACGAGTACATGTACGATCCGAATCGCATCGGAGTTTGGGGCGCATCGGCCGGAGGACATCTAGTTTCAATGCTCGGCACCACTGGCGGTGACAAAGCGTTCGAAGGTGACCTGGGAAATCCAACGCAGTCCACCGCAGTCCAGGCGGTATCCGACTGGTGCGGACCAACTGATTTGACGACGTTCAATCAGCAGGTGATGCAGCCAAGATTTCGGCAGGCGGAGCCAGAGCGCTTCATCAATGAACTACTGGGCGGGACACCGGAAGAGCTGCCGAAGTTGGCTCATGAAGCCAGTCCGATCTTCTATGTTTCGAAGGACGACCCTCCGTTTCAAGTTGTCCATTCTATAGAAGATCCGGTTGTCCCTTTTGAACAGAGCAATGACTTTGTGAAGAAGCTGGAATCTGACGGCGTGAAAGTCGAGTTCATAAAGGTAAACAGCAACAATCATATGCCAATGACCGAGGGCAATTTGAACGCAGTGTATGAGTTCTTCAAGGATAAGTTAAAGGCAACTGGAGTTTCAAACTGAGATCTGACTTGCGCCACTACAAACAGTGGCACTGAGAAACTGCATCCTACAACCACCTTCTGCTATGGTTGTAAGATGCGCCTACAAACACCTTACCCGCTCGCATTGATTCTACTGAAGTGGCTTGCCGCGCCTGTATTACTTATGATTGCGACGATTTTCGCAATGCTCTGCACCGGTCGAATCACTAGCGAAACTGGTCCGCCAGCGCCCCCACCTGAGACGAGAAAGCATGGCTCTTAGCCGGTTGACATGCTCAGAGGCACAACGCCCCTTGCTGAGAGCGGACAAAACTGCAGGCAATAAAGTTGTATAGTAAACGTGTTAGTTTCATTGGCAGGTAGACACTCATGAAGTCAAGATTTTTGTTATCGCTCCTCCTCGGCTCGACGCTGCTTTTGACGTCGGCAGAGTTTGCCAATGCAAAAGAATGGACAATTAATGAGCGTCAGGATCAGCTCATGAAAGACATTAACGAAGCTCAAAAGAAAAATGACCTAACGGATAAAGAAGCCAAGAAACTTCGTGCGCACCTAGCCGACGTAGCCCGCAAGGAAGTGAAGATGCGCGGCAAAGTTTCATCCGGAAAGCTCTCGGATGCCGACAAAGCAACCCTGGAGGCCGACCTGAACGGCGTGAGTGTGGACATCAAAAAGCTGGCTCTCGAAAAACGAGTGAATCTTGCCAAAGACAAAGCCAAGGCCGAAGCTGAGGCTAAGAAGAAGGCGGAAAAAGCTGCCGAAGCCAAGCAAAAGGCTGCGGAGAAGGCCGCAAAGTAAACGAAAAGTTATCGGTTTAAAAACGGTTGGGCCGCTGGTCCAACCGTTTTTCCATATCACCCCTCTTCTCTCTTTTCGTAAACCGATATCGGTTTACGAATAAGGTATCGGTAGAAAAAAACTCCAACCGCACAAAACGGTTGGAGTTTCAAATCGTTGAGAAAAATGACGCCGGGGTTTAAGGGTGACCAGTTACGCCCGGTCTGCGAGCGGTCAACTGGTTGTTAATCCAAACTTTGATCAAATCTTCCAGCTGTTCCGTCAGTTGGTTTTCTTCCAGAAGCAGGTGTTCGCCATCGCCGACGACCATAAGCAGTTTGTCATCGCACGAGATGTTATTGAAGAGCTCAATCGTTCCTTCCGGTTTTACAAGACGATCCTTAAATCCAGCCAGCATCAAAACCGGAGTTCGTTGAATGAGAGCAGCCGCATCGTTGTTTCCCTTCATAAAGTCTTCGAACTGCTTCAACTCCTTCGGAGATATCTTCATTCTGTTGTGATCTTCGGCTTTCCATTTGCTACGAAGAGATCTATTAGCAGTAGCTTTCGCGACA
Organism: Candidatus Obscuribacterales bacterium; assembly: GCA_019637435.1. GTDB lineage: Bacteria > Cyanobacteriota > Vampirovibrionia > Obscuribacterales > Obscuribacteraceae > JADYXR01. Next base: position 533,472 of record JAHBVO010000004.1, on the reverse strand, counting down.
ACCTCCTCAGAGATGTCGATAGGCTTGTCCTTGTTCGCCACCCACTTGGCGCCGATCAGAATTTCGCTGGTCGCTTTGCCATACCGATCGCTTGACGGAACAGAACTGATCAGACCATCGACCAGATCGGGATAGCGGGAAGTGGCAGCGAGAGCTATCGCTCCACCCATTGACTCGCCGGCGAGGAAAACCGGTGTCCCGGGATAGCTTTTGCGAAGAGTCTTGAGAGCAGCTTCGACGTCAGTCAAACAGGCCTCGAAGTCGCAAAGCTCTTGCCCTTTTCGATTCATCCAGGCTCCGAAGCCTCTCACATCGAGCGCGTAGACTGCCGCGCCGTTCGCTGCCATTTGACGACCAAACTCTGTGAACGATTCGCTGCTAAATCCAAGACCGTGAACGCACAGTATCACTTCGCGCGGTTTATCGACAGGAATCCATGCGCGGTAGGGGACTTTGATGTTTTTGCTCCAGATCGGACGCATCCCTTTTGGAGCAGGTTTAGCAGCAATGAGATTATTGTCGGATTTGGCAGCAGAGCCAGGTCTGGCACTAGCCGGCAGCATAACGGTTAGCGACAGGGACAAGGTGACTAAATAAGCGAGTTTCTTGGATAGCATTGACATCTCCGCTTCGACTGGGAGCCGAATTATGCCTGTTTCAACCGAGGAATGCAAAGCCTGATAACCGACTTTTCGTCCTCGATTGACAACATAATCCGGCAGGGTGGGAATGGGTGGAGACCTTCATATAGCACGAAGCCATTAGGGGAAGCGGTCGATCAAATTTGACAGATACGTTGAGAAAAAACTTCAGAAGCAACTTCACTCCATATCGATGCTGAGGCTTTTATTCAAATTCCTCAAGCATGTCACTTGCACGCGGAACTCCATGAGCAGCCGCTTTCCGAAACCATTCTTTGGCGCGTGTATCATCCCTATCAGTGCCGCGACCGGCTGCTAAAAGAGTTCCGACATCGTACATCGCTCTTGCAGAGCCTTTCTCGGCAGCTTTAAGAAACCAACTGAATGCTGCTTGATCTGATTGCTCCACGCCCTTGCCCTGAAGATAGAGGAGTCCAAGATTGAATTGCGCATCGATGTCGCCCTGCTCCGCCGCCTTCTCAAACCAATCCTTTGCGACGATATAGCTCTGCTCTACCCCTGCGCCACGAAGGTACATATCAGCGAGATTGTATTGCGCCGCCGACAAGCCCTGATTGGCCGCCATCTCATACCAGTGCACGGCCTGCGCCGTGCTTTTGACGACACCACTCCCCTTAATGTGGAGGAATGCCAGTCGAAATTGGGCGCGCGCATCACCGCTTTCTGCGAGCTTTATGAGTTGTTTGAGATCTTTTCCTTCCATGCCACAATTATCCACCATGCCATGCTGCAAGCGAACAATATCGCTGCATGAATTGTGCACATGCCCGCACATTTGCACTTTCCGACGCAAATGCGCAAGATGTCGTATGTCACCAGCAAAGTTCGCGAGTATACTGAAAATAGGACAGGCGGCAGGCACCCCAGAGGTATTTCCGGAGTTCTCATGGCTGATTTTGACGCGCCAGGCGAGTTCGTTTCACGAGCTGATTTGTGTCAGGGTATCGGCGATTTCGTAGGCGCAGACAAATTTATGGTTCGCGCTCTCGAACTGCAACTCGATTCAGCACCGCAAGACGCGCAAATGCTGCGGTTTCTCACCGCCAGAAAAGTGGAGATTAATCTCCTTGCCGGCAACTTCGCAAAAGCCGATGAATGCTGGAAAGCTCTGCTGAAACTTCAAAGAGGAAAACTCAAGTCAAACGACCGAGATGTCGCAGCAACCCTCGTCGAAATGGGAATTTTCTATCGCGGTGAGGGAAAGTGGCGGCAAGCGCTGCTTCGATTCGACCAGGCGCTCGCACTACAACAGGATGAATTCAGCACGAATAATCACGACTATGTCGTCACTCTCGCTGAAAAAGCACATTTGTTCGGACTGCAGGGCAATCAAAAGAAAGCGCAAAATCTCATAGATCAGGCACTTCAGCTAGCGGAGCATGGAACAAACAAGTGGCATGAATGCGTAGCGCTCGTCTTGCGCCGCAAGGCAAAAAGCCTGCGCGAGTGGAGAAACCCTGAAATTCTCGAGTCATATCTGGAGCGCGCCATTGCCATTCTCTCTGAAGAAAACAAAATGCCCCACCCTGAGATCCGACTTTGCCTGAGCGAGCTGGCGGATCTTGGTCTATCTCGTGGTTTGCATCGTCGAGCCGAAAGGCTCTACGTGCGGAGTTTACAGCTAACTGAACCATTCATGGGAAGCAAACATCCCGACTCTATAGTTCTGCTCGAGAAACTTGCTCGCCTGCGCCGGGCTCTTGGCCGTTATAGCGAGGCTGAAGCACACTATCGAAAACTTTTGGCAATTCATAAACAGACTCGAGGATCTACCGCACCGGAAGTCGTGCACGCCATGTTCAGCCTCGGTTCGCTGCTTCGAGAAAGCAGAGAATTCGATCAAGCCTCAACGATACTCATGCAAGCACTCGAGATGCAGGAAAGCCTACTGGGGCCGGATCACGAAAAGGTGGCGATGATCCTGTTCGAACTCGGCTGCCTGCACGGCTCAACAGAGGATTTTGGAATCGCCGAATCGGAGTTTCGCCGAGCCCTGGCAATCCAGGAAAAGAATGAGTCTTGCGCACCATCAGTAGTGGCGGACACGCTTTCCGGTCTAGGAATGCTTTATTTTGCAAGACGAGAGTATGAAACAGCCGAGACCCTATTAACTCAATCATTACTGATCAAAGAGAAAGAATTCGGTCCCCGCCACGCCCGACTGGGCGACCCGCTTTTAAAACTCGCGCGCGTTTCCGATGCCCTCGGCAAACACGAACAGGCAAATGACCTGCATGAACGCGCGGACGACCTTGACCAAGAACCCAGCCAACTCAATGACTTTTGGTTCTAATTCTTAATCTGATTCAGATATATTGCGACCGAAACTATCGCTGCCATCCTCCGCATCATTCTTCAACCGATATCGGTTCAGAAACAGAAGTGAGAACGAGAAGCGTTCGTTTTAAACTCGAAAGAGCGGCTCGAGAAAAAACGCAGCTATATAGAAATGAATTTCTCTCGCCCCTACTTGTCAAACAAGGCGACTAACTGAAGCCTAACAAAGTGGCTGTGAATTTTTATGCCTTCTTTACGCCCGTCGCGACGATGATGTTGGCATGTCGAACGCGACGCACTTAGTAGGAGGTCAGCACAATGAACATTCGAACCAACAAGGCTGCGCTCACCAGTTTGACTCTCGCCTTCGGAGCCGTTCTCATCTATGGACTTCCGGCACAAGCCCGTTTTGATTACGACAACTGGCAGCCAGTCAAAGGCCAGATTCACAAACAAGAAAACCGCCTGGAGAAATCACTCAACGCGGCATACGACAAAGGCATGATCGATTCGCTTGAGCTTGCTCAACTTCGACGTGACCTCGACGGAATTAAAGCTCAAGAAGATGAATATCGTATGGACCACAACGGTCTGGGAGCGAATGATGTGAAATCACTCAAAGCAAAGCTGAATCAATTTCAACAAGATCTGAACCGCGAAGAGTCCGACAAATACACGCCTCCGGTTCAGGCTATCAATCACAAACAACGCCCTGAGAAAGTCTGCGTCGTTATCATCGACTAAATTTTTCAAGAGAAACTCCAGACGCACACTGCAAACAACATCCAGAGGCTCCCGCGGCTCACGCGGTGAGGAGGTGAAGTCACAATCTCAACAATCCCCAAGTTTGAATGCGAATCTCGGCAAAGACAGAAGAGAGCTCCGACCTGATCAGTCGGAGCCCTCTTCCGTTTTCAGCCCCATTCATGAACCGATATCGGTTTAGGAACAGAAAGATATTTAGCTCAAACCGATATCGGTTTAAAAACAGGAATCGTTATTCCTGAACCGATATCGGTTTACGAATGGAAAAGCATGGGCGTAGACCGATATCGGTTTAGAAATTAGGACAATAGGTTGCAAGCTCGGTGTGTGAAATTAAGAGTAACGGTTCATCATGACAAACGTTGTGCTGCCCCGAAGAGAAGGACGCGGGTCAAGCGGATCGATCTGGATACCCAGTGGATATCACCCGAAAAGCCGATTGTTACGAGCTTTGATAAAAATTGATCGTAAACGCCCCATGCTCTGTTGAAAATCGCGTAAGCTTTAGGCGTGTCGAATCCCCCGAATTCGGTTGGATCCTGATATGTGTGGCATCATAGCAATCTCCGGTACCGTTGGCTCCGCCTACGAAGTATTCTTCGGCCTAATGAACCTGCAACATCGTGGGCAAGACGGCGCGGGCATCTTGACGGTCGACGGAAAGGATCCACCGGGCTTCCATCTACAAAAGGGAAGCGGATTAATCGACAACGTCTTTTCCGAAAGGTCATTTAAAACGCTCAAAGGTCGAGCGGCACTGGGGCATTCGCGTTACGCGACTGTCGGACGCAACGATCCGAACCTGCTGCAACCGTTTCTAGATTCTGAAAGCGGAATCGGGCTTGGACACAACGGCAACATCGTCAACTTTTATCAGTTGCGCGAAAAATGGCTAAACACCGAAGATTCGCGAAACCGCCAGATCAATTCCGATTCGCAAATGATTTTGCGCTTACTAGCAGATCATCTAAAGGATGGCGAGGGCAAAAAGACTTTATCTGCCAGCGAAGAGCTTGTCCTCAACGCGGATACCATGTTCTCAGCCATCGGGAAACTGATGGATGATCTCATCGGCAGCTATTCGGTCGTCGGTTTGACGAAGAATGGAGACCTGTTTGGCTTCCGAGATCCGCATGGCATCAGACCGTTGGCAATGGGCAAAAAGAAAACCGAAGAAGGCGAGACCGTATACGCGCTCGCCAGCGAAAGCGTTGCCTTGCGCTTCCTGGGCTTCAATGAAATCGAGGAACTTGGAACCGGAGAGGGAGTTTTCATCTCCCACGATGGAAAAGTTGAGCGCAAAGTCATCAAAGAAGAATCGACCTCACCGTGCATGTTCGAATGGGTCTATTTCGCCCGCGTTGAATCTGAATTCGCCGGACAATCCGTTTACAAAGCGCGCTTCCGACTTGGTCTGCTTCTTGCCGAACAACTCAAAGCGCAAGGTATCGAAGCAGATGTTGTGGTACCAGTTCCGGAAACAAGCCGTGCATCCGCCATCGCTATCTCCGAAGCTATGGGCATCCCATTTAGAGAATTACTGATTAAAAACCGATACGTAAATCGAACCTTCATTCTCGACGACCAGCAAACGAGACAGGAAGCTATTCGGAGAAAACTTTTTCCGATTATCGACGAATTCGAAGGGCAGAGATGCTTGATCGTCGACGACTCCATCGTCCGCGGAAACACGGCCCAGCAGCTTGTTCGCCTGGTGCGCCAATCCGGTGCTAAAGAAATCACATTGGTTTCAACCTGTCCACCAATCAGCCACCCCTGTTACTACGGCATCGACTTCCCAAGCGCCAGCGAGCTGGTAGCGTACAATCGCACCGATGAACAAATTGCCAAAGAACTGGGAGCGGACAAAGTAGTGTTCCAGTCGATTGAAGGCTTGAAAGAGGCACTAGGTCAGAAAAACCTCTGCACCGGTTGTTTGACGGGAGAATATCCGACTAGTGTCGCAGACGGTGGCGCCTTCGAGGAGCAGCGCCTTCTCGACAGACGCGACAAGGTCAAGGAACCAAGCTGTTAACCCGCCAGCGAAAGAAATCGAGGAAGGACTATGAGCGATCTAAATAAATCAAAAGAAATGAAACTGGTTTATGAAGGATCCGTAAAACGCCTCTGGCAATGCCCTTTCGACGATGACAGATTGTGGTTTCAATTCACCGATGATTATTCTATTTTTGATTGGGGCAAAATGCCCGACACAATCGCCAACAAGGGACGCGCTCTCGCCTTCCTTGGAGCCCATTTTTTCGAAACCATGGCACCTGCGACTTTCTGGCAAGAACTGAAAGACTCTAAACATTTGAAGCGCTTCGGCGGAGATTGGTTGAAAAAACGATTTAACCATCCGGTCTATCAAAGCCTCTTATCATCAGGGTTAACGCACCATTTCAGACATCTGAGCAACGGCAAAGAAGCTTTTGAGAAAACAGGTATTGCCACCGCAGACAGTGCATATATGGAAGTACTGAAAGCCGAGGTACCCACCCCGGAATACCGAAAAATTCTCAATCATGAGCTCTACTTCTATCCACATACATCCAGTCAGGATAAACGGTATAAGCGCAGACTCATCCCGCTGGAAATCGTCTTCAGATTCGGCATGCCGGAGGGAAGCTCGCTGACAAGCCGTCTTCAAAAGAATCCCGCTTACTTGAAAGAGCTCGGTCTGCCCGCCACACCAACTCCGGGAGAATGGTTCCCCGTTCCCGTCATAGAGTTCTTCACTAAACTCGAACCAAGTGACCGCCTGCTGAGCTGGACCGAAGCTAACCAGTTGTCCGGACTATCGGGAGAGGCCTTCGAGGCGCTGCTGGAAACTACGCTAGACTGCTCGCTTGCGCTGTATCACCTCTTCGCTGATAAAGGTCTTGAACTGTGGGACGGCAAATTCGAATTTGTAGTGGAATATCCCGAGAGCGAACCGGGCGAGACGCTCAATGAGAAGAACGAACGCGTCAATGCAGAAGGAGAGAAGATACTTCCTCGCATCCTTCTAGCAGACAGCATCGGTCCTGACGAGTTGCGCTTGATTTATCGCGGACACCATCTCTCTAAAGAATTGATTCGTCAAATCTACAAAGATACGTCCTGGGCAAGCGCCTTACAAAAATCCAAAGACCTCGCTAAACAACGTCTAGACTCGGACTTCAAACGCATCTGCATTGAGGAACTTAAGGAACAACCTGCAAAGCTCAACGACGAAGAAAGAAAAATCGTGGACGCGCTTTACGGAACACTCGCCAATCATCTGCGAGGCGCCGAGGTTTTCCCGAATCACCCCACCATGGACGAATTCGTAGACGCGCTGGATAAAGCGTTTTCCAAGAATCGAGAGAACACTAAAAATGGTTCTCCCGAAGATAAACAGACCCACCGCAAAGCGCCGAGTCAGAAAATCAAAACTGCAATCGAGCAGGAGAAAGAAATCTCAGTGAAGTCGCGAGGGGAGAAATAATAATGGACGTGCTTGTTGTCGGAAGCGGTGGACGTGAACACGCTCTCGTCTGGAAGATAGCACAGAGTTCCCTTGTAGAACGCGTCTACTGCGCCCCGGGAAACGGCGGCACTGCCGGTGAATCCAAGTCCATAAACGTGCCAATCAGCTCCGATCGGTTTGAAGAACTGACCCAGTTCGCCACACAGAAGAAGATAGAATTTGTGGTAATAGGCCCGGACAATCCGCTGGCTGACGGCATAGTTGATTACATGACAGAACGCGGACTGAAAGTCTTCGGTCCCAAGAAAGCCGGCGCAAAACTGGAGTCGAGCAAGTCGCACGCAAAGAAGATGATGACGGGGCTTGGCATTCCAACCGCCCGCTACGGAGTGTTCGAGGACAAAGAGTCAGCGCTGAAATTCGCCAGAGAGAACGACTGGGCACGTGTTGTTAAGGAAGACGGTCTGGCACTGGGCAAAGGCGTTTATGTCTGCGACGAACTTTCCGAAGTAGAAGCATCGCTGGAGAAACTGTATGGAATAAACCAGAACGCAGTGCTCCTGCTTGAGGAGCGACTCAAGGGCGAGGAGCTATCGCTGTTTCTCCTGTGTGACGGCAAAAGAACTTTAACGTTCGCCGATTGCCAGGATCATAAGCGCCGATTCGACGGAGACAAAGGTCCTAACACAGGCGGCATGGGAGCTTATTCCCCAGTGCCACTGTATGAGAAGAACAAACATACGATCGACAAACAGGTCGTAAGACCAATTTCAAATGCCCTCGCGGACGGTAGCCTGGAGTACAAAGGTGTCCTGTTCATCGGCATCATGATGCAAGACGGCGTACCGTATGTTTTAGAATTCAATGCGCGTTTCGGCGATCCGGAAACACAGGCGATGATGCCCCGGCTAAAATCAGATTTGCTCCCCGCTCTGATCGCCTGCGCAGAAGGCAAGTTAGATACGATTACACTCGACTGGGATGAAAGATTTAGTTGCTGCGTGGTGGCGTGCGCTGAAAACTACCCGGAGAGCTCGTCTAAAGGCGAAGAGATTTTATTACGCGGCGTCCCCGACGACGCGCACGTATTCCAGGCCGGCACAGCCATGGTGAATGACACGCTCACCACCAATGGTGGCAGAGTCCTCGCCGTCGTCACCTTGAACGAACAACCGTCACTGGCCAGGGAGGCTGCCTATTCAGCGCTGAAAAGCGTTTCCTTCAAAGGAATGGATTATCGCAAAGACATCGCCTGGAGGGTCGCAGACCAGTGTCACTCAAAATAGCAGTCTTTATCTCCGGTCGCGGCTCCAATCTCAACGCGATAATACAAGCTATAAGCGATAAAACTCTCGACGCTCAAATTCAATGTGTCGTTTCCAACGATCCGGAAGCACCAGGTCTGCTCATTGCAAAGCAGCATGGACTGCCAACATTCGGACTTGCTCACAAAGGAATGAAACGCCGTGAGCACGAAGAAAAGATCCTGGAACATTTGAAACAGTACGAAATCGATTTCGTAGTTCTGGCAGGTTACATGCGCCTGATCAGCCCGGAGTTTCTGCAACACTTCAAAGATGACGGCGGCTTCTACCGAGTGATAAATATTCATCCGTCACTGCTGCCATCGTTCCCCGGCGTAAGCGGATACGAGGATGCTTTCAATTACGGCGTCAAAGTTTCCGGGGTCACCGTTCACCTTGTCGACGAAGAACTCGACAGAGGAACGATTCTAGCGCAAGTTCCTTTCCCGCGATTTCCCGATGACACACTTACCACGTTCAGTGCTCGCGGACTGTCAGTGGAGCACGCGCTCTATCCGGCAGTCCTCCAGACAATCGCCAAAGAAGGCGTAAAACTCACTCCCAAACATAAGGTGGAAGCGAAAAAGTGACCAAGACGGCAAATAGCGAAATCGGCACAGAATCAGCCTCTTCGTCAGGGAAGACGGAGGTGCTCTCCTTCGCCGTAATCGCGGAAGATGAAAGCAATCTGCCTGTTTACTGGATCAAATACGATCCGGCAGTTACTGGAGAACGGCAACTAATAGACTCCTTGAACGAAATCCTGGTGGATCCGGTTTTTCAAAAAGGAACCGTAGTCAAGAAAGATCAAATGAACGATCTCCTAAATTCGTTCAAAACAAAGGGGTTTCGATGGCTGGCATTGAAACAATTCTTGCCCGGAGTTACAGATAACCTGGCCCACACAATTGCTGAAGCGTTGAAACTCAAAGGCGTCGATGCGCTGGGCGTCGCATCAGGCTCAGGCCATCTCTTCGCTGCCGCCGGTTTCAATACTTCCGAAGAAGTTCAATCTCACGCTCAATATAAACTGTATCATCCGCTCGTAGAAAAGCTGGTTGTAATCGACCTGGACTCATCTTTGAAGAATGCCTCTATCCCAGGATTTCCTGATGTTCTCAGTTCGAAAACCAGACCGCCCGAAACCATTGAGCTTTCTGGTTTAACAGATGCGCAGCTCGTTTTGCTGAGCAAGGAACGCTTGCTTGCTCTAACACTCGAAGAGATGCAAGCAATTCGCGACTACTACGAAAAGAAAGAAGTTTCCGAAACACGTAAGAAATTGAGTCTTCCTGCTGCACCTACCGATGTGGAACTCGAAGTGATCGCCCAGACCTGGTCCGAGCACTGCAAACACAAAATCTTCAGTGCAAAAATCGAATACAAAGAAAAGAAAGATTCGAAGGACAATGCTCCGAAGACATTAAGCGTTGATTCTTTGTATAAAACTTTCATCAAAGGTGCCACTCGCGAACTCTCTCCACGCCGCCCGGACCTACTTTCTGTCTTCGAAGACAATTCCGGCGTCGTTAAGTGGAACGAGGACAGCGCCGTATGTTTTAAAGTTGAAACACACAACTCGCCATCCGCGTTGGAACCGTACGGCGGAGCATTGACCGGCATCCTGGGCGTCAATCGAGATATCCTCGGCACCGGTCTTGGTGCCAAACCGATCTTCAACACCGACATATTCTGCTTCGCCCATCCGGATTCGAACCTGGCAGAGCGCCCCAAGATGTTGCCACCGGCGGCGATACCGTCCGGCGTTCGTAAAGGTGTCCAGGACGGCGGCAACAAGAGCGGGATTCCGACGGTCAACGGCTCGCTCTTCTTCCACGACGGCTACCGCGCGAAGCCGCTCGTGTTTTGCGGCACCGGCGGTATACTGCCCATCAAACGCGATGGAATCAATCTGTACGAGAAGCATACAAAATCCGGCGATCGCATAGTAATGGTCGGCGGGCGAGTCGGTAAAGACGGCATTCATGGCGCCACCTTCTCTTCCGAATCAATGCACGAAGGTTCACCAGTCACCGCAGTCCAAATTGGCGACCCATTTACGCAAAAGCGCGTCATTGATTTCGTGCTTGCAGCACGCGATAACGGCTTGATTAGCGGCATTACAGACAACGGCGCCGGCGGTTTATCCTCTTCGGTCGGGGAGATGGCTACCTTCACCGGCGGTGCCTCAATCGACCTCGACGAAGTTCCTCTAAAATATCCCGGTCTCGACGACTGGCAAATCGTAGTATCGGAATCTCAAGAACGCATGACGATCTCAACTTCTCAAGTCGCAGAACTGAAGGAGTTGGCTGAAGCGTACAAAGTAGAAGTCAGCGACATCGGTGAGTTCCACGACCGCGGATACTTCGAGATCAAACGCGGAGAAAAAACAGTCGGAGTGCTCGATCTGAAGTTTCTACACGATGGATATCCACGTCTGGAATTGCAGGCCGAGTGGTACCCGATGTCGGAGTCGGAACTAGCCGAAGCGCAGAAATCGCACGGTGAGAACAAAACGACACTGGGAACGAAAACACTGGCAAGATTGGCTTCGTCGCTTGAAACAAATTCACTGAACACGCAGCTGCAAACTTTGCTCTCACACCCCAACATCGCCAGCAAAGAATTTCTCATCCGCCAGTACGATCACGAGGTTCAAGGAGCTAGCGTAATCAAGCCTCTGATGGGAACTACTCAATCCGCACCCTGCGACGCCGCCGTGTTGAAACCGGTATTGAGCGAAGCGGCAGGCCTGGTGGTGTCAAACGGCATGTGCCCGCAGTGGAGCATCCATGATCCATATCTGATGGCGGTATCCGCAGTCGACGAAGCCGTTCGCAACGCCGTTGCCGTCGGTGTCGATCCGGAAACAGTCTGCGTTCTCGATAATTTCTGTTGGCCGGACCCCGTAAAATCAGAGCGCAACCCGGATGGCGATTATAAACTCGGTCAGCTGGTCAGAACGTGCCAGGGTCTGTACGACATCTGCCTCGAATACGGTGCACCTCTGATATCCGGCAAAGACAGTATGAAAAACGACTTCGATGACGGCGTGATCAGGCTTTCGATTCCACCGACTCTGCTCGTCTCCGCGATTGGAAAAACTCCGGACAGTTTGAAAGTCGTGACTATGCAGTTCAAACAAGCAGGAGATTTGATTTACATTCTGAGCGCGGGCTCTGCCGCTTTAACAGGCAGCCACTACGCCGCTCTGTTTGAATCAGCAGGAACTCCGCTGCCGAGTCTCAATCTCAAGGCTGCGCACAGACTATATAAAACACTGTTCAAGGCAATTCAAAACGGTCTTGTGAATTCTGCCCACGATACCTCAGAAGGCGGCTTAGCAGTTGCTCTTGCCGAATGTTGCATCGGAAGTGGTTTAGGCGCAAACGTTCCGCTCGTGGACGTCCTCCAAGCATTGAATAAGTCGCGAGAAAACGCAAGCGGCGAAGCGAGAGTGAAATCGAAAGCGTCTGCGCCACTCGATGACTCGACGAAGTCAGCACTGGCACTGTTCGGAGAAGGTCCGGGTAGAATGGTGGTAACGGTTTCTCCGCGAAACGTTTCGGCGTGGGAGCAACTCTGGGACGATGACTCAATCGTTGCCGCCCATATCGGCACCGTCAGTGGTGACGCGCGACTTCTGATTTCCGGACAATCCAGTAACATGCCCGGTATCGACCTGAGTATAAGTCAGCTCAAAACCGCATGGACTGCGCCCCTACCGTTTGACTAAAGGAGACTCCATGAAAGCGCCCAAAGCGATAGTAATATCCGGAGATGGTATCAACTGCGAATCTGAGACTCGCTTTGGACTCGATCTTGCCGGCTTTCAGTCGCAAGAGATTCACATCGCTGCCCTTCTTGCCAATCCGAAGATACTAAACAATTTCTCGCTTCTCGTTTTCCCAGGAGGATTCTCATTCGGCGATGAAATCGCAAGTGGGAAGGTCATCGCAATCAAATGGATGGAAAAACTCAACGAGATTACAGCGGAGTTCATCGACAGAGGAAATCTGGTTATAGGCATCTGCAACGGGTTTCAAATGTTGGTGCAAATGAATCTTCTGCCAGAGATGAAAACGCCAGGCGAAAAAATAGTTAGCCTGGTTCATAACTCGGGAGGGCGTTTCATAAATCGCTGGGTGGAAATGACGGTTCCGCTCCACGCTCAAAAAGGTTACTTCGCGTCCCTTGAAAGTGTCGAGCTGCCGATTCGCCACGGCGAAGGTCGCATCCGTCCAGCCGCTGGACATGAGGATATTATCGAACAGCACGGCGTTCTGAATTACGTCGAAGATATAAATGGCAGCTTCAAAAGAATTGCAGCGCTTACAAATACCAGGGGTAATGTCCTTGGTCTCATGCCGCACCCGGAGGCATTCGTGCGCTTCTCGCAGCATCCAGCCTGGACAGACCGCGTTCATCGCGCGAACATTGTACCCAATGACGAAACTTTCGAGGGGCGCGGTCCAGACGGACTGGCGATTCTCAAAAACGCTTGCGCAATGGCGCAAAACAACTGAGTGAGGAGAGGATAATGGAGCCGAAAACCTACGCCGAAGCAGGAGTCGACATTCATAAAGCCGACGCATTCGTCGCAAGATTGAAACATTCGGCGCGACGCGACGGTCATAAACGGCTCTGGCCGGCAGCCGGCGGTTACGCATCCGTTTACCCAGTAGCAGGCAACCTGGCGGTCGCACTCACCACAGATGGTGTCGGCACCAAGTTGCTTCTCGGTCTCGAACAAAAGAAACTCGACACAATCGGTATCGATCTGGTCGCCATGTGCGTAAATGACCTCCTCTGCGTTGGCGCAACCCCAGCGACTTTCCTGGATTATTACGCGACTGGGAAACTGGACGAACAGCTCTCCGACGACCTGGTAGCAGGAATTATCGAGGGCTGCGATCAATCAGGAATGCTGCTTGTCGGAGGAGAAACCGCCGAGCTTCCGGACCTCTACCAGCACGGACACTTCGACTTGGCCGGCTTCGCGATGGGAACTGTTTCGCGCGAAGCGCTTATTACTGGGGAGAACCTGAAGCCAGGCGACAAAATAATCGGTGTAGCATCAAGCGGTGTGCACTCGAATGGTTTCTCTCTCGCCAGGAAGCTGATCGCTCAAGATCACCCGCTGCGTCAGACCCTTCTTACGCCGACCGCTATCTACGCCCAGCCAGTGGTGAGGCTTTTGAACGAATATCCAGGCGCTATAAAAGGTGCCGCTCACATCACCGGCGGTGGCTGGACAAACATTACAAGGCCCAATAAGTCCCTCGGCTATGTGATTGAAAACCACCTGCCAGTGCCGGAAGTGATGAAGCTAATGAGCGAAACAGTTGCCACGGAAGAGATGTATAAAACATTCAACATGGGCATGGGATTCTGCATCATGACCGATGCCGCCCATGTCGACAAAGTGATTGCAACCTTCCAGGCATCACAGTTTAACGCTATGGTTGTTGGAGAAATATTTGATAAGAAACCTGCTCTAAAAATTAGAGGAGTCAGCCAAAAGGAGATCGTGTTTGCGACATCCGCGAAGTAGAAGTTAAAACTATCCGAGCTGCCTGATCGAAATGAAACCACTAAACTGAAATTTCAAGCCCAAACTACGACTACCGCACCGCATCAACGCCACCAAGGAGAGAAAAATGCCGACCGCACTAATCAGCGTCTCAGACAAAACAGGATTGATCGATTTCCTGAAGGAGCTTCGCAAGCACGATAAAGACTACAAATTCGTAGCCACCACAAGCACCGCCGAACACCTAAAGGAAAACAAAATCGACTGCATCACAGTTGAGAGCATAACGAAGTTTCCAGAGATTCTGGGCGGTCGCGTCAAGACACTGCACCCGAATATTTTCGCCGGCATTCTCGCTCGCGCCACGGATGAAGATCGCGCGACTCTGAAGGAAATCGGTTTAGAAGAAATAGATATGGTTGTCGTCAACCTGTATCCGTTTGAAAAGAAACTGCAAGAAGGTCTTCCCGAGCCCAAGATGATTGAACAAATTGACGTCGGCGGTCCTTCAATGATCAGAGCGGCCGCGAAGAACTTCGATCGGGTCGCGGTCGTTTGCGATCCGGAACAGTATAAGGCGGTTCTGGAAACGATGGCCGCCAACTCCGGCAAACTCACCAAAGACTTCCGCCGGGAACTCTCATCCCAAGCCTTTCAACGGACTATGCGCTACGATACTGCAATCAGCGGATATATGTTGGAGCGAGTAGCTGCTGCAAAATCAGCTGAGTCATCAAACGGCGATATAAAAGCGATGCCCGAAAATGTCAGCGTAAGCCTCGCCCAGCATCAAAAACTTCGTTACGGCGAAAACCCACATCAATCTGCAGTTTGGTACGCTCCGAATAGACACCACGCAGCCTCCTCCGACATCAGTTTTCCTCCTTTCGAACAATTGCAAGGAAAGGAAATGTCGTCGAACAACATCGTGGATACCTTCGCACTGGTCAAATTCCTTCGCGAAATGGACGACCCAGCTTGCTGTATCATCAAACACAATAACCCATGCGGAATAGCGCGCGGCAAGACTTTGCACGAGGCGTTCACCAAAGCTCACCAGACCAATCCGGTCTCCGCATTTGGTGGCATCTTCGGTTTCACAAGCGAAGTTACAGAAGAGATCGCAAAAGACGTAACGAAGGATTTCATTGAAATCGTCGCCGCACCGTCGTTCAGCAAAGGCGCAATGGATGTGCTTTTAAAGAAGAAGAACGTGCGCGTACTCAAATTCAAGCCTGGCGTTCTCCAGCATCAAGAATCAGACAAATGGCATGCTCGCGACCTGCAAGACTTCGGTTGGATAATTGAACGAAGCGATGAGCCCGCCCCGCCGGTGGACAACTTCGAATGCGTTGCCGGCACCTATCCAAGCGACCTGAAAGACGACATCAAGTTCGCCTGGGGCGTCGTAAAACATCTGACTTCAAACGCCATCTTCATCGCTAAAGATGGCGTATCACTCGGCTTCGGCATCGGTCAAACCAGCCGAATCGCCAGCGTCAAAATAGCCCTGGAAGAAGCTGGTGAAAAAGCAAGAGGCGCAATCCTCGCAAGTGATGCCTTCTTCCCTGCAACCGACAACATCGAAGAAGCAGCAAAAGCCGGTATCAAAGTTATCGTCCAACCAGGCGGTAGTATCAAAGATCCGGACGTTATTGAGGCTTGCAAGGAAAAAGGAATTACGATGCTCCTGACCGGGCAACGTTGTTTCAAACACTAAAGCGAACTCAACAACCCATCATTCGAGGTTCAAAGTGGCTGACAATAAACAGATACAAGTCGGAATCGTAATGGGAAGTTCGTCCGATTACGAAACGATGAAGCATGCCGAAGACATACTGATTGAATTCGAAGTGCCATACGAGATCCAGGTGGTCAGCGCCCACAGAACTCCGAAACTCATGTACGAATACGCCGAAAAGGCAAAGTCCAGAGGATTGAAAGTTATCATTGCCGGAGCAGGTGGCGCCGCCCACCTGCCCGGCATGATTTCGGCCATGACACCGCTGCCGGTGCTGGGCGTGCCTGTGAAATCGAGAGCTTTGAACGGTTTAGATAGTCTGCTATCGATCGTTCAAATGCCCGGTGGCGTTCCAACCGCGACATTCGCGGTTGGAGAGAGCGGCGCCCTCAATGCGGCCCTCTTCGCCGTACGCATGCTGTCATTGACTGACGATGACCTGGCTATCAAGCTAGACGAATTTATCGTAAAGAAGGCAAATCAAGCACTAGCAGGAAACGAAACTGTTCAAGCTCGCATAAAATCCGGAGAATATCTGTAATGAAACGCGTCGGAATCTTAGGCGGCGGGCAACTCGGTATGCTCCTCGCTAACAGTATTTTTACGCTGGGCGGTCGAGTCAATGTCTTCGACCCGGACCCGGAAGCGCCCGCCTGCAATCATGTTAAAAACAGCATCAACTTTCCCTGGATGAACTACGATGCTCTCAATAATTTTTTCGACATCAGCGACGTCGTTACATACGAATTTGAGAATGTGGAGAGCGCCCCGCTAGTCTCACTCGGGCATCTCAAGCCCATCTACCCGAGCGTAAAGGTTTTAAAAACCTGCCAGGACCGCGCATTGGAAAAGAAGTTTTTACTCGCTGCCGGACTGCCGCATGCTAATTTCGTGGTGGCTGACTCGGTGGCACATCTCCGTGCTCAAGCGAACCACATCAACTTTCCTTGTATTGTCAAAACCGCTCGCGGCGGCTATGACGGCAAAGGACAGTTTAAAATTTCCAGCAGAGAAGAATATCTGGCGTTTCTCGATGATCCGAAGAACGACTGGTTGGAAACCTTCACAGGTGTTGTCGAAGAAGTCATCGAATTGGAAACCGAAGTAAGCTGTATCGTCGCGAGGCCGTTAAACGGCGCTCCAGTAGCCTTTCCAATTCTGGAAAACATTCACAAAGAGCACATTTTGGACGTAACCGTCCTCCCAGCACGAATTCCAAACTCTGTTCAAAAGAAGATAAAAGAAATCGCCATTGAAGCCGCTACCAAACTCGATGTATGCGGTTTGCTTACCACCGAATTTTTCCTGTCAAAAACCAAAAGCGCAACATCGCCTGGTATCGAATGTGATGGCTGGTATATTTATATAAACGAGTTCGCGCCCCGCCCGCACAACTCCGGTCACGTGACTACGAGCGCCTGTTGCATGAGTCAATATGATGCGCTTGCTCGGATCCTCCTCGACGTTCCACTGCAGGAACCGCTCGTGATTTCAACGGGAACATTTTGCATGATGAATTTGCTCGGTGATGTCTGGCTCGCCCAGGGCTCCAAAGACTACGATGCAAAGCTTGATCTTTCCGCACTGCGCGACCACCCTCAAGTTCTCGATGTCGTTATTTACGGCAAGAGAGAGCCGCGCGCCAAACGAAAAATGGGACACTTTATCACCTACGGCAAGACTCCGGAAAGCGCAATCGAAGCGGCTCACGCCTTTCGCAACAGTCTGAAAAATATCAAAGTGACCGCATCGTGACGGCACCGTGGTAGTTTTCACATAGATTAATTGAATCTATTTCAGCATGATGTAGAGACTCGAATACTCGCGAGGTTTCTCAACATGTGTGAATTTTGCACCGGCAATGTAAAACTTGAACACTCATCAGCCAACTCACCGGGCTCCGATTCGCAGGCAGGCAGTGCGAAGAAAACGGCTGACGACGCTCGCAGCGCCCTCTCGCTCGATGCAGATCTGGCGAAACCTCCAAATGAGACCGATGCAAAACAATCTCTTCTGAAAAAGTACGGAGTAGAAACTCGCGAAGTAAACGACGGTCAAACCGAATTCTTCTACCGAGCCGGCGGTCACGACAATGTTGTTCTCCGCACCGCATCCGATGCTGATAGCCTCGCAAAAGCCCCCGATCAACTGGACAAAATCGTTCAACAACGAGTCGACTCAATCGAAAAACAATTCAAAGTCACTATTGCGAAACCTGGTGAATTCGCGACAACAGCGGAAGTTAACGACGACGACTGCAAGCCCGTTGCCGGCGATAAGGTGTATGCTCGCCAGGGCACGCTACCCGTGTTATTCGGATTAGAAGAGGGTCTAAGACAGTCGCAACCCAGCCAATTTCTCGCGGGTGGCAAAGAAGGAATAAAAATCTACCTGCTCGATAAACAAGCCGCTCCCGATTTCTACGGGGGACGCAAAGTTCAAGGCACTTACAGATTCAAAAGTGATAACGGAAAACCGGTAATCTACATAACTCCGGCAGGTCAGGAACAGCCTGCGACGTCGAAAGATACGTTGAAACCTGGTGACCGTAATGTTGCATGGATTACGACACACGAAATTGCGCACAACAGTCAAAGTCTTCAATGGGGTCGAGAGACTCCCGAAAACGTCGCGGTTGCACTGGGCTGGGAGAAATATCAGCACAAAAGTGGAGTAACCGTTTTCCCGTTCATCGAAGGCAAAAATGGTGACCTGTATTTCAACGGCTCCGACTCGTGCAAAACACCGACTACCTGGTTCTCAATCCACAAAACAGGTTGGCCGCTGGATGCAAACGGATTACCGGTGAAATCGGTTGCGGAAGCAAGCAAATTCACCAACGAGGAAGTGATGGATCGCGCCAAAGTCCGCCCGAGCACTTTCTATTTCTCTAGTCCTTTTGAAGAGATGGCCGAAGCGATTACGTCATACAGATACAGCCCAGAGAGCCGAGCTCAGCTGTTTAAGCAATCGCCCAAGCTCTATGAAATCACGGCGGAATACGATAGGAAAGAATTAGCAGATTTCTACGGAAAAGACTGGTCGTGGAACGCAAAAATGGTGCGCACGCCTGACGGACGCGTTGTTCCTCGTACCTCTGATTCAGTAAGACAAATAGACGAATTTGAAAAACAACTTCGCGCAGGCGGATAAGCAAATTCGGATTTCAAGCAGTTTACAATGAAACCTCAGCGAACTGGCGGGGCTTGGTTGTGTTTTTCCGCCACGCTAACGGTTTTACTTCTTTTATAGAGGACTAGACTATGACGATGACATACGGTGCAAGAAACAAAATCAAAGGCAAAGTAATCGACGTCAAAAGCGACGCCATTATGTCACAGGTGAAGTTCGAGACCGCATCCGGCGAGATGTCTTCAGTCCTCACCACAGAGTCTGTGGAAGACATGAACCTTCGCGTCGGCGATACAGTGGAATTGGTGATTAAGGCAATTCACGTACTTCCCGTCAAACATACATAGAGAAACTTGCGCCACCGGAGTGGCGCAAGCGGAGACGTGGATTAAACTTTCGAATTAGTGTTTCGCTCTGAAATCGATCGGCTGAAATTCGTACAGGTTTTCAGCTACGTATTTTGCGACGGAAGACATCATCGGATTCTTCACGTTTTGCATTTTCGTCACTTCATTTAGCTCGAGAACTCCATTCTTGTTTCCGTTAGCATCAAGCTGGTCGGCATAGACTTTATTGAATTCCTGAGCAAATCCGCCCATCAAATCCTTCTGACGAAGCTGTTCTGCGATCATGCTCCATGACTTTTGCCGCTCATCAGCCGTCTCAAGAGGGAAACGCTTGGAGACGTCAGCTAAAAACTTTAAGTAAGCGTTCTTATCGCCGCGTTCCAAATTGTTTTCCAGCCGTTTAATAGAATCGTTGGCATGGTCTTCCGGACTCGCCATCATTACGCGATCGGCATAGAACTTGCGTTCTCTCGCGTCTAAACTGTTGCGCTCGGCATCATTCTGGTCCGACCATCCTAGCTGAGCCGCATCCTTGAAGTTCTTAGAAGACTCAGCGGCGAGCCCCTTCCAGACCATATCTTGCGCATTTCGTGCGATACCGTCTAATTCGTGCTTCTCAACCGTTCCATTTCTACCACCGATCAAGGCTCCATTCTCCAGCATCCACTCGGCCGCGACTTTCGGCAGAGTACCATTGTCTTCAAGCTTCGTGGAAATCAACATCCACATATCCTCTCTCTTCTGCGGATCTTCCGTAGTCTTGAGAAGTTGATGCGCTTCTTTGTTTAAAACATCATATGCACCTTTGAGATCGTTATGGTCGACTTTGTCTTTCACATCTTGCGCAATTTTTTCCGTAGTCAAAGGTTCACGATCGAATTCAGCGTTGGGCATAGTCTTGGGCTCCGTGCGAGTGATGGTTGGCGATCACCTGAGGGGTGGATAGCAACATGATTGACCCGCTGCATAACATTGACGTAACATAACCCGGGATGGGGTTTTGGCACTCATGGTGTTCCGTGTCCAAGATATTAATAGTCGAAGATGATCTGGAGATGGCAGGGGTCGTAAAGGACTCTCTGGCAGGCAATATGTTTACCGTCGAGATGGTGCACACCGCCGGCGATGCCACAGAATATCTAAAGTCTGTCGACTACGATCTGATTATTTTGGACTGGGAACTTGGAGACCAGACCGGGCTGGAGGTTTGCAGAAACTACAGACAGAATGGCGGTTCGGCACCGATTCTGTTTTTGACAGGCAAGACAGAGATAGAAGATAAAATGGTCGGGCTGGATGCTGGCGGCGATGATTACCTGACGAAACCATTTCATGCAGGAGAACTGATCGCGCGCGTCCGAGCACTGCTTAGGCGCCCGTTGAAAATAGATTATAAACCGCTTGCAATACGAGACCTGGAGCTGGATATCGTCAATCACACTGTGAAGAGAAATGGCGAGGAGATAAAGCTCTATCCAAAAGAATTTTTATTGTTGGAACTATTTATGCGAAACCCTCAGCGGGTTTTCTCCGGTGACTACCTGCTCAGCAAAGTCTGGCCGACGGATTCGGAAGCCTCAATCGAGACGGTGCGTATGACTATGGTCCGATTGCGGCAAAAGATAGAAGCTGACCAGAATAACCCGTTGATTCGCACCATCCGCGGTGTCGGCTACAGACTGGACCCGTGAATTCTCAAGCCTCAGGTAGGGAAAACCAGAAGGTACTGCCTTTACCCTCTTCGCTTTTCACGCCAATTTTTCCACCGTGCTGTTCCACAAGAGACTTGCATATTGCCAGGCCAAGACCGAAGCCGCCAGCTTTACGGTCGCGCTGAGCATCGACTTGTTTGAACCGTTCGAAAATTGTCGCTTTCTTACTTTCCGGAATTCCGGTGCCCTCGTCGGCGACAGAGAATTCGGCTGATGTAAAACCTCTGTGCGCGATTATAGAGATGGTTCCGCCCTCGGGAGAATACTTGACGGCATTGGAAACGAGGTTTGTTAGAACCTGAACGATGAACGACTTATCACATCTGATCGTTCCATCCTCCGGAGTTATCTTTGTCTTTAAAACTATGCCCTTCTGTTCGCATAACTGATTGACCGATTCGACCGCCCCCTGCACAAGCTCGGATATCTTCTCATCTTCAATCCGCAGTTCCACACGTCCCTCATCAAGCTTCTCGACGGCAAGCAGCCTGTCTACCATCTCAAGCAAGCGTTGTGTGTTTCGCTGCGCGGTCGAGATTTTCTGCGACAGCTCGTCAGAGAGGTCACCGTACTGCCCCTGAGAAGCGAGTTCGAGCACGACACCAACGGTAGTGAGCGGCGTCCGGATATCGTGACTCGCCATTGAATAAAATTCTCTCTTCAGCTGTTCCAGTTTATAACGCTCGGTCTCGTCTATAACAGTGACGAGAACGTACTTGCCATAAGGACCTTCGCACTGCGTAGCAGTTGCAGCTACCGGTATGATCTCCTGGTCGGCCGAAAGAGCTTCGAGCTGAATCATTCTATCTACGCCGGCCTTAAGTAGCAGGGACAAGGTCGATTCCTCTTGTTTCGAGGGTCTCATGAACAATTTGTCTAAAGATTGTCCAGCGATCGACTCGTTATCGCAGGCAAACAATCGTTCCGCGCTGGTGTTGATTGACTGGACCTCACCGTCTTCAGAAGTGACGAGAAGTGCTGCTGGAATAGATTCCAACATAATCTCGAGCTGCTCCTTCCCTTCTTGCAACTGCTCGGTCATCGCCCTTTCTCTGATGCGCAAGGCAGTTATGGTCTCGGCCATATCGTGAAAAACTTTATCGAGATCTCCAAATTCATCGCCTGCGTTCAACCGCTCAAGCAGGGGCTCTCCCGCCCCGAAGCGAACGGTATTTTCTTTAAGCACATTCAACTTGCGCACTGTTCCAAGCACGAAAAGTGACGCAAACGTCATCGCGAGGATTGTGTTTAGCGCTACTGAGATGTTGGTTGTCTGCGCAACGCTTGAAACGAAACCTTCTTGAGGAACCTCAGCAGCCGTCACTTCTTGCTGCGCCTTTTTACCAATGTCGCGGAATAGAAGGAAGAGGCTTCGAGCGGATTCACGCAGCCTGACGTTTTCTTCCAGCCCCTGAAAAATTGACGTAACCTCAGAATCAGGGTCGGGGTTAAACTGCGACCGGGCCAGATCTGAGAGAAAACGCTTCGAGTGCTGGCGCAACGTATTCGCGCCGACGTGGTCACCGGTCTTAACTTCGATTATGTCTGCAAGTTCGGCTGTTTGCTTCTTGATCTTTGCGTGATACTGATGATAGTACTTATCGGTTCCAGGAGTGCCGTACATTTTGTATTGCATAAGCGACTGAAAACCGAAAAAGGTATTGAGAAAAACCTCGTTAATTTTGTTGACTATGTCACGGCGCACAGTGAGTTTGCGAGCAGTTTTCTGTAGCTCGGACGTCTGCTTGGTCAGGTGCGCAAATATGACAAACTGGACCGCCACCGGAAGCGCCACCATGAGCATGACGAGCGGATAAAGTTTTAACTGGGGGAACCTGGCCATAGTTGCTCGCCGGAAGACAGATCTCAATTATAGAGCAGCCGGCTAGTGTAAGAGCTATCTGACCTGTCTCAAATCGCCGAGGAACCGCTTATACAAAATGGTAGAAGTCCAAGTTTCCAGAAAGCAAGTCGTAGCACTGGCCAATTCTCCCTAACGGTTTCCAGATGCTTACCGCACCAGATGTGGTGACTCATTGGCAGCCAAAGATGAGAATGCGGGATGCAGTATATTTCAAGCCATCTATTCCCTTTAGACTTGAACAGCGTGCTGTCAGTGCTTCAGAAACAGCTACAGCAGTGAGCGCATCAAAGCGATTTGCTTATTCTCAAGCGTACATGGGTATTAAGTCAGAACCATGCTGTGATTCGGTTTAATCAAGCATTTTATCGTTGCTGAGGTTGGGAGGAACTATGATTCGAATTATGCGACTGCTCGTGCTCGTCTGGTTCGGACTGGTTGTATCGTGCTCCTCAGCTTTTTGTGCTGACGGCGCTCAGGCGGTCGCGCTGTTCAAGCAGGGGAAATACAAGGAATCGCTGCCTCTTTTTGAGAAGATTGTCAGAGAGAAACCGAATGACGTCAACGCTATCTACTATTACGCCGTTGCCTTGCATCGGTCCGGCAAAGTCGTGGAAGCGAAATTGAAGTACTATGACCTGATGACCAGATTTCCAGCCACTCCCGCCGGACAGCAGGCTGTCAAAATTCTGTTTCCATCAGGTGCTCGCACCCCTGCGTCGTCGCACAGCTCGCAGCAGTCAGGTTCTCAGGATCAACGAGCAGGTTTCGCATCCTCCAGACACGGTCGCGAAACTGAATCATCAGACTATTCTTCGCTGCCCCGTGAGGCAAGAGTCTACTTCAAGAGGGAAGGAAATTCTTTGTTCGTTGATGCCCAGGTCAACAATCGCCCAATCACAATGGTATTTGATACAGGCGCTGAAATGTGCGCATTCGGGAAAAACCACCTGCGGGAACTCGGAATTCAGCCTCCGCAGGGGGCACCGACAGGAATGGCGTCCGGGGTAGGCGACGGGGGTCTCATCGGGACCTGGACCATGAGAGCGGACATCAAGCTGGGCGGGATTCTCAGGAAAAACATGCCGATTAGCGTCCAGGAAAATCTACCGGGCTCGCCTCTTCTCGGGCAGACGTTTTTCAAAGACTTTCGCTACACAATCGATAATGGAGCCAATTCAATTCACTTCGTTATCAAACAACCTGCGACGGCCGTTGCTACAGCAACCAGAGGCTACTCTCCGAACGCAGCAATGGCAGACAGATACGCCGTGCCGTTTACTCTAGAAGGCAACGAAATGATCGTAACTGCGGAAGTCAACGGAAGAGCAATCCCGATGATCTTCGACACAGGCGCGTCGACTACGGTCTTCACCATGACTCACATCAAACAATTAGGTCTCAATTACAATGAGGACGAAACGGAAGCAGAGCGCCATGTTGGTATCGCCGGTGAAACCGCCGGATTTAGCTTTCCCGTTTCAAGAATGCGCCTCGGTCCCATCGAAAAATCGAATTTCAGAATCAGCGTCACGCAAGGAATGAACGGTCATCCGCTTCTAGGTCAAACATTCTACGGCGACTGGCAGTACAGCATCGACAACGCGAATAAGGTAATTCACTTCTTGCGCCGGTAGACCCAACCACTGAAAAAGCTATTCAAAACGCAGGCATAGCGGCACCATTAATTGGAAGTCTTGGCTTTCCTGGCAGCCTCAGCGACTTGCTCTCGCTGAACAGCTTCACGTTTTGCAGTAGCCTTAGCGAGTCGTTCTTTAACGAGCGCCGCTTCAGCTGAGCGATTCAATCCGGTCAAAAACACATAACGCTCCTGCAACAATCCCTCAAGCACGAAAATAGAGGAGTATGGACCTTCCATCTGCTTGAGTCCTTCGGCGTTTGCGAGCAACGCACGTTCGTATTCGTTCAGAGAGAAAAGCGAAGCGGCATACTGGCAAAGAGCTGTTGCAAGAGACTGACAACTCTCGTCTGAAGGCTCTCTCCGCACCATCTGTCGAAGCTCTGAAACTGCAGATTCGAAAATCGGCAGCGATTGTTTGAACTCCTTCAAACATCGAAGAGTATCGGCATATTGTGTTCGAGCCGCAGCTTGCCGAACTAGAGAGACGGTTTTTATATTCATAAGTCGACGAGCCCATGATCTCGCCTTTTCAAACTGTTGCTCTTGCGAATAAAAGCCAATAATCACCTTCATGGAGTCGTAGGCGGTTAGACTGTCTTCGATGGAGTCAGTGCGAACCTCAAGCCATTTCTTTAACACAGCTTCGGCGCCTTCAAATTTATTTACGGCACAGTAGTACCCGAAAAGCTGATTAAAACAGACTCTCGAGAAGTTAGGATCGGGCATCGTCAATGACTGTTTGAAGGCGCTCGAAAAATATCTTTCCGCCGACGCCTTATTGCCGAGCTTAAGTTCGAACGTCCCGCAGCTTAACATGAGCTGAAATCGAAACTGCTCTTTGGAATTTACTGCTGGGCTGTGCTCTAGAATAATCAGCATCAGCTTTTGCAAAGACAGGGCATGACGAATGTCATTCGCTTTTTGAGCGCCTTCGGCGGCTTTACTGAAGGCAGCAAAAATCTGAGGCGATGATAAGAACTTGCACGATGGATGCTCTCGCGCAAATTTTACCATTGAATCGAATGAAATCAATTTCGAAGGAAACGTCAGCGTCACATCGTACAAACGGGGAAGAGTAGTCAACTTCGCGAGACCAGCAGTGGTGACCAAGGTCGCTCCCAGACTAAGCTGCTCGAGTTCTTTAAACTTCAGAATCGACGTAATTGTCTTATCACTGACACCAGTGTTCTCTAGGTTCAAGTGCTGCAGCCGATCGACATTGTTAAGCTGATCGAGGCTCGTAACGAGCGTTCCATTCAATTTCAGGGAACGAAGATTTTTCAGTCCAGATAGAAATTTCAAACCTTCGTTTCCGATCGGCATTGATGAAGCATCAATATCTTCTAAACTCTGACAATTTTGGAAAACACTCATGTCCTCGTCGAGCAAAGGTCCGTATACGAAGATTTTGACTTCTTTTAATCCGCCAAGAATCTCGCTTTTCAATCGCGCGACAGTGCGCTTACGATTCTCAGGAGTTGCTTCATTCCGGTTTGCCTGGCGAGCCTCTTCCAAAGTAGTCGGCCATTTTTCACCACCGGCAGTAACAAGATCTGGTTTGCCATTGTCCAAGCCACCGTTTGCCGACAATGGCGACGCGATACCTTTTTCCATGTCCTCACCCAAGCCGGACTTCGTCAATTTAGCAAAAGTCTTATCAATCTTGTCACCATGAAGTTCGGGGTCCCCCAGCGTATCGGAGAACGAATCAAATCTTAGCGGTTTAGTCTTTTCTGGCTTTGGTTCTGACACAAACATGGCGACAGCGACTCCAGCCACCACCAGCAGTGCCACAGATACAACTCCGACTGCAACCTTGCCGGATTTTAGCGACTCAAATTGAATCGGCATTTTGTAACCTAACGCTGAGGTATCTTTTTCCGCAGAATGAATCGTCCCGTCCTCGACAGACGCCTGGTTCACAAGACCTTCAATTGTCTCGATCTCGGCATCAAGAAGCTTAGATACTTCCGCAGCGTTCGTAACTCTTTCCTCTGGATTTTTTGCTATTAGCCTGTCGATTATGTTTAAGACTCCAATGCTAAACGGCTCCCGCAGCAATGAGCTTAGTGGGCGGGGCTTAGCCGTTTGATGCAGCAACAGAGTTTCCACAACATTCTCGCCTACAAAGGGTGGTTGCCCCGCAATAGCCTCATACATTACGCAGCCGAGAGCGTAAAGGTCAGACCGCGCAGTTGCCGGCTCCCCGCGACTTTGTTCTGGACTCATATACAGCGGCGTACCCATAAGGGCTGTTGTGGTTCGCTGTTCTACACCGCCGGCAGTGGCACTGATGTTTTTGGCGAGTCCGAAATCAACGACTTTAGTATCAAACGAGCCATCTTCGCGCTCAACGATCATTATGTTTCCGGGTTTAATATCGCGATGGATAATGCCGTTGCGGTGCGCGCATTCGAGCGCGTCGGCCACGTCTGCAAATATCGAAAGGAACAGATTCATAGGCAGCGGTCCCGCCTCCATTAGATCCGCAAGCGTCTCACCTTCGATGAACTCGACTGCCATGTACGGAACGCCGTCAGCCGATAGACCGAAATCGTAAACCGTCGCAATACTAGGATGAATCAGGCGGGAAGCGGTCTTCGCTTCATTCTGAAAACGAACGAGCGAATTGTTTTCACGTGTGTGAGCATGCAACACCTTGAGCGCAAGCGT
This sequence comes from Candidatus Obscuribacterales bacterium, assembly GCA_019637435.1. GTDB lineage: Bacteria > Cyanobacteriota > Vampirovibrionia > Obscuribacterales > Obscuribacteraceae > JADYXR01. Next base: position 506,369 of record JAHBVO010000004.1, on the reverse strand, counting down.
CTTATCCAGGTTCATATCGCGGACTTTGTAAACCTGCCCCATCCCACCGGCGCCGAGACGCGAGAGCACTTCGAAGCGCCCGAAGACCTTTTGACCGACCTCGAATACTTCTTCGCCGCTTCCGGCAGAAGGTAACTTATCGTTGTTTAAATCAGCGCTCATTTAAGCGTCGCGCTATCCTCAACCAGTTGCGATTTCGGACTAATTCAATGGGTTACCTTAACTGCCAATCATTGTAGTGATCGAATTATGACATATACTTGACTAGCAATTCGACAAGCGTCTAAATAACGCGATTGCGGCTCTTAGGAACCATGAACAAACTGGAAAGTCCAACCTTAACTGAAGCGGCGCCAAACACCTCAGGCGCTCAGCTTGTGGCTACCAAAAGCGATGCAGAGCCTGATGGTTCAGCTACAACGAGAATTTCGACGCCGGAGAATACCTCGCAAGAGGTTTCAGTCCTTAGTAACGAAATCCAAGTCCCACACGCTGCTCATCGAGGAGACATAAAGGCGCTTACTGCCCTGCGCTTCTTTGGCGTTTTCTGGGTTGTTATCGACCACTCTCAAGGCGCTTTTGGTTGGCTTGCAAAAGCCTGGGAAGGTGTTGCCCTCTGTCAGGCAGTAACTTTCTTTTTCGTCTTATCCGGTTTCGTTCTCACGTATAACTACTACAATCTCCACGAGCCGAAAAAAATAATTTCGTTCTACATAGGCCGATGGGCGAGACTTTGGCCCATTCACATGATCGGCATTGCGCTTCTGATTGGCTTGATGCCTGGAATTTTCAAACCAACGAAAGACTTGATGCCGATGTTCATCGCAAACGTTGCATTGATGCAATCGGCGATTCCAATTTTGAAGTATTTCTACTCGTACAACGCTCCGTCATGGAGCGCCTCTACGCTCATCATCTTGTACACAGCATTTCCGGCACTGCTGATGCTTCTGAGAAGAAGTTGGCTGGCGCTTGCAGCAGTCACCATAGGCGGTATCGTAGGCTCTATAGGACTCGCCAATTATCTAAACGTTCCCGAAGCAGATCCGCTCGCAATTTCTTCACTCGGGTTGCTCTACGTAAGCCCGGTTTCGCGTCTCGTAGACTTCGCTGTCGGCATGTTCGCAGCCGTAGCTTATCGCAATTATTTGCGATTCAAACAAGTTGGGGTCGTTCCAGGCACAATGCTAGAAATTGGTACACTCGTGGTTGTGTCCTACATAGCAGCAAACAGTTTCAAGTGGCGCTACGCTTGCATGGACTGGGCAGGCCCACATGCCTCCTACTGGCTACAAAACTGTGGTTTCGCTCTAGTTGGATGCTTGCTACTTGTCGCAGTATTTTCGGTAGAGGCGGGTCTTTTGTCAAAAGCGTTCCGCCACAAAGTCTGGTTCTTCCTTGGCGAAATCAGCTTCTGCATGTATGTCTTGCATACGGTTTTTCTCGTCTACGGCAAGCAGGTTTTACACATGGACGAATCGCCCGCAACCTTCATTGCGTACATCGCGATTCTGATGGTGAGCGCCTATGTGATGTACAGATTTGTGGAACAACCAAGTCGAAATTTTGCGCGCAACTTCACGCGCAAACACATCTACCGAAGTGAAACGCTTTCAAAAGGCGAAGGGTAATCACCTCAGCAAAAAGACGAGAACCGGAGCCGTGTCTTCACACGACGGTCACGAGATTGAACACCAAACGAGACGCGCTCCTAATATGGTGGCATCATCGTGGGACATTCTTTGACTTTTGCAGCGATCGAAGCATGCTCGTCCATAAACGTTGGTCCGAATTCCGCAGCCGGAATTAGCACGCGTTCTTGCTCATGCGCAGCAACAGCCTGGTCCGCCCAGGCGTCATACGGGAACATCGAAGGGTTATGTTTGCGATACCAAACTTCCAAACCTTCGGGCTTCCAAACCAGCACCACTGGTAGTGGCTGTTCTTCCTCATACTTCGATTTAAAATTGGTCAAAACTGACTTCTGCAGCTTGACAGTCAACCCACCTGGAAACACTTTCACTTCATGGTTAGCCAGGTGATCGACGATTTCCGGAGTTCCCTTCGCAACCGCGACGAGAACACTGTCACCCTGCTTGCACCAGGGTTGCGTTTTCAAATATTCAATCAAGGATTCCGCTGATACCGCTGCGCCTTCAGTTTCTGACATAGTGTTGACTCTTTGACTCTTGACGACGAACCGAACTCAAACTTATTGCAGTTTACTCTCCTGACCACTGGTCTTCCTTAAATACGAGCTGTCAGGGTGCGAGAGGTTTTAGAAGGGGTCTGATAAAGAGATTTGGGCGCAGTTTTGGCTCTGAAAGGTTTATATTCGGAGCCTCGTGGAACATCTAATTGTGATTAGGAGTGGTGTTGAGCACTTTGGTGACCACTCTTCGATGCCGGAGCGATTTCCGTCGGGAAATCAGGAAAGGACCGTATGGCTAAAGTCTGCTCTCTTTGCAACAAAGAGTACAAAGGCGCAACTTGCCCGGTGTGTACGGAGACCGGTGTCGACGTGAAGAAAGTATTGGAGTCGGAAAAAGCGCAAATGGAAAAGAACGATTCAGCACCTCCAACCGCATTTCTTGTGGATCTCGTGTCAAACCGGAAGATTCCGATCACGACGCCCAGATGCCGGGTTGGACGTGACGATCTCAACGACATCGTCATCAGCGGTGACCAGTCAATCTCTCGATTTCACTTCATCATCACGTATGAAAACGGTCAGTACATGACCCAAGATGCAAAGAGCCGACACGGCACATTTTTGAATGGAAACCAGATAGGCGGTCCCGAACCAATCAACGATGGTGACGTCTTGAAAATTGGCGTTTCTCTCTTCTGGTTCGTCATCGAATCCGCCGCCGGAACAGAGAAGGAAGAACCGCTCCCGCCGGTCGACGTAGAGAAGGCTGCCGGTTCAGAAGACATTTCAATGAAGACCGGGGGCGACTACAACTATTCAGCGGAGAAAGAGCTTTCCGCAACTCAGGAAATTAGCATCATCTCGCCCGAAGCTCTCGCCCAATACAGCTTGACGAAGAATGCAGAGGACGAGGCTTTCGAACCGAAGGAGCCGACGGAAGAGGTTTCAGCAGAAGCCCAAAAGGAAGAGGAATCGAAATCCGAATCCAGCGATGAGACGAAACCTGCCGATGAAGCGGAGTCTCCCAAAGCGGAAGAAGAAACCGCTGAGCCGAACAAAGACGGCGATGCAAAGGCTGAAGCTGAGAAAGATAAGGACGAGGAAAGTCCAAAATCCGAAGACAAACCTGAGGAGAAACCTGAGGAGAAATCCGAAGAGAAGTCTGACGAGAAAACTGAAGACAAGAAAGAGGAAGAGCCAGTCGCCGAAGAATCCAAGCCTGAAAGTAAAGACTCTGACGAAGAGAAGAAAGAAGATAAAGAAGATGACAAGTCAGAAGTCGTTGATTTTGAGCCCACCGCCGACGAGGACTCCGAGTCTAAGAAAAAAGACGACATTGAAATCGCAGTAAAAGACTTGCTCGAACCGCTTCAATCCGAAATCGAAGCATCGCGCGAAATGGTCCGAGATGCTCTGCGCAAGGGCGAATTAAAGTCCGAGCCGGATAGCGATAACAAAGAATCAAACGAAGCTGAAGAAGCTGACGAAAAGAAGGAAGAAGAGCCAACTTCGTCCGGTGATGATGAGAAATCTGAAGACTCCGATAAACACTCGGAGGATGAAGATAACAAGGAGGAGCAACCGGAGTCGCCGTCTAAAGATGACGACGATAAACCGGAAGAGACAGAGAAGAAAGATAATGAAAAATCGGCAGAAGCAGAGACATTGGAGAAAATTGCTGAAATAATTGATGATTCATCGAAGTCGGATTTGACTGATAAACGTGACGAAGGTCCTAGCGTCTCCGCGGATCGTATCGAAACCGAGTTATCTTCCGAACACGAAAAGGCGACCAACGGATTAGATGAGGACATAACAACAGTGAGCCAGATGGGTCCAACTAATGTACCGGATTGGTGCAAACGATATTTCTCAGACGAACTCAAGCATCTGAACAAAGAGCTTGACACTCTGAACGATCAGATAAAAGCGTATCAAGACAAGATTCGCAAAATCGAAGGTCAAGCGGCGCTTACCAAGGGCATCCGCAATACACTTCTGACGAGCGATGGCGATGATTTGATTGAAGCCTGCAAGAAGGTGCTTGGTCTTGCCGGCTGGAAAGTCACGCAGTCAGAGGAAGACAAACACGAGTTTCTACTCGAGCATGAAGACGAAAAAGTCGCAATCGCTAGAGTTATTTCGATCAAAGGCGCGGCGGAAAGAAGCCACCTTGGGCAACTGACGATCTCGCAAACCCGCTTCTGGTGCGAGAAGGGAATCGAGCCCAAAGGGGTGTTAATTGTCGGTCGAGTCAGTGATAAATCACCGAAAGAGCGCGGCGAAGAGGCTAATGAAGAAGTGCTCGAATACGCAAACATGAAAAACGTGTGCATCATGAACACGCTCCAGCTTCTTGCACTTTACCGCGACATCGCTTTGAAGGATGGCAAAACCGGCGAATTGAGATCGTCTATTCACGATAGCAAGGGCTGGCTCAAAGGCTTCGACATCGAACCCGGAGATGATATCGTAGACGAAGATGGAGAAGGCAGCAAAAGCAAATCGCTAAGTTCGCTGCTATCAGCCTAAAAGCTGAGCGTAGTCGCAGAGAGTCGCGACTGTATTCGTTGCTAAACAAAGTTAGAAACGCACTCGCCTCGGTGAGTGCGTTTTGGTATACATCAGCGATGCGCCGCCAGTGCTCGGCGAACAGATTCAGCGGTTCCGCCTTGATTTCCTGGTCTTCTTCTTTGACGATGAATTGCCGGACGGTGACGCACTTGACTTAGCTTTTGGAGCAGCGGACACTGCGGGCTCCTTCTTAGTTGCTTGCACTTCCTTGCTTGCCTGCGCTTCTTTGTTAGCCTCCGCCTGCTTTGACATGTAAGAGTAGCCGACCCATGCGATAGCGATCGCAAGAAATAAAGTAATTAGCGTCTTGATTTTTCGGCGTCGAAGCGTTTGAAGAATGGCATTCCTGGTCACTACCGGATCCTGGCCATCTCGTACACTTGCTGGATGAATCAGTTCTTGAAGCTCGCTATCGTGTTTAAAAACAGACTGCGACTTGTCACGCGAATTTTTTGAGACGGCTACCCAGTTTTCGGGCTGGTCATCGGCGGGATAAGAACCACCGGTAGTGGCAGCTGCATCGTTCCGAACCATCTCATCGCTTAGTAAACCGGAAGCACTGGTCGTACTCATGATGCTTGTGCCGCTGGATGAACTGTCACCCAAATCAGGCTCAGGGAAAACAGGTTCAGGAACGTAACCTCGCTTTTTTGCGAACTCACCGCTAGCCTGGTAGTCGCTGTTGCCTGCAGAAACACTACTCGCGCCGGAAGAAAACCCGCCGCTGCTGGTGGAGGTTCTACCGCTAGTCGACGAGAACCCGCCGCTGCTGGAGGAAAAACCACCGCTCTGCGGCGACACGCCCGGATTGTTAAAAGAACCGCCCCCAGCGTCGCTTCTCGGAGAATAGTTGCCGGTTGTAGACGGCACATCGTTACTGGGAAAGTCTTTCAAATCATTGAATACAATGCCGGTACCAGTGTAGACTCCACTGCCTGTATCTTTGTTGGAAGGGAAGCTGCCTATGCCAGGTACCGGAGTCTTGGGCGAAATCGGTTTCTTTGCAGCATCACCGCCAGCGGCAGGCGCAACAGTGCCACCACCAGCGGTGCCCGCTCCCTGAGCAGAGAAAGAATTCGTGCTGGTCGAAAACACGTTGCTACTCGACGAGAAAACACTGCTGCTCGAAGAGAAGACATTACTGCTCGATGAAAATCCAGCTGAAGCAGGTGGCGGTGCCCCGGCAGCAGGTAGACCTCCGCTACTGGATGAGAAGCCGGAACTACTCGACGAGAAGCCACCACTATCGGTACCAAGCAGAGTTCTCGGCACCGGCGGTACCGGAGAACTTCCATTAGCGCCAGGAAGCGGCGTCTGGGATCGCGGGACGGCAGTGCCGATGTCACCTTTGGCACCATTGTTGGTCTTTAAGCTGTCGCCCGGGAGATCACGAAAGGACCTGGGGGCAGACGGCGATAGTCCCTTGACGGAGTCTCCGGCTGTGGCCCAAGTTCCAGAATCAAGCCCTTCTTCGGCTACTATCGGTTTCATCTTTTCTGACGCCAGGGCTCCGACCACCGCATCCCCCGACGGGCTTTTGACGGACAGCTCTTCAACCTTCTCCGGTTTCGTCTCAGCAGCAAGAATCGGAGGAGGGGGTTCTGGACTAGCCGATACTTCAGTCGGCTCCGGAGTCTCTGGCAGCGACTCCTCATGCGGAGTTGCACAAGAGGAAACCGAGTCCGACACGATTTCCCCGACGGACTCGGCCGGAGCCGGTTCATCGACGCCAACTGGTTGGTGGTCTCCGGTCTCCACCTGGGACGGAGAGGTCGCGTCCAAGACTGGTTCAGCGGTCTCAGCACCAGATATCGGTTCAGAAACGGACACCGGTTCATGATCTCCAGTCACAACTGCCGAGGCGGAAGCTGACAAATCAAGGGTCGCGGGCTCGGATGCAGGCATCCCGGCATCCACGGTGACCGCCGCGACTGAGATCGGCTCATGGTCGCCGGTTATTTCAGCCTTGCGGTTCTCCCCTTTCGAGCGATTTTTAGAGCGTCGATTGCGGTTTTTCTTTCGGCTTCGCCCAGCAGACTTGGGCTCATGCGACTCGCTTTCATCAACCGATATCGGTTCATGATCGCCGGTAACTATTTCTGAAGCCCTCGGGGAAGAATCGTTTTCGGGGGCTTGCGCCGAAGAGCTGTTTTCCGAAACTATCGGTTTGAGTGCTTCCCCATCAAGCGGTTTGGCAGACTGATCTGACTGTAGCTTGTGTCCGGTCACAGGAGAGGATGAGCAAGCGCACTTAACCGGCTTGAAGACCCAAGCCTTCGAAGAACCGGAAACAGTTGCGCCTTTATGTTTGCCACACTCCGGGCAGACTTCTTTATCTGACATGCGACTCGGGCACCTTTTACCTCATTAATTTAGTACCCATCCCACGGACCTCGCCAAACGAACATTTAAGCAATTTGCTCTTCTCGCGCAACCTGGCGCCAGCAAACGCTCCCGCCGCCCTTAGGGCGGAATTGTCCAAGGGAGAGATAAGACGGACCTTTCAGCAAGATAAGCGAAAGTGGCTTGGTTACTGGCTTTTTAACATTCACGCTCCCCGTTTTTGCAAAGGCTATGTTAAAAACAGAATCAGCACGTTTGCTCTGAAGGGCAGCAAATTTTTTCAGCACTGATTTCTCTCCTCTCCAAAGAAGACTAAGTGCTTTCAACCAGACAGAAAGGACTCGCTTTTTGCGGGTTCTTACGTTGCAACGCAGAAAGTTCGAGGTATGTTTGATGGTCCGAAAATGGCAGATACTCTGTTCGATGATTCTCGCGCTCACGTTCGCATTTCCTGAAAGTGCGTTCTCAGCGGTTCGCAAGCATTCGGCTAGCACTAAAAAAGCCGCTCACACAACAAAAAAGAAGTCGCACAAATCGTCGAAAAAGGTGGCTTCGCGTAAGAAAACTAGAGCGAAAACCAAAGTTGCAACCAGAAGATGGCGCACCAAAGTTGCCACTTCAAATATGATGTGGTCTGCACCTATGAACACCACTCCACTGAGTCCAGCGCTGAGCGCTCGAATGAAGGCGAATTTTCAGCGCGGGCAAGCAGGTCGGTACACGCCGCAGGACATGGTCCGCGCCAGAGTGTTCTCGAACGCGCCCCTGCTAGGCGGAATAAAGCCGCGTACAGCAATAGTCAAAAACTTGATCATTCACTCGACCGAGACTGCAAAAGTCGCGGACGCTAAAACTGTCGTGCATAGCTGGAATAGCGGAGGATTGAGACATCCGGGAACGCAATATCTTGTTGACCGCGACGGCAAAATCTATCAAACGGTCGACCCCAAATACGCCACCATTCATGTCAATGAAAAGCGAACCATTGGTGGTATCACCAATGACAACAGCATCGGCATAGAAATAGTCCGAACAGGCAAGCAAAAGTACACGCAAGTGCAGCTCGCTTCTCTAGTTCAGCTTGTGGACTATATTCAGGAGCGGTTTCCAATCGCCAAAATTTATGGGCACGGACAGATTCAACCGAGCAACCGCACAGACCCGGTCGCGTTCAACTGGAATCTATTCTCGAAAAATCTTGCTCACATCAACGCGGCATCAACACAAACAGCGTACAGAGAAGATTCAAGAGAAGACAACCAGGGCTAAAACTGTCAATGTTTCCCCAGTGAAACCTCGCCCTCGAAAGCGCCTCCGCCTCGAGGGCGACTTCTTTGCCCCCAACAATCTTTAGCCTCAGCGAAGCACAGCCGTCCTAACTAGAAAGATTTCTCAGTTTGGGTATAACCTTGAGGAATCAAACGGGCAAGCCGATGTCAGAAGACACAAAAAGCATCGAAGAATTGAAACTGAAAGTAAGTGACGAAGTCACCGAATCTGAGCCAATCCAGGAAGATTCGCCCCGCCTCAACGTCGCACCGCAAGGTTTAAATCCGTTTTCCGACATCGTCATAGATGAAAATCTTGAAGTTCTGGAATTTATCGGCAAAGGTGGCACCGGTCAAGTCTATAAGGTCCGCGATAAGACGCTGGATAAAATATTTGCCGTAAAATTGCTGCGAAAAGATTTGATAGTCGACACGCAGACGGTGAAGCGTTTCGTCCAGGAAGCAGAGACCGCCGCCAATCTTTCGCATCCGAATGTCGTAAGTGTGTACGGTCACGGAGAAGCTCCGGACGGCTCACCGTACATAATAATGAACTATATCGAAGGCGAAAACCTGGCTCAAACATTGAGACGCCTACATTCACTAAGCTGGCTTACAACAGTCGACCTTTTCATACAAATTTGCGATGGGCTTGAACATGCGCATCAACAAGGCTTGATTCATCGTGATCTGAAGCCGAGCAATGTCCTTGTCAGCACCATCGGCGGTATCGAGTTCGCTCATGTCGTCGATTTCGGCATCGCCAAAGTGATGGCTTCACGAGGGGATACGCTGAACACGCTTACAGTCAGCGGTGAATTTCTGGGCACCCCCATGTACATGAGTCCGGAACAATGCCTTGGACAGAATGTCGATAAACGAACAGATATCTATGCTCTCGGCTGCATGATGTTCGAAGCCCTCAATGGCGCCGGACCATTCGCTGGAGCGACTTCTGTTGAAATGATAGCGAAGAAGATGTCCGAAGATTCTCCCAGGCTTACGGCAGAGCACATACCTCCCCCGATGAAAATGGTCGTGGCTTGCTGCATGGCTCGCCAGGCTTCTGATCGATATTCCGACATTGCGAGCCTGAAAGAAGACCTTAAGGCTCTCCTTGTCGGAGAGAGCCCCAGGAATGCTCAAATCAAAGTCGGCGTAGATGGAAACACTGGCGGCCGCAGGATGCTCGCCGCGATTCTCGATTACGCGTTCATAACAACTGTTACAAGCGTGACTAACATCTTCTGCCTGATCGGGCTGGCATTGGCCACCACCGGGGTGAAAACCGACCCAGGCAAGTCAATCCTGGCGGGCGTGGCTCTAATAATAATGTTCGTGCTTCCGCCGTTCCTGAGCACCCTCTACTATGTCGCTTTCGAGAAGATTCGCGGGGCTACTCTAGCTAAGCAACTGTGCGGGCTCTATATTACAGACGCGGCAGGCGGCAATTTGACCTGGACGGCATCTCTTCTGAGAAACACCATGAAATTCGTCATAATTGTCATTCTGCCGCTTCTCGGCTTAGGCGGATTTTTCGCGCCACAAGCCGCCTGGGGCTGGCTCACGGCTTCGACGTTCATAGGCTTGAGCGGCTACATTACAATACGCTCGATAATCAAACACAGACGTCTGCCCTGGGATGTGATAGCCGGCGCCCAAGTTCGCAGACGTTAGCGCATAGACACCCTCTTCTGAAAGACTCGCACAACCTCTGGTTTCGGCTCCTCAACCTGAATGTATCGGCTGAAACCACCATAGAGGAAAGTGGCGCCAACCAGCAAATGCGCGACACTGTCAGCCGTTCCGAACTCCAGGTCGCCAGGAACAATACTGAGCAAATGGTTTGTCGGCCCCATGCCATGCATCAATGGTACTCCGGGTGGTGCTATTAAACCAATTACGCCGAGCGAGCCGTACAAGGTCCCCATCACGTAACAAAAGTTCTTGGCAGCCAGATAAGAACCGAAGTAGCCAAAGTAAGCAGCCATAACACCGGTCGCCAGGTTCACCATGTTGTGACCCACGCTCAAATGCATACCGAGAAAGCCCGGCGCTACAAAACCAATCAACCCGACGGCTACGAACAACAGGCCGAGACAAAGACATACTACCCTGGCCATAACATAACTCCTTAATACCCTTCATACACTCCAATAGCACATCCACACTCATCATTGCGGCATTAGTACTCGCGATGTAATATCAGATAACGGCTTCACGCCCTCACTTTGGACTGATTACCATGTTGAAACGCTTCGCAAATCCGGTCATGTTAGCAGCGGCATTAATGCTCGTAGCGCCCGCAGCGAAAGCGTTGAAACCGGGGTCGGGAGGCGGGAAATCCAACAGTTCAGCCTGGGAAACAGAGCGAATCTACAACAACTGGGGAAAACACAAAATCGTTTTCTCCAGAAGTTTCTTTCGCATGGATGATCCAATCCGCGATTTCTCGATTGTAACCTCGGGTCCGGATTGGATTGTTTACTATTTTTCGGACAAGAAGAAAATCATCTATTCGACACCAATAACCCGTCTAAGACGCAGTTTCAGTGAACGGATGGGTCTTCTCACAGGTGGTCGCGATCAAGACCCCACACACTGGCAGAAAGTCGGCAAGGCGAAATTGCTCGGGCAAGAATTTGACCATTATCGGCTCGCAAAGGACAAGTCTGGAGCCCCTCTCCGACGGGTAAGCTTTTGCGAGCTCTTCACAGCTTCAATGAAGGTGGAGCCTCAAGTCAGCAAAATGTTCGCAAATCTTTTTGACAGTCCTGACATGGGAAGTATTCCAATTCGCATGCTCACGGGAACTCAGCGCTCCCATCTCCACATGGACACGCTGTCGATCAAGACCACCGTGGTGTCGCCCGCGATGCGCGCCATTCCCAAAGGCTACAAGAAAGTTCCGAACGCCGAAGCGGTTATGTTCGAAGACCCCTCGTTTTTCTGATCCGAAGATACTACTCCAAACCAAGAGCACGCGTGGCTTTGACGTGAAACGTTTTCGAGCAAGTCTCGATAAACTCGGCACTCGAGATGTTCATAGCCTTGAGTGCCTTCTTATGATCGAAGACAAAAGCAAAGCAGGCTGTGTAGAAAATCATGCACCATATATAGTGCACAAAGTGTTTTACCGCCCACGGATAGGAACGCAATTGCTCGGAAAGGAACTCGGTGTGAAACTTCAAGTGCATGATCTCATCAAGCACGATAAGCGAAAAAACTTCTTCCAGCGGTTTGTAGTCAACCTTGTCAGCTACGTATTTATAAAAACACTTGCCGATTACTTCTGCCACCAGAAGAATCAAAAGTTCAGTTTTCAGATGTAGCAGGCGGCGCATACATACGAACGCAAAGTCCGTCCAGTGCCAGCTCAAAAGGTTTCCATTCATGGCAAGAATCACTTGAGACAGAATCTGCGCATGCGACTGTTCCTCTTTGATGAACATATCTACGCACTGAACGTACTCAGGATCGCCATACTTCTTCGCGTACTTACGGAGATGGCGACCTTCGCCGGTCTCGCCAATTTGAAAGCGTTGCAGCGAGCTGATGAGAGAAGCCTGGAGAGATTCATCGAGAGCAATCTCATTTGGCAATCGAACAACAGGTCGTAGTTTTCTGTTCTCTTCGAAGTACCTGCGCCATTGCGACGAGTCGAAGGTCGTCGTCGGCACCGAACGTCTGGAAAGGTCTATTGACGTATCGGCTGTGAGTGGCTGGCTGGTCATTCCTACATCCTTTCGCGGCATCGCGAACATGCATCTAGTCTGACCATAGCACGGCTTCCGATGCTAAAGATGCAAAATAAATCGATTAAAACCAAGCCCTTACGCGATGCTAACACTCCTCATATAAATCAATAACACAATCAATATCGGGTATATAATTCTTTCGCTCCAACGGACCAGTTGCTGTGATAATCTTGAAGTCTTCAAGTCTCCGCCGGAGCCCGATTTGCGCCCATGAATTTCGTCCAGATCATCGCCACGCTTCGCAAGTTTGGTAATTATCTGGCGGGCATTTTCCCAGCCCTTGTCGGAATCGTAGACTTCTTTTCCAAACAGCTCCAAAAGATTCTCAAACACCCGCTCATCGCCCCCTGGTGGGACAAATTCGCGGCCACGCCTTTTGCAAAATCAGTTTGGAAATTGTTCGAACGCTTCTACTGGCGGACCTATTCCAAAGATCGCCTGGACCTCGAAGAAGCGCCTCCCGCGACCGTTGGCCTGCTACGCCCGTTATTTCAAATCTGCGCGTTGATGTGTGTTCTCATCCCGTTAACTCAGTTTGAGATTTGCCCGGTGACGGTCGAAGCCTTTTCCGGATTCAAGGGAGACGCGCCCGCCTGGTCTGTTTGGCTGTGGCTTCTATTTCTTCCGTTTGCCTGGGCCGCCTTGCTGGTAGGCACAGCAATTTCAAACAGAATCGCCTTTTCGTTAACGGCGCTCGCTGCAGCGAACTTCGTCATGACGACCGTAATCCTCATGCCGAGGAGTTTTTTCAACGCCCTCCTCCCGGTTTCGTTACTAATAGGTCTGGCCCTTTGCGAGAGAACGCTGCCACGTATCACGCGCACCAACAAGATAATGAGCGCACTCAATCTGGCTATATGCGGATCGGCAGCTGCCATTCCGCTTATCATACTTACGCCGATTCGCCCCTGGCTCGGCACCTTTGTGAAACTCCCCGGCGAATACATCAGTATCGGTGGCGGTATCATACTCGGTGTCTTAATAGGAACAGCTGTTGGCTTATGGTCTCAGCTACCGGAAAACCATGAACGTCCGTTCTTCCTGAGAGGCGCAGCCATCAGTCTTTCAGGCTGCGTTTGGACAATCGTATCACTTCTTACGGTTTTCCTCTTCGCCGGAGTCAGTCGCGGAGATCTCGGTCAGTCCGGCGGTTTAATCCTTACATCACTGGAGCTAACCACCTCGTATCTATGGCCGATCTGGTACTTCATCGGCGTGGGTATTCTGCACAAGCTAATGGGCAGTAGCAAAACATTTGCATCAGCCATTGAAGGAATGTTTCCGCGCGTCATATTGGCACCGCTTCTGGTACTTGGTCTCCTGGGCGCCCTGGTGTTTGCACTGAGCGAGCGCTTATGCCTTTTTCTCTCGGCCCCCACAACTGCACCAGCCCTGCAAGCGACTTTGCCCTTCTTTTTTCAAATGTACAACGTTTCAAAACCCTACATATGGAGCAATCCGCAAAACGTCATTTCAGTTCATTGGTTGACCTGGGTTTTACTATTCGATGCGATCGTCATTTTTGTTCTGGCAGTCCAGAAGCGGCTTACCAGCGCAGCACTCGTTCGACTGTTGTTCCTCACCGCCTTCGCTGCGCTACTGATATGGGAATACGTTTTTCAAATGACGTCATTCATCAGAGCGCCAGGGCATTCGGTAACAGCGTTGTTCTTTTTTGCAATCTGGCTGCTCTGGCTAATGCACACAGTGGGTTGGGGAATTAGTTCAAAATCTTCGCCATGCTGGCCCTCAGCAGGCAGGCTGGCGATATACAGCGGAATCGCCACGATTGCTCTTCTCGATATTCACGCTCGCTCAGCCTGTAAGGACTTCAAGCTCATGAACGAGCTTTTCCTGACGATGTTTCGTGGCGTCATCGATGTGGGCTTGCCATACTATTTTCTAGTTTGGACTTCTAAAAAAGTCGAGAACATTCCGGTCAAAATCTCTACTTTACTGGGGCTTTTTTCGCTTGGTGCACTGGCTTCTTTCTTGTTCAACGCGCTTGAAAAGCTTGCCGCCGCAAGTTGGAATGTTCCCGGAATGTTGCGCCTGGTCAATCTGCAATACGAACAACTGAAGAACACAGGTTCTCCGAACATTGACATAATCGTGCCACCTGAATGGTACTTTATTCGCGCTCTCCTCTACATCGCCTTGCTCGCGCTGGTTTACCTTATCGCGCGCGCCAGAGTGGATGGCACCGCCCGCGGTTCGCAAACGATCTTGTTCGTGCTCGTCGCTTTTGCCAGTGGCATTGCCTCGTTTTCGAAAACTCTGTTAGAGCTGCCGATCCCGGGCGAGGCAAGGGCACTTATTGCTCCGAGTACACAGGAGCTCTTGTTCAACTGCAATTTGTTCCAGTCTTACGCTTCTTACTGGATCCCCGCCCTTCTGCTGGGCGCAGCACAAATCGGCAAAGAAAGCAGAACGCTGCTATTCGTTATTCTGACACCGCTAGCGGTGGCAGCTCATTTTGCGATTTCCTGGCTGTATGGAGAGCAAGAAGTCTACCTGCGAGCCTGTGACTCACTCTACCTTGTTACAGCCGCCGTCGCCGGCGTTTTTGTGATTCTAGTCGTCATTGCCCTCGAAAGACTCAAGCCTTCCGAATTTGATGAAACGAAACCTGAATTTGTTTCCCAATCAACGCTTCTGACGCCTAAAACCTTTGCGGCTCTGGTTCTCACAACCGGATTGATTGTTGGAACCATGGCTATTGTCAAAACTAACATAAAACTCGAAGACCGACAGCTAGCGGCTCTGGATCATCTTGTCGCCATGCCGCCATCATGGCAAGACCAGACGAAAGCTGGGGATTCGTCAAATCAATCCATCACAACTTTCATGCGTCCGTCCGAGTCCACGGGTGTCTCGCTGATGCAAATCGGCACAGTGCCTAGCGACCCGGCGGGAACACAAGCTCTTTTGAAACAGCTGCTTTTGAAAGCTGTTCAAAGCGGAATGTATCCAAACTTTGCGGTACTGGGCATCGAGTCGTGGGGTAGATATTGCCCCAATGCCCTATCATGCAAATTCTCATACGACACGCTCCAGGCACCGGCGTCTCCCCGCTCGGGAATTTCGATTCTCATCCCGCGAGACGGAGGCAAGACGGAGTTCTATACGGTACACACGAATCCGTCAGACATAGCGGTCGAACAAGCTCAGCTTGCCTTGATGATTAGAAAAGTTCGCGATAAATTGCAGCGCCGATAACAGAAGCAACACTTACGCTGGGGATAGTCTGCCCTATCTCATAGGTTTCCGCCATCAATAACTTGCAAAACAAAAACGAGACTCCAGTGGCGGTTTGGGTACAAGACTTATATGAGGAATCCAGGTATCAATTCTCAGCGGTATCTGTAAAGCCGACTGCTCGTCGACTTTGGAGTCAAGTTTCAAAACGTTATTTGTGCCTCGCGCCGAAAACAACCGGAGGTATGCGTTGCGGCTGTGGCACTAGACGCGGTGGCACGACTACAGTATGCTTTATCCCAAGGAATCGTCAGAGAGTGGATGATTTGAATTTGAGCGCAGAAACGCCGGACGTACAGACAAAACCGGTAGACCTGGATGTGCTTTTCGCCACATTCGGAAAACAACTTATTGCCGACTTGCTCGCGGATTACGTATTAGAAGCCGACGAGCGCATGGTGCAGCTTTCCGGAGCAATCAGAGACCGGGATATCGAAGCCGTCAATCAATATGTCCATGATTTGAAAGGCTCAAGTGCCACCATATACGCTACCGAGCTTACAGAGCTAAGCACCTCTATGGAAGCTTATGCCAGAGGTAATGAATACACCTGGGAAAACATGAGAGAGCGACTCGACGCCATCGAGACCGCCTGGAAGGTTACCCGTGAATTTCTTGCTGTGAATGGCTATTGTGATCCGAAATAGTTTCACTTTCGAGCAGAAGCAATTGTCAAAACATCTTTGCGGGCGGGCAGATCCAAAGCACATTCCCACCAAGTTCGACTGCGACCGGTAACCGTGTATCAGGGTCTACGAAACCGGAAACTGTTGTAGTCTCACCGACTATCGGCTCAGGCTCGACGGTCTGCGAGTCCTCATCGCCGGTCGGAACCAACGGAAGCTCCGGCAATTCGCTCACACAGCTTTTGATAGACTCGATAGGAATTACCTCGAACCTTTCCACGCCGTCACCCACGGCAAGGTCTAAAACACAATTCGTACCGCCCCCTTTCTGACTGACCTTGTATGCGCCGGTCATCAGCAGGTCTTGCTTGGCACCGGATTTAACCAGATCCGACGAGCGCTGCAAAAACTTCATTCGTTTCACAGCAAGGAAATAGGCCATAACAAGAAAAAGCGGTATCTGCAAAATGAAAGCCGTCATCGCCTTCAATAACAACTGATTTTTTGCCAGGTGGGCCAAACCGGACGGTGAGCCGTAAAATGCAAAAAATGTTAAAGCCGGAAGAACGGAGGTAAGGACAAGACCCGTCGCTAGGAACATGTAGCGCAGATAGAGATCCTTCAAATCTGAATGTACGGTTTCGCCTATCATCCAAGCAATTCCATTCGGTTAATTCATTCACCCATGATACTACGACCAAAACCAACCGCCTAAAGAAGTGGTTATCGAACGATTACAACGCAGATTTATTGGACTAAGTTGTTCAACAAGCGCGCATGTTTTTCGAGATCGCCCGCAGCCGGCGCTGCTAATGTTGTCAGTTTGGAATGAGCACCTATCACTTCGACCTCGAATTCTTGCTGTGTCGCATCAAGCAATGCCAACCTGGATGAAACCATTCCAGGAAGACGCAACTCAGAGGAAAGATCTCGATCCATTCGATGAAATCCCTTTTGACTTTTGGTCACGACGTCTGACGAATTGTGCAGGAGAACACCCATATCAAACGAGTTCAAATCATAGAGTTTTGCCACGATCAAATCCGCAAGAACCCGCCTCTGTTGTCGCTTTAAAACCGCCTTGTCCGACGCTTGCAAGACCTCCAGGGGTAGCCCCATCGCCAACAATTCACGACAATAACGCAGATCATTTAGCGCCAACTCGCCCGCCAGGATCGCGAGCCGTCTCCATAACGGAGCATTCTCCTCGTTTAAGACGGGAACTGGGCACTCTTCGATAACAAAGTAATTCAGGTTGTTGCCCGCCATTTTTCTGCGAATTACAAAGTCAAATACAAAGCTATTCAGACATGCGATAAGAGCCAGCGAATATTCAAGCGGTGAAAGCAAATTGTTATCAGAGCCACCAGCTTGCAGTTTTAAAATCGGTACAGAGTTGCCGCACGCCACCGCCGACAGTGCTGTTGCAATCATTGTCCTTGCATTAGTCGCACTCCCGACCGCGAGAAAACCAATCTTAATATCCGCTGGTGAGCAGCGCTGCAAGAAACTATTCTTGCTGACCAAATATTGTGGTCCCAGACCGACAGAGGAGGTTGCAGCGTTTTCGATGCGACAGCCAGCGCCCTGTCCGGCACCCTCGGTCTTGAGCCAAACCGCGCGCCTGCCTCGTCCCGATATCCAGCGCTTTTCGTTTGAATTGAACTGTCCAAGCATTCGCCCCTCATACAGCGGAATGAATACGCTTTCCACATCGTTGAGGTGAATGAATCGCTCCCGACTCGAGGAAACAACAAGTTGTTCTTCATCGGGCACGTACGCCGCTCCCGTGCGGGTTGTCGAACATTTGCGCCACCCACCGAAGAGCCAGTTTCCATAGCAATCTTGCAAATAACCATGCTCCTCCAACTGGTCACGTTCGCGAAACAAGTGCGAGTCCAACGTCATGTCGAATTCCCGCTTGTAGTCCAGTTGGAAGCCGCCATTCATGGTGCTACCGAGTAAATCCGCAGAGCTGTAAATTTTTTCAATCAGGCTGAACGCAGCGTGATTTTCCACCTCCGGCAGCACTGACCACTTCGGGCTTAAAGCTTCGATTGTCGAAACATCCTGTCTGCAAATCTCGCCGCCGAATTCAGTTTCGACAAAACTAGTTGTGCCACCACTAGTGGCGACAAAAAAGCAATATTTGAACGATCGATGAATATCGAATGTACGGTCGGAGTTTTCAAATCCTACTAATTTCGTCCAGACATTTCGCTCGATCAACAAACGCCGCAGGTCGCGCGCTCCACAATCAGAATAGATTCCGGACGGCACAACTAGAGCGACACAGCCTCCGGGACGGGCGAGGTAGAAGGCTTGCTCACAGAAGAGCTTGTACAAATTCGTATCGCCTGCACCCTGGCAGAGAAACGGATGAACTTCATCGGTGCATTGAACCGGGGCTTTCCGTACCCATTGCGCAAACCGTTTGTGCTCTTCTTGCCGCGCGCGCCAGTCCGCCGCCAGTTCCGGGTCGCCGCCCAACAATTGCTTTTGCGCGACAATCGCCTCCTGTTTTCCCAAAGTCCAGTAATCCGGCAAAACAGCGCCGAAAAATTCTCGGGAATTCGGCTTCTCGATCTCCCAGGGTGGATTGCCGATCACCAGGTCGAAACCGGATTTAGAGCCGGTCTTTGAGAACACTTCCGGAAATTCGAATTCCCAGTGGAAAAATTTTTGACCTTCATCGACGCCACCATCGTTTTCGTTTCCACGCGATAAACCAAGGCTTTTTCTATCAAGGTTTTGAAACCAGGACGCGCACCATGAATCAAGTTTATCCTTTGTGACCCCGGAGCCTTTCTCATCACGAACCTGATCGATTCGACAACCGACCAGACTGTTTCCGACTCGCAGATTCGGGAAATCCACGGATGGATTAAGCGCGTAATTGGCCACCTCGGTCCACATACTCAGCCGTGCCGCCTCTACCGCTAGCGGGTCCAGGTCGACACCATAGAGTACATTCCGCGCAAGTGTTTCCACCTCTACTTTTGAGCACCTGTTCAAAAACTTCAGTGCCTGAATAAGAAACACTCCGGCGCCCATCGCCGGATCCACGATTCGCAACCTCGTAAAGTCGCAAAGCTCCGTTCCGTTTCGCGTAGCAGTTTTCGCGACAGACCCAAGAGCCTCTTCGACTACACGCGACACCAGATGCGGTGGCGAATAGAATGAACCTCCTCGCTTTTTCGAGCGATCTCGAATGCGCGCTCGAAGCTTGAAATCTGAGTGATCAGACTTTTCAAAAGCCGGCACCATATTCAGTACCGCTTCATAGATGCGCGCTATATCCTGAGCGAAATCAGTCACCGGATAAGCATCTATAGCCGTCCTCGAAACCGACAGGTCCAACAAAACAGCATCTACCGCTTGCGCCATTGCCGAATCGAGAAGCTCTCCTGTTTTCTCTACGCTCGCAATATTTAGCGTAGTTGGGGATCTCAGGAGAACTGAGAACTCAGATATTAATGCCCCCCAATCAAGTTGCGGATGCGTCAGACGAATAGCACAAAGCCGAAGCAAAGTCGTCACGGATTGGTGCCATGCCAGTTCCAAGTCCTGCCAGCGCCCATCCGGTGCCAGCCGCTCGCCCAGTAACTCAATCAGCGCTGCTAGCGCCTGGATCTTAGGCGCTGTAGTGCTCTTCCTTGTGGTTTCACTATTAAGCTTCACAAAACCCGCTCACAACCATTCGATTTTAAATCTTCTGACCGGAAAGAAACACCTGTCGGGTCAACCGGCAATTGCGCAGGAGTCGGCTACCTGCTAAATTGGCAGAGTGAGCGCATATTTTTGCGCTCGACAACCGATTGTCATACCCGTTCGGAATCCCAGAGGCGCATATCAAGCATGGCTATCAGAAAAGTTTTGATTGTCGACGACGATCCGGACATCCGCAAAATCGGACGCCTGAGCCTGACCGGGCTCGGCCGCTGGGACGTATGCCTGGCTTCTTCAGGCAAGGAAGCGCTGCAACTGGCTCCCATCGAACGCCCGGACGTCATCCTGCTGGACATCACCATGGCCGACATGGACGGTATCGAGACACTCAATAAGCTCAAAGAGCACCCTTCGACAAAAACTACGGCAGTAATCATGACTGCTACACGCTTCGACCAGAAAGAAGTCGACATCTGCGTGCAGCAAGGAGCCGTCGGAATTCTGGGCAAGCCCTTCAATCCGATGACCCTGCCCGCCGAAATTACCCAAATGGTCGAAAATAACTAGCCTCAAAACTACTTTTCGCTAGCTTCCAGAGTTCTGGAAGAGGGCGTCAATGGCGGTTTTTTACGAAGCTTTCGCTGCGCTGCGTCAAGCGCGATGTATACGACCGGCGTGATGTACAGCGTCAAAACCTGCGACACCAGAAGTCCTCCAACTACCACCAGACCAAGAGACCGCCGCGCATCAGCTCCGGCGCCAAAACCAATCGCTATCGGCAGCGTGCCCATCAACGCCGCCATCGTGGTCATCATAATCGGGCGAAAACGCACAAGGCATGCCTGATAGATTGCATCAGCAGGTGCCATACCTTCATCTCGCTCCTTCTCAAGCGAGTAATCGATCATCATAATCGCGTTTTTCTTCACGATACCAATCAACAAAATCAGACCGAGAAAACCATAAACATCCAACTCCTTTCCAAAAATCAGGAGCATTCCCAGACCGCCGAGACCCGCGGCCGGCAAGCCCGAGAGGATAGTGACCGGATGTACGAAACTCTCGTATAACATGCCGAGAATGACATAAATGATTACCGTGGCAAGAAACAGTAAGAATCCCATGTTTGAAAACGACTGTTGGAATGCTTGAGCCTGTCCCTGGAAGCTTACCGAAACCTGAGCCGGTACGGTCTTCTTCGCAATTGCGTCTACAACCTCTACGGCCTGACCAATTGAAAACCCAGGTCGCAAATTGAATGAAACTGTCGCAGACGGAAACTGCCCCAGATGGTTGACCACCAGCGGTCCAACACCAGGGGTAAGTTCGGCGACCTCGTTTAACGGAACCATTTTTCCATTGGCAGAGCGCACATATAGTTTGGCAAGCTGAACGGGATCGCGCTGATACTTCGGGGCTAAACCCATAACAACGCGATACTGATTCGATGGCGCATAGATAGTTGAAATTTGCCGCTGACCATAAGCGTTGGCGAGCGTCTGTTCGACCTGGTCTTGAGTTATGCCGAGAGTCGCGGCAAGATCTCGATTGACCTTAATATCGATCTGCGGCGTTCCTGTAAGGACATCAGTCGTCACATCCTGCAAGTCGGGCACTTCCTTCAATTTATCGACAAGCGCATCAGTAGCCGCATATAGCGCCTTGGTATCTGGTGACATCAACGTTACTTGATAGGTGCTCTTCGATGACTGACCGCCAATTCGGATGCTAGGTGGGATTTGTAGAAACGACTTTATTCCAGGAATTTTAGCCAGCTGAGGTCGAAGCTCTTTGACAATTTCATCAGCTTTTTTCGTTCTCTCGTGGAAGGGCTTTAGAGAGACAATCATGCGACCCGCGTTCGCGGCAGAACCTCCGACGCTGGACATTACGCCCTCGACATCGGGATGGGCAGCCACTATCGCAGCAACCGCCTTTTGATGTGTGCTCATAGAATCAAAAGAAATGTCCTGAGCAGCTTCCGTAGATCCCTGAATCATGCCGACATCTTCAGTAGGCATGAAACCTTTGGGCACAAGCGTGAACAGATAAGCAGTCGCTCCTATAGCGATCACCAGGGTGGACAAGGTCATAATCGGATGGCGCAGCGAAACCTTCAATGACTCCTCGTACTGGCGCGCCAACCAGTCCCAGAGTCGCTCCATTCCGGCTAAGAACCCATGCTGTGCATCGTGAGCCCCCGGCTTCAACCAGCGACTTGAAAGCATCGCAGTCAGTGACAAAGACACAAACCCGGATACCAGAATCGCCACAGACATGGTAACGGCAAACTCGTTGAACAACCTTCCGACAATACCTTGCATGAGTAAAACCGGCAAGAAGACTGCCACCAGGGACAGTGTCATACTAATAACGGTAAAACCGATTTCGCGCGTCGCATTGATAGCGGCTTGAAATGGAGGCTCGCCCATTTCGATGTGCCGAACGATGTTCTCCAGTACGACTACAGCGTCGTCAACTACGAACCCAACCGACAGAGTCAACGCCATCAAGGTAAGGTTGTTTAAACTGAAACCAAGCAAATACATCGCTGCAAATGTGCCGACTAGCGATGTCGGAAGTGCGAGACTGGGAATGATGGTCGCCGGTAAATTTCTCAAGAAGATGAATATGACCGCTACCACGAGCCCAATCGTCAGTGCCAGCGTAAATTCAACATCCTCGATCGATGCCCGAATCGAGGTCGTTCTATCGTAAAGAACATCCATACTTACAGAGCCCGGAATTTGATTTCGCAGTTCCGGCAAAACGTCTTTTATTTTATCGACTATCTGAACGGTGTTCGTCCCAGGTTGCCGCATGATAGCTAAAACAATGGCACGCTTACCGTTATACCAACTAGCGACTTTGTCGTTCTCAACACTATCCGTAATGCTGCCTAATTCGGAAAGACGAACGGGCGAACCATTGCGGTATGCCACTACCAGCGATGCAAACTGTTTCGCATCCGTGAGCTGTCCGTTAGTCTTCAGCATGAATGCAGAGTGAGGCCCGTACAGCGTCCCGGCAGGAACATTAACATTTCCAGTTTCAATCGCCTGCCTTATCTCATCGAAGCTGACGTTTCTCGAAGTAAGCGCGTCTGGATCGAGCTCAACGCGCACGGCATATTTTTGAGAACCGAAAACATTTACCTGAGCCACACCGCCGATCATCGAGAGGCGCTGCCCTACAGTGGTTTCCGCATACTCACTGACCTGATAGAGCGGCAACGAGTCAGAGCTTAGCGAGAGAAACAAAATCGGCGAATCTGCCGGATTCACTTTCTTGTAGGACGGTGGAGTCGGCATGGGAGGCAATATACGCGAAGCCGTGGCAATAGCAGTTTGAACATCTTGCGCAGCTGCGTCGATATCACGCGTCAGATCGAACTGCAAAGTAATCGACGTACTGCCAAGCGTACTGCTCGAGTTCATCGATGAGATGCCGGATATTGAGGAGAACTGGCGCTCAAGGGGTGCAGCGACAGCGTTTGCCATCGTTTCCGGATTTCCGCCAGGAAGTGAGGCAGTAACCGATATGGTCGGGAAGTCGATACTCGGTAGATCGTTTACCGGCAACTGCGTGAAGCCGATCATACCGAAGAACACTATGCCCAGCATGGACAGCGTCGTCATTACCGGTCGCCGAATAAAGAGGTCTGAAAAGCTCATTGAGGAGGACCGGGTATCGTTTGTATCGGTTCAGTGTGCTTGGCGCTGACTTCTGAGGCGTCTTCGCTGCCGGAGATTTGAACTTTCCCACCCTCTGCCAACTGAATTTGACCATCCGTGACCACAGTGTCACCAGCTGCGATACCAGACTCAATTGCAGTCAACCCGTCAACGCTTGGACCAACTTTAACAGGCTGCATATGAGCGGTTTTTTCGTTTTTCAAAACCCAGACAAACTGTCCGGACTGTCCGGTTTGAACGGCTTGGGTCGGGATAGCGATCGCATTCTTCAAGGTCGTCAGAGTGAGCAAAACATCCACATACTTCCCGGGCCAGAGCATCGAATCTGAATTATCGAATTCAGCCTTCAATTTAACCGTTCCAGTGGTATTATCTACGGTATTATCGGTAAACGTGACCTTGCCCAGACGCTCGGCGTCATGCCCCTTGAGCAAAACCGCAACACGAAGGTTATCTTGTTTATATTTCTGTACCAGCTCGAACTGATCCGCGGGTACGGAAAACTCCACGTAAATGGGAGAAATCTGATTGATTGTCACAAGGACATCTTCATCAGCACGAACATTATTGCCTTGAAGAACTAGTATCTTACCTGTTCTTCCTGAGATTGGAGAATTGACGGTCGTAAAATTCAGCTGCACGCGAGCGTTCTCCAATACCGCTTTGGCAGAGGCTAGTTGCGCGTATGCATTCTGGAGATTAGCTTTATCAGCGACGATCTGCGCTTCTGCGTTTTGTATATTTGCTTGTCCGGCCACCACGGTCGCCGCTGTCGATTCCATATCTGTTTCACGCCGTTCTGCCTCAACCTCGGACACGGCGCCGGCTTTGGCAAGCGCACCAAAGCGCTGCGCGTTTACCTGAGCCAGATGAGCCAGAGCCTGATTCTTCGTCAGGTCTGCCTTCACTTGCGCAAGAACCGCTTTGTCCTTATCAATCGCCGCTTTGGCCTGAGCGATCACGGCCTCCTGCTTCGCGACGTCCGACTCAGCCTTCAAATAATCAGCGCGAGCAGGGCGCGGATCGATTGTGAACAGCAGTTGCCTGCGCTCGACTGTTTCTCCTTCCTTGAAATGGATAGAGACGATGCGCCCACCGATTCTCGCTTTGACAGAGACGGCATTCATCGGGGTGACAGCGCCGATGCTCCTCAAATGAATAGGGATGTCCGCAGTTTTAGCGGTTGCCACCGTCACCGGTGCCGGAGGCTTCTGAGGTTTTTTCTTCTCTTCATGCCGGGTCAAGAAAACGGTCGCGCAGGCAATAGCGATCAGGAGAAGAATCAGAAATATGGCGCGGCCGTTGCCGGACTTCTGTTTCTCTTCGACAGATGAAAATGATGGTTGGGTCCCTAGACTCATTCTGTAACTTTTCGACCACATGTAATCGACACGAAAGTCGACGAGATAGTCATAGCATAGTTCCTAATAATAGAACAGACGCTGATCACAAATGAGCTCCTGGCGCGCGGCGTCCCACTGGCTTCTGCTCGCGCTGCGGCACTGCTGGACACACAGTCTGCTAAATCAAGAATGGAAACTGAGCGGCGATGGAGTGACTTTTGTCTCTCCTCGTCGATTGGCGTTTAAATCATGACGACAGCTAAACGAAAGAAAGAACCTTATTACTCTGCGATGCCATCGGTAAGCAGTCTTTTGAACCCGATCCTCCACGCGCTTCGCGAGCGCGGCGGAAATGGACCCACTGATAAAGTCACATCAGAAGTCGAAAATAAATTTCTCCAGGACGCGATGGTAAACCGCTTCCCTTCTGCACGACTTGAAATACACAGCCGACTCAACCGCGCTTTGGAATTGCTGAGCAAGACAGGTCTTGTCTGTCGCAAAGGATTATACTCACTCAAGCTCACACCGAAAGCCCTCGTAGTCCCAGAATCTGCGATAGAAAATCTCAGCGAAGAGACCTTGCGAAAAAAACACTCGGTCGACATTGTCGTGGAGTCAGAGAAGACGCTTCCGTTGCCCGATGAAATCAGCTCAGACATTCTGGAGTTCTTGTCAGAGAAACCAAAAATGTCGGCTCTGGAAATCGAGGAAAGAGTCCTCCAGCGATACGCTTATGATCACGGCATCCTCGAGGCGGAGGAATTAGAACAGGTGAGCCGAAGGGCTCTCACAGCCAGAAGAATTTTGGAGTCAAAACACCTCATAACTCATGATAGCGATGGCATGTTTCAACTGACAGGCCGTGGTCGCTCGGTCAATCCGCTGCAAGCACAGCGGATCGCGAGATTATCGATTGGCACCTACCTTCGCCATCAACTTCTAAAGTTGCGATTGTTTATGGAAGAACAAGCTCAGATAGAGACTAGACGGCACATCTTTGAGGGAATCAGTGCATTCCTGCTCGGAGTCGGCCGATACTTCACAAGACCAAAGAGACGGGAACCACAAGTTGAACTGGTCAGAGAAAAGCAAGCTACTTACAGCGACTGATGCGCTACATATAGATTACTGAAGAGTTAGCCCACCACCTGTTCCAGACTAGCCAAGGAGAGAACCATGAACAGACATGCAATTACTACTTATAAACTTGAAGCGCAGGATGTCATCGCAGCAACCATGTACAGCATGTTGTTGGTTTGCCTGCTTTTCAGATTGGCGTAACAAACCAACAGACACCACCAGCGATACCGCCAGAACGAGAGGATAATTTATGAATCGCATTGAATACAAATTGATGCAAGTAGCGGAGACAGTCTCCGGAGCCGTCTCCAACGCAAGCGACACGGCCTTCACTATCGTGGCTGGTCAGGTGGCAGGCGTCGGTGCTGACTGGATCGACAAATTGTTCCTCACCGAGGAGGACGGCTCTCATTACAAGCATGAGCCAGATGGAGACGCAGAGCAAGAAGGAGATGGGCAAGTACGATCTCTAGACAGAAAGCGTGCCGCACGCATGGCAAAGAAACTCTCTAAAAACGTTTCAACACCTCCTGACCTCATAATATAGAAATTTTAACGCGACAAACGACCAACGACAACGCGAGTCCCCGACTCGCGTTGTTTCGTTCAATGCAAACCACCACATACGGTGCCCAAGTGATGAAAGGCACATGGAAGTCGACATCACAAGAGTGACAGAAAGCAGAGGAAGAAAGAAAGAAAGAAAGAAAGAAAGAAAGAAAGGCGTTAGGAAACCGAGAGCGCCAGCATGACACCGCCAGCGATACCAGCAGCAACTTAATAAGTCTGAAGCTCGCCTCTTAGTTGGGCTTGCCCCAGTACCAACCTTGCCCGTAAGTCACGCCCATGTCGATAAGCAGTTCCAACTCCTCACGACATTCGATGCCTTCGGCAACGAGATCTGAGCCCAGCGCATTCACAACCTTAACCAGGCGGCGCAGCAAGCGCTCCTTCGTCGGTTCCTGCGCTATGCCTGAGACATACTTGCGATCGATTTTTACAATGTCCGGCTCAAGAATTATGAGACTTTCGAGCGAACTTCTGCCGAAGCCCACATCGTCGATGGCGACATGAACGCCCCTGCGTTTAAGCTCTTGAACGTGATCTCGTAAGTAAGTGGGATCACCTATAAACTGCTGTTCGCTGATTTCAATACAGAATTTGCCCTCTTCCGGGTCAGCCGGAAACAGCGTCATCAGCCTGTCTATGGGCGTGTCGATAATCGTCGAGGGGAACAAATTGACGTGCAGGCGCGAATCATTGTTGAACTTCGGATCGGTGCTTGCTGCAGTCAGACAGGTTTTCAAACAACGTAAATCAACAATAGTAAGAAGGTTGTACTCGACGCTCACGCGGAAAAGATCGACTGGCATCTCGAAAGCACCTTCCGGTCCCCGGCTGAGAATCTCATATCCAACGAGTTTTTCGTCAGCCAGATGCAGAATCGGCATTGAAACGGCTCTGAAGCAATCACCCTTGCGCAACTTCTCAGTCAACTCTTCGAGAGCATCTCGGTCGGGTTGACCCTGGCGCTTGTGTTTTTCTCCGGAAGAAACGCGGTTTTTGCCCAACAGTTTCGACTCACGAACAGCCAATCGCACTAGCGACAGAACTTCCTCAATCGAGCAGAACTCGTAAGGTAGGGCAAGCACGCCCAAGCTGGCGGTGACACGAATGGTCTCAGACGCAAGGCGCAACGGACTTTCCGCTACGGACAGACGAATTTTTTCCGCCACCAGCATGCCTTCTGCAAAACGTGTATCCGGCAATAAGAGGAGGAACTCGTCACTGCCGATCCGGGCGATGTGATCGGTCGGTCGGACCGTTTCCTTCATGCGCTTGGATATTTCCTTGAGCACGACATCACCTACGCCATGCCCAAGTTGGGCGTTGATGCGGTCGAAATCATCACAGTCGAGTAGCACGGCGACCAGATTCCAGCCGCCCCGTCTCGCTCTTTCGAATTCGTGCTGGAGAGCTCGTTCAAGACCGGCTATGTTTAAACACTCGGTGAGCGGGTCGTGATTGGCCAAAGCCTCCAATCTCGTCGTCGCTGCCTCCAGGCGATCAGATGCTTCCTTCAGTGCCTCTTCGGCACGTTTTAAATCAATTGCGTATCTCATTGACTGCACAAGCCTCTTGGCGTCGATGGACTCTTTTACTAGAAAATCCTGCGCACCGTTTTGCACGGCCTCGTCAACATCCTGGTCGCGTGTGTCACTGAGAACCACGACAGGCACCGTTGTATGTAACTCTCTCAGTTCGTTTAAAACTTCCAGCCCCTTCTTGTTCGGCATAGAAAGACTGAGAAGGACTACATCAAAACCCTCTTTCTCGAGGCGCTCCATACCGTGAGCGAACTTGTCAGTCCACTCCATATTGAAATCCGAACCGGTTGCAGCCTCGTCTAGTACGTCGCGAAGAGCCTTAGCCTGGCCCTCATTGTGTTCTATAAGTAGAACTCGCGTCTTTTTGTCGTCACCCATTCAATGTCACCAAAAAATTCCGATTGCGTTGCACAAAAACCTCGTCAAACCTGTTTATCAGTCGCTTGTGCCCCCTTCCCACATCCTTGTGCCCAATCAAACCAATCTTTACCCTGCCCCGATTTGCAAACGCAATCAGCCCTGTTCATGTACTATGGAGCCGGCGTAGGTGGCCCCAATGGTCATTAATGCCCAGATCGTCCTTGTATGAAACTACAGACCTCACTTACTAATTTCAAGACTCTTCTTATATGACAAACCAAGCACAGCCTGCCGAGCCTGTAAAACAAGGCAAACAACCAGTCTGGAAACTGCTTGTCGCTATTTTGTTAGGCGCCGGTCTGCTTTATTTCGCATTCCGCGGCATCGACCTGCAAAAAATGATGCAGTATATGCAGGAGATCAACCCGTTCTACGTTTTCCTCATATTTGCTGTCGGTATATTGAGCCACTTCCTGCGAGCCCTTCGCTGGATTATACTTTTGAAGCCGGTAGCAGAACGCAATGTCAGTCTCTGGAATTCGTTTTACGCAGTCATTCTGGGATACGCCGTCAACGTTGTGATTCCAAAAGGAGGAGAGGTCGTTCGCCTGGTCGAGATGAGCCGGCTGGAGAAATTACCATGGGCAGCAGTTGCACCGACCCTGCTTATCGACCGATTACTCGATGTCGCACTGCTGGCGTTGCTGGTCGGCGTGACCCTGACGGTACTACCGCAATCAGTGCTTGAAACCGTGCCGTGGCTTGTGCCAGGAGGTATCGGCATGGTGGTGGCCGCTACCGTTGGAATGCTTCTTTTGCCTAAACTGTCTGCGATTGTTCGCTGGTTCATGAATCACAAAATTATCAAGAAGGCTCTTCCTGACAAGATTTCGACTATCTTGATGGAAAAGCTCGCTGAATTTGAAGTCGGCACCAAGTGTCTAACCAACCCCGTCACGTTTCCAATAATCGCGCTATTGAGCGTGGCGATCTGGGCGTGTTATTGGGTTAGTTTCTACCTGATGCTCTTCGCGTTCAATATGCAGGCTATGGTGAGCGCAACCGACTGTTTGATCACTTTTACAATTGGAACTCTCAGCAATTTCGTTCCCACACCAGGTGCCGCCGGTGGTTTCCACCTTTTGGTCCAACAAGGTCTTATGATTAACGGTCAGGTGAACAAGGAACAAGCGCTCGCCTATGCCACCGTTTTGCATATCATGAACTACATTGTTGTAAGTTGTGTTACCGCTGCGGTCTGCGTGCTAATACAATCATTCAAGAAGAGATCCGACTGACACCGCCAGCGGTGCCCTATCTCTTTCGACGTTTTATAGACTCTGATGGTTTTGCGCCGGCATTACGCTTAATTTTTTTCTTTGCCGCGGCCAACTTCAGCTCCCGCGCTTCCACCTGTGATTCCTTCAACGCCGCGGCAGCCGCATCATGCGCCTTGCGTATGGCCGGGCTGATCGGCTGGCACTTGGGACAGAAGTGAGAGCTACGACCGGCAAGTTTGACACGCTCAATCCTGGTACCACATGCGGAGCACTTCTCGTTGGTGCGTCCGTAAACATGCGCAGCATTCTGATAGTCGCCGTTGACGCCGGACAGATTCGAGTAATCTCTCAAAGTTGTTCCGCCAAGCTCGATTGAACGAGACAATACTTCAATTATTTTTTTGCTCAAGACGACGAGCTGTTGCAGTTTCAATTTGCCTGCTGGCTGAAGAGGATTGATATTAGCCAGGAACAACGATTCGTCGGCATAGATGTTACCGATGCCCGCGATGATTCGTTGATCGAGCAAAGCGTTTTTAACGGGCTGATTTTTACCACGAAAGGCGTCGAGCATATACTCGGCCGTCAGGTGCGATAGCGGTTCCACACCCAGAGATGCAATGCCGCTTACAACGTCTTCTACAGAGGTTCCGCTGGGCACGTACCAGAGCCGGCCGAACACTCGCATATCTTCGTAGTGTAACTCCTTGCCGCTAACCAGGATGATCCGGACGCGTAAAAAGTTTTTCGCAACAGAGGCTTTGATGTCCTTCTCCGTCTGTTTTTTTTCTTTGAGAACCAATCGCCCGGACATGCGAAGATGTACAACCAGCGCCGCTCCAGCAGACAAACCAACTATTATGTACTTCCCTCGTCGGGTGGTAGTTTCAAACGTATGGCCTTTCAAAAGCCGCTTGAATGAATCGACTTCAGGATAGCCAATTGAGTCGTTGCGAAGAACCTCCACCGACTTTATCGTCTCTCCGACGATAAATTTGTTTAGCCCGCGGGCGACTGTTTCTACTTCCGGAAGTTCTGGCATACAACCTCAAAGCTATTTTTCGGCGACAGTTTATCAAAGCACGGTGACTGGAAAACGATTCATTCCATGCAAATTTCTAGATGAAGAAGAACGTAGCTCCAAGAATGAGATACACGGCCAGGAGCTGCACGCCTTCCATCCAGTTGCACTCACCGTCAAAAGTAATGAACGGAAGGATGATGACTGATACCACTACCGCCATCACTTCGAAGCCAGAGAAACACAAATCCATCGGGCGACCGATGATAAAACTCGCGAAAACAATCACGGGAGCGACAAAAAGAGCGATCTGCGTAGATGAGCCCAGTGCGATATTTATGCTCAAGTCCATTTTGTTTTTCAGCGCCATCAAGATCGCGGTGCTGTGTTCGGCCGCATTACCGATGATCGCGACTACGATCACGCCGATGAACATATGCGTCATTCCAATCGCCTGGGCTGTCGCTTCTACCTGTTTAACGAGCAATTCAGCAAGCAGCGCGACGAGCACAGTAGATGCACTCAAAACAATGATGCTGTTTCGCACGCCCCAATGTTCAGTTCCGATCGCCTCTTCCACTTCTACGTCAACGTGGCGCACGTACAGATTTTTGTGCGTTTTTAAACTGAAAAACAAACTGAGCAGGTAAACAACGAATTGAATGATTGCGATTGCCAGAGCCAGCCGGAGTTCTTCACCGGGCGTAACCTCGCCCATTTGTCTGCCGTAAAAGTGAAAAACCGCGGGAACCACCAGACAGATGGCGGCCAGGGCAAGCAGAGTAGATGAAGTGGTAGCAGCAGTGCGATTGAACTCCTGGGTTTTATATTTGAATCCGCCGGTCAACATCGACAGTCCCATTACTAGTAGAACGTTTCCGATTATCGAGCCGGTGATAGAAGCTTTGACCACATCAATCAAACCGGCTTTGAGAGCCGAGAGGGCTATCAAAAGTTCACAGGCGTTTCCAAACGTCGCGTTCAGAAGTCCGCCCATACCGGTGCCGAGTTTGTCGGCAAGGACTTCAGTAGAACGCCCCATCAAACCGGCAAGAGGCGTAATCGCCAGACACGCCATTAGAAACAGAACGGGAGGCGCCCAGTGCAGATATTCGCCGACGAACGCCAGTGGCACGAAAATCAGCAATAGCTGAAGGAAAGTCTGCGGCGTAACTTTTAGCATCTTATGCATCGAAAACTAACCAGAGATTGCGCGGGCTGGAGCCGCAAACGCTCGAAAAGAGCGATGTCAGAAGACGCGCATGCCCTTCCGACAGAGCGATGATCATACTCGTTAGAGCGATTGGCGCCATTAACTGATAGCAAAATCGGAACGCTTGGCAGCACCGCAATTAGTGGCAGCCCGATCACAACGTTTTCGTCAAACCAACATCGCCGGACTGCCGAGCCTGAGGCCGAAAGCCAAGCAGCTAGGGGTTTCGCGCGGTTGGTTTTCCATCAAAACCGGTCGCCGGCAAACGTTTGAAAATTCTTATCTGAAGATTACCGGGATATTTTTATAGATTCAGTACGAACAGGCCTTAACATATGCACTCAAGATCTAAATAAGTCCAGATCTACTTTTGGAGGGTGCCTCATGGTGGCCACGATGCCTAGCTCGGTTCCGACGATGGAATGTGAAAGTCCGCACTTCCTGATGGCCCAGCGCCAACTCGATGAAATCGCCGCTGAAATGGGATTACCCTCACAGTTGCACGAGCGCCTTCGCTACCCGAAGCGCTCGATGGTAGTGACAATCCCGGTCCGCATGGACGACGGTCTGGTAAAAACATTTACGGGCTATCGCGTCCACCACGATGTGGCTCTGGGACCGGCAAAAGGCGGTATCCGTTTTCACCCTGAAGTGAATCTGGGCGAAGTCGCGTCGCTGGCGATGCTGATGACCTGGAAATGCGCGCTTATGGGCTTGCCTTACGGCGGCGCCAAGGGCGGCATCAGATGCAAGCCCTGGCAAATGTCGCTTGGCGAACAAGAGCGTCTCACCCGCCGCTACACCTCTGAAATCATCAATCTTCTCGGTCCGGACAAAGACATTCCGGCACCGGACATGTATACGAACGAGCAGACCATGGCGTGGATCATGGACACCTACTCAATCAACGTCGGTCATACCGTACCTTCTGTAGTGACAGGAAAACCGGTTTCCATCGGCGGTTCGCTCGGACGTCACGAAGCGACTGGTCGCGGTGTCGCCTATTGCGCACGTCGTGCAGTTAAGCATCACAATCTCAACGTCGAGCAACCGACCGTGGTAGTTCAAGGTTTCGGCAACGTCGGTTCAATCGCAGCCAAACAACTCTACTCATCGGGCTACAAGATTGTCGCGGTCTCCGATGTACACGGCGGCATCCGCAACGAGGAAGGTCTCGATATTCCGCGCCTGATGGCATATATGTCGGAATTCGGTCGAGTCGCCGGCTTCCCGAACTCAACGACAATCAGCAACGCCGAATTGCTGTCCACCAAGTGCGACATCCTTATTCCAGCCGCGCTGGGCAACCAGCTCAGAGAAGACAATATGGAGTCGCTCGATTGCAAAATCGTAGTTGAGGGAGCCAATGGTCCGACCAGTCCCGAAGCCGACATTTACTTGCATGAGAAAGGCGTCCTGGTCGTTCCCGACATCCTGGCGAACGCAGGCGGCGTGACCGTCAGCTATTTCGAGTGGGTTCAGGGGCTGATGCAGCTGTTCTGGACCGAACAAGAAGTCAACGAACGTCTCGAGCAGATCATGGGACGCGCCTGCGATCGAGTTTTCGCGCTTTCGCAAGAGCGCACACTCAGACCGCGCATGGCGGCTTTGAGGCTCGGTGTATCGACAATCGCTGAAGCAAAACGCCTTCGCGGTTTATATCCATAAACCGAGCGTCCGAGAATAAATCGGCGCAAGACCGCATACGTTCGCAAAACCCCGTTCTCATCGAAGCTCTGTGAAAAAGGCTGGCGGTAGCGGTACATATTGATTCAACCTGGGAACAAAAGTTTGGAGGTCTCTCAAGTCCTTTGAGCGCCTTTCTCTGGTAGCCTTAGTAATACTGCTCTCAAAAACTGGAATTCAGATGTTCGGCGGCAACAAACCCCAAAGTGGTCCTGGTCACGCGCAACAAAAAACGGTTCGTCTGCCAAAACAGATGGCGATCCCGAGTTACGGCGACGTCCAGTTTCTGATGCAAGAAGCACAGAAAATGTCAGGGCGCATTGTTGAGCTTCCATTCTCGAGCGCTGACAAGAAAACTGATTTCGTGTTGTCGGTTCGATATGAGCCCCGCGAAATCGATCCCGACCAGTCGATGGATCCGGAGTGGCTGCTCTGGCAGTATTCAGGCGGTCCCGGCAAAATCATGTGGAAGCATCCCTGCCGCGACTTGAGTTTGATTTGTAATTTAATTTTGCAGGCTGGTGGCGGAGACGCGCTTCAGGACATCATTCCGTCCAGCGCCATGATGGGCACCGGCGCAAGCAGTGACACGCAGGCGAATTCCACCGGCGCATACAACCCGGTGGCCACTACTAGTGGATTGGCGCCTACGCGCATGACCATTCCGGGCGCTCCGGCGATGCCGGACAATGCCACGATTATGTTCGACCCTCCAAGATTGGGGGCTAAAGCCACTCTTGAAGGTGACCTGAATAAACTCCAGGTCCCGAACCTTTTGCAATCTATAAATCTCGCCAAAATGACGGGTCGGCTTGATATAAAAACCAAAGTCGATGCCTGCCAGGTTTTTTTCCAGGAAGGAATTCCGCTGCACTGTCAGGTAGCTGACAACCAGGGCGACTCAGCGCTTGCTGAATTGATAACCTGGACATCAGGTGAGTTTCGTTTCTGGCCTGACGAAAAAACCAACGACCGTACAGTCAACAAACGGCTGGACGCCGTTCTCATGGAAGGCGTCACGCTTCTCGACCAGTGGAAGTACCTGGAGACTGCCGGTCTCAAACAAGAGTCCTGCCTGGTTCGCAAAAATGCGATGATGTCCGAGCAAGAGCTGAGCGCACGTCTCGAGAAAGGCGCGCCGCTGCCGCTTGAGCAACAAATTGAATTCTATGACATGGTCGATAATCGCAACACGCTCTCCGACCTGTTGCGCAAACGCCCCATGCAAAAGACGCAGTGGGTGCCTCTTTTGTTTAACTTGGTCAGCTGCGGTCTCGTCCAGATCACAGACCAGGCGCCGACCCAAAACCGCCTGGCTCGACTGAAGTCGATTGGTGTCGATGAGAACCAATTCCAGAGCGTAATTAAAACTCTTACTCGCTCGGAAACGGGAATCTTCAACTACTACGCTTTCATCTATTTTCTCGAGCAGGAATATCTTCGATACGAGTATTTCAACTTGCCTTTCTCGCTGATTGTTTTCAGCCTTGGAATTCGCAAGGGTGGAGATGATAGCCCGGTTGTCGAAGCTCTGCAAATGATTGCTATTCGACGGGCCATGCAACGAATTGGCCTGGTCAAACGGCAAATCGACACGCTCGGTCATTATGAAACTTTTGACTATGCGCTACTGTTGCCAAACACAAACGCCGCAGCTGCAGCAGCTCTTGCAAATAGAATCAGCGACGTACTACGAGAAGCTCCATTGTCGTCCGATATGGACTCCCGAGCCCTGGCACTCGCTTTTGGCGTAGCCACCGTTCCAGAGGACTCAGTTGACCTGGACCGCCTGATTCAAGCAGCAAAACGCGCGCGCGACGAAGCGAAAAACGGCAAGCGGCGTGTGGTACTGGCTCGCGACCTGGCCCTGCCGAAAGATCAGTAATTCAAAAGAACCCGAGCACAGAATGCAACAGTTGAGCATTCGTGGGCGGAGCAGTGGATTTTTGTTTCTACTGAGCCAGAATGGTTTTGATAAATTCCGAAAGGCTGATTGGTGCAGCATCCCCAGAGATTAAATGTCCTTGACATCAAAACTGATTCCACTAATATAGGAGTTGCAGTTTATGTGCCTCGTTTAATCTTTGACCACATCGCTCTAATACTCGGGAATGGCATTTTTTAACCACAACCATTCCGGCAGCTGGCCCGAAGTCGGACTCACTGGACCAAATCTAGATAGCACCGCTGGTTCTTCAACCGAATCGCTCAGCTGGACGGACATACAAAGAGCACTTGATCCAGCATCAAGTCTCAATAAGCTTGACTCAGCCTCAAGCTTGAATGCCATGAATTACGGCAAAGGCGCGTTCGCGCGTTCCGGAGCCGACTTCCCGAATAATAACTATGATGGCAAGACTGACGCGACACCTGCCGTTCCTTCACTCGGTATCCAGGAATCGCCCACACGCATGCACTCAAATGACATAACCACTCAATACGGAGAGGGACTCGGTCTCGCTCCAGCCGGCGTTTCGCCCTTCCGCGGGATCGTCGACCAAAATGATTTTTTCAACAGCGGAAGAAACAAATCAGCTGAACTACGGAGCACCGAAGTCCTGACCGGCGACAATCGGCGGGAAATTGCCATGGATTCAAGCCTGGCTCCTCAACCGGTTCTCGAAGGACCGGCACGCGTAGTTCTGCCACGACTCAACTCATCGCTTTTACGCGTCATCGGCAATATGCAGAAGCAAAACGCCGACGGTGCTCAACGTGAGTTGCCGAAAGCATTGACTAATGCCAACGAAACGCCGGACGCTAAACTGGCTATCGGACTGGCGATCGCTCCGGGCGCCGAAGTGCATGACAAGGCGCTCGTAGCCCGAGCAAAGGTTCGCCTGGAGCCGTCCGTCCGGCACGACGCCGAACCGAAGGCGGACGTCGCCGAAGGCAAGCTCAATGCGGAAGAAACAGTCCAGGCTCGCATCGAGCAGGAAGAAACCAGACCGCTCGCCGACCCTTTCCGGCACGTATTCGAGCAGCATGCCAAGATTGCGGAAAAGTTCGACGGCAGCAATTGCAAGTACGGACGCACCACGCTTCTTCCCGACGGACGCACGGTGACGAGTTCGACCGCATCGGACAATACAACCCTCACCAAAACGACCGGCGAGAATGGTGCCAATTCAATGGTTGTGCACGATCGGTATCGCAGACCGACCACCGAGCAGGAGACTATGCCTGACGGAACATGGAAGTTCTCAGAACTCTCCTATGATGATTCCAAAGGTATCAAGCCATTCTGCTCGCAAAAGATAACGGTAAATTCCGACGGCACGATGGAACTCTCCAGGTACAACAAAATCGGACAACTCGCATCGAAGCAGATATTCGCCTGACGCTCCTTAGCTGAAAGCATCGCCGCGTGCCGTTCCTGAACTGGGCGCGGGATCAGAAAACTTGGCGCAAGTTCGTGATTACAAGTGCATCGGCGCGATTCGCATCGGTTAAGATAACTGCGCGCGGGAATCTTTGTTCACGCGCGAAGTTACGCGTCGAATCAAACTAAAACTTCAACAGGTCCGATAACGATGACCTCTAATCACAGTTGTAAAGCCAATGCAACGACAATTTCGCTTGTCCGCGGCGACATCACCAGACAGGAAGTGGACGCAATCGTAAACGCGGCCAACTCCGGTCTCATGGGAGGCGGCGGCGTTGACGGTGCCATCCACCGCGCCGGCGGGCCGGACATACTCAAAGAATGCAAAGAAATCGTCGCGGTCCAGGGTAAGTGTCCGGCGGGGCAGGCTGTAATCACAGGTGGTGGCAAGCTGTCTGCGAAGTACGTTATCCATGCGGTCGGTCCCATCTGGCGTGGCGGCAGCAGTAACGAAGAAGAGAAACTGGCAAGCGCGTACCGAGAATGTCTCAAACTGGCAGTTCAATATGAAGCTAAAACTGTCGCCTTTCCGTCAATTTCGACGGGCGCCTATGGTTTTCCTACTGATAAAGCTTCTCAGATTGCAATCTCCGAAGCGCGGGAGTTCTGCGCGGGGAATAACAATTTAGAGGAGATCAGATTCGTCCTCTTTGACGAACGCACATATGATTTTTTCAAAAGTGCGTTGGATCAATGAAAAGTATCGCGTTCGGGGCACAACCAAATGTGTGTGCGTTTTTTGACTCGAAGCTAGTCGACGGGTCAATCGGAATCCATTTTTAGCCAGGCTGGGCTGGGGAGCATTTGTAAGAGCTAGTGTCGTCATCTATCTTTCGAAGATTTTCGAGTAGCGCCAGGCTTGGTGACCTTTTGGTGCAGGCAGGCATTCTGACGCCTGCGCAATTGCAGGAGGCGATGCGTTCATCGCGTTCGAAGAAGCTGCAAATCGGTCAAGTACTGGTAATGTCGGGCTATATGACCGCCCGCGACCTGCAGATTGTGCTCGAAGCGCAATCCATGTTGCGAGACCGTACTATCGACCTCAACCTCGCTATTCAATGTATAAAAGTCGCCCGCAAAATCGGTGGTAATTTCTCGGATGTACTCGAGGATTACGACCAGAACGCCGCTCAGCGAGCGCGAACCGGCAAGCTGGGAGAGCTGCTGTTCGAAGCTGGTCTGGTAAGCGAAGAAGATTTATCAGAAGCGATGGAACGCAGTGTCAACACGGGCATGCCCCTGGGGAGGATGCTTGTTTTAAACCGCATATTGCCCAGCGAAGTTCTTCAAAAAGCGCTTGAAGTACAAGTTCGTCTGCGCGATGAAGTTGTTTCACGAGAAGAAGCAATACTGGAATTACGTCAGGCAGCCGGTCTCGAAGGTGCACCTGCCGAACAACCCAAAGTCGAAGAGAAGAAAAAACCGCTTGTGCGGCTCGGCGAACTTCTGGTTATGGCAGGCATTCTGACTGAAACCGACGTCATGGATGCGCTTGAATGGGGGCTTGCCAATCAACAGCCGATTGGAGTCGTCCTGGTTTCACAGGAGCTTATTTCGAAGGAACTTCTGGACGCAGCGTTGTTTTTCCAGGAAGCTGTTCGCGACGGAAAAATAGACGCTATGAAAGCGTGCGAACTGTTGTCGGAAGTTTTCTCTACCGGTGTCAGCCCTGAAGAAGCTCTAGCAGAGGCGGCTCCCAGCAACAAACGCGAAGAACCGGAAGTTCCGCCTATTACATATCAGCAATTGCTCACACTCTCGCGTGTTTGCACCGATGAAGATATTGAAAGCGCTTTTGAGTTGAAACGACACGGCGCCGCCCTGATTGGAAAAGTGCTGGTACTGACGGGCTTAATGGATGTGCCAACACTTCAAGCTACGCTGCGATGCTATCAAATGGTCGCTAAGGGTTGGCTCAATCCTGACGATGCAATTGCAACGCTCGATTACTGCCTTCACAAGGGTGACCAGATCATTTCATTCGAGCAAGGCTTGCGCGATCTGAAGTGGACGCCGGAAAGCGGGCTCAAGATGCGTGGCGAAGCCGGCACCGAAAGTAGTACCACTACGCCCAAAGTCTCCGAATCGAAAACTCAAACCCCCGAAGAAAAGGAAGCCGCTCGCAAGGCGCTCAAGGAGTCGATTCGCAAAGTCACTGCTGAAGCGCTCGGTGAGAGCGCATTAAGTCCGGCATCGCCGGCGGAAGCGACAATCGAAGAGCCTGCGCTCGCAGATTCAGATGAAGACGATGATGATGACGAAGAATTCGTTCTGACAAATGTTTTGGAAAGAACGCTCGCCGAATCTGAGGCAGCCTCAAACGATCAGGCGGAACAGGCAGAGTCTAAAGCCGCTGGTAAAGCGGCTTCAGAAAAAGCGGCAGCAAGTCTCTCCGAAAAGATTGCGGCAGAACGAGAACGCGCAGAAGCCGCTCAAGATTCGGTGGCCGCGAAGAAGTCCGTCGAGCCTACTGCGGCTAAGTCGAAAAAAGGTAAGGGCGCGGAGCCAGCAGAAGCCGATGCAGAGCCGAAGTCTGATTTAGGTGCTCCAGCCGAAAGCAAAGCTGAAGCAGAATCGCAGCCGGCGGACGAAGCCGCCGCGGATGCCGGAGCAAAAGGCAAAACTACTCAAGAAGCGGAAGCAGCCGAAGACGACGCTAAAGCTGCTGACGATTATAAAGCTGCCGAAGAGGCCAAAGCTGCTGAAGAGGCCAAAGCTGCTGAAGAGGCCAAAGCCGCCGAAGAAGCTAGAGCCGCTGAAGAAGCTAAAGCCGCTGAAGAAGCTAGAGCTGCTGAAGAAGCTAAAGCCGCCGAAGAAGCTAGAGCTGCTGAAGAAGCTAAAGCCGCCGAAGAAGCTAAAGCTGCCGAAGAAGCTAAAGCTGCCGAAGAAGCCAAAGCTGCCGAAGAAGCCAAAGCTGCCGAAGAAGCTAAAGCTGCCGAAGAAGCCAAAGCTGCCGAAGAAGCTAAAGCTGCCACCGCTGCGGCCGAAGCCAAGGCAGCTGAAGAGGCGAAAGCCGAAGAGGACGCTAAAGCTGCAGCCGAGCAGGCTGCTGCTGAGAAAGCAGCAGCAGAAAAAGCCGGCTCCGGCAATGCATCTTCGCCAGAACCTGCTTCGGAGCTCGCTCCTGCAGCTAAGTCAAGTCGCAAGAAGATGCCGGTGGACATGGATGAAGATGACGATAACGACACCAGAGTCGTCGCTTCCAGCGAACCATCATTGGCACGGGCACTAAATTCTCTATTTGATAACGGCTTTGACGATGATGAACCGCCACTCTCCTCTATCAACGAAAAACTCACCGAGCCGCAAGAAAGCGAAGCGGCCGAGCCCGCCGAAGAAAACTCCGCTGGTGGTCTCAAAAATCTCCTTCGAGGATTGATTGGTGATGAAGAAGACGACGAAGAACCCGCTGAAAAGCCGGCGGAAACCGCCAAAGCAGAAGTTTTTGCTGGCAGCACGGCCGCAAAAAAGGCAGCGAATGCAACATCAAGTGGTATCGCCGGTGGTTCTTCCGGCAAAGACGTTGTCGCAAAGTCAGACGATGTCGAACCAACATCGACCAACGGCGAGTCCAAGCCGGATTCGGAGCTCAGTGAAATCGAGCGCGCAGAAGTAAAACTGGAAGAGACTGATGCGAAAAACGACGCGATAAAAGATGAGGCGAAATCGGCAGAACCTGTAACCGAGCCGACCCCGGACGAAGTTGCAATTGAAGATATTGCAAAACTGTCCGCAGAACAGCTCCTCGTCGAAATTATGAAAACGGCCCAAAATCCGGAAATCAAAGTCACGTCTAAACGCGGCGGCAGATTCTCGGAAACAATCCTGCCCGAGGACGCCAAGGCAAGACAGCTGGCTAAGCTAGTCGGCAAAGAAGCCTCAAAAGATCTTGCAGAAAAACTCTCATTCGACCAGGCAGGCGAAAAGAATGAAGAACCAGTAGACACCGCATTCGGACGCCTGGCTGAGACTTACTTTGAACAGGGCAACTACAAGGAAGCTCAAGTTATCTACGAACGCATGCTCGTCAACCGGCTCAACGAGCTCGGTCCAGACAACCCAGCCCTCGTCGAGGACTACAACAATCTGGCAATGACGCTTTGTGTTCAGGGTCGCTTTGATAAAGCGGAGCCGTTCATGAAACGAGCTGTCCACCTGTACGAAAGCGCCCCAACTCAGGATCAAATAGAGTTTGCAGACTACCTGCACTCGCTCGGCACCATCGAGTATAAGCTCGAAAAACACAAAGAGGCCGAAGAAATCATGCTGCGCGTCGTCAGTATCCGACGAGAATCACTGGAAGAGGATCACGAGGACATCGGCCGCGCGCTGGCAGATTACGCCAAAGTTTTGAAAAAGCTCGGTAAAGATGAATCGGCTGAGTCCATATACAAAAAGGCTCGCGAAATTCTGAAGAAGCACCGCGATAAGTGATCTTGTCGTCGCACCAACGCGTCCGTTTGGTCTCGTACGGACGCGCCACCAGCCAAGACACCAATCAAGTTTTTTTTACAACACCACAGGTGCCTCATGTCAAAAGCTCGCCTTAGTGAGGTTCGAGTGTGGCACGAAAATCTCTGATAAAAACATACGATTTTCTGGCTTCTTCATCGCCTCGTCATCGAATGGCATTCGAAGTAACCTGTAGTAACGAATTTACTGGGTTTCGGGATTAGGGGTCCGCTTCGAATACTATTGGAATTTTCAAGGTCCGCGCAGCCTATCGGCACAATGCCCGGAATCGGTGCAGCATAAAGGTTTCAGCAATTTATAGCACTTAGTTCTTTAACCCTGAAAATCCAATAGTATTTGAACAGGGCTAAGAGCGGCGCAATCGACATGTCAATGCCGAGCGAAATTTAAAACAATGCAATTTCGGTGCTAGACTAGAGGGACCAGGACGACCTGGTCATCGAATCAACCGGGACGGCCCGACTGGGGGGCGATATGTCTTGGTTTGTTTTGTTTTTCGCTGGTTTACTGGAAGTGGCGTGGGCTGTAGGTCTTAAGGTCGGAAACGGCAAGCCACTGAGTATCATCGCAATTTCGCTCTGCTTAATAGGAAGCGTTCTATTGTTGGCAATCGCGATCGAAAAGATTCCTCTGGGCACAGCATATGCAGTCTGGACCGGCATCGGCATAATTGGTACATTCGTTGTCGGCTGTGTTTGGTTAAACGAACCGGTCAATGGAGCTAGAATCGCATGGGCTGCGGTGATAGCCATCGGTGTTATCGGAATGGAATTGAGCCACTAATGGAAAGAATTGAAAGATGGATAGCTGTTCGCGGTCGCCAATTTCGAGACATCAGGGAAGCTCTACGCGCTAGCTCTGCCAGGCAACTTGCTTCTCGCAAAGAATACTTCGAGGAACGTTCAGACACCAGAAGAAACGCGGCGGGAGCAGTCGTCGACGGGCGTGTATATGGCTTCCAGAACGACGACTGGTACATCTTGCTCATGGGAAGAAACAACTGGCATTCAGTCGCCGGTGGCGATGCAGTCTCGCTCAGACTATCCGAAGAAAACGGTGAGGTCGTGAATACCGGTGTCGGACTCGATTACGAGCGTAGCGACGCACGATTTTATCGCAACAACGAAAAACTCTGGTCGATAATTCACGATGCGGATAAGGGGCGATATCATCTTCAGACTTCAGGGAAGCTCCCTGATTGCTACGAGCGCATAAAAAATATCGTTCTAGATCCCTCACTTCCCGAACCACCGAAGGATGATTTCAGGTCGCTTGGACGAAAACACGACCGCAAAAAATACAGAGAGAGCGCCGTTGAAGTTCCACTTCGCGTGAGCAGAGCGCTGACTGATTACACGTGGTCGATGGGAGTTACCGAGAACGACATCATTCACTGTTTCGAACTCGGATAGATGAACGGCTTCAAACGCTGTTTTCGTCGGATGCTGTAAATAGCAGAAAGCAGCTTGGATATACTTGAGGATTTGCATCGATCTCGCCGTGATTCGTAATGAATCTGCTCGCTTTCTCAATTGCCGTGAATTGAACTATCTTGTCAACGCGCCAATGGCGCGGCTTTGCGCATCGTCTGAATGGGTATCACCATAATGGGGGAGGATGATCACCCTCTAGGGTGATAGTGCTTAATTGCGCTAACTGAAGTTTGAAAAAAATGAGCATTGATGCGTTATTTCACAGATCGAATCATTTCCGGCTGAAATGAGACTCACGGAAAGGGGCGGCAAAAGCCGCTTTCGCAAGCCGCACATCGCAAGACGGCTACGCTGTGCGCTAATCCTTAGATAGAGCAAAAAACATTTTTCAATCGGCGGCAAAAGTCAGGACGAGATCAGAGTTCCGTCCAACGAAACGACGCGGACAGTTTCACCGTGCAAACATGGGCGTTTCGCGCGTCTTCCAGAATTAGACTCGCGAATCCCAGCCGGTAGCACGGGGTTTAGTAATCTTTCGTTACCTGAATAGCATCCGAGGGCGCCAATTCGTAAAGGTCAAGTTGCTCAATTCCCGACCGCTATACAGGAGCCGGCGCACCTCAGATACAAGTTTCCTGCCCACTTTCTCCACCGGAATAAACCAGTTATAAGACATCGAGAACGCAATACAATTCTCGATGATACTACCACTGGTATCACCCCCCGCAGATGTGACAGTGGAGACCTGGAACTATCTGATCAGTTACATCGCTGGATCGCTGTTTGTGTGCGATTCGAGAGTGAGCTCATACTGCGGCTCGCGCTAGGCAAAACACCTTTGCAAGCGCAGCTGCGCAACCCGATGCACCAAGCCAAACAAGGAACTAAAAATGAGCGACTCCGCAACCTACGAGTACGACACAAGAGGTCGTCTCAAGAAGATCACCTACCTCAACGGTACGACCATCCAGTACAACTATGACAACGCGGGCAACCGCACGTCCGTGGTGACGACCTGCAGCGGCAGCGGATGCTGAGCTTGCTGGTACACCTGATGTTTGTTTAGTGACGTAATCGCCTCAGCGGTTTCGTCACGCACCACAGTAGTTGCTGCGATTTCAATACAGCTGTTTAGGTAATGCAGCACAGCAGTTTCCGCGGTTTTAATACAGCTGGTCAGTCATTCAGTAATCGCTGAGGTCTTCCGCAGCTGTTGACGTTCGCGTTTAGCGGCGCGCAAATCAAAACATCCTCAACCGGCCGCTCGAAAAGTTCTCGAAGAAAATTCCTTATAGCGATTCGCGCCGAGCCGCATCCATTGAATTGGATGCGGCGTCTTCGTGCGCCCGCATAAGGAGCGAGATTGGAGCGGCCATCAACCGAAAGATGGAATCACCAATATGCCGACAAAAGACAAGCCGAAGCGTTCCGAAGTCCAGACTCCCGGACTTTACGCCACCCCCAAGCAGCGCTCAGTGAGCCCGAGCGCGGCTCGTCCGATGATCGAAGGACGAACAATGCCAGGCAACATTTATGTTCCAGGCAAAACCCCCTCTCCCAGAGCAGCGATTTCGGGAGTCTCGGACACGGCGATCGTTTTGAATACGACCGCAAATGCCCTGGATATTCCCGGCGGACAGGTCGACTTGCTCAACGGACAAGACAACTTGCTCGACGGGCAGGTCGACTTGCTCGAAGGCAAGCAGAACAAACCCGAGATTCTGGCGGCGACTTCGCCGGGTTTTGCGAGCAACCGTTCCAGCGGTCCGGAGAGCATCAGCGAAATGGCTCGTGCTCTCAAAAACGACGTCGATCTGATCTTCAACTTCGTCCACGACAACATCGAGTTCATCCCGACTTTCGGCAGCCAGAAGGGCGCGCTGGGCACGCTCATCGACGGCTTCGGCAACGCCTTCGATCAATCCGAATTGATGATCGCGCTCCTGCGCGAAAGTGGTGCCTATACGTGCAGCTTCCAGTTCGGCGAACTCCAGCTCACCGCAGCCCAGGCCGCCGCATGGCTCGGCAACGACCCGGGCAGCATCTGGGCGGCATCGAACCTGCTGGGTA
The DNA here is from genome assembly GCA_019637435.1 of Candidatus Obscuribacterales bacterium. Lineage (GTDB taxonomy): Bacteria > Cyanobacteriota > Vampirovibrionia > Obscuribacterales > Obscuribacteraceae > JADYXR01. Next base: position 461,571 of record JAHBVO010000004.1, on the reverse strand, counting down.
ACCTCGGCGTCCCCAACGAGACGAGCTGGACCGGCACCGAATGGGTTCTGCGCCTCAGCCACTGCTGGGTGAAGGTTCTCATGGGCGGCACTTACTACCACTTCGACCCGGCGATGAAGGCCTACACGAAGATTGACGGCATCGACCTCGCCACGGCGATCGGTTACAACGCTACGACCTTCATGTCGAGTGCCACCAGCGGCGCCACCATCACCTCCGACTACGCCCAGAACCTGAATCGCACGAATGTGCGAAACAACCTGGCGACGATGGCGAACACGCTGGTCACCTACATCAATACGAACGCACCGACCGCGACGACCGACGATATCCTCGGCGGTCGCACCATCGACAAGCAGACCTCCCAGCTGCGCCAGACCGCCCTGCCGTATCTGCGCCCAAGCACGACGCCGACCACCTGGACGGACATCCCGAACAGCTACAAGGCGACGCTCGGGGTGCTCTATGACACCATCAACGTGAGTTTCTACTCAAAGGACATCCACGGCAAGCGACTCACGCTGTTCTTCAACGCCTCGCATCAGGCTGAGCTGCGTCTCGATGGCACGCTGATCGCAACCAGCAGCGCTCAGACGCCGGGCAGCTGGAACTCAGTCCTGCTCTCGATCGCGCATCCTTATCCCTACACGTGGTGGGACCAGAGCTTCTGGCAAACGGTTTGGGAAGGCAAGCCCTACCTGATCGCGCAAGCCTGGGGTAATGCCGGTCGCAACATGACCGAGATTCACCGCGAGAGACTCAACCAGGCGATCTACAACGGCTCGGCGTCCGACTCGGAAGTGGTGCTCGGCGAAGCGCTTTCCGTGCGCTGGCACACCTGGAACTCGCAGAAGAGCTGGACGTGCGACGTCTTCAATCGCATGACCCAGTGCACGACGGTTCTCCAACACCAGGTCGGTATGGTCGGCTGGTACGACACTCCGATTATGGACCTCGGCGGCATCGAATGGTCGAGCGGCGCCCTCGATAACAACTACGACAACGTTAATACCAACGATACCGCACTCGCAATGCACGGCATCGCCTTCGAAGCCGGCACCATCGAGCAGATCTGCGGCATCGGCGGCATCAGCTCGACCACGATCCTCGACAAGGCTGTCCAGGACGGTAAGAAGATCTACCACGGACGCAGCGACAACTGGTCCGCAAGCGTTCGACCGAACCTGACCAACTACGATAGCCAGACTCTCGATGACATCGAAAACTGGTACCTCAACTATGGTTGGAAGGTTGCGATTCCCGAGGACGGCAATGTCGCCGTTCAGGACTTCCGAGGTTTCGGCTACTACGCGATCAGTCCCTGGCAGGGCGCAATCGGCATCTTCAGCGGCTACCTGAAGGGCGGCATGGGCGCCGTCGGTCAAACCATCAACATTATGGTTCCGAAGACGGGTGGCGCCAGCGTAAATCCGAGCTCTGATACGCAGCCGCATTGCACCAACAACGTATCGGCCGACCCGATCGACATGTACCGCGGCGCGTACCTCTATCGCAATACCGATGTCACCGTCGGTAGTGGCAGCAATCCTTACAGCCTGAGCTTCGAGCGCTTCTACAACTCGGGCGCACGCCTGGCGAACGGTCCTCTGGGTCTGGGTTGGAACCACAACTGGAACCACAGCCTGGCGATAAACAGCGACGGTCTGCTTGCCATGGCGAACGCCTCGCCCCTTGCCGGCGCCTCCGGTCTGGTGGCCATGTTCGTCACCGTCGACCTCTACCGCGACCTGAACAAGCCCATCGACAAGTGGGTAACGGTCGCTCTCACGAATCGCTGGTTGCTCGATCAATCGCGCGACAACACAGTCGTCGTCAGCACGCCCGGCGACACCCAGTTCTTCGTCAAGCGAGCCAACGGCTCCTACATCGCGCCTGCAGGCGAGCCGATTTCGCTCGTTAAAAACGTCGGCGGTGACTGGACCTACACCAACTCGCATCAGGTGAAGACCAACTACGACTCTTCCGGGAAGATCACTTCGATGGTCTATCCGCAAGGTGTGACACTCACCTTCACATACACGAGCGGCAAGCTCACGAAGGTCGCGAACGGTTTGACCCGCGAGCTCAACTTCACCTACACCGGAAGCAAGCTCACGGGTGTGACGGCCGGGTCGAGTTCAATTTCATTCGCTTACTCGGGTGACAACCTGGTCACTGCGACCGACCCGGACAGCAAGAACACCACCTACGTCTACGACATTCCCGGTCGCATGACGCAGATGTTCCGCCCGGCTAATCCTTCAAGCGCGATCATGACCAACGTCTACGATACGCTTGGACGCGTTCAGACGCAGACCGACGGGTCCGGCAACGTCTGGACTTACTACTTCGCAGGCTGGCGGTCGGAAGAGAAGAACCCGACGAATGCCAGTCGCGTTCAGTATTTCGACGGCGACGGTAACGTCACGATCGAAACAGACGCACTCGGCAACGACACAAAAATGTCGTATGACGGGCTCGGCAGGCTGATTGAGAAAACATTCGACGAAGGCAATCGTCGGTTGTTCACCTACGACGCCAACCACAACATCCTGACTGTGACCGACAAACCGAAGCCCGGCTCGGTGGATCCGGACATCGTCAAAACGTACACGTACAACGCCACCTTCTCCAAGGTAGCAACGGAAACCGACGGGCTCGGCAACGTCACGACCTACCAGTACAACGCCACGACCGGCACGCTCACCAAGAAGATTTTCCCGACGGTAGACGGCGTCGCGGCGGAGCTCAACTTCACCTATAACGCGCGCGGTCAGGTTTTGACCATCACGGACCAGACGGGTATGGTCACCGCGTTCGTCTACAGCGGCACGAACGAAACGCTCACCTCGGTGAAGAAAGACTCGGGCACGGGCAAGCTCAATCTGCTGACCCAGTTCGCGTATAGCACCGCGGGCGATGTCACAAGCATTACCGACCCGCGCGGATACGCGACTACGTTTACCTACGACAACGTGCGACGCCTCAAGCAGATTACGCCACCCTCGCCGTTCGCCGCGAACATCACGAAGTACACGTATGACGCCAACGGCAACCGCACCAAGGTCGAGCGCTACGCGGGCGCCGGTCCGGTCTACCAGACGATTAACGCAAGCTACACGGTCGACAACCTGCTTGCCACTATGACCGACCCGTCCAGCAACGTCACCACGATGACGTACAACAGCTTGCGTCAGCTCTGGAAACGAACCGACGCTCTGAGCCGCATCACGACCTTCACCTACGACCAGGTCGGCCGGCTCGCAACCGTCACGGACTCGTCCGGCACGCTGGCAGAAACGCGCTCCTACACAGCGAACGGTCTGCTCGCATCGCTGTTGGACCAGCGCAGCAAAACGACCACATTCGAATACGACGGCTTTGATCGGTTGAAGAAGCGCACGTTCGCGGACGCGACCTTCGAGTCGTTCACCCACGATAAGAACGGAAACGTCCTGACCAAGGTCACTCGCAAGGGTGACACAATCACGAACACGTACGACGGTCTCAACCGTTTGCGCACCAAAGCACCGGCGGGCATGGCGACTGTGACATATGCCTACGACCGCGCCAATCGACTCCTGAGCGCTCAAACGCCGGTGGTCTCGGGCGATCCGTCGACCGGCAAGATCGAGTTCACCTACGATGCTGCTGGACGGCGCCTGACCGAAAAGTATCCGGACGCGAAGACCGTCACCTACCAGCTCGATGCCAACGGCAACGTGACGAAGCTGACCTATCCGGGCGGATATTACGTCTCGCGTACGTACGACCAGCTCAACCGTCTGACGCAGATCAAACTGAACGGCTCGGGCAGTGCGGCTCTCACCTTCAGCTACGACGTGCTCGGTCGGCGAACCGCGCTCGGATACGGAAACGGAACCAGCACCGCCTACACGTATTCGCTCGACGACATGCTCACCGCTCTGACGCAAACATTCTCCGGCTCCTCGGTCGCCTACTCTTACGGCTACGATGCAGCCCACGAACTGACCAGCCAGGGCGTCACCGACAGCAACTACATGCGGCATCCGTCCGGCGGCGGAACCGTCAACTATGGTACCGCCAATGATGTCAACGAATACCCGACGGTCGCAGGTGTCAGCCAGACGTACAACGCCAACGGCTGCCTCACCGGTGACGGCGTCTGGACCTTCGGTTACGACAACGAGAGCCGCCTGACCTCGGCGGTCAAAACCGGCGTCAACGTCGCCTTCAGCTACGACGCCCTCGGTCGCCAAACCCAGAAGGATGTCGGCGGAACCAAAACGCGATACATCTACAGCGGCTTCCAGCGCCTGGCCGAATACAACACCGCCGGGTCTCTGACCTCGCGATTTGTCTACGGCGATGGTATGGACGAACCGTTGATTGTGTTGAACGCGAGCAACGTGATCACGGCTTACCTGCACCACGACAGCCTCGGCAGCATCGTCGCCACCTCCAACACGAGCGGCACGGTGACCAACAAGAACAAATACATGCCGTGGGGCGAAGGCACCGTAACTGGTACCACCTTCGGGTTCACCGGACAGCGCTATGACTCGGAAACGGACTTGTACTACTTCAAGAACCGTTACTACTCGCCGGCGCTCGGCCGCTTCCTGCAGCCGGACCCGGTGCTGTACGACGACTCGCTGAACACGTACCAGTACGCACGCAATAACCCGCTCTCGCTGGCGGACCCCTATGGTCTGTCTGCTGAGTCAAAGCGCTCCGCGGTAGCTGTTGGCGGCTCCGACTCCATCGGCATGGTCGGCACTGGCGGCAGTGCGGCCGTCGCTCCCAGCAGGAAAATTGATGTCGGCGGCTCGCTCGACTCCGGAAGCGGCTGCACCTGCGCCTGCGACGACGGCGGTGGTTCCGGCGGTGGGAGCACCGACGGAAACAGCGTCGGCAACGGCAACACCGGCAATGGCACCAATGGCGGTGGCGCCAGCATCTACGGCAACTACGGGACCGGAAACGGCAACTCCGACGACGGCTCCGGCGACACCATCTACTTCGACGGACTGACGGTTTACAATTCGCTTGCTCCCTGCGTCGCAAACTGCATAATCGGGAATGAACGCGTCGCACTTTGCATTGCAGGCTGCTTTGCGAAGTTTTCCGCAGGTTGATTCACCTGGTGACCAGCCATTCCGAAGGTCGCTAAACTGAGGCTAAAGGCAGGCGAGTAGAATGGTACTCGCCTGCCACTTTTTCACCGATGTCGCGAACGCCAAAAACTATCAGGTACAATAGCTTCAGTAGGTGGGGCAATTAAAATGGAAGCTAAAAACATTCTTGATGCGTTGCTCGAAAATTACATTCGCTGCTATTCCTATGAGGATGTTGGGAATGTGGTTGACGTTGAAGAGACGACATTGGGCGAGAGAGTAACAACTGGTAAATTCCGCACTACGTTTATTCGCCCTGACTTGCTGGCATTCAATTTGGAAAGTGAAAATACGTTTGGTAATCATCGATTTCTTTTGCAGTCTGATGGAGAATCAATTAGAGCAATGAACTCGAGAATTTCAACGGATGGTGAGCAGAAACTGGTTACACAGGCTTACCCGTCACTGCCAGAAGCACTTTATACACAAGCTGGCTCTACGTTAGGAATAACTTCTCTGACATTCGGCTTGCTCAACGTCATCAATATGCTCTACGACATCCGAAATGCGGAAAATATTGAGCGCTTAGATGATGAAGCGCTCGATGGGATAAGCTGCTATCGTCTGGCGGCGCTTATAAATCCGTTCGTCCGATATGAATCAGACGCCTGGATTGCAACAGACACGTTTCACCTCGTTAGATACGAGCTCCGAACCGTTTTGACGGAGGAATTTCGAGAGTCCATAAAAGCTCTTGAGAAGACCGTTTCGCAGGCAGAGGGTATCACGGACGATGGGGTCGAAGCAATTGGTCGAACCCAAACCACTCACTATGAACGAGTAGTTTTCAATAATAGCATCACGATCGATAGGATTGTCGACAATCATTTTTAGAAGAAGAGAAACGCCGCTCCCATTGCTATGACCTATAATCGAGACTATCATACCGTTCTTCATAGATCGCGCCTCAACCATCTAGCATCAAATATGGTGCCCACTCCCCCGCAGAAGCATTCAGCCTTAATCAATAGCGGAAGAAGCAATTCACGAGCGTGCCACCAGGCATAGAGGCAGACAAAACACTTGGAAGCAAAAAATATTCTTGACGCAACGCTTGAAAATTACGTTCGATGCAATTCTTATGAGGATGAAGGTCGAGTAGTTGAGGTGAGCAAAACAACTGCGAGCGAACGAGTTGTTAAAGGAGCGTTCTCGACCATCTTTATTCGTCCAGACCTAGCGCGCTTCGACCTACGATGTTCGACCGATCCCGGTCGACATAGCCTGATTCTTCAAGCTGATGGGGATTCGACGAGAGCGATGTATAACATTGAAAAATCTACCGCCGAAAGCACAACATCTACACAAGCCTATCCATCGCTTCGGGACGCACTTCTAACATATGCCGGTTTCACTTCTGGAGTTACGCCAACCACATTCGGCCTGCTGAGCGAGATAAAGATGGCTTACGACATCAGGAATGCAAAAGACATCCACAGATTGCCAAACGAAACCGTCAGCGATATTGAATGCTACAGACTCTCTGCGGTGATTGATCCAGAGGTCCGATATGATGCAGACGCATGGATTTCGATTGACACTTTCTGCGTCGTAAAGTACGAAAAGAGGACGACGATGACAGAGAAAACTCGGGACGCCACGCGAAAGCTAGCGGAGCAATTCCGGAAGGCCGAGGAAATCCCAGACAATGGAGCAGAGTTCATTTGTTCTACTGCAACTATTTGGTACGACCGAGTTGTTTTCAACAACAGCATAACTATCGACAAGATCATATCCAGTCAGCTTTAAGCTCGACGTTCCCAGCAGGATTACGAAGTTGAACGCAACGCAAATTATCGAGGCCGTTCGTGCCAATTATATTAAGTGCGCTTCTTACGAGGATAAGGGCACAATCACTGTCACCAACAAAACCCGCATCCGAGAGAGCGTCACGAGGGGAACATTCTCGCATTTATTCGTTCGCCCCAACCTTCTTAAGTTTCAGTTAAACACAGAAGACGATGTTATCAAGCGGCGTTTTCAACTTCAGTCGGACGGAGATTCTGTTAGAGCAATTGAAGATTTCGAGCCAGATGGGATAAGCCAACCAGAACTGAAGCATATAGCTCATTACACACGGCACTGAGAACGGTAGCCGGAGTTACGTTTGGAGTGACGAATGCCGTGTTCTCACTTCTTGGAGAAGCAAATCCAAAACATTCTTTGGTCAACGCACTCGAGGTGCGAAGGGTAGAGGACGAGACAATCAACAACCTGCCCAGCTATAAAATCGAATGCATGCTTGACCCGCTCGTATCAATCGAAGCAACAGCCTGGATTTCGATTGACACGTTCTCATTGCTGCAATATGAGCAACGTTCATCCTACACAGCGGAGTACCGCAGATTCGTTAAGGAACAGACTAAGATTTTTTTTGAAGCCGAGGGACTGCCAAGTTTAAGCGAGGAAAGCGAGTCTCTCAGCAGTGTTTACAAAATCAGATTTGGTGAAGTCACGTTCAACAACAGTATCAACGTCGACAGAGTGCTAAACAACAGCCCTCTAGAATGAGAATTTGACACACAAACTTAACGAGACTACTGAGGCGTTGTAGTTTCCGTACATCGTCGATTCAATGCGGTAAATTTGAGCTACTTTTGCAGCCGAAGAAGGTTGGCGAGCCATCGCCTTCCATTCTATAAAAACAGCTGTCGAGATTTGGAAGGAGACTTCAGGCTTCCTAATTGACACTACCTACGGTGCTTACTATAACGCAAAGTATAAGAGCTACGTATACATTCTACGTAACCAATGAGACTGAACGTCTGAGCGAAACGTTTTATGACAGTTAGAAGAAGCCAGCAAGCCACAAACGTACCGAAATTTCGCAGACATTTTTACACCGTCGAGTGTCGGCCATTTTTCATAGCTGCAAATCGGCCGCTGCGCCCGGGGTACAATATTTTCATCACCAGTTCTTCAGTAAACAAAAGAGACCATGGAAGCAAACCAGATAATTGATGCAATGCGAGCAAACTATATACATTGCTCGTCCTACGAAGACGTCGGCTCCGTGCGCATTGTTACTCAGACTCAAGCTTCGGAAAAGTTACTCATTGGAAATTTTGCCCACGTTTTTTTACGACCAGATCTCTTAAAGTTGGAGCTTTTCACAAAGGAACAGGAAGTTGAACGACGATTCGTTATCCAATGCGATGGAGACTCCGTCCGTTCATTCGAGGAACATAGTACTCAGGGGACGAATACATTTGCATACGACTCGTTTGCATCGGCACTCAAGACTACAGCCGGGATCACGGCCGGAGTTACTAATGTTGTGTTCTCGCTTCTCGGTGAAATCGATCACGGATATTCGATGTTAAATGCAAATCAAATGAAGAGAACTGATGACCAAGTCGTAGATGGACAAGTTTGTTTCACTATTGACTTTGTTATAGATCCCACAGTTTCAATTGAGGCAACGGCTTGGATATCCGCTGACAACTTCTCACTGATGAAATTTGAACAGAGATCAAATTTTACTGCCTCCTACCGAGATTCCATACGAGAGTATGCCCGGATGTTTTACGAAGCCGAAGGAATACCAATGAAGGACTCGGACGAGGCAATCACTAGAGAGGTGATAATCAAGTTCGACAATATTACCTTCAACAACAGCATAAACGTCGATAAGCTGATAAGCCATGTCTTCTAGCTACTTTCGCTTGCAACCAGCGCACATGCAGGGCCCAGCTGGAGTTGCCCAAGCGAGAACACCAGCGCGCGAGAAGAAGGGAGGAAAACCAGGTCAAACACCGGAGAGGTCCTTGAGTTGATTAAGTATGGTGACCGTGAGCAAGTAAACGTTGGTCATTTCTCAACGACATTCGTTCGACCCGACCTGCTGAAATTTGAACTGCGAATGCGAGAGTTTGATAATCAGCGTCGTTTCGTATTGCAATCAGACGGAGAGGCGATACGTTCACTGGAGGTCATTAGCGGACCTTCTCGAGACGATACCACGTCAGTCAGAGCTTACGATAACTTCGAGGCTTCGCTACAAACTGTAGCTGGTCAAACCAAAGGAATCACCGCCCTGAACTTCTCGCTGATAGGAGCGCTTCCAAAGTCCCGCCAGTTCCACGAAGTGAACACGATTATCCGGAACGATGACGATACAGTCGACGGAATTCTCTGGTATAAGATTGAGTCTCAAATAGACCCACTTGCGGGAGTCGTGGCAACCGCTTGGATTTCTGCGAGCGACTTTTCCATACGAAAATATCAACTCGACACAGTTTTCAGCGAGCAATTCCTGGTCGCTGCCAAACACTCAGCCCGACAATTAGCCAAGGCGGAGGGATATGAATATGACGGAAAGAACGAGTGCGTCGGGTTTGTTCACACTTTCAATTTCCTGGAGACGACATTTAACAACAGCACCAACATAGATAGGATCACCACTGAGTTTTCGTAGCCCCAGAACAAAAACACGCGATCGCTTCGGAATGAAAGTACAATGTTAGCCGGACTCACCGCAAGATTAAGAAGATGGACGCAAAACAAATCATTGACGCGATGCGAGCAAACTATCTTCGGTGCACATCGTACGAAGACCGCGGTTCGGTCAGCATTGTAACTCGAACCTTAGCTAGAGACAAAATACTCAACGGAAGTTTCTCAAGCACGTTCATCAGACCAAACTTACTCAGATTTGAGTTGACCACAGAAGAGGCAGAGGTGAAGCGGCGCTTCATGCTCCAGTCAGATGGTGATTCGGTACGGGCGTTCGCCGAGTACACTCCAGACGTAAGACCTGTGCAGACGTTTGCGTTTGATTCTTTCAAGGGTGCGATCCAAACGGTTGCCGGGATCACCGATGGCGTCACCAATACCGTACTTTCGCTTTTGGGTGAGATCAACCCCAAATGGGCTTTCTTAAACGCGAGCACATTCCAACGGAGCGATGACGAAGTTATCGAGGCAGTCCCCTGTTATAAAATTGAGTTTGTAATAGACCCATTCGTCGCAAACGAGGGAACTGCCTGGGTATCCATTGATTCATTCACGCTGCGGAGACTAGAAGAAAGAACGGTTTACACTCAGGAGTTTCGAGCCTTAGCGCTAGAACAAACAAAAATGTTCCTAGAAGCAGAGGGAATATCACAGAACGAAGAGGACCGGACTATCAGCCTTACCAGCATCATCAGTTTCGCAGAGGTCACTTTTAATAACAGCATTAGTATCGACAAAATTACAGACCACAGATTCTGACACCCCCATGCATATCCATCACTGCTGTTCGATTCTTAGTCGGCGATACAACAGCATAGCGCTAGAGCCAGGTCAGCCGGATTAGACCTCCAGGGCGGGATGCGATTGATACTACAGGCGGTGCCTACGGTTAACGTCTAGTAAAATCTCCAAAGAGCCTGATGGAAAAGTAATTAACAGCAACGAACCAATGCGTGGAGAATGACTGCGAATCGGGCAGAACATTTTCAGGCAAACTCTACTTTCATTTGGAGAACAGAATGCTACCGAAATCATTGCTCGGCGTGCTCGCAGGATTATTGTTAGTTGCCCCTGCATTCTCTCAACCCAGCCCGGAAGAGTCTCTTCAGCGACTGAAGGAAGGGAACAAGAGCTACTTGAACGGGATTCAGCGGTTTCCAAAGATCGATCCGATCCGACGGCTAAAGACCGCTGTTGAAGGACAGAGGCCAATCGCGACAGTGCTTGGATGTTCCGACGCGAGGGTGCCGGTAGAGGTAGCTTTCGATAAAGCGTTCGGCGATCTCTTCATCGTCCGCGTGGCAGGGAACGTCTGCCAGATGGCGGAGTTGGCATCAGTGGAGTACGGCGTTAATTATTTGAAGACGCCGCTAGTAGTGGTGCTCGGGCACACCAAGTGCGGTGCCGTGCATGCGGCAGCGCAAGGCACTGAGTTAAGCGGCAGCTTGCCGAAGCTCATGGCGGAGATTCGTCCGGCGATAGAAGCTACGCGGCGCAAACATCCTGAGCTCACAGGCGAAGCGCTGGCCGAGGCTGCTATCGACGAAAACGTCTGGAAATCGATTGAAGATCTTCTGGGCGGTAGCGAACCCATCAGAAAAGCCGTCCATGAAAAACGTGTGCTGATTGTTGGTGGTGTCCGTGATATAAAGACGGGCAAGATTATTTGGTTGGGCGAACATCCTGAGCAAGCGCGCCTGGTTGCGCAGTAAATCAAGGGAATTAAGGAGGCTGATGTGGCGTTTCGGCTTATGGCCGGATAGCGCTAATGGGTCAGGGTTCAGACTGCCGCGGGCAAATCGCGTACCTCTTTTAAAATTCGCGCCTTTTGACCTGAGTACTCGAGCATTGCCAAATCATGAGGAATTCAACAGCAGCAGAACTAAACAACTTTGTAATATCTCCGCAGTATTCTGATTTCATCGAACCGATTCCTGAATGAATCGACTGCTAACAAGCGCTCTAGCGTCTTCCCAGCAAGTTTTTTTTCTCTGAAGGTATTTACTATGATGAAATCACTCCCCGCCGTTTTCCTGTCTATCGTCCTCATGCAGTCAGCAGCACAGGCATGCGAAGGTGCGCACACCGAATGCCTCAACGTTCAAAAGTATTCGACCGTCGAAGCCTGCAATGAAGCGATAGCGAGAGACAAAACCGATGTTCACGCGTGGCTTGATCGCGGGGTTCATAACTCCAAGAAGGGACTCGAACTTGCAGCCGCAGCGGACTTTGACGAAGCTGGTAGGTTGATGGAAAGCGCAGAACCAAAAGTGAAAGTTGCATCTAACAATTAAGCGGGATCGAACTACCCATCCTCATCCAAGAGATCCAGAAGTGGCGTCCTCGACAACAGCTGCTTGATTTGTTTTTCGTAATCGTTCAAAAAATTTCTGGTCACCTTATAGTGTTCGGTTTCCGTGTAATCAACCTCTCGAATTCCAGAATCATCGAATAGATAGATTCTCGCATTGGGATAGGCCATCAGGATTGGGGAGTGGGTCGCGATGATGAATTGCGATTCGTTCAAGATCAACTGATTGATTCGAGCCAACGCTTCAAGTTGACGTGTTGGAGATAATGCCGCCTCTGGCTCATCCAGAAGGTAGAGACCATTGCCTTGAATAGACTCATTTAGGATGGTCAAAAACGATTCACCGTGAGACCGATGATGAAGTGATTTTCCGCCGTAGCGACCGTAGACTATTCCCGCTGGAGCGATTCCCTCTTTCACCATATCCTCGAAATAGGTTCCGACATTGAAAAAGGTTTCGGCTCGCAAGAAAAATTTGTCGCGCGGTCGTTGAAAACTTCGACGCGGGCGCATGAAGTTGTGAAGCTTAGAAAGACCGCTATCGTCAGAGATTTCGAAGTTGCCGGTTCCGCCCTGTGCACCGAAGTCCATTACTGTCGCTATCGCCTCAAGCAGCGTCGATTTGCCCGATCCGTTTTCGCCAATAAAAAAGGTCAGGTCCCTGTCAAACTCGATTTCGTCGATGTGCCGAAGAGCAGGTATGCAAAACGGATAGGAGAAACCAGCATCACCTTCCGGTCGGCGAATCGTAACAGCCTTGAGATACGGGCGAGGTTGCAGCATTGAGGACTAGCCCGCGACACTGTGTGAATCAGGTTCGTTCTTTTCGATAATGTTGAAGTTAACGCGCAACTCGGTGATACCACTGGAGGTGCTCTGGCAATCGATGCTCGCGCTGTGCGCCTCAATTATTTTGCGACACAGATACAATCCAAGTCCCGACCCGTGTCGAATCGGAACACCGTCCACAACACTGCGGAAGAGCGAGCGCATTTTCTCTGCCGCGATCGGACTTCCCGAGTTCTTAATCCGAAGTGATACAAATGTCGGACCAATAGCGTAAAGTCGCACCTCGATTTTCGTGCCGGGTGAGCAATACTTGATCGCGTTGTGCAACAAATTCATCAGCAGTCTGCGAATCGAATTGATATCGCCAGGAACTTCCGGGATGTTTTCAGCAATATTCTCCTCGATCTCTACGTCAATTGTGCTTGCAACGTGCCGCACTTCCTGAATTTGCTCGCGCACAAGCTCCGGCAGATTGAGCTTTCTGAACTGCAGATTCATAGAAGACGTTTCATACTTATAAACGTCTATCAAGTTGCTCAGCATAAGCAACAGGGACTGATTGCTTTTATTAAGGGCGATGATGAGCTGCTTCGCGCGCGGTGGCTCGACCTCTCCATGCTTGCCGTTCAAAATAGAGTCGATGACGCGCTGTCCACCGACGAGCGGATTGCGAATGTCATGCGCAAGTGCGGCGACAAACCGCTCGCGTTGCAGTTCCAGCTCGACACGCCCGGAAACATCCGAGGCAATCAACATCGCCTCCTGTCCGGAAATAATCGACTTCCTGATTGACCAAACGTGAAAATCCCAGTAAGTCGTCGCGGTATGTGTTTGACCGATTGTTTTCATGCGGAAACTATCGCGACTGTACGGAAGGCGTTCTTCGAGAACCGATATCATCGGCAGCACTTCGAGATCCGGCAAGATGTCGAAAATGTGCTTGCCGACCAGAGAATGGCGAAGGGACTTGCACGCGCTAGCGAAACTCTCGTTGCAATCCTTTATCGAGAATGCTTCATCGATTCGCACCATCATTAGTGGCGCTCTTTCGATAACATCTCGGAGCATTTCCTTATCGGCGTCGTTTGCTCTATTTATAAGTATCTCCAAACGTCGACGCTCGACCATATTCACAAGCATCTCGTTCAAGATCGCCAGGTAGTTTCCGGAATCGCGAACGACAAAAAGTTTCGCGCCGGCAAGAACAGCAGCTTTTCCAAGATGCTCATTACCAGGATCCACAATGGCTATAACGGGAGTGCTCTTATGCTCCTCCGAACTGGTGAGCAATTCCACCATCTTCTCAGAGTCGGATTCTTCAACAGCCAGTATCACTGCGCTGTAGTTGTCGCCCTTGAACTTTCGCTTGCCCACGCTCCAACTTGTGGCAAAATCGAAGGTAATCAAACCACCATGATTCAAACCTTTAAGCATGCGCTTGCGTTCTGCGGCGGAACCTTCGATTACAAGTACTTGCCGAAACTCAGAATCGAGAACTCGAATTTTTGGCTGCCTGTAAGGGGTCGCGCCACTGCTACTGCTCGCCGGCTCATCATCTTCGATATCAGTTTCACCAGAAGCGGCTTCCAAAGTTTCCTGAACTTTTTGATGGTCGATCGGCGCCTCCACCACATAATCGATATCCAATTTTTCAAACCGCTGCGCGTCAGGTTCGCTGAGCGGCGAAGTAAAAACCGCGACCTGCATTCCCTGAATATTCAGGTCGGTAGTGACACGCTGAATCAGGTAAAGTCCATTGGTCTCAGGCGAATCGAGATCGATTATTGTGAGAGCCGGAATCAAATCAAGCTGCGAGTTGAGAGACTTATTTAGATACTCGATACCATCATTCGCGTTGCGTGCGATAAAAAGCCGGTCTCCAGGAGAGTATTTCTTCAGAGTATGCTTGACCGTCGAAATCAGCGACGTGTTTGGGGTAATGAGTAGGATGTTCACCGTTGCACGAGCCCCTCACGCAAAGCCTTCACCGCGGCTTGCGTGCGGTCGCAGGCGGAAAGTTTTCGGAGGATGTGGCTGACGTGGGTTTTGACGGTGTCTTTAGTTACGAAGATTCTCTCGGCGATCTCCGCGTTCGATAGACCTTTGACTATCAAGTCGAGAATCTCGAGTTCACGAGCACTCAAGTTGATATCTGAGATCGGCGCATCTTCGGACTTTTTGGGCGGCCGACGGCCCTTTGGTTTAAACTTGAATCCGGTGCTGGAGATGATATCAGATATGGTGGCAGCCACTTCCTGATCCAACCACAGATCTCCAAGTCGAACACATGAAACCCCAGCGTGAAGACGCTCGGCCGAGATCTCCTTCAAACAGTATCCCTGCGCGCCGGATGCCAGACAAGCAAACACCGTGTCAGGTGCACGGTCGGCTGTTAGCATCACTACGCGTACGTTCTCATGTTCGCGCTTAATCACGTGGGTTGCTTCAATGCCATCCATTACAGGCATTGCGACGTCCATGAAAACAATGTCGGGTTTGTGCTGCGCGGTCTCCGCCACAGCCTGTTTACCGTTTGCGGCTTCGCCGACGACTTCATAGTCGCCCCATTCCTCAATGATCAGTCGCAAGCCGACACGAACTATCTCATGATCGTCAGCAATTAATATGCGACCTGGTTCGCTACTATCGCTCATAGGATCAGTGACTTCTACCATACCAAATGCTTGACTCTCCTTCGAAGTTACCACACGAATATTCGCACGTCTTCGACCCAGGCAGATAATTTCTGCCAATCTAATGCAAATCCCGCAAATTTAATCTAGCCGGGCATTTGGAGTCCGGTCACGAACAGAAGAAACGTTCTGGAGTTATTGCCTGAAAGCTCGTCTCTTTCCATTTTGACCGGCCTGCGAGTTGCCCGCAATCCCACCAGAGGGTTATCACCCGAAGGTGCAATTTTTCACCAGGGTGATCGTCAGGGTGAACTTCAAGAATTCGCAAACAGTCTCACTTGACATCGCCGGGCTTTACTGCGCGATATTCGGTCCGCAAAGCGGTCATATAACCGGATCCGTGGACACGAACCTCGTAAAACTTGCCGTCCCCGTCGCGGTAAATTGTCCGATTCGTGCCGCTATCCTTTCCTACTTCTTGCAGTTTCAACTTGTCGAACAGCTTAGCATTGTAAAACTGCTCTTTCGGCTGAGTGGGTTTACCGGACCGGACTATGGCCTCTCCCGTTCCAGCATCCGCCGCGATGAAGATGGCGTCCTTTCCATCAACTTTGACTTTCTGTCCGTGTTTGAGTGATGAGATGTCACGGCTCGTTTGAGACGAAACCTCCTTCTCTGTTGCCGTTCGTTGCAACTCGGTCGCGGAACGATCTGTCTCCGTGCCCGGTCGTTCCAGCTCGGTTGCTGGACGCTCAGAGGCTGCCGAAAGGCGCTCGGCTGGTTGCGCCTGCTCCGGCGTGAGAACCGTTTCAGACACCACTGATGGTCCCTTCTGGCTCTCAGGAATTATGTCAGCTGGAGCAACTTGTTCAACTTCCGGTGGCTTCGCGGTTGTCGTTTCCACCGGTTTCACGACTTTTGGTTGAGCCGCTACCACCGTTTCCGGAGGTCTCGGAGGCTCGGCAAGGATTTTAGCTGTTCTGGAACCGGTTTGATGGGCGACAGTTTTGTCGCCCTCAGGCTTTGGGACGTCGCGGTTCTCCCCTCTCGAATCACGACCGCCGTCGCGTCCGCCGCGACCGCCATCTCGTCCACCGTCCTTTCCACCATCTTTGCCGCCAAAATTGCGTCCGCCACCGTCGCCAAAGTCTCGCGGCGGTCTGGGGTCACGAATCTTACCAGCAATCATGTCGTTTACGATTTGCTGGGTTCTCTCGAAGTGTGGATTGCCCTGCGGAACCAGATTCTCAGCGACTGCCATTGCGAGCTGTTGATGCGCTTTCGTCAACTGACTGCCGTTGTCGGTGCGATGATTTTTGTTGCCGAAGAAAATGGCGTCGAGCAAAATTTTGACGTCGCCAATGTTTTTTGTCGTTGGCAATACGTTTTGCAGCAACTCTCTGTACTCGGGCGCGGCCCGCTCAGGATCGAGCTTTTGCAAGATGTTGCGAAGCACGGTTTGATCTTGAGCGCCAAGGCGCAGCAGATTGTCGCGAATAATAGGGTCTTGAACCTGCATCAACTCTTCCAGTTTCGTCAGGCGGAAACCGGCATCATTGGTCGGTGGTTTGAACTCTCTCTCAGGTTTACCGTCAGAACGTGGTCTCTTAGGTGGCTGTGTTTGTCGCGCCGCTTCCATTGCTTCGGCTAGCTCAACCGGCAATTTGCTGGAGTAGGTTGGCGCATCACCAGCAAACTTTGCATCGGTGACATATTGTCCCTTGAGACCTTCGACGTACCAGCGCGGGAGCGCTGCATCAAGAACTTGGTGAGGTTGCGCTTCAGGACCTGCGCTGCCCTTTGCTTGTTCAAGTCGAGCGTCGACATAGAACCTTGCCCACTCGCTAAACTCTGGAGTCTCTCCAGTTTTCGGAGCGCTCAAAAATTGTCGAATTGCCTCGAGTGAGGGCGGAGGAGTAGCACCTTCAGGAGTCGTCTCGCCGAACCGATACTGCCTGTAAGCTTCGGCAACTTGTGGTGAAAGCAAGGCGTCACGGCCACCGACCCACAGTGAACGCAAATTTGTGGCACTATTACTGGTGGCACCTTCCGGCTTCGCGTAAGCGTAGTCCAGCCATTTAGCAAATTGTTCGGTAGTCATATCGCCGAACTTTTCGGACAACAACATTGCTTCGATTTTCTTGCGTGAAGCGGGCGATTTTTCGAACGCTTCCATCCGCTGTTCCATCACTTTGGCGGGATTCTCAGCGCTGGCTATACGGGCAGCCTCGGGAGTTTCCAGCTGAAGTCTGGTTCTTTCGGACTCGGGAGTGCGACCGGCAACTCCTTCGGTTTCGACAAACGGTTTAACACCACTTGCAATACCATTGACGTCGAGGTTGCCGAGTCTGGCCAGACCGTCATTGAACTGGTTCACAACCGCTCCCTCACGAGCCTGCTCGGGAGTCAGGTCCAATCTGATTCGTGGTTGAACGGCACCGCCTTCGTTCACGACTGAGGAAGATTCTGCGGCTTTCGGTCCGACGTTCGCTGCAATCTTTCCATCGGCGACGTCTACAAACCGGCTCAGATTGCTTGTTCCGAAATAGTAGTCCAGGGGTCCTGCTATCTTGCTGTATCGATTCTGTTCACCATATTGACGAGCCCAATCGTGTAAGTCTTTGTTTTCGTTGAGCCATCTGAAGACATCGTGACGGAAATTGATGTAACCATCAACGTCTTGAGGCATCTCGCGTACGGTTTGCATAAACTGCGCCCAACGCTGATACTGATCTACGGTAGCGCCGGGTGTTTTCAATTTGATGTCGCCTTCGATTACGCGATGCTCGACGCCTTCAGGCGGCAAGTATGCCTCGCGAATCAAAGTCATCATACGAGGATCGTCGGCGTAACTCTTCGCGACTTGCGACATCGATTCTTTGAGCGCCTGCCCTTCAGGGCTGCGAGCGAACTCAAAAAATTGTTTCACTTGTGCAGGCGTGCAATTTGCATCCGAAGCTTCAAACGCCAGGTTCACACCTTTTTCAAGAGCCTGCTCCAGTCCTTTCGGAACAGAGATCTCGGTTTCCACAGGAGCGGCAACTTTCTCTGGTGCATCGACAGGCTTGCCGGCGCTGTCCGTTTCAGTCGGCTTCGCAACAGCTTCTGTTTCAACAGGTTTCGCAACACCTTCGATTTCTTTAGAGACTCCGGCCGTTTCCTTCGGAGGCACAACAACTTCCGCCTCTGCTTTGACCTCTGCGGGCGGCTTTTCGCCTGGTGTCACTCGCTCGGGTGGAATCTCCGGAGTCCAACCTTCAACCTTGTCGCCGCTCGCCATGGCTCGACCGAGCGCGAGACCGCCTACAAGCCGTCTGGAGCTAGAACCCGATTCACGCGGACCGCCCAGCAAACTGCCTTTCACTGGAGCGCCATCGCCTGTGGTGCTTGGTGCCTTGCCGTCGGTAGTTGTGGTTTTAGCACGCTCAGCCAGCATTGACTCAAGATTTGTCTGTCCGGCCCTGCGTGACGAATACGCCTTTGCAATCTCAGAAAGCGGAACCTCAGATCCGGGTATGCGATGCATGCCGCCCAGCGCACCGCCGGCGAACGTCATGGTATACATGCCTTCGAAGCGTTCCTGATTGGTAGCCCATCGGCCCTGAGTCAACCTGGCATTGACGTCGGCATTGACTAGACCGGCAGGAACGCCTGGCAATGCGCCATGCAAAACATCATTGGCGACCTTAACCGCACCGGGTGCTTCTGCTATGGCGCCAGCCAACGGACGAGTGAGATGACGAAGACCAACACTGCCGGCAGTGAGCGTACCGAAGGTCGCTGCGCCTGTGATACCGTGTTTGGTGCGGGTCTCCCAGAATTTATTCATGTCTTGCTGCTCGACCGGTCTCAGCAGGAAGTCATATGCGAAGCCTGCCGCCGCGCCATCGGCTATCAAACCGGCGTTCGCGACCGACATGAGTCGGGAACTGGCAAGGACGCCTGCTTCGGTTTTCGCCGCGAAAGATAAACCGGACTTAGCTAGAAGACCTTTGGTAGCAACAAAAGGTGCAATCATACCCAGACCGCCACCGATCTGCTGCGCATGCCAGCGAGCAGTACCGAACTTTTCATGTTCGGGAGCCGGCATTACATCAACGGCGTCGGCGATGTTGGTTTTAATATTGGCGGAATTGAGAGCCTTATCTGCAATCTGACCGAGTGACTTAACCGGAGCCTGCAGACCCTGGTAGAGTGCCGTGTAGCCGGCTTCGCCCACGAGATCGAAAGCATTTGCGCCGGCGCGCTGGTTGTCGTGGCGCTGCTGTGTCAGTGACAGCGTCGTCATCAAAGACTCGCGTGCTTCGTCGCTGAGCTTGCCGGTCGGGGCTATGCCCTTGTCGTCGGCGGCTGGTTTTTCAGGTGTTTCAAACGGATTTGCCATGTATTTGCAGATAGAAACTTCTACTGGAGCGTACCCGAAGATTACGATTAAACGTGCCTGACGGCAATGGTGGTTCTCCCATCAGTGAAACGGCGGCTATGATCATCGGCTTAGCCTTAGGGACTCTACATTTAATCTACCCATAAAGCCCGCTGGGTATGATCGAAAGGTGCGCAAAGGCGTCCGCACTTTGTTATTTCAGTTCGGAATCGACAATGGCCAAAATTCTCTTAGTCGAAGACGAGCCAGATATTTCAGACCTTATTACAGCCTGGCTCAGAAACGACCATCACACAATTGAAGTTGCCGCCAACGGCGAAGACGCCATGACGCTTCTGAACATTTATACGTTCGAAGTAATCATTCTCGACTGGATGCTTCCGGGCGTAAGCGGCGTAGAAGTTTGTCGCAGATATAGAAATCGTGGTGGTACGACACCGATCCTGATGCTCACCGCTAAAACGCATGTCGATGAGAAGTCGGCCGGATTGGACGCCGGTGCAGATGACTATTTGACTAAACCGTTCGAGCTCAAAGAACTTTCGGCTCGTATTCGCGCACTGCTTCGCCGCCCATCGGCATTTGCCGGAACTGTGCTAAAGGTCGGTCCCATCGTCATGGACACGGCTACATATAAAGTGAGTCGGACCGACGAAAATATTCAACTGCTTCCGAAGGAGTTTGCTCTCCTCGAATTTTTTATGCGTCACCCCAACCAGGTGTTCAGCGCAGAGGCTTTGCTGGACCGCGTCTGGACGTCGGACTCCGAAGCATCGCCGGAAACTATCCGCACATATATAAAGAGATTGCGGAAGAAGATTGACGAGGAAGGAAAACCTTCCTTATTAGGTACTGTTCACGGCGTCGGTTACAAACTCGTCGAGCCGGAATGAATTCTCCGGGTCACGAACCGCTCTCGGTCGTTTTTCGCTGAAATTTGTGAAACGGTGGCTCGAACTTCGTGCCGGTTCCGGTTTGCTAACATCTCAAAACCCTACGAGCGTGGGCTGTTTGCGCTTTTGAACATTTCTTTTGAAACTCTTGCTCGCATTCCACGAATTTGTCACATCTCTTGTCTAAAGTAGAAACATCGAAACACAAGTTTTGTGATTCGGCGACGACGGGGAACTTAACGACAATGCACAACGCAAAAGCCACCGCCCAGCTCGGAAGATATTACACACTCAAATCGCTCCAACCGTTAAACCTGGACGAACTGCAATATCTTCACCACGGTGGTCTGACACCTCCCCCAAAAGACTGTCAGGGCTTCTTTCATAAGTGCATCGAGTCGTTCAAAACCAATTTCCCGAAGATGAAACAGTTTGCTGAAGAGCTCTTCTACGAACCCGTTCATCAAGCCGACGTCTACGGCAACGCTGACTAACAAAACCATCGAAAAATTTTTCTGACAAAGGGGCGGACTGAGGTTACTCAGTCCGTCGGGGTTTTGGGGTATTTTTTCCAAGGGCTGTACTCTCGACGAACATTTTCAGAGTTCGCTGCGGACTACTGCGGTTGGGACACTACGTGCTCATTCAGCAGAATTTCCTCGACCACGGGCAAGAAATCTCTATATTCATCAATCAGCGATTGCATATCCCTCGATTGCAATAGCGTCAAAATTTCGCGCATGCGCATGCGTCCTGCGTCAGACAGATGCAGCATTCCCGCATCGGCAAGCGCGTTAAGCTCCTGGCGATAGACTTCGACATCGTTGAGATCGGACCGAGAGTGAATTGATAAACGCGCAATACGCAACATCGTTTTTAAATCCGCACGATGAATCTCCGAAGGTCCACCCAGCCCGAATTCTTCGACCGTGCGATCGTACGTTCGATCTGCGTTGGCAGGATCATCAACATGCTCGATCGCTTCGTATATCGCTAACGCTTTTCGAAACAATCGTCCGCTGCTTAAGGAACCATCAGCATTTAGAGATGACGTACGTCCGATGGTAGGAAGAAAATCATTTCGCTCGAGATTCGCTCCCAACTTTTTCGCAACGTCAGTCTGAGCTTCGTAATCCTCTTCCAGACTCTTTACAGCCTTGAGTTTGGCCGCGACTTCACGGTCAAGTTCATCCTCCTGAGAAAACTGGAGACGCCCAACGACAATCGCGAGGAAAGCGCCGATGGATCCGAGAAAGAGTAAAAGCGTGTACAGATCTGCGTTCATTGACTCGTGGATAGTTCGATTTACTCTAACAATCATATATCGCTGCCACCAGATGAAATATCGTATTCAGAAAAAAATTTTTTCTTTTCCATATCCAAAACCCATAAGCCAATAACCATCGCAGTTTCAGTCTGGTACCACCCCTGGTTGTACTTCTCGACCGCTCATTATCAACTTGACATAATCAGAAATGCCTTGCATGCTCTAAATATGGGTGCGCGGAGGCTACGATCATCGAAGCGTTTGACTTACTAGAGTTTCAAAAGAAAGCTCGCGAGACCTGCGACCCCAAGCGGCTTTTCGAGCTGTGGGAAGACGTCTGTAGACGCTACGACAGACGAGAGATCGGTGCGTACGAGCTGGAAGAGATGAAAGAAGTTATTCTTCCAAACTTGCAAGCTCTCGCTGGTCTTCGTCGATCGATCAATGATATCGATAAACCAATTGCTCGTCGATTGAGAAAGCGCGCCTGAATCCGCTGGTCTTGGAAACTATTGCCGAGCGTTACCGTCTCAGCTACAGTTGAACGCTGTAATCTACCTCGGGACTGTGAATGCCGCTGAAGCTACTTCGCGACCAAAAGAAAGTGGAGAAGAAACTCTCTGTTTTTCCGCGCGTCTGCGATGCCTGCAAATCCGCTCATCGGAAGCTGTTTAAATTACTTGCAGCATGCGTTCAAACCGCTGCAATCGTTGCATTGGCGCAAACGGTTTTCTCTCATTCAAACTCGCAAACAGTTTTTGCGGCTGGTGACTCCGATTGGGTTGAGGATGGAGTAAGTGAATTCGCAGTCCCTCGAGGTCGTCCGGAAACACTGCCTCAAACCCGGAAACAAAATGAAGACCGGCAAGTATTTCAGTACCAGGCGCGTCCCGGTCAAACCACCGAACCCACCGACGTGCCAGTCGGTGAGATTTCCGATGATGGCGTTCCCGTAGACACGATGGGCAAAACGAAAAAAGTGCGCGCGCCGATTCAAGCGGGAATCAGCACATGGCAGCAAGGATCAGGAAACGGCTTCGATCAGCGCGCGGCTCGCTTGCTTCAGCAGTCGCCGGTACTCGCGACTCCACGAATAATCAACGCCGATCCTAAAGTGTTCAAGAGTTGGCTGACCGCAACCAATCCAGGAGTGCTTGAGGGTGCCACCAAAGAATCTATCGTCGAGATCAAAGGCGAATGGGATGATTGCGCGCACGCGCTCAGAACTTTCGGACTTCCGTACACGCGCGTCAATCCGAAGAAGCTTTCCGAAACGAATTTGAACAACACCAAAATCATTGTGGTGAACTGCGAAGGGCATCTTCCGATGGAATCGATTTTGCAACTGCGTCGATTCGTGGCGATGGGAGGTTATTTGCTCACCACGGATTGGGCACTGGAGAACGTAGTCGACAAGGCATTTCCAGGTATCATCGAGTGGAATGAAGGTTATTACACCGACGGAAACAACAATAATGTCGTAGATGCCGTTATCGTTGCTGATGATGCGGCACTCACTGCAGGAACCCCACCGGTGGGTCACTGGCTATTGGTGAAGAAAAGTCAGATTGTACGAATTCTGAAACCTGAAACCGTTAAAGTCCTTGCTCGCAGCCGACACATGCGCGAAGATCCTGACAATCTGGGCATTCTCGCCGTAACGTTCACCTATGGAAACGGGCGGGTCATGCACCTGGTCGGACACTTCGACAACAATTCCGAATTAGCTTTCAATTCCGCTATTCCAGACGCGGCTCCCGGTCTTGGTTTCAGTCTCAGGCAGGCATTAGCGGCCAACTTCATAGCGCAAGCACTCAAACAAGAAATTCCAGAAGCAAACTCTGCAAAAACCGAGAAATAGACTCGGAAACGAAGCCTCAATATCCTGTATTCTTATGCATGCATCGTATCTCGTCGATCACTATTGGCGGCGAAGATAAAGTATGAGCGCTCGCTCTCGAACGGAATCCATGGCTGAACAGAACGCAAACCCATATGCGGCGATAAAAATCCCGGACTTCAGATTGTTGTTTCTGGGTAAGTGTTTCATCACGCTAGCGGTCCAGATTCAGGCAATAACAGTGGGCTGGCAAATTTATGAGCTAACGAAAAACCCACTGGCACTCGGCATGATCGGACTGACCGAGGCCGTGCCATCGATTGGGATTTCGTTGTATGCCGGTCACGTAGCCGACATCATGAATAGAAGGCTGATCACGCGCACCGCTGTGTTTGTGGTCACTTGCACCATCGCATCCCTTGCCGCTTTCACTTTGTACGCTTCACCGGGAACGTCGCTTTTGACGAGCATCTTCACAGCAATCGCCGTCTCCGGTTTCGCTCGCGGTTTCTTCAATCCAGCAATCTTCGGTTTGCTCTCCGACATCGTTCCTCGCGAACATTACGCCAACGCCGCAGCATGGAACAGCACCGCGTGGCAATCATGCGCGATGCTTGGACCAATCCTGGGCGGATTTCTATACGTCGGACTCGGCGCAGGACCTACTTATGTTGCTGCAACAGTTCTGGCATCACTATCTCTCGTCTGCTTTTTGTGCATCAAAACCGACAGCGTCATCGAACAAAAGAAACAAGCGTCGGTTTCAGAAAACATACGCGAGGGTTTGCGCTTCGTATTCTCGAACCAGGTTATTCTTGCCGCCATGGCAATGGATCTGTTCGCAGTGCTATTCGGCGGTGCCGTCGCCCTGCTGCCCATCTTCACCAACGAAATTTTCCACATGGGGCCTCAAGCTCTTGGCACTCTGCGCGCCGCAACTCCTGTCGGTGCTTTTTTCACGGCAACATATTTGATGCACAATCCGATTTCGACAAACGCCGGCAAAATTTTTCTGTTCGCTGTCGCCGGATTCGGAATTTGCATGATAGGTTTTGGTCTCTCAACAAATTTCTACATCTCACTGGTGTTGCTTGTGATTAGTGGAGTGCTTGATGGCATAAGCGTTTACTTACGCTCAACGATTTATCAACTACTCACTCCCAACGACATGAAAGGACGAGTCGCTGCCGTTAACAGCATCTTCATCGGCTCGTCGAATGAGATTGGCGAATTCGAATCCGGAGTCGCTTGTAAATTCCTCGGGCTGGTTCCATCGGTCGTCTTCGGCGGTTGCATGACACTACTTGTGGTGCTGATTGCCGCCTTCAAAGCGCCGAAGCTCCGCCGTCTAAACATCCAAGATTTATATTCAGATGAAGCAACCTCACGTTGACGGTAGTGTTTATCCGGCCCGTTCGACATTTGGGATTTACGTGGATTCGAATTCTGGACGGAACATCAAGCCGATGACACCTGGCACATCTTTGTACATAAACCAAAATCGTAAAAATTTGAGATTTGTCTAAATATGACTGACCGCGCCAACCTGGAGTCACCGAGGCACAATCAAGTGAATTTTAGCAGCGCCAGATCCTCTCGCAGACGCGACGCTTCCTCGGCCGGCGAAGTACCGAACATGCGTTTAAATTCGCGACTAAACTGAGAGGCGCTTTCATACCCAACCCTGGTAGCAGCAGTATTCGCATTCATTCCTTCGTGCACCATCAGTATGCGCGCCTTATGCAGGCGCACGGACTTAATGTACTGCAGTGGCGCAGTAGCAGTAACGACCTTGAAGTTGTAGTAAAACGACGACACGCTCATGTCCGCCTCTCTGGCGAGCGTTTCAACATCCAGTTTGCGTTTGTACTCAGCATGAATTCGCCTCAAAGTCTTAGCGATTTGAGCGAATTTACTTCGCCTTGTAACGAGTGCCTTCAAAGCATCGGATTGTTCGCCGCACAAAACTCGATAGATGATTTCACGAACGATCTGCGGTCCTAGAATTCGCGCGTCAGAGCTGGAGGCAAGAGCCTTCAACAATCGCTCCGCGGCATTCGATAATCCGTCATCGAGTCGAACCGTGCTGAACCCGCGCGTGATATCTCCTGCGCCCTTAAACTTGTCGTCCATCTCCAGCAACAGCTCCGCGATTACAGTCGGCTCGATTCGCACCGCTATGCCATAAAGGGGCTGCTGATCTGCGCTAGTCGTCGTCTCACATTCGAACGGCAACGGTATCGACATAACGAGATAGTTATTCGAATCAAATACGAAACGCGACTCGCCGACAAAACCGATTTTCTGCCCCTGAGCGATTATCACTATCGTTGGATCATAAATCACAGGCATAGGCGGCGAAGAATGGCTCGCCTTCAGAAAAAAGACCGACGGCAACAGCGAGTTCGAATAACCTTCAGAACTGGCAAGTTTTTCAATCAAACCAGCCAGCCGCATGTTTGCTCTTTTGGGAACGGTCGATGTCACCTGGGATTCCTCGTAAATGCCTGAGTTACCATTTCTTGCCTCCTTGGTGTTACGAGTTTCATTGCTCAAGGATGCAATTGCGAAATGCGGTTCTCAGGCGTTGTTGTGATCGTCGCGTGATCGAGACTCACAGCCCATATCTGTCATCCTAGAGGATCAGGCAAGATTTTGGCAAACGCACAGAGTCGTCTGTTTTTATTTCAGAGTATTAGGCAAAGTGGCAGTGCCAAATCCGCCGAGTGGTACCACTCACCCGCGCCTTTGCTCGGCAAATGCGAATATATCGCAAATAGCTGAAGACACCCTGCAAAGAGCACAGCCCAACCCATCCTCATTAGCCACACGTAACAAAACGTCTCAAAAACAGGATGCTCTACATTAACTCATGCTGCCAAGAGTTGAATTCGAACGTCTATCTCTTACACTGAGAGACTAATTTGCGAATGTTTCTCAATAAGCAAATTTCTAAGACAAGACGAATTCGTCTTGAAGAAGGTAACTATGGCTAACGAACAAAACCAATTCGGTTTTGGAATTGAAACAGAACATCTGCTGCTGAATAGCGCGACATTTAAACCTTTGTTCTATGAGGACCTGAACTTCGAGCGGCTACTGGAGCTTGTTGACGCGATTCCAGTCGCTGATTTTTCGACCGACGGTTTCAACATAAAGCCTCTGCACAAAATTGCAAATCCGTATTTGATAGAAGGCTACTATTTGACCGACGCAAATATGAAACCGCGAATGCTACTGCCCAAGGGCATAGAAATCCGCACTCCAATTGCACCAACGATCGGCACAACTATATCCAACTTGAGAGAAATAACTGATCGACTGAGGAGGTGCGTTTCCTCCGCAGGTTACTCTCTAGCCACGATCTCACATCATCCAACCGAATTCAACTTTCACGCCGCCCCTAACTATCGCAGACATGACTACTGGCAGTGGGCGCTCACAGCCATGACCACATATGGTCCAGACATGAACATAAGTGTGCCCGATGCAATGCGCGAAGATATCGATCGCGAATCACTCGGTCAGAAGATAAACTATTACCTACCATCGGTGGTGGCACTGTCTTTCAATTCGCCGCTTGTGAATGGCGCACTCTGGCGAGTCGAAGGTAAGAACGGCAAGTCCTTCCGCACCTTCAAGCGCTCTCTCTGGGCACCTTTGTATTACATACATACAGAGCCGTCACTGCGCTTCGAATTCAAAGGATTCGAGATGGCAAACGACTTAAGAGACTATCACGCCTACTTCTTGTGCGCTTTGAGCATGTTGCTCGACAACACCCTGACAGGACGAGAGTCCGATGAAGTCAGGTTGAAACGATTGCAGAATCTCGCAATTCACGGGCTCGAATGCAGCGATGAAAAGGAACGTGCCGCTGCCGTAATCGAGAGTGCCGAAAAAATTGCTTACTGGTTCGACATTGACACAAGCAGTTTGAAGATACTACGGACTCGATTAGAGAACGGAAGTTGTCCTTCTGACCGCATCATCGAGACATTTTTTGAAACCAACAGTCTGGAGGAAACTCTTAAAACCCTCTTGGTCCAGCCGATTCATTCCGACCTGACAGCGCCGACAACGAAGCTCAGTCAAACGCTGCCAGCGCACGCCGCACGAATTTGAGGCGGACAAAGTGCAAAGTCCCAGACTCCTGAACAACCGACAGATGCTTTCGAGGGCAATGGTTTCGTTTTCAAACGGCTCCTGCAATCTCCTTCTCCTCTGCATTGCTAAGACAATTAGAACTATGGGCTTCGGCGCCATATCGATTGTATTGGCGCTCTTCCTTCTGAATAGAGGCTTTTCCAGCACCGAAGTCGGCTTGCTGCTATCCGCAACTCTGCTCGAAGACGCTCTTATCACAACACTTGCAGCATCAGTGGCAAATCGGATTGGCGTGCGGAAAGTTCTGTTCATCGCATGCGCGGTCATCGTATGTGGTGGCATTGTTCTGGCAACGGCTGAGGAAAAATGGATACTCATTCTGGCAGTCACCTGCGGAATTGTCAGTCCCGCCGGCTATGAGGGAGGTCCCTTCGCACCTCTTGAGCAAACAATCATTTCCAATTCGACCAAAACTCAAAAACTCACTGCTGCATACTCCTGGTACAACATGGTCGGATTTGCCGGAGCAGCGCTGGGTGCTCTACTTGCCGGTATTTGCGTTGCAGCGATGAAGTTTGCACCGCCGGTTGTTGCATATCAGACGATATTTTATTCGTACTCCATAGGTGGTTTAGTTCTCGGTCTGATTTATGCGCTGGTCAATTTGAAACCGGATAAAGCCCCTCTGCAAGCAGAGGAAGAAAACATTCAGCAGACAGCAGGGCAGACGCAGGTAGAAGAACAGCGGCGCTCGGTTTCCTCTAAGATTTCAAGCCGGAAGCGCATCTGGCAGCTGGCAGGGCTCCAGAGCGTTGATGCATTCGGCGGCGGTTTTGTTGTGCAATCTTTGCTTACACTCTGGTTCTACCAACGCTACCATGTCGACGCAACCTTCATCGGTCCTGTCTACTTCTGGTGCAATATCATCGCAGCCTTATCATTTGTCTTTGCACCGCTAGTAGTGCGCCGAGTCGGTTTACTCAACACAATGGTATTTACACACCTGCCTTGCAGCCTGGCCCTCTGCCTCATGCCCTTCCTTCCATCCGCAGCATGGGCTGCAGGTCTTCTGTTGTTGCGAAGTGGTTTCTCCTCGATGGACATTCCCGTCAGACAAGCCTACACAATGCTGATCGTTCCGGAAAAGGACCGCGCGTTTGCAGCAGGACTAACCACGTCATCAAGAGCCATTGCTCAGGGCATCGCGCCTACGATAACGGGAGCCTTGATGCAGAACGTGATGTCCGGAGCACCGTTAATAGTGGCAGGCGCACTCAAGAGCATTTATGACGTCAGCCTCTATTTCTGTTTCAAACATGTACCGATACACTCGGAACATGCAGAGTCTGAAAGAGCAAACCGCGAATCAAACAGTTCAGCAGGTCCGCGAGAGACGGGTGATAAGGCGGTGAAGATTGGTCGTTGAACCGCAGCTGTTCGAAACAGTCGAAGACAGAAGAGCGCCATCGGAGTGGACACGACTTTTGCGCTCACCGATGCAATCACGCCTGAGAGAAGTTTGCTTTTTTATACACAGATGGGTGGGTGCTGTACTTGCCCTCTACATGCTCGTTATTAGTTTGACCGGAGTCTCCCTGGTTTTCCACGACGAATTAAGTGAATGGGCTTGCCCATCGCCTGCCGTTAAGGTTCTATCAACAAAAATTAGCTACGCTAAAATCGTCGAAAATTCAGAAGCAGCTTATCCGGGTTACAAGGTTACGGGATTGATAGTCCCTGACGAAGAGTCGCAGCCAATCGATGTCTTCGCTCTTAAAGGCGACAACGAAAGAATAAACTGCCAGGTCGATCCTTACTCGGGCACCGTTATCGGTTTAAAAACCAAGAATGCGGTTCTCGAAACACTGCGCGATTTGCACTTTAATCTGTTCGCCGGAAAGACAGGTCGCATGGTCAACGGTGCAGGTGGATTGTTGCTTGCACTGCTCTCAATCACAGGCGTCGTCGCCTGGTGGAGAGGTGTCGCAAAATGGCTCAACGGATTTAAGATGTCCTTTCGAGGAAGCATGAAGCGCATCAACTGGAGCATTCATAGCGCGCTCGGTATCTGGGTTTTACCGTTTCTCCTGCTGCAGGCGACCAGCGCCTTTTACTTCGGGTTTCCAAATTTCTTCGAGCAAAATCTGAATACAATTGCGCCTGTTTCCAACCAGAAAAAGATAGCGGAACCAACAGCCAGCAAGGTTGCAAACGAGGGAAGTAGCTCCGAGTCCGGTTCCACTCGCCCCGGATTGGAACCTGACATCGACAAACTTATTTCAATAGCTCGTCAAAACGCCGGCTCCAACTCGGCCGTATTCCGCATAGCGTTTCCTGACAAACGCAGAAACTCAGTTCGCATCTGGTTGAAAAACTCTACGGAAACGAATGAGAACGTACCGACCACGCAGGTTTTCATGGCGCCAAAGACCGGAAAAGTGTTGGCGGTTTCAACAGCTGAAGCGCCTCCAACCGGCGATCAAATTATCACGTGGCTGATTAAACTGCACTTCGGAACCTTCGCTGGCACAATCTCAAAATGCGCATGGTTATTCGTTGGCTTAACTCCAGCAATCTTATCTCTGACCGGACTTTTTCTATTTGCTAATGGTATCGCTGCGCGGAGAGAAAAAAAATCCGAGCTACGTAGACTCTGAAATCATTAGAGGGCGAGTTGGAATTCCTACACCGAGCTTGCAAGAGGCGGTTTGCCCGTTTCGAATTCATGCGACAATATGGTTTTACTAACTCGGGCACGCTTCATGAATCCGCGCCGACAATACACTGCGAAACTTGCGACAATTTTCTGTCTAATCGCCATTGGCGTTTCGCTCACTTCGTGCACATCAGGATCGTCAGATGATGCCTGGCTCTCTCACCAGAACGCTGGAAGGGCAGCGCTGTTTAAAAACGACTTCGCCAAAGCAGAGTCAGAACTCAAGGAATCTATTGGCGTGCTCGATGCACTGAAAAGCCACTCACTGGAAAAGGCAGTCAGT
Organism: Candidatus Obscuribacterales bacterium; assembly: GCA_019637435.1. GTDB lineage: Bacteria > Cyanobacteriota > Vampirovibrionia > Obscuribacterales > Obscuribacteraceae > JADYXR01. The sequence goes on along the minus strand of JAHBVO010000004.1, from coordinate 430,734 downwards.
CTGGGTTTGCTGGGTACTGTATACAATCAAACGGGACGACTGAAAGAGGCGGAACAAGCGCAAAAGCAATCGCTTGAGATTTACGAATCCAGTCCTCAAGCGACTAAGGCGCAGCTTTCCTCTGCATACAACAATCTGTCGAACGTTTACTACAGCATGGGACGCTATGAATATGCCTCCGAATTGAATCAAAAGGCTCTTAAACTTATAGAGGAATCGAATGGGAGCGATTCTCTTGCGATGGCGTCAACCCTCAATAATGAAGGTCTCGTCAAAATGCAGTTAGGGAAATCAGAAGGCGCAAAGGAGTTATTTGAAAAGGCTCTATCCATTTGCGAAATGAATCAGAGCAACGCAGACTTCAAAGCCGAGATGATAAAGAGCTTGATCAATCTCGCACACTATTGGTCCGAGAGCGATGCCGACAAATCGATCCCACTCTGCGAAAAAGCCATCAAGATTGCAGAAGGACTCTATGGCGAAAACCATATCGAGTTGGCTGACGCTTTGAGAATTCAAGGCGTCGCGTATACAAAAGGAAAGCAATTCGACAACGCAACGACTTCGTTCAAACGCGCAAAGTCAATCTACGACGATAAGCTTGGTGAACACAGTGTTAGCGCAGCATACTGCTTGATCGGACTGAGCACGCTGTACTTGAAACAGCAGCAGTATGACAAAGCGCAGCCTCTGGCCGAGCAGGCCGTAAAGATACTTGACACATCAGAGGCTGGCAACGTGGAGTCGACGGTGAACGCGATGTGCATCCTGGCGGAAGCTAACATGAAGCAGGACAATACCGCAGAAGCGAAGAAACTTCTGGCCCGCTGCAAAGCAAAACTCGACGAAGCACCGATTGTGAGTTCTGAGTACAAGAAGGAATTTCTCAGAGGCTACGCGAAGCGCCTGCGAGAAATGTCTGACGTTAAAGAGGCGGAGAATATCGAGTCCTCGATCTAGCTCCCGCTCCCGCTCACCCTTCGATCGTTTATGATCAAAAATCGTTCGGTACCGAATATGGTATCGAACGAAATTTGAATCTATTACAAGTTGCGAAGCTCCAGGCAGGCAAGCTTAGACGGCTTCAGCAACTGAGGCAGGAAACTTTGACGCGTCGAATCCGAAGGATGCCCACACTGAAGCGCTCGGTCCGTCTTGAAACTCGAAGACGTGACTCTCGTCTTCTTCTGTCGGCAGAGGAATGCCGATAGTTTTAAAAAGTTCGACGACTTTTTCTTCGCTCAACCTTACAGAGCTCGCACCGACCTGGGAGTTGTAGACCACCGCTCTGCAATCCCACAGTTCGCCGGCTCGCGTAATTTGAACAAGTCCACGAAGACGTGGTCGCTCAATTACAGCCTCTACTTCTTTGTTCACCAATGTCAGTGGCATCTGTTTATCTCTCCTCAGCCAGTGGCACTCTCAGTGCATGACTATGCGCTTCCCGGAAGCGGATAATAGTAAGGCAACTTCCGCAAATCCGTACCACTCAGCAGTACGGGCGCTTTACAATGAGAGCGCACACAACGGATTGTATCGGTGCGTCACGACTCGAAAAGACGTCGCCAGAAAGGTTTACGAGACTGAGAGCAGCGAGCCTCAATGTAAATCTAAAGAAAGCATTCATAAGTGCCTTGGGCTGCGGTTCTTACTCAGTCAGTCATCCGAAACACGTTGCACAGCTAATTGAGGTTGCAACACTCGTGCGTCGGCAATAAGGCGCTCGTCGGACATGGCACGGCGATGTTCTATCCAGCGGAACGGCACGTACAGGGCGAGCCCGGCTAACCAACCCTGGAAAGAACAGAGACCGACGTGCAAGGGCTCTAGCGCTGGGATAATTCCTGCAGTGGCAATCCCGACGAAGCTACCGAACGCCAGCGCTGCAAGAGCGGGAACTCGCACGGTTGGCAGATAGTCATCACTTTCGATGATATGCAAATCCATTGGAATGTTCAGAAGTTTTCTGACAATGAAATATTCAGAGACCAGTATGACTGTTGGCATTGCCATCACCACACAGTTAAGCGAAGCTACTTTCTCCAACGCCTGAGCGCCTCCACAACTCGACAGCACACCGGCGACGATGGCACCACATACGGTGAGGATCCCAACAGACAGTTTATGTGGAAGTTTAGACAGCTGCGACAACGCGCTGCTCGAGCCGTACAGATTCGAATCATTAGCGGCGAAATACGATGCAGTTAAAACAAGCGCACCGATCACCGCGACGCCGCCGAAAGAGAAATTGTTCATGAATGCCACGGCAGCTCCATTTTCGGTGATGCCGGTCATTCGTGCAACCAACCAGCCGGTTGTAGGGAAAATGATGACGCCGATCAGAAGAGCTACAGACATCGGAATACCGGAGCTACTCAACTTCGCCTTTCCATGTCGCCAGTAGTCCGCTTCATTTCCCCAGACACAAATGCCGATCACAAAGTTTGCAATAATCGTCAAAGCGAGAGGAAAACTGCAAGTCCCGCTTTCCGAAATTACGGCAGGATTGGTCGCAGCCACCGTTTTAACCAACGTGTATAACACCCACGCGATAAGCATGGGGGCTGCAAAATATCTGGCAAAATTCGCGACGCCCTTGAATCCCCAGAAATTGTTCAATGCCATGAGCACGGCAAAGACCGGGGCGAGAACGGCGAGCGGCAGATCGATGTGAAATAAACCTTCGAGCCCCTCAGCCATAAACAGAGCCGTCAATCCGTACCAGGCAATAAACATCCAGATGAGATTGAAGGAGACAATAGCAGTACCCGCTTTTCCGAAGACGCTTTTGATAAGCGAACAATAGCTGCGTCCGCTGACAGCACCGATATGCGCGGACGGAAGCGCGTACACCATCATTAGAGCACTACCGACGATTGTGCCGATCACAACTTGCGCTAAAGAGAGTCCACTTTTGTACCAGGAGAAACCGATCAGAACACACGGAAAAACCGTGACCATGGTGACCCACAGAAGCCCCATCGTGACAGCAGAGCGCCTCTGACTCAATGGCGTTATCGTGTTAGCAATACCGTGTCCACAGTCTTGTATACTCACGAGCGCCTTCCTCGAGATAGTGTATTTCGCATACAACTATAGGTTTCAGAATGAAACCTGTCTCGAAGAGGAGGGGGTTATTACGAGGCGGAATTTACGTACCTGCGGCGTTTTTGACGATTTACCCGGAGAGAGAGAGAGAGAGAGAGAGAGAGAGTTTCAAACAGACTCGGGTCAAACATCTTAAAGACTGAGAGATAGCGGCTTCAAATCATTATGCTTCGCATCAGCACCTGCCTTAATCGCAGCCATCACCTCATGCGCGTCGAACACGTATGACTGAACGTTTGCCGCTTGCAGCAGGCAGTCAGTGATATGATGCTCGTTGGCGTAGTTGATGCACTCTTTCGAGGATGACACTACCAACGGTGGCTTACTTGCTATCTTTTTGGCAAACTCTAGAGCGCGTTCGATCAGCGCGTCATGCGTGGGAAGAACAGCGTTTACAAATCCAAGCTTCTCTGCCCGAGCAGCAGTCAATCGATCGCCCGTGAAAGCAAGTTCCCGCACGATTCCATCAGGGAGCTTCCGAGGCAAGCGTTGCAGCGTGCCCAGATCCGCCATAATGCCGATGTTGATTTCTTGAACACAGAAGTAAGCATCGTCCGTCGCAAAACGTATATCGCAGGCACTGACCAGATCCAACCCGGCACCGAGGCAACCGCCTTGAATAGCCGCGATCACCGGTACTCGTGACGATTCCAAAACTGTCAAAGCTTCTTGCAATGACAAAACCAGATGCTTAAGATGCTCACGAGCAACAGACGAATCTGTCTTAAACTTATCAACAGCGGCAAAAACAGCCAGGTCCATGCCGGCGGAGAACAGTGGACCTTGAGCATCAATAACAATCGCACGGACGTCACCAGCACTCGACAGTTCCTTAATTGTCTTTGGAAACTCCGACCAGAACTCGGGCAACATTGAATTGCGTTTTTCCGGACGATTAAAAGTGATGCGAGCAATCTTTTCGTCGATCGTCAAATCAAAACAACTGGTCATCACAGAACCTCTTGAGTCGGTCGTAGCCATCTACTTCAAAGCCCCTTCTTTCACCGGGTCAAGGAAGAAATCACGCATAAGCTCGCCGTCGGGATCGCAAGCATATTTCGACAAGTCTTCAACACCTGCGGTCCGAAGAACATCAGAGTCGACAAAGAAATTACCGGTTGTTTCGGTCGCCTTTTGAGTCAAGATCCAATAGGCTGCATCAGCAACGATCTCCGGCTTGCGACACTTCTTCATCGCCTCCTCACCGCCCAATAAATTAAGTACGGCGGCAGTCGCAATGCCGGTTTCCGGCCAGAGCGAATTGACTGCTATACCGGCCTTCTTCAACTCCGCCGACATGCCGAGCGTACATAAACTCATGTTGTATTTCGCCATCGTGTAGGCGAGATGCGGAGCGAACCAACGGGGACTCATGTTCAACGGTGGAGACATGTTCAGAATGTGTGGATTGGTGGATTTCTTGAGATGAGGAATCGCAAATTTCGAACACATGAACGTAGCTCGACCATTCACTTGACTCATCAAATCAAAACGTTTCATTTCAGTCGCTTCAGTTGGCGTCAAGCTGATTGCGCTGGCGTTGTTTACCAGCGCGTCAATACCGCCAAAATGCTCTGCAGCCTGATTGATTGCCTGGTTGACTTCATCCTCATTGCGCACGTCGCACTTGAGCGCGAGCGCTTTACCGCCACGCGCCTCTATCTCTTTTGCAGCGGTATGAATCGTACCTGGCAAGCGCGGATCTTGCTCGACTGTCTTTGCAAGAATGGCAACGTTAGCACCGTCTTGTGCTGCGCGTAAAGCTACCGCAAGTCCGATTCCGCGCGAAGCGCCTGTAATAACGAGAGTTTTCCCAGCCAGTGTGCTCATGATTTCTCCGATGCGTGGGGCAGCGGGCAATAATAGCGACTTTGACGTGTTTTTAAAAGGCGACTCTGTTTAAGTATCAAACAGACTATTCTTTTCGGATCAAGAGCCAGTCACCGCCACCGTTGACTTCACCTTTCCAGCTGCCTTTCAGTCGAGCCGAATCGTAGCTCAACTTGAATTCGCCATTGCCCCGGACGTTGCTCCAGGTTCGATACAAGGAAACGTTCATCATGTTGGTTTGCGGATCGAAAGTTCCGCTTTGCACAATCCCTTTTCGAGCGGGATTTTCATGCCATTCGCCTTGAATCGACACCGTCTTGCTCGCCGGATCCTGGCTGGTCATGAGAATTACTTCCCCTTGATCCGAATCCCATTTGCCATCGATTATTGTCGCCGCCTGCTCAACCCGCAGCGTGCCTTTGTCACCAATTACGGTATTACGATCGTACGGAACAAAAATGAATTCAAACCGATTATCGCGCTCATGCTCTTTAGGAACGTCGCGGCGCGCCATCGATCTGGCATCGTCAAAATAGTCGATTTGAGTGCGAGCAGCAGGGATGTTTCCCTTACCTGATAAGAACTCGGTGACCGCGGCAGTCCGCGCTTTTGCATGTGGATTCTTTGTGTCCGACGCCGGACCGCCTCTTTCGGAAGAATCAGTCTCGCTAGGGCCGGAGTGGTGTTCTTTAGGATCGTGCGTGTCGCTGTAGACCTCAACAATAAGCTTCGCAGGTCGTTCGGAAGCGAATGTTTCAGCAACGGCTTTGAATGTGTCAGGAACACTCGCGCCATCCGTCGCAGATTCTGCCTTTTTACCCTTCGTATTGGTGTCCATGAAGCATAGATCGTGATCGAGAAGTGAGATCTTCGTTGCAGAGTTCAGCGCTCCAACTGCGTCTATATCGGCACCGGGCCACTGATCGGCGGGATCAACGTTACTTTGATCGGTAATTCGAACAAAGTTAAAGACAGCATTTTTTCCGCCCTTCCCAGCAATATCGATCTCCGAAGCGGTCGTCAAATCTGGACCAAGGTCGATCCAACTCCTCCCATCGCGAGACACTTCAACCTTCACGGGGGAGGAGTTTTCGAGTGGCTCAAAAATGTATAGATCAGCACCGGGCAAGTCGACGATGGCGTTATCAACAAAGCGCAGAGTGATCGAACCGGCGGCGCCAAGGCCGGAAAACGTCGGAGTGCGAGCCAATCGATCAGCTTCGAAGTCTTTGAAGTTTGGCGGACCGAGAGCCGGATCGCCGGTTTCCCAGAGGTGCGGCGTCTTCTTTTTGCCACCCTTATACTCAACCACTTCATCAGCGAAAGCGGCGGTTCCTCCACGGAAATAAATGCGCGTGTGTTTAGCGCTATCGTAGATTCGTTGATTGAAACTTTCGCTTGCAATCGCTTCGCCAGCGGCAAGCGCCGTCACGACAGTTGCAGCGACCGCGAATGTTTTAAATGTCCCCATTGTTTTCCTCGATGTAGGCAGCGTAGATTCTTGAGCGCACATTCCGCGCGGGATGAATTACTTCGAAGCCGGCGACCCGGGCGGCTCCGACGAGGGTTGATCAGCGGTATCATTGAGACTCCAATCGTATTCCTGATACACAACCCTGAATTTCTTTGTGCCATTCTCGGAAAGATTTTTCTGCACCGCTTCCGGTGTCTTCATCAGAATGTAGGCGGCAACTATCTCATCGTCGGTAGGAGGAGGAAAGCGTTTTCCTAAACCGACGGCAGTGGCAAAATCGAGTGGAAACCATTTGAAAAGCTGTGAAACGTAAATCAAGTTCTTTTCAGTGTCGAATCGAACATTTTTAGCATTCGAGAGAAACTCGATTGTGTTTTGTTCGAGCGCCTCGTTTAAACCTTTCACGCCATACGCTTCCGCACGAAGGCGCCCACACCCTTTCGCGGCAGGAACCACCGCAAAATGAATTCTAGGCTCCAGAAAATCACGGCGCAGAATGTCGTGCTCCATGCCCTCAAGCGTAACTTTCTTACCTAACAGTTCTATGGAGTTTTCTTCCCAGAAGCCTTCAATTTGCCGGATGCTGCTCGCCGGATAGTAGGTCTTGGTGCCCTTGATCGGATAATGGTCCAGCACCAGCTTGATCGTGTAAGCGTTGTACGCATTAATCCAGAAGGTCAACTTCTCATCCGGCGAAAATGAATCGTATTCGCCCTTTGTAACTTTGGAAAGCGCCGCCAGATAATCGTGTAACCCTGAAGGGTCCTTCTTCCAGGCGGCATAATCGACCATCCCGCCTGAAACATACTTCTTCAACTCGTCAGTGAAAATCGCATTCGCCTTTTCACTGATCGACAATTCGCTCGACGGCGTTGAAGCATCGCCCGACTTTGATTTGGATTTGACAGAGCTTTCTCTGGACTTTTTAGAAGTCGGCTTCTCGGAGGCTGCATCTCCGGTACTCGCTTTCTTTGCGGGCTTTAGTTTCTCTGCACGTTTCCTGGTGATCGGCTGAGTCGACTTTATCTCCGACGTCTTCGAATTTTCCGCCGCTTCGGGCGCAGCGCAAGACGCACCCCGGTCAATCAAACCGGAGAATGCCACCGCCACTAGTACCACAAACCTGGAGACGCGCCGCACAAAAATATCCGAACCAACTTGGAGCCCCGACCAATGAGGTTCTATGCTAGCACAGTAAAAACAGATTTCCGCCGTTCTCGGACGCTTGGCATCGAGATTAAATCACGAAAGATACAACACCACGAATAGGTTCGGAAGAACGGTGCAATTAGTGGCGAAAGAGAATATCAGTTTACTAGACCAAAAGGCTGGGAATAATTTGCCAAAGGGACTTTTTGAGGTTCTAGCTGCATATGAAAAAGGGCGGCCAGTTACCATTTGTACTCATATTCTTTTTCCTGGCAACGCAATTCATCTCAATTTGCGGGACCATGATAGTGCTTGCCTATCCTGAAAATATAGGCAATTACGAAGATATTAGCCCCGAGCACATCGTCCCCCTCGATCCGTTTCTGGCTGGCGGCCATCAAACTCATGTTATCTCCAGGAGCAGCAACCACAATAATGCTCCCCTGAGAATGCTCGGACTTTTGCCTCAATTTCTGTTGCAACTGGCAGCGGTTTCAGTTGCAACTGTAGCTGCACTGAGTTGCCCATCGCGCCTGCAGCTTTGTCGATACACGACCAATCTATGGTTGCTTAACCGCGTACTATTAATCTAAATGAACCGACTAGTGTTTAGCTTAGGCTGCTGAAAAACGGTCCCAGCATTGGCGCTCGCGTTGATATTGTGAACGAACGTTCAAACCTCAAGCTCTCCCTGAAGAGCGCAAGCCAAGCATTAGTCTAGAGACTAACAGCTTTGATTCCGTGGAGTCGTCGAGCCGGACGAAGCACGGTGGTCGGTCCCTTTGGATAATTTATGATAGAAAAACTCTCTCCGCAGATGCGCCGCTACTTCGCGCACAGGTTCTACTTAAAAGATTTGCTGGCGTCCATCGTCGTCTTCCTAGTGGCACTGCCGCTGGCGATGGGTATCTCGATCGCATCGGGAATGCCGCCAGCCGCAGGATTGATTACTTGCATCGTCGGTGGTCTTATCGTCTCACCGATAAGTGGAAGTCCGTTTCAAGTGAGCGGTCCGGCAGCCGGACTGTCGGTGATCGTCTACGAAATCTTGCAACAGCACGGCGCCGAAAAGGTCGGCATGGTGATTTTAATCGCCGGTTTCTTGCAAATGATTATGGGCTATCTTAAGCTCGGTCAATGGTTCCGCGCAGTATCGCCTGCTGTCGTCAACGGCATGTTGTCCGGTATCGGCGTCCTGATTTTCGCCAGTCAATTTCATGTCATGCTTGACGATGCCCCCAGGGGTACAGGCTTACTCAACCTCGTCGGCATCCCTCTGGCGCTATACGACTGCCTGACCGATACCAAGGTCAACAGCACACACATCGCAGGATTCGTCGGGGTTCTCTCAATCAGCGTCATCTTGATGTGGGAGGCTATTCCAGTTAAGAAGGTCAAGCTGATTCCATCGGCGCTGGTCGCCGTTTTCACGGCCACCATGGTGACTATGTACTTTAATCTGCCGATCAAGCACGTCGACCTGCCCGCCAATCTCTTCGCGGTGATTCAACCGCTGCAACACTGGAGCAAGTTTCTGGATGTGGAATTGCTGCTCGATGGGGTCGGTCTCGCCCTCGTCGCCAGCGCAGAAACACTTCTCAGCGCCACGGCGGTGGACCGAATGCAAACCAGAGCACGAACAAAATATGACCGCGAGCTGTTCGCGCAAGGAATTGGAAATTCAATCTGCGGTTTTATGGGCGTTCTGCCAATGACAGGCGTCATCGTGAGAAGCTCTGTAAATATCCAGGCAGGAGCCAGGTCGCGAATGTCCTCAATCATTCACGGTTTTTGGATTTTGCTACTGGTAATCTCGTTTCCCACTCTGCTAAGAGCCATACCGACAGCAGCATTAGCCGCCCTTCTCGTCTACACAGGTTACAAGCTGGCCAATTTCAAGATAGTGAAGGAGCTTCTGAAAGCGGACAAACTCGAGGTCGCCATCTACTTCATTACGTTGGGGACGATTGTGGCAACGGACCTGCTGACTGGCGTTTTGACGGGCGTGGTTCTATCGGTTTTGAAACTGCTCTATATGTTCTCACACCTGGAAATACGCTCGGTAATGGGTCCGGACCAGGCATCAACAGCCCTGTATCTGCGCGGCGCTGCAACGTTCTTAAACCTACCACGCCTCGCCGAGGCACTCGAAGCAGTTCCACCAAACACAGAGCTGCACGTGCATCTGGAAGAACTTGATTATGTAGACCATGCCTCTCTCGAAATGATTATGGCATGGGAAGTCCAACATAAAGCAACAGGTGGCTCGTTGGTAATAGACTGGGGAACGCTCGGCTCCATGTTCAGAGACCGTCGCCGCACTCCGCGCCAGGAGAGCGTGTCCTCCGCGACAGCCGAGGAAGCTCAGGCAAGTGAAGGCTCCCAAACAGAACTGGCAGACGGTCCGAAACTCACTGAGACAACCACAGCTTCAGGTAATCAAGGCGAGCCCGAGTAAAAAAGCATGACACCGTCTTCGGTGCCATGCCTTTCTCTCATCTACCTGACCGTTCACTTAGTTAGTCATCATGAATCGCGTCGTGCATATCCTCTTTGGCATCGTGACGGTCTTCGCGAGCCTCTTCCTTATAGTGTTTAGCCTTCATGCGGTTCCACTTAGCTCGCAGACCGTGTCCGCGTCTAGACTGGTATTTAGCCTCAGCGCGGGCTTCAGCGGCTTTCGCCTGGTTTTTATTCGCTTCACGCTCGTGCCGGATGGCATCATGGAAATCGTCATCATCAGCCATCGCAGCTCCGATGAAGCCTATCCCTTGAATTAAAAATACCCCCATCAAAGAGAGTGCAATACGTCTTTTCATTTCCAGATTCCTCAACAAATGCCTTCTACAGCCTAAATAGCATCAGAACGGCAAATTGGTTCCACACCGAAGGACGCACGAAAGACTTCAAAACGTTCTTTCAGTGAGTTCCATATGCGAGAAATCCCACAAAACCAAGAACCAGAGCGATTAGAGCAACAAGACCGACTTGAATCAACTTCTTCCTCTTCTTGGCGGCCCGGATGTTAGCGATTTGCATTTGCTCTCTGCGCGGAAACACTTCGAGCCGTTCCATAAGTTTCGCAATTGATTCGAAGCGAACGTTGGGATCTTTCTCAAGACAACGCTCAATAGTTTCTTCCAGGTCCTTGGGACGAGAAGCATCGAACTTTATGTTAGAAATTCTCGGGGGAAGCTTGAGTGAATGCGAGTTTTTTATTTCGCGAACACTGCCATCCATGAACGGCGGTCTCCCCGTCAGCAGTGCATAGCCGACGCATCCGACGGAGTAAACTTCGGACTTCTCGTTGTAGTCCATATTCCGCGTCTCGTCCGAAGAAAGGTAAAAAGCATCCTTGGGATCAGTTAACTCATCAGTTTCTTTTACCTTTGGCATCGCGAAATCCATAAGCAACACAGAAGGCTCGGAGTTCATGTCATCAACAAAGACAATGTTTGTTGCTTTTACATCGCGATGCAGCACATTCTGCTTCTGGGCGTACTGAATTGCCTCGCCAACCGCGAGCAAAATCTTAACCGCAACATCGAAACTCGGCACGCCGTGAATTGCGAGATACTGTTCTAGATTGAAACCGTCTTTGTATTCTGTCACCAGATATGGTGTCGTATTATTGAGAATGCCGTGGTCGACAATCTTGGAAATGTTAGTGTGAGTTAGCTGTTTGTTTTTCCGAACTTCTTGATCGAAAGTCTTTACCGCAGCAGGGTTCATTCGTTTGAAACACTTGACCGCAACTTTGGTTCCACGCTGACGGTCCCTGGCCAATATTGTGACAGCGCGGCTTCCATCACCTAAGACACTGAGCGGCACATAACGTTCAGCAGGAAAGGCGTTGTCACCCAGTCCCACTGATTGCAAATCCAGCGTGACCGCGTCACTCGCATTCTGTTTGATGTAAGTAGGACATTTCGTTGCAGCAGGTGTTTCGCAAGCGCAAATATCAGGAGCAATAGTACGCCCCGCTGCTCCGGCAAATATCCGTTTCTTGCAAGTCGCGCAAAGATCGATAGAGAACTGCGAGTTGGGCGCGTATGGACGCAAGCATCGGCAAAATGAGACCCACTGAGTGGTTGGCTTTACGCCTTCCGGCACGAACGGTTTCAGACAATCTTGGCAAATTGGATTCGGCAAATTTTCCATGCTCGAATTGTAGCAGAGCAAGTTAATTCTAGGTTTCAATCATCGGTGAATACTCCGACTCTCTCATTCCGAATGTCCATGCAACCGCTTCTTTTGCACTCCTCATATCTGGTGGCACTTGCAAAATGTAATCCTTATACGACCCATCCGGCTCCGGTGATGAGTTCTTCACCCTCACAAAACAGAACGGCAGACCGCTTATAAAAGCTCGAAACAACGTTCCAAAGTGCTCATCAACGGAGACCTTCTCAGCACCGCTGTCCGTGATAAATCTATCGAAACCGTACTTTTCTAACATTGCACTTCGCACTTCAGCATTAGCCTCACGCTCAATTCGGTCCAGCGTTAAAAGGCTCGGATTTGCCGCCAACTCAGGCGCAATCTCAGTCCCGTGCCAACAATTAATTTGGAATCCATCGGCAAACTCTATGGCCGGTCCTATGTCACTGTGCAGCCGCTGCAAATTGTCGAAACGCACCATCACAGGAGAACGGCTTGCGTAAACGATCTTAGAGGTAAAAAGATACGCCATCGCACTCTTTCGGATAAACAAATATGGTTTCAGCCTCTTGAATTGGCGATGCTTTGCTAATTCGCCTTCACCAAGAATTGCCTCGAGACAGGAAAGTCGGAGCATGCGATCGAACGAGATGCTTCCCCACGTCAAGACATTGCTAAAGGTGCATTCATTCACATGAAGGTCAAAACTGCTCAGACTTCCTTCCAGAAGCCAATCAACCTCTTCCAGAGTTTGATTGAACAGCGAGAACTTATTCAAATCGAAAGTGTGATGCATTATCGCGCGCCAGTTTTCTTCTCCCTCGGAACGAAAACGATTAAAGGTTACCTCCGCTATGACATGCTGAATCGCACTCGCGATCAGGCGTTGAGAGCGCTCCAATGTGCGTTCGGCGCTGGTCAAGACAGCAACATCGCGATAAGCCGCGCCTGTTGACTTGTTCGCTTCCGAGACAGCGTCGTTAACGTCTTTCGCAATCAATGTGATGTCACGAAAGAGAGTATTATGAGCGTTTCTGGCGTTCGAGAGGTCTGGAACCTCCATATTAGCCAATGAGCGCTGCTGCTTTTCGCAAAGCTGTTCAGTCAAACTCACTAGAGCATTTCGACATCTCAAGTCGCTCAATGATTTCAGCAGCAGGCCTCTCGACGACGCAGGAGCACATGCGAGAATCGTAAGCAAAAATGGCATTAAGCTCAGCTGAAAGGGACTTTCACACCAGATCAACAAAGGCGATTGCAACTGCTGCGCTTCGTAAACGGCACTCAGTGCTCCCTGCAAACAAGTCTCATCTATGGTTTTGGTTGTCCACCATTCCGCCATCTTTGCGCGGACGATTGTGTACATATCTCGATCGAGCATCAACCTGCGCCTCCAGCTAACCGTATTGAACCATACTCAGCGGGTTAGTCGAGGGTGATTTAAACAATCAACATAGTTTTTTTTCGAGTCAGAAATGGCAAGAATCCGCATTCTACGTGAGAAGAGGTACTACGTAGGTTCGCAAAAAGGGATACATACTTGTGCCGAAGTGGGTACCAAAATGAAGACTGCGCATCATCAAGGGACTCCAGTTTATCTCTTCCAATTTCTCATACTGGCTTGCGTTCTGAAAACCAACACAGCCAGCCGCTTTTGTCCTGACACCATCAGCGGTGCAAACTATTGACGTACAAAGTCCAAGCCAAAATAAATCGAAACTGGAATTAAACGAATAGATTTTCGTTTTCACAGCACGCAATGCCGGATGCAAATCAAACGATGGCGAAACAGCCGGAGCTAGCAATATGACCGTTTCAACCGAGTCCGGAGGCAAGAGCTCAAGCGCCTTCAGCGCGACTCCCGTTCCTCCACTTTTAGCCACTAAACTCACCCGTCGACCGGACAAATGCAACTCTTCAATCGTCCATGCAAGATTGGCAGCCTTGGCATACATATGTTCGCGGTCACGAATGTCCGCGACCAGGCGCCCAAACCCGTGCCCCCAGACGAAGTGACGGACGTCATGATCTCCACCAGCCAATTTAATTGCGAGCCTGGTAGTGGCAGGCATAACACCGGAGCTGCCAACGCCATCGATTGTGAAAACTACCATCGGTTTATCTATCGTCATACTCTCACGCTACCACGGCCCTACACCTTCCGAGGACAAAGCCAACACTTAACGAAGTGGATCGATAAGCCGCGATCGATCTTGAAGGAACCGAAATTTGCGAGTGGCTCAATTCAAAAGGAATTACAGCCGTCCTGCTTAAATATCGGGTTCCGAACAAGGGCTCCTACCCTAAATCTCCGGTCGCACTTGATGATGCGCAAAGAGCGATTGGCTTAGTGCGACTGCACGCGAAAGAGTGGAGGATCGACCCAGACAAAGTTGGAGTAATTGGGTGACCTGGCTGCGATCTGGTTGGCATCAATCGGAATGATTCCGGAATAAACTGAGCTCACAGTTTTGTGCGCTTCTCTATGAGTGTCGTGAGCGCTGCCGCATCAAACGCCGGCAAAGAGCACGTTCCATTTCCGCAGCTAAACGCAGCTGCTTTTCCCAGTTCCGGGTATTCGACATCCATGTTGGGCAAGTTTCCCTCGTTTTTATCGAACCACTCCAGCCTTCGATAAACAGAAGGACTCTTGAGAGCGGTCGTGAACAGACTTTTCGCGACTGGATCGGTCTTGCCACCAACAATGGTGATGTGGAACGGAGCGCTGCCGATCTGGCTATCTGCCAGGAGAATACCGGCGACGAGTATACGGCGAGTCCGCGCAATCTCAGGCGTCGACAAATATCGCATCGCCTGTTTTGACATATCCTGATAGTCTTTTTTCCCGGTATATTGGAACAGAAGGTTGCTAAAGCGCGCGAGCATAATGTTCTCATCCAGCAAGGGCACCGGTTTCGCAATCTTGCTGGACGCTGGGTCCGCAGTCAGATAGCCGGCTGTTTTTGATTTGTCTCCGCCGACGTAATTATCGAAGTGCTTGCCGATAAACTCTGCGCACCCCTGAGCACGCTCCAACCATTTCTTGTCGGCAGTCGCTTCATACAGCGACAGAAAAGCGCGCCCCATAGCCAGCGAATCACCCAGGAACGGACCGGCAATATCCTTTTCGTCATGGCGGAAACCGCCACCGTCGAGCGAACGGTTCTTCAAAATCCAATCTGCCGCTTTTGTCGCCGCATCAAGATAGCGTTGTTCACCGGTCGCCATGTACAAGTAAGCAAAACCGTTGATTGCCCAGCCGTTCTCTCGAGCGTAGATATGCTTATCAACGCGAGGTATGCCGCGCTTTCGACGCTTCGCATCGTTTAAATTAAAGTAGTCCTGACTGTGTTGACCAGGCACCAGATCCGCGTCTTGACTGGTATAGAACGCCCCCTCCGGCGACGTCAAAAACGTTTGAAGGTAGCCGGCGATACTTTTTGCAGCTTTCAGATAACTCGGTTTCTTATAAAGCATGCTCCCCATTGAGTAGATTCGCAGGTTTTCTCCTTGCATTTGCATAATCTTCTCAAAGTGCGGATGTTTCCAATCACCGTCGGTGGAATACTGGTAAACGCCTCCCCATACAGGGTCTAACAGATTCAGTTGGCCGTCTAAAGTAGCCGTGGCTCGTTTCACAGCAGAGGCATCGCCGGCGACACCACTCTGCATGGCATATTCAACGCTGTCCCAGTCAAGAAATTTGTGATGCGTTCCCCAGGCACCATATTTAGTATCGTAACCATCAACGTGCTTTTTCTGCAGCTCCTCTCGGATTTCCTTACTTAAACTGCTCTCGACATTGTAGGCAGTCTCGGGCTTTGAAGGCTTTTCCGGCGTCGGGTCTTTCTCGATTGCCGCCAATAGCTTCAACATCTTCTCAGGGTTAATATATCCCTGGCGCTTCACGATCTCTTTGCCATCTGCGTTGAAGATAATTGTTGCCGGCCATCCCCAGTCTTCGTATTTGTGACTGAGGTCCGGGCGGGAGTCCTGGTCGACCTTGACGAGTATGTATTTCGTCTTCAAAATCTCCGCGACTTCCGGATTGCCATAGGTTTCTGCATCCATAACATGACACCAGTGACACCAGACAGCCTCGAGATCGAGCAAGATCAGCTTGTTCTCGCTCTTCGCGCGGTCAAACAATTTGTCGTCCCATTTCTCCCAGGTCAAGCCCGCTTTATTATGTGAGACCTCTCCGCCATTCGCCTCAGCAACCTGAGTCGGCGCCGTTAGATTTCGCCGAGTTTCCGACGCGGTCGAACTCTCGCCCACGGGAGCCGTTGAAACAGGCAATGCGAGCGCGCCCGCATGCACATGGACTTCGGCGGAAACCGCCGTTGCGGATAACGCCACCATTGCAGACAGTGACAACCAGGAGCGCAAAATCTTCATACAGAAAGCCTCGAAGCATCGCCGACAAACCTAAGCCTTGAATGATAGCAAAGCGCCAAGGCTGTCGTTGTTAAACCAACAATCCGACTTATACGCCCAGAATGTTTGAATATCTGGCCGACTCTGTTAGATGAGTGTTAATTAGCGCCGTCGGTCGGCTTCATCGAGCTTGGCGTCTATCGCTCCCAGTCGATGCGGTCCGCTCTGTAGCGGCTCATCCAGTGATTATCACTGCCGGGACTCAACTGGGTCTCAGGCGGGACGTCTCCGGGTTTGCGAACCGCGTCGTAATCAAGCAGCACAACGCCCTTACCGCCTGTCTTTGTCGGAACATATCCCAGCTGCGCGTGACCAAGACTGGAGAAGCCGCCATCCCAGAAAACATAATTTCCGTCACGAGCAATATTATCGTGAAACTCTCTCAAAGTGCGCGTCGAAACTGGCGTCTGAGCCCGCTCCTGAATGTAATACATGATAGGTTCATGATTGACTTCAATTTGCGTGGGCTTCGTCATCAGTCTAGCGTCGAATCTAAATACGCCGTTGTCCGTCTCGTAAGTTCGGCTGCCCCATTCCGGACGCCACAACGGCTGACCATCCTTCCGATACGGGCGATCCGTCATCTTGAGAATGCGACCATCAGCTAGTTCGAAGACGATGCTATCAGCGCCCGCATCCACAACTCGCAAAGCTGGATCTTTGAAGTGCTTCATCTCTCTTGCGTACAGCTCGACCGGGCGGGGAGTCCGCAAAAGGTTTTTCGTCTCCGGCAAAAGTAGGAGATCGGAAACGGTTGACGTGCGGCCCAACTCAACCGCCGCACCATTGGCGGTGCTAACAGCCGTTCGGTCAGTCGAGAACGAAAGCCTGTCAGCAACTTTCTGGAAGAAGACCGAACCGACGCCCATGCGATCACCGAACAAATGTTTGCTCGCGCTCGGACCGCACAACCCTGGATTGCATGACGCAACGAGATCGACCGTAGAAGCCAGGTTCGTGCGAAGTGGCGTGCGATCGTCAACATGCTGAACTAACATTCTCTTCGTGTCGCCAACCGGCTGTCCGTTGGAAAGCTCGCGAACTTTTACGACTGCTGCAGCGGCTTTCGACTGTCCGAGCATATCGAGCCCTTTCACATCGCCGCCGACAATTTGAAATTCGCGAGATGCGGTGGCCGGCCAAGACCGTTCGATTACTGGCTGTCGCTCCGCAAGGAAGCGCGCGGTTTCATCGCTAATCTGCAACTCCGTCCCCTTGCCCGGCTTGCCGTGGAGTTGAGAGGTTTCCAATTTAGCGCCGCTCCCGGTCTCTCGAACAGCTCTGGCTAGCTGAGCCGGATCAGCAACCGCTTCAACTGTTGCCGCCGGGTTTCTAGTAAGCCCGAGCGACGATTCCCGCTGCATCGCTGCCAGGCGAGAGGCTCTCATTCCGCCAGGAATCGATGCGATTGCATCTGTGCCACCTCGCAATAAACCGCGCGTGACGATTGCACCAGCGTCAAACTCTCCCGATTTCAGCTGTTTCGATATCTCATCTCCACTTCCGGACGCAAAACCGAATGCGCCGGCCGTAGTCATAGTGGCAGTCAAAGCATTTTTCTGGATAGCGCCGCGTATCGCCTGATTCTGCAAAATCGCCTGACCGGTTCCGAAGACTGCGACATCCATTGCCAGACCGGCTGGATCCGCAGTTCTCGCGCCGATTCGTCCGAAAGCACCGGTGACATCGAGCTTTCCATTTTCAGGATTTATATAAGTTTGCCGGCTGAGCGACGCATCTACGAAACGGTTTCCGACACCCATCGTGAGAGCTTTCGTTGCTACATCAGCGTTGGACTTCATGACGTTGTGAAAGAGTAAGCCGGTCGCCGCGCCCTTAGAGGCTCCGAGGGTAAAGTCTAGAGCCTGGGTGCCGACCGAATCGACAGGTCTGGCAGTGTTCAGTCCAAACGCGAGCGCCGTGTAGGCCAGTCCTTTCTTACTACCCATGAACAGACCGGCCGTCTGGAGCATGCCGCCGCCATACAACTCAATCTCAGACTGCGTTTTGAGAGATGACCGGTCTGCACCGATCGCACGAGTAATTTCTTTGTCCAGTTCCGGAGAACTCTCTTTAGAAGCCTTCTCCTGGAGCGCTTCGAGCTTCTTCAGGTTAGCTCCGCTCTGGTGAATCGGTTCGGTTAGATAGCTTAAGCCGGCGCCCATCCACGATTGTTCGGCGAGCTGGCGTTTATGGTCCGTAATCGACCGGGAGAGCGCCTCCGCGGGCGAATCAGCCTGCGACACTGCCAGTTTGGCCAGTCCGGCGTTGTGGCTCGGCCGAATGCCAAAATCGCCGAAATCGGCAAAAGGAGCACGCTCTCCGGAGTCCCCCGGTTTGCCGTGCAGCACCTCTTTCGCTGAATGTGATCCGCTTTCAACCATGAAGTAACAATAAGATGAGGATTTGCCGTCGCCAATGGGGAAGTTCCCAAAGCCTACGGAAAACCCGTATATGGAATCATTGAGGCGTAGACAACCAGGGTTTCTCGACTAGGGGATTTCAGAGAGTCGCCGTCCCCCAAGAGCTGCCAAGGGCGCCGCTTTTGTGAACTATGCAATTGAAAATCTACTGATATTGATGTACAAATGTTCGGTTGTTCTGAAATAACGCAAGCCGCAAATCTGCGCAGGCGCCGCTATTTAGAACACCGCTCGCAAGAAAGCAGATCGCCAGCTTCAGCCCCTGAGCCTCTGCATTAATTCTGGTATCCCGCTCGCCCTCCATATGGAATCCCGTCGAGCCTTTTAGGCAGAACCAGCCACGCGTTTGTTTGGCGGACTGCTCGTTTGCCAGGAAATTTGATCGTGAAACAAACCGCACAACAGGTCGATTACAGGCTGGGTGAATTGCTGGTGGACCTTGGAGTCGCAGCACCAGCCGAAGTTATTAAGGGTTTGCGAGTATCAGCGCACACGTCGTTGCCGCTCGGCAGAACACTTGTGATGCTTGATTACGTGCCGGACTTCGTAGTTCGCTCGGTAGTCGAAGCACAGTCGATGCTGCGCGACAGGCTGTTGGAACTCAATCAGGCAAAACAGGCACTTGCTATAGTAAACCGCAAACGCTGGTCGTTTTCAGACGCACTCATCTCACTGGGTGTCGACGCTTCTGCGACAAAAGGCACTCGACTTGGTGAACTGTTGCGCGATGCCAATCGTTTGAACTCACATCAGCTGGACCTCGGGCTGACGGTGTCCGATCACTCCGGTCTTCCGCTCGGCCAGGTGCTCGTTCTCCTGAGCAAGGTCACTGAAGACAAGGTCCGAATCACGCTCGCCATGCAACGCGAATTAAGAGCCAACAATCTGGAACGAAAGGATGTTTTGAAAAGACTGGCGTCCGACAACGGTGCAGGTGCCACGGCTCACAGTTTGCCGGCTTACGACTCAACCGCGAAGAAAATCAAGCTCGGTGAATTGTTTATTTGCGCTGAAATCATCACGGAAGAAGAGTTGCAGCAATCCCTGTCCATGGGCAAAGACTCTCAACAAATGCTTGGCGAAATACTGCTGGACAAGCAGTGGATCTCGCAAGACATTTTAACTGCGGCATTGCGGTTGCAAGCGCTGATCTGGGACGAAAAAATCGATGTGCGCAAAGCGACCGACGTTTTGCGTGAGGCGCATCGACTGGCAGGCACTCCTGACTCCGCTGATGTAGACGGTTTAATCGCCGACAGTGGAAATAAGAACGTTTCGCTCTATGAATTCTTGCGGATCACGGGCTACCTGACAAAAGACAAAATTCGCGCGTCGCTCAAACGAGTTATGGACGAACCACGCCTGCTTGCTCTGGTAATGAACCATGCGAAAGAAACGGACAGCAGCAATAGCAACTATTTGGAAGACGCAACAAAACTCGCTCTTCGAGATGCGGCAACGTTGCGTTTTGTCATGAGTGAAACATTTCCCAGAGATCGCGGCTTGGTGGACTCTGCACTAGTCTTCCATCAACTTGTACAAGAAGGTAAATTGACACTTTGTCAGGCTCTGGTGAACTACAGCATCAAGATAAACGGTATCGAATCCGACACCGCGATTTAGCATGTGTCACGAAAATTCCACAAAACTCTGAAATCATTAACATTGAGTGACCATGCTCACTCACACTGCTGCCCTTCACAACCACCGCATCAAAGAAAGAAAACGATATTCAACGTTTTCCAACTTGGCGCGAAACTAAATCAGTGTCAAACGGCAGCGACGTGCAACGCACTTCGCTACCTCGGCTCGCGAAAAGAAGACCTCGACTTTGCTCGAGATCAGCTCATAGTGCTCGTTTGCGTAAATGCTTTCGAGTTAAGTTCAGCTGACCTTTTTCAAGAGATGTCAGAACCACTTCGAAATGTTTTTATCAGAGAAAAGAATGCAATTTACTGAATCGAACAAATTTACTGATAGCTTTGTCGCCATTGCGAACTTTCAACTCCTCGAACTTCGCATGGAAACGCTGCCTATCGGCTTGATTTCAATCAACGGAGACGGACTTATTATCGCAGCAGACGGATGGTCAGAGCGACTTCTGGGATACGAAAGAGGCTCACTGCGGAGCAAACATATCGGCACCGTATTTAGTGACAATGGCAGAACGTTTATCGACATCGTTAACACAAAAGGACCGGGTTACTTCGGAAAGAAGCGCGTAAAGACCTGCACTGGCAAAGAGTTGTATGTAAAAGTCGCAATGGCAACCGGTTTAGAAACGCGCTTACCAACTTTGCAAATTATATTTACGGATCTCGAATGAACTAAAACGTGATTTAGCGCTTTGCTTTCGCGTCAGCTTCCGATTCACTGCGAACTTTCAAGTCGATATCCACACCTTGAGTGTCACCAATTCTCGCGAGTTCCTTCTTCAGTTCTTCAACGCTTAACGATGGTGGCACCAGTATGGTGGCATTCATGCAGAACAGTGGCGATGCGGAGACGGGAGCACTTATGACTTCGGTGTGAACCGACTGGATGTTGATCTCCTTGTCGCGAAGTTGCGATGAAAGGGAATGAACGATACCTTCGTGGTCAGCGCCGCGCAGGAAGATTTCGCATGATGCGTAACTCTTGTACTTGTCGATATCGATCGGTTTTGTAGTCCTGGTAGTGACGTGAATGCCATCTTTTTCGAGCGCACGAAATTCATTTTGCAAAGCATTCATATCGATTGCGCCGGTTACGAGCATGACAGCAGCAAACTCGCCACCAAGAATTGCCATGCGGCTCTCTTCCAGATTGGCGCCATGGCTGACAAGAACTTCGGTAAGTCTGGCGACGATGCCCGGGCGATCTTCACCCACCGCCGTGACCAGCAAATGATTGGTCATCTTCCTATGCCTCAGAAAGTATTGGATGCAGGCAGTTTAGCAGGCGTTAAGCTACTCTTCAACCGCTTCTGACAACACTACTACTTCTTGTGATGCGGTCCGGTTTTATTCGGATCGACCATAAAGTGCGAGCTTCGCATCATCGCCGCAGTCTCGCCCGTACAAGTTTTTACGATGGTATCAACTACGGTGATTCTCCCTCGTTTAACAACTGTCGCTTCCGCGACAATCGGACCGACCGGGTCGTTGGTCAACAAATTAACACTTAGTTGAATCGAGTAAGGAAATTTTTTGTCGCCCATATCGCAGGTGTCAAGCCGCTCTCCAACGATAGCGGCTGATGCGGCTTCATCCGCGAGCGCGACGATCGCACCGGCGTGATAGACCCGCGTTGGTTGCATCACTTTCTCGCTCAAAGGCAACTGTGCCTTCGCGTATCCATCGCGAATTTCCAACATCTCACCGCCGAGTTCGCGGATCATTTCGTGGGTGTAAACCGGCATATGTGTTTCCTCTGAGCCTGGGGCGCAAATCGAGATCTTATCAGTCCTCACCGGGTAAACCCTGAACGACTTTCAGTTATTCAATACTCAACTTAATGTTCGGCGGCGCGTAATTTGGAAAGTGTCGCCGGTAGATTTCGTGTGCCCGGCCCGACGCTCGGAGGCGTTATGGAGAAGTATCAAGAACAAGTCAACAGCATCCAGATAGCGACGCCATGCAGCGCCGACTGGGACGAAATGGTCGGGGACGATCGCAAGAGATTTTGCCAGGACTGCAAACTGAACGTCTACAATGTCGCGGAACTGACGCCAAGAGAAGTAAGCGAGTTGCTCGGCACCGCGAATGGCGGTCGAGTCTGCATGCAAATCTATCGAAGACGCGACGGCACGGTCATCACACGAGACTGCCCGGTTGCGGTTCACCGAGTCAAAAAAGCATTTAAGCGCTCGATCGCTGCTGTGGCCAGTCTGGCTGCGACAATCGGCCTGGCACTACCCAGCTCAGCCCAAACGCCACCAGCCAACGCGACCAAGGGCGAATCTGTTGCGTATCCGCTGAGGGGAGCGATTGCGCCGCCATCGTTGGGCGATGTTGAATCTCCAGCGCAAACTGTTTCCGCCCCTGATAAAGTAGTCGAGATAGAAAGTCGCTCCAGACACAGTTGTTTCTTCGGAGGACCGCTAATCGACGGCGATCTACTCGCGGGCTTCGTCGCCGCAGCCCTGGCATTTATCGCCTTTCTCCATTTCCTGCGCAAACGTCCGGCGATGTGGATTATCGGAATCTCGATGGGCGGGTTCTTTGCGGCACTGGGCTATCTGTGGTGCACACGCATGTGACGCAAGCCGTGATTGGGTATAAACAATAAACCCCACCTTAAACAGACGGCTGCACACTGCATGACCGACAACAGTAAGCAGGACGAAACCGATCCAAAGATATCGGAAGGCTCTTCCGAAGCCGATCTCGAAAACGACGATCGCGTCAAGGTCATGTGCTCGATTATCCTTGACAGGCTGAAGAAGCAGGATGTGGTGTGGGTGCGCATAGCCGATCCGCAGATGCGCAGGGCTGACGATTTGCAGATCGCGACGAGAAATCGAATTGATGCCTATTTGCTGAAATGGAGCGAATGGGCCGACAAACTTACTGTTGAAGATCTCACTGCCGAAGGCGCAGAAGACGGCGCTTTTATGAAACGGCTGGCGGACGGTTGGAAACGATTGAAGCAGGCGTATCGTCTTCCGGTTTTTGTTCATCTGATTACCAACGACCAACCTTCTGCAAAAAAGATTGCTGGTGCCGACCGGAACGATTGCCATCTGGCGAAATTCCTGGCATCCGAATGGAAGAAAAACAAACAAGACGACCCAATCTGGGCGGATTTGTGGACTGCGCTCCGCAAGGCCAGCGGCTTGACGGAGCAGGAATTCGAAGAGTTCGCCACTCAGTGTCGCTTCGACTGTTCTTATGCAAAACCTGAAGTCGACGAAGACCTGGATGGTCACCAGGCTTATTACTGGGTCGAACACATCTATGACGTTCTCTTCGAGCATGAAGATTACGCTCTGCCAATCGAGTTGAATCACGCAGAACTGCTTCAAATTCTGGGCTGGCGCGGAGAACACTCCGAGGTAATGAAACCGAGAACAGTCGCGCTGGGAGCGACCAGCGGCTCCGCTTCGGAAGACTCCCTGAGCAATGCCTCAGGCATCGAATCGGAGCAGGCAAACACCGCGCAAGAGCTGGACGAGCAGCCGGTGGAAACGGTTTTAAACGAATCAACAGAAACGGATGGACATTCGTCCGCTGCAGGGGAAGCGGATGAAATGCTCGATTCCGATAGCAATGCGGGCGACCCCAACAGCATTGCCGCTCAGAGCGCAATTCGTCGAGTTTCAAAACCAACGGCATCGTCGTTTACGTCTATGCGAAACACAGCCGCTGCAGGTTGGCTGGAAGCGGCTGATGACTCAGGAAGCGAAGTCGCGAGTTGGTTAAAGACAGGAGCGGAGACGGGACCTCTTCCAGTGCTGACGAAAGACTTACAGCTAAGAGATGCCGAAGCAGAGCCGATAGAACGTGAACAGAGAAAGGCGCCATCATCATTCGTCGGAAATAAACAAGGAAAAGAAAAGAAAGACTGGCGCGCTCTTGCTGAGGGAGAAAGACATCAGTCAGGTAGCACGAGACGATTCAGCGACAATTCTGGTGAGCGCGTCGACGATGTTGAGAAACAGCGGACCACAGGCAAACTGCGGCAGATTTTCGGATCTAGGGTGGCGGAACCCGCTGCGGAACTGGCTGAGGAATTTGAGTCAGAGCAACTCGAACCGCCTGAAATTAACGAGGCGGACGAAACTAACGATCAGGATTCGACCCAGGATATCGACCCCGATGCACTTCAACGCAGCAACAGGCGGATAGAGCGCGCGCAGTCCGCGCACGGGGAAGGCACCATATTTAGTGACGAAACTTTCGCGCCAGTCGACGCGCAGACTGACATGGACGGGGCTGAAACAGCAGCGGACGACGAGCGGGTCGACTCTACGGAGACGGGATCGGAGGAGACTGTTGATGAAGATGGTTCAGACTCAGTCCACGATGAACCAAGCGATAGCTCCGATGACTTTGCCAAAATTTCCAGACTCGGTCGCATGCAGGAAGGACACTCATTTAGTGATGAAGCTGCTGCTCGTGATGCTTTCGACTGGTATCTCAGCAATGCAAATGATATGTTCGAGGCTAACCGATTTGAAGATGCAGCCCTTGAATACAATCGAGCTTTAGAACTCCTCAGCAGTCTTCCCGGTCCCAACTACGACCACGAGTTTTTAATTCTCCAGAATCTCGGCGACATTTACATGTTTCTCGATCAGCCGGAACAAGCTGTGGAACTGTACGAGCGCACTAAACAGCAGCATTTCAACGCGAAGATCCCCGCGGCGAAATACATCGCAGCACTAATAAAACTTGGCACATTGCACGAAGACAACAACTGCTTCGGAGATGCAGAAAAGGAGTATCGCAAAGCCATTGAAATTGCCGCGGAATTTCTGCCGCAGGACGACCCGATTCTAGTCAGACTAAATGATGCATGCTTGAATCTAGCGCGAAACCGCTCCACGCTTATGTCTCGGTTTAGCTCAAAGGAAGTTGAACGGATTCGAGAGATGGCAAAACAGGAAGTAGATGTAGCGATAATGTATCGCAAGAAAAAGGCTACGGAGACTGACACGGAGAAACTGGATATCTGGCGCGGGGGTCAACCAGAGTCGGAAGAGGAGCCTGTAGAGCCGCCATCGCCGAAGAGACTATGGATTGCAGCATCTGTGGGCGTGGTGATTATGTTCATTTTCGCCTACGCGATGTTCGTGCCGCATAGTGGCACCCGCGGTGCCTTTGGACCGGACGGCAGCAACGTAGCTGGGACTTACAGCAGCACAGATAACCAGAAGACAATTGAACTCAGTCCGGGCGGCAGCGCAAGCTATTTTCACAATGGCACGACGGAAAACGCATCTTACAGCTTCGTTGGAAATTCAATTCAGGATTTGCTACCGCTGATTCCAGGGCACTTACGCTCCGCCTTTACATTCTTCCGAGCAGCGGATGATGCTATTGTCGACAATGACGGTACGTTTTTCTATACACATGAAGCACCAGAAACGGTTCTTGTAAAACGCATGTGGAAATATGCTGAACTCGCACAAGAGTATCGAGCAGCGAAAAGCTTTTACCCTGAGTCGGACGATGTCTGGGCAATCTCAAAAGACAAACTTACTTTCACCAATCCCATTACAAGAAGTCTTGATCAAGCCATCATATTTAGTACCACCGGGGAGTCGACCGATACTCCGCTCCGCAAGTCAATGGCTGCTGGAGAGATGTGGGAGAATCAACCCAAAGGCGGGCCCGGTCGTATCATCTGCAATGTTTACAATGGCAGAATGTTCTTCATACGCGGCTTCGATCGTAATGGTAAGTTGTTGACCAGTGCGGACAAGGGCAAATACTTTTACATTGAGTGCTCCGACGGAATAGATGTCACAAAAGACAAATTGAAGGAGCTGCACAATAAGGAACTGCTCGGTACGAATTCTCCGGAGGTTAATCCGGTAGCGCCGGCTCCGCCCCCAAAATCCGACAAGAAACTTCGTTTCATCTTCGCTTCTTCACCCGATTCAGAAGCTATGTTGCAGACGGTGCTGAGCGCCGTACCCGGTACACTTTTTGCTCTCGTTCTCATTTCCGGAGCCATATGGCGGTACAGGGTTAACAAGAAAATCGCCGGTCCACTCAGCCTGACAATCTTCATGGTGACTATCGCGCTTCTGCTCGCCTGGTACGTCGTCGGAATCCTGGACATTTCGCATTAATAGATAAATTTAGCGGCTCTAATCTAAGTTGCGTCGGAACGGGCTAGCATAGAGCCATTGCCTCGGGAACAACGAAGGATTCGAGAATGACGACAGGTTTATTGAAGCCAACGATTGCTATGGTGGCGATTGCAGCGACTTTACTGCAACAGGGCGCCGCATTTGCGTCCCCCTTAAAAGTCATCAAAGGCACACCTGATGCGGGAATTCAGGCAAAGGTTAAAACAGAAACGCTAGGCTCGATCAAAATTCCTCAGGGAGCCGTCAAATTCAACGGTACGAATGTCACAGTCGGAGCAGTGCCGGATTGGCTGTTCGACAGGCACATCATCTTGACCGGCAAATTAATCGACCACAAAATTTCAACAGTCGAGGGACGTTCTTCAATTCAAGGTGTCATTTATTTCACCGGCGGAGACTGGCTCGGTTCTTTCCCCGACTCAAAACGTCCGGACAATTTGGAAATGGCCGATGGGACTGTTCTAGTTGGAAACGTTCGCGCGGTCAACGGTGACAACATCGATTTCCAGGTGCAGTCAGGGCAGACAAGGCGCGTGAAGGTTTCCGAGATTAGAAATGTTTTGTCGCCCCGCGCTATTGTTTTCAACATCCCGACCACAGATGTGAAAGTGGATCCAACGAGCGGAGACCTGGATGGCGAAGCTGAAGGCGGTACCTTTAACCCCACTTACACATCGATGCGCCGCAAAATGTTCGGAAGAAGTGAGCCGAAACTTGTGGAGCCGAAGTCCACGCTGGCGGGCGCAGAAGGCGGTGTGACCAAAGGCCAGTTGACGACGATGATCATGCTCGATGTGGTGAACACCCTTGCACCAGCTATAGTGGCACCAATTGTTGCACCTCTCGGTTCGCGAGGAGCGGTAAACAAACTACGTTCCGTAGGCGCGCAAGAGCAGCTCCAGGATGCGTCCGGTCTCCTCGTGGTGCCAAACTAGAAGCCGATCGTCAACGCCGCCGTCCAGCTGATGCGACTTAGGCTACGCGAAGAATTCGCTGGCGCACCAATTCCTCCGGGCTCAGACTCGTCGTTGTAAATGTTGCTAATTGGTTTAGTTGGCTCAGACTCGTAGAATCCGAAATGCCCATACGCATCGCATACGTTTGCGTTCGGTCCTCCCTGCTTGCATGCTGCGATGCGGTTTCAGCAATCGATTGGGAACTGAACACCGGAATTTTAGCCATCATGTCGTTTCCGAGTTCGCTAATGGTACTACTTGCGATACCAAGCGCTTCGGCAGCGACGGACCTTGCTATGCTAACAGCATTTGGGTTACCGCTTCGCGAGATGGAGAGAGAAATTGAGCCAAGCGTATTCACCTCCTGGCTCGTCTGTTGGGCCGTTTCCATATTCTCTCTATGCTCAATCAAATTTTCGTTCGGTTCAGTAAAGAAGAAATCTTCGCCGCTATCAGCGCTTCCGCTTATAAATTCACCATCTCCGTCAAACAAACTGCCTTCCGGATCGAGGTTCATTCCGTTTTGTAGATCTGTTAAACCACGGTCATCAAGGCTCCAATCATTGGTGTTAAATCCGGTATCAGGATTGAAGCCAAAAAGTTGAATGTTGTCACGATCGTTCAACTGGACCCTGTCACCATCCAAGTTCGCGACTTCACCGCTCTTGTCGTTCGTAACCTTGACCGGCTGTTCCGGTTTCGCCGGCAATTCCGCGTGTGACAGGGGCTCGCCTGTTTGCTGATCGAGACGCGTGATAACGGCGTCCCCGTCTGGCTTTACTTCAAGTTTAACGCCATCTACATCTGTTTTTCCGTCACCTTGTGCGCGCAGGCGAATGCGTTCGGCTAGCTCCTTCAGCCTGTTTGCCTCAGCATCAGACGAGGGATCGCCGCTGTTTAAAGCCGTGATCTTACCGTCCTTACCGACGATTCCAATTTGATCGTGTTCGTTAACTCTTAACTCCTGACCTTTGAGAAACAGACGAGAACGTTTCTCATTGATGTCGGTAAGCGAATATTTGTCCTCGCCATGAGTCTGCATGAGTAAGCGCTGACGATCGTGACCCTCGCCGAAACGTAGTGCCGCAGTACCATGAGGACCGAGTTCTTTTCTTATAGTTGCTAAACGCTGCTCGAGTTGTTCCGGTGTCATCGCGCCCTTGAAGTCAGCAGCAGCGTCGACCGTTTGATTACCACTGGCGTCATAGTTGTAGTTGTAAAAAACACCATCCTGAATTTTCTGCTGCAGTTGGTCACCTTTGAAGCGTTCCAGGTGATCGATCTTATATTGATCGCCGTCTTTACTCAGGCGAACTTTTGCTGTAGAGCCATCACTCAACGCCAGATCGTAGTTGCCATCCTTATCTTGCTTGGCTACGACCTGGTCGCCCTTTTTAAGGAAGGTATCACCTTCAGGGGTTCTGAAAACAGCGACTTTCTCACCGCCAATTTCAGCCACACCATCAGCTGTAGCATTCTGTGGTAACTCTAAACCCTCTCTGCCCTTTAGATCATAGTCGAAACTGCCCATGGTATCTCGCGTCTGCTGTCTAAATTCCTGGCGCGATACATCATTGAGCTGAGCGATCTGACCGGCAGCCTGGGATGGCAGCTCAGCGGAGCCACTGCCAGCGGTGCCACTCGAATCAAACGACCATTCACCCGCCGAACCATACATATCGAGTACGGAACTGAGACCGTTTGAAATCGGCTGAGCCACGTAGTCGTTAAACATACTTGCCGCCCAGCTCGCCGTATCACTGAGCATTTTGGAGATGCTGCCATCACTCGAATCTTTCATATCCAGCGTCGCGTCAGCCGACGGTACAGGAGTGTCGCCCATCAAAGCCGAAGAACTATCTATCGCACCTGGCGGTTTATCTACCAAACTTTCGACCGGCGGTTGAGAACCTTCGGAGGCACGCGTTCCACTCTCCGCATTGCGACCGCCACGAGCGAGGTCGGAACGCGCTTCATCGACGAATTGCGGTGAACCAAAGATTGCCATCACACTTGCCGAAAGCTTGGCACTATTAAAAAGGCTTCTGGCTTCAGGGGTTTTGAATTCGCTGTCCACCTGATTGCGCAAATGATCATTGGCGTTGGATGAAACATCACTGGGACTACCTGCTTCCCGCCCCTCATCGGCATGTTCACCACCGCCATGATGATGCGTGTCGCCAGCGCTCATATTCTCTGCACTAACCTTTGAGTCGCTCTTAGTTTCGTCGGATTGTTTATCTCCGTTCTTATCTTTCTGCGAATCTGAAGATTCAGTAGAACTGCTCAAATCGCTCTTAGGCTTTTCCTGACGCGAATCCTCTAATAGGCGATTGCTCGTCTCAGCAGTCGAGGACGACTTCGAAGCAGCGGCGTCATTCGACGCGGCCTGCTCCTGCGGCTTGGTATTGTTTGCGGGGGGCGCTTGACCGGACATGCGAAACTCCCAGGTTCACAGACCTGTTGAAAGATAGGATCGCGCGGGTTAGTAAGGTAGGGAAGATAACGTCAGTTTATTTCCCCTACATCACCGCAGCGTGACATATGTCTTTTTAACGAGTTTGCTGCCTGTTTCAGCCGATTATCTGAGGGCCGTTACTCTTGGTTTTGCAAAACACTGGAAGTCGCTTCCAGAGCCAAGATGCATTAAAACAGCTGTAGTCTTCAGCAGTCGAGCCGCAATCTTTCTGGTTGACGGACTCTTCGATTCAACAATCGCCCGCAGAGGGAGAACGCCTGTGATGGCTGAGAGGGTTGAGAATTCCGATTGATGAACCTTCAGATCTGAAACCATCGAAGTGGAAACGCCACGATGCAAAACCGATTCAATGTGATTCACCGATGCGAAGTCCGTTCCGCTTCCGGCCGAAACGAGCATATGGCGACCAGGACAAATGGTCATCTTTTGCCCACGTACATCGAACGCCACCGACTCTTTGGACGTATCGTGGATGTTGTACACCGCGACACCGTTTCTGTTTGTTGAAACGAGAACGACCGCACCGCCACCAATGTGGAGTTTACCGAACTGCGTTTCTACCGTCATATCATGCGTAGGCACGAAAAGAGTTTTGCCGGTCTCAGTTGCTTCCACTCGCTCACGCAATGCGGTTCGTGCAACTCCTTTAAGAACCGGATTGCTTGCGGCACCGCCCTCGGTGATTGCATCGTAGAGACCGTCTTCGATGCAAAGATTTCCAGCGTGAAACTGTGCGCTCGGAGCACTAGAGATGAAAACGGAATCGTCCGTGGAGTCGAAGTCAAGCGCAGTTGCCTGTTCGGCCGTTATCAGATTCAACTGAGACTGTTGAACAGAGTTGAGCGAAGGCGTCAACTGTTTAGCACCAAATGCGACACCACTCAGATCCAGAGACGTCAACTGCGGTTGATTCTCGCCTGCACCGGTGGCAAGCTGAGCGGCGGAACCGAAACTTCTGGATGAGCTATCAAGCCGCATGGTGCCGAGCGCAGCAGCAGTGGAAGACGGTCCACTCTCCGCGAGTATTGCTGCGGCAACCGGAGCAGAGTCAACTTGCGCCATAGCAGCCATATCGCCGGTCGGCGGGTCCGCAAATATTACGACGTTTCCACCGAGAGTGATGTTTTTACTCGTGAAGGGATTGCTGAAATTCACATCGGCGGCTTTTGCGATCACGCTATTGTTACCCTTTCCGGTGACACCGTTGCCCCAGAAAATGTTGCCGCCGCTAAACTGTTGCGATACAACACCTTTCGAAGGCGGCGTTCCTGGCACCGCAGTGATGGGCGTTCCAAGCGCCAGTACGATATCTCCATTTCCAGGAGAGGCAAAAGTCTGCAGCGTCGTGTTGGCGCCGAGCGCAATTTTATTTTTGGTGTTCACGTTGTCCGTGATTTGCAGCAGGATATCTTCGTTCGAATTTATCGTCGCAGCTTTGGTGGTGATCGAACCGGTTGAAATCACAATATTAGTGTCATTCTGAGAACCTATGATACCGGATATGGTGACGCTTCCATTGCCGGTGTAATCGAAATCATTGTTTGCCGCTCCGCCGATGATGCTGAAGCTCTTCACGACATTACTCTGATCGAGCCAAACAGAACCACCTTCCGCAATCGCTGTAACACCACTCACGCCCTGATTTATCGAGTAGCGAGCGGCCGTACTGGTTCCAATCGTGCCCTGAGAGGTCAACTGGAGACGTGGTGTATTGATAGTTGCCGGGATTGCGGCAGTAGTGATATTGCCATTCGAGGAAAGCAAAACCGAATTGCTTCCGTTAATAGTGCCGTTCAATCCGCTGAACGAGCCGCTAGTGTCGATAACCACATTCGGAGCACTGATAACGGCCGTGGATAGCATCGCGACGTTTGAGTCAGATTGAATGGAGAACGTCGACTTGCCCACCATAGTAGTCGTGTCGAGTAAAGTCCAGGTGCTGCCGTGAGTATTGTAGGCGAACACATCGCCTTTCTTTGTTCCGGTCACAAACAGATTCGCGGCATCAACCATTACTGGGTTCAGGTAGTTTAAGCCGGAACCTGCACCGAAGGACCCTATTAAAACCGTATTGCCGGTAATCGGAGTGCCGCCCGGAGTGCTCATGAAGGTGCCTGTCGAACCGAAGTTCACAATGTCAGCCTCTCCGCTGAACAGCACCAATCCTTTGTTATAGCTGACGATGACAATCTCAGACCCGCCAACAGAACTGTCTCCCACCGCACTGATATTCGACGCGTTTGTCTGCAAAGCGACGACACCGCCAGCTCCTAGATTTCCAGTACCCAATTGAATAGACAAATTCTTTGTCGAGAAGAAGTTTCCATTTCCGACGTCAATGTTATTAGCGTCGAGACTCACGCTACCGTTGTTCGCATCCAAAGTGGTGATGCTGAACTTGGAGTCGGGAAGCCAGGACAAGTTTCCGTTCGTCAGCGTAAGGGATATGGATGTTTGGGCTTTCAGATTGCCCTGCACCACAAGCGGTGCCGGGGTCCCGACGGCGCTTCCAGCGGTCAGTTGCGTGCCTGCGGTTATGGAACCATTCACGCCATATGTGATACTTCCGCCGGAGGTAGGCTGCGCGGACTCAAATGTTATACTTCCGCCGGTTTCACCACCTGTGGTGTCCACATTCGCAATCGCGTTCGTTCCCGCAGAAGCACCGGCGATGAATGAAACGTCTCCGTTAACAGAGCCAGCGCCTTTTCCACCGGTGGTGATGCTGCCAGCCGTATACGTAATGTTTCCATTGGAACTACCGTTGCGATACGCGGCCAGCAATACGTCGCCACCGTTTCCAGTCTTGCCACCCGAGCGAGTGTTGATGTTTAGCGCGCCATTTGCACCGAAGATGATGTTGCCGCCAGTTCCCGAAGCGGAGCCGGAAATAGTCGTGGCCGTTTCCATCGAGACGTTTGGCAAGTTCGTATTTCCGCCATTGCCGGAGGTGATTTGCGCCCCCGCAATTATGGTGACGTCGAAGCCCTGAGTGGAGTTGTTAGCGGTCAACGTCGCACCGGTCGAATTAGTGATATCGCCAGCCGCTATGATGGTGAGCGCTTCGCCAACAGCTACGTTTCCATCGATAGAAATATTTCCGTTGTTGCTGTAAGTCGGATCGCCAGTCAAACAGATGTTTCCTAACGACAAGGTCGACGTATCGGTGGCGACATGGGATGCATAACCTTTCTGGTTTAACGTCCCAGTCATCTCGTCGACATCGATTTCGGCAGATCCGCGACCGGCATTAACATTCACTTCTTTGCTGAAGAAGTCACCACCGCTCACGTACGTATTGTACGTTCCGGCATAACCACTGTTGCGAATGTTGATTGCACCCTCGCGCGCAATTACAGTTCCGCCCTCATTAGCGACGGTGAGCTCTCCGTTGAAAACACCATCAAGCGTCACATCACCGTTGATCGAATGGATCAATCCTCTGTTATCAATTTTTGGTGCGGAGATCGAAACATCTCCACGAGCCAGAAGTTGAGCGCCGGCACCATTCTCCACAAGGCTTCCTGCGCTGATATTCAAATCGCCGGAACTCGAAATCGTTCCTAGATTGCTCACGGTATCGTTGCCACGAATGTTCAAATCAACAGCATTAGAACCATTGGCAATACTGGCGGTAGAATAAACCGTCGGCAAATCGGTTGTGATAAGACCGCCAGCTTCGTTGACTACGTTGTCGGCCGAAAATGTACTGCGGCGCACGTGCTGACCGGAAGAAAAGGCGTAAACACTACCGGCATTGACCAGATTTCCTGATACGCTAAAAATCGGATTTTTAGAGAAGTCACCATATGCGGTGACATTTGTCGGAATAGTCAAATCATCGATTTTCAATCTGTCGTTTTTAAACGTAATCGACGCGAAATCAACAGCCCCGCCAACAGCTGCTCCACTGCCATCGAGCTCGAGCTTCTGACCCTGCCCGGCAAGCACTTGTTTTGCAGCCACATATTCAGCAGCAGTTACTTGTGAGCCCACCGTGAGCGTTTTAGTAGCATCTCCAACTTTGATCTGGACGCTGTCTGCACCGTTAAAGAGTTTATTGCCCAGCCGAATGTTCTGAGCACTTGAACCGAGATCGATGTCCGCACCGCTTCCCATACCGACGGCTTTGCCTTCGACGATTTGGAATGATCTAGTGTTACTTAGTTTCCGAACCAGGTTATTCGCATTACCGGCATTGTCGAGCGACGGTACGGCTTGAACCTGCGAGACCTCTGGCGTCGCGTAAATTGGCAACATATTCATTGGTGGATTTTGATTGTTCTGACCACCAGCTGTTACATCATATTTGTCTCGATACAGCGCACGCAAAGCATGCCCACTGATGCCGGGGTTCATCTGCCGAAATTCTCGCCAATGCTCCCACTGACCAGCTTGAGCTTGACCAGCGCAACTGACCATCACCGTACCGGCCAGCAACACGGACGCACATGGTTTGTTGATTGCATTTTCGAAATTGGACATCGATTTTCTCCCGACAGAGCTTCTGACATTCACGAGTGTGAATAACTTGCCGGGCTAACCAGGAAATACATTCAGCCAGGCAAAAAAACTTTTGAGATTCCAAATCTTGATCTCAGAAAAGGTTATCATGATGCGGCAATGTCGTCTATTACCCGTGTTAGCGAAATCAGCGATCTCGAGATTAGTGATTTCTCACAACGACTCAAGCTTGAAAAGACAGCAAAGCTGTTCCTCTCCGGTGTCAAATGAAATCAACGGTCAGTAATATTTGTTCGTAATCGGTGGTATCAAATTCGGTGCACGCAATCGAAGGAATCCGGCAAGTTAATTGCGTCGATCTCACCCCGGTTTTCCCCACTCAATGCTTCCCGATATCAGACGGAATCCCTATCTTCACCTCCGGCAAGGATCCGGTTTTTGCGTCCAATTCTTGTTGCTTCTCTCTGGGCAATACTTGACCGGAAACCGAAGTGTCGTAGACTGGGGAGCCAGCACCATTTGCTGCGGCGCTCAGACCGGTTGCGCCTGCACTGACAGATCCAGAGCCGTTTTTCGCAGAGAGTGATCCATTCACATCATTTGTCGATAGTTGCGTGGAGACTCCGTTAGAACTGAGCCGGCCAGCATTGGCAGATAGCGATCCACTCCGTCCCAATGATGCGTTGGTTCTGCTCAGCTCGGCGATAACTTCTTCGCGAGTCATGGGCTGCGGCGAACCATAATCCCATCCCATTGTGAAATTAAAGCCCTTGATTCGCGAATCATGCGGAAAGCGCAGGCACGCTGCGTGATCCAGACGCCTGGTCGAATTCAGAAGGCTCTCGTTGAAATTGTAATTCGCATTCGTCCGCGCAACTTTGCCGCGGAGCCGACCGTTACTGTCCACGCTGAACACCATTAAGCTCTGACCGGACGGACGTCGTATGGAACGATTTCGAAGCTCTCGAAACAGATCGGTGTTAAACACCAATCGAAAATTTTGAATCCAACGATCCCAGTCTTCTCTCAAAACACCTGAATTCTCAGGCGCTTCTTTGAAAACCTCCGGTCCACCAGGGTGACTCTCGAGCGGTTTATTCTTATTTCTCTGCGCTGCAAGCGCGTTCAACTGGTCAACCGATTTAGTCGTGTAAGGGGTCAATTCGGTTACAGCGTGCGCGGCACGCGAGTTTCGAGTCAAAATATCCGGTAGCGGCGCTTTGTACAAATCTAGAACAGTTTTGCAGTTCATCGCCATCTGCGTGCTGGACGCCATCGAATATGCTTGTTGATATTCCTTTATAGCGAGATCCTTTTTGCCTGTCTTCAGTAACGCATTGGCCAGATGATAATGCGCAAGATCATCATGTGGATCGGCTTTGACGGCCAGGCTCAAACTGGTCACAGCCCTCGCGTACTGTCCGGTTTTGTACTCTTGCACTCCGCGCTGCAGCACGACCTGATTACCGGCACCTGCGAGTTGAATTAGTACTAGTGCTAACAGCGTGTTGGACATCTAGACCGTGCCGAATGTTTCAAACCGACAATCTATTCTATTCCGAATCGGCAACCTTTTATTTTCGGATTTGCTTCAAAGCGCTATCCGAACAGTTCTTGTAAACGAAACCCGGCTACTGGAAAAACAGTCGAACCTAATCGTCTGCTTCCAGAAGGGGAGTTCCGCAAGCCCGCTCGAGCTCTGTAAACGCCTGTTGATACAACTGAATTGCTTCCAGATACTGCGTGCGAATTTGCACGTTATTCTGTTGCGCCTGAATAGTCGAGGTAATGTCTGACTGCCCCACCTCGTAACTGCGACGAGCCAGTCTCGCGACCTCGTAAGAATCAGCGAGAACGTGCTCCTGATAAATTCGCAACTTCTGGCGCGCCGCGAGGACATTGTTATATGCCGATGAAACCTCAGATGTAATGACGTTCTTCAATGCATCGGTCTGGTACTTCAGCTGACGGGCTACAGCCTTGTACTTCGCGATATCGCCCTGTTGAAAGCTGGTAATGTTGGATGGAACATTCACGCCAAAGTAGTAAGAACCAAGGCGCGGTCCGCCGGGTGGGTTTCCGACTTGCGAACTGCCCATATAAAATTGTGGGCTCGGTATGATGTTGCCGTACGAATTGCGCAATTGAGCTTTGTTGGTGGCAATCTGGCGATCCAGAGCTTTCAACTCGTAACGATGCTTCATAGCGATATCCAGATAACTTTCGAGCACCGCAATGCGATGACCAAAATCCGGAAGCAAAATATTGTGGGCAGTGGCAGCTGCCGCGATATCTTCTGTTTTTAAAAATGGAGGCAAGCGAGGGATCATCAGCGGCGTTTCAGGTTTTCTTCCCATGATGACGTTCAGTTGTTGCTTGGCTCTAATTACTCGACGAAGACCAACTCGTCGTTCAACGTCATACTGTGATTCAGCCAGTCGGGCCTTCAACATATCGAGTTCAGGAACATCGCCAGCCTGGAAGCGCTTTTCAGACACAACCATCAATCGGTGCGCAAGATCGTACAAACTGTTCAAGGTTTCCAGAGTTTCTTGAGCTACCACTACTTCGGTGTACGCGTGCCGTACTTCCGCGCGCAACGTCCAGAGCTGAGTTAGCAAATCTTGCTTGGTTTGTTCGATCAATCGTTTTGCGGCAAGAAGCCGGAAAACCAGCTTCCACGGAGGCTCCCAATAGAAGACCGCACCCGTTCTGCGCGTTTGTTCAGCAGCAACACCATTGTCGTACATCCAGTCTGGAGCCTGTTGCTCCGTAGCTCGCGCTAACTCCGACTGCGTCACAGGCAACTGGGAGCGAAGCGCAGCGGCACGTGGGCTCTTCACGAGAGCCTGATCGAGCGCCGTAAAAATTGAAAGCTCCGCGCCGCCGGACCTGTTCTCGCTTTTCTGTTCCTCATATGTAATGGTTCCTGAGACAGTTCCAGGCTTCTCAGGCACCTGATCGTCAGTTGTCGTGGCTGGACTAATATCATTTATATCGGTTGGAAATTCAGTGCCATGCTTGTGAAGACGCGAACTACCGCTCTCATCGCCGGACTGGTTATCTTCCTTTGGAGCCTCCAGGCGATTTAAACTTGGCTGCTGAACGGAACCAGGTCCGGTTACGTCGCCCAGCCCTGGAGAGACCGGCGGGCTAATCGAAGGCCGCAGAGTGGGTGAAGGCGAAATCGGAGTATCGGAAACAGAAGGAGTTGTGGAGGTGCGACGTATCGGCATCTGGGAGACAACAGGAGTTTGATCAGGTTCGCTCGACACGAAAGCTTCGCCGAGCGGACCTCTCTTAAGTTTCAACGAATACTGATCGGGGTCGGACCGACGCTGTGAGGATGTAGCTTCACTATCGGACACTGGCTCGAAAGTTGCTCCGGCTTCCACTCGCGGCTCAGACAGATAATCTGCGTTCGCAATTGAATCGTCTTTCTTGCCATCAACCTTCAGGACAGCCTCAGTATGCGGCTGAAGGAGCGCCGCAGGCAACTCCGCCGTTTGACCCGAAGAGAGTCCAAGAACTAATTGAGCAAGGCTAAATAGTAAGGTTTCCATCGCCAACAGAATACCTGACAGGAGCTGTCTTACATAGGTTTCGTTGCGACGGTTGCAAGCCCCGAAAACGGGCTTAAGTGCCTACCAATCGGAGCGCGAGGGGGTTCGCTTACAATTTGCTAACATTTTATAGTTTGCTTTTTCCTTGCGGTTGGCAAGGAATCAGAAGAATCATATATAGTTCTTTAGGCATAACTGGCGTGGACGTTAAGTAAGACGGAATGAACGAGAAACAAAGTAGAACATTTCTTAGAGGGGACATGGATTTTACCCCTCAGCGGATGATGCGCTACATTCGTTCGCGCGCCCGCCTGGCGACGGATGAGGATATCGAAGATATTCTCCAGAACGCGTTGCTTATGGTGACCCAACACTTCGATCCGACTCACCCGGACGCTAATCTTGCTTTGTACTGCCTCGGGGCATGCAACAAAGCGATCGCGCAAAATCTCGAGCGCTATCACAAGGTTAAGCTGAAGAGACGCGACGAGAAGAAGGAAGAGTCGACAAATTCGGTAGAGGTCAGAGTCAACTCTTCTTCTATAAAGGAAGTGGATGGAGAAGTCATGACGGTTAAGTCAATGACGCCCGCCCAGTCCTTTGATGAAAAACCGTCCACTACCAGCCAATATCGAACAACCTCGCTGGATTCGATGTTTGACGAAGAAGATGGTCGTAATGCCGATGACATTTTCGGCCTGGAATATAGTGTTTTATCGAGTGGTTCCGACAGCAGTCCGGACAGTAGAGCACTAATTAATAATTTGATTGAGCAAGTTTTGCAGGAGTTGCCACCCGGAATCCACCGCACCTGCTTCATTTTGAAGTATGTCGAAGGATATAAACGAGAAGATCTGATTGAGTGTCTAAAAATGGAACCGAAGAGTATAGATACCATCGATAAGAAAATCGTCCGAACATTGAAGGCATTCAAAGCCAAACTTGATAAGGACGAAGCAAGGATCTAGGAGACGGCGATGACTACTCTCAACGATAAATTGGCAAAAGTAATGATGATCGAAGACGAGCGTGAGGCTTCTCTCGCGTTCGAATCATTCTGCCGCGATAACTTCGACAGCCTGCCACTGCCAGGAGAGAACAAGCAATTCGACAGCGCTATGTGGAACGCTTCGAATTTCACTAAACTCTCTTCGCGTGATGAAGCGATTGTAAAACGGGTTACCGAACGCATGATCGGCAACACCGCAAGCGCGACATCCAAGGCAGCGCTCAAAGTTAAGGAATTGGTTGGCGCTTCGCGCGACGCAGCTATTGCCGCCTGGCAAGATTTGCTGCTCGGCATGGAGTGGAGACCGATGATTCCGGCAGGAGCAATGCGTGGCATTGGAAGCCAGCTTGTGTCGCTCGGCAGCTTTGAAAAGGCGACCGAAGACACCAAAATCCAAGTCAACCTCGGCTGGCTTGTCGATAAGGATCAGCTGCGTTTATTGTTAAACGCAAAAGATACTGCCGACAATGGCATGCCGGATGTTGAAGTGCGCATCCTTGAAAGCGAACGTGGTGTCGTTTTCTCGCGCAAAACAAACCTTGACGGCGCTGTGGTTGCTCCACAAATCAATGTGGGTCCCGGCGAATATCAAATCCAAGTCTCTTGGCTGGACAAGGTGATTGAGACTCCGTTCTTCAGAATCTAGTTCGCGCTGCTCAGCTCCAAGTTGACCGGCTCCGCTGACTTCGCTCAGCTGTGCGGCCCATGTCAATCCGGCTTGCTTCGCAACTAATCCGAGATCCACAGTCTCACCATCGAGGAACCCTGGCGGGGAGTCCTCAGGCCGTCGCCACTACATCTCTCTAGATTGGTCCCCGAGCTTAATCGCTCGGGGACTTTTTTTTCGACGCCTACTATATCCTTGCCCGACGCCTACTATATCCCCTCCCGACGTCTACTATATTTTTTCGTAACGCCTCAATTAACCAAACCCTCTCCCAGACAGACTTTCGAGCAAATAACAATCTCGCTATGATTGAGAAAAACCAGATTTGTCTACGCCACGATGCCGGATTTTCGAAAAAGCGTCTACGAGCCGTAGCCAAAACCGACCTTGATCAGAGCGTCGCTCCGAAATGCCTTGCCGGACGCCGCCCGCCATCACGTAGACTTTTTATACTATTTAGTAGCAATCGCTCTGGTTTGGCGGCATGAACGTCGGGAATTATATTGGGAGAATTTAGAGGTGGAGTGATTGATGAACTGGGCTGAGAAGATCTGGCAGAAAAATAGCTTGGGAATTGAGACGGGTAGTGGCGTAAAGATTTTCAGCAGAAAATCTTTAACCTCTCTAGCGCTCTTACTAGCGGCGACGGCATCGATATGTGGCGCAGTTCGCGCGGAGGATGCTGCAAAACCTGAACCAGTTCAGCTAGGCACTTTCACAAGCAAAATCGATACCTGGACTCTAGACACACCTTCTACCGTATTCGGTTTTGAAAAATTTGGTCTGCGACGAGGTGCCTACAACTTACACATTGCCGTAGACGGCAAGAAGGCAGACATATCGCTAGATCCCCGCACCATCGCCAAGGGCGAAGACAAGAAGGATATGTTCGCGAAGTGGGAAATCGAAAATGAACTGGTTAAACTTTCGCAGAGCATCGGAAGCGCCCCCCTCCTTCTGACCTACACGGCCGAGGGCGATGGCATCGTCAAAGTTCAAAAAATTGAACTGGCATCCGGCGGTCAGACCCCAAGTGCACCCCCCAAAGACGCAAGCTCTGAAACGCCGAAAGAGAATCCCAACGATCCATCGAACGTCGATTCCGCGACCGCGGACCCAGCCGCGCCACCCACAGAGCAGAGCGGAGCCGGCAATCAAAACGGTCTCCAGTATTTGCTCTCCGGGAAGTCTCCGGTGGATTCCAAAGATCAAATTTACTTTGATATGGAAACAGTCACCATCCTCACAATCTTCCTGGTTATCATCGTTCCGGCATACGGCTTAATGCTGTTTTCCAAGAACAACCTGCAAACATTAGGCAGCAAGTAGTTCAGTTCCGAGCTTCGTGTAATGGTCGAGCAAGTTAAGACGCTAGTATCGCGAACTCGCGCTCTATCGCTTGCTCCGCTAATTTTGACGAAGTTGCGATAACTTCAGGATTTGTGCCGAAGGAACGGAAAACGGTAACGTCGGTGATACCGATAAAACCAAGAATCGTGCGGAACCATGGCTCTACAAAATCGTATTGCTGCATGGGAGCCTGGGAATAATCGCCACCACTAGTGGTGACCACGACTGCTCGTTTGTTTTTAAGCAGCCCTTGCGGTGTTCCGCCAGCAAAACTGTAAGTCAGTCCTGCGCGAACTATCATATCTATCCACGCCTTCAAAACTGCAGGCACCGAAAAGTTATACATCGGAGCGCCAAATAGAATAACGTCTGCGTCCTGAAGCTCCTGCATCAGTACGTCGGGGAACTCGATCAGTTTCTGCTGTGACGCGTTTAAAGACTCCCGCGGAGAATTGAACGCGACAATGTGTTCATTAGTAAGAAAACCAATATCACTTTTCACCAGGTCTCGATAAATGACACGCCCCTCCGGATTGGATTTTCTCCAAAGATCCACGTAATGTGCCGTTAGCTTGCGACTAACCGAATTTTCGTGTTGTCCGCTTGAATCCAGATGTAGCAATGTCGCCATGTCGAATCTCCTCTCTAACTCTATGAGGTATCATGTTACTAGGACTAGACCGAACGGTCTATGCGCAAAAGTTCTCATTTTATGCTCAACCGTTCAACATCTGATCCTCAGCTGAATGAACGGCTTTAAAACGACTCGACAAAGATTTTTGCAGGAATTTCAAAATGGATTGCCTTTCAGACGCCCTAAACCGAGTCAGATTCAAAAGTTACATTCACTGCAACAGCGAATTCACTGCACCTTGGGGGCTGCGAATGCCTGGTTTTGCCGGCCATGCTGCATTCCTTGTAATGCTCCGTGGCGGCTGCCTGGTATCCTTCGAAGACTCAGCTACAACTTACTCACTGGCAGCAGGCGAAGTCATGTTACTTCCGCGCGGCTCCGGTTGCATCATTCAGGACCAGGCATCGAGCGAGATCGTCGACTTTTTGAAGGTGCAAACGGGGACTCCTCCGCGTGGAGAAATCTGGCACTACGGCGGCGGCGGAGCACTGACGTCTATCCTCATGGGCTGCTTCGAGTTTGACATGCACATAAAAAACCCGCTTATCGAGAGCCTTCCAGGAGTGATTTATCTAAAGGGCGACCAATTGAAATCAGAACCCTGGCTCGACACGACTCTTCGTTTCCTCGCGTCCGAAACCGCAAACAATCGCCCCGGCTCCGACATTCTCATTGCTCGCCTGACCGACATGTTCTTCATTCAGGTGGTGCGAGCCTTTATGATGCAGCATAAAGATTGCGACAAGACGACGGGTTTCCTGAAAGGGCTTTCAGACCCGGAGATTGGTCACGCACTTCGCCTCATTCATGAAACTCCATCGGCACCATGGACAGTGGCAACTTTAGCAAAGCAGGTCGGGTTATCGCGAACAGCTTTTGCGGTAAAGTTCGCGCAAATCCTGAACCAAACCCCAATTGACTACCTGACCGCCTGGCGAATGCAGGAAGCGGTTTCT
Organism: Candidatus Obscuribacterales bacterium; assembly: GCA_019637435.1. GTDB lineage: Bacteria > Cyanobacteriota > Vampirovibrionia > Obscuribacterales > Obscuribacteraceae > JADYXR01. Next base: position 388,273 of record JAHBVO010000004.1, on the reverse strand, counting down.
CTGATGGAGAAAGGAGAAGAGAGTACTGCGGCTATCTCGTCGGCAGTCGGCTATTTGTCAGAAGCAGCTTTTGCGAAAGCTTTCAAACGTGAAGTAGGAGAAGCGCCGGGGGCTTTTCGGCGAAAGATATTCGGCTAGTTACTGCCGCGATTTATTAAGGACGTCATCTTTGTACGTCCGTACGGTTTGAAATCCTCGGAAGCACCCGCACCAAGGTGCATCAGCACGGCTGAGGTCTTTATCATCTGCTGCGCCAATTTACGGGCTTCCGGATGCTTCGACGACATAACTTTCTTGAGAGGTCCAATCACTTCCATAGCGGACAGTGTGGAAAATTCTGAGCAATGCAAGTTCACATCTTCCGTAAGTGCAGTGGTAGAAACAGCGCGGTGACAGATCATGTCGAGCAGGTTGACCTCGGCAAAGTCACGCGAGGGGTGGCTGGTTGCATGCATGTGGCGACCGGGTGAGAGCGCAACGCGTTTACCGTCAACAAGCAGACAGACAGCCTCTTTCCCTCGGTCATGAAAATCAAAAATCGCAGAACCTTTATCAGAGTTAGCGATCAGCACCACGGCCCCTTCGGAAAGCTTCAGCGTTCCTACTTTGAGTTCAATCTCCATGTCGCGGTCGGCAACCAGGAGTGCTGTACCAGTTTTAAACACTACGTTTTCTTTGGCTTCGACGGATTCGACGCCGCAGCCGGTTTCACTCTCAGGCAGGGATTTAAAAAGTGCTATCAGTTCTGGCGATCCGCAGATACCGAGGGATGCAACTCTCTGACCTGAACCGATCGAGATAATGTATGAATCATCCTCCGCACGACCCAGCATGGAACGATTGCCGTTGTCTGTTTGAGTCAAAAGTGCAACATCATCTTCGGTTCCGATTATCGTGAATTCCGGAGTAAGCAGATTGAGCTTTTCTCCAAACGCAACGCTATGAGGCTTTGTCATAGTTAAATCACGAGTGACGAGTATCTGATCCGTCTCTGCGCCGAAGCCATAAATTACGTCTTCCGGTTTGAAAAACTCCGACGTGCCGGCGAAGTGGAGAGTGACAGGCTCCTGGGTCTGAACATCTTTTGAAATGGAACCGCTCAACGACGCCGCAAAACAAGCAGGACTTAAAGCTAGTGCGCTCGAGACCGCCAAACTTAGCGATGCAATGCTCTTAGTTCTGAATCCGTTCATAAAGAACTCCTCGACACTTAGCCACTGCCAGGACTATTCCGCCTGCAGAAGCAGCTGGGACCAACCAAAACTTGCCTTCAAGCCGGCGTAAGTTTGCAGCCATAGGTCCCGCCGGACATAGAGTATCATTTCCGCCGGAGGCTGTCATGAGATCAAAAATTCACTTTTGTCACTGCTCTGTCACTATTGCCGCCTAGTGTTGGGTCATTAAGCGGCTCAGACGTGAGTATTTCCACCATTGCAGCCAAAACTCGAATTACCTACTATGCAATGCAGGCTCAACCTATCGCCTGAAGCTGGCATCCACCCCATATGAAAGAAGGCACGAAGCAAGCATGTTCGACACAGGAGCAAATGTCAGTCTTACGACTCGACCTCGATTGAGCGAGTCGTCGCTCACTGAAGATGCTTATATGTCAGGCATAAAACAGCTTCAAACCGCGCTAGACAGCAAATGCTTCTCGAAGAGCGAGTCTGGAATTCACCTTGTTGGAACAATGGTGCTTCAAACGTTTCGCCACGATCGCGACAACTTCGCTAAAGAGTTAGCAGATACATTGAATTCGATGTGTCAAAGCACACACGCTCGATTTCGAGCGTCCCTGGCGCTTGGACCTTCCGCTTATCAGGTACTCAATGGTTTCGCAGCCGAGCGAAATGTCGAAGTCGTTTCTGCCGGTTGGCTCGAACTGGTAGACAGCGAAGAGCGGCAAACAGATAAACGTTTAATAGGTGTGTTCGTGCTTGGAAATGGACGAAGGGGAGTGGGAATTTTTCAAGTTCTGCACTAGAGATGCCACCGCAAGAAAGAAGAGCGAACCTGAGTCCGCTCTTCTAAAATCAATCTCCAAGGTGGGGTTGATCGGCTATCTGTTGCCGTGAGCTACGCTGCTCAATAGGGACAGACCGAAAATGAGTACGCCCGATCCGATGATGGCGGGAAACACCGCTACGCCAGCCAGAACAGGTCCCATCGAACCCATTAATGACGCGCCGATCCAGGCTCCTATAATACCGAAAACAATAGAGGTCAGGAGTCCGCCAGGGATTCTGCCCGGTACGATGTACTCGGCGATACCTGCACACACTGCGGCTACCAGACAATAAAGTAGAAAACCAAGAATACTCATAACTTCCTCCAAAATTCCATCCGCTTCACCCCCATTCCTTAGCATGATGTTTGATTGTTGATGCGAGACTGGCTGCCGGCACCGCTTTCGAAAGGTGGAGCTAAATAAGTATCAGAACAATCGAGCGCAGTCCGCATCCTAGAGAGGGAACTGCGAAACGGAGAAAAGGATGATGAGAAGCCCAACTAGCGATACCTATATAAGGACCGATGACCGAGTAGCCCGTCTCAAACTAATAGCCGCTACTTCGCTTCTGATAGTCTCAATGATCGCGCTAGGCGGCTGCAGTACCCAGGAAGATGGCAGTGTGCTGAAAGTTCAAACTGGTGACAAGACCCTACTCGACGTGAAGAAAAACCCGAATGATAATGTGTCGATCGACGTAGAGGTTCCCAGGGTGAATTTGCGAGTCAATCAAGAACCAGGTTCTAATTCGTTCGACTACTCGACCCGTTCCGATCTGCCACCGCCGGTGCAACCACAGGCTTCGACCACGCCAGGTGCCGCATACTAGATGTGTGGATGTTGTTTCAAAAATATAGTTCCAACAGTGTCAGAAGCTCAGACACAGAGTTCGACTCGCATATAGTTTTGACCACAGTCAGAAATGACTGACCCCCGGATGAAAGAGACAAGCGCCTTTTGACGCTTGCCTCTTTTTTTGGAAACATCTTCTACACCATCAAAAAAAAGAAGAGGCAAGGTCTTTCGACTTTGCCTCTAAGATCAGCTCCAGACGTTAGTCTCGACTGACCCCGGATGAAAGAGACAAACGTAAACGTTTGCACTCTCATGTATTTATGATAACCGACTAGCCTTGCAAAAGGTTAACCAGATCATCAGCGTGTTCTTCTTCAACGGCAAGAATTTCTTCGAGCATTCGCCTCGTAGTCGGGTCTGAATCGCCAATGAAGTGAATCATCTCAAGGTAAGAATCAATAGCGATTCTTTCAGCGACAAGATTTTCTCTGATCATATCTTCCAGCGTCTCACATTCCACATACTCAGCGTGACTTCTGCCAGATATTGTTCGCGGGTCCATGTCTGGATTACCATGCAACTGGGCGATACGAGCAGCTAGCTTATCTGCATGCGCTTGCTCCTCATTCGAGTGAGCGAGAAACTCAGCCGCCACTTCCTCAGAATTCATACCTTTTGCGGTGAAGTAGTGTTGACGATATCGAAGGACGCATAGCAATTCAGTCGCCAGCGCCTGGCTAAGAAGGTTGAGAATTGCTTCCCTATTCCCTTTATATCCCTCCGTCACCGGACCGTTTTCAATATCTTTGCGAGCACGCTCGCGAATGGTTTGGACATCGGTCAAGAATTTTGAATTCTCCGATTTTGTTGCCATCAGATTTCTCCTTCCTTTTTTGAAACAGGTCTGTCAGAAGTTGGCTGAGGACACTCGCCTGCACAACTCTAATAGAAGCTTCCTTGCTTAAAACGTTCAACGAATGATCACGTAGCACGAATGGAACCAAGCGAAGAATATTCGCGCTCCAAAACTTCGACAAGTTTCGACAAAAAGCTCTCGGGTTCCCCTACTTTTCATAACAACTGCATGCAAGCATCGCTACCTTTCGTCGATGCTACACGGCAGGCAGGGCCGAACTTCAAAACAATTTTGAGGTTTAACTGGGAGATAGTCTGCACACGAGTTTGGGACATGAGCAAATTGCTCGCTTTGACTAGCCTACGTGAGGCCCGAGTGCAGGCTGTAACTACTGGAGGAGAGCAATGAAGAGCACCATCTTTTTAGCGGCAACCTTGATCCTGTTAGGAAGCTCGGCGGCACCACTTGTAGCTCAGGAAGAGAGCGTCGAGCAGAGGCTTGCGGAGACGACGGCAAAAATCGACGCTAATCGCCAAGCCGGGAAGATCAGCGTGAAGCAATCGACCAACCTTCACTCAGAAGCGAAGATTTTATCGAACAAAATAGAAGAAACCAAATCTAAAAATCAGGGTCTTTTGAGTGAAGGCGACAAGGTTAAATTCGGAAATAAGGTGAAGGCACTCGACGTCAAAGTAGCCTCCACCGCGAACCCAAAACGAACATCCGATGAAAAGTCGCTAGCGACCATTCGGAAAGCAATCATGAAGCAAAAAGGATTTTCGACCGAAGCGCAAAACGTAAAGCTCAGCTTTGAGGACGGTGTTTTGGTCCTTGATGGTTCAGTTAAGAACGAGAAAGAGAAAGAAGATTTGATCAACGTAGCGAAGAACGCCGGCGCATCGCAGGTGAACAGCAAGTTGTCCGTCGTCCAATAGACGCAAAATCTGGTTACGCGAAGACAGAAAATAAGGAGAGTTGTAATGTCGAAAGCAGTTATAGGAATAGCGGCAACGCTAACTCAAGCAGAAACAATTGTGGATAGATTGAAATTGGCTGGGTTCTTTGCAGACCAAGTGTCCATACTAATGCCGGACGTAACAGCAACGACCGAATTTGGTCATGAGAATGAAACGAAGGCACCAGAAGGCACCGCCATTGGTGCGACCACCGGGTTTGCAATCGGTGGCGTGCTAGGCTGGCTAGCCGGTATAGGAGCGTTGGCACTACCAGGACTGGGAGCGTTCATCGCAGCCGGACCAATTATGGCGGCTTTGAGCGGAGCCGCCACCGGCACCGCAATTGGTGGCTTAGTTGGTGGACTCAGCGGTCTCGGAATCCCCGAGTACGAGGCGAAACTCTATGAGGGCCGACTGAAAGAAGGGCACATCCTGATCGCCGCTCACACCGAAGACCCGGAAATGCGACGCCGAGCCGAGGAAATCATGAAAGAGTGCAAAGCCGAGGATGTTCATACCGTCCAGGCCAGCAAAAACGGCTAATAAGCGAAGTAGCCTGAAAGCATCTCGTGCCTCCGTTCCGGGAGTTTACACGGGTACAAAAGAGGTGGCTTTTCAGCCACCTCTTTTTTTCGCCTTGATGTGTTAAATGTCATGATCTGAAACGCAACACAATTATTTTCAACAGCACTCTTACGGTAGACTTGTCATCTCGCTTTTATGCCAGCGGTTGCGGCCGTTGGTTTGGTCACGACTTCCAGGAAGGCCCTATGGTTACAGTTGTTAAAAGAGAACAGAAAATCATTCGTATCTTGCGCATACGCGTCGTCGATAAGCCCGGATACCTCGGAAAAATTGCCACAAGGATTGGCGAACTGGAAGCAAACATTGGCGACGTTTCAATTGCTGGTCAGGGACAGGATTATCTAATTAGAGAAGTAAGCGTTTCGCTCAAAGATGAAGCGCATCTGCAAAGAATTGTGGATGCTTTAAGTAACCTGGATGGCGTCACAGTCGAAGCCGTAATAGACCCGGTCGAGCAGGCACACAGAGGTGGGAAAATCGGCATGAAAAGCCGTGCTCCGCTGGACAGCATTACAGAGATGCGCAAAATTTACACACCTGGTGTCGCACAGATCTGCAAATTGATTCATAAGGATCTTTCTCAGAGCCGCAACTTTACCTGTATCGGCAATTCAGTTGCCGTGGTAACAAATGGCACCGCTATTTTAGGACTCGGAAATATCGGTCCTGTTGCTGGAATGCCAGTGATGGAAGGCAAGTCAGTCTTATACGAACAGTTGGTTGGTATAAGCGCCATTCCTATATTAATCGACTCACTCAGTGTCGAGGAAATAGTGAATACGGTAAAAGGAATCAGCCCCACATTTGGTGCCATCCATTTAGAAGACATTGCAGCACCAGAATGCTTTGAAATTGAAAAACGTCTTTCAGACGAACTTTCCATACCGGTTCTTCACGACGATCAACACGCTACAGCCGCAGTCGTTTTAGGTGCGTTGATAACAGTAAGTCAAAGAAGCGGATTCAACCTGCAAGACTGCAGGGTTGGCATTCTCGGGCTTGGCGCAGCAGGAGCCGGTATTGCGCAACTTTTACGTGACTTCGGCGTCAAGGAAATTTTGGGAGCAGATCTAAGAGAGGATGCTTGCGAACGCCTGAAACAGCAAGGTGGAACCCCCACAGACCTTACAGGGGTGATGCAGAGCTCAGATATCGTCATAGCGACGACCGGCGTTCCAGGTTTGATTAAGCCAGAGATGGTTCAAAACGGACAGGTAATTCTCGCGATCTCAAATCCCGATCCGGAAATTGATCCAGAAGTTGCCATCGCTAATGGTGCCAAGTTTGCAGCAGATGGCAGAACGATAAACAACGCCCTCGCATTCCCCGGTCTATTCAAAGGCGCATTGCTAGCAGAAGCAAAAGAGTTTACCTCTGATATGAAAATCGCTGCAGCTCAAGCAATCGCAGGACAGACACGACTGGACGACCTGGTCCCCAGCATTTTAGACAAAACTGTCCATGAGCACGTGGCTACAGCCGTCTCCTTGGCTTACACGCAAAGAAAGAACTAACGAAATTAAACAATCTCGAAAGTTGTCGAATTGCTAAGCGCAAAACCGCTTCCCTTATTTGATTTGGGATTTGTACGTACTTGGAAGGAACAAAAAGTTCACGAACCTCAAGCGACCATGCGATTGCTAGTCAGTGGAGGTATGTTGAATGGTACGGACATTCGAGGCAATCGAAAACGTTTCCAAGCCGGTACAAGAAAGTTCGGTAAGTCACTTGCTGCTGGCAGACACGCTTGACCAAGTGCCGAGAAGTATTGCAGGGCCGCAGTCTAGCGGACAACATTCTGCGCAATTTTTACAGTTTACGCCGGGCGGCGATGATGGTAAATCATCAGCGAGTGAGTCGCAGCTGGCCATCGGGCCAATTCCACTCTGGCTGTTGGGGGATCGAATTCCTGGAAAAAATCCGGACACACCCGCCGATGCTCGAAAAAAAGAATCAAATTCGCTGTCGAGCACAATAAAGTCAATGGGCACCACCGGACTAAGCGAGAGGGAAAAAGAGAGTGTCCATGCGGCTTTCCACAAGCAGCTCGAGCAAACCAAAGGTAGGCCAGTTGAAGAACGTGCCGCGCACCTTAGAGCTTTCGTCGATGAGCTGAATACCAATTTGCGCGCCGACAGCAAATATTCATTTACTGAAAGTAACACCGGCATAAAAGACAAACTGTCATTCTCACTTGTCGACAAGGGCGAGGGATCCATTCAAGCAGACTTGCCAAAGCGCACCGTATACGACACCATGGAGTATTCTCTGTCTAAAGAACCTCAAGCTGCGGACTATATTCCGGATCCGTCGAAATTGCCGGCGGAGCTCAAATCGGCCTTCGATAATGTCATGAAACAATCGAGGGAAGAGGTGGCATCACAGAAATACACGCCTGCTCTGGACGCAGTGAGCAGAGACCTCGGATTGAATAAACTGAAGACACAGGCAGAATTGAATAAGGCGCTGGGTCTCAATGCGGACTCACCCACGAAGGACTATTACGCTCGTCTGGAATCGCTGATGATGTCGAAACTTGGCCTGGAAGGACAGGACTATAAAACTAATTTTTCCACCGACGTTAATCGGAGGTTTTTGGAAATCCTCAAACTCAAGCCGGGAACGGCTACCACTGAGGATGTTTTGAAAGCGTTGAAAGACACAAGTGTTTCCGACAAGAAATAAACTCATCGTACTTCTAGAGGCAAAGAAACGATCTAAAGAAAGGTTCAGTCGCTAATACGGTAAAGCGACTAGCCCTTTTTAATTTGCCAGAAATCTTCACCAAGGATGTCCCACGGCAGTCTGTGCTCATCAGGCTCGTGCACATCGAAGAACTGGTTTACGAAGTAAATCATGCTCGCCGGAGTGTTCCATACATTCGCCAGACCGTGAGCAACTCCGCGCGGAATGTAGAGCAACTGAGGACGCCCTCCGCCCATCACAAACCTCATTGAGTTGTTATAGGTCTTTGATTCTTTTCTTGCATCGAAGAGCCCGATGAGAAGTCGATCGTAAGGGTGAATGAACCAGACATCCTCTTGGTTGAAGTGCAGGTGAAATGCCTTGATTACGCCCGGCATCATTTGCGAATAGTTTGACTGACGAACTTTGAAATCCGGAATCTGCGCGAAATTGCCGTTCTCATCAAGCCGGAGAAGCTCTGTAAAACATCCGCCATCATCCAACATAAGTTTGAGATCGATGAGCTGCACGCCTTCGATGGTGGGTTTCTTCTGGTAATCCTGAACTGACAGACCGCCGATGAAGTCCTGACCAATTTCGTCTTTTGTAAGTGCTTTTACGCTCATAGCTAGCCGATTTTTCGCCTCGAACAATAGTGTTTATCCACTGGACAAGTGCATAGGATAGCAGATTTTGGCTGATTGCTGCGGGTTTAAGCCAGGGTCTTTGTCTTTCGCAACTGGAGATAGGCGTGAAGGGAGTCCTGCCACGTCGGTAGTTCACGTCCGATCGTGTTTATAAGAGTAGTCTTGTCCATAACGGAATATTTAGGTCGAGTAGCTGGTCTAGGCATGTCAACAGTTTGAATGGGACTAACCTGCGCTTTCAGGTCCCACACTATCTCTTTGGCAAACTCGTACCAGTTGGTGACACCGTCATCAGAAGCGTGATAGACCCCGAATCGCTCGGTGTCGATAAGATCAGCGATGCTCTCTGACAGGCTCAATGTACACGTAGGTGATCCGAACTGGTCTGCGACGACTCGCAGTGGCTTACCTTCATTTGCCATAGTCAAGATGGTTTCAACGAAATTCTTTCCATTCGGTCCATAGAGCCAGCTGGTTCTAACAATGTAAAACCTTCGGAGATGCCGCATTACAGCGCGCTCTCCGGCGAGTTTGGTTTTGCCGTAAATTGACAGAGGTTTGGTCTCATCCCATGTCGTATATGGGCGGTTTTTCTCTCCGTCGAAAACATAGTCAGAGCTGACATACAACAGCGGAATGTTTAAGTGATTGCAGGCAACTGCCAAATTTTCGGTGCCATAACCATTGATGAAGAAGGCCAGGTCCGGCTCCGACTCAGCCTGATCCACTTTCGTGTAAGCGGCGCAGTGCAGAATGAGATCGGGCGTATGTTGGTTAAGTTGATTGACGACCTGCTCGTAATTGGTTACGTCAAGCTTCTCTCTCGGCATCGCGATTACTACGTGACCGCGCGATTCGAGACATGCCACGAGAGCCTGTCCCAACATGCCACCAGCTCCGGTGACGAGAAGCCGTTTGTCCGCCATTTCAAACTCCGTTTATTGATGAGTAGCGAAAAGCTTGAGGACATGAGGAATCTACCAATCAAGGAGTATTCTCGTCAGATCCTCAAGCACTTATGCCAACAGCAGGTTGGCACTCGCAATATTTTAGATGATTGTTGGCGGCGTTACCACTGCAGCAGCTGCTTGAGCGGCAGCAGCAGCGGCTGCGGCTTGCTCTTTGGCCACGACTTCGTCGTATTTGCCGGTTACCTTCGCTATCCAGGTCTGGTTAGCCTTGTACCAGTTAATCGTTTCTCTGATACCGGTTTCGAAGGTATGTTTCGGCTCCCAGCCTAGTTGCGCTTGAATTTTGGACGAGTCGATAGCGTAGCGACGATCGTGTCCGAGTCGGTCTTCCACGTAGCGAATCATTTCCTCGCCTTTGTTGAGTTCACTCAGGAGAAGTTTGGTGATTTGCATATTCGTGCGCTCGTTGTTGCCACCAATGTTGTAAACCTCGCCGGGTAGACCTTTATGGAATACCGCGTCAATCGCACGGCAGTGGTCCTCTACATGCAACCAATCGCGAACATTGGCACCATCCCCATAAACTGGTACCTGCTTGCCGTTCATCAAGTTATCGATGAAGAGCGGGATAAGTTTTTCCGGATGCTGATAAGGACCATAGTTATTCGAGCAACGCGTGATCATGACAGGCATGGCGAACGTATGGAAGTACGCGCGGCAGAGCATATCCGAGCCAGCTTTACTTGCTGAGTAAGGGCTGTTTGGCGCCAGTGGGGTTTCTTCGGTAAAGAGTCCAGTCGGTCCAAGTGAACCGTAAACTTCGTCAGTCGAAATTTGAACGTAGCGAATGTTGAATTTCGCGTCTACACCAGGCTTGGTGCCCTTCACAAGACCGTATCTGAAGGCTGCTTCCAGTAGAACCTGGGTGCCCATCACGTTGGAATTTACAAAGACAGCGGGGTCTTCGATTGAGCGATCGACGTGGCTCTCAGCAGCAAGGTTGAGAATGCCATCGATAGGACCGGCATACTCACCGGAGACGATGTGGTTGACCACTTTCGAGTCTTCGATACGTCCTTTGACAAATTTGTAGCGAGGATTCTTGGAGATGTCCTCAACGTTTTCCTGGTGCCCTGCGTATGTTTGAGCATCCAAGTTGATAATTTCATAGGTCGGGTAGGTCTTGAGCAAATGACGCACAAGATTGCTGCCGATGAAGCCCAGGCCGCCTGTTACCAAGAGTCGCATAAGTTACCTCTGCTAGTCGCCGTTCGAGTAATTAACGTACGAAACGTCAGGATTGAATGTAGGCATTGTCCTAGGAGATTGTCGAGAAGATCAACCCGCCCCAGATAATCTAAACGCCCGTTAGCGTGATAATTGTCTTATGTTGTCGAGAGATGCGCAGAGTTCTCAGGGGGCACAAAATTAAACAGTGCTAAAGTTTGCCATCACTTCAACTATTGTTGAGCGAGCTAACAGCTCCATCCAGTTTCCAAGAGATCGAGAATGACAGATGTTCAACAAGCTAGGAGTTCGTCGATAGGATTAAAAGTATTCCCGTCTAGCAGAAATGGATAGGCATGAGCGTACCCTGCAATTCCTTCCTCCACAATCCGCTCCTCACGGTCTTCTTCAGGATATGTGCTACTGAGCAGTCTTGCGCCATCCTTCTTAAGATCGCCAAGCAGATTCCAGCTGTAAAAAAACTTACCCAACCATCCAGGCATCGAGGAGCAGAGCCGCCCCATCTCGACTCGCTGATTTATGGAAAACTCCCTCGTAGCGTGACCTACCAGATTTTCATTAACGGCGTCTTTGCCCAAGTGCCAGAGAGCACGGATTGTCTGTCCAACGAAACTGTCTCCAAGTGCCATCTTCCTAGGACTCACGCCTTTCAAGAGAATCTCCTCATTGCCAAACCGAAACTTACTCGTCCTACCGTTCGTGTGAAAAACATTCGGCGGTGCCGGCGTGTCAATTATGCCCCTATGAAAGGCAATCTCACGTGCTGATTGAATGATTTCTCGACCGAAGGCTCTTGCCCTGCAAGTCACCACCTCCATCAGAGTGACGGGTGTCGTCCGCGAGCGCTTAACATACTGGCCCTGGCTGACTCGAACGAGTTCTCCCGTGACATGCACAAGCCGGTAGATCACGTTGTCCACCGCCTGGTCCGTGCCAAACAATACCAACATTCTCCGCGTGATTATTTGCTCATTGGGAAAATTCGAAATGAATTCCGATATACGGTCGACAGTGCTATGCGATGCGGCTGCACTCATACGGTTCACCTCCCTGCGGTGAATATGCTCCTTCTTTTAAATACGTAAAAGTGACCAAAAAAGTTCAAAAATATGGAAAGAAATTTTTGGCTTTCCAAAAGATTTTTTTCGGTCTGCCTTAGCGGCTAAGATTTTTCGATTTTTTTCTTCGAGAAGGCAAGCAAAGATTTTCGTCTGATTTTCACAGCTTGCTCTAAGATTTTTAGAGCTTTTTCAAACGACCACAAGACCAAACCAAAATGAACGAAACAATCGACGCTCTGTGCGCAACTCTCTACAGCGCAATCTCGTTCCAGCCCGGAGCAGAATCCGACTACGAATCGATGCGCTCCTGTTTCCACAGCACTGCGATTGTCACTCCGCCTCCGGAAGACACAAATCGAGTGCTACTAACTCAAACTGTCAACGACTTCATTGAAAACTTCAAAGAAAGCATTTATCGCGAAAATCTTACTAACATCGGCTGTGTTGAACGTGAGATTGATCGAGTCACAGCACGTTTCGGACGCGTCGCGAATATCTGCAGCAGTTACGAATTTCTACTCATTGGCAACGATAAGCCGATCGCTCGTGGTGTCAACTTTTTACATCTAGTGTATGACGGTTCGAGATGGTGGATACTGAGCTTGACCTGGGACCGCGCAGATAGCGAGCTCTGTCCATTGGCGGTATCGCAAAGCTAACACCGCATCTAGTGCTCAACACAAAAACGCGTGCCACCGTATGCGGTAGCACGCGTTCTCAACAGACCGAAAACGCTTTAGACGACCTCGACCTTACTGTCGTCGCCCAACATTAAACGATATGCGACAGGGCGATTGTCGCCCCTTGTCAGCTCAACGTTCACGCCGATCAAACTATCAGCGATTCTTCCGTGAAAATCGGTGATTTTGCAGTCTTCTCTGAGAATGCAGTGCTCGATCTCAGCGAAGGAAACACGGGCGCGGTCGCCGATCGAGGTAAATGGACCGACGTAGCTATTCTCAAGAATGCAGTCTTCACCGATGACAGCTGGTCCGCGCACTGTGCAGTTTTTCAACTGGGTGCCTTTGCCGATCGCAACTCGCCCGGAAACGCGTGACCCCTCATCAATTGAGCCAGCAATGTTGACGTCTACCATTTCATCGAGAACGACCCGGTTTGCCTCGAGCATGTCATCCTTCTTCCCGGTGTCCAACCACCAGCTGCGAAGGATGTGGCTGTCCACTTTGTGACCGATGTCAATCAATTTTTGAATCGCATCGGTGATTTCCAACTCGCCCCGGCGACTGGGCTTGATCAAACTGATCGCCTTGTGAATTTCTTTGTTGAACAGATATACGCCGACAAGAGCAAGATTAGACTTCGGCTGAGCGGGCTTCTCTTCAAGTACTACGATTCCACCCTTTTCATCCAGGACGGCAACACCGAAGGAGGATGGATTTTCAACTTCCTTCAAAAGAATAAACGCGTCAGCTGAGCCCTTTTGGAATCGCTCGACGAGCGGCCCCACTCCGTCCTTGATCAGGTTATCGCCAAGATACATAACAAACGGGTCGTCGCCAAGGAAGTCCTGAGCGGTCTTTACAGCATGAGCAAGTCCGGCCGGCTCAGCCTGCAAGATATACTCAACGCGAATGCCCCAACGGTCGCCGTTGCCGACACAACCCTTAACGTCTTCGCCTGTTTCAGGACTGATGATGATGCCGATCTCTTTGATGCCAGCATCGATAAGCGCTTCGACTCCGTAGTACAGAATCGGCTTGTTCGCGACCGGCAGCAGCTGTTTAGCTGCTGTGTGCGTGATTGGCCGCATTCTCGTTCCCTTGCCGCCGCTTAGAATTAGTCCCTTCATTGCATTAACCTGCTAGTTGTGTGTGTTTCTCGCGTCTTACTTGTTTCCGCGACCACCGAAAACGGCAGTCACGGTCAAAAACATAATGCGCCAGTCCAGAAAATAGTTCCAATTGTCGCAATACCATTTGTCAAAGCTAACCTTTACTTCATCAGCAAGCTCGTCACGACCGTTTACCTGCGCCCAGCCGGTGATACCAGGAGGGAACGCAAGAACGCCAGCCGCTTCGCGCAAAGCTGTGAGTTCCGTTTGATTATACAGAGCCGGTCTGGGACCAACTAAACTCATCTCCCCCTTGAGCACGTTCAGGAGCTGCGGAAGCTCATCTATACTGAACCTTCGCAGTACTGCACCAGAGGGAGTTATGGGGCTCGGCAAGTTCTGCATCTTGTCCGTAGCTAGATCCGGAGTGCCCTGCCGCATAGTTCTGAATTTATAAATTTCAAACAATTCACCATCTTTTCCCACGCGTTTCTGGCGAAAGATGATGGGTCCTTCTGAGTCCATTTTGATCCAGAGCGCTGCAACAACCATAGGCAGAGCGGAGATCAGCAGGGCAATCAGAGTCAGAATGATGTCGGTTAAGCGTTTCATCGGCATAATCAGTTGCAAATTGTACCGATGGCAAGCGCCGTTCGTTTCGCACAAACGATAATAATCACCTTATGTATACAATGCCTTAGAGGAGTAAAACCTCATCGACTGGAGAGCCAGGTACAATGAGCTCTCCTTCCGACATTCCTGAATCACGCTGGCAGAAGTCTCCGCAATGCGCCTCTCCATAGTTACAGTCAGCTGGAACACTCGCGATCTCCTGGATCGCTGCCTGACTACGGTCAAACAGGAGCTAGACAGTCTGAGCGACGTCGAGTCCGAAGTCTTCCTGATTGATAACGATTCACATGACGGGTCAGCGGACATGGTTGCGAAAAACCACCCATGGGTACGGCTTGTCCGCAACCAGTCCAATCTGGGATTTGCAAAGGCCAATAATCAGGCCTTACGAGAAACGAGTAGCGATTACGTTCTGCTACTCAATCCGGACACAGAGGTTCTCCCTGGCGCCATTAAAAGACTGATCGAATTTCTTGAAACCAATCCGAATTGTGGAGTAGTTGCTCCACAGCTTCTGAACACTGACGGCAGCGTGCAGAGATCCTGCCGGGCATTTCCAACGTTCATAGGCATGTTGTATGAGCTTTTGGGCTTAAGCAGGATGTTTCCCGCCGGTTCCGAACAGGGAAAGAAATTTCGCGAATATAAAATGCTGGACTGGAACCATGATGACAAGCGCGAGGTAGACCAACCGGAGGGCGCTTGTCTGATGATCAGGCGCAAAGTCCTGGATGAAGTCGGTCTCTTAGACGAGGGCTACTTCATGCTTTTCGAAGAAGTCGACTGGTGCTACCGTGTCAAACAACACGGCTGGCAAATATGGTTCGACCCAGCGTCGCAGGTAATTCACCACTATGGGCAGTCCATAAAACAAGTGAAGGCGCGCATGATCCTCTCTTCTCATCGTGGTCTGTATCGTTTTTGGAGAAAACACTACCGCGGAGACCGCTGGTATATGGATGGATTCGCATACGTTGGTTTGATGTTGCTCGCATACGCTCGCATAGCGGCCTACATGCTGAAAACCGCACTCAAAGGCGGCCGACAAGAGGCTGTCTAAACCCACTCATCAACAATTGGAGTTTTAAGGGCAAGAAACTTCTAACAACAGCGCTTCTTTTGTTTATTTTTGCGGTACCTCCCTTAAGCGCGCAGAACATTGATTTAAAGACCGCTCATACGTTCTTCACCAACGGCAAATTTGCTGAAGCCGCTGCTCTGTTTGCTAAAGCAATCGGCGGTCCGGCAAAGAATAACCCATCACAGGCATACTCAAGACACGGATGCGATATCCAACATGGTGCTGGGGGCACTGTCTGCGATACCACGAAAAATTAAGGACGAAGTGAAAGACACTGGCTGCAAGATCCTGGCTTGTCCTACCATCCTCGAAGCGAATCCTCATCTGGCAAACAACAGGGCGGCGAGCTAAAGGAAACTCTCCTCGGGAGGAGAATTTGCCTCCGCATACCGCGAAGACTTCGGACGTTTGACGAACTCACAACGAACGGAATGGCAGTATTACTGCCAAGATGACGGTGGTGAGCGAGGACGCTCCGAGTGTTTTGCAGAGCTTTTTGCAATTTCGCATGGCACCGGCGCCGGTATCACCAGGCGAACGACCGAATTGGTCAACGTGTTTCCCAAAACCTTCAGCTACATGAAGCAGCTCGCGCTGATGTAGGCTTCCCGTCACTCTCAAATTTGTCCTTTGTCCCGACAACCTTTATGGTGGCGTAATCCTGGACTCGGCACATTCGCACTCATCAACAGAAACTATTCGCGCTCTGCCCGCTCGGCTGTCAAATAGACACGCGGACACCAAAGCAGACATAACCGAGAACGTAACCGCCATGAGCAGAAGCAGACTAGCGTCAGCGTTTGCAGCATTTTCGAAACCGAACTCCAACATAGCGAACCCTCCAACGAAAAGACCCCTCAATCTTTAATACGTAGAACCAGGGCAAAAAGTTCAATTCATCCAGCACGATTTTGGCGCCCCAAAACGCCCATCCGACAAGCGTCTTGAGATATCTGGCGGCTCTAGCTACTTGACGGTTTGTGAGCTGTTAATAAGAAGATTGTTTAGATCCGGTATAGTTCGTGTTCCTGCTGATATGTTAGTTTTCAAGGAGCACTGACGAACAAACCGATGGCCACTCGTCCATTACCTAGATATTTTGTCAGTCGCTCTGACTCTGAATGGTCTGAACAAGGCATGATAAGCCAGTTGGAGCCTGTTCATGCCATCGACAGTTTTTTCCTGGGGGGCAGACACGTTGCCGAGCGCGAATGGCTTGTCACGATTGATGCTGCAGGATTTTTGAAAGCAGTTTCCGATGACGATTTATCGGCTCTGCCTGAAGAGGTGCAACAGGATCTGGCATTCAATGAGGTTATTGGCTCAGCTGCCAGCAGGACGATAGATGGCCAGGAGTTCTACATTTTTCACCTGGAGGCGCTTGAACAGCCGCCAGAAACGCCCGGTCTCAACGATCCTGTCTATCTCTACGGGACAATGTACGGACCGTTCCCTGCTTCGTCCGAAGACTGTTATCGTGGCATCCAAGGACAATTGACAGTAAACAGAATTGACTTACTCGCAGGGGTAGTCAATTCAGCACAATACTCATTCCATTATCAAACCGGCGCTGCCGGTGCAACGCAGCGTTGTTTCAATATTCTCCTTCCAGGCGATCGAGAAGAGGAAATTATGCGCGGCAAAGGGCTGGTAATGACTTATCCGTTAATGCCGGGTGATGTCGGATTGGGAGATCCATGGAATGAATTCCTCGTGTCCAATCTCATTTACGACATGCTTGATGCGCTAAAAGACGACATTCAGAAAGAAAAAGTGAATCATCCCCTGCGAGACATGACACTACCTGTGGTGAGCCGGTTCACATTCGAGAACGATCTGAAATCCCAGGGCTATGTGATCAAGGGCGACACGGCGATGCGCCAACCCGGAGCAGCAGGAGGGCTTCCGAACATTCTTCCCGATGTATTGAACAAGCCACTGCCGAAATCGATCACAAATGCAATCGGCAAAATCATAAAAGATAAGTTTACCCTTCCACCCGAGGGAACCGTCGACGATTTTATAGCTTTGGCACAGCAGTCGCTTTTGAAGCTGCCTGGATACCCGCCACCGCGGGCGAAGGCACTACAGAGTCGTGTGCGCTCAGCTTCGGTCGAAGCTCGCGCTGGTCAAAGCCGCAAAACAGCGGCGCCGCCCAGACCAATCAAAACACCCACTGGATCGGTTTCCGCCCCTCCACCCGCTCAAAAATCAAAAAAATCTGAATGGATGAATGACTTCATAACCACTCATAGACAGGAACCAGGCAATACTGAAACCCGGCTCACCAACTTGACTAGCGTGTCTCAGATCGCGCAAAAAGTTTCTTCCCAGAGACCCGCGAGCAAAAATCCCGAATGGTTAAATGATTTTAGCTCGCAAAATAAACCGAGCAAGGAGGAGCGAAAAACAACCCAACCATCAGAGCAAAAGACATCGGAGTCAACGCCTGATTGGATGAAAGATTTCGAGTAATCGAAAGACAATCCTCGTAAATGGAATCCCGTTCTGAGTTGTTAGAAAGCCGACGAAGGGTCGGCTAGTAGAAGGATGAAACAAAAACCTATGACGAAAGTGCACGAAAGACCGGTAGAGCCCTTTTCGGACATCCACTTCGAGCATGGCGAAGTGCGTGCGACGCTGTTGCACGATCCGACCGTCGAAGGTCTCGACATGGCCATCTACCTGGATGGTTCCGGCAGCATGGAAGACGAATACGAGTACAAAAAGAAGTGGAAAGGGATCGTAAACTGGCTGTTCGGCACCAACACCGAATTTAAACCTAACGTCGTAGAGCCGCAAGTTAGATGGATTCTGGAATATCTGGCCACAAAGGATCGTAATGGTTTGCTTCGCGTGGCCTACTGGGCTTGTGGAAACAAGTCATCTATCGAAGTAATCGGCGAACTCAAGGGTCAGGATGTCGAAAGCTATAAGTTCCCCGGTCCAAGCGTTTTCGGTTCTTCTACAAACCTTGAGCCGGCGCTTCGCGATTTTGTCTCATACATGAAGGATCAAGCGCTGCGCGGCGCTCGTCAGGGATGCGCAGTGTTCGTCACGGACGGCGTCATCCACGATGCGGACAGAGTAAAAGCTTTCTGCGATTCGGTCGTACGCGACATGAAAAACGGCAAGCTGCCCAGGCTAAACTTCATCCTGGTTGGTGTCGGTGATGGTGTCGACGAAGAACAAATGGAGGACATCTGTCATGCCGAGTATCCCGGATTTGGACATTTGTGGTGCCACCGCGTAGCCGAGGAAATCAACGAAGTCGCAGAACTGGTTGCCGTGCTCGTCGATGAAACGATGACAGTAGCATCAGGTGGTATCGTATACGATGACAAGGGAAAAATTGTTGCTCGTTACGAAGCGCGGCTGCCCGCCATTCTTGAGTTCAAAGTACCCGAAGGCTGCAAGGCCTTTACGCTCGAAATCAACGGACAGAAGTTTACCCAGCCACTTCCCGAAGACGACGACGATGATGACGATCATCATTAAACGATAGCGCTCTCTCCAGGGAATTCGCGTCTATCAGGTCTTTTCCGAAGGATTAAAACAATGGGTCACAAACACGAAACAATAGTCAAACCGTTTTCTGACGTTCACAACAAAAATGGCACCGTGCTCGCTACCTTACTGCACGATCCGACCGTAGAAGGGCTCGATGTCGCCCTCTACATGGACGGTTCGGCCAGCATGGAAAACGAATACGGTCCTCGAGGAATACTCGCAAAAATTGGAGGCGTCCGAAATCAGGTCGAACCCCAGATGCAGTGGATGCTCGAATACCTCGCCACCAAAGACAAAGACGGTGTCTTGCGCGTCGTATATTGGGCTACCGGCGACGGCTCGCAAATTGAAGTGGTCGGCGATTTAACCGGGACCGATGCAAAAAACTACAAGTTTCCAGGTCCCCAGTATTACGGGAAGGGAACAGTAATGCTGCCGGTTCTGCGCGATTACGTTCAGTACATTCGCACGCAGCAAGAAAAGGGCGCTCAACGCGGACTCGCCGTCATCATCACGGACAGCCAGATTTACGATGCCAAAGATGTGAGAGCATACTCCCAACAAGTGGCGAAGGAGATTGAAGGAGGCCGACTCCCTAAACTCAACTTCGTGCTCGTTGGTGTCGGTGAGCACGTTGATGAGGAACAGATGGAGCAAATCTGCCACGAAGAGTACCCAGGAATCGGGCACCTCTGGTGCCACCGCATCGCGGACCGAATGGAAGAGATGGCGGAATTGGTAGCGGTTCTGGTGGATGAAACCATGACCGTCGCTCAGGGCGGCACCATATATGATGACAAAGGGAATGTGATCAAGCGGTATGAAACTCGACTGCCAGCAGTTCTTGAGTTCAATGTGCCGCCTGGTTGCACAGCCTTCACCCTGGAGATCGCCGGTCAGAAATTCACTCAACCGATTCCAGACGAGGATCACCATGATGACGATGATGATGACGATGATGACGATGATCACCATCAACTGAATCAGCCGCAGCGGAAATCGGGAGGTCATGGACACGGTCACTAGTTCGACATAATCGTTATCGGTGAGCGAGTCGATGAGGAAGGACATGGCTAAGCACGAGCACGGACCGGACTGTAAGCATGAGCACACTCATGATTCCGGATGCAATTACGAACACGGTCATGAGGCGGTTGCTCATGAAACTGAGGGATCTGCCCATGCGCACAGCTCGAATTGTGAACACGATCACGAGCATGAAGAACAGCATGAGCATGGTCCCGAGTGCCATCACGAACACGAACATGAACCCGAGATGATTCGAGTTCATGTGTGTTTGAAACCAGACTGCACTCATGATGACGACGGCGCCGACGAGCACCCACACAGTGCAGACCATGTTCACGGTCCGGGCTGTAAACATGATCACGAACACGAAGAGGTTCATGTCCACGGACCGGGCTGTAAACATGATCACGAACACGAGCACGAACACGAACACGAACACGAAGAGAAGGTTCACGTCCACGGACCGGGATGTAAACATGCTCACGAACACGAAGAGAAGGCTCATGTTCACGGTCCGGGCTGTAAACATGATCACGAACACGAACACGAAGAGAAGGTTCACGTCCACGGACCGGGCTGTAAACATGATCACGAACACGAAGAGAAGGCTCATGTCCACGGTCCGGGCTGTAAACATGATCACGAACACGAAGAGAAGGTTCATGTCCACGGTCCGGGCTGTAAACATGATCACGAACACGAAGAGAAGGTTCATGTCCACGGTCCGGGCTGTAAACATGATCACGAACACGAAGAGGTTCATGTCCACGGTCCGGGCTGCAAACACGATCATGCTCACGAAGAAAAGGTTCACGTTCACGGACCGGGCTGCAATCACGATCACGAGCATGGGCACGACCACGGTCATGGACACAGCTGCGGGCACGATCACGACCATGATCACGAGCACGGGCACGGATGCGGCGGTCACCACCATCACGTCAAGGTAGACACGGACAAACGACGCAAAGAAGCGAAGCTGCAGCAGCGTCCCTCGGAGCAAGGCGGAACAGCCTGCCAGCTTGAGCTCGATATCGTCATTCCCGGCGAGACTGATGAGTTTGGAAGGTTCGAACAGCTGGAACGCGCTCTTGAAGCGCTGGTCGGCGTGGGCGATGTGCATGTTCGACGAGATAGCACCGTGCCTGAAGTATGCATTCACTATGATGAGACCAAAATTTCACTGGACAAACTGCGTGACGCGGTTAACTCCGTAGGTCAGGAGGTCAGTAAACGCTATTTGCAAGGAACCTGGTTCGTGCGCAACATGGACTCAGCGCAATGTGGTTACTTAATCGAACACTCCCTCATGCGTATGAAAGGCGTCCTGACTGCCAACATGGCTTACGCTGCGGAGCGTCTTGTCATCGAATATGACCGAGAACTGACCAACCCGAAAGAGATCGACAAGCGCGTAAAAGCCTTGGGTTATGAACTCGAAGAGCCGGAGAAGGGTCACGCCTGCTCGTTTCACGCTCACGGCGGCGGACTGGCTCCTAAATTGCAAATGCCTCTCTCAATCGCCGGCGGCATTCTACTTGCAATCGGTTTCATCTATCAACACTTCATCAATCCATCAGATCAAATGGTGGGTCAAGCGATCTTCGGTCTAGCAATGGTCTGCGCTGGAATTTTCCCGGCAAAAGCAGCATTCAACTCTGTTCGCGCGGGAATTGCAGACATTGAAACATTGATGGTTCTCGCCGCTGTGGGAGCCGGATGTCTTGGTGCGTTTTTCGAGGGTGCGTTTCTACTGTTCCTCTTCAGTTTAGGACATGCACTCGAGCACAGAGCCATGGATCAAGCTCGGCACGCAGTCGAAGAACTCGGCAAGCTCCGACCATCGAAAGCCCTCGTAAAACATGGCAACGAAATCTCAGAGCAGGACGTTCAAACAGTTCAAAGAGGCGACATCGTAATAGTCCGTCCTGGTGACCGCGTTCCGCTGGACGGAGTGATTCTCGTCGGCAACTCACTTCTCGATCAGGCAACTATAACGGGTGAGTCGGTGCCTGTTGCAAAAGGTCCTGGCGAAGATGTTTTTGCCGGTACCATCAATACCGATGGTTCGCTCGAAATCGAGGTAAAAAAGCTCTCCTCCGAATCCATGCTGGCGAAAATCGTCGATATGGTGTCCGAGGCAGAAGCGCAGAAAGGAGCATCTCAGAAATTCGCACAAAAGATCGAGCGATTATTCGTCCCAATTACGCTGGTCGGTGCGGTCGCACTGACTTTGTTCCTACTCCTTGTCGGCCACGAATCACTAACCGCATCCGTGTTAAGAGGCATCTCGCTCCTGGTCGCGGCTTCGCCCTGCGCGCTCGCGATCGCGACTCCGGCCGCGGTATTGTCCGCGGTGGCACGAGCAGCCAAGGGTGGAGTGCTGATCAAAGGCGGCGTGCATTTGGAAACCTTGGGCAAAGTCGATGCGATCGCGTTCGATAAAACCGGCACGCTCACCATCGGAAAGCCGAGCGTCGTCGAAATCAAACCGGAAGAGGGCGTGACGATTGACGAACTGATGGCGGCCGCAGCCAGTGCCGAATCGCATTCGTCACATCCGCTGGCCGTTGCGATAGTCGAGAGAGCGAAATCGAACAACGTCAAAATTGTAAACGCAGAGAAAAGCGAGGCTGTTCATGGTCAAGGGATCAAGGCTTCAGCACAAGGAAGAGAGATCTGGGCGGGCAGTTCCAGCTTGTTCACAAACATTCCGCAGAGCGTAATTTCTAGCGCCACACAGCTAGAAGAAAATGGCAAGACTGTGGTCATAGTCAAAGAGAATGAGCGGTTCCTTGGAACCATCGGGATCGCCGATACAGTACGTAATGAGACACCGCGCGTCCTGAAAGAGCTCAAAGAGCTTGGTATCGCCCGCAGTGTCATGCTTTCCGGTGACAATCAAACTGTAGCCAGAGCAATTGCCAACCAAATAGGTATTGACGAAGCTCGAGCACCTCTTATGCCGGACGCCAAAGCGAAAATGCTGCGCAGCCTCGCCAATGAGGGTGGGGTCGCGATGGTAGGCGACGGCGTCAATGATGCTCCAGCGCTGGCGGCGGCTTCGGTTGGCATTGCGATGGGCGGGACCGGCTCTGATGTGGCTCTGGAGACTGCGGACTTAATCCTAATGAGCAAAGGACTCGAGCAACTGCCATTTGCGGTCGAGCTGGCCCGTGAAGCCACACGAAAGATCAACCAGAATCTTTCTATCGCACTTGGAGTTAGTGTCTTGCTGGTCCTCGCAACTATCTGCGGTTGGGTGCAGATCAGTCAGGCTGTCATTCTGCACGAGGGAAGCACCCTGGTAGTACTCTTCAACGGATTGAGCCTCATCAGATTTCGCGGTCGCTCATCCGTCGCCTGAAGCCGAGCGCAAAACTGCCGCAATGACTTTGGCGCCAAAGCCGAATGACGAATGCAAGTGTTAAGAAATAATCGCCGATCAGCCGCCTGTACGAGTGGCTCAGAATTTCTTTGGGAATAAAACAGTTCCCTTTATTGATTGTGAGGCGCGCCGTATGACTCAAACGCCGTACAAGCAACGTAATCGCACGGGCGAGAACTTCAAGAAGAAACACAAACTAAAAGAGCACGATGAATCAATTCATCTCGTGGCAGAAACAGCTACCGAGCTACAAGAACTTGCCGAGCGAGAGCGGCCTGATATCGCCGCTCGATACGATGTTCTCGAACTCATTGGCAAAGGCGGAATGGGTGCAGTCTACAAAGTTTACGACAAGGAGTTGGACAAAATTTTTGCTGTCAAACTCATGCAGCAAGATCTGGCAAAAGATCAAGTTGCACAAAAGCGTTTTGAACAGGAAGTTGAAGCCTCCTGCCAGTTGACTCACCAGAATTTGATCGCCACCTATGGTCATGGGAAGACAGCGGACGGTACACCGTATCTGGTGATGGAGTACGTCCCGGGCGAAGCGCTATCGGATCTTCTCATCCGTGAAGGGCCGCTAGAAGCAGCTAGAGCTCTCCGTTTGTGGACACAGATTTGTGAAGCGCTTGAACATGCCCACAAACATGGTGTCATTCACAGAGACCTTAAACCAACTAATGTAATTATCTCCAGGGCAAGCGACGGTTCAGAAACCGCTCGACTTCTGGATTTCGGCATCGCGAAAATTATTACCGCAACGAGCCGTGAAACCCATAATCTCACCGAGACCGGAACAGTATTTGGCAGTCCACAGTACATGAGCCCGGAGCACTGCCTGGGTTTCAAGATGGATGAGCGGTCGGATATCTATTCGCTGGGTTGCATGGTCTACGAAATGCTGACTGGTCGCACTCCGTTTTCGGATAGCAACGCAGTTCAAGTCATTGTCAAACACATCAACGAAGAGGCATTGCCGTTTAACACGGAAAAGAAACTCGATCGAACGGGTAAGAAATTGGAAAGCGTCACGTTGAAGTGCTTGGAAAAAGACCCTGAAAGACGATATCAATCGGTCGGCGAAATAATCAAAGATCTCGAGCTAATCAGCCAGGGCAAGCAACCATCCAAGTTCATACGCCATAAAAAACCGCGAGCCGAATTTAGCAGAGGACAAATTTTCGGTTTCGTCGCGGGTGCATCGCTGCTGGTTATGGCGATCTGGCAATACTCGAGCATGTTCGATCCGCACTGGCAGCGGCTCCTCATTTCAAGCTCCATCTTTCTTGTCTGCGCCACTGGAAGTGTCGCATTTCTAATCGCCGCCATCGATCAAATCAAACACATCATTTCCGGAAATAGATCGAGCCAGATCTGGTGGAGAGCGGCGCTTTCCATTTCGCTGACAATTAGTTGCTGGGCATTTCTCAACAACGCAATTACAATGCTTTCAAACTGGGACCCGCTGCTCTCACTATTTGCGGCAATGCACGCGCCCGAGGGGCTCACAACAGCCGCAACCTGGCTTCCATTCATCAACAAGGTGGCATTCGGATCTGCATTAATTTCCGCTATCGGCTGCCTCCTATTCCGTGGCACCAAAAGAATTCCCTTTTTCGAGTTCTGTTTTCAGCACGTTGTCCTCACTACCGTTGTTCTAATGCTCGTGTGCTCCTCGGTGCCAAAACAAACCAGCGGCATGCTCAATCTCATCACAGGTGGTGTCATGGAAGAGCGAGCACCAGCGCTAAACGAAAACCTGTTGAAGTTCTCTCTGCTCCTGGATCCGCGCAATCAGCGCTCCGTCATCAATCTCGCGGACGCTTACGTAAAGCGGGGACAGCGAGCTCAAGCTGATCTTGTCTACGAAAAGTATTTCATAAGAGAGCCTCTTAAAAACAAGGCGGCATGGGCGCGCTACGAGCATGCTCTGACCTACGCAGACGAGATGGATAGCCAGTTGAAATTTCAAGAATTGACCACCGCGATTAGATTGGCTCCGCGTCGCGAATATTACGAAGCGCGAGGAGTGATCAACTGGGATCGCGGTCTATACAAAGACGCCCTCTGGGACTTCTTCAGCGCCACCAGATGCGAGCCAGGCGCAATCGGTCCATATTGCAAACGCGCTCTTGTTTTCGGAGCCGTCTACGACTGGAGCGCTGCACTTGGCGAATTAAACAGAATCGCATCCTCGCAAGCAACAAACCAACATCCGGAAATTTACTTCCTGCGCGGGCTCGTTTACGAAAAGCTTGGAGACCCGGAAGCCCGCAAAGACTTCCAACGTGTTATCGCGTTGTCCGCAACCGACGATCAATATGATGGTTTCTACAACGCAGACAAACTTATCCGGCTTGCATATTGCTACAAGAAGATCGGCGAGATCGCCAACTACGAAAAAACATTCGAAGAACTGGTGAAATCGCCTGATTACAAAACCGCGACCGAAAAATTGAACACTGATTTGAAACGCGCCAATCTCACACTCGAGTGGAAGCGTTCGGCTACGGCAGGCGATGACTAAATCAATCTTCGCTTGCCACGCCTTTCTCTGATCGTCGAGAACAAGACAACGATTAAAGCGGCCAGCGCGAGACCACAACCGAAGAAGAACGGCACGGGTCGATAATTGAACTCGACCGTATGCTTACCGGGTGGCAAACAGACGGCGCGAAAGGAATAGTTCGCTCTGGCGATCGTTACAGCTCGTCCGTCAATACTGGCTTCCCATCCCGGATACCATATGTCGGTCAAGACCAACATTGCCGGCACGCTCGACTCGGTAAGAATAGAGACGTTTAAGCTAGATCGATTAGAGATGATTGCATTTCCGGCTATGCCAGTCGGTGCAGGTCTCATTCCCGACTTCGCGATCGGCGCAAATTCACTATTGAACTTGGACCGGTCTTCCGGCCGAATTTGAAGAACTAATTGATTCGCCGGCTCGAAACTACTGGACGAAACAGCATCGAGAGCTTCATCATCGGAATCGACACGTCGAATATCGTTGACAATGTAAGCGTCCGAAACCGCGTCCACGTTTTCATAAATATGCATGCCTTCCGATGTCTCGGCAATTCGTTTGAACCTCTTTCCTGCGATATCCCGCGTAGAATCATCGAAAATCTCCTCTGGCTCATCAAGCGGAACGTCGGTCGTAATGATGTATGCAACGCTCGCCGCGTCCAGCATCTTGGAGGGTTTATTCGAGATTACCTGATTGAACTCATCTAACTTCGCTCCTGCTTTCTCCAGAAAACGTATGTAGTATTTCGGAAAGATCGGATTGTGAAAACGAGCATCGCGCAGGCTGTATACCAAATTCGTATTTGGCCGCATCGTATGCTCGCCGGTAAATACCATTCTTCTGTCAGGCAGCGACTGAAGGCGTTCAATAGTTTCCGTGTGCGGATATGCGAACGCCGGTCGCCGAGGCATTGAGCCTTTGGAGACAGCGACTTGCGAGAAACAGTTCGCAACGAGTAAAAGAACCACCGCAACTACCGCGCCTGTAAAGCGCATCTTTGTGCGATTCACAGCCAGGATGATCAAGAACACGACTCCGGCGAGAATAACGTTTCGGATCAAATCTCGGTTGGCTAGCTGCATTCCGCTCAACGTCATATCGAAATTCGCGACATCAAGATTCAAATGACCTTCATGTGCAACTAGCGGAAAGCCGACAATTAGAACTACCGGAATCAACAGCAACAGCCACTCTTGGCTGAAGTGTCTATAGCGACCAGTCGGAACAATGCGTTCACCTTCGGGCAGAGCTCGCAACATATTGGAGACAAGGCGCTCCAAGCCGAACGCCGCAAAAGCGGTAACAAGAAGCAGCAGCACCGGAAAGAAGTAAGTAACGACGACGTATGAGAACGGTCTCTTCGTAAGCAGGATGCCCAGTGGGTAGATCTTAGCTGAAATCGCCCAGGCAAAAGCTGCCAGGCCTGCTGTTACGGCGCTTGCCTTGAGCGCCCAGGCATCTCGCTCCTGAATCTGAACCGTTGAAGACAGAGTTCTCCAGGCATCATATATAGTGGCAAATCCAAGCGGGAATACCAGAGTGGTTAGCAAACCGAAGTACGGACTGGCAGGGCCAAAACCCGGTTGAACAAGGTTAAACGCTAGAGTTTGCCAGGGATAATAGGCAGGTGCTCTGTTGGCAAATTTATACGAATCCGAATTAATAAGCAACTCGACGAACGGCAATAGCATCGGCGCAGAGAGACAGAAGGCAATTGTTCCAGCAATGCAAAGTAAAAGAGCGCCCCGCAATATTTTGGCAGGCGGCACCATAATCAACAGCAATAACGAGGCTATTGTAATGCTGCACAGAGAAAGCTCCGGATGCGCCGAGAGAACAAAAATCGACGCAGCTACTCCTGCGATTAGCGAGCTTTGCACCGTTTGCTTTCTTGCGCAGTTGAGGAAGGCGGCTAGCAGCAGCGGCAGGAGGCAATAACCGTTCCCCAACAATTCGAGATACCATTGCTCGAATGGGCAGCAAAGCAGGGTGACACCGATAAAAACAGACGGCGCCCGAGACAAGGCAAGGCTTCGCCCGAGAATGAATCCACCGACTGCCACCACTGCCAACTCGAAAATGAGAAGGTAATTGTAAGTCGAGAGAGTCGGATGGATTGCCAGCGGCAAATGCAAAATTGATAAAGCCAATGCCTGCGGGTCGGCTACCAGAGGCGCCCCAAAGCCACTTTCCGAGTTCCACAGCGGAAGTTCACCGCCATGCCACATCCTCCCAACAAGCAAATAATAAGGCACCATCAGCAGTATCTGAGAGGGGTCCATCAACTGCGACTTTCCGGTCGCAAAATTCTTAAAAATCGAGTCCCATTCAGCTATTACATGAATCTTCGAAATTGGCGCACCCAGAAATACGGTCTTGGCAAAAAGAGCAATTACGAGTCCTACTAAGCCTAGACAGAAGAAGAAGTCGAGTCGTGAGTTCTTGCGTTCACCAATCTCCAGGATGGGTTCTTCCGACAATTTCGGTTTACCCTCCAGCGGCTATTGTGGCGCAGTCCAGCCAAAAGTGTCCAAAGTTTCTTCAACAGTCATATTGTTTTCGAGACAATACGCCATCACGATTGTGGCTTGCTCCAGCTTGAGTAAATCGTGGTCAAGATAATTTTTCAAATGTGTCGCATGCTCTAAAACTTGCTCGTCGATTAATCGCGCGTCGAACAGAGTCTTCATAAGCGGCACCTTGTTGGCGAGCGCCAGTGCAGTCGCAATTTGCAAATCTTTATCGGATATCAATCCTGCCTTTTTCAAAATGTCGGTTATTTCTATTGGCTGGCGCTCTTCGAAAATCGCACCTGGATCTTCGTCGATCAGAGAAAGAACTCGTTGGAGTTCTTCATTAGACGAGGCGTACTGTACCTTTGAGATTATTTGGGCAGCTTGATCCTCGAAAAGCACACCGCTCTCGATCATTTTGAGGATGTGCTTAGCCGCTTTGATACACGGTTTTGAGGCGTAACCAAGTTCGACAAAGACCTCATCCAGTTCCTTATCGTGTGTGGCTTCTATCTCATGCGCAGTCAGCAATTGACTCTCGGACACCGCTCCTGCCATGACAAAAAGCTCACCAATACCGAATTTAGGCGCAAGGTTGGCAAATTGTCCCGTCTCCTTCAATGACTGCTCAAGAGAAATTGACCGCAATCGCGCCAGCTTCAAAGCATACAAAACCGCCTCTCTCTCGACCTTCCCTTCGCGGATGAGCCGTTGAGCAGCAAGAGCAGAGTTCAAGGATGCACGAGTGATAACACCTCTATTCAACAGCACCAAACCAAGTGGCAAGCCAGTCTCAGCGCTCGTCACCATCCCCTGATCGACGAGCGGCTGCGATGCGATCCCTGCCGAAGTCAAAATTTCGCCGAGCCGATTGTGAGTTGGCACCTGAGTAGGCATCGCAACCGGACCGGATCTGTTGAGCGCTGTTTCAAGCGGCAGGCCTTCTTGTGACACCATCAGCAGTGCCGTGATCGCATGCTCAAACGGTATCAATCCATCACGGATGCGAGCCTGAATCTCCAGCGCAGCGCGCAGCTGCTCTTCGGTTACGTGACCGTGCATCGTCAACACACGTCCAATCGGCAACCTCATTTTGAATGACAGGCGGTAAGCCGCCTCAAACTGCTCGGGACCGAGCAATCCGCCTCGAATCAATAATTCGCCTAACTGAATATCGGCTGGCGCTTCTTGCGTCATCAGTCTCTCTTACGGCTTCTCGACAGAACGATCGGGAAGGTTCCCTCTCTTGCTTCGTTTTTCGCGGTCCGGGCAGCTTCAATCAAGCTCAGCACATCATCACCATCAGACGGCAGCCCGGCAACACCGAAAGACAGCAATAGGTTTCGCCGGTCGACATCCGGCGCCAGTGGTGTGGTAGTCAGCGCATCGAGAATTCTGTTGGCGACGAATGCAGCCTGAGACGGTCTGGTATTCGGCAGAAGAAGACCATATTCGGTGCTTTCGAAGTGACCGAGACTATCGAGCGGGCGCTTAACAAGTTCAATTCTTAGAGCCGCGGCGTTGATCACATGCGGTGGCAGAGCATCCACGCCATAGCCCATATCAGCGCGGCGCTTGTTCATCTCGAACATGATGAATGACAGCGGCCAGCTGTAAGCCTCGAAGCGATAATACTCGTATTCCATGTAATAAAGCATCGCTTCCCACGAGAGTATGCCAGTGTCCGGTCTGATAAAGTTGTACCGAAGCGCTTGAACAGTCTGTTTTCCTTCACCCAGGAAGTCGAGCGCACCGCCCCTGGCAGAGGCAGGCTCTTTGATGTCCATAATCCCGCAGTATAGGAAATTGAACAAAAGCGGCGCCCACTGCGCCATATCCATAGGTCTGTCCCGCAATAGATCTGTGAAAGTGCGCTTCTTTTTGAGCATTTCATAGATCTGCTTCTGCCATTCAAAATCGAGCGGATGTCCTTTAGACAGCATCAGCTTGAGTTCGGTGTCGCCAAGATTTTTCTGCTTGAGGACGAGCTGTGATTCATAAACCAGCCCTGCCGCTTCGAGATGTCTGAGCTGTTCCAGCAAAGCGGTACCTTCCATGATCGAGACCTGCAGGCTCTTTTCACAGGAAGTCATATCCGTAACTTTTTTAGGATGAAACTTATAATCGCCTTTGCGCCAGGTGACGACTTCTTTGATTGCCGCGTCACCGCGAGAAGCACCCGCCTGAGCGTGCTTCGGAGTTCCATCCACGAAGTAAACCTGCGCTATCGAAGCGTCAGAAATAACTTCGAGCATTCCGGTCACTTTATTCATTCCAATATTCGTGAGCACATCGGCAATTTTCGTCTTTCGAAGATTCCCTTCCAATGCCGCGACCGGAGCCTTACCAGCCCCTCCGGGGACCGCCGGGTTGTCCGAATAGAAGTCCGCGGGCAAACTGCCTTCAGGCAGGCCTGATAGCGTTGACTGTTTAGGAAAAGTGTCTTCGACACCACCGCCTGCGCCACTGATCACGGGAGTGCCGCGATAATTATTATCGCCCGCTCCCGGTACTATCCTGTTGGTGCCGGTGGTTCCTAGAGCTTGATGGCTTCCGGTTCTCCGCGGATTCTGAATTGTCTGATATCCGCCGGTCGACTTTAGCGCGGGCGGTATCGCGCCTGTGCCCGGATCCATACCACCGTACTGCCCGGACTGCTGATACTGACCTGATTGCGTGTACTGACTGTATTGACCCGACTGCTGAAAAGGTGACTGCGAGCCGGTCATCTGCTGCTGATTGGCGTTAGGGTAGTTTCCTACTTGCGGATTGTTTCGCGGAGGAATTGACCGTTCGACGTTAACCGGCGGAAAGTTTCCAGTGCCGCCGACCGGCGGAAAACTACCAGTTCCACCCGATGGAGCAAAGCCGCCTGTGGCACCACCCGCGCTTGCACCTGTTTGGGTTTCAAGCATCATGACCACGTCCATAATCAGGTTCAAATCGCTGGTTTCGAATTTGCTTACCAGCTTCGATTGGCGCCCATCATCTTCCCAGAGATTCCACAACGGATGGGGCGTAACTTTATCGAACTTGATCAGCAAACAATACGTCTTATAAGTCCCGGGCACCGACCACATGAGCTCAACTTCCTGGGGACGATTTACCTGAGCCTGCTCATACAGATTCTTCAGAGCGTTCATGTCAGGGAAGACTGCCTGTTTGGGCAGCCTTATCTTGCCTGGTTGTTGTGATTGCTTGCCTCTACCGAACATTTTGGGTCTTATGTGGCTCCACGGCTTGTTTTACCGCTCGCCGTCATCTCGCGCATAGTAAGTAGCTTTATTAGATAAACCCAGGACTCTTTTCCATAAAACAGTAAAGCCGGCCCAAGTTTATTTATCTGAGCCAAATTAGCATAATGGCAAAGGGCAAATCGGACAACTTTTTACCGATTTACATTCCATTTCGTGACAATAAAAGACGCTCGTGGCTTTGGGCGGAAACCTAATTGCGCTCCCCCTAAATTCACAGAAGATCGGACAGACAGGGCAAAGCACCGTCTGTAGTATCACATTCAATTTACTGGAGCCGATTTATTGGCTGATTGAACTGACACTGGAGTTGAACGGCATCAACTCAGAACCGGGCCCCGTAAGCTTTAGAAACCCCTCGGCTACTACCAGATCAGCCTTAGATTCGACAATGAGCGATCGTTCCGGTGCAAGTAAAAATGCGTGCGTATCCTCGGTCAGAAACGTACCATGAGTTTGCACATACCCGACTGCGGATGCTGAAATAGCGCTGCTCGTAGTATAAATGCGCGTATTCGGAGGTACTGGATCTTGATTGCCAAAAACCTTTCGCATCTTGCGACTTGTGTCCAGAACTACCAGAGATGCGGGACTTAAACGAGTCTCTGAAACGGTGACAACTGGCGTTCCGTGATTTCGCAGGGAAACTTCGAGAACGCCGTCCAGGTCAGAGCCCAGTATGAGCGGTGCTCCGGCATCGATCACCGCGACCATATCATACTGCGCAAACTCGCGCAGAGCGACGGCAATAGCGAATGACGCCCTATCCATGCCTGTTTCCTTTTCCGGCGGAACTGCGATAACCGTTGCACCGATAGCCTGAGAGTAGCTTCTGACCTCATTGTCATCAGTCACTACTACAATTCTGTCAACCGAGCGAGAATTTTTAGCAGTATTCACAGACCAGGCGAAAAGCGGCTTTCCGCCGAGCATTCGAGAATCGCGACGCGCCAAAGTTTTACAACCGCCTATCGCGGACACTACAGCCAAAACGCTTTTACTATTTATCACTGAAACTCTCTTGTGACACGCGCAAGCCGCGCCAATAGTTTTGGTTGCTTAAATCAACGCGTATATAAAAATATCACCAGTTCGATGGAATTGTTCTTAAAAACAGCGTAACCAAGAGGAAAAAACTTTCGCGAGGGTATACCGAAAATAGATAAGGGGCATTTTAGTGACGAAAGCCAACGATACTCCAACATCTCCATTGAGCGATCCGCTGGCTGCGTTTGCCAGTGAGGCTGAAGAAGAAATTACTTCTATAGCCGATCGATATACTATTTTAAGCAAACTCGGTCAGGGCGGAATGGGACGAGTTTTCAAAGCGCACGACAAAATCCTCGATCGCGATGTGGCCGTGAAATTACTAAATCGCGAATTGTCTGACAACCACTTCGTACTGCGGTTTCAACAAGAGGCGCGCGCCGCAAGCCAGTTGAAACATCCATCTATTCTTTGCGTTCTCGATTTTGGATTACTTTCCTCCAGACAACCATACATGGTGATGGAGTGGGTGAATGGAGAATCGCTTCAGCAGCGCATCGAGCGAGAACACGGACTGAACGTTGCAGACGCGCTCATCATCACCCTGCAAATAGCCGAAGGCATGAATCATGCGCATCAGAAAGGCATCATTCATCGTGATTTGAAACCCGGAAATATCATGCTTGCGAAAACGGGCGTGGGTGATAAAGCCTTGATCTTGGATTTCGGCATTGCCAAGATCCAAGACGATCGCCAGCAAGGCATGCTTACTCTGACTGGACAAATTATAGGCAGCCCACCATGCATGAGTCCCGAGCAAGCGAGAGGAGAGCAGCTGGATTCGCGCACCGATGTTTATTCACTGGGCTGCATACTCTATTGGATGTTAACGGGCCAACCTCCTTACGAGGGAGACAGTGCTCTGGCTACGATAAACATGCAGCTATCTGAGCCCATTCCATCTGCCTCGGCAAACACCGCGGCAAATCTTCCAGATGAAATCGACAGCATCATCAACAAGATGCTAGCCAAGGACAAATTTGAAAGATACGCCAGCATGACAGACGTCAAACATGCGATAGAAGCCATTGATTTTGAACCTTTTCAATCCTCGCTTGCAGCGAATCCGATCGAAGTTGCCGCGGAAGAGAGTAGAACCATATTTGGTATCAAACAGACCTGGCTATTTGGAATATCAGCATGCATGATTGTAATTGTTGCTCTGGCGATCGGAGCGCAAATTCTTCAGGAAAGAGACACGGCCGGTAAGACCATTAAGAGATCAGCACAGGTCCGGCACCTGGACAACAATTCCAGCCCGATCAATTTTGTACCGGCAAATTTCGTAGATCAGACAATGGACATAGAGTATGAGAAGGCCAGAGGGCTAAAACCCAAAGACTATTTCACGCTGACGGTAAACTCGACAGAAAAGGATCTAAAGCAAAGCCTGCTTGAAAAACCCGACGCCTTTCATATAAGAGTGTATGAGACAACAATAACTCCAGCGATTGTAAGTCTCCTTGAGGATACAGATCGCATAACCCAATTGCGGTTTCAGCATGCAGTCATTCCTTCCGATTTGCAACAACGCATTTGCTCGCTTGAGCAGCTCACAGAACTCAAATTCGTTGAACAAAATCTATCGACCGACGCACTAGGTCATTTGAAGAACATTCCAGGCCTGGTCAATTTGCAAATCTACAAATGTCGCTTGCAGGACCAGGATCTCAGCAATGTACTTGCCTGCAAAAACTTGAACGTTCTGCATTTGAACGGTAACAAAGACTTCTCCTACGCGGAGCGAAAAAATATTGCTAAGCTGAAGCACCTCACCAGCCTTTATATGGAAGAAACCTCTCTCCAGGATCAGGATATCAATTGGATTTCATCGATAAAGTCGCTCAAGGCTCTTGGTTTGAAAGGGAATGGCCCGTTCACTTCCACTGCACTACGAAAGCTCAAAGGGCTGAACGGGCTGGAAGAGCTCAGACTTCAAGATACCTCATTAGATGCGAGGAAAATGAAAGTTCTATCCGAAATCGAATCTCTGAATCTGCTGGAAGTCTCGAACAATCCTAAGGTCACTCCGGCATGTATTCAGTTTTTTAGAAACCGTCCTCGCCTGAGAATCGTTGTTGGAGAAACAGCAATAAGCCTGGCTGAAATGGAGAAACTGAGTGAAGAACTAAATGTAGGCTTGCTAATGTCAGGTAGGGCGGACCCCTTAACCAGAGCATCGAATCTATTCTTGCCCGGCAGCTAAAATACTTTTTCAGTCAACGGGCGATCTGTCACGCTAGAGTGGAACAGAAACGGTATTGTTAACTGTCTTCGGAAATAACCGCCACAAAATGCAGTTCGGAAAGCCCTACAGACCCATGTTGATTTCTGTCATTTTGGCATTGGTCGTAGTTTTTGCGGCGTTTTATGAACACACATCACTGCGTAGCACCACGCGAAATCTTGCATTGACTGACCCGCCGGAGGCTCGCGAAATTCCAAATTTCGAGGCAGTTTCAAGTTACCTTTACCGAGGAGCTCTGCCGACGCCATGGGGCATGGAGTGGCTGAAACAGCATGGAGTGAAGACCATCGTAGATCTTCGTGAAGCGAATACGCCACCGGTAATCGGCGAACAAATTACAGCCAGAGCGATGGGTTTCAACTACATAAATATGCCGGTGCGAAACTTGCCCACAAGCGAACAGCTGGTTGCGTTCAAACACATTGTCGAGAACGCGCGCGACGGTGCTGGACCGGTTTTCGTGCACTGCAACTACGGCTCGGACAGAACAGGCTTCTTTATCTTCACGTGGCGTGTCGCAGGCGAAAGATGGAGATGGAGTCTCGCTCTCTGCGAGATGCTCGAACGAGGTTTCTTCTTCCATAAATTCGCTGAAAATAAAACAGCACCGCTGGCCGACCCTCGAAACTGGTAGTTTAGAAGGGTATTTAGGAAGACGGTGAATTGTCCATCAAAACAAGCGTTTGATCGACACTTTTTCTGCCAATTTCGCTCGTTAACCAGTTTTGAAACTCGTTTAAACGCCCGATTCTTGAACCCGTGAGACGCGACATAATATTCGCAGCCTTCAACGTCATCTTTGCCGTGAATAAACCCGGGCGCTTCTTCAGTAGCTTCCACCAATAGATAATTCGAAAGCGATAAGAAAAACGGTAGAGCGTATCGAAAACCATGGTATCAAAAGTCTTCATCATATAAAGCGCATCGTATACAACCGCATTCGGTGCCTTTTTGTAGACGATGGACTTCTGACTTGCTTCGAAACGTTGCTCCGCAAGCTCATATAGCTCAGCTGTTTGACGTGCGATTTCCATCCGTTGAAAATGTTCCAGAGTCCTTTCTCTGGCTTTCTTCGCCATTCGCTCTCGCAGCGCCGGGTCATCAACCAAACGGATGATAGCCTGGGCGATAGCATCCGAATCTCTGGGCTCGACAATGATGCCGGACTCTTCAGCAGAGAGATACTCTTTCGTACCACCACCAGTAGTACCAATGACTGGCCGCCCGCAAGACATCGCTTCCAAACAAGTGTAAGGCGAGTTGTCGTAAACTGAGGGGACAACACAAATATCGGCGGAGCGATAGTATCCGGGAAGATCATTTAGCGGTACGCGGTTTATAAACTGGAAATATGCTCCGGTACCATCACGTTCAATCGTCGCTTTGAGTTTATCGAGTTCGGAACTCTGCCCTTTAGCGTTTTTGGTGTCATCGCCGATTATCACGAACTCGACGTTCTTATTTTTCGCGACAATTTTTGGAACGGCGTCTACTAAATACTGAATTCCTTTGCGCTCCTCCAGCCGGCCGACAAAAAGAATTCGAGTCTTTTCCGTGCTTGGAAGCAGCTTTTCACCATCCGGTGTAAAAACATTCGGGTCGATAGGATTGCGAACGATTTTGATTTCCTCAGCATCGATATGCAGATCATTAGCCACCCAATCACGGAGATCGAGACTGGGAGAGGTTATAACATCGGCTGAAGTCATAGCCACTCGCTCAAGCGCGGCGATAAACTCATGATCGAATGTTGGAGTTACGTTGTGCAGTCGTTCCGCGATAAATTTAGAATGCGGAGTGTAGAGCCTGATGACCAGAGGACATACCCGAGTGAGCGCCTGGAAAAATCCTTCCGACAGAAGTTCCGGAGTATCGACGACATCAAACGGCTTCGCCAGATGTAGCTCCAAAAACCTGCGCCACATCGAGATAGACGCAGACAAAACGTAGTGACTATAGGGTATGCAAGCGTTCATCGAATCGAAATTTTTTTCAATCCATGTGAGACTGACGCGATGGATACTGATACCGTCATCGTCAATAACTTTGTCCACGTCTTTCGAGAGCGACACAACCACTACGTCATGACCGATCTCTTTCAGTCCGTGGGCAAGGTGACGAGTAAATGTGGCGATTCCACCGAAACCTGTTTCGGGTGGATATTCACGGGATATGAGGCAGACTCGCAATTTTCGGGAGGTCATAGGTCAATCTTAATACCTCAGCGCGAGGTGGAAACTTAGTACGCGCTTATCTGCAGCGCTCGAGACTCCGCGAAACGCCGCGCCAGGACTCATTTGCGAATTCTTCGTTTACCTTAATGGCATAAGGGGCGACCACTTCCGAAGCTATTTGCCGGCAGCAAGCCCGACCTTGCGACCGTGCTTCTCGAAAGCCCTGCTGTAGAGAGACTCCAGCTCATCCACCATAATCGAGATTGTGCGCTGCGGACCAATCGCTGCGCGAAAGCCTTCCAGGACTCGCCGGTCATCAAGCAATTTGCGCAATTGTGCTGCCAGATCTTCATGGTCGTTAAGTTTGAAAAGCAGACCGTTTTTGCCATGATCGATGAGTTCCGACATGCCACCGAGGTCTGTTGCGATCATCGGGGTTTTAGTGGTAAGTGCGGACTGCATAACCAGCGGCGTATTCTCGTACCAGCGAGAAGGTACAACCATCACGTCGATTTCTGAAAGTACTTTTCCGAAGTCATCGTTGTGAAAGGTCTCCAGAAATTGCACCGAATCACGAGTGAGCGGGTCAGACTTTGCCAATGCAATCAAAGTGTCAGCGTACTCGGCAAATTGTTTGGTGCTTCCGTAGATTTTCAGCAGAGCTTTCTCCGGAGCTTTGAGGAGCTGAAAAGCTCTTATAAGGATGTCGACACCCTTATGCTCGAAAAGTGTGCCTATGTATCCAATACGCAACACATCAGAAGCGGGTTTATCGCACCAGTCCACCAGTTTAGCGGTATCGATTCCGAATGGCACATGATAAATTAGCTCGTCGTCGATTCCGTTTTGAGCAAACAAACGTTTCATCAACATAGTAGGAACGGTAATAGCGTCTACCGTATTGGCAATTTTACTGAGAGCTTCCGGTCGACAAGCTGTGGCT
This sequence comes from Candidatus Obscuribacterales bacterium, assembly GCA_019637435.1. Lineage (GTDB taxonomy): Bacteria > Cyanobacteriota > Vampirovibrionia > Obscuribacterales > Obscuribacteraceae > JADYXR01. The sequence goes on along the minus strand of JAHBVO010000004.1, from coordinate 350,379 downwards.
TTCAGTGCTTGCGGATACTTGGAAGCAAGATAACCATAGTAGAGAACTCGTGACCCGAGCTTTCCGGAGGCTCGAGCTAGAGCGGGAAAACGCTTGTCTATAGCCTCAATAAATTCGCTCTCGGGCGGCATGAGTTCAGGAGTGTAGCAGGTGAAACAATTACGAGCTCCCGGTCCGGGCCCCTCACAAACAGCACCGCTCGGCCGCTTAAGCTGTACCACCGGACAGATCCACCAGAAATCCGTCGGCGATAAAATCACTGGCAGATCGCGGGACTTTGCCTCCTCTATCACGCTGGCGGAGAGGTTTTGCGCGTGCATAACGTGAACGATGTCGGGTCGAAATTCATCGATCAGTTCACCGAAACGCTTGCGCATATGAGGATGCTGATACTCGAATGAAAACTTATAGTCTTTCAAGCGCAGCGATTCTTCCAGACTTATTACACTTACGCCCTCGTAAGTATAGCGACGTTCAGCCTCGCCCGGTCGCCTTCTGGCGTCCACGTCAGGTGGGTTTGCAGTGACAACGAGCACTTCATGCCCACGTCGAATCAGGTCCTGAGCTATTTTCAGCGTGAGCACTTCTGTTCCGGCGCGATGCTCCGGAAAGAATTTATGCACTGTCATTAGTACTCGAGTCACGATGGCGGGCGTTTAAAACTGGCGCGGCAGAACGAAATCGCTTGTTTACTAGACGATAGAATGATACACAAGATCGATAGAGACTCTCCGCCCAGCCTATTTAGAATCAGCAAAATCTTAACTTCGAGCTGCGCAACACTAAATCGCAGCGAGACCTGAGCCCTCTTACGAAGGATGCGTTATTTGTACAGCCGGTCAAACTACGACTGAACAGCAGCACCATATTTGATACCAGACATAATCACTTGCTTTTGAAACTCGAAACGGTTTCAAAGCCAAGCTTACCAATCGAGACGAGAAGTAGGATCGAAAATACCGATTTTTCCGGACGTGCACCGCAAACATTCCGGTCCTTCAAACTCATACTGGCACACTTCGCAAATGCTCTTTGCATAGCGGCTATAGTCTTTCTGCGGCTGCTGAGCCTTTTCAACCTGAGGCTGTTGTTGCTGCTGACCGTACTGATCGTAACCCTGCTGCTGCTGGCCGTACTGCGCTTGCTGCTGACCCGCCTGACCGTATCCGGCATTAGCCTGCTGACCACCGTATTGTTGCGCGTACTGCTGCTGTTGAGCATACTGTTGCTGCTGCGCGTACTGTTGCTGTTGATACTGTTGTTGCTGATAAGCCGCTTGCTGTGCGGCTTGTTGAGCAGCCGCCTCCTTCGCCTTCAGCTCAGCCTCTTGCTGAGCGGCAATTTGAGCGGCTAGCTGGGCCGCCTGCGCCTGCGCTTCAGCATATTGAGACCCCTGATTCTGACTTAGCGCTGCTTGCGTCTGCGCATACTGATTCGAATAAGCCGCGTTCTGGCCAGCCGCGACGGTGGCTGGCTGCGGGACCGGTGCTGCAGCCGGCGCAGGCTGTCTGGCGATGTAATAGTTATAAATCTCGGCAGCCTCAGCGGGGCGTTGCAGCCACTTCAGAAGCTCAATCAAATTGGCGGCTATCTGCTGGCACTCAGCGTGGTCGATCCCCAGACTCGATGCGAAGATCCTGGCGGCTTCCTTGGCGTACTGGACGACCCGCTCGTATTGTTTAGTTTGATAAGTGGCAGCAATCAGATTTTTCAGCGTGCGGGCGATTTCGACATTGTCCGCTCCATAAAGCTGGACTTTCACTTTCGCGACGTACTGGTAAATCTTTTCGGCGTCTGCAAACTTATGTTGCATGAAGGCAAGCCAACCTAGTGAATCAAGCGCCGTACAAATCCTTTCGAGATCCTTCGCCTGACGCGCTTCTTTGAACGCCTGGTAAATGATTCGCTCTGCCTCGGCGTAATTGCCCTGCGCAACGTATTGCGATGCTAGATTACAGTACTCCTGCCAGCTCATTAGGTAGTCGGGCCCGCCGCTCAATATCTGGGTATGTGTTCTATCTTCCCAGCACATTTAATCTTTTAACGTTCATAGAAATAGATGTCTACCTATTTCTCATATTTAACTTATTACCAGACATTGCTACGCGGATAGAGCGAACGCTGTCAAGAAGCGCTTAAAGCGCCAATCAGCAGAAACCTTCACGGGCGCCAAATGTGCAGCATTTTTGCAAAGTGCCGGTCTTGATCACAAGTCAAGCGAATGTCATTGCCAGGTCGGTCAATCATTCGTGAGACTTCGCAAATCCGGCATAGGTTAATGACAATCAAGGTTATGGCGACAAATTTCAGAGAGAATAACCTACTTGGCTTCTGCTAAAGGAGAGCCTGTTCTGCCCTGGTGCTCGTATGCAGACTTCTGTCGACACGTCCAAACCAAAAGACGAAAAAACGAATCCCGCGTCCTCAGCCTCCTCAGAAGCGGCGTCTGTGCGCTTGTGGCTAATCGCAATCTTTGCGCTCGCCCTGGGCATTCGCAGCTGGTTCGCCTTTGCGGACGGTCACAGCGCGATCGTATTTTCCTGCGACGCCTCTGAATACCTGAGAGACGCTCGCGGGATAGCTCAGCTTATGACAAACAGCCCCAACTGGTCTGAAACCATTCGACTGTTGGGCAACAGCCTCTCCACTCAGGAAGCTGTTCAGCTCCGGCAACAGTTCGCGCCGGTGAAAGAGCTCGCTATCGCCGGCCCAATTTTTCCGCTCGGACTCCTGATCAGTTTTGCCAGCTTCGGTCTGCCGGTTGCCCAGACCAACTGGCATGCACCCGTAATCTTTCAAATCCTCATAAGCGCACTCACTTGCACACTGATTGCTTACATCGGTAAGTTCGCCTGGAACAAACATACTGGTATCGCGGCCGGTATCATAACAGCGCTCTATCCAGGCTTTATAGTCAACTCGATCAGGATGTACTCAGAGTCCTTCAGCTGTTTCCTGCTTTGCGCAGTGGTGGCACTATCGATACCAGTACTGAGTAAGAACGGCATGTTCCACTCGCTGACAGCAGGCGTCTGCCTGGCATTTCTTCAACTAACCCGCTCGGTCATGGTGCTGGTGACCGGTCTAACATTCGCGCTCACCGCCTGGCTCAGCCCAGGACGGAGCAGAATCTTGCGTCTCACCGGATTGCTCTTAGGCATGGCGATAGTCTTCGCGCCCTGGCTCCTGTTTCAGCAGCTCGCTTTCGGTAAGAGCTCCGTCGTAGTTGACAGAGTCGGTCACTACAACCTCTTCATCGGCACCAACATCTCCACGAACGGTTACCTGTCCTATCCCTACCCGGACGGTCGCGGCATAGAAAAACTGTCTTACGGCACACTGGTCGGCGCCCAGATAAAAGAGAGTCCGATTAGATTCGCCAGGTTGATGTTCGACAAGCCGCTTCGCCTTCTGAAATTCCCGTGGAACGACTTCCGGACACCGATCGGTCCTTTTGGCATGCCATCACAAGTGGTTTTCCATCAGCTGATGCTGGCATTCGCGGCGATTGGCGCCGCCCTCTGCCTTTTTGAAAAAACAGAAACAGCCGGCCGCCTGCGGTTGAAACTTCTTATTGCTTCTTTGCTGGGCATGCACGCCGTCTATCTCGCGTTCATCACCGTCCCGCGATACAACCTCACTTCGATCCCGTTCATCGCACTCTTCGCCGGTGCCGGTTTGGTCGCTGTTGTCTCAGCAATATGTAAATCCAAAACAGAGAACGCAAACGCAGACTCGAACCTTTCAAGATCGGCAGCAATAGCACTTTGTAGTGCACTGGCGCTGTCTATGTTCTTCGCCCGCGTCGACTGGTTCTCAACCATAATGGTGCCGTTGAACGCTTCACCTGTAGTGGCACTCGCCGTGACTTCAGCCATCAAAGCCTTACCGCTCATCGCATTCTTCACGGTCCTCTTCATCACGGCATCGCGAATGAAGGAAAACTATCGCCATGTCAAATGGGTGTCCGTCGCGCTCGCTCTAGTGACGGTGCCTCTATGTTCATTGCCGTTCCATTCACACGGCAGAAACAACGAATGGACTCTGCCGAGTGGTTCCGCGCATGTAGCAAAGCAATTTATCCCACTGCCCGCGGAAAAACTTGAATCATTAAAGACACGAGATTGTCTAATCATCGTGGACAGTTCAAACTGGCAAGGAATCGGCAACGGTGCCCGCTTGCTTGTGAACGGCGTTGAGCTGAAAGGCGCAGCCTTTCCGCTAATGCCGTTCACTCAAAATCTTAGCGAAACCAAAAGCCGAGGAGCGACTTCGAAGGTTGAGCAGCATTACTTAGAGTGCGAAGACATTTACTCATCACTGACTGCCGCTGCCGGCGGTGGCAATCTCGATTTACGACAGTGGTTCGCAATCCCGATACCCACGCAAGTTATTGAAACTGTTATACGCCAGGACGAACCAGGTTTAACTATCGAGCTAGAACAGAAGCCGTCGTCCGGCAGCGAATTGTTCGGCATTTTTGTAGACGCAAAAGACAAAGACGTTCGCATTCCAAGCGTGGCACGATTCAGCTGGGAAAAGGCTTTCTATGCGGTTGAGGACGAGAAGGGTTTTACGGATTCGCGTTACGACGACCGCATTGCAATTTCAAAGCCGACGCACCTTCGCACCTCAGGCGATACCACCGACTGGATTCGCATCCCTCATATCAGATTACTGATAGCCCCGCCAGCCCCTGCACTCGCCTCCCCGGAGAAGGAAGAAGATCCAACTGTTAGAGTAGAGTGGAACGTGACGTCGAGTTCAGATGCCAACACAGGACGGGCTTCGATAAGCGCAAAGCAGTTAGAGGATGCCGTCTCTAAGGGGGGAACGATGATCGCATCTGTGACCGCGAAGATCACCTCGAGAGAAACCGAAGCCAAGAATCTTCCAGTTGCGTTTTCTGCGACTTTCCAATCGACTGACGAGAGCGGGCGCCAGCATCGCTACCGCAGCCCCTGGGTACCGACAAGCGTAGTCACATCGCCTGGCTCCAACACTTATAGCTTCTCTCTGCCGTTCAACAAAGCAGCGCTCCCGGGACGCCTGGACAGTATCACGGTGCAATGCACTCCGGGCGGTGTAGCAAGCGGCACCGATTTCTTCGGTGTCAATGGGCCAACAAGATCCCGCATCCCGAGCGGCACCTTGGACGAGAAACACAATTTAGACTCGCTTACTCTGAACGTTTTCAGCATTAAATCAAACCCGATCGGATACGGCCACGAAGTTCTCTGATGATAAATCTGCGCAAACTATTATCTAAGCCTCTGATCTACGTCACGATTCTAGCAACCGCTGTTCTCATCTGCTTTGGAAGAACCCTGGGTAGTTATTTCCTCGCCGATGACTTTGGCGAAGTCGCGTATGTTTCCAAAATATTCGAAGGCGACTGGGCAAGACTCTGGAGCAATTTCACCGGCAACTACATGCAAGTGCCATCCATGGCAGTCTATCGTCCCTGGCTGCTGATGACGCTTTTCTTCGATTATTCTATTTGGAAAACAAATGCCGCCGGGTACTATGCGACGAATCTTTTGCATTATCTCGCATGCACGATATTGATTTTCACGCTAGTGAGACTGCTCACCTCGTACTGGGGCAAACTGCGATCCAACCTTGCCGCCACATTTTCAGGACTTCTCTTCGCGGTCAATCCGCTGCACTGTGAGAGCGTATCCTGGGTAGTCGGGCGCGTTGATATAGTCTGCCTGACCTACTACTTGTTAGGCCTTGTCTCAGTCGCATTGTATGTCAGAAATCAGAACAAGAAATGGTTGATTCTGACATTCGCGTCTTTCTGGCTGGGAATCCTCACAAAGGAGATGGCCATCGCACTGCCGGTAACCGCAACGGTACTCGCGTTTCTCTGGGCCAAACCTGTTGGTTCTCAAAACCCAAAATCTAACGTTCTCAATTTCCAACCGGATGAAAACAGTCAAGAAGCCAGTCAACTGGGCAACGTGACAGACGGTGGCACGAGTGAACCATCACGCGCCACCGCGCTTGCAGCCTTGCAGAAACTTGATCAAGAACTACAAGCGCAGCATTCTTCTTTAACCGCATCATCTGAGAGTCCCTCCCCCGCGATTGCAAAACCGATTGCTTCGCCCGCGAATCTATCAGGAACGCCATCTTCCAATTCGCCGTCGAGCACGCCCGTATCGCCGCTCAGTCCCTCTATCTTGATGGAGAAAATCAAGGTGACGGTCCCTGTCGCAGGCATGCTCTTCGCCTGCACAGTTGTTTATTTCATAATCAGGTACGCAGCTCTGGGCACCATAACTGGTGGCTATACCGGCAGCATCGGTGACAGCCAGATCTCAGGTATACTGCAGAAGTGGACTGACCTGGACACCATTTCTCGAATCCTGTTTCCATTCAATCAATTTGTCTTTGCTGACGACACCGCGCACAAACCGATGCTGACCGTTTTATACGTCGCATTGACAGCGCTTGCCGGAGCAAGACTGCTTGTCGGCGCCACACCGCGGCGCTGGCTGGTTTTCCTCTTCTTCGCCACAGTCGCTGTACTCGCTCCTATCTATCAACTATGGGGCATCGGTTACAACCTGGAGGGCAGTCGCTTCGTTTTCTTTCTCACAGTGCCGCTATCCATGCTGTTTCCGATTATTCTGTTTGCACCGCTTGAACGACGCGGATCCGCAAGCGAATCTGCGACGGCAAACAAAACTCTCAATGGAGCGGGCATAAAGATCGTTGCGCTGTCGGTTTTGGCGTTAGTTGGTTTGACGGCCGCGTACGCGAAGACTACTCTCCGCAACAACATTCCCTGGGTCCATGCAGGGAAACAAACCGATGCTATAACTAAAAAAGCTCAGGCTTTATCGAAGTCGACACCGGACGGTAGCTTGGTATGCGTCGTCGGCATCCCCAAAGACGAAGGCGGCGCCCATATGATCTTGAATGGTACAACGTTCAGACATCTGATTACGCCTCCTTTTGCAGGACCAGGCTTAACAGGTAAGATTCTCACTTTTGAACCGGTTCTTTTCGGAAATCCAGAAAAGATCGATACAGCTCATTTCAAACAAGCCCTGAAGTTGAAAGATGTGAGAGCTTTTTACGTATGGGATATGGACAAAAAGGATTTCGTTCCCTTCGATCCCGGTGCCTCACCGGTGGTACCACAACCATTTAGAATTCCACTTTCCTCTGGCCCAACGCAAGAAACTGACCAGTCCAGTTCAGACATGCTGACCGGCTCTCTGGCATCGTTCCCGTACACACGCCAACGAGGCGATGTCGATGCAAAAGGTCTGGTGGAGAACGCGAACGCTGGCCTGGGCATCCGAGTGAGTGGTTTGAAATTGCGTCCGGCAGCGTTCGACTACATGGTCATTAATTGCAAATTGCCAGGCAATTCAACTTTTCGCGGCACGAAATGCAAAGTTCATATCGAATCAACTGACGGAAAGAAAACCGATTTCGAATCAGACTTCTTCGTAAACGACGAGTCGATTCGGATACCGCTATCGGCATACTGGCGCTTTTATGCCGCGGGAGAACTGGCGAGCATAGTTGTTGATCTTCCGCCGATTTCCGAACTTGCCGTCGATGGTGTCGCGCTCCTACCCGACAGCTTTGTCGCCCCGACCATCACTGCGGTGGGCAGGCATAGTTCAAACGAAGGCTCCTTTGTCGTCGACAACAGACTCAACAATCCAAAGTCGCCGGGCTCGTCGAAGAATAGTAAAACCAGGGCTGTAGTGGAAGGAGGCGCGTCTCCATCGACTGAGAATAAAGCAGTCACGATAGCCGTCAACGCGACCAGCCTCAAAGACGCCCAGTCAATCGAAGTCCAGGTATTGCGCAAGAACTTTTTCTTTGACAATTTCACATCCGAAGCTGCGCTTATAAACGGCACGGAGCAAACCTTCAATACAACTGGAAATATTGCGACTGTGAACTTACCTGCAAAATTGTTTACGTCAAGCGGTTACATACAGCTTCGCGCCCGCGCACTGAACGGCGCCAAACAGCAAACGGGCGAGTACTCCGCACCAATCACTCTGAGAGTCTTGACCGATTGATCATCGCGGATTCACAATCCGACCGCGCCTCCGCGACTGAGCTGAAACGCCGCGCCAGAGCCAGGTGATACGGTTTGACTGGAGGATAGATGCCACGCATGGTAGAATCCGTTCGATTGGCAATGGCAGCGGAATATGAAGGCATTAGTAATCGGCGGTAACGGTTTCATCGGCACGGCACTTGTCGACCAGTTGATTGGTCGCGGGATTAAGGTCAGAGTTTTCGACCGTTATCCCAGCCGGTACAAAGAGCCAGTAGACGGCGTCGAATACCTGATTGGCGATTTTGCCAATCATGGTGAAGTGTCGCAAGCGGTTCAAGGCGTCGATTGGGTTTTCCATTTAGCGTATACGACGCTTCCGGAAACCAGCAACGAAGATCCGGTCTACGACGTGCGTTCCAATGTCATAGACACCATTCAATTGCTGCAAGAATGTTGTAATGCCGGCGTCGACAAATTTGTTTTCGTATCTTCGGGCGGCACCATATATGGTGTCCCTCAATGCGTACCGATCAAAGAAGAACACCCGACCGAGCCCATTTGCTCATATGGCATAACCAAGCTCACAATCGAAAAGTACTTGCATCTGTTTCACCACACTAAAAAACTTGAGTATTCCGTCGCACGTATCGCAAATCCTTATGGCGAGCGCCAGAACCCGAACTCAAAGCAAGGAGCGGTTGGCGTTTTCCTCGGGTGCATAGCTCGAAAGCAGCCGATTACCGTTTTTGGCGACGGCGAAATTGTTAGAGACTTCATCTATATCTATGACGCAGCGGACGCACTCATTGCCTGCGCCGACTATGTCGCATCAGAAAAGGGACCGCGTGTGTTTAACATCGGCTCTGGAGTCGGCTACAGCTTGAATCAAATCGTGGACACGATTAGAAACGTCGTCGACGTCGAAGTAAAGGTCAACCACACTCCGGCACGCCAGGTGGACGTGAAGTCCAACGTGCTCGACATCGAGCTTGCCCGCAAACTGCTCAAGTGGGAACCGAAAGTCGACCTCGAAACAGGCATCAAACGCGCCTGGGATTGGACCAAGTCGCTTAGCCTGGTCTAACGTTTCACGAGAGCCAATTCTGAATCAGATCTAACCTGTTTACATCACGATCAAATTTCCAGGGGCGCAAAATTCCGGCAAGTAGGCAAGAGCGCCGAAGTTTTCAAGCTTGGAGAAATCTAAGAATTGACACATTAGAATTGCCAAGTTGACCGCGCAACTTACTGTGCGCGACAATTTGCCATTGTTGGAAACCAGGGAATGAAACAGCCAGTGACTACTTCCGCAAAGCAAATTGATCTTTCGGTCATAGTAGCGGTTTACAACGAAGACCCAAGAAACCTTATAAGGCTTCTCGAGCGCCTGGACGCCAACATTCGTCCCCTCGACCTGTCCTACGAGGTCGTCTTCGTCAACGACGGCTCCAGAGACATCGCCACCAGTGCCCTGCGGCAAATCGCCGCCGAATGCGCCAATATCAAACTTATTGAGTTGTCGCGCAACTTCGGTCAGCAAGCCGCAATCACAGCCGGACTCGACCACACTGAAGGTCGTATGGTGGTCAACATGGACTCGGATCTTCAAGATCCGCCGGAACTCATTCCGACAATGTTCCAAAAGTGGAAAGAAGGATACGACGTTGTCTACGCGACCAGATCGCGCCGCAGAGACCGTTTCCTCAAGCGCTCCACAGCTTATATGTTCTACCGCGTGCTTGGCGCGCTCTCCACGGTCAACATTCCTCAAGATACAGGCGACTTCCGTTTGATGGACCGCAAGGTCGTAGACGCGCTCGCATCTTTGCCGGAGCGCAGCCGCTTCATCCGAGGCATGGTTCCCTGGCTCGGCTTCAAACAATGCGGCGTCCCGCTCGACCGCGATGCACGCGAGGTAGGCGAAAGCACTTATACCGTCAAAAAACTGTTGCAACTGGCTGTCGAAGGTCTGATTGCGTTCAGCGTCGCCCCGCTTTACCTGCTCAGCATCGTTGGCGCATCGCTCATCGGCTTATCAATCCTCGCTTTAGGCGCTATGGCATTTACCGGCAGTTTTGAACTCACGAATGCGCAGCTTCTCTGCTGCACCGTATTGTTCACCGGACTGCAAATTGCATGCGTCGGTTTAGTCGCGGTCTACATTTCGAAGATGCTCGACGAAGTTCGCAGACGCCCGACCTATCTGGTAGCTCGCCGTTTAGGAACAGGCTTCGAAAATCCAGAAGAAGATCGGACCGAAACAAAAGAAGCGACACCGGCAGCTGCAAAAGCAAAAGCTACAGCAAAACGTCAAGTCGCGTTTGCGTTCGACAAGAAGTAAAAGATCAACGCAATCAGTTCGATTATAAAACTATCGCAGCTTTTGCAGACGCGCAGCGGCGTCAGCCTGCCCAGCAGCTGTGTAGTCGGAAATCTGCCTAGCAAGCGTATCTTTGTACTCTTGCGATTCGACGCCAAAAGCCTTTTCTGAATCGCTTAGCGCTTTGGAAAAAACTTTGTTCGCTTCATCAAGGTATTTGTCTTTGTTCGCAGCGTTTGCCGATGCAGCATTCAGCATCACCCCAGCCAGGTCCATCTGGCAAACGACGATAGCTGCTGTGTTGTCGGGCTCCGCGAATTTGGTTTTGTCGAGTCGATAGCGTTCCAACTCAATAGCCTTATCGAAATCCTTCTGTCGCTCATAAGCAGAAACCAGATTTTTTAATGGCGCCGCCAAACTTACGCGCTCCGATGAGGCACCGTTTTTCACGTGTATCGCACCGAGATCTATCGATTTACGCATGCCACTATCAGCGGTGCCCAACTCGTTCTTGGATGCAAACCTCATAGACAAAGTGTTGAGAGCTGAGATGGTTGGAACTGTCGCAGCGTCTTCGCCGAACTTGTCGATTACACTAAGAGCCTCCGCGAATGCTTTCTTCGCATCATCGACTCGATTTGCACTGATGGCCAGACCCGGCCACCGCAATGAAGAACGAACTGCTCCTGCCTTATCCGTGAGATTGGCATCCTTTGCCAATTCCATTATGCGCGCGTGAACCTTCGCAGCCTCGTCATATCGCTTATTCGCAGATGCGACAACCAACAAATAATTCAATCTGCGAAAGTCATGGATACTTTCCACCGGTTCATTTGTACCGGAGCGTTGTGTATGCTGTCCGGCGGGAGGCAGAGCGGAAGCGATATTTGGCGGTCCAAGCTGCAACGGACCTGAAATTCTATTTCCGCCGCCGCGCCGAGGAACAGCACCTTCGCCGACTCGACTTCGAATCTGATTTCGAATATCCGGACCTGACGTATCTATATCGCCTGTCCGAACCGAGCCCGAGGAGCGAATCTGCAAACTATTCATCTTGTATGGTGGCGAAGATAGTTCGGCAAAGAAAAACGAAAGAGCCAGAGTTCCCTGTTCAATTCCCGGAATCGGGTCGAAACTGAGCGCCTTCAGGTTAGACAGCGTATCAGATTGAACGGTCTCCGCCGGCGGTGCGGACAGAAACTTAGCATCAACGACCTTTCCGCTCTGGTCTATGACAAGCTCAAGCCGACTGTTGGGCTCAATATCGCGGTCCTTGATTGAAGCTGCAATTTTGTCGAGAATACCGAACTCGAATTGCCGAAAGCTACCGCTCAGGCTTGCTCCGGTAGACGAAGTAATCGCCACGCCATAAGCCATCGCCGGTGCTGAGATCAAGCTTGAACAGACAGCCAAGCTTGAAGAACTAATCACGACAGATAAAGCCGTAAGAATTGACGACGCCCGCGCAAATCTAGACGGAAACGTGAGAAACAGTAATGAATTTAGCCCTGTGGGGCTGTTGAACGACATCATAGAGCGACTCCTGCCTGGAGATCTTACCATCTACGCCATTTGAATGAGCGACGAGCGGTTTTGTTCCGCAAAAGAGCTTGGGACATTCTCATGTTCGATTTCGATCCGAAAACTAACATTCAATTCGGCAAGGGTAGAACAGCTACTGTGCTAGACGCCCTGCCAATGACCCTTCCAAGCCAAAACGCAATATCAATAAAAACGGCGCAGGTGTTCCGAACGGTGCTAGCATGGAAGTGCGACCGGCAAAGAGACGGACTATGAAGGCTCAAATTAGCAACTCTCGAATTATCCTCTCCGGCTTCGGAGTCGGAGTTTTGACGAGTGCCGTTGCGACCTTTTTCTCACATAAGCCGTTTGATGCGTTTCAGTTCCACGCAATGGTTGTGGGTTTCATCTATGTGACTGCGGCAGGTTGTTGGATTGGCAAACTCCAGGGCTCTGTCAAACGCACCATATTTGGTGCCATCAGCGGAGCACTGCTCGGACTGACTTATTCACTTTCAGTCAGATTCACACTGCCCAATTACCCGAATGACAGCGGCTTGATGGTTTATTTTGCGCTGCTCCCGTGCGTGCTGAGCGGCTTACTGGCTGGCGTTCTTGGCTCAACCCGAGAAAACGGTTTCAAGGAATTTCCGGTGTGCTTCTCGAAGGGTCTTATCTCAGGATTCATGATGGGAATTGTCCACTTCGTTACTCTCTTACTTCTCCTGATACCAAGTCCATATATTGTTAAACTGTTTGGACCACTCGGAGAAACTGGAACCATCCAACTTGCCTGCGCTCTGGGCGTCGCCAGTGCGCTCTACTTTTTCATGCTACAGTGGTCGGTCGGCTTGCGGAGCACCGGCAAACAATCGGGATGGCTCGGCAACCTCTCCATCTCGCGCGTCGGACTGCTCTTATTCGTCGGAATGACTCTCGCCGGCATCGGCTGGTCGCTCTTACCGGCTATCTTTAGATAATTTAGTTGGTGTGCATTAAGGCTAGCCGAATTGTCCGCATTGTGATTAGATGGCTTGAGGACTCAATTTGAGAAGGTAAGACAGTGAGCTTAAATAACAAGCTTTCTATCCACAAAGTTGCATTTCTAATTGGCTTCGGAGCAGATTCAATTGGAGGTCTACTAGGGCTGTGCCTATTAGATCTAAGAGTATTTGTCATTTCTGTAGTATCCTTATACGGTTTTGCTGCTTCATTCGGGCTCGCAACTTCCAGCAAGAGGAGCACTGCTAATGGTGTCACCATTGGCCTGATAGCATGTGGATTGTATTTGGCGTCTCTGATGCCGCACGGCAATCCATTCGATGAAGCCTTTGGATGCAATTTCCTTCACACTTTGTTTGTCGGACCTGCGCTCATGAGCGGTCTAATAGCAGCACTTCTTGGAGCGCGGCGCAAAACTTGGACGAGTTCAACCCCGCTCCGTTTCATTCAAGGAACGGTTGCCGGCGCCATGCTCTGCGTCCTTAACATCCTATGCTTCTGGGTGCTTGCGGCTTCACTTTCCACGCTTCCTTTTTCGTCAGCCTGGGGATTCATCTGCTTTCCAATAGCGCTAGGCGCCGCAAGTACGGTTTATCTACCAATTATGCACAACTTAGTTACTGACGAATCCGAAAATGTACTTGAGACAAGCTTCAACGCAACAGCAACAGCGTGGGTCGATAAACTGACAATTGCGAAGAGCGGAGTGATCCTCTTTGTTTTAATGGCTCTAGCCGGAATCGGCTGGGCTGGAATATTTAGATAATTCCAACGCTCAGGTTCTCGCGGTATAACGCAGTGAATTTTTGAGTCGGATATACTGTGCCTTGGCTGGAAAGCGCATGGCAACTTACAACGACTATCGAGAATATTATGAAACAGAAGAAACTGAAAATTGTTTTTGTCTCTGCGATCACAACATCCGTCTTGGGCGGTCCTTTAGTTGAAGCGGCATCAGCAGCGGATTCACTGCTGATAGCACAGCAAACAGGACAGCAGCCGTCCCTATGGCAGCAGGCTGGAAAAACGCTGTTTGAAGCAGGGCAGAAACAAATGCTTCATCAGATGAATCAAAAGCTCAACGCTCCACAGCAACAGGCACCCACTCAGACCACTCCAGCGGCACCTTATGGTCAGACAAATCAGTATAGTCAAACCGGCGATCCATACGCACAACCGGGCGCTCCGTATGGCACCACACCCGATACCATGACCGTCGCACCTCAGAACACCGAAACGGGACCGGTTCATCAAGCGCCGCCATGCAGAAGTTGGACGAAACCTGGGGCTCAACCGATCGCTGTTCTGCTGTGCATTCACGGCTTGGGTTTGCAGAGTAACTCATACGAGTTTTTCGGTAACGAACAATCGAATCGAGGTCTCGCAGTTTATGCGATTGACGTTCGTGGTTTCGGCGCATGGATGAATGCGAAAGGCAAAACCAAAGTAAACTTCGACGATTGCCTGCTCGACATAAAATCCTCACTAGAAGCCATCCGCGCAGCTAATCCCGGATTACCCGTCTACATTCTCGGTGAATCAATGGGTGGAGCTATTGCTTTGCGAGCTGCCGCGACCTATCCGGATCTCATAGACGGGCTTATTTCCTCAGTTCCCGCGGGTGAGCGTTTTAACCAGGGAAAAACCAGCGTGCAAGTTTTCATGAATTTGTTGACCGGCATGAACGTTTCGAATATCGGCAAGGGAATCGTCAGCCAGGCAACACAGAATCAGCGACTTAAGGCGCAGTGGACCGGCGATCCGCTTGCACGCTTGGATCTGACGCCTCAAGAGTTGATACAGTTTCAGGATTTCATGAATGGCAATCACGAGTTCGCCAAGAAGGTTTCAACGATGCCGGTTCTCTTCGTCCAGGGGAACGGCGATCAACTCGTGAAGCCGGAAGGCACCTGGGAATTATTCAATTCAGTTGCGTCCAAAGATAAATCGTTCTTCGCGGTGCCTGGTGAGCACCTGATTTTCGAAGAGGCGCAAACTCAAGATGCGGGTCCAAGAGATCAAAACTTCCGCGTTATAAATTCGTGGCTAACGGCGAAAGTCGGTAGAAGGACTCGTCGCGGCGCCCTAGCTGACAGATTTGATGGCATGGGCAACGGTGTAGGTCCAATCGGCAAATTCGGCGGGCTCGGAGCGGCAGGCGGTTTCGGCGCAATGGGAGGAGGCATGGGACGACTGGCGGCTATCGCCGGGCGCATGTCATCTTTGAACACTGCGGGTCTGGAAAGCCAGGCTCAGATGATCGATGCCGGTCAGTACGCTGACGCTATCTCGCAACTGGAATCGCTTCGCTCCCAGAGACCAAACGATCCAAATGTTTTAGGACTACTCGGCAAAGCCTACTTCCAGAGCGGGCAGCCAGATAAAGCAGGAACCTTTTTCAGAACAGCGATGAGAATGAGTAGAGGCGGTAGCGATCAGGCAAGAGCGCTGAACAACTATCTTCTCGGCATGAGCCAGAGCGCTCAACCGCTTGTTCCAGGCTCCGGTCTTGCGGCAGCTTCCATCCCGTTCGCAGGTTTCGGCTTGAAGAACGACCAACCTAACAACGTCGCTAATACCTACGGGGTTGTCGGAAATACCAGCACCGCACTTGGTGGCAAACCGAAGATTTACGCATTCTATTCAAATTGGGCCGACCAGTGCAAAGGCATGATTGACTCAGTTTCGAAGCTCACCTCTTTGTACGGCACCAAGGTGCAAGTAAACTCCGTCAACGTCGAAGATAAAGGCAGTGACGGGCTCATAGAACAGTACAAAGTTGGACCGGTTCCGACCGTTGTGTTCGTTTCACCTAGCGGTCAAGTTAGCTCAACAATCATTGGCGAGTCCTCCTACACCAATTACGAACGAGCGTTACAAACCCTAGCTAACACACGATAGGAAGCAGCTGCAAACTGATAGAATTCGATGCTCTTAGTCGGCGCATCGCCGGGAGAACGCGTGGATTCGCAGAAGGTAGTAGACCCGTTTTTGAAAGGAACGATCGACTGGCTCGATCAGTTCTCACCTGGGCTCTGGCGAAACCTGGATAAAGTTTTAGAGCTTGGCGAAGACAAAGCTAAGCTGATTCTGAAGAGCTTTCTCGAGTGCTCATGCCAATCACAGAATATGCAGACAATCCTGATTGGTAGACGCGGAGTGCTTTCGATGCCTCTGCCTTGGGTTCGAGAAAACTTGCCCGCGTGCGTCGAGCAACAGCTCGACTTGAGTGATTACTGGCAATATCGCCGCTTGCTCGAACTTTGCGATGCGCTCGACGGCAGCCTTTTGAAACGTTATGTAGCGCTAGGAATCGAAAGCGACAAAGACGACATCAAAGAAGCAGCTAACGACTTTCAGGTTTAAGTTGCTGAAGCGCATAATACTCTAAATACACGTACCAAGGTCCCTCAATGTGACGGAGGTTCACCCGTGCGCCACCGTTGAAAAACGGACCGTCCAAACTGTTATAGAGTTCCATGAATGGCCTGTAACCAGTAACATAAGCAATGCCCTTCGTCTGACCTTGTTCATCACCATCGTCGGAAGCCATTGCTATTTTTATCATGAGAGAGTCTCTTCGAACATCTTGCGCTTTGCAGACTTGGAGGAGCTGAGTGTACCTGGAAGTCGCGATCCCCCGTGTTGCTTCAGTAATCGCCTCTCCGTCCTTGGAATCAGACGAAATGTCTTCAAACGTCGCAACCAAGCTTGAGAAACTCGCACGCTTATCTCGAAACGACTTAATCAAGAAATCATCACTGGGCAGCGGCGAGTATAAAACCACTCCAGCAACTATGGACGCGCCAACCAGACCAACTGCCAAAGTTGAAAAAACGAATCTTTTATCCAGGCGTTGAAGTCGCATACTCTCGAAATACTAAATGCACCGTTCCTTATCACTCTACAACTTCTTCAGTCAGAAGGGGTCTCCTCGAACTGCGCGGCGACCGCTAGATTAAATCCGCTCGTAAAAACCACACTGAAGTTCTTGTCATCTCAAAACTTTCTGCCTAGTATGGCAGCACTGGGTCTGGGTGATTACGTGCCAGCTAGTGTGGAGACAATTAAATTGAAAAATGACGAACCCAAACAGGTCTTCCTTGGAGGAGCCTGCGGCTTGACCACGTGGCGTAAGGACATAGCCATTCCACTATTCGAAGAAGCGAACGTTTCATATCACAATCCGCAGATGCCCCTGGGTGCGTGGAAGGAAGATGATCAATTCGATGAGATGCGGCGCAAGGATGAGTGCCTGGTACAACTGTTCGTAATCAATGGAGACACGCGAGGAGTCGCATCGGTAGCAGAAGTCGCATACTTGATCGGAGCGCGGAAGCCGGTCGCAATTGTCCTTGAAGATATTAAAGCTGGGACAGATGTTTACGGTACAACCATCGACGCTGTCGAAGCGGATGATTTAAACCGCGGACGCATATTCGTGCGAGCAATGGCAGAACGGCATAATGTGCCGATCTTCACTGACATTGCCGAAGGGACAAGGTATTGCATTAAGCTCGTAAAGGAGTTGGAGGGGAGCCTGACCCTTCGTCAAATAAATGAGGCTCTGTCACAAATCGAGTTTACGAACCATGTATTCCAGGCCGAAGAAGCCCCTGGTGGCTTCCACTTGTGGCTCAGCGGGATCGAACCAGATTCCTACACCGGAAAAATGGAAATCCAGGAGAGTCGACGTTGGTTTATCAGCAATAAATGCACGCCATCAGATGTGGTGCGCACAGCATTCAAAGCGACCAGTACGTGGGCAGAGCATGAGGCTCGAGAAACTTTCAAATACAAAGGAGCGAGGGTGTTTAGCCCGCACTTCGACTTAAATAAAGTGGCGGCTCGACGAAACGAAGCCGATATCGACGAAAACATCGAAGAACACGTGCACAACACGCCCACACCGCTGGTGGTGCAGAGCGCTCGCCCATGCACGGTTTAGAAGCATCCACCAAAACCTCGTTCAGCCTCCCAGTGATTGACACTGGACCGTACTTTACGGCGCGCTCGAGCGGTTTGGATACAACTGATCAGGCGAGAATTCTCGGCGCAAAAATAAAACATGCCTGTCACGAGGCAGGCATGTTTTACCTGATTGGACACAACATAAAGCACGATCTAATGGATCGCGTGATTGCCGAATGTGCAAGTTTCTTCGCTCTTCCTGAAGAAGAGAAACAAAAAATCAGCTGCAGAAGAGATCCACATTTTCGCGGTTACGGCTTGTTGAAAAACTCACGCGACTGGCGAGAACAAATCCATATCGGCGTCGAACCAGGACGTAGAGAAGGTGCGGATCTCAGTAAACTTTACTGGAATCTCGAGGGACCTAATAAATGGCCAACGCTGCGAACAAACGAATTCAGAGAAACGGCTCTAGCATATATAAATTCAATCGAATCATTGTCACGAACTGTCCTGACTCTCCTCGCGGAGGCTCTAGAGCTACCGTCGGACAACTTCACGAGAAGAATGAAAAACAATCCGTATCTCCTAACAAAGTTTATGTCTTATTTGCCGCAGTCCAATAGTGGAAGCAAAGACAGAAACTTAAAGACGGAGACATCGACCGGGGAGGCTACAAAAAAAACTGGCGTGACCGCCCATTGCGACTGGAGCTGGCTGACGTTTCTTCAGCAAGACAACGTCGGCGGTCTGGAGGCAATGGACGCAAATGGTAATTGGCACAAGGTGACTCCGCTCGTGAACGCGCTCGTCGTGAATACCGGCGAGTTGCTAGAAATCGAGACGGGAGGCTATTTACGGGCTAGTCCACATCGAGTTATAAACGAGCGGATCGATAGACAACGTTTTTCAAATGCCGTCTTCATTAACCCGGATCTAGACGCGATGATCGTTCCTCAATCCAATCAATGGGGTGAGGAACGAGAAGCGGTCGCATCAACCGATGACGATCACATCCACAAGGTGATTCGTCCGGGTAGCACTATAGCTCCGTTCGTATTCGGCGATAGCGAATGGGATAGGAAAGGCGAAGGAAACTGGTGTTATCGAAAGGAGTGCCTGACGCCATATTAAAACGCAAATCAGAAAACGGGGACGGTTACACACGAGAACCTCAGCATGCTTGTCTCAGCGCTTCGATTTTGAGGCGGTGAGCTGCTGAACCCTTTGAAACGAAAGCGCCAATACTTCACCGGCATCCCTGAGACTTACCCCCAAATCCTCCGTCAGATGGCACGCAGCTTCCATAGTGCTGGATTGGAGAGCCGCCTCGTCCTCAGCGACCTTCCTGCGGGCGCTTACTACCTTTCGTACAAGCTCATTTGCTTTCCGGGGAAGGCATATATGCTCGATGAACTCAGCATCGACCACATCATCAACGTACAAACTGAGCGCTTCTCTCAGGCGATTGCGCGTTTGCGCTATCGATTTGCCCTGTGTGTGACAACCAGCCACCTCCACTATTGTAGCTACCCACCATCCGCTCGAATCCCGCTTGTATCGTACGTTAAAAACATTCATTGACTCAGCCAGCCTTCGCCTAAACAGGGACTTAGATCTTTGCTGATCTGCTTCAAGAGCCCAATCCCCAGCTCCTCACCAGAGTGGTTCGGCACAGTCGTGTTACAGATACCGCAACGAATCCTAATATGAGAACCCTTCTGCCTCACTCGAGTACATTTCAGATCATGCAACACTTTCAGCAATTCTCTAGCTCTCATAATCTCACATAATTCCCAAAGTGTCTAGCGCATTAGACACATGCTCCTACCCGTTTTTCTGAAACAAGTTACGGCGCTTCCAACAGCCATCGATCAACAAAATGATCATCAAGAGGTCTGTCAACAGATACGACAATAAACACACAGACTGCGAAATAATCGCACTCCACATACATTCGTACAGACAAGAGCGGACCATCTACCGACCTGGGTTTCACAGCCTCGGTTGCGACGACCGACACTCCCTGCCAGGACCTGCAAGGCATGCTGAGGGCAAAGCAAGCCTGAAGGATCGATCGATGCTTAAATAGAAATATGGACATCGACCTGAAAAGCCATCGAGCCCATATCACCTATCACCAGGCGCTCAACTGGCACGAAGCCAAAATCCAGCGCCACCTGCTTGCGCGCGGCGATGATCGAGAAACGATGTTGGGCTTGGCGCTTGCCTTGCTGTCGCACAGACTAGCTTTCTTTGACACAAATAAGACGGCGCCAGTTCTGGAATCCGCAGAGGGACTTGGAGACTACGTATTGTGGAATTGCGCGGACGGACAGGGCAAGGACAACGTTGTAGCCGTTCAGATACTGCTCGAAATAGCTGAGCAAAACCTTGACGACGGCATGTTTCCCGATTCGATACAGATCGAACTACTGATCTATTTTGCAGGCTCTCTTTGTCAGACGATGGCGCCTCGGGGTCTCACCTATCTAAACTGCGTGAGACTAATCGAAAAGTTGAGTGGCAGGAAATTCCAGCTAGAAGACCTTTCTTCCATCGCCCCGCGCATCTACAAACATCGTGTCGACAACGGTATTTTTCAAAACAGAAATGTGTTCGAAGAGCTTGTTGATGACTAACCATCTTCGTTGTGCAACTCAGCGTTGAGCTGAGTCATTACGTCGCGTGCACGTTCTATCAACTTATCTTTCCTATCGGGCGCGACCTCATCCAGGTAAGTTTCCAGAGCCCGAAGAGGTGAGGCGACCGATGTTTCGGTTAATTCCGGCAATCGTCCACGCATATGTTCGTTCACGATTTCTGGTTGCACTCTCACCGACATGCAATCACGAGCAGCCCGATAAATTTGTGATTCATCAACGTCCAACATCTGGTCTTGTAGCACTTTATATCGAACTCTCAAGACGCAGCCTTGAAGCGCATCGCGATTGACGCACTTCACAATATCCTCGGTCGGCTCCACTGATTTCGTCACATCCACGTCCACGGTGACAAACGGGCGCGGATCGATTGTTTTAAACGAGAAATCAGTTTTGTTTCGCTCGAGAATCACATGGATAAAACCTTTATCTTCTCGCTCCTCGCCGAAGTCGACTCGTTCTAAACTTCCTGCATAAACGATAGTCGGGTTCTTGTCCCTGATGACTTGATGCTTGTGAATATGACCCATTGCGACATAGTCGACACGACTGTCAATGAAGATGTCGGACGGAAACGTAAGAGTGTAACCAACGAGCAACTCCTGCTCGATGCCCGCCAGTGCTCGATCCAATGACATATGGGCTGTCACCACACACGGTATCAGTGGATCGAGTTCATCGTAGTAATCGCGGAGCATATCATGAACATGATGAACCAACACATCATCAATCTGCGATGAAGAAAACCCTGAATATTTGTCCATCGCCATCAGATTGTTTCGAGTGATATGAGGCAGTCCAATTAATTGAAACGGGCCATTTCTTGTTTCAATCAATTCGAACGTCGGCTTATCGACAGTCAGTACATTTGCGACCTCTAAGCTCTGAAACACTGACATAGCATGGCTCTGCGTTGAACGCAAAATCTGGTCATGATTTCCCACTACAAGAATTGTTTTAATTCCTGCCTCAGATAGACGTTTTAGTTCCCGCGCGAATAGCTTCTGATAGATCGGTTCGGGCGATGCGTTTTTATATGCGTCGCCGGAAAACAAGAAAACATCGATGTTCTGTGAAATCGCATAATCTACGACCTTCTTGAGAGCGAGAACAAAATCCTCTAACCGTGTATTCAGTCCAGTATCCGGATTAATACGGCCGTGCGACTCGCCGGAGCCGAAATGAATGTCCGAAACATGGATAAGGTGGATCGCCAAAGTGATCTCCCGAAAAGGGAATATCTGAACGCTAGCTCATGTACAATAATTGTCTCGGTCTGAGGACGGTCAGTCAAATCATTATGTCAGCCGGCAAACCCTTTACACAAAGGGGTCTTGCAGGAGCGCTGGTATCAGCACTCCTCTTAGCAAGCCCGATAGCAGCAAGTGAAACGCTTGCCGGCTCCAAGCCGTTCACTTCCAGAGATATTTCGACCAACGAGTCACGTCTGGACCCGGGTGATGATGCGCACGCAGCTGCTAACATGGCTCCTCCCGCAGCAAAAGATCCGATTGAACAGCTCAGAGAGACCCTGCAGAAATCGCGCATATTTACTCTCAACAGCAAATTCAAAATTCTCAAAACCGATTCAACAATAGCTGTCTCAACTTACCGCCACCCGTACGGCAATGAAAACGACATGAAGATCGACGCTCTTCTGGTTGCACGTGAGGTGCTCAAGACTAATGCCCTCGGCATCAGTACCGTCCGAGTTTATTTCTTCGATGAAACAGACCAGAGCCAATACACAATGGCCTCTGTCGATTTAGAGATGGTCAAGCAATTCAATGCCAGACTGCTAGGAAACGCAGAAGTCGTCGACGCCTTGAAACTAAAACATGAAGGCTTAGGTGGAGGTCTGAAACAGCTCGAGAAGAAGAGCTATGACGAAATTGCCACCGACGCACCAATGGCTGAAGGTATCCTTCGTAAAGAACGTCAGGAACTCGTCAAACAGATAGAACAGCTCACTTCCGCCGGTGCAAACGTAAACAGTCTGAGGACAGCATATTTGCTAATTGAAGATGCAATCAGGCAAAATGATGACCTCGGCGCGCAAGCCGCTTATGCTTTTGCGACCGAGCTTTTGGAAAATGCGAAAGTAAAAAAGGGCATCAGCTCCGCTCGCTAATCAAAAGAAAAGAAACCTCCAGTCGAAGGACAACAAATTGGCGAAACTAAGCCGCATGCACGGACTTCACAAAGGTCAAAAGATTCGCGTCAAAATCGAATCGTTGGCACCCGGTGGCGATGGCGTCGGTCATCACGAAGGTCTGGCAGTTTTTGTCGCCAGATCCGCACCCGGAGACACGGTCGAAGTCGAGCTTTTCGACATCAGAAAATCATTTGCTCGCGGCAAAATTTTAGAGGTGCTCAAGAGTTCACCAGTCAGAGTGGAGCCGGTTTGCAAAGTCTTCGACCGATGCGGTGGCTGCCAGTGGCAGCATGTCAGTTACGAAGCGCAACTGCTGACGAAACACGAGATCGTATCGCAGGCTCTTCGGCACATTGATGTTTCGATTGAACCGACGCTTGCAGCCAAGCATCCGTTCGATTATCGAAACAAAGCGCAGTTTCCCGTCAAACAGTTGAATAACGGTCGACTGTTGGTTGGCTACTACGAAGACAGCTCACACAGACTCGTCAATATCAACGAATGCCCAGTCCAACCAGAGCCGCTTGATTTTGTTCTTCAAATCATACGGCGCTCTCTGACAGAAAACAAGATTACGGCATTCGATGAAGAAACGCATACTGGGCTGATTCGGCACCTTTGCGCAAGGGAGTCTTTCCACAATGGAGATATTTTAGTAACCCTCGTCGTCAACCATCCAGGCGGCGAGAAATTGAAGTCAGGTCTGAAAGGGGCTTTAGAGGCGGTTGCCGACGAGCTCATGGAGGAGATGGAAGAGGTTCAAGGTTTTTGCGCGAATTTCAATCCAAACAAAGGCAATAAGATTTTCGGCGAAGAAACTCTCTTGATACGCGGCAAATCGGAAATCGAAGAAGTGCTTCAGACGCAGCGCTCGGACAGACCAGAGAAGTTGCAAGAGGGAATTCGTTTTCGATTGTCGACGCAGAGCTTTTTCCAAATCAATACTGAACAGGCAACGAATCTCTTCGACGAGGTTTACGATGAGGCGCTCAAGATAAATCAGGAACTCGGCCGCCCGCTCAAAGTGATCGACGCTTATGCGGGTGTCGGTTCGATTGCTTTGTGGGTTTCGTCACTCGCGGAGAGCATCGTGGCAATCGAAGAGGTTTCCGATGCCGTTCGCGACGGGCTTGTCACGGTCAAAGACAACGGTGTTGAAAATATTCGGTTTGAAGAAGGACGCGTCGAAGACGTGTTGGGCAAACTGGCAGACGCGGATGAACAGTACGATTTAGTCATTCTAGACCCGCCGAGAAAGGGAGCCAGTAACGAGGTCTTGCAAGCCTTAATGAGGCTTGCGCCCAAACATATCATTTACGTCAGCTGTAACCCGCAAACCCTTGCGCGTGACCTGAAAATCCTTCAGGATGGAATGGTAGAGGAGCGTGAAGGGAAGCAGCTTTGTTCTGGGTATAAAACCAAACGGGTGAAGCCTGTTGACCTGTTCCCGCAGACTTACCACATTGAGTCGGTAGCCTCTCTGGAGAGATTTGAAGACGATGGTCCTGTCCGGAATCTGGAAGAAATCTGATAGCTCGAAAGATTTGCCTGAGGGCTTGGTGATTCGACATGATCGAAAACTTCCTCCTGACGACGTTCAGGACATTTGCGCTTCGGTTGGTTGGAGTCGCCGCGAACCAGAACTTATCAGTCGCGCCCTCGAAAATAGCGTCGCCGTAGTTTCAGCCTGGGATAGGGGTCAAATGGTCGGTTTCGCAAGAGCAACCGGCGACCGAGTCTTCAATGCCACCATCTGGGATATGGTTGTCCGCCCCTCCTATCAGGGACGCGGCATCGGGCGCCTGGTGCTGGAGGAGTTGTTGAGAGAACTCGACCAATCCGGCATTCCCTTAATTACGCTTTATGCGGACCCGGGGACTGACAACTTCTATCGCCGATTCGGCTTCACAGCCGACCCATCGGGCGTCAGGGGCATGTTTCGCGAGACCTCCTAACCAGTCACCGCTGCCTATCTTCTTAATATATTTGTACATCAAGAGCCGTGGAGTTTGAGGACGAGGCCTCTCCGTGGTAAATTCATACGTCTATCTATAGAGACCAGACGGAGGCGGCTGGCGCATTGGCGCCCGGGAGATGTCATGAAGGTAATTTTGCAAGACAACGTTCAGAAACTAGGAAAAGCTGGAGAGATCGTAGAGATCAAGCGAGGCTATTTCCGCAATTACCTCGAACCCCGCGGTCTGGCAATGCTTGCTACCAAAGGAACTCTCAAGAAAAGAGAAGAAGATCTCGAATCTTATCGACGCAAAGCTGAAAAAGCCCACAACGAAGCCGTTGCATTCGCTGAAAAAATTTCCAGCCTGCCAACAATGGTGATGAACGTAAAAGCTGGCGAAACAGGCAAGCTCTACGGAAAGGTCACCAACAAAGAAGTGGCTCAACTGCTTGAGAAGAGTCTTGGTCACGAAATCGACAAGCGCCTTCTCAAAGTATCCGGCGACATCAATGCTACCGGAACCTACAAAGTTCAAGTCAAACTCACGCCGGAAGTACAAGCTGAAGTTCAGCTCGAAGTTCTCGCTGAAGGTCAATCCTACAAACTGAAGGAAGAAGCCTCCGAAGAGAAAGCAAAAGCTGAGGAGACTGAGGCTGAAGCCGGCGAAGAAGAAAAAACCGAAGAGTAAACTTCTTCGGCTAGGTAGTCTTTACGACTCCGGTATCACCCGTGGTTCCACGGAAGACTACCGGAGTCGTTTTACATCTACGGTACTTGAACTACAGTTCCGCTGAAAAATGACAGCTGCTCTGATTCTTTGACCATCAGCTCTCCGCTATCGTTGGTCGCGGCAGTCTGCGCTTTCTTAGTTTTCGCTTCCTTCACCGTCTCTTCTTTCTCAACACGAACAGGGGTGGCAGCGCTTGCAACCGTCACGGCTTCAAGGGTCTCACCACTCACCGGCATGGCGATAAGTTCTCCCTGATCGCCGCGCTTCAGCATCTCGATCTTTTGTTCAGCACCTTTGAGAAATTCTTCGCATTGCTTCGACAGCTTCATACCTTGCTCAAACAGAGCGAGCGCTTGCTCCAGCTTCACCTCACCATCGAGTTCCGAAACTACAGTTTCCAGATCTCTCATGGCGATTTCGAAATCAATCGGTTTATCCATGGTTGATACCTCCTACCACCATTCTTCTCTGGTTTCTTTTACTTCGATGATCAGTCGACCGGTTTCCAAAAGCGCTTCCAGTTTTTCGCCTGGCTTGACGCTGTTGAAATCTCGCACGATTGACCCGTCTTCTCTGCGAATTACCGAGAACCCCCGGCCCAAAACCTTCTTCGGTCCAAGTGCTCCTAATTTTTCGGTTTGCTGTTTTAAACGATGACAATGACCGGCTAATTTGTATTCGATTTTGTCACCCAGTGTTTTCCTCGAAGCCAAAACTTTGGCGCTCAAGTGGCGAAGCCGTTCTTGATATCGAGCCAGGGACTTCTCCGGACTGGACTGCGACAATCGCCTTTGCGCTCGAATTATTCGATCGTCGATTGCAGAAGTCAGATGACGCCTCAAATATGTCCATTTTTCATAGAGTTCAGCATAGCCGCGAGCCACAAGTTCTGCTGCAGCAGTCGGCGTCGGGGCGCGCAGGTCAGCTACGAGGTCGCATATCGTAATGTCAGTCTCGTGACCTACACCCGAAATAATTGGCACCGGGGATGATGCCACCGCCCTTGCGACGATCTCAGTGTTAAACGACCACAAGTCCTCGATAGAACCGCCTCCCCGAGCCACAATAATGCAGTCCAGATGATCGAGTTCGTACAACATATTGAGAGCATCGCGAACACTCTCGGCCGATCCGTCGCCCTGAACTTTAGCAGGAGCGATCAGGACGTTTACCGACTTATTGCGGCGCTTGATAGTATTGAGAATGTCCTGAAGAGCCGCCCCGGCAGGGCTGGTTACTATTCCAATGGTGCGCGGCAACATCGGTATCGGACGGCGCCTGGTCTCATCGATCAAGCCTTCCTTGATCAATTTCTCCTTGAGCTGCTCGAATGCAAGCTGCCATTCGCCGACGCCTACAGGTTCGATCGAGCTGACTACCATCTGATATCCGCCCCGAGGTGGATATACACTGAGTTTCCCCTTTGCGACGACCATCATGCCGTCTTCCAACTTGAACTTTATGTGTTGGTTCGAATTCTTGAATGAGACGCAAGACAAAGTTGCATCTTTATCCTTTAAAGAGAAGTACCAGTGGCCCGACGGATAGACCTTAGCGTTACTCACCTCGCCGGCGACCAGGACGAAGTCGAATGTCGATTCGAGAATGTCCTTTATATGATCCGTGAGTTCCCCGACGGTCATAACGGGGCGCAGCGGATTGTTCGGTTTGAGACTATACATGCTGAACCTCAGACAGAAAGAGGCGGCCGGACAGAATAGCTTCTGTCTTCGAAAAGGCTGTGTAGAGAAGATAGTTCAAATCGATCGATTTATGCTGATTATCGAGAGGAATTAATCTCGGAAACCCGCATGGACACTTAGACATATCCGATCGCGCCACAATATTGACGATCAGATCCAAAAACCGATCTCACCATATATAGAAGTACATACACAGCAGCCTTTCCCTGTGATTTATCGGATGTGGCATGTAATTTGTGTCGAATGAAATTCATTTGACTGATTTTAGGAAAGTGCCATATATTAGTATGACATACAAACGTCTGGTAGCACAATTAAATTCGAACTGGGGGGTCTGACTGATGGACCGCACACTGTTTTCACCTTCAATGATTGACACTTTTAGAGCCTGCAAACGAGCCTTCGAGCTCGCGGTTTCCTCGTACACGTCTCAACCAACCAAGAGAAATGTACCTTCTTTATGCAGACAATTCGTGCGAAAGGGAATTGCCGAGATAAACCGTGGCAAGATAATGACCCCAGGCGATGTCCAAACTTTCATGGGTCGTCACTGGCCACTAGAGCAAGTGGAAGCGTGTAATGCGGATCCTGACTCAGTCGCGAAAGCGTTTTTGTTCTGCTATAAAATCCTGATGAGTTACGCTCGGGCACCCTATAGACCAGCTGGAGCAGAGGTCGTAGCCGTCGCGCTCAAGGCTCGCTCTCGCGTAGCCCATGTCCGCGTATATCTAGAAGACACTTTCGATCTAATTCTGTGGTATCCGAAAACTCGGCATCTGGAAATCGTTGAATACCAGCTGCGCTCTCAGAGACAATTTTCTTCATCCTGGCCCACTGTTTCAGCCCAAGTAAAACGCTTTCTGTGCGAGCGTCTTCGCGTGCGCTGGCCCTTCGAATCGGTGTCGATTACGACCCTGAAGATGCAACCAAATGGTATGAGCGCCACCAGTACCTCGATCGACGATTCGATATTCAAAGCACATTTCGAGGAGGTCGTAAGAGATCTTGAAAGCATGAAGTCTCCTACCGACCGGGGACAACATTCCAACGAAGAGCACTGCAAGTATTGCCAGTCTCTCACAACTCGAGCCGTTCAAGAAACTGACGAAAAGGACGTCTTATCGCTCAGCGCCTAAGTCTGCTTCAGCCTGACAACGCTGCGACAATTTCAAATCCGCAATCGCCGGTGATATCAAATACGGTGAATGCCATAGCACCATTAATGGTGGCTATGGCTGCACCCAAGCCATACCTTGAGACCAGCCGAATCCTACCAGGAAAAGAAATAGAGCTACTGCTATTCCCACCTGCCACTGCTGCAAACGACCTATGTGCTTGAGAAATCCTATGTAAGGAGAGGCGGGCACGGGAAAGAACATTTCTTCCCATGTCCATTGCAGAAGATGGTGCGCACCCAGGAAGGCGAAGAATGATATACCAACGCCAACTAAACACTCCAGCCACTTCGCCGGAAGCGCATCCGGCGTTTCAAGCATCAGGCTGGTAAACAGACTGGAGCAATTCGCAAGCAATAAGAAAAAGCCGGTAACAAGCAGTATGGAGCCAAGGAACTTTTTCAAGAAATTCATGCGTTTACTCACAGTCAATTCCGGATTATGCCAGTCAACAACACAACGAAAAGTGCGTCTATCCGGCACGCTGATCTTTTTTAGCATTCGCGGCACGCTGGTCTGGCTTTACCGCAAACTTAGTGCCAACAGGGACCACGTATTTAGTAGCGCACTCCCATGCCACACGATGGATCAGCAAGTTTCATATACCACCAAACCCCTATAGATCTGCACATTAGACGCGACGCAAACCAATTCGATATAATCGGCACCTCCAGCAAAGGAACAGAGGCATGGTCGAAGCGGCAAGTGAAACCAAAGTGAAGGTCGATCTCTTAATCAGCCCAATCGGCGAATTGGCGACGCCATATGTCGAATCCGGTCCGGCGCGCGGCGCCGACATGCAAAACATACGACAGGTCCATGACGCTGCTATTGCCGTCAAGGATGGCAAAATAGTCCATTGCGGCAAACGTGACGATGTTCTTTCCAAAATTCAGGCAGACGAAGCAACAGTAATCGATGCGAGCGGAAAGCTGGTCACTCCCGGACTGGTCGACCCCCATACCCATCTCGTTTTTGGTGGCAATCGGCACCAGGAATTCGCTATGCGCTGCCAGGGCAAAACTTATAAGGAAATTGCAGATCAGGGCGGCGGAATCGTCGCCAGCATGCGCGGTACAAGGGGGGCTTCAGTTTCCGACTTGATCGAGCTCGGGCACGAACGACTCAAACGCTTAATCGAGCACGGCACCACAAGCTGCGAAGTAAAAACCGGTTATGGACTGGATAAAACAAGCGAATTGAATATGCTCGAGGCAATTTTCGAGCTCGATAAAATGCAACCAGTCGAATTGACTCCAACGTTCATGCCAGCACATGCGGTACCACCAGGCACTCAACGCGAGGCATATGTCCGCGAGGTAATCGAGGATATGCTGCCGGCCGCGGCTAAACTCGCCGAGAAAAAAGGTTTTCCGGTGAATGAGATCTACGTGGATGTTTTCTGCGACGACGGTTACTTCACGCTTGAGGATACTCGCCAAATTTTTGAGAAGGCAAAGGCGCTTGGCATGAAATTGAAAGTTCACGCAGACGAATTTGCCAGCTTAGGAGCAACCGCTCTGGCTTGCGAATCCGGAGCCGACAGCGCCGATCACCTTCTCGCGATAACACCCGCTGATATTGACCGCTTGAGCAAGTCCGACTGCGCCGCGGTGCTCTTACCTGGCACATCATTCTTCTTGAACCTGAAAGACCATGCCCCGGCGCGCACTATGGTCGAAAGTGGTGTCATAGTGGCGATCGGTTCGGATTTCAATCCGGGGTCCTGCCACATATTCTCTCTACCATTCATCATGGGCCTGGCAAGCCTGAAACTCAAATTGACCGCACAGGAGGCACTTACGGCTGCCACCATGAACGCGGCGTATGCCATCGGGCGTGGTGCATCTATCGGTCAGTTACGCACTAATTATCAGGCGGATATAGCCGTATGGAATGTCTCAACAGTTGCAGAAATTCCATACAACATGGGCTGGAATTCAGTCGCACAGGTCGTTAAGAAAGGCGCGCCAATTCTATAGATCAGAGAGATCACATCTGATAGAAATTTTCTTTTTCTTCACCCTTGTTTTATTATCGGCTTTAGCTATAATTCTATGGATGCCACCACTAATGGGGGCCATGGCTAGGGACATATAGTGAGACCGCGCACTACTTTCGGTGCACAACACTAGATGTTCTGATAACTTTAGGAGCTTGTTGCATGGCTGAAGCAAAGCGCGTATCGGAAGAGAATCAAGACAAAAATCTTGAGATGGAAGGGTTTGAAACATTCTTCGAAAGCGAAGAATTGAGTCCGATCGAGGGTGCCACCACCCGCGGTGATGAAGTGATGCAGCATCAAATGGAAAAATTAGTCGGAAAGTTATCCGAGTTGATCACACTGAGCGTCGATCAGAGACTCGAAACCAGCAAGATTTCCAATCAGCTAATCGACAACCAGCGGCAACTTATCGCTACCCAACAAATTTTGATTAAACTGATGGAGCGCTCGATCGAACTAACCCGCCACGTTACATCCATCGAAGAAAGATTACCAGGTGTTTTCGAATTGCCCCGCGTCGTCGAGAGCCTCCGCCAGCGAGTAGCTCAGCTCGAAGGCATCGAAACCAGATAGTTCGAGAACCCAGGGAAGTTTCTTGGGGAGCTTCGTTTCGCAATTGCGCCCGCTCCAGACGGAGTCGGGGCGTACCGCCACCACCAGTGTGGGCGATTTGTGCTTGTCTGTTTCACCATTCTTTTATCGACTGAAACACTTACCGGAATTTCATGTCGTTCGCCGAGTCCCTTGACCGGCGCCCTTGTTTGGCGACGACGGAATGAGAAAAATATATATAACAACTATGGTGTAGATCGTAGTTTCACCATTTACACCGGCGCATCCACAAATATATATTTCCCTCAACGACTCGTGTGATCGAGCAGCTCAGAAGGAGCGCAGGTGAGCGAATTCTCGTACATAGACGGCATCATCGACGGCCAAACGCCGGACAGCATGGGCCGCAGTCCAGTTCAACAGGCTTATCAGGTCAACGTTCAGAAGAACAAGAAGGTTTCGACTAACAAAGTCAACTTTCTGGATATCTTCGCCGGCTTCAAGCCTACCATCAACGGCATCGTCGCTATGTTCTTCATCGGATACGCGCTCTGGCTTGTCGTCATCTATATGATTCGCCACAACGAACCCTTAGCCAACCAGGTTTTAGGAACGCCTACAGCCGGAGCACCGACAGCGCACGCCGACCGAATCATCGTGGGCGGAGCCAAGTATGCGCTTCCCATCAATGCGACCGGCAACCAGGGTTTTTACACACCGGACAAAAAACATCACGACATCGCTCCATCGCTCAGCCCACCTCAAGCATCGCTTCCGACTATGGGCGATCCGTCCAGCTTCAGCAGCCAATCCCAACAGGCGCTGACTTCAAACAACAGCGCACAAGGCCTTCCTTCCAGCGATGGCATGGCAGCAGCTGCGTACGGACATTCTCGCGTAGTCCATGAAGGCAGAGAGCGTTACATCATTCATCATCCTGAGCCGCTGCCTGGCGAGACACCTCAGCACGAACAGTACCTGGCGGCACCACAGGCGGTGACACCTCAATCCACCTTCGGAGCACCTGCTCAAGCCGGCGGATTCGCCCACCACCAGTTGGGCGCAAACGCCTACGCGCCGTCTCCAACCACGTCACGATATAACATGCCGGTGCAAACCCAAGACGGCTTGAAACTGCGAACCGTAGTTAATCGCTAGTTGGTCAACCGAGCACGAACCATGTCGTCGCAGAATCGCAGACTGCTCAGATGCAGCGCTTCCGTTCCATGCAGGCTTAGAGACCGAACTTATTCCTTTTTAGGTCTTCGATTTTGTCCAATTCGTTCGCTGTGAGTTTCGGAGCATCCGGAGCTCTGAAGTCTTCTTCGGCGTGTTCAGGCGTTTTTATCCCCGGAATTACTGCTGAGACGGCTGAACTTCTCAAAACCCACTGCAATGCAGCTTGAGCGAGTGAGCGTGAACCGTTTAATTCAAGAAAACCTAGACGCTGCGCCGCTTGCACACGCGCATTAATAAAGTCCCGAGGCCAGCCCTTCCGAATATCACCGGCTTCAAAGCTGGCGTCCAGGCGATACTTGCCTGTGAGAAAACCATTGGAGAGCGGCTCGCGCGCGATGATAGCACAGCCGACCTGCGTTGCTAAAGGAAACAGATCGGTTTCCATTCCGGCGGCAAAGATGTTGTAGGGGACCTGCAGACTGTCCGGCTTGGCGACCATGAGCGCTATCTGCGCGTCGCGAGAATTTCGCACCGATAAGCCCCACGCGCGAATTTTCCCCTCGTTTTTCAGCTTTAATAGAACGCTATAAGTGCGCTCGTTCTCAATAACTTCCGTAGGAGGGTTGTGAAGTTGATAGACGTCAATGTAGTCTGTCTTTAGCCTTTCGAACGTTTTTTCGAGCGCAAACCTTATGTAGTCTTCATCAAATGTTTGAAACCCATAACCCTGGTAGAAGTCAGAACCCACCTTTGTGGCGATTACGACTTGATCCCGCTTGTTTTTGAAAGCTTTTCCGATAAGCTCTTCGCTATGACCCCATCCATAAGCGTCGGCCGTGTCGTAAAAATTACAACCGAGTTCGAGAGATTTTTCCAAGGCTTCGATCGAAACCTTGTCATCAGTTACGCCATAGCTGTTGCCATGCCTGTTTCCGCCGATTGCCCAGGCACCGAATCCCACTTCCGATACCTTGATGCCTGTTCTGCCAAGATCCCTGTAATTCATTCAGTAGCTCTAGTCTTTGCTCCACTTTGTACCCGTTGTTGCGACTCCTTCATTATTCATGAAGGGCGGACCATTTAGCGCTTCTAGTGTATTACAATAACCAATCGGCTACTTGGATATCCCGGGGAACAAGTCAAAGAGATGGATGTTTACGACATAACGATCATCGGCGGCGGCCCGACTGGTCTTTTCGGCAGTTTTTATGCGGGTCTACGCGGACTCAAGACGAAGGTAATCGACGTATTACCGGAACTCGGCGGTCAGCTAACCGCCTTGTATCCAGAGAAATACGTCTACGACGTTGCTGGACACCCCAAGATTTTGGCAAAAGATCTTGCGAAGAACCTCGCCACACAGGCGGCTATCTTCAAACCGGCTCTCTGCTTAGGAGAGAAGGTCAGCAATATTGCTCAGGTTGAGGAAGGTGGCGAAACCCTCTGGAAGGTACAGAGCGATCGCGACGAACACCTCAGCAAAACAGTTTTGCTGGCGTTGGGTGCAGGCGCATGCGTTCCCAAGCGGCTTGACATGGAAGTTCCAACCGATTGGGAAGACAAATTCATTTTCTACGCGGTCAAGAGCAAAGAGCGCTTCCGCGACAAAGACGTCCTGATCATCGGCGGCGGCGACTCCGCTGTCGACTGGGCTAACGAATTTTCAGTTCTTGCAAACAAGGTCACTTTGATTCACAGACGCGACCAGTTCCGCGCGGTGCAGAGCTCGGTTGAAGAGATGAAGCGCAACAAAGTCAACATCAAGACCTTCTACGAATTGAAAGACATCAAAGTCGAGAACGGCGATGTCAAAGAAGCGATTATCTTCGACAACCGCACGGGCAAAGAAGAAACCTTGAAGGTCGACGCGATTCTGATCAACATCGGTTTCGTGATCAACCTCGACTTCCTCCGCGAATGGGGCTTGTCGATGGATAAAAACGCGATCGTTGTAAACGAGAAGATGGAAACAAATCTGCCTGGAGTTTACTCTGCCGGCGATATTGCATCGCACATGGCAAAGCTGAAACTGATCGCAACCGGAGCTGCAGAAGCGGCTACAGCGGTCAACTTCGCAGTTACGTTCATCAATCCTCAAGCTAAGCTCTATCCAGGACACTCGTCCAATTTGAATTTGAGCATCTAAATTTAGCTGCAAAAAAAACTCTGCACGCAGGTCTTAAACGGCCTGCGTTTTTGCTCTGGACAATTTATGAGCGAATGTAAATGAAAGCACTTGCCAATTGGAGCTTCTTCTTGAATGTAATTGTCTCTTGGTGGAGAATCTGTCAACTCACTTCTTGAAAAGCCCAGTTACAGATCAGCAGAGAGGCAAAACGCTACATATTGTGCAACCAGGACATTAAACCGCTATATCTAGTGCCATACAAATGTAGTATAATGTTTTTGTTGACCGGTCTGTCAGTTGTAGAATTCGGTCGTGAAGGAGGGTAGGTAGGTTCGTGTTTTCTGAAAACGCCATCAAGGTTCTGGAAAAGCGATACTTCTTAAAGGATGCCTCCGGCAAACCTTTGGAAGATGCCGCCGCGCTCTTCAAAAGAGTTGCAAACACTATCGCTTCCGTCGACAAGAAGAGTTCTGCTGAGGAAGTCGCAAAACTTGCCTCCGAGTTTTACGACATGATGATCAAACGTGAGTTCATGCCGAATTCACCGACCTTGATGAATGCTGGTAAAAAGGGCGGACAACTCTCCGCTTGCTTTGTTTTGCCGGTGCCGGATTCGCTGGAGGGCATTTTTGAGACCTGCAAGAACGCAGCACTCATTCATAAGACCGGAGGAGGGACAGGATTTTCATTTAGCAGGCTGCGTCCGGCTAACGATCCGGTTGCTTCGTCCTGCGGAGTAGCCTCGGGGCCGGTCAGCTTCATGACCGTTTATGACGCAGCCACTGAAGCGATTCGCCAGGGTGGTACCAGACGTGGTGCCAATATGGGAATGCTGCGTGTCGATCATCCCGATATCGAATTGTTTATTGCCGCCAAAAGAGAGACAGACAGACTCAATAACTTCAATATCTCCGTAGCAATCACCAATCCATTTATGAAAGCTCTAGCCGAGGATGGCGAGTACGAACTGATACACCCCAGCACCGGCAAGCCTGTCAAAAAGGTGAGAGCCCGAGCCATATTCGATTCAATAGTGGAAAACGCTCACGCCACGGGAGAACCAGGTCTCGTTTTCATAGACCGGATCAACGCGCACGATCCGGTGCGATTGCAACTCGACGATGAAGGCAATGTCATCGCCGGAACTGAAGACATCGAGGCCACAAATCCTTGTGGAGAGCAGCCCCTGGGACCAGGCGACGCCTGCAACCTCGGTTCTATTAACGTCGCACAGTTCGTGGATGAGTCAAAG
Source organism: Candidatus Obscuribacterales bacterium (assembly GCA_019637435.1). GTDB lineage: Bacteria > Cyanobacteriota > Vampirovibrionia > Obscuribacterales > Obscuribacteraceae > JADYXR01. The sequence continues at coordinate 315,085 of JAHBVO010000004.1, read as the reverse complement.
AGAGACTTTGACTGGAAGCGCCTGGAAAAAACCGTCAAACTCTCGGTCCGCTTTCTCGACAATGTGATTGATGCCAACACTTATCCGCTTCAGTTCATTGCCAGCGCCACTCTTAACAACAGACGTATCGGGCTTGGAGTCATGGGGTGGGCGGAAGCATTAATCAAGCTGGGCATCTCCTACGATTCCGAAGAAGCTTTGACCGCAGCAGAATCGCTAATGCAGTTTTTCCAGACTACTGCTCATGCGGCTTCACGCGAACTCGCCGAAAAACGTGGGGCGTTTCCGAATTGGCAATTCACCTCCTGGCACGACAAAGGGATCAAGCTTCGCAATGCGACCGTCACCACGATAGCTCCGACTGGAACAATCTCTATCATTGCAGGTACATCTTCTGGTATTGAACCACTCTTCGCGATCTCCTATGTCCGTCGAGTACTCGGTGGCACTGAACTCATCGAAGTCAATCCGTTGTTCGAGAAGATCGCTAAAGAGCGCGGTTTCTACTCGGTCGAGCTCATGGAGAGAATCGCCAGAGAAGGCACGCTAAAGCATGTTGACGGCGTGCCTGAAGACATCAAAAGACTTTTCGTGTCATCGCACGACATATCATTCGAGTGGCACGTGCGAATGCAAGCAGCCTTCCAGAAGCATACGGACAATGCTGTTTCCAAAACCATCAATTTCCCTGTTGAAGCGAGTTGCGAAGACATCGAAAAAGCATATCTTTTAGCGTGGGAGCTAAGTCTCAAGGGCATCACGGTGTATCGCGATGCTTCCCGACAATCTCAGGTCCTCAACATAGCCAAAACAGACCCACTAAAGAAAGCGGACTCGGTTAGTGTCTCGGTGACTCAGACCGACACGACAAAAGAGCATAGCGTCTGTGCTGTTACGCCAAACGCTTCCAGCAGTGGAGGTCTATTAGAAGATTCAAAAAAGTGCAGTTCGAAGATCGTTGCGGGGACTGTTACTAGTCCTCCAGCGGTGCCTGCCGAGGCGGTCGATATCGCGAACATATCAAACAGGCAACCTCGTCATGATACAAAATTAGTTGGGTCAGGACCGGCTACCCAAGCGCAGTTCCAGTCAGCGTTTCGAGGGGCGCCCAAGAAATTCCAATCAGATGCTTGCCCTGAATGTGGCTACCAGTCTAGATCTCTCGTCAAATACGAAGCGTGTTTGATGTGTGTATCCTGCGGTTATACTAAGTGCTAACCGGTTACCAAAGGATTCCCGAAGGCATATCTTGTTCTGACCTTCTCTTCCCGCGGTAAATAGCTCGACTCAGGGCTCCGCTAATCTATAGATAGCGAGACAACCGAGCTGACGGCACGTACCTATAAGGAGAAGCGTCATGTCCATACTTGTCGACCATGAAATTAGAGAGGAAATTCGCTCGGAACGTCTCATTATTGAGCCGTTCGACGACTCACTCATCCAACCTAATTCGATCGACGTTAGACTTGCAGACCGTTTCTCCTGGCATGAAAACGGCGATGGTGTCATCGATCCCTACAAATCGGAGAGCGTGCTCGAAGGTCTCGTTCACGTAGTCGGAGACAGCATCGTCATCCAGCCGCATCAATTTGTTCTCGGAGCAACTCTCGAAAAGGTATGCCTGCCGGACGACATTGTCGGCCAGCTCACAGGCAAATCCAGCCTGGCTAGACTCGGTGTAATGGTTCACGTCACCGCCGGATTCATCGACGCTGGCTTCAGCAACCCTCCTGCGCAGATCACGCTGGAAATCGTCAACGTGGGCAACCGACCGGTTCGTCTCCACGCCGGAATGTGCATTGCCCAAATGGTATTCACGCGGACAGCCCGCTGCGAAGTGCCATACAACTTGAAACCATCTGCAAAATATAACGGTCAACCGGCCGCCGCACACAGCCGCTACTACCTCAACAGTGTCAGCGGCTGAAAAGCTGGCCCCGAGGGGTCCGAGGTATCGAGAAAAAACGATGACCTCGACGAGACCAAGTAATCGCTGATCGCAACTTGCGTTGGCGTACCTTAAATCTTCTCGCCCAGGCTACGGACGAGAAGATTTTTGTATGCGTGGAAATGCCTGTAGTATTGAATAAACGGCATTTGTTTAAAACGTTTAATAAACCACAGTGGGAATCTTCCCATGCCCCCCGTGGTTACACGCATTTACCACCCCATACTCTCGGTCTTAATATCTGAATACCGCTAACAGCGAGGCACAAGCTCAATTTTTCCTGATGGCGTAGTGAGTGCCAGTTTTTATAACTCGGAGGAGTTAAACAATGGGAGATGGTCCTTTCAGAGAGCCCCAAGAACCCGGAAATGCCCCAGGTAGAGCCCGGTACGGCGGCTTATCCCCGTTAGTCGAAGACATGGGTAAACCAAAGCCCAAATCTTCTGATCCATATTTTACGCCGCCATCAGACGGTACGCCGGGAAGAGGCAGACCGTATCTAGATCCGCCGGCATTCAAGCCAGGCGGCGATCAGCAAAATCCAGGCGGACAGCCGCCGGTAGCTCCAGCGCCGGAAGTGCGTCAGCCAGAGCAGCCCAAGTGGACGCCACCCAAGAACACGCCGGATTGGAATACCAAGCAACCCTACAGCGATGCGGCGAAGCCGGGTCAACAGCAACAGTCTCCGCTTGGAGACGCCATCGGCAGCAAGTCTAAATTGATGGTCGAATCGCGCGACGTTCAACGTGGCTCGAATCTGTCTAAAGCAATCATCGGCGGCACCGCTGCTGGCGTATTCGGAGAGCCTCTGATTAAGATCACCGGCGCTGCCGCAGACAAAGGTATAGCGGTTCAGGGCGATGGACTCTTCTCGCGCGGTCTCCGCAGCACTGCGGAAATCTGGAAGAACAACGTCGACCCGGTCGGCATACACTCATCACAGATTGCCAAAGAAGAGTCAATCGTGGGCAAAGCATTTGCCGGCGTCGAGAAAACGTACACGATGGACGAACAACTTCTCACCAAGATGAAGTCATCGAGCGCTTTGCTCCCTGAAGAGCGCGCTCACCTTCTAACTTTGAAAACGGGTCTGGGCATCAAAGATGATGCAAAACTCGTTCAAGTCTTGATGGAGCGTCAGGCACACTTCAACCCGACCGCCATCAAAGCTTTGAATTCAGCCGAAACAGTCGATCACCTTGCGAAAATTCGCGCACTCGAGTTGTCTGCAGATCAAAAGATCCTGACGACAGCAGAGAGAGGGCTTCTCGAAACACGCTCACTGGCGCTTAAAAACATCGGCACGCTCGAAGTCGCAGCAAAAGAAGCTGGTACTGAAGCAAAATGGTTTACCGGAAAAGGCGCATGGAGTAATTTCAAAACCGCATTCGGTCTCACGTTGGGTTCCGGTGCGGCAATCGAAATCGACCACACTGTTCGCGATCGCATGTATGGCAAAGATGCAAAGTCACTGGAGACAACCAGCTTGACGGTCCCCCTGGCCATGGCTCTGGGCGCCGGATTTAAAGGCAAAGCAGCGTTGACAGCCGGTGCAGTTCTTGGCGGTCACCTGATTGATGGCGCCATTCCGAACGTACCTGTTCCTGAATCATTGAAGCACTTCACCGCATGGGACGCCGTTCCCATGGGTCTGGCATTCGTGATGCCGAGTAAGAGCAAAATGGTCAAAGCCGCACTGGTAGGCGGTGCCTGGGCTCTGGGCAATACTGCCGAGAGCGCGTTCACCGGACCATCCGCCGGCGACATCGAAAATCGAGCAATCGATACATCTAAGCAAGACAAAACCGAACGCACCTTTGGTTCCTTTGAGAAGACGGTAGAAGGCTTCAAAGAACTCGGTCAGAAAAACGAAATCATTCTGGAGCAAAACCTCGGTCAACTTCTTGTAGATTCAAACAAGAATTACAAGACTATGAGTCAGGAAGAAAAACTCGGCGCGCACCGCACGACGGCTGCGCTGGCAAGAGCACTCGGCGAATACCGCCTGGAACATGGAACGAGATTGGCAGCCGGAACGACGGACCGTCCGACCTACATTCTTGACGGACTCAATCTGGACATGGGTGGCGACGCACTCGCCTTCTTGCAAATGTCGCGCAACAGCGTGAAAGGTTCGCAAGCCATGACCAAAATCATGATGGACAACCAGGCTTTTGGAACCAAGGTCACAGAACAGGAAGTCAAAGATCTGGACCGGGTCGCTGACAAAGTGAATGCCGACATCAATAAGATAACCGGCAAACACGATCTTGAAAAAGCGATGGGTCAACTTTCAAACTTCATCGAAAGAGGTACCACCGCCAGCGGTGCTACCCTCAACAAGGAAATCGCTTTCCACAAGACTTTCGTTGAAGAGCTCAATAAAAAGCTCGGAAGAAATATGCCGAATCTTCGGATGAGCAACGGCGAGATGAACCCGGATGCAGCGCTAATGGTTTCGAAACTGCTTCGAGATCAAGCACTTGCCAAACTGGCTCAAACGGCTTACAAGCTCGACCACGGTGATGACCCGATCGGCGCCGGTCAACTCTTGTACGGCACACCGCAAGGTCGCAATGAGATTCTTCCGGGAACAGACAAACCCAAAGGGTTCGATGGCGCAATGCAAGCAATCATGCTGGCTGAAAGACTGGCGCCGGACAATCCGGATCTGCCTGAACTCAAAGCGATTGCTACTCGCCTGCACGAACAAGTTCAAGCGAAGGCACCATCGCAATACTCGAATTACAAAACCAATCCGCTCGGCGTCCGCCCCTAGCAGCTAGATTGTGTTTAAATTTCACGACCGCGCCCCCACTCAGGGAGCGCGGTTTTTCGTTGAGAGTTAATCACTTGACTTGAACTTTTTGGCGCGCCGATACGTATTTAAAAGTAGAAGGGTCAACACATCGGAGTTGAGCAATGAAGCCACCAATCGTCACGGTGATTGGCTCGCTTTCGTTTGCGTCCGGTTGTCTTGTCGTCGCAAGTTGCGCCGATAGACTTACCGCCGGAAGCAGGCTGCTGCAGCGCGTAGCCAACGAAAACGCAGACGCACCATTAATCGTAAACCAGTTGATCGCGTGCCTGGAACTTGCATGGCCGGCATTGCTTACTGTTGCGCTAGCCGGTGCGACCGTAGCGTGGCTAGCGGGCAGAAGGATACTGGCCTGTGTTCTGCTAGCTACGCCGTTTATAGCAACCATTTACGCACTTAGCAGATTGCCCAGACCCGATCCGTCAGACCTCTGGTTTCAGCGCAACGCTGGCAACGTCGAGTGTATTTGTCGCATAGAATCAGTCAGAAACAAGAACAGCCTTGTATGCTCGCCGGTTGAGATGACCTTCCCGTCAAGAAAACAGTTGGGAGGCAAAATCCTTGTCACCATATTCGGTGCAAGCGATGAGCAACAAACCTATGGTATTGGCGAAACTATCACAGTCCTGGGGCGAATATCGCAGCTACACGAAGCTCCCGCATCCTGGCAGAGAAACGAACGAAGCAGGCTTATTGGAAGCGGAATCTTCTCCAAGATCTCTACGGATGAGAACAGCATCAAGCGAAGCGGTTCATCACCTGAGCGGATTCAACACTCGATTAAACCAATTGAAGAAGAGACGCTCTCTAAAAAGTGGCAAAACTTCTGGGAACGCGGACGAGGGGAAATCATCCGCGCACATGCTAACAGCCTCGGTCCAGGCAAGGGTGATCTTCTGTCCTCAATGGTATTGGGCGACCGCGTGGTGAAATTGCCAAAAGAAATTAAAGAGCTCTTCCGCGACGTGGGCTTGTCGCATCTGCTCGCGGCATCAGGATTCAACCTTTCGATAGTGGTCGCATCCAGCTACTTTCTTGCACGCCTGTTGCCGATACGCCCTCAGTTCGCGAGCCTGTTTGCACTTGTGGCTACAGTCTGTTTTGTTTGCCTTGCAGGTCCGTCGCCTTCAGTGGTGCGGGCGGCTATGCTATCAGTATTCTTTCTAGTTGCAAAACTGTTCGCGCGCAAACTTCACAGCCTCGCCGCACTATCTCTGGTTCTCACCGTTGCGTTGGCGTTTGACCCCCTGAGCGCATCGGACGTTGGTCTTCAGCTTTCGTATCTCGCAACCGCCGGCATCATCAGTGGAGCTCAATCGGCAATTGGTCGACCGAAGACAAAGGGAATTTTGGAAGGATTGCGGCGATGGCTTCAAGACTCCGTTTCGGTTATCTGCCTCGCACAGCTCTCCGTCTTGCCCATCCAGCTAATGTACTTTCAGTACGCCGGTGTTCTTTTTCTTCCGGCAAATTTGCTCGTGGATCCGGTGGTCGCACCAGTAACGGTGCTCGGCTTCATCTCATCAATCATGGTTTTCACAGCATCACTGCTTCCGTTTACAATTTCAGGTAGCGGCATATTAGTCGAATCGATCGACAAGCTTACCGCGCTTCCTCTCGACTATATGATGCAATGCGCTTTCTGGCTCGCATCCATAAAAGGCACCATGATCCGAATGGGACCGCCGGTGCCATTCGCATTACCGGTTTACTATTTTTGTCTTGCATACTTTTTCTACGTTTTGCCGCGGAAAAACTTGCGATCATTGGGAATAATCGTCCTTCTCGCCGGACTTTCCATCCTCTTATTCAGACCGAACATACCAGACGAAATTATCTACCTGTCTAAAAAAACAGCCCTCACAATGACCACAAAGTCCGGAGTGGTGTTAAACGATGACAGCCCGGACTGGCTGAGCAAGCAACTCTTGGAATACAGCGGAATTGAAAAGATCGAAGGTAATGCTAATCTAAATGCCCCCCAGCAAGTCACAGTACCGACAAAACGAAGATTAGGAAAAACAGCTCCAAAAGCCTCGTTCCATATCGGGATAAGGGAAACCAAAAACTTCGCTATCGTTTCACTGCTCTCATCGGAGAATCGAAGAGAATCACCTTTGACCTGGACTCAATCCCAGTATGTTTTGGAGATGCTTGGCGACGACAGCGTTCAACTTACTGAAAAACCGCTACTGATCTGGACCAGGGGCTATCGGTCAGCAGTCAGAAGATGCAAATTCATCAATGCGCAAAAGGTTTATTTGGCTCTCGTCGACAGCCGAAATCCGCTGATAATTAGCCGCGCTCCGACAGGTCCAGCTAATAAAATCACAGATGGAGAGACCTTCTACCCTTTGCGAATTCACAGAAAGGAGGATGACGTTCTGGTTCTTCGATAAATTCATCTTGCTTGTTTCGAACAGATACGTCAATATTTCTCCAGGAGTCACGTATGAGATTTCAAAGCCAGCAGCCCTTTTTGTAATGACGACAACCGCACAATCAGAAGACTTTTGCTCCAAGTGCGGGAAACAAAAACGCGAACTCAAGAAGATGTCACTGACTCAATGGGTGTTTGCGGCAGACGCTTGTAATTGTGATAGTCCGGTCAGAAACTCAGACGCGGCTATATCAAACGAATTCACTTCCATGGTGGAGATCTGCGACCAGTGCGGCCGGCCCGTCGTCGCCAGCCGCGCCGGGTCAATGACTCAATGGATCTTCCGAGCAAACAGCTGCTCCTGCGCGGCAAAGCAATCGCTCAACCAATCGGGTGAACGGACAAGAAACAACAAAACATCAACTTCTCGACCTTCCGAAAAAGTTTCACGGACATCAGTCTTAGACGACCAGATCGGAGAAGAACCGACACCGCTTACCATCGAACTCGGTCTTCCGGAAGGGCGATATCAGGTCCTCCAACTCGTCGGCAGTGGCGCGGTCTCCAAAATCTACAAGTGCCTGGATAAGCTTCTACAGCGAGATGTAGCAATCAAGTTCCTCATCAATGATCGATGGACAAACCATGATTTGATGCAGTTTCAAACCGAAGCAAAAGCCACGAGCAAGCTGACACATCCCAATATCATAACCGTCCACGATTTTGGATTAACAACAAAGGGGCAACCATATATGGTGCTCGAGTTTTTCACAGGAGTTTCTCTCCAAGATCTCATAAGCACACGAGGCCCATTGCCTGAAGACATTGCAGCAGAAATAGGAGCTCAGATTGCCGCCGCCATGCAGTATGCGCACGGCAAAGGCGTTCTCCATCGCGACATCAAACCGGCGAACATCATGCTGATTGAAACCGACGATAACGTCGTGGCAAAAATTATAGACTTCGGAATCGCAGACTTGAACGCAAATGAAAGGCTGGCAGTCGACGGTAACTCGTTGGCAGGCACGCCAAGTTACATGAGCCCTGACCAACTTGCCGGCAAGAAAGCTGATGCTCGCTCCGATATCTACTCATTAGGCTGCACCTTGTTCGAGGCAATGACAGGCCGCCCACCTTTCGAGGGTGCAAGCTCTCTGGAAATCGTGACCAAGCACGCGAACGAATCGCCACCCACCCTGCAAGAAGCGCTTCCGGAGCGCATTTTCAGCGACACAATCGAGCAAGCAATTGCAACGACACTGCGTAAAGATCCGGAACAACGATTTGAAAACATGGCAGACCTGCACTCAGCACTTGTCGGTCTCCATCAGCCCGCCGCGCCGTTAAGCAACATCGATTCAACCGTTCCCGATACCACGCCAGTGAACCACAGCGCTGCAAGCGGTCAAAAACTAACAGCCGGAAACGTTTCTCTAATCGCACTATCCATAGGAATTCTCCTGGTCGGAGTTGCTCTTCTTGCTCCAATTCTCACAAAGTCAGAAACGTCTTACGGCGACGATACGAAGAAGCGCAGATCCGCGTACCAGACGCCCGAGAAACTCGACGACATTCGCTGGCAATCTCCATTCGGTCCGGACATTCAAGAAAACATGCAGACCAACGAGGTTTTGAAAGAATTCGAACATCGGAGAAACGTTCACAACATCTCAATACGCGGCGCCAACATAAATGACGACGGTTTGAAATACATAATGAACTGCGGGGTTTATTCGCTGGGCTTGGAAGCCAGCAAAATCAGCAACAAAGGATTTAAACAAATTTGCTCGATAAAAACTTTGAGGCTCCTGAACCTGAGCCATTGCCCACAACTGACCGACTACTCGTGTTTAAAACTGTGTCCGGAATTAACATCCCTTTGGCTTCTCAACAATGAACTTACGGATAAGGAACTCGAAAACTTCGATGGTCTTCTAAAGCTCAATTCGACTAACCTGTCCGGCAATCCACGCATAACCGGAACTGGCTTTATCCACTTCAGAAATTTAAAAGCTCTCAGAGACCTGCGACTGAACAGCTTACAGTTCACCACCGACGGTATCAAACAATTATCCGAGTTGAAGCAGGTGGAACTGCTTCAGTTGCGCTATTCGAACATTACCGACGCTGATTTAGACCAGATCGTGACTATGAGCAATCTCAGGTCGCTCAGCTTGATCCGCACAGATATTTCCGACTCCGGCATTATGAAACTCGCCAAGCTCCCTCATCTCGAAACTGTCTTTCTCGGCACCTGCAAAGACGTTACTCCGGAGGGCATAGCAAAATTGCAAAAGCGGAGACCGCGTCTTGTCATAGACACCAATCAAGCCTATTCTTTATAGACTCCTGAAAACGCCGCAGTAGCTAGTTTCCGCATCAAAAGAAACGCCCGCTCATTTCGAAGCGGGCGTTCAATTCTAATTTCGCCAGTGCGAGCAAACTGCTTATTTGCCCATCGCTGCGAAGTAAACCGCGCAAGCGTGGTCCAGGTATTCGCGCGAGAGACGCGGCTCCGTCTGCAAGAACGCACAGAGGTTGATGACCTGGTCGACAATGTCCCGCGGGTGGCAACAACGCATTGCGCGCTTACCTGAACGGTATTGCGATTCGATCAGATAGTTGACCGCTTCCTCGTTGTACGGCACGCCGGTGCGTTGACAGTACTGGAGGAAGATCCACTTGAACTCGTCTTCAGTTGGTGACGTGATATTGATCTTGTACGGAATCCGTCTCAAGAAGGCTTCGTCAACGAGGTCAGAAGGGTTCAGGTTGGTTGAGAACACCAGGAGCTGTTCGAACGGCACTTCCAGTTTTTTACCGGTGTGCAGCGTCAAATAGTCGACCCGTTTTTCCAACGGAACGATCCAACGGTTGAGGAGCGACTTGTGGTCGATACGTTGACGACCAAAGTCATCGATGAGGAGCAGTCCGCAATTGGACTTCAGCTGAATCGGCGCTTCGTACAGTTTCGTACCATAGTCGAACTGAAGTTCGAGCATGTCGATCGTCAACTCACCGCCTACGACTACGCAAGGTCTTTGAATGCGCACCCAACGGTGATCGTAGTCACGCGGGTAGTTAGCCGCAGACACGGGATCGTGGTTGTGGCTGTCGAACACACGGATAATCTGTCCATCGCACTCAACAGCATACGGAATAAAAATGTGACCTTTGAAGGAACGAACGATACGCTCTGCAATTGAGGTCTTACCGTTGCCAGGCTCACCGAAGAGGAACATCCCACGTCCGGAGTTGATAGCCGGACCGACAGAGTTGATGGTTCTGCGGTTGACCATGATGTCGGAGAAGGCAACTTCCAGGTCGCGCGGTGTAACCGACTCGCGGCGAATGGTTTGATACTTGAGAGAGTCGATATAACGGTTCCACGGTACCGGGCAAGGACCCACGTACGCGTTGTGGTCAAAGTAGGCACGAGCGCGGTCTCTGCCTTTTTCTGTCGGGCAGTATTCGTAGTCCGCCAATCCGCCTGAGCTTCTGACTTCAATGAGAAGCTGTTTCTTCAGAACCTCGAGAATTTCCTCGACAATCTTGAAGGGGAGCATGGTACGTGCGGCAATTTCACGACCTAGCGCGAAGTTGACGAGATAAATGTCTTTGAGAATCAGCTCTTCCAGGAAGCCTTCCTTAAGACCAGTCTCGGCAATCGAGCCCGGATACGGAGGGACAAACTCCTGCTGCTGTTGAATACCGGTTGTCGTTCTGACCTGTTGAACCATATTCTGTATGCCTTTTGTTGTCTACATTGTCGCGGACAGATCTACATTCTAGACTACGCCTGCGCGCATCGCTTAGTAAGTAAACCAGATTCTCCACTAAATATGTGATAAATCGTGGGTCTTTATAACCTTCATCTGATAAATGTCAAGAAATGAAAGCAGTATAACCACTCTATCGCGTGAACAGCCGATCTGCCAATGATCTGAGCGCCTTTTTTGCGGAAGAAAAACCGAAAACATCTATGCGCTGCACAATTTGCCTCATAATATCATTGTCGGCTAACGATACGGATAGTCCAAAAGTCTCGCAGCATGGCTCTTTTGCCCTCCTCCCGCCGCCATGGTTGACCAAACATTCGAGAATCGATACCAGAATCTCACGCCGATAGGCGAGGGCCGCATGGGTCAGGTCTTTAGAGCGTTCGACACGCTGCTGCAGAAACACGTCGCAATCAAGGTCTTGACGAACACCCTTTCGGACGGCGCCAAAATTCGGTTTCAAACAGAAGCGCGTGTAACAGCACGGCTAAATCATCCGAACATCATCGGTATATTGAACTTCGGTCTCACGGGCGACCATTCTCCATACATGGTCATGGAATGGGTAGATGGACAAGATCTTTCCGAATTTTTGCGCCAGCACAATTCGCTCCATTTGAGAGATGCCCTGCAAGTCTTTTTTCAGATAGGCGCAGCTCTCACACATGCCCACGGAAAAGGTGTAATCCATCGAGATCTGAAACCGGCGAACGTTCTGCTTTTCGAAGACGAAAACGGCTTATCCATCAAACTCTTGGACTTTGGCATCGCCAAGGTCTTCCAAGACGAACACCAGTCACTGACTGCTTCAGGAACGCTGCTTGGTAGTCCGTTGTACATGTCTCCCGAGCAATGCGCCGGCGAGAAGGCAGACGCGCGCGCTGATATTTATTCGTTTGGCTGCCTGATGTATGCGTGTCTAGCCGGCCGACCGCCTCTTCGTGGCGCGACAGCAATAGAAACGATGTCACTTCATCGCAACACCAGACCTGAGCCGCTTGGGGCAATCGCCCCGAACACTCCCGGGTGGCTCGACGAAATCATACTGAAATGTCTGGAGAAGAAACCGGAAGACAGGTATCAAAACACCGCGATCCTGGTGACAGCTCTCAACGAAGCTTACGAAGCTTCTGAGATTAGAACGGCCGAACTCGACAATGCAGCGGCATCAGCCAGTTCAGAAGCAGCTCAAGAAGTAAAAGCAACTAAACCAAAGTTGCCCGTCGGCATTTTGATGACACTACTTGCAGTATCAATCGTTTTCATTACATGGATGTGCGCAGTAGGCTTCAAGAACCCGGTTATTATGGAAACATCGGACGACTTGAAAAAGCCATTCGTCACATTGACCTCCCGGGAGCTGACGGAAATTAAAGCTCTAAACGAGCCGGGCATCGAATTGCAAGGAAACACCGCCCGCGGTACCAACCTGGTCGATGAACAACTAACGATGTGCTCAACTTTTCCAGGAGTTCACTCGTTCAATTTTCTGGAAAGCCCTGAAATTACCGGCAGTGGACTGAAGTTTCTAGTGCAGCTCAAGCCGAAGTCAATCAAATTGAGAGCAGGAATAAAGGATCGATACTTCAAATATTTCTCGCAAATGCCGGAACTTGAGTACTTAAAACTGGACAATGTCGAGTCACTCGACGGCAGCGGTTTTGCAAATTTGCGAAACCTGGAACGCCTGGAATACCTCAGTTTGGAAAGATGCAAACTTACAAACATCGCGCTTAGAAATATCGCGCTTGTAAGACCTGTCAAAATTTTGGAGCTCAAGGGGACCTTCGGATACGACGCTAACGGTCTAGCGTATCTGAGAGGCCATCCACTTAAGGTGCTGGATCTCACCGCAGTAGAGGACCTTAACGATGAGACAGCATCCGGATTGGGGAGAACCCACATATCCACTCTTTTGCTCAACAGATGCCATAACGTAACAGACAAATCCCTTGATGTCGTCAAAACTATTGAAGGTCTTCAGACTTTCGTCTACACGGGGACAGGCATAACTCGTCGTGGCGCAGCGAAATTGGCTCGCGCTCTCGGTTTCGCAAACGATGGCATCAAAGAAACGATGGCGAAACACTAAGCGCTCTACTTATTTGCGCTAACAAGCTTTTTAATTTTCTCGCTCATTCGCTCGAGGTCCGCTATCCGAGCTTCCTTTCGCCCGAATCGTTCGAGAGTGTAGATTTCAATAAAGTCTGAGACCAGCGGCTCCAATTCCGGATGAACATATTTGCCCTCTTTGCGATGGGTTTCAAAGCCTTCCAGAACCCGGGCATGCAAATCAAGCGGAGTATCGGCCGGGAGTCGAACAATCTTGTATTTTCTTAGATCGCGCACAACCTGGAAGAACAGCAAAGTAGATTTCTTCGCATCATCCGGAATAGCTACGTATTCTTTTTTACGCTGACGCTGCAGCAAAATTACGATAATAGCAGCAGATCCGAGCAAGATAAACGTAATCGCAATCGGCTCCCATCGAACCTTTGTAAGGCGCTTGACCAAGTCAAATTCGTCATCCTCTTCAATCGGAGGCTTGTTTTCCTGCTTGCGCTTTTCGGCTTGCAACTGCTTGGACATTTGACTGCCGGTGATACCATGACCGAGTCCAGCACCGCTGCTCCCCTGGAATGCTCCACCAAACGGATTTGCCAAACCCATGTCCGCAAGTTTGGAAAATATGTTCTCGTCCTTTTGTGTCTCAGGTAATTTACCGCCTGGAACCGGATCGAAAGCTATCCATGACCAATTCGGCATGTATATTTCAGCCCAGGCGTGACCATCCTTGACTTTGATTTCGTAAAAACCAGTTCGCTGATTATACTTTCCAGGCAAATATCCACCAACCAAACGCGCCGGAATTCCCGCGGCTCGAGCCATTATTACGAAGCTGGAAGCATAGTCGACACAATTGCCCTCCTTGGTTTTAAACAAGAAGTTGTCCACGAAATCGCCGCCCTTGACTCGATAAATATTTTTGCTCTTGTACTTGAAAGCCTTCTTGTTATGCAGGTATTCGGAAATTCTTTGGGCTTTGACAAACCAATTTCCCTCGCCGGCAATCTTTTTTGCTTTTGATTTTACGCGTGCAGGTAACTCATCCGGCAATTGCAAATATTTGTCCATAAGCGCTTGCTCTGCGGCTTGCATTTCAACCACAGGCGGCAACAGTAAAGACGTTTTAAAATCGGAATGGGTCTTAATAGGCTGAGAGGTTAATGCTCCAAGGCGATACACAGGAACATAGGACAGCGCAAAATAGGTCATGCCAGGCTCGATTTTGACGTCCGGCTTTATCGTTCCATCCGATTGAACAGCTACAGTGTTAAATGGCCCTTCGATTTGTTGAGGTGCCCACATTGCCGGCAGCGTGCCGCTTGTGAGAGGCTGATCGACGGTGATGTGCTGCGGCACTTCCACGATAGGGCAATTCCGCGGCACGCCGAATACGTTGGCATTTCCAACCGGAAATTGGTTTTCCAACAGAGAGAACTCGACTTCCTTAAGCTGTTCTGCACGAGACCAGCTTGTACCATCGTATGTGTCGAAACTCACCCGGCGCAAATATCCCGGTCTAGGCGTCGTCAAACGAAGAACGACATCTTCAGTAGCTTCACTTTGAGGCAAAACGTTTTGCGGCTCATCGTTTTTAGAGCTCACTCCCTCTTTGTACGGTGCCGCTTGACCCGGAGTACCGCCGCCGACGCCGCGCGGAGCCTTGCCTGCAGTGCGCTTATCCAGGGGATTTACAGATTGACTAGGGTTTCCCTGACCGCCAGGTCCACCGCTGCCACCTTTGCCGGCCGGTCCGCCGACGCCACCACCAGCAGTACCACCAGAACCGCGTTTAGTCGGTTTGGAACCCGTACCTGCACCGGCTGAATATCCCCTTGTACGGTCAGATTGGGAGACAGCGACATAAGGTCTGATTCCATTTTCTAAAATCCAATTGATCAACGATGAAGATCTCGGCATGAAGAAAAACATCAACAAAGTCAAAAGTGGAAGACTGAGCACAGGAATCAAAATGATCGATGTAGCAGCCCGAGCCTGTCTGCGACTGGGTTTGGGCAGCGATGCCGGACGCCCCTCTCCAATCGGCCGAGAGGGACCGACGTCACGACTGCGCGAAACACCGTCGAAATATAGGATGAGAGAAACACTGGTGATATAGCCCAAGATACAGATGAAAAACAGCAGATCATTTGCCGCGCCCGACGTGCAAACCAGCAAACCAAGCCCGATTAGAGCGTTGATGCTGAAGTCAGCTCTGGTTCGCAAATCAAAGCAGTGGAGTGCAAGTAGTCCTGCCAGAACTTGCGTGAAGGTCGATAAGAAATTGATCTGACCGAGATTCAACTGCGCAAAACAAACATTGACCATGTAGGCGAGAAGCAGGAATGCGCCGATCGTTGGAAAAATTCCGACCCAACCTGGTCTTTTGGCTCTATAAATGTAAGACAGCAAAGTGCCTATCATCGCGAGCCACATGAGTAGAAAACCCGCTAACGGAGGCATCTCTACATACACGGTCGCACCAGTAATAAGAAGGATGACCATCATTACGGTAGACAACCGCAGCGGAATTGAATCCTCTGGACGCACCGGGGCAGAATTTTTCGCAGACATTCCACGCCGATCTTCAGGTTTCATCCTGGCGGCGGCCTTTGCATTCTCAGCAGCCTTGGTGTCGGCCTGCGTCGGTCTCAAACCACTAGCCGGAGCGCGATTGGGCGTCGGTGGCACCTTCGCGATCACTGTTTTCTCATAGGCAGGATCCAGGTCATCATTAGTACTGGGCTGCGGTGACTGAGCGGGCGAGCTACCAGTCACATCGCCAAATACAGGACTCTCAGTTCCTGATAGCGAATCGCCGGACGAAGACGCAGGCACACCGCCTGGCTTCTTAATCTCTTCTCTGTCCTGATTGTCCGTCATACGCGAGCGATATCTTCAAACCTTTCAACAGTAGCGAGAATACGACCGAGGCTGGGTACAGATTTGACACCCCGTCTCTCCGAGAAACCGGCGGAAGCGGGCAGCCCTTCTTTTCGTTGCCACGATTCCGCTTTCTCGGCAGCGGAAGATGGCTCTTTGAAAGCGCGGGACATTACCCACATTTCGACTGTTTCCTTCACGAGAGGAGCGATGTCTGATGTCTCTTGAGCAGGGCGAATAGCCAGGAGAGCCAGTTTGTTGTCCCCGCCAAAGTCAGGTATTGAGGCTTCGAAGGTCGGTGCAACCTGCAGGGCCTCTACGCGAGCCAGAATTTGAGCCCATCTAGCGATGCCAGGCGGCGTGGGAGGAACATCCTTCAGACAAAGCGGCAATAGATCAACGCGCTCATGCGGGTCCGGGATCACGTACAACTCAGGCGCACCGCCCATTCTGAAGCCCAGGTTCAACAAAGAATTTGCAAGTGAAACAGCCAGCTCGAATTGCTCTTCATTCTGCCAGGGCGACAGGAGGTCGATGAGGACGTCGTATCCGGGTAAGCCCTCTGATTCGAACTCCCGCACAAGTAACTTTCCGCTCTTGGCGGAAGATGCCCAGTGAATCATCCTGGGGCTGTCTCCGGTTACGAACTCGCGCAGAGCGCGAACTGACGACGACGGCATCGCGGAGGTGGAGCGGGTTGCAGAGAACATCAGGGCACTGCTTCCGGCTGCACGTAAGCGCCAGAGGAAGTTGCCCTCGACGCCCAGCGTTCTTGCATATACAGTGACTACCGGGTTGGAAACATTCACTGTTTCGGTAATGTCGTAGCTCTTCGACCACCACGCCAATCCAAACGGAAAGCATGAATAGGTTTCCAGCTCTTCGAGGCGATAGACTCCACGCTCGAGAGGTGGGCTCTGAGCCACAACCCAAGCTTCATTCACGACGGTATCGACAGTGATCGGACGAAGAACACTTTCTTCTTCACGCATGCCAACCAGTTTCGTGCGCACAACAATCCATTTGATAGGTAGATATTTCGCCCATTTGGACTTACCGCTTTTCCGCATTAGCCGCACGCGAACTTTCAAGCGGTCGCCAGCAACAGCGTCGGGAGGAATCGAGCAAGACGTGTCCAGATCGACCAACTGACTGAGCGGCAAAAGCACTCCCAGCACGACCGCCGCAACACCCCCTGAGGCAATCAGGTAAAGCCAGTCTTTGCCAGTCTCGATGGCCATGAAGTAAAGCAAGGCGACGACGCCGACCAGATACCAGAAGCGCGGCTCTAGAATCAGCGTGTAACCGCCGCCGGAAGGAACTCGCGTTCCCTTCAGGTTAAACTCCGTTGCCAGTTTAGGCGGTGGAAATTTAGACTGGTACGGGGACTTCTTCGAGGACTCTCTCAATAAGCTCAGCATGGCTAACGCGGCTCTCTCT
Source organism: Candidatus Obscuribacterales bacterium (assembly GCA_019637435.1). Classification (GTDB taxonomy): domain Bacteria; phylum Cyanobacteriota; class Vampirovibrionia; order Obscuribacterales; family Obscuribacteraceae; genus JADYXR01. The sequence continues at coordinate 297,773 of JAHBVO010000004.1, read as the reverse complement.
CACTTTTGGAATTACACGGTGACCTAAAACATATGGAGCCAAAAGTTTGACGTCGTCAGGCTTGACGAAGTCCCGTCCATCGACGAAGGCTGAAGCTTGTGCAGCACGCATTAGCAACTGGCTTCCCCGAGGGCTGACGCCCAGGACTATCCCGGGATGCTTACGCGTCGCGTTGACGATCGAGACAATGTAATTTTTGATCGAAGGATCGACGAAAACCGCTTTGACAGCCTGCCTCGCCTCAAGCACTTCACTCTCAGTTAAAACAGCGTCTACTTCAAATGCTCGATCCTCTAGCGTCTTATCGAGGATTTCGACCTCCTGGTGCGGCTTCGGATAGCCAAGCGACAGCGAAATCATAAAACGGTCGAGCTGCGCTTCCGGCAAGGGGAACGTGCCGTGATATTCAATCGGGTTCTCGGTCGCGATTACGAAGAACAATTCGGGCAACTTTCGAGTGGCACCATCTGTAGTGACCTGGTGTTCTTCCATAGCTTCCAGAAGTGCGGATTGAGTACGGGGCGTAGCGCGGTTGATTTCGTCCGCGAGGAGAATGTTAGTGAAAATCGGTCCGGGTACGAATTTGAAAACACCCTCCTTCTGTTCGAATACGCTGACTCCGCAAACGTCCGACGGTAGAAGGTCAGGAGTACACTGAATCCGCTTGAACTTGGCGTGTACAGACATCGCCAGCGACTTGGCGAGAAGAGTTTTGCCGACGCCGGGGACATCCTCGATCAAGGCGTGACCACCGGAAAGCAAACAAATCACAGACAGTCGAGCTGCCTGCATTTGACCGATCAGAACGCTGTTGACATTGTCCAGGAGCCGTTTAGCTTTGGGCGCAAGGGCTTCGATCCCGGTAGTCTCGGGGAACTCGTCACCTTCGCCAGGCAAAGACCCCTCTTCGCCTTCCTCTTCCCCAACGTCGGATTCGTAGATCTCGTCCCGTTCGTCTTCGTCAGTTCTCACAAATGCCTCCCGACTTCTGATTCAAATGATTGCGATATTTATCAGCCCGTCCCACTCGATCACACGGGCGATTACACGATGCCGTGCCCCCACAGGTCATGTACCCGGAAACCTGCGTGTTAAACTAAATAGATCTTTCTATCGGCCGCTTCACAACCGGCTCGGACAGTTCGTCACCGGCGTTCGCCGGTGCTCATCATCCCTCCAGATTTCAGGTAATCGACATGCTGACTTTCCAGCAAGCAATTCAGACATTGAATCAGTTTTGGGACAAACGCGGCTGCATTGTCATGCAAGCTTATGACACCGAGAAAGGCGCCTCGACGATGAATCCTGGAACCTTTCTGAGGGTAATCGGTCCCGAGCCCTGGAACATGGCAGTCACAGATCCATGCCGTCGCCCGACGGACGGTCGTTATGGCGAAAACCCAAACCGCTTGCAGCACTACTTCCAATACCAGGTGATTTTGAAGCCATCCCCGGATGATGTACAAGACATCTATCTCGATAGCCTGCGGGCACTTGGCGTTAATCCGCTCGAGCACGATGTTCGTTTCGTTGAAGATAACTGGGCATCACCGACGCTGGACGCGTGGGGCGTCGGCTGGGAAGTCTGGCTGGATGGGCTGGAAATCACTCAATTTACTTACTTTCAGCAAGCCGGTGGTCTGGAAGTTAAACCAGTAGCGGCTGAAATTACATACGGCTTGGAGCGATTGTGCATGTACTTGCAAAACGTGGATAACGTCTACGATTTGCAATGGAACGACACCGTCAAATATGGTGAGCTCTATCTGCAAAACGAGATCGAGCAATCCAAGTACAACTTCGAAGAGAGCGATCCCGCCTACATCACGGGGTTGTTCGAGCAAGCGCAAGAACAAGCGCAAAAGCTAATCGACAAAAAACTCGTCATGCCGGCGTACGAGCAAGTTCTCAAATGCTCTCACAACTTCAACTTGATGGATGCACGCGGAATTCTTGGCAGAGATGAGCGCATGCAGAACATTCTGAAGATAAGGAAGCTGGCGCTGCAAGTTGCTCTCGCTTACCTGCATCAACGCATTGAAATGCGATTCCCGCTACTCCCGGAAGATCAACGCGACGAGCAAGTCCGAATTTACAGCGAACGCTTTTTGAATACGAGCAAGAAATAGACTTACGCCACCATAGACGATACCAGTTTCCGGCTTGAGAAGGAACCGGAACCGCCGTGTTCAGTTTCTACCGGATTGCAGCGTCAAGTCTGGAAATCTGTTTCAATCATATGCAGTAAACCTGCGGGCTGGAAACATGTCGTTTCCAGCTGGAAACTGCGCCGGCACCATAACACGTACTGGTCGCGTGTGGCTGCCGGTCTCGTATCACAACAACGAGCGAGAGACCTTGCAAGATTCGAACAAAACTTTCGGCGCAAGGTTGATCGTCGAAAAGGCGCATCAGCCATGCCTTTTATATACATCAGACACACAGGTTGCTACGCGGAAATTTTAACTAAAGCGCTTTTTCGCAGCTAGAACGGTTTGAAAGCTACTGCCCGAGTGGTTTTTCCTGAAAATAACTGGGGGAAAACCGATTTGTTTTTAGATCAGAATGGGTACATAATTCTTACAGGATTTTATCCTTTGTTCTCTCTCTCAGAAACCCGAGGTATCCTCAATTGGCAGACCACAGCTTGCTTTCCGCAGGAAAGCTGCTTTTGTTACCAGCACTGAGCCTTGCTTTGCTCGGAGGATTCCATATCGAGACCTCCGAGGCCGCCATGATGGGCGGGGCTTCGCAGCGCTTCGCAAAAACTTATCGGACACCGAAAGCGCATACTTCAAAAACCTCGAAGGTTAACCGACCGCTTACTAAATTGAGCCGCTCCCCGAAGACCCTGTCGAGTGCCGCAGCCCAGAAGAGAGGAATGCGCGCATCAAAGAGTAAGAGTAATCACTCGAAAAAGGTAGCGCACGCAGCGCCCAAACACGCTGCCAGAGTGCTCCAACCTCAGAATTACATCGACAAACTCAACAAGCTCACTCTCAAGCCTGGTGTTGTATACAAGAATTACAAGGGTGGTTTAAACCTCAATATCGTTGAAGTAGACATGCGACGAGCCGACATCAAAGTGCGTCCATATCTTGCAAGTGAAACATTCGACAAATTGAAAAATGTCGAACAACATGCAAAAGAAAGCGGAGCACTGGTAGCCGTAAACGCAAATTATTTCAAGAAAGACGGCACCCCCCTGGGCACAATAAAGGTCGATGATGAGTGGGTTTCCGGCTCCCTCTTCAACAGAGTGGCGATGGGAATCACCAAAGATAATGATCTGAAATTCGCACGCGTTAACTTGCACGGAATTCTAGAGACATCAAATCCAAACGTGCCGCGCCTCTGGGTGAATAACATGAATCAACCGCGTCGCTCCGGCGTTCGCCTGATCATGTACACGCGGCGTTGGGGCAACAGCGTCTCCCTGCCATACGAAGGCAAGCTCGTCGCAGTAAGCAGCAAAGGCGAAGTGCTGGACACCAATGCCCGCTCGCTGGCCATCCCATACGGCGGCTATGTTCTCACGGACAAGAAAGATTCTGAACTCGCTCATCTGCGCAGGGGAGACTTCGTCAACCTCGATTGGGAAACGGATCCGAAAGGCTGGAATCAAGTCACACACGCGATTAGCGGCGGCCCGACACTGATTAAGGACGGACAACTCTTCGTCGGCTTAAAAGACGAAAAGTTTAAAGGTAACTGGACAAGCGCAAAGATAACCAGACGAACCGCATGTGGTGTCACTGCTGACCGCAGACTTATTCTAATTACAGTTGAAGGACCTCATACGCTCTGGGACCTTGCAAAAACCATGCAACAACTCGGCTGCGTCGAAGCAATGAATTTGGACGGCGGCGGTTCCACAACCATGGTAGTCGCGGGCAACACCGTGACGGGTAACGACACTGCCGAACAGCGCAAGGTCGCCGCCACCATCTGCGTGATGGAGCCGGAAGTCGCTCAGAAACATGAGCGTAGACCTGATCTCAGCTATCAACCCAGCACCAATCTCACAGACTTCAACGTTGGAACAGATTTTCTCTCGCAAATTCCAATGATGAACGGATCAATACAAGCCCGCCGCCAACAAAGAGAATTGGCGGAATTGACACTCGCGGGCGACGGACAGGGCAAATTCCTCGGTCCGGATCAGGGCTTGCTACCCGCCGGCTCCATTGACGACAACGGAGTTGTTGCAAAAATCGATGCCAGCGATTCAGTTATCGATATCGACAACGACCTGGTCAGCGAGCCAAGTGAGAATCACAAAATATCTAAGGCGGCAAAGCACAAACCCGAAGTCGAGCAGACCAAGTTAAATTCCAAACGCCACAAAAAAGCTGTTCCGGTAAGAGACCTGGAAGCGCTGGAAAAGGTTGAAGTGCCTCAAGTGAAAGCAAGCGCAGCGGCTTCCACCATTCATCCAAAAGTTGCACCGGCGTCGAACTCCGGCTGGTCGGACAAACTGTTCAAGCCATTCAAATTCGGCAGAAGAAGCTAACTCTTTAAGCTGAAGAAGAATTAGGTGTTTGGTCGATAGTTCTCTGCTAATCTTGTGCAGATCGTACCGGCCTGCATCCAACGCATCGCTCGGTCGATTTTGGAATCAGAGAGAACTGCTCGAGCAGTACGACGAAAGTCGTTAGCGCAAGCGGCTTCACGCAGGAGCGACAGATGGGCGACAGCTACGCGATCGGCATTGATTTTGGCGGAACCAAAGTGTTGGCAGGCGTTGTCAACACAAAAACAGGCGAGCTGGTTGCAACCAGCAAGAAGAAGACAAAGCAAGCGAGCGAACAGCAACAGCTATTGCGGAAACTGACAATCGTTATCGAAGAAGCTGTGGAACAAGCCGGCATCAACTTCGATAAGATAAAGTCGATCGGCATAGGCGTTGCCGGCATGGTCGACAGAGAACGCGGTATCCTGCTGTCGGGGGTCAACATTGGTGCCAGCAATCTCAAAATCGCAGAACCGCTCATCGATCACTACGGCATACCTGTGAAGCTTGGCAATGACGTGGAAGTTGCCACGCTGGGAGAGATGCACTTTGGCGCAGGAAAAAAATGCAATAACTTGATCTGCGTTTTTGTTGGCACCGGTATCGGCAGTGGTATCGTGCATGATGGCGCGATTTACCACGGACAGACTGGAACAGCCGGCGAAATAGGGCACACCATCTTATTTCCTGATGGACGTCTCTGCAACTGCGGAGGGCATGGCTGCCTCGAAGCCTATGCTTCGCGAATGGCGATAGCGAGGCAAGTGGTCGCTGGTATAAAGCGAGGCGTTGACACGTCGGTTGCCGGCGAAATCGACGAGAACAAGGGATTGTTGCGTTCGCGCACATTGTCGCAGGCGGTACTTGATGGCGATAACCTGGTTACTCGTTCCGTCATCCACGCGGCCAAATTTCTCGGCGTGGGACTCGCGTCAGTGGTCAATTTCTACAATCCGGAAAGGATCATTCTGGGCGGCGGTCTGGTAGAAGAAGTCGGTCTGTATTTTGATGTCGCGGTCGAAGAACTGCAACATCGAGCACTGCCAATTCCGGGCGCAGCAATCAACGTGAAAAAAGCAAAACTGGGAGACTTTGCCGGTATCATCGGCGCCGCCATGCTTGCACAAAATTCAAGTGATAACTAGTATGTTCGTTGATAGACCTTAAACGGTTTGGAGAGCTGCTTATATGCACCGCGGGCGGTACTGCGAGGCAGAGACTCTTTTTCCCCCAGCACAAGATAACCTCCGGATACTAAACTTCCCTCGATTAGCTTGTGAACCTTTTCTTGGAGGTCTTGATTGAAGTAAATGAGAACATTTCGACAAAAGACAAGCGTGAATTCATTGAACGAAGTGTCAATGGCAAGATTATGGTGCGCAAAAACGATGTTGCGTTTTAATTTATCGGTGAACAATACTCGATCATAAGCACTCGTGTAATAGGATGAAAACTCCTCAGAACCGCCGCTTTCCAGATAGTTCACAATGTAGTCGGTCATCAGCCTGATTGGAAAAACACCTGTTCGAGCCTTATTTAAAAATTCCTCGTTTATATCGGTCGCGTAAATCCGAGAGCGATCGTACAGCCCCGCTTCAGTGAGAAGGATCGCAAGCGAATACGCCTCCTCACCCGTTGAACACCCAGCTGACCACACTCTCAATAGGGGCACATCCACAAGCTGCGGCAAAACCTGCTCACGCAAAAACTTGAATACCTCAGGATCCCGAAACATCGCAGTCGTAGGAACGGACAGTGATTCTACAAACATAGTCTCGAAAGATTTTTGAGTGAGCAACTTGCTCCAGAGTTGGCGCAACGAGGTGAGTCCCTCCGTCTCAATGATCCGCGCAATCCGACGTTTGACAGAGCTCACAGAATACTGCGAAAAGTCATAACCTGTGCGCGAGAAAACATCGGCAAGAAATTCCCGCAGCTCTTCATCGTTGAAATCGTCATCAGAGAATCCCATACCTACCTTTATGGATTCAGCCTACCGTTTGTAGAGCCATACCCTCAGCAACGACAATAGCTGACTTTTATCTACCGGTTTCGAGATGTAGTCGGATGCACCAGCCTCGAGGCACTTTCTTCGATCTTCTTTCATTGCTTTAGCAGTCACCGCGATGATTGGAAGCTTACTAAAGCGCTCGTCCCGACGAATTACTTGCATAGCTTCATAACCGTCCATTTCAGGCATCATCATATCCATCAACACCAGCTCCACATCCGGGTTCCGTTGCAGCCGATCGATTGCCTCCTTCCCATTCTCAGCATAAAGCAGATTCATGTTCTGTCTATGTAGCGCGCCTTTCATCGCTGCGATGTTTCTTGGATCATCATCCACAATTAAAACTTTCCGCCCGGCAAGCGGGTGGTCAGTTTGGCGCACAGAATCTATCATCCGACGCTTGCCTTCCGGCAGACTGGCTTCGACCCGGTGAAGAAAAAGGAGGACTTCGCTTAACAGCCGTTCAGGAGAATCTACATCCTTTACGGTGCTCGTAGTTCTCAATCTGTCGATAGTTTCAGCTTCCTCGCCGGTGAGCGCCCGGTCAGCGTAAACGAGAACGGGAGGCTTGTCCGAATAAATCTTTTGGATCTGACCTATCAGATCAGTTCCTTTCTCGTCTTGCAGATCGATATGAACAACCACACAGTCAAAGGCATTCCGGGACATAATCGCAAGCGCTTCTTCGCCTGTTCCGACTGCGGACACGGATATGTTACTATCGCCAATCAGATCAGCTAATTTCGAGCGCAGCCCAGTGTCATGCGCGACCAGAAGTACGCTCCCACTCTCTTTGACCATGAAATTTTTAATTCTGTCCAGAGCATCCTTGACACCACTTACAGACACAGGTTTGGCGGCAAAACCTACCGCGCCTGACTCCAGGCTGCGCTGACCTTCCACATCCACCGAGATAATGTGTACAGGAATGTGCCTTGTATCCGGATACTGCTTCAACTGGTCGAGCACTGTCCACCCCTGCATGTCAGGCAGGTTTAGATCGAGCGTAATGCCGTCTGGAACTATCCTGCGCGCTAGCTCGATGCCGTCTCTACCGTTCAACGCCACAACACCTCTGAATGAATGCTTGCGCGCCAGATCCAGAAGCATCCGCGCGAATGCTTCGTCGTCTTCGATGACCAGAAGGACACGATCTTCCGGTCCGATGTCACGCCGGTCATCACTAATGGTGCTGCTCGACGACAGGATGCGAGTATCGCGTGTGGACTCAATCGTCTTCTCGAGTTCTCTAACACTGGCCATCGATGGCTTGGCACCAGTGTCGCCGGAAGGGAACGCAGTCCGATCACGACGTCCCTCATAGACCAACGGAAGAACTATCGTGAAAGTGCAACCTTCTCCCGCCTCGCTTCGGAGGTCAATGTAGCCGCCCAGCAACTCGCTGAGCTGCCGGCAGATAGCCAGACCCAACCCCGTACCACCGTACTTGCCCTTGATCGTAGAGTCGGCCTGGCGAAAGGCTTCAAAAACCAACTCTTGCTTATCTCGACTGATACCTATCCCGGTATCGACAACTTCAAATCGCAAGCAAGGTCTGTCACCACCTGCGCCACCACTCACAACATCAATATCTAGCTTGACGCTACCCTTTTCAGTGAACTTAAACGAGTTGGTGAGAAGATTAGTCAACAACTGCGACAACCGCTTCGAGTCTGATCGTATCGACTTCGGCACATCCGGCGACACTCTGATTTCGAACTGCAGCCCTTTCGCTTGAGCGGTTTTTCCAAAGGTCCTCTCCATCTCATCGACAAGATCTTGAATGTCGACATCAGTCATGTTTAAAACGACTGTGCCTGATTCGATTTTCGAGAGATCGAGAACATCATCAATCAGGCTCAACAGCGTTTTACCTGCACTGTGAATATTCTTGGCATAATCTACCTGAAAGTCCAAAAGATTATTGTCTTCGTTTTCACCGAGCAATTCCGAAAAAATCAGAAGACTATTCAACGGCGTGCGCAGGTCATGCGACATATTTGCGAGGAACTCTGATTTGTACTTGGATGCTTGCGCTAGCTCATGCGCTTTGGCTTCTACACTGACTTGCATCTGCTCAAGCTCAATATTCTTGTCCAATATTTCCTGATTCTGGATATCGAGAGCGTCAGCTTTCTCCTCCAGTTCTTCGTTGGCAGTGCGCAATTCGTCTTGCTGACACTCCAGCTCTTCTTGCTGAGCCTGGAGTTCTTCATTCAAGACCTGAGACTCCTGCAATAACAGATCGACTCTGTTTGAGACGTTGATCGAATTGAACACCGCTGCGATCCAGGCGCTAAGCTCATCAATAAAATCAACATGCTTTTGGGAGAACTCCCGTAATGCCGCTACTTCAAAAACGCCTTTGACCTCACCCTCAAACAAAAGCGGCACTATCATGACTTCGAACGGCTGCGAACGGGCTGTAGCGGTTTTTATCACAAAAGCATCGGAGCGAACATCATGCAAATTCAGGCGCCGTTTATCAATAGCACACTGACCGATCAGCCCGTCGCCGAGCTTAAACGATTGCGGCAGTTCCGACGCGTCGCCACCATATGCGGCGGCAAGCTGCAAAGACTCGTAATTGGTTTCATCGCCAAAAACATACATTGCACCATGATGTGCCCCCAACATCGGCACTAATTCGCTCAAAAAAATCTCACTGGCAGTCTTCAAAGACCGCTGCCCCTGGAGGATTACTGCAAATTTGTTAAGCCCGGAGCGGTGCCAGTCCTGCGCTGCCTGTGATTCCGAAAGTGTTCTCAGTCTCTCGATCATAATGTTGAAGGAGCGTGCCAATTGAGACAACTCATCCTTTGAAGTCACCGGACAACGAAAGTCAAGATCGCCGGCGGCAACTTTATCTGTACCTTGAATCAGACCACTGACGTTCTTCTCGAAACCCCTGACAATGACGGTTCCAGTCAGACCAATCGCTAACATAGATCCAAAAGACAGAACTACAAGCAGCGTTTCAGTACCTCGGATCGACTCAACGGTTTCTTCGGTACGTCGCTTTAGAAGGTTTTCTTCCTCGGCCCTTATACGGTTAAGTACAGACACCCACCGAAATGTGTATCCATTTTCAGGTGTCCGCAGAAGCTTCAGAGACTCGCTAAATCCGGAGGTTTTACGCGCCTGACGCATTGCCTCGAGTTGCTGCAATCTCTCGGACATAAGCGGACTGAGTTCATTCAAGTTTTGTTGCTGTGCCGGATTGTCTGATGTCAACGACTTCAATCGATTGAAGCATCTTTCAACTTTAGCTTTAAGCTCATCCGCGCCTTGAAGAAAAAGCTCATCGCCAGATGCGACATAACCTCGAATGCGCGATTCATAGTCTTTGAGCGAAGATTCTAGAGTGTCTCTCTCAAGAATGACTTCCACTGTGTGCGAAACCCATTTCCGAGAATTGTTAATGCCTTCGATATTGCCGTGCGCAAAATAGGCGAGACAGATAATGCACACTACCGATATGAAAAAACCAATCGTAATGCGCGTAGCTATTTTCATATTTCTGTCCTGTTTGAGATGCGTCAAACCCTCGGAAATTCAAGCACGAACGAACTACCGCTGCCGGGGATGGGATCGAAAGTTATTGTGCCATTGTGGTGCTGAACGATCTGCTTGCAGAGATAAAGTCCAAGTCCGGTACTTCGCGAGTAACCACGGCCGGTGGCACCTCTATAGAAACGCTCAAAAAGATATCTCCTGTCTTCGTCGGAAATTCCTGGTCCTGTGTCAGTTACTGCCAGACGAACTTTTTCTTCACCGGAGGCAAGTCGAATCGTGACCATTCCACCGCGCGGAGTAAACTTAAGCGCATTATCCAGAAGATTCCTAACAACTCGTGAGATTGAACTCGCATCAGCCATTATGGCGATATCATCGCCATCTGAGATCTCGCTACTGATTTGGATGGAACGATCTTCGGCGAGATGCTCGACTTCAAGCATGCAGTTGCGAACAAGATTGACAAGATTGGTGTGTTGAAAGGAAATAGTGTGCAGATCCTTGTCGTACCGATAGACTTCCAGAAGATTCGAAATCATCTCCAGCAATGTCGTGTTGCTGTCCGCCAGACGGCGGAGAAGATCGGACTGATCGTCGGATAGCGGTCCCAGGTCGCCCTTCACCAGAAGCCCGAGTATGCGATTCGCGCCCTGGAGAGGACCTTTCAGATCATGCGTAAGAGTAGCTACAAAATCCTCACGCTCAGCCATGATCTTCGCTCTCTCGATCGCGTAACTGATGGCTCTGGAAAGCGTTCGACCGTTGATATCACCCTTGACGAGATAGTCTTGCGCCCCCTGCCGCATCGCCGACATCGCTAATTGTTCATCGTCACGGCCGGTTAGCACGATGATTGGAATTCCAGAGCAGGTATTCCTTACATCAATGAAAGTGTCGAGCCCCTGACTGTCAGGCAAATTCAAGTCCAGCAAAATGACATCGATGGACTCGTCGGACTTGCGCTCCACGTTGCCCCGGACTATCAGATTCGACGCAGCACCTAACGAGGTCGCCTCTAGCTTCTCAATCTCAAAATTTGCGTTGCGTGAAAGTGCCGCCCCAATTGCCTTTGCAAAGGTCTCATCATCTTCCACTAGTAACACGCGAACAAACTTACTCAAAGCTTGCAGACTCTTGCCTGTTCCAAAACGCTATATCTAAATTTAGCCACTCATCCTCATCTTTACCATCCTGCTATCGGGTGATTTTCAGATAACATCGGATTTAGTAATATCGAAGAACATCCTGGTATTGAAGCATGGCGCAATGCAACATTTTGATCGTCGAGGACAATGACCTGCAACAGGCTTTGTACCGCGCATTGTCGAAAAAATATAACTTCGACTTGACTATGGTCAAGACTTCTAGGGAAGCCCTTGAAACGCTCCACAAAAATCCAACTTTCGATCTAATTCTGATGGATTTAGGTTTAGCTGACACTAACGGCTGCGAATGTTCAAGACGAATTCGCGAGGCGGAAATAGATCTAGGTGTTCGCATTCCGATAGTGGCGGTTACAGGTCATACGACTGAAGAGTATAAAAACGAGTGCTTCGAGGCTGGTATGGACGGCTTTTTATCTAAACCGTTCAGCGTCACCGAATTCGGTGCAGCGATTAAACGGTTTTCTAGATCGCCAGTGACAATCGACTAATACTTTGCTGCGAGCTGCAGCATTTTGCCCTGAAAACTTTGACGCGCTTCAAGCTCGCCATCGATCTTCTTCATAATCCGCTCTTTTTCGAAAGCCCATTGCGGCGCGATAATCTCGTCTTCCGAGCCCTCTGCGACCAGACGCATAATCACCATATCCGGTGGCAACATCTCAAGTGCATCAGCGACCAATCTGACATATCGATCCTCGTCGAGAACAGGTAGATTACCCATCCGATAATCGATTTCCATAGGCGTGCCTTTATAAATGCACAACTGATGAATCTTTATACCGTCGATCGGGCACTGGGCTACCTGCCTCACAGTCTCAAGCATTTGCTCGTCTGTTTCATCCGGCAAGCCGAAAATCAGGTGTGTAGCGACTTTCAAGTTTCGTTTTTTTGCTCGTTCGACAGCATCAAAAAATTCTTCGGCTGAATGTCCGCGGTTTATTTTATCGAGCGTTTCGTTAAAGGCTGATTGCAAGCCAAGTTCCAGCCAAACAAAAGTCTTCTCATTGTATTCCGCGAGAAGATCGAGAATGTTGTCATCAACACAATCAGGTCTCGTGCCAATACAAATTCCGACGACGTCCTCGAATTCGAAGGCTACATCGTAAAGTTGGCGCAAAGCGGCTTCAGGAGCGTAGGTGTTTGAAAAAGCTTGAAAGTACGCCAGATACTTTTGCGCTTTGAATCTTCTCTTTGCTCGATTTATTCCCTTCTCCATTTGCCCGCGCACGCTAGCAGCAGTGTCGATAGTCGGTGCACCTGAGCCGCGGTCGTCGCAAAAAGTGCAACCACCAAACGCGCGCACACCGTCGCGATTCGGACAGGTGAAGCCCGCGTCGATTGGAACGCGGTAAACGCGGGCTCCGAAGTAGTCTTTAAGGTAGTTGTTAAAGGTTCGATACGCTGGCATAAGTTCCCCGCCGGGCTGACGCAGTGGCAACTCCGAAGGCTTAAGGGTTGTCAACCTTCAATGTTACTACGTCTTGGATATATCTCTCCGAAATTCCTCTAATTGACGGTCCGTTGCCAGCCTGCTATTCTGACAAAACCTTCTACACATGGACGCCCCCATCGTCTAGAGGCCCAGGACACCTCCCTTTCACGGAGGCGACAGGGGTTCGAATCCCCTTGGGGGTATTAGTTGAGAAACACAGGCTTTCGAGCCTGTGTTTTTTGTTTGCAATAACCTGGTTTTAAACCCGGAAACGCTCGCTGAGCGACCGTCCGATAGAGTCTTTTGTTTCGATGTGTAACGGGAAGGCATTCATTCAAATGAGATAATCTCGATATTACGGGTGCAATTTAAGAACCTGGGCATCCCAATCACGCTTCCCCACGACCCATAGGAACGGTATGACTGACGGCGGCGGCACGCTCATAAAGCTTGGAGACTTGCTGATTCGCGTCGGCATTCTCAAGCCGAAAGAGCTCGAAGATTGCATAAGAACCGCTGGCGAGACGGGTCTGCCCATCGGTCGCGTGCTGATAATGTCCGGCTACATGACTGATAGAGAACTGGCGGCAGCCGTTCAAGCGCAATCACTTATAAAAGACAGAGTAGTCGAAGTTGAAACCGCTCTCGATGCTTTGAAGCAAGTAGCTAATGAAGATATCACTCTTGAACAAGCACTCCGGAAGCGCGGCTGGGCCGGCAAGAAGACAACGGAAACAGCTAAGCTCGGCGAATTGCTGCGATCGGCGGAATTGGTTTCAGACGAGCAGTTGAATGGATGTTTGACCACAAGCCAGGAAACGGGTCTTCCGCTTGGGCGAATTCTTGTTCTCACCCAGGCTATCAGTGAAGAAACACTCGCGTCGGTTCTCACAGCGCAGATTTTGATTCGAGATGGAAAGGTTTCCAAAGAGCAGGCCATCAAAGGCTTGCGAGCGTCTAAACGGCGACGTATTTCTCTGGAAGAGTCGCTTATCGACCAGGGATTCTACAAACCGCCCCTGAGACAGACTGTAAAACTTGGCGAGTTATTTGTGCTATCCGGTTTAGTCACGGACTCGGATCTGATGGGCGCACTCGAAATCGGTTTGACGCGCGAGATGCCCATCGGGCAAGTGCTTGTAGATTGCGGCTACGTCTCTCGAGGCGTTTTGAATACCGCTTTGAAGTTTCAAGAGATGGTTATTAACGGAACGCTAAACGCGCTCCAGGCAGCAGAGGCATTGCGCCAGGTTTCAACTCGTAATATTTCGATGGCGCAGTCAGTGGCTGAACTCGGGCTCTTGAAGAGTGAGCAGACGGAAACTATTCGTCTGGGTGAACTGTTAAAAGCGGCCGGCATTGTCACCGAGGATGATATCAAAAGTGCGATAGATTTGAGCGCGAGAAACTCGGCCTTAATTGGCAAGATCCTGTTAGTTACAGGCTTGATCAATGAGCAAACTCTTCACGCTTCGCTGCGCGCGCAATTTCTGGTTCGCGAAGGATTTCTGCGAATGGAGCAGGCAATCGTCGCGCTGAACCATTGCGAGAAAAATGAATGCAGCATCGACGATGCGCTTCAGGAGCTAGGTTGGACAATGCCGTCTCGCGCAAAACTCCACGGCGAACCTGAGTTTTAAAATCCATGGCGGATGACAGACTAAAGGAGGAGGAACGCGTCGAACTGGTCGAAAAGCCAGATCCCGCCTCCATCGAAGTGCCTTCGAACACCGGTGAAACCTACCCGGATGCCGAGGAAATGTCTTCGAGTGCAGAGGAAACAACTCCAAGCGCCGGGGAAACGCGGAACCCCGATGACAAGTCTTCAAATATCGAGGTTGAGTCAGCAAATATCTGCATTGACGACGACGCAGCGATCCTCGCCGGCAAAGTTTCATTTGCACAGAAAGTTGTAGGCGACCGTTTCGAAGTTCTCGATATCATCGGACAAGGCGGCATGGGCTCGGTCTACAAGGTTCGAGATTTAAGCACCGACCGTATCGTCGCTTTGAAGTTGTTGAAACCTGAACTCTGCGAAGATAAAGCAGTGTTAAAACGTTTCCTTCAAGAAGCGGCTTCTCTATCGGAACTCGACCACGAAAAAATAGTGACTGTTTACGACCATGGTATCACCCGCGATGGCGCACCTTTTCTCATCATGCAATATTTGGATGGTGAAACTCTCGCCGATTTGATTGCGAGAAACGGCAAGCTCAGCCCAGCGCAGGCAATCGACCTGACCCTACAAATCTGTAACGGGCTTTATTACGCACACAAGAAAGGATTTATTCACCGAGACATCAAGCCTAGCAACATAGTGCTTCTTGACGATGGCGAAAGCCTTCAGGTAAAACTCCTCGACTTCGGAATTGCGAAAATTATCGAGACGAAATCCGCAGCAACAACCAATCTCACCCAGACTGGTGACGTGTTCGGAACGCCCGCATACATGAGCCCGGAGCAGTGCCAGGGCGGGGAAATCGACAGCCGGACGGACATTTATAGCTTAGGCTGCGTCCTCTACGAGATGCTGACCGGTAAGCAGCCGTTTGAAGGCTCGAATGCAATTCAAGTTGCACTGAAGCATATAAACGGAACTCCGGATAGCTTTACTCGAAAACTTCCTGATGGAGACGTTCTCCACAGCCTCGAAGAAATAGTCTTCAAATGCATGAGGAAAGAACCCAAAGAGCGTTTTGACTCAGCAATCGATGTTTCCTCGGATTTGAAAGCGGTAAGAACAGGCAAGGCGGTCGGCTACGCTGAAGCTGAGGTAACGAAAACCGAACTCAAGGGAATCCCAAAGCCAATTATCAGAATTGGACACTACGTTGGAAATGTTCTCTTCTACTGGACCGCTTTTGTCCTCTATGTCGTCACTCTATATGCAATCTACATCTCCGATCCCACCGTTGCGTTCTATGACCGCGGCGAGGTTACTGCTGGACTACTTGGGACTTTGATTTTCGGTCTCGCCATCCATGCTAAGGGAGCGGTTACGACAATCAAACGGTTGCATAAACGCAGAACTCTTCTTGAATGGATGATGGCACTACTGGAGGTGCTCTTGTTCAGTCTCTACGCTTTGCTCGGTCTACTGAGCGGACTACCGGAATCGACCATGGGAGGAGATATCCTGTCCGTAGCGATTACGGCATGCATAGTTATGACTTGGTGCCTTCTAATCTTGATCTGCCTGCTGGGTCCGGTATCAATAACAAGAACAGTTACTCTTCGAACCATTCACTGGTGGAAAAACAGACAAATTCCTGCCAGCCCAAAATTTAAACCAGCAAGAGTTCCTGTAAAGTTTGGACCCGCATTTACCAGAATCGGCGCTCTCTCCACAGCGCTGATCGCCGGATTTATTGTGGTAAATCCGACCGAAACTAGTTATCTTATGAGCACGGGTGTTTACAATCTGATTGAATTTAGCGGCTCAAACTTGGCTGTGCCCGTTCTCAATGCGGCAATTTCACTGGACTCGCGAAACGTTCATGCATATAAAGCTCTGGCCTATCGATTCGAACAGGACGGCGAGTCAGAAAAGGAATTGGAAATACTCAATCAAGGTCTCAAGATCGCACCAGGTGACTCAAAACTTTTAATCGATAGAGGTGAAGCCTATCTGGCCGACGAGCAATATCCGAAAGCGGCGGCAGATTTTGAGAAGAAGGCAAACCAACACCTTGACGCACGCATGGGTCTGGGCAAGGCATATCTTGGTATGGGTGATTTTGAAAAGTCGTACAAAACATTCACGGCTGCAATCAGTCAATCGAGAATCTCAGAAGGCTCTCTATCAGACGCCTACACGGGACGCGCGCTGGCGTCATATGCGCTAGGGAATTACCAGGCTGCTATCGACGACCTGAGTAAGTCCATCGAGGAAGGCGATGGCTCAAACAAGCCGTTGGACTTTGTTCGACGCGGGCTCGCGTATCAGGCAATTGGACAGAGAACCGCTGCTCGTCACGACTTCGAAACGGCATACCGCGGCTACAGCAGTGAATCCGATGGGGAAACGGCTCTGGCAAAAGCATTCTGCTATATCCAGATAGGTGACAAGCCAGCGGCCGAAAAGGCGATGTCTGATGCCATCGAAGAGGATATGACCAAGGATGATTTGAAGAGCATTATCTTCCCGAACCTTCCATCAGTGAAATTCCAGTGGTAGGTGCTCCAGCGCTCATGGAAACCAGGTTCGCGTCAAGCCCGAAACCGACTGCCGCGAATGTACTCGTTTAGAGAGTCTGGCAAGCAAGCCCTCCGATACGCCTCGATCACAGGGAGATACCAGGGCGGTTTGTTGAAACTCAGCACTGGAGCGACTATCGGCGGTTTATTCCCAAAATTCAGCTTGGAAACTATAGTAATTGATCGCGCGTATGCGGTAACATTTGGCCACTCACGCGCCCGACCTGTGGTTTCTGAGCGGCGACCGCGCCGGAGGATACAGCACAGGTAGCGATGAACAGGCTCGGCTCGCGCCGCAGTCACGTCGCATGGCAGGCCGTGAGGGCGTTGCGGTTCATACCAAAAGGAATGAAAAAATGGTTGAAGTTCAAACGGCCACCGATCAAACCGTCCAGCAGCTCGCTCAGCAGTTCCGAGTGGACAGCATCAGAGCGACTACAGAAGCTGGCTCGGGTCACCCGACATCGTGCATGTCGGCTGCCGATCTCATGGCAGTCCTGCTGGCAAAATACTTGCGTTATGATTTCGACGCACCGCAAAATCCTAACAATGATCGTCTTATTTTCTCGAAGGGTCACGCCGCTCCATTGCTCTACGCAATGTTCAAAGCCGCGGGCGCTATCACTGATGAAGAGTTGATGACACTGCGTAAATTTGGTTCGAGACTCGAAGGTCACCCGATTCCGCAAGTGCTGCCGTGGGTTGAAGTCGCGACCGGATCGCTTGGTCAAGGACTCGCTCAGGGCGTTGGTATTGCCCTCAACGGTCACTTCCTCGACAAACTACCTTACAGAACCTGGGTTCTGCTGGGCGATTCCGAAAGTGCTGAAGGTTCGGTTTGGGAAGCAATGGCGTGCGCTTCGCACTACAAACTCGACAACCTGACTGCAATTCTGGACATGAACCGCCTCGGTCAACGCGGTGAAACCGCGCTCGGCTGGAACAGCGAAGTGTACAAAGAACGCGCTGAGGCTTTCGGTTGGCATACAGTCGAAATCGACGGACACAACTTTGAGCAGATCGACAAGGCCTTCCAGGAAGCGATCAAAACGACCGGCAAACCCACTTTGATCATTGCCAAAACCGATAAGGGTCATGGAATTCCGTTGACTCAAAATCAGGACAACTGGCATGGCAAGCCACTCAGCAAAGAGCAGGCTGAAGAAGCGATTAAAACTCTTGGCGGTCAACCCCACGTCAAAATCGATGTACAAAAACCAGCTGCCGCTCCAGCTGCGGGCAAGATGGGTGATACCAAATCCGGTAGCGGCAAGTTCGAGGTACCAACTTACAGCGGACCGGTTGCAACTCGCGAAGCCTACGGAGATGCACTGAAGAACCTGGGTGCCGCGTATAAGAACGTCGTAGTTCTCGACGCCGAAGTTTCCAATTCTACATACGCAGAGAAATTCCACAAAGCGCATTTGGAACGGTTCTTCGAAATGTACATCGCAGAACAACTTATGGTCGGCGTCGCCTGTGGATTAGCCACACGCGAGAAATCAGTCTTCTCGTCTACATTCGCGGCGTTCTTCACGAGAGCATACGACTTCATTCGCATGGCAGCAATCTCGCGCGCGACGATCAAGCTGGCTGGATCACACGCCGGATGCTCGATCGGCGAGGACGGTCCATCACAAATGGCACTAGAAGATCTCGCGATGATGCGCGCGATTTGGAACAGCACAGTGCTCTATCCTTCGGATGGCGTATCGACTGCGAAACTCGTGCATGCGATGAACGACATCAAAGGCGTGAGCTACATGCGCACAACCCGCAGCAAGACCCGCATTCTTTACAAAGAAGACGAAGAGTTTCCGATCGGCGGCAGCAAATTGCTCAAGAGTTCCGCGGAAGATCAATGCACATTGGTCGGCGCCGGCATCACTCTGCACGAATGCTTGAAAGCTTATGACGAGCTGAAATCGCAGGGTATAACAGTTCGAGTTATCGATCTCTATTCGATTAAACCAGTCGATGAGAAGACCCTGCAAAAAGCGGCGAAGGAGACCGGATTCATCGTCACTGTCGAAGATCACTGGATCGAAGGCGGTCTCGGTGACGCGGTCCTCGGTGCATTCACAGGCAAAGGCAATCCTGAGCGCGGCAGCAAACTGGAAATCCCGCAAGAGATGCCCAAGGTAGTGAAGATGGCTGTCCACGACATGCCCGGCTCCGCTACACCGGACGAACTCATGGATGCCGCAGGCATCAGTGCAGACCACATCGTCCGCACCGTCAAGTCGTTGATGAAATAACGCGATTCAGTTATCCAACTACTCCAGGACGTCAGCCTAATTCGTGGTTGACGTCTTTTTTTGTTGAGCTCCTTTCATGTTGTATCAATGTTGATTTCAAACAGTAGTGTTGAACTCATCCAGTCAAACCGCAAGAGGACTTGAACAATGGAAATCGAAAACACTTCCGAGCAACCACCGCAAACGTCAGACACTCCGAACTTTAGACTCGCAGACGCCAAATTATCACCGTCGATTTTCACTTTCAAAACTGCCGACTCAACTGCCAACAATTCGGTTATGACAGTTTTTCCAGACGCAGAAAAGTTGCTGGCCAGCATGCAAGAACATATCAACTCACCTGAAGAACAGTCGCAAATACAATCAGCTGAAGAACAAAGAGCTAGACAAAATAACGATGAGTCGCGACCAGCAGTTCAGGATAACGCGAGAGACCGAAATAACCTCGGTTTGAGACCAGGACAAAGTCTAATAGACGCATTGCGCAGCCCGCGCCCAAATGTTCTGCACACATATCCAGGGTTGAACTACTGCCCGGTTGAAAGACCAGATCTGCCGATGTCCTAAAGTTTATTTCCTCAGCAAGCACCCAAAGAGCACCCTGACCAGGTGCTCTTTCGATGTCAGAAGTCTACTATCCATAAACGACAAAACGCGATTGACGATCAACAACTGTGGAATATCGATGATAGTTGAGAAATGCACTTAATACAGGAAAGGAATTCGAGTGGCGAAAATTTTGCTTGCCGAGGATGATGAAGACGTTGCGGCATCGATTGCCGACGCTCTCACGCTCAGCGCTTACGTCGTGGAAAGCGTACATAACGGCAACGAAGCGGCGGACCGACTGCGGCTTTATGACTACGATCTGGCGATTCTCGATTGGGATTTGCCGGGTAAGGACGGCGTGCAGTTGTTGAAAGAATACCGAACGAGTGGTGGCAAATTACCAATACTGATGTTGACTGGAAAGGTTGACATCGAGCATCGCATCGAGGGACTTGATTCGGGAGCCGATGACTACCTGGGTAAGCCATTTTCGATGGGTGAGGTTCTCGCACGCGTGCGCTCCCTGCTTCGAAGACCCCACCAGGTTCTTTCTGAAGAGTTGAAGATTGGAGACTTAACAGTTCTACCTGCCAAATCCGCTGTTTTGCGTGACGGTATTGAAATCTCATTGCTTGCCAAGGAAATGCAATTGCTGGATTTCTTGACTCGCCACCGCGGGCAGTGCTTTACCGCGCAGGAACTTTTGAACAAAGTTTGGCACTCTGAATCCGACTCAACCGAAGATGCGGTCCGCCAATGCCTTCTCCGTCTACGCAGGAAAATCGATAAACCGGGTGAAGACTCAATTATCAAAACACTCCGGAACGTTGGATACATGATTGAAAGCTAGAGAGGAAGGTTTGCCTATCAAACCTTCCTCTCCAGCAAATCAAAGGACCAACAAACTACTTCTTGTAGATAATTCCCTGTTCCTTTATCTTACGATCGGGGGCTAAGCGGTGCTCCACCCCACCAGGATGTCTCAAGGAGGAGACTCGGCTGCTCTCGTCCAATGTCACAGTCGTGCCGGAAGGAAATCGGACGGAAGAGGTTCCATCAAAGCCCTGCGTGCGAACCACGCCGTTGGGGTAATTTATGGAATAGCCGTCCTTTCCCTGAACTACTTTACCCTTCGAAGCAGCGTTGCCATCACGATCGAAGACTGTGATATTGCCGCCTGGTTCGACTTTTAGACCTTCGCCCGTGTTCAAGGCTAATGACTGAAAGTCGCGTTTGTTAACGAGCACGTCACCATCGGGAGTCTCCACGAGCGAATCTTTGACATTCGGAAACTGAGAAACATCTGGTTTTACCGGTGGTTTCTCTCCCGGAATTATCTTCTTTGCAGACACATCCGTTTTCGACTCCTCATTATCAGCGGCAGGATCGAAGTTCATCTGCTGCTCCTTCGGCTCATTTGAATCAACAGAAGGTTTCCTTCTATCTTTTGGCTCATCCGGACTTGATTCTAACTTTGGTGGCGGATCTTTGACATCGCCTGACGAACCTGCGGAAGTAGACTGCGTACTTTCAGAACCTGAATCAGGCAAAGCAGGTCTGTAGCACTTTGAGTCAATTCCACATATAGAATTTAAATTTAGCTCGCTTCCACCACCAGCTTTTGATGACGAAACTGAATCGCTCTGCATCGTGTTATCAAAATCTCTCATAATTTTCTCCTGGTATTAAATATGCCACCACTACACGTCATTGCGCGTGTGACTCGAGGACGAAACTCTGTGCTTCCATGGAACTTCAATAGCCATACTGTTTCATTTGCTTGAGTTTCTTGAGCAACTCGATTTTCGCCTTCTCATTGTTCAACGTAGAAAACTCATCCTTCTTGTCATACTTCTTGTCCATTCCTTCAAACTTGCCATAGGGATCCTTATCAAACTTGCCGTATGGGTCTTTGTCCCATTTGTCAAATTTGTCATCGTGATCGCCCTCTTTATCGTGCTTGCCCCATTTGTCTAAATGGTCGTCGTCGCCTTCTTTGTCGAATTTGTCGAACTTATCTTCGCCATCGTGCTCCCCATTCTCTTTGTCGTACTCGCCCCATTTGTCGAACTTATCTTCACCGTCATGCTCGCCATTTTCCTTGTCGAACTCGCCCCATTTGTCGTGGTCTTTTTTGTCGAACTTGCCGAATTTATCGTCGTCGCTCATATCGCTTCCATGAGGCTCGAAGTTATCCTTCATGCCACCATCTTGATTTGGAATCTTGCCACCATCTTGTTTGGGAGTCTTGCCACCATCTTCGATTGATAAGTCAGGCAACTGCATATTCGAAGACCTTGAGGAGCCGCTGATTGATGCATAATCATTGAGCAGACCCTGAGCTTCCCTCGAAAGACTGTTAGCAGCCGAGCCGTCTCTTACCGAAGTCTGTTCTGTTCTTGCGTCTCTAGAATTTTCAAGTTCCATAATGTTTAACCTCGCGTTAAAAGTAACGAAAGCCAATACATGGCTCTCAGGAGAGTGGTCCGATTTGTTAGAAAGTCTTGGTCTTGTTGAACGGCGCTGCAATTGCGCCTCATGCAAATCAGTTTAGCGTCGAAAACAACATCGGAATAACACGAAAAAAAAATTTGCAGGGCAGTTTTAAATTTCTATCTGTCTGGACCAAAACCTGAATCAGAATCCAATTTTGCCGCACGCTCTCTGTCCGAAATCGCCAGTTGAGCCTGGCCGGTTTTTGCGTATAGTCGAGACCTTTGCTTGAGCCACTTTGGATAACGCGGATGCTTTTCAATCAAAACAGACCACGCCTTAATTGCCTCCGGATATCGACTCAAACCTTCGAGAGCTATGGCGTGCTGCTCCTGCGCCTCGGAATCCATCGGACGTGAACGAAGTGCTATGGTTGTATTTTTCAGCGCCGGACCAAACTGTTTCAATCGATTCTGAAGTATCGCGCACTTAACCATGTCCCGGGCCACAGAGCCACTGATTCGTCCGTTGAATGTTTTATCATCCCAGCCTCGCGTGCTGATTGCGACAACTTCATTACGGGCGGAGAGGGCAGCGCGGAGATCGCCTGTTCGCTCCAGACAGTCTGCCAGACGAACGTAAGCCAATAGGCGGTCGTCATCACAGATGGTATCAGTCAGGAGTCTTCTCAAATCGACAACGGCCAGATTCCAAACTTGTTCCTTTCGATATATCTCTGCTCGTGCTCGCAAAGCCTCACTATGACCCCCGTCTTGAAGAAGCACGCTCGTGTAGTCGTCAATGGCTAGCTGCGAATTGCCATTAATCATATGGGTTTCAGCGCGTAGTAATAGTGCCGGTATCGACTTGGGATGCTTCACTAGATAGAAATCGAGCGGCGTGAGAGCTTCCTGTTTCTTAAACAACGCGCGCGCAGTCCGACAACTGGCTGCCGCAACCTCGAAGCAACCGCTGTCTTTGCGCCGTGCCTCGTCCAAAGCTTTCTGCATTTGCGGAAACTGCTTCGCCGCCTGCAGAACCTCAGCCAAAGCGGATAAAGTCTGCGCATCGGGTTTTAAAGCAACGGCTTGATTGGCAAATTTCAAAGACAAATCGCAATGGTGAGCGAAGCTCAAAGCCAACGCTCCAATTCTAAAGGTCGCCGCCGTCCCCGGCTCTAATTCAACGCTGCGCTTGGCCAAAAAAACCACATTATCGTTGCGCCGAATAAATGACAAGTTCAGCGCCTCCTCGGCGCAGGCAATAGGGCTTCGCAGCAATGCCGGGTGCTTATCGAAAAATTCTCGAGCACGCAAACGATCCTCTCGGTTGCGCAAGCTCAAAAACTGTTTCAGCTCCTGATCGAAGACTCTGTCAGCGCCTTTCTCGCGAGCGAAAGCAGATCTCTGGGGTTGCCATAGTAACAGAGAAGCCAATAGTGCAAGGAGCGTTATATGCCTGGAGCTCACTATCCTGTTATCGCTGCTGCTTGGGAGTGTGTCAACGGAACCTTGACTATGAAGGTACTTCCTTTATCTACCTCACTCTTAACCGAGATAACTCCCCCGTGCGCCTCTACAATTGATTTGCAGACCGCCAGCCCGAGTCCAAAACCCTTCTTCACGCGAGCATCATCAACCTCAAGCTGTCTGAACCGCTCAAACATCGACTCTTGTTGCTCGCGTGGAATTCCGCGTCCCTGATCTACGACCAGAAAAACAGCAGAATCGGATTCCTTTCGCGCAATAATTTTAACTGTCGAGCCGGCTGGCGAAAATTTGATTGCGTTTCCAATCAGGTTGGTC
This sequence comes from Candidatus Obscuribacterales bacterium, assembly GCA_019637435.1. Taxonomy (GTDB): domain Bacteria; phylum Cyanobacteriota; class Vampirovibrionia; order Obscuribacterales; family Obscuribacteraceae; genus JADYXR01. The sequence goes on along the minus strand of JAHBVO010000004.1, from coordinate 273,893 downwards.
AAAACCCTGGTCAGCTGCGACGCGTCGGCGTCAAACATGAATTCCTCAGTCTCAACCTTGAGAGCGATACCGTTAGCAAGCGCCAGATCATCCAGCAACGCACATGACTGCTCAACAATATTCAGGGCTGAAGTACTCTGAGCCAGCAACTTGGCGCCGCCATATTCCAGCCTTTCGACTTCGAGAAAATCGTCAAGCATCGTGAGTAATTGCGCCAGTGAATTTTCAACTCTATGCAAGCGTTTCTGAGCATCCACGCTGAACTCTCCCAGGGCGCCGCTTGCCAGAATGTTCAACGTGACCTGCATCGAAGTCATCGGAGAACGCAGGTCGTGAGACACCATCTCTACCAGTTCTCTCCGAAGGCGCTCAAGACGCTTGCGCTCCGTAACATCCCTTGCCACGCAAAAGGCTGTTTTCATCTCGCGAGAGAATGTGACTGTCCAGTGAGTCTCGACCACCGCTCCGACAGACGTCACTAGCCGAAGCTCGAACTCGCCTGAATTGCCGCCATCACGCATTGACTGCAATTCAGCCACCACTCTTTCCCTATCGTCCGGAGAAACGTACGACAAAACGTTTTTTCCCAGAAGGTCATCTCCACTCTGTCCCAACAACCGCTCAGTTGCCGGATTTACCTGGGTGAACCGATTACTATCATCAAGAGCGCAGATTACGTCGACTGCGTTGGTGACGATCGCTTGCTCACGAAATCTAGACTCAGCGAGCACTCCGGCTACCCGATGAAGCGTTCTGTCCAGTTCCGAAATTTCATCGTCACTGGCAAGCGCATATTTAAGCTTCTGGTTGGCACCCAGCGAATTTATGTTCTCGCCTAACCTTTTAAAACGCTCTGAAACCGTCGAGAAAAAGCGGAGGTAAAACAACAGCAGAAAAATCAGGTAAGTCGCAGAGGTGAGTAAAACGATCTCAAAGATCCTATTCTTAGCAGCGATCTTGCGATCGGCAATTTTACGCCTCTCAGCCGTTAGTTCCTGTAACACACTGAGTGACACTCCTTTCGCTCTAGAAATCACCCGCCCCGCCTCGGTGAACGCAACAGCCATCTCGACTTGATCCTGCGTTTCTATTGCTCGTTGCCCAGCCTCGCTCATCTGATGAAGAGCCGTAAATAGCGTCTCCAGGGCGGATAGTTCTCTGGGATCCTTCAAGGTCCTCTTGCCCAACTGTTTCAAATTATCGCTTTCCCTGGCCGCCGATTTGAGGAGTTCCTGAAACTCGCTGAGATATCGCGGATCCCTTGTGGCCTGGTAAATAGCTTGAGAAGCGGCGCACGTCATGATGCTGGTGAGAAACTTCACGTTTGCAGAAAGATAGCTTGATGCTCGCTCCTCTGCGTAGTAGCAGTCCTCCAGCTGACTCAAACTCGGAAGCAGCACAGCGATGAATACCAGCTGTAAAACAAATGGAGCAAGTATCCAGAAGAGGATCTGAGGTAAAAATTTGTTCTTGAGTTTCACGCTTAGCGCTCGGAAGGCGTCATTATTGTACCTTCAATACTTCTTGTAGAACACTTCCCCTTGATGAGCGGGAACAAACACAAATAATCAGGCGCCCCAGCGGAGTTAATCACTTGGGCGCCCAATTGCTCTAGTCGGGGGCAAACTTTTGAATTTTCTTGTCTCGTCCCTTACCGCGGAGGCTATGCAGCGGCGAGAGATTTGAGATGAAGCGCTCTTTCCCACTCGGCGCAGTAGAGTTCGTAACTGTCTTGCGCAGCGGGTTTGAAGGAGCCCAATATCTCGAGTGCACGTTCATAGGAAACGCTCCCGCGCTGAAGCTCTTGCAGCATCACGAGTCCGGTTCGCGACATTTCCTTGGTTATAAATCCACGCTGGATGAGGACTTCAGATACGCTAAATTCGAAGTTCTCAATCGACGCAGCGGTATCACGCATGGTGCGCTCGTCAATTACGCCGGCGGCTCTTAGAAGTGCAACAATCTGATCGAGTACGTCGAATTCCGCAAGCAACCGTTCCAAAGGTTTTTCCATCGACGCGACAAGATTGAGGAGCCTGTAGGCGCGTGCTTTAGAAAATGTCTTCAATGCAATCATGCGTTGCATCTCGAGTGCGGCTTCCAGAACTTGCTGCGTTACCAGGTTGTATTGAACTAGTAATTGTCCGAAAGCAGCATCACTCTCGGTGCCTAGTTCGCAAATGATCAACGCATCTGCTTTCGACAAAAGACCCGAATTTACGAGTAGATCTCCCAGCCGGGGCTGGCTCGATACAACCGGGCTGCTGACTCCGCATGTGCGCAAAATCGCCTCAAGCGATTGATTTGATTTTTGCAGCGACTGCAGAACGCGCACAGCATCAAGAAAAGATATGCGTTTATCGCGTAACAGAATTTGCAGATTCAAGCAATGCGAAAGAGTCTGCTCCGTGATAAGGCGCAGTGAGACCAGAGCGCGACCAAGAGGATAGCCGGTACTCTTGCTGTGCTTCACAGCACATTTCAAGCCGGCGTCGTCAACGATACCAGCTGCCATCATCAATTTTCCGAGTCGGGACAATGGTCCGACACCGCGGCCGATACCATTCAGCCTGTAGGCTTCGTCGATTGTAACCTGATGAACGTGGGCAAAGCGAAGAAGTTCCTTCGCTACACGCACATCGATGGCGCCGTCTCTGATTGAGACCTGCGTGACGAGCGCGCAATCGACATCAAGATCGCTTACATGGCCTGACATGACCAGGACACGACCAAGTGGCATTGACGCACGCTTGGCGATGAGCAGGCCTTGCTCCAACACCTGAGGTGAAATGATGCCTGCTTCGAGAAATATTTCGCCGAGACGAAACAATGGAGATCTAGCCTTTTTAACAAACATGAGAAGCTCCTATCGGAGAGCAGAGAGAAGCGCACAGCAAGACACTGAGGACAGGTGCCCTCGCGCCAAACCGACGAATCTCATCGTCAAGGTAGCAATAGAATCAACAAAACCAACGCGAAGAAAAAGAACGCGTCGCTAATGCGAATTCGGTTTTCGAACTAGTAAGTGAATTTAAAAACGGGATCACTCCCAAGCCGCAATCGTAGCGCCTGCCTCTCGATATGTCAAGAGATTTTTAATCTTCGAAAATTAGACCGAACCGTTCAGTCGGCAAGTGTACCGACTCGCGACATCGGCACGGCTAATGGCTCGCGGTGGCGACACAGCCTGTCACGCGACTCGCTTAGCTACTTATTTAATTACTTACTTATGCTCACGCAGCGAGAAAATCCACTGCTCGGCTCGCAGGAGCTCGACTGCAATCTCGCGAATCTTGTCGGCAAACAAAAACTGTTCTTTCTGTAGGTCGTTTAGCGACGCAAGTATCGCACCACCATCTTCATCGCGTTCAGGATACTTCAGCGGATGATTCCAGAAAGGCAGTTTTCCTGGTCCAGGCTCGTCGCCGGACATATACTTAGGATTGTAAGGAATCTGCCCATGCGCTTTGTACCAGTCGTCCATAATTTTGCCGACGAGTGTGAAGGTCGACTCCACATAGCGATTTCCAGCTTCAGACAACGTACAAACATCAGCAGCATAAAGCTCAGGATATTTCTCTTTAGCGCGCGCTACGGCTTGCTCAATGGCGTCGTGCCCGGACAAAGACGCACTATGGCGAGGCCCAACCACAACTCCGGCAAACAGCTCGGTCATGATTGCAGATACTCGTTCGACAGCGGTCTTCGTGCGGCGAAGCCCTCTGAGAGCCAATCCTTGAACTTCAGGTCGAATCACGCGGAAGGAATCTGAAAAACTCTGCACTGCAGATTCGAGTGAATGGTGAATGGTATCGTCTTCGAAGATTGACTCGGTATCCGGTCCACGAAGCATTGCGATTTTTGCGAAACCTTCCGGATGATTGTAGTTTATAGAATGGTCGCCCGCAATCACGGCGTGCCCGATTTTGGAGCCCGGGTCGCTGGGGTGCGGCACGTGCCAGTTTTCAATTCCAATTGTCTCTAACAGTTCGCGCTCTTCGTTGGAAAAATTGATCAAACGCAAATCATCAGAAACATGATTTTGGTTGAACGGATCTTTGATTTTTTCGAAGATGCTGTAAATAGTCTTCACACCTGTGCCACTACCGGTAGGGGCATTCGGATTAAACTTCCCGAGCTTATGTTTGTGATGAAGCATAATAGCCACAATAGTCGCCATGAAAGTAGGCGGCGCTATTTGGTGCTCCAGACTTGCGCGAGAGACACGCTCCATACTCTTTCGGTCAGCAGGCTTGGAAGCATCGAGGAAGTAGGAAAGGGCTTGCACGGCGGCTTGAGCGCCGTGCACATTATGAATGATAAAGTTGCGGCGGCTCTTGATCGCATCTGAAAATATGGAAGCAAGCAGCGCGTCTCGCGTTTCCTTCGGATTCAGATTCAGCAATCTGGCGGCGTCGTAGACTTGGTCGACTTCCGCGCGTGTGTGTTTCCAATTCATGTTCCACTGATAGCCGGTGCGCTCGCCACCTTCACCATACTCGAGCTGCCAGAACATATTGCGCACAATCGCCATGCAGTTCCAGATGAGCTCTTTGTCAGACCGACTCAGAAAGCTGTCCGAGTTGAGTTTTTCAAAAACATTCGTGACCTCGCCACTTTTGGTGACGACCGGCACATGCTCCAAATCCTCACGCAAGTCGAGCCTCAGTTTTTCCAGATTGCCAGGCGGGGGCATCTGGTCTTCCCATCGGAAATTATCGGTAGCTGTTCGCAAGAAGGCATCCTTGTCGCTCTGCACCGAAAGCGTTTGCTTGAAGGATGCCACGGCGTCACTCGCCGATTCGGCGCTTGAAACACCAACGCCAGAACGCCCGCCGCTGACGCGAGTCCCGGCAAGGCTTTCAGAAATAGTTTCCTGCTTCTTTTTCGTCTTTTTGTCGCTGGTCATACGCGCTTCGCTGCTATTCGCGCACCACGGGAAACGCATGCAAGCATGAGTTTCGTTCTCGCCTGAATATTCCCCGAATCGCCCCTATTAAATCACGAAGACGAGCCGCTTGCGCCCCATCGGTCGATAATCGATCAGTTTGAAACATAGCGGCACGTTACAGTTCAAACCCAGCCCCAGCCTGGGTTTAGGCTTAAGTGAAACCGAACAAAGGCGTGTCAAGAGCCGACCCTATATAATGCCAAACGAAAAATCCAACTTTCGAGGGTTGTCAATCCATATGCGTTTCTTGCTTCCAATGGCTGCAGCCAGTTTGCTAGCCACAACAACCGGTCAGGCACTAGCGGAAAACGGCACGCCTGCAAAGCCAGTCGTGACAACGTCCAATGAGAAAGTGGTCCCTAATAAGTCCGCGAACTTCTTTCTGGAAGAAATAACCACACCCGAAAAGACAGCGGCATCCAATAAGAAAACGACCAAATCGGCAAAGAAAGCTAGCGAGAAGACCGCACCAAAAGGCAAGGATTCGAAGACAGCCCCGGCGGCAACGACTGCGAAATCGAGCTTACAGGACAAGATCGACAAGCAAGGAAAAGTTTCTTCCCACTTCCAGCAGGGTCTGGTCATGCAGAGCATGGGCATGAACGAGTACGCGATCGCCGAGTATCGCGACGCGCTGAAGGAAGACAATAAGTTCATCTCAACCTACAACAATCTTGCTCAATGCCTGGTCAATCGCGGTAAGGACGAAGACAAAGCCGAAGCTCTGAAGCTGTTGACCGAAGCTCAAAAGATTGAGCCCAACAATGTAGGAACCCTTCATGCCCTGGCGGTTCTAAAAGAATCAAATAAGGACAGCGCCGGTGCTGAAGAGATGTACAAAAAAGTCCTGGCTATTCAACCGCTCAACATGCGCGCGATTCAGAACTTGTCGGAGATGCACTGGCGCGCCGGTGATAAAGCAAAAGCTCGCGAAGTGATCGTCAGTGCGCTCAAGCAAAATCCGCCGTCCCAACAACGCGAAATTTTTGAACAAGCAATAAAAAACCTGGACAAGCCAATTGCGGCTGCGCCTGAAGAGAAGCCGGCAGCGGAAGCAAAGCCGACTGACGGAAAACAGACTGCATCGAAAGGCGCAGGCGCCAAGTAAGTTTAGACATGCGCAGAATCATCTGATGGTGACCTGAAACAGTCGCTGAGTTCTGTCGTTGTTGCGCGCGCACGTTACCCGGATACGGCAGCGTGTCGCCGATTGTAGACAATCCAGACTCCTGAAAAGTGCTACAATCCCAGGCTTTGGAATCCCGTAATAAAACCCTGGCTGGCATTGGCGTCAAACTTACAGGAGTAATTTATGGTCGGAAGATTGAATAAAGCGCTGCCGTTGAAAACGGCAGCCTGGTGCCTGTTCGTCGGTTTCGGGGTGAATCAAGCAATAGAGCCGGCCGCAGCGCAACCGGACGGACACGCCGACCACAGAGCAGCACACGCTCTCGATTTGGTGAGGTCCCGCGATGCCAGAAGAAGCGAGCGGGCAGAACGACAGGCCGAACGACTTTTTTTGAGGAACGGCGGAGAAGTGCGAGGTCTGAATGCGACCCGCCTTGATGTTGCAACGGCAAAATCATTTCAAGTTCAAATGGACCGCCTGCCCCGACGAATGAACTTGCAGTTCGAGACTGCTCAAAATCAGCTTCAAACCTTGAATCTCAACTCCACGCGTCAAACAGTCGCGGCGCCCACTTTCGATGGAACGGTAGACATTCAGGTCTCAAGAGGCAAAAGCACTGAGACCTTGACGGTAGACAGCTCCACACGCCTCACTGCAGCACAAGCTGTTGCCGTGCACCAGGTTCTGTACGAGAACGGGCAAACTATCGAAATCGGCAGAAAAGGCGATGCAGTCGGCGGCAGCTTTTCGCTCACCAATCAACTGGGTCAGAACCTGGAGAGCCTGTCTATCCCTAAAGATGTAACAGTTGTTCGGGACTTCGGAACCGAGTCGAACCTCTCTTTCACCGGCGATATCATTAACCGCGGCAGCATCCATGTGGTATCGTCAGCGCCATCAGTTTCCAGCGCCGAAATCAGCGCTCTAAATATTCGCAATGCAAAAACCGGCGTAATCGACTCTACAGGAGATGTAAGCCTGAGCTTGGTTGCCCAACGAGATCTTATTAACAGCGGCGTAATTAGCAGTTCGCGCGATCTCAATCTTACTGCAGGAGACGGAATCTACAATCAATCAGAGACGGGGAATCCATCACCACAGGCGGTGCTATCAGCACAAGGAAGCGTGGCATTAAATTCTAATCTGATCATTAATCAGGGCATCGTAAATGCCACTACCGGTAATATCGTAATACCGGGCGTGCGTCGAAACTCAGAAGATCAAACGGTGGCTCTTGCAGTCTATGCTCCCGGAGGTTCCTTCAGTGCACTGAATGGAAACATCATCCTCGGTGACAGTTCGGTCTTTCAAACAAACGATTCGATAGAACTGCTCGGCGGTGATTATCACTCACAAAGACTAATAGTGGAGGCCGGAGACGGCAAAGTCAACGGCACCGTAGGTGATGTCACAAGCAAACTGGAAGTCAGGGCTCGGGAGGCCCACATGGGCGTTTCATCTGACAACCTCATACTGGGCGAGAGCCTCATAACTGGTGACCCGACCTTCTTTAATGATGCGGGCTCCGTAACCATAACTGCAGACTTAATTTTCGGAGAAGCCATCGCAATTCTTGCAAGCGGCGATGTCACTGACGGGGGATCAGGCCGAAGTATTGAAGCAGTTAATGGAACGGTTGGCCAACCTATCACCATAATTGCCGGTGCCAACCTGACTGCTAATGACGGCGCATTGCCGAACTCCAATGCTCAAGCTGGAAATCAGATATCGGCTGGCTCTGTCACCGTGAATGGTGCATCCGCATCCGGTGGCTCTGTTCTCTTATCTAACTCCGCTCTGACTTCTAGCAGCACGTCGAACGGCTCTGCCGCAGGCGACGTGACTATACTAGCCTTTGCGGGAAGCAATGGCGGCTCCGGCACAGTGAGCGTGGGCGCAATTGCGGCTTCTGGGCTTGGCGACGGCAATGACGGTAACGTCGTCGTGATCGCCGGAGCTAATTCGGGCACAGCCATGAACTTAACGACGATCTCCACATCGGTAGGTTCAACCGGCGGCACACCCGGAGCCGTGACACTGACGAATGCTCAGCCGACAGCAAAGTTGACCTTCGACCAGTTCGGCATCGGCACAGGCAAATTCGGAGCAAGCAAGTCTCTTGCCGCTGGCGCAATTTCGGTAGACTTTATTGCCACGCTTGGCGGAGCAATCAATTTGAGCACTGCCGGCGCGGTCACCACTGGTACCGCTGGCAGCTCGATCTTCAGCGGTGGCGGTGACATATCGATAGTAGCAGGCTCGTTGTCCGCACTCCGCGGAATAAACGCCGACGGTTCCGACGGCGTTGCTGCCGCTGTTCCTGGAGCCGCTGGCAATAACGGAAAGAATGGCGGCAACATCACCATCACAACCACCGGCAGCATCACGACCGCAGGGAGCGCAATTCTCAGCAGTCGAGGTGGCACGGGCGGCGTCGGAGCCGCAGGCACCGACGGCCCCGTTGGCACTGGAGCAGCTGGAGGAGCCGGTGGCGCAGGAGGCAGAGGAGGCGACGCCGGCAACATTGTTATTCTCTTTAATGACACCGCAACCTTAAATGGACAGCTCTTTGCCACCGGGGGCACGGGAGGCGTAGGGGCTGACGCAGGCAATGGTGCCGCAGGGTCAAACGGCGGTAACGGCGGTACTGGCGGCACCGGCGGTTCCGGAGGGAACGCAGGTTCAATCTCAATTTCGTCACGCAGCGGGGGCGACATCCTGATTGGAAATCAAGTCAACGCCAGCGGAGGCACGAGCAGGTCCGGTGGAATGGGAGGCCAAGGTGGAAACGGAAGTGTCAACAACGGCAATGGTGGTGCAGGCGGTGCAGCCGGGGTAGCCGGTGCAGGTGGAACTGTTTCGATTGCAACAACTGAATCCGGAAACATCACTCTCAACGGAGTTATCGCTCGAGGTGGTTTGGGTGATAACGGAGGCCTGGGCGGCAACGCGAGCGCCACTAATGGCAACGTCCTGGGTGGCAATGGCGGTAATGGCGGTAAAGGTGGTGACGGAGGAATCGGAGGCTCTGTCTCGGTGACAGCAGTCAACGGTCTGATCACGCTTAGCGCTTTCGTGCTGGCAGATGGTGGAGATGGCAACGATGGCTCCAACGGTGGAAACGCGGGCGGCTCAAATACATTCACCGGCGGCACTGGCGGTACTGGTGGCTCTGCAGGGCGAGGAGGAGACGGCGGCTCAATATTTGTTTCCACCGGCAAGAAATCGAGTGGATCGATAATCGCGGTCGACTCACTTTCCGCTAGCGGCGGTCTGACGAGATCGGGCGGTGACGGTGGCGCAGGTGGCGAAGGGGGTTCCGGCGGTCAGGGAGGAACCGGGGGTACAGGCGGCAACGGCAGCTCCGGAGGCAATGGTGGCACTCTGACAGTCCAGGCTAATACAGTGACGATGACAGCGACTTCCGGCGCATTCGGAGGCGGACAGTCAGGTAAGGTTGGAAACGGTGGCGCCGGCGGTGACCACTCCTCAGGCGGACAGGGTGGAAGCGGGGGCGCAGGCGGCATTGGAGCGGTACAGGGAGCCGGCGGAGTAGTCAAAGTCTCAGGAGGCGATCTGTCAGTCTTCGAGTTATTCGCGAGCGGCGGAATTTCAGCCAGCGCCCTTGGTGGCAGTGGCGGAACGGGCGGCGATGGTAGTACTGGAGGGAGCGGAGGCAATGGTAGCTCGCCTGGCACCGCTGGTAGTGGCGGACAAGTCATAATGTCAGGGAAAACTATAACGGCTTCCGGCAGACTGAGCGCTGCTGCTGGAGATACATCTAGAGGCGGTTTTGGCGGAGCCGGAGGTGACGGAACAACTGGAAGCGGAGGCAGTGGCGGCAACGCCGGCACATATGCGAACGCCGGTGCAGGAGGACTGGTAAGTCTGACCACGAAAAACAAATCGGCACCAGCTAACATCTCTGTCGATACAATTGACGTCTCAGCATCGACAGCGGCTGATCCCGGCGCGGTTGGAGGTAATGCAGGCAATCAGACAACACCTTCGAGCGGCACGGGAGGAATTGGTGGAGCAGGAGGCTCTGCCGGAACATCTGCGAATGCCGGCAAAGTCACGGTCAAAAGTGGCGCAGCTGTTTCAATAAACAACCTGGAGGCCAGCGGCAGTACTAATCAGGTCGGACGGGGCGGTCGAGGCGGTAACTCTTCGACAACAGGCGGATTGGGCGGCAACGGCGGATCAGGCAATACCAGCGGCAGTGGCGGAATCGTCTCGATAAAGGCATCGGGTCTGGTTTCGGGTAGCGGCAGCTGGAGCGCCGATGGAGGAAGCACATCCTCAGCCCGCGGCGGAGACGGTGGAAACGGCACCAACCAGGGCGGGAACGCCGGCACAACAAGCACGGCTGCAGATGCCGGCTCGGGAGGCAGCATAACGGTTTCAACCAAAGCCGGGATCAACCTTGCCACAATTACCGCAAGAGGTGGTTCCGCGACAGACGTCACTTTGTCTGGCGCCGGTGGCAGTAGTGTTGGCGGCACCGGTGGCGCTGGTGGAAGTTCCGCCACTTCGCCCGGAATCGGAGGTGCCGGCGGCAAAATCAGTTTGAAAGCGAAAGCCAATGTCAACGTTACGACAGTAGCCAGCGTCAACGGAGGCAATGGCCAGCAAGTAGCAGGTGGAGCAGGAGGCAGTAGCACCAACGGTACTGGTGGACAGGGCGGCGCCGGTGGTATCAGCGGCGTGGGCGGAGTCGCTGGATCGCTCTCAGTGAGCACATCCGGTCTTGCCACCCTCGTAACTGTATCAGCCGTCGGCGGCAATGGTGGCGATGGAGGTGTAGGAGGCTCAGGCGGCTCATCTACAAATGCACTCGGTGGCACGGGTGGTGATGGCGGATTCGGCGCTCTAGCGGGAGACGGTGGTGGCATAAATATCAAAGCCTCCGATGTGACATTCGTAACCAGTGCGTCAGCAAATGGCGGTACAGGCGGTGATGGCGGTAACGGCGGGGACGGAGGCTCAGGCACAACCGTTGGAGCAGGCGGAGATGCCCAACCCGGCGGAAATGGTGGTGACGGCGGAAGCATCAAAACTTCTGACCCAACCGGAATCAGCGGCACTGCCGACGGTGGTGCAGGCGGAGTCGGTGGGGTCGGAGGCACCGGCAATCCCGGCGGCAACGCCTCCGTTTCAGGTTCGAACGGAGCAGACGGCACGGTTTCTCCATAGGACGCCGCCCAATAGCTAATCCTCATCCAGATTCGGGAACTCTGTGCGATTACACATTTCAATCGCACGAGTTATTGGTTACGATGTTGGCACAAGGGGAACCCCAATCCCCCGCATCAACAGGAAATGGCAGGACGACGAGGCTTTCTCCCAGCAACCTTCCTCCTCATCGAACTGAACAAGCGTCCATGGATTCGCCGCAGACCATGGGCGCATTTTCCTTTGCTCAACTTCATGGAATCACATACGGTAAACCGCTCGAACCCACGCCTCCCGGAGGCATGCGGACGACGGGAATGAGATAACCCGACATCTTCGGATTATTGTTGAGCCAGACGTAAGCTTCCGGTGCCTGTTGTTTTATACAGGTCGCACTATCACCCAGGGTCACGGAGAAAGGCATCATCCCAGCTTCCGTGCCGTGAAACAGCGGTAAGTTTTTACAGGTGATATCGACCTGAATAGACGGAGCACCTTCAACCGTTATCTCCTTGATGTCAATTTCCGCCTGAGCCGCGTTAAAGCCCATTGCACCCAGCAAACTTCGGCCCACTTCCTCACCCCGGGTCCGCTTATCTTCGTTCATCTTCAACTGCGCAGTGTAAGTAGCTGTCTGCATCGCCACATATGCAATCTTCTGTTTGTAAAACATCGACATACCCGAATTTATCAACAGACTAATTGAAGCTACCGTGATTGAAACAATTAGCCAGAGCGCAACAACGCCCTCAGCCAGAGCCGCGCCACGCTGGTTTCTGCCACGCATATTCTTTTGCATAAACACCTGACCGAGACAAAGGAAGTAGAGGTTGTCCTTTCTACATTTCCCAATTTGCCTCGGTCAATAAACGCCAGCCGTTGCGATCGCCAACCAAGCCATGTCGAAACGCCGGTGCCACCTTTCTGAGATGGTGTCACATACGGTGACTCAACGACCGCTGACTTACAGAACAAAACGTTTAAATGTTTTGACCGTTGGAAATTGCCCACTGAATGCTTCGCCGCATACCTTCTTCAAGCGAAATCTTCGGATCGTAGTGAAACTCTCGTTCCGCTTTCGCGACACTACAGGCGATGCTCTTGTTCATCTCGGAAAGAACATGAAACTTCTGATGATACAATCCAACGCTTTGAAGTGTCGCATCCACAGCTAAAGCGACTTCACTGGCAATGTCCGGCAATCGCATCCGTTTGTGAGCAACCGGCATCTTAAACTCGGTTTCCAACAGACGTTCAATCGTGTCGACGATCTCGTTCATCGTGTAAGGTTTGCGGTCGGCAATCCAATAAGTCTTGCCCCTGGCGACCTCGGATTGCTCAGCCAGCAACAGTCCCTGGCAAATATTATCGATGTAAGCCATCGATCGAAGATTTTCGCCATCGCCAACGATCGGCACCTTACCGTTTTTAATCATAGAGAAGAACAAGGACTGGCGCGGTGGTTGACCAGGTCCATAAAACCACGGCGGTCGAATAATTACCGTCTCCAAACTGCCGGTAAGAGATTTTGAATTTACTAGATCCTCGGCGAGCCGCTTGCTACGCCCATAATGCATGTATGGATTGTAGGGCGTGTCTTCGTCAAACAACTTCGTACGCGTCGGATTACACCCGATGGGCGAGTTGGAGGAAACGTAAATGAACCGCTTGGTACGCGCTTTTTGAGCGCCCTCAAGCATGTTTGCGGTTCCATTCACGTTTACGTCGTAGAACTGCTTACGACCTCTGGTGGGATGCACGACGCCCGCTACATGAAAGACATTCGGCTCCCACGTCCCCTCAAATAACCTTGCAACTGAAGCACTATCGGTGATATCACAATCGAAAATTTGAACTTGGTCGCCGAATCGATTCAAACTATTATCCTGATTGCCCGGCTCTCGAGCTACGCGTACTATTCTGGGCTCAACTTCGCTAAGCGCCGGAACCTCGGGCAACCCCTGCAACAAACTCTCCACTAATCTCGAACCCAACCAGCCAGGAGCACCGGTAACAATTGCAATCTTTGGAGCCACTGCCGACTATCCTCGTTTGTTCGCGATGAAGTTTAACACGTTGCGCCGCGCGATCGCCATGATGGTGCCCTGCGGATTGATACCGGGAGATTCCGGCAACATACTTGCGTCGTTCACGAACAAATTCTCAAAACCGAATACCTTTCCGTACGAATCCACTGCGCACCTATCACGACGTTCTCCCATCGGGCAGGTTGAGAACGCGTGAACGGCAGTCAGGCTAAGCGATGAGCGCGAGAGGTTTTCGTCCAACCATTTAACGGCGTCCAACTCACTGGTGATCGCCGGTAACGATTGTATGCACGGATGGACCGACTTCGCGCCTGCACGCAGCAACAGTGATGCCAGTCGAGCCAGTCCCTGACTCAGATTTCTGATATCCACATCAGAGAGTTCGAATCGCAAGATTGCGTACTCGCTTCCAAAGCGGGCTGGACGAACGCTACCATATCCGGTGCTTCTCACTGCAACGTTGTAGGTTGCCATCTTGCGGTAATCGCGCATTAGGTGCTGACTTTCAGTCCAATTGTCGCTTAGATTCATCGCCAACTGACCTGTTGAGAAAAATGAACCACCAAGCTGAATGTCAGGCCAAAATTCTTTTACTTGCAGTACCGGCATCACGGATTTATGCGCATCAATCTCCTCATCGAAGAGCGCTGAAACCTTGAGCATGGGATGGATTTGAAAAGTGTCACCGACGTGAGACTTGATACCACTCCGCCGGAGAAGCGCCGGCGTTTGAGTCGCGCCAGCGCACAGAAATACGTGGTCCGCATCAATCCTCACAAGGTCCGTGGAATTGTCCTCGCGTTTGATCTCAGCAAGCACACCGGTCACCCGATTCTTTGCTTTCAGCAGCAACTTGACCTTGCAGTTAGTAATGAATTTGCAGCCTGCAGCCTCGGCGAGTGGAACCAGGTTGCGCGTCATTCCCTGTTTTGCTCCTTGCGGACAGCCCGACGCGCATTGATTAGTATTCACGCAATCGCCGGCGGCGCGCGGGATGGCGCGGGCGGACCACCCCATCGACTCGACTCCCCGCTTGAACACCTCGCTGTTCTTTTGCAAACGGTCGCCGGTCTCAACCACTTTCAGCTGTTCCTCGCACCACTGGTAGTGCGGCGCAAGCTGCTCAACCGAGAAGTCATTGATTCCAAACTGGCTGACCCAACGCAATACGAATTCAGGCGGCATTCTATGCCAGAAACCGCTATTGATCTCTGTACTCCCGCCCAGACAGCGCCCTTCGACAAAGCCGATCGGAACCGACCCGAGAATCGGAGTCATTCCCCGATTTCGATACAAGGTCTGCATTGCATGCGTCACACCCTTGCCATAAGCATCTAAACCGTGACGCGCCCCCTCTTCAAGTACGACAACTTCAAAACCTGCACGGGCGAGCTCCACGGCAGTTATCGCGCCGCCGGCGCCTGAACCGACAACTAAATATTGAACCCGCACGGACCTCGGCTGATTGGTCATACTGACACCGCCGGCGAAGAATCAGAGCATTGGAGCGAATACCGATTCAGACGGATACCTCCGGACATGGCGCACCATCACTGTTCATCGAGAGCTTATCGAGCAGCGCTTGAACAGCTGGATGGTCGTAGTAGTAAAACAAAGCAAGACTGCGGATCGGTTTCATAAATTTCCTGGTAAGAGAAATCTTCCCAAACGCCCAGGCATCAACGAGATTACGCCGTTGCGCCAGTGGAACGTGACATAAAAATCGTCCGGTACTTAAAACTATCAGTGCCTTAAACACCGTCAAACCAATGTCGAAAACAACACGCAGACGAAACGGCAATCGCTCCAGCTCAGTTACGGTGAAGGTACTAGCCTCACGCAAAACCGTGTTGAACTCATCCGAATCCGGCAGCCTATGTTCATCCGGTATAAAGCACTCACATAACCCCGACCAGAACTTGGTGACTTTCTCTTCCACGCGAGCGGAAATCTCGGGATAAGAAGTTATGAAATTCATCGAGTCCGCATGCTCGTCAGGCAAAGCGCGAATAGGTTTGGCTTCGTATGCGAGGGCGGCTGTCGAACCGAGTTCCATCGTGTACTTTGCCATCGCGTACACACCCCACACAGTGACGGTGATGTAGTAAATAGAGTGCACTATGACTGCATAGCTTACGGCGATATTTGGATCGACGGTAATAGGATCGGTTGTTCCCGGTGTCATACCAGGGACAGAGCAAACCTTGATCAGCGCCTCACGACAGACGAAATGGTAAGTGCCGACATGCCCTGGCGTAGACGGAATCAGAATGCCCAGGTTGGTAACGGACATCGTGATAACGGCCCGGATGAACCCCGGAGGCAAGCCGAAACAAGGCATAACAAGCATGAAAAAAATTGATTCGACCAGCCAAATCAAAAAGCTGCTTGCCAAAATAAAGATGGCACTCTGAGCGTCACGCAAACAACCGAAGCCTCGATTGATCTGGGTTACCAGCGCCACCACTTTAGTGTGCACCTTCCAGCTCAGCCGAGACGTAATCGCTGACGCCAGGGCAACGGCGGTCTGTGGAGTGAGAGTAATAATTGCCACACTCAACAAAGCAATGATGAAAAGCAGGGCAGCAAGCGCGGTCCAGTTTCTCATCTCGGGGGTGGCGGGGACGATCAGTGAAGCGGTAACCAACAAAAGCAAGATTACAAGCCCATCCAACAGGCGTTCCAGAAAAGTGATTGTCAACGACAAGAGGTACGGCATGCCGGTGCGCTCAGACAGCATTCCGGCTCGGACGAACTCTCCAAGCCGCGCGGGCAATATGTTATTAACAGCGAAACCAACGGCGACGATATTACTGGCGGTGCCTGTCGAAATCACGGCTTCGTTTTTAACCAGCAACTGCAGTCGCAAACCACGAAGCAGCATCCCTACTATGTACGTCAAGACCGCAAGCGGCAACCACGGCAGCCAGATTGCGTTTTGAAAAGCCGTAATAATTTTATCGGTGGCAAGATTGCGCGAAATCACGTAGAGAAAAACACAACCAACAACAAACCCGACGATAACAATCGCGCCGCGCGAGCGAAAAATCTTCGCCCAAGCAGAGAAGAATCCCTTAACTCCGCGCGTTATTATGTTGCCGCCCTGCACCAAACTTCATCTCCCCAAAGTCTATAGAAGATACTCTCTTATGCCCTTATCAGTGCGCGATATGTACTGACGGGCGTTTCAGGACTTCACATCGTGTTTATCAGACACGACAATCGGATTCTCGAAACTGAAGCCCAGCTGTGAAAAAATAATAGAGTGAGAGCACTGTTCGAGGATTTGATTCTGTCTGAGCAAATCGACGAAAATACGCTGAGAACGCAGCTTCGCAGCATTCTGGATGTACCGGCGGGAGCCTCGCGGCGCCAGATGCGCAAAGCGCGCGACCGCGAAGTTCAACGTTGCCGCGACGACATGCTTTCCAACGATGCGAAGCTCAACGCCCTTGCGAAGAAACGGTTGGACGAACTCGACCGCGCCTTCGAATATTTGACAGAACCGAAAAAATTTCGCGATTTTCACGAGCTGGTCAACGACAAAATCACTCTTGGAACGCTCGAGCCCGGTAGCCTGGCAGCGAGCATCGCCAGGAGCGAAGGCTTCGAAAATAAAACCGCAAAAGACGTCGACGCCGAGAGTCTGACTGCAGAGAGTGCGACCTCTGATACTCCGCATATAACGCTCGCGGAAGAGCGAGAGGTTTTAAAAGAGCTGCGTCGAAAAAGGCTTGAAAAAGCTCCGAAGATTGGACAGAAACGAATCAAAGCTCGCGAAAAACTGGTCGCGGAAACCAGTGCCGAAATCGAGCAAGTCGCAAATAGCGCAGCCAAAGCCAAAGCTAGCGAACTGGTCGCAAAAGGCCATACCGGTTCTGAGGAATTCTTTGAGAGCGTTTACACAGCCGCCCTGCAAGCGGCTCAGTCCTCACGCGATCGCGCAGTAAAGACCAGTGAAGAGAAGGACTTGCCCCTCGACGAGAAAGTGCTGGACGACTGGGAATCGGCGATCCTGGATAAATCGGAGGAAGCGGCAGAGCGCGAATACAACAGCCTGGAAGGCGTGATGGCAACACAGAAGCCATCGCCTTACAAGGGACCGCAATTTGCATTTCGCCTGGCTGTAACCCTTGTCACGGTAGCTGCCGCTCTGGTTGTATTTTGCAACATAAACATCTTAGTTTGGACGAACAGCCCCGCCGCTCTCAATCAGCAAACCGACGGAAAAAATGCGGCGGACAGCGCCGCCGATCTGTTCCAACAGTTGGAAAAACTACCATCTCGACTGAGCCCAAACACAAGCATCGCCACAGCTGAAGGTCTGGTCTCCAATGCCGGCACCGCCGGCCCCGCCGGAGCCGCAATGTCGATGGGCATTGACGGTTCAGCCGATTACAATGCCGGATGCACTGCCATCACCAATGGTGACTTCACAAAATCGATCGCAAGTTTCAATAACGCTATCTCGAAAAACCGAAACATCTATCAGTATTGCTATAACCGCGCTATCGGCTGGCTTTCGAGAGGAGACTATCAAGCAGCCCTACAAGATTTCAATGCGGCCATTGGACTGCGAACAGATCTGATGCAGGCCCGATACAACAAGGGAGTCATCTACCTGATGGGAGGCGCAGACTACGCAGGGCGCGCAGCGCATGAGAAGGATGCGAAATTGAAAACCGGAATGCAAGATCAAGCAGTAGTCAATTTGCGCGCGGCGATTGCAGAGTTTTCCTCGGTAGCGATTAAAATGCCCGCGCTTGCCCAACCTCTCTACAACCGAGCCATCGCGAAGTATCGGCTTGGCGATTTGGAAGGAGCTATCTCTGACTTTGAGGCTGCATTCAATCGCGATCCCAAAATGGCGGCCGCAAAGTACAATCTGGAAATAGCCAAGAGTGCTCTGGCTGCGCCGAATGCTAAACCGGTAATTCCATCGGGCACCACCCCTAGTGCGCCAATCGGACCACAAGGTCCTTCGGCTCCGGGATTCTTCTAAGCGACAACAGACTTCCTTCGGACAGCACCGTTGCCCTCTACTCCGGCGCGCGTGCCTGCGCAGTCGTCAGTGACGGGGTTGGTACCATCGCCGATTCCTGGGTCGACACAGGTGCACAAAGGTGCAAAACCCCTCCGAGCAACTCGTCAATTGTGTTCGAAAGTTCCCATTGTTGCTGGCCCTTCGTCAGATGCCTGGTAACGCCGAGCGTAAGAGCACTCCGTTCTTCTGCGGTCAAATCCCTGCCGGAGTATATGACTAGCGGCGTACTGGCAGCCTCCTCCTCATGCTTCAGGACCTCAACCACCTGGAAGCCGTCTACGTGCGGCATTTGAACGTCCAGTACTATTATATCGGGAGCCTCCTTACGGGTAAGATATATAGCCTCAAGCCCGTCCTTCGCCTCGATGCACTGCAGTCCAGCCGCACGCAGCTGCGCGCTCAAGACCGTTCGAGTGTCACTATCATCATCGACGACCAGTACCTTGCATCTGCCTGGAATTTTGATCGCGCGCTCCACGGCAGCGGCCAATCTCTGCGTATCAAAGGGCTTTAACAGCCAATCAACTATCGTCGCGTTTCCAACAAATTTATTTTCAGCCTGCTCGCCGGTGCTCACGATAACGGGCGTATCTATGGTCTTCGGGTTAGCACGCAAGATTTCGAGCAGATCAAGACCACATCCATCCGGTAGATTTAAGTCCAGAATCACCACATCCGGAACAGAATCTGCTAGATATTTTTTCGCTTCGAACAGTGATGCAGCCCGAACGAATCGGTAACCTTGATGCCGGATAACGGCACCAACTACGGTGGCAAAATCATCATCATCTTCGACTAGCAGTACCTTCCCTTTCTGCCGGCCAATCGCCTTGAGCTCAGCCGAGATTCTATTTGCAGGACAGTCTTCGAGCGGCAGTTCAAACCAGAATGTTGTTCCCTCATTTACAACGCTGTCGAGACCGATTGTGCCTTGATGTTGATCCACCAGAGCTCGACATATCGCGAGACCCAGCCCAGTTCCACCCTTTTGCCGGGTATCCGACGAGTCGATCTGTTGAAACTTATCGAAAAGTTTCCCTTTGTTTTCCTCTGCGATACCGCAGCCCTGATCGGACACAGTGAAGCGAACGCGCTGGTTGTCTACGACGAAAGCATCGAATTCGACGACGCCACCCTCCGGAGAGAACTTTATCGCGTTTGATCCCAGGTTGGTCAGTATCTGCAAGACTTTGTCAGGATCGGCAAATACGATTTCGCGACAGTCAGTTTTGCATACCAGATTGACCTTGGACTCCTCTGCGAATCCAATGAGCGACTCTACGGTTTTTCGCACCGGCTCAGCGGCTTCGAGCCTCTGCTTATAAAACTCCATCTTGCCGGCTTCTATTTTTTTCAAATCGAGCATATCGTTGATTAACCGAATAAGTCGATCGGACGAGCCTCTGGCGACAGTGATTAGCTCCATTAGCTGGGGACTGTCAGGAGTTATAATGCCGCCCTCGATGAGACCTAGAGCGCCACGAATAGACGTTAGCGGAGTGCGCAATTCGTGCGACACAACAGAATAAAACTCACTTACGCGCTTCTCCGCGGCTTTGCGTTCCGTGATATCTCGCATAAACACCGATCTTCCGACAACCTGTTTTCGCTCATCATAGATAGGCTCTATAGATAGAGCAACTTCAACTGTGCGTCCATCCTTCTTGAGGACGGGCGCTTCAATAGATAGCCGGTCCTGACAGTGCTTGAACGCCTCGAGATGTTCAAAATAATGATCGAGTTGAGCCGGCGGAACGAGCATTGACGAACGGCGTCCACAGACCTCTTTGGCCGTGTATCCGAGCAAGTCTTCGGCACCTTTGTTCCAACTCAGTATGACACCATCTACGGTTTCACTTACAATACCTTCACTGGCGGAATTGACCACCTGCGCAAGCTGGCGATTTGCATTTTCCACGCGGCCGCGAACCACGAATTGACCGATTTGATGCGCAATTCCATCGAGCATGACCGTATCAAGTTCTTCAAGTAAATGCTCATGCTGTATGCAGAACTCGAGCACTCCATAGACGTCTCCGCCTGCAAATATCGGAATAGCAATAACGGTTTCCACCGAGGCGTCCTCTTCAAACTTCGAATCTGCGGTGAAACCGGCGAGGTTTTCTTGATGAACGACTTGCCGAGAGTCAGCAGCCTGGCGGGCATGTTTAAACTGGCGCAGCGTCGAAAGCAATTCTTTTGAAACGCGAGGTTGTTGCTTCCCGCCGCTGCTGCAGAGCTGCACCTCAGAGATACAGACCAGGTCTCGAGAGGATGGATTCAGCTCCCACATCGAAGCGCAAACAAGACCTACATCGTGAAACAATCCATTCGAGAGGTGCCCGAGAATTCGCGGTGCCGCTTCTTGCATAGATTCGCTATCAGCCAATATCCGGGATACGTTATACTGCGTTGCGACTTGCAGCTCACTGTCCTGCAGCTCTTGAGTGCGTTCGGCGACAACCACTTCGATTCCGTCGCGGGTCAGCTCGATTTCCGCCTGGCGGCGCGAATTCTGGCGCATTTCGGTCACATTCTCGCGACACGAATTCATCAAAAATACGTCTTCGAAAATCACCCACGCGGAATGCTCGACCCAGCGCCAGGGTTCAATCGAAGATACGCCATAAATCGACTGCGGAAACGAAATTCCACGAAGCACATGATCGCCTGCGACAATGACCGTCGCAGACAACAATACACGCCAATCCCTGTAAAAACTTAGAAAAGCTAACGATCCGAACACATGAAAGTGAGTTTCAATGCGCCCTCCCGTGAGATGAATAAGTAGCGCCGAGTAAAGCATTTGCGCAACTGCAATCACATGGCGCGTCAAATCCTGCCCTGCGTGTCGCATTGAGAGATAGATTGGCCAGAACACGATCAAGCCACCCAGGACCACACTGGTCCAGACATGAATGTGAACATCACTGTACACACCGGTCCAGGCCCGCGGTGAAACTAGAACAGCCACCGTTATCCCCGCTAACCACTCGAACGCAAGTAGCAATCCGAAGAGTCTATCGACCTTCGCTCGCACCGCTTTAATCTGTTCATCGAACAAAGCTTCAGAACGCTTACTGAGCTTGTCCGCTATAGAATTCGTCATTTACCAATTTCCTGTTCTACTTCGATTTCACAATCAACCGGGTTTCCCAATGAGCAGCCAAAAACACCAGTCCTCGGGCAGCGTTGATCGCCGTCTCTGACGATGGCAACAACGCTGTCCAAGCCCTGGTTGTCGCCTTCATGTCCTCGGCTACCAGTAATCCCCCCAACAAAAAGCAATTTGCCATCGCCGCCAAACAATAGCGTCTCGCCGGACGTCGTAGCCTTGAACCGACGGGATTCTTTGGCTCCTTCATCGGAAAAAACCTTCACGCCCTGAATCTCAGATGCTCGCTGCCAGTAGGTCGTCTTTTCCCAGTTCTCCTCAACGCCATCCGGCTTGAGGAACACCGCATAGGCATTAACGTTCGGAGAACATCGAGTCATTAGAATTGCCAATTCGCTCAAGCTGGCGTTCGTACATGGGCACTTTGGATGTATAAACATCACGAGATTCATCTTCCCAGTCGCCAACTCCAGAGCTGAGCCGCTCGGCCACACAGCCGGCGGCGGCAAAACCTTTGCCGGCTTCGCCTCATAGGCAAGAAAGTGCGCATAGGCAACCAATACGGCGCCCACCCAGACTAAACTTACAAACAGAAAGAGAAACAAGCGACGGACCGATTGCGGAGCCATCTTTTCGCGATCAAAGGTCCCTACTGAGTTCATTCAATGCCACCATATTCAGTGCACAAGCACATCTCCCAATATCTGCTTTATCTCGCTGGGCAAAGTCAACGGATCGAACGGTTTACTGATAACGCCTGCCGCTCCAAGCTCGCAATAACTTGCGACCTCTGTTGTTTGGACCTTGGCCGTCATAAAGATCACCGGTGTTCGTGCCGTTTCTTCCATCTCTCGTAGCTTCTGAAACGTTGTCGGTCCGTCCATTCCCGGCATCATCACATCAAGCAATATGACGTCGGGCTTAAACTCCGAAATCAAAGCGAGCGCTTTGTTGCCGGAGTCGACGGTCCGCACCCCCCATTTGCCAACCTTAGACAAACTGATTTCCGCGATCATCAAAATAGACAGGTCGTCGTCGACCATCAAGACTTTTTCTATTTGCATCTGCTGCACTCCCGTGCTCCCCATTACAATCATCGACCAGATGGCGCCTTTAGCGCATCACCCATCTGGGCATAACCGCAGGTGATTAATCAGACTGAACGAATCAACCGATCGAGTAATTTCGCCGACAACAGTCCAAATATCAGGAGAGCTGTTTCAATACCCAGAGGAGCTTTTCCTTCACGCGTTTTCTGTGCGGAGAGCCGTCCTGCTTGTCTTTGAAGACCGAATAATTGGCAATAAACTGATCGTAGTTTTCGCAAAGCATCTCGACATTCGAATACTTCGGCTTCCAGCCAAGCGCTGTAAGCGGTTTCAAATCAAAATAGAAATCTTCGCCGTAAGTCAAATAGTGCCACGGAGCCAAAGGGCTAAGACCGACCTTGTCCAGGGTTTGCAGAGTTTCAATCGCCAGACGCTTCGGCAAATGTTTCACCTTCGTGTTGGTTCCCGCATGCTGAACAAGCGCTGTGAGAGTCTCTTCCAGCGTGCCGAACCGATCGGTTCCAACATTGTAAAACCCCGGTTTCTCTTGCTGGCAGAGAAACATATAGCAGTCGATCAAATCATCTGCATGCAGAAACTGAATCTTATTCGTGCCGTCGCCCAGCACATAGATGTTTCGCCCCTCTTTGATCCACTCGAACAAAATTTGAAATATGCCGAGACGCCCTGTACCAATCAGAGTTCGCGGTCTAACGATAATCAATGGCATGTGGTGTTGCTTCGCCACCTCCTCGACGGCGCGCTCGCCCTGGAGTTTAGAGAGACCATACTTTTCGACCGGCTTCAATGGCGTGCCGTTACCGGCTGGGCATGCGGGTTTACCGAAGATCGCACTGGAGCTAGTGTGCACAAAATACTTTACGCCGGCGCGCGCCGCCTCTTCTGCAACGATTCGGCTACCGTCGACGTTTACTTCGTTAAATTTGTCATTCTGCTTGGTGAGCGGCACGAGCGCCGCAGTGTGATGAACAACCTCGACATCCTTCATCAGACGCCGCATTAAATCGCGGTCCAGAACACTGCCCAAAACGAACTCAACATCCGGTAACTGATCCGGCGCTTCCCAAACATCGAGAGACACCACCTGAATTCCCTTGGATAGGAGGCTTTCAGCGATCACCATTCCGAGAAATCCGCAACCTCCGGTAATTAAGTGCTTCATCTGCCGCTCTTGTAATCTCCCGTGGGTTCTTCGTCCATTTAACTGTGATATCGTTGTGGGTGTATTCTCGCATGGTTTCCCTCACCTCAGGTTCGAGGTCCTGGGCAATGGAGTTGTCGCTTTGACCTCTGACTCAAACACGATAGCAAGCGGACGCAGAGTAACACTTGTCGTTCCTGGCAGTACCAGCAATTTGGGACCCGGACTCGACACAATTGGACTTGCTCTAAACATTCAGAGCAAAATGACCTTCCACGTTGCGGACGAGAGCGAGGCGGCGAACATGCCCTTCGTCAAACTATCCGGCGCTATCAGGAAAAGCCAACCAGAGGACCAGGGTAAGCTCGTATACACGATTTTGAGCAAGATCTGGGAGCACGACAATGACCTGTTGAAGCGGGTCCGCATCACGGTTCAATCCGACATCCCGCTCGGTTGCGGGCTAGGCAGCTCGGCGAGCAGTATACTGGGCGCGCTGTGGGCGTCGTCGGTTTTTTGCGATAAAATTCCCACCGCTCAAACACTTCTTGCTGAAGGATGCGCCCTGGAAGGGCATCCGGAAACGCTTGCCGCAAGCCTCTACGGAGGCATGGTCGTTTGCGCGCCGAGTGTAAACGGTAATCGCATAATCACCCAACAGATAGCCTGGCCGGAAGACTGGCATATCCTGGCCGTTGTTCCTGATTACACCCTGCACACGGCGGACCTCCGAGCAGCGCTGCCAAAGCAGGTGAAACTGGAGGACGCAATCTTCAACGCCCAACGCGTCGGTCTCCTGGTCGCCGCCGTCACGCGCAGCGACGAATCGGCGATGAAAGAAGCGCTCAACGACAGGCTTCACGAACAATACCGCGAAAAATTTGTTCCGGAACTGAAACAACTGCGCCGCGAACTAGTCAACGACCCGGTAATCGGCTGCGTCCTCAGCGGCGCCGGCTCGTCATGCGTCATCATCGTGAAAAGCAAAAAGAAAGAACAAGTCAAAGAACGCCTAGAACACTTCGCCCAATCCCCCGAAAAACCCCACCGCATCCTCGACCTCCAGGTCGCCAAAGAAGGCATGCAAGAACTCGAAATTTAGAAAAAATTTTTATCTACTATATACCAGAGTATCAACATTTCCCCAAAGCCCCTGTCCAGCCAGCCTTTCCACAAGCCCACCTACTATATACCAGAGTACTAGTCGAAAGCCAAAGTCCATGCCCAGCAGGCCTTTCCAACCTCAGTCCTCCGTTTCGGGCTCAGTTTGGCTATCCCACGATGACGGAATTCGCGAAATCTGTCTATGCCTGATAGACACCCAGAAGCGCTGGCAATTACACGCTACGTCTTTTGGCGTCGCGAGCTTGCGAACGAAGCAAAACACTCAAAACGGTTAAGTCGGTCATAAAAAGAAACTTGTCTTCTACTGAGTCACCAGCTGCCCCGGAATAAGTTTAAGGCGCTTGTAAGCGCAATGGCGAGTACGTAGGCGAAGAGACAAATCGTCACTCCGAACAAGCAAAATTTATAGAACCCGCTGCGAAGTTCGTACCCCCTATCTTTCGCGAAGACGTGTAGCAACAATCGAACCGGCGGCAAAATCAAAAAAGATAAGAAGAACCGCAGGCTCCAGCCGTCGTTGAAGCCCCACGTGAATCCGAGCACCAAGCAAAAGAAAATCAGAGCGACGTAAATCGTCCTAGAACGTAAACGTCTTGCCAGGTCGACAGCCACCACCACGGCAGTTGCTATCCAGCCGAGGTAAAAAAGGGTAATACAATAGACCACACTCATACGCCACCACCAACGACACCACCGAACAGTACCAAGACCTTCAACCATGCGACGGCATATTTTGAAACGCCCAGATCGCAAGCATCGTCAACCCCATTGCCGACATTACGCTCGCCCCAAACACCGCGCGGCGATACAGCGCAAACTGACCCAGGTAATCACCTTTTGCTTTGTTCAAGAAATACACTACTGTCCTCACCGGAGCAATCGCCAGGAAAAACACCGGCAGGTACTCAACAACCGCCCATGCCTGCGACCAAAGAAAACCAATCGTCAGGAAACTCCCCATCAAAATCAGGTAAATCGTTCGCGCCTTAAACCGAAACGAATGGCAGAAAAACTCAACGCAGATAGCGCCAACGACCGCAAAATAAGCGGCAGCGAGAATCGTCAGCAGGAACGCGAGCGCAAAGCCAGCTATAAGAGCGAATCCAATCAAAACAATTCTCCCGGCATCACGTACCTCCGGCAGTTAATTCAGAAAAAACCTTCGCAATCAAGGGAACAGCCAGCGCAATCGAAATTCCAGTAGATATTGTGACCCCCTCTTTGTACTTGGCGTAGCGGCTCATCCAGTATCCAGGCGTCTTCCGATATGCGGACATCAGGATTCTGAGTGGCGCGGCAAAAACCAGAACCAATGGCAACACCGCTCTAGCGGAATGAGGCTGTTGCCACAGAACACCTACGCATATGGACACAAGAACGAGAACACCATAGAATCTCGAACTTCGCATACTGGAAGCAATCACAAAAATTTCTGCCAGGATAGCAAATTGCAATAGGACATAGAGCGCAAAGCCAAGAAGGAACGCGGCTATGGCAATGTACAGGAACAGCCCCACGGCTATCAGGATTACACCGAACAATATGGCGACGACTTCCATGTTTCAGCCTTCTGGTTCACCATTCCGTCTTCTCTCATTCTAGCGACTGGATTTGAATAGCGCCTAACTAATCCACTTCATGCCGGATCGCTATAAGACGGCAATCACATCAGTCCTAACGAGTGCGCGATTTCCACTAGCCATAGAAGCACCAAGAAAAAAACCGTTACCGCTGCAGGCATACATGCCAAGTAGACTAGAACTTTATACTTGCCTTCAGAAGGAAGTTCATAGCCTTCCTCTCTGCAATACAAGTGCAGAATCAAGCGCAATGGCGGCAAGATAAAACCGATAAGAACGACTGAGAGAAGACAAAACAGTCACGACATCGGTCCCCACGAAAAGCCAATAAGTGCGAACATAACGACTATACCGATATAGACCGTTCTCAATCGAAACCGTCTCGCCATCTCGACGGCAATGGCGCACGTCGTCCCGATCCAAATACCCAGCAGCACAAGGATTTTTAAGAGTTCGCATGCATCGGATAAGTTCATCTATCCTCCTGCGCCACCATATACGATGCACGGCAGTGAATGGCTGTTCTATCTTACAGATGAATTCCTGGAAGCCATCTAAACCAGAGAATCAAAAAACCTGTCAGGGCGCAGCTCACAGCGGCAAAGCCCGATGGCACAGAGCAGCTGAGAACAAGAGTTCTGTAATTGGATAACGTCAAAAGTTTATCGTCTTCTGCCTTCATGAAACGGCTTACAAACAGACGAATGGGACACAATCCCAAAATTAGAGCGCCCAATGCAATGACGCTAAATCCAGAGTTCCACGCCAGGCCGAGAACCACGGACAACGCGACAAGGCTAGAGTAGAAATAAGTCGGAAAGGCACGCGCGACCCATGCGCAGAGATCCACAGCGACAAACAACGTGGTGCCACACCAAACCAGGACGAATCCGCCCACAGATATGCAGATGAAGACTAGCATCACTTCACCCACAGCTTGTTCCTCATGCAATTACTTATGTCCATTCTACATACATTGGCGCGGAGAAGTTTCCTGAAATCTTGACGGATGTATTCGCTAGCCGTATAAATCCGGGTCAGTATCAGCACCAAGCCCGAAGCGTCGCTGCCATTTGAGTGGAACTGCGATGCGCTGTTTCACATCGCCGTTCCATTCAGGCTTGA
Source organism: Candidatus Obscuribacterales bacterium (assembly GCA_019637435.1). Classification (GTDB taxonomy): domain Bacteria; phylum Cyanobacteriota; class Vampirovibrionia; order Obscuribacterales; family Obscuribacteraceae; genus JADYXR01. The sequence continues at coordinate 246,390 of JAHBVO010000004.1, read as the reverse complement.
AACCGTTCTCGCGCAAAACATCGCAAATCTCTTGCGCTATCGAAACACCATCAAACCCGTCACAAGCCGAATGTGCAAGCCAAAGTTCACGCCCGGCAATCGCGCCTTCGACGTCCTGCCCGTGATAGACGCAGCCGCCGCGAACCTTCGCGAGCAGTCCCGCCGCCTTCCACTCGTCGTAAACCAACTCGTTCCAATCAGACCAAGCATCACTCATGGTGTAGCCCAAGTTTTCAGCGCTCAAAATACCGCGGGACGTCAGCGTTTCGAACGCTTTAGTCAAACGGTCGCAATCGGTTTCATCCGGCCAATTGCGCTCTGCTTCAGCCTTTTTATCGAACTCCTGCTGCACCAAGGTCGAAACCAACTCCTCATCGACCTCATCAGGCGGCTCGTCCGAGAATTGCCCCTCCTCTACCGCCTCAAGCGCAGCTTCGACAAGCTCTTCCGGTGTACAAAAACCGCTCCAGACCTGGACCGGAATGAAATTCTCTTTCAGTTCAACATACGCTTCGTGCATTTCCAGACCTCGCTCGCCGACTAGTTTACCGCGTCAGCAGATCGCACCGCCCTTAGGCAGAACATGATGCTACATTCAGCTAGAAATGAGAAAGAAACCAACCCATGCCCAATACTCCAAGACACATAACCGATACGGTCGCGCTGAGAAACACTCCATAACAGTAGACCTGATCTTTGTCCAACCAGTCTTTTGATGCTTGATTTCGACGAGCAAAAGCCAGCACTCGAAGTGGCGAAATTAATAACAAAGACACTTCGAAGGCTAGCGCGTTTCTATGAAGGAGAATCCAAAGCGAGCCAATCACGGCACTGGTTACAATTACACCAAGATACAGTTTCCAACTCCGACTTCTGCGCAGGCTCAAAAGGAATTCGGCTATCACAGCTAGCTGGACAGTCAAATACGCGATTAGTAAAAGCCAGGCTACTGCCAGCGAAACAGGCCAGACAAGATAGGCACAAAACATTCCCATAGCACCATGCTAGCGCAACATCGGCTTCAATGCTTCTGGTTACGAAGCGCCCAGAAATTTCATTTCAACGTTTGATGAACGCGCTAAAGTTTTCGCGCAATCGCGTCCAATTTGGCGGCACCCTCAACTTTCGATTCCTATAGTCGCGAAGTGTGTGGAAAACGGGCCATCTTTTCTCGATTTTGGATCGGATTTCTACACATTTCACCCGCAGTCGACTCACGGCCGGGCGGCGAGCTCCCGATGAATGGAAATCCGACCAACTTTCGGTCAGAAATGGCCCGTTTTTCATTCACCTTCTACCTCCGACCATTCCCGCACTCGCTGGCTCGCGAGTTGGACCACCTGGAGTGGTGTGTAGAACGCAATCCGACATCGCGGCAACTCGCGCCCGCTCCGCAAACGCCCGCTAATTGTTAACAGATCAAATAGAGATCTCCGAGTTCTCATAAGAGCTATGTATAGCGAGCTTCAAATACCACCAAGGTTCAGTACATTCGCGCGATGTCTTAGAGTCTCGCTAACTCCTTTCTTGATTAAACATGCTCTTGACCTTTGTCCCGCCTGAACCCTAGGGTGGTCGGCGTACGTGTTTTAATTTTCAACCAGAGGCAAACTTTCCAACCGGAAAACCTCTCCCTCTTTCTCAACCTGACGTAAGTTCTCTAGCTACTCGCTAGGCGATAGGTGTGGGCTTTGCCGCGCCTTCTGTTTGAGCACCCGATGCAACCGGATGCCCGAACTAGCCACGCTTAGTAGCAGAGCTGTCAATCAAACCCAAGGAGACAGCCATGTTTGGTATCGACACCTCAGTGCTCATCGCACTGCTGCTTATTGCTGTGGCGGTTGGCGCGGTTTTCGCGGCCAAGCGACGCAACAACATCGACAATCGGGTCATCGTCGTTTCCGACGAAGACTTCGACCCCGTTCACCGCGGCTGGGGCCACCGTCACGACGACGAAGGCCCTTGCAAGTTCGACCGCAACGAAGTCCGCCGCACGATGCACAACGCCGTGCCGCCCATCGACATGTCGAACATCCCGGCGCCGGAAGCCTTCGTCCAGAAGCTGCTGAAGTGCGTCAACGCCGACGAACTCGCCGAACTCGTCGCTGGACTGTCCGGCGAAAAGCCGGTCTACGTCGGCGACCAGCACGTCACCCTCAAGAGCCGCAGCACCCATGGTCCGGGCGTGTGGCTGGCGATGACGTGGCTCGAGCAGTTCTACCGCTCGCTCGGAATCGAAGTGAAGCGCATCCCCTACAAGGTCGGCGGCGAAACGCTGTTCAACCTCGAGGCGATCAAGCGCGGCAAGTCGACCGGCAAGAAGCCGAAGGTCTACATCGCGGGCTCGCACCTCGACTCGACCGCCGGCAACACCTGGAGCAACGAGAAGGTCGCTCCCGGTGCGGATGATGACGGCTCCGGCACCATCGCCGTTCTGAAGCTCGCCGAAGCGATGAAGGACCTCGTCCTCCCGGACGACGTCGAAGTTCGCTATCTGCACTTCACCGGCGAAGAGCAGGGGCTCTGGGGCAGCAAGAAGTACGCTCAGGCGTGCAAGGCTGCCGGCGACAACATCATCCACATGTGGCAGTGCGACATGATCGGCTACTGCCGCACCGAGGAGCACATGTTCGACATCCACGACAACGTGGACCAGAACGGCAGCCACGAGATGACCGTGCTCCTCGTTCGCACCATCGCCCAGTACGGTCTCAACCTGAAGCCCATCGACACGCACAACCGCGCGGTCGAAGGTCGCAGCGACCACGCTCCGTTCACGGCCTACGGCTGGAAGGGCGTGCTCGTCAGCGAGCGCTTCACGGACGAGGACTTCACGCCGTACTACCACACCACCGAGGACCGCGTCGGCAAGTTCCGCATGCCGTTCTACGTGGCGATCGTTCAGGCGATGATCGCGACCCTCATCCACGACTCGGGCGCCAAGCCGGCCGGCCTGCGTTAACGCTTCGCAAGGGTGAGTTGCACACCCTCGCTTAGCGTGCGTCAGGTTGAACCGGTTGGACCTCCAACGAAAGGGACATTTTGAGAAGAACTCATCGTGAAACGGTGCTGATGCGCAATCGTCAGCGCCTCTCCATGCAGCACCACAACCTCTCCGCAGAAGAGGCTCCGCAGGGGCGTTTCCGCAAACGGCATCCGCTGGATTGTGGTCGTTCCAAGTGCAAGCTCTGTTCTGGCGAAAAGCTCTTCGGCAAGCGCTCGGTAAATCGCCAGCGCGCCGACGAAGCCTTCGCCTGCCAGCTCGCCGAAGTCGAGTCTGCTGTTAGCGCGTAGGTGCAGTCCCATCAACCTGGGGCGGTTGGAGTAACAGTCGCAAGACAACTCTGACCGCCCCGCACGAGACGAAGAACAAGGCCAAAAGCCAACCTTCTTCGCCTCGTGTTTTTCAAAACTTGTCTACTATATGCCGACATAGTTTCGCAACACCCAAAGTGCAGTCCAGGCATGCTTTCCCACCCAAATGCCCTTGCCCAACCTCCTGCAAAACCCAGTTTTGGCTATCCAGCTATGACGGATTCAGAAAATTCCGGCATCGTGGCGTAGACAAACCACCTTGTATAACGGCGACCATAGCGACTTCAAAACCGGTCAACGCTTGCGGCACAGACTTCTCCGGCACCCACAAAGCCACTACGGCATTTAGTAGTCTATTTTTCAAGAGAACCAGCCGCAGAATTGAGTTCTGCAGCCGGTTCTGAGAGCGGTTCAATAGCGGTCCTAGGCGCTTCGGCGAAGTGCAACGCGTTCCACATGCAACGCCGGATGCACCTGAGCACCTTTGTCGCGAGTCCTACCAATCGTTTTGCCGCAGCACTCACACACGTCTAACTGACGGCTGTGCACGCGACAACACAGGTGACCGCGAGGAATGCTGAATTTGCAGCCTTCAGCCGTGCACTTGTGAGTGCCCTCGCCTTCATGATTTTCGTTCGCAGAACATTTTTTGCAGACCATAAAGTCTCCAGGTTAGAACTTAAACTCGGCCGGAAGCCGAGGCACGCGCCCCACGCTTCCGGCCGAAAACACCGACAAATCAGTTACTGCACCTTGAACTGCTGCACCACCGTGCCGACAGGAACGCGGAATTCCTGACGCACGAAGCGTTCGCGGTCCTTCAGGAAGATGCCCCAGTTGTACAGCGCCGAATCCGGATCGCACTCGCGAATCGTCGTGCGCCAGTAACCGACGTCCTTCAGCTCTGGGTCTTCGATGAGGCGCACGAGATCATTGGCGTACACCGAGCGGGGAGCCAGGCTGCCGTCGTCCATGCGCTGCATGAAGTTGTAGGTCACGGTGCTGTTGATGGAGCCGGAGCCCCAGATGAACGTGCCGGACATTCCGTCCGAGCTCCGCATCGAGACGAGCGTGCCCGGTCCGAGTACCGTGTCCTTCATAGGCACGAACGCACCGATGACCATCGCACAGATGAAGCCGACAAAGGCACCGGCGCAAGGTCCGGCGATGCCGCCGAACAGGAACTTGCCCCAGCTGCGCTCGCCAAAGGCGGCGATGATGACACCGAGCAGAAGACCGACGGCGGTACCAAGCAGAATTGAGTTCATATCAGTTGTCCTTAGCTAGTAGTGAGCGGTTTCAGACCGCTTCCTGCCGCGAGTTGATGGGACGCGCTTTCTCTACACAAAAATCGAACGCAGAGCGAAACGACCTCGTGCCGAAACAGCTGACAGAGCCAACAGTTTCAATCTCAGAGAGAGAGTCTGGTTGTTATTCTTGGTTGAGTCTCTCGGAAAAATAGAAGCGCGAATACGCTCTCATCTTGATCTTCTGCTCTTGCAACAAGCAAACATTATGAACAGAATCAAACCGAAATCGCGTTCTTTGACCTAGCGCGCTTTCACTAGCAAGCGCAAGCAGCACGCCCGCGCCAACGATTCGCGAGCAATATCCGATCTCGACGCGCTACGTATTTTCCCCACTGCAACTGGGGAAGTCGCGATTGTACAGCCTCGGTCTTTCTATCCAAGTCTCCGAGACGCCCTCCATGTGCTAAACAGCAGTCGGAGGACTGGACTCTCATGAAAAACATGTTTTTAATCGCGACACTGTTATCCTCGATGGCCGGACAGGCATTAGCGGACCAACTCAGCGTGGATGCGCCGCAGCTCGATAAGAAGGACACTGCTGTCAATCAGCAGATTTTTGAGTTGGAAAAAAACAACGTGCTGTCGAGCACCGAGGCCGCTGTTCTCCAGGCGCGCCGCGGCAACATCATGAGAGAGGCGAACATCCGCCGGAAGAAAAACAATGGCATCCTGCCAACTGCCGACCTTCGCGAACTGAGTAAGCGCATGGACAACATGTCAAAGCAGGTCAGCAGGCGTGTAGCAGCCCGTTCCACAACGCCTACACAGTAGTTCTACTTCTTCATCATCGAATTCATAAGGCGAAATAACTCGTCGAGATCACTGTGCCTAACTAGAAATGTGAGTTCGGTGTACGTCGAAATCAGTTCAACAATGTTGAGTTTTCTAACCGCGAGCGACCGCAGCAGAGCAAAATACATGTTAGGAGTGTCGATGTACTGTTCGCCGAATTGAACGGTAAGCGCTGCCAAATTCTCCAGGTGAATCTTCGGCTTGTCTGGTTGAAAGTTCTTCAGGATTGGCTTAGATAGAGACATTGGTGCAAAGATGGAAATTTCTCCGGCACCGTAAGTGACCGTCAAAAAGTCGGCTTGTGCGAATTCAACTGCTGTATAGAGCCGCTGGGCATGTAGCTTATTCTCCGCAGTTTTGTTGAACGCAACCTCCACAAGATTTGATTTCACGGATATGCTATCCATCTCAACCTTGGGCAGCAGGGGATCTTCAGTGGTCAACTCGGCACTCAAGCGCGACAGTGCCACCACTATGGTGCCTAATTGAACAGGTTTCATGGCTTTACGCTCTACATCACCTTGAATACGCTTAGCGTAAGCGGAGAGATTGAGAGCTTTACGCGAAAGCACCGTCAGCTCCGGCTCTGACGATAAAACTATTGCGCGGACGATGTCGCTGACTTTGTTCATTTTGTAATAAATATAACAAATCGAACTTAAATGTACCAATACTTTAGAAATTTTACTTTAGAACCGCATGACGGTACAGTGAACAAACCGCAGACGACACTCTGCTTGCAAACATCGCTACGACTTTTCAAATAGAGACCACGCGCAGAGGCTGACTGCACGCGCGTCTCGCCACGCCTCTTCCCCAACGGTATAGATTCAGCACATATTAAGGAAAAACATATGTCAGTCTTGATTAGACAAGCAGTCCCCGAAGACGCTCCTGAAATCTATGAGATGATTCGCGCACTTGCGGAGTACGAGAACGAAGAAAATAGCGTGAAAGTTTCTGCTGAAGACTTGCGTGAGCAAATGCAGCTGTCAGAGCGCCCTTTCGAGTGCCTGCTGGCAATCCAAAATGGAGTTGCCTGCGGATTCGCATTGTACTTTTATACCTATTCGACGTGGGAAGGCAGTCGCTCTCTATATCTTGAGGATCTGTTCGTTTATCCGACTGCAAGAGGCACCGGTGCTGGTGCAGCATTAATGACAGCGCTGGCGACGATCGCGCAAGAAAATCAATGCCGGAGGTTCGAGTGGTCTGTGCTGGATTGGAACTCGCCGGCTATCAACTTCTATGAAAGACTAGGCGCAGAGCCAGTATCCGGTTGGACGCGTTATCGAATGGAAGGCGATACTTTGCGAAACTTTGCACGCGATAAAGCAACAACAAATACCACCTCCGATCGACGGCAAGCGAAACGCGCATGAGCAGCAAATTTCCGCCTTCCTTTCTTCAGAATGTCAGTATTGGTGGGCATTTCTGCAGCATCACCGATATACTATCGCGCTATTGTAAACTCGACGGAGAGGAACGTCTGACCTAGCAAGAGAAGCACCGCGAGTAGTGCAGGGATCGCGACCTTCCATCTCCCGAAAGTTGAAAAACTCAATAGAAGATTTAGTGTTCAGCTGCTTAACAGCTTGCTGAACCGATTACACGCAGGCGAATGCGTTCAAGACAAGGAAAGGAGATAAGTCATGTTTGGAAGGAAATTGCAGATACCCCTGGCCCTCAGCGCATTAATAGCGGTAGGAGCCCTGTACACGCCGCTGGCGTCGCAGGCCGACAATCTGCTGGTCAAGGAAACACGCTCGATCCACCTGTGCGGTGACCTGTTCGAGATCGAGGCGAATGCGGACAAAATGACTGCTGCAGAGCGTGCCAGAATTATTCAAAAGAACCTGGATGACGCGTTGATCAAGGCTCTGGATCGCAGCCCGGACTCCGTGGCCGTTCGTGTAAAAAACAAACAGCCGGTCGTAGAGTTGAACGGTTATCACATCGCGACAGCCGACACCAACAGCGCGATCAGAAAGGGTGTTTCCCAAATGGAATTGGCGAACGAGTGGGCTCAAAGCATCCGTGAGTGCCTCGCTGACCAAACTTCAGTAGAAAGGTATGTATCAGCTCTTCAAGGTCCCGCGAAGGTCTCGACCGGTTTGGTCAAAACCCACAAGCACATCGCAGTAGTCCCACCGGAAACTCGAATGCCGATTAAGCTGTTGAGCGCATTCCACTTCGATGGCACCACTGTCGGTGACTCCGTGACCGCAGTTATAAGCAGAGATGTTCCACTGGGTCCGCAGTTCGACACGTACTTGCCTGCCGGAACCATGGCGCACGGTAATGTTCTCGACGCGGAAGAGTTCACCTATAACGGGTTCCCAGGCGGTTCGACTGTGACTATACAGTTCACTAAGTTGGAGACGCCAGACGGTCAACAGATCCCAATCCAGGCCTTCGTGGTCGGTGGCGTCAATGAATTTGAAATCGCAGCGAAAGAGCAAGTTGACCCGCAGGGCGCTCTTGACCTAACTACTGGCGCGACCAGCACGAAAGGTCTGATTTCAGGTGCATGGGTTGGCAACCAATACGCCAAGGACGAACAATCCCGATTACCGCGTCTGTTCATGAGCCGAGGAGCGGTTTTCGACATCGGCCCCATGGAAGAACTACAGCTCGAAACTACGGCGACAACAAGCATCGCCATTGCTGAGCCCGTAGGCACTATTTAGGCGCCGCGCGTACATAAACAGGATTATTCATCAAAGATTTTTAGGAGTTAGATCATGAAACTGAAATTCAAAACGCTACTGGGTTTGGTGGCATTAACTATCGGAATTGGAACCTTGCCTGCTAATGCAGGATTCAACCAGGGCAACTGGGTCACATTCAGCGGCGAACCAATGTTCCAGGTGAAGAGCGGAGCTGCCGGCTTGTCAGCCGAGCGTCGTGCCTGGGTCGCGCAGGACAATCTGGATAACGCGCTCGCAGTTAATCCAAGCAAGTCGCCCAGTACAGTCCAGGTCTGCAAAGTCAACGGCGGATACACCGTCCAGGTCGGCGGTAAATACATCCTCACAGCCGATGCCGATAGTGCACGAATGGAGAACATGAGCGCGCTCGAATTGGCCAACGCCTGGGCTGGCGCCATTAAGGACCGCCTCGCCAATCGAGACGACTCTCAACGCTACATCTCGACACTGCGAGACGAACACGCATTACAAGCCAATGTTTCTGTAACCGAAACAGACATCGTCCGCTCGCGCGAAGAGGGCATTCCGTTCAGAATGGCTGAAGGAACGCTCACCATGAGCCCCGACGTTGCTGACCAGTGCATTCTCGTGCTGAAGAAGAATGTCGTTCTTCGAAACGGCTACTTGCCGGAACGCTCGATCCTCACTGGCGTGATCTCTAAGGACGGTCAAGGTGAATACGTCACCTTCACGCAAGCAACCACACCGGCTGGACACACGGTGAAGTTGACTAACGTCGTTGCCTCGGAAGCATTTTCGACTGATGCACCACATCCGGTGCTGACGTTGAACATGCCGGCTAACCCGCAAACCAGCAGTCGAGAGCCTGCACTTGTCGGTGTTGGCGCTCAAGAGAGCAACATTGCGGTCATCGAAGAGCGCAACAATATGGTCGCCGTAACAACGGACGATCTGCAGATGTAGTTGCATCCCGCCTCGTATAACAGCGAGATCCGCAAACTCGCAGCTAATTACGGGACGATGGATGTACATCGAAAAGGGAAGGGACCATCTATTGAAGATGGTCCTTTTCTTTGTATGAAATAACGCCTGACGACACGCGTCTCGCAGTGAGGGTTACGGGGCTGGCGACGTAGTCGAGCCGCGGAAGTCAAAAGAATACTAGATAGGTTCCTCTCTAACGCGAGAGTCGCAAGGTGTGGTCTGACCGAAGCTGAGGCACAAATCGAACATAACCGAAATCGCTCCCAAGCCAAAAAGGAAGAGGTCGCTTCCGCGACCCCTTCCTTTTTTCGTGGATAGACCCCGTCTTCCTGGACAGCTACCCACTAGTCATTAACAGGCTGTGCGTTAACCGCAGCAGTTATTCCCGTCCATGAATTCATTCACTTCTTTTTCAGCGATTTCTTTGGTGTGACCATAGCGCTTTTGAATACGACCAACCAACTGGTCGCGTTCGCCTTCGATTGCGAGCATATCGTCATCGGTGAGCTCAGCCCACTTCTCTTTGACTTTGCCTTTCATCTGGTTCCAATCACCCTTCAATTGAAGTTTATTCATTACTGCTCTCCTAAATGTTATGGGGAACTCGTTATCTTCGGGTCTGGCCGCAATTCAATCGGCTCTCCCATTGCCGGCGAGTGCATCGCCTCTGCGTTCTAATTAGCATGTGTAAATTGGGCTAATGACTCTTGTCAGCCAACTTTTGCGAAACCTTTCTGTAGAAAAACCGAAACGCCCGGCCGTTACAAGCTTCAGCAAAGAAATTTGAAAATTCTGAACAAGTTCGGGCACGAAGAATGCCATCAGCAGCGGCGCTCCATCGAAACATACACGTTTGTGCTATATCATCTCTGTGAATTTACGGGTTGCAGTTCTACCCATATGATTGATGCATAGTCTCAACCCCGCCCGACCCCCTTACCCGAAGAGATAATGAGATGACAGTTTCCAGCAAAGACAACGAGCAAATAGGCAGTCTCCTCGTAGACGCAGAAATCGTATCCCCCGATATGGTCGAAATTGCTCTTCAAATATCCGCCGGGTTCGGCGAATCGATCGTCCAAGTTCTCGCTGATACCAATAGAATCAGCGATTGCGATGTGCAAAACGTCCTGCGCGCTCAGGACATGGTCAACACCGGTAAAGTAGAAGCGAAAGTTGCGACACGCGCTCTCAATTTCGCACATAAGACCAGACGCGCTTTCAACGACACAGTCTGGACCGACTTCCCCGCCGAGGACATTGCTCGCGCAGCATAATCGGTAAAAGTTTTTTCGTGACACTGCAGAATTGGACTTGATGCTCGGGCGCATCAAGTCTTTTTCTTTGCGGAGAAACCGAAACAGCCGCCTCGACTCGCCGCGCTTATCCTCAGTTTAAGTCGCTCTCCGACCGTTTGCCTGAGCGCTTGAGGGCCATGAGCTGTTTGGATGCCGGCTAGCCGACCTCCAGTACTTGTGGAAGCGTTTTGATATTGAACCGCAGACAAAACTCTTTGAGAGAAGCACTTCACCGCAAATACCCATGGATAGCGCTGTTACACAAACCTATGCTCCACCGGATCGCTTATACCCGTGAATTAATTTGATTACGATATGACGCGATGAAATACTAGTTTTGCGCCAAGTGCGCCATGGGCTTCAATTTTGCCCACCCCGATCCCCCGCACCAGATGCAATACCACTGGAGCGAAGTTTTTATTAAACCAACCCAGTGTCAAACGTCACGGCGAAGACGCAGCGCTATATGACCAGGTTATAGCGTCGCTCATCGGTCCGACTGTCGTACCTGATTCATCATTCAGACGATGCCACCATCGTCGGCTCCTGTCGCACCCGTTCGGTGAGACGAGACATCCCTTCTCTTATAAATGCAATTGACGCAATCCGCCTTCCGCAGCGGATCGTCACGTGCCGCCGGAGTTTCTCATGGTCGAACTAAACGCAAACAGGGAAATACAGAATCCCTATAATCAGATGCCGGACTTCACAGTCGAATTGAAGAAGTTCGAAAATTCCACCACGCTCGACTTTTCGCCATACCAGAGCGCGGAAGTGCAACTGCCTTCTCCGTTGTCTAACAACGAAAACCTTCCCGGACTTGGCATTTCGCAAGGGCCGGATCTGTTTCTGCCAGACGTTCAAATCGAGTCTACATACGACTTCAGGGGAGAGCAAAGACTGGCTCAACGTGGACTTACTAAAGAAATACCAGAAGCACCATCTCCGCCTTCAGATGGTTCCGACCAACTCAAACCAGCCCAGCCGAAGACCTCAGACCTTCCAGCCAATGCAAGAATCGCGCTCGCGGCGGAACGCAACGCCGAAGCAAAACCATGGGTTGGTTCGCGCTATGAGCCACAAGTTCACAATGGTCGGTTAGCCGGTGCGGCAGCAGTTTCAATGGTGCTTCAAGACATCGGCTATGATTACGCGGACTCGGCCAATGTCGGCAAACTGTCGAGCCAACTCGAGCAAAAGGGTTGGCAAAAGGTTCCGTTGGATCAAGCGAAACCGGGTGATGTCATATATGGTGGCAGGCTCGGAAAGGATTGGCGCGCCGGCGGTGGGAATGCCCATATAGGCATCGTCGGTCAAGACGGAAAAGTCTGGCACAATGATTCGAAGACCGGCAACTGGCAGGCTGACTCAGTCGCAAGCAGTTTTCCCCCGGAAAAATATGGAGAGCAGGTCTGGGTACTGCGCCCGCCACAAGCAAACATCCCCGACAAACCAGTGCCGGATGGCCCGGTCCGCCCGGATAGACCGCATCCGCCCTCACCCGGGCGCGACCATCGCCCCCGACCTCATTATGTACCGGAAGACGTCACGCCCCGCCCGGACGACTATTCGCCACGACCTGGTGACGACCCGAACATCCGACCAGAAGACAGCGAAAGAAACATCGAAGCAAACAAACGCATCCTCAAGAAAGCGGCTGCAAACGTCGATAGACGTCTCTGGGCACAGTCAGACTTTGCAAATTCAGTCAAAGGCGGACGGCTGGGGTGCGCCGCATCAGTATCCGAAGTTCTTAAGATGTCCGGATTTCATTACGCAAACAGCGCCGGCGTGGGCGGTTTGGTAGACATACTCAAACAACAAGGATGGACTCGCGTCCCGCTTAGCCAGGCGCAGGCCGGCGACGTAGTGTATGGTGGCAAGCCCGGCACACGCTGGTGGGAAGGCGGCGGAAACGCTCACATCGGCGTCGTCGGTGAAGATGGACAGGTCTTTCATAACAGTTCCGGGCGCAAGCGCTGGGTGCAAGACAATCTCACCACCGTATTCAACTCGAAGCGCTTCGGCGACAATCGTTGGGCGCTTCGTCCGCCTCGCAACGGCTAAAATCGAACAGGCCTGGGTCTCGGAGCTTGCGGAACATGAACTGTTGCAACGCGTCATAAGTGGCAGTTGTAATTTTTGAAGCAGGTTAGTAATAGCCTCGGTAGCCGTTGTTACACTAACAATGGCACCATATACGGCACTGCAGTCGAGCGACCGCAGGCACGACCTCGCTCGTCGTAAAGGAGACGCGATCATGTATAAGTGCACGCACGAAAGCGATGATGGAACCAGCAGGATTTTCTCCGAGTCACAGTGCACAATCCCGCCAGATACAATCCTCGGTCAGACCGACGCCCAACAAGAACGGCAGCCTGATATACAGTCAGCCAATTTGCTCGATTCCTCCTCGTTCATGCAGGAATCCGATTGCGAAGGCGGGACATGCTCGCTCAACTGGACGCCGGGGAACGCGCCATTAGACCGGCGCGGGGAACGCGCCATTAGACAGGCGCGGGGAACGCGGCATTAGACCGACGCCTGGAACGCGAGCACTGGAACGCTACCCTAAACCACTGAGCTAGTCGTTATCGCCAGCTGGAAACTCATCATCACGGTTAAGCATCGTATAAATCGTCGGAACAACGATCAATGTAAGTGCCGTCGCAGTCACCAATCCACCAAGAACGACTGTTGCAAGCGGTCTCTGCACTTCCGCACCGGTGCCGTTCGAAAAAATCTTCGGCAACAAACCCATAATCGCGACTAACGCGGTCATCGCAACAGGACGCAGTCGAACTTTCGCTCCTTCGATCGCCGCGTGTTTAACGCGAAGACCGCGCTGCTGCAACTGCATAATGTAGCTCACCATAATCACACCGTTTTGAACGGCAACACCGAACAAAGCGATAAAACCGATAATCGCTGGAACCGACAGAGGTTGCCGCGAGAGAAACAATGCAACGATGCCACCGACCATGGCGAACGGCACGTTCAACATAATCAACCCAGCATTTTTCAAGGAGTTGAACGAAGCGAACAGCAATATAAATATAAGCAGTAAAACAACGGGAACAACGATGGCAAGCCGCTGCATAGCACGCTGTTGATTCTCGAATTGCCCCCCCCAGACGATCTGATAGCCCTTCGGAATTTTGACCTTAGCCTTTATTTTTGCCTGACACTCCTCTACAAAACCGCCCAGGTCACGTCCGCGTACATTAGCTAAAACAGCCGTTCTTCGCTGTCCATCTTCGCGGTTGATCATAACTGTGCCTCGCGGCTTGCTTATGGTCGCCAGACTCTTCAATGGAATACGAGCACCATCTGGAGTTTCAATCGGAATCGATTCGATGTCGGAGACCTCGTCGCGCAAACTGTATGGGAAGCGCACCAGGAGCCCGAAGCGCTTGGTGCCCTCGAGAACCTCGGTGACGATTTTTCCGGCAAGGGCAGTTTGCATGATGTCTTGAATATCGGCGACATTTAAGCCATACCTCGAAATATTGTCGCGATTGAGTTTGATATTTAACTGCGGCAGACCCAAAATCTGTTCACGCTGAATATCTGCAGCTCCCGGTACTTCGGACACAATTGCCTCGATTTCAGCAGCAATTTTGTCGATTGTCTCGAGATCTTCTCCAAAAATTTTGATTCCCAGATCCGCTTTAATACCGGCAATCAGATCATCGATCATATCGCCGATAGGCTGCGAGAACGAGTATTTCAAACCCGGGATTTCATCGAGTTCTTTAGCCATTAAATTGACTAGCTCTTCCTTAGTTTTAGCTGTCTTCCAATGCTCTTTGGCCTTTAAACTAATAAAGATGTCTGCGTTATCAACACCCTCGAGGTCACCTCCCATACCGGATCTACCGATTTTGGTTACGACGGTGTCAACTTCCGGAAATTTCACCATTGATTGTTCGACTATCGTGTTGATGCGCTGCGATTCAATGTGAGAAACACTCGGAGCTTGCTTGGTACGGAGCAAAATACTCCCTTCATCGAGCGTAGGAATAAATTCGGAACCGAGGAACGGAATCAGGCATAGACTGGCAGCCAGACAGGCGACACAAATGCCGATAGTCCTCTTGGGATGCTTTAGCGCCAGGTAGAGTCCGGGATTCGATACTTTCTTGAAAGCGGTAACAATCGGACTGTGCTTCTCGACGATTTGCCCCCGCATAAACCAGAAGCAAAGCAGTGGTATCAATAGTAGTGCACAGAGCAGCGCACCAATCAATGCGTAAATGAACGTGAGAGCAAGCGGATGGAACATCTTGCCCTCCACGCCCTCAAGTGTGAAAAGAGGAAGATACACTGCGATAATGATCGCAATTGCAAAAACGATCGGGCGCCCAACTTCTTGAGCAGCATTGAGAACAATATTCCATCGCTCTTTCGGAGGTTTTCCATGAGCGGACGCTTCGGCAAGGTGCCTGAAAATATTCTCGACCATAACAACGCCGGCATCGACCACAACGCCGAAATCTACCGCCCCAAGCGTCATCAGGTTCGCGGACAAACCGGTAAACTTCATCAACACGAAGCTGAATAGAAGAGAGAGCGGAATAATCACAGATACTATCAACGCGCTGGGAATGTGCAGCAAAACCGCGAATAGCACAACGATTACAAGTCCGCCGCTGAACAGCAGAATTTCTTTTACGGTCTCAATCGTTTTATCGACCAACTCGGTCTGATCATAGTAAGGATGAAGGGTGACGCCCTCCGGCAAGTCAGGCTGAATCTCGGCGATTCGCTTCTTAACTTCCTCAACTACCGCTTTGGTGTTGACGCCTTTTCGCGTAAGCACCATTCCGGTCACGACTTCGCCTTTGCCGTTCATCGAAGCGGAGCCGCGCCTGAATGCAGGACCAATCTCGACTCGCGCGACCTTGCCAACCTTTACCGGTATACCGTTGACTTCTTTGAGAACGATATTCTCGATATCTTTGATGCCTTCAATCAGTCCCAAACCGCGGATGATAACTTCCTCTCCGCCCTGCACTATGAAGTTGCCGCCAGCGTTGACGTTGTTATCCGCCAGTGACTTATTCACATCAATAAGGCTCAAACCGTAGGATTTAAGCGCTTGCGGCGACACGTAGACCTGATACTGTTTTACGAAACCGCCATAACTGACAATGTTTCCAACTCCGTGTACGGCTCGCAAACGCCGCGCTACATACCAGTCTTGAATGGTACGCAGTTCAGTAAAATCGTGGCGGTCGCTGACCATGTAATAGTCGTAGACGTTACTGAAGGTTGATACCACCGGACCGAGAACCGGTCGCGGTGAGCCTGCAGGGAGTTCAATCGTCCCCAACCGTTCATTGACTACATTTCGCGCCCAGTAAACATCTGTGCTGTCTTCAAAAATAACCGTGACAACGGACAGTCCAAAACTAGAGTTGCTGCGAATCTTGGTGATGTTCGGCAAGCCGTTCATTCCCGTTTCGATTGGAAACGTAATCAGCTTCTCGACTTCTTCGGTCGCCATGCTCTCAGGCTCTGTGATGACTTGAACCTGAACGTTACTCACATCCGGAAACGAGTCGATGCGGATGTTGAGCATCGACCAGATTCCCAGGCAAGCAATGCCCACGACCGCTGCAGCGGTAAGAAGTCGATTGGTAAGAGCAAATTTGATTAGCTTCTCAATCATAAGACTTTGAGCCTTCTGCGCACGCAGTAATTAATCGTAGTTCTTCGTATCCGTTTATCTAGTCGTTTGAAGAAGCAAATGTAATCTCATTCTTGAGCATCAAGCTTCCCTGCGTGGCGACAACGTCACCGTCCTTGAGTCCTGAAACGATCTCAGTGAATTTATCGCCCTCAATACCCGTCTTGATCTGTCTTTCAACAAAACCATCGTTTGTTTTCACGAACACAATCTTTTGCTCGCCGTGTTGTTGAATTGCATCTTTCGGGCAGGCAAGAACCTTTTGAGGACTGCCTTCAAGGAAAATTTCGGCGAACATGAATTTCTTCAAGCGCCCGTGAGGATTGGCCAGACGCGCTCTGGTAGATATCGTGCGCGTTTCCGCGTGTACGCCCACTCCCATGTAGTCGACCGTACCGAGGAAGACTTCATCCGGATAGCTTGGAACCTTCACTCGGACCTGGTCTCCCAGCTTGACCTTCGGAAGATCGATCTCAGGCAAGTCCGCTTGAATCAAAACCGTCGACATATCGGAAACAGTGAACAAAATCGTCGACGGCTGCACAACTTGTCCGACCGCAACATCACGGAAGGAAACAATGCCGCCGATAGGAGCATGTATATTGATAGTTCCGCTGATCTGACCATCATGAGTTACGTCTTCAAGCATCTCTTTATCAACACCAAGGAACGTCAATCGTTGCGTCAAAGTGTTGATATGATTTCGTATCCGATCAGCTTCCGCCTGAGCGAGCTGATAGTCTCGCTTAAGCATTGAACGGTTTTGATAAAGATGTTCTTCGCGCTTCAAGTTTGATTGAGCTTCTTCGAACTGCGTGTTGGCTTGAGCCAGTTTCGCCTGCGCCGCCATGTAGTCTTTGGCGGCCACGATTTTCTCGGCATTGAGTTCTTTAGCGCGTTTGAACTCTGTCTCGTAGAGATCCTTATTAACTTTGGCCTCATTGAAAAGCGCTCGGGCTCTAATCAATGTCGCAGGACGGCGAATCAATTCCTCATAGATCTGCCGCTCACGCTCTTCTTGCAATGCGGCAATTCTGAGCTTGGAGCGCGACTCTAAAAGATCAGACTCGAGGTCGCTGACTTCGGAGCTGTCGAGCTCGGCTATTACAGCGCCTTTTGCGACAGTCTGCCCGGGAGTGACGTTAATGGATGTGATTCTTCCGGCGATACGCGTCGAAATATTCACGTCCTTATGCACGTCCGGTTCTATGCGTCCGGTTAGATGCAGCGGCACGGTGACCGGCTTGTGCGAAACCGTTTCCGTCTTCAAATCAATCTTGGTCAATGCCTCGTCAGACAGCTTGAGCACACGCGGCCCGGCCGTCGACGCCTTTGCATCGGCATCATCTGTTTTTGGAGCTTCACCGCAGCTGGTGAGGCTAAGGGCGATCGTGCCAACGAGAAAAACCGTTGCGCACCTTGACACTAAACTACCGAAATTACGGCGTGCGTCGCTATGCTGTGTTGCGGCTATATTCATTTTTTCGGCGAACTTCTGTTTCCGGGTTCTCTTAACTAAAGCTCAGAAAACCCCCTTCTCTCAAGTACAGAATACACGATCAGAAAGCTCTATCGCTCAACAGATCACACAATTATTACGGCCGCGTGATCCCTACATCTGGGTCACGATGCGGGTACGCCGCACCGTTTCCGGCATGGTGCGCTCATCTAGCCGTATCGTATTGGATGCAGTAGCGTACCTTGTGCTTGTATTAGAATCGCTTCCATTTTCAATTGCATCTTGCGCGGAACTGGCGATCATTGTGTTCCGCGCCTGATTAGATGAAGCCGAAACCGTGCTGTAAGTTGTACGCGGATAAGTTCGATTGTATCCGTTCTCAATATAACCATTTTGAATCGAATCATTTTTCGCGATCATACTGTCGCGCAGTCGCTTGACCGCTTGAAGTTTCTGCAGATCGTAAGCGCGGGCGATGCCCTTCTGCTCTATGGTTTCAAGGTCCCCGAGGTTGTTAACTTGTGCAGCCAAACGCGCGCTGTTGTACTGGAGACCGTCATCGGTTTGATCTATAGACTCGTGGAACAACTGATTGTCAGCGTATTTTGTCACTTCACTCTGCAGTTCGGTGGCAGGTTTGGCAAACGCGACGGTTCCAGGTTTACGGCTTTTCAGTAGTGGTGCCATGTAATCGTGCCAGATCTTCGCCATTACGACGCCGCCTGTGACGCGAGTTCCGCGAACGGCCTTGTGTTTGTCGTTACCGGCCCAGACCGCCGTGACGATATCAGGGGTGGTGCCAACGAACCAGATATCCTTGGAGTCGTTAGCGGTTCCCGTCTTGCCGGCAACAGCAACTCCCGGGATGCGAGCCCGAGTGCCAGTGCCGCACCGTACCACATCCTCAAGTGCGCCTAGCAACTGAAGTGTTGGCTCTGTCGGTAGATTCGCACTGGGAGTAGCTTTATAAACACGCGCCTCAAGCCCCTTTTCCGTTTCGATCTTGCGAATAAACTGCGGTGCCATGTATGTTCCGCCGCGAGCGATGGTTGCATAGGCAGTCGCCATGTCGAGCGGTGAAATAGCACAGCAGCCTAACGCAAGAGCGGGATACGCATCTAGCTGAGAACGCACACCTGCATTTCTCGCCATTTCGATGACCTGAGGAAGACCGGCAGCTTGAGCCACCCTCACCGCACATATATTTCGCGAAGTTGCAAGCGCAGTCCTCGCAGGCAGCCAGCCTTTAAACCGTCCGTCGAAATTCTTGGGCTCGTATGGCTTCGATGGTGGCTGCTCAATCACAAGCGGCGCGTCATTGATCAGGGTGTCCGGTTGAATAATTCCCTGATTGAGGGCTGCGAGATAAACGAACGGTTTGAATGACGAACCGGCAGTGTGAGGGTTTATCGCTCGATTCCATTGAACGTCTTCATAATTTCCAGCACCGCCTACGATGGCAAATACTGAGCCATCCTTTACGGACATGGAAACGAGTGCGCCCTGGTCGATGCCCTTAGGTGCGGCCTTTATGCCTTTATTGATGGTCGCTTCAGCAAGTTTCTGAGCGTTGACATCCAGGTTGGTGTATACCTTCCAACCCTTCTTCCACAGGTCTTCGCCCAGTTCGCGCTTCAGCTCTTGCTCTACGCAGCCAATATAATGAGGCCACGGGCGAGAGAGCGGACCGCGTTCAAAAGCCAACTTCTCGCTCAGTGCGCGTCTTTTTGCGTCGGGTGTCAAATACCCGTACTCAGCCATTTTAGCGATTACGTCTTGCTGCCTCTGCAAAGCAATTCTCTTGTTTTTCGATTTTGTCAAATCAGTCGGAGCTTTTACCAGCCCAGCAAGATAGGCGGACTCAGCGACGTCAAGCTGGCTAGCGTGCTTATTGAAGTAGTGCTGAGCGGCGCGCTCGACACCACATACGCCACCACCGAAATAAGCGACGTTTAGATACGTCTCCAGTATCTTGGCTTTTGAATATCTCGAGTTAACATCCCAGGCTATGAATGCTTCCTTCACCTTCCTCGTGTATGAGCGCTCCTTCGGGTCTAGAAACAAATTCTTTACGAGTTGCTGGGTTATAGTGGAGCCGCCTTCGACTATCCGACCGGCTGCATGGTTTCTCCAACAAGCACGAGCGATGCCGATTGGGTCGACACCGTGGTGCTCGTAAAAGCGCCGATCCTCGGCGGAAATAATTGCATCACGCATGTTCTTAGAGATTTTGTCCAGCGGAACAGCCTGACGGTCAGCTTCGGCTCGAAGCGTGCAGACGTATTTGTCGTGGCAGTCGTAAATCGTCACTCCACGATTCAACTCTGCAAGTGTCGGGAGCGTTCCATCAGGTAGATGAAGATTGCTCCGCAGCTGGAAAAAAGTGAGGACTGTGCCAGTGATAAGTGTCACTGCAAACAGTCCCCACCATAGTTGTGGCTGCGCCTTTCTCAGCGCGAAGCCAATAGTCGTGAGCTTTTCGTTGTTGTCTCGACTAGTTGAGGTCGAGCGCAGGGTCACGCCTTTCAATTAACGTCTCCTTGTGAACGCTTTGTTCGGTCTGCTCGATAACGGTCGGTTGAGTCACAACCTTTTCTTCGACAACCTTATTTGTTCTTTGGGCAACGTAGCGTTTCTTAGGCGCCTTTCGATGAGCAACGTGACGAGCCTTTGTCCGCTTTTTCGCTACGTATTTCTTCTTGACGGGCGCCGACGCTCTGGTTGTTGCCGTATAGGTTTGCTTCTCGGTCCGCACCACCGCCGGTGGCGGCTGAACTACATTGGTTGTCGTCGTGGTCTCCGTGGTTGGGACGACTACCCGCTCGTGACGCTCCATGATAAGCGGTTCTTCAACTGTGTGGCTGACGTCTCCATCCGCATCCCTAATAGCACGCGAGCGCGTAACCGTTGGCTGCATCCAACTGTCGACTACTTGTGCCGGACCCTGCTCAACTGTCTTTTGCGTGTATGTCTCAGCATTCGCGACCTGACAGGTCAAAGCTACTCCAGATGCGAGGATCGCGAGCGAAAGGCCGGCAATAATGTTTCTCATCTCAACTTCTCCTCTTAATTATTACGTCGCATTCGCGACAATCTCAGCAATCTGATTTTCGTCTAGCACGAATTTGATGAATAAAAGTCGTAACAGTTCCAGTGACACGGGGATAGAACGTCTCATCTGGTGCTAATCTTGAGAGTCTGCTTTCACTCGTGAGAAAAGAAGTTTGCGTCTCGATAAGTGGTTAAAAGTTTCAAGATTGATCAAGCGCCGCACAGTCGCTCAAATGGCGTGCGAACAAGGTCGAGTGTTTATAAACGACCGTCCTGCCAAATCTGCGGCGTCAGTGAAGGTGGACGACATAGTCCATCTGGAACTCGGGTCCCGCGCATTAACGATCAAAGTTCTCTTAGTACCGGAAAAAGCAGTTCGCGCACAAGAAGCATCCAGCACTTACGAAGTGATTGAGGAATTGAAACGCGCGCCTGAGATTTTGGAATGGCTACCGGCGGATGAGGGCTGGTAGGTCCGTTCACCCAAAATATACATATAAGGATTAAGTTCTAAGTAGTTTGATGAAAGAATCGAGGGATCGAGCCCCTGATGGGGAACGATCCGATAGCAGGATCTTGAAGTCGGGAGGGAAGTCCGAATGTCAGAGATCTGGAGTCCAGAGCTTGTTCGTTCGCCACTCCGAGAAACGCCCTAGACGGAAGGCGTGGCGAAAGAAAACCTATGCTACATAAAATTTGATCCCACAGGGTCAGTTGTTTGGTTTTTAACTAACTGCAGGCGAGATAGAGGCATGGACAAGACAACAATCAAGTTGTTGCTGATAGAAGACAACCCATTGGATGCGAAGCTCTTCCAGAAACTTCTGGATCGGAGTTCGCGCGTGTCTTACAAAGTCGAGTTTGCCGGCTCGCTCAAGGACGGCCTCGAATTTCTCGATGAAAGTGACGAGGTCGACGCAGTCGTTATAGACCTCAATTTGCCAGACTCGCAGGGCTTAGACACATTTCGAGCAGTACGCATCAACCACCCGTCCATGCCGCTCATAGTCCTGACCGCCGATGATGATGACCGCACCGCTCTCCAGGCGGTTCAAGCAGGCGCTCAGGACTATATAGTGAAAGGCGATCTGAGTCCGATGTTCCTCGGACGAGCGATTCGCTACGCGATTGAACGGCAAGCGAGCGAATCTCGCATTCATCAGCTTAACCAGGACCTCGAAAAGAGAGTGATAGACCTCGCGGCCGCCAACAAACGTCTGGACGCGCTGTCTCACACTCTGTCCCTGGCTCGCGACCAGGCCGTGCAAGCAGCTGCCTACAAATCAGAATTTGTCGCCAAGATGAGCCACGAGATTAGAACACCGATTGCGGCAGTCCTTGGAACAATTGATTTATTGAAAACAACCCCTCTCAATGAAGAGCAAAAGGACCTCGCCGACATTATCAACGCGTCTGCGGAGAGCCTTCTCAGCTCGGTAACAGACGTCCTGGACTACTCGAAGCTGGAGTCCGGACAAATAGAGTTAGACATAAAAGACTTTTCCCCGGTGAAGCTGATTGAAGGCACCGCCGATCTGGTCCTGCCTGCCGCCACAAAGAAGGGTCTGAGCGTCATGTCGTTCATTGACCCGTACATCCCTGAGATGCTGCAGGGTGACCCGGTTCGCATCCGGCAGGTGCTGTTGAATCTGCTCGGCAATGCAATCAAGTTTACGAAGAAAGGCGAAATCAGCGTTCAAGCCAGCAAAGAATCTTATGACGATCTCTCGATGCTGGTGCGCTTCTCGGTCATCGATACCGGTCCAGGCTTGAGCGAAACCGAGATGGCTTCTCTGTTTCAACCCTACTCGACCTCCGGAGTGCGCAGCGATTCCGGAGACGCTACCGGTCTGGGACTGACAATCTCCAAGCGTCTGGTCGAACTCATGGGCGGGCAGATGGGCGTCGAGAGTGATGAGGGCAGAGGTTCTACATTCTGGTTCTCAATCCGTCTGCGGCGCTCCACAAACAAACGTTTTCTCGAAGCACTGCCACTACCTTCGATGGCATCAGATTTGATTGGTCTGCGAGTGCTCGTCGCCGACGACACCAAAAGCACACGTCAAATAATTCAGGGCTATTTGAAAGCCGCACGCTTCCACACGAGTGCGGCCGCCAATGCCGAAGAAGCCCTTGAAATGCTTCGCCACGCGCGCCAGAAAGACACGCCATATGACGTAGCGATTATTGGTTTGTCCAAAAAAGATGGCAGCTTGAAACTCGCGACCGAAATTCAAGATGACCCCACAGTCTCGCGTACAAGACTAATTTACTTGACCGAGTACTCGCAGACTGTGGTAAACGAAGACCTCTGGAAAAAAGGTTTTTCCTCCTATCTGACAAAACCCATCCGCCAGGCCGCGCTCATAGCCAGCATCTTCGACGTCATGTATGGAACTCTGGACAATGAAGTCGCCGTTTCGGAAGCTGAAGACGAAGACACTGTAATCGAGTTAGACCTGCCGAAACCTGGTCGTGAAGCGTCAAAAGCCATGTCGATTCTGGTAGCAGAGGACAACAAATTTCTCTTGCAGGTAATGAAGCGGACCCTCAAACATCTGGGCTACTCTGTCGATCTGGCGAGCAACGGGAAAGAAGCTGTGAAGAAGCATGCGTCCAACCACTACGACCTGATTCTGATGGACTGCCAGATGCCCATCATGAGCGGCTATGAAGCAACTGTAGCCATTCGCAAAGCGGAAGACGGGAATAAGCATACGCCAATCGTCGCCATGACAGCCAGCATTCAGAAGAGTGTTCGTGACCAGTGCTTCGAATGCGGCATGGACGATTTTCTGAGCAAGCCGGTTACGATCGAGCAACTGCAAAAGGTCCTCACGGTGGTAGCTCGCGGCTCTGAAGCCGAGTCAATAATCAAAGACGAAAAGACACCGGACGATCGCAAGTGAGCGCGTGAAAACTTGCTCTGCCGAGTACCTCTCCCGGCCGCATGATCTGGGAACGCATGATCTGGGAACGCATGATTTAGGAACGCATCATCCGAACGCACGATCCGGAAACGCATGATCTGGGAACGCACGATCTGAAACGCGTGCGTGCCTCCAGTCAGAAGAAAAGCATCGCTAGTTAGTCGTCGATATACTCTCGCAGACGGCGACTGCGATTCGGATGTCTGAGTTTTCTAAGTGCCTTCGCTTCAATTTGACGAATCCGCTCTCTGGTGACGCCGAACAGTTGCCCGACTTCCTCGAGTGTGCGCGTTCTTCCATCGTCGAGTCCGAAGCGTAAACGCAATACATCTCGCTCACGGGGCGATAATCCAGCCATGACTTCGATAATGTCTTCGCGCAAAAGATCTTGCGTGACGCTGCTGGCAGGCGTCTCGGCCTCTTTGTCTTCAATGAAATCACCGAGCTTGCTGTCCTCTTCTTTGCCTATTGGCGTTTCTAAGGAAACCGGCTCCTGCGCGACCTTGACGATCTCACGCAACTTGCTCACAGTGATCTCCATCGCTGCGGCAATCTCTTCTTCGGTTGGCTTACGACTCAGGTCCTGAGCCAGCTTTCTCGTAATTTTCTTGAGTTTGTTGATGGTCTCGACCATGTGGACGGGAATACGGATCGTCCGTGCCTGGTCCGCGATCGCTCTGGTAATAGCCTGACGGATCCACCACGTAGCGTAAGTGGAGAATTTATAGCCACGCTCGTAGTCGAACTTTTCAGCAGCCCGTATCAAGCCGAGGTTGCCTTCCTGAATCAGGTCGAGGAACAACATGCCGCGCCCAACGTACTTCTTCGCGATCGAAACGACCAGTCGCAAGTTGGCTTGGACCAGCTTTCTCTTCGCGATAGCGCCTTCCGAGCCGCCTGACTCAATCCGGCGTGCCAGTTCAATTTCCTGATCAGCCGTCAGCAACGGAATGCGACCGATTTCGCGAAGATACATTCTTACCGGATCGTCCGACGACAAGCCCTTCGACGCTGCTTCCTCGAAGTGTTCCGGGTCGCTATTGTCGGTTTCATCAACCTCATTGCGAATGGAAACGTCATCAGGCGTATCCATTTCATCGTCGCCTGAATCCAGAAGCTCATCCAGACCGGAGCGCTGCCGCTCTTTGCCCTGCTCCTCCAGCTTATCCAGCCGTTTTATAAAGCTTTCTTCTTTGTCCTTGGTACTCTTGCCTTTGGTCACACCCTGGTCTCCAGAAGTATTTTCAGTTTGTCACGCGTGCAGGTTAGAGATTGAACTCGACTTCGATTTGTTCGATTCTGCGTTTTAGCCCGTCCAATTCTTCGTCGGTCTTCGCTGAAACTAATTCTACCTTGATTAGCTGATTAAGCTCCTTAATACGCGTCATGATTTGCGTAGCCATCGCACTATCGTTAGACATACCCAACATCTGCGTTAATCTACTTAGACAATTCTTCGCCAATGACAGCAGGATGCGGCTTTTGTAGTCGCTAATCACCACGCGGACAGGTAGATTTTGCTTCCGAATCTGCTCAACTATTAATATTATTTCGGTGAGCGGTCCCCTCAATTCCTCCAACCCGGCCAGACGGTCCATCAGTTGATACTGAAGGTCGTCCATAGTGTTGAACTGCGTGCCGATGCCCTCCAGAGCCACCTTGATCTCTTGATGCTCCGGCGTCAGCAGTTGCCAGTCAGCAAGCGAGTTGGACACGATCTCAAGATCGTCACGCGAGACCAGATACAGGGCGAGTAGCTGCCGTTCCGCATTCGTTAAACCAACTGTGGCAATCTCTCTATGCTTGCGAGTTAGCGGTGCGCCCTCGTCCTCTTCCTTCTTCTGAAATTTGCCCTTGCCTTTGCCTTGAAACTTATTGCCGCCACCGCCGCCTTTTCCGCCTCCACCACCGCCGTTTTTACCCTGCCAACCGCTGCCATTCTGCGGT
This sequence comes from Candidatus Obscuribacterales bacterium, assembly GCA_019637435.1. GTDB lineage: Bacteria > Cyanobacteriota > Vampirovibrionia > Obscuribacterales > Obscuribacteraceae > JADYXR01. Next base: position 220,940 of record JAHBVO010000004.1, on the reverse strand, counting down.
TGAAACGGCGAGGCGCCCTTCGATGGCGCGTCTAAACGATTGTCAGTGCGATACTGCCTTACATCGACGAGAAGTTCTTCTTCCCGAATGTTCAAAAGCGATGCGCACTGACGCACGTACTCGACTCGAGCAGCAGCGGTTTTAATCTTACCGACAACGGCTATAACCCGCCTCGACGCTTCGATACGACCGCTGTGGCTTTTCAAATCTATGCCCTTGATCGATTCTTCGATTTGCCAGTCGGTTATGTGCGGCGCAGTTTCCAGCGCTTTTTGAAATCCTTCCACGCCGGCGGACGGCTCAGTGGAACGCAAACACTCGTCAGGGTCCTTGCCTCCCGGGATTCGAATTATGCGCAATTCGATGCCAATGCCCTCGGCAATCTGAGACAGGGTTTCCACCCCACGTTCAATCGCCTTCTGACCGGCAGCATCGGAATCGAACGAGAGGTAGACGCGCTTGCTATCTGTGTATCGGATCAATCGCTTCGCTTGCGCTTCAGTCATGGCCGTTCCAAGAGTGGCTACCGTATTGGTGAAACCAAACTGGTGCGGTGTGATTGCGTCGAAATATCCTTCGACAACAATCACGGCATCATTCTTCTTGATCGAGTCCTTAGCCAGGTTTAGCGCATAAAGATGCTCACCTTTCTTGTAAATCGGACTTTCCGGCGAGTTGATATATTTGACCTGGTCGTCTCCCAAAGTCCGCCCACCAAAGGCGATCACACGACCTTCCACATCGCAGATCGGAACCATGAGCCGATGTCGAAACAGATCGTAGTGCGAACCACCACCTTGCTTCTCCCGCACCAGACCTGCTTCTGCAAGCAAGTGAGTGGAAACGTTCATGGTGCGCGTGAGATAAGTAAGCAGTCCATCCCATGCGTTAGGCGCATAGCCCATGCGGAACTTCTCGATTGTCGCAGCATCCATCCCACGCTTGTTCAGGTACTCGCGTCCGATGTATCCCTCTTCCGGATGCGCGAGGAGACTCTGAAAGTACTGACAAGACTCTTCGTAGAGCTTGTACATCATCGATTTCCTGTCGTGCTCCTGCCGATCCTCAACGGTCTCGACCAGCGCAACTCCGTACCGCTCGGCAAGATCGCGCACAGAATCTATGAAACTGGCGCTTTTAATCTTTTGAATGAATGCGAAAACGTCCCCGCCTTCATTGCAGCCGTAGCACTTGAAAATCCCCTTCTCCGGCGTCACGTTGAACGACGGCGTCTTTTCTTTGTGAAACGGACAGAGCCCCTTGTACGAATTTCCAGCGCGCTTGAGAACCACGAATTCGGCAATCACATCGACGATGTTTGCTCGCGAACGAACCTCAGCGAGAACTTCCTTGGTTACAGCAGACACGGCGGCTCCCAGATAGCAAAGATATATACATTCTCCCGCCAGGTGCGCGGGCTTCAGGCTGGATCTTACAACACAATCCAGTCAGGCAGCGGCGCTTGCGCCGAGCCGATCTTGCGCGTTTGTGTCGTCAGGCGAAAGTAGCACAGCATTATTAGTAAGTAGTAAATTCTTTCACACATCAAGCATATCTTCTGGGATACTATTCCGAATTGCTGGTTCCGCGTTCCTCGCGACCGCCGACCGGCTCGGAAACCGTGTCGGCGTCAGAGAGCAAAGGTAAGTCCTCATGAAAACACTGATTAAAAACGGACGAGTCATTACGGCAGTCGACGATTACTACGGCGACATTTTGATCGATGGCGAGACCATCAGCATGATCGGCAAAGAGCTCACGATGGAAGTGGACAAAACCATCGACGCCAAAGGCAAGCTCGTGATTCCAGGCGGCATAGATGCGCACACCCACATGGACATGCCTTTCGGTGGGACGACATCCGCCGACGATTTTCAAACGGGAACGCTCGCTGCAGCACACGGTGGCACAACTACTATTGTCGATTTCGCAATTCAGCAGAAGGGCCAATCGATTCTAGAAGCGCTCGACATCTGGCACCAGAAGGCCGCGGATAAAACCGCTATCGATTATTCGTTCCACATGATCGTCACGGATCTGCCCCACGAGCGTACGGGCGAACTTAAGCAGCTGATTAACAACGAAGGCGTTACCAGTTTCAAACTTTTCATGGCTTATCCAGGAGTGCTCCTGGTGGACGATGCCACGATCTATCGGGCTATGTCGCTGGCCTCCGATCACGGAGCCATGGTTTGCATGCATGCTGAAAACGGCGTCGTCATCAACGAAATCATCGACCAGGCACTCAAGGCTGGCAAAACCGCTCCCAAGTATCACGCTCTCACTCGTCCAACAAAGGCAGAAGCAGAAGGCGTCTTCCGCGCGATTGCACTCGCTGAAATGGCGGGCTCTCCCGTTTACATCGTCCACTTAAGTTGCTACGACGCGCTCAAACGAGTTCAAGAGGCACGAGATCTCGGCGTTCCAGCCTTTGCCGAGACATGCCCGCAGTACTTGTTCCTCGACTACACATGTTACGAGAAGGAAGGTTTCGAGGGCGCCAAATACGTCATGACTCCTGCTCTGCGCGACAAATGGAATCAGGATGAACTCTGGACCGGCTTACGCATGAATGATTTGCAGGTGGTTTCAACCGACCATTGCCCCTTCTGTTTCAAAGATCAAAAACAACTGGGCAAAGATGATTTCAGCAAAATTCCAAACGGCGGACCTGGTGTTGAAAATCGAATGAGCCTGATCTACAACGGCGGCGTCGTTCAAAATCGAATCAGCATCAATCGTTTCGTAGAAATTACGTCGACGAACCCGGCCAAGCTATTCGGTTTATTTCCCAAAAAAGGCACGATTGCAGTCGGTTCAGACGCAGACATTGTGATCTTTGATCCGGAGAAGAAGGTTACAATTAGTGCCAAGACGCATCATATGAACGTAGACTACAGTTGTTATGAAGGCTTTGAAGTACAGGGTGTTGCTGAAACGGTTTTGTCCCGAGGTAAGGTCGTCGTTGAAAATGGCAAATACACTGGCAAGGCTGGAGACGGCAGATATATAAAACGCTCTACAATCGACGTAAAGCATGGCCGTCCATCGGAGATAAGGCGGGAGACGGCACTTTCGCGAAGTTAAATAAGGGATAAATTGCAATACATCCCGTTTCAAATTAAACGATTCCATAGGACAATCGTAAATTACAACGGAAGCTCTGGAGAATGGCAGATGGGATACACAACGGAATTCACAAGACCGGTAACCGAAGAACGTAACGACCAAACAATGGATCTCGACTTGCTGAACACATCAGAGCTTGTCGAGCGCGTTCAAGCGGAGGACCTCATCGTGGCCCAGAAGGTCAAAGAGGTTGTGCCGGATATCGCGAAAGCAGTAGACATCATTGTTGAAAAACTGAGAGCAGGCGGACGACTGATTTACTTCGGAGCTGGCACCTCGGGACGCATCGGAGTACTCGATGCGGCAGAATGCCCTCCTACCTTCGGCGCCACCGGCGAGCAAGTAATTGCATACATCGCCGGCGGAAAAGAAGCGATGTTCAACGGATTTGAAGACGCTGAAGATGCGACGGAACTCGGCGCCAAAGATGCAGAAGGAGCCAAGGTCGGTCCCGGTGATGCCGTAATTGGTATCACAGCATCGGGTCGTACACCATACGTTGTCGGCGCGCTAAACAAAGCTAAAGAGCTGGGTGCTGCGACAATCATGCTCGTAAACAACCCGAATCCGGAACTCGCCGCGATTTGCGATATTTCAATTACAGTAATCGTCGGACCGGAAGCGCTGTCGGGCTGCACCCGCATGAAGGCAGGCACAGCGCAGAAGATGGTCTTGAATTTGATTTCGACATGCTCGATGGTGCGCCTCGGTAAGGTGTATGAAAACTTGATGGTCGACTTGCAGCCTACCAATGAAAAACTGAGAGAGCGTGCCGTTTCCATCATCTCGCTACTTGGTGGCGTGCCGCGTCATCTGGCAGAAGGCGCTCTGGTCGCATCACATGAGAAGGCAAAAACAGCCATTCTCATGGTGAAGCGTAAGGTTGGTCGCGTCCAGGCAGAAGAACTTCTGGAACGCTCCAAGGGGTCGCTTCGCAACGCTCTCATCGCGGACGCTGAAGACAGCCAGTAGAGCCAATTCGGTAGTTCTTCGTGAGCGATGAAATCAAAGTTGGAACCACGATCAATTCGAAGTACGAACTCTTAGCTGTTCTAGGCAAGGGGAGAAACTCAACTGTTTACAAGGGCTACCAGCACTTCGCCAAGAAGTCGGTAGCCCTTAAAATTTTGGATGCGAGCGATATCGAGAAGGCCACGGAAGAACTCAAACGCTTTCAACACGAAGCACGAGTCTCCGCGCAATTAGCTGCCCATCAGGGTATTGTGGATGTCTTCGATTTTGGCGCCGCCGGGGCCGGTCAAGTGTTTCTCGTGATGAATCTGATCGAAGGCTTGACGCTCCGTGAGTTAATCAGCCAGAAAGGCAGATTGGATGCGGCGCTTGCTTCTGATATTTTCAAACAAATCGCAAACGCACTTGCGTTTGTTCACGAACAAAAGATCATTCACCTCGGTCTCGATCCAAGCGAAATCATCCTGACGCCTGCCTCTTCAAAGGACAAAGAAACGTACAAAGTTACGGTTGTAGACTTTGGCTCTGCCGTTCAACTCAGCGAAGTCAAAACAGCAATCACGACTCCCCAAGAGTCCTCTGGCAAGCCTGGATACATGAGTCCGGAGCAGCAGAGCGGCGAAGACGTAGATGCTCGTTCCGACATTTATACGGTCGGCCGGATGATGTACGAGACTCTTACAGGGAGCCTGCCGGAGAGCGTCCTCACGTTCCCGGCAGATTTGCAAATCCCAGAGAACATTCAAGAAGCGATCGCAAAATCGACGGATGCGGACAAGAATAAGCGGTTCCAGTCCATGAAAGAATTCGCGCAAAAGCTGCAAGGAAGTGACGGTCCCGACGACAAGAAGAAAGATGTCTGGGGCTGGACAAAGAAAATCTTCAAATAAAAGCCGCTGCCACTACTGGCGGTGACGCACCTCAAAGCAAGCGCCGACGACAATCCGCGCAAAATACTTTCAAGTTATTCTGCCGAAAGAATTTCACCTCATTCCAAGCTCTGGAATAAGCGACATATTGCTTGTCATCACTCAACCCTCTGTACGCAATGTGAACTTGACCTGCACAACAAGTCTCCTCCGCCTCGGCTTCTGGAACGGGCGGTAGCGCAGGTTTCTTACCCGAAAGTTTGTCAACCAATCGCCGAAACTTATCCAGCATCGCCTTGCTGCCACTACAAAATGAAACGCCCAACACAAGCAACTTTAGCACCAAAGTCAACGCAAGGTGAACTTAAGGCACGGCTACTGCGATGGCACGTTGTCTCATAATTCGCTTACGGTCGAAGTCCCTTTTAGGACTTTGACTGTAAGAGGTTCGAGCTGCTTCCTGTAATTCGGTTGTCAGGAATTTGCGGCCATTAAAAATTTGCAGGGCCTCTGCAATTCGTCTGCGCGCGTCGCTCTTTCTTTTTGCATTCCGGAATCAAATTTCCAGTCCATCCGCATATGTTCAGGCATGCGAACGGCTACCAGCTCGCGTCCAAAGGCGTTGACACTCGGGCTATTCAAGGCTATCTCGGTCACAAGAACACTCAACATACGGTTTTATACACCAAGCTAGATCCAACTCGTTTCAAGGGTTTCGCAAAAGACTGACGCTGTTTCCAAACGCTTTGTCGGAGGGAAGTTTACCGAGCAAAAAGAAGAGAAAGGCTTTGATGGGCATCCGATCTGGAATATAGACAACGTTTCAACAAACAGGCCGCGATCATGTCGATGCCCAATATGAAAAGGTTCTAGGACGAAGCTGAAAAAGGCTCTTGAATAAAGGGATTATAAAGGGCTAGCGCTCGCAAGTTATTTGAACGCTTTCGCAACTCGTGTTTAGCTAGCGCTAATCCCCCCTTCGGGTGATTGCGTATTTCGGCTTGTGAAGCTGTTTGTAAACTCCGCCTTCATCATAACGTGGAATCTAGTGAGGGTATCTGTTTTCCGCGATTCACGAATTACACGCCCTTGCTTCACATTCGTAACGCAATATTGGCGAGCATCTTCGGCATTCAGCTACTTTTAACCGTCACCGAAATCGCATTTTGTACGTCGAATCCGGCCACCGCAAGCAATACCAATCAACTAAGCAACAAAAGTTTTCAGCAGCTGTACGCTGTTGGGAAGAGGCTAGCTGTCTGGATTTCGTTTGCCTAATTTGCGCAAGTGGTGACGCCCATCAACAACTGAAAGAGGTCAACATGAGAAGAGGCTTCTCAACTATTGCGCTGGGAGCATTCATGCTCTTAGGCGTCACTGGTATCGCGAATGCGTATACGTGCAATGAGGGTGGAAGTCCACCGCCGGGAAGTGTGAGTGGAGATCTCACCCTATCGGAAAGTGGAAGTTGCACACTCAGTAATCCGATTTCCGCGACCGGCACTATCTCGATTTCCGCAGCTGGTAACATCACAACCGACGCCGTTTCGGCCGGCGGAAGCCTGTCAATAAGTACCTCAGCGGGCACGATCACAACGGACAACCTCACGGCGAACAGCACCGGCGTTTCCGGTGGAAACATACTGCTTACTGCCACGGGCAATGTCAAAACCAAAAACCTTACTACGGTAGGGACAACGCGTGCGGGTGCGATAGAAATCAACGCGAATACCAGTAACGCGACCAGCACCCCATTCACTATTGGCGCATCAACTGCAAATGGAGTGAATGGTTCCCTTAATACCAGTTCCACCACAGGTGGTGGCTCCTCTTTGTACAATATTGCAGGGGGTATATTCATCAAGAATGGTACCTCCAGTGCTACCGGGGGCATTACCGTCTCTTCTGCCAGTAATATCAATGTCAAAGCCTCGGCGTCCAGATCCGGTTTTATCATCCTTGACGCGAAGTCAGGCACCATAACACTTCCAGCTGGGAACCTTTCCACGGACGGTCCTAGTGGGTATGGTTCCGGTTCCATTATTTTGATGGCAAGTACGATCACTACCGCAGATGGAACAGTGCTCAGTGCAAGTCAAACTTCCGCCGCCCCCGGGACTAATCGCGTGGCAATGCTGGCGGCAAATACAATCAATGTATCTGGCAGTACGGGTCTTGAGATTCGAAGCAATGGCAACGGTGTGACAGGCGCCGACGCATCGGCCGTTGTCGCTCTCTTACCGAAAGGCGCGATTTCCTACTCAAGCTCAGGCGACCCACTGTATCTCGTCTGGCTTCCGGATTCGGCAGGAGTGTTCAGCACCACGGGCAATATGAAGGTAACCGGAAGCGGCGCTCTTAGAGTCAGTGCTAATGGTGACTATACCCGCGTTTTTGTCTCTGGAAGTCCAATCATTTTCGAGAACGGTGCAGTTACCCTTGAGGCGAAAGGAGCAACAAGTCACGAAATCTTGTTCTATAACGCTGCCGATCCTTCCGGACCAGACGTGACGTTCAGTAATCCTGGCAATGTCACTATCGACGCAAGCGCGGATACAACCGGATCAGGAGGGCTTGTTAATCTGTACGCTCACACTGTGAACATGAACAAGCCACAGCTTGAAGTTAAGGCAAACGGCCCAAGTAGTGGAGATGGCGATGGTGGCAAAGTTGCAGTTAGCACAAGCTGGGACACTGGTTCTGGATTTGTGTTGAATGCAAACTCAAAGGCCATTTTTTCGGCGAACGCTGCCAGTGCAGGCAGTGGGAATGCTATTTACAGCGAGCCGGACACTTTCGATCCAAAGGCGATCCAATTTTATGCCGGTGGAAACATCCTTCAACTCGGAACCGATAACGGTCAGTATTCGTTCTTCGCCAAGGGCGGTGCGGATGGTGGAGATGGTGGCGCTGTCGTCATCTCGGGCTCTGAGGTTCAGCTGAAGAAAGCAGACGCGGTAAAGGTTGATGGGTTGGCTGGCGATGGTAAAGGCGGTCTTTTCCAGTCATACGCGTACATTACCAATGTTGATTCCACAAACATCATTCAGCCTGTAATCACCGCTACCGGTCATGGCAATGGCCGAGGTGGAAAGGTGCAATCATGGCACAGTCTCACAAAGTTCGATGTGCTCAAATTCATCAAGGTTGATGGTGGCAGTACGCTGGAAGGAACTGATGAAGCCGAATTCGGTTGGATCACGCTGAACAATGTGGTCTGCCAGCAAAGAACAACGGACAGTGGAAATTTTCCGACAGTTTACTGGAACTGTGTAAATCCAGGCTCGTCTCTCAGCTTAGACAAGGCTCCTGAGGACGTTGCTTCGAGTACGCTCTCGTCGAGAAGTGGCACGGAAAGAATCAAGCTTTTTGTGTTCAATACTCTGAGTGACTATGCTTATTTCTTCTCGTATTACGATTTCACGAATCGATCCGGCGAGACCTGGGAAGCGACTGAGTCTACGCCTAACATCTACAGTTCGGTTTGGGAGACCAATCCTATTTCTCCAAATCCAACTTTCAGCGAACCAACTTTTAAAGAAACTGCAATTCACGAACTCGGTCATGCATTCGATCACTTGATCGGGCAATCCAGCCAGTCTGAAGACACAAACCTCTATCAGGCATATGTGTTCAGGGATTTCTTGATCCTGGATTATGCGAAGGTAGATCCTTCAAGCAGCGCATATCCAGATTCGGTGAAGCGCAACCCATGCACGGCGACCCCGAATCCGGCAGGCGGAAATTTTCCTGAGCCTGCGCCATTCTTGAACGCGATCGATCTGGATGGAGAGTACATTTGCCATGGAGCAAATGTAACTGTGGCGGGGACCACATTGAACAGCAAATACTCCAGCTTGACGTTCAACCATTCAATCTTACAACACCCTAAAACGGGACAGTATTGGTTTACTAGTGTGAATCCGCTTTGGAATGAGCTATACGCGCAAGCGTTGGCCTACGAGGCATTCGCATTAGGCAATGGAACATTCGCTTATTCTGTTCCAGATAACCTTTTTAACAACGGTGTGACAGCCGGAGACGGCTACTTCCACTGTGTGAGAAACTGGGCCCAACGAGTCAGGGATGGTCATAACACCCCATCCGCAGGTTCCGGAGGTTCAGGTTGTAGCGCACCGGTTCCTGGATGGTATTCGTTCTAGGCTTGGACGAATGTCAGTTCGCATAATCAGTTGAATTGAATTGCTTTGCTAGAGCGGGAGCGCCAATGCTCCCGCTCTAGTTTTTGTCAATTACGATGAACTGAGGCTAAATTTACCATCATTGAATCTGATCCATTTGGCATTGCCGATTCCAATTCCGCGAATTCGGTATCCGAAGACATTGCTGCTCTTATCGAAATTCAAATCGACATGATAGAGGTTTCTTTCCTCATTGAATTTTCCAAGCACATCGAAGGTTGTAAGAATAGGACGAGCCGTGCGTTTGCTAGGCTCTCCCCATAATTTTTTTGCACCATCCTCGGTAAGCTGAGTCCAAGCAGTATTCTCATCCAGGTCGTGGGCCACATTTAAAGCTGCGCTACCATCCGGTGTTCCATTAACCCCTATGGGCCTATTGCCATAGTCGAAATTTGCTAAGAAACCTGTGCCCTGACTAACTAACAGAAAAAATGATGGTCTGGAATCTACCTTGATTGGCTGATTCTGCATTGAATAGAGAAGTACGGAGTGATTTCCTCGATACAAAATCGCATCTTCATAGGCGCTATCAGGGATTGGACTCCTCGCACAAAGAGCAGATGAACAAAAAAGCGCGGTCAAAACACTTGCACAGAGCCCTATAAATCGCTTCATGTGATGCCCCTCCACGCCACAGATATGCGTAATTTCGCAGAGCATGGTCAACATGTCAAGGATGAAAATTTTGAGGAAAGGTTTGATGCCACTATATTCGGTGCTCGCCATACTATAGCTAGTCGTAAGAATACAGCAAGCCTGCGCTTCACGATATTGCACCATACGGCACCGGGCGCTCAGAGCACAAGCCGAGATAACTCGGCTAACAAGTTGGCACCACTGGTAGCGTCTGTTAAACCGATACTCGTTCAGGAAGCGCTGCAAATGCGGACCAGAGCAGTATTGATGAAACGTTCCAAGCAAGTATCGCTTTGCTAAAGATATCACCCTGTCTACGTTTTTGAGTGGGCCGTCCTCGGAATAGTTTTTGCCGATCGTGTCCATATTGAGTGGTCCCAAGCCATGCAGCATGCTGTTGCAGGAGTAGCCATCGGTGCGAATGTGCGTCACTGGCTCTACGTGGTCTTCTACGGCTTGCTTGAAACAAAGCCCCGATTGATTGTGCAGTACGACCATAGCCGTATCACCAGCCCCCTAAGAAAGTCGTTCAACCATAACTACTACCTGCTTCTTGTCACTCAGCGCCCTTCCCGGTTTCCCTGAAGAGCGCCCACCGAAAAAAGCGTAGTCAATCTCCACGAATCCTGAAAGAGTCTCGCGCTCCATCTTGCTTCCCATGGCTTCTCGAATTTTATGCATCATGTTCCAAACCGTCGTATAGTGCATGTCCAATAGCTCCGTGGCTCGCATCCATTGACTAGCGCAACCAAAATCCACCATTGGCAAGCTGCGCTAGCCGTTGCGAGCCAGCACCAGAACACCGACCACACGGCGATGGGAGTCTCCCCATTGCTTGAAACCGTCTATATACTTATCGTTGTCATATAGAACTCTACGCGGTCATAGACCATATGCGTGGTTCCGGCATCGTAACTAGCTCATTAGCCGTTTCAGCTGGTTGTTTTTAATGACAGAATCCCTCGCCGCCGGCGACCAAAATTTCGAATCAAGTATGCCTGTCGACAAGCAGGCCGCGCTGAAGGACAACGTGTGGCTCAAACACGCGATGACCGAGGTCAATCTTACTAGAGCCCAGAAATTCGACAGGGACAATTCCGCCAGCGCTAGCGACTTATTGCTGGAGGCAGGTCACAGCCTCGTCTATCAAGGCGGGCAAGCTTGGGTCACCAGCCTTGGGCAGCTCGTCGACGACGCGACCGGGAGCGGGACGAAATATGCTGATATGGTTTCGATTGTGCAGCGACCACAGGAAGCGGAGTACCAATCGAGTCGTTGGTACGCGCAGCAAGTCGGTGCCGGCATCGGCTTCGCCGCGCCCTTTGCACTGGCTCACGGTGCGCTCAAGACATCAGGTCTTTCGCTTGCAGCAAGAACGGAACAAACAATCGCATCCACCGGGAGATTATTCTCCTCGGCAAACGGTATCCGTCTCGCCGATGGAGCAATCACCGGATTCGTTGCCGATTTCGCCCTGCGTCCACTGGATGGACACGAGGAGAATCACCTTATCGCGCGCACCAAAAATGGTATCACTGGCGCCGCTGTGATGTCGACCATGACAGCAGGGTCTCTGGGATTGAGAACGGCGAGTCGCTCATTTGCAGCGGCTCTTGCTGGCGAAGGCGTAACCAAACAAACCGGTCGCATGATTTACGACGGAAGCATCGGCGCACTATCTGGTATTCCCGGTGGTGCAGCGAGCGCTCATACTCATTCGCTTCTAAACGAAGGACGGCTGGCTTCCGGAGAGGAAGTTTCTCAGTCCATCTACGCAACCGCCTGGACCGGTGGAGTTCTCAGCGCCGGTCACGTGATAGGACGTGATCCCAAAGTTCTCACACCGGCAGCACCGAAAGAGTTTGAACTGCGGGGCTTGAATAAGTATCGATTCAACAAACGCGAAACTGTTTTAGAAAAAACACTTGGCGCCATCGGTGATGCACATGCGAACACAAAATACGCAGTTCGCGATGGAGTCGAGTCTGCAAGAGGAACGGCATATTCGTTTCTAAACAAGTATGATTTGCGACATCCCGTCCAACGGGCTCGCGAATTCCTTCGCACACCGGAAGTCGAGCAACCACGCGCACCTCTGACGAAGGAGAACAATCCGGTAGAAGCCTTTGAACGCGAGCTACCCAGGTACATCAAAGATATCGAAGCGAAAGAACTAGAGATGGAGAGCACGAAGGACCGCGGCGAGTCCTATGAGCGCTTCAAAGAGATGCGAGACATTCGCACAAATTTCGCAGCCAGAATGCTCGACATGTGGAACGGAACCGAAACATCTCCAGGCATTCGCCAGCTTACCGATGCACAACTAGCGACGACGGACGTTCCAGCACAACGCGTGGCTGAGATTCGAGCAGCATTCACTAAACCGGCTCGCGGAGAGAGTTATAGCAGCACAAGCCCACTCACGGAAGCATTGTTGAAACTCTACGGCAAAGAAACCGACGTCGACTATCAACATCTGGATGTTCTTGGAGAAATCGAGTACGCCAAACAAAAGCACTATGGATTCTCAGTAGACGAGATGGTCAAACGCATGCAAATGCCGCGAAATCACTCGATCAAAGATCATGAAGGTGACACGCCGGTAGATTGGATGCCTAACAAGAGAACTGCAGACAACGCAGACTTCTATCATGGAACCGTGTCCGGCAGCCTATCTTCGATCATGGTAGAGAGAACGCTTCTGCCTCCAGGCGAGTTACGCCTGCGCGGAATCAAACAAACGACCGGCGAGAGCGCTAATGAAAACCTGCACAGGAAGAACGTTTCCATAACTCGCGATTTCAACGAAGCATACGCCTATCATCGCCACAGTCCGGCGAGCCTCACGGATTTCCCTGTCATATACGGCATCTCCCGCGATGTCGCCCCGCGTTCGCGCCTGGCTGGAATGCTAGAACGAGGAGAACTTCTTGTTCCAAAGCTCGGACTCGGCGAGAACACCGCCGTCAAACTCGGTTTAAAAACTCAAGACATCACTCACATGTTCGTTCCTGACACGGAAGCGCCGACAGTGCAGCGGATGCTGCGCAATCACGGCATCGGCGGCGTCGATGTCGTCGGTTTCGGCAATATGAAAAAGCCTGAGTGGATTCCAGAGGCCGCGCCGGTTTACGACGAACACGGCTTTCGGGTAATCGACCAGACAGCGGACAATCTTGGTCAACCGGCGCACGCGTTCTAAAAGGGCAGTAGAGTCTCACTGGCACTGTTGTGGGCTTTTCCAGCCCGGATCTTCAGGCAACAGTGCTTCTTCGCCGCGCTATTTAGTGAAAGAACTGTAAAACGATATGCGCCATTCGGAATCAATAAACCTGGCGCGGGTCCCAGGAGGTGGATAGCATGACCACATTTGTAACCCCGAACTCGCACGACCTTGTGATTGCCAGCTCGCCATTAACATCGCCTGACCTGCTACGCGATTATGGAGATTCGGAAGACGCTGCCCTTCGCAGGAAAGTCGCTGCCAATGTAGCTGTACCGCATGACGTTTGCGTGAAACTAGCAAGCGACAAAAGCGTAACCGTGCGCTGCGAATTGGCTCGCAATCCAAGAGTTCCATACATTGTTTTAAAAGCGATGGCGAGTGACGAGAATTCCGCGGTTCGCTTCGCAGTCGCGGAATGCGCATACACTCCAATTCCTTTGCTTCACCGCCTTGAAGTCGATCCTAATCCCAAAGTCCAGGAGCGAGCACGCAAGACACTGATGAACGTCACGAAGTGGCACGAAGACGAAAGCCCGCATGAAGATTTCGGGCCGGGTTCTCTTCAAGACGCGGAACTCTCCCCTCGAGCAAAGTACGAAGAAAGTGCGGAACTAGTGCTTCACGACGTGCGCACCGAATTCTCGATCTTAAAAGAGCAATTGGAGAGAAGCGCGGCTGAAGCCAAAGAAAACTTGATGAACTCTGACCTCTGGGAAGGCGTCCAGGCAAAAATTGGCAAGCTTGATGATGATCTCAGGAAGCTGAAGGCGTCTTCAGACGATACCTGGGGTGGTGTCAAAGACCACGTAGATAACGCCCGCTCTGAATTAATTGCGGGTTGGAAACATCTGCGAGAATCACTCGAAAAGGCGGCGTCTAGATTCAAAAGCTAGACCAAATAGCTACGCGCTATTCCTCTCGCCGGGAAAACGGCTTGCTGGAAGCGTTACCTTAAACGTCGACCCGCGACCAACCGTCGATTCAACATCAATCTTTCCGTAGTGCCTGGCAATAATTTCGTTCGTGATCGCCAGTCCAAGCCCGGATCCACCGGCTTCCCGATTTCTAGATTTCTCGCCGCGATAGAACCGTTCAAAAATATGCGGCAGGTCATCCGCTGCGATGCCGGCACCAGTGTCCTGAATGATGACCTGAACACGCGAGTGATCGGACTCTTCCACCGTCATCGTCACTCGCCCCCCGGACGGTGTGTAATTCACAGCGTTCCCGAGAAGATTGATGAATGCTCGCTGCAGCTGCTCCGAATTGCCTTTCAAGCGAAAACTATTTTGTGCAGTCGATTCCAACCACTCAGGCACCACCAGCTCGATGTCTTTGTTCTGAGCCTGCGGTCTCACCTGATCGACAGCCTCGGCAAGAATATGGTCTAGCATTACTTCGTGCTGCCAATCGGTCATATCCATCGTCGAAGAATCAAGTTTTGAAATATCCAGAAGATCTCTGATCAACAAAGTCTGGCGCTCCACCAGTTTTTCCAGAGACTTGAGAAACTTTGCTCTCAGTTCAGGATCTTCAGATGCGCCAGCGAGCATAGCGTCCACTACAGAGCCTATTGCCATCGTAGGTGTTTTCAACTCATGACTGGCATTGGCGATAAACTCCTGCCGGAGCCGCTCTTGTTCACGCAGACGACCAATCATCTGGTTGAATGACAAACTCAATTCGCCGATCTCATCAGATCTGTGAACGGGCAAGAAACTAGACAGATCGCCGGAAATCGAGATATCTTTCGCGAGCTTACTAATTTCCTTCACGGGCCTATTTACTCTTGCTGCAAGCCAGAGACTGATGAGAACCGTGATGACACCAGTCAGAAAGATCATTCCAAGAAACACGATCAGGTTGTACCGAAGACGTGTCTCAACTTCATTCGTCTGGACACCTACCCTGACTACCCCCGCAGTCATACCAGCAGATCTGATTGGAGAGGCGACGTAAAGCCAGTTCGTATTCGTCGAGCGGACATTTCTTCTGACGATCGCTGTGATGCCGGCGAGCGCGTCGTTGATTTCGGAATCGGAGGAGATGTTTTCACCAGCGGGTGTTCCCTGCGAAGAGCCAATCCCGTCCTCGTCAGGTCCGGAGTCAGCGAGAACATGCCCATCCTTATCTACTAGGGTTATTGCGAAACCATTTTTAGTGGCACGACGATCGACAGCTTCCTGAATGCGTTGACGCGAAGCCTTGGAATCAAGCGTTAGATCGCTGTCTATTTCAAGCGCGAGATTATTCCCCTCAACTTGAAGTTGACGCTGCAACTCCGTTGTAGACTCAGCCTTGATTGTCAGTAGCGCCCAGAGACTCACGGCAAGAAGCGCAATAGTAATGATGAGCAAATACGTGAACAGAAGTTGGTTCGCCAGCGAGCTGAATAACCAACCTAAAACTCTGTTCTTTACTAGCGTTTTCATGCTTAATCGGTTTATGCCAGACGTTATTAGCGCGTAGAAACAAGTATCTTTTAGGAAACCAGTTTCTAAACGGAAACCGTTAACTACTCCATCGTAACGTGAATTCACGCCGATTTATTTTTCTCACCAGATTTTTACGCTAGCCTGACATCGCCCACGTGACGGAGAATAGCGAGAGATCAATATTGTTTATCAGTCTTATGCACGAGAAAAACGATCCAGACGCTTAAGACAAAACGAGCTTTCTGTGGGAAACTGATGTTTTGTAACTATAATTCCGAAAAGGAAGGATAGTAGTAAGTTCTGGAGGTCTATACCGAATGTCTACGGTGGCAAATGTAACCGATGCAACCTTCGAACAGGAAGTTCTGAAGGCTGATATCCCGGTTCTGGTAGACTTCTGGGCCCCTTGGTGTGGTCCTTGTAAGGCGGTAGCGCCTGTTGTAGAGGATTTGTCCAAGGATTTCGCAGGAAAGATCAAGGTAGTCAAATTGAATACCGATGAGAATCCTAAGACGGCTCAGGCGTATCACATAAGAGGCATTCCAAGCCTTTACCTGTTCAAATCCGGACAGGTTGTCGAACAAGTGGTTGGAGCGGTTCCGAAGTCGACACTGGCTTCGGCAATCAACAAGCACGTAGGTTAAGACGAAGGCTCCCTGAATCAATTCAAATCCGCGTATCGACGCGGGTCTGTTTTGACTCGATTGAGAAAAAAGATGCCGCGCATAATCACGCAAACACTCACGGCACTGGCGACTCTCGTAGTCGCCAGCGCTTCTGTACCCGCAGACTTCTTGGGAACCGCAATCGCTGCGGAAACCGACGGCAAACTCATAGCCGCGAAGTCTAAGAAAAAGAACAAGTCCGACGGAGATGCATCCAAAGGCGGTTCGAACCCAGGTGGCGTGCTGGACGTCACCGACAAGACCTTCCAAAAGGAAGTCTTGAAATCCAACAAACCAGTTCTCGTAGACTTCTGGGCTCCCTGGTGCGGTCCCTGCCGCATTCAAGGTCCTATAGTCGAAGAGACGGCTGCAGAGCTCGGTGGGAAGATGAAGTTCGTCAAACTCGACACCCAAACCAACCCCGAGGTCGCGTCGAAGTACGGTATCACCGGCATTCCCGCCATTTATGTGTTCAAGAAGGGAAGAGTCGTTGAACAGGTTGTCGGTCTGAGACCAAAAGAACAACTTTTGGAACTCGTGAAAAAGCACATCTAGATTGACGCTCGCAAGAGCTATTCACAAACATACTACACAAGGGGAACGAAGGTTATGAACTCAAACAAGGTTTCGGCAGCAACGTTGCTGGCTTGTTCACTCCTGGTCACTGGATTTCTCGCTCCTGATGCAGCGCTCGCAAAAAAGAAAGCGAAACGCGCAGTTAGCCAAGGCAACGATATCGTTGAGACAGCTAAGAAAGACGGTTCCTTCAAGAACTTGAGCGAAGGTCTTTCGTCCACAGGCTTGTCGAAAACCTTGAAGTCCAAAGGACCTTTCACTGTTTTCGCTCCTAACGATGAAGCATTCGGCAAGCTTCCCAAAGATAAGAGAGAAGCTCTTCTCAAAGATCCTAACGTTCTCAAATACCACGTAGTCAAAGGTATCGTTCCTGCCGACGCGCTCAAAGAAAAGCGCTCAGTAGCCACGGTTCAAGGCGAGTCGTTGATGGTTGACACCAAAAACGACGGCGAAGTCATCGTCGTTGACGGCGCTATCGTCACGAAGCCCGACATCAAATGCAGCAATGGGGTTATCCACGTAGTTGACTTCGTGCTTGTACCAGAGCGCGGTAAGTAAATAGAAGCGTGCGCGGAAACGCCGCATATGGGAATATTAAGGTAGGTCGCAAGACCTACCTTTGTTTTTATTGAGGGAACCAATGAAAGAGTTTTTCATCGCCTTCATAATCGCGCTCGCCGGTGGCAGCATTTGGAACCAATTTGCCGGCATCGATCCGGCCTACCAAGGCGATCCCCAGACAGCGGATCAAATGATGGGAGGCGGAACAGGAGCGCTTGGAGGTAATCCAAGCGATTTGAAACAGAACGGTCAGGCACGCGCCGGCCAATCACTTGTTGCCGACATAGATGAAGGCTCCTTCCAGGGGATGGTGCTGGATTCGCGAGAACCTGTTCTCGTAGAGTTTTACACGGATAATTGCCCACACTGTCGGACAATGGCACCCATTCTCGGACAACTAGCCTATAACGGACAGGGCGTTGTGACTGTCTGCAAAATCAATGCGGAAAAGAGCTCAAATATCGCTGCTCGCTATGAGGTCAGAGGCGTTCCTGCATTCGTTTTATTCACCGATGGGCACATGATTGACTCCACATCTGGTGCTCGCTCGTTCGGAGAGCTTAGAGACTGGCTGTCGCAAAACAATGTGCCAGTGCCGGAAAAAGTTAGTAATAATGGAATACAGCTCTAGTCGGCAACTTTGTAAGGAAGTGGAATGAGGAACTGGATAATAACCACTATCATCGTACTCCTGATGTCTACAGCATTTTCGGGAAACATCAACGATCCTCAGCCCGTCAAAGTTGGCGTTCAAGCAGTGACATGCGAATCAGCGACAGCGACAAATCCACCGGACGCATTATCCGGTGACTTCTATTTCGTCGATGGCTACAGAGACTTCAAAGGTCCGATTCGAGTAATTGACTCAAATAAGACAGACCGAGTCGATTTCCCCCAGATGGGAAGGTTTAAGTAAACAAGGAACAATCAATGAAAAACTGGGCTAAATGGACGTTACTAATCGTTTGGACGCTAGTCCTCATTTTCACGGCTCCTTACTGGAACCCGTTCGCATCGTTCCCGGCGCTGCTTAAGTACTCGGTCATCACTGTTGTCGGTGCCGCCATATTCGGTGCCCTGATGATAGTCATGCAGTTTTATATTCTGCTAAGCATCATTTTTCCACTGCCTCCGAGAGCCGATTCAAAAGCACCAAAGAGCTTTTGGCGTAGGACATTCAAGTTTATATTCAAAGACCCACCGATCAGCCCGAAGGCCCCCAGGACCCTTGACGAGTTGATCGGAAACGATAAGGCGCGCACAGAAATCCGCGAAGTGATCGACATCCTGCAAAATAGTCAACACTATCTTGAATCGGGAGCTGATGTGCCCAAAGGAATGTTATTCGTCGGTCCCCCTGGCGTTGGTAAAACCCTCTTCGCGCGAGCAATCGCTAATGAAGTCGGTGTTCCCTTCTATGTGGTGGACGGCGGCAGCATGAGCGGTCTAATCATGGGATTGGGCGTCTTGAAACTCAAAACGCTGTTCAGAAAGTTGAGATCTCACGAGCGAGCAATTCTCTTCATAGACGAAATAGAATCGATGGGATCGAGGCGGCGAGCAGACACCGGAGCCGGCGGTCAATCCGATCTAAATATGACGTTGAATACGCTTCTCACCGAGATGGATGGTTTTCACGGCTCAAAACTTCTGGTTATTGGTGCCACCAACAATGATGGCATGCTCGATCCGGCGCTTATGCGTGCCGGACGCATGGATAGACGCATTTACTTCCAGTTGCCATCGCCTGAAGAGCGGCTGACGCTGTTTAAATACTACTTGAGCAAAGTAATCGTAGGCGAAATCGACTTCGAAGAAATCATCATGCTCACAGCGAACTACTCACCTGCTGACGTAGCAAACGTGGTCAACGAGGCGGCACTTCTGTCGCGCAGACCAGGTGGTCCAAACAGAGTTACCACCGAGATGATGAAGCTGGCGCTGGACAACATAGCGGTAGGGCAAGAACGCTCTCTGACGTCCGGCGTTGAGCTCATAATGCACGATCCCACCATCCGGCTGGACCATGTAGTGGGCATCGACGAAGTGAAGCAAGACATTTCTGAGATAATCGACTTTTTGAAAAAGGGAGACGAACTCAGAAAAATCGGAGCTAAGCTGCCTAAAGGCATCATGCTCGTCGGTCCACCCGGGGTCGGCAAAACGATGCTTGCAAAAGCCATCGCTAATGAAGCGGGTGTTCCTTTCTATGGAATTTCCGCAACGTACTTCCAGAGTATGTGGGCTGGAGAAGGTTCCGCTCGAATTCGAAACCTGTACAACCAAGCTCGAAAAAGTCCCGCAGCGATTATTTTCATCGATGAAATCGACGCACTCGCTGGAACGATGACAGAGATGGGCAGCAATCGTACTCAAGAACTGAATCAAATCTTGGTAGAACTAGACGGAATTGGACGGAGCAATGTGATCACCATTGGCGCCACCAACGAAGAGCAGCGTCTAGACCCAGCTTTTCTGAGAACTGGAAGATTTGATCGCAAACTCTACTTAAGCTTGCCTGATGCAGAAGCACGGAAGAAAATTTTTGCGCGCTACCTGAAGACAATTAAGCTGGAATCGGATCAGGACTTAGACAAACTCGCGAAATTATCGTTCAATTTTGCCGGCTCTGATATAGCTGCAACCGTCAATGAGGCAGCAATTTTGGCAGTTCGGAAGAAGAAGGAGAAAGTCGACGAAGAAGATCTTGAGGAAGCGGCGCGCCGGATGTCGGTTTCCGCAGGGCACAAACTCAACACCAGCGGAATGAATCTCGCCCGTGTTCCAGATTTGGATGTAAAACTCGATGACATCAAAGGAATGGACGAAGCAAAGGCTGAAGCGGCCGAGGTCGTCGCATTACTTAAGAATGCAGATCTTGTCGAAAAGAGCGGCTTGAGAGCACCGAAGGGAGTTCTGTTGGTAGGTTCTCCTGGAACCGGTAAGACAATGCTCGCAAAAGCGATTGCAAATGAAGCCGGAGTCGCATTCTACTCAATTGCCGGAACGGACTTCGTACAGAAGTGGGTTGGACTGGGAGCTCAGCGCGTTCGAGCCATTTATGAACAAGCACGGCGCAGCGGGAAACCGGCGATTGTGTTTATCGATGAGATAGACGCCGTTGGAGCGACTCGAAGAGAGGATACGGGCGCAGGCGGCCAACACGAGTTTAACAATACACTGAATCAGTTGCTCGTTGAGATGGATGGTTTTGGCAAACATAAGGTACTAACAATCGGAGCGACGAACGATGCATCGTTGCTTGACAGAGCCTTGCTCAGAGCTGGTCGGTTCGATCGGCAGATTGAAGTACCGCTTCCAAACCTGGAAGGGCGTGAGGCGATCTTGCAGCATTACCTGAAAGAAGTTGAAATGGACGAGTCGGTAAACGTGCTCGAAATCGCACGGATGACGGTCTTTGATTCTGGAGCGAACCTGGCTAATATCGTTAACGAAGCTGGTTTGATCGCAATCCGCAACTCGCGCCTGTCCATAACGCAAATCGACATGATCAAGGCAATACAGAGAGTGCACTTCGGTATGCACCGCAGCCAGCATATCGTTCTGGACGATCTTTGGAAAACCGCATATCACGAGTCGGGACATGCAATTGTTTCGTATTACCGAAACCTATTGGGACGAATTCAGGTAGTCACGGTGATACCATCCGGACACGCACTGGGATATATGTGGGCAGTCGCAAAAGATGATTACATGCACCATGTGAAAAACAAGTTCGAGTGCCTCGCCGATATTGAAGTATCTCTTGGCGGGTATGTGGCCGAGCACTTAATCCGAGATACCAATGCCCAGGGAGTGTCGTCAGATCTTTCTCGCGTTGGTTCACTGGCTTCCGCAATGGTTCGCGACTGGGGTATGGGATCCTTCAAATTCAATACAAGCAAGGCGTTCGGACGAACGGAATATGGGATGAGCGCCTCATCCGATACGGAACGAGAGATCGAGCTCGAGATCAAAAAAATAGTCGATGATTGCCATGAAAATGTGCTGAATCTATTGCGCTCTAAGCGTACCGAGTTAGACAAAATGGCTGCGGCGTTGATAGAGAAAGAAACACTCTACTATCGAGATATCGTCGCAATCCTGGAACCAGAAAAAACCAAAGAAGAGATCGACAAAGAAATCGAAACACTCTCAGAACGCAAGCTAGTAGGGCAAAAGCCAGTTATCGATCTCGACTTTGTCGCCGGACTTGCCATAGTCGGCAAATCCAAGAAATCAAAAACTGGAAAATCTGGTGGAACCGGAAGTGGCAATGGGAACGGGAACGGGAACGGGAACGGAAACGAGTCAGGTGCTGACGGTACTGAAAGTGCTGACAGACAATCGCCTATGAACGACCAATCGCAGAGTCATTCAGATTCCATCACCGAAGATCTAGGCGAGCATCCACCACTTTGAGGCGCAAGACAAGGCAATCAAATTCAAAATCGGTGACACCATCCACTTGGATGGGAGCGATTCTTGTTTTATGTTTTGGCCTTTGCTGCGCGCCTAGAGCCAGCGCTCAAATCGTGGGCGACGCTCCCACGCGACTACTGAGCGTCGAGTACTCCAAACCAGATCAAACTCTTTCTAAGAAATTTTTTCCAACCCAAAATGCCTGGAGCGGCGCTGACGGCGCCTATTCCATACGGTTGAACGATGACACGGCGATTTGGACGTTCGGCGATACCTTCATAGGAAAGGTAGAGAACAACAAACGTTCCGCAGATACGAAGATGGTCAACAATACGGCTGCGATACAGTCCTCGCAGTCGCCGGACCTGAGGTTTCTATGGTCTGGAACGACTGAGAAACCGCTCTCCCTCTGGCGCCCTAAGGAGCCGGACACGTACTACTGGCCCGGTGATGGTATCGCTATTGATGGCAAGCTGTTTTTGTTTTTACACAAGATAAAAACGGACAAGACTCGGCCGGAACCGTTTCAATTTAGAACGCTGACTGACACAATTGTTCGCATCGACAATCCGCTCGACAAGCCTGATGAATGGCGGATGAAATATTCGGAACTCGGCAATGATGCCGAGAAGCTGCAGTTCGGCACTGCCACTATCGGCGATGGCAATTACATCATGGTATTTTGCAGCTACCCGACCAAACGAGAAGGACTGAATTCTCACCCAGTGATCCTTGCCAGAATTCCGAAAGGCAGTCTGCAAGCGCTAAAGGTTTCCGACTTTGAGTATTATTGTTCGAAAACAGTCAACAACGAAGAACAATTTTTCTGGTCAAAACAGCCGAAAAATCCGAAGATCCTTTTTTCGGACGGCGCACCGGAGATGTCGGTTACAACTCTATCCTCGATCGACCCGGGTGGGAAGGACAGCGGAAACCAGAAGCGTTACGCAATGGTCTACATGCCGCCGCTAACCCAAGAGATCGCTCTCAGGCACGCAAGTAAACTCACTGGTCCCTGGAGCGAAAAGCTCAAGCTTTACGATTGCCCGGAAAAGGATTCAGAGATTTTCCAATACAGCGCGAAGACGCATCAGGAGCTCGCGAAACGCCCCGGCGAGCTAGTTATTACTTATTGCCGAAACGCGAAAAATTTCCAAACGCATTTCGACAATGCGTCGGTTTACTACCCGCAAGCAATTCGCGTGCAGCTCAAACGAGGCGATTGAGCGCAACTGTTTTTCCCCTGAAAGGAACACCAATAGCTTCGTCAGGGGTTGAATGCGAATAAAAACGTTGTGATGAAATTGAAGCCGCAGTGACCAATCATTGTAGTCGTGGTGTTGGTAAATCGTCTTGCGATGCCGAACACAATCGACCAGAGTGCTACTTGAATTATCAAAGTGGGCGCATGTGAAAACTGAGCATGCAGCACACCGTGCATGACCGCAGCGGGAACGATGCCCAGCGCGGGCTGGAGCGCGCCGCGAGTCATGGTTTCCTCCCCGACACCCGCGCATATCGCCACAAAGAGCGCAATCACAATGGACGCCGACAAATCGCCGCCGGTCGCGAATGTCCCGGAGTTGTATCCCGAGATCTTGGTCGCCATATCCTGACCCGGCTGAGCGTGCGTGTACAGCGACCAGAGAAGGTCGTATACGAAACTGAAAACAATCAGCCCCACCCCGACTCCGACCTGCGGCCAGGTCGGCTTCTCCCACCCAAGGCGCTTAAGAGCGCTCTTCCAATCGCGGGAGACGAAAAGTCCAACTCCGCTGAAGCTCAGCAGGACCAGACCCAGTCCGTTATACGAAAAGATCTGAGACAGCTGAACGGGCATTGGCAAAGGAATTGCTGGAAAGTCAAAGCCACCGGGATTGACGTTCTGCATGAAATAACCCAGGACTGTTATGTAAATGAACATTCCGGTCAGGTGGGGAAAGGATGTTGGAATGAACATGACCCAATCATTGATGGCCTTTGTCCAGGACATCTTGTGCCGAATCGGTCCGGTTAACACCCGCAGTGAAACCACGCCGTCCAGGGGGGTGAGGATCGCCGAGATTAACTTGCGTCCCCAGTAGAACAATATGACGGTGGTCGTGACGACCATTGTGAGAAGAACGTTGTTTGCGAAAGTAGAATTGTTTGCCCCAACCGTGACAAGGGACAATTCGAAAAGGATTACGAAGACTATCAGGGCTCGAATCAGCCACTTTAAACCGTTAACTTTCACGGCGCCGTGACCAAGTAATGCTAAGACTGATACAAAGGTGACAAGAATGAAATCTGACAAGGGAAACTCCCGCAGAGGCTATGGTTACTAGGGTTCTTACTATTTTTAATCTTGATTCGGCATGCTATTATATTGTCAAGATGGACCAGTCCGGGTACATTCTATGATAGATAAAATAACTCAGGTTAGCCCGGCTAAAAACACCTGAAGTTCGGAGGTGAAAATACTAGATGAAAAAACGGATTCTCGCATCAGCAATGTTGGCTAGTGTACTGGGACTCGGCGTATTTGCGACATCGTCGTTCGCAAGTGGACCGATAATTCTGGGACCCACAGTAGCTCCAGCAGTTCCGGTCGCTCCTGTCGTTCAGACAGCGCCGCTAAAAACGAAGATGCTTATGACTTATCGGACAGTCAGAGCGTTCTGGCTCTCTAGAGCTATCGTTCGCTAAGACTAGACCGAGCTAAAACCTTCGGACTTGAGAACAGGTCACCCATTGATGCGTGGGTGGCCTTGTTGTTTGCTCAATTTTCACCCGGTAAAAGGCTTGGGAATGAATATGCCTTTTGGGAATCTCGCGACCCTAAGGCAAAACGTCACGGCAGCAAACTCGCGACGAACTCGACTGGGTCGTCAACGAAGCCGATTGCCGCACAGAAACCTCAACTAAAAAGCGGCAGGTCGCAATTTGCATACCTGCCGCTTTCAATTCCGTTCTCAGACCGCGCTATTTGGCGATACGAATGATTACTTCGTCGGTTCCTGCCAGATTTAGCCTCTCGCGTGCAAGACGCTCTATACCGGCGGAGGAGCGGTAGCTGGAAAGACCGTCGCGGAGTTCCTTGTTGATCTCCTCGGCTTGCGCCTCGCCGGCTTTGAGCGCGAGCGTTTGTTTATGCAAGAAAATCTGTCTATCAACACTTGCGTGTATCGCCCTGCCGACCTGAAAGACCGCCAGCAACGTCACAGCCATAATACCGAGCTGCTTGAATAAACCGATTTTGTTGTTTTTTTCGCTCACGCCTCTTGCACCGCTCTTTGTTGAACCGTCTGCAATGAGTCTACCAGTATGAAAAAATTCGTCTACTGGAAACCTCATCAGATGGAATTATTCTTCACTCACTAAACTCCAGCTTTTAGCTTTTCACTTTTGGAGTCTACCTTTGCGCTGCCCCCATCGAGTTCGTCGATTATCTTTTGAGACTGCACATTGAAGTCTTTTGCGATGCGCTCGACTTGTTCCTGTGAAGTGCCCTCGAAGTAGAGGCGGACCAGAGGCTCCGTGCCACTTGGACGGATGAGCATCCAGTTGTAGTCGTCGAAGTACAGTTTCAAACCATCCTTTTTGCCGACCTTCACAACTTTGTGACCGCCAATCTCTTTTAGCGGATCGTTGATCAAGCGCTCCATGAGCCCTTTCTGCGTGCTCTTCGTCAGCATCAAGTCACCGCGCAGGAAGAAGAATTGCATCTCGACTTCTTTCTGGAGGTCTTCCCAGATCTCGGAAAGGGGCTTCCCTTCGTAAGCCATCATCTCGATGATAAGAAGGTTTGCGAGGATTCCGTCTTTCTCCGGAATGTGACCTTTGACCGACAAACCACCGGATTCTTCACCACCGATTAGGATGTCGCCTCTGCGCATCTCTTCGCCGATAAACTTGAAACCGACCGGCGTTTCGATGATCGGCAATCCGTATAATTCACCGAGGCGATCGAGCAAATGAGTGGTGGCAACCGTGCGAACGATCGAGCCTTTTTGTCCACGGTTTTTGACCATGTGACGCGTGAGCAAGCACAGAAGCTGGTTTGGTGAGAGATAGTTGCCTTGCTCGTCAATTACCGCAAATCGATCGGCATCACCATCGGTGGCACAACCGACATCGAGTTTTTCGGTTTTCACCATTCCAATCAAATAGCGAAGATACTGTTTCTTGGGCTCAGGCATGCCTCCACCGAACAATGGATCGCGCCAATCATGAAGCCCTTTCACAGAGACGCCCCACTGTTTGAGGATATGATCGAGGTAGCCGCGGCTCGTGCTATAAAGCGCATCATAGCCGACTTTCAAACCAGCCTGACCGATTTTCTTCATGTTGATGAACTGACCGACTGCCGCCAGATATGGTGGCTGAGGATCGAAGTGAGGAACTTCCTCTTTTGAGTACGGAATAACTTCCGGAGTGTGGGCCAGATAAGACAGCATCTTCTCGGCAATCTCATCAGTAGCCGGTCCCGCGTATTCAGGAATATATTTGATGCCGCAATATTCAGGAGGATTATGGCTGGCCGTCAAATGAATCGCGCCTGCAGTAGGTTCGTGTTGCGTTGCCCAGGCGATACATGGAGTTGGAACGTCGCGGCTGGAGACCTTTACGGGAACGCCCATTTCAATTAATACCTGAGCGGCACGCTCTGCGAATTTGTCAGCGAGGAATCTGGTGTCGTAACCGATTAAAACCGGAACTTTGTAGTCGGCACCTTTGTGGTAGTTTTCCTTGACGTACAGACCCACGGCATAAGCGATCCGTTCAACGTTATGAAAGGTGAACTGATCTGCGATTAACGCTCGCCAGCCATCCGTGCCGAACTTAATTACCTCTGTCATTACGTTTCCAATCCCCCATAGTAATCTCGCACATTTTGTCAATTCGGCGCCCCCGACGGGGAGCCGGGCTTGGCTCCTTAGAGAGCCGATAAATACTGAGCTATATATCGATGAACAGCTTCCCAGGCGGTTCCGGCCTGGCGCCGCCCCACCCACTCGCGTTCGACTTGTCGAGAACCGGCTGGCCAAATCTTTGACGGACGCAGGGTTGCCAGGTCTTCATCGTTGTTGAACTGAATCATTGAACCATCGCGACCGTAAAAGCGAAACTTACTCGCCTCGGTGCTCGCGAGCCAATCTCCAAACCGGCGGTATCCGGCCGGCTGACTCTCCTGAAGCTTTTGAAACCGGGTAACCATGCGGAATCCATCGCTGGTCAGAAGGGCAGTCAAACTGTTCCAAGCACCGCTTGCGTCCTCGAGAATTCGGCGCTCGATGTGAATACCGCGCAGTACATCGAGGCTCCAGAACTGTCCGTCGAACTTCCTGATACTCACACATCCATTCGCGTCGACTGTCATCGAATCGCCCTGTGCGCGCACCGCTCCATGCTCATCGCGAACCACGACACCATGCCGGTCTTTGACGCCGGTAGTGAAAATTTTTCCTCTTGCATCGGAGCGCACAAACGATTTAAAGTGCCCCTTCTCATCGTAAGAGCAGCTCATAGTCGCACCGTCAACAGCGCGCACTTCGGTCACTCGACCGACTGCATCTTTAATGATGAACGAACCATCGCGGTAGACCTCGCGCCGCATGCCGGCAGGCATTGCGATAACAGTTACCGACTCTACGCGACGAACCTCTTTTGTTCTCTTGCGCGATTGCAGCTGTTTTTTCGCAACCGCCCCACGAAGATTGCGCGCGCCGAAGTCAGGCATGGTTTCTTGATTAGAAGAGACAGCGAGATTTCCCTCACTGGTGAACTCAGCGGTCTGCTCAACGCTTTTCTTGTTGCGATAGTTGCGCACCAATTCTTCCCGCCGTTTAGCATGGAAATCGGCCTGCGGCAATTCATCAGCTTCTTCAACATGCTCGACGTGCTCTCTGTCGAACCACTCGTTGAGCAAAACGGCAAGATGCGAAATAAACTCGTCACCTTCCTTTTCGACTGCCGGATTATTGGCAAGCAATTCCGCCGCGCGCTCGTTCATAGAGACGGGCTCGGCATCTGCCTTTGGAACGTGCGTGCCGCGATGAATGTTTTGGGCGATCTCGCTCACAACCACGCTATCAACTTCGTAAACCACAGCGGACTCGCTATGAGTCTCCAGGTCCTGCGGGCTACTCACAATCAGTTGATCGATAAACGCCTGACGCTGACGCGAAGCTCTCGCCATCAACTCGGCGAGTTCCTCTTCGGGAGCAGTCTGGCAAGCTTCGGCAAGCGCCTGGATGTCATCGAGCATTTCGTTAGCATTTCCATAGTCGAAATGCTGATGGGTTTGAACGTGCTGTACTGCTTCGACCGGACCGGCAACTGTCTCGTCGATAGTGATGGCGAACGGGAGATCTTCCAGCGCCGACGCTGGCGCATTCGGTTGCAGCCAATCCCATTGATTCTTTGCGGCAGGATCGAAATTGTGTTGAGCAGGTGGAGTGAAGTTCGTCTGACTCGCGTCAAAACCTCTGCTCAGATTTTCAGATAGCGCCTGCGAGTGCGTTCCTCCAGCCTGACTGTTTTTTCGCTGAGCGCTATCTCTAAGACGTCGATTGACTATCGAGGGAACCTGAGCAAACTTCGGAACTGGCGTGTTATCCAGAAGTGCACGCTCACCCTGTGAAGCGCTCTTCGAAAGGAAATTCAGCAGACGCCGATATTCGGCACCACCGGAAGACCGGACCGCGCGACCGGAGGCACGCAATTTGTGCCGAGGTAATTCAACGGGGAGACACAACCCATCGGGCTCCAAAGACATCGTCCGCTCATCCCCAAGCCGCATGCCCCCATTCGGAGCGCCTGCGTTAGCCATATTCCGCAATATATTAACATTCAACCCGCCGAAACGCAGCTGAGAATAACGTTACCGAAATTTGTACGAAAGTCTACTATATTCCAGCGTATCCGCCAAGCCCATCAGTCCCGACCAGTTGGGGCTTCCAAGCCGTCTACTATATCCCGGCGTACAAGCCACACCCATCAAGCCTTACCAGTTGCGGCGTTTGACAGTCTCAGCAGTTCTATCGCCTCGCAAAGATGGACTTTGGCTATCCCACAGCGCCGGAATTTGCAAAAAGCGTCATTCCAGGATAGCCAAAGCGCCCGTCCAGACCGACCTTAAATCAAGGCGGGCTTCTAAAACAATAAAGCACGGCGGTTTTCGGAATCGGCGCTATACTTAGCCTTATAGTAGTTAACTTTTGGCTATCCCACAGCGCCGGAATTTGCAAAAAGCGTCATTCTAGGATAGCCAAAGCGCTTGCCAAGACATCCCTCAGAACCAAGACGACCCGCCAAAGCAGGCGTCCATGAGGGTTTTCCGAATCATTACTATACTCGTCCTTATAGTAGCGAACCAATGCTCGTCCTTAAAGTAGTCGACGGGCTGACGCCGCTAATACTTGGGCGGCGGGGTTTCGGTTGAAAGCCAGCCACGGACTTGTAGCGACTCCGCCATCCGGATGCCGGTGGTGCGCTCGTCGAACATCGCGACGGCAAACTGCCCCATCGTGATTTTGTTCGCAGACAGCAAATACTCTGCCAACTGCAAAGATTTCATCTCAGGATCGGTGACGTAGCCGGCTTGCAGAACCAGGTCCACGAGCGGAATATCCGGATAGAGATTCATCTGGTTCTTCAACGCCTGAACTTCGGCGGGACCAATGAATTGCGCCTGCTTGAGCAGGTCGATGAGCATCGGAACAGACTCTTGAAGCGGCTGCGTCGTAACCATTTGACGCTCGGCAATTTGCTCGACCACCGGCGCAACCGGCATCGGCGCCTCGATCATCTCGAGCGTTCCATCCTCAGGAATCACATGGCTCTCAACCAGCGCGCCCCGAGCCACGATCAAGTCGTGACTGAGCCTCAAACGCGGTTTTCTCAGAATAAAGCCGGCGTTGAGCAATCGATAATAATCTTCTTTCAGGTCCTTTGGCGACGGATGCTCGCGCAGGAAACGCTTGATCGCCTTGAAGTACGCAGCCAGCACCATGCTGGGATTCACGTCGCAAGCGATTTCCAGCAAGTCGTAGTAGTTGCTCGGGATGTCGACTTGCTCGCTCTTGGGCGGCGGCAACAAGTCAGGAAACAGCTGATACAGCTCCTGACACGCTTTGACCATGCCAGTTGCATCAGTGTCAGCCCAGCTTTGACGCAAGGCGGCACAGAGAATCTGGCTCTCGAGTTCTATCCGGTTTGCTCCACCAGGACTAGCCATTCTCTGCTTAAAGGCCTCCGCTCAAAAACTACTGCCGCTCTAAAACCTAGTGATTCTCTACTTCGAAGGTCAACTCCGTATGCCCAACCCGGATTTTATCTCCGGCGGACAGCATCTGGCGTTTAACGACCGGATGACCATTGAGTAGACTACCATTTGTTGAACCCAAATCCTCTATCCAGAAGTCGCCTTCCTCATAGGTGATCCAGGCATGGTGCCGCGAAGTGAACGTGTCGTCCGGTATGACGACTTGATTGGAAGGGTCTCTACCAATCTTCACTTTCGTGCTTCTCAGCGGAATTTTCTGCCCCGTCTTTTGAACGATAACAGACACCGCTCTCGGCATACTAGTGTCTCGGTCGCCCTCGGCTTTCAAGTAGTCGCTCTGGAGACTCTTCAAATCGAGGTCCGTAACCGTCGCGCAGTACACGCAACGCTCTCCCTCGGGCGTTGGTCGCCCGCAACTAGGACATGGTTCGGTGGTTGTGTTCATAGTCATTTCGAAATCCTATACCCGCCCGACGGGCCAGTCCAAATCGCAAGGAAGGGACAAACTTCCGAATATTATACGGGACGGACAATTCAAAGTTGGCTTGGCATCCCAAGTCTCTACATACTAATATTCGTTCTTAGCAAATACACCCAATTAGAGCATGCCCCGCTCGGCGGCTCTGATATCAGGGTATCCGGATAGATTTTAGCTTCGCAGGTCAGAATCGGACAGGCTGGGCTTTTCAGCCTCCTCCCTGTGTATGCCGATAAGTTTGAGGACCTCAATATTCTCACCGTACATTTTTCGGATGATCGCAATGTCGTCAGCCGTCGCTGTTTTCAAAAACAGTTTCAAAGAATCCAATTTCTCCTGACTCATTTTGCGCTCGACAAACTTAACCTCGCGGTTCTGGTCTTCGTCGATTGCTCGATTTCGACCGTCATCCGACGGGGGCGGTCCAGTGAAATTTGAAGGGGAGGAATTCCCGGCATTCTCGTCTGCCACGGCTTATACAATCCTTTCGTGTACGCGTAAGCCAATTTTACCCGCAAAATAGTTGTCGCACTCACTCTCATCAGCAAGCCACTTAACAACGGGTTTGCCGCCCGCACACTAGGGTTAACCCTTGCAACTTTTGATATTGAGATTTCCCCCCAGTGAATCAAACAGTCGCAACTCCACGCACCCCCTGGAAAACCCCATATGCAGAGACGCACCGTGCGGAACACGATGCGTCATTTGAAATCACTATTCAGTTGTTCGTTTCGCTTACGCTGTGGCTATTTCCACATCGGTCGTAACGTCCTCAGGACTTTCGACTTTATCGTCTTCCTCTAGCTTCTTGGTGCGGAAGCAGTAGCTACAGTAGACCGGTCTATAACCTTTCGGCTGAAACGGCACTCTCGTGGGCGATCCGCACTCCGCGCAGCTGACTTCAGCAGTCTTTGTGGGGTCGTCTCCGTTTCTCATTACGCGCATCAAAATCCGACAATTCGGACAGCGCTTGGGCTCATTAATCAGCCCTTTTTCGCTGAAAAATTCCTGTTCTCCAGCGGAGAAAACGAAGAATTTTCCGCAATCACGACACGTAAGCTGTTTGTCATCGAACACCATATTGGGCAACCTGTGAATCGATAGGGGTTCTCCTTAGCGCCGGAGAACTCAGATATCGAGATTCCGTCGCTATGACTGCATATTTCGGCAATCTAGCCCATGCTAACATGACTTATCCGAACCCGGACCACGAAACGGCGCGAGTATAGGGGAATTGCTATAGAAATATGGCAGTCCCCATAGGCATTATGACGACGGTATGTCGAACTCGTGATCGCAAGATGGGCTACAAAAGCGCATCGGCATAAGATGTTTATCCGTCACGATTTAACAAGCTTTCGGATCCTCGCAGACCATGCGCCTTAAGACTTTGCGGCTTCTTGCCAATTCGAAGCCGACTTCTCGTAAACGACAAAACAGGCGCATCACGCGCACATGGAATTTTCTCCGAAGTGAAAAAATGTCCGCATTTTTGAAAGCTTGCGGAAATCGTCGCAGCGACTGGGTTTACGGGTCCACCCTATATCGAAGCAGCCGCCTGTCGTGAGTAAGCAGTACAATCGAGCCCGGTTTCCACGCCTGCAAAATACGCACAGGAAGCCACCATGGCCGCATTGTCGGTGCAGTATTGCAAGTCCGGCATGAAAACTTTGATTGCACCTGCTGAATCAAGCTCGCTGAAGCGCCTGCGCAAATCCTTGTTGGCAGCCACTCCGCCGGCAAGCACAATCTTGTCAACATTCAACGCCATGGCCGCCTGATGCGTTTTTCGAAATAAAACCCGATTTACCGCATCCTGAAAAGATGCTGCCAGGTCACTGACTGGCAGCGGTTTTTCAAGCTTCTCTACAGTTCTGAGGACGGCTGTTTTCAAACCGCTGAACGAAAAATCATAGCCTTTGACCGTGCCCTCCGGAAATTTGAACGCACGCGAATCCCCTTCCCGAGCCACTTTATCAATCATCGGTCCGCCGGGATATCCAAGCCCAAGCAGACGGGCAACTTTGTCATACGCTTCCCCTGCCGCATCATCAAGCGTCTGACCGAGAATTTCCCAGTCTTTATGAGCTTTCACATGAATAACTTGCGAGTGCCCCCCACTCACGAGCAAGCATATGAAAGGCGGCTCCAGCTCTGTGTTTATGTAATTGGCGCAGATGTGCGCATACAAGTGATCCACAGTCAGAAGCGGTTTTTGCAAAACCCAACTCATCGCTTTTGCCGCAGATAAACCGACAAGCAGCGTTCCTATCAATCCAGGTCCCTGAGTGCACGCTATCGCTGTCAGTTCATGCGGCGCAATGCCGCTTTTGTCGAGAGCCTGCTGAATAACCTCATTGACTGCTTCCAGGTGATATCGAGCCGCAACCTCAGGCACCACTCCGCCGAATTTCTTATGAATGCCGGTCTGTGAGTTGAGTTCGCTGGCCAGAACAATGCGACCATCCTTAACGACAGCCGCTGCCGTCTCATCACAACTGGTTTCCAATCCAAGAATTATGCTCACGTTTCCTACCCGAAATTACGCTCACGCTTCCTCCGGCGGCTGCCAAACGAGCCGCATCTCAAGAGCTGCGTTCCGCATTATAACGGGTATATAGCTATTGAGCTTTTCCGGTCCCCAAAACAAGCGGTATTTTGCAACATCAGAAAATCGCCGAAACCCGCAAGAATTAACCTTCTTCCGCATTAAATTCCTATTGACAAGCAATATTATCCACATTACTATTCACCTATTAAATGCCTGTTTTGCGCCCTTTTTTCCGGGCGTAAGTTTGCGAAATTTTGAGCATACTGCGGGCAATCGAGCGCGAGCTCTCCTTACTAAAAAAACAGCCAATCCGTCCGTTACCTACGAACCATCCAGGTGCAAGCCGCTATGAATCTATTCAAGTCGTCGCTTTCCGTACTTTTTGCCGCAGGTTTAGTTGCATCCACGGCAGCCGCAGCATCCGCTCAAAGCCTGGATGTGGGCGGTATTCGAATGGGCTCGAATGGTCCGCAAGGGACTTTCAGCACGGGTCTGGGAAATCTCAACGTCAGCGGCACTAACGCCTCTACGACGTTCACGACCGGCGGACTCAACGGACGCCTGGATGTCGGAACCAACGGAGTTTATGCCAACACCAGTGCCGGCAGCTTTGGTTTTTCGATGCCAGGAGGCGGCAATGGCGGCATTGTCTCCAGCCCCAGCCAGGGCGGAGTAAACTACGGTCAGGGCGGCGGATACGGTCCTCAAGGTCAAGCTGTCGGCGGTTTCGCCAACGGAATTGGCTCCGGTGGCAGCGCCTATTCTTCTCAAGGCGCAACTGGCGACCAGTATCACGAGTCCGATACGACTAACACGAAATTCCAGGGGAATAGCCGCTACACTCGCAAAAACAACAACTCAATTTACGAGAGGCAGCAAACCAACCTGCTCAGCACCTTCAGCACCGATCCGTCATCGGTCCCGTCAGGTTCTTTCGACTACGGTTTTCAGACAGGCGCCGGCAGTTGGTTGGGCACCGCTCGTGGTGCACTTAGAGGATGGTACTTACCTCGTACGTCGACAGGTTCGTTCGACGGCAACATCGTGAGTCCTTAAGGAAAGCAAGACAAGCGTGGTTGGCTTGTGTTGGTTTATCTGTGTCAGGTGATGGTCGATGCTAAATAAGAATCTCTTATCGTCAATGTTGTTGGTCGCAGGTGCGAGCCTGTTCCTCGTCTCACCTGCCACTGCGCAGGAATCCGAGGAAACAAATCCCAACGGCTACGACAAGTCTTTCATCGACAGACCAGATCACAAAAAACCGACCAATCCCTTCGCCGCGCGAGCAGCAGACTTTCCGAAACACAGCTACCGCAGAATGCTGTTGAGCAGTCCTTTTGCCAGTAGCAGTGTGGGTCTCGGCGTAAATTCCAGCAATCAAATGTACAATCAGAATGCTTACACGTATCTGAATCCTGATTCGTTCAAAGCCAACGACGCCACGCCCGAAGAAGTCAATCGCTACATAGATCAAGTCTACAAGCCGGACTTAAACAAAAGCGGCAATCAAGGTTATGAAACCAATAAAGGTTTTGACCAGCCCAATCCTTTTACAGGAACTCGCTCGTCCTTGACCGAAGAAAATCCATTCGGCAGCACTTTCGATAATGGACCGAATAGCCCTTACATGCAGCCAGAACAAGCACGCAAAAAACAATACTACGGACAAAAGGATATTTCGGACAGCCAGAAGTCAGTCTCGACACCGGCTTCGGACGTCCAGAACAAGATTGATACCAGTCAGTCGAATTTCTAAGCTTCTATTTTGGAAAGACCTTATTTAACCGGATTACCGCCGCGAACAAACGAAGCCCAACGCGCACTTAATAGGTACAAATCAATCATGATTAAACAAGCAGCAGCCACGATTTCCTTACTAGCTCTTGCAGCCATAATCGCCCCACCGGCTAACGCGCAAGCAGCGCTGCAGTCGCAAGGTCGAACGGGCACGTTCGGTAATTCGTCGTTCACCACCAATAACTACAGAATGCCTAACTCATTCTTCACGACAAACCAGAGCCTGCCTCGCGTCAGACCGACAGGGTTGGGCGGATTGGCAGAAATTCACGGACCGACAGGTCGAAACGGACTACCGGTCACCAGTCTGGATAGTTTCGTTCTCAACGCCGGCGGTCACGCCGAGCATATTTATGGCGACGAAGGCGCAGACGGTCTGCCGCCATATTTCGAATTCACCAAAGTGCACCGCATCAACACCGGTATCACAGGGCAGCGCGACACCGGCTTGACCACAGGTCACGGCAGCTACATGCCTGATGCCTGGGGCGGAGACGAATTCGTCGATGGACCGGAATGGAGTCAATCAGGTTCCAACGGTGGAAACGCCGGACACTGGTCGCAAGGCGTCTACACCGGAGGCAGCCCTGGCACGCCGGCTTACAGCCCAGACGAAGCGCCGCAGTACGACAACGTAACTCCTAACCAGGACGGCGACATCGACAACATCCCTTACGACGTTGGTTCCGAAGGACAGTACCGGACAGATCAGGGTCCGACTACCCCTGGAACGAACCCCATGTTCCCTTAAATTGCCACCTTTCACGTGCATAGATTTCGACCGTTTAAAAACCGGTCGATGCTTCATGGACCATGAAGCGAGGTTCGTTTGACTCGAAGTCGAAACGGCAATTTTTTGTAGCCAGACGAAAACATAGTGCCTGTAAAATTAAGGGCGCATATCAAATGCTGCTCGCGATAATTTCGAATGAAACTAACCCTGGTCCGGAAAGCTATCTTACTGATAGGCATTCCATTCGCGCTTCAAATTTCAATATTCTTCTGGTTCGGTCACCTTTTGGAAACGGCGAGTCAGGCGGCCAGACGCGAATATGATGCCAAACTTTTTTACGTTCACAGCAACTACGCCACAGCCGTAGTCGCTATTCAAACTTTAAGTGGACTCGGCTATCTTCTAACGCACGATCCGAAGTGCCTTGAGGAGTATGCAAACTTTGCAAAAGGCACATCAAAAGAATTCAAGACGCTGAACGATTTACTGAAAGATGAACCGGACCAACTCGCCCGACTTCAGCGCATCGAAAAATTGGTTGACGAGTCACGAGATCTGCTAGGCATCTCTACGGACAAGACCCGGACCTATAAAGATCTCTCGATTGAAAAATTGAAACAGACGCTTCGTGAAGCAATTAAAATCCGCCATGAGATTATGCTCGGCGAATACGGCGACTTGCGCCCGACCCGAGCCGACCTTCCAAACGAACGCGAATCGCAACGCCAAATGATCGTCAGCACTCTCGCATTCGTGTCGGTCGTAATTTTCGTTTTGACGCTCGTTTTCGTTCGTAGTCTTCTTACACGACTTACAATAATTCACAGCAATACAAAAGCACTAGCGACGAATACCCCCCTCAAACCGCCCGTCAAGGGAAACGACGAGATCTCTGATGTAGACTCTTCATTTCATGAGATGGCCAACTTGCTGATCGAGTCCAGCCGAAAGGAAAGGGCCCTGGTCGATAATGCCACAAGCGTGTTGGCCTCTTTGGACAAACATCAGCAATTCATTAAAGTGAGCCATGTGGCAAAAAAATCCTGGGGTTACACCGAATCGGAACTCGTAGGGAAAAACATCTCGACCCTTTTCGAAAACTGGACACCCGAGGATACAGCCAGGCTGAATGAACTGATTGCATCCGGAGAGAATCAGACTTTCGACCGCACGCTGGTTCGCCCGGAAGAACGAGAGAGCATCGTGAGAATCGACATCCATTGGGCATCTTCCGAAGAACAATTTTTCTGCGTCGCCACCGACGTTACGAAAGAGAAAGAGCTCGAACAGATGAAGCAGCAGCTGCTGGACACGGTCGCTCATGATTTGCGCTCACCGATGACTTCCATTCGCACAACACTTCAGCTAGTACGAACAGGGGCCATGGGCGAAATCCCAGACGCAGTGAACAAACGCTTAGAGCGCGTCGAAGATCAAACGAATCGACTTATACGCCTGATCAATGACTTACTGGACTTTGAGCGACTGGAGGCTGGCAGCATAACGCTGTTTTTGCAACCGGAGTCAGCCGACAAAATCGTCTTGTCATCCATTGAAGCAGTCTCAGACTCAGCCGAACAAGCGGCTGTTCGTCTCGAATATAAAATGGTGGCATTTAAAGTTAACGGTGATTGCGATCGGCTGATCCAGGTTCTAGTAAATCTGATTTCGAATGCGATTAAATTCTCACCAGCGGAAACAGCTGTAACTATCCGCGTTTCGCAAGTGCTTCAGGCAAGAGATGGCTCCGCTGTGCGCTTTGAAGTCAGCGACAGCGGGCCGGGCGTACCGGAAGAATTTCAGAAGAAAATCTTTGAGCGTTTCAAAATGATAGAAGGTTCAAAAGCCCATAAAAAAAGCGGTTCCGGTCTAGGCCTGGCGATATGCAAACAAATCGTCGACCTTCACGGTGGCGAAATAGGTGTCCTCAACAACGAAAACGGCTCAGGTTGCACGTTTTGGTTTACTATCCCACAGTAATTTTTTTTGTGAAGCAAGTAACTTCGCCGGGATGCGAAAAGCACAGCAAGTGAAACCGATCGAGTACGCGACCAGGCGAAACCAAAATTACCACGGCGAGGGCATACTGGGCACCGTCGACCACTGCGGAGCCTGACCGTTACCTGACGCAGGACCGAGGTTCATGACAGGATTCGGATCGTCGGAATTTGCCAATCCCTCCGGATGCTCCGCCTGAGCACAGCAGGTGATCGATACCGGGAACGGCGAGGATAGCCCCGGCACATCGGCAATCAAACCGATCGGAAGCGGAACAAGGGGACCAACGCGCTGCCGCGTGGTGACTCGATATTCATAGATGTATTGAAGAAGATCTGGTCCGTCCGACATTTTAGTGTCCGGTCCCAGAAACTCGGTCGTCATACTTGTTAGACCAGTTCGCACGAGCCAGATGTGTCCCCCGGTATTGGCAAGACCGCCGATTGGGTCGATTCGAGCGAACTTTCCAAATCCATCGTCTTGTATTTTCTTCAAATTTGATATGGCGGAACTCTTTGCGCCACTAAAACTTGTAGAAACGCCCGCTGCACTGGCCGCTTGCCTGGTCGCGAAGTAGCAAGTCACGTAGCCTGTTGCCACTCCGATGAGATCGATCAGCGGAAACAAAATCACTAAAAAGAAGATGATTATAGCTGGAGCAAACTCAGCTATATTAGCGCCTTGGGCGCAGCGCGACGGTCCGAACTTTTTCCGCAAACGAACGTTCATTGAAGCACCACCTGGAAATATTATTCCCAGAACTTTCAATTAGCTGGTGGCGTTTTCCGTTCTTCACGACCTGGAAAAGGAGAGTTGATCGCCCACTTCAGTCGAAGTTTCCCTCGCTCGGCCGGCAGGAAGCTCAAGACAGGAATGGGCGCGGGAATACAGTTTCGACGCCTGTCCCGGTTGAATCGCGTGCAAAATTTCAACGACTACGAGCTGTTTATCGACGAAGATTGCATCGATCGCGTACTTCATTCCGAACATGTGAATGCTGTTGCATGGCACTATGAATAAACCGCATCCAGCCTCCAGTTCAGAGGTCCCTAATAAACCTTTGGCGCGCGCAAAGAAGGAATCGGCTATCAGCGCTCTGTCGGCGATGGTAGTTCCGCGAGTCTCGTTTCGAAAAGTATGAAGATCTTTCAAAACACGCTTACCATCTTTCTTTTCAAGACCTCATAGCCATTTCTGAAAGCTAAAACCAATAGCCTGCGAAAGACAAAATCATCGGCCAGCCGAACAAAGTCGTGTCGTGAAAACCGAGCAGGTCCAGCGTCGGCTTCTGCAAAACAATCGCTAGAAAAGTGCCGACCGCGATTGAAGGACCGAGCGGAATTTTCGACTTGAGCGCAGACTGCAGTTTTTCATCCTGCAAGAAATCATCGGTTACCACGCCGGTTTTCATCGCCATGGACATTTTTTGCCAGGGGAAAACAGATGCAGTTTTCGTAACTGCAACCAGACCATAGATAATCGAGAAAAATAGGAACGTGAGCAGCACTCCGCCGGGCCCCACGAAGGCTCCGATCGCCGCCATCAGCTTTGCGTCGCCGAAGTACATCTTCGGTTTCTTCATCAAGACGTGGTCGGGCACAATCATAATCGCGACAGCGACGATCCAACCTGCCACCGCCACTAGTGCCGCCTGCCAGCCGCCGGACATAAAGTTTAAAACAATTCCCAACGCGGCCGCGGGAAAAGTGATGACATTGAAAATCTTCTTGGTTTTCCAGTCGATAACTCCAGCCACCGTAACGATGACCAGGAGGGCGATTTGAGCGATGCTAAAAGTTGGCATTTATGACCTTCGATGAGACTCGCATCATTTCCTGGAGGTTGTACCGTTCAATTTGCCGATTCTGAAACCTAGGGGCAGACTGCGATTGCGTCAATTTCGACTTTCACATCTTTAGGAAGTCTGGCTACTTCAACTGTGGCGCGTGCCGGTTTGTGGTTCGGGAAGAACTCGGCGTAAGCAGCGTTGACCTCTTCGAAGTCGGACATATCCTTGAGATAAATCGTCGTTTTAACAACGTTATCGAGCGATGAGCCGGCTGTTTCGATGATGTTAGTAAGGTTGCGCATAACCTGCTTCGTGAGTTCAGCGACGCTGCCCTGAGCAAGTTGCGACGTCGCCGGATCGATCGGAATCTGTCCGGAGACAAAAACAAAACCATTAGCCTTAACCGCTTGGGAGTAAGGTCCGATGGCTTTTGGTGCTTTGTCGGTTTGTATAGCTTGCAACATACTTCTCCTACCGCAAAAACAGCGTTTTCTAACCGAGAACCGCCTAATGCTAGCAGATTGTCACATGCGAGTTCAGCACTTGATGCTCGACCGCGGTGGAACAGTTGGCAGGCGGATAAAAAAACGGTCAGCCGTTGTCTGGACTGACCGTTCAAAATGGCTTGAATAGTCGATCTTATTTCATCGACGACATAATCGGACCGATTGCCGTGACGATCGTAACGACAGCAGGACCAAGCATCGGAGCGAGGATGAGAGGCATAACGAAGATCATGATTACAGGAACCATCTTAACCGGAACCTTACCTGCTTCTTCTTCTTTCTTCCGCTTGAGGCGGTCTCTCAGCGCTGCTGCTTGTTGCTGCAACGGATAACTGATGTCGGCACCCTTCGCTTCTGCAGCGATGAGAGCTGATGCCATGTTGATCAATTCGTCCACTCCGCAGCGCTCGCCCATTTCGCGCAATGCGTAAGGAACTGACTTTGCGAAGATTTTGACGTCGTTGATGAGCTGCTTCAGCTCAGCTGCGAGTGTCGGACAGGAGTCGTCTACTTCCTTGGAAATTTTGTCGAGACCTTGAAGCATACCGAGACCGGCTTGTGCGCAAACGATCATCAAGTCGATAACAATCGGCAGTTCTCTCAGAATCTGTGTCTGACGCTTTTTCGCACGACCAGCGAGGAAGAAGTTAGGAATCAACCAACCGAGAACGGCTGCCGGAATCGCGAGAACAAGGTTGATCGGGTTACCGGCTGCAGCCAGAACACCCATGAACAAAATGCTGCCTGCAACCATTGAGCGAATACCGATGTAGATCGCCAAGTGTTGAGGTGTACGGTAGTTAGCCTGAGTCAAGAGTTCGACGGAGCGTTTGTCAGCCAGTGCGGGCATCACGCTCAAAACCAACTCACCGATTGTACGAGCAAGAAGCAACAGAGCCGAATCTTTCGGTTTCTCAGCGGTGGTTTCATCGCCCTCTTTGCGAGGACGAACCCGAACGGCATACGAATCAACGTAGATGCCCATGACCGGCCTCAAAAACAGAAGCCCTGCGGCTAAACAGACGCAGAATGTGAGCAGGGCAACCATTGTGTTGTTCATTGGGCTTTAAACCTCGAAAGTAGTCATCTTCATCAGGATCCAGAATCCGATCAATTCCCAGATGATGAGAAGAAGAAGGATGATTCTGGCGACCGGGTGATTCAAGAACGGAATGATGTAACCAGGAGTGGCGCAATAAGTGATCAGTGTAATCCCGTAAGGCAGACAGCCGATGAAAGCTGCCGTCGCTTTACCCTGTGAAGTCAAAGCTGCGAGGAAGTCGCGAAGTTTGAATCGTTCACGGATGGCATCAGCGATGGTGGCAACAACGTCGGCGAGGTTTCCGCCTACCTCTTGCGAGATAAACACTGCTTGTGTCAGCAGTCTGAAGTCGGGAGCCTTGATACGAATACACATCTCTTTGAGTGTGTCTTTGAACGGCTTACCGAGTTGGAGTGAAATCAGTCCACGCTTGAACTCACCGCGAATCGGATCCGGGGAGGTGTCAGCGATAACCTTGAAGCACTCTAGAATCGGCGAACCGGCTCTGAGTGAGCTCACCATGGTTTCCAAAACTTGCGGTAGTTGCTCGGTCATCTTCGCTTGTCTTTTCTTCGCTACTTGCGAGAGGTAGAAAACGAAACCGGCTGCACCAACCGGTATACCGAGAATGAAACCGACGATCGACAATTCAGGCACGCTGAGCGCCATAAACAAACCGATCGCAAGACCACCGCCGACTGCGCAGCAGATCCAGGTAGTCTTCATCTGATCGTATTTTGATTCGAGTCCGGCTAATGCGAGAAGATGGGCAAGATATCCAGTTTTTTGCTGAACGAAGATATCGTCTTCCTGGTCCTCTTGATTCTTCTCAGCCATTTTCCGCTTGTGCTTGTACAGCCGAGAAAGCTCATCGGCATGACCGCTCTTCAATAGAGCCATGCCGAGCAACCCTACTGTCAGGGCTGCGATGAATGTCATCATTCCAACTTCCATTGTTAGCGTTCCTCGAAATCGCGAACCTGACTAAATCTGGTGGTGACCCGTTGTATCGAGCCTCCTCCAATTAATTGCATGCAACTGGAACGTAGCGGCTTAACGCAGCCACTCCAGTTTGAACGGCACAGCTTCCTGCTCGAGTTTCTCAAGGAATTTCGGAGGCAGACCTGAGCCAACGTGACGGCATTTAAAGAACCCTCTCGGGTCACGGCCTTCACGCTCGAGGTTAAACAGTGTGGAGATAGCGATGGTGTCGCCTTCCATCCCGGTTATCTCTGCCATTTCAGTACATCTTCTAGTTCCATCTTCTAGACGTCTGATCTGCAGAATTACCTCGATAGCAGACGCGATCAGTTCGCGAGCCGCTTTCTGAGGCATTTCCATACCACCCATGAGGATCATGTTTTCCAAACGCTTGGTACAGTCTCTCGGGTTGTTGGCGTGGATGGTAGTCATTGAGCCATCGTGACCGGTGTTCATGGCCTGCAACATGTCGAACGCTTCTTCTCCCCGACATTCCCCAAGGATGATTCTGTCGGGTCGCATACGTAGACAGTTGATAACGAGCATGCGCTGTGTGATTTGACCGCGACCTTCCGTGTTAGGCGGTCGGGTTTCCATCCGCACCCAGTGCTCGTGCTGCAATCTCAATTCGGCTGCGTCTTCGATGGTGATGATTCGTTCTCTCGGGTTGATGTGCGCGGAGAGCGCGTTCAACATGGTCGTTTTACCGGAACCTGTACCACCAGAGATGATGATATTGATTCGACCCTTGACGCATGCCTTAGCAACTTCAGCCATCTGTACGGAAAGCGCGCCTTTTTCAACGAGCTGACCGAGCGAGAGGATTGTCGTACCGAAGCATCGGATTGTGATGGTCGGTCCGTCGATAGTTACCGGAGGAATCGTGGCGTTTACCCGTGAACCGTTCGGAAGACGGGCGTCAACCATGGGGCTGTTATCGTCGAGAC
This sequence comes from Candidatus Obscuribacterales bacterium, assembly GCA_019637435.1. Taxonomy (GTDB): domain Bacteria; phylum Cyanobacteriota; class Vampirovibrionia; order Obscuribacterales; family Obscuribacteraceae; genus JADYXR01. Next base: position 178,156 of record JAHBVO010000004.1, on the reverse strand, counting down.
GTCTGCCCAGGGGCTGAATGATTTTGTCGATTGTTTGTCTCAAGTGTCGGTCGTTTTCAAACGCTACGTTGGTCTTCTCGAGACGTCCGTGACGTTCCACGTACACGCTGGCAACACCGTTGACGCAAATATCGCCGACGGACGGGTCGCGCAGTAGCGGACCGAGAGGACCGAATCCGAAAACTTCGTCGAGCACGTTCTGGAGAAGGATACCTTTCTCCATCATGGTGAGCGGCGCCGGGTCGGAGTTAACGATTTCACGGATACGAGCACGAACCTGGGCTTGCGTATCTTCAGAGATGTTGGTCAAACGCGAAGTATCCAGCTCTCGTCTGAGCTGGTCGATGATGAACTTCTCGCGTTCACGAATTAGTTGCTGGTTAGCAGAAAACTTACCGGAGTCGCCGCCTACATCGACCGGCTCTTCATGGTAAGCACTGTAATCATCCTTGGCGTCGATTCTTTCGATTTCTTGGCGGCTGGGACCATCGCCACCTTGAACGACTTGACCACCGCCACCCGGACGTCCACCGGCTACTCCGGTCTGCGGTCCGCCACCACCTGGTCTGGCTATACCGCCCTGTCCTGGCGCTGGTCCACCTGGGCGTCCACCCACTCCAGTCTGAGGACCTTGTCCTTGCACACCCGTAGCTTTCTGCTGCGCCGGTGCAATCTGTGCGCTTTCACGCTGTTGACGTACCAGCTGTCCCATCAAAGACGAGGATGGTCTGGCTGGCAAATTCTCCTTTTTCTCTTCAGACATTTAGAACCACCTTGTAACTATTTCTTTCCGCCGCCGAACATTGCCGGCAGACTGAAAGCGGCTTTCTTACCTTCTTTCTTTTCTGTGATGAGGAGCTGCTCTCCACCGGCGATACGGCGTGCGAGGGAGTCCAGCGATTTACCTAAAGCGGTATGTCCGGGAGCGATCTGGCCCTGGTTGTTAACCCATTTTGCGGTCTTCGTATCATTCGGGATTTCATGGAAGACGGGGTAGTTCAAGTTGGCACGGCACTCAGACAATACGTCTTGAGGTAGCCATTCTGAACGGTTGACCACGAGCAACAGTTTTTCCTGGTTGTAGTGAGCCTTGAATGTGTCCAAGCACTTTCTGGCGTTCAGGATAGCTGCCCAGTTGTATTCCGTGATGACCAGCACGTGGTCAGCAAGGTCGAGAGTCGCAATTGCCCGCTCGTCCAGAAGGTTTTTCGGCAGGTCAACTACAGTGAAACGAAATTCTTGTTTTGACGTATATAGGATCTCTTGAACTTGAGCGGCATAGATATCGCCGATGTCTTCCAGTTCAGGGGGTGCAGCCAGGATGCTGAGCTTATCGTCATATCTGGTCATGAGGTTACGCAGATATGTGGCGTCGAAGTTGGTGTGCGAGAAGTCGATTGTACTCAAACTGAATGAAGGTTCGAGGTTCAAATAGTGAGAAACCATGCCGAACTGCAAGTCGAGGTCGACGATACAGGTCTCACCATATTTGCCGAGGTAGCCACCAAGGTTGGTGACCAGAGTGGTGGCACCGATACCGCCCGTCGGCGAGAAGATGGCGACCACTTTACCCGCAGCGGTTGATACCGATTCGGACTGGTGCTTCAACTGGATGGATTGAACGGCAGCCGGCAAGTCTGTCCGCCAACGTTCAGCATCCAGGAAGTCGGACGCCCCGAGTCGATACGCGGTGCGGATCAACTCGGGGTCCGGTACTTCGTAGCTTACAAAGAAATAGAGTTGAGGGAATGTTTCTCTCAATTCGGCCAACAGTGAAAGTCCGCGCACGGGGGCGGGGCTTAATTCAATCCACACCAACTTCGGGTGCAAACTACCGATCTGTTCTCGAGCCATACTGCCTGACACCGTGCTCACCAGAGCGAGCGACGGCTGGCTGTGGATCAGATCCTCAATGGTTTGTCTCTTATCCAAACCGGCGTCACAGACAAGAAGTGTGGTTAGTTTCATGACTTTAAGCGTTCTCCCCCATTGCCGACAGCCCTTAGAGTGTTGTACCCACTAAAAGGCAATTGTTCACTTGATTCCAATAAGTTCTAGCTTTTTGGAACCGAGAGTACATCTTTCTTACTGCCGGACCAAATCTCTATTTCGTGTAGTGGTGGCGGCGGTGGTGCTGCCGATGGAAGCTCTCCACCCATTCCGCCGTCCGGTAGTGCTGGCAGATCGCCACCATCCGGAGCGCCTGGAACAGGCGGCGGAGGAAGTGCCGACGGAGGAGGCAGTGCGGACAGATCGTCAGCTTGCTTCTCCGGTGCTTTCGCGAAGAGCGAAATCACATCTACTGTAGCTACCGGGGTGTGGTCCTTTTCGTTTCTCAAGGTCAAGTAGAGCTTGGAAGCGCTGATTGACTTGATCAACTTGCCTGCATCTTCAGGAGATACAAGGACTGTAACCGAGTTAGCAGGTACTGCTGCTGTGCCGCCGGGCTGCTTTTGGTACATTTGACCAACTGCAATTACTTCGACATCCGACAATACTGGTGCAACTTTTGTCTCTGCTCCCGAACCGACCATGGCATACGCATCCACGCGGCTTTCAGGAGTGACAAATCCAGCAACACCGGAGTTGTTGTCGACGGCAAATGTTACCGCGCGCATACCTTCACGGAGTCTGGATTCAAATCCGAGCGAAATGCCCTGTGGAGCAAGGTCGTGTTGCGAAACAATTTGACCTTGAGAGATTCCGTACTTGGCGACACGACCAGCGGCGAGTGAGCCGGAGGTCAAGGCGTCTTGAGGAATCTTCGATTGCTCGATCTCTTTTTCTTCGAGAGCATCGCTAGGAATTGTTTGTCCTTCAGGAATATCTTTAATCGCATACACGACTTTCCCTTTGGCACTCATTTTTGCTTCAAGGTCTTTCTTTTTCGCTTCGAGCTCTTGCTCTTGCTGACTCATACGGCCTGTAACCATCATGGTAACCAAGACAGCCAAACCGATGATGATCAGCAACATAAGTGCTGGAGGCATCCGGGAAAGACTCAAGAATAACGCTCGTAATGGGTTCATTACGGTTCCCCCTTCTTTCTAGTAGAGAAAGATTAACCAATTACTATTAACGCACATCGGCGATACAAGGACAACAAGGGTCGTCCCGCCCGCGCCCAAAAATCTTTTACCCTTTCCGGACACAGGTACTAACAGTTACGGATCTTACAAGCAAACGGCGGCGTTCGCACACGGCAAAGTCGCGCTTGAGATCTAGGTTTTACGAAAGTATGCATTTGCAAGGTCGCAGCCGAATGCCAAGAATTACCAGTCACCTGACAATTCTTTTCTGGACACAAACCCTTTCAATCTAAAAAACCGATTCACCCAATGCCTGATAACATCAGGTTTTCAACAACCAAAGACCACAACACAGCCAATCAACTCTCGCGGATTTTTGTTTGAAACGTTGTCACGCGACTAACTCCAGACGGCTGTCAAGCCGCTTGTGCAGATGCTTTTCGCTTGACTAGTCGAAACAAAAAACGACAAGCTCCGTCTCACTCAGCATCGCGCAGAAGAAATCATCCCTTGAGTTCCTATGCGCTAACCTGCCGCTGTAGGAGAAAATCCCAGACCCATAAATCAGACTCCAGAGGCGAATCCCCCCGCCCACTGGATCCTGAAGCAAAACCAAATGCTTGACTTCATGCTGGTTTCTGAACGCCTGGCATGACGAAATTGAATGCGACCAACCCCCGCAATTTTTCGCTCAAAGTCATCAAATAAATTTTTACGCCAACGCAAAATATTTTGCGCTGAGCCTCAACAACGCTTCACAATCATCTCAAGCGGAGATAGCGAGCGACCCCCTGCGACGAAAAGTGCTGAGGGGTTCACTTCGTGTGGTGTGCGATTTTGAAACTGATTTTTTCCACTTAAACATTGTCGACGAAAACCTGCGAGATCTTGATGATTGCTGGCTTCGCGCAGGTTTGACGCTAACCGCATCATCGCAACAAGAATCGTTCGACACACGAAGCGAGCATGTGAGCTCCGGCGACCATAGTGTGGTCGGCACCTCGAACAATCCAGCTCCCGACATTAGTATTCGCAATCGAACACGCATGGCTGGAGCCGCATCTCTACACCAAAGCAGTCGGCGTTGCGACAATGCGAAAGGGGAAGGCTCGCGCCTTCCCCTTCCTTGATCTTGAACTTGAAACGGACGCTTAGGACGAAGATGCCGCAGCAGCCGACAGGTCATTGAGCTTTTGAACAACCGACGAGAATGCTCTCGAGATTGCAGCTGCCAATGCGCCTTGGGTGATAGCAAACACCAGAGCCACAAGAATAGCTACGAACGCCAAGATAGCGCCGTATTCTGTAATACCTTGTCCGGACTCGTCCTTAATAAAACGATCGATCATAGAAAAACCTCCTAAATGCTGCCCGCTATCATAACGTCACTCCAACGGAGCGAAACAAGACAACATTTCCTTTTGTAAATTTTTTAGTAACAATACCACTGTACAAAACCGAAGTTAAACACCACTTTTTTCGGACTATCACCTCCTACTTCGATGTACCTTCTCGTTATGCCCTTGCGGAAGAAAAATCAACGTCGCAGTTGCATCTCGTTAAAACCATCTTATCCCGCACCTTCGATCTCGCCTAGTCCCCCTCCAAACTTTTTCTTGACAATTCCGATAAAAAGTCTAGAATTCGGAAAGCGCAGGCACGGATGAGGCAATTTTCGGGACGTCGATGTTCGACGTCGCCCGTTACACATTGCAACAATTCGTCCCGTAAACTCTTTTCAGTCTCTAGACTCGATCATAGGTACTTCGGTCAGAAGTGGCTCTATACAAGCATTTGAGCCGGTCCAGAAGACGTAGTTTCTATTCCGAATTGGAGAGCCCTGGGATGTCAGAATCCGGCATAAAACAAGAACGCATTTATGCCGCGATCGAAAAAGTCAGAGCTTACCTCAAAACGCAGCAATTACCAGACGGATCATGGTCCTTCAAACCGGGCCTGACTGAGCCTTCGCTGGAGGCAACGGCATGGGTGAGCCTGGCCCTTCAGGGCGAATCTGATCTTATAGAGAAGGTTTTTTCCTTCTATATTTCCGCACAGAATGCTGACGGCGGTTTCGCAACGGCGCCTGACATGGGCAACTCAAGCTGGATCACCGGTCCAGTGGTGCTTTCGATGCGCAACCTCAAAGACGAAATAAAGCAGCCCCTTCTATCTAAAGAGATCGAAAAATCTTTGGACCGAGCCCTTACATATATGTGCGATTCACGCGTCGAGTTTTATCCTGCCGTTGCCCGGCTCTTACTCCTGATTTCCAAAGGTCCTGAGAGTTTGCGCTACTCGCGGGGATGGCCGTGGGACAAGCAATGTTTTCACTGGGTGGAACCGACTACATACAATCTGCTCGCTCTGAAAACTCTCGGCATGCCACCGGCGCATAAAGGCTACTTCCAGGAAATTACTGATATCGCCGAGAAGTTCATCCTCGAACACTCCTGCAAAGCTGGTGGCTGGAACCACGGCAACAACATCACTCTTGGTTCCGACCTGCCTCCGTATCGAGTGACTACTGCGGAAGCACTGCTTGCTGTTCAGGAATATAAGAACAAAAAACAGGTCGCCGATGCGCTGGCTTATCTAGAATCACTGAGCAACGAAGATACATCCTCAATGGCGTTGGCGTGGTCCAGCCTCGCACTCAATGCCTACGGAAAAGACAACACGAAGGAAAACGAGTTTCTTCTGCAACGCCAGCAAGAAAATGGCAGTTTTGGTGACAACCTGATGGTCGATGCTTTGGCTTGCCTCGCGCTGAAATCGGTCAACAAAAATATCTTGAAGTATCAGGAGGCGGCGCCGAGCAAAACATGAAGAGACGCGACTTTCTAAAAACCGCGGCCGGAGCTGTCGCCGCAACATCACTCGGCGCATCCTGCGGCAATGAAACAGAATCACGCCATGTTCCCAAACAAATCAAAGTCACTGACGAGCAGACGCAGTTGAGGCGCAAAGAGCGTTCGACCGTGGTGCTGATGCCATGCGATTCATACGAACAAGACATTTTGCAGTTACTTATCGCAAACGCAGATAAAGTAAAAATGCCGGACGTGAAGGGCAAGCGTGTGGTTTTGAAACCGAATATGGTCGAATACCGCGACGAGAAAACTCCAGTTACTACAAATCCGGCTGTCTTGAAAGCGGCTATTCAACTGTGCAAACACCTGGGCGCCGGCGAAATCATCGTAGCTGAAGGTCCAGGACATATGCGGGATACGGAATTTTTGCTTAAAGCCACCGGCCTTGGTGCCGCCGTAAAAGAGATGGACGTTCCCTTTGTCGACTTAAACCTGGACGACATCGTTAAAGTGAAAAACATCACCGCATTCAATAAGCTAGAGGACTTCTATCTTCCGAAAACCATTGTGGGAGCCGATGTCGTCATCTCGGTACCAAAATTGAAAACGCACCACTGGGTAGGTGTGACCTGCTCGATGAAGAATCTTTTTGGAGTGGTGCCCGGACGTAAATACGGCTGGCCAAAAAATATTTTGCACAAGAAAGGCATTCCGAATTCGATCATCGACCTTCAACATATGGTCAAACCAGCGTTTGCCATCGTTGATGCAATCGTTGCAATGGAAGGCGATGGTCCGATCAACGGCACTGCAATAAACACGAATTTCGTCGCAATGAGCGACGATCTGGCCGCGCTCGACGCCACCCTTGTTCGCATCACAGAGATCGATCCATACGAGCTTTCATACATCGTGCTTGCTGGAAAAGTGGTGGGCAACATAGATCCAGCGCAAATCGATGTCGTCGGCGCCACTATCGATCAGCTTAAGAAGCCTTTTAAACGCCCCATTACGCTCGACAAACCGGAACTCCTGGTACAAGCCGCCGATGCAGGAAGTTAGTTTCGAACGAAGTCTGACTGGTGCTTCGACTTCATACGCACACTAGGGAAACGCCTCTCGCCACTTCGGAATGTTGTAGATTTTCGTGCAGATCGCATCGAAAACGATGCCGTCCTCTTTCAACTTGTCCCTATACAACGGAATGTCGTCGGGACGTCCCTGTAGCTCCGGCGATACTAGGCAGAGTTTAAATCCGCAATTCTTCAAATGCGAATACAAATCCTTGGAAATCGGAAGAAACGAAAAGCAGTCGACCCAAACCCACTCAACCAGACCTTCCAGTTTCATTACGGTATCGATGGATTCGTATTCTGAGAAACGAACCGCTGAGCGCGTTTCACCTCGCTGCACGAGTTGATAAATCATTGGGAACGACGAGTCGAGAAAGAAATAGTTTTCAATCTTGTACTTTTCCATCAACTCCAAAATTTTGAACTCAATGCGTTCGCTCTTAACGTTCAGAATCAACGTTCCATGTTTATAGTCAGCGAAAAACGGCTCTGCATCCTCGCCGTCAGTAAAAGGATCATGCTGCAGAATCAAACGCTCTCCGCGATCACGCAAATCGATTTCCACACCAAACTCGTGCGGAACTTCCGCGAGACCGCTCAGGGTGTTTATTCGGTGAGCAATATAATGAACATTCGACATCCTATTATTGCTCCTTCAGAGCGCGTTTCAGCTTAACGCTGAACTCTAGTGTCCGTTTAATAAATTTCCACTTGGCACCAAGGCTGGTGTTCCACTTAGAGGTTCCGTGAAGACGTTCGGTGAACTCGACGTCAAATCTGTGAATGCGGAGATTGCGTTTCTGAGCCAGGTAAAGCGCATATAGGTCCAGAGAGAAATCGTCCGGCGGATTCGTCCATTGTTCTAAAAAGGAACGATGAAAAATATTAGGCTGCGCATTTATATCCCAAAGCGCGCCACCAAGATAAGCAGATTCAAAAATGCTCATGCCGCATGTGAAGACATTGTCCACAAGCGGCCGCCCGCGGCGCTGCCCTTTAACATACATATTTAGAGGGTCGGAGTTGAACTCCAAAATGTCGAGAGCTTTGATGATGTCGTGAGGATCGGTTTGCATGTCCGCATGCGTCCAGCCGATATAATCTGATGTCAAAGCCCGCAGACCCTGTACAATTCCATAGCCGTAACCTTTGTTGACCGGCACACGCGTCGTTTTCGCAAACGGATAATGCGGCAACAACTCGGCAATGACCTGCGCCGAATTATCAGTAGAACCATTGTCGAGCAAAAGCAATTCCACGTCCGGACGAGTACATACGGATTTGAAACGCTCCAAAATAAGCGGAATATTCTTCTCCTCGTTATAGCAAGGAATCACGACGCTTAGCTTGCTCACTCGGTTTGCGCCTCCTCTTTCGACTTAAACACCCAAAATTTTTGACCAAGAAAGTTTAGAACGGTGCTCGTTCCAGTCGCAGCGAGGAATGCAAATTGCGCCTCGTACGGTTTCAACATCGGTATCAGCGTTGGCGCCACATCAAGCGTCACGCGGTTTACAGCCACATTAGCGCCAAGAGTGGATAAATAAAGGCAGATGAATTTGACGATTTCAACGTGCGAGCGTTTCGGTTTCTTGAAAGTCCAAAATTTGTTTAGTAAAAACGCAACGATCGTTCCGGCAATGAAAGAGATCGCCTTTGAGATCGAAGGCGGCAAAAACGGCAACAACAGGAAGTAAACAGCCGTGTCGCAAGCGACTGCACTACCTCCAGCGACGAGGAAACGCTTTATTTCACCTGGATTTGCTTTTTCTGGCATGCCTCTGCTTCGCCGAAAGTAGGGTCGAGTTCGATTCGATAAGGGTGCCAGGGGCACTCATTGAAGAACTCTTGCCAGTATTGGAACACTTTCAAATCGTCCGGCGTCCCCCAACAAACGTAGTAATCGATCTCAAAGACGCGGCAATCAAGCCCCATCTCAGCTAGTTCACCAATTAAGCTATCAACGTAAAACTCGTTATTGACGCGCACATTTTTTTCCTGGAGGCGCTTGAGTCCATCAAGAAGATACTGCGCTTTGCGGAACCAGAAACTGCCGACAATCGCGTGATCGTTTCCAGGTGTATCCGAAATCGGCACCTTGACTGAAACACCGACGATGCTCTCCGCGCCAGCAGGTGGGAAGCTGGAACTCTGCGCGCTCGCGCTGGAACCATGCGCGGTCGAGTCCGAACTTTGCCCGGTCTTGATCCAGCCGTATGCTTTCGGGTTTCGCTTGCTGGCAGGGTGATTTCGAAAGGTGAATGCAACCGCATCCACTTTCTGATTATCAATCAAAGTCTGAAATTTTTCTCGGTCATAGAGCATACCGTTATCACAAGCTCCGATAATAAGCGGCTTTTCGAGATCCACCGGCGGCGAAGCATTCTCCACGCCGAAGGCACATGTACACGCTTGCCCTTCTGTCACATGGTCCAGCGCGACGACGCTACATCCCGGATAGGCGCGCTCAAGCGCATCTTCAATGTTTGAACTTTCCAGATGTTCTTTCAGCGCGACGAACACATATCGTCCGGCCTGAGGCAAGCTATCCGTGGCTTGAACAACCATCGGCTTTCCACTTACTTCAATCAGCGGCTTCGGCGTTGAATAGCCAGCCGCGCTGAAGCGAGAACCATGACCTGCCATCGGCAATAAGACAGTCGTATCAGGCGCTTCAGCCACTTGTTTGTTTTCGAGCGCGCTCCGAAAGTAATCAGACCACTTTTGATACTCTTCCAAATCCTTGGGAGTCCCCCACTGCAACATGTGCGGGACCTCGTAAACGCTCACTGCAAGTCCATCGCGCACCATCAAGTTGTAAATCATACTGACGTAGAACTCGCCATTGACTTGAACATCCTGCGCCATCAGCTCCGTAAAATACTTCTTCACGTGCCGACCGTGCCGGAAGTAATACGTCCCATTCGAGGCATATTCAGCCATTCGGTCATCGGTAAATGGCTGTTTCTCCTGAATGGCTTGCAGCCAGCGATCGTCATCCTTGATGAAGGCGTAGTTATCAGTACCCAACATATGTGGGTGAAATCCGCGGTAAGACGGCACACAGCCCTCAGCTTCGCGGGTGTGCGTGTCATTCAAAAAATCCGAATAATCCCAATCGGAATAGAAATCGCAGTAATTGACGATGACCTCATCATCATCATCAATCTGGTCGAAACACTGACTAACCGCATAGACCGGACCTTTCTTGTGCGGCTCAATCGCTATGATTCGACCGCCGGGCTTGTACTGTTGGAGCACCGAGCGTAGTGGCGTCGTTTCCAAATGCTCCCGATTGCAAATGAACAAAAAATTGGTTTCCCCAGGAAACATATCAATGACGTACGAAATAATCGGTCTACCGTCGACGACGATGAGCGGCTTCGGCACTGTGTATCCAGCGTCGCCGAAACGTTTCCCGATTCCGGACATGGGAATTACTACTTGCATGATTACATCCGCTGCCGTGCTTTTTCCGCTTCCCAATTGAGCAAATATTGCTGCTCGTCATTGCTTAAAAACTGCACCTCATCCATGTCAGCATTACTGAGCATCATCACGTGCGCTTTCAGCACTTCTTCCAAACGCCGGCAGTGCTTGATTGTGCGATCGACTATAAACAGGTGATCGTCCACAACTATCACCTTCGGCAGATGTTGATACTTTTCAATGAAGTCTTTGATGGAACGTGCGTCGCCCAGCGACTTCAACCGCAGCCCCGCCGAACCGCAATAGACGAGTTGATCCGGCCAACTCGGTCGCTCGATGATCAAATCCTCATTGCTCTTCAGTGCGTCAAGCAGAACCTTATCTTCGCAATAGTATGAGCAAACAGACTCAGTCGAAACGGTTCTCATCAAACTCGTAATCTGGTTGGTAAGCCGATAATGCGCCAGGTTTAGCCCAAGATGCTCGCCGACTTTGGCAACCACTTCGTTAGTCGAATCAATCACTTCTTCGACCGTGGGCGCGGAAATTATGACGCCATGATTCTCCAGAAAAACCTTCTTAGATTTCGACTTGTTTTTCTTCGAAAGCGCGGAGCCATTGCCACCGGTGTCCACGACTTTGTTCTCAGCCTCGGAAATCTCATCCAGTTTGTCCATCAGCGCCAGCGCCAGCCGCACACCTGGAGTTTCATAATCAACGCAAATCGCCTCCGGATAGAGCGATTGGATTACCGACTTCCAGTTCTTCCGGCACAAAAGTGCGGTCACCGCGATTGGATGAGTATGCAAGGTAAACGGTCCGAGCAGACAATGCATCAGCGTCTCAATCGAAGGACGCACGTCCGGAGTCTTCGAGCACTGAGCAACCGCCTTACCCGCTACCCTTTCCAGCTCGGTCTTCTCCAGCTTGGACTGCTTGCCTTTGAGGTTGCGCATGGTTTCAACCAAGGCTGCGTGGTCCAGACGACACGTGCCCGACGCATCCTTCACATCACTCAACGGCCAACCAGAAGCAGTAATCCAGAGTTCACCGTCGCGTACAAAGGAAGCGTTACCACCGCCTGCCTGACTCAAATCAAAGCGCTCGCCCGCAAACGAACAGAGATTCACAAGCTCGTTTACTTCAACTGCCACGGTTTTCTCCTCAAAATGCGTACTAATTATATCCCTGTCCGTTCGACGAAAAACAACTTAGAAACTGCGAATCAAAGTTTTCAACTGCTCGAAAGTTTCAAACTCGACAGCCAGTTCCGAAGACACGCGCGGTTTTTCCTGCTGCAGCCGCATCCAGAAGGAACGCATGCCAAGGTTTACACCACCCAAGATATCCTTCTTCCAATTGTCACCAACGACGCATGCGTCGGCGGCGTCGCATCCCAGTTTATTCAACGCCAGATTGAAAATACGCGCGTCCGGCTTCTCGATACCAGCCTCTTCGCTGGTTACAATTGCCTGAAATCGGTTTTGAAAATTCAAGTGTCGCAGTTTTTGAAATTGAATCTGCGCGGTCAAATCAGTCACTATGGCAATCTGCATATCCTTTATCGAATCGAGGAATTCAATCGCCCCGGGGCGCAATTCCATTTTTGAAATAAACCGCTCCCAATAAACGCGCTCCGCTTCCAGGCTGTGCAAGCACGGATCAAAGCCGAGCAGCTCGGAAACTCTCTGAAAGTAGAGCAGCCGGCTGTGCGATGCTCCTTGCCCGGACAGTTCGCGATTTATTTGCGAGCGCCCTTCTTTATAGGCACCACCAACGGTGTCAACGCCAAAACCGGAAGCATCGCTTAAAAACGTGATTGCCGCCTCCAGAGCCGGTCGATGAGCTGTTTCGTAGTCATAGAGCGTGTTATCAAGATCCAGGAGGACCGCTTTAAACGGCATTAGCGTCCTCTCTTTCTTGCATCAGTTCACTAAGCACAACCAGAACGAGCAACTGAACGAATCCTCTGTAGCCCTCGCGCCAGGCGATTTCTCCGGCGAAGATTTCCGCCCTGTTCACGATGATCTCGTCGGCAAGCGTCGTCAACAAATCCGCAGTAACCGGTCGATACAGCGTGATCTCCTGGCGGGTCAAGTCCTCGCTATAATCCCAGTAGACGGGGACACCTTGCGATGTCAACGCTTCGACTAAAAGCTCCAGCTGAATGCTTGAAGACAAACTCATGTGCAGGGTCAGCCGGTCTTCAAACATAGTAGCATCCGAAACATTCGCGCCGGTAATCGCAGCAACCGAGGTCGACGAAGCCGATGGTTGCAACATCGCGGAATTGTCCGACGCAGAGGTCTCAGCTGCGGAACTCGACACGGCGCGGCCGTTCTCGCTAGGCTGACCAACAGACATCTCGAATTCGTCTCGTAAATAGTACCGAATGTTTAAATCGGCAAATTCTCTTTGCGGCGCGATAAACCTGTCAGAGTCCGGTCTGCGACTTTCGATCTGTTTGATAATTTCGTCTTCGGTATACCCGCGTTCCGTCTGATCGCGCAACATTTTCCAACGAGCATTCAACGCATAGTCAGTGTCCATGAAGATCTTGAAGTCGATTAGCTTTCGCATCTTCGGCAAATAAAACGTATGCAGACCTGAAATGATCACGAATTCATTGGGCTCCACTCTTCGAGGAGTCGTGAATTGCCCGGTAGAATGGTCGTATTCAACGCGTTGAGCTGCGCGACCGCGCTTCAAGCTCAAGATAGTTTCTGCCTGCCGGTGCAAGAAGTTAGCCTTCGGGTCCAGGTGAGTAAGCTGCTTCCAATGCTCATCTCCACGTTCCCACTTATGATCACCGTCACCTTCGAGTTCAACCACTCTACCTGTCAACAGGTCTTTCACATCACCAAGCAAGGTGCTCTTACCAGCACCACTATCGCCACCAATACCGACAACTACGGCATGGTCGCGTTTATAAATCGAATTGCTTCGAACGCCTGCTCGATAGCACAAAACTATATTGCTCAACACGCCGACTTCGAGCAGCGTGAAGAAGCATGAGCGCAGTGTATCTGAGCCGATTTTGAACTCCAGAGGCTGGCTGAGGAAAACCAAACCGACATAATCCGGAATGTCGAACAAAATGAAATAAAGAAGATAGAAAACGTTCAACCACAAGAACGGGGCGATAAGCTGCGGATTTTTCCGGTAGTACTTGATCAAGAACAGACTTAAGAAAGGCGCCATCCAGACGTACCAACCAGGAGCCGGTACGATCAACATCACGACGAGAGAAAACACTAAAGCAAGAAACGCATCAAGCAGATCAGTATTGATCTTCGGATACAGTGCAAAGCGACCGTACGCTACAAACATGGCAAGAATCGGCAGATATAGCTTCAATTCTCCTATGGATGCGTAGACTTCGAACAGCCTGCTTTGCTTGTGATTCGCCATCACGAGATGCTGAAATCCTGGACTTGTAAGATAGGGGAACACGAAAAGCAGATAGACAGCCATACTTACAATGCCAAAGTTCACAACTTGCTCGAATTTGCGGTTGCGATAAAGGAAAATGACTATCAAGGGAAACGCAGCAAGCACATGGAGTTTGGTTGCCAGAGCTAATCCGTAAAGGATATACGCTCGCAAAAATTTGTTGTTCTTGATGTAGTAAAACGAGGCAAACAAAAAAGCTGTCGGGATCAAATCGAGCTGCGAATGCATAAAGCAGGCATAGAGCACAATCGGCGACAAGAAGTAGAACCAGATCACATAACGCATCTGCTGAGGATGCATGCGAAAGAGAAACCATGCGATCGCACAGTCAGCGAGCAGCGTCGGCAGTTTAAACAGAAAATTGCGCAGCAAGACATTGTCCCAGGCCGCAAATAGTTTCAACGGCAAACAAGACAGAGACACGATATACAGCATCAACGGCTGGTACGGAAATTCGTCCTTGCGCTCGCTGTGGAAATCAAAAAAGTTCCACGGGTTGTCGAAGTAGTCGAGATAGTGGTGAACAAAAGGAAGAAACAACTCGTTCTCAAACCCTGAAGAGAACAGGGTCATAACAACAATTTTGAGCAAAAGACAAAACACCAACAAAGCCTTGAGTCCACTCTCAAGAGAACTCAAACTCGGTCGGCTCGATTCTTTTGTTGCTAGCGCGAGACTCTGACTCACGCGATTTGGCTCCCTCTTCTGTCGTTCCCCACAATATTCCCCCAACTGTGGAGCCGCTTAAGATAATAAGCTTTATCAGTCAGAATATTTAGTAATAAAGAAATTGGGGACGATAATAGTGGTCAAATCAACCCGGAGCTTTTAGTTGTCTGGCAAAGTCTTGTTGTTCAGAGTTCTGATCTACCTTTTCGCCGTATTTTGGGGTGCGATTCAGGCCTGGAATTATCGCTTTGAGCTCTTCTTCGGAGACTCGCAAGCATACTTTGACATGGCGAATTACTACGCTCAAGGCGAGTTCGGCAAGGCAGTATCGCTCTACTGGAGCCCGCTTTACCCGATGATTTCAGGCGCGATGTTCGCGCTGTTTAAACCTGACCCCTACTGGCAGTTCTTTCAAGTAAAATTCGTCAACCTGTTTTTTCTCGTAGTTTGCTTTCTGACATACGAGTTCTTCTTCGTCCAGCTTTATCGCTACTACCTCGAAGTGATTATCAAAGCGGACCCTGAGCGACAAATCATAGATCGAAACACACTGCTGTTCTGCGGCTACGCATTACTAATTCTGTACTCGCTCTCGTTTGGAGGAGTCCACCAGGACACTCCCGACATGATTAATGCATGCACCTTTTTCCTTAGCGGTGGGCTCGTTTTGCGCCTTATCATTGAGCCGACCGTTCGCCATGCCACCATATTCGGGGTGTCACTTGGGCTCGGCTATCTATGCAAAGCGATCATGTTCCCAATGTCGTTGATTTACGAGGCGCTGATTCTGATGCGGTTTGCGCCGATCGGTTTCCAATTCAAAAGAAACTTTAAGTACACCGCTGTTTCCCTTGCCGTCATGTCGATCTTCGCCGTTCCCTGGATCTGGACACTCTCGAATTACCTCGGCGCCCTGACTTTCGGAGAAAGCGCCAAGTTTGTCTACATCAATCTGGTAGAGAACAAAGACCCGCTAACTGTCGAAGGATTGAAGCATCCGCCCCGAGTAATTTTCGAGAAGCCTCGCATCCGAGAGTACGCAACGCCCGTCAATGGAACTGTTCCATTCTTGTACGACCTCGGCTGGTGGACTTATGGTGCCAAAATTCACGTCAAGATCTCGGATCTGGCGATGGTGATTTTATGTGACCTGCTCTATTACTTCGAAACGTTCCTGGCTCTTCCCGCTCTCATAGCGGCATACGTTGCCATCAAATCGCGCACCAATCCTCTCTCGTGGAAAAACGCAATCGCAACCGCGCCGATCTGGATACCGCCGGTGGCTCTGTGCGCACAGTACGCCCTGGTAAACAACGTCTACATGATTCCGTACATCAATCGCTACTTCATCGCAGCGTATCCGCTGATGATGCTGGCGACATTGATAGCGCTCCGCGTTCCTCCGGACCCCGATGCCATTGTCGAAGAGAATCAATCGCAAGGGTCAAAATTGCTCGTCAGAAGAAACGTCATCAATAGCGCATGCGTCATAACCGCTCTGCTGTGCTTGGTTCTGGCAGCTCCGCGTTTCATCTATGATGTCAGCGGGCTTGCACAAGAACGACAAAACTCGTGGTTTAAAATTGCAAAGGCCCTTGAGGATGCTGGTATCAAATCCGGTGACCACGTTGCTCAACTCGGAGGCAGACTTCACCGCAACACTCAATACACAGAGCCCAACAAAATCAAATTGATCGCCTCGGTTTACGACGAAGATTACTTCTGGACTCTCGACGAGAAAAAACGGGAGGAGGTTTACAACGTACTTCGTAAAGCCGGAGCCAGAGCCCTCGTGTACGTCTGGACTCCGGATCTTGAAGACCCGATTATTACAAGAGACCTCGACATCTTTGCAAAAATTACGGGTGTGAAACTTAAGTCACCGTTCAAGGAATTTCCACTGCCCTCCAACCCGACCGGCTGGACGGAAGTTCCTGGCACGCAAGCATCGTTCTACATCCTCGGCAGCGGTGAATGAAGATGACAAACACTTCGAGAACCGCAACAAAAAGCGAGACGACACTCGTCGGTTGTCTCGTCGCCGCCGGTCTGGTCGTAGGCCTTATTCAAAGCATCACCTGGGTTTCTCGAGTTGGCTGGGACACCGTTTCATACCTTGACCTAGCAGACTTGATTCGCCGCGGCAACTTCCACGAGGCGCTAAGTCCCTACTGGAGCCCACTCTATCCAGTCATCATCGCCGTCGCAAAGACATTCGCTCCCGCCTTAAAATCAGAACGGACAGTTATCTGCGTGCTTCAGTACATCTTTCTGATGCTCTACTTGGGCGCCTCATACCGCTTTTGGTCAGCCGTCCTGAAGGCGCAGAGCCGACTGAGCAACGAAGAAACCGCTCGCCTGCCTCGCCTTCCACAAATCGCTCTCATGGGAAGTCTAACCCTCCTCTCTTGCCTGGCAGTTGGAGATGTCGCCGTCAAGGGACCGGACATGTTATCGGCGGCGATCTATCTAACAGCCAACGCGCTAATTGTCACGTGTCTTTATCAAGCACCATCTGTTGCCCGAGCCGCCCGCATCGGCTGCTTCATGGGACTGGCTTACCTTGCAAAGGCATTTTTTGTTAGCTGGGTTTTCCCTTGCGTCGCGCTGCTAGCGTTTTTTCGTAAAGACTATAATCTGACCTGGAAGCACCTGATTGTTTTAACGATTTCGATGCTTACAACGATGGCACTGTATGTGGTGCCGCTATCTTTAAAACTTGGACATCTATCTTTTGGAGAGTCCGGCAAGTATCAGATTGTATTCTCTTCTAATGAACACATTCTGCCCATGGTCCCGATGGTGCATGGGTCGATACGCACGAAACATCCTGCCGCGATTCTGTTTCAAACGCCTGTCGTTTACGAGTTCGAAAAGCCATTCGATGTTTCCTATCCGCCCTGGTTCGATCCGCATTATTGGAACGATGGCATCGACTTAAAAATTGACTGGAAGCGGTACGACGAACTTTTAGTCGACAAGATTGTTTCACTCTTCTTCAGCTTTGTATTCTTCCTTTCGGTTCTCAAGGTCGGTTTGAGTTTTTCTGCACGAAAGTTAGTTCCGTACTCGATACAGGAACTGAAAAAGACTTCTCCGGTGTGGTTGACTGCGTGCGCATGCAGCTCGCTCTATCTATTTATGTCTGCAGCTGTGAGCCGCTACTTTATGGGTTTTATACCAACAATGGCGGCGGCGATTTTCCTCGCCTACAAAAGCCCGGACACAGAGCCTGTGGCTAAGCGCGAGCGACGCTGCCTCTGGTTTGTGACCGCAATCATTCTGGTCGCATTCACACTCAAGTCGCTTATGCACATTTATTTTTTTGTTCCAAAACTTGCCGAGAAAAATTCGCCTGACGCTCACTCCGCAATTGTTCAGAAACTCGAAGAGCTCGGAATTAAACCTCACGACAAGATAATGCGCGTCGCACCCAATGAGGGCGGCGAATATTACTGGGCACATCTTGCCGACATACGCGTCGTTGCTGAATGTGCGTCGCCTGAAGAATTCCTGAGCATGAGCGCTACAAAGGGAAATGAATTAGACGCTATCCTTCGCAGCAAGGAGATTAAGGCCATCGTGCTGGACCGAACAAATCGCAAGCCAGACGAGGCCGCCCCAGCCCCCACGGGCGCGGCTTGGCAAAATGTCCCTGGGACGAAAACATTTATTCGCCTGGTGCCGCAATGAGAGAACGAAGAGCAAGTAAAACTGCTGAAGGCGTCGCACTTTTGCGAGCGATCGAATCAACTCGCCCGCCTGAAAAACGGCTGGTATACGACCCCTTCGCGCGCGACATGGTGAACGGCATCAATCTGATGTTCGGCAAACTCTGGGTCGATCTTGGGCTATATGATCTCTCATGGCATGGTGCCTATGAGTACGTGATCGCGCGAGAGCGTTACATCGATGACCTGCTTAAACAGGCACTGACGGACGGTTTCAAACAAATAGTCTTACTCGGCGCCGGCTTCGATATGAGAGCCTTTCGCATAGACGAGATCGAGAAAGCACTTGTCTTTGAAGTCGACCATCCCGCCACACAAGACGCGAAACTCGAGAAACTGAAAAAGCTTTCCAATCCAATTCGCGAAAATATAAAGTTCGTATCTATCGATTTCAACAATCAAACCCTTGAGGACCGCCTCGCAGTCAGCGGTTTCGACGAATCCCAAAAGACTTTCTTTATCTGGCAAGGCGTGACCATGTACTTGACGGCACAGGGCGTTGAATCAACGCTTAAGTTCATCGCCGAACACTCGATATCCGGAAGTCGCGTGGTCTTCGACTATTTCACGACGGAGCTGATGCAACGAAGTGCGGCGATTCGGTGGACGAAACCGCTGCTGAAGCTGCTTGGCGAATCGCTCGATTTTTCTATTGAAGATGGAGAGTTGGAACGGTACCTGAGCGAACGCGGTTTCACCCATGTGGAAAACGCTGACTCAGAAACCTTGACGCGTTTATACTACGCCGGAACTGGCAAGACCGTAGCCAAAGGTATCGCAATTGCCTCAGGCACAGTCACATGAGTGCCCAGGCCTTTCAATAGCCGATTAAACTCTCAGGCGGCGCGCAGCTCATCGGCACCAATGAGCCGCATGACTTCGACGATGGGAATGCCTGTGTTCTCACCGTCATTTACGTAGGATAAGCGACCATCTTTGACGAGTTGCCAGATGCGGCGCTCGGAAACCATGCCACCAGTCATCTGGCTGGCACCCTGGACTGATATCAATTCATTCGACTGACCATCAATAAGGTTGAGATTGACCATGGTGGCTACTCCTGTTTTTCGTCCTTCTCTCACGTAGCGTACGTTTCTAATAGCAATGCCTCGTGAAAGATTAAATCTGTAAGTGCGCCACCCGTGAGCGCCCAGGAAGCCAAGAGGATCATGAAAGATTCATTTTGATACCAGATACAGTATCAAAACCTACCCCATAAATACAATGTTGTAAAGGATTTGTGAGGATTTAATGTTCATTTCGTTAGCGCAAAGGCAGATTCTGGCTTAATCTTTATAGACCGAAAGGTACAAGCAAGGTTTTTTTTGCTAATTTCGAATTATGTGCGCTTCGACAAAACCAACCTTTCAAATCGTTGCGGTCGACCCAAATGCCGCTCAGCGTCATTTGCGCGATTTGCTTTCAAGTCTCGACAAGGACTTCCCTTACACGCCGGCGATTGACGACTACTGCGAACGCGCCGGCACCGCGGAGTCAACCACGGTCATCGCCAAAAGCGGCGATAAGGTCGTTGGAGCCGCCTTCATGGAGCCACTGAGCGATGACACCAACGAGATGGTAGTCATCGCCGTGGACGCAAACTTTCAGCGATGCGGAATCGGTTCCGCGCTAGCTAAGACATTGGAAGAAATAACGCGCCGGTCTGGAAAGAGCTTCCTGTTTTCACGTGCGATCGGACCGAGTCAAAAGGTCGCAGACGACATCAAAGGTTTTCAATTTTTGAAGAAAAACAGCTTCTACTTCGTCAAAGAATTTCCAACTCTCTGGGAGGGTTATCCCTGCGCCTTTTTGTTTAAACCCATATCTTCGGCACCTCCAACCAGCTCCTATGACCACCGCTGAAATCGTCGACCTTAAGGGCCTGCCGTTCGAGCTTCGCCGCCTTCAGAACAACTCTGGCAGTTCAGCCGTCCGACACGTCCTGAGAACCCTGCCTATGTACTTCGGCGATAAACGCGCAATTCCGTTCTATAGCGAGCAAGCGTCCGCCGTCAAAAACTATTCGCTCGGCGCATACTTAAACGCCAGACAGGTTGGCATCGTAGTTCTTCGCTCAAGCACTGACGACACCGGCGAAATAGCCGTACTTGCAATCGTCCCCGAGCATCAATCCGTTGGACTTGGAACCGTTCTGCTAGACCGAGCGGAACAAGAGGCTATCCGCCGCGGTCACAAGTGCATCATCGCGGCAACCGTCGGGCCGAAGCAGAAAGATCCGAATTTCATGCGCACTCTGCGCTTCTACGAACGACACAATTACAGAATGCTAGCCGAATTCGACTACATGTGGCCCGGCGTCTGGTGCGCATATCTAGTGAAGCAATTAGGCGATTAGGGTTAGTCTCTCAGTTCAGCAGGTTAAGCGTTTCGGAGCACAAAAAGTGTCACGAATGAAAACAAGAGCTATCGAATCGTAAAAGCAGAGAATCAGTTTCGACTATCTAAGTCCCGACTCTTCGGTTGTGAACAAGTCACGTTGCCTCGCAACAAAGAATGTCAGCCCCAGACCGTATAGCAGCAGCAAGACGAAATTAGGATTGATCACCCCGCCCGGTCCTGCCTCCGGTTGAAGGTATGAGTAATGAACGAGTATCGACATCGGCATCAGGTAAATGAGCGCCCCGAGCATGCCAGCCAGCATAAAAGGTGCTGGAATCTGCTTCTGAATATCAGCGCGCAACACGACGATGATGGTTGGCAATAACAGAACAAGATCGTAAGAGAAGAAATACAGACAGCTTGCCAATCCCAAAGGAAGTGCCACCAGGAGGCTGGCTTCCATCCATTGCGCAGCTTTGGACAGCAATCGCCCAATTAATGTAATCACCGCCAGTGATACCACCAAAAATCCGGCACTAACTGCCGCAGTCATGCCGGCCGCATCCGGAAAGATTCGCAGCATCTGCCCTCGCAAGCTGGGGCTTAAATCAGAGACGAGAAAACGGGTGTCATTGACCGTCGATGCCATGAGCGAAGAATAGTTTCGTATTCCATCCACTCCAACTGCCGCACAACCGACAACCGCTACCAGAGAGGCAATCGCAGCAAATCGCAAAACCAGCTTCCACTTTCCTGCTCCGAGCAAAAAAACAATCAACGGCAAAAGCTCCTGCGGTTTCAAAAACATGAGAGCCAAACCAAAAGCGGACAGCCATTGATTGTCTCTCTTAACACCATAAACATAGAGAGACAGTCCGAACAGTAAAACCGTCGCCAGTTGATCGATGCGCAAAGCCTCATAAGTAGCACCTGACAGCGCAGTGACCGCAACGAGATAAAGTACTCCAACTCTGGTTAGTGAAAACGCCTTCGACAACAAGACGACACTTGCAACGAGCGCTGAAATCAGAATCAGTTTCCAGACATAAATAGCTGCCGGAAGAGGAATTAAGCCGATAGGAATTATCCATGCCATCGCAAATGGTGGCACGAAAAATCCTACTATGCGACCATTCAACTCTGGAAAGAAATTCTGCTCCACCACCGAGAACGTTTTCAAATCGTAGATTTGAGCGCCCGTTCCTGACAGGATCATCTTCGCAGCGGAATAATACTCAGGGAAGTCACTAAAAGCACCAAACGCCGGAAAAGACAGGGCAAGCAGAACAACCAGCATGCCGACCGCGAAGACGACGTAAATGATTGGCATAATCATTTTGTTCATCGCTGTCCTTATACCGCTTCCGTTTCGTTTTTTCTTTTAAAACTCACTGCACAGGCGCACTTTCGTCCGGCAGTTTCGACAGAAGATCCGTGCAGCCATCCTGAATGCACTCAAGCAACTCGTGTCCGAATCCCTCTTCGATAAACTTCGGCTTCGACAAATCCTGTGATGTCGGCCAACCCTTCCATTCGCTGCCGCGGAAAAGCGTTGAAGCGGAATTGGCGATTTTTCCAGTGGTCAAGTCTACCAACTTCATATTCACATTGATTTTGAACGCCTTGTTAGCGGCTTCTATCTCTTGTTGCGTAGCGCCTTCCTGAATCGGCGCAAAATTCACGACTATAGCGCTAATCACGACAAACTGGGGCGCCTTGTCCGCAGCTTTCGAATCCTTGGTTTTTACTTCGACTTTCTTGGTCGATGCAAGCCCCTTCTCCTGAGCGACTTGAACCCACTTGGTCAATGCAATTGACTCGGTTCGATCGGAGGGCAATTTATCTATTAGAGGGTCCTGAACACTCAAGATCGGCGACGCGAAAACAGCACCACCAGCCACAGTTGACGCACAGGACATCAAAAGTCCAATCAAAATTGATCGCACGAAAAGTTTACTCACACCACAACCCTTATCTTTCAGGAAACCGTATTACGTGCTTGAAGCAGATAAGGCATTATACTCTCTCTCTGAAACTTCTCTCTGAAGCGCCAGAAAAACGCGTCCTGATAGTAGTGCACATTCGCCAGTCCAAAATAGATTCCGAGGAAGAAGCGATACTGCTCGCTGTCCATGGAGAAGTTCAAAGCGTAAGCTCGATTTATCGTGAAGAACAGAGCAGTCGCGACGCAAAGGACGGTCATCAACGCGATCGCACCGCATGGAATGTCGGCTCGTCGCTCGGGGTCTTTGTATTTTTCCCTGACGAGAATTACGTTTAAGCCGATGTATTGAAACCAATGCATCGTGCCTGGAATCAGCCACAGCGTCTCAATTCGCTGGCCGGGAATAACGAAGGGGACGAAGTAAAGTG
Source organism: Candidatus Obscuribacterales bacterium (assembly GCA_019637435.1). Taxonomy (GTDB): domain Bacteria; phylum Cyanobacteriota; class Vampirovibrionia; order Obscuribacterales; family Obscuribacteraceae; genus JADYXR01. Next base: position 155,246 of record JAHBVO010000004.1, on the reverse strand, counting down.
CTGAAGCCACCCAGAACATCAGCGCAGGCACATTGATCCTGGCCCCTTGCGCTACCTGACGACGCATGTCGAGCGCATAGCGACCGACATCGTAGAGTGCCAGACCACCTAGACCGATCAGAACACCGACCATCCATGTCTCAAGTGGTTTGGGCGCCGGAAGCGGAGGCATCAGACCACCAGTGGTGGCGGCTATGGTGCTGGGATTGTTGAAGTAGGACAGGAAAAACATCGTCGTGAAAAACACGGCTGGTGACCACAGGCTGCGCAACAGCAAGTTTCGATCGGGCAAAGCCTCATTGTTGTTTTTGTTGTGATACAAGAGCGTCACACCAAAGTTCTGCTGAACGAAGTGCTGCACACTCCAGGCTGTTGCAATTAAAAATCCAATCGCCGGCGTATAGACGTTCAAGACGATCGAGCAGATGAAGACTAGCAGAGGAGCGGCAAAGTAAAAGAAGAGGCGCTTGTTGTCCGCCGTCCAATGCTCACGATTTTTCTTGTCAAAGTAGAAAAACCAGGTCGGTCCCTGATGCGCAGGTCCAACTCCGAAGGCGTTGATTAAAAGCAAGAACAAGATTCCAGTGCCCATTGCCGGGAAGTTCTGGATCAAAACCGAAGCCGCGAGCGCCACTAAAATCGGACCGAAAAACCAGAACAAATCGAAATTACGACTAGCCATCCACGGGTAAACAAACAGCTGTCCAACTCGGCTATCCGATTTCGGCTCCTGAGGTTCACGCGATTTTGCAGCTGCTGGCAGTGATGTAGTCATGGCTTCGAATAGTTAGTAAACGGATACTAGGTTTATACCCAGGGGACTCGAACAGTATAAGAACGTATCCGATAAGTTACGTTAAATGTCGAACTATCTGACCCTCCCTGGTCGTGGTACAAAACCAGTACGCCGCCTCCCCGGCGCAGTCACGGAGCTCCACGTGGACGAACCCGTCTCATCCGACCTGCAACAACCGAAAAACAAGCCTGCGCTGAAGTGGATCATTACCGGAGCCGCCGTGGTACTGTTCGCGCTGGTGCGCACCTTGCCGTGGAACGTGAGAACCATCCCTGTTCCGGAGGATGATTCGTGGGACCTGGCGCTCAACTATTTCGCCGCGCACCACGCTGTTTCCGGCGTCGATTATGTTTTTACTTTCGGTCCGCTCGGTTTCATCTACAACGCCACCTATTTCCCGGACACGTTCACCGTCAAACTAATCATGCAGGGCTTGTTTTGCGCGCTGACGATGATCGTGCTGGTCATGCAAGGCAAGCGCCTTTTCGGAAAACCGCTCTGGACGATTCTGTGGGTCTTCGGAATCCTTGCCTGGTACGGCTTCTTCGCGGACGTCATGTTTCTCTCCGTCTCGCTGCTGCTCATAAACCAACACTTTTTACTGGACGATCGAAAAAAACCTCCGTCCATAGAATCCTTCATTCTCGTCTTCCTGCTTGCCTTGACGGCAATCGTCAAATTCACTTTTACAGTAGCGGCTCTCTGGGTCATCGCTTTCATAGCCGCCGACGAATTGTTCATAAAGCGCTCTAAACCCCTTTTAACAGCGAGTTTCGCGCTTTTGATTCCAGCACTCTGGCTGCTCTCAGGCCAGCCAGTCACTGCGCTCTTAAGCTACGTCACTACATCGCTGCAGGTCACATCCGGGCACAGCGAGGCTATGTCGTTCGTTGAAAATCCCAACTGGGTGATGCCAGTGCTCTTAGCGGCCGGCGCGGCGTCTCTGGTTTTCTTGAGCTTCGGCAAACTGTGCTACAACCGACTCGGGCGCACGCTCGTTCCCGCACTCCTTGCACAGAGCGGGATCTTCTTCTTGATCTTCAAAGCCGCCTACGTTCGACACACAGTAGACCATGAGCCCATAGCCTCCTCTGTTTACGGCTTCGCGGCACTGGCATTGATACCACTTATTCTAAAGCTAGAGAAAAGCGAGTTCACAAAATATGCGGGTATCGGCGCCATCACCGTAACGACGATATTTGCATTTCCCATGAGCTTACCAGTCGATTTGCCTGTGTTTGCAAGATATCCAGCCCTTCTGTTGAGCAACGTTTTAGGTATCGTCCAGAAGACGGCGCCGTGCATTTCATACATCACTGGCTCATCCGTTTTGCCAACGAAGTATGAAGAACGCATGCAGGAAATTCGGAAAGACAACCCGCTTCCGAAGCTGACAGGCACGGTCGATATTTATCCAGTTATGTGCAAAGTGCCCATTGCGTACAAATTCGATTATAAACCGAGACCAGTTTTTCAAAGCTACCTTGCCTACCGAAAGCCGCTGCTAGAGCTAAACAATGAGCATTTGAAAACGACGAGCGCAGCGGACACAATAATCATCCAATCTCTGCACGATTGCTATGGATATTATCCGTTGCTCTACGACGGTCCCTCCTGGATTGAACTGCTCTCTCGCTACGAGCCTCAATCCTGCCAACCGGCAGGGCTCATAGTGCGGAAAAGACAAGCACCACGCGCGGTGAATCTTATACCGGTGAAAACGCTGTCCGCAAAACTGGAAGAGCCGATCTTGCTTCAGGAGTTCAATGGTAAAACTATTTTCGCCAGGATCGATCTAAAGCTTGGAGTTGCTGGAGCTCTCCAGAAGCTATTCTTCCGAATTTATCCCCCTGAGATTGAAGCTAAGCTTACAGATGGCACCACGAAGAGATTCATCGCGCCAAGCGAGATTATGAAGGCTGGATTTATCATAACTCCATTCGCTGAATCTCCTGAAGATGTGGAAAAGCTCTTCAATGGCGCCAACGATGCCAGACAGGTTGAATCTATAAAGCTGTTGGAACAGAAGAACGATTTTCCGTGGACGATCTTTTCCCGAGACATTTCAGTCGAGTTATTTGACGTCCGGTAAGATTTAATTCGATGATTTCGCAACATTTTAATTCGCGCTCTAAACACCGTCGCAGCATGATTTGAGACGACGCAGATGAGCCGAGTTAATGTGCCGTGCAAGAACATAATGAAGGTCAGACCTTCCGGTAAAATCGATCGACGGGTATGATGGAATTACTTACCATAACTTTCGCGCAAGAATTTTCAGCTCTCGTCTCCCGTGATAATCACGGAATAATTTGAATTGTTGATTGCTTGCGCAAGGCAGGCTTATGCCTCTCAACGACACAACAAAACAGAGTCTGGTCAACCATATTAATCAGTGGCGACGCATCGGTTTAGCCACTGGTAGCTCCGACAAAAATGCAACTGAGCGTTTCATTGCTCAAGCATATTCAATCGTCGGCTTGCCTGCACCACAGAGATTTGTTTGGGTTAAATCGCCGATGGCCGGAGCAGTTGCCGCGGCACAATGCGTGACAATTTTTCCCTCGGTCAGTCAACGGGTCTGGCGCAAACCACAAGAGTTCATGACAAAACGGCTCTGGGGTAAGGCTCACGACCAGAGCCAAATCGAGCACTGGACAAACATCGATAACTTCATCACACGCTCCCCTCTGATGGTCGTTCGAGACAATGTCATGATTCCAATCTGCCAGCAGATTGTCGACCAGGGGAATGAGAGAAATCGCCAGGCGCGCTCTTCGGTTTTTGTGAGCGGCAGACACAGCGTCTCAAATTTGTCGACGGAGATCTGGGCCAGTGCCTTGTCAGGGATGAAAGCGGTTTTGACTCAAAAAGAACTACGCGATATTGGTGGCACACCGAGTTGGGAGAAGATAACGGAACAATTGCAAGCTTGCGGCTATGGAAGCATGGACGCGATTTTTCTCGCCCTTCTAGACTACGCCAACATGCAAGGTTTGAACTTAACCGACATCTCCGGCATCGCCGGAGTCGCAAAAAATGCCGGTCTCTGGTGGCCGTTAAAGGACATTTGCATTGTTTCCGAGCGCCCTAAAGTCCTCGCTTTAAACAAACAGGGTCAATTGCATATGGAAAAAGCAATGGCTGTCGAATACGAAGACAACTGGGGCGTTTATGCGTTGAACGGAAAAACAGTTACACGCGACGTCGCGCAAAGTGCCGTAAAACTTCATGTGGACTAGACTGACATCTCGGTGTCACTTTGCACCACGCACGGTATCAGAACCGCGCGCCGCAAATAATCCATGCACTTGCCCCACACCGTAGGAAAGATGCGTAACAGCGTAAATTATAAACACCATGGGCACATAATGCGGTTTCCCATGGGTGACACAGGCATAGATGCTCACGAGTAGTGTCAGTAAAACATAGACCAGGAGCGGTGCCGCAAACAAAAAACAGAACGGCGATGGAAGCACCCACGAAATCAGAGCCATCAGACAAGCGGTGAGAAGGAGAATCGGCGCGGCAAACTGCGGTTTTATATGCGAAGGATCTTTGCGCATCAACCAGGTTCGCCCCTTGCCGTAGACCTCCATGTTTTTCATCCAACTGACGATGTCTTCACGCCACTTGTGAGTGATACCAGCTCTTGGCTCGAATAATAGTTTGAAACCTTTCCCGCGCAGGCGATGACTGAGATCGACATCCTCGGAAATATTTCCCTGAAACTCGTCGAACATCCCGATGTCCACAACCTTCTGACGATCGTACATAACATTGAGCGTCGGCAAATGATCGACGGACATTCGTTGATCCAAAATTTTCGCTTGAACGGAACCGTGATTGCCCCAATAGTTCGTCGTAGCAACCGCAACTGCCCGCCTGAAGAATGTGGTATCAGCCGGCGCCGTATTCGGACCACCAATCGCAGCTAAGGAAGCGTCCCTTGCGAGCTCTTCGGAAAACGCCCGCTCTAGCCACGTCAACCAGGTCGTGGATGCTTCGCAATCCGCGTCGATAAACGCCACCACGTCATGCTTGGCCGCCTTTATGCCTACGTTTCGGGTTACAGCAATTCCCGGGACCGGATTTTCGACGATGCGAAAATGGGCGAACCCATTCATAGCTTCACGGGCAATCTCTTGCGTTCTATCGGTCGAACCGTTGTCCACAAGCACGACTTCGTAGCACTCTTGCGGGTAATCTTGCGCTCTCAACGATTCCAAACATTTCCGGATGTCGTTTTCTTCATTGCGAGCGATCACGACAACGGAAACATTTCGCTGTGGTTTATCCACCTGTGATCATCGCTCCAATCACTTTCGCAGCCTCTTTCTTCGCAAAGACGACATTGCAGTTAGACGCACACTCGAAGGAGCAACGACACTTCGAATCGACGATGTACTTCGCAACACTCTTAGCTTTTTCGGTTGCCATGGCTTTTCGCACATCGAAGTCAAAGTCGGCTAGCGTAGCCATGTTCGAATCGTAGTCAGGCTGCATCTGTCCCAGCACTTCGCATGGTTGCAAAACACCTCGCTCCGTTATTGAAACGAATTTGCGACCGGCGAGACATTCCCAAACGTGCTCATCGTTCTTCAAATAACGATAGATTCCATCTTTTGCAATTTTGTTGATAGCGCTCAGAATCGGATTATGGTTTCTTCTAATATCACGGTCGTGAACGTGCTCCAGAGCCTTTGCCCACTCATCGGCAGTGACGTCCTTCTCTTCCTGATGCTCGGCATTCCCGCGTGGATAGAGGAACTGATAGTAGTCGAAATCCGCTTGCTCGCGCATGTAATCAAAGAGTTGCGTCACACGCTCCTTATTCGACGCCGTCATGCACGTAGCAAGATCCAGATTGAACAAGGGATCTTTCGCGCGAATCTCAGACAGAGCCTTGAGAGTATCGCAGGCGTGTTGAAAAATACCAGGCACTTTTCGATAGGCATCGTGCTCTTCTTGGAAATCGTCGAATGAGATCTGAATCTTCAACTTCAGACGAGGACAGTGTTTCCGGATGTAATCATAGCCCTTCAAAATGAAGTCGGTGTAGAATCCGTTGGTAACTATGTTGCAGTACAAAATTCCCGAGTGGGTGTAAAACTTCTCGACAATCTGCGGCAAATCCTTTCGGAGAAACGGTTCGCCGCCACCGATCGACAGATAAATCAGATTCATGCTCTTCGCCATTTTCTCGATTTCGTCGAGTTTTAATTCCTTCTTTGCGTTCGCTGAGGCGATTTCTTCCCAATAGAAGCAGTGTTTGCAGCGGGCATTGCAGACCGCCGTGCAGAAGAAGATAAGGTACGATGGGTCAGGAGAAAAGTATGAATGGAGAAAATGCATCGCTTCTGTTATAGAATTGCGTGCCATGTTTTCGTCCTCGGATAGTAAGTTTAGACAGACTCTAATAAGTCATTATAGACATATATGCCCGGACTCCAGGTAGTAAAGTGACAGAAACACATTCCGCCGTACAATCTGAAACAACTTCAGCCAAACCGCTACTGTCGGTCGTCATGCCCTGCCTCAACGAAGAAGAGGCTCTTCCGATTTGTATCGAGAAGTTGAAAACGGTTTTCGAACGCGAAAAGATAAACGCAGAGATTGTAGTTTCTGATAATGGTTCCACCGACAGATCTGTCGAGATTGCGCAAAGTATGGGCGTACACCTCGTGCATCAGCCAATGCGCGGCTATGGTAACGCCTATCTGAAGGGCTTCGAAGAGGCGCTTGGCGATTACCTGATCATGGTGGACGCCGACGATACCTACGATTTCAACCTCATTCCAAAATTCTTGGAAGAACTCATTGATAAGAAAAAAGAATTTGTAACCGGCAGCCGTTACCTCGAAGGCGGGCATGGGCACATCAAATTCCTGCATCGCATAATTGGCAATCCGCTGCTCACAGCGATACTAAATTTCTTTTTTGACACTAAGTATACCGATGTCTATTGCGGTTACCGTGGGTTTAGCCGCCAGACTTATGAACTGATTAAACCGGTCAGCCCGGGCATGGAGTTCAACCTGGAGCTGGCTATTAACGCCAAGCTTGCAAACATTTCCATCTCAGAAATTCCTATTGTTCTCGCGCCACGTATAGGCGATTCCAAGTTGCACACCCTGCGCGACGGCTGGCGCAGCCTGCGATTCATGATCCTGTATTCGCCAAACCACATCTTCCTGGTTCCCGGCATCACGATGCTAGCCCTTGGTGCAATAGCGCATGTAGTAACCTTGCTAGGCATTTTAAACGTTGGCGATGCGCAAGTTCAGTCAGAGCTCGCCGTTCTTGGCACCATATTCAGTGTGCTCGGAGTTGAAGTAGTGAGTTTGTGGCTGCACGCAAAAACGTACTCGTGGAGCCGCCGCTTTGATAAGGAAAACGAATTTCTCCTCAACTTTTACGGTTTGTTCAATCTCGAGATGGGACTCATTATGGGCGTAGCTATGACGCTCGCAGGGTGGGTAATCATCGGTATAACCTTAGCGGCGTATATGCACCACGAAGTCGCCTTCGGAGGCAATCCCGCCTGGGTGCCATTCGCAGCAACACTGATCATGGTTGGAGCCATGACATGCTTCTCGTCCCTGTTCATCAGTGCAATGTCGATAACTCGATCGATTGAACCACGCTCGATATTGCCAAAGAAATAGGCTACTGAGTCTTTTCGGGAATCAAATAAATAAGCCCTTTGGTGCCCGGAATGCGGGTCCATCCAGGCCCGGGCTCCGCAATCTCGCGATCCACAGCCCAGGTTTGAACGATCGCTTTGACATTATGCTGACGTAAAACTTCGATCAACTCCTGTTTTCGAGCAGGCGAGAGCTGCCAGAAGCCCTCAACGTCGAAGATATCCGCGATGATTCGCACTCGCGCAAGGCGAGCCCAGAAGTACCGTCGAAAGCCGAGCTGAGCAATTTTGTCTCCAGGTTTAAGACCGGCGTCCTGTATCGCATGAGCAATTGGCTCGTCTAATTTCGTGGGGAACAGGTCAAACATCTTCTTATGCATCCAGAGACCCATCAGTAAAAGGCACATGGACAAAGAGCATATGGTTCCACAAAACATCCGCGCAGCGACGCCACCGTTTTTGGTGCCGGGAGGGCGAACGGCTACTATGGCACCAGAATAGATTAGAACTATCCAGGCAACGAAATACCGCTCCATGAAGTGTCCCCAGAGATTTACAGTCACGGCATAAATCCCGACGGCGACCAGCCCGGGAAGAGCGATAGGCATTGCATCAGCGAAACCCGCACGCGTGAATATGGAACGACGGAGCCAGAGAGAGGACAACGCGTAGGCGACGAGCAACACGCCAAAAATTTCCAGAGCAAAATATTTTATGTTCTTTATCGCAAAGTCTATGGCTCGCCCTGCTACATCGTGACCAGGAGCGCCTTCCGTCCAGTACGCCGGATTGTACCAGGGTGGATAAGTGCCACCAATAGCGGCATCATCGAATTCGTAGACATCAGGCTTCTCAAAAATTTTATTGGATTTATGCTTGAGCTCTGGAAACTGAAAATGAACTTGCTGATCGTTTTGATTGTTTGAATAGAGAGACAACGTTCTCGTAGAATCACTAATCGTAGGATGTCCGAACGAAACTGAAATGGCAGCGATGAATGGACCCGCGATGCACAGCTGCACTGCGGCAGCGAACATGAAGCCCTTCCACCAGTTTCGTTCATTACGAACCGACCACCATGCCAGAAGGTAATAGAATAAACTGACCGGCAGAAGAACCGCTTTCGCAAGGTATCCGCATCCCAACGTCGCTCCCATAATCGCAAAATTTCGATTGCGCTTTTCACCCATCTGTATTTTCAGAAGTGCATTGCTGGCAAGCATCACAAACGTCGCGACCAGCATATCGGGGGTGTCTTTATCGCAGCCCCCTAGCATGAGCGCGGAGACAGCAATCACCGAGTACATATATATCCAGAACGTCGGCTTCGTTAGCCACCCCAGATCTAGAGCCGCAATTCGTCGCCACAGCGTTGAAGAGAAGCAGAGTGAAACACTAACGAATGAGCACAAAACAAAAAGATTGGTCAGTCGAACTGCCAGCATCTCGTGGTCGATGTCCGGCTTAAAAACAGCCAGCACACCGCCAAGTAACCAGGAGTACATAGGCGACCAGTAATGGTTTATCGCATGCTGAAAATCGCCGCGCCAATATGCGTTACCAACATCCAGATACGAAATCAAATCGATGCTGTGCGATATGTGCCGCCACTCCACCACTTGAAATATCGCATAAGCCAGGATAAATAGAAGGCACCCGGAATGAATGGCTAAAAGTTTTGTCTTTTCACTAACCACTGACTGCGCCCTTCGAACCACCACATGCGGTACCATTGCGACAAGTCCGATTTATCCATGCAACTATTGCACGTTCCACTTTACGAACATCTTTCGGGTCGATAAAACACACCAGCGTGGAGATGACGAACGGCTGGAATAACGGAATGTTCAAAGTAAAATGCATGCCCAGGTGAAATACAAATGCAGATGCAAGGAGCGCATATCTAATTGGTTTAAACCAGAGCAGAAGCGCCCAGGCGGTTTCCAGGATCAACGTCATATAGGAAAAAACTTTGGACATCCACGGCTCGAAGAAGAACGGCGGCAGCGGAAACAACTGGAAGTTTTTCTGCCGAAAGACGTAATAGAGCGCAAGCCCCTCTTGCCAGATCGGTCGCATTATTTTTACCGCAGCTGCCGATGCATAGAGCAAAAACAATTGCACCCGAATGAGGTATTCAAACACTGGCAGTGACCATGTTCTGTAAAACTCGCCACGCCGTTTTGCCAGCCAGTAGTCGATCGAATATCTGCCACCACATCGTGAAAAAAGAAGAATTGACAAAGTAGTTATCTGATAGCAATCCGCTCCGGTGACAACCATCAAATTGCGAAAACTAAGACTGGAAGCGGTTGTAATAAGCACAAGCAGGCTCAGGTTGGTTTTGAAACCGACCATAACAAATATCGCTGCGAGGAGATGAAGAACAGGAACTGCGGTTGCAAGAAACTCGATCATGGATGGATCGTTAGTCAGATTGAACAGACAGAGATGCGCTCCCGGCCACACTTCCCTTGCAGTAGCAGCTGCCACCATGGGATTCACCGCACCGTACATCGAAGGCGCATCTCGCAATACATGCAACGCTTTTAAAATCGAAACAAAACCCACCATAATTCTGCACACCGAGATGCTGGCGGTATCCCGCGGTGTAAGCCAGAACTTGTAGATTGGCTTGAGGAGACTCATTTGCGCTCCTCCGCTTCCGATGGAACCGCCCCCTCGCCCGTCTTCGCATCGAGCTCAAACAATACGACACGCCCAACGATTTTCGGTTCCTGAGGATCGCCAGGAGCGGGTATCGATTCGTCGGTTTTGTAGACATCCACCGTCGCAACAGCATCGCCTGGTTTAGCAAGAGCCTTCGCTGCATACTTTGCAGCATCTCGCAAAAGACGCGGGTCGGTTTTGAAACCGTGGTCGCCGATGTTTTCATCGAGCCAGTTTCGCATGATCGCCTCGTGACCCTTGTCCCAAATCGGTGTGTGTTCAAGGTCCACCGGCGACCATTCCACGGTTTTACCGGAGTCGAATTTGGTTAGAAACGTGATGCGAGTGTTGACGGCGCGCGGTTTGGAAAATAAACCGAAAGTCCATCGCACATCCAGTAGATTCTTAGCCAGAGCGTCGTAAACGACTGCGTGCGGTCCCTCGATTCGCAAGGGTTCATTTGCAAAGAGCACCATCAGTAGCACCACATGGATGACCACGATCTGACACGATCGCTTGATGTCCTTGAATTTCCTGTTCGAATTTTTCATGCTCGCACTCGCAAACCATAATACCAGATTGGTTTACGAGCCTTGCCAAAAAGAATTGGCTCCCGCTTGCGCAGAAGCCAATTCGAAGCTGTCCGTGTCCTGATAAAACTGTTTAGAACCGATTGAGCACCCGACCGAGCAACGACGAAACGCCGTTACCGTAGCCATAGCCGTTCAGTCCAAGATTATTGAGCCCTACGCCTCCCAGACCGAGATTGCCGTTGAGGTATCCATTACCGACACCGCTTACAGCATCGCTGTATCCGTTGTTGTAGCCGGCATTGTAAGAGACGTTGTTATTCAATCCGTTGCCATAGATGCCGTTGTTAAGCCCAGAGAGCCCATACGGATTACTGACGTTGTTGAGATACGCACCACTGACAGCAGCGTTACCGTACGGAATTCCAGCTGCAGCCATCTGCTGCTGACGAATTTGCCGCGCCACTTTTCGTTGCTGCTTGATCTGACGCTTCACGGCTTTATTGTTGTTGTAGTATTGATTGCCGAAAGTATTCGCGAGAACGCCGGTGTTATAGCCGTTGTTGTAGCGCCCGTTGTTGTAACCATACTGCGAAGACGCATTGTTCCAACGACCGCCGTGATGACCATTAAAGTTACCGTTGCAAGATTGCGCTTGTGCCGGTTCAAGCGCGCTCATCATTGTCATCCCGGCAAGCATTGTCGCTACGAGACTGAGAGTAAAAATTCTCTTCATTGTGATAATCTCCACTAGAGAAAAAAAGGAAATTAGTGCAAGGCAGAGCCTGCGCAGGACAAGCCTTTCGCCACCGAAGCCAATTTCGAGCACACTGAGAGAACTGACGCCGGGACGATTTCGATGTTCCCGACCCGGATCACAAACTCGTCATCTTCGCCGATTGTCAACCAGCTTCTCTTTCGAAAACTCGACAATCGGTCTGTACGCAGCCGGCAGGGTGCCGTCATCGAAAGTAATTTCGCGAGTCGTGGTGCCATCGTTGACACTGAATTGATAGACGAACATGTCCGCAGCGCCTTTGGTGATGCGCTCCTCACCTTTGGTTTCAAGAAGACCGCTATCCTTGATCAACCCCTCGAGTTTTTCACGCTCGTCCGCTTTCATGTCAGCCAGCTTTACGCTATAGCTTCTGTCCATACCGATGAATCCACCGGACTGATGGAAGGTAAAGCTCTCAATTTTATTCATACGCTTCTCCACACGCTTCTCGGTTTTTCGCTCCACACGGTCACCCTTGCGTACCGCCTTGTCTTCAATCTTCTGCTCGCGCTTGCAGCTACCATCAGCCGTGCAGCAATCCTCACCAGCAAGGCCAGGAGCCACAAAAACAATTGAAGATAAACCGCCCGCTACCAACGCAGCCATCAAACTCAAAACAGTTCCGCGCATAAATTTCACCCTCAAGCCTCGCCAAAGTCTACCGCAAAACGGACGCTAAACAGCGACCAATGTTTCAACTATTCGCGTTTCCACTTATCAGCTAATCGGCATGTGCACGAACTAATAACGCCTGTTTGCTTTCCTGGCGTTTCGTCAGGCGCTGGACGACGATGATTCCTAAGCCGGCGGCGGCGGCGGACACCAGTTGATCGATAAAGCTTACGAAATAGAAGCTCGACAAAATTTGCAGATCAGCCGGATTTGTTTTGGCAACAGCTTTGGCGAGCACGTTGCTGAAAACTCCACCGAAGACGTAAAGCACGAAGCACAGCCACCATAGCCATAGAACGGGCGGAACTTTTGACAGCTTCCATTGCTCCTCGTCGAGCGCCTCGGGATTACTCGCTTTCCAAATCTCAGCCATGATGAAGTAAGGCCACACCAGAGAAACCAGTGGAATGAACCAGGAAAAGATGCAAGCCACCGTTGGATTCTTCACGCCACGCGCGTTCAAGTCCCACAGATTCAAATGACACCGCCGCATCCAGACGATAAACAACGCGGCCAAAACTGCTTGCACGACAACGTTTACGAAAACGACGCTCCGCTCCATCGAGTCAACCGAATCGCCCTCTGCCTTCGTGACATTTTTCTGCGAAGTTATTTGATCGACGAAATTCAAACCGGTCACATTAACGCCCGCCCGAGCCAACGAACTGAAGATCATCAGCGCAAACGCTACCACGACCGCTAAGGCGAGACGTGAAGGACTTTTGTATCTCGTATCTTTCACAAACAGCTCCAACTGTTCGACGCCCAACGAAGTCCGTTTATCTTAACGCTTAGAGTCGTCGGGCGCATACAGTTGTTGCAAATCTCCATTGCCGGTTACGTAGTCAACTTTCTTGTAGCCTTTGTTTATTGAATCCAGCATCGAGTCCGACCAGTAAAAAGGAGGCTTGTTGTTTAAGCTGTCATTCAAGTTGATAATCACAACCGGATACTTCTTCTGCGCAAGGTCTTTCTCCAGGTCTGACAGTGAACGCTTGTCCCTGTCCCAGACCTGCAAAAATGTGGCAACGTCGACGAACAACGGCTTGGCACCACATACGATGGCAATCGTCGGGTCTTCAACAAATATCGTTTGCTCAGCAACCTTTAGCTGTTTCAAATCCTCGACCGATTTACCCATGCGGTTCGAAAGATTGTACATTATGGGCACCTGAGTGCCCAGGATGTAGGTACAAAGCGCGCTTGCCAGGATCATCGTAGTTCCCAGCGACAGCGGATACGCCTCGATGAAAACAACAGTCAGCCAACTAAGCGAGCAATAGAAGAGCATGCCGTGATTTAAGTTTGCATGCACTGTTCCAATTGTATAAACGGTCAGTGCTCCACTGATCACAGCCAGGGAAAACGGCAGCACCAGCCGTCCTCGGCCCTTACCGTTCATCCACCACAGCAATGCAAGCGTCGGGACCATGACCACTTTCGGCCAATCGACTCCCAGCAGGTGCAGATGTTTGTTCAACTCGGCTGAAGAAAAGGGAACGTTAAATGCAAATGTTATATGCTGCAGGAAACCGCCACCAGTGACCGAATTCACGATTAAGAAAACCGCTCCGCCAAGCGCGAGCGTCGACAGTCCATAAATCACCAACTCCGAATATCGCTTCTTAAACAGCAGGTAAACGCACACCGCCGGCAGTATCACAATCGAAGAAAGCTTCGCACAAATCCCAGCAACGCTTATGACGATGCCCGGCAAAAGTTTAACCACGATTGTGGGCACGGCATCAATATTCGCCGTCTGTTTTTTAGAAACTCTATCTTCGAAGTTCTCCTCGGCGGAATCAAACTGGTAATTGAGTGCATCCGGATTTGTCGGGTCAAAGGCCTGCAAATCAACGCTTGAGCTGGTGGCGTTTAAATTAAAATTGGGATCCTTCTCTTGCGCCCGACCAGTAGCCATTCCCTTTTCTACTGCGCGCACTACAAAGTACATCGCCGCAATAGACAATGCCAGGGCAAGCATATCCACGCGAGCCTTGAGCGAACCAGACCAGATCGAAACGTAACTGGCAAACAAGAGCAGACCAATCGAGATTCGCAAGCGATCCCGAGTGTAGAGTCCGAGCAGTTTATAGAAGAAGAAGAGGGCCGCGACGTCAGACAGCATGCTGATGAGCCGAAGACCTGCAAAGTTATACCCGTACATTTGAAACGGCGCGCCAATGACGAAATAGAGCGGAGTGTAAATTGTCACCGCCCACGGTGCCTGCACCAGACGCAGCGGGTCGTAAATGTTATGGCCCTTCGCCAGCTCCATCGCAGCCCAGAGAGCCGGTCCTTCATACTCGAGCGCCAGCGGCGATAAGAGCGCAATGAACCAACTGATTAAATAGACCCCCAGAAGCCCTACGGCGGTCAAGATCGTGAGCGCCCAGACTAGCTTCCGTGCGTAGGTCAGTTGGTTTTCTCCTCGTGGTATTCTTGCTCGGTGTTCGTAGCCCAGACGTTATCTTTCGATGTCACGCCGGCGACGATATTATCCACCGCGGTCATCGATGCCAGCATGGAGTGGTCCTGGTTGTTGTATTTGTGCATGCCGTTTCGGCCGACCAGGAAGAGGTTCTCGATGGTATCGATCCACTCGCGAAGTTCTTCGAAACGATCGTACGTGCCAAAATAACCAGGATAGGTTTTCGGCATGCGAACGACTGTTCCGTCTATTACATCAGCTTTGTCGATAATACCAATCTTTTGCAGCTCGTCTCCGCCAAGCTCGACCAGTTTGTCATCTTGCCAGGTCCAGATCGGGTCCGTATCATTACAGAAATACTCGAGACCCAACCACACGTTCTCTGGATCAGCGACCATCGACGGTCCCCAGTTGTTGTAAATCTGCATGCGACCGACCAGCACGTCGCTTTCTTGAACGTAAATCCAGTTATCCAGGATCAAACTTCTGCCGCCGGCCTCGACGTCTTTGACTTTCATTTTCTTCACGAGAAGGCAGACTTCGATAAAGTCTCGGTAAACCAGCCCCGCTGCAATTTCTCGGATGTGCTGCGGAACATCGCAGTCAAGTTTAGCCACCAGCTCTTTGATCGGCATCGTCGAAAAGAAATACTCACCGGTCATCTCTTTGGTCTCGCCGGTCTTAGTATCGCGCACCGTCACCGATACCACTCGCTTGTTCTCGACTTTGATCTTTTCGACTTCTTGATTCATGGCGATGTCGCCGCCTTTTTCCTGGACCTTGCGGGCGGTTTCGGCCCACATGCTTCCAGTGCCGTTTTTCGGGTAAAGGAACTGTTCGACAAGCGACGTTTCCGTTCCCTTCTGGCGAAGGTCGCCGGTGCCGGCGAATACTTTTTTGACGGCGTGTCCCAGCACTTTGAAGATGTTCAGACCTTTGATGCGCTGAGCGCCCCATGCCGCACTGATCTTATGACACTCGATGCCCCAGACTTTCTCAGTGTAGTCTTTGAAAAACGTGCGATAAAGCTCTTTCCCGAATCGGTTGGTGATGAACTGCTCCAGGTTTTCCTCAGGCTTAATCGGAAAGGCAGCGGCTTTCAGATAACTCAAACCGATTTTGACTGTTTTCACCGGTCCAAGATTCGAGAATGTTTGCACCTTCAAACTGATCGGATAATCAAAAAATTTGCGCAGGTAGTAAATTCGCGTTTTGCGCTTCAGCAGTATCATGATGTTATCAGTCGATCCAGCCGGCGCGGCACCGCCTGATATGGTGCGTTTCTTGTTCTGATATGTAATTTCGTGAAACCCGTCCGGCAGCGTCTCGATCGGGATCATGTTCGCCCACCAATCCATGACACGATCGGACTTCGAGAAAAATCGGTGAGGACCGATATCGAAGCGGTTGCCCTTGTACTCCATGGTGCGCGAGATTCCGCCGATTACGTCACTTTTCTCGAGGACGACCGGATGAATATCCGTGCGCTCCAACAGCTCGTACGCCGCCGTGAGTCCGGCAGGACCGGCGCCAACGATGATTGCTTTTTTCTCCGACATGAGCCTCAGGGTTCCGAATTGTGAACGAGTAATGCCACTAATACTACACTTCTTGATTTGCAAAGACCATGATGGTGAATATCATCCCTGGAACTTTCTTTTGATAATTGCTTCACAATAACCTCAGTCGCGCTGTCAGTGTCCGTAGGGAGCTTTTGATGAGTCCCGGAAACGCCGTAAAACTTGGTGAACTGCTTATCCGGTCAGGCATCCTGACATCGCAGCAGTTGCTTGAATCAATCGAACTGGCAAAGCAAACGGGCACGCCCATCGGCAGAATGCTGGTGATGTGCGGGACCGTGTCGGAAAACGTCCTGCATGGGTCCGTGCAGATACAGTCGCTTTTGCGCGAGAACCACCTCGAGCTGGACGCCGCAATATCTTTGCTGACCATGGTTCACAAGGAAGACATTCCACTTGAGGAAGCCATGCAGCGCACTGGGCGCTCGGTTGAGCCGCGCAAGCCGACGGTGAAGCTCGGTGAATTGCTTATAGAGGGCGGTTTTTTGCTGCCGGAAGAGCTGGAAAAGTTCCTGGCAGACAGCCTGGACGCTGGATTACCGCTCGGTCGAATTCTTCTTCTTTACGGAACTATTTCAAAAGAATCGCTCTCCGCCTGCCTGACCGCGCAAGTACTTGTGCGCGACAACAAGGTTTCACGCGAACAGGCAATCAAGGCCCTGCAAACCATGCGCCGTCGCCGACTCGATCTCGAAGGCTCGTTGCGCGAACTCGGCTATTATCGCCATCCCATTCGCGCACACACACTGATCGGAGAACTTTGCATCAAAGCTGGTTTGATTGACGAAGGCAACGTACTCAGCGCTCTGGAAACCGCCCTGGAACAGGAGATTCCGGTCGGTCAGGCGATGATTCAGAAGAATCTGGTCGCACGCGCCTCGCTTGAGATGGCTCTGGAGCTGCAACAGATGGTAGTGAATAACACGCTCACCGAGGACCAGGCGGCTCAGGTGTTGAACAAAGTCGCCCAGAAAGGTTTTTCACCGACAGCCGCATTGACTGAACTGGCAATCTCGACCGGCACTGAAGACGACACGAGGGGAGTCTGGCAGCTCCTCACAGCCGCCGGAGTGATCAACAAGGACGTTCGCCACGCAATATTCCCTCAGACGCCTCCACCACTTGCAGAACTCGGTCAAAAGCTCCTGCAAGCCGAGCTCATCGACGAGTTTACGTTACATAATGCCTTTCGTTGCCAGTTCTTAATGCGCTCTGGTTTTCTGGCGCTGGAGCAGGCGATCGTGGTTTTAAACCATTGCCGCTCTCGCCGAATTGCAACAGACGTCGCGCTGAGAGAGTTAAACTGGATAGCCGAGACCAAGATGCAACTCGACAGCGCTGTTTAGCGAATCGCTTCGCCTCGCTGCACTCATCCTCGACTGCTCGAATGCCTCAGCCTTTCCGGCTTCAGGTTAATCGGGGGCGCCGCTCGGGTACCAAAAGTTCACAAAATGAACCTAGAGTATTTGACAACCCCACAAGTAACTTACTACGCCGTTTTTATTCGATGTCCAACCTTGCGCTGACAGCGCCTTCTAGAGAAAACAGATGGGGTCGTTAATCACTAACAATATCGACGCGAACAAAGCCGGCGCGACCGGTTCGCTCGTTGGCGACTCGCAGGCCGCACGGAAAAGCGCGAAAATCTTGCCGGTGCATTCAAAATCCGCAATAAAACTTTCTCGAGTAGCCCGGCAGAAGCAGGTTGATGAGACTATCCTGCCCGCTAGGATCGATGACACTTTTTTGACCTTTGAACCTGAACAGCCGCAATCGTTTGCTCCATCGGGAGAAACCGAGTTGGTCGGTTTTCCAACCTTCGACAGCCCTGGAACTTCTGCAGCATCGGGCCAAGATCCCAACGTCGATGACAACGTCCATATCGTTGGAGACTGGGTCCTCAACTCAATCCCCTGTTTAATTCGCGGTATCGAAGAAGATGCTCCCGTACTCTCGATTCGCTATCCACGCGGCGCGAAACGCAGATACTTCACTCATCACAGCAATCAACTCACCAAAGTCGAGACTGTTTTAGGTGATGAGGACAAAGAAAAGACGCGAGTGGTTTACACCAAAGATTTGACCTCGGGTGCCTGGTACATGACCCTGGACGGCATCACATCTCGTTTGCCGGGCGAGATCAGCTTGTCGGACAACGGCGTGTTTCACGTTCAAGTCGATAATACCGGGCGCTGTCGCCGAGAGTATCCGGATGGAACCATCTCTGTGGACATGGCTTGCAGCGCGCATCACAAGGGCGCACATGCTCTCGTTCAAGCGCTCATGTCGGAGGATGACGGAAGCGGCGGCGTCAATAATCGCACCGTTCTCGACCTTCTCAGCGTGGTCAGCCACGACCTGCGCAGCCCGTTGACGTCGGTTCAAGGTCTGCTGACACTTCTATCTGCGGGCGCATTCGGAGCCATTCCCGATAAAGCACGCGAGCGTATCGCCAGCGTAGAGTCAGATTTAACGCGCCTCACCCGGTTAATCAACGAGCTTCTCGACGCTGAGATGCTGGTCAGCGGCAAGCTAGTCATGCGCCGCCAACTCCTCGACGTGCAAGATTTGTTTGACGCCGCAGTCGGCTCGCTGAGCGGTTTAGCGCTGCAGCAGAAAGTTCAACTGTCAGTCATTAAATCGAATTTGCAACTCTTCGCGGACAAAGATCGCCTTGTCCGCGTTCTCGTCAACATAGTGGCAAACGCTATTAAGTATTCGCCCAAAGGCGCTACCGTCGTGCTATCCGCTGAGTTCAACGGTGATTCGGTCATTCTTAAGGTCAAGGATTCCGGTCGGGGAATCGCAACAAAGTATCAAAAGGCAATCTTCGAGCGCTTCCAGCAGGTGAGCGAAGGCGACTGGAGCGATAAAGGCGGAGTTGGTCTCGGCCTAGCCATCAGCAAATCGATTGTCGAAGCTCATGGAGGCACCATCGGTGTCGAAAGCCAGAAAGGTGCCGGCAGCACGTTCTGGGTGAGCCTGCCTGCGAATACTTTGACCGAATACTCCTAGACATTATCAGCCGAGCGCGCAACCCGGTTTATCTGACACATAGTACACTTGAAGTGTCCCTTGTAATGGACGTTTCAGCTCGCTCTCTTCCTACGGCGTCTCTGGTCAATGACCGACAGAACTGAAAATACTCAAGACTATCTCTTGAGCATCGTCATCCCGATGTTCAACGAAGAGCAAGGCGCCAGCGAATGCGTGCGCCGCGTCGCGCGCGTGATCGAAGAATCGCTCGGCTGCCGCTACGAGCTTATCTTCGTGAATGACGGCAGCACAGACCGGACGCTTGAGATTTTACGACAAGAGAAAGAGCAGAATCCGCACGTCAAAATTATCGATTTGAGCAGAAACTTTGGACATCAAACAGCCATAACTGCCGGTATCGATCATGCCAACGGAGACGCGCTCATCGTCATTGACGGCGACCTTCAAGATCCGCCGGAGGTGTTTCCTCGATTGATAGAGAAGTGGAAAGCCGGAGCGGATATTGTCCATGCAAGACGCACCGCGCGTCATGGCGAATCAGCCTTCACGCGTTTTCGGGCGGCGATGTTCTACCGCATCATGAGCCAGATTTCGAGCATCGATATTCCGATCGATGTGGGCGATTTCCGATTAATGAGCAAGCGCGTCGTCAATCAACTCAAGGCTATGAAAGAAACCCGGCGCTATGTCCGCGGCCTGGCGACCTGGGTAGGCTTCAACCAGGAAACAATTGATTATGAACGCGAGGCACGCTTCGCGGGTACGCCGAGTTACACATTGAAGACTCTCATGGGCTTGGCGATGTCCGGGATTCTGGGATTCTCGATTATTCCGATGAGACTCGGCATTTATCTGGGACTTCTGGTCATCACCACGAGCTTCGCATTCGGAGCATATGGAGTCGTGCTACCGGCAATGGCGCCGAGCTGGACACCACTGATGGTGGCATTACTATTTGTTGGCGGCTTGCAGTTAATCTGCACTGGTCTAATCGGCGAGTATCTTTATCTCGTACTCGACGGAGTCCGCCAGCGCCCTGTTTACATTGTCAAACAGGAATATTAGAGCACGCCTCCTATTTAGTTTAAAATACGTGTCGTAGGAAACATGGCAGAATGAACTCAACCTCAGTGGAGTTGAATCGCTTCAATGAAATTTGGCGCACCCCATAGCTGTTTTGACAGCAGATTAACTTGCATCGACTGTCAGACCCAAGTTTGTCCGCAATGCATGGAGGTCTGCCCTGTCGGCAATCGCTGCAAAAGGTGCGCAGAACGCTTTACCAGCCACCTGACAAAAGTTTCGCCGAAGATTCTTTTGCAGACTCTGCTTGCGGCCGGTGTCGTCGGTTTCGCCTACGGTTCCATTCATAATTTTCTCTTCGGCGGATTCTTCATCTGGTTTCTCATCTACGGCGTCGGCTTTCTCGTCGGTCGCGGGCTGCACAAGGTCGCAAATCACAAGCTCGGCGGAAAAATCATTGCCACCGTTGTTAGTGGCTTACTCATTGGAGCGCTGGCAAGCCCTGCCCGAGACGTCATGCTTGGTCAGTCGGCAAGTTTCGGATTTGACGACGAAGACGATTTCGTTAGCATGCCTAAGTCAGGCGACGATTCCGTCGCGGCGGCGGAGGAAACCGCGCGCATGAGTTTTCCTAATTTCGAGAAAGCATTCAAATCGCAGGAAGGCGATGATTTCAAGGGACGCACCCTGTTCAAGGACGGTGATCTTGTAGAACATCTGTGGTTTAACGTCGAATCGATTGAGAACGGCAAGCTCACCGGGCGGCTCGCAAATAAACCCGCGGAGCTGGTGAATATCAGGAAAGGCGCTCCGGTTTCCATCACCGTAAATCAACTCGAAGACTGGCATTATGTTAACCAGGACGATGTCGACGTCGGCAACTTCACGGCTCGAGCACAGCGCCGCGCCGCACATCAGAACAACGGATTTGGCATGTTCACTACCGGCAGCTTCTGGATGACGTTTGGAATATTCATTGCTGGTGTTCTCAGTCCAATTTTGCGGGTGCGCATGAGGAACTAATCTGTGTCCACTTCGTATTCAAAACTGCCGAATGAATTAGTCGAGCAAATGAAGTCGAAGAACATCTGGCAACCGTCATGTCCTGTAGCGTTACAACGACTTGCCCTGGTCAATATTCGGTACCGGGATTTCGAAAACAAAACGCATGACGACGGCGAACTGGTGGTCATGGATGCTGTAGCGCCACGGGTAGCGCGCATTTTTGAGACTTTATACGAACGAAACTTTCCAATCGAAAAGATATGCTCACTGCATCATTACGACGGTGACGATGAACGCTCGATGGCGGACAATAACTCATCGGCTTTCAACTTCAGAGCAATTGCGGGCAGCACGACTGTTTCCATCCATGGTTATGGATTGGCAATCGACGTAAATCCTCTCCAAAATCCATATCTGACCTTTCAAGAATCCGAAGGCATTGCGAAAATCCATCCTGCGGAAGGCTGGAGTTTTCTAAACAGGAGCAACCAAAAACCCGGTATGGTCGAGCCCATGGTGCAAGTTTTCGCCGACAATGGCTTTACGATTTGGGGAGGTCGCTGGACCACACCAATCGACTACCACCACTTTCAGACACCACGCGTAGTGGCAGAGCTTCTTTGCGCTCTTGAAGGAAACGAGGGCACTGAATTTTTCGAGCAATTTGCCGATCGCAAGTTGCAATTGCCCGAAACGCCCAATTCGGAAGAAACCGCAAGACTCGTCGCTTATTGCAACGAGGACAGAAAAGGTTTCTTCAAGATGGTTGGAATGCAGTTAAGTTAAAGGACGGCTTTGCGATCTAAGTACGAAGCGGTTTCAAAAAACTTGCGAGCCTCTTCGCTTTCAGCCTTGTCCCATGACGCCGTCACGAGAAAAATATTGTCCACACCGCCTTCGGTGTTCAACAATATATACAGCTTAAAAGTATCGTTGGTCTTCGTGTTTCCTTTTATAATCATGCCGCTACCGGACTGCGTTTGAAAAGGTTCACGAGACTTATCCGACAGGTTGAACTTCGTCTTGCAGACGAACCAGGCTCGCTCGAAGGCAGCGCTTGCTGTAGCCGGATTCTTGTTGTCGTTGTCGACGATAAAGGTCGACGTCATTCGAATTTTGGACGTGTTCCATTCATTGGCATAGATTTCTTTGAGGTTATTTTCCTGCGCATACTGCTCTGCCGGTCCCTGCACACCGTCAGCCAGATTGTAGTCGTCGAATTTGTACGACCGAGGCTTCTCCGGGAAATCGACCTTGTACGCGCCCGGTCGACTCACAAACTGTTTAGTACTGGCGTTGTATTGCTCAACCTCGGCCTTCTCGGCGGTACATGCCCCAAGACCGCAAACGGTCACAACCCCCAAGAGTAAACTAAATTGTTTTCGCACGATGACCTCCCGTTTCGTCGAATACAAGGCAAAATAGCAGCTGACTTCGACATCGATATTTTGGCATAATGGAACGTGGGAGATTTCACTATGGCAGAAAATTCAGACGCCGACAAATCCGCTGAGCCGACAGAAACGATCATAAACGATCGCTACAAAGTCATGTCCCTTTTGGGCTCTGGCGGAATGGGCTCGGTTTACAAAGTCGAAGATAAAACGCTAGGTAAAATTTTTGCTGTCAAGGTTCTAAGCCCGAAACTCACTGAAGATCAAGCCGCCTTCAGACGGTTCAGCCAGGAGGCCAAGGCGTCGAGCGAGCTCAATCACCCCAACATCAATAATGTATACGAACAGGGCACCACAGACAGTGGCGCGCCGTTCCTGGTCATGGACTATCTGGACGGCGAGACGTTGGGAGACCTGTTGAAGAAAGAGGGACGATTGCAATATGAGCGGGCAATCGACATCTTCGAGCAAATCTGCCAGGCGCTCGAGCAAGCGCACAGTAAGGGCGTCATCCATAGAGATGTGAAACCGAGCAACATCATTATCACTCGTGCTGAGGGCGGAGGCGAAATCGTTAAGGTCGTTGACTTCGGCATAGCCAAAGTCCTTCCGGCTGCAGACAACAAAACCGCGCAACTTACTCAAACTGGAGAGATTTTTGGAAGCCCTCTCTACATGAGCCCAGAGCAGTGCAACGGCGAAAATCTCGATGCCAGATCCGACATCTATTCGCTCGGATGTACGATGTTCGAAACACTTACGGGACGCGCACCGTTTGCTGCAGCCAACCCATTTAAGGTCATGATGAATCAAGTGCAGATGCCACCACCTGCGATGAAGTCCGTTGCCGCGAAACTCGAGATTCCGAACTCGCTCGAATCGGTCGTTATGACTTGTCTCGACAAGAATCCGGGCAACCGGTATCAAACGGTTTCCGCACTTCAATTGGATCTGAAACGGGTGCAGGCGGGTAAACCGCCCCTGGTAGCAAAACGAAATCCCCCGGCGAAGAAGGGACATCTAGTCCCGCTGGCCGGAGCGCTCGCTTTAGTCGCGATCTTAGCGATAGGGACAATGTATTTGACGTCTCAGAAGGCTGAACCGCCAGCGCAGGTTGCTACTCAACATGAAAACGAAGAAGAGCCGGAAAAACCTGACAAACCGGAAGAGTACGAGGGTAAAACACTAGCTCAATGGTCGGCGGAGATCGAAAGCGATCCGAAAAACGCGCAGAACTATTACAACCGAGGGCTCTTGCACGACTACCGAGACGAGCGCATAGACGCGATTCAAGACTATACAAAGGCGATCGAACTCAATCCAAAGTTTACCGATGCGTATAAGTCACGCGCCTCGGTTTATTCTATGGTCAACAACTACGACAAAGCATTAATCGATGCCAACTGGCTAATCAACGACCAGCCGGATGGGTCCGAGGGTTACGAAGTCCGTTCATTCATTGAAATGAGCGAAGAAGATACGGAACATGCAATCGAGGATGCGCGCAAAGCGATCAGCCTACAGCCGCTGACGGAGAGCACTCGCAACAATCTCTCATACAAATATTATTGCCTGGCAAGCGCATTGATAAATGAGGCCGCTTACGAACAAGCAATAAAAACAGTGGATCAAGGACTAGAGATCGCGCAGAACGGCGGGAATTCAGACTCGCTCCATGCCGCTCGCGCCCTCGCACTCTGTCATCAACAAAAATTTGCAGATGCAAAAGTCGACATTGAGAAAGCTATTGAACTTAATCCGCAACGCAGCCCTCACTGGTCGATTCTCGCCTATGCGCAGGTGGGCTTAAATAATTTGGCAGAAGCAGAGAAGGCGTTAAAAAAAGTCGAACAGTTTGAAACCTTCCCAGCAAGAGCGTTTCGGTTGAAGGGCGAAATTCATAGAATCACAGAGCAATACGAAAGAGCTCTTGGTGATTTCAGCGCCGAGACAAGTTTGGAGCAGTACGCGCCCGGCTATCGCCAGAAGGCGACTTGCTATATCGCGCTTGGACAGCTGCACAGCGCCCTCGATGATCTGCAGCGCTCCAACTCCATAAATCCAAAATCGCCAATTACCTTATCGTATCTCGCGCGAATTGAAGAACAACTGGATCACACCGGCAAAGCGAAGGAGCACATAAAACAGGCAACCGACAGGAGTTCAAATCCGGTCGTACTTGCCAATGCAGCCGAAGTTGCGCTGCATCAGGGCAACAAAGATCAAGCCCTCAAGTACGCCAATAATTCCATCTCGGTAGATCCATTTGCCCGCGAAGCTTTTGAAACCCGCGCACGTGTCTACGAATCAATGGGCAAAAACGAGGAAGCGGAGCGCGACCGAGTGAAGGCGAAAAAGCTCGTGCCACACATGGACTTTTAGATTCAGCGAATCCTTTTAATTAAGGCTCAAAAGCCTTGGTGGCAGTGTCCATGTCATTCTTTTCCATTGCAAGAATACTCGTCTCACCAGAGAGCGCGTACGATTTCGGATACTTACCACGTAGAGCTAGAAGACCCTTCTTTGTGCGCGGCCACTGCAACTTCGTCTCACCGAAGACATCGCCGAGTTGACGGTCGAGCCAGAGACAACAACGTCCGTAAAGAATGTCACCATCTACGGTACTACGCTTAGCAGCCTCACTCTCGACAAACTTCTCAGCATCGCCTTCTTCGCCGTTCCAGCGGGGCTGCAGCCAGTAAGACTTGGCGAGGATCACGGAGTCGTAATCGGGATATTTCAACTGGCACTCTTGCATCATACGATCATATTTTTCGTTGGACCAACTCTGACCGAGAGCCACCAGCTGCGCCGCGGAGTACCAATCAGGCGTTTTGGTTTCAACTGAATTCAAAACAGTTTCCGCTTCATTCATCCGCTCACCCATAACGCGCCAGCCATCTTCGCTGACGGAATTAGCCCAGCCACTGCCTCTAGCCTTCCATGCATATCCACGCAAGACGTGAACCAAGGCAATTTTCGCTGTAACGGAGTCGGGGTTTTTCTTCGCCCACTCCTTCAGCTGATCGATTCTGGCAATCCAAGCGTCGTCAAACTGATCGCGCTCTAGCGAATTGATTTCTGAATAGAGCGCATCGAGGTACCATCTCCCGGTCGACAACGTCTTGCGTGACTCGCGAAACTCCGTCGCCATTTTGTCCAGCGCGGCAAAATCACCTGCGTGGATCAACTTCCGAACCTGAGGATAGATGCCGGCATCTCGCAGATCGGCGTCCGAAATTTTTTCACGAAAATTCTCGCAGACTTCGAATGCCGGTCCATCGTCTTCGCTGGCTGAGCCGTGGTCTCGCCAGGTCCGAATGAATAATTTATTTGCGTCGTTTCCACGGTTCTGGCGCAGCAAACTGTCCATCTTCCAGTTAAGCGCATCAACAGCCATTCTTTCATCCTTGGCTCCGCGATAACCTTCGACCGCTTTGTCGAAATTCCCGTCGGCGCTTTTATAATCGCCGAGATCGAGTTGAAGCTGAGCAAGCGTTTCCAGATTACGCGCTTGATACCAGCCGAAATTTGTAGTATCGGCAGGAAGAGTTGCTATCGCCTTTTCGACTAGTTTGATATCGGGCTTTTCCAACTGACCGTTCATCACCAATTCGTGTTGACAGGCGGCTTGCCGCTCGAGATACCACGCCTCGTCTCCTTTCCGACCGATTCTGTTGGCGTATTTTTCGCCCTGCTGATAAACCTTTTCTGCGCCACCAAAGTCGAACGCAGACCAGAGGAAGTTGCCGTAGTCAGTCCAGGCATCAGTCTCTTTCAAATTCTGTTTTTCAAATTTTGCACAGACGGCTTTGTACTGTTCGATCGCTTTTTTCGGATCAACCTGCTCCATCTTTCCTGCTTCAGTAAGACCGCGCTCCCATTCCGGTCTACTCATCTCTTGCCAGACGAAGTACCCGAAAAAAGCGCACAGCGCAAGACCACAGATGCCCACACAGACGCCGACAAAAATAAAAACGTTTCTCATCGATTCACCAGCCGAAGAGGATGATCACTCGTCAACGAATAGGCTAGAAACATGACGAGGTAATTTACTATGGCAGAAATTCAGCATGACGGCAAATCTGACAGACCTTCAACTACGGCGCTTGCGACCTTGAGGGCTCCTCGACCTCTTTAAAAACACCATTCTCAAAAACAACAATCGCGGCGGAATTCGCCGCAATCTTTGTCCCGGGCACGATAATTCCAACCAGGTTTAGAGGATCAGCGGCAGAGACCTTCACGATTTCGCTCGTCTTTGGTGCATTTTTACTTGCTCGCAGCGACTCGACCGCAAGCGAAACCGCAAATTGCTCGCCGAGAAAACCACCTACGAATCTTCCACCTCGAATCTTGCCCTGTGCCTCTAAACGCCGCAGCATCAGAAGAATTTCGCGCCACTTTGGCATATTAGATTCTCTGGTCAAAAGCTCTCGAAATACCACACCGTAGCGCTTCAAGAGCATCCAGCAGACGGCCTCGATATGCTCATCCCGTTCGCAATATGACTCGGCATTCACGCGCCCCCAGCGCCCCTGGCTGTGCCTGGCTCGAGAACTGCCACCACTCAATCCGGAACCGGCACGCCGCTTTGGGTCGGTCAATGCGCGCAGGTTATCGAAGCCATCGGCAGAAACCAGACCGGCCGTAACAAGCTCCCAGAGAGCCATCTCCACTTCCGTCTTCAATAACCGAGTGGCGCGCACTATGTCGAGGTAAAACGAAGCCCCTTTACTGGTAAGAAATTCAAGCACTTTGCGAGCTTGCGAGCCAAGCACGCCGTAGTCAAACTCCTCATGAGGAGGCGCCATCCAATCACACTCCTCGCGAGAGAAGAACGCGATTGGCGAAGCACTCGTCGGAATTACCCGACGATTAGCATTATCGTCCACAGCCCGACCGGGCAACAAAGCGGGATGGGGAGAAAGGCGCGCCCAACCGATCTGACCGGTCAGACAAAGATTATCGAGATATGACTCCTTGTAATTTTTGATCCGACGCGGGAGGATCTGCGACTCCCAGCTGCTGGCGCCAATTTCGAATCCTTGCAGCTGTCGAAGAACTTCGAGCGTTCCATGCTGCAAAACGAGTTGACTGCCAGGCGTGACATGCTGCCACGAAAACAACCACGACAAAAACTGCGCCGCGGAAACCGGCTCGATCTGTTTGCGAATTATGCCGATTGTGAGTCTATGAATCCGCGCTAGCAATCCACGCTCGCACCATTCGACCAGGGGCGAGTTGCCGTTGGAACCAGCTGCTGCAGCGGTAAAACTGCCGCGCAGAACCGCACCGCGTGCCTCAACTTGCAGTAACGCCCGCTCGACATCAGCAAGGGTCAGCGAAGAAAAGGATGCCAGTGCATCTGCGGTCACAGGTCCGGTGTGCATGAGCCAGCCCGAGATAATCATCTCAATGATTTTTTCGCGTTGCTCCAATTGGTCGCTAGTAGATTGCTGTTCGCCGTAGACCAGTTGATACTGCCCCTTCGCCTCGGTCGCCACCCAAAACGTCTTCTTTCCGAAGATTTCACGAGTAGCACGACCTGTCGCAACTAGAACTTCGAAAAATGGCTTCCACATGGTCGAACTACTCGCACCACCCGGCCAACTGAACTCTTCGGGCAGGGCAACAATGGTCCGCATCAAGTCGTGAAGCTCATCCTCGTCCCGGATATCCGGCATCGCATCCAAACAGACTCTCTCGATTGCCGCAGGGTCGAGTCGTCCAAATTCCGCAGCAACTTTATCAGGCAACATACGCCGCATCTCTACGGCGCGCGCCCGACGCTCTTCGAGCGGAGCATCATCAAGAAAAGCATAGGGATTGGCATTCAAGATTTCATGCGAAAACTCGGATGGCTGAGGAGTATCTACGGCAACACATTTGATGGCACCGCCGATGATATCGTTTAAAACTCGCTCCAGACCATCTACGTCCATCGCCTCTGTCAAAACATCGCTCATGGCCTCGTTGACCAGCGGATGATCGGGAATTTCGATGTCGCCGTTGACGTTGTCCTGACACGCTGCAGCTTGCGGAAAAACAGCCGCGAGCAAATCCTCCGCACGAAAACGCTGTATCTGAGGCGGAACTTTTTTACCTCCCCAAAATCGCAACAGCGCGAGAGCACGATTGGCATCCCATCGCCAGCGCGTTTGAAACAGCGGAGACTGAAGCGCCGTTTGTTCTAAGACCTGACGCAAAGAATTCGGATGAAGATAGTGAAAAACATCAGCAAGTGGAAAACTGTGCTGGTCGGTGAGCGAAATAATCAAACCATCATCGGTGGCAGCGGCTTGAAGTTCCAGATCGAACGTCTTGCAAAATCTCTTTCGCAAAGCCAGTCCCCAGGCTTTGTTTATTCTACCGCCGAACGGAGCATGCACAATTAATTGCATCCCGCCGCTTTCGTCGAAGAAACGCTCGGCAACAATCGTCTGCTGCGTTGGCACCGCCCCTAGTATCGCTCGACCGTTGCTTATATACTCAACGACTTGCTCAGCACCAGGTCGGTCCAGACCGCACTCCGACTGCAGAAACTCGACAGCAGCAGCCATTTGTCCTTTCTCAATATTCTCGTCGACTCTGCGTCGAACATCCGAGACGCACTCAGACAGCTCAATTGTTCGTGCCGGCGCCTCACCCCGCCAGAAGGGAACGTTAGGCGGCGCTCCGTGAGCATCTGCGACCAGAACCCGACCGGAGCTTCCTTCAACCCGTAAAATTTGCCAGGACGTATTGCCCAGAAGGAAGATGTCGCCGCGACTTGATTCTATAGCGAAGTCTTCGCCTACAGTACCAAGCATAATCTCTTCAGGCTCCAAAACGACGTTGTAAGCACCGATATCCGGAATGGCACCACCATTGGTGATTGCAAACATGCGAGCACCACGTCTCGCTTTGAGAATTCCATTAACCTTATCGTGATGAAGAAACTTTCCGTAGGTTGCGCGACGGCCGGCTATTCCTTCCGAAAGCATCTCCACTATCGAATCAAAAGATGCGCGAGATAGGTCCCTGTATGGATAAGCGGCTCGAACAAGGTCGAACAGCTCGTCTTCCTTCCAATCTTTCGTGGCGCAGGACGCGACAATTTGCTGAGCAAGAACATCTCTCGGGCATGTCGGGATCATGATCCGGTCGAGCTCTCCGTCTCGAATAGCTTTCACCAACGCGGCACATTCGACGAGTTCATCCCGAGTCGTCGCGAAAAGCCGCCCCTTCGGCACCGCGCCTCGCCAGTGCCCCGCGCGACCGATGCGTTGCAAAGCCACAGCAATGCTGCGCGGCGAGCCTATCTGACAGACCAGATCGATATTGCCGATATCAATCCCCAGCTCCAGAGACGCTGTAGCAACCAGGACTTTGTACTCTCCGGACTTCAATTTTTGCTCGGCGATCAATCGCAGCTTGCGCGATAAACTGCCGTGATGGGTGCCGACCAGCTCTTCGCCGATGCGCGCAGCTAACTGGTGAGCCATACGCTCAGCCATTCTGCGCGTGTTGACAAACACGAGTGTTGAGCGATTTTCCTCGACAAGTTTTACGATCCGATCGTACATCTCGTCCCAGAGTTCGTTCGATGCGACCGGACCGAGCGGGCTGTTTGGAACCTCAACTGCCAGGTCGAGTTTGCGCTTGCCCGAGACCTGAATAATCTGAGGCATATCCCGTTTGCTTCCGACCAGAAAACGGGCGACATCTTCAATTGGTTTCTGTGTAGCCGACAGGCCGATTCGAACAGGTGGTTGCGAACAAAGCGCCTCCAGCCGTTCCAACGATAACGTCAGGTGGGAGCCTCGCTTATCGTCAGCCATAGCGTGAATCTCATCGACAATGACAGTCGTTATGTTCTTCAAGATTTCGCGGCTTTTCTCGGCTGTAAGCAGGATGTACAGGGACTCCGGCGTCGTCACCAAAATGTGCGGCGGCCGCTTGAGCATTGTCCTTCGCTCAGCTGCCAGTGTGTCACCAGTTCTCACAACCGAGCGCACATCGGTCATATCGATGCCCTTCGATTGCGCCAGTTCCATAATCTCCGCAAGCGGCTGTTCAAGGTTTTTATTAACGTCGTTACTCAAAGCTTTCAACGGCGAGATGTAGAGAACTTCTGTTTCCGCGTCCAGCGTGCCATTTAAAGCTTTGCGCACAAGCATGTCGATGCAGGCAAGAAACGCGCTCAGCGTTTTGCCCGACCCGGTGGGAGCGGAAATCAGGACGCTGCGCCCCTCTACAATATGCGGCCAGCCCAACTGCTGGGGCTCGGTCGGCGTTCCGAACTTGTTTGTAAACCATTCTCGCACAAGCGGGTGAGCCCAACTCATAGGGTCGTCCGCGGACACGACCCTGCGGATTGGCGTTTTAGACCCGACAACAACGGCCGCAGTTTCGACAACGGCCGCAGTTTCGAGAACGGCCGCAGTTTCGACAGCGACCGCAGTTTCGACAGCGGACGCTTTCGCGGCAGAACTAGCTCGCTTCTTCACCAAGCGGCATCCTCGGGGCAACTCCTTCTCACACCTCAGATTATAAACGCGATCTCTGCCCAAAGGACTTCTTCGCCCTTGCTTAAATCGAACGTTTTGCCCAAGTTTAAGCAAACTGACTCAATGCGCAAAAGCCTATGCCGGGATGCGCTACGGCGCAGGTGTTTGAACCGTTTCCTTTTCCTTAATTCGAGGGAATTTCTTGTCGTATACCTGAGAATTATCCACAGCCAGCACTCTCTGCTTAAGCTTTTTCGCATCGCCGTCAAAAGTTATGACGCAAAACGCATGAGGCAAATTCAGATTTCCAATCAGCCAACGCGCCAGCGCGAGCTTATCTTCGGCACTGCCCTTCACATCGAGCGCAAGCACAAGATATGGGTAGTCTGTGAAATAGTGAACTTCTTTTCTCACCACATATGCCGCTTCTATCGCTGGAAGAAGCGGAAATACCTCGTTCATGAAATCGATCCAGCTCTCCGCCAATTCGTGAGGAAGCAGTTCGTCGTATACAGTCACACCATTTCGCTCTTTCTCGGCACGCTCACTTTCTTTTTTAAATGCCGACAACTTCGATTCGTACTTATCGGCTTCGGCTTTGCGTCCCCGCTCTTCCAAGAAATTAGAAATCTTGCTCACGCAATCCGATACGAGCGACATGCGCATCGCCATCGCCTTTTCTAAAAGCACGATGCCCTCTTCGTTTCCATCGTCGACCATCAGCGACCCAACGGCATAGTTTGCAGCAGGATCGTTAGGGAATCTAGACAAAATCTCTTCGAAGATTGGGCGGCATGCATCAAATCCCTGCATCTCGCCGACGTAATATGCTTTCTCCTTCCAATCCTCAACTGTCAATTCCTCCGCTTCGGCCTTCGCATCAAGCTCCAGCAGGCGCTCCTTTGCACTTTTGAAAAACTCGTGCTTGTCCGTCCAGAAGCCGGCGATGTTCTCAGTCCACTGCGAGCTCAGCTTATCGATACAAGTCGGCAAGGCTCTTCCCAGAAACACCTCCGCTGCCGTCTCACCCGGGGGAATGGGAGACTTAAGTTGCTCTATTAACTCTGGAGATGAGTGCTCGTAGTCGTGCAAACAACTGCCGGCATCCAAACGTTCACAAAGCGAAGGGTGAGTATCCATGCCGGATCCCTTCTCTTTCAAAGCACGTTTCAACCAATCTTCTGCTTTACTATTTTCGATTGGCAAGCCCCGTAGCGATTCGGTGATTCCGTCGAAGACCCGCTCGGTAGGCTTTGAACGATCAATCGCCTCACGAACCACATCAGCCCAAACCACTTCGTCGAGGTAACGACCTTTCAGCCGAACAAGCACCAGCGAACTTGCCATGTTGGCTTCACCGGCGATGCGCTGAGCATCTTTGTCCGCATCCAGTTCGTGCGATCTCGCGAGGGCCATCGTATAAGCATTGAATCGCGGCGCCAGCCAGCTGAAGAAGACGTAAAAAACAGCGAATGCAACAGGTGACTCGTGCCGCATTGTAATCAGCAATTGCGACCAGCGCGCTCTCAGACCGTAAACCCAAGCGGCTCTCTTGCTGTGGTTTCCGGAGAGATGTCCAAGTTCGTGGGCAAGTACTGCGCTAAATTGATTGGCGTTCAACGCCGCCATGAGTGGCAACCCGAGGACAAGATAATTTGTATGCAGCCCGAGGAATCCAAGTTTGGGGATCTGTGTCACAAAGGCGTTGAAATCATCGTTGATCATCACGACGTCGACCGAAGTATTCAGCTCACTCTTGAATTTATCAATGAGTTGAAACAGCGCCGGCGCCTCGTCGCGCTCGAGTTTAATGCCGACGGGTGGCGGCGTTTTAATCCATAACGCCCGCACCATACCAAACACGAAAATTCCAAACACCAGGAGAATCTTGACCAGCCCGATGTTGAAGAAGTGCCCGTTCCACATAGCGATAGCAATCGCAGCGACGAATGCCACCATGGAGCCGACGATAAAAGTGATATAGCCATATCCCATCGCAGCCATCATGAGCACGCGTCGAAAATAGGCGGCTTTGTTCTGGCGCAAGTCTCGAGCTGCTTGCGCCGACATCTCCTCGAATTTTTCGTCGCTTAAAACCAACCTCGAGCAAAATCGCTCAACGCCCTCTGCAAACGGGTTTGAAGAACTAATCGTAGCCATGGACAACCATCCTGAGTCAATTAGTTATTCCACAAATTGAAGCTAACACGTGTCAATTCATGGAGAACTTTCAAGACGTCGCATCCGTTTAACAGCCATGCTTCTGTACTCGGCGAGGTCTTGGTCGTTGCCTCTTCCGACCTGGTGAAACAGCTCGCGGGCAGTTTCAAAGTCACCTAGAGCAGCGGCGGCGTCACCGGCGGAAATCAGGCAGGCGGCGTTTACAAATTTCAAGTCCGGAAAACTCTTATGGATGGCAAGAAATTTCATATAGGCTTCGCTCGGATCCCCACCTTTCGACCAGGAACTCAGACATCGCAAAGTGTAATCGTCCATCGGATATCGTTCAAGAATTCTGTCACAACACTCCATCGACTTACGGGGAGATCGGCTTAAGTAGAGATGCCGCAATTCGTTGTTAACGGCTTTATCATACGGATGCGAGGTCCTGAAACTCTCTAGTTTTAATATTTTGGTCTCATCAGAGTCTGTATCTTCAATCCCCGAAACCTTCATAGCTACCCATCCTAGAGACTTGTTGCTTTTGACCGCTTCATTGTAGACAGCCAAGACATTTTGATCGGGTGCCAAAAATTTTCCTTTGATTGAACGCGGCTTGCGCTGGGGATCATCAACCACCGACAGCTTGTCTTCAACTTCATACTTCGAGGCACCCGCGCCTGAAAAACGGCTCAGGTCAACCTTTCTGTCAGCAATTCGTTGAAGACGCATCGTCTCGTCGGTTTGTAGAAGCCTCATCGAAAGGGAAACAGCCGCAAGCCCAACTGCGATGACAGCCAACGGCGCGAGTATTTTCAATTTTTCGGGACTGCGGGCAGACACCATTTGTGGTGTCACATAAACACCCTGCTTTGGAGAAGGAGAAGTGTCGCTGGACGCCTCCTGAACGTTCTCGTCCTGTGCGTTCGCCAGATAGTCAGCGTAGAATATTTCAAGAGCATTCAACAGCTCGTCTATGGTTTGAAACCTATGCTGTGCGTCCGTTTCTAAACAGCGAGCGACGATATCGACCAGATCCGCAGGGACAACGGCCGCGTCCAGCTTCGGAGCCGGCCGAGCAGTTTTCAAAGTGATCGTTTCCATCGCGGTATCACCTACAATCGGCGCCTTGCCGACAAGAGACTCGAACATCAAACAACCCAATGAATAAATATCAGTTCGCTGATCTGCCGGCTGACCGAGCGCCTGTTCCGGACTCATATACAGCGGACTACCCATAACAGCGCCGGGTCTCGTCAATGTTTCACTGCCGGCCGAATGAGTTTTTGCCAGACCGAAATCCAAAATCTTTACTACAGGTTCCTCGCTCTCCATGCTTGAAACAACGATATTGCTGGGTTTGATGTCACGATGAAAAATGTTGCGGCTGTGGGCATGCGAAAGACCGCGCGCTATTTGAATAAACATTGGAAGCGCCTGCGCAATCCGCAAGCCACGGGACTCTCGAATTATCTGATTCAGTGTTTTACCGTACACATATTCGAGAACCATATATGGTTTATTCGAGCCGGTGATACCAAAATCGAGAACAGAAACAATGTTCGGGTGATTGAGGCTGCTTACCAACTGCGCCTCGCGCTGAAATCTGGTCACGACCTCGGCGTCCAAGCCCGCAAATACCAGCATCTTGATCGCAACCTCTCTGGCAAGATGCGTATCTGTCACGCGAAAAACAGCTCCCATACCACCGGAGCCGAGACACACCGGATCGATGAACCGTTCCGGAATTTCCGAAGCTATCGCCGCGATAATATCCAGTGGACCTGCTCCGAAACTTGACGCGGGACACCAGTGCCTGGCTGGCGATTGATTTGAACACGTTCAATTCAACCCCGTCTATCATTCCCGTCAGGAAACGCCATCAATCAGCAAGAGGGGATGCGCAAACGAACAGGACTAAGGCTAATTCTCCGGCTGAGCAGAAACGGCGCCATAAGCCATCTCTTTGACCGTTGCGGCCGCAAATCCCCGCGGTATCAATTCAGAGACAGAAACGGTCAGGCGAAACACTCCCTCTATCGCAGCCATCACTCCGAGCGCAATCTCTCGTTTATGTTTTGTCGATTTTCGCTTCGCCGTTAGAGCCCGATCACAAAGAGATTCAAGCAGCTGGAGCTGTTTTTCAGCCACTCGCCGGTATGCAGCTCGCACCTCAGGCTGCTTCACTGACTCCGCACCAATTCCTACCCAACAAGCTACAGCTGCCGCATTTGAACCTTTTCCCAGAGCCAGGTTGGCATCGATGAATGCCCCAAGATGGTCTTCTGCAGCCAATCCATCACACATTTCGTCAAAGCGAAACTGCACGAGACTGCCGATGTAGTCGATAAGTTCGATAAGAATTGCCTGCTTGTTCGGGAAATGGTAATGCACCACCCCCGGTGCTACACCAGCAGCTTGCGCGATTAGTGAAATCGTCGCGCCCTCGTAACCAGCTTCAGCCATCACCGCCATCAAACCACGCATGATCTCCTGCCGTCGAATATCCGTGTTTCTAGGTCGCGCCACTGAGACAGCCTCAATATTGGTCATGCAACCTATATTATACAAGTGGATAGAGAAGTCATCTTGACTATTTGGCGAGTATGTGAAATTATTAAGTTGGTTGCACAACCTAATTACTCTCTAGAGTCAGACAGGTGTGATATGAACTCTCCACATTCGGGCAATGCCAATTTAAATGTCGTTCGCTTCAGAGATTTCGACCAACGCTGGAACGGAAAGTGTTTTCGTTCCTTCCAACTCGACGCCGCGCGTCGCAAACTGACCGCGCAAACCGTGAGCAGCAAAAGCGATGATTCAGGTACGCAATTGCTCGCGAGTTTTTCAAGCTACAACGGTCTGGCTACAATCTTCCGGCGCAATTGCATCAGCAAACAGTTTGCTGCGATTTACGTCTCTGACGACGACATACATCTGTGGGTCAATAACACCGACTTTAAGATAGACGAAAACACACATGCTCTTATCGCTTTCGACAGCATGCTCGGTAACCGGTTCACGCTCTACTCCGGACTTAGCACCCTACTTTCGGTATCGTTCCATACAGGATTTTCAGACCTGAACGACTATGATGATTGGGATTACGAGCCCAGTTTCTGGGAATATGTCGCAGAAGTTATAAGCGACCGTCACCAGAGAAAGACTTTTTCTTATGTGTGGTCTGCATTTGCTAAGGGAAAACGGCGACCAGAAACGGGTTGCGACTATGCAAATCCGGAGCGACTACGAGCAGTACTAAACCCATTCGATACCACATGCGATATTGAGGAGTTTCCACCGGAGGAACGACCGAACTACCTCAACTCCGCTGAGGAAGACCTGACACATTATGTGGAGACGGACCCAGACGGTTTCAAATTTTTCCGACTTAGCTCCATCGCTATCATTATGATTTTAGTATCCATCTTTATAGGGATAGCTACTGGCGAGACTTTTGCAGCACCTACGGCGTCAGATCCTTACACCGCTGGCGATACCAGTCCGATGCAAGCGCCAGACCACGCGGAAGGTCTACGAGCGGTTTCCAGCCCAGACGGTTCGTCAAGTGTTGAGAACTGAGGTATTGTTTTTGTATCTCGAACTTGGCGGTGTCTTTTATTACCGGCTCCGCAGCCTCGCCCCCGGCAGCATCCTGAACTTTGCGCACGATTTCGAGAACAGACAAATGCTCACCACCGCTAACGTTGAATGCTTCGCCTCTCTCTACCTCACCAGCCATTAACGCACGGCCTATGATGATAAACGCCTCCGCCGCATCCTCGACATAAAGATAATCACGCACAAGCGTCCCGTCACTGCGTATGACCGGTCGCTCACCCGCAAAACAATGCTTGAACGTCCCGGGCACAATCCGGCTCCAGTTCAAATCACCCGCACCATAAAGATTGCCGCAACGCACAATGGCAATCGGCAAGTCGTATGTCGCCGCATAACTCTGCGCAATCAAATCCGCGCAACTCTTCGAAGCATCATACGGATACCGCCCTTGCAAGGGCGTAGACTCGAGATAAGGCAAATCATCGTGCGCGCCATACGCCTTATCGCTGGACGCCACCACGACGCCCCGGAGCGCCTTAGCGGTACCATGCAACTGACGCGCAACTTCGAGAACATTCGCCGTTCCCATGACGTTAGTCGCGATAGTCTCAAGCGGTTTTTTCCTGGCCTCTCCGACCAGAGACTGGGCCGCGAGGTGAAAGACGAATTGCACATCGCTCTGTTCGATTGCAGCTGCAAGTTCTTCGATGTTCTCGACGTCCACAAAAACCGGCTCGAGCTTTTCAGGGTCGATATCGTGAATGCGAGAATCGAGATCAAAGTGCAGATCAGCGCCAAGAACCTGCGCACCGGCGACGACCAGGCGCTCGCACAGCCACGGCCCCAGAAAGCCGCTGCAGCCAGTCACTAATACCTTGATTCCATCAAACATTACAGACCCTGATGTATTGCAAAAATTCTCGGTCGCCACTTCAACAAACTACAGATTAAAACAGAAAATCACTGCCGTTAAGCGATATTGATTCCACGACTTTTGGAAGAGTAACATCTCGTGAAACCCCGTAACCATCGCCCTCCAAGCGAAAGCGGAAACATTGCGAACTGAGCAATATTCATGCTAATTGCGCGAGCGCAGTTAGATAAAATCCCCGTCTTCGCGACACAGGATTCTTTACCAAGATAGTTGTTTACAGACTGACAAAACAACCATCAGCAGTGATAGCGTAGGTGTCAGCCTCTGGACGGAACCAATTGGGCATTGGCACTCCTCCGCTTGCTCGATCAGAGTGGGATCATTTCGAGCAACAAGTCCAGAGGCAACCTTTCTATTTTATTCCACTTTGTTCATTACGCATATACAAATGCGTATAAGGTGGGCTCCAAATGCTGAAAAACAGGCGCCGGTGAGGACAACGAATTTCAGAATTAAGGATCGGAAACCGCTTGTCATCTAGGTTTTAAGCGATTTCTGAAACCCAACTCACTTTGAGTTTTCAATATTGTTTGTTACAGCGGTTGCGTGGCTAGCTGTCTCACGCTCCAACGCCTCGTTGAATTCCTCAACCGTTTCCACATTGACGGGCGATTCGGGCTCTGCACCGAAGACGCCCTCCCAGCGCGCGATCACCGCAGACGCCAGGCAATTCCCGAGCACGTTAACGGACGTACGAGCCATATCCATAAGTGTGTCAACGCCCAGTATAAGCGCGATTCCAGCGAGTGGCAGGTTGAAGGTGGCGAGCGTTCCAGCCAAAATTACAAGCGACGCACGCGGCACTGCAGCTACGCCTTTACTCGTCAGCATGAGCGTTAAGAGCATCAGAAGCTGCTGCTGAATGGGCATGTCCACGCCTGCAGCTTGGGCCACGAACATCGCGGCAAGCGAGAGATAGAGCGTAGTCCCGTCCAGGTTGAACGTATAACCGAGCGGCAGAACAAAACTGACGATGCTGCGAGGAACGCCAATCTTCTGCATCGCAATAAGTGCTTTCGGGAGTGCCGCTTCGGAACTGGTCGTAGAGAATGCGATGAGAAACGGCTCTCGGACCGCACCGGCAAATTTCTTCAGAGGAATGCGGGCAAATATTGCAATCGGAAGGAGCACAGCACAAATGAATATCACCAGAGCGAGATAGAGCGTCCCTACGAGCTTTCCTAACGACATCAGTACGGTAAGACCATGCTCGGCAACGGTCGCGGCCATCGCGCAGGCAACCCCCAATGGCGCGATTTTCATGACGTATTCCGTGTACTTGAACATCACATCTGCCAGTGATTTAGCGAATTCAACCACTGGATCCGCTTTGACAGCAGCGGCAGCCACGGCAAAGATCAGGGTGAACACGACGATCTGGAGAACATCGCCACGAGCCATCGAGTCGACTACGCTGGTTGGAAATATGTGCGTGATGAGTTCGGTGCTCTGGGGCTGTTTCTGCAGAAAAGCTTCACCCGTGGAGGCGGCAGTGGCAGCGAGGTTGACGCCTGCTCCAGGTTTTGCAATATTGACGACCAATAATCCGATGCCCAGCGCGAAAGTCGTGACCACTTCGAAATAGATGAGGGACTTAAATCCCAGGCGACCGACATGATGAGCACTGCCACTGCCTGCGATACCAACGACGAGCGTCGCAAAAATCAAAGGCGCGATAATGGTTTTAATCAAATGCAGAAAAATCGTGGCGCCTGCGCCAAACCACTTGGCCGGCTCCGGATTGACCGCGACAGGACAGAGGTAACCGATCAAGATGCCCAGCACTAGACCGATGAATATTTGAACTGTCAGGCTCGGCATTTTCATGATGGCTCTATTGTCCCTGTTCGACGACAGCACCGTCTGTGGTGCTCACCGCTCGATCATTGCCGGAATCTTTTCCAGCCTTGGCATTTGCAGAAGCTGAATCGCTCGAACTTTTAGGCTCCTTGATGCTCACCTCGGCAGAGTCGCTCGAATTCGTTGTTTCTTTGATGCTCACGGTAGCCGAGCTGCCGTCCTTTGCATTTTCGGTATCGCTGGCGGAAGGCTTACTTCCGGAGACAGGTGCTCCATCCGCAGGTTTGTTGAGAGCGACACCGTATGCTTGAAGGGTTTCTCTAATCTTGGGCAAAAGCGCTTTTGCGGCTTCCTCGCCCGCCTTCACGCCCTTGCGCGCATCCTTCTTGCTTCGCGAAATCAAACTAATACCAGCCGTATCAGGATGGATAGTGACATCAGCGATTTCAGCTTGCGCCTTGTCCATCGAGTACAAATCCCAGTCCAGCATCCACTGCGCTACCGAACCCACTTTGCGAAACGCATTTTTGTCGTGGTCCGAAAACGGATGGTCGATATTTACAGCGATTACTATATCAGCGCCCATCTCGCGAGCCTGTTTAACTGGCAGGTTACAAATTACGCCGCCGTCAACGAACAGTTTATCGCCGATTTCGACTGGCTTACGAAGACTAGGCACGGCAGTGCTGGCCTGCATTGCGTAACCAAGATTTCCCCGCTGAATCATATACGGTTTGCCGTCTAACAAGTTGAGCGAAACAGCTGAAAACGGCACGTTCAGCTTCTCTATATCGATCTGATGTACCGTGATGTCCTTTTTCACGTAATTCCGAAACTTATTGCCTTTATACAATCCATCGTAGGCTTTCGAGCCCAGAAGACGTGGGACAAACATGACCGGCGCTACCGCGATGCGCACCGTGAGCGGTACGGTCATGAAGTTACGCATCAATTTGCCCGACTCAAAAGCATCTTCCATTTGATCTAGCGAGACTCCGGCGGCATAAAGCCCACCGACCACAGAGCCAATGCTTGTTCCTGTGATGATATCGAATTTGATACCCTCTTTCTCGAGCACTTTCAGAACTCCGACATGAGCAGCGCCTCGAGCGCCGCCTCCCCCGAGAGCCAGCCCAATCTTGAGCTTCTCGCCGGTGGGACGCTCACGCTTTTTGAACGCGTAAATGTCGTAACTGTCAGCCGGCGACGTTGGAACCAAACCTGCAGATGACTGCCCCGTATGAGTTGCGTTAATTTTCAATTCTTCAGCGGCATCGCCTTTTATGATGGTTTCAGCCGCTACTGACGCATTAGCGAAACAAATGCCGGCAGCTACA
The DNA here is from genome assembly GCA_019637435.1 of Candidatus Obscuribacterales bacterium. Taxonomy (GTDB): domain Bacteria; phylum Cyanobacteriota; class Vampirovibrionia; order Obscuribacterales; family Obscuribacteraceae; genus JADYXR01. The sequence goes on along the minus strand of JAHBVO010000004.1, from coordinate 114,440 downwards.
GCGATAGTTCCAGCTCTCAGCAAGCCCTCTGTCTTGGGCAAATGTGCGCGCATTTTACTAAGTCCCCCTTGGACCGCGGACCGATCAACCAAATGTGATCGTATCCAACATTCATCGATAGATACCTTAACAGCTACTGAGGTTTCGCTCACAAGGAGCGTTAGCTTGTGCAGATCGTTACTTGTCAAGGCAGCAAAATTCGGTCGTTTAGCGGATAATCACAGACGTCGGAAACAAACATAACTATCGAATTTCTATGAAACATATAACTTCAATCATCGCAGCATCTGTGTTAGCACTATCCTCGTCACTGACTATTCAACCCGCCTTTAGCGGCGAAATCACGATTCCAAGCCAGATGAACGAGGTCATTAAACCTGAGCTCGCAGCAAAGTATACCTATATCGAAAACGGTGAATACACAAAAGCCCTTGGTTTTCCCACATACGAGTGGCTCCCTACTGATACAAAACCAAAAGCAATCGTCCTCGGAATTCACGGACTTACTTTGCACGGCCGTCGATACCGCACCCTGGCGCGCACCTTAGCGGTTTCAGATTACGGTTTTGTCGCGTTGGACATGCGCGGTTTCGGCTCGTGCCATTTTGACGACAACAATCAATTCAGCACTCCGACTGACAATCGCAAAGAAATCGCTCATGAAAAAAGTTACGGCGACATCGTCAAACTTGCGCAAATGATTCGTGCAAAATATCCAGACACGCCAATACTGGCTCTGGGAGAGAGTTTGGGATGTACGTTCTGCGTAAAACTGGCAGGCGAGCATAAAGACCTGGTCGACGGCCTGATACTCTCGGCACCGGCAGTACGAATCAATCCTTCGATGTATGCAACACCGACCGACATCAAAGAGGGTTTTGCTGCGTTGCTTAAACGCGGTCATAAAGTAAGTCTCAAACAATTCATCACTCACCTGGTGTCTACTCGACAAGACGTCGCGCAAGAGATGATGGACGATCCACTGATTCTGAAGCAGATTCGCATCAAGGATTTGCTGGCTACTGACCTGTTCTGCGACAAGACTGCCGGCTTCGGAAAGAACGTCGCACCAAACATTCCCGTTCTCATTCTCCAGGCAGGCGGCGACAAATGTGTCTCGCCGGAAGCCGTTACGCGCTTGATGGCGAATATGCCATCTTCCAATCAGACACTAACCTGGATGGGCTCCTGGGGTCACTTGCAGCTTGAAACTTCCTACATGCGCGGAAAAGTAATCGACACAGTCGGCGATTGGATCGAGAACCGCACCAAAGAAGCGAGTTCTGAACTCACGGCGCTTGAGCAAGATATCGACGATCTCGGCGGAACGCTCGTCGAATAGCGAGTACGGTGAAGTGACACTCTCGGTGTGGAACTCTCGATAGGCAGCCTCGAAGTAACGCTCTAGGTGTGGAACTCTCGATAGACAGTCTCTATGTGCCGCTCTAGATGGGGAACCTCGATAGACAGTCTCCATGTGACTCTCTAGATGGGGAACCTCGATAGACAGCCTCTGACGCTCTCGGTGCGGAACTCACGACGATAGACAACTCACGCAGGTGCGGCAATTGGAAGCGCCACTATCACTGGTTTTTCCTGACGAAAATGACTGCAGATTTTTCACGGTAGACTTCCTGCCAGTCCGCGCTCTGCGAAAGTTCTTTCACCAGATTCGCTTTGGTCGGCAAGAAAACCCAGTCGAATCTGTATCGCTCAAACAGCTGTTGCCAACCCGGTTTCGCATTGCGCATTACGTAGTAATCGCCGACAAGTGGCGCGCCGTACATGTCGAAACGCGTGTCGATAAAAACTTTGGGCTTCGTTTTTACAATCTCAGGCTTGTACGGATCCTGGGCTAGAAGAGGCTTCTCCTGGGCGATTAAATACCAGATCATCATGTCGCCCAACTGCGCGTCGTTGAAAACCTTTCCAACGGGAAGCTTTTTCGAGAGAAAACGCATCGCATCGAATGGCGCGGGAAACGCGCCACTGCCTTGAGGAATCGTGGGTTCGACCACTCTCGTCGATATCATAAAGACGCCAAACAATGACAGCGCGAGAAGAATTCCAGGCCACGAACCGTAGTTGAGCATGCCTGTGACTCTCGCATTCATCGAGGGCGCATCGGTGGGTGCAGGCGCGAGCGCATGCTCTGCGGAACTGGGCTGGCTCGCAGAGGCGACCGCATCCTGTGCGGAACTTGACTCGCTCGCAGGCGCGACGGCATGCTCTGCGGAACTGGGCTGGCTCGCAGGCACGACGGCATCCTGTGCATAACTTGACTCGCTCGCAAGCGCAACGGCATCCTGTGCGGAACTTGACTCGCTCGCAGGCGCGACGGCGGAGAGGACATTCTCGCCGACGGCTGAATCGGTTTTATCCGGAGAGAATCTCGTGTGCCCTTTCAGTAGCCACGCCACCTCAGTCAGGAGGAAAACAACTACGAACGGGATCAATCGCATGCAACAAATCGCAGCGATGAGAACGCCGATAATTGACGCAACGGAAAACGACCAACCAATCGGGAACTTACCGTTCTTCCGCCAGACGCCGACGACTTTTGCGAGCACCACCAGTACTACCAGCGCAAACAAGAAGAAGGGGTAAAATGTCCATTCGGTAAGGTGAGAAAGCTTAATGGAACTGAGTTCGTTAATGTATCTATTGAGCGGCGAGAAAAATAACTCCGGAACGTACGCCCACAATCGGGGACCAAACGGATTGATCATGGATGCTGCAATGAGGCTGAGAAACAGGATCCATGGAAAAACAATGGCCTTCTTTTTGACCAGCGGACGACTAAAAGCTTCAATCGTAGATGCCACACAGAAGATCGAGAGTGTTATAAACGCTGACATAAAGCCAGTATGCATGTTCGCCCAAAAAACCATCAGCAACGCGGGTTTGAAAAGCAGTTTCAAATCTTCTTTCTGAAACTCTTCGTTATTCTCGACGGCGAGCCGGAATCGAACGGTCAACCCAAGCATCACAAGGTAAAACAGATAGGAAAATATTTCCGGTCGCGCAAGAAAATGAAATGAAGCTGCCACCACTCCCAGTATCACTAAACAGACGGCGGGGAACATCGGGGCACGCAGAGAACGGAAGAACATCAGCGGACCGACAAGGAGCGCCGTAACTAAAACGCAGTCAACGAGAGTGAGAAGCGCGTAGCCAGCGCCGACCTTGTACGCGAGATAGAAAACCAGTTCCGTCAGCCATTGGTAGGGAACGAACAAACGCGGAGAACCAGTAGAGGTGCCGGATGACAAAGCAGCGAAGTCAACCGCGCCACCACCAGCGGTGAGGGCAGAGAATGTGTACGAGAACGGATCCACGGAAGGAACCGAACCGGTTTCGAAAACGTACTTGCCCATCGCAAGTAACCAGCAGGTATCCGGGTCGTGGAGCCCTGCTCCCGCGACCCAGCAGCCCATAAAAAAGGCAAAGAAGAACAAAAAGCCGATCAGGAATCGGGCACCTAGAGCGGAAATCCACCCTTGCAAAATATTGTTTGATTTTTGCTCGCTCACCACGCCATCCGCTTTCCGCGTCAGAAGCATAATACCCTAGTGACAATCTCCACTAACGTTTTCAGACCTGCAGAAGGTTGGATGTAAACCTGTTGAAGGTGCGCTTTAAACTGTGGAAGGCGCGCTTTAAACAGCAGAAAGCGCTCTTTGAAAAGCGGTTTGAAAAGAAACACTGACAATTGCTGCACCTTTTCGAATACTTGCAGGATAAGACAGAAATCGTCAAGATCTTGATTAAATCAGCAGTTTATCGAAATGAGCCGGCTCTTGCATTGAAGTTCCGCGGGGCTATAATCGAATTGCAACTGGTAACTGATCTGCTGCGAGGCGTACATGGTAATGCCGGAAAACATGCTTAATCTCTCAGTCGAGGAATATCTCGACTTTGAGCTGCACAGCGACGGAAGGCATACTCGCTTAAACAATACGCGATCGTTCACCAGGGTCATCGAGAAGTTCTGCTCTATCAAAGAGTGGAAGCCCGCCGGTGGACAGTGAACACTTTTCGGAATACAGAAGAGTTTATTCTCACAGCGATGCCGAACCACGACCTCAGGTTCTCGTTAGATGCAGTCTATGAAGACACTGATGTGAAGTGAAGAGACTCAAGCTCCATAGCGAACAATCGTCTTAGGCTACTCCCATTCAATCGTTGCTGGAGGCTTCGATGTCACATCGTACATAACCCTGTTGATGCCTGGAACTTCGTTGACGATTCTGCTTGAGATAGTCTCAAGCAGATCGTATGGAAGTCGAGCCCAGTCAGCAGTCATGCCATCCTCGCTGGTGACGGCGCGGATAACAATCTGGTTCATGTATGTTCTCTGATCACCCATCACGCCGACTGAAAGAGTCGGCAGGAGGATACCGAACATTTGCCATACCTGACGGTACAAGCCGTGTGATTTAACTTCTTCGCGAATGATCCAGTCAGCTTCGCGAAGAGTCTTCAACCGCTCCTTGGTAATTTCGCCGACGACTCTGATTGCCAGACCGGGACCTGGGAATGGATGACGAACCACAATGCCCTCGGGCACATCCAGCTCGCGTGCGAGAAGACGGACCTCGTCTTTGAACAGCTTTGCGAATGGCTCAACCAACTTGAATTGCAAATTCTTCGGAAGACCACCCACATTGTGGTGCGACTTGATCTTGACGGCGATGCGCTCGCCGGTCTTTGGATCGATGCGCGTTCCGGCCGACTCGATGACGTCCGGATACAAGGTTCCCTGAGCTAGGTAGTCGAACGGTCCGAGTTTTGCAGACTCTTCATCGAAAACTTCGATGAACTCTTTGCCGATGATTTTGCGCTTTTGCTCAGGATCAGTCACGCCGGCCAGTTTAGAGATAAACCGTTCGCGTGCCTTGATGAACTGCACTGGAATCTTGAACTCTGCGAACTTCTCAACCAGCCACTCAGGCTCGTTTTTGCGCATGAAACCTTGATCGATAAACATGCACGTTAGTTTGTCCCCAATCGCCTTATGAAGGAGGAAAGCCAATGTCGAACTATCCACACCACCGGACAATGCAAGCAAGATGCGCTTGTCACCTACTTGTTCGCGGACCTTAGCGATCGCTTGATCGACGTATTTGTCCATCGTCCAGCTCTGAGTACAACCACAAACGTTGACGACAAAGTTTTCCAGCACTTGCTGTCCACCGCGTGTGTGCACGACCTCGGGGTGGAACTGAACGCCGTACATTCCGCGCTCTTCATCAGCGATTGCCGCAACCGCTGTCGCAAGAGTTCTACCGATTACTTCAAAACCGTCTGGCAATTCAGTGACGCTATCGCCGTGGCTCATCCAGCTTTCGAGCGTAGATTCCATCCCCTCGAAAAGTTTGCCATGATGGGTGATCGTCAGCAATGCGCGACCGTACTCACGCACATCGCCTGGTTCTACAGTGCCCCCCAGGTCATGCGCCATGAGCTGCATTCCATAGCAAACACCGAGGATGGGAAGACCCATTGTCCAGATTGCCGGGTCAAGCTTAGGAGCAAACTCATCGTAACAACTGTTCGGACCGCCGGACAAAATAATTCCTTTGGGATTCAGTCGTTTGAGTTCTTCGCAAGATACGCTGAACGGCAGCATCTCGGAATATGTTTTTGTTTCTCGAACTCGCCTTGCAATAAGCTGTGAGTATTGCGATCCAAAATCAAGAATCGCAATCGAGTCGGTCAAACAATTGTCGGCAAGTATTTCTTGTCCGGGATTAGCCTGTGTTGAGGTCACCTTGCTCTCCTTGCAAACTGGCAGTGAGGACGGTTTGAGAATAAGTAGAAGTATCGCAAATCGGGTATGTTTATGATCGCCAAAGTGGCGCTCGACAAGCAAAAGTTTTCAAAAGGCCGATTGCATATGCACCGACGGGTCGCGGAATCGAATTTCTCGTACGAACATCTTCCAAATCTTCAGTTCGTGGGGGCGGAACTCTGGCGTGGCGGTCAGCCTCATAGCGAAGGGTTTATCAAACTGAAAGAGAAGGGCGTAAAAACAATCGTCAATCTGCGTGAAGAGCCAAATCTCATCGCTGGGGAACGCGCTATCGTACAGGAGCTCGGTCTTGACTACATCTCGATCCCACTGCGCCCGTTTGATATTCCTGATGATCAAAAAGTGGAGCAGTTTTTAGAACTTATGAAGGAGGCGAAAGCGCATTCGGTTTTCGTTCATTGCCTTCATGGAATGGACAGAACCGGCTTGATGTGTGCGATCTATCGCATGAGCGCACATGATTGGACATTTCGCGACGCTTACGATGAGATGCTTAGATTCGGATTCCATGAGGCTTTCGACAATCTGCGCGGAGTCGTTGTCAAGCACGCGAAGAGTTGGAACAAAATTCCGCACGATTTCGAGTGAGCGAAGAACGGCTTTAAAAGCCATTCTTCAAAAGCATGCAAACGAGCGATATCGAAACAAGCCCTGATCGATATACAACCCAGCAAATATCACGAGCGCCAACTGCCACTGGCTATGGGGTTTTCCAGTATTAGCGCAGCCGCGCAAAGACCGTCCAAAATTAAGAGTGCTACAGGCTTTACAACCTCAAGCTTGCGGAAACGCGCTGACTACAATAGTTTCCGCAAGCCGCACTAATGTAAACCTGAACTACTTTTGACTGGCAGTGCTGGAAAGACAGTTAATAGGCTGTGACGTCTACTCGTTCCTATCGATACGTGCCTACCACTCGATTCCGCTTCAAACCCTGAACTGAACATATGTTCGCTCGAGAACCTTGCCCACAAAAGGCAAGCGTTGAGATCCAGCTACGATGCGTCGCGACCTGACATGGCGATTGCGTTTAGAGCAGATCCTCAATGCGAGCGAGACATTACTGTCGGCTCAGGGCTCGCCCAATACGGCAGGCGGATTCGAACAACTGATTGGCACGGATCTTGCGGATGGATTTCGTCGGTTTCGCTGGTAGACCGAAACCCAATTGAGATAGCGAATCCCACAGCAGGATATCCCTGCTAACTACTAAGGTAACAACGAAATGTCGACTCAGAATCACGACGCTCGCCCCGACGCCATCACGTCCGACAACGCCTCCACGGTCGAACTGACGGCTTATCAGAGCGGTCCCGCGGTCATCCGTGAGACCCGCGTGCTCCAGCTCCCTGCAGGTCGCTCCCGTGTCTTCATCGGCGGTCTGCCGAAGCGCTTCGTTCCGAACAGCCAGACCATCGTCTCCGTCGCCGGCTCCGGCACCTTCCGCGTCGGTCAGCGCTCGCTGCGCCCCGCCAATCTGACCCAGCAGACCATGCTCGCCCAGTCCGTCGGCAGCAAGATCACGCTGATCGAAGAGACCAAGGCCGGCAACGAGCGCCGCATCACCGGCACCCTCGAGCACATCGTCGACAACCGCATCGCGGTGCTGCGCATCAGGGGCGGCAAGGTCCTCGTCGTCCCCATCACCGCGAAGTTCGAGCTCGGCAACGTCCCCGCCGGTCTCTCCAACCTCACGGTCCTCGCCATGGAGCCGAACGTCGAGAAGGCGGGCGAGTTCCACCTGAAGCTGCTCTACGAGTCCGAGGGCGTCAACTGGACCCCCTGGTACGAGGTGTTCTACAACCAGAAGGCCGGCAAGCTCGAACGCTTCGCCTGCTACGTCGACCTCGGCAACGAATCCGGCACCGATTTCCCGGACGCCGGCATCAAGCTGATCGCCGGGCACAACGAATCCGACGCCGCCAACCGGGCTCGCTCCAAGGGCATCCGCGCCGCGGCCGCTCCGATGATGGCCATGTCTGCCATGGGTGGCGGCCGCGGTGGACTCGAGAGCGCGGACTTCTCGGTCGACTCCGCCGAATCGGAGAGCGTCGGCGAGCAGAAGATGTATCGCCTGACCGACCGCGTCACGCTCGAGAACGGCGTCCCCAACAGCCCGGCGCTCGTCTTCTTCGGAAACGTCCCGGTCGTGCACGAGTACCACGCCAACAACCCCGGTCAGTACTTCCGGCTCGACGGCGACAACCCCGCCGACCTGCCCAAGCTGCCCGTCTCGGTGAAGCTGCGCCTCTGCAACTCGGACGCCAACGGTCTCGGCGCCCCGCTGCCTCCGGGTGATGTTCGCATCTTCGAAGCCGACAGCCAGGGCGAGCTGCAGAAGACCGACAGCGCCTTCCTCGGCGGCCACATCGCCGTCGGCGAGGAGTTCAGCATCGATCTGCGCAACCCGGCGCGCGACATCAAGGTCACTCGCCAGCAGGTCTCCTACAAGGAAGACCCCAAGCCGGTCGAGGAGGAAGTCGTCGAAACCGATGAAGGTGACGGCGGCGATGAATCCGCGACCATGCGCCCGATGGTCGGTGTCACTGGCGGTCCGAATGTCGGTCGTCCCGACTTCGGTCGCCGCACCGAGATCCTCGAACACGCGCCCACGGCCGACGGCAAGGAGAAGAAGAAGCTCAAGCCGAAGCCCCGGTTCGCCGAGGAGACCCGCGAAATCACGGTCTACAACTACAAGGACACGGGCGTCGAAGTGGTCATCCACGACTACGTTCCCGCCGACGCCGAACTGCTCGACAAGTCGCACGAATTCATCAAGTTCGGCGACAGCACCGGCACGGGCACCTTCCGCGTCGAGGTCCCGGGCAAGAACGAGTCGGCGATCGCCGGTGAGTTCAAGGTCCGCTACGGCATCCGCTACCGCATCAACTGAGCTCATCTCCGGCTGAGCTGAGATAAGGGAGGGAGGCATTCTTCGGGATGCCTCCCTTTTCGTTCAAAGTCACATCTGAAGCGCCGGTTCGCTTCGCTTCAACAGGAGTCGCCTCAGGCACTGTTGTTACGAACTCGCGCCAACTCAAAGGAGAATCCCATGTCACACGAACATGAAGGTTGCTGCGGTTGCTCTGGCGACCCGGTAGAACACGAACGCGAATTCGCCGACGCCATCCGTCGCCAGGCCCAGGGCTACCTCAATCCGGAACAGCTCCCGCTCGCCCGCGCCATGCTCACCGCTTCTCGAACGGTTCTGTCCGCGCGCGGCGGAATCATCGGCGAGAAGGGCGTCTGGCTGCTCGTCGCCGAAGCGCATCTACCGGAAATCGAAGGCAATGCGGCTCAGGCGCTGGTCGAACACCAGGCTGCGCTCGCCCTCAGCGAGAAGGAACTCGGCGGCGAACACCTCGGCACCGGCGTCTGCCTCCTCAACGTCGCCGAAGCACTGACCAACCTCGACCGCGCCAAGGAAGCGAAACCGCTCTATGAGCGCGCCCACAAGATCCTGAAGAAGGTCGCCGCCGGCTACAAGGACACCGACGAATACCTGAGCAACTTCGCCGATGAAGCAGCCAATGCGGCTCTCATCGGTTTCGAATCGATCTGACGCTTTCGTGCATCTCGGAGCCCCCTCCGAGATGCATTTTCCAAATCCGTCTACTATATACCGACGTTCCCAAAGCCATCCTACTATATGCCGACGTGCTCCGCCCGTCCGAAGATAGCCTCTGCAAGCCGCTTTTCGAGCCCTCCCCGCCTCATAGCCGTTCAAAAAGCCACTTTGTCTACGCCTCATTGCCGGATTTCGCCAATTCCGTCTACGCCTCGTAGCCAAAATCCCCTCTACTATATGCCGACGTGCTCCCAATGTCCAAAGACAGCCTCTGCAAGCCGCTTTTCGAGCCCTCCCCGCCTCATAGCCGTTCAAAAAAGCCACTTTGTCTACGCCTCATTGCCGGATTTCGCCAATTCCGTCTACGCCTCGTAGCCAAACCTGTCCTTCCAGATTTCCACATCGCATCCAAATCTCACCCCAGCATGCCTTTCGAGCAATCTTTTAATACTTTGCCATATAGTAGCCAAGCCTTTGGAAGCAAGAGCACCCGAAGAAATCGGGGGCTCTTGCCTTTGTGCGGTCAGCATGACGAGAGCGTTGGTCACTTACCGACCCAACGCCATGGCGACGCCGACTTTACTTCACTGGCGGACGAACCTTAGCGCCAGGCGTAGCCGACAGTTCCGGTGATAGAGCCGGCGGGGATCTTCTTGTCGTAGCCGGGAACCGTGATGCCATCCGCTTCGCACTTCACCTGCCGCAACCCCTCGACCGAGTCGACAACGACCACAGCGGGCTCGCCAGATTCGCCGGGCAACTCGCGAACGAGCAGCACGAGAATCGCGAAAGTGTTCGGATTCGGCGACTTGGCGGACTCACCGAGCATCAACAGCAGCTCCGATGACGCGCCATTGAAGCGCCAATCGCGACCACGAGTGGCGTAGTAGCCGTTGCGGTTGAAACTGGCATTGTTGTACGCCTTCTCCGCCGCCTTGTACTTCGCCCTGGTGCTATCGCCGTCGAACCTGGTCACGCCATTCTTGACGGCGTAGTTCTTGGGCACGCGCGGAGGACGAGTGGTGAGGAAGCGGAAGCCTGCCAGAACGACGCCCAGTCCCATGCCGTAAGCAGCCGGAACCAACACGCCTGTCGAGCCGAACAGAAACATACCACCGACGAAAGCAGCCGCAGCGACGCCCCAGATGAAGGCACCACCGAGGTCGAACTTGGAGCCGGCATATTCGTCGTTGGGAGGAAAGCTGCCGAGCATGAAGGCGAGGAAACCGGCGATGCCTGCAGCCCACAGCACCGAAGATGAGATTGGGTCCGCCGCGGAAGCGCCGTCAGCAGCTTGAGCCGCAGCGGGAAGAGCGGCGAGGAGGACGGTCGCAAACGCGCCCGCCAAAGTTGAGATTCGCATATTCACTCCAGTCATGATTCTCCGCAACGCCAACATCGAGCGACGCGCGGAAGTTTGAAGCCTGAGCTTCAGAAAGTTCTCCAGCTCGATGAATCCCACGACACGATGAATCCCGCGGCACGACAATGCTCAACGGAGGTTCATTTGTGCGGCGCGGACTTAAGTTTCAGGTGCTAACAAACTCAAGTTTTCAAAGAGTGGATCGCCTCAGCCTATGCGCGCGCGGCGGGCAAGATCCAGCGATATTAACCAAATACTTGATTTGATATTGCTAAGGCGATTCGGCAAAAAACACAATCGCCACCAGCCCACAACCGAAAACCGCTTCACGCCAGCGATGCGAACTCGCGCTAGCTTGCTACCATCCGCGAGCCTCTTCGCCCAGACGCAACCAACTCGCAGTGTGTAAAAAACCGATCCAAAATCGATGCAAAGATGGCCCATTTTCCCCACACCCCGACGAAACCGACGAACACATGAGACTACAGACGCACGGACGCAGCCAGCGGCTAACTACCCGCGTGGACACAAAAGGTCCGCACGCTAGAAGCGGTCCGCTCGTCAGGAAACAACCCGCTCAGACGCAGCTAAAACGCAGTGTGTAAAAATCCGATCCAAAATCGATGCAAAGATGGCCCATTTTCCCCACACTCAGACGAAAACCTGCGACTACAGACGCACGGACGTAAACCAGCGTGTGCCAACAAACCCGCAATTCACAAACCGCCGATACTGTCAGCCCAGCCTATTTCTTAGCCAGCCGCGCGTTCCACCCTGCAGACGCACGACTCCATCGCCCGTCAAACACTTCGGGTCGGTCCACCGTTGCATCTTGGGACTTAAACTCATCGAGCCATCCGCGGAGGTTTGCAGAAGCACCGTCCTGCGTGCCTCCCGGGAAACGAATGATACCGCAAACAGTATCACGCTCGACACCGGTTGTGCTCGGACGCGTGAACGCCTGACCAAGAATTCGGCTCACCGCCGCGTCAGCGAATATCCGCGCTTCCATCGCCGTCCCGTCGAAACCGAATTCATCCGCCATCGCGACGACGACCGCACTGTCCTCTGCCGCACTCGCGTCTGGAGACACCACCTTCAAGCGCTCCAGCAGTTTTCCGAAAGATTCTTTGTGCGGTTCCAAAACCGGATTATTAGCAAAATCGCCACGCAAAAGCCCGGCGAAGTGTTCCCTCGCGACCGGATTCTTCCAGCCACCACCGCAAAGCGCGAAATAACGCGGCATTGCCAGATGCTCGGGCACCATGGTCAGCGCGTGCACATAGATGTAAGCAGAGAAATACTCAGCAGTTCGAAGCCTGTCTTCGAAGGAAAGCGTCTCGCCATCGCAGTTCGCTTCGCCTGTGAGTTCCGGAATCAGGCGATACCATTGCGGGTCGGATGACTTCGGAGGCGGCTCCAGCAAATAGTTACGACCATCCTGGGTTATCACTGCGGTATCGAACAACCGCTCCAGAAGCGCAATGTTGACTCGGCCCTTGCTACCAAACTTACCATCACGGTCGCATTCCTCGCCGCGTTCAAGCTGAACAAGCCGGTCCGGATAGTTGTTAAACGGTCCCGCGTCCCAACCAATAACCGACACTTGCGCATCAAGCTTTCCCTCAGCGCCACTGCCAGCGGTGCCCGAGATAATTGTAAAATTACCAGTATTGCCGGCGTTGCAAAACGCAATCGGAAATCGACCGAGCTTGCGCAGCTGTTCCGCCAGGTGCTGATGGTGAACAGGCGCTAGTGGAGCGGCTTCACCGCCATGCATCAAATCGTCTGAACGGAAATCGTAAACAACCGGAATGCCCGTCAGGTCCGCAAGAGCCTGCCCATCACCAATTTGGACTGTGTAAGTCACATTGGGATCGGCTGTGCGCGCTATCGACGGTGGAAAATGCGCGCAAGTTTGACCGTGAAAACCAATCACATCTATAGCATCTAAATCATATTCGGAACTCAGCTTTGCATCAGCCTTCGCAAGCGCAATAAGTTCCTGAATTGCGCCGGCAACAAACCTGATGTATTGGTTTTGTACATCGTCGAAACGGCAATGAGCCGCCCCGCCGTCGTCACCGGCAGCCCGCTCATCAAGCTGGACAACAGACTCTTCCACGCGACTACCAGCCGGTTTATCAAGTCGCAAAACCGCCTCCGCCATGTCACCACCGGCGGTATTAATAACCTCTCGCACCGCTCGAAGTCGCTCCGTCAAATTTGCAGGCGATACGACGCTGTGCGACTTCAAATCCGTGATGCTGCCATCTTTGCCAAATCGCGTCAGCACGACATCTACGCCGTCCAGCGAATTGCCGGTCATTGCACCAATTGCCAGAAGATAGTCGCGTTTGGTCATTGTCTCAGTCGCGGACGAAGCTTGGTTTTGTGTTTTCGGCATCATGACAGCCTTTCTAACTTCATTGACCTAAACAGTTTAAAGCCTTATGCAACTAAACCTCAAGCACCGACTTAAAACGCCAAGCGACAATTGTTCTACCAGGTCCTATAGTATGTCCACCACACGACAAGAACCGGATGGAATCCGGTTCTTGCACTCCTTTCTATCAGGAGCTCACACATAACAGCCCGCGAGCATAGCCTCAACCAGGCTACGCTCCGTCGCTCAGCCCGCGAGCATCGCCTCAACCAGGCTACGCTCCGTCGCTCAGCCCGCGAGCATCGCCTCAACCAGGCTACGCTCCGTCGCACAGCCCGTCGACGACCGCCGTTCGCGCGAGCTGGTTCTGCAGATGCGCATGGCTCTGCGCGTCGGTTTCGCTGAAGAAGATCTCGATGTCCTCGCGCTTCAAGGTGACGGAGAACTCGACACCTTCATCGCTCACCTGAAAGTACCAGCGCGGCACCTCCTGCACAACGAACATCTTCATCGCACGCCCGCCCCCCTCGCAAACGGCGCAGACCGAAGTCGGCTGCGGCACCAGAGTCGCCGCGACCGTTTCGATGCGCGCCCCCACGGAGGCAGCGCATGAGTGACTCTTGCGACCGCCGGGTCCGTCACGAAGGGAGCTGGACCTTCTATCATCAAACCAACCGGAGCCGTTGCACCTCGGACAACTGCATTCGTTGCCCTTCGTCCAGGTCTCCTTGACGATGTACAACGAACCCCGATGGTTGAGCAGCCGAACCAATTCGTCGATTCTCACGAGCGTCGCTCCCCTTGGCGCTGGCGCGTTTCGCCATCGCCTGCCATTATTTCGAACGTGAAAAACTCTCCGCCGCCAGGCGTCGCGCTTCGGTCTCGTCCGCGTTCGAACCTGACTCCAGAACGCAAGACTTGACCAGCTTGCCGCCAGGCATGTAGGCGTTTCTGACCTCGAAGGCAAAGCCGGTTGCAACGCGCGAGAACCAGAGCTGGAGCTGGTGCGCGTTGGTTCCGTCAGCCTTGTCGATCAATCCGAAACCGCCGTGAGTTGCTTCGATAGTTGCCATAGAATCGTCCTCTTCTCGATTTGCAAGGTGCCTGGTCCACTGGGACCCGCACGAAAAGCCGCGAACGGAACATCCGCAAGCGGTGCTCGAACACGCACGACCTAGTCGTAGCCACGACATAGGCGTAGCCACGACATAGTCGTAGCTAGAAACACTGAAGTTGCGTGCTGGAGCTTATTGAAGGTGTTTGGTTGTCCTGATCGATAATGAAAAAGCGATACCTAACCGTAGTGAAGATCGCGAAGATTAGCAATACAAAACCGTTTCGAAAGATAAAATCTGAGCGCACCGCCCGAGCGAAGCTGAGAGAACAAGTATCGGCCAATATCTCAATCGAAGTCGGCACGCAATCGTTTTGGCTGCATCCCAGAGGAAACGCAGAATCAGCTCACCTGAAGCTTCATCCTCGAGAACGAAACCCACTCTCCCACACACTATAGTACCAGGCTGGGAGAAGAAAATAGAAGACCCGAACAAAAGCCGCCGAGCAGGCGAGAAGAAACAGTTTCGCGCGATGCGCAACGGTTTCCAATCTCGCCGCCCGGTCGGCTGTTATTCACCGAACCTCAGGCGAAGGCGCAGCGCGAGCCGCGCCCTAGCCCGGACAACTCTTACGATTCACCTGGCTTTGAATCGCCCTCGCCGTCGCGACGCCCCAACGAATCCGAAGCGCCCGGTGCCGGCGGAGCCCCTTCGGAACCCGTGCCCGGCGCTGGCGGAGCCGCATCGGAACCAGTTCCCAGCGCCTGCGAAGCCGCATCGGAACTCGCGTCCGGAGCGAGAGGAGCCCCATCGGAGCCCGTGCCCAGCGCCTGCGAAGCCACATCGGAACCCGCTCCCGGTGTCTGCGAACCCGGACCACACTGACCGCCTCCCGGAGACGTCGGGTCAAATGTGCACATCGCACCACCATAGCTCGCCGGGCTGGGCACCGGCAGTTTCAGCCGTTCCGGCGCGACGACGCCAAGCGACACATAGTACTGCAATCCTTCCTCGACCGTCATGGGAAGCTCGATTGCGAGCTCTTCCGGCACCATCACGATGCCCTGAATGCCCGTCGGCGGGTTGGGCACCACGACCTTGAGCATCACCTGTTCGACACCGTCCGACCACTGCACAGTGGTCTTTCCGGCGACGAACGCCTTCGTATAAACGTCCTTATGCGGGTACGGAATCATCACAACCCGCTCGAAAGGCGTCCCGTTTTCCGAGTCGAAAAACGCCGACAACTTCCGCGCATTGCGGTACAGGATGTTGACTCCGGGGATCTTCAGCACCAGACTCTCGCCACCGCGGACGATGATTGCGCCGTATCGCCAGGAAACGAACGCGCCCAACACGGTCATGATGGCAAGCAACAGAATGAAGCTCAGGAAGGCACTCTCGCCGTTCGCCAGCGGTCCGACCTGAAGCCATTCCGGCACAACGATCGAAATCAGCGTGCGAGTGAATGAACCGACGATCTTGTCGGCGAGGCCGAAGATCATGCTCAGAAGCCAGATTGTGAGGATCGCCGGTCCGCTGAGAACCAGCCCCCTCTTCAGGTATCTCAGAACCAGCTCTTTCGTAGCAGAGCGCTGCTGAATTGACATCAGTTCATCTCCAACTGTCAGGTGTTAAACCGAGACAGCGAGCCCGTTCCATACGAAACTCGCTGCCGACGGTTAACTTGTGCGGATTCGAAACTTGTCCAGACGTGAAACTCGAGGAGTCGCGTCAGACAGCCTTCGAATTTTTACCGCGATTGAGCAAAAGCCCCAGCCAGACGCCGGCGGCGAGGTGAAGTCCCGCCATCGTGAGAAGCGCAAGGGCGGAAAGCGGCGCGGCGGGCAGCGCAAAGCGGATGTAGCCGCCGACCAGCCCGACGACGATCGACGCGAAGAGGGCACGAATGCCGCATCTCGCAGCGACCCAGATACCGGCGAGGAAGGTTCCGGCATAGAGCAGAGTCGCCCAAGCCGTGAGCCAGCCGTCGGTGTATTGCATTATCGAGTCCATGTGCGTGTGTCCTTTGAGTTTGAGTGATGTTGGGAACAGTCGCCTGGAGCCGGCTTCAAGCCGGTCGCGCGCGCTGAGGCATCAGCGCGTCAGACAGACTGCAACGCTTGCCAGAACCAGCTCAAGCCGGTCGCGCGCGCTGAAGAATCAGCACGGTCAGGCAGCCGATGGCCACATGCAGCACGGAAACCGCCGCCACGGCGGTGAATTCGAGCGGCGCGGAGAATCCCCGCAGCACGCAACACGCCACGCCAATCACGATGGACGGCCAGAGCGTAGCGAAACCGAGCTTGCGCCCGGCGAACAGACCGATGATGTACCCGACGGCAAAGCACAAGCCCGCCACCAGAACCGGAGCACCACCGGCGGTGTGTAGCACTGAGTCCATTGTTCTTCTCCCTCGTGCGAACTTTCGCACGGTTAAATCTCAGCAGAGAAACACTCACGGTCTCCAAGAACCAAGTCGCGACGCCCCAAGTTCACCTTCCGCAAACTGACAAGCACAGGCTCCGCCTGAAAGGCAGACAGTGCGAGAAATCGATTACGGAAAATGAGCTTGGCTGGTCGCTACTAAAAATTCAAAGAGAAACGGAGTGATGCATCAGACTAAGAACTTCGCAACAGCTCGTTCAAGATTTGATTCTGATATTCCGGAGAACAAATAGAAAATTTTTGTTCACGATTCCGTGAACCTCCACTTATCAAACCGAAAAGCCGCATATCCAGACACTTCCCGTATTCGCCCCCGATCCCAAACCTAGCGCGAACCAGCACCAGCAAAAACCGCCGCTAGCAGGTTCGATATTTCTCCAGGGCAAACTTTCACAATCCGATACCTAAAAGCTCATGAAATAGCTTGTGATCGTCAGCTTAGTTTTGTTTGACTCGAGATATAACTCTCACCACTTTTCATTTGCAGGTAATAAACCGACACCAGTTCTCCAGCTGACTCAACCAAGATTTCCGAAACTGCGCGCGTGGTGAGTTTTAGCTTGCGGTTTCACAACACTACCTTGAGCCAGGAGCATCTCATGAAGATCGCCGAGGTCATGAACAGCTTCAAGACCGCCGACGAGTTGCGCGAGTACGCCAGCAAGATCATCGCCAACGCCATGCGCGACTGGATCGCCTCCAGCGACTTCCCGGATCGCAAGCGCCATGCACAGGTCTTGCGTGGCAGAATCCTCGAAATCGTCGCCACCGCGTCCGAGAAAGCGACCGAGCTGGAGCGACTGTGCATCGGCGGCGACGTCGATTTGCAGCTGCTTCTCCGCGCCGTCGCTCGCACCGGTCGCGCCCATCTCGGCGTCGAACTGACCGCGCTCCAGGGTGTGCTGGACCTGCTCGACCGCATCGACACGATGCAAATCGACAACGGCATCGACGCCGCGCGCGCCAATTCCTGGCTCTCGCTTGCCGAGACGCTGGTGAACAACTCGCGCGAAACCATCGTCTTCCACCTGCCCCAGACGTCGGTCAACAGCACGCTCGAAGCGATTCGCGCGACGCTGAAACCGACAGTCGAAGACCAACCCGCCACGACCTGACCTCCTGCCGAATTCAAGGTCAACGTAACTCGCCAGACCCGCCGTAGGTTTCATGGACAACGCCTCTCGCCAGACCTGCCGTAGATTTCACGGACAACCCCTCTCGCCAGACCCGCCGTAGGTTTCATGGACAACGCCTCTCGCCAGACCTGCCGTAGATTTCACGGACAACCCCTCTCGCCAGACCTGCCGTAGATTTCATGGACAACGCCTCTCGCCAGACCTGCTCTAGCGAGTCGTGGAGTTCATCGCTTATCTGCGCCCCAGTCAAGCAAGCAGCAAAGCGCTGTCGTCGATACGACAGCGCTCGACCGCCGGGTTCACCGGGGCGATTACTTTTACTCGGAGTACTTGTATGAGTTCAGTTCTCTATCCGGCGCTGGACGAACGCTTCCAGAGCCACACCGGCCCGTTCGGCGGCTGCCCGATTCAGTTCGAGGGTCACCTCAAGTCCGGCGAATTCGTCTACGCGCGAGCCCGTGAGACCTTCATCGAGGTCGAGGTCTACGCCTGCGAAAACGATTTCGGCGACAACGACGCCCGCCTCGGTCACTACCGTGAACCGGAGCCGTACGACGCCGGTCAGATGCCGGTCGAGAAGTTCGTCGATTACATCGTTCGCAAGGTGGACCTCCACCTCGCAAACAAGCAGTAGTGGCGTTCGCGAATAAGCCATAGTGGCCTTCGCGAACAAGCAGTAGTGGTGTTCGCAAGTAAGCCGCAGTGGAGCACGCGAATTCCCTAGTAGCGGCTTTCTCGATGAGAGACCGCCATCCTACTAACCGCTCTTAAACTCACCTCAAGGAGCATTGATGCGTTTCATCAAAACGCCTGCGCAGGCCGCCGCCGTGGTGGACGTTCTGCGCGAAGTCGCGACCGCATCTCCGCCGGCCCGTAAAGGCAAGAAACCCGGCGGTCCGGTCAAACTGGCGAACCCCAAGCTCGTCAGCGCCGGTCCCGGCGACTTCGCAACCATCGATTTCCGCCACCACCCGCAGTGCAACTGCGCGGCGTGCGTGCAGAAGAACTCGCAGCCGAAGCGCCGCAAGCGCAACGGCAGTCGCTAACTACCGAGGCATCACCCGACTCGTCGGTCGGGAGATACCCGGTCTGTTTCCGCGGCGTAACCGTTTCTCGTTTTTGTCGCGCACCAGATTTGGTGCGTGAGGTTCCCTACGCAAAGGAGATTGCTCATGAATAACCAGGTTCGCAAAGCTGTCGACGCAGTCGCTCAACTTCACACCCTCGTCGCTCGTCTGGCGGAGGCGCCCGTGACCGACGTCACCCGGCTCCTGCAGGCGGCCAACGACACCTCCGATTTCGTCGAGGCGGTCAACACTGCCCAGCAGGCCATCGAGGCTGCCCTCGACGAGATCGACGGTTCGGCGCTCAAGCAGTTCGACTTCGCCCTCGACGCCGTCCGCCGCGCTCGCGCTCAGTTCTACACGCCGGTCGACGAGAACCGCGCCAACACGCTCACCTGCGTGGAGTTCGCCGTCGAGTGCCTGAACAAGGGCGTCCGCGCGCTGTGAGCCGCCGATGCCCGAACAAAGGCGTCCACCCGCTCTAAGACGCCGATGCCCGAACAAAGGCGTCCGCGCCCTCTAAGACGCCGATGCCCGAACAAAGGCGTCCGAGCCCTCTAAGGCGCCGATGCCCGAACAAAGGCGTCCGCCCGCTCTAAGACGCCGATGCCCGAACAAAGGCGTCCGCCCGCTCTAAGACGCCGATGCCCGAACAAAGGCGTCCGCCCGCCAATCGCTGCAAGGCTCGTCAAGCCTGACTGTCAGCCCATCTGCAACATCGGGTGCTCCCGCAAGCGCCCGATGTTGCCGGAACGTTTTGTTTCCGAGCGGCTCTGAAATCCGCTCTCAATCTTCTCCGACCCGATCGCAAAAGAGAGAAATCCGCCTATGAGCAAAGAACAGAACGAACGCACCGCCCAAGAGCGCTGCTATCTCCGGGAGGCCTTCTTCGCCTTCTTCTTCGTCGCCGTGGTCGAATGGATCTGGCCGAACGCCACGCCCTTCACTTTCTGGGGACTCTGGAAAACCTCCGGCACCACCTGGGACTGGATCTCCGCCGCCTGGCCGATCTTCGCCTGGGGCGCAGGCGTCACCGCCTGGAGCGTCTTCCGAACCTACAACAGCCGTGAGGACAATCGCCACGCCGAACGCGTGATCGCAGGCGGCTTCCTGATCAGCCTCTGGGCTGGCGTCATGGAAGAAATCTGCTTCCGCTGGCTGATCTTCCTCAACGCCATCATCGGCGCCCTGATCGTCAACTTCCTGTTCTTCGGCCTCCTCGGCTTCGGCATCACTGAGTTTCTGACGGTTCACATCGTCGCTCCAATCGCCGACTTCTTCACGTTCGGCGCTCTGCATCAGTATCTCGGCAATCCCGAATACTGGACGGTCGCTGCCGGCATCATCTCCGCCAACGCCTTCTTCCGGGACGGTCATAAGTACCAGGGTCTGCTTGGCTGGGTCAACAGCTGGTTCCTCGGCATGTTCTTCTTCTACATGATGTTCACTTATGGCTTGCCCGCGGCAATCCTCGTGCACTTCCTGTATGACCTGCTGATCTTCTCGGTGGTCTACATTGATCGCGTCGTCGAGCGCGCGCAGGGACGCATCTAGTCGTCGGCGAACCGCGCCTTCAGCGAGTCCCTGAATCCGCAATTCAGGGGCTAGAAACTCCGAGCCGGGCCTCCTGAACAGGCGGCTGCAAATTGGATTGCAGCTTTCCCCTCAAAAGCTGCAAACTAGTTTGCAGCCCCTGCGATTCCGGAGCTAAACACCCCATTCCGGGTCTCCTGACCAGGCGGCTGCAAATTGGATTGCAGCTTTCCACCCAAAAGCTGCAAACTAGTTTGCAGCCCCTGCAATTCAGGTGCTAAACACCCCAATCCGGGCATCCTGAACAGGCGGCTGCAAATTGGATTGCAGCTTTCCACCCAAAAGCTGCAAACTAGTTTGCAGCCCCTGCAATTCAGGTGCTAAACACTCCACTCCCGGCCTCCTGAACAGGCGGCTGCAAATTGGATTGCAGCTTTCCACCCAAAAGCTGCAAACTAGTTTGCGGCCCCTGCAATTCAGGTGCTAAACACCCCAATCCGGGCATCCTGAACAGGCGGCTGCAAATTGGATTGCAGCTTTCCCCTCAAAAGCTGCAAACTAGTTTGCAGCCCCTGTTGGCAAATCGCAAGGCAGGAACTCAGCACAACACCTGAGCCGTTCCTGTCCTTGCGACCTTGATTTTAAATCTTTGATAAGATATAGTAGCACCCCACACACGTCACTATGCCATCTAGTATAGCGATTGAACAAGAGCAGAACGGCAGCATAAGCCACCGTTCTGCAGAAAAACAGCCAGTCTCAGACCAGCCAGGAAGAAGCCCCCACGCCAGCAAACCAAACGGTTGTGGCGCGACTAGCACCTCCTCAAAACACGCACTAGATCAGCAATCCGGCAAGCGCAGCCGTGAGCCACGAAGCCAGAGTCGCAGCGACCAGGGCGCGGATACCGAGCTTGGCGATGTCGCTTTGCCGTTCCGGAGCCATTTTGCTGAGACCGCCGATGTTGATGCCGATCGAGCCGAGGTTTGCGAAACCGCAGAGCGCGATCGTGGTGATCATCTGCGTCCGCATGGAAAGCGCGCCTTCACCAGCCGACATCTTCGCGAGGTCGATATAGGCGATGAATTCGTTGAGCACGGTTTTGGTGCCGAGCAAGGGACCGACGCGCACGGCTTCATCCCAGGGGATGCCCGTGAGCCAGGCGACCGGCGTGAACAGAACACCGAAGATGTCCTGAATCTTGAACGTGATGCCGAACATGCCGAGCACCACCACCGCCGAGATGCCGAACAGCGCCACCGCCGGCCAGACCGACTTCGGCGCAACGCTTACGAGAGCGGGCGTGCGAGCCAGAAGCCCTTGCCGGCGCAACAACCACATCGTGCCGAGCAACAGCGCGCCGCCGCCAGCCCAGGGCAGAAGCCCGGGACGCGCGACCAGAGCGCCGAGCAGGTAGTTGGCGAGCGACACGACGCCGATGAAGAAAATCAGCTGCGCCATGACATTCGCCGCCACCTTGAGCCCTTGCCAGGCACCTTCGGCGCCGGCTTCGACCCAGTTGACCGCGGTGCGTTCGTCCGTGAGGTCGGTTTCGCGCGTGAGCGCTTCGCGGTCGGTTTCGGGATACATCATCTTCGCGACCACGAGTGCCGACGGCGCCGTCATGAACGATGCCATCAACAGCCAGGTCGGATTGATGCCGAGCCCGATGTACGCAACCAGCGCGCTGCCGGAGATGGTCGCCATCGCGGCGGCCATGATGCCGATCAGCTCGGAGTTGCTGAGCTTCTTGATGTAATTGCGGATGAGCAGCTGCGATTCGACCTGCCCGAGGAAGATCTCGGCACCGGTCGAAAGCGCTTCCGCGCCGCTCACACCCATCGTCCGGCGAAGCGCGAAGGCAAGCCCACGCACGACGACCTGCAGCGCTCCGATGTGGAATGCGATGCCGGTCAAACCGCCGACGAAGATGATGGACGCCGAGATGACGAATGCGAAGACGAACTTGCTGCGCGCCAGCTCATCGCCGAGCACGAACGCCAGCCCGTCTTTGGCACTGTCGAGAAGTCCCTGGATGCCCTGACCGAAGCTGTCGAAAGCGTCGCGCACGAAGGGCACGTGCAGGATGAGAAACGCGAACATCAGCTGGATGCCGATGCCCACAACCGTCAGACGCCAGTTGATGGCGCGGCGGTTGTTGGAGAGGGCGTACGCGAGTCCGAGGAACACGGCGACGCCCAGAAGTCCTACTAATTTTTCCATTCGAGTCTCCTCAAAAGGCTCCCTGACACTCGCTAAGCCGAATGCTGGAAGCGGTTAGGAGAACCGCAAGTCAACAAAGATCCCGCAGGTAGTGCGGCGACGTCAGTCGGTGATAGCAGAAAGCAAGCCGGTTCCGCAGTCGCAAGACTGTGAAATCGCCCCGCCGATGTCCTCCGCAGTGACAGAACGTCAGCCGCAGAAAACAGCCTGCTATCAGGATCTTGGCAGTTTACGGTTCAAAAATGTCACGCGCTGCTCGCCGCCTGAACGGTGAGTGAGATGGTTTTCGCGCGTGTAGTCTGGGGTTGGAGAAGTCTTGGTTACTTAGCCCAAGATGTCATGAAGTGAACACCATTGCCTACCAAAGAAGCTCTTGGCAAAGCAATTAAAGCCTAGTTAACTAACTCAACTCACGCGAAGAATAACTTTGAGCCCATATCAAAACAAGCTCTCAAAGCTTTGACATGAAAGCTCTTTGGTTAGCATTACACCAGTTTCACCCTATATCGAAACCGAAACAGCCCTCGCGCGAGCACCGCTAGACCCGCTCAGCACGGGCATTTCTGTTAACCACGTCTCACAAACCGCGTTTCCAGCTAAACATGCTGCTGGCGCATTTAATTCACATCACTCTTGAGAGAAACAGCCCGCAGCCGCAGCGCGTTTCCAATCACCGACACGGAACTCAAACTCATCGCCGCGCTTGCCACCATCGGGTTCAACAGGAAACCCGTCAACGGGTAGAGCAAACCCGCCGCAATCGGCACCGATACGGTGTTGTAGAAGAACGCCAAAAACAGATTCTGCCGCACGTTTTTCATCATCGCGGCGCTCAAATTAAACGCCTCCAGCACGCCGTTCAAATCGCTGCGGATCAAAACCACCGACGCGCTCTCAATTGCTACGTCAATCCCGCTGCCCATCGCTATTCCGACGTTAGCGGTACTGAGCGCCGGCGCGTCATTGACTCCATCGCCAACCATCGCGACCAACTTGTCGCCCTGCTGGAGCCCCTTCACGGCAGCCTGCTTATCGCCGGGCAACAGTTCCGAGCGGACCTCGTCTATGTTTAAAACGCGTGCGACCGCATCAGCTGTCGCCTTCGCATCGCCGGTCAATATTACCGTTTTGATGCCGCGCTCTTTCAGAACGCGAACAACATCGACCGCTTCTTTCCGCACCGGGTCCGCGATGCCTATGACACCTGCGAGCACGCCACCAGACGCGACCGCAATCACAGTGCCTCCGCCTGCAGCCAGCTTCTCGACGGTCGACTCCGCCGCCGCAAGTTCGATGCCATTCTCCTGAAGGAACTTCAAACTGCCTACTAAAACGGGCTTACCATCAACTGTCGCCTTCACGCCTTTTCCTGTGACAGCCTCAAAATCAACTGCGTCCCCCGGCAAAATCATGCGCTCGGCGGTTTCATCTATGACAGCCTCAGCTAAAGGATGCTCGCTAAAACGCTCTACAGCAGCGGCAATTCCAAGAACCGCGTTCGACTCGAATTCATTGAACGAAACCAACTCAACGACCCGCGGTTTGCCCTCGGTCAAAGTTCCGGTTTTATCAAATATCACCGTATCGACCTTCTCGAGCGCCTGCAGCGCCTCGGCGTTGCGAATCAGCACTCCGGACTCGGCACCACGGCCGATGGCAACCGTCACCGACATCGGCGTGGCAAGACCCAGGGCACATGGGCATGCGATAATCAGCACAGCCACCGCGTTCGCAAGTCCAAGAGCAAGAGCCGGCGCCGGCCCCACTGTCGCCCAGATCGCGAAAGTCAGCACGGCAACAGTGAGAACAGCCGGCACGAAATACCCCGCCACCACATCAGCGGTCGCCTGAATCGGCGCTCTGCTCCTCTGCGCCTCACTGACCATTCTCACAATGTGCGAGAGCATCGTATCGCTGCCGACCTTGCGCGCAATCATTACGAAAGAGCCGCTTTTGTTCAGCGTTCCAGCCGAGACACCGTCACCGCGCCGTTTCGAAACGGGCATGGGTTCGCCTGTCAACATCGACTCATCAACGGAACTTTCGCCGTCGGCGACATCCCCGTCGACTGGTATTTTCTCGCCGGGCTTCACACGCAGTTTATCGCCGACCTTGACGAGCTCAAGGTTGACATCACGCTCCTCACCGGCATCAACCAGATGCGCAGTCGGCGGCGTCAGCGACAACAATCCGCGAACAGCCGCTCCCGTCGCGCTCCTTGCGCGCAACTCCAGAACCTGACCGAGTAGCACCAGTGAAATTATCACCGCCGCCGACTCGAAGTAAACAAACGGATGACCGCTATCCATCTTGAACGACGCCGGCAATAGATCCGGTGCAACAGTCGCAAACACACTGTAACCGAACGCGGCCGCTACACCAATCGAAATCAGCGAGAACATATTCAATTTGCCGGTTTTAAAACTCTGCCATCCCCGTTGAAAAAACGGCATACCACAGCTCGCCACCACAGGCAGTGCAAGCGCTAATTGTATCCAGTTAAAAATCCAGGTCTTATGCAAGTCGGCGGAGATGGTTTTCGGCAGCATCTCAATCATTGCCAGTACAAACAACGGCACGCTGAAGATCAGGCTCAAGTAGAACTTCTTCTGCATGTCCTCGAGTTCCGGATTCTCATCACTCGCGTTGAAAGGATCCATCGGCTCAAGCGCCATCCCGCAGTCCGGACAGGTCGAGAACGTATCCGAGATAACCTCAGGATGCATAGGACAGGTGTACTTACCGGTGTAACCGGCAGGTGCGTGGTTGGCACCACCAGCGCCACCACAACAAGAGTCGCCGCTCGCGCCACCACTCAAATACTTCGTCGGCTCCGCGCGAAACTTCTCATGACAGCGCGGATTGCAAAAATAATAGGTTTCACCCTCGTAGGTCATGGACCCCGCAGCCTGCTCGGGTTTAACCTTCATGCCGCACACGGGATCGAAGCCGATAGGCGTTTCCGCCCCAGCCACTAAACCGTGGTCACTCGACGACACGGGCTCGGACCCGCGACTCGTCGAGGCTGTTTCTTTAGGCTGACTCATAGTTTCCTAGCGTCGAATTCACCACCGTTGCCAGGCAGCTCGAAAGCCGAGCTTGTGGCATACTTGGTGAAGTTCATCATAATATCCGGCGAGAGATGTTTCATGCTTGAGACGCCGCGCGATCACAAAAAGTTTCCTAAAGCCGTCAAAGTATTGGCAGCCGTGCTCGCGACACTCAATTGCACAGCCCTCTCGATATCCGCACAAGAACCGGCATCCACAGACGTTTCGCCCGGCTCTAGATTAGAAACACCCGCAACCGATCGCGCAGAAACCAACTCCCTGAGCCAGCCACCGGCGCCGGAGCCTGTCGTTCCAGAAGCCCAAAGCACTGATGCCGAGCCCCTGAGCCAGGTTCAGTCTTCGCCGGCCCCGGATGCTGACACGCAAAGCACTGATGCCGCGCCACTGAGCAGGGTCCAGTCTTCGCCCGCCCCGGATGCCGACACGCAAACCACTGATGCCGCGCCACAGGCGCAGGCTCCAACCTCTCCATCCGTGGATTCGGACGAGCAATCCACCGACACGGCGGCGCATCCGACTGTTTCACCCGGCACAAATAATTTCGCCGACATCCTCACGCCCAAAACCTCGGAGCTATTCGCGAGCCGAGGAGCCGTGCGGTCGCGCGTCGGCGACCTCAAGGGCGCGCGCGAAGACTTCGACAAAGCCATCGAGCTCGACGACAAAAACACCGACGCCTACTGCGGTCGTGGCTATCTAAAACTCTACCTGGGCGAAACCAAATCCGCCGCCGCCGACTTCGAAAAAGCAATCCAAACTGATCCCGCAAAAACCGACGCCTACTGCGGCCGCGGTCAGGCGCGCTCCGACCTGGGCGACGAAACTGGCGCCTCCGCCGACTTCGATTACGCCATCAAACTCGACCCGAAGAACGCCCCCTCCTACATTTTTCGAGGCTACCACCTGGGTCGCTACGGTGAAACCTGGCAAGCCATCGCCGATTACGACAAAACCATCCAGCTAGACCCAACCAACGCACTCGCCTACTCATACCGCGCATCCGCGCGTGGAGCGGTTAAAGACCACAAAGGCGCAATTGCCGACCTCAGCAAAGTTTTGAAATTCGATCCAAAGTACGCGTGGGCGTACTATTGGCGCGGTCATCGACGCAACGAAATCGGCGACCGCCGCGGCGCAATCGCTGACTACAACCACTACATCAATTTAAAACCCGATGATGCCTGGGGTTTCCGCGGACGCGGTTTCGTAAAACAAGTTTCCGGCAACCTGAACGGCGCTATCGCCGATTACACAAAAGCTATAGCGCTGGACCCGAAAGACACATGGACATTCAGCGCGCGCGGTTTTGTTCGACAGAAACTCGGCAACACCCGAGGCTCCATAGCCGATTACAAACACGCCGCAAAACTCGAAAAGCTTGCGAAGATCGCCACCAAAAGCGCCGAGACGAAACCTACTACAGCGAATCAAACAACCGACGGAAACACATCTACTTCCGAAAGTCCCAGCGATCCAATATGCGAATTGATCACAGACGCTGATGTTTACTCATTCGCACAAAACACTCTCGGCAAAGCGCAAGAAGAATTCGGAAAACCCACCACCGAAATCAAACAGCTCCTGATCTTTCGACGTCCCGGCGACCACTGCCAGACCGTAATGTGGGATGGAGACAAAGGCATCTTCTGCATCTTCATGGCAAACAAAGTCGGCGATAACTATTTCCAGGGCAACCTCGGTCACGAGCTCGTTCACTTGCTCAACGCCAAGCTCTGCGATCCATACATTGAAGGTTTGTGCACCGTATTTGGTGAGAACACAATTCCAGAAGAAGATCCAAAGCGAGCCAAATATCGCGAACTCGTTCTCGCCACGCCATTTTACGCAGAGACGTATCTTATGATGAAAGAGTTGAAATCCAAAATCACGCCAGCCAGTTTTAATTCAGTCATGAACTACGCCGCCTACGATCCCGCAAAACAATGGATGCACATCGAAACCGACAACTGGCTAAAGTCAATGCCGGAGCTTGATTCGGCAGAGACAGCGAAGATCGTTTCTGCCTACACCGACAAAATCAAACGCACCATGCCGCAAGACGGCACCTACATTTTCAAACCGCCGACCGCTTGTTTGAAAACTCTTCCCCGACAACATTGATCGGAAGCACTGCGCTCAGTTCGCTCAGAGTCGGGAGGACAACGCATGATGGTTGAGCAGTCAATGCATTGAATATTTTATCCAGAATTAGTCATCGCATAGAATATTAAGCCTTGTTATTCTATCTAAATAAGCATGAGCGGCTGTGTGATTGGCAAGGCGAAGACCTCCTAATAAGCCATGTTCCAGTAGATATCGAGGGCCTCGCCCCGCGAACTTTTAGGGCTAGTGATACCGCATGTGATTATCAGACATTTAAACCTGTCACAGCTGACGGGCTTGATGACCTGTTTCAGGCAGGTTGCAACGGATCTGGAAGAATTGCTTCCATTACAACTGGAAACAGAAATATCCATCGAAGCAAATTGCCGAAATCCCTGTTGCAAAAGATGCCCCACAATTATGTTGTGCATGGCGCAACCTCGAAAACGTCCGTCCATTGGATCTTTTCGAGATTGCAAAATGAACCATAATCTATATGATCAGCCTCTGACAATTCAGTGGCAAATAATTCTAGCATCACATATGGTGGCAGCATAAAGCGCAAAAAGATCCAAAAGTTTCGGAAAAATTCAAGGTTCCGAACGGACACAACTAAACAACCACGTCACCATGTTCCATAAAAACATAGAAAGCGGCTTCGGCAAAGCATTAGTCCTTTCCACCTGGTCCAAAATCAAAGACGCAAGATCGCCAGAATCCACTACTATAGAAACACACCCCTACAGCAGCGGCAGTCCATGAAACCAAACCTTTGGCTCGCAGTGACACTAACAAGTCTACTTATCCAAGGAGCGGCGTTCTGTGAGCTGACCCATGACGAAAAGAACCTCGAAGACTGCTGGAACCTGATCGACAGGGGGCAATTTAAAAGCGCCCTGACCGTGCTGAAAGAAACATCAAACACTTCCGAAGCTCAAGCCGAAAAGCAGATGATGAGCGGAGTTGTTTATGGCTTAATTGGTGATCAAAAGCATAGTACCGCTTGTTATAAAAGAGCGATTAAGCAAAGCGCAGCCCTCAGTGGAAACCAAAGCGCAAGAGCGAAAAGTACCCGGGCTTTTACCCTTGCGAAACTCGCGTATGCAGACTTCATTTACGGCTATGATAAAAATCCATCTCGCAAATTCCAAGAAGCGGAAACACTTTTCGAATCTGCAATAAACGATGAACCACAAAGTGAGGAAATAGCAGCGCGGTATGGAAACAGCCTCCTGTTATGGGGTTCATATTTAGACCAAACCGGCGCTGCTACGGCGGCTCAAGAAAAGTATGACAAGGCGATTGAATTGTCGCGCTTGAATACGAAAAACAGTTCGCGCGCAAGGGCGACATCTGCAATCAATGCAGCTACAGCCTATAGAAAGAAAGCGAGACTCGATTATCTGTCAGGTCGTAAAAACCTTTCCGCCAAGAATTTTGAACAGGCGATGAATGCTCTGCACAATATGTCGATAGCAGGCGACCAAAACAGCAGTGACCGTTTGGCTCAAGCAGAGGCAGAAGTACTGCTTTGGAGAGGTCGCTATCCTACCAACTCCGACCAGTCAAAAAATGATTACCAGTCTTCGATCGAAAAGTGCGACTTGCTTTTGGCTCGTCCTTTGGAAAACAGAAACTATTTGTGCTTCGACACAAAGGGACAGGCTTTAGACGGCATAGCACGAATCGAGTCACAGGCAAAGAATTTTCTCACCGCACGCCAGTTCTATGAAAAGTCCGTTGCAAATTACGATTTAGCAATCTCGACCGCGCCCGAGAGAAAACAATTCATACAATGGCGAAAACAGAGCAGCAGTGAGTTGAAATACCTGAATAAATTTATAAAATACACCAGCTCCTTAAAACCAGAATACTAACCGCCGAACACACGAAGACTCCTGGGTTGGACAACTTTTGCAGGGACAAATCGATTTCGCGTCGCGGCAGAAACGATCGCAATGACATCGCCGGAACGGACCCGAGAAGCGCCACAATCAAGAACAGAATCCGAAAAGTGAAATTCCTCCCACCTGTGACGAAATTTTTGGCGAGTTTGATTCTTCACTTCTCTGCTCGGATATTCGCTCCGGTTGATATGACGATTTGTCCGGCGCCCTGATTGTTGAAATAAACATTTCGTCCAATTGCAGAAACGGTGGCTGGTCCAACGGGCGTGACTCCTTGCTTGCCGAACCGCACACGACCGCGATCTTCCACCACAGTTATAAACATCTGCGGCGCATTGTTCGCGTTCGTCTTCTTGAGTTTTCCGATCGCGATGATAATTTCTTTGCCAGTGCCTTTGCCTGCGCTTGTGGTTGTTATAGTGTCGCTGAGTTGAATGCTACCATTTACGGTATCAGTGTTCTGAATCGCAACGCGACCGTTCACAGCCACAACTGGATCTAAAATTTGCAATGTGCCTCCGCCCGCAACGAGCGTCACCGAGCCATCTTCTGCCCGTGCGCCGTTGATCACACTCAGCCCCTGGGACGCGGTAAGCGAAAAATAATCGCCGGCTTGAGCTTTGATCAAATCGACATCACCGTTGTGGAAGCTCACGACATCTACGGCACCACCGCTAGACATTAGACTCAGAACAGGAGCATCGAGGTAGAACTTTCCTTTTCCGATATCACTGGATTCTGTTTGCAGGGAGATGGAAGAAGAAGCGCTCAGAACAGCCCCTTTCGCTAACGTGATTGCGGATGATCCAAAGGTTCGAAGACTGAGCGTAGCGGCGTTCAGTCGCGTCGGATCAGCTATGTCGATGTTGCCGTTGCGATTAACAATGTCGACGATGTCGCTAAATGCGACCGTTCCTTGAATCCCGTTAAGCCCTACGTTGGCACCACCTATAGTGAACGGCGCTTGTCCCATGGCATCTATGAACAGACTTTTACCAGATAAGGCGCCAGTGACCAATACCTGCCCAGTTTGAGACGTCAACGTGAACACGCCGTTTGGTCCTGCAGTTGCCCCACTACCATCCACACTCAAATTGCCTGCCGCAGTAAGAGTAATGAAACCACCCGCGGTGCTCGGCATTGGCGTCGTCGTACTCACGTCAATTGAGACATCATCAGCGCTCGAAGTGCCCACCGAGAGGTCGGTTGGCGATACGACGGTCACGGAGCCACCGTTACCAGTTGTGCCTCTTGCGATAAGCTGAAGTGGTTGACCACTAGCTGTACTGAATGCTGGAGCGGTAATTGATATTAGCCCGCCATCGCCGGCGCTGAACCCGGTGACCGTCAGATTATCTTGGTTCAGTAAATTTATCGAACCATCAGTTTTAATCGTGATGCTGTGCGCGTCAATAGTGGAACCAATGTTTATCGGAGCCGCCAAATTCTGAAGCTTCACCTCGCTCGAGGAAATCACACCTGTATCAATTTGACCCGCCGTGTAAATGGGGTTGTCGAAGCTCATGATCCCGTTGGTTTGAGCGCCCTGACGATAGGAAACAAGACCAGCCGGCGCGACGTGACCTGCTTGAATGAGCACCGCCCCGGTGTTGCCTGCCCCACTGACTGCGGATGCCTCTGCCACGCTGACTCCATCCTCGGCAGCGATCGCGATAATACCGGCAGAGCCGGTTAGGGAGTTCGCACTTAAGTTCCCTGTCAACATAATCGTGCCGGTCGCTGCAACGCTGATGTTTCCGGCATTACCAGCAGCAGCTGAACTGTCGGTGGTGTAATTGCCGGAACCGTAAATATTGCTGCTCGTCGTGAACGAATCTGTAACGCTCGTAGAATTCGCAGTTTGAATCTGTCCTAGACCGGTACCCGACAGAGTGTAGCCCGCAATAATTGTCAAACTGCCACCATTACCGGTGACACTGGAGAGGTCGATATTGTAGCTTCCTAGATCGACGTTACCTTTGGCTCCGATGAAAAGGTCACGTCCATTGAAAATGAGATCGGTGAGTATCACAACGTCACCGTCCGCATTGACTATGTTCGAGCCGCCGAAGGTTATGCTGTTTGCGACGATGTTTCCGTTGCCTTGTTGGATCCAGTTGGACGAACTTAAAACGACATCGTCCGTGGTGCTATAAAGCGAATTGTTTTGCGAAACGACACTGGCTGTGGAGTTAAACTGCGCATCCCCGGTCAAATTCATCGTGCCCTGCAAAATCAGGTCACCGCCCGGATAAGCGCTAAGCGAGATCAAAAGACCTCCGTCCGGTGATGTTGCTATTAAACTGCTTCCAGTGCCACCATTGACGCTGAGGTCTCCCTGAGGCGACCTTACGTCAACAGTTCTTGCCGTCACTGTTGTCGCGTCCACAAAGAATTCCGGAGTGACAACTCCAAGAGCAGAATTGGCTGTTATCGGGGCATGTACATCCACTGATGTACCTCTTAAAGTGACGAAACCGTCGGAGGTCAGCGCACCGTACGTTGAAACTGTTCCAGTCGCCGTGGAGTCGACAAGGAGAGGTCCTGATTCAATGCTACCCGTCGTAGCATTGATCCTGAAAGTTCCATTAGGTATCGGCTGCGCCGCCTGAAGAGAGATGTCTCCAGAGACGAGAGCGCCCTGCGCTGTAATCGCACCGACCTCAATGTCACCACCAGCGATGAAACTTACGGAGCCGGCAGCATTTGACCCATTGGCTGTGATTGAGGAGTTGGCCAAACTGACTTGTCCGGTCCCTGGCATTGAGCTGAACGCGGCAATGACCACATTTCCGGCATTGCCGGACGTGGAACTCGAATCAATAACAGGTGCGGTTCCGGTGTAGGTGATGTTTCCGCCTGAAGATGACGCTCCGGTCACCTGAAGCACATTCGCATCTATCGTGAAAGCAGCGCCTGCTAGTAACAGTATATCGCCACCATTACCAGTACTACTTGCAGTATCGAGCGTCGCAGAGTCTAAGGTAATGTTTCCACCCGATACTACAGACAGTGGCGCCCCGAGGGTCATCTGTGAACCTAGCACGATGGAATTAGTGTTAGAGATCAAGGGGTCGCCTGACGCCGATAACTCCTGAATGTTCAAGACTTCAGTCTGGGCGTTAATAATGACGGTTCCACCGCGAGCATGTATCGCCCCTGACAATTCGCCGACGTTTACGTCGAGATGCCCTTCGCCTGCGTTGAACTCGACACGCTCAGATATCCAATCGCCGCCCCGAATTACTGTATCCAATTTCTCACGGAACAGCGCGTCTCGAACTTTGATCGCTCCGTTCTCTGCGCTCACTCGGCCGCCGGTGCTATCGATTTGCAATGCAGTTGGCAGTGCGTTTGTGAAAACTGCGTCGCCGGAAGTCGCGATAAGAGCGCCGCTGTTTCGCACCACAGCAGAATCAATCGTTAGACTGCCACCGCTGATGGAGCCTGAATTCTGGAGATTGCCTCCGGCCGAAATCGTCAGATTTCCAGAGGCGCTGATGAGACCATCATTTTGGAAGTTTCGTTCAGCTCGAAGATTTAAGTCCATCGGCTGTCCAGAGGAAACTGTTTCAATGGAAGCGCCTGAACCGTTCGTGATGTCGCGAGCAGCGATGCTTGCGCGCCCCGGATTGCCAGCGGAGCCTAATGCAAGAATACTGCCAAAGTTTGAAAGGTCTCCTGTCAAACGGAAATCAGAACGACGACTGAAATCTCCACTAGCTTCAACGCTTGCCGGCACGACAAGAGACTTTGCGTGGATATCACGGCCGCCGTCATCGATAGTGCTTAATGAGAACGAACCTCCGATCGCTTTACCGGACGAATCCAGAACCAGCGTCTGTGAGCCGCTTGCAATGACTTGTTGTAGCGCGACATACTCCGACGCAGAAACCTTTGAACCGGCTACGAGTTCTCGACTAGCGGAACCGTTGGAGATTGTGTACGAAGACCGCCCCACGAAGAGGTTATCGCCGAGCGTAATCGTCCGTTCGTTGGATGTAAGATCGAGTTCGACTCCGCGCGAAACCGAACGCGTCCTTCCATTTACCGTTTGAAATTGAGACTGTTCGAACGCGCGAACCGGCTGAACGACATCTGGAGGAGGAGACAGTTGCGGCAACGCGATGAAGTTTTGCACACGCAGAGCTGGTGAGGCGATGGCTTGATTAGAAGCACGATCCTGAAGACGCTCAGCTCTTACAAGCTGCCGAATCTCGTGCCGAGACAAGTCAGGGTGAGCGATTCGAAGATTTCGCATCGAATTCTCGTTTCCGCGTACTTGAGCTAAATCACTTGCGTGACTTGGTGCTCCAATAAGCAATGTGCCGGCCAGAACCACTGCTTGAGCGGCTAAGTAATCGGTAGGTTTTCCTGTGAGTCTCATTTTTGTCCCCAAACTGTAGGCAAGCGCATCAGTTTACAAGACCACTAAAAATCTGTCTATCACCCGATTAACGACGACAGCCCACCTCTGAGAATTTGACGCATCGCTGCCCACGGTTAAGCGACGCAGCGAGTTTCCTACAGCTCAAGGGACCGCTCTTCTTTAAATACTTGAGCAACTCCATCCGCTTGGGCGAGAGTGCGCTGAACAGGTCTTCTTCGCTTGTGAAGTAAACACGGTGGATCGGATCCTCAGATGCGCCGGCTTATGCTTTCCTAAATGCCATGCGAACAGCCTTTTTGAACTCTTCGAGACAGCATATTGTTATCAAAATTTTCCGTCTAGTCATCTTGATTCTTCTCCAGAATTCCGTCCACGTCGCGCCAAAAAGATCACTGAGTAGTATTCGTCAGGACGTACGCACGTCGCGGTCGCGACTCAAAAGACAAATGCCAACTCTACTGGGATAGCATCGTCACTCCGCCTGCGAGTGTAATTGCATTCTTTTTCGTGCTGCCGATTCTGATGGTACCGGCCGTTGCTTCAACAGTGTTGTTGGGCGCCTTGCCTTTCGCTTGAGCACCGCGAAATTCGACGGTGCCACCACTTGCAAGCACCGTTGTGTTTTTAGGCGCGGCCACTGCGGAACCCATTGCGCTCTCGCGAGTAACGAAGATACCGTCAAAATTCGCTTCTAGTGATGAGCTTTTCCCGAATAGAATCTTCCCTTTCTCGGTGCTGATGTTAATCGATTGAGTCGTTGTGATGGAAGCAGCTTCTCCCAGTTCGATTTTTCCCTTCTGAGAAGAAAGCGTCGCGGCGGCTCCTGATTGAAGCGAACCATTCACTATGACATCGTTTTCGATAGAGGCGAGCGAAATGCCGGCCGTAGTGGACGTAATGTCACCATTGGCGATGACGTCACCATCGGTTGAAGATAGAACGACGGATCCGGCATTCAATGGACCATTAGCGATGATGTCCTTGGCGGAAGTTATGCTAAGAGTGCCGACCGCACTCGAAGCTTCGTTAACCGTGACCGGTCCAGTTGAGTTGATGTAGGCGGCTCCTACATCCGCCGTGACAGCGAGCCCAGCGCTGATCACATTTATCTTATTGCTGTTGTTTCCAACATCGCCAGCTGAGAGGCGAACAGTGCCTTCGTCGGCTTGGAATTTTCCATTAAACGTAAATATTCGAGCGAAACCATCGACATCTACGTCTCCTTTGAAAGAACGAACCAACCCAGTATTGCTCAATAGAACATCATCGGCAGAGTAAATTGAGATGTCGGCGTTCGAGGAAACGGTTCCGTTTACAGTGACATCAGATGCGGTGCCTGTAACCAGAGTTCCAGTGACTAGTGAATTCCCAGAAGTTACTGCACCAGCAGCATTCCAAGAAATTGGATTTCCGTTACTGGATGCGAAGCTCGAATTTTTAAGGGTGATAAGTCCACTTCCGGCGGTACCACCAGTAGTATCGATGCTTCCCACAATAAGTGAACCGTCTGCACTTCCTCCGGCCGCGATAGTCACGTCTCCGCTGATATCCTTACTCTTCCGTCCACCAGCGGAGATTGACACATTAGACAAACTCACCGTGCCACTATTGAGGTCTGTGCCCTTCTGAGCGCCAATAAAGACATTACCCCCAGAACCTTTTTTGCCTGTCGATCTCGTACTGATCGTCATGTTAATACCGGTTACCAAAACGCTGCCGCCCGCCACAGAGCCTGTACCATTACCGGTTATAGTTGCGGCAGTCGTAGTAGCACCGGTTGGAACCGTCGGCGAATTAGCCGTCCCTGCAGTGATGTTTGCGCCAGCTAGTATCGTGACGGGGAAACCGGCCGTCGAGTCGCCGGCAATGATACTAACGCCGCTAGATGTGACCAATACATTATTCCTCGCAATGATAACGAGTGCTTCTTGAGCGATAACATCGCCAGTAATGTTGATGTCACCACCTGCATTTATGTATGTAGGGTCACCTGTCAAACAGATGTTTCCCAAGCTCAACGTATCCGTATCAACAGAAACGTGAGCCGCATATCCGGACTGCGAGACAGTTCCCGTGATATTGTTCACTGCCAGATCCATGACCCCGTGCCCAGTGTTCATGTTGACGGTTCTACTAAACAGGTCACCACCCGTAATGGCAGTGCTGTATTCCCCCGTGTAGTTGGCTTCTCTAAAAATTATGGATCCGTTCAACGCATTCACCACGCCACCCGAGTTGTTAAACACGAGCGCGGATGTGGACGGTCCATAGACGTTTACATCGTTATCACGAGAAGTCACGCTTCCGGAGTTCTCGATTGAAGCTGCACATAGCGTAACTCCTCCATCTGCTGACAGCGACGATGTATTCTTTATCGAGTCTCCAGCAGTAACAACTAACGCACCGCCTGCGGTGACACTTCCATTGTTCAGAAACGTTTTCGATGCACCAACGTGAAGATCTCCAACAGCAGAAACCAGAGCGCCAGTGCCAATCAGGACGTCATCACCTTGCAGTGATGCGCCCCTCTTATCAGAAGCGAGGAGCATGGTGCCGAAGTTTGCAAGATCTCCAGTGAGTTTAAATGCAGTGCCCTTCGAGAAATTTCCGGTGGCCGTTACACCGGAAGAGATTACGAGTGAAGAGGCGCGCATGGTACTGTCAGTGGTGAGAGCATCAATTGATAATGTCCCGCCGGACGCGCTTCCGTCACGAGAAATATGAAGCGTTTGACCCTCTCCAAGAGCCTGTTTGACAGCCAGATACTCGGACGCAGTGACTTTTGATCCGCGGACAACAGATTTTGTTTCACCACCTACGGTGATCTCAACAGATTTGCCGCCAAGTAGTTTGTCACCAATAACAATATTCCGTTCCACTGAGGTCAGGTCAAAGTTCAGCCCAGTACTCGCTTTCAGGACGCGCTTGTTGGCACCAATTTCAATTGTATTTCCACGTTCAATCTGAGTGAGGATGCGATGATCGAAGTTGTTTCTTCCAGATTCTCCTGGTGCCGATACTGCTGGCACAGCAACATTCAGCAAGCGCTGTTCGCGGACGGAAGCACGCGCATCTGCTCGTTCAACTCTATTTTGCTGGCGAAACATCTGTCGTAGAACGTGGCGATCAAGCCCGGGACTGCTTTCTCGAAAATCCTGAAAATCCGACGCTTGCGCACCATGTGCACTCAAGAAAAGCAAACCGGTAACGAATGAATTGAATATCCCAAGCTTCGGCCCGGTAGAACGACCTGCCATATGCGTCTCCTGAATGTTGCCTATTTACGGCAAATATATCATCGAAACATTGGAGAAAGTCAGCGTATGAACGACGTCTCATCGAACACAGAATCTAGATCTCGCCGGCACCAAGCTTCATGAGATCGCTCTTCGTTTCCGCCAACTCTTTTTGCCGATCGGGTTCGCGAGCACCGATGAACGAAACCATAGCCGCAACCGTGGCTGGTTTGAGATATTTGGTTTCTAAAAGAAGATGACTGACATTGTCCATCCATCGTAAAGTCTGATCGTCCGAACGAATGTCGCGGCAAAGCTTGACCACCTTACCGGGGATTACGCACCTGTCACTGCTGCCCTGCAGCAAGAGAATCGGCATTGCCGGTCTTATTTTTGCGGCATACTTGAGATTTTTCGCAACGTATCTGTCCGTTTGCAAGAGATTCCATATCGTCAATTTCTTGCGAATAAGCGGGTCGTCGAGCAGTTCTTGCACGATTCTCGGATCATCAGAAACCAGATCCTCCATAAAGAACTCGAGCTTGACGTTGAACTTGGGATCAATAATCAAACCCTTGAGACCAGCCCGAATACTCTTGGGATGAAACACCATGATTGGATTGACTCGCACGGCGGCTGAGGAAAGAACCATGGCATCAACCAGGTCACCGTGTTCTGCGGCCAGGCGTAAGCATGGCGTGACACCGAGGCTTTCGCCAACGAGAATGATTGGCAGATCGGGATGATCTTCTTTTACCAACTTCACGAGCTTGACCAGGTCTTCGAAGCTCTTGTTGTAGTTAACTCCGCGTTTCGATTCGCCGTTCTGAGAAAATTTGCCATCCGGATCCGAATAACATCTGCCGAAGCCGCGCATATCGAATGAAAGAGCGTAAAAATTTCCAGCGGCGAAGGCTCGCGCTCCTACTGCATATCGCTGCCCGTGGAGCGTCAGTCCATGAACGAAAATCGCATAACCTCTCGCCTTCTCCTTGAAGCCGACAGGGCACCACTCGTATGTGGGAATATTCAATTCCTTTGAATACTTGCCGTCCTGTATATAGGAAAACCGCTTATTGGGATCCGGGTCATACTGTGCGAAATCCGGTCGTTGCCCGTATGCCGGAACGGATGAGAACAAAGAAGCCATACATATCGCAATTGCATATTTCAACTTTCTCTTGAACACGTCTTCAGCTCCCGGCAGTGCTGGATGAATAATACAACCTTCTCTACTCAGATGAGTTTAGAACGTATCATCTCCAGCATCGACGAAGGCAGTTTATGACCTCACTGCAATTGCGAAATTGAATTCGAGATGGAGAGAAACTTTTCGCCGGAGGAATCATTCAGACCGCGCCGGTAGGCAACTACTAGCCGCCGGATTCTCGATGTCCACTGGGCTCGATAACTTTTGCCGGCAGCATTCGGTTTCGTAGCGCCGCGCAAATGCTCGCAAAACACATCGCCGGAACAGTCGCGAGAAGCGCCGCGGTCAAGAACCCTTGCATGCCGGCGACATAAACGTCCGAAGTCGCAGCATGCGGATCTCGGAAACAAATCATCGACAAAAACCCGGCAAAACCCGCAAAAGTAAATGACACCACCCATAGTGCCGCGTATAAATTCCGGTGGCGATCGAAGTGGCGATTAACGGTTTGATTTTTCAAAACCTTTCCCAAACTCAATGCGAAGAATAAACAGAAATTCGCGGCTATCGCAGTAAACAAACCAAACGCCAGCCCAACTGCTAACAGCGAAACCACCGAGCCGCGCATGAACTCCGGCAATAAACATTCAGCGCTGATCGGATAATTCAGCCAGATCACAGCGTTGAACACGATTGGAATCATCGTGAACATGGCGACAATCTGCGGATGTCGTAGGAGGTTGCGTTTCATAAAATAACCAGAGGAGTAGATTTCTTATACCCGGGTCCTGGAGATCAGACGCTTCCTGAGCGTTTATTATTACAGCGAGAAGAAGAGCACTAGCGAATTACAGGTCGGACAGACCAAATTATGACAAAAGAGCAACGAAAAAAACTTGAGGTCAGCTTCTCCCCATAATTGAGAATCGCCATTCAGCGCCCCTTCGATCTCCGATGCTTGATTCTCTCACGAACAGCATCTATCGGAACGCCTTCACCAGCGTCCATCTGCTCGATGCCGCTTCTAATCTCTCGCCTAAGCTCGTCCAATTGCAGCGTTTCCAGTTCGTCTTGGCGTCGCAGGAGGCGCAGACTTTCTCTAACCACTTCGCTCGCAGAATTATAGAGACCCGTCTTGACCTTATCATTGACGAACTTCTCCAATTCTGGCGTTAACGAGACATTCATCGTCACAAGTGCAGCCTCCAAACCCAAACCTATTATCTTAATGCTATCCAGCATGACAAAACTTGTCAAACTTTGCCATACCTGTAAACCAGGCTAAATCACCGGATCAGCCTCCCTGTAATCGGCGAGGACCTCCTCACATCATTTGGTTGACAGATCTCCAGGCTGGAGCATATACTTTCCTCATCGGTTAATTAACCTCTCGGTAAAGTTCGTGCAAGACAGTCTCAGCTTGACGTTTGCGGCATTAGCCGACCCGACCAGAAGAGCAATTCTGGCACAGCTTTCGTCGGGCAAGTCGACGGTTTCCGAAATTGCGGAGCCATTTTCGATGACACTACCGGCGGTGACGAAGCATTTAAAGGTTTTGGAAAAGGCCGGCTTGATTACCAAAACAAAAAATGCTCAGTTTCGCAACTGCGAGATAAACAGCACCGGTCTTAAGGAAGTCGCCGATTGGGTCGACGAGTATCGAGTGTTTTGGGAAGAGAGCTTCGATCGGCTTGGTGAATATTTAAAAGACGTCCAGGAAAAACAAAATCACGAAGGGAAAAACAATGTCGACGACAACAAAATCTAACGAACTTCGCATCATCCGAGTCTATGACGCGCCCGTGAAGCTGGTTTGGGAAGCCTGGACTGATCCTGCGAAGGCGGCGTTGTGGTGGGGACCACGTGGTTTCACAATCACGACACATAGCAAAGATCTGAGAGTTGGCGGGCACTGGCACTACACGATGCACGGTCCGGACGGCACGGATTACCCGAACAAAACCACATATTATGAAGTGGAAGAGCAGGCGAAATTGGTTTATGACCATGGTGCAAACGATGAACAGCCGGCGCTCTTCAGAGTAACGGTTACCTTCGCGGAGAAAAATGGCAAGACCACGATGGACATGCGCATGGCGCTGAAGACGGCTGAAGAAGCTGATGAAATGCGCCAGTTCATCAAAGACGCGGGCGGCAATGGAACCTGGGATCGCCTCGCTGAATTTGTTGAAAAGGAAACTTCCAACAACGAAATCTTCGTCATCAACAGGTCTTTCGAGGCGCCCATCGATCTGGTGTTCGATATGTGGACGAAGCCGGAGCACATTGCAAACTGGCTTGCGCCGCGCGGTTTCGATACAAAATTCATGAGAGCCGACATAAAATCAGGAGGTTCGTCATTTTACCTGATGTCTAACGACGCCGCCGGCATCAAGATGTTCGGGCGCGCAGAGTATCTGGAAGTTGAAAAACCGCATCGCATCTCATACCGCCAACAATTCTGCGACGAGAATGAAAATGTCTCGCGGCATCCCATGGCACCAACCTGGCCGGCGACGATGCTGACTACAATTCAGCTTGCCGAAGAAGGTCCAAAACAGACGCGCGTGACGGTTACGATGCAAGCAATCGGAGAAAACACGGACGAGGAAATCGCGACGTTCACGAACGGTCGCGCCGGCATGACCATGGGCTGGACGGGTTCGTTCGACAAACTCGAGGAGTATTTGCAGACGCTTTAAACCGGCCATCTAGAGTCATTTACGACAGATGGTATCAAGCTTTGCATAGCGCAAACATAACGGTGACACCACCGGTAGGGTCATTCGGAGGAAACAATCCGGGAAACCAACTCGCTGCAGCCTGGATTGGAAACGCCAAACTCACAGGTTCGCGATCTCCACCAGAACGCAAAACGCCTCTTGCTAGCAGCGACGCCACCACCCTTCGAGACTGCCTATCAACAACACCTAGCAAATCACCGCGATCGATGTCCGGCAAAAAGTCCGCTTGATTGTCCTGATTGTTCGCAGCCATAATGTCCATAGTAACAGCATTGTCGCCTTTGAACAGCTAATTAAAGTCCGCCCAAAAGTCCGGCAAAATGTCCGGCACTTCGCAAGCTACTTTCAGTGCTACACGTCTCAGTAAAAGGATTTCGATCTTCTCGTTCCGTCAAAGAGAACAAAAAGGAAAACGGCTCGGAAATCCCCATCACCGAGCCGCTCTCAAAATTAGAACCATAGATAGACTATCGCCGCGATATCAGGATAGCGTGACATTCGCGAAACACCTACTGCTTGTGAAGTTTCAGAGACACTCCATCCGTGTCGAGAAACACAAACTTCTTGCCGGTATACTTGTCCACGCGAATCGCGGATGAGGGAGTTCGTAACCCCCTCAGACCATGGGTACAATTGCGAGAACGGTTCACAACCACGGAGATGCTGTCAGAAATGCGAGCTTAGAATCATGCTTTTAAAACCATGCGAGAACTATAAGGTGGTTTACAACCAAGACGATATCTTAGACATCAAATCCAAGGTAACGTCAGGAACCGCCACTCTTACTGAAGCAGACTTGGAAATCAAAGGAAACGGCGGCGGAGAGCGGTGCGCATCCTGCGGAAAACGACGTCGATGAAGTGATTAGCGAGTGCGCCGGACTGCTGAAGAAACAGCTAGAGATCACAGCGATAAAATTTCGTATCGACATGAACAATTGGAAAATTCGGTGGCAACTGTTCCATCTGTTGCTCGACGAAACCGTTCTTTTCGTAGAACCGATGGGCAGCGAACATTCGCTCTGTAGTTCCTAAAATTATCGACTCGACACCGCGCTCGCGACACCAGTTTTTCGCGGTGTCCATCAGCGCTTGTGCAACGCCACTCGACTTGCCCCGCGCATCGGCGTGCACAAACATCTTCTTTAGAGCGACCTGATTGTTGCCGATATCAACAACGCCAATGGTTCCCACGACGCGCGTGCGCGATTCGCGTTCATGGGCCTGGCTCGCCACCGAACAGTCAGCTTCGCCCACTGTCGCGCGCCCAGTCGCGCTAACACTCTCGCGCTCAGTCGGACTAAGGCTCTCACGCTCAGTCGCGCTCACATTTGCACGCAGCTTCTCAGGTCCGCCGGTCTCCTCGCAATCGCGCAGCACGACCCAGAAGTTTCCAACGCCACGCTGAAACGTTCCCTTTATGTCCATCAAATCAGGCTGCTCTTCCCTCGTGATCTTCACGCCAAACTCTTGCGTCTGGATCGGCAAAACCAACTCTTCAACCTGCTTTTGAAAGCGCTCTTCGAATTCGACGATGTTCACGTTATTCTCTTCGACAACTCTTTTCTCGTTTCTCGCTTCGGGAAATTGCTCGGCACCGATTTGCTCACTTCTCGCTTCGGGAAACTGCTCGGCACCGACTTTCTCACTTCTCGCTTCGCAACATTGCTCGGCAATTTTTGCGCACTCATCTATATTTTTCGCGATAACCCGCATGGCACATCCACCGTACAAAGACTATGCCAACATTTTGCCTCTTGCCATCGATAACGTCCAATACTTAAAATAGCAGTATTGATAACAAATCGGTATCAAACCATTTTAGAATTAAAACAACTGCGCTACTTCACAAAAATCGCTCAACTTGAGCACTTCGGCCAAGCCGCACAGGATTTGCACGTGGCGCAACCGGCTCTAAGCCGGCAAATAAAGCAGCTTGAAGAGGAACTCGGCGTCGAATTGTTTGAACGTCTGCCGCGCGGAGTCCGCCTCACCTCGGCTGGCAGGGTTCTTCTGGAAAACGCAAGCCGCCTGCTCGACGATGTCGACCGCATGGTGGCAACCACCCGCGCAACGGCGGAGGGCAAGAGCGGTTTCATCAAAGTTGGTTTCGCCGATGGTGCAACTTA
Source organism: Candidatus Obscuribacterales bacterium (assembly GCA_019637435.1). GTDB lineage: Bacteria > Cyanobacteriota > Vampirovibrionia > Obscuribacterales > Obscuribacteraceae > JADYXR01. The sequence goes on along the minus strand of JAHBVO010000004.1, from coordinate 71,120 downwards.
CAGCGGACACGTTCCGGAAATTCTCGGCAGATTTCGGAAACACAACCCAAAGGCAGAGATGGAGCTCGTTCCCGCTAGTTCGATTGCGCAAGCGACTCTACTCGAAACCGAATCAATCGACCTCGGTTTCGTCTACTGGCTGCCCCAAAACACTTCAGGAATCGAGCGCTCCGTAATCAATGAAGAACGGATCGTGTTGGCTGTTTCAAAATCAAACAAAGCACTGGTCGCGCGAAAGAAGCTCCAACTCAAGGATTTGAACGGCGTTCCATTTGTTTGGTTCAAGAGAAACGATGGTCCGATGTATTACGATCTCGTTCTCGCCGAATGCAATAAGGGCGGTTTAAACATGAATGTGGTGCAAGAAGCATTCACGGAAAGCACCATGCTCAGCCTTGTTGCAGCGGACATTGGCGTGACGTTCATCACCGAGTCCGCGCGGCGAAGGAAGCCGGACAATGTGGTTTTGCTGGACATCGAGGACTTCAACGCCACGATCACGCTTCAGGCGATGTGGCGGTGCAGCAATCGAAATCCGGTGCTGATGAGGTTCATCCAAGAGCTGAGCCGTGAATGATTACATCGAGACAAAGTTCGGCGCGAACCTTGACCGGGCCGTCACAACTCAGTAACGCATAGCTTGATACTGTGGCTGCGCTAGGTATCGAGGGCAAGACCATGTTCGACAACGCGTTTGGTGAACCGAGCGAGACATCGCGAGAACAAATCGGGTTCGCGAAGGATCAGCACCAAGCCCGCGCCCAACTTTCGCAGGAGTTTAGCGATTCGCCGGGACAATCAGATCAGGACCATGCGAAACAGACTGGACGCGGTGAGTCGAAACGAGCCCGAGACCCTTACTTCACGCCGCACGCGCCGGATAGTCGCGCCACGTATGGCGTCGACTCAGTTTTAGCCAAAGACTCAAACGTTAGCGCCCGCTCAAACGAACGTCGCGCCACGTACGGCCTCGACTCAGGTTTAGCCAAAGACTCAAACGTTAGCGCCCGCTCAAACGAACGTCGCGCCACGTATGGCCTCGACTCAGGTTTAGCCAAAGACTCAAACGTTGGCGCCCGCTCAAACGAACGTCGCGCCACGTATGGCGGTGACTCAGGTTTAGCCAAAGACTCAAACGTTGGCGCCCGCTCCAACGAACGTCGCGCCACGTATGGCGGTGACAGACATCGCGCTCGGGACCCCTACTACTCTTCGCCCTGGAGCGAGAACAGAACGCCTTACTCCACTGACGCTTCTCCTCAGAACTCCAAAGGCATGAAACCCGCCGAACAGTTTCTGGAGGACCTGCACAAAATGTTGGACCCGAACTATAGGCGCAGTGGGTTTCAGACCAAAGGGAAATTTTAGTGAGCGGCAGGCCATCTTAAAATCGCAAGGCGCTTTGGTGAGCAGGGCGCGTTCCGGAGGTGGAAGGCACTTAGTGAACAACAGGCGATTTCAACAAGGCGAAGGCACTTTAGTGAACAACTGACGCGATTCTGAAGTCGCTCCGGCGAACCTGCCTCCAACCATTCTCGCGAGTTAGCGCAATCGCTCAGTGCCTGAGAATTAGTATATAAAGATAGAGCTAAGCAACATGAAAGCTCATAGATGCGTTTTCTAGAATGAGTGATACTGCTGCTTTCAAGAGCTTTTATTTTACTCGCGCGCTTAAACTCAATCTAAGTATTTAAGACTTCCAACCAACCACGTATTGAACAGCGGCAGCGTACGTGAGAGTTTCAGGTGTAATTCTTTCCGCCACTCAAACAGACACCTCCGCCAACGTTGTTTTCACCATTCCATGATTCAGTTTCGCTCCCCATAACGGTTGCGCGATTGAAGCTAGCAGTCGCATTGCGACTGGGTATGTGGAATTTGAGAGCAGGGCTGTTGGCTGTTTCTGTTTCTGGCTAACTCTGCGTTACACGAAAGGACAACCATGGGTACCAACACACTTCCCACCCGGGCACAAGTGCCCGTTGAGCTTACCTGGGATTTGACCACGATCTACGCGAACGTGGCCGCCTGGGAAACTGATTTCGCCAAGGTCGAGGGACTGATCGCCAGGCTCGCCGAACATCAGGGCAAGCTCGCGACCTCCGCCGACAGCCTGCTCGCGATGCTCAAGGACCGCGACCAGGTTCTGATGGTGCTCGACAATCTGTGGAACTACGCGCATCTGCGCGCCGACGAGGACACGACCGTCTCCGCCAACAAGGCGCTGCGGGAGCGTGCTCGCCAGCTGTTCACGAACTTCGGCGCGGCGTATTCGTATGCCGAACCGGAGATTCTCGCGATGGACGAGTCGGTGCTGACCGGCTTCCTGAGCGCCTCCAACGAGCTCGCGAAGTACAGCTTCGAGCTCGAGAACCTGATGCGCAAGAAGCCGCACATCCGCTCGCAGGAAGTGGAAGAGCTGCTCGCGCAGGCTTCGCTGCTCCACGCCGGACCGAGCAACGTCTACGACATGCTCGGTGACGCCGACATGGAATTCCCGAAGCTGGTCGACGGCAACGGCGAACGCGTGCGCCTCACGCACGGCAACTACGCCGAAGTCTTCCTGATGTCGCCCAAGAAGCCGGTCCGCCTGCGCGCCTACAAGGCGATGTTCGGCACGTACGGCAAGTATCGCAACACGCTCTCGGCGACCTACGCCGCGCGCGTTCAGTCCGAGATCTTCGAAGCCAAGGCACGCGGTCACGCCTCGACTCGCGCACACCGTCTTTTCGAGACGAACGTGCCGCTGTCCGTCTACGACAGCCTGATCTCGACCGTGCACGCCAACATTCCGCGCATGACGCGCTACCTCGAGATGCGCAAGCGCAAGCTCGGGCTCAAGAAGCTGAACTTCTGCGACCTCTACGTCCCGCTCGTCGGCGACGTCGACTACAAGCCGACCTACGCGGAAGCGAAGGAAACGGTATTGCAGGCGGTGGCACCTCTCGGCGCCGAATATGTTGCGGCTCTGCGCAACGGTTTCGACAGCCGCTGGGTCGACGTGGTCGAGAATCAGAACAAGGCGTCGGGCGCCTACAGCTCCGGCGGCTACCAGACCGCGCCCTACATGCTGCTCAACTGGCAGGACTCGCTCGAGTCCATGTTCACGCTGGCGCATGAAGCCGGTCACTCGATGCACAGCTGGCACTCGCGCAAGCACCAGCCCTTCCATGATTCCGGTTATACGATCTTCGTCGCCGAAGTGGCGTCGACGCTCAACGAAGCGCTGCTCGCGCATCATTTGCTGCAGACCAGCAATGATGACAGCATGCGCGCCCACATCATCAACCACCAGCTCGAGAACATCCGCCAGACGCTCTATCGTCAGACGCTGTTCGCCGAGTTCGAGATGATCGCGCACCAGCGCGCCGAAGCCGGCGAGGTGCTGACGCCCGACGTGCTCTGCGAGATCCACCGCGATCTCAACCAGAAGTACTACGGCGCCGCGGTCGAGATGGACGACCTCATCCCGGTCGAGTGGATGCGGATTCCGCACTTCTACAACAGCTTCTACGTGTATCAATATGCCACCGGCATCAGTGCCGCGATGGCGTTGACGCGCCAGATTCTGTCGGAGGGCGAGCCCGCCGTGAAGCGCTACCTGAAGTTCCTGAGCTCGGGCGGCAGCAAGTACAGCATCGACCTCCTGCGTGACGCGGGCGTCGATCTGTCCTCGCCGAAGCCGGTCGAACAGGCGCTCGACGCCTTCGAGGACTACCTCGTCGAGTTCGAGAAGCTCGGCTGAAGAAAACAGCCGCGCCATAAATGATGCTTGGAGGGCGCCACCATGGACGGTGGCGCCCTTTGAGGCAGGTGAAACATTAGAAAACGGGTCAAACCCAATGACAAAGCACATTGTGACTGCCGCTCAGGAGATGAGCATCACCCTCGAAGGTCTCGTTCGTCTCCTGGACGACGGCGTCGAAGCCACCCTCACCCGCGAGCGCCGCGAGCTGGAACAGTTCCGCACGCGCTCCAAGCAGATGTTCGACTACATGCCGATCGCCATCAGCAACACGGCCGAGAAAACGCCGGGCGCTGAAACGCTCTCGGTGTGCCTCGTCACGCTGCTCATGGATGACTACAAGGGCACGCGGTCGCACGAGCCCGGAACCTTCGCCGGCGCGGACACCGCCAACCTCACCGGTTGCGGCAAGCGCCTCTTCGAACTCCTCCGTGCCGCAGGTCTCCGCCCGTCGCTCAACGTCGAAAACCGCTTCAACCGCGGCAACGGCAAACGCTACGACGAGCTCTGCATCTTCATCGAGGTGTCACCCTCCGCCTTCAAATAAGCATCCCCAACCAAACCCTCCCAAACTCAAAGGCAGCCCATCCCGGCTGCCTCCTTTCTAAAACGGCTGCCTACTATATGCCTTCATATCTTCGACATACCCCGAAACGGGCGCTGCGAGAGCCTTTCGATTATTCAAAACCGCGCGATACGAGCTACCAAACCCCCGTTTGGCAACGACCGATAGACAGTTTTCCGCGATTCCGTCATTCCCAGATAGACAAGCCTCCCTACTATATGCCTTCATATCTTCGACATACCCCGAAACGGGCGCTGCGAGGGTGTTTCGAGTATTCAGAACCGCGCGACACGAGCTGCCAAGCCCCGTTTTGGCAACGACCGATAGACAGTTTTCCGCGATTCCGTCATTCCCAGATAGACAGCAGCCTAAGAATCCCCGCCGAACGCCGGAAACGCTCACTGACGCCAACAACTGTTCCTGTCTTCTATAGTAGCAAATTAACAGAAAAATCCGGGCGAGAGCGAATCTCACCCGGATTCCGTAATGCGCTACTACTTAGCGATCCGCTCTTCGATCAGCCTCGCCAGTTCCTCGCACATCGGACCGAGGTCGTTCGGGTCCCGGGCGGTCAGAAGGTTGGCGCTCGCATCGAAAACAGTCGCGTCGCTATCGTGCACGATGAAGCCGGCGTTCTTCAGGTCGCGGCGGATGCTGCCGGTTCCCGTGATATGAACGCCCGCCGCCGGGAAATTCACCTGACCCTCAGGCGCGTCGAAGGCGGCGCTGATGAGGACCTGCGGACCGTGGCAGAGGCTGCAAACGATCAAGCCCAACGCGTGCGCTTCGCGAACCAACCGGAGCGCTACGTCGTCCGTCCGCAGCATGTCCGGGTTCCAGGCGCCGCCCGGAATGAACAGTGCGTCGTAGTCGCTCAGCTTGACGTCGGACAGGCGCAGATCAGCCTTGACGCAAATCGCGTCGGAGAGCCACTCGGCAAGGACGATATGTCCCGCCGGGTCGCGCCACTGGAAAATCCAGTCCTGCCCGGCGAGGTCGACTACCGCGCCCAGACTGCGAAGGTAGTTGATCGGCACGACGATCTCAGGCAGCTCCGGTCCGTCGGCGCTGATGACGAGCACGCGCGCGCCCTTGAGCCGCGCGGGGTCCACAGCACCGAAGTCGGGCAGCGGATAGTCGGTACCGACGGTATTGAGGGTCGCAGGCACGGGCGTAAACAGCGGGGCGAGGCTGTGGGAGCCCCTGGGCGTCACCGCCGGAACGCTCGAAGCGGAGTCGACCACCGCCGAAGCCGCATCGCCCGAAGCAGTCGAGCCCGCCGAAGCCGCACCAGAAGCCTGGCTCCGAACGGTTTCAGGCGCACCGGAATCACAGACAAAACGCGACCGCCCGTCCAATCGCTCGCGGTACTCAGCCCAGCGTTCGTCCGTGGTCTTACCGGAAAACGGTACCTCGGGCTCGATGCCGCAGATGGAGCAGCCCACGAGACGCGCCTCACGACGGTGTCGCTCCCAGTCGGTTGCGATGCTACCGCCGCCGATGGCACTGCCCGGATAGAAGTGAATTTCCGCGGCCGCCTTCGGATCGACAGGCGTGGTGCGCTTCCAGCTCGGCTCGATGCCGCAGACATCACAGCCGACTTTAGCCGCCCGGTCGATGTGCTCGCGCCAATCCTGTTCGACGGAGCCGCCGCCAATGGCGTTGCCGGGGTAGAAGTGGATGGTGTTGTTGGTGTTACCGCAACGGCACTTGATGCCGTCGTGTTTGGCGAGCGTCTTGCCGCATGTGCAGTGGATCTCGCCGTCGATGTGAGTTGCTGACGTTCTAGACATTCTGAACTCTCTTTCAGTGTTGTGTCGCCCGCCGGTAAGCAGGCGACGAAGGTAGATACCGAAAGCCTGATTCTGACCCGTGTCCCCCTCCATCTCTACTCGAGACAAAATTGAAACGGCAATGTCAGACGGCTTTCGGATTTGGGTTTGTGAGTTGCCTGGAGGGAAGAGAAGGAGGGATACAACAACCTGTCACATTGCGGCGCGGAGTTTCCGTACTTATGTAAGAACATTTGTGAAACTTCAGCCCTCTCCTTCGCGCGAGTCTCTTAGCTAGCGCTAGTCCTAGACCTCGCGCGAGCCCCCGCACTGCCATTGCGCAGCACCACGTTGTTCAATATTAGATCCCGCTAGCGCAGAAACCGCTCACAACAAAACGAAAATTCGAAATCCATCTAAAGACTCGCCCGAATCTTTTCCAGCGCAGAAATCAGCGCATCGACTTCGTTGCCGACGTTAAACACCCCGAAACTCACGCGCACAAGCCCTTCTTTCAAAGTTCCAAGTTGCTTATGACAAAGCGGCGCGCAATGCAGCCCAGCGCGAACAGCGATACCATATTCGGTATCAAGCATATCAGCAAGACCGGACGGTGAAATCCCATCCATCGAGAACGCCACCACCGGCATCCTCACAGCCACGCCGTTTTCCGGTCGCACTTTCTGCGGTCCAAAAACCTTTATATACGATTGCGCTCGCGCCCAAACCAAAAATCGCTCCGTTAAATAAAGCTCGGCTTTCAAACCCGTGCTAACTCCTTCAGTCTTCAACCAGTGAACTCCCGCAGCCAGAGCCGCTATCGCTGGTCCAGGCGAAGTCCCCGCCTCCAGCCGATCAGGAAATTCTCCCGGCACCTCCAAACTTTCGGAGCGCGATCCGGTTCCACCTGCAATCAACGGGTCGATAGGCATATCCGGCGCGACATACAAAACGCCCACCCCAGGCGCCCCCATCAAGCCTTTATGCCCGGAGGCGCAGAAAAAAGAAATCCCGGAAGAATCGAGAGCCGTCTCGAGTTTTCCCGCAGTCTGCGCGCCATCAACGAGCAGCGGAATCTGTTTAGCTTGCAGAAACTTCGCTATAGAACTGATGGGCAGCACTTCTCCAGTCACATTGCTCGCCCACGTCAACGCCACCAGTTTCGGCTTTCTCTCGTCCACCATTTGCTGCAAGTCACTTTCAAAGCTCTCACCCGCGTCACAGACAGCAAAGTCGATGCCGATAGTTTCCTTCATTTGCTGCAGCGGACGCATCATGGAGTTGTGCTCGAGCGAACTGACAATCACGAGATCGCCCTGCCCAAGCCCACCGGCAGCCGCAAACCCCTTCAACGCCATGTTGAGCGAAGCGGTGCAACCAGGCGTAAAAACCAATCGCTCGGTCTGTTTCACTCCCAGAAAATCCGCGACCTTCTCGCGCGCCTCGAAAATTTTTCGCGCGCCCTCAAGCGCAAAAGCATGCGCGCCCCGCCCCGGATTGCCGCAGGAGCGCAGGAAATCCGCGGACGCATTGATCACCGCATCCGGCTTCGGGAAGCTAGACGCCGCGTTGTCGAAATAGATTGTCTTCGCGTTCATGCTCGCAACCTCCTAAAACCGCACGCCCCCCCGCCGCACCACCTCATGAGCCAAATTGCCATTGCCTCGCACGCTTCGCGCACCATCGAAGCCCCGTTTCCAGCCTACCGCCGCCCTCCGCACCACCGAAGACCAGCCTCCGCACCACCGCATCACGCCACCCGCACCATCGCCACGGCAATCGTTCGCCAGATTTGCAAACCGAGACGGAACCTTCTTCATTATGGAGCCGTCCGATTGGCTATGCTAGCATAGCGCTTTATTCCCTTACCAACAGTCTTGACGAGCCCGCCTTGCGCAAATATCCGTATTTGTTTTTGCCGATTGCCGCCACCCTGGCGCTGACCGTCGGCTGCTCCTCGACGGCACAAACGCCGCCCGACGACGACATCATGCCCGCCATCACGCCAAGCGGAGCGGTCCGCCCGGAAGACGACACCTCAGCCGGCGAGAACGAAGCCGCCGAAGACGCCACCACCGCCGCCACTGCCGTCACCTCGGAGCAGAAACGCGTAGCAGTCTCGCCGCAGCTAGAGCCGGGATTCATGAAGGTCTCGAAGGAATTACGCGATGCCGTCGGTTCGGTAAAACAGTCGCCGCCCGCACATTCAATCGAATTGCTGCGCAATCTGCGCAAAAACCTTTTCGCGCCGCCGCACGAGAAGCAACTCTCCGCATACCTGCTCGGCAGCATTCTAATTCAGCAACCGTCTCCCGAGGCACAACAAGAAGCGTTTGACCTATTCGTAGAAGCGGCGGGCAACGACGCCCTAGCGACTCCCGCGCGCACGCACGCAGCGGATATCGCATCAGCAGCCAATGACGAGAAGAAAGTGCAAGCGGTTTTATCGCCGCTGCTAAAGAAAGCCGAGGCCGCAGCCCGCGCGGCAACCGAGAAAGCGAAGTCACAGTCCAGTCAAACCGGCGTCACTGTTCACCATGCAAAACGCGATCCGGCTCTTCCAGAGGCAATCTACAGACTCGGCGAATCTTTCTATCGCGCAAAAGACTTTGGATCCGCGACCAACGTTTTCGAGCGAGTCCGAGAGCTGTACCCGGACACGGAGTACGCAACCGGCGCATCATGGTATTTAGGTTCCATTTCACTTGAAACCGAACGCGACTGGAAAACCGCACTCAAAGAGTTTCGCCACTACCTGCAAGTCTGCCCACAAGGCAAAAACGCGCTAAAAATAGTTCAGCTCATGGTCGACGCCGCCACGCCAACACCCACTGCTGGAGCGAGTTCCGGCTCTGCGCCCGTGAGCGAAAACAATGGCGCTCCAGGCAATGCAAGCGGGAGCACATTGAATAGAAACGCGGGGCAGAACCCGAGCGCAGCTGTTTCCAACCTTCAAAACCCCAAGGCAGCGGCTTCCAGCCAAAACGCGACGCTCGCCCCGCAGATCGAACTGACCGCAAACGACCGCGCCCTGATCGCCATGGCGCTCTACAAACACGGTCGCTATGCCGATGCAGTCGCCACCTGGGATCAGATCGGCAGCAAAAACATTTACCGTTCCGTGTGTCTTTTGAAAACCGGTCGCCGCGCAGAAGGCGTCACAGCCTTACTCCAGGCGGTAGAAGCGGAACCAAAAAACTCTGCGATACCAGATGTGGCATCAGCATTTTGCAAGCCCGTCACATCGAAAGAGGCTCTGGCTCTCTGGCAAGAGATATTGAAACGCAATCCCGGTCAACTGGATGAAGCGTTATGGAACGTTGCAAAACGGCTTGGTACCCCGCAAGGTGCACCATACTATGCGCGCCTGATCGCAGAACGCCCGACCTCGCAGTATGCACCGGAATCCGCATGGTGGCTGATCTGGAGTTCGGCGAAGCAGGGATACGCAGCGCCGGCACCGAACAAAAAAGCCTTCTTCACCCAGGCACTCGCGCACTGCGACAAGGCTATGGCGAAATACGCACACACGCACATCGGCCCTAAATTTGCTTTCTGGCGCGGCAAACTGCAAGAAGCACTCGGTCAAAAGACACAGGCCATCGCCAGTTACGACTACTGCGACCAACAATTTCCGGGCAGCTACTACGGCTACAGATCCAAAGCCTGCGCCGCGCACCTGCGTTCGGTAGGAACGGATAAACCGGTCGCCGACCGCAAATGGTCATTCACGATTGGACGCGCAAACCCTGACCCCAACTGGAATTGGCCAGAACCACCAGTGCTGTTCCACTGGCAAAAGGTTCCATCATCCATCGGCGAAACAGCCGCGACCTTGCTCTGGCTGCGGCAGTACGACGAAGCGTTCAAGTATGCGACCGGAAAAGTTCCTCAGGAGATCAAAGCCTGGGTATTGCTGAAACAAGGTCAGACTCTCAAAGCCAACGCAAACGCATCCGTCAATCTTGAAGGGCACCCACAGCAGACGCCTCGCTGGAGGTTCGCATTCCCACTGGCATACGGCAATATCATCGAGCGCGAAGCTCGCAAACACAACCTCGATCCGCTTCTGATTCATGGACTCATTCGCCAGGAGTCTCGTTACGATTACAAGGCGCTGAGCCGATCCAACGCGATGGGTTTAATGCAATTATTGAAGGGCACCGCCTATGGTGTCGCCAAACATAATGGCATCACACTCAACGCAACCGAAGATATTTTCACGCCCGATATCAACATCCGGCTCGGAACCGCCTATGTTGCCTCGGTCTTGAAGCGCGCCAATAATAACGCCATGCTCGCAGTGGCGAGCTACAACGGCGGTCCAAACGCCGTCGCCAGGTGGCTAAAACAGCACCAGGCGCAGGGCATATCAGATATGGACGTCTACGTCGAAAACATCCCGTACGATGAGACACGCGATTACGTTCGCAAAGTGTTCTCGCATTACTGGAACTACGAACAACTCTACCTGCATCAACACAAAAACTAACCTCGCCCGCTCCGCGTCCGCCACGGCCAGCTCCGCACCGCGTCCGCCACGGCCAGCTCCGCACCGCGTCCGCCACGGCCTGGCGCTATCGTTTTGCGCAGAACAACTAAAGCACAGTAGTCCCGCAGCACAAAAAAAAAAACGCGGCGCCTGACGAGCCGCGTTTCAAGTGCCACCACGGGCGGGGCACAGAATTGTTGAATGAACTAGCTCAGAGCCGGGTTCTCATCACGCTTCGTGTCGTTTTGACTGAAGCCAAGTACCTTCGCCCAAACATTGCCCTTACGGTTCAATGACTTCGACTCTTGCTCCACAGGCGCACTGGCAGCCGATTTCGGCACTTCATAACCGCACGTGTGGCAAGTTCTGCGATTGCCTGGGACTTTAAAATTACAACGCGGGCATAGAAAGTACTGCATAGTAAACCTCTCATTCTATTCGCAGTATAACACCGGAAAATCAAGCAGGGAAGCGAGCTCTCACAAATCTATCGGGATTTCGAAAATTTTTTACCTGTAGCTAACTTTCCCAAAAACCGTCCGATAAAATCCCCTGACATGTTATTTTGTTCAACAATTTCAGAAACAACGAAGGTCCGCAGCGCATGCGAATTATCATCACTTTTGAAACTACACACAAAGTGCTCGCCGCCGAAAAGGCGCTGAAATCGGCGAAAGAAAAGAACTTTCGGTTTCGTCCGACTCCCACTCCGCCTGGTCTGACAGATTCAGTTTGCGGAATGGCTCTAGAAATTCTGAACAAAGAGCAGAAACAACTGATCGTCGACTTCCTGACGTCTCAACAAATCGCCCCGCAAGGCGTCTTCGAAGTAGAGCGTTAAAAGGCGCAAACGGTTTCGTTCCAAAACAGCTTGAAACAATCTTGTTCAAAACCCACAGCCTTTCTTCGTCTCGCTCAATCGCACTAGCTCGAACACTTTTCAAATTCATCAATCCAGTTGCGTTCAAACCACAGAGCGAAACGATTTCGTCAGAAACACAAATTGCGTCGCAACACGGCAAACACCAGCAGCTCTCTGCAACTCATGAGTCCATGCTGCTTTTTGCCTTCCTCCATCACGGTGTCCGAACCATCTACCGCTCACTCTCAAGATTTAGGAGAACGAGGATCAGTATCGACTTGTCATTCAAGAACCAGCTTGATCGACTTGCCATTCTAGAACCACCTTGTCAAGAGATCTCGACAGCAGACTCGAGCCAGCAACCGCCTAGCGCGACTTGACGCGAGCAAAGCATCGCTCCGCCCCCTCTTGCAAACCCAGCCCACACACAAGCTTCACCCAAAACCGCCGCGCATAAACCGACAGAGCACTGCATTAGTTGAAATGAGATTTAGATTTGAAATTGAGCATAAACGGCTTTAAACCTTGCTTGGCAACTTAGCTAATTTCTATTCTCCCCTTATACATCTTCTTCTGTTCTAAAACTCACCGCGACAGCCTAGTTTCATCTCACAAGTCTTTTCCATCTCCGAGCGCGTCACTTTTGAGCGTTTGGCAGAGACTCGACTTTGTTCGTCGCGCGTGAGTCTCTACGGCGTGGTGCGGTCGTGACCCGATTTGCAGCCTCCGCCGATTTCATGTACCCCGCACACCATGCGGGTTCTCGCTAACTCAATAGAGAGGACATGATTTGAGCAATACTCAAACCGAAGACGGCTCGGGCGATACCATCGCCGCAAGCCGGAAGCGCGTTCTTGTCGTCGTGAAACAGCCGCTCAAAGCGCTGGCTGAAGCATCCGACGATCAGCGGCTCAAGAAGCTCCTGGTGCCGAACTCGGCTGACCATGAGCGTCTTGTGCGCACGCAGCTGGAGCACGACCAGTCGCTTCAGCACGTGGTAAGTGTTTTGAGCGATCATGGGATTGACGCTCGGTGCGTCATTCGGCATCCAGGCGAGCACTTCGAGATTCGCGACGATGAAGAGATGGTCATCACCGTAGGCGGTGACGGCACCTTCCTCGACGCGTCTCACTCTGTGCTCAACGACGTGCCGATGCTGGGCGTCAACAGCGCTCCGCATTCCAGTTTCGGGCACTTCTGCCTGACCGATCGCAGCGGTTTCGAAGCCGCTCTCAGTTCGATTCTCTCGGGACGTCGAAAACCCTCATCGCTCCTGCGTCTCAAGTTGACGCTGGACGAAGAGGTCGTCGACATCCCAGTTCTCAACGAGGTTCTCCTCGCGCACATCGTCCCGGCTGGAACCAGTCGCTACAAGCTCGAAGTGGGAGGCGAGACGGCGAGCCACAAATCGTCCGGTCTCATCATCTCCACCCCGAGCGGCTCGACCGGCTTCATGCGCTCGGCGGCGGGTCCCATCGCCGACATCACCGACGAGACGTTCGCCTTCTGGGTGGACAAACCGTTCAAGACGCCCAGCGTCAGCTTCCCTCTGCGGGGCGGCGAGGTCGTCGACGGCAAGCTCGTCGTCACATCCGAGATGATCGACGGCATGTTGTACATCGACGGAGCGCACATCCAGCGCCCGTTTCCGCACGGCGCAAAACTGACCGTCACCGTGCATGAGTCTCCGCTCCGCGCCTACGTCGACCCGGCGTGCCACGACCGCTACAAGTCGGATTCGTGGGCGTAGAGCCAATCGCAACCCGAAGATTCCTATGGAGAAACGCATGAAACTCTTTTCGAATATCACGAGGATGCTCGTGATCGCGGTTGTCGCGCTGTTCGCAATGGCCCCGTCCATGGCGTCAGCGCAGACCACCCCGTACCGGCCCAACTTCAGCGCCGGCACGCAGGTCTACATCGACCCGGCAGTGGCGAATCATCCGGACTTTCCGGTGTCGCTCTCCGGGCTCGAATCCAAGCTCAAGGACGCCGGCTCCGCGCACTGTGTCGTCTACATCTCGGTCGTCGTCCAGCAAACGACCGAGCGCGGCGGCGGCAACCTCGCAGCCGATTGGCTCGACCAGCTGCTTCTGCGGTGGGGCGGCGCCAACGGTTTCCCTTCGGACAACTATGTCCTGATGGTCTGGATGCGCAGCGCATCGAACCCGTCGGAAGGTTGGGTCGCGGTCAACGCCGGCGCCAATCTGAAGACGTACGGACTGGGCAAGAGCATGCTCGATGCCGCTGACGGCCCGGTCGTTCCGGCTGTGCGCAAGTACATGCCGCAGGATCCGAAGGGCGCCTTCCTCGGTATCGCCGGCGGTGTCAACAAGGTCGTCGACGACTACAACGCCGCGCAGCAAAGCGCCAAGGACCGCTCCGACTTCATGGGGCAGCTGCCGATCTACTTCCTGATTCTGCTCGTCGCCGGCGGCGCCGTCGCCTTCTTCGTCGTGCGCTCCAAGGGCGCCAAGGACCTCAAGGCGCAGGTCGAGCCACTCTTCAACGAGTGGAACGAGAAGATGGAGTCCGCCAACGCGCTCTATCTCAAGCTTCGCGGTGGCTACCTGGGCTTCATCCAGGACCAGGGCGACTGGAAGGGCAAGTTCTCGGGCTCGACGAAAGCTCAGTACGAAGCGGCCCTCACCAACTTCGCCGACTTCTCCGCGCGTCGCTCGAAGGCGAACGCGCACCTCGAAGAGGCGCACAAGGTCTGGCAGAAGGGCGACTACAAGGGCGTGCGCGAGATGCTGCAGAACCAGACCATCTCGGTCACCGGTGCGGACATCGCCCTCGAAGACGCCACGCTGTTCGGCGGGCTGGTCGTGAAGAACGACTACAAGCCGTCCGAGCTGCTCAACTCGATGGCGACGCTGTTCGACCAGACCAACAAGGCGCTGGCCGGCATCATGAAGTCGCTCAACGAGGCGCTCGCCGCCGGTTCGGAGCTGGACGCCGTGCAGGCGGACATCGAGATGAAGTGGGCACAGGCGGGCGACAAGTCGTTCGCTCCGCATAAGGCCGAATTCGACGCCATCAACGTCGAGGAAGTCCAGGTGCGGCTCACCTACAAGAGCGACCCGCTCGCCGGCAAGGCAGCGATGCTCGCCCTCGTCGCTCGCGCCAAGGCAATCCAGTCGAAACTGGCAGCCTAAGCGGCTCGCTGGCAGCCGAGGGAGTCGCTCGCCAGTTGCCGGCTCGCCAGTAGCTGAAGGAGCGACTCGCCTCGCAGAAGCTGGCTGCCGGTGTGCGCGCTTGTTCTGAACAGTGCGCACAAATTTCGCGAACCAGGGGAGCCCATGCGGCTCTCCTGGTTTCGCGTTTTTGTCGCGCCTTCGCGACATCGTATAGTAGTGGCTCCCGCTTCCGCCGAACGCGCTTTGGACTGCCCCCGGAGTTCACGAACTCCTGAGTAAATCACCCAGTCCCGCCAAGGATTTTGGAAATGTGGCAAAAATCGATCCGATCACCAAATCATGCGGGACCCGCGGATTTTGAAAATGTGGCAAAAATCGATCCGAGCACCAAACCATGCGGGACCCGCGGATTTTGGAAAATGTGGCAAAAATCGATCCGATTTCGAGAAATCTTGATCGGTTTTTCACACACTTACCGGATGGCGCACGCACACTTGCAATTTCGCCCCCCCGCTGGCGAGGTCAGTTCGAGTTGTGAACTCCAGGTCCCTGAGGGCGGAGCTAGTTCGAGTCGTGAGCTCCGGGTCCCCGAGGGGCGAGCTAGTTCGAGGCGTGAACTCCGGGTCCTGCGGGTCGAGCTACTTTGAGCCCTGACCTTCGAGGACTTTGGAAAATGTGGCAAAAACCGATCCGATTTTGAGAAATCTTGATCGGTTTTTCACACACTCCCCGGATGGCACACGCACACTTGCAATTTCGCCCACGGCTGGCAAGGTCAGTTCGAGTCGTGAACTCCGGGTCCTTGAGGGCGGAGCTAGTTCGAGTCGTGAACTCCGGGTCCCCGAGGGGGCGAGCTAGTTCGAGTCGTGAACTCCAGGTCCCCGAGGGGCGAGTTAGTTCGAGTCGTGAGCTCCGGGTCCTGCGGGTCGAGCTACTTTGAGCCCTGACCTTCGAGGACTTTGGAAAATGTGGCAAAAATCGATCCGATTTGGAGAAATCTTGATCGGTTTTTCACACACTTACCGGATGGCGAGTCTTTGCGATAGTTTTGATGAAAGGGGTCTTGCCAGACGCGCCGGTTGCGTGCAATAGGCGCACAAAAATTTCTTCGTCAAGTCTTGCCACTTTCCGCAGCCAGAGCCAATAGGCGACGTTTCATCCTGCGTGTTTTCCGCATTGGCACGCCGCAAACGCCGGGGTAATTTCGAAAGAACCAGCGGTCCCCCCGGCTCAATGAGAGTTATCCGACAATGAAAAAGCCAAACAACCCTCCTGTCTCGCAAGCACTCACCGACGAATTGTTTTGGAGCTTGTTCAACGGTGACCTGGATCAGGTAGTTGGTCATGTCGTGATTCAGTCGGCGTTTCTCTGGGACGCGCGAATGAAAAAGATCGAGAGAAGGATAGAAGAAGCCATCACCCGTGGTGCCACCGTCTGTATCTTCATTCAGGCACCAAGCAGCTGGTATAAAGAAAACTTGACCGACCAGCAACAGGAGGAGCTGCAGGGCTTCTACAACAGATGCATGGTCCTGCAGTCCTGGGGAGTACACCTCAATCTGAAAAACAAAGTACATCAAAAAATTGCAATACTCGATGGGAAGGTTCACTACGAGGGCAGCTTGAATATCATGTCCCATCGGGACACAGGAGAGAACATGCGTCGCTTCTCAATTCCGACTGAAGCCGACGTCATTGCAAACCTCCATGGCTTGGACCTTTGCTTGATATGCAACCAAGCGAGAATCAAAAATGGAACCGGTAGCCTAGAAGGAAACGCATTGGCAAAAGTTGGAGAATGCATTAAGCGTCAACGTCGGCATCTTGGGCTTTCCCAGGGGCAACTGAGTGCGCGCTGCGGCGTTGAAAGAACCCAGTTGTCACGGCTCGAAAGGCTGTTCACCTCGAGCCTCTCGGTTTTCGCAAACATAATCGGCGCACTCGACCTGGAGATCCTGCTCGTGCCAAAGCGGCACATTCTATGCGTCAGCGATTTTCTCGACCGCTTGGCCAACAACGAATTGACGGAGCGCCCGAACCGTTGGGTGACGAGTAGAGTCGAAGAAATCTACCGACTCTCGCCATTCTCGCTACATCTGCCCCCGGGACTGGCTGAGCGCGAGACCCAGCAAACAAAGACGCGCTTTCGAGGAAAACCATCGGAGCCTTCTTCGCAATCGAACGAGGGTGCTTGAGCACTTCGGTCTCGTTGCGGACAATAGACTCCGACAGGCAAACCCACTCCGACCAGCCGGCGCCAGCAGCGGAGGTCTCAAAGCTACAGCGGTTCGGATGTGTGGAAAACGGATCCGATTTGCCGATTTGCACAATTTCTACCACGGCATCTAGTATCCAACCGACGGACAGACAGGGGAACAAAGTCACCGGCAAACGCCGATGAACCTCGCTCCCCTGCTGTGACTAAGTCAAACCCGCCGCTGCCTCATAACGAAACAATGGCGAGTCAAGTTTTCCGGAAAACCTGTGCTACTTCGAGCAAACGTCTTTCTTCGCAGCCTTGCCGTCCTTGTCCTTGGGCTTCCCCTCGGACTTCGACGGCTTTTCGACATCGGCGCACACCCCACACGGCTTCTTGGAACGGCGCTCCTTGGCGAGACCGGCGTTCACATGGCGTTTGCCCTGCGGCGTGGTGAGCAGCTCGATCTCGACGACACCATCGCCATCCTTCGCTTCGAGCACGTCTTCGGCGACGCACTTGATGATGTGGGCGGTGGGCATCAGACCAAGGCTCGACGACGTGAGCCGATCGGGCATGATGGGGATTGTGATGCGTTCGCAGCGGGCAGCCACGACGCGATTCATGGCGACCTTGATGGTATCGCGCACGGTGCCGCAATCGAAACGTCCAGCCTTGCCGAGACCGACGATCAGCACCTTCTTCTGCTTGCTCTTCTCGCCGAGCGTGATGGTCAGGTGTTCACCCAACTCACCCGTGAAACCACTCGTCGACAGCTGCTCCGAAACTTTCTCTTCGGAGCTTGCCACCAGACCTTTGAGATCGGCGGCCAGGTTCATCCCAGAAAACTTCGCGAGCATGAGCATCGGAGTGACGGGTTCCGGTGCTTGAACGCGATCCTTGCCCGCTTTCAGCGTGGCAGATACGGTAAATTTAGCCTTCATGGAGAACTCTCCTGTTTGGACCGACGACCGCTACATCGTCAGCCCTGGTTGCCTTCCCAAACCAATGTCACCGCGGATGACACCAGCTCGGAAGTGGATTACTTAACTTGAACCAAAATCGAACCGACACGACGCACTCGCCACTCTTCACCAGGAGCGCAAGTTCGCAGTTACAACTCGACCATCAGACAAGTCCAAATATTCGGTCAACCATCCTTCCCCGCACACATGACGCCACCCATGTCGCTGATACGACGGCGTTTTCTTATGGTGAATGTAAGACTGGGTGCGGTTTTCGCGGAAGAAGTCCTGTTGGAGCAGAAAGTGAAGTTGACCAGTCAACGTATAAAAAACTACTGGTATAGTGCAATAACTACTTCCCTTAAACAGCACTTAAGTCGGCACAGTTAGCGCGATTCTGCCCGCAATTTCTAACGAATTCATACATGAATTGCGTCTCCTAAATCCGAAGAGTAGCTTCAAATAAACCTTTTCAGACTACGCTAGCGCAAAAGATAAAGGAAAAATTGAACCCTAGCGCAACTTCTCGCTGCCCGTTACGTAACTCAACAACCGCTTCCTGAGCGGCGCTTAAGAGTTCGATAAACCGACCGCTCGGCCTGCATTACACAACAACGACCCATCGGTTTCGAGCCGGCAGATGCCTGGTGTCGGAATCGATGAGGAACGGCAAAGTTATATGGATCGTTGTCTATTTAGAGTTAAGAGATGACTGGTGTCTGAATCGATAAGGGACAAGTTCTGTGGAGCGCGAACGCATCGATACCACAACCATCTGTAGCTCAAGACAAGGTCGCGGATGGTCACCACATTTAGTATCACCCATATCACATACGCGACAATAACAAACCGCCATCTCATCGCCCCATTAGTCGCAACTCACCCACCGGCGAATTCGCGCTACGCTAACGACGCTAGTCAAGCACCTCTTAAATTCGGTCACATCATGAACATATAACGTTGTCATGAAATCCATAGCACCTCTTGTTTGATATTGTCCCGCGGTCGTTTCGGTCACGCTGAATCTGTAGAACCGCATACCGTTAACCCCAGATAAGGTTCACAAGCGGCAACAAACCTTGGGGCAGCGCATCGCCGATTTGTAGATTGCATAGGTCTACTTTTCACGCCTTGCGACTTCTCTCCGCCTCCAGACATCTAACCTGAACCGATTCGCCAGACCACCCGCAGCAGCGTGTGGTTTCTGCACGTCTAAGGTCTGATGAAGAGCGTCGTCGCAAGATGGTTTCTTCTAAACGCACACGGCTAGCCGTTCCTGTCACCAACGTGGTCCCGAGGAACGGCACGAGGGCGTCTCATCGCTTCGCACGGTCCGTCGACACGCAGCACTCCATGCTCGTGCCCGCGCGACTTTCAGAAACCGCAATCCGCTGTTGCAGTCGCGTTCGTTACGACGAACCACGCCAACTGCGGACGACCTTCTGACGAAGCGGCTTTCGACACAACGCGTCGATGACGGCGCGCTGAACCGACACCAATTGCTGGGAGAACCTATGTTGTTCAGAAATCTCACGCATGTGCGCGGTGTCCTGGTAATGGCTCTGCTCCTTATCATCTCGGTGATAGGTGCACAGCCGGCATTCGCGCAGAACCAACAGACGTGGCTGCCGGACTTCAGTCCGGACCGGCACGTCTACGTCGATCCCCTGCTTTCCAACAACCGGCAGGCGCCCGTGAATCTGAGTTCCATCGAATCCGACCTCATCAGGGAAGGACAACGGCATGGGCTGCAGGTTTACGTGGTCGCCACGCAGCAAGGTTCCGACCTGCTGCAGTCCGACATTCCCGGACGAGACGCGCTCGACAAGCTCGTCTTGAAGTGGCAGTCGCGACCCGGTTTTCCGTCCGACAATTATCTCGTCGTCATGTGGGTCCGCCGAGCGGACAATCCCAATAAGGGTTCGGTTGCAGCCAACGGCGGCAACTGGTTCTCCGACTGGAACATGACCGGCGCCTATTTTTCGGACCCGCAGAACGGTCCGGTCATCCCCAACCTGCGCCGCTTCATGCCGCAGGACCCGGCGGGCGCCTTCGTCGCAGTCGTCCAGACGGTCAACAGCGATATCGACACCATCAAGGCTCGCCAGGCGAAAGCCGAGGCGGACCGCAAGCTCCAGGAGATGATGCCGTACTACCTCGGCGGCGGCGGGCTCGCCATCGCCTTCCTCGGCACGCTCATCTGGCTGCTCATGCGCAACTCATCACGGCGCAAGCGCGCGCAGAAGCTGATCGCCGACTTCGAGACCAGCCTCAACAGCGCCAACGAACTCTATCTGAAGCTGCGCGACTATCGCGGTTTCCTCACCGATCAAGGTGACTGGAAGTCGCGTTTCAAAGGTCGCACGCTCACGACGTTCACAGCAGCCTGCAAGGATTTCGCCGACTTCTCCGTTCGGCGCAAGGTCGCCAACGACACGCTGGAGGCGGCGAAGAAGGCGTTCGAGCGCAATCGGTTTCCGTCCATAAAAGGACTGACCGAATGCGAAGAGCTGCTCAGCAAGCGCGTCATCACCATCACCGGTGACGACCTGCCGCTGGAGGAAGCGACGCTGTTCGGCGGTCTGGTCGAGAAGGCGGACTACGAGCCGGGCGCGCTGCTCAACGCAATGTCGGAACTCTTCGACAAGACGAACAAGGCGCTGTCCGGTATCGTCAAGGCGTTCGAAGGCGCGCGCCAGAACAAGACCGACGTCGAACAGCTCGACGCCCAGGTCAACGGCCAGCGCAAGGACATCGAGGCCGCCGAACTCACGATGGCGCCCTACGAGGCGACCATCGCCGAGCTCAAGCGCGGTCAGGCGGCGTTCGTCGCCATCCTGTCCTCGGACCCGCTCGAAGCGTTCAGCGGGTCGGAAACCGTGGAAGCCGGCTACAAGGCTCTGGGCGAGAAACTCATCCGCGCGATCGGCATCAAGAAGTCGCTGCCCGCGGTGAAAACCCAGATCGACGGCTCCGAATCCAAGGCGACCAAGAAGCGCGGCGAAGACGCGGTCTACCTGTACGTTCTCGGCGAGGGCGAAAGCCAGCCGCAGACCGCGCAGGGCGCCAAGTTCATGCTCGCCGAGAAGGGCTCCAACCCGGATACCTTCGTCGCCGACGCTCGCGGCAGCCTGAAGAGCGCGCACGAACTCGTCTACGCCGCCAAGCTCGACGAAGCCGTGACCGCGAAGGAGAAGGCGGAAGCGCTCGCCAAGCAGGCAAGCGACCTGGTCGACGACATCGTCGCCGCCAAGGCCTGGGTGGAAACCAAGGTCACGCCGGCGCGCAACACGCTCGCCAGCCTCCGCACCGAGCTTCCCGACGCCGACACGGCTGTCGTGGAGCTCAAGTCGGACTTCCTGGCCAAAAACTATGGAAGCCATCCGACCGCGGTCGACGAGTCGCATGCGACCGAGAAGGGCACCCCGAGCCTGCTCGCGCAGGTGAAGGCGCTCTACGATGCGCAGAACTTCGTCGGCGCCCGCGCGCTCGTGAAGAGCACGCAAGCCGCGCTCGACGGCGCCCGCACCAAGCTCACGCAGGCTCACGCCCTGCTCAAGGAGCTGCGCCGCCTGCGTCAGGACAGCCGCGACACCGTGGCGACGTGCCTGACGACCGCTCAGCGGCTGCGCGCCAAGCTGCGCGACAACGCCTTCACCACGGCAGCCGCGACCGACAACGCCTTCGCCGACGCCGACCGCAAGCTCGGTCTGCAGAAGGCGGAAGCGGACAAGAAGATCGCCGATTGGCCGGCGGTCAACAAGGCGGTTCACGAGGTCGTGGCCAGCTTCGATGGTTTCG
This sequence comes from Candidatus Obscuribacterales bacterium, assembly GCA_019637435.1. GTDB lineage: Bacteria > Cyanobacteriota > Vampirovibrionia > Obscuribacterales > Obscuribacteraceae > JADYXR01. The sequence continues at coordinate 49,581 of JAHBVO010000004.1, read as the reverse complement.
ACAAGGCGATCGACGCGCAGCGTCGCGCTTACGACCAGGCCAAGGAAGACTTCGCGGTTCTCGACGCAGCCATCGGCTACGCCGCACCGAAGGTCGCCAACGACGTCACCACCGACGATACCAAACGGGCGCTCGCGTCCGTGCGGACGGCGCGTGGACAGCTCCAGAACAAGCTCAACACCGCCAAGTCCGACTGGGTCGCGCTCAGCCGCGAGGCTGCCGAACTGAAGGCTGACGCGGACGGAGCCAAGGAGCAGGCCGAGCTCGAGATCAAGACCTGTGCCGAGGCGCAGTCGGCCTACCAGTCGGCAAGCGAGAAGATCAACGAGGTCAATCGCCGGTCATACGGCGAAGGCGTCGACGCGGACCTCTCGACCGCAAACTCGCGCCTGCGCGAGAGCTCCTCGTACTTCCGCAACAAGGACTACGCCGAGGCGAAGTCGAAAGCCAAGCAAGCCTACAAGGCAGCCGAAGACGCTGATGATGCAGCCGAAAGCCTCGCTCGTCGTCGCAAGCGCGACCGCGAAGAAGCTGCGGCAGCTGCGGCTCGCGCGGCGGCGGCGGCCCTCCGGACCTCGCAGCAGCGCAGCAGCGGTGGCGGCTTCAGCGGTGGCGGCTCGCGCCCGGGAGGCGGCAGCAGCTCCGGCGGAGGTGGCTTCAAGTCCAGCTCCGGCGGCAGCGGCTACAGCGGCAGGAGCGGCGGCGGCAACTACTAGTCGCCCGTCCGCTCAGCGTCGAGCACAATAACTCGACGCTCATGTTGTTGTTTAAACCAAAGGAGGCGTTGCAAAACAGCGCCTTCTGTTCGTAGCGAAACTAAACGGCTTGCCTGGTGGCCAGCCGTTTTCGACTCCAATCCCGTCGCCTGCGCGGAACGACTCCGTCAGCGACTCAACGACCCAATGGGTCACACGAAAGGTTCAATCACTATGACACCCGGCACCATCATCACCATCGCCGCCCTCGTCGGTCTCGTCGTCCTCGTCTGGAAGTGGGACGCCCTCCGCCAGCTGCTCCGCATCAAGGGCAGCCAGGCCGTCGCCTCCGGCACCACCGCCGTCGAGCGCAACAAGGACCGCTACAAGCAGCTCAAGGCGCTCCTCCCTGCCCAGCGCACCAACGTCGCCAACTGCATGGCCACCGTCGATGACGTGACCAAGGAACTCGGCGAAGCCGAGAAGGCCCTGGACACCATCAAGGACGAGTACAAGACCGCCACCGAGATGGGCGCCTCGAAGCCGCTCTCGACACCTCTCGGCAGCAAGCCAGCTGGTGAGCAGAAGGCCGACCGCATCAAGGGGGTCGCCTCGCCGGCGCTAAGTCCTCATCCCGACGAAGTTTCAGCCGCCTTCGATTCCACCATCGAGAGCATCAGATTTCGGCGACAAGATTTGAGGACAGCGAGCTCGCCAGCAACCTGACCGCGCCCCAGACCGCCGCCGCCAAGCAGCAGGCCAAGGACATCAACGACAAGCTCTCCGAAGCCTCGGCCGACTTCGACGCCGTCGACCACGACCTCAACGTCGCTCGCGCCAAGAACAAGCTCGGTGACGGCACCGCCGCCGACCGCGAGCTCGAAGAGATCAAGAAGAAGGCCGGCGCCAAGTCGGGCCGCTCCAAGCTCGACGCGCTGACAAAGGGCACCTCCAACCCGCCCGCCGGCGACCAGCCCCAGAGCTGATCCGCATCGTCATCAGCGCTGAGCTGAACGACTCCACATGAGCTGACTCGCCACCGGCATCAGCGTGAGCTGAATTGCCCTCGGCGCGAGCTACCCAGAGTTCCGCTGCTGGCTGGGCTTCCATGCTCAGCCAGCAGTTCCAACAAAACTAAGCGGTATCGCATCTGGTACCGCACCCTTGTCAGGGTCGCCAATCGCATCACGCCTCGCGTGGTGACAGTTTTCCGCGGCACAGCCGTCGCTTGCCGCAGTCCGAACCTGGCATCGACTCGTCCGTCGATGTCTTTCCAGGCACGAGCATCCCGCTCTGCCTCACAGGACCAATGTGTCCAATCTGACTGGAGAAATCAACATGACCCCCGGTACCATCATCACCATCGCCGCCCTCGTCGGTCTCGTCGTCCTCGTCTGGAAGTGGGACGCCCTCCGCCAGCTGCTCCGCATCAAGGGCAGCCAGGCCGTCGCCTCCGGCACCACCGCCGTCGAGCGCAACAAGGACCGCTACAAGCAGCTCAAGGCGCTCCTCCCCGCCCAGCGCACCAACGTCGCCAACTGCATGGCCACCGTCGATGACGTGACCAAGGAACTCGGCGAAGCCGAGAAGGCCCTGGACACCATCAAGGACGAGTACAAGACCGCCACCGAGATGGGCGCCTCCGAGCCGCTCTCGACACCCTCGGCAAGCGCTTCGAGCCGGCGAGCAGAAGGTCGACCGCATCAAGGGTCGCCTCGCCGAAGCCAAGTCCGCCTCCGACGAAGCCCAGGCCGCCCTCGATTCCACCATCGAGAGCATCAAGGCCTTCGGCGACAAGATCGAGGACAGCGAGCTCGCCAGCAACCTGACCAAGGCCCTCGAGACCGCCGCCGCCGCCAAGCAGCAGGCCAAGGACATCAACGACAAGCTCTCCGAAGCCTCGGCCGACTTCGACGCCGTCGACCACGACCTCAACGTCGCTCGCGCCAAGAACAAGCTCGGTGACGGCACCGCCGCCGACCGCGAGCTCGAAGAGATCAAGAAGAAGGCCGGCGCCAAGTCGGGCCGCTCCAAGCTCGACGCGCTGACCAAGGGCACCTCCAACCCGCCCGCCGGCGACCAGCCCCAGAGCTGATCCGGCGCCTGTCGTTCGGCTGGCTTGCTGTAAGGCAGGCCGGTCTACGCCAAAACGCCACCAGCGCGTTCGCCTGACATGGCAAACAAGCTGAGTGGCTCAGTTGAAGTACGTTGTTCCGCTGAATTCCGCTGCCGGCTGGGCTTCGCGCTCAGTCGGCAGTTTGGTTGAGTATAGGCACCGCATCTAGTGCCACAGCATGCTCGCTCACGACTTGCGAGTAGTCTAGTTTTCTAACCGTTCCCAGGTTTGGCGAACGGTCGCCTCAGTTCATCTAGCGTCGGCAACATCGTCGGCGCTTTTCCGGCACGAGCATCCCGCTCGTGCTCCAACGGACCAAGTGTCCAATCTGACTGGAGAATTCAAACATGACCCCTGGCACCATCATCACCATCGCCGCCCTCGTCGGTCTCGTCGTCCTCGTCTGGAAGTGGGACGCCCTCCGCCAGCTGCTCCGCATCAAGGGCAGCCAGGCCGTCGCCTCCGGCACCACCGCCGTCGAGCGCAACAAGGATCGCTACAAGCAGCTCAAGGCGCTCCTCCCCGCCCAGCGCACCAACGTCGCCAACTGCATGGCCACCGTCGATGACGTGACCAAGGAACTCGGCGAAGCCGAGAAGGCCCTGGACACCATCAAGGACGAGTACAAGACCGCCACCGAGATGGGCGCCTCCGAGGCCGCTCTCGACACCCTCGGCAAGCGCTTCGAAGCCGGCGAGCAGAAGGTCGACCGCATCAAGGGTCGCCTCGCCGAAGCTAAGTCCGCCTCCGACGAAGCCCAGGCCGCCCTCGATTCCACCATCGAGAGCATCAAGGCCTTCGGCGACAAGATCGAGGACACGCGAGCTTCGCCAGCAACCTGACCGGCGCCTTCCCGAGGACCGCCGCCGCCGCTAAGCAGCAGGCCATGACATCAACGACAAGCTCTCCAGCCCGGGCCGACTTCGACGCCGTCGACCACGACCTCAACGTCGCTCGCGCCAAGAACAAGCTCGGTGACGGCACCGCCGCCGACCGCGAGCTCGAAGAGATCAAGAAGAAGGCCGGCGCCAAGTCGTTGCTCTGCCGACGTACACCGCGTTCTCTTAACTCCGCCCGCCGGCGACCAGCCCCAGAGCTGATCCGCGCCTGACTGACTCGGGAAACATCAATCGCGGTTGATGTTTCACCGGCTGGCTGCGTAACTTATTGGACGAAAGTTCAATCGGTTCCAGCCAGCCGGTTCGGTCGTCAGTCTTTCGAAACGGTTGTCGGACCAAAGTCCTTCAGCCGTTTCGATTTTTCGAACCAAGTCTTCTAGATGCTCTAGTAGCAAATTTGGATGGTGTCAATCAGGCAGCGACGAAATCCGCCAAATCCGTCGCTCTCGGATTGACAGGGCTAGTTCTACAGTCGGTCTGTCAATGACACAGCGACGGAATCTGCCAAATCCGTCGCTCTCAGATTGACAGGGCTGGTTCTACAGTCGGTCTGTCAATGACACAGCGACGGAATCTGCTAAATCCGTCGCTCTCAGATTGACAGGGCTGGTTCTACAGTCGGTCTGTCAATGCCACAGCGACTGAATCTGCCAAATCCGTCGCTCTCAGATTGACAGGGCAGGTTCTACAATCGGTCTGTCAATGACACAGCGACGGAATCTGCTAAATCCGTCGCTCTGCGATTTACACTGCAGGTCCGCACACGAAACACCGACAGGCAGCCCGTCCTTACTGCTTGATCACCCACCGCAACCAGCGCATCGCTTCGGCAACTGCGGTCGCTGAAGCCGGGCAGCCGCGCGGCAGCTGCGGTCGGTTTCCATCAAACATTTCAGAAATCGAATTTAAACAATCCTCGCTAGATATGTGGTCGAAAATCGGCTGCCAGAGCAGCCTAATACGATTCACCGTTTCAGGCATCGGTCCGAAAACATTGACGAGCGCATCACAATACTGCCCAATTAACCAGGGATACGCAGTTCCCTGGTGCCTCGACAAATCCCTGTGATACGGATCCGGATGGGCGAGCCCGCAACCAAAAACGCCTTGATAGCTAGGATCTGACGGCGACAAAGTCCTCACTCCCATCGGAGTAAGCAGCTCTTCCTCCACCACCCGCAGTATCGCTTTTTCCTGCTCGACAGTAAAAGCACGATACGGCAAAGACACTGCCAGCAACTGATTACAGCGAACGCTATCGTCCTTCCTCTTACTCTGCGGGACACCGGTATCTATAATGTCAAACAGGCAGGAGCGCTCCTCGTTCCAAAACTTGCTCATCGAATTCTTCGCTTGCTCAGCCAGTTTTCTTACTCGTGTAGCATCATCGTGCATAACCGGTTCGGCAAAAAACGCTACTGTTTCCAGAAAGCTATACCAGAGTGCACATAGCTCCACAGCCTTGCCGGAGCGCGGCGTGATCGGCATGCCCTCTACTTTTGTGCCCATCCAGGTGAATGCTTTGTCCTTATCGGCACATCGAAGCAAACCGTCTTCCGGGTCAACGGAAATTCCCGGGTTCGTTCCGTTCACAAAATGGTCGATTGCGGAGATCATCGCCGGAAGCTGCTCTGCGACCAACTCCTTGTCCTGAGTAACACGGTAATATTTATATAGAGCCCATCCCCACCACAGAGTCACGTCAGCGGCCTCATAGTCGAATCGCGGCTCAGTTTCGCCACTTTTCAGATCCAGCACCCAATTCGGCATGATACCGTTTTTAATACCACTCACCTGGGCGCGAAAAATGTCTTTAGCGGCATCGAACCGCCGAGTAGAAACAGTCAATCCCGGCAAAGCCAGCATGGCAGCGCGTCCGCCGCTGTTATACCAGGGATATCCTTCTATAACTGATTTCATGGGTTCATCGTTTTTGGCCGTAACAAGAAACTGATCGCACGCAAGCAGCATCATATCTGCCCTTTGCGAATTATCGAGATTTGACCGATCGATAAGTTCCTTTTGACGCGCCACAACCTCTTTCAGAGCCACGCTGCAATCCGGCGCCTGAAGCGGTTTTTCATAGCTCGCACCCAAACAAAATGATTTGTCAGCCTGCAACTTCGCCGAAACGGACCCAACAAAATACAGGTCCTCAGTATTCGGAAGTCCCCTGATAGATTCGATCGGCCAGTCGAAATCCCACCACCACTGCTTCTGCGATTCATATTTGCCATCACCCCAGGTCAGGCACAGACGGCTGTTTTCATCCAATATGATCACGCTTTGATTGGGAGATACAAACTGCGCATATGTTTTATCCGCCGACCCATGCAGCTCTCCATGCATATCTCGGAAGCCGACTAAAAATTTGCACGTCAATTTGACGTCGTTGCGCGCCGAATCATCTTCCGGTATCCAGTGATATCCCATGTGCACCTGATCCGTGCCCCACGGGTGCACCAACTGTTTCACCAAATAGTTTCCATCAAACTCGAAAACCCAGGTCGGACAGGGCAGTGGCGTGAACGACTCCATGAACTTGTAGCCCGTTGGTGATACCACCCCCGATTCCCAATGGTTGGTCGACAATTCATAATCTCGCCCGTTGATTCGCAACACCTCTTCCACGCGAGACAAGATCAGATGCCGATTCACCATCGGTTTCACAGCGGAAACCAAAACCGCGTGATACCGCCGGCGGTTCGCACCGGAAATCGTCCCCATCGAAAAGCCGCCAAGCCCATTCGTCACCAACCACTCGCGGTTATCAGGCTTGTCGCGCGAAGGATAGACGACGGGAATCTCGTAATTGAGCTCCGGATATTGAGATTTCAGCCAGCCGATTATGCCGAAAGTCATGCGCAACTCTCGCTAAAAAACGCGTGCGGTTTCATCCAGTTTTTGTGCGCCATAAGTCCCAGGGTGGAATCGTCGAATCTCTTGTGGTACTTCGTTCCCGGCAGAAACTTTTTCCAACCTCACTTACATAAAGCTTGGCGCCGGAGCAGTTTAAAAGTTACCTTTCGATTTGAAACATACGCGCCCAACGGCCTCATACACGATTCCGAAACCGATACGCCCTGCAATTAAACCTTAATCCGAGGCACACTCTCGCTGGAAAGTTTTGAGCGCCGCCACTCAGACGTGTTCCGCGAATGCGAGCCAGCGTCGAGTTTTTGGGCCTCATCGAAGCGTTTTAACAGTGTTAAAACATCGCGATAGTTACCCAAAATCATCTTAGTTTCCGGATGGTTCCTTCCCAGCACGCGCTCTTTAATTGCGAGCGCTTGTTTGTAGAACGGCTCCGCATCAGCATATTTGCCCCAGGCGTGGTATAGCATCGCCATGTTGTTCGCAACGATCGCGACGTCAAAGTGATCGCGACCGAGCTTGCGCTCGTACTTGCGCAAAAGGCGACGCAGCAGAGGCGCCGCCAGGGAAAATTTTTGCTGGTACCAGAACGTCTCCGCCAAACTCTCGAGCGTGTAAGTCAGTCGCGAGTCATCACCATTGCCCTCGGCAATTTCGAGCGCGGCGAGAAATTGCTGCTCCGCGGATTGATAATCGCCAGCCGCGACCGCGGTTTCAGCAGCACTTATGAAAACGTCGTATTCATCCGGCATGGCGCAGCACCTGCAAATCCAATTGGAAATATATTGTACCACCGCGTCTACTATAAAGCTCCGCACTAGACAGCCCCCGGAACCGCCGTATGCCAAGACTCGACCGCATGCCTACTATAAAGCTCCGCACTAGACATGCCCCGGAAAACTGGCATACGCGCGCACTTACGCTCAACGGACGCTTTCGCTCACCGCGTCTGTCTATGACAGAATGCCGGATTTCCCAAAATCCGTCGCTCTCTCGTAGCCACGAGCGTCTACTATAAAGCGCCGCACTAGACATGCCCCGAAAACAGGCATACGCCCGCACTTACGCTCAACGAACGCTCTCGCTCACCGCGTTTGTCTATGACAGAATGCCGGATTTCTCAAAATCCGTCGCTCTCTCGTAGCCACGAGCGTCTACTATAAAGCTCCGCACTAGACATGCCCCGGAAACAGGCATACGCCCGCACTTACGCTCAACGAAAGCTCTCGCTCACCGCGTTTGTCTATGACAGAATGCCGGATTTCCCAAAATCCGTCGCTCTCTCGTAGCCACAAGTCCCTACTATAAAGCTCCGCACTAGACATGCCCCGAAAACAGGCACACGCCCGCACTTACGCTCAACGAACGCTCTCGCTCACCGCGTTTGTCTATGACAGAATGCCGGATTTCCCAAAATCCGTCGCTCTCTCGTAGCCACAACGCCCATGAGAAACTGCCTCGATAGATGCAAATACTCAAGACGCTCAAAGGCAAAGGCTTTCAAGGTTTCGTCCCCAAAAATTATTATTGTACTCTATAGTACTAAATGGTGTAGCACACGAAGGCAAAAGTGACAGCAAAGAAAAACGGGCTCGTTAGCCGACCACGCCCAAGGGTTTCCCCTTGAGACATGGCCGGCTTCGAAACCGCTGATTCTTTAGCCGTCTTTTTCATACTGCTCCTAGCAGAATCAGTCGAGGTTGCGGTTGACCACGATGGTGTCGGTGGGAACCCAGGCGCCCTTGCCGTTCTTGGCGTTCTTGTCCCACTTGTGGCGAACGCTGTTGAACTCGAGGCGGAAGTAGTACCCGAAGAACCGCGCACCCTTGCCGCAAGCGAAGAACGAATCCGCGAACCAGTCGAGGGTCACGATTTCTTCGATGTTGGCGATGCGCTCGTCGACTTCCAGCTTCAGGACGATGTCGCCCGTGCGGCTGGTGGTGTCGTCGGGCAGGTCCAGAACCAGGTTCGCGCTCTTGATGGAGAAGTTCACCCGGTCGTGAGCAGCGTTGCCCCACCAGTTGTACCTGGCGAGACTCCACTTGCTTCCCCAACCGAAGAACCGCGCCACCCGCAGGGCAAACGCCTTGTCCGGGCGAACCCGTCCTTCGTCGCCGATGCACTTGTCGGCAATCACCACAATCGCGTGTTCCGGGGATTGAATCCCGCGCTTGATCACCTTGCCGGCGCGATGCAGGCCGATGATTTCGCAAACACGCGCGCGCAGGTCGTTCGGAACGCCCTTCCGGTCCAGGTATCCCTTGGCCAGAATTGCGCCTTCGACGTCGTGACGGTCCAGGTCAATGGAACGCCCGATGTCGTGAAGCCACGCGGCAACCGGAATGACGAACTCCTTCGTGACCTCGTCCATCATGCCCGGAAAAGCCCGGTCAAGCTGAGCGGTCAGATTCAGAGCCAGGTCGCGCACTTCGTCACCGTGGACGTAGTCGTGGCGCGTCTGCCCCTTCGAGTTCTTGTCACCCTTCTCGTAAACTGCGAGGAGCTCGGGGTCGCGATACATCGCGTCCCGAATCTTGATGAGCTCCTGAATGGTCATAGTCGTCATAATCTCCCTTGGTTTAGAGACGAACACCACCGTGGTGTCCGCCTGTGTTTGTTGAAAACGAAAACGATGTTCTCGGCGCAGTTTCGGTTTGGACGAACGAACGAGACCCGATCAGCGAAATGCTTGTCTACATCTTGCTATTCGGTTTGTCTGTCTTGCTTTGTCTCTAGTTGTCCTGGTTTTCTGATGCGCTTAAATGAACAACTCAACCTATCAAGCGCCTTTGCGAGATCTCAAGAGGAAGAACATAAACTCCTGCTCATGTTCTTCTTTCTACTCCCCGAGTCTCAACCATCTCCCAAAGCTTCCGCAAAACGGGGTTTTCAGGACGGTCAACTCTCCGACGCTCTTCGTTGTTTATGAGCGATAGACGAATTTCTGGAAAATCGTCATCGCATCGTAGACAGGGTTAAGGACGTTACTGCCCAGCACCCGCCTTCCAAAAGTCAGTCAAAAAAAAGAGTGATACCTCGATCGGTACCACTCTTTCAAATTGCTCGCAGGACCGGTGCTGCCCTCGGTAGAAACCATCCCTGGTTACTCTCTTCTGGAGTACCTGCGTCACGTAAGTCAAACTCTAATTCCGATATACCGAACTAGAATCTAACATCTCTTTTATGCCCAGTCTGTAGGGTTTTTACGAGAAACTGCAGATAATTACGCGGGCGGACCATAAGGCGGTGATGGTGGCGGAGGCGGCGCGCCGCTCTCTCCATGCGAAGAATCGCCAGCTGAACCAGGTTGAGAGGCACTACCCGTACCACCAGGAGTGGTATCGAAGTCATCCTCGTCGTAAAACTCATCGCCCTCACCATCAGCGTTATCAGCAACGTTGGCGTTCATCTCTTCTTCATTTGTGGCATGAAAGGACATCTCAGCCGCAGGCTCGGATGGAGGCATGGGAGCTGGCGTAACCGCAGCTGGTTGGCGTTCTGCGTTTATGAGTGTCACCAGATGCGCCACCAGACGTTCCGCCTGACTGCGCCCTAATTCGTCCCAGTGAGGGATTCCAAATGTTTTTTCCGAGTATTCATCAGCTTCTTCGTCAGTCCATCCAATTAAGTCGAGAGCGCGACCAAGGACTGTCAAATAGTTTTGGTCAGTGACTTCTCCGAGAGTTACGGCTTCCGAAACGGGCGCCGCAGTAAATGCCGGCGGAGGCGGTGCCGATGCCCCAGGTGTCGCGGGTGCGCCAGGTGTTGCCGAGGTGCCTGGAGTGCTCGGTGAACTGGAACTCGGTACGCCAATCATAGTAGGTTGCGTTGCAGATGTTGATGGACTCTGCTGTTGCGCGGCGGCAGCTGCGGTTGCAGCAGCGGCAGCGGCGGCCGCTGCCTGTATGTGCGGCGGCGGGGCAGAGGTTCGGATCTCGGGTCCAAGAGTAATTTCTTGAGGAGGCAGGACCGGTCTCGGTTCCTCGCGAACCGGCTCGGCGGGCTCCATTGGCTGCCAGGGCGAGTCTGTTTCACCCGAGAGTTCTTGCTTCAATGATAGAGATATGACGAGCTGCCTGAGTTCGTCGATCTGCCTGGAGATCTCGATGAACCGCCGCTCGCAAAATGTTCGCATTCCGATCAGCGATTCGAGGACGACTTCCGGATTTCCGGGCGGCGTAGGCATGCCGATTAGCTTCGGCGTGATCAATCCTTCCGCTTCAATCTGCGGGCGAATCTGAGATGTCGGCCAACCCTGCTCGACGAGCTCCTTGATTCGCTCGAGGATGGTCAAATCTTCGGGGCGATACTGACGCTGCTGCCCGCGCCCCCGTTTGATTTCCAAGCCGAACATCAGCTCCCAGCGCCGAAGCTGGTGAACCGAGAGCCCCAACCTGGCGGCTACTGTGTTGATAGACATCATATGGTCTTGAGACACCATACACTCTCCTGTCGTCTGGACCGAAAACGTCAACCTCTACTAGGTTACACGAACTAGCGAAGCTAAGCTAGCTATGCATTTCGTACCCGCTATTCACGGTTCTAACCGTCCCCTTTTTATCGGAAACCGAAAACCGCCCAAAACTGCCTACTAGATTCCTTAGTATCAAATTTCTCCGGCAAGCCCATACCCGGCGCCCTTCGGTTTCGCCTCCAATTTCCCGGTCGCCTTTGGCTACGCCACAATGACGGAATTCGCCCAAAGCGGCATTCTGTCATAGACAAACGCATCGAAGGCGGCCCCCTCTATCTCGCGAAAGCCAGACCAGAACGTTCACTTCAGTCGTCAACGGATACCATCGCATCTAGTCGTAAGGTTTTGGCTACGCCACAGTGACGGAATTCGCCCAAAGTGGCATTCTGTCATAGACAAACGCATCGAAGTTGATCCATTTATCTCCCGAAAGCCAGCCCAGAACGCCCACTCCAGTCGCCTGCCAATACTTCCGCATATAGTAGCAAGACTTCTATCTCGCGAAAGCCAGACCAGAACGTTCACTTCAGTCGTCAACGGATACCATCGCATCTAGTAGTAAGGTTTTGGCTACGCCACAATGACGGAATTCGCCCAAAGCGGCATTGTGTCATAGACAAACGCATCGAAGTTGATCCATTTATCTCCCGAAAGCCAGCCCAGAACGCCCACTCCAGTCGCCTGCTAATACTTCCGCATATAGTAGCAAGACTTCTATCTCCCGAAAGCCAGCCCAGAGCTTTCACTTCAGTCGTCTATCGATACTTCCGCATCTAGTAGCAAGACTTCTATCTCGCGAAAGCCAGACCAGAACGCTCACTTCAGTCGTCAACGGGTACCATCGCATCTAGTAGCCAGATTGCGAAAGCGAAGAGGCAGAGACCTGATGGTCTCTACCTCCCGCCCGCCGTCAGGGCTTAATCTGACGACTTAGCGAACGACGCGCAGCTGACCCATCTGGTCCGTGTACACGTAGCCGCCGTAGCGGTAGTCGTAGTAGGCGGTCACCAGGCGGTAGCGGCCGGTTTCGCAGGGGCGACCCCAGCGGTCGAAGACGACTTCGGGCACGCGCACGGTGATGGCGTCCGAACCACCGCAGCCGGTGTTGCAGCGGTCACGGTAGACGGGCGCCGGCGTGTAGACGCGCGGGTAGTCGTACCGGCGGTAGTCGTAGCCGCGGTTGTCCCAGCGACGGTTGTCCCAGCCGCGGTTGTTCCAGCCGCCGTGATGGTGACCGGAGTAGATCGACAGCCCGCTGCGGCCATCGCCGATGCGGATGGAGAGACTCTGTGCCTGAGCCGTGCCGCCGACGAAAAGAGCCGCCGCGAGGACGGACAGAACGATTGCGAACTTTCTCATGGTATTTGTCCTTTGTGAGGCGTCCGCCTGAGAGGTTGTCACCGAACACACGTTCAGTTTCCGAACCAAACAAGGAGACGCCCGTGGTGATACAGGCTGTTTGTGCCAGACAGCGCCAGAGCCTGTGATGACTGGTGCTGTTTCCAAAACAGAAAGCCTGCCTCTCTAGAACCCGGTCTCGATCCGCTGCTCAAAATTCAGTGTGGAAGTCCTGAAAAAGCACAACGGATATGGGTTTTTGAAAAGCCTACTTACAGTGGAGCGCGAGAAAAAATAGTGATATGACGGTAGCAAAGGCGAAGGCCGGTAAGCAATCAGGAATAAGCAATATTGAGCGGTTTCATGTGCAAACTACGAAGAAAAACCGTTGAGATATCACCTCTTTACAATTAGCAGATAGAAAAACATATCTAGTAATTTCATGACGTATAGACAGGAGAATAGTAAACTCCAGAGGTCGCATTCGGCAGGCGTCTGCGCAGCCGACGAGGCGGCGTGCTCGTGTTGGGAGGTTCACCGTGTCAGAAAACAAGGCAAACAGAAGAGCCATCGTAATGGTTATCGACGGCTGCGGTATAGGCGCTGCGCCGGACCATGAGGCGTTTGGCGACCTGTCGAACTGCCATACGCTAGCTAACGTAGCTCGCGAAACAGGCGGTCTCACCCTGCCAAACCTTGCGAGACTCGGTCTCGGACAAATCTCGCCAATAGAAGGCGTCGACAAATCGGCGACGAAGCTCGGGCTCTTCGGCAAGCTTGAAGAGGTTTCCAACGGCAAGGACACGCAGACCGGACACTGGGAGATGATGGGAGTCGTGAGCGAGACCGCGTTTCCGATGTACCCGAACGGTTTCCCAAAAGAAGTTATCGAAGAATATTGCGAGTTGACCGGGGTTTCCGGCGTACTCTGCAACAAGCCGGCGTCCGGCACCACCGTGCTGGAAGAACTCGGCGAAGAACACCAGCGCACTGGACTGCCGATCGTCTACACATCAGGCGACAGCGTTTTCCAAATCGCGACCCACGTCGACACCGTGCCGCTACCTAAACTGTACGAATGGTGCGAAACCGCTCGCAAGCTCCTCGACGGTCCTCACCGGGTCGGTCGCGTCATCGCCAGACCGTTCACCGGCACCCCCGGCGCCTACAAACGACTGTCGGGCGATCGCCGCGACTACGCTGTTCCACCACCGCGCAAAACCTTTCTGGACATTCTCAAAGACGAAAAGCGCGGCGTGTTCGGCGTCGGCAAAATCGAGGACATCTTTGTCGGTCACGGTCTCAGCCATGCCAAACACACCGGCAGCAACAAAGAAGGGCTGCAAATCACGCTCGACACGATCGCGAATCAGTACGCCCTCAAAGACTGCCGCATCGGTGGAACCCAGGACGACAAACTCTCGATGATCTTCACGAACCTCGTCGACACCGATTCGCTTTACGGTCACAGGCGCGACCCCAAAGGTTATGCCAAGGCACTCGTCGAGATCGACGAATGGCTCGGAAAAATCCTTGCGGCGATGCAGCCCGAAGATCTGCTGCTCATCTCGAGCGACCACGGCAACGATCCGACCGCCAGAGGAACGGACCACACCCGCGAGTTCGTTCCGATCCTGGCTTACAGCCCAAGTTTCGAGAAGCAAGCGGTTGACGTCGGCATCAGAAACGGTTTCGCGGATGTCGCAGCAAGTCTTGGAGACTGGCTGGGCGCGGACTGGAAGGGACCAGGCGTCTCATTTGTTTCCAAACAGCAAGTCGCATCTTAGGCCGAAACCGTTTCGAGTTAACGCCTGAAAGCGTCGCCGCATTGCCAACTCACGAGATACAGTTTTAGAAAAGGAAGTACTCATGCCCTCTCTGAAAAATGCCACTAAGATCGACTTCACATCAAGCCTTGACGGTTTCAATCATGCCAAACAGTTCGACCAGAGCGTTATAGATTTGATTCGCGCAAACAAGGACAAGAAGATGGTTGTGATTGTCGATAGCGGGCATGAGCTCCCCTCGGACACACCACATGTGGTATCGGATCATTTAAATCTGACCGGTACGAATCCGCTGATTGGACCTACTTACGAGGGCGGTCCGCGCTTTCCCGTAATCAACGACGTTTACGTCAAAGTGATCGATACGCTCGATCCGAAGAAAACAATGCCACTCAACAATCCGTTGGGCAGCCTGCCTTCGGGAATCGTGGCCGGTTTGAAAGAGGGAGTGGTTCCGACCGCGCAGGACATCGAAGCGATGCGCGAGATGGGCGCCGAGTTCTACTGTTACAACCTCGTGCCGGCGATGCTGGTGGCTGGTCAAATCGGTTTAAAAGTTCTGGGTATTGTCGTTCCGGCTGGTCAAAAGCTGGATAAAGACACGGCCAAATCGCTCAAAGGAGAGTAGTTGAGATGCACGACACTTTGGTTAAACCAGTCGATTCAATCGTAGAATTCCTGTCGAAAGCCGGTCCAAAACCGGACTTCGCGGTCGTGCTCGGCTCGGGCGTTCAGGTCCTCGATCAATTGCACAATTCGCGTTCGTACATGTACAAGGAAGTTTTCGGCATCGGACCGAGTGTTGAGGGTCACACCGGCTCGCTCACCATCGGCCAGCTGAGTGCCGAGCCATCGCCTGTGGTGGCAATCTTTCGCGGGCGGTTTCACCTCTATGAGGGTCATGATTGGTCCGTAGTCACGCTGCCCACGCAGGTTGTCACCACCTGGGGGATTCCGAAATTGCTTTTGACGAACGCCGCCGGCGGGCTGAACAAAAGCTTCTCGGTGGGCGACTTGATGGTCGTTACCCATTACCGCGACCACTTGAACCCGAAACTGAAAGCCGAGCGGGGTCTTCTGGACCAGCTCAGAATGCAACCGGAATCGTGCGAAAACGGTTTTTCCAAACAGATACAGCAGGTCGGCAAACGTCTGGAAAGCGAAGGGCTTCGACCGTTGCAAGCCGGAACCTACGCGGCTTTACTGGGTCCAAGCTACGAAACGCTCGCTGAAATTGAGATGCTCAGACGCATGAAAGCCGATGCCGTGGGGATGTCGACGGTTCCCGAGTTACTCACAGCCAGAGGCACCGGCACCGAGGCGGCGGCGATTTCCGTCATAACAAACGTTTGGAACGACCAGCCCATGGGTGGTCACGAAGAGGTTCTCGAAGCTTCGCGCGAGGCATCGCAGCGCCTGAATACGCTGCTGAAGCATTTGGTCAACGAAACTTCATCGTGACAACATATTGCGTTTGCTTTACGGTGATCGACTCTTAATCACCGGCGATCGAAGCGTAAAAGTCAGCTCTAGCGTGCGTTTCCAGAAAGAAATGCAAACCCTCGCGCAAGCACGCTAGCGGACTTGCTCGCATAAGAAGAAATATTCGTATTAAAACCTCGCACGCGCTGCTTATTTTTAGGGCGCTTACTGCCGCCCTTCATTGCGAAAACTTTCACTGCCGAAACTCCTCTCAACGACCAACCAACAAATAAGAAACTTCGGTTCTGCATGCGTGTTTGTGCAGTTCTCGGAGAGACGGAATTCGTACAACTGTCGCTGAAGGGCATCGACAACAGGGGTCGCGCATCAGTGCGAGCCTTAACCAAATTTACGAGGAGTACCAATGATCCACGCCACGATTCTGACCGGCAAAGACCGTCAAAAAGCGGAAACATTCATTCGCGGCACCAAGCACGTCGTGTGCTTGTCCGACATCGTCGGGTCCGTGCTCGCCGTCTCTGTTTCCCGGTCTGCGTACATGCAGGTCAAGATTGACGAGGAAGACATTCTGGGCGTCGAGGTGAAACCCGACACCCGCGATTTCGACCTCGCCCAGCTTCTGACTCGTCCGAAGAAGCCGGCGCCTCGCCGCTCGCTCTTCCAGTCGCTGCGCCGTGCCGAACCGGAGGAGAACGAGGGTCCCGCCCGTCAGTTCACCCTGATGTTCCGCGACGGCGGCCCGACTGCCCGCATCGTTGCGACTTACGAGTTCCAGCTGCTCGAAGCGCATACGTTCACCTCCCAGTACAGCTCCCACTTCGACCTGGTCGAAGGCACCACCAAGCCGGCCCGCTTCACCACCGACGCTCGCAACGTCGCGACGGCGCGGGACTGCTGGCATTGCGGTGCAGCTGTGAAACCGGGCACCACCTGCCGCAACTGCGGCAACTACCAGCCCGCCGTGGAAGAGCACGCAGAAGACGAGTAACGCAGTTTCTTTCGGGTGGATGCGGCTCCGACACTCACTCCAGAGTCCTGCTCACGAGGTGGTTCTCTCGAGGGTGAGTTGCTGTCCGCATCCACCGATAAATCTAATAACCGAAAGGTAACAGCCAAGTATGAACGTGCTCCTGATAGCACCTCGTCGCGAACGTTTCCTGCCCGTCTTCCGCACCATCAAAGCGAAGCTGGGACGCGACAAGCTCACGTGGTTTTCCGGCGCCGCATCCGACCTGAAGAAGAGCCTCGCCGACGGCAAGGTCTCTCTCAATCGCGTCAACGTGCGCGCCGGAACCGACAGTGATGCCGAACAGGTCTCGTTCGCCGACTACGACTTAGCCTTTGTCGACCAATCGCTCGACCCGGAAGCCCCGACCATGCTCGATTTCGCTGGCACCGCCCGCGGAACCGAACTGGTGGAGGCGTTGACCCGGGCAGGTGTGGTCGTCATCGGCATCAGCCGCGATGGCGCATGCAATGACGTGCTGGCAGACGCCGGCGCAGTCATGACGCTCGCTCACGAGGACGCCGAAAAGCGCCTCACATCGATGCTTTACGAAGCTCGCCGCATGGTGCGCGATAACACCGCGAAGCCCGGCGAACTCGTCGCGCTCACGCTTCGACAGCCGTGGGCAGCGTCGGTGTTCATCGGCGGAAAGGACGTGGAAAACCGCGTCTGGCCCGCTCGCGTGCGTGGCACCATCGCCATCCACGTGGCCAAAGATCAACCCCGCGGGTCCTTCGACAACGGCGCACGCCTCGTGCGTCAGGTGCTGAAGAAGACCGGTTACGACCGTGTCGTCATCCCCGCACAGGACAAGCTGCCGAAGGGCGCGATCATCGGTCTGGTCGACATCGTCGACTGCGTCGATTCGTCGTCGTCCGCCTGGTTCGAGGGCCCCCTCGGGTTCAAGCTCGCCAACCCGCGCGTTCTGCCGACGCCCATCCCGGTGTCCGGCAAACGCCGATTCTGGCGAGTGCCCAAGACCATCGTCACCAAGATCCGCAGGCAGCTCATGGAGGCCGGTCAACCCGTTAGCTTCTAGTCAGTGGTAGTAGGCACGCTGACAACGAAGTAGACTGACCTCCGGCGAGAGTCGAGACCCCACAAGGGTTTCGCCTCTCGCTTCTTCTGATTTTGCTACTATAGAATCTAGGATTTACCATTCCTCGAAGCCTCAGAGATCTACTACTATATAATTTAGGAGTTACATTCCCCGAAAGCCTTTCGCATCGAGCTTCTTGGGGTTTCAGCCAGTTCGTCACCCCGATTTTGGCTATCTGGCAATGACGCCTTTCGCAAATTTCGTCATTCGGAGAGCGACAGCGATTCCAGTCCGCTACACGGTTCAGCATAGCGACCGAAGACACCGCCTGCATGAAGACGACTCCAACTTCACCCCCTCTCGCGCTAACTGACACTAGAGATCTTGAGCGGCTTTTCTTTCATATAAAACCAAAGTCGCCTGCCGCAAATCTGAAATTCAACGGCGATGATCTTTCAAGCTCCGCATGAAGAGCCAGCTTCACGCAACTCGACATTCACATATTAGCTCCATACCATCTTTCGCGAGCGCATAAATCGTCGCTAACCCCTGCCGAAACCTATTGAGCAGCTTGGGTTTCAAACCGTAGGGTTTAGACGCTTATCTCTTAAAAACTCAGAGTTTTAAAACTTAGAACAGAACGTTAAATACCCCGAACTCTCTTATTACCTGGAGCCCCGCAGGCTCTCGCAGTTCTCAGCGGTAAACCATTGCATTGCGTGTCAACGACGTCAAAACGTCGCGCGACGCAGCGTTCACCTGACGATTCATCCGGGCTCACCAAGCTGTTTGGCGAAGTGAGTCACTTTCACTAACTCGTGCGTGTCAAACGCTAGAAGGAGGGCAAAATGGCCCATGTTATTCTCAGTTCGGCGCTGCCGGACAAAGTTTTGCTCGCGTCCCTTGCCCACTCCGGTTGGTTTTGGACGTTGTTCGCAGGCTCTGTGCTCGCCTGCATCGCTGTCTATCTGATTCGCTGCACACGTCGAGGCGTCTGTCCGTTTCCTCACGGACGCAAGAAGAAAGCCGTCACGCACGCGAAAGAGCCGCTTTCCATCAGCCGGTCCACAGACAGAGCACGTTCGGCAGCCAACACGACGAACGCCACTGCCGCTCCAAGGAGCACCATGGACGGGACAGTGAGCTCGACGGACAATTACAAAACGGAAACCACGGTAGCATCCGGTCTAGCTGCAACAGTCCCTACGCAGCAATCGGTTCCGCTTGCAGCCTCCGACCCGATTCGCCAACCGCTCCTCGATGACTTGCAAGGAAACATCCTGAGCGGTCACGGTCGCGACCACGCCGTTCACCTGTTCATCAGCTTCTCCACAGACGCTGAAACCGCTCGCGCCTGGTTGCGCAAAACGGCCGAGACCTACGTGGTATCAGCTGCGGTGCAGCAGGCACGCTCGAGGGCATTCAAACTGCAAAAGACAGACGGCGGCATCTTCGGTCACATCTCGCTATCGGCAGCGGGCTACACGGCGCTCGGATTTACTCCGGCGCAATTTCCGAAGGCGACAAATCCACAGCGTCGCACCGCGCATGGTGGCTATAGCGACGTTTTCGCTACGGGCATGAAGTCTCGTCAGCGCTACCTGCTGGACCCGGCTGTCTCGAATTGGGACGAGGGTTTCCGCACCGAAATCCACGCACTCGTCATTCTCGCCGGTGACAACGCGGACAGCGTGGACACAGCAGCCAGCGCCCTAACCGCCTCACTTACCAATACCACGGGCGACACCATCGGCAAGGTTGTCGCTCGCGAGAACGGCAAAGGGCTAACACGCCAGCTCGACAAAAACGATCCCGGCACTGTCGCTCACGTCGAACACTTCGGCTACGTAGACGGTCGCAGTCAGCCACTCTTCCTCGAAGAGCAACTCGAAGCCGAGAGACGCGCCGGTGGCATCTCCACCTGGAACCCAAGCGCGCCCCTCGCTCTCGCACTCACGCGAGACCCGCTCGGCAAGAGCGATACCAGCTTCGGCAGTTTTCTGGTTTTCCGCAAACTGGAACAGAACGTGCGCGGATGGAACAGCGCCGTTTCAGCTCTGGCTGCGGAACTTGGCGTGGACGAACAACTCGCCGGTGCGATGGCGATGGGTCGCTTCAAAGACGGCACTCCTGTGGTCGAACAAGGCACATCCGGTCGCACGGACGTGCATAACGACTTCGACTTCTCTGGCGACAAAACGGGTCGGCGCTGCCCGTTCCAGGCCCACATCCGCAAAGCAAACCCTCGTGGAGAAGCCGTCGGCGAAGGCGATCTCACGCTGGAAGCAGAGCGCGGTCATCGCATAGTGCGCCGTGGCATCCCGTATGGCGGCGACCTTACCACTTCTGCGAACCCGGCAGACCAGCCGGAAGGCGGCGTGGGCTTGCTGTTCTTCTGTTACCAGAGCGATATCTGGGAACAGTTCGAGTTCATCCAGCGCCGCTGGTGCAATAACCCGTACTTCCTGGAACCCCAGAAGTCGAAGGCACCAGGCTACGACGCCACCGGTCTCGACCCCGTCATCGGTCAGGCTCACCCGACCAGCCCGAACCCGGCAAAACCGGCAGCAAACTGGCCCAAAGGCTGGGACAGCGAACCGGCGAAAGTTCAGGCGCAACTCGCAAACTTCGTCACCATGAAGGGCGGAGAATACTTCTTCTCGCCGAGCATGAGCTTCTTGCTCAATTTGTAACCAGCACACGGACGCCCGATAGCACCGCCACCGGTGGCAACCGACCAGTGCCAGAGCGACTCATCACATCACCACACGCGCTGGGCACTGCGTTGCAGCACTGCTCTGACTGGTCCACTCGCTGGACTGGTCGGCCAACACTTGCTTTGGGTCCACTACTGCTGGCAGCATTTAAGCCCAGCGTCGACGAAACAAAAGGCGCAGAAGCAGCTCGTTTTCAAACGACTGCTTCTGCCGCTTTTTGTCATTTCAGCGTTGGCTGATTCCGAAGAGATCTTTTTTGGCCCTCTTAACTTGGTTCGTACATCATTAGATTTGGCTTTGCTAAAACCAAAAGCGCGCATTTTGCCGAAACGCCCCTATTTAGACGATTTTGGGACCCACACGCAAAAATCGAATCGCACCAACTTGTCTAATGACACTCGAAGCAGACCCCTGAACCCGAAACTCAGTAAATACGTCACTACAGGTCGGTTCGTGTGTGGTTCGACGAAAACCGATGAAATACGACTCTTCCGCCCATAATTTTTCGTGCCGTATTCGAAGCTCTTTAAGATGAGCTTTCGAGACACCCTGCCCTTGCAGACCGGACCATCTTGGTGCGATTTTATATAAATTGCGCTAGCCCCGCGAGCCGATATTCAGCTGTCCTTCGTAATACAAGGACGCTGAAAGCCGCCAATCAGACAAGCGGATTCGCCGGAACAACTTACCCGGCGGGGCTCCAAGCATTTGTAAAGAGGACACGGACCATAAATAGAATTTCGCCCAGCGCGGCTGCTACCAAAAGTAGTCACTTGGCATTTCTCCTCTCTCGGGTCCGGCAACAACTTCACCCAGTACTGCTGCGAAAAACCGAACCATCCGCCTCTAGCACCCGCTAGGAGGGGAGACATTGCCATGCCGTGATACCGCAGCGATGCGAAATCACACAACTGTCCTGGCGAGCTTGTGACGAGGCTCGTCGACTCTGCAGAAATTGCAACTTCACAAAACGGAAGGTACATCTATGCTCGATCAAATCCTGGCTCTCTGGTGGGCGATTCCCGCCGTCATCGCGTTCCTCGCTCTCGCCTTCTTGGCGTTCAAGTGCATCAAGAACATCGGCGGTACCGAAATCGCAATCACCGAGCGCCAGTTCATCGGCGCCGAACTCCCCCCGAATCGCGCCTACGCCCTGCCCGGTCAGGTCGGCATCCAGGCGCGCTATCTGGCGCCCGGTCTGAAGTTCATCCCCTGGCCCTTCGTCCGCGTGGTCGAGCGCCAGCCGTTCTTCACCGTCGGACCGGATGAACTCGGCATCGTCACCTCGACCGACGGCGAACCGCTGCCCCACGGCCGCATCTTCGCCGAAGACAAGGCCGAGGAGAAGCACGACAACTTCCAGGATCCGCTGGGCTTCATCAACAACGGCGGCGTCCGCGGTGAGCAGCTGCGCTATCTGACCAACGGTCAGTGGAAGCTGCACAGCAAGCTGTTCCAGGTCCGCAAGATCAAGAAGACCTACATCCCCGACGGCAAGATCGGCGTGGTCTACGCTGCCGACGGCGCCTCGCTGACCGCGGGTCAGCTGGTCGGTCGCTCGGTCGCCGGTCACGACAACTTCCAGAAGGCGGAAGTCTTCCTGCGCAACGGCGGTCAGAAGGGTCCGCAGGTCGACATCCTGCTGCCCGGTACCTACAACATCCACACCGGCATGTTCAAGGTCGAGATCAAGGACGCGATCGCGATCGAGGACGGCAAGATCGGTGTCGTCGAGGCGCTCGGCGGTGAGGCTCTGCCCAAGGGCGACGTCATCGCGGATTCGCCGGACGGTCACTCGAACTTCCAGGACGGCGAGGCCTTCCTGAAGAACGGCGGCAAGCGCGGTCCGCAGACCTCGATCCTGGCGCCGGGTCGTTACTACGTGAACCCCTACCTGTTCCAGGTGACCACGCGTCCGCAGACGACGGTGTCACAGGGTCAGGTCGCGGTCCTGATCGCCAACCACGGCAAGGATCCGTCGGACGACGTCGTGCTGGACGGCGAGGGCAATCCCGCTCCGAAGCAGCCCGGCAAGGACAACGGTCCGCTCGAGGGTCAGGCGAAGGACGGCGCCGAGAACCACCTGAACGACGGCAACCGCACGCGCCACGTCGTGCCCGCCGGCTACCGCGGCATCCAGAAGGATGTGCTCGGACCCGGTCGCTACAACATCAACCCGCTCGTTCACCAGGTCGTGATCGTTCCGACGACCACGCGCTCGCTGCACTGGGCGCAGGAAGGCGAGAAGGGCGCCATCGCGTTCGACCCGTTCGAGGTCGTCTCGCATGACGGCTTCTCTATGAAGGTGGAAGTGCGCTGCCAGTACCGGGTGCTGCCCGAGAACGCGCCGTACGTCATCGCCAAGCTCGGCTCGATCGAAGAGCTGGAGCGCAACGTCATCCACCCGCAGATCGACGGCATCTTCCGTGCCGAGGTCTCCAAGTCGCCGGCGATCAACTACCAGCAGTCCCGCGCCGACGAGCAGCGCAAGGCCGAGGCGGAAGTCCGCACCGACCTCGCCAAGTACAAGGTGGAAGTGGTCTCGGTCATGATCACGAACATCCACCTGCCCGAAGAGCTGATGAAGACGACGCAGGAGCGCAACCTGGCCGAACAGCGCAAGTCGATGTTCGACGCCCAGGAGACCGCCGAGAAGCGCCGCATCGAGCTCGAGCAGACCAAGGCCAAGGCCAACAACCAGGCGCGCATCGTCGAGGCGGAGACCGGCATCACGGTCGCCGAGCACGTCGCCGCCCAGAAGGTCAAGACCGCCGAAGGCGAGGCGAAGCAGATCCGTCTGACCGCCGAAGCCAATGCGGACGCGACCAAGCTGGCCGGTGAAGCCGAAGCGACCGCGAAGCGCGCCGTCGGTGAAGCGACCGGTGACGCCTACAAGCGTCAGGCGGACGCCATGGGTCAGGGCAACATCGCGCTCGTCGAGGCCCTCAAGGTCGTCGGCGAAGCCGGTCTGCGCATCACCCCCGACATCGTCGCCGGCGGCAATGCTGGTGGCGACGCGGGCGGTCTCGGTGCGGTGCTCGTCGCGCTGCTCACCCAGCAGATCGCGGCCAGCCAGAAGGGCACGGCTCCGGCCACCGAAGCGGCTCCGGCTGCCGAAGGCTCGGACGCGAAGTAACCGCGGCGGCTAGCGACTTCATCGTCGCAACGCAACCGCAAAGCTGACACCATTCGTAGTGCCAGCTCGCTTGGGCGGGAACTCTCTTAACCGGGAGTTCCCGTCCTTCGGGGAAGCGGTGGAGGCCATCGAAAGATGGCTTCCATCTGCTTCTTTCCCCAAGATCGTCTACTATACTTTCGCGTATTAGCAAAACCGGGAGAAGCACTACCAGGCATGACTTTACAGACTTCCCTCCAGAGAAGAGCCCCTAATCAGCTCTCAATGTCTACGACAGAGCGACGGATTTCAGAAAAATCGTCTACGAGCCGTAGACAAACCCAGCAACCTGGCCGAACACCAGCACGCGAGAAGGTCCGCAAACCCAAAACTGGCAAGCCTTCCGCCCGCTTATACATCTCTTCACAGAAACTAAATCCTATAGTAGCAGTCCCTCTTCCCAGCACGCGAGGAAGTCCGCAAACCCAAAACTGGCAAGCCTTCCGCCCGCTCTCTCATCCCTTCACAGAAACTAAATCCTATAGTAGCAGTCCTCTTCAAAAAAAGCGGTGCCACACCGCAATTGGTGTGGCACCGCCAAAAGGTCACATCAGACCTTGCGCAGCTGCTTGAGCAGCGAAACCAGCGACTCGACTTCCTGGTGGGAAGCCTCGCCGTCGGAGATGACGATCGTCAGACCGCTCGGATGGCCGTTGACCATCGGCGGCATGATGTGCGCGGCGAGTTCGTGAGCGGCATGCAGCGCATAGTCGAGGTCGACGCCGGCGGCGGTGACTTCGATCAGGATGTCGTGCAGCTCGCCGTTGTCCAGCGCCGGCTGGTTGGCGTAGGCGTCGTAGGCGTTGATGTGGTGGTGTGCGACATGAAGGGCCGCAGCATGAAGCCCGCGATGAATGGTCGCCACGATGGCGGTGTTGTCGTGCGCGGCACGAGCAGGCGCGACGGTCGCAGGGGCGGCGACGGGCGCGGTATCGGCCGAACGATCGACGTTCAGGGCGGGGGTCTGCTGTTGAGCTTGGTCCATCAATTTCTCCAGGTGTGTTCAGGTTGCTTGCAGATAATTGGAAAGCCCGACTTCACTGAGTCGCGCCTTCCCCAAAGTAAGCTCGGTATCACGACCGCAAAACGCGATCGCTACTTCCGACACGACGTCGCCTGGGCGGCGTCGCAAACGTTAACGGTTCAGAATCAAAAACGAGACTGAACCGGCAAAGCGTGAATTACCGGTGCGGAGGCTCGCCCGGATTGCGATCCCGGATGTTGGGACGCGAACCGCCACCATCGTTCTTCTTGCCGGTCGCAGCCGCGATCACGAACAGGACGATGGCGAGGAAGACGCCGCCGACACCGATGAAGATGGCGCCCTGAATGAATCCAGCGATGAAGGCGATGATCCAGAGAAGCACCGCGGTGAAGGTTCCGTCGACGCCGATCTGCATGTTGACGTGCTCAAGCACGCCGGCACCGAAGGTGGCGACCACGAAGGCCCAGACGACGTCGGCGGCCAGCGCGACCATCATGAGCTTGCGGATCACCGGCGGTGCCTTGGCGAAGGCGATCAGGAGCAGGGTGCCGAAGACGGAGCCGACGACGGCGAAGACGGCACCCTGGAAGAGCGCGGCGACGAAGACGAGGATCCAGCCGGAGACGCCGGTGAGGCTGCCCGTCGGAACGCCGGCGTAGGCGCTGAGGATGCTGGAGCCGAATGTGGCGAAGAGCGTCGCCCAGAGCACATCGAGCACGAGAACTGCGAATGCGTACTTTTTCAAGAAGGACATGCTGATTCCTTTGGAAAGAGGTTTCAATTCACGACAACTCACGCAAACCCAAACGCCAAACCAGACCCGGAAACAGACGCACGTGCCCTTACCACAAGCCCCGAATGGAAGCTTGAATGCTGGAGGTTTCACTGGTGCGGACTGTGTGAGTAAGATTTGGTTTGAATGAAATTCCGTTTGCGTTCGAGCGAGAAGTGCTTCTGTACTACCAGGCAACACCCGCGCGCACAATATTTATGTGTTAAGAGCTATAAGCGCGCACTTGATTACAAAGCGCAATAATCGCAATTGCTGTTCCTAAACCGCTTACAGGCACGCGTTCTCCACACGCATATCCGCAGGACATCGCTAAACTGTCGGTACACAATCGCGTTTTCGGTTTACATCAAACGTTGAACTCAGGTTCGCACAGTTAGCGATATTCGCAATAGACACCCGAACGGTTTAACGCCAGATCATGTTCTACATGAAGACAGGCTTGACGCCTTATGTTTACGAGTGTGAACCACGAACCGGAACATCTCGTTACACATCATTTCGTAATCTTTCGGGAGTACCAACTTCCTGATCTTGCTAGAAAAAACGCACCCATATCCCCACTCTCACCCGAACCGGACCGCCCATCTCTTTCGCCTAGCCTGAATGAAACCGTTCGCGCGCTCGCCCATCTGAGCCGTGCGTTCGATGCTTCGACTCAACACGAGCCGAATCACACTGGCTAAGCGAGTGATGAACGTCTGATTGAGAGTCCTTCACACCAACTCCAGTCGGAGCTCACGCCCCGGCCGGAGACCATTTACGTTGAGCACGAAAATGAAACGACAGCGTTTCTTGCGCACCAACGCAAGACAACTTGGCGCTGCTCCGCTTGCGTCTTTGAGCGACAGCGCCATCTGGGAGGTCGCCGTATCTCCCATGGTCAAAGGTTTTCTCGGTTCGCGCGGCGAAGGTTTTTCGAAAGTCTTTGAGACGACCGAAGGGCTTTTCCCCGGCGACAGTCTTTCCAACCTCAACGGCTGGTCGGTAAACGGCGACGAGACGGCGATTCGCAATCCCGTCGTCGGACACTACTACCGCACCGCCAATGGTGCATTCATCGTCAAACGCGACCACGTCAAAATCAAGGCATTCGCCTGGTTCGGCGATGTTCTGGGCGGCAAGCCCGGCGAGCTGATTTTCAGCTGGGCGCTCCGCGACAGGCGTTTCGACGGAACGAAACGCGCCAACGATACGGCGCTTCTCGACTTTCCGTACGACGAGTGGCACAACGCGCCACTGCTCATGAACGGGAAACAACTCGACGCCACCAGCGCCGAAACCTCCCTGTACTCGTATCTCCCGGGAACCGGCATCGCGAAAGCGTGCGGCGACCAGGAATTCGAGGACTTCGTCGCCAGCCCGTACCGGTACGTCGACAAGCCGGATGTGTTCCTGCGCCTGTTCGAAATCGCCTGGCGTTCCGAACGCTATCCCGGTCAGGTCTCGGTTCCCATCCCGGACGTCGGGAAACTGGCGCACGCGTCGTGGGACAAACTTGCCACCAGATGCGGTTACGACTTCCTCGAAACCGCTCCCAGCCACCTGCACGTCTACGGCTGGAACTGCGCGAAGGGCTACGCCTGCAACAACAAGGAACAGCAAGCCGTGATCGCCGATTTCCAGGCGCGCGCAGCGAAACTGAAAGCCACCGGCTTCAAACTCTCGCGCCTTCAGGAGTCGTGGCTGTTTGTCATCCAGAGCCTTCCGGCCGAATGCATCCCGGCCCCGCTCCACCTCGGCAGCGGCAAATGGATGCAAAACAACATCGACCAGAACAACCTCTGGCTGTACAAGCCCCTGAGCGAAAAAGCAAAACAGCTGATCGCCCAGACCAACTAACAAACTAGTCCGGCTCCCCCAGGATCCGGACTAGCCTTTTTAAAACCCGTCTACTATATGCCGACATATCTCCGTAACACCCAAAGCGCAGTACAGGCATGCGTTTCCACCCCCACGCCCCTCCTCAATTCCCCGCAAAATCCGTTTTTGGCTATCCAGCTACGACGGATTTAGAGAATTCCGGCAACGAGAGAGCGCCAAAACCCAAAACCTGCCTACTATATGCCGACATAGTCATGTAACACCCAAAGCGCGGTCCAGACATACGTTTCCACCCCCCACGTCCCTTCTCGTTCCCCGCAAAACCCGGTTTTGGCTATCCAGCTACGACGGATTTAGAGAATTCCGGCAACGAGAGAGCGCCAAAACCCAAAACCTGCCTACTATATGCCGACATTGCTACGTAACACCCACAGCGCAGTCCAGCCATGCGTTTCCACCCCCACGTCCCTTCTCGTTCCCCGCAAAACCCGGTTTTGGCTATCCAGCTACGACGGATTTAGAGAATTCCGGCAACGAGAGAGCGCCAAAACCAGTCGCTGCATGCCTCTACTATACGCCCTAAAATTCCCAGACTCACGAAAACGGCGCCCACAGCCAGGACTATCCTGAACCGTGAGCGCCGAAGTCAGACTTAAGAACAAACACCGCGCATGGGTAGCGCCAAGACGGCGTTTCCAGAAAGAGTGTTCGCGCGGATCAGGCGAGGTTCAGACCCTATAGGCGCTGTCAGGTAAAGCTCAGGCCCGATTCAGGCGCTGTCAGCCACAGCCCGGCTCAAGCCACTAAGCGCGCAGCATGAACCTATCGACCTCCTGTCCATCAGTCGTCAGCTGACGAACAGTCACGCTAGCCTCCTCGAAATCCAGCACCGTGAGCGAGTTTCGATCGTCACAGACCTTCAGTGAGTAGGACTCCTGCTCCAAGTTAGACGGTCGAACATCCGGCTCCTGAAGCGAACCTCCAGCGCCTGACACGATGTAGATAACACCCTGAGGCTGACAGTTCGTCATCCCATCGAACTGCTCATCGACGGTCACAGTCCCGTGAGGATTACGCTTCCGCCCGGTCGCATCATCATTCAACCGATACCTGATCGGTCGATGCCGCTGGTAAAAATGACAGTGACCACTGAACACCACCTGAACGCCGAACTCTTCGAAGATCGGCGCCAAAACACGCATTCGCCGATCGCTGCGATACTTCGCATCCCCGTTAAATCCGGGCTGGTGAAACGACACGAAGCGCCACTTGTAGTTTCGCCCTCGCGAAAGCGTGGTCCGAAGCCACTTTGCAACTCCGGCTCGCGCCAGTCCATGTATTTGTTGGCGTCCAGAATCGTCCACTGCACATTTCCCTGATACAACGCAAAGTTGGAGCGTCGAACAAAATCAGGACCGATGCACCGCAGCAGTTCGAGCCCCTCCGCGTTCTCGCCAACCATATCGCGAAGCCCCGACGCGCTCAGACGCGGACCATTATTAGCCTGGCGAAATATTCGAAAGAAACCGAATGCGTCCTCGTCGCTCACCGGCTTGACCTTGTCCGCATCCTTCGGGAGGCGCACATCGTGGTTGCCTGCCGCCGCGACCACAACCGTAGTGCGCGCAAGCGGAACGCCCGAGCTCGGTCCGTTGAAAACCGGCTCGTAGTGCATCTTATACTCGCGCAGCAAACCACTCTTGTACACGATGTCGCCAGAAACCAGCACCATATCCGGTGCCAAACCCAGAGCACACTCGGCAATATTGCCCGCGCCAGCCGTTCCATCAGCGAAGTCGCCAAAGAGCACAACACGCTGTCTCGAGGCTCCAATCGGAAACTTCGCATGCGACTCGAACGCGCGTGCTCCATCGCTCTCGAGTCTGTACGCGACGTCCGCATCGCTCTCAAACTCGATCATTGCCTCCAGACGATGGCATACAGCCCCCTCCCAGGCAAACGAATCGACTTCACGAACGCGCAGCGGCAGCCACTCGCCACGGTTTCGACTCCAAATCGAAACCGACCAGCGCTTCCGTCCGGCGAAAGACAACCAGACCAACGAAAGGGACTGCTTGCGTCCCTTTCGGTTGGATTTGCCGCCCCATTGCAGCATCGGTTTTAAAACAAAAACGCCCGACAAATCCTCGCTCAAGTTACCGTTGAGCGCTGGCGTCGCCAGACTGGAAACTGCTGGTGATGCAGTTTTCATTGTTTCAGTCCTTTCAGATTGTCCGTTTAGCGCGAAACACTCAAGCCCTTCTTAGAACTTCACACACTGCACCACATGCGGTGGCGTCGTGACTTCCCACTTCAGAATGGCGAGTTCACCGCTCATGGTCTCGACGAGTGCTGTGCCGTTCTCAACCCAGTCGCCGTCGTTCAGATAAAGCACACCCGGCTTCTCCTTAATGGACGGGTGATGAATGTGCCCGCAGACGACTCCGTCGGCACCGATCTCGTGAGCATGCCTGAAGAGCGCCTCTTCGAAGTTGGTGATAAACTTCACAGCCTCCTTCACGCGACGCTTGATGAACGCCGACAACGACCAATAGGGCAGTCCCGCCTTTCGTCGCACGAAATTAAGCCAGCCGTTCAGAATCACGGTCATGTCATACGCCCAGGAACCAACGTGAGCGAGCCACTTCCCATAGCGAACCACGCCGTCAAACTCGTCGCCGTGCATCACGTAAAGTCGCTTGCCGCTTGCCGTTACATGCCACGTTGTCAACGCGACCGGAATGCCGCCAATCACTATCCCATCGTAATCACGCGCGAACTCGTCGTGGTTACCAGGTACAAAAACAACCTTGGTCCCGGCGCGCGCCTTTGCGAAGATCTTATGAATCACATCATTGTGAGCCTGCGGCCAGTACCAGCGCTGCCTCAATCGCCAACCGTCGACGATGTCGCCGACCAGATATAGATACTCGGATTCGCTGCGATCAAGGAAGTCGCAAAGTTTCTCACCCTGGCAGCCGTAGGTGCCGAGATGAACATCGCTTATGAAGATTGCTCGATAGGCATGAGTGTCAGTCATGTCGCTTCTCCAGTTCGAGGTTGATCGGACCGCTTCGAATCAGTCGTTTCGGGTTATCGATTGAAGTTGTTGGGATGCCCTGTTTGCGAAAAAACCGAACGAATGTTATCGAAGCAGTGCCCCAACGCTACCTAATTCGTCGGAGCTAAGTACACCAGCTGCCTTAACCGCTTGTTAACCAGACGTCACCAAGACGCGCTGCTCATGAGCCCCTCCACCAACACCAGAGATTAAAACTCACGACATCCGACCTAGCGCGGCTCACACATGCCACCACCAGCGACACCAGCACAGCCAGGTTATGGTGAAGTTAAGAACGGCAAACCCGTCTACTATATCTTTTAAGATAGTATAAATCCGCAAGCCCGGTTAGTGACTCCGCTTCCAGCCATTCAATATTCTCGCTCCATCGATTTCCAGCCAGCTGTCTACGCTGCATAGACGAATTTTCGAAAATCTGTCTACGCCACGCAGACAACAATCGCGCTTTCAGTTTTTAGCTTGAACTTGCCAGCAAACCCAGTGACCATCGGAAACCTGAGAGCGCGCCTGAAAGTTTTTCAAAAAATCTTTGCCAAAAATTGAACTTTTTAGTTGTCAAATTCGTAGATCAAATTAGACACCATACAAGTTATTCGAGGAGGCGCTATGATCGCAACCGAGTCAGATATTTTCACGGACGAAACCTTCTGGGAGCCGTTCTACACCGACCTTGCCAAAGCCCACAAAAGCATCATCATCAGCTGTCCATTCGTGCGACGGTGGCGGCTCGATCGACTTGAATACCAACTTAAAACCATGATTCGAAACGGCATTGCCGTTTGCATTTTCGTTCAGACACCGGCGAGTCTTCGCAAAGAAAAGACGAATCTCTCAGCAGAAGAGGATCGCGAAATCTGCGACTACGAGCGGGATATCAAACGCATGAGCACCTGGAAAGCACACGTCACCGAACGACCGCGCGCACATCAGAAGTTCGCGATAATCGACGGAACAAAGCTCTGGGAGGGGAGCTTGAATATACTGAGCCACAGAGATGGCGCCGAACACATGCGCAGATTCGACTCAAGATATGAAGCTGAGCGCGTGACAAAACTGCATGAGCTGGACCGCTGTTTCGACTGCGAAGTCTTGAGAGCCAAGTATTTTGTCGCCGCGCCCAATGTCGAGCTGCAGAGGCAAATGATTGCGCACGCGATTCACTCGCATCGGAAGTACCAGAAATTTTCGTTGCGTGATTTGAGCGCCGCCAGCGGTGTCGCGCACCAACGTATCAGTCAAATCGAAAACGCCAAGTACTTACGCGCTATAGACCCGCTCTTCGAGATATTCAATGCCTTGGGTCTGCGATTGATTGTCGCTCAAGCGGATGACGTTTCTGCGGTTTTGAACCAGATTGAGATACGAAGTGAAGCTCGGTAGCTGCCCGTGCACACGGAGACCGTCCATAAGAACGTCGGTTGGCTATCCTGCTATGACGGAAATGCAAAAATTCGGCATTCCAGGATAGCCAAACCGTACCAAGCTCAATGGCATCCATCTCGAAAGCTCGACCCAGCGCCATGTTCGAGAAAGACGCATCACGACTCCCTATAGTAGCAAGATTTTCGATGCAAAAATTCGGCATTCCAGGATAGCCAAACCACGGCGAGCTCAAGGGCATCCGACCCAAAACCCCGACTCAGAGCCACATTGGAGGGAAACCTATCACGACTACATATAGTAGCAAAACCGAAAAGCCGAAGCCCGGAGAAGGCGTGATGCCTACCTCCGGAACTTCGAGCGACATTCAGATTTGCCTGAGGGCTTATCCGAAAACCGCTAAGCCGCATTAGCAGCTTGCTTCCACACTAAGGCAGCTAAGTGACGCGGTCATGACAGACCGAGTCCTGAGACACCATGCGTGGTGGCGCGTCAGTTACGACACGCTTACTTGCCGGAGACCATCATCTTGTTGATCTTCAGCGTGGGCGCCACGGTGCTGGACCGGAACACCAGGTCGCTGCCGATCATCTCGATGCCCTTCATCATGTCGAGCACGTTGCTCGCCACGGTGATCTTCTCGACCGGATAGGCGAGTTCGCCGTTCTCGATCCAGATGCCGGTGGCACCCATCGAGTAGTCGCCGGTAACCGAGTTGAAGCCCGGACCGGAGACGGCGGTGAGGTAGAGACCGTTCTTGATCGAGCCGATGATTTCCGCAGGCGAGTGCTTGCCGGCCTGGATGTGCAGGTTGCCGACCGAATCGCTGTTCGGAGTCATCCCGAGCTTGCGCCCGGCGTAGCTGTCGATCAGGTAGGTCTGGAGCTTGCCGTCCTCGACGATGAGGCGGCGGCAGACCGGCAGACCTTCGCCGTCAAACGGACGGGAGCCGAGCGCGCCCTTCATGGTCGGGTCATCGACGATGACCAGGTCCTTCGCCGCCACGATCTCACCGACCTTGCCGGCGAGGAACGAGCTGCGGCGATAGACGTGCGTGCCCGACGCTGCGCCGACGAACTGCGCGAGCAGCCGAGCGGCCATGATCGGGTCGAACACCACCGGCACTTCCTGCGTCTTCACCTTGCGCGCGCCGAGATGGCGGAGCGCACGGCGAGCCGCTTCGGCGCCGATCGCTTCGGGCGTGTCGAGACCGGCGAACGTGCGGCTCGACGAGGACCAGCCACCGCTCTGCATCGGACCGTCGTTCTCGGAAGCGAGAACACCGGCATTCAGCGAGCAGCTCGTGCCGGCGTAGCTGCCCACGAAACCGCGCGAGTTGGCGAAGACCACCAGACCGCGACTGTCGGAGAAGCCACCGCCGTTCGAGTTGACGATACGCGGGTCGGCAGCGCGAGCAGCCGCTTCCGCCTTCTTCGCCATCTCGATCTTGGTGTTGATGTCGACCTTGTCGAGCGACGGGTCGAACAGGTCGAGCTCCGGCAGCGACTTGGCGAAGAGATGCGCTTCCGGCAGGCCGGCGAATTCATCACCTTCGGACTCGCGAGCGAGTTCGACCGTCTTCTTGACCATGCGCGCGACCGAGGCGCGGGTGAGGTCGGAGGTGTTCGTCGAAGCGGACTTCTGACCGACCAGGGCACGGAAGCGGAGACCGCGCCCCTGCGCGCCGTTCAGCTCTTCGACTTCACCGAGGCGGACGCCGACTTCGACCGACTCGTACTCGTTGACCGAAACCTCGCAGTCGGTGGCACCGTACTGGCGAGCCTTCGAAACGACAAACGCGGCCAGGGATTCCAGGCGCTGTTGCGTCTTGTTCATAGCGATAACTCCTTAGTTTCCGGTACCACCGACGGTGACATCATCGATGCGGACGGTGGGCATGCCCACGCCGACGGGAACGGTCTGCCCCGCCTTTCCGCAGCTTCCGATGCCCTCATCGAGGCACATGTCGTTGCCGACCATCGACACCTTCTGCATCGCCTCGGGGCCGTTGCCGATCAGCGTGGCACCCTTGATGGCGCGCGTCAGCTTGCCGTCCTCGATGAGGTAGGCGCCCGACGTGGAGAAGGTGAAGTTGCCGTTGGTGATGTCGACCTGGCCACCGGGGAAACTGGTGGCGTAGATGCCGTACTTGACCGAGCGGATGATCTCTTCCGGGGTCGACTGGCCGCCGGCGAGATAGGTGTTCCGCATGCGCGGCATCGGCACGTGCTGGTAGCTCTCGCGACGGCAGTTGCCGGTCGAGCGCTGACCCATCAGGTTCGCGTTCATGCGGTCCTGCATGTAGCCCTTCAGGATGCCCTTCTCGATGAGAACGGTCTGCTGCGTGGGCGTGCCTTCGTCGTCGACGTTGAGCGAGCCGCGGCGGCCAGGCAGGACGCCGTCATCGACGATGGTGCAGAGCGGCGAAGCGACGCGCTCGCCCATCATCTTCGAGAACGCCGAGGTGCCCTTGCGGTTGAAGTCGCCTTCCAGACCGTGACCGACAGCCTCGTGGATGAGGACGCCAGGCCAGCCCGGCCCGAGCACGACGGTCATCTCGCCCGACGGCGCGTCGATGGCGCTCAGCATGTTGATCGCCTCCCGAGCAGCCGTCTCGGCATGCTTCTTCCAGCGGTCCGAGTCCGTGAAGAACTCGAATTCGTGACGACCGCCGCCGCCCGACTTGCCCTGCTCCTTGCGACCGTTCTCCTCGGCGAGGCAGACGACCGACAGGTGGATGAGCGGACGCTTGTCGACGATCACATCGCCGAACGAGTTGGCGATCACGACCGTGTGGTCCTGCACGCTGACCGAGACCGTGACGTTCTTGATGCGCGGGTCGTAGGCGCGAGCGACCTGGTCGATGTTGCGCATCAGGTTCATCTTGGCGAGCAGGTCGACGTCGATCGGCGTGGCACCGATGTCGTAGAGGTTGTGCGGCACGCCGGCCTCGTGCGCCTCGAGCAGCGCCTGCGGCGGCACTTCCGAGGTGTGGTCGGCGATGGCTCGCGCGGTCTTGGCGGCGCGCTTCAGATTGGTGACGTTGACGTGGTCGGTGTAGGAGTAACCCTGCTTGTCACCGATGACGACGCGAACGCCCGCCCCCTTGACGATGGACGTCGAGGGGCGCTTCATGACGCCCTGGTCCCACGACATCGACTGCGTCGTACCGGCCTGCAGATAGATATCGCAGAAGCCGAACCGCTTGTGGATGGCGGAACCGATCACCTGGTCCAGCTGTGTCGAAGACACGCCGAACAGTGAAGAAATCAACTTTTCCGTAGATGGAGAGAGGTTCATGGATGGTGCTCCATTCCTTAGTTTTGTTGGGTGAAGATCAGACCCCGCGTGAGCGGGATCCAGTGAGCGACCAGCACTCGGGTGGACAAGCACTTAAGCCCTTGACGGTTTTTGTTGATGCTAGCCGTTTTTGCTTTTAGTGCCTGTTCAATACCCGAGGACAAACTTGTCAAGAGACACTCTGTTTCTAGCATCGCGAAAAAGACCATACAAGCCTAAGTTTACATGTAAACCCAGGTTACGGCCCGCGCCCGAAGTCGCCCTCGTGCGCGGAAACCATAACAGGCTGCATGAGATCTCATTTCGCGATGCAGAACAGATAAGAGTTCATTGACTGCAGTTAATATCACAAGTAACTAGCTCACCTGCGCTAGCCTGAATCAAGAGACTAATGCGAGCTCAGCGAATCGTTCAGAGTTTAAACCGAACAGCCGCCAATGCTTTCCGCACAATCCTCTCCGGCAACCCAGACGGTCACCGTCAGAACTGCATCTCGCGAGCTCTTTTGACCAGAGCCTTAAACAGACGCGCGCTCCCCTCGTAGTCGGCTTCGGGATGCCACTGCACTCCGAGCGTGAAAGGACGCGTTTCATGTTCGACCGCTTCGATGATGCCGTCGTCGGACCAACCGGTCACGACCAGACCTCGACCGAGGCGATTGATGCACTGGTGATGCGAGCTGATCGGCCGCTCGACAGTCGCCGAACGGTAGATGCGCCGCAGCTGCGATCCCGCGCTCAGCCGCACCGGGTGCCGGGCGACGTCCTCGCGATTTCGATGCAGCACACCGTGACCGGGTTTGACCGTCTCGATGTCCTGCGTGAGCGAGCCGCCCAACTTGATGTTGAGCAGCTGGTGACCGCCGCAAATGCCGACGATGGGTTTCGGCTCACCCATGCGATCGCGCGCCTTGAGCGCCAGACGCATGAGTCTGAGGTCGAACTCCTCGCGAATCGGGTGCAGGGGCTGCACACTCTCATGCGCCTCCTCCCCGTAAAGCGCGGGCGAATAATCGTTGCCGCCAATGAATACGAAACCGCTCACGAGGTCGAGAATCTGCGGCAGATCTCTGGTGGGAAGCGGCGCAACCGGCAGCGGGATGCCGCCGGCTTTGCGGATGGCTTCGACATAAGTGCGACCGACGCGCACTTTGCCGGTGCCAGTGGTTTCAATCTCGCAATTGAGAGCAATGAAAGGTTTCACAGCGTGATCTCCGATTCTTAGTTTTCTTATGGAGATGAGATGCAAGCAGCGGTTAAACCGCTTGCGGTGACCCGAACGAACACATTTCGGTTCAGCCGACCGCGTTTCCGCCGTCGATCAAAAACTGCGGCGCCACCAGCTGCGGCAACACCAGATGCGCATCGACGCATCCGATGAGGATGTCGCCGACGGCATGGACTTGCTCCACTCTGCATACCGGCAGCGGAATGCCAACGGTCGCGTTCTGCGTGAATTAAACAGACGAGCCTGGACGCATCCGATGAGGATGTCGCCGACGGCATAGACTTGACCCACTCTGCAGACCGGCAGCGGAATGCCAAAAGTCAGCATTCCTCTGACGGTATGACTGAGCCAAGAGATTGATACCGTGGCGAGAAACCCGAGCGAATCGTCAGCCGCCGCTCGGCTCCGGCGGAACCGGAGCAGGCGTTTCGTCGTCCTCTTCCGGCTCGTCGACCAGAGGCGCACGCGCAGGAGTCTTGCCTTTGCGATCGCCGACGATCCAGTCCTTCAACGCCTCGCCCTTCGGAACACCCCATCCGGTCGGATGATCCCAGTGGTCACCGGCTTTGAAACCAGGGCCGCGGAAATCACCGTTGTCACCACTGGTGATGTCATGGAAGGTGGAGCCGTAGTCAGCCGAGTCGCCCAGGCGATAAAGGGTTTCGACGGGCATGCCGATGCGTTCGCCGGCAGCTTCATCGATGAGCGCCCAGAGAGCAGCCCAGGCCGGAGCGGCGACCGAAGTGCCTCCCCAGCCTTCCCATTTGCCTTCGAAGTAGAAGGCGTAGGCGGTTCCGGGCGAAGCGTTGAGCGAAACGTCAGCCGTCGAGCGGAAATCGCCGGCGGGAACGCCAGCTCCTTTCTGCCACGCAGGACGCTTCCAGTACTCCGAGTTGCCGCCGCCAGAGCCGTACCACGCCCGTTCGGACGTGCGCTTGCCGGAGGACGAGTACAGGGTCGTGCCACCAACTGCGGTGACATAAGGGTCGGACGAAGGGTAGTCGACCGCCAGGTTCACGACCGGCTTCTTCTTGCCGTCCTCGTCCTCTTCCTCTTCGTGCTTGCAGTCGTAGGCGCCGTCATCACCGGATGCGGCGAAGATGGCGATGCCCTGCGAAGCCGCTTGCCGGAAGATGTTGTGCTCAGTCTTCATCTGCCGCTTGCCGGTGTGCTTTTCGCAAAGCCCCCAGCTGATCGACATGATGTCGGCTTTGTTGTCGGTGACGATTCGGTTGAACACCAGCGTGAAGTTGGTGAACTTCGCATCGACGCCAAGGTACATGATCACGTCAGCACCAGGCGCCAAGCCGCTCACCGTCTGCAGGTCCAGCGTCGTTTCCTCGTTGAGCTTCGTCGCCGTCCCGCCGATGTACTCGTTGGTCAGCGTGCCCGTGCGCTGGATGTTGAACTGCTTCCAGTACGCGTCGATGTCCTTCTGGTCGTACGTATACGCGGTCGCAACGGCAATGGTCTTGCCTTTGCCGGTCAGCGCCGTGCCCTTCACATTCGGGTTGAGCGTGTTGGGATAATCGTAGACCTTCGAAATCTCTTGCGGAGAGAAACCGCGAGGCGCTGTCGCATTGGAGTGCGGCTCCTTTGCGCGCATGCGCGACTCGAATTCGGCATACGTATCCAGCCCCATCACCGATTCGATGATCGCCGAAAGGCGAGTCGGGATGACCGGATCACGGTCGTTGGACAGGTAGTTCTTCACGCCGCCGTTGGGCAGCTTGACCGTGTACTTGTTGATCGTGACGCCGAAAGCCGCTTCGAGCTGGCTTACCGTGCCCTCCGCCTCGACAAGCGTGCGGTTGGGCGAGACGTTTGTGACCGACAATCCGCGCTCCTGCAAGAAGAGCACGACGTTGTCGACGTCTTGCGGCAAGGGCGAGAAACGGCCGGCAAAGTCGGCCGGACTGAGATACTTGCGAAAGTTGGGCGACCTGGGGTCGGCGATCTCGGAGAGCAAGCGGTCGAGACCGGCTTCATCACGCAGCTTGAGCCCGACGACGATTTTCATCGTCTGGCTTTCGTCGGCGTGGCGTTCCAGCGTCGACTGCCGCACCACTGATGGTGTGTCGCCGGTGAGCTGGAAACGCCCGTGAAGGTTCAGTGCCAGAAAGGCGTTCGGCGCAAAAACAGTCAGCAGGAAAAGACAGGTCAAACCAATCGCCGATGCGACGGCGAAGAGCTTGCGGTTATTGCCTGACATTTGGAGCTCCTGATATGCGCTAGCGCGCCAGACAGTTTCCTGCCTGGCGCGCAGCGTCTTATTTGTTGAGGGTTCGCCGGAGACAACCTGCAGCCGGTCTCAAGAGCCCGAGAATCGGACTCGACTAAACCACGCTGCAAATCGCATGCCGCGAACGAATTCACGTCCGGCGACGACGCACA
Organism: Candidatus Obscuribacterales bacterium; assembly: GCA_019637435.1. Taxonomy (GTDB): domain Bacteria; phylum Cyanobacteriota; class Vampirovibrionia; order Obscuribacterales; family Obscuribacteraceae; genus JADYXR01. The sequence continues at coordinate 11,036 of JAHBVO010000004.1, read as the reverse complement.
TCATGCGTGTCTTCGCCGGAGTGTCAGTTGAAATGCGACGGACTGTCGACGAGCGGGTCGTCGTAGGCAGGCTCGTTTTTCACGCCGGGATCGTAGGTCTCGGTGATTTTCTCCGAGGCCTCGTGCTTCACCGTCGTCTTCGTGCCGTCTGCCTGAACGATCTCCTCGCGCTCCAGCGTGCCGTCATAGCGGAAATAACGGGTCTTGGTCGGCTGACCGTTGGCGAGGTCCGTCGCCACCTTGATGTTGCGGCTGCCATACCGCTCGAACTCGAGCTTGCGTGTCAGAGTGACGCCGTCGGCGCCGAACTCCTCGACTTTCTCGAGCGTGTAATAGCGGTAGCTGCTGTACGCGTAGCGGTAACCGCTCCACGTCTGCGTGTACTTGGGCTTGCCATCGGCACCATGGACGGTGACAATCATGCGATCGTAGAAGACCTCGCGGGTCTGATCGCGCGTGCCGTCGAGACGGAAAGTCTCGACTTTGCTGTCGCCGTTCTTCTGCTCTGTTGCATTCGCCCAGACCGTGGTACCGTCGGCATGGAAGTAGGTCGAGACCTTCTTCCCGTCGGGCGCTGTGTCGGTCACGCTGAGACGACGCTTGCCGTCATTGCGGTAACGAACCGTGTGGCTCGAACCGTCAGCCTTGAACTCCGTCACTGCATCGACGCCGCCGTCGAGACGGTAGGTGGTCTGATCGACCTTGGTGGTGCCATCCGGCGCCATCCGAGTCGTCGACTGGACCTTGCCGGTCGAGTACGGGTGCATCTCCTGCACCTCCTTGACCGTGCCGTCCGGGCGATACCACTGCACCTCCGTCCGACCACCCTGACGGTACTGAATCTCGAGCTTGTACAGCGTCACACCATCGGGCAGATAGGTGTAGATGCGCTGCAGCTCTTCCGACCCGTCCGGCTTGGGAATGACCTTGACGATGTACTTGGGCTGCGCCGGCTGCGCTTTCACGGGAGGCGGAGGCGGAACCTCGTCCTCCTGCTTGCAGCCCGTGAGCGAAAGAGCAAGCCCAGCAACGAGCACCGAAACGGCGATGAATCGACTCTTCGAGAATCGGCTCATTGTTGTTTACTCCGTTGTTTGGGAACGTGCGCTCCACAGGGCGGAGCACAGTTCCGGGATAGAGACGAATCAGGGACACCGGCGGCGATACCACAACCAGCAACGCCTTTCGGTTTAAAACCGATTGCGCCACCAGAAGCGATACCACCACCAGATCCCGATTTAGTCGCAGGAAACTGCTAGCAGGTCTGATGCCGCTCAGCGAGTCCGTTTTGAAACGGTCTGCCGAGCACATCGACCTATCAGCGCCGGCTCAGTACTTCGGCGCCGGGCAGCTGCCGCCGTTCATGTACTCGAGCATCTTGACGCGCTCGGACACGGGCGGGTGGGTGAGCTGCAGGTACTTCCAGAACGCCTTCAGGCGGTCCCAGATGCCCCGCGGCTTCGGGTCGTCAGCGAGCGCGTCGAACAGCGGATCGACCGTCATCATCGGACGCAGCGCCCGATACATCTCGGCGTCGCGGCCCTTCGGACGGTTTTTCTCGACATACGCAACGAGCTTCTTGAGCGCGTTGGCGAGGTCGCACGGCTTGCCCGTCATCATCGAACCGGACGCGTCGGCGCCCGACTCACGCGAGCGAACGACGAACACCTGCACGAGCTTGGTGAGCTGTCCGGTGATCTGGAAGATCACGAACATGATCACCCACTCGAGGATGCCGGTGAAGAAGCCCTTGCTGTTCGGGTTCATGCCGAGAACCTTCTTGAACCAGCCCAGGGTGCCCAGCAGCATGCGCACGCCGCTGTCGACGATCGAGAAGAAGATCATCGAGAGCACGGACGTCATCGTGTTGAGCGCGACGTCGTAGTTCTTCACGTGACCGAGTTCGTGGGCGAACACGGCTTCGATCTCGTCGTCGGTCATGCCGCAGAGGAACAGCCCCTTGGTGGCAGCGACGACCGCCTTGCGATGGATCGGTCCGGTCGCAAAGGCGTTGGGCAGCGGGTTGTCGGAGATGTAGACCGGCGGCTTGAACTTCAGACCGCTCTTCGCGTAGACGCGATCGACGATCTCGATCAGCCGGCGATGCTCCGGATTGGACGGATCGGCGGGCACCGACTTCGTCATGGCGATCGCGACCTTGTCGCTGAACCACCACATGACGAGCGGCAGGAACCACCACAACATACCGAAACCGAGCTTGAACTCGTAGGTAAAACCAAAGCCCCAGAGGGCAAGCAGGACCAGACCACCCATCATGCTGTAGCCGAGGATAGTCTTGAACCAAGCGAACATCATGGCCCGCTTGATGGCCGGATACTTGGGGTCATCCGGCGGGATAACTCTGTGTCGCGACATATGTCACTCCATTTCTTGTTTAGGATTTCTTGGATGAAAGTGATTGGATTGCTTTGCCAGAACCGGCTCCCGAACAGTCGACCGTAGCTGGGCTTCGAGAACGCGACCAACCTGCCGCACAAGGTGTGCGCGCACGTTGTGACGAGCGGAACGAAAAGCCTCTAGCGAACAGCCACTTGACGCGCGAACAAACGTTTAGCGTCGGACACAGAAGAGAATCAGCGATACCACAGACGGTGCCAGGTGCTCCAGAACGGCAACAAATGACAGACGCTCAGGCGGCGCGAGTTATGATTTCTCTACGTGTTGAAACTAAATGCTTGGTGGCGTTTCTGGATTCGGATATCTAAACAAAACAATCGGCTTGTAAACTACGAATTGTCAGGATATAGAGACAAGAGATAGAAGAAGCACCAAGGTGCAAATCAGTTCATAAACCAAAAGAAGCTGTGGTTCAGATCTTGTTGCCAAGCGATTTTCGTATCTGCAAACGGTTTCAAACAAACCCAAAGCAGACCCAATTCTTGACAGCCACCCTTGTCAAGAACAGCTCCCCACACCATTCTTTAGCCTCTCGCACAGCTCGCACAGTTTCCTACTATAGAGTATAAGCTTCGTTGAGGGTGCAAGAATCCTACGGGTCGGGCCTCTACAGCTCTAGACACTCTCTCGTCGGACTCAGAAATGCGGTTTTGTCTATGACTGATTGACGCATTTTCGAAAATGCGTCAATCAGCCGTAGACAAGAAAATCCGAAATAGCAGATCGCAAGCAAGAAAGCTCAGGTGAGTTATTCGACCTGTAAACTCACTCGCCGACCAATTGGCGACAAAAATGCGTAACACTATTCCTTACCGTTGAGTGCCATCGCCAGTAGTGCCGCCCAGTCCTTACCTCTGCCGCTTGATATAATCGCCTTACGACCTTGGAAGACGTCCAAAAGACTCTGAATGGTTTCATTCGACAAAAATCTACTAGCAACAATTGTTGTCACTCTCGTTCCACCGAGTGTGTGCGGCCCGGAATCTCGTTCTATAATCTAGTTACAACATGCGCGACGTCAAACACATCAAACGCACAGCGCTGCTAGCGTTATCACCGCTAGCAGTCATGATGTTGATGTTTCTTTTGTCACCAGGATACGCACATTTCGGTTTCACTCATCCGGCTGCAAGAGTGATGCTTTTCATCGAGATGTTTTGGATCGGGCTAGGATGTGCATGCTTGTATGCCGCACATCGCTGGTGGAAGCGCGCACTTCTCTTCTGCGTCTTCCCTTTGCCCGCAATGATTCTCGTCTTAATGACGACCGCCGTAGTAGAACTCATAAACAACTACGGCTCAACGGAAGAGCAAACGTCCCGTTTCTTCAATGGACAATCGAAGATTCTTTATGGCGTCGACATTCCGCACCAAACGGTACCAGGACGACCATAACAGAATATCGAATGCTGATATGACCGAGTCATCAACCACCGACCACTCCCACTCCACGCCACCGAGCGGCATCGCGTACGGTCTTCTGTCCGCTCTACTTTTCGGCTTGAGCACTCCATTTGCCAAATTACTCGTCGGCGAAATCGAACCGTTGATGCTGGCTGCACTTCTGTATCTCGGCTCAGGCTGCGGATTGTCGCTGTTGTGGCTTGTAAAACGAATGCGCTCATCAGAACGTCTAAATCCGATCAAGCCAAACGAACTACCGTGGCTAATCGGCGCCATCGCGTTTGGTGGCATCATTTCGCCCGTATTATTGATGTTCGGTTTATCTATGACAATGGGCTCCACGGGCTCACTGTTACTCAATTTAGAGGGCGTCCTGACAGCGGTTTTAGCCTGGGTCGTTTTCAAAGAACACTGCGATCGCCGGATAGTCTCCGGAATGGTCGCCATCGCCCTCGGTGGCATTGTACTTTCAGTCGCCGGACAAAACGGTTTCGAGCTCAGCTGGGGATGCGTCTTGATCGTTCTCGCGTGCCTAGGCTGGGCGATCGACAACAATCTCACCAGACAGATCTCGCACGCAGAACCACTTCAAATCGCTCTAACCAAGGGCGTCTGCGCAGGCGCCGTCAACCTTACGCTCGCTTTATCTCTGAGCAATTCGACACCACCACCGGTGACAATTGCTAGCGCAATGCTGGTTGGTTTTCTCGGCTACGGCATCAGCCTGGTGCTGTTCGTTCTTGCCCTGCGGTACGTTGGCACGGCGAGAGCCGGAGCATATTTCTCTACCGCTCCGTTCATCGGCGCCTTAGCTGCAATTGTTTTACTTAGAGAGCCGATCTCCTGGAACCTGGCTGTAGCTGCGCTTCTGATGGGCATTGGCGTATATCTACACCTCAGCGAAAACCACGAGCACTATCACGTTCACGACGAACTGTTCCACGAGCATGAACACATCCACGACGAACACCACCAACACGAACACACCGATGAAGACCCGCCTGGTGAGCCACACACGCATGCACACAACCACGAGCCTCTAGCTCACGCGCATGCTCACTTTCCAGATTTGCACCATCGCCACGAACACTGACGCAAAAGACACGCTGCTCAGTCCCACCAGAGCACAATCTTAGCGCCAACTTTTCTTTTTCATCGTAGGGTCGCTACGTCGACGACCCAGTCTGCATTGTTTCCCAGCGCCCTGTGCGGCTCATAGTGTCCGTTTCCTTGGTGCGCAAAATCTTTTCTTTGATGCGGTACGCTTCATCCTTGCGCCCATGATCTTCCAAGAACTTGATGTAGTGCGTCTGCAGCTTAATCACCTGCGGATCTTTTTCGCCGAGCAAATGCGTTTTCGCATCTATTGCTTCTTTGAAATACCGCTCCGCCTCTTCCTTCTTGCCCCAGTAGTGATAGAGCAATGCAGCGTTTTGAACAATTGTGGAAGTTTCCACGCTTCTCTCGCCAGTAAGCCTGGTGTAGATTTTGATAAGTCGTTTCAAAACCGGCGCGCCATTCTTGTACCGCTCGGTCGCATAGTAAATTCGGCTCAGCGTCTGCAAAGTTTGAATCAAGCGCGGGTCGCTGTCGTCATACTCTTCCATCAGCTCCATGGCAAAAAGCGCCAGGTCCTCCGCCTCCGCGTATTGTTTCGCAGCCATTGCCTGCTCAATCGAACGCGCCAAAACCGGCCACTTCCTGTCCGCTTCTGTATATGGGTCCTGCGTTTTCTGTTCCTTGGTCGCCACTTTCCCCGAACACCAATCCCCTGAGGTATCTCCCACAGACTATATTCCTGCATTCGCCCCATCGCTAACACTTTCGGGACAAATTTCCTCAACGTCAGATAGTTTCAACTTGGGAGCAACGGTCCCAAAACTCGGCAGCTCCCATCTAGACCAGCAAATTTAGCCTTCACAGTGCAATCACTGGGTCCACAACCATGCCTGCAATCTAGACTGCAGCTTTTGCCTCGAACTCTGCAATCTAGATTGCAGCGCCCTTCACTGCTCCCTGATTTCGCCGAAAAACCGCTTCCAAAAACACCAGTGCAATCTAAATTGCAGCTTTTACCTCGAACCCTGCAATCTAGATTGCAGCGCCCTTCACTGCTCCCTGATTTCGCCGAAAAACCGCTTCCAAAAACACCAGTGCAATCTAAATTGCAGCTTTTGCCTCGAACCCTGCAATCTAGATTGCAACGCCCTTCACTGATCCCTGATTTCGCCGAAAAACCTCTTTCAAAAACACCACTGCAATCTAAATTGCAGCTTTTGCCTCGAACCCTGCAATCTAGATTGCAACGCCGACAAACCCATTCAAATGAAAACACAAACCGGGCCGGTTTCGAAAGTTTTGGCAGACACCGAAGAACCATTTCCGCGGTTCAAAACATTACACCACCTGAACTGCACTGGCGGTCAAATCGATTGCCATCCCAGCACCCACTTTGCCATTCCGCCCAACCTAGCACGCGCTAGCGCTAACAAAATTTCAACGACTGTCGCCACAAACCCACGCCTGGAGCGGACCTCCTTATGAGCGCGTGATAATGTTACGAGCTCGAAACCCGCCACCAGCGCAGCTTAGCAAACCTAAACTTAACACCCCTTGAGAACCAACAAGCATAACACCTAAGTTCTCCGTATCCACAGTTTCCACAAATGTTCATCTAGCTTTCGACTCCAAAACGACATCTACCACCTGAATCTTCACGCGCGAGCCACCCACACCAGGCTTTCCGGGGAGAAACAGTCACAGCCCTCAGCGACAGTCAGCGAACGACGCGCGCGGTTTCTACCTCGTGCAGCCTGTCGCCATGCTGTCCCGCTGCGGTTCTCGGTGATCTGACGGTGAGAGTTGCATTGTTTGCACGCGAAGCGGATGTTCACTTACCGAGTCGCCAAGCCGACTCCTGGAGGTTTCTTATGAACACAAAATTAGCGACCATCGTCACAGGCGGAGGGCGAGGCATCGGACGTGCCATCGCCAAACGCATGGCGTCACTGACGCCTGTTTTAGTAGTGGGGCGCACTCAGAGCGATCTCGAGAGCGTCTGCAAGGAGATCACCGCCCTTGGTGGCACTGCCGATTTCATTGTCGGCGATGTCTCCGACCCGGCAACAGCGACGGCCGCCGTCGCACAGCTCGCCGCAGCCGGTCTCTCCGTCGGCAACCTCGTGTGCAACGCAGGCATCGGAACCTCCGGCGCCGCGCACACGATGGACCAGAAGGCTTGGAAGGACATGTTCGCCGTCAACGTCGACGGTGCAATGTGGTTCATCCAGGCGTGTCTGCCGCAGATGATCGAACGCAAGTCCGGCTCCATCTGCGTGATTTCGAGCGTTGCCGGCGTGAAAGGTTTCAAATACCAGACCGCTTACTGCGCCACCAAGCACGCGCTAGTCGGCATGGCGCGCGCGATTGCGCTCGAGGTCGCGAAGCAAAACATCCAAGTGGTGCCGATCTGCCCCTCGTTCGTGGAGAGCGAGATGACCGACCGCACCATCGCCGGACTCGTGAAGCACCGCGGCATCAGCGCTGCCGAAGCGCGCACCATCGTCGAGAACACCAACCCGCAGAAGCGCATCATCCCTGCCGAAGAAGTGGCGGAGCTGGTCGCGACCGTGTGTCAGGGTCTCGTCAAATCTCTCAACGGCCAGCCGCTCATGATGACCGGCGGCGAATAAGGAGCAACCCATGGACATCGGAATTTCGTTCATGCTCACCGAGCTGAAGAAGTGGGTTCGCCAAACAGCTGCGCAGTCCAACGGGCTGCTCGTGCCCGTTTCCGGCGGCTCCGATTCGGCGCTCGCGTTTCACATCCTCAGTTCGGTTTACCCGGAGAAGACCGTCGGCGTCTTCGTCGGCAAAGACCTGCGCGCGCGCGAATGGTTCGAATCCGAGGGCAACATCCGCTTCCTGCCCGCCCTCGCATCGCGCAACCACGCAGAGGTCGAGCGCAACGCCATCTTCCAGAAGCTCGCCCTCGACGAGAACCGCTGGCTGGTCGGCACGCGCAACCGCACCGAGAACACGTTCGGCACTTTCAGCCTGGCAAGCCGGGTCGCGACCTACTTGCCGATCGTCGGTCTCTGGAAAACCGACATCATGCAACTCTGCTCGCTGATCGGCGTGCCGGAGGAAGTGATGGCATCCAGTCGCCGAGCCGATCCCGATTGTGGCCGCCCGGCCGAACTCGCCGAGATCCCGCTCGAACAGATCGACATTTTCCTCAAGGTTCGCATCGGCGCTCTCGGCGAAAACGCGCTCGACAGCCTGACTTCGGCACAGATCGCCTACCTGGACAAGGCCTACAAAGCCAACAAGTGGCGCACCGGTCTGCCCACGGAAGGTCCTCAGCTTGACTGAGAAGAACTGCAACGCCACGCTCGACCTCGTCAATTCTTAACGCACACAGTCTAACCGTAAGGATTTCCCTTCATGGTGAAAAAGACCGTCGAACTGTTTTGCGCCTGCACTGCCGCAGCCATCCTCTGGCTGTGGCTGTTGCCGGCGATTGGCATAACCTCATTCCTGGTGCATGGCGGCATCATCGTCGTCGTCGCCTGGTACACTTTTCGGCTCGTTGGCGTCACGGACCGGTTGCTCGACAAGGTTCTGCCGCCACGAACCAAAGTCGTCGAGATCACCGCCGATGGTGTCATCATCTTCGATGCGAGAGAGAGCTGGCGATCAAAGGAGCTCACGCTCTGGAAGTCCAACGCTCGCCCGGTTCTCGTAGAACCCGGTCGCCTCGACTGCGCCGTCGTCGACTACCAGCTCGCCGTCGACGAAGCGAGGCACGGCAACGTCGAAGCCTGCGAAAAGCTCATCGACCTCGCCATCCCTGAGCTTCGTTGGGTGCCCACGCAAGCGAAGCTGCTCGCCGCGCCGATCGTCATGATGCAGAGCTTCGAAGCGAGCGGGGACAGAGCGCGGGCGGCGGAGTTCAAAGCTCAAGTCAACCGACTGGCAGAGGTGTTCGACGTCCCGTCGTTCTAACTCGCAGCCCAACTTCCGCTTGCAACAATAGAAGTCAGTTTCCCGACCTGACGCCAAGATTGGCTTGCAGAACGCATCTGCAAGCCAATTTTGTTTCCAACTGTTCTTTTATATAGGATAGTATAACATCGGCTCATTAAAAACGTTCGAAACCAGCCAGAGCACCGCAATACGCATGCAATATCCGAGCCCATCGAACGCCAGAAGAAGAAGAAGAAGAAGAAGAAGAAGAAGAAAAGTGCGCTAACGCCCGAAGGCGTTAGCGCTTATCGTCAGACCGAAACGCCGCCTAACTCACGGCAGCCCGAACTTCCGCTTGTGCAGCGCCTCGTTGAAGAGGTCCTGCGAAGCGGGAGTCGCGAGATCGGTTCCGTAGCCCAGCGACAACCAGTGCGGAGGCGCGTCGACGATTTCGTCGGCGACCGACTGGGTGAGCTGGTCGGCCATGGTGGGCGGTTCCGAGAATGCGGGCATCATCGGAAACACATCCCTCCACAGCGAGTTCGACAGAGCGTCGGCAAGGCTGAGGCCCCGCCGCTCGTCGTCGTCGAAGATGCTCATGGTTGCTCCTTCATCAAGAGAAGTTGGAACAATCCCGACTCGGCAGAATTACCGAGCCGGCTCCTGGTCGATGAGCCGCAGAGCTCAGCCGAGCAGGTTCAGCGTGGTGCGCGCCGGCACCCAGTCACTTGCCGTGCCGTCGCAGCGGCAGTCTTCGAAGCCGCAGGCATGGCAGTTGACCGGCTTGGTCGGCAGGTGGTTCCAGATCGACTCGACCTCGTTGTCGAAGTCGCTCCGGTCCGATTCCTCGCAGTCGCAGTCATGGTCGCAACCACAGCCGCAGTCGGAGTACGAACCGTAACCATCGTCCGCGAAGTACCAGTCGTCGTTGCGCTCGAAGCCCATGTTCGGCGTCGCATGACGGAACTCGGCATACGCAGCGCTCTTCGGCTTCGTCGTGCGGAACGGCATGACCAGCCGCGGACGCCCGACGCAGACCATCTTGCCGCTGCGGTCGATGACGATCTTGATCGCAGTCGACGACGTCGCCTCGACGATGCGAGCGAAGTACACCGTCTGTTTCGGGTTCTCGCCGACAATCTGGAACTGCCAGACCTTGCCGTCATTCTGCGGCTGCGGACCGCGACGCTCGGGGAAGACGACACGACCGCCGACCTTGATGGCAGCCATCAGCCCGCCCGAATTCGCCGCGACGAACTTGGAGCTGTGCGTGACGGTCTTCATGAAGCCGGTGATGGCGTCCTTCTTCGAAATCACCGTGACCGGCTTGGAGGCGCGGCGCGGACCGGCGGTCTGTGCGTTGCTGCGCGAGCCGCGATTCTGCAGACCATGGCGCCACGAGCCACTGTTCTGCGGTCCCCACGACTGACCACCACGGTTGCCGTTGTGATTGCCGCGAGCGCCATACTGGTTGCGGGACGCGGGACGGGAAGAAATCTTGGACATGAGGTTCTCCATTGCTGTCCAAAAAATTGGTAACGCCCCTCCGAGTGTCCATCCACACACGCAAACCACCGACGCCCCTAAGGTCGCAGGAAAGTTCGGATGTGCTTGGCTAAAGTACTAGCTGATGGAATCTCGTGAAAAGGAGAGTTACTGTGAGGTCTTATGCGTACACTTTGGCTTTCATCAAAGACAACTATTTTAAAACTCACTATGTACTAAACAAACGCGCGCCGATCCTCTGCACAGCACTATCGACCAGCTAGCTCCGGAACTACCGGCGGAAAAACTATTTACGAATCTCACTTAGCGCGCCCCGCTCACACGTAGAAACCCATTAAGTTTTTTGCGATTGTTGCGCGATGTATAACCGCATCGTGACGGCACACGCGACATGCGTCAATCAGCTATGCCGACGAGCCGATTCTAGATCCAGCCCTGTCAATCCCAGAGCGACGCTTTCAGCCAAATCCGTCGCTCTCTCATTGACAGACCGCCCCCAGACCCAGCCCTGTCAATCCCAGAGCGACACTTTCAGCCAATTCCGTCGCTCTCTCATTGACAGACCGCCCCCAGACCCCGCCCTGTCAATCCCAGAGCGACACTTTCAGCCAAATCCGTCGCTCTCCCATTGACGGGACCGTCGAGCCGATTCTAGATCCAGCCCTGTCAATCCCAGAGCGACGCTTTCAGCCAAATCCGTCACTCCCTCATTGACAAACCGCCCCCAGACCCAGCCCTGT
>JAHBVO010000003.1 GCA_019637435.1 Candidatus Obscuribacterales bacterium | reverse complement strand
GATTTTCAGCCAGTAATTCTAGTCCGCCGTGCCGTATCAAGAACTCAGCGGTTCGGAAATTTCGGCTGCGTTTTGCTGTCTGACCCGAGCTACGATATCGAATTCCGTTACCGTAACAGACCCGCTCGCAAACCTCTGTTTTGTTAATGCATGATTCCGATCTCGAAAGACTGAAAGCCGGACCGACCTTGCTGTTCTTCGTTAATTCCAAACCAAGATCGAAATTCACTGCTGTTTTCATGACAAACACCTCCATTAGTTGATGAGCGCTGCCGCGCGCGGAGGAGAGCCGGGTGCGCGAGCCCCGAGTCAAAAACAGATAATTGATTGGAACCAAACAGCTTGACTCGGGGTGAGTGCGCCCGACAATGAAAAAACGCGGCAGTAACATGTTTCAAGGCTGGAGCCGAATGACCATCCCACAGAACCACGTTCCATTGATGCCATCGCCAGTAGTGACACCGTAGCAACCTGGATTAGAATCGGAAAACTTAGAAAGGAACACTTAACCGCGGAACAAACGGGTTAACGCTGGCGTCATTTAAATTATGCAGTCCGCTGCAACCGCTTTTACGATCAATGATCGGTCGGTGTGCTAACACCACTTTCAATTCAGCGATTGAACAATCGCAAACATAGGACAAACATTCTATGAATCCGAATTCCAACTTCAGACTTCCTGTCAGCGATCTAATGAGCAGGAAGGAAGCAGCTTTATACCTTGGTGTATCCGAACGAACCCTGGCGATCTGGAAATGTACCGGTCGCTATAAATTGCCGGTGGTCAAAATCGGCAGGCTCGCAAAATATCGCCGGGCCGATCTCGATGCATTCATTGCTTCCAGAGTGTGCTAATCGAGAATGACTGATCAGACAAGAGAGGCTTCACTTGGAGCCTCTCTTTCGCTAACGATGATTCCACTAATCTTCACGGTTAGACTGGCACTGGGTGAGTTGAGATTGACATAGCACACAGCGGGTTCCACAATCGGTAGCAGAGGTCTTGGTTATGCTCAAACACATCGCAGCTATTGGAGACGTTCACGCCGAGGATGAGTTGCTCGGCCGAGCGCTGGAATTTTGTCGTGAACGAGTTGAATCAACATTTTGCGTCGGCGACATAGTTGATGGAAGCGGCGACGTAAACCGCTGTTGCAAGCTCCTTCGCGAGAACAATGTTTCCTCCGTCAGAGGAAATCACGAGCGTTGGTTGCTCAAAAATGAGATGCGTTTGTTTGCAGATGTTCACTATCCCGAAGACATTGAAAAGGACAATCTGCAATGGTTGCGAAGACTGCCATCAACTCTCGTTTTTCAATCTGTTCGAGGCAGCGTGCTGCTCTGTCACGGAATGGGCGAAGATGACATGAAAACGCTCCTACCCACTGACCGAGATCATGCGTTATCGTCCAACACGGAATTGGTCAAAATTCTGCGCGAGAACAAGTATCGCTACGTAATTAAGGGTCACAGCCATCGAAGAATGGTCCGTAGAATCGATGATGTAACCTTCATCAATGCAGGCACTTTGCTCCAAAAACATGGCCCCGGATTTTGCATAATTGATTTTGGTCAGCAGAAAGTTCAGTTCTTCGACTTTATCAATTTTGAAATTACGGCTTGCGAACCGCTTCGGTTAGCTTAAAATCAAGTAGGAAGCCACTACATATGGTGCGTGTATTTTGTAACGCCCATCACCTCCTGCATGATGACGCGGTGTTGCTCAAACCCGCAAGTCAGAAAACAAAAACGGAAGTGATTCGCGGTTATCGCACCGGCATCGCGACCAACTCAATGCTGGTCGATGGATTTCGTCTTAGACAGCCCGTTTCGAATTCTGAAGGTAATTGATGAGTTCACACGTGCATGCCAGCGATTCGAAGTTGAGTTCAGTGTCCCGCATAATGATGGATTGGTCGACTGCCAATAGTGTCGCTACAACTTGCCGTTAGTAGAAATCGGCCGACTAAATAACGCCGAGCGAACCTGGATGCGTTCATCGCTTCTTAGTCAGCTGACGTTATTCGGTCTTGAGTCAGAGCAGGGAGGCGGCGAAAGTTGTCTCCCTTTCTCCATTGTCGTTTTTAGATCTCCCTAAATTCAGGCCCCGTAAGCAATTTCAGAACAATAAATGAAAAGTAGGGTAATTCGATGGAATTGAGCCTTAAGCTCATAATGTTAAAAGGTCTAGAGCGGTGAGGGTCTTGTTAGATGTTAGATCCAGTAACGACTACTTGGGTAATGACAATGTTGTTGCCCGGCGTTATCGGTAAGTGCACAGATGTTGTCGTGAACCATGGTATGGCTGAATGGAAAAAACATTCGGCTGTCGGCAATGCAATCGATGAGTTAAAGAAGAGACTACCGAGTCATCAGGATGAAATTGCAGATGCTCTCAGCGATTGGGCTTGTTCGAATTCTTTTTGCGACGGTGTAAAAAATCACGGTGCTAATTGGAAGCTTCCAGATGCGGTTGAGTCGTTCAAGCAAAACTCAAAGTTATCCTTTGGTTTGCCAGCAGACTATACGCTGGAGCAGCTGGTCGGCAATTTCTTTTTCGAACTTGGAATTCAGCTGGAAGCAATTGACCAGACTTTAAGGCTTCGAGAAGAGCGCGACCGATGGAAGGCACTTCTGGATCGAATGGGAAATATTGAGGCTGTTGGCTCGAAGTTAGAGCAGCGGATGCTGGCTCAGGAAGAGGCTTTGTCTCGTATCGCTGACAATCCGTTGATCACGTTATCTCAGGAGAAGCACGATTCCGATGAGCGCTTACCCGAAGAACGTGGATATCATAGCGACATTGATGCAGCTGCCAGCCATCTAAATAGAGGGAAAGTAAAAAAGGCTCTTGAAGAGTTATTGCATGTTCGACGCGAAGTCGGGAAAAGTAAGCAGTCCAGCGACGGGCTACAATCGCGGTTATGCGCATATATTGGCGATTGCTATGCCCGCATGGAGCAGTTTTCGGGTGCATGCGATGAATTTCAAAAGGCGCTGAATTACAAAATCAGCCGCTCGAATTACAGTAATTTGTCGCTGGCCAAGCTGAACTTAGACCAAGTGACCGAGGCAATATCGCTGAGCAGAAAAGCAATTGCTATGGACAAGATGAACGGCAGAACGGCTGCGATCTTAGTTCATGCGTTGTCTTTAGGAGGTCTTGAATCTGAATGTCAGGATTTCATGGAAGACAACCAAACACTCTTCGATTCAAACCCGGATTGTCTGATGACCGCTGGACAAATTGAATATGACAAGAAAAACTACGAAGGCGCGAAAGATTTCTTCGAGAAAGCACGCAAAAAAGCGCCCTATAGCCCGTATCCGGCTCTAGCCAGCGCAAACTGTAGTCTTAAGATGGTCGACGAACCAGTGCAAGACTGCACACCTCTGGACGGGCTACTGACTGTAGAACAAAAAGCAAGGCTTTCTGAAGTACAAGCCTTAGTTAAAGAAGTCCTAGACCTATCAGAGAAAGACGACTTCGACAACGTCCGATTGCGCGCTCTTGAATATCGGGTGTGCGCCCATTATCTGAGTATGAGTTACGAGGACGCTGAGAGCGACTGCAAGGCAATTTTGGAACTGTCTCCAAAGAACCAAATCGCAGCCTTGAAACTGGGTTATCTCACGATGATTCAAGGTCAGAACAGTGCTGAAGCAATCAAGTATTTTGAAATGGTTGAACCTGGCAATCTGGCTCCAGCTGCCGTTGTAAGTGCGGGCGCATATATTGACGTGGGTGATCTTGAAAAGGCAGAGCAACAATTGGCGATTTTTGAGAAAAATATGGACCAGAAAAAACTCTGGTATGTTTTTGCACATGAGTATATTCGGCTTGCGAAACTTAAATCGAACGAAACTGAAGCGCTCGCATATCTACTTGAAAAATACTCGGACAATGGTGATGTTCTTTTTGCTGTTGCGGAATACTACCAAGAGAAGAATGATGCGGTGAATGCACTAATAGCTCTGAAGAATGCCGTTTCATGCAAGAAGTTGACTTTGCAAAATTATATTTATCGCCTCAAGGCTCGCATTTACACACAGGAACGACTCTGGAATGAAGCTGCAAATGCGTTTGAGTTAATGCCAAATCTAAGGGAATTCCAGTACGACTGGCATAATTACATTACAACACTCGCGAATTTTCCAAACAATAAAATGTTAGCCTCGGCCGGTGTCGAAGCAAAACAAGCACGACTCAAGAATAACGGGAACGTTATACCGGTTATAACAGCCATTGAGGCATGCGCTAAACTGGCAAAGACGAATGAGCCGGAGGAGGCATTAGACCTTTTGCTCAGACTGAAAGCTGATGGCGATCAAAGCTCTTTGACAAACGACCTTTTAAGAGAAGCGAATAGGCAGTTGGGTCGAGACGCTGATTGTCTTGTAGCTTTGAAATAGTTAGAAGGCGCGAAATCATAAACTAGAATGCTAGTGATGGTCCGCCAGATGGCTTTCGGAGATGCTGACGCAACGGAAGGTCCAGCGCCTAAAGGACGGCGCGATTGAATAAGTCTTCGCTTTAATTGCCTTCAACCAACGCTGTTACACGCGCTTCTTCCTCAAGATCGCTTCTGATAGTTGCTACAACTTTTCTCTGCAACTGGAGAGCCTTTTTTAAGTCGCCTTGCCTTTCGGACAGCTCGGATAGGACCTCCAGAGTCTCAATCTGAACAGGAAAGTTGGGTGATGATTGATTCCACGCGCCTTTTTCACGGTTGCGGTTTCGTTTGGGTGGAGTTCCATTGCAAATCGATTCTAGGGGTTGCAATAGGTTCTGCGCTTCAGTTAACCTGTTTGTTCTCATGTAAAGGGTGCCGACTCTGTTTTTCAGGAGAACGTTCAGGTTCAGATTGTCAAAGAGTTCGGAGCCTGAAATCTCCTTTCGAGCTTGCTCTAGAAGAGACTCTGCACCGGCGTAATCTTCAGCTTCAATTTTCGTTTGCCCGAGATTTATTCGTAGAACGGGCAATAACTCGTCAGGGTTGTTGACTCTAATTTTGAGCGCTTCGGAAAGAAGCAACTTCGCCCTGTCTTGGTTATCTGTTTTTTTGTCCGTGGCTGGTCTCACGAGACGAAGGAAATACCCCCACCGTTTTGGAGACACGTCGATTGGCTCAAAACGTTCGTTCTGAGATTTTCTAACAGCTGCCCACTCAAGCTCTTTGGCGAAGTGTTTTTCGTCGGGGTCGATTGCCAGAAACTGTACTTTGAGACGCTCTATGTCTGCGATGCTTTTACTTTTCGAAAGCTCAATGCTGAGATCTCGCTTATCAGGCGGCGTTTGCGCGCAACTAGAGATGGACGAGGCCATAACCGTTAGTATAGTCAAAGGTGTTAGAAGTCGGGACATCGAAGACTCGGTTATATCTCAGCGAGGGAAGGCGTATTCCGCAAACATATTGTCAAAGAGTTGTGAAAAATACGTGGCAACTATGAAAGGACTATTGCTGCTTGTTTTCAATCGTTTCGGAAACTGATTGAGAATTATTCCACGCTATCAGGGCCGGGGTCTCCGGTCCGGGTTACTAGGAGTAAAACCATTTTGCGAACAGCAGCAAGCATCTTGTTTAAGTCTTTTACTTTGCGTTGTCCTTTGTGCACGACATTATTTCTCTGTTCTATTGCTTGCCTGCAATCGCTAAGAGTCTTTGAGTCAAGTTCTGCTTCGCTAAATATAATAGGAAGAAGGTAGTGAACTGTTCCAGTAAGACCGAGATGTTCTCGAAGATTTTTGAGTCTGGTTGTTCCGAAACGGGCACGCAATTGGTCATTCAGAAATAGGTCAGACGCAGGATTCTCAGCAAATCTTGAGAGGGCTACTTCTAGTGCGGTAATAGCCTCAGTTAATGCACTTCGGTCATGCTTGTTTTCTCCCAACGTTTCGGCTTGAACAAGAAGTTCAAGCGGGAGATCTGTATTACGCCCGGAACCGACAAAGTCCCAGGCGCGTGACCAATCTTCAACGGTAACCGCGCGCGGGTCACCGAACGAAAAAATTAGTACACCGGGATGGCTCATGGGATCCCAACGGAACCAGTCAGAGTCGTCAAACCGAGCTTCGGCTAAGACTCTTTTAGGGTGCGTTGTTTCACCAAGCGAATTAAGTTCCTTTTGAGCAGAGTCGACAAACTCTTCCAACCAATACTGACCTTTCTCAGTTCTAAAGAAGACGACTAGTCGATTTAGGTAGTACATTGTGGTATCAAATATGGTGTCAGCTAGATCTCTATACTCTTTAGCTAATTCCGGCGGCTCCCAGTTTTTCTTGGTCGTCATAATGTATTCTGCGAGTTCGGCTGAAATGCCTTTCGTTTCTAAGTTAACAAAGACCTGATTGATAGGCGGATTTGATATTCTTGCTAGCTCCTCGTTCGAGAATGACGGAGGACTGTATGCTGAGGTGTTATCAAAAGAAAATTTGACTGCAATACCATCTTTTGAAAACGTTGGAAAATCATGCTCTTTGAAATTTGGCCAACCTGCGAGCTTAATGCCGCCTTTCAACGGAAGTACCGTTTTCAAGTAAAGAGTCTTGTCAGCCAAAATTCTTTCTCCTACATCGCATAAAGCCATTTCGGGATGGTTGGTGTGACTTTAATCGATCACACGTAGAAGGCACGTAAATTATCGGTATCGTATTTGGTGCCTTTTATTACAGCATCTCCAATTTCGCTATTCTTCCTCCTCGGATTTCTGGGCAGGTGCGCTTGCACTGTTGGCGGCATTAAACCAAGCCTCTTGCGCTTTTTTTCGGGCATCTAACTGTACCTGTCGAGTAGTTCTAATGTACGCTTTCATTGTCGTTCGCTCATCGGTGTGTGCCAAAGCCTGTTTCACGACCGCAACATTTGCTCCGGTATTTGCCATTGCCGAGGCCAAACTTCGCCTCAGATCATGGATCCAGAGATCACCCAGATCAAGTCGTTCTCGAAGACTCTCCCACGCATTTCCTGGATCTTCGATATGCCCGCTCGCGCTTTTTTCGCTCGGAAAAACAAAGTCAGAAAAATTCTCAGATTCTTCCAAAAGCATCGCTTTTCGAGCAGTTAAAATCTCGATCTCAGCTGGTCCGAGAAGGATTTCTTGAGATTTTCGTCCCTTCATGTTTGCAGCCGGTATCGTCCAAAGCCAGATTTGTTCATCAATCTCTGACCATCTCATTTTTAGAACCACTGTTTTTCTGACTCCAGTGAGTAGCCAAAGCATTATCATGTCAGCAAGTGACCGCTCCTGACAGTGGCTGTAGGGCGCTTCGCTAATTGCTGAAATAAGCTTTCCAGCTTCTTCGTCGGACAAAACACGGTCGCGTTCTCTTTCTGGATAGAGCGAGACAGCGGCGAATGGATTGTCTGTACGTTTAAGGAACCTTGTCTTTATTCCAAAGTTGAACATGGCTCGACCAAGTTGTACTGCGCGATTAGCACTCCCCGGTGTTTTTTCCATTTGTTTATGCAGACGCGAAGCATCGTCGTGAGAATAGTCGTTGGCTTTTCTCTTTTGCAAGTTCCGCTTTACGAACCATCGGTTGAAGTTATCGAGGTTATCTTTTACTCGCCGTCCGGTTTTTTCTAGATGTTCTGTTTGATAGTAAGTAAATAAATCTTGTAGGGTTGGTTCAGTCGAGGTCACTTTAGCGGCATCGAAGACGTTTTCCCCACGATTCCTGCGCGCTGTTAGCTCGGCTGCGCGTGACTTCGCCTCTAACATCGCCGTTTTCACTAGAGCATCAGGCAGCGAGTCGTCGAACTTGCAGTCTAGGAAGAGCGTTCGCCATGCTTGGTTTACCTTTGCTCTAAAGCAAAACGCCTTGGTTCCGCCATTGCCAACTGAGACATAGAGATGAATGTCGGGAGAGACGAGCACGTACTGCTGCCGCATGCCCGGAGGACATTGAAGAGCACGGATGTGCTTTGCGGAGAACTTTTTCTCGCCTTTGCCGTCTTTGGTCATAAGAGCGCACCTCACACCGTCTTCAGGCCGTACCCCATGTTGTACCCTAGGCCGTACCCTTTTCTAGTATAAATGGGTAAACGAAGGAAAGCTACATAAGTATGGTAATTTCTCGAAAGACTGATTTTTGTTACCTCCAGCGACTTCTAGAAATAGTGAGAAAACAGCAAAAAACAGCCGACCTTTAGACTCATAACCCAAAGGTCGTAAGTTCAAATCTTACCCCCGCAACCAATTACAAGCTTGAAGGGCCGGCAGTTTCGAAAGAGGTGCCGGTTTTTTATTGAGGTCGCGTAGACGGTAGCGCTTGTCGATAGCGAAATCTCGAACCGGCGACAACCTCCGCCGTTCTCGCGCCTAACCCGCGCGATTCGCGATGCTCAATGCTTACCGTTCGTCTTACCCGGCGACTTCAAGACTAAAAATGGAACTTTTCGATGTCACTATATATGGTGCCCACACTTGTGGGTTCAAGTCCTACCCTGCCCGGTTTTCGACCCGAGTATAAGCTCTACCGTCTTTAAATCTTGAATCGTGTACTTAGGCCTTGCCTCGTTCTAAGAGTTCCTGGCTTGGTGAAAAAGCGCGATCATTTCTTTTATGCAATCGCTGCTGCTAATTTCGGAAGCGTAATTTGCGCTCACAAGAGTTGGCAAGTCTTGGTCTTCAACTGCGAAAATGAATTCGACATCCCCGCCTTTGGTCTGAACGACAACGCCGTATGAGTTTTGACTTCCTGAAACCGCTGAGATTGACTTTAGCACTGATGTCCCGGAATCACGTTGTCGAAATTCACCAAACAAATCGATTGCTTTCAATAGAGAACTTGTTGCTGGGTCATCATGAGTCTCAAAAAAGAACTCGCGCTGGTCGCAATTCAACACGCCAACTTCTCCGGTCCGCTCGATGGAGAATGTATAGTCGACTAGAGTATCGGTCTTCTTGAAGAGAACGGAGTAATGATCCGGGCTCTCGCAAATAATCGATTGCGGTTGTATTCGACGCATTCTGCCTACCTCGCCCTCGTGCTCAAAAGGGCACGCTCGTTCCAATAGTGCTGCACAAAAGGTATATTCCGAAATTCCAAACTATGGCTATCGAAGAAGCGAGGATCCAAGAACTCGTTTGCTGAGAACAGGATTAAGCCTTTTTTAGACACCTTCAGTCCCTAGACTTAGGATCTAGTGTAGCAATACGTGTGGGTTCAAGTCCCTTGCGCATAGCATCGCGAATTCGCCGGAAACGCAATATCAGCAATTATAAGCGCCGTGACGAAGAAGTGAATCCTCGATCTTATATTGAACACTCTCTATGTGGACTCGACCATAGAAGCCGCTTACCAATTATCTTCTGTCTCAGATTCTCATCTAGACGCATCCAACGCTGCAATGCGCTTCTTTGTCAACGCCTTCAACTTGGTGGCATATTCCTTCTTAGTCAGAAGGCCTGACTGATACAACTTGTCCAAAGCGGCGGTTTCGTCTTGAACAGTCTCGGTAGCCTTAGCCTGCGGACTAGGCTCAGTCGTGGTTGATGTTTCAGCGCTATCGGCGGAAACGTTCGGAGAAGAACTTGCCTCCGGAGCAGCAACCGCGGGCGATACCACAGCCGCCGTCACATTTAACGCGGCCGGTTCGCTCTGTGCGACACTTTTAGAAGTCACCGCCGTAACATCGACGTGCATGTCGCGGTCGACATAAGTATTCACCTGAGTTCCCGCTGCGATTGTTGCATCTTTACCGCGCATGAACAAAAACAGCGGCGTCACGATAAAGCTAAGCGCGATTACGGTTCCTAATTTTGCCTTGCCGTCTCGGTTTACAGCCGCTCGCAGAGGAATTTTTTTCCCATCAACTGACTTCGTGCCTTCAATGGAAAGCGAAAGTTGACCCTTCTCTCCCATGTGACCTCTTTCCTCAAGGTTGGAGATGGAGCCCCAAGCAGGCGTCCCGGCTTTGATCAAAATGGTTTTCTCATCGGCGCCCAAAACATCATCGACCACTCTAAAGCTGACGCTATCACCCTGATGATTTGAGCCAGATGAAATCGAATCTAGCAGTTTAAGCCGAACAGCTGTTCCCTCCTCGAGCTTGAGCGTTTCAGCGGAAGCACTGAGAGGGAATGAGGAGATGATCGAACTGATCGCGCAAACGGCGGCGAATCTATTGTTTCTTCGCAAGGTGTTTTTTCTCCGAACCTTCATTGTTCTCAATGCCAATGATTTTGGTTGTCTCAACTTCGTCTTCCAAATTTATTACGCGTCCAAAAGCAACTTGTTGGATTTCCTTTTGTTTCTTCGGAATGAATACCATCGTCGAAACTGCCCCTTCCGGACTCAGGTGCCCGCCGTGAAAACAATTCTTTTGTATGTTCGCTTTGACAGTTCCGTTTGTGACCTTTGTATGAGCGCCTGATGCGACAATGGTTGGACCCGCTAAAAGTCCGAAAGTGCAGACGCCTATTGGCACTCCCCAAGCCGCCGCGCGAACAATGCCATTTCGTTTGACGTTCTTAAAGATTTCGGCTTCAGATGGAAGCGAAACCTTTTCGCCCTTCGCATTGATGAAATAGGAAATTTGTGAAGGTTTTCACAAGAGAGTCGAAGGTGCAGTACTCGCATGCGGGCGACGCGGCGGGAGTGCAATGAGACAAATCGCAAAGGTGACCAATCGGCTACAGCCGCCGCCAGGTCGTCTGTTCGTTAAACCTTTGCTAGTGCGGCAACACCCGCATTTGTAGTACTCTCTTACATTCGCGTAAGTAAGGACGGACCGACCGACCAATGGCAACTAATGAGGTTGAATAAATGACTCGCTCTAAACAGTTTGTTTTGGCTTTTTCACTCTCGATTCTAACTGGAACTGTTTGCGCGACCGCCGCCACCGCCGCCGGACGCGGCGAAGATCGAGTCAACTTCAAGGAGTTTAGAGAACAAAATCTTGGTTTGGACAGGCATGCGGCGCGGCAGCTATTTCGGGAGAGTCGATTCTCGGACAGCGCTAATGCTGGTGGCAGGCAGGAGCACGCCAGGATTCAAACCATAGAATCGTTCACTCCGACCATTGATTTCACAACTCAGATCGACCGTCGCCTGAGTTCACACACCAGACAAACCAACGAACTCGGCAACTCCATCCGTTTAAAAAACGGCCTCGATCTCGACCTCACTTCCAATGCTCAAAACATTGTCCTCGGAAAAAATCTTTTCGTCGATGGCAGTTCGGTTCAAATCAAAACGGGAAATGG
This sequence comes from Candidatus Obscuribacterales bacterium, assembly GCA_019637435.1. Lineage (GTDB taxonomy): Bacteria > Cyanobacteriota > Vampirovibrionia > Obscuribacterales > Obscuribacteraceae > JADYXR01. The sequence goes on along the minus strand of JAHBVO010000003.1, from coordinate 1,236,371 downwards.
CACCAAAACTGTTGCAGCCGGTTCCCGCGTAACAGCAGCAGAATACTTAGCCGTCAAACAAATTGTCTCAGGCGGCACCCAAACATTGACTGTCGATCAATCCGGCCGCGCGAGCGGTGGTTCTGTTGAGCTTGATTCCATCACTTCGAACAGCGACAAGCTGCGTGCGGCGAATTATGTCAACGCCGGCAATGTCACCACCATCGGTGACTTTTCTAAAGGTTCAGATTTCAGATTGCTTGGTGATCTGAGCAACTATGGAACGGTTTCGGCGGTTTCAGGAAACAGCAATGCGAGAAGTGGTGCAATTCGCGCTGACGACATAAACAACTTCAAAAACGCAACCATTACATCCAATGTTGATCTCACACTTGATGCGTCTGGAACTATAAACAACTCCGGCACGATAAACTCATCCGGCGCTTTGACGCTCACCGCAGGTGGTGCCATCAGCAACTCAGGAACCATAAGCGCCGCCACCAATGTAGACCTCGGCGCAGCCAACGTCAATAATCGTGGCACGATATCCTCCGCGAGCGGTAACGTGAATCTCAATGGAGCGCCAGATGCGGTCCTCCAGGTTAACAACCGTCGCGGCACCATCAGCGCCCTCAGCGGTGCGATTAACCTCAGAGATTCCTCTTACAACGGCTCGCAGAATTCCTACATAACGGGAGGCGATTTATTCAGCAAAACATACAACATGCATGCCGGGCAAGGCACCGCCTACACGAATGTTGGTGAGCTTACCGGTAAAATTTCTCAAACCGGCAATGCTGCGCATGTCGTTGCATCCACCGACTTAATGCAGCTCGGCGAAGTTTGTTTGACTGGCGATCCAACATTTTTCAACACCGCTGGTAGTATCGTCATTGACGGCGATCTAACCGTCGCTGAGAACCTTGTAGTTGTCGCGAGTGGCAATGTGCGAACCGCAGACGGGGTCTTTGTGCGAGCCGGCAACGCGACTGACGGTTTTGACATCACATTCATTGCTGGAGCAGATTTCACCAATACCGGTGGTGCAAACAGATCAGAACTAAATGGTGGCAATACCGCCGGAGCGTCTGGAACGGTTTCGCTAACAGGAAAATCTTCGAAAACCGGAGGTAGCATAATTCTTGGCTCCGGCTCTAACGTTTGGACCGTAGCCACGGGCGCTCCTTTCAACGGAGACAGTGGCGATATACAGATGTTTGCTTTTGACGGAAAGGGAGCCGATGGTATCGCTGCCGGGATGATTGACACTACGGGCGCCACCATCAACACCAACGGTTGGGGTACTGGCAAGAATGGAAACATCTCGCTTATCGCGGCGGGCACAAAGGCTCCTGATGGTATTCCACTGAAGGTTGGGAAAATCTGGGCTGATGAAGGCACCGGAAACAATGCAGATATCACGCTGATGACAAGATCGATCATAGGGAGCGAGAAGAAAGCACTCATCGTTTACGATCAAAATGGCGTAAGAACAAGCACGGCGTTTCTCAAGGCAGATAAGGTAAACAAAAAAGCTAGCCTTCAAATTAACGGGACGGTTGATCTCCGCGGCACGCTCAGCGCCATGGCCGGCAACGATGTTCTTCTCAACAATACAGTGAACACCTCTGCGGACGCATTTTTCCAAGCTGGTCATGACATAAAAGTTCTCGATAACTATGAAATAAACTCAACAGGCTCGACCGTTCTGCGCGCAGGAAACAGCATAGGCACCGCCACTGCCCCGCTAAGACTCATCACATCCATGCTGGACCTCAATGCTGGAGGTCTTGCCATCGTGACTGTTTTCGGCAACGGTAGTTTAGGTTCGACATTCGGCTGGTACAGTGGAGGCGCCTTGCTGGTAAATGCGGAGTTCAAAACTATTGACACATCAAACACTGCCATTGTTAGCAAGGGTGCCATTATCAACGCCGCCCAATTCACTTTTGGCGATGTTACAGCTTCCCAATTTCTGCAGGCGACTTCATACGCTTCAGGAATACCGAATTCATCGTTTCAGGGCACAGTCACGACACCCTCATTGAGCCTCATCGCGCAGGGCAGCATCGGAACCTCCGTTGATCGCTTTGTGGTTCCCGCGGGAGTCACGGCTCTCTCAGTGCAAGCTGCTGGCGGTGCCGGTTCTGCCTTCATTCAGAGCAACAGCACCAAGCCATTGACCGTGGCGAACGTCGATTTGGCACAAACTCTTGATGTAGTCGCTAGGGGATCAGTGGTGTTAGATGGAAGTGGCTTCAACCAGTTTTTCGCGAAAGACATTTCCGTTCAAACCGACAATGGAACTTTGACCGTAAACGGCACCATAACTGCCTATCAGAGCCTGTCGCTACTCAACACCGGCGCCAAGGGCAAGATTGGGTTTGAAACAAATGCAACTGTCAGAACTGCTGGAGCCAGCGCTGATAACATCGTCATTTCGCTTGGTCCGAATAGCGTCTCAGCTATGCCACAGCCAATCGCGAATGTTATGGTGACGGGCTCTACGTCTCTCACTGGAGCCGCTATCAAGGCAAAAGGACCGACCAACACAATCAATGGTGCGACGAAAACGGTTTCGATAAACAATGGGCTCAAGAAGGGTGCCATCACATTCGGTGGCAACGTATTGATTGTGGCGAATCAGTAGTGTTGAGGATGGGCGGTCTGAGATACCCCGGCACCTAGTTTGCGTATAATATTATTGACGTAAAACCGTATAACGTCTAATATTTTATACCTTATCATCCAATACAACAGCCAAAATTTGACAATAATGTCTAATATCATTTACGCTAGACCAGATAACGTCGCTCCTGATGGACATTATGCCTAAATCTGCTTCGAACGCCACTCCCATCCCCGTTCGTCGGGCGCTGCGCAAACTCGGACAAGACATCCGGGACGCTCGACTGCGGCGACGCATACCGACAGAGCTCCTGGCGGAAAGAGCATCCATCAGCCGCATGACTTTGTACAATGTAGAGAACGGCGACGCGAGCGTATCAATGGGCACATACGCGACAATTTTGTTTGTGCTCGGCATGATTGATCGAGTCGGCAATTTGGCTGATGCCAGTGAAGACAACCTTGGGCGCCAGCTAGAGGAAGAGCGCCTCCCAAAACGCATCCGGCTCCCACGAAAGAAAACCGCCCCACCGGACGCGTCGTGATGGAAACCGAAACGCTAGTCTATGTTGATCTTTCCGGCAAGCCATTTCTTGTCGGGCGTTTGTGGACGCGGACGCACAAAGAAAAAGACAGTGCAACGTTCGAATATGACAAAGACTGGCTTTCCAATCCTTTACGCTTTTCATTGGAGCCCGCGCTGACACTCGGTCCTGGTCCGTTCCATAGTGATCGCGCTCTTTTTGGAGCCATCGGTGACTCGGCTCCGGATAGATGGGGACGCGTGTTAATGCGCAGAGCCGAGCGTCGACGCGCTGAGCAGGAAGGGAAAACAGCTCGAACCCTCCGCGAGATTGATTACTTATTGATGGTCGATGACGAAGCACGTCAAGGTGCACTCCGCTTTAAGACAAGCGCTGGTGGAGCGTTTCTAGCAAAAGATGGAAAGAGGAAGATACCGCCGTTGATCGAATTACCGCGCCTCCTCTCTGCAGCAGAAAACGTACTAGGCGATAAAGAATCAGATGAAGACTTACGCCTGCTGCTCGCGCCAGGCTCCTCTCTCGGAGGCGCGCGCCCCAAGGCTTCCGTACGCGATAAGGATGGTCATTTAGCGATAGCAAAATTTCCGCATGAAGGCGATGAGATCAATACCGTGTTATGGGAAGCCGTCGCCCTGACACTCGCTAGCAATGCAGGCGTCAACGTTCCGGAATGGCGTTTGGAAAACGTCGCCCAGAGGCCGGTTCTTCTGCTGCGACGCTTCGATCGCTTTGAAGGAACCCGCATTCCATTTGTTTCTTCAATGAGTATGCTTAATGCAAGAGACAACGAACAGCGGAGTTATATGGAATTTGTAGATGTTCTTCGCCAGGTTGGCGGCTCACCGATAGAGGATATGCGCATGCTGTGGCGTCGCATCGTGCTAAACATTTTAATTTCCAACACAGACGACCACCTGAGAAATCACGGTTTCTTGTTTAACGCTCCAGCCGGCTGGCGCCTTTCGCCTGCATACGACATCAATCCGGTACCGATTGATATAAAACCGCGTGTGCTCAGCACAGCCATCGATCTCGACGACGCCACAGCGTCGCTAGAACTCGCACTTCAAGTAGCCACCTACTTCGAAATCAGTCAGGAGAACGCCTATAAAATCGCTCATGAGGTGGGAACAGCCGTGAGCTCGTGGCGCAGCGTAGCTGCGGACTTCGGTATGCCGGCGAGTCAGATTGATCGCATGGCATCGGCATTCGAGCACACTGAGCTAAGGAAAGCACTAGAAGGCAAACCGATAGCCTCTGCGAAGACAACCAGCAAGAGCAGAAAAAAATAGTACGAACCGAAGCATCTATAATAGGACAGACAAGAACTTAGTGAGTCCGACGCCGGTGTCTGACACAGACGAACGAAGGCTAGATGCACAAGTCACGCAGGCGCAGAATCCTGAACATATTCGCACGTCTTTAATGTCAAAGCAAATGTTCTCTCAGAGCACAATATCTCTGATGCCAAAGCGTTTAGAATCCTTTTCCAAGGAGACAAAGACGGGATACCCTCAGAAATTCTTGCTAGTCTGGAACTTTCAGACGACGCGGTGAAGGCGCGCGATGAAGTTTTTGCTGACTTGTATGCTCATTCAAAAGCGCTGAACTCAAACAATCCATATTCGCAATTAATGAAAGAGAAGTTTCCGTCTGTGCTCGAATTCTTCATGGAGAGGAAGTAACATGACTCACGACAAACATGGCTTGAACAAATTTCTTGACTGGGCAGCCAAGCAACCCGACTCATCTGATGAAGAGAAGGCAGCTAACGAAGCCGCGAGAAAAGCCATGGAAGGCAAATGGCTAGAGACGGTCACGATGAAGGAGGATGGCAGCTTGATGATCGTAAGCACACAGTACCTCAGTGGTGGTGGCATAGCTGATGGCTCTTCAGAGTCACGACCTGGAGATTCCGATTACGATGAGTTCCTGCGCCACCACGGTTCGTTGACACCAGGAAAGGCACACACCCTCGTTCGCAGGATAGTTGATGGAAACTGGATTCTGTTGCCAGAATCCGATGCGGTTATTCAGCATACCGAATAGCCAGTGTCCATGAGAACGACGGCCTCATGCGGACCCGCATCTAGACAAAAGTCTGACCGTAGACCACGCACTCATATAGTCGAAGCGATTTTGCCACCACTTCATTCCGCTAAGAGTTTTAGCCAATCCATTCAGTTCGATTTCCAACTGTCAGTTCCATAGGAATCCGCCCAGCAGCAGCTTAAAGTTAGACAGCAAGATTATTATTAATCACGCCTTACATCGCGTCCTCACTCATCTTCATAGAGCTCCTGAGCGAGCGCCTTGAAGCGCCTCGATTTAGCGAATTCGCCCTTCGCGTCATAAACTTCACCGAGGAGCCAATAAATAGCCGGAAGCGCTTCATCGTCGTTCAGTTTTTCAGCCAGACTCATCGCATCAGTCAAATACTTTTCCGCGTCGTTATGGAGACTCATGGCAAATTTAAAGCAGCCGTAGTCAAACAATGGACCGATGTATCGAGGATCATCGACGCCGACAGTTTGCTGAGCCAGTTCTAAACTGCGAACAAAGTAAGGCTCGTCTGCCTTCTTGATTTCAGATAAGTGATTAGCGAGCACTTCGCACAAGTCCTTCAAGGCAATGCTAATTAGCAGCTCATCACCCAGCTTCTCGGCGTGTTTCAGCGCGTAAAGGAACTGCCCTTTGGCCTTCGAAAATTTGTCGTCATTCGCGTAGCGTTTCGCAGATTCATTGGAGGTTTTCCAAAGCTTAAACGCCTGTTGCTTATTAAGAGAACTGATCTCGTCGGCACATGTGCGCATCCACTCTATAGCACCATCGGTGGTGCGCCAATGGTCAATGCCTAGCGCAGCACACTCAACGGCCTCGCCCGGCGTACCAAAACCTACATATGCAGGCATCTCTTCTGGAACCCCCTCGTAGCCGAGGAAATATCTAGGTGCGAAGTCATTAAATGCGATCGCATCGCGCATTGATTGTTTCGCTCTTAAACTGTTTTTGTACAAATTAAAATCCAACAGTGCTTTCGCGTACTTCCACGTTGAGGCGCCGTCAGCCGCAAATTGATTGGTCAACTCCTTCGCCTCGTCGAAGAGCTTTTCGGAGATGAGGAAATAAACCAATCGGTACCGAGCCCCCTGATTATCCATAGGATTCAAGCGGAGGACTTCGCGAAGGTAATCGAGCGCATCCTCACGCTCGCCCAGAAGCCAGAGGGTCGAGCCAAGCTCCATCTTCGCTCGCAGCAGTGGACGCGTTTTTAAATCGGCCCACCACTGATCGGGACCGATGGTTTGTCCGCTAATCGCTTTTTCTCCAAGTTCATCCGCTTTCAAAAACAGATCGTGCGCCTCCTCTATGGTTTTGGCGCTCTCCTGGCCGAGCAAAACGTGGGCGTCAACACATTTTTTATCTTTCTTGAGTGCTTCTCTCGCCAGCCGAACTCGCTCTGCACCGCGGGCGCCCCAGGCGTCGTACATAATGCATTGAGCCTGCTCTGCTTTGGTTAACAAAGCGTTCGAGGCCTCGACAATCTTCGCAATTTCGGGAAAGTCTTTGACATAAGGCGCGATCGCATTCTGCATTCGACGCGTTAGTTCCGGGTCATCGTCATGCCCGGAATCAAGCCTCTCAGCAACAATTTTTGAGTTTCTAAACGCTGATATTTTGGCTAAAAACGCCTGCATATCCTCCATCGAATTAAAATCTCGGTCGCGCATTAGCCGTGCAAACTCCTCAGTCGCGCTCTCCGCCGATATCCTCGTCGTAGATAACTCGTTTCGCCTGATACCGCCTGCGATGGCATTTGTGGGTGGCTGGATTACGGCTCTTTGCATATCAAGCCCGCCCATTGATGGCAACTGAACATTACCGCCTGCGCTTCGCAACTCAAGTGAACTGAGGGAACCGGACGGCGATGCGTTCGCAGCCGGCATGCTCATGGAACTCTTAATATCATCGCGAATGCGAGTCAGTGTGCCGTTCACAATTGCTTGCGTCTCCGCCAATTTTGCTCGATGGCGCTCGATCTGCGCCCGTTGTTTCTGATTCGGGCCCATCTCACTGACCGCGTCCAGAAGAACACCGACCCGCTCGAGCTGCGATAACGCATCCTCGAAAAGACCTTGTATCTTACCCAACTCACTTCCAGCAACAGACATGTCGGTCATGCTCTGCGCCATGCGAAACTCCAGCGCCATTCCGTGGAAATAGTCAATCTCCTCCTCGAGCACAGGAAGGTCGTCAAGCGCGATGACTTTGGGTTCAGGCTCAAGCTGCGGCTTATCTTTCAAAGTCGATTTTGAACCAGGAACGGCGCGAAGATGTGGCGGCTTCTTATTCATGAAACAGACCTGCAGTTTGTGGAGATTCTCAAGCTCTTAACGGCTTTCAGAGTTCCGTGGTCTTAAACATTTCGAAGACATGTCCGCACGGAATTCGCGAAGTTCCTTTCCTACCTCAAGCCACTTCATCGATTGGTGATGAACAGCGGAGGAGGTTCGTTAGTTTGGAAACTTGGGTTAAATGACACGGGCTTGAAAGCGGCGCAAGATTCCAATTGCTTGAAAGGCAAAGGGCTCACACCTGAACAACTAAAGGATAGGGACGATTTGGCGGATGAAGTCTTTTCAGACGTGTACGCTCATATTTCGGGCTTACGAACCTCATCCTACCTGAGCAACTTTCGAATCAATCACTTTCCGAAATCAGTAGAGTTTATGATGAAGGAGTTGCCGAGATGGAAACAAGCAATGAGAAGTCTGGAGGCTAAAAAATGAGCGATCTCTTCTTAAACGAGGAAGATTTCCCCGGCTACACGATAATCAAGAAGGCCGGAACAAACTTACTAGTGAGTTTGTTCGACTTCAGGACTAGAGGGGCTCGCTGTCGAGGGCTCGTATCCTACGTTTTCGATGAGGGGATGCAACTCCAAGCGCTTGAGGAGCTAATCGCGCAATTCGGAGAACTCGATAATGCCGAAGCATTTATGCAAGATGAAAAACATCGATTAGCTAGAGTTGGAACTTTTATTGCGCTTGATATTGCTGATGAGATTCTTTGTGTAATAACTCCCGAACATCAATTTGAGGAGGGAGAAGAAAACTATCTGCATGTTTGGTGCACTGTCCGTGACGGTTTAATCGTCATTCGCCTGATGATTTCTATTGCCACTACGGGTGATGATTTGCAAATTTCAACAATCAAGGACTGTGTCGAGAAAGCGCTAAAGCGGGTACAAAGGCTCAAAGTGTAGATTTTATTGATAGGATCTCGATGTCGGCGAGCTCATTCTTGACAGAGCCTCAATTAATTTTTTGAGCCTGCGGTGCAGCGGACTTCCTCCGGGAACAGACCTTCGGGACATATCGAATGGCTGCGGAACATCATTGGTAGAGGGTTCAATGACTGACACATTTAAATTCTCAATTGAACAATTTCGCTTAGTAACCATGCTCGATGATAGAAGTGTTAGAGTCGACCTCAGACACGACTCTAAGGGTCCAGGGGTGCATTACTCTCGCGTCGTTCACGTCTACAAACCGGACCACGAAGCCTATCAACAGCTTTTGAAAATCACAGGAATCAAGAATCCTGGCGATTGCTATTCCTACTACGCCGATAAGCGCAAGTTTACTGATGACATCACAGATGGTGCATAGCGAACAGCAAACATGTAGCTTATCGGCACAGCAATGCCTCTATAGAACGGCATTATCAATCCTTAAACTCAGAGCGCGTTCTAGCGTTCTTTCTTAGCCATGCGCGCAGGGTCACCAAAATAGAAGTCGCAGATGTCCGCTATCGCATCCTCAGCGGAACTCCACTCGTTGACAAAATCGGCACCGCCCATGCCACCAGCAGAATCCTGCGCGTCCACGATCCATTTCCCATTCTCCGACAGCAGCCGAAGCATCGGCGCATCGATATCTGGACACGGAACGTCATCGTCAATTGCGATATACTGACCGACCGGGCGAGTCAGTTTATTGCCGGGCGTCGATGTCGGTTTGCAAACATAAACGCCATCGCCGAAAGCGGCTATCGGAGACGATATATGCAAGCCTCGCGCCCGCAGCGCGTTCAAAGTTTTTTCATCGATCAAAGCCATGCAGAATACCTCGCTCGCAGTTTGAAGATCCTAAACTATCGCGCAACCCTAGTCCACTTTTCGGTACGCCGCTCTACCGGTCCACGCCTTCTTAAAATCCGCTAGCGTCATCTCGTAACTAGTCCCCTCCAAAGGGTCACGAATTTTCACGGCGATATTCGATGCGGGTCCATCGACAATAACTACGTGTGGCGTTTTAGGAACCTGCGTCCAAGCACGTTCTCTAAATTCCGCGACCCAGGGTCCGCCAGCATCTAGCTGCGGTAGACGCGTCGGTCCCTTCTCCGTCGTCCACCGCCCACCTAGAACTGCGGGCAGATCGTCGATATCGCCGGGCGTTCCCAGCCGCTCGATCAGTTGCTTCTCCGTAAACGCCCCCTCCGACAGCTCTGCACCAACAGTCGAGACGCATGAATCCGGAAGGCTTTGTCGTGCGATGCCTCCGAAACGTTCGTTCATCACCGGCCATTTGTATGGAGTTCGAAGCTCACCATGGTTCGTGCGCTGAAGCCGCCCGGTGGCTTCATCAATCTGATACTCACCACTACCTACGGTATCACGGAACTTTCTAGTTCCGAAGTCTTTTCCAGCACCGACTTCGTCAGCTTTCGACATCGCAAAGAAATCGTTTCCCTTCGTGCCATTGCTTTCAATTGAGTCAAAAAATCCACGCGGAATTCCGGCAAGTTCGCGTTGCTGCGGAGTGAGTCCGATTCTCTCCATTTGATCATAAAACAGTTGGCGCGCCGCCTTCGCGGCTTCTGGCGATGCTGCGCTCAACTCTTGAATCGATTTGACAGACGCGCGAATTCCGTTTTCAAAAACCCTATCCACGCCAGTCGCGAGCCGATCCGCGGCTTTGATAGCCAATTCTCCAGCTTCCGTGGAACCTTCCGGATTGAACGCAAAGAAACCAATCTCCCCGAGTACCCGCCCCTGTTCGATGGACGAGGACTTCGTGTACTGGTCGCTAGCAGCATGGACGGCGCTGCCTAGTTTCTCCAATGCCCTATTCACAGCATTTGGATCACGAGCCATCGCATCGAGTGCGCCTCCTAAAGTTTTAAACAGCGGATCGTTGATTGCATTTGGTTTAGACAAAACATTTGCGACTGTTCCATCCGTCAAAGCCATCCATCCTGCTGCAACAGAGCTCTTCGTATGCTCCTTCGCAATGTTGAGACCCTGACCGATACCTATTACCTTCTGAACTTCACCATCCAAAAACTTTTGCCAGCCATCCGGATCGGTGACTCGTCCCGCGGCAGCCTTCACAAAATCACTCAGCTTCTCACTCGGTAGACGAATGTCAGGTCGCGCTTCATAATCCATACCAAGTGCGTAAGAATTCTTGCCGGATTTTTGAACTTCGTAATCAATGACGGTGCCGGTTTCCTCGGCGGAACCCTTTTGCGTGACACCAGATGCGGTTTCAACATGCGTTCCATAGTCGATACCAAAGGCGTCCATTTTGTCCTGCAGTTGACGCGCCTGCTCAAGCGTCATCCCAGGTTGAAGCGCCGGCAACCGTCGCACGCTTTCCACAATACTGTCATTGTTATCACGCGCAGCCTGCACCTCGGAGCCAGAAACAGCCCGGCTCTGATTTAATTGCTCCTTTATTTCGACCGACTTCTGTGATTCGATGTGCTTGTCGCTCGCGTCGCCAGTTTCAGATTTTTCACTCACGGCACAGCCTCCCGCCACTCCTTGTATGGATTCTATCCACGTTGGGCTACCAAACACAGTATGTCGAATCCAGGCGAAATCGTAACTGTTGAATTGAACAGAAAGCGCTGGAAGGTTGTTCTTTCACGTAGCTATCCGCATCGCAATTTATAGAATGCGGTAAGCGCCTTGAACAGCGGCTTCGCCGTATGCAGCTCGCCCCCAATGTCTCGCCAAAAATTTTCATCGCCATCGATACCAATGTAGACGCCGTTATCGATCACTTTAAAATCGTAACTTGTTGGACGCCCCTCACAATCGATGTCAGCACGAAACTCGCTAAGCTCCTTTCCTACCTCAAGCCGCTTCGGACTCAAACTCTTTTTGGTACTCACAACTGGATTGCCGCTAACTACCGAAACCATCGGTTCAGAGTTTTCAAACAGCGTGCGACGCGACTCATGAAACGCTTCGACGCACTCCAACACCAATTTCTTCTCGGCGTCGGTGAAAGTGCAACTCTGCTCGAACTGAAACGACTCATCATTAAAACGCAGCGAACCGAACAAGCGTTCGCCGTTTTCTTCGAACTGCATCGCATACTCGTTATCGCCGGATACGAATAAAGCAACTGGCTTCATACCTTTCTCCTGCTGGCGTTTTTTTCAGGAAATCAAAACCAATGAGGAGCTTCACAGTTCCCATCCTACCCCGATGCATGCAGGAGATGACCCGAACAAGCATACATCAGGGATCGAGCGGGTGGGTACACTAAAGACCTAAGCGGAAATTATGATATGAACGATTATCCGCTCCACTACGGTAAAGCCCATGGGCGATACAAAGAAGAATTTAAAGACAATCGTTCAAGTCTAATCAAGATGCATTACATCAACGATTAATACACTGCTTCAATAATGAAGGACTGAACAACATTATCTTTGAATACGATTGTAAGCTCTACCGGAGCCCTGTTTCCGGACTTCCCAGGAATCTTGGTCTCCGCAATTTGATACAGTAGACAACTCCTTTCCTGCGCGGTCTGTGCCTTTAGCGTAAGTTGGTCCGACTTTATAAAGGGTTTTCCTTTTCCGAGCGCATTATTGACTTGCTCATAAGTCATCCCGATAAGTGACGCCTGGACCTCCTGAACGTTAGACCATCGCTCTGAGTCAGACTTGCCTTGTATCAATGGCACTGCCTGCGACGCACTGCGGGGACAGTTCCGGGCGCCTATCAGACCCTGCGCATGGACCGTGCAGAAGGCACTAGTACCAATAAAAAGTAGAAGTAGGGAAACAATGATCCTTTTCATGCCTGAAACAATAAGGCCAAGCGTTAGTTTCCGGCAACCCGGTTGTTCCCATCCGCTACGAACTGCTGATGCACACAAATCCGCCATGACTATAATTTGCTAACCGCTTGCAGGTAGGCTTTCTGCGCGGGCTCCAAACAACGACGTATATAATAGAACAGACGGGACCTTAGTGAGGCCACTGCGGTGTCTGACACAGACGAACGAAGGCTTGATGCACAAATCACAAAGGTGCAGACTCCTGAACGTATTCGCACGGACGGCGTCATTCGGACGTCAGAAGAAGAGGCGTTATGGGAAAAGATGAATGCCCGGCACATCTTAGGCAAACACGAATCGGCGACTGACCTGATGTGCATAACTGATGCGGACAAAGCGAAAAGCAAACTGGAGATTTACGACCCAAAAGCCGAAGCTGAAGGTCCTCGCGTCATCGAAAAGGCCGCAACTCAAGCTACAGAGCAAATCCCGCCGGTGCCTGACTCGATTAAGAATGCGCCCGATGCCTCGCCAGTCGTGCTCAACATTCAGATAACCAACGTTCCGGAAGTTTCAAAAGGCGTCGCTCCACAACAATGGCTGCAGCATATCGATTCTACATTTGCAGCTGGAGCACAGGCCGTTAAACCCATTGAACAATGGATGGCAACTCAAAATGCAGTAAATGACGCACTTCTAGGAATTGGTCCGGCTCTCGACAATGCGGTCAATTACTATGCAGATACACCAGTCGCTCAAGCGGTCTCCGACGTGCAAGGTGTACTGAGCACCATAGGCGACGCCCTCGACAGAACATTTTCGTTCGCACACACACCGAAAGAACGCGCAAAAACAGCCGGCGAAATTATGCCTCTCGTTTTCACTGACGGACTTGGAACCACCGGAGAATCAGCGACGCTGAAGACCGCCGATGCTGTCGCAACTCATGTGGACGCCGCCGTCATGCAAACAATAGAGAAATCACTAGAAGCTATCAAGACCGCTCCGGATCTGGCAGCAGACATAAAGCAAGGACTCTACGAGTTTCTGAAGGGACAGGAGCTAACAGCACAGCAGGTTGAAGCGGCAGGAATCCCGCGCGGTTTCTTTGATGACATTCAGCGCGGAGCGGCAAAGGACGATACCTTCTTCGCCATGTCCAAGGCTGACGATTCAGCCGAAGGAATACCAAGCCGAAACGAGAGCAAGCTAGACCGAGAGCCGGTGACAGAGAAGCTACCACCATCCGAACAGTTCGTCACTGAATTAAGCCGCATTGTGGACGGTCTCCCGGAAAATGAAAGAGCCTTTCTACATCAGCATGGCGTCGAAGTCAAAGCGGTACGTCGGATCACAGATGTACCTGAAGTCACGGACAAATTAGGTGGTTGCTATCGTCGAGCCGACAACACGATATACATACCGGAAGAAGTTTTAAGAAACGGGCAATGGGTTAAGAACAACGACATCTCCTTTATTCTGCGCCATGAATATGGACATGCCCTCAATGTAAAGGCACACCCATTTGGCGATCCGCTGTCTGACAAAAGGGAGTTTATCGAAGCGTTCAATCGAGACTTTGACGTTTTGCCACTGCCAATGAAAGAAACACTCCAACTTTCTCAAAATTTCAAAACAATAAACGCCGCCCGTGATGAGGTTTTCGCTGATCTATGGGCACACTCGACAGGGTTCTCATCCAACAATCCATATTCGCAATTGATGAAACAGAAGTTTCCGTCTGTGCTCGAATTCTTCATGGAGAGGAAGTAACATGACTCAAGACAAACATGGCATGGATAAATTTCTTGACTGGGCTGCCAAGCAACCCGACTCATCTGATGAAGAGAAGGCAGCTAACGAAGCCGCGAGAAAAGCCATGGAAGGCAAATGGCTCGAGACAGTCACAATGAATGAGGATGGCCGCTTGATGATCGTAAGCACACAGTACCTTATAAGTGGTGGCGTAGCTGACGGTTCTTCCGAGTCACGACCTGGAGATTCCGATTACGATGAGTTACTGCGCCAACACGGTTTATTGACACCAGGAAAGGCACATACCCTCGTTCGCAAGAAAGTTGACGGAAACTGGATTCTGTTGCCAGAATCAGATGAGGTTATTCAACCGATTGATCCCAATAGCCAATGTCCATGAGAATTGTGAGGCTGCAATAAACGCCACTACATTCGGTGCCGTTCCTCACGGGTCAAGCAATCGAAAACGATGGTCGAGCGATCAAACGGGTTGTGGAGGAAATAACCGAAATGGTGGAACCGAAGAAATCTCTCGAAGATTGGATCCAAGAGCAGGAATGGCCGACGCCTGAACAGGCCGCTCTTTTCGACGCCGAACGAAAAGCGGAATACGGCACAATGTTGGAATGGGCACAAATGCAGCTCACTGGGGAAATTTGCGTGCGTGTCACTGATAACGGTCCTGGCGGTCGGCATGGCGTTGGAGGCTTTGTCGTAAAACCCGAAGATCATGAGTATCAAACAGCCAAACAGGAATATGGTTTAGAAAAGCCCGGTGACACCAGGCTGATCAAAAAACGATGGTTAAACGATCAATGGGTCGTGGTGAGTAATGAAAAAATTCAGGGCTCCAACTTTTCCTGATACGCATGCGAGGCGACAGAGAGACTCAAAGATAGACATTTAAGCCTCCTTCTTGTAAACTCGATCGCTTCTTCAGTAAGTAGAAAGACCAATGCGAGCCAATTTCATCAAGATCAGACTCACCACCACAGGTCATGTGATGGCCTGCGCCGGTTCGCTAATCCTAGCGGCACCTTCGTTTGCGAGTCCGGACCAACATTCGCATCGAGGTTCGCAAACGTCGATACGCAGCATGCAAGCGGCGAACCCTGACCTTTCCAGGCGGGAACTTCGACAGCTATTCCGTTTAGCTAGGCCAGAATCTATAGCCCGGCAAATTCCGCCGATGCAAAATCCGGCAGCTCACCGCGCCGCGGCGCAGCATCTTATCACGAACATTCCTCGACTCAATCGGCTCCAAGAGTCTTCTCTTAACCGCCTAGCCGAAACCCAATCCACTTTTGTCGCCGCCAATGGAACGGCACGGTCAATCACTCGCGGCTTGGAGCTTGACCTGACGTCAAACGAGCGCGGCATCACACTTGGCGACACTTTGTTCTCTGACAAGTCATCCTACAAAATCAATGTCGGCGGTGAGCAAAGAGAATTATCGAGTGGCTCTACGGTTTCCGCCGCCGAGTACATTGCCCTGCAGCAAGTGATTGATAACGGCTCGCAATCCTTAAATCTCGATTCATCCGGTAGAGCAATCGGAGGTTCCTTCGCGCTCAGCTCCATCGATGATGGCGGTCGCGATATTCATGCGAAGTCGTTAGTAGTACCGACAAGCGTGCTAGCTTCCGGCGACTTCAGTCGGCAATCGGATTTCCGACTGACCGGAGACCTTACGAATCTTGGAAACATAATTGCTGAGAGCAACGAATCTGGAAACAACCGCGCCGACATCTTTGCGCGTGATATCACCAATGGTGCCGGCGCATCAATCGAAACCAGCGCTTCCTCAAGACCAATAGACCTCAATTTGCGAGCAGAACGAAATTTTCGCAATGAGGGACTGATCAGCAGTTCCGGAAATCTTTCGATAAGCGCCGGAACGAATCTCCAGAATCTCGGCACCGTCAGAGGTCAAAGCGTGAATATCGACGCGCCATCGGTTACGAACAGCGGTGCACTGGATGCGGTTTCGGGCAACATAGATTTTGACTGTTCGCTGCCGTCAAACATTGCGATCGATAATTCGGGTGGAACAATCAGTGCGCTTCATGGTTCCATTCGGGTTCGTACCGAAGACTTCAGCGAGAAATTCAGCACGACAATAAATGGCGGCGATTGGTTGTCGTCACAGGTGCAGCTGAACGCTGGCGACGGCGATTTAAACGTCAACGTAAACAAATTGACTGGTGAAGTACGGGCTCGCGCAGGCACTGCGATCATCAACGCTCAAACAGATGTGTTAAACATCCAGGCGCTAAGAGCATCGGGCGACCCACTGATCTCAAACACCAACACCGTGGTTCTCGGCGGCGAACAAGTTACAGGCGGTGCGCCACTAACAGTGGTGTCAGGGCAAGACATAATTCTGGATAATGCGGTTCTAATCACAAACAGCAATGTCACTAGCGCTGGAAACATAATGTTGATTGCCGGAGCTGCATTCACAGTCAACGCTGGTAACATCGAGGTCACCGGTGCATCAGCCTCAGGTGGCAACATCGGTGCGACAGGGGCGGCACCAGTCATTTTAGCATCCGGAAATGGGTCTGCCGGAAATGTAACCTTGGCTGCATTCGCATCCGCTCCAAACACCGGGCAGATTAATCTGCCATTCAATTCTTCGATCATTGCTGTAGGTGACGGTCAACCCAACGGAACTATAACGTTCATCGCCGGTGGTGGCATGCAACTGGGCAGGGTTGATACGACGGTCGGAACAACGACCGGAACCGGCTCGATAATAATCCACGCCAGCCAGCCGCAGGTCGTCGGACCGTTCGCAATCGATAGCACCACAGGCGCAGTTTTAAGTGGTGGGTTGGACACCGGCACCGTAATTGGTGACGTTGTGCTTCAAGGTGCGTTGAAGTCCGCGGCGAACATTCAAATAAACGCTGTCGACTTCTCGAACCTGTACGAGACATCGACCGCACAAGGTTCAATCACGATTGCCGCGGAAAACTCAATTGCGCTTGGTTCTAATCTGATGGCACAAGACATCACGCTGTCCGCACCAAACGGTATTTCGCAAACGCTTGGACGAATGTTCACACCAGCTGATGGCACATTGACGATTAACCTGGTGGGCTCAAACCCACGTGATGCCGATTTGTCGGTTGGAAACGGCGTCGGCACTCTAATTGGCCAGGGAGAGGGCACCATCATCTTCAACAACGGTTTGTCACCACTCAAACTCGGGTCAATCGGCCCAACACAGAGTTTGAGACTTTCTCTTGATGGTTCCGTGCTGGAAGGTGTTTCATATCTAGGCGGCATCAACACAACCGGCACCGTGAACATAGCCACTCGCAGATTTTCAGCTAACGGAAACAATTTGACGGCGGCATCAATCAATATTAGTTCGCCACGCGATGAACTCTGGGTCGCTGGTGGCATCGGCGGAAGTCTCACTGCGACATCGCCTCTGCCGGGACCACCCGGTTCACCAAGTTCGCCTCCTGCAATCAGATTGGCCGCATTCACCGGCGGCGATTTGATTTTGGAAGGCACGATGAATCTGTCCGGAGACGTTGAATTGGACTCGACAGCTGAGCTTATCTCTGCTAATGGATCGCTTTTCGTCGGTGCCAACAACATTACTATAGGCGCCGGAACCTGGATTCAGCAAGGCAACGGAAACATCACGGGCAACAACTTGGCTTTCGCCGGAACCGCCATTATCAATCCTGATGGCGATGTTGTCCTGAAAAACAACCTGCTCTTCAGCGGACGAGACCTGGTGATTGCAGCGCGCGACAACGTCGACCTTAGCTATTATCACATTGACCTTTCGAGTTCGACAGGCGATGGCGGCAACCTGACAATACTTGCTGGATACGACCTCTCCGGCGCGGGCTCCGGCCAGATTCAAACGTCTCAACTGTTTAACGTCAGCCTTTCTTCTCGCGTTGGAAATATTTATGGTTCTGGTTTCTACAACACCAGCAGCACCGCTACTGGTGGCAACGCGGGTGATATTTCAATTGCTGCCACCGGAACAATTATGTTGACGGGTAATATTGATTCGAATGCGACATCGGGGCAAGGAGGCACCATTTCGATCACCGCTCCCGAAGGAATAAATCTCACCAGCTACGTCACAGCCAATTCTGGGGAATTGCCACTTGGCGGTGATGCCTCTATTCGGGCCGCTGTTGCGAATACTCTTGGTTTGGTTAATTACAGGAACGGAGAATCAACAGGTCCCGGCTTCATAAGTTTTCGAGGGGGAGAGCTGACGAATGGACCGATCAGCATTTTCCACCTTGATGCTTTTTCGGTAGACATCCGGAACAAGACCGCTCCAATCACGATAGGAGGGATTCAGTCCCATCAGTTGAATATTCAAACAGAAGGCTCGATATCGCTGACGGGAAATTCGTTCTACGTGTACGAAGTGTCCGATCTCGGCGGATCAATCACGATAAACGCGACATCAATTTCCACGAACTTCGGACCTTTGCAGCTAGTTGCGAATGGACTTAGACGCGCCGGAACGATCAATTTCTCTTCACCCGGAAATTTATTCGTTAGCAACAGCGGCGGCGCTGACCTCTACATCGAGGCAAAAACGTTCATGCCACTATCGAGCTCGGATGGCGGCGTTGTGAACCTGTCGGCGGTCGGAAGTTTGGTAGTCGACGCGGGCGGGCTGAGGGTCGGTCTGACTGACACAATAAACCTGACGGCCACCTCCAGCGGTGGCAGGCCAGGGGAGGTTCTAATTTATGAGGACTTGGCTGCCGGCGCCTTGAATATTCACACTGAAAGTAAAACTCCATTCACGATCACTTCACTGGCGACTGTCGGTAATAGCAGAACCCCAACCAACGCCGTTGTTGGAACCTTAACGGTGGGCAAGGTATTTGTAGAGAACACCCTGGGCGCCATCGAAATTGCCGACCCATCCTCATTGATCGTTGGCGACCTCGCACTCCGAACTTACGGAAAAAATTCTATAGAGATCCCTAAGAATGCGGTGCTGAGCGCATCGAACTCCATTACGCTCAAAACCGAATCGCGCGACATCGGCCGAAAAGATTTCTTCGTAAACGCGCCAATTCTCGAACTAAGCACTACTGGCGGTGCGGCCAAAGTGACCAGCGTTTATAACGGTGAAATAGAATTGCAGAACACTGCAGTCGCAAAAGGTTTGACCTTGAGCGTCGCTCAAGGGCTCAACGTCAACGGAGCGACCACGGAGAAGGGTTCGATAACATTGACCGCCAATGGCGGAACACTGACCGTCTCGGCTCCGCTCAAGGCCCAAAATGGTGGAGTTTCACTTTTGAACACTGACACCACTAACGGTGATATTATCCTTGGCGACCGAGTCGAAACTTCCGGCAAAGGCAAAGACATAATTATCGCAATCGGCAAGCTCCAAAAGACGAACGCAAATAATGCACCGACAATGTTCCTTACAGTCAATGAAGAACGCGGCGGCAAAGTTAGATTCGGTCCGGGCGGCGTGGTGCCCGTCGGTCCCGCTTCGATTACTGCAATAAAACGAAGCGTTTACTTCAACAATCAAGGCGCCGGTGACATCGTCATCACCACCGGAAGCAACGTGCGGGCGGAGTCGAACTAGCTACATCAAAGGATTTTGCTGCGTCATCACCACCTATCTAAAGTGACTTATAGTCCAGTATCCTTTTGCTCACATTAGAGCAAAGGGTAAGCGACCTTAAGCACACGCTCTACCGTTGCTCCAACAGCTTCTGCCAACTGTCCGTCTTCGCGCAAATCCTTCATCTTGTCGGAATGAATTCCCATCTCCTCAAGAAATGATTTGAGAGACTTATTATTGGAAATCGAAATAGCATTGGCAGAATCTCTCAATCGGGTTCGGAGATTTGTCGTGAAATTTCTGAGCGCGTTCGTTTGGTCGGTAAAGTCGACGTCCTCACCGAATCTCGCATCAACTATCGCACGTTGAAGTTTGAATTCAGACTTTTCCAGTTCAGCATAAAGTTCTTCGTTGACATTTGGTTTATCTGTTTCTTCCATGTAGTTTACTTCTTCTTGAATTTATCTGGGACTTGAGACATCAATTGGGCGTGAATGTCCAGGAGATCATCGTAAGTTTGACTTGGATTGTCTTTAGCAACGCTATCGCGGAACGTCGAGATCCGCTGCGCTTCATCAAGTGCTGCCTGCTTTTCTTCTTCAGAGGCATGAGCGGCAACCTTCTTGCGATAGACTCTCTCGGCTCTTCCTTGCAGTGTAGTTGCGCGAGTAATGGCTTCATTCGCATCAGCGGCCAATTCGAGCTTAAGCAATTTCGATTGTTCTACAAAAACTGAATCACTTTTCACTAGAGCCTGCTTAAGCCATCGATTTGCCCACACAGCGAAACCACGACGCCCCGCTATTTTCAATCCAGTGGTGAGCGGAGTGCCTGCAGACTGAAGCGCCGCGAGTGGATTGAAATTCTTGATGTTAAAACCGACGAGTTGTCCGCTAACGTCTGAAATTGCGGCTTGCATCTCATTAGGATTTCTCGAGTGCACAAGCTCATTCATCTTAACGCTGTAAGTCTCAATAAACTGGGCAGATCGTACACGATTAGCAACATCATCAGAAGTGAATGGACAATTTGGTCCCGGAGCCGCCGAGTCCAATGGCGTGGCGGCATCAGCCTGCAATTTCAACTCATCTATGCGCATCTGCGAGTGCGCCTTTCGCAGACCACCGTAGAACGTTTGGACCTTTTCTGATGTCCCTTTCGCCTTCTCCGCAAGATTCTGGCTGTATCTCAAAAACGTGGTATCGCCACAACTCTGCAAGTTGAGCGCGCAAATCGAAAGTGCAAGTGTTCGGAAGAAAGTACTTTTTGTCATTATGATTAGTAGCCTCGATATTTACGCTCACCCAGGGGTTCCTCTCGGGCGGTCAATTCTTTTCTGCGTCCCAGTTACCCAATTTAAGGATCTCGTTTCTCGGTGATTATTGCATCCTCTCTGTTAGAAGCAGGGTTGATCTGAACCCTCACTTAGCATTCAATGGCTCGACAATAATCATCGAGTCATCCCCGTTTGGTCGGTTATCTAGATACTTCTGCTGCGTAGAATCTGATGTCTGATACTTGTAAAAATTTGCCACCAGCCACGATGGCATCGTATGTCCCAATGTCCCCAGCTGGCCTTTGCCAAGTTTGGACATGTCCACCATACTAACCTTTCGTTTTCGAAGCTCTGCAAAAACTCCGGGATTAGGCGATCCCAACCTATTATGCGCACCGTGAAGAAACCTTGACACCTCCATCGCGCCATCCTGCTTCACAAAGAATACGCGCATCGTCTTTGCTTGTTGGCTCAGTTGTTCTGCATGACTAGCAAAATACTTTCCATCGATATCCGGATTTGAAAAAAGTATCGCTCCAAACTTTTTATCCTCAGGTACAACGTCGTAGAATCCGTATCGACATAATAGAGCCTGGTCCAAAACGCGGGAACCCATGCTGTGAGCCACCAACACTAAACGAGTTGGATCGAACGAATGGGAAAGCCCTTGCACCAATGCAGTAAATTTGTCTTGCCCATGTTGATGCGTCACTTCCGACTCTCTGTATGACTGCCAAATCTTTGGTGTAAGATTTGGAATTCGCAAACTTGTAAGAGGAACCGGCATAGAATTTGGTTTTACCTGAACCTTTGGGGTCGTCCAACAATAAACCAAAACCGGTCGCTTAAAATACGAGGCCACTTCTGCACCGCCAGCAGTGCCATCTTCGAAACTGTTATAAAAACCATGCACATACACAACGAGTTCGCCAGAAGAATTGCCGCCACCGGCAAATGAAGGGAGTGCCTTGATTCTTCCAATCACTTCGGAGTCGGAGAGATCGTAATCGGACAGCTGACTTGCGGCGAACTCCGCTCGCTGTTTCTGACTTAACTTTTTACTAGTCGAGTCAGGCGCAGGGTAACCAGCTGAATCAATCCATCCTAAAGACTCTAGCTCCGACCATTTTGCTTTAATGTCATCTCGAACCGGAACCGGCACGTATCGAACTCCGGCTGAGTAGTTGCTCAATGCCTGTCCATAGTCAATAAATTTTGAAATTTTTCCATTTACTTTGATTGGAACTCTATCTGTCACGAAGTAGACGGGAGCGAGCACAAAAGTCGTCTCCTCTTTCTTCGAATACGATGGTAAACAAAATAAGTTCAGAAATACGAATACCGCAAAACAGCAAAAAAGTTTTCGACGCATAACCACTCCACATGTTTTTCTAGCGACTCTACTAAGTTCGAAGGGCAACGAAGCTCCTTGATCCAGAAAGGCATAAAATGCCTGGCACCATTTAAGATACCGAACTAATTAGACTTACGTTTTGAATGGCGTTCAATCGAGGTTCGTCGGACCAAGTAGTATTCGTCGCTACCGTCGATAGATTTAGCAGGCACACCAGTTCTTACGATTGATCCGAAATGCTCGAACGGAACGTAATGTCGAACTTTGAGATACTCTATCGAATCCGGCATCGCAATTTTTCTGTAATCAACAAACTCTATCCCCGGCACAGAAAAACTAGCGTTTCCCACTTTCTTGGTGACTTTCATACTAAGCAAATCGTTCGCGCCAGAAATCTTGAGGACGCGATCTCCCGGATTCGTGTAAATCGCTGTATATCGAACCCTCGCCCGCAGATTCGGCAATGTGCTCATAAACAGATTCTCGTCCACATCCGCAGCTAGAAAGTAAACTGAATCCAGTTTCGTCATTTCCGCACTCGCCAGATATTTCGCCATCAACCGATTACCGAGACTATGCGCAACTAGGCAAATCTTACAATCATCGGCAAGTCGACTCTGAGCATCGGAAATGAATTTTGCCAGATCTCGTTGAACTTGAGGTCGATCAATCATCTCGCGATCCGCAAGGTACATCGCGCGCATTCGCTTTCTTCCAACAAGACGCAGCGGCCGTAATCCTGCGGTGCCGGCAGATGGCCAGGTGAACGCAACAACAGGACTTCGCAGATTAGCGCTCAATATGCCAGCACTGTAGACAGCGTTGTTACCACTTGATGCGAAGCCATGGATATATACGTAGAGAGCTTTTCCGGGAGTGGCGGAAACCGCACTCTTTAGATCGGTCCAAAAGTCAGTCTCGTTCTTGTCGATCGAAATAACTTTCTCTGGTTGAGGTTCAGCTACATAACCGCGCACTTCAATAAATGGCTTGAGGGTAGTTCGCTCCTTGTTCAGTTTCCAATTTAAACTTTGAGCAAACGGTTGCAAATCACTAGTCCCGGAATTCAACCACTCGGATTGAAGCGGTAGATAAGCGCGACCTGTTCCTACGGATAGCTCCGAAATTTGACTTCCAGACGGATCTTGGTTCGATGTGATTCTCTCCCTATCGGTCGCGTAAAACAATGGAATCTCGACAATAGGAGGGCAGACTTCTACCGACTCCTCCGAGCGTACTGGCTGCAATGGACCTAAGACAAACAGGATTAGACAAACCAATAAGGTGCTAGATCTCATTCCGCCCTCTGCTCCAAATCTAACTCACAGATGTGACCAACAGATTCCGACGGTTTACACCGACAAGCATCGTCTGACTCTGAACCAAAGTTCCACAGGTGTGCGCCTGTTAAACTCATTCTCTCGGGTGAGTTCGGGAATCGCAAATCGTGGGTAAGACGGACAAGGAAGCCCGAGTATAGATTGAATATGGTGGACAATCGGGGTGATCACGAGGACGCTTTCGAGCGACCATAGAAATTCACGTCACCAGAATCTGTTTCTATCAAAAATCAAGACGTGTTTGCGACCTCTGTCGCTCACGATGGCAGCTACGATTTCGTGTGATTCAAAGTCCTGCATACCTGTTGAATTCCGAAACGCAAATTTCTTATTCGAGCTTCGAATGATAGCCCTTAACGCCACGTTGCCTTCAAAATCAAAACAACTGAGTGGAGAGACAAATGGTATTTATTCCCTCCTATAGCGAGATGCTGTTCGTACTCGATGAGATTATGCGAAAACATCAGGCGACCTTAATGACCGAATTCAAGATATCGCCTCATCACTCAAGCGCATTAGCACACACAATGGATACTGAAATTAAGAGCATAGCTCCGATCCATCGACAAAATTTCGAAGCATCGATAGCTCCAGTTACTTTCGCAGACTTACAAACGCAACACTTCACAGTTACAGGGTTTAGAGAGATAGCGGAACTTCTGAATCGAAAAGCGCTTGAAGCAACTCCTGATTCAGATAGGATATCAATCTTCACAGCCTCTGCACAACTTAATTTAGAAAACTACTACTACTTCGTCTTTTTGAAAGAGTCTTTGTTTCGAGGGCTTAGACAGGCATTAATGAAATCGCACTCCGATTTTGCATTGCTTCGAATATCGCAGTTCTTTCTGAATTCCGAAGTAAGAAGTCTACGAAATGCATTCTCTCACGCAACATGGACTGCCAACACAGCTAGCAGTTCCAACTCATTTAAATACTGGGATGGCGACAAAGTGTTCGAGATGACTGATGAGCGATGGACTTTTCTCAGAAATCTCGCTCACACAGTGTCGCACGTGGTCGTTCACAATCTCTAACCTTTTTTGCTATGGGTGTCATTCCCAGTTGTTCGAAAGAAATTTTGGAAGCATCCAGAATTAGACATGACACTATCTAACGCCCCCATTCGGTGACCAATGAACGCGCTCTCAATACTAGACAAACCTTGGCTGCGCACAATTTTATCGGCGCTCGGTTCTTTCGCCATTCCGCTTCTTCTGATTCTGTCGATGCTGGGACCTGACGACTTCTACACCAGACTTGTGGACGCTGATGCGGAGACAAAACTTTTCATTGCCGTCGGCGCCTTCACGTACATCGTCACAAGCTATCTATCGATTCTTCCCTACTTTTCTGACTCGCCTTGGTCTCATCACATCGGCCTCGCCAATAAAAGATTCAGTGAGTTGGTGTTTTATGCGAGTCACTTCGAAGAGTATCCAGGCCTCAGATACGGCATAAATGCTAACGTGTATTGGCCTCGCCTCTTCCTAGTTTTACCAGTAGCGACAAAGGAGACGCTCGTTCAAGTTCGAAGCAGTTATATCACAGCTGGTATCTTGGGCTCGTCGTGCCTTTGGTGGTTCAGGTTTTTATGTCCTCTTCTCTCCGGCGCGCTCCTTTATCTTGCGATATGCGAAAGGAACGAGCGCCCATTGTACCTACTCGGATTTCTGTTAATGCTCGTGCTGTATGCTTACAACGAACACATGAATGTGGCTGTGTCATTTGCATTCAAACGATATAAAATCATTGCCGGGCTCACGCTGATGCTCATTGATCGAACGTCCACTTTGAGATTCATTTTGTTGTCATTAGTTGGATTACTTCTCTGTCAGGCGATCAGCGCATCTCATCTACACCTGAGCTGGCACGGCTACCTTACGTGCTGGGAACCACTCCAGCTGGGCTGGCTGAAAATTCTAACGTTCGGAGTCGAAATCGTACTTCTCTTTCTTTTGGTACAGACGCTTGGTCGGTGGTTCATCTCAGCGGGAATTGCCTATGGTGAGCTAACTTGCGCGGTCTTCGATCTGCACAGGACGGACCTTGCGCGACATTTAGGCATAGAACTCAGCTCAAACATTATCCAAGAGCAAAAGGAGTGGAAATCTCATGAGAACTTTCTGCACGAAGGGTCGGTTTTGAGAGCAGGTGCGTCGCCTGAACAAATAGCCCCATGCACGCTCACTCTATTTCAAGAGATAAAAAAATTGGTGGTAGAAGATTGGAAGTCCTTCCAAGAGTTGGTAGCTAAAAGCTCGATCGAGTCTCAAACATCCAGATTAAGAAAAGTATTGGATGAGACATTAGCTGCATTCACTCTCATCCCTTTAGTCGCGCTTGCGCAGACTGTCGCATGCACTTTCGTTATATTTCATATCTTTCCTGAATTCAACCTTTCTGTAGCCAACAACGCTCTCGATATAGAAGTCGATTTTGCCCTATTCCTGTTGAGCGTCCCGATCATCACGACGGCAGCGGCTTTTCTGACACTGGCTTCTACGCTCGCCTTCTACATCTTCAAGAGAAGGAGTCCACCACGCTGGGTTCAGGCGTGTGTCGACAATCCGCACGAGCCTAAATCTACCATTACCGCTTTAGCGGTAGTTCTCTTCTCGATTGGGCTCTGGAAAACTCGTGCAATCGCACTGATCCTATTTTCACTTGCAGTTTATTTTGTATTTCTACAATCGTTCTCTACTATCTGTTCACACTGGCTGCGTTTCAACGGAATTCTTTCACTTATGTCCGCAGCACTGATTTGTGCCTTTAGCTTCAAGTATTTAATGGATTTCGACTTGCTTGTGATAAAACGATTGATATCCGTTTGGAAGTACGGCAAAAATGAGCCAAGACCAGGAGATGGACCCGGAGTGACTGCAGATGTTTCATCGACAATAACTGCACCAACGAAGACAGAAGACACCG
The DNA here is from genome assembly GCA_019637435.1 of Candidatus Obscuribacterales bacterium. GTDB lineage: Bacteria > Cyanobacteriota > Vampirovibrionia > Obscuribacterales > Obscuribacteraceae > JADYXR01. Next base: position 1,209,893 of record JAHBVO010000003.1, on the reverse strand, counting down.
ATGCATAGGATGATTAGTACTAGGCTGCCCAGACTGAGCGCATGCCGAAATCCCGAGAACCAGCGAATCTTCAACATTCCAATATGTTCTCCCGATGACGCCTCGAGAAGACGCGCCGAATAACATGCCACTACCAATGGTGCCCCCTCAGACACCCCACTTAACTCATCGTTCAGCGATCTTTTAACCTACGATGTCAATTAACTATCCTCCTGTGAATGATAAAGATGAGTCCACTTCAAACAGAGTGTTAGCGATAAGTTGTGAGCCATGATTCAGAAGCTGACCAGAACATTCGACGCATCATCGAATCAAGATCTTGTTTTTATAGCCAGTCATATATCACCAGGGAGTTCTGATGAATTCGATTTTCTCGGTAATCGTAGAGTGTATTTTGGAAGAAGTTATCCGCTCTAGTCCCGCAGCACAAAGCTACATGCTGTCACTGTTTGAGAAGCACGCAGCTCCTAGTAAAGCACTCACGGTGTATCAATCCGTTCCGCTTATGCCAATCGCGTACGACGCCGAAGATTCGCCGGCGAAACTTTACTTTGATGGTGGTCACAAGTTAGACCTCTGTCTTTTAATTGAAAAGCAGACTGTGATTCCCCTGGAAGTGAAGGTCGGAAACGAGATACCGCAAATCAAAGAGTGTGGAATATCTCACAAGGGCACTCGGCTATCGGGCAATATACTGGGAATTCTTGATCAACGCGTAGACGCAAGCCACTCAGACACGTTAGTCACTCTCTTCGGAAATAAGGAAGAAATTTTTAAAAGGATACATGTCAATTTAGACGGAGAGATCTATCCGTTGGGTGCGAAGTGGGGTCTCATAGCCCCTGGAAACCTAATCGAGAAGTGGGCGCAAAATAATAGCTTTCATACCGGGCCCGTCATGATCGACATACAAAAGCTGCTTCAGACCACTGCCAGTGATACCGAAGATGGTGCGCAACTATTCAATAGATTAGTTGCAAATCACCTGCATTCGGAAGACTACTTTAAGGACTGGATCCTAAACGGTCAGGATTTGTCTGTTGAAGAATAAATTGGTGCAAAAGCTGATCTCGGCTTACACGCCAAACCCCCGAGGGAGCTATCGTGACAATGAGTCAAATAAAGTTCATTGTGAGCACCTTCACTTAAATGTCCTCGAATAATTCGAGAAGAGCAATCGGGGTTAACAGCTGTGACCTAGGCACTCTTAGCATTGCCCTGTGCGAAGGACCAATGACAAAACTTGCGAAATCTTTTGACCAGTAAAGTTCGCGGTTGAGAGGATCATAAATGAGCAAGAGAATTGAGTCTACTTTTTGTCTTTGGTAGAGCCGCTTCAAACCGGTCATAGAGAAGTTAACCGTTAACGAACTCAAACTGCTCCGAGCAGCCACTTTCATTGCGAAAAATATACGTCTCTCGTTCAAAATTCCTTCCCTGGCAAATATAAATCCATCCAGATATTCATCGGCTGGCAGTTGCTCGTAATCCAGATCAGCCTCCAGGAGTATGCGTCCAAGCTTTTCAAATGCATAAAGTTCGTTATGAGCGTTAAGGCCGAGTGGTCGTTCGCCAGACAGAACATCGTCGAATGATTGAATTTCTGCCGCAGTTCGGGACAGTGAAGATTCGTTGACGGTGGAATCAAGTCTTTTAACAAACGAGCTCACGAATTCCGCAGCGCTCATTATCGCCAAGTCGGCCTTCGCCTTTAGCCTTAATTCGGACACCAGCTCAGGGTGGGAAATCCTGCTGCCTGCGGACAAATGCCACCAGTCTAGCTTGCTTTCATCGGTTATGAATAGCAATGTTGATCTATCCAAGCTCTTCATGTAATCGACCAGCTGAAGCCAGATGATGATATCTCCAAGTTTGTTGGACTCCTTCGAATAATCTTTAAGTCCTGGAGGTTTCCCGCAGGCAACTCTAATTTCGGACAATCGAAAAATCTCACTTAACTGGGATTCATCATAAGGCTCCCCAACTTTACCGTGAAAAATCTCCGACAGGGAATTCGAAATACTTTCGGCCTGCGTTCGATAAGCTGGAGTTTGAGGTTGTCTTAAAATTCCATCTAGCGACTCGATAGCACCGTTCAAGATTTTCGAAGCGTTGGGAAAATCATAGTAAGTATGTACACGAGCTTGCCACTTATCTCGTATTGCTTTTAGGGTCTTTATTTCACTTAAATCAAAGTAGTCCCGGTCGATATTTTGATACTGCTCGCGGTGCCGATGATACTCTAGTGCGACTTGATGACTTAAGAAAAGTCGACTCGAAAGATGCTTGTTTTGGAGTATTCGTAGGAAGGTATCAGATGTTTCCTTTGAATAGCGATAAAGATGGAGAAGAACGTTTGTGTCAAATGACACTACGCATTTACTCGCAAATTCATCGTCAACGACTGGGGAGCTATAAAACCCCTGAAACATACTTTTCACTAATTCCACGACTCCTCGCAGCGCCGCACAGAATAGCTAAACAGACTAATCCTACTTAGTCAACTCCGCCACCTGCACTTTCGGCGCAATCTCCACCTTCGCTCCATCAATCCAGCACTTGTGCTCATCCGTGTAATACAGATACGCCCGGCTCGCCGGCGCAGTATACGTACCTGGCACCGCCGCAATCAAGCTCACCGGCACTTCCATTATCGCATTACCCGCGATACCACGCCAGTAAAGCACAACCTCACGGCCGCGCACTTCATAGGCGTCAATCTTGCCCTTTTTCACCAACTCCTTAAGCTGGTCATGCCGAACTTCCATACCACCAGGAACGCCTACAATCGCCACCGGGTTCGGTATCAGCCCTTTAGTCTTATTCTCCACGGTTACCAACGCTTCCGCAGCTTCGCCTTCGGACAGTTTCGTATCCGACATCTTCACCGAGATATCAACCGCGCACTCCTCCGATGACTGCGGCGTCAGCGCGCTGTAGTTCAACGCGACGGAGTACGGCATTGTATTGCCACCGTTCATGCGCAATTCCACCTTATGCTCGCCTGGCGTCAACGAATCGACCAAGTTTGGGAAAGTGAGCGCATCTTGAGCGGTGTCACTAAACGCAACCGGCTCGCCAACTTGTTTATCATCTACAAATATACTGATGGTTCCGAATTCGCGTTTCTTCGCACAGTTCTTGTCGTACTCTAAAACAGATCGCAACGCCAATACCGTCGCTTGGGTCGAACCATAACGTCCGGCTTTGCACGAGTCCGCGAGGAACTTGATGCTCTTGCTGACGTTTCCGGCGTAGGCATTATCACGAAGCCAGGCAAGCGTCGCGAGCGAGGTTCCCTCAACTTGCAACGCCTCACCGCCACTACCGACGATGCTCTGCGTGATACCGTCAACGCTACCATCAGTTTTCTGTTTAGCAGCTAGGCGGTCCATCAAAGTTTTCGCAGCCGCTTTGTCTCCAGCCAAGTACAACGCATTCGCAGCCAGTGCCACCACATACGAATTCTTGCTCGACTCAGCTTGCTTCTTCAGCCGCGCAATTTCATCCTTCAACGACGCGACCGGCTGGCCGCACTCGAGCAGCGCCCACACAATGTAACCGTCCGAGCACTCCTTGTCCTCAACCCACGTGTGCAGACTGCGACGTTTCCGATTGAAACCGCCCTGTCCATCCTTCTGCTTCATGAGCCAAGTCTGTGTCGTCGCTATCATATCGTTGTCAACTTCCCGCACCTTCTTCATATCATTGAAGTGCATCAGACCAAAGGCGGTCAGTGCCTCGTGACCCGGATTCTCACCGAACCACTCGTAACCGCGGTCGGGGCACCAGAAGCTCACCAGCAGTTTATAGCCAGCATCCAATTTCTTGCGCGAATCCTCAACGAATTTGGCGTCCACGTTTTGGTGCGTCAGGAAGTACTGCTGAGCCATCGTGAGCGGATAACTCGTAGATGAAGTCTGCTCGAAGCAACCACTTGGTTCCTGAATTAATCGTTGAAGCGCCTCGGTCAAATTGCCGAGCGGCGACGGATACGCAACACCTTTGACCGTCAAACTGCCCGGCACGAAGCTTGGAACATTGATAGTCTTCACGACACTCTTTCCGCCTTCGATTATTCCAGCGAAACCCTGTTCGCGCGGGAAACCGTTGGACGTAACCTTCAGGTTGCGCGTCACCTTGTCACGGAAGTCACCAGCCTTTGTGCTGACCGTGATTGTTGAATCGCCAATCTTGTCGCCGATTGTGAGAGTTTCAATCAAACGAGCCCGCTCACCCGCACCAAGAGCGGCATCAAACTTTTTGAAACTGCTTTGAGTCATTTGACCTTTGATATCTATGGTCGCGACCGGTGAAGATAATGCACCATCGGTGGTGTTAACGAAGTTGACGGGAATTAGAATCTTGTCACCAGCAGTAACTTCAAGCGGCAGTTTCGCCTCCGTGTAAAACGGCTGCTGCGATTGCAAGCCAAGGCTGGTACTGCCAATGCCACCACTCTCGGAAAACGCATCCGCACTTACGCGGAACGTCGTGACGTTATCGCTCAAAGCGAATTTAACTTTCGCCTCGCCGGTCTTGGCGTCGGTTCTCACGCCGGAATTCCAGTAGAGAGTCTCGGTGAAATCGTTTCGGTCGCCTGGCTGCCTCCCGGGACGCACTTTATGCGAATACTCTCGCACATACACTGAGGGGCTCGTTGCTCCGACAGCCAGACTGTATCCATGCATACTGATTTGCCCGTCAGAATCCGGAATAGGTAGGCCTTCAGGCAAAGTCGGCGAAGTCTTCTGATGGCGCTCAGCACGACCTGTCGTGAAGTGACGTTCGTCGAGCACGGTGGGCTCAACTTGGAACAGGTTAACATCACGTGGTCCCTCAACCCGACCAATCTCCTCCCGAACTCGCATCTGCTCCACCGGAAGTTCGGGAACCGAGGGAAAGAAAGTATATCTATCGATGCTGTTCAGCGTTTGAAGTGGTCCACGCTGATGGTTGATACCTGCAGAGGTCTGCCGTCCTCGCCAATGCGGCTTCCAATTGGTCGACCCAGGCAACCGCCCAAAACGCGCTTAGCCTTGCTGCCATTTTTCGCGACAAAATCTTTTGCATCAAGCAAAGCAAATCGACGCCACCCCTGCGTTCCCAAAAGCAAATCAGTTGCTAATGGAGCTTTGGAATTTTTTGCATCCATATATACGTGAGCATCAGCAAGATTTTTAACCTCCGGCTCGAGGAAGTACATCACCTCCAGGTTCGGTGATTGCTCACGCTTGTCGATCATCTCAATGACAGTTTCATCAGACACCGTCAAGCCAACCACCGTTGAGAGCGGCTTTCCGTTTTCATCCGTCGCCTTCACCGTCAGCTCTGCTGTTTCACCGGGAATATAAGATTTTTTCGCTGGAGTAATGCTTATATTGATTGGAGAAGACGTCTCGCGAAAAATTAGCCGCTCCGCAAGAGGCTCACCACTGGCACTCCATATAGTGGCAGTCAAAACGCCGTCAATATCATCCGACAAATTGAACTGAACGCGTTGCTGACCATCCTTTGGTTGATTCTGCAGATCGACTTTATAATCGGCGATTTTCACCTCACGTTTATAAAGGCTTACCTTGTAAGTCTTCTCAGAACTATCTGTAAGCAAAACAATTGGTTGTTCGCGGCGAAAAACTTCCTGGTCGGTGGTTATCGTCGCGCCCGTCAGTTTCGCTTCTGGAAGCGGAAAAGTTTTTGCTATACCGCTTGGTTGAGAAACCGCTAGATAGTACTTCTTGCCAGCTTCAGGTGTAAACTCAAACCGCCCACGCCCCTCGTGTTCAGTTTTAACCTCTGCCACTTCCCGTGGTGCCTCACCATTCGTGCCCGCGAGCATGATTCTGCCGACGAGATCGGCAGGCTTTCCGTTTGTTTGCGACGCCTCGATGTAAACGCGGTTTTTATGCCCAGCGAGCAAATCACCGCCTTCAGGATACATTTGCAAGTCCACGGTTTTGAGCAGGATTGGAATCGTCTTCGAGGCGGTTTCGACGACGCCCCCATCAGAGATAACCAGCGCTAAAGTTCCTTCGCCGCGTTCGATTTCATGCGGAAGATCGAAGGAGACTTGACATAGACCGTTATTATCGACGGAAGCCGTGCCGCAGTTCATCGCGACACCATCTATCGTTGCAGTCACCATGACTTTCGCCGAAGCGGGAATACCGCCCTCAGCACGTTTAACGTCGAGAACTGCTGAAACTTTCTCACCCGGCGCATATCCATCTCGAACGAAAGTTATCTGCGATTTCAAACGCGTATTTCGAAAAGCGCGAACATCAAACTTCCGCTCAGATGGCGCAAATGGAGCTTGCGCAAATGAGAGGTAGGCGGTGTACTCCCCGCCAAGCGCGCCGCGAGGAACATCCCAAATGTAACTCCACACGCTGTCCTGTATCTGTGCATTGTCTCTCGCGATTATTTCCCCCTTGGGACCTCGGATTTCAATGTGACCGCCATATCGCAAGTCGGAAAAGCGAGGAAAAGGTTGTTTGTTCAGAGAATTCAACATAACTCCACGGAGATAGAGCTTGTCGCCAGCACGATAAATAGGCTTGTCGGTGCTGAGCATGGTTAAGTAGCGCTCAGTTCCGCCCAGCGAATAGGAAGTCGCCATGACTTTTTTGACCGGAACAGGCTCTGCCGGCTTGGCTGTTTCTTCAACTTTCGTCTCAATAATCTTCGCGCCCTTCGAAGCTTTGGACGCCTTCGAATGTTTCGATGACTTCGCGCAGGATGGCGTCGCAGAGCCCAGATTTACGAGAAGTATCGAGCAAGCGAGGCTCGCAGACACAACCCTGGTGAATCTTCCGTCAGACATGGCGAACGCTCCTGGCTGTTTTGGCAGCGCGGTAAGTATTTGAGAAGCGCTGATTGTAGCAAAAACAGCCGGTTTTGAGTGACAGCAATACCCGCGAACCGCGCAAAATGGTTTTCTCGAAAATTTTCTAACCGATTAGATAAACCGCTTCCAATCTAAATCTCGCGAATTCAACCCGTTCGGGGGATATCAAAGCACATCAAGTCGTGGTAGAACGCAAGACCGATTCATGCCATACCTCCTCAGGAGAAACAAATGCGACGAGACGTTCAGATGCAAACAATCACCGCAATTTCGCTAGTCATTGCTTTTAGCACAGCGATAGCTCCCACACCAGCATCCGGCGCGGAGAAAGCATCTTGGGTTTCGGTTCCAGTTTATTTTGCGACTTCCAGGCAGTTTGATGACCAGAAAAAAACTTATACAGGATATAGAAATCGAGAGAAGCACAATCAAAACGTCGATTATGGAATTGTGACTGTCGCCGTCGATCTCGCGCCTGGGCAGACAATCGATAAACAAGGAGTGTCGAAACTCGGATGGAAGTTGACGGACAAAAAAGCTGGTCAAAAGTTGGAGAACATCGAGCAACTTCCGATAGAAGACTTCTACAAATCACTTCAGATGAAGCATCAAAGCACAGAGTTCAAAGAGACATGCGTCTTTGTCCACGGGTACAACAACAAGTTCGGCGCGGCGGCACGCTCGGCTGCTCGCCTATCGATTGCGTTGAAAGAGCCGGTCGTTTTGTTCTCCTGGCCGTCCGCTGGCAAGACGAAAAACTACACCACGGACGAATGCAACGCTGAGTGGAGCGTGCGTCCGTTCCAGGTTTTTCTACAGGGATTGGTGAATCGTTTTGAAGCGAAGCAAGTGATGACAGTTTCGCATAGCATGGGAAACCGTTTGGTGAACTGGTATCTACAGTCGCGATTCGACAATGGCAATGCGCAACCGAAGAAGTTTTCTGAAGTTGTTTTGACGTCTCCGGACATCGACCGGGCGACGTTCCGAAATTACTTTTACAAAGTCGCCGCAAACGGCGAGAAGACGAGAATCTTCGTGTCGAAAAAGGATTTGCCGCTGCGGCTCTCAAAGTTCGTCCACGGCAATCCTAGAACGGGATCCGATTTGGCGAAAGACGAACAGCCTTGGGAACTGCCTGGAAATATCGAAGGCACGCAGACTGTTAATTTCACAGAGGTGGACTCCGGGAAGATGGGACATAGTATTCAGTACGGAGTCATTGGAAACATGCATCGAACCAACACGCCCGGTGCAGATTTGACGGCGGAGCCGGACCCGACATATAAAGGAGATTATCTGTACGTGCGAAAAGCGGCAAAGTAATTGGGAAATTGGTTTCGCAGAAGACCATAACAGAGGGAGGCAACATGCGTCATCGCGGAGTGCAAAAAGCGATTCAGCTTGCAGCAGAAGGTCCGACAATGCACTATATATGATGGCATGCAAAGTTGACTCGTAGGAGTCGACTACAGACAATCCCGAACCATCCATAACGGCTTCACAGCATCGTCACGACACGTAAGACAGTCGCGGTTTAACCGCGATAACGTAATGCAAAATAAGATTGTTCGCGAGTCGGTTTCAGCAGAACCACAGCTTTTTGTATCTTTGATGTTTCCAGACTTACTGCGACAGGCTGATTGAAACGCGGTCCCCTAAAAACTTCTGCGTTGAGCCACTGCCCCCGCGAGACTCCGTCTAAATCCCCTTGAGAAACCACTTCTGCGGCGCCGAACTTTCGTTTGGGGCAATTGGGATCTCGAAGCTGGACGTTCAACTTCGAGTTCCTATCATCAATGAAGACCTCAAATGGATGAGGTTGGGTCTCAAGCGCTTTTGTTACCTCAGCCCTCCAGCGTAACCATAAATTCGCAATTCTAAAGAAGTGAACAGATAGCGTCCAGCTGAAGACAATGCAGACAGTTAAAATAGCGAAATTGAATCTTGTGTTAGCTAAGACCAAACCAAAAACCTCGGTCTCAGGTCGGCCAACGAATGAAATCCAAACCCACACAAAGTAAAAGAAAGCGGTTGCGAACAGCACAGAGAGACCGCCTGACACAGTTACGCGCGGTAAGGCCCTAACTCTCGCAGTGGCAACGGCGTGCGCCGTTTCTGGAATGATTAATTCGTCCATTGTGTTGGCATTGCCTATTCCAAACAAAAAACTGTTCCGCGGTGAGTATTTGCTGTCTATTTCGCAACTTCTATCGCTGGCGGCTTCCAGGTCCCTGAGCCTGCCGGCAGGATTGAAGGCTGAGTATCCTTCGGCCAGTAAAGGCGCATCACCAGATAAATCGGACCATCCGGTGCGGGCAACCAGTTTGACTTATACTCAGCCGCAGGAGGATCTTTCTGAATGTAGATCGAGACCGAGCCATCGTCGTTCTTCTTCATTGAAGACAGCATGGGCGAGTTAATAAGATAGCGGTCAATGGAGTTCTCGACCAGTAGCTGCGTCTTGCCATCATACATAGTCACCGACCAGAAGGCGTTCACCGGAGGGTATTCACCAGGAGCAAAAGTCAGTTTGTAGTTATTCTTACTGCCGTCGAGTGGCTGACCATCCGCATCGTTCTTCGCCAGCGGATAAACAGCCTCCTCAGCACTATTTCCATAGATCCCAGCCATCGCACCGGCTGCCCGCATTACCCAGTCGCCATGGTAAAACGCCCTGTCGCCTAGAATGGAGCCGATGAGCCAACCGTTGATGTTGTTACCGATGTTGTCTCTTCGCTTCGCGATAGAATCGTAGCCGTCTTTGACAGCAAGCGCCTCAGCAGTCTTGTCTGCGTCGGACAGCTTTTCGAGTTCAAAAGGTTTACCAGCCTCAATTCCAACGGTAGAGAACCGCGCCCGGAGCGCCTTTTCTTCATCCACTGGCGGACAGAACTGCAGCACGTAGTTCAGAAACTTCGGAAACTGCAGTTTCATACCATCTTTCTCGAATGGCGGGAAATCAATCGCCGGCGCGGGCTCCGGTGGGGACTGTTTCAAAAACTGAGAAAGCGGCTGCACTTTGTAGCCAGCCTGCACCTTTGCGACATTCGGCATATCGTCGGCTCCCAGGAGCTGAGTTCGAATACCAGCAAGACTAAACTGCGTCTCGCAATGAATTACCTTCTTAATCCCCGAAGGCGTCTTTCCTTTCCAATTCGGTCCTGCCACCATGTAGCAGCCCGCATCATTTCCCGTGCTGCGCGTGCCCAGGTAAGCGTAGTTGTGGGTGTACATGTCGACAAACTGCAGCACATAATAGCGATTCTTCTCAACCTCGGGTAACGAGAACACGAGGGGCTCAGCCCGCAGATCCATTCCAACAAATGAATACGGAGTATCGCTGTTCGGAGTAACAATCGCGGTGTCTTTGGGTGTAAACACCCGAGCTTCATTGTAGATCTGGTTGAACGGCGCCTTGAATTGTCCTGAATTTCGGTCAACGAAGTATTCATACATGATGCCGTAGTTCATCACCATCGGAAAGCCGTAGACATAAGCTTCCTGATAGATGTCCTTATGAGAGGCTTGCCCCTCATCCTTGCCGTATGCCGCGACTCCGACGAAGGTGATTAGCAAAACAACGACAAACACAATAAGGGCTTTCATAAAATTCTCCAGTGCTGCGCGCCTTCATGGGCCTCTGGTCACGTACAACAGTGCATCATTCTATCGCACGAGCCATCCGTTTTTTGAGCATCTGTTGCGACATGAATGGACAAGTAATAACTTAGAAACTCAAACCCGCCGCGCCTCAACCTGAGCCAAGCCCCTCGAGTCCTCGAGCGGCAATAGATTCAAGTAACCAAGCATTATCCAGAACAGAGAGTTGGCAAAAAGCAACGGATGACCAATGAAGTATTCGAACGTGCCATGAACGATAACAACGCTTGCAAGAAACACAAGCAAGAGGCGCGAAGACGAGCTTTGCAAGGCGCTTCGTGCTGGCTTGATTAACTGATACCCAAGCAGCAGACTGAAGACGAACAGTCCCTGGAAGCCAAAGTACTGAAGACTACCCAAAATCAAACTATGAGGCATACGCTCCGCACCCAAAGCCGGCAGACCCTGCCCCCACGGATTTAGCACAATCCCCGCACACTCATTTTTCCAGATGTCGATTCGCGCGAGCATAGAAGAATCGCTTGTTAAATTGAGCGCTTGCTGCACAAGAAAAATTCCAAGAAAGACAATCGTCAACATTGATATAAAAACGGTCCGGCGACTTCTCGACGCAGACAACAGAGGCCACAATGCAAAAGAGAGCAACACGCTAAAAATTGCCGCCCTCGAAAACGTAAGCAATAAGTGACAGCTGATCAATATCATCGCCACTCGTGCGCTCAGTCTAGCCCAGGAAGATTTACATCCGTCCAAAACAATGGGCACCACAGCTGGTAGCATCATCAAGGCAATAGCTAGAGTGTTAGGATTCCAACATAGACCAGGAACAAACGTTCCTGAATGACCGAAAAAAACCGGCGCGCGCCCAACATCGCTTACGATTTCACGGCCGGCAATCGCCGTCGTGTCCGAGATACACAATCCCGCAGTTAGAAGGGCATGCATACTGAACACCAGGAGAACAGCAGCAAAGATCGCCATAAAGTTGCGCCGGTTCAAAATGCGCGGACAGATATAACCATACGAGATTACTGGGCTAACAACCAAGAGAGCGTGCAGAATCGCATTCGGCAGTTTCTCAACACCAAGCGACACCGCAGCCGGTACCGAACAAAACACCACCAGAGCGAAGATTGAAATCAATCCAATCAAGATGGGGTCCTGTCTCTTCGCGTACGACAAATTGATTCGACACAAACACACATCGGCTCCAAGGATACAGAGGTGTATCGCAAGGTCGATATAAACAGTCCCTTTCGACGTCAAAAACAAAGCATTGTCCAGCGCCGACTTGCACAAAAGCAAAAACAGCAAGTCAACAATCGCTAGGACACTAACAAAATTTCGGACAAAAATTTCTGAAAGGCTTTCTTCCAAACGCCCTTCGGATGGCGCAATTGAGCGACCGTGCGGAAGCTCGATTCCATTGTCAACGCTGTGCCTTTGATAATCGATGCTCACCGATAAACCGGTGTTACGCCTGACGCTGTATGTCAAAATATTCCTGCGGTTCATCGCAACGCCGTCGCAATTCGAATTAGTTGGGATAACGTTCCAGTTCTTTGGTTACATCACAGATGAGCTGTTTATCCAGCTTCTCTGGCAGTCTGACGTTATCGATACAGCCTCTCATGAGCATGCCAACCATACTCGAAATAACTGGTTCGATGCGATCGTCGATACGCATGTGCGGCGAATAAACGGCTCCCATAACGACCTGAACATTGTGGATGCCTGTATCAGTTCCATCGTCTTTGCGATGATTTTTGTGGGCGGTGTGAGCGAACAAATCGCTTGCCTGGTAGAAATTGTAGTTGCTGAGCACGTTGTCTGGTATGCGTGCGTGTCCTAACAGTCCGGGAATGGGAACCGTGTCGATGGTGACCAACAAATCGACAGGCACATTTTTCTTTTTGAGCTGATGTGCCACTTGAACGGCACCGGCAGCTCCCCAGCTGTGTCCGATTAAGACGATCTTATCTCGTCCGTTTAGCCGGGCGATTCGTTTTGACAGTCCGCGCCAGTGCGCAAACCAGTGGCGTTCAAATTTCGCTGGGATTGCGAGGTTCTGCGAGTAACTATCCATCTTGGTACGAATGTTGTTTGCAGTCTCTCTGCTGAAGATGTCGACAGGACCACCTGTGAGAAAGTAAACACGTACAAGTCGCTGGTCAGCCGAAGCTGCGACCGGCGCGGCGGCCCGTGCGTCCGCTTGTGGGACGCCGGCGAGAATTAGTAAGAAACTGCTTCCCACAAGGGTGAGCAGTATTTTTCGAGCTAATCTTTGGAAGGCCATAGACTTCAAGACAGACGCGACTTCGAACCGAGAAATTATATATGTGAAATTTCATCGAAATATGAATCGCATATTAATGTCGAGGTCTAATACATGCGTTAGTCTCTTTTCACGAAATAATGACATGTCTAAACTCTCTACTCTTCTCTCATTGACGGATTCGGGTCGGACTAACACTCCGCTCACTTTTCGTCAGGAACTTCCCTACCGGGCGGTCGCCTTTTTGTCGGGAGCGATTCTGGGTCTTTCCGCTCCGGGCTTCGAACAGTCGTATCTGGCCTGGTTCGGGCTAATGCCCATTCTCTATCTCGCAGTCACTGCGCGCGATCCGTGGTATGCCGGCGTTCGCGGCTGGTTTTTCGCGATGGCATACTTTCTGGTGTACCAGAACTTTTATTTGTTCTTCCGTCCGGAGTTCGGGCTGGGACCGTTTTCTCAGTGTCCAGCCTTCGTATCATTTTTCTTCTGGACTACTATGTCGGCCTGGCAGGCCTTGTTCTTTTCGATTTTCATCTGCGTCTTGCGTGCGGTGCCGATGCGAAACGGTTGGTTGCCCGCCTGCCACCAGGGGCGGTGGTACTTTCCAGCCTTCCTTGTCGTGCCTTTCCTATACGTCTTGATAGACAAGATGTGCAACTCTCCTCTGCTATTTGGCGTTCCATGGGCTTCTCTGGAATACAGCCAGTACAAACAAACCGCCCTGATTCAGATTGCTTCGGTAATCGGCGGCGTCGGGCTCGGTGCCGTAATTGTGTTGGCTAATGTAGTCCTTCTGGGTTTGTTGAGCTTCCGGATTCGAGCGCTCAAGGAGTTCTCCTACAACAGCATCGCGTCGATGCTGTTGAATACGACCGTTGCCCTTTCACTGATTTTTGCCCTGCCTGTTTTTGGCATCTGGCGGCTGGAAACCCAGAAGAATTCCACCGCGAAGAAATACACAGTCTCTGCTGTGCAGGGCTGTTTGTCGACAGTAATTCACAAGGTCGACTCGGTCAAAATACTGGACAAGCATATTTCTCTAACTGAAGAGTGCCCGAAAGACGGCTTGTGTGTTTGGCCGGAGTGGTCGCTAATATCCAATTTTACGAAGAACCGCGATGTTATCGATATGGTTGCGAAATTTCCGCCTCAACGAAATCAAACATGGGTAGTCGGTTTGCTGGACACTGATGAGAAGGGCTGCGAGTACAACTCAGTGTGCGCGTTTGATAGAACGGGCAAGATTTGTCAGCCAATCTATCACAAACGTTATCTGGTTCCGTTTGGTGAATTCACGCCCGATTGGGTGAAAGAAACCCCAATCGGCTTTCTCATGTACGGTCCCAATCACAAATATACTGACACCACCCCTGATAGCAAAGTAGTTGTCTTCGATTGCTCAGATATGAAGATCGGTTCTATGTTGTGCTTCGAATGCGTGCTGCCCAAGCTCTCGACAGACAGCGTCAAATCGGGAGCTCAACTGCTCGTCGACTGCAGCAATATGGGTTGGTTTTACCCGAGTATTCTCATGGATCAGATGCATGCGTTTTGCACCATGCGTGCCGTCGAGAATCATCGAGCCTTCGTATTCTCCACGCTTCTTGGTCCATCAGCAATCTTCGATTCAGTCGGTCGAAAGATGTGCGATGCACCTGTCGAAAAACCAGCGCATATCAGTGCAGAGGTCACCCTGGAAACCGATACGACTCCGTTCACCCGCCTCTCCTTTTGACAGGATCTAAATGAAGCTCTTCGACAGGTATTTGATCGGCGAAGCAATGCAAGTGCTCATTGTGGGCTCGCTCTGCGTGATCGGAATTTTCTTCGGCACGATTGAATTTCAAAGAGTGATGGACTTACTCAACCAGTTCGGGCTGCCACCGAATACAGTGCTGTCCATAATGATGTTGCAGCTACCCACCGGCATTGCGTATTGCCTGCCAGCGGGCGTTTTGATCGCAACGCTGGTCACCCTGGCAAGGCAACACAACGATTCCGAATTCCTGGCTCTACAGGTCTCTGGTGTACCTACACGCAGGCTGGTTGTGCCATACCTGATGATGGGTCTGGCCGCTTCTTTCCTGGCGTACGGGATGAATGAATACGTGGCGCCGCAGAACAAGCTTTTGTCACAGAAACTCGTTCTTCTCGGTATCTATGCTGCAGAAAGGCCGTTCGTGGGACAGCCGATTGTTCAAGTCAAAGATGCCAATGACCGTATGAGCCAGACGATGGTGTTTGGATGCCCTAATGGACGACAAGTAAAAGGACTTTTGTTTTTGGACAAAGCCTCCGACAAAGAGATGAACATCATCTGGGCGGAACGTGCGACGTGGCTGGAAGGTCAGTGGGTTCTGGAAAATGGCAACCTCTTTGACTTCGTCAAAGGAGACGGTCTCATCACCCGCGGTAACTTTCGACGCATGAAATTCGGCAGCAATGCGAAACTTGCTAGTTACATCGCCCAGGGACCGACCAGCTCGCTTGAGAAAACCACCAGCCAACTGCGAGCAGAAATCGACGGCTTTGAGAAGTCCGGAAAAAAAGCGCCGGCGGAATTGCGAACCCAGTACTACAGGCGCTATTCCCATCCCGCAAGCTGCTTCTTTCTTGTCTTAGCAGCGCTGCCGCTCATGACCGTCCGCAGGCGCAGAAGCCTCAACGTCTCATTCGTTTATGGTGGCGTTCTTGTTGTGATGTTTTTCCTTCTCCAGCAAATCTGCCTGTCGCTATCCGAGAATTCCAGACTGGATCCACTGGTTGCAGCCTGGCTACCGCTCTCGGTCTTGTGTTTGATCGGTTTGGGCTTCACGATTTTGCGGCGAAATTCTTGATCGAAACCGATACGCTATTCGGTTTTGACCAATACGAAAACAGTGTATTGACCGTCATCAAACAGGGATTTCCACTGCTTGGAGTTTTTCAGTTCAAAACACAGCGGCGCGTTGTTCCTAACACATGCTGATTTGATTCCCCACGACTGAAACAGCTTCTGCCACCCGTGTTGAGCGTACAGGCACTGACGATACTGGTTAGAGAAATCTTGACCGTAGAAATCGAATCGCGTGTCAATGAAGACCGGTCCAATGTTTTCCAGAATCATGCTGCAACCTGCCGCGTCGTCACAGAACATCTGTTTAACAAGTTCCGGATGCTCTTTGAGAAACTCGATTGCGCCTTGATTGCTGTACTGGTGAGTAAACCAGACTGTTTTGTTATACGGAAAAACCGAATTGTATGTCGCGAGACAAACCAGCGATGCTACCACTATCGGTGCCACGGTCAGGACAAGAGCACCTCGTTTGCCGCATGGAGCCTCGGTATTTTCGCGACTTGTAAACTTCCAGCTCGAAAGCACCAGGCTCAGATAAGGCCAGGTGAGAAGCACTCCCAGTGGTGCGAATCTATAGCAGCAGAGAGCGGCGACCGTTCCCGAAATAGAGAGCCACAGTCCCACTGATGGGACGTGGAGCCGCCCGACGATCAGCGCACTCCAGGTCAGGATGAAATAGAGCAGCAGCGGCAAATTAGCGAGTGGTTCAGTGAGCAAAATTGGATGCAGCTCTTTAATTGCTGCGATTTCTGGGCGCGAGACAAACCCGAAATTGTAGGGCAGAATCTCACCCGCGTATGGGTTTATGAAAACCGCGGCGGCACTGAGAGCTGCGATGGTCAAGACTGTCAGTCGATCTTTGTTGCTTCTCTGAGAAAGATTATGAACGAAGTAAGACAGGATCAGGATTAAGCCGATAAACCAGAATGAATGAGAATTTGCCCACAGTATCATCAGTGGTGGCAACAGCCAGAGTGTTCGCTTCAGTCCGTTGATTCGGAAGTCCTCTAATATCCGCAAGAAAACAATAATCAGAAGAAATGAAAACAGTTGCGGACGAAGCCAGAACCAGGAGGGAGTGACTATAAGACACAAAAATCCTGCGATGAAGACTGGCTTCACTCCTTTCGTTGCCATCGATATTGGCAACAGCCAGAAATAGATGAGCGAAAAGACGAACAGACCAACAAGACCAGTGAGCCACAAACCACCGACCTTATAAAAGAAACCGAGACACACTTCGAAAAACCATTGATACAGAATCCAGGGTTTGCCGGGCTGAGTCCAGCTGAATAAATCAGTTGCCGGCAATCCATGATTCAATACGTACTCGCCGGTTTTAACAAGCCATGCAGTATCGGAAGATTGGAAGACCCGCCAGACGTTATCGCTAAAGAGCGATACGCATATCGCTCCGAGGACGATCGCAAAGACAAGCTCTGCGGCTCTCTCTAGCTTGTTAATTGACTCTTCCGAAATCGAGAACATGGTTGCAACCATAGATACTCTGAGCTATTAATCAGAGCGCGATCTATTGTTTCCTACAGCAAAAAGAGGAAGGGAAACCGGATTTCGAAAACACGGCTTGTCTGTTAACACGACCTTCGTGCCTGCCAGTTTGTCTGCGATGCGCAGACCACGACCGCGGTGCAGACTGAGACCTTCAAGGAGAAGAAGCAGGCTGCCTGCCAATAAGCAGATGCCTTTCACCAGCATCAATAAATCAGTCGTTTGACCTGCCCACACGGTTTTGTGCAGTCCAAGAACTACCTGGTAAAGAAGGAAGGGACCGAGAAGAACGCTGTTGCGAATTATCGATTGAAACAGCGACGGCTTTTCGCCAGTCCTGGCATCCACCGTCCTGAGTCCAAGCAGATTCTTCCCAACGCCGCGTCCTTCGAAGGGAAAATCCCTTGCCAACATAAAAAGGCATGTCACCACCAATAGTGGCAACTCAGCGACGGCGCTTCCGAGTGTCGCCTTCAAGATCTCGACGGTCCAAACAGCGAGCCAGAAACAGACGAGATAGTCATACGCCCAAGCCGCTACGAATCTGCGCCCGGGCTGAGGGCGATAGAGTTGCCCGACGACGGTTGTACTTGCAGTTTTTTCTCGAGGCGCGGCGGCAATATTGCTCATTGCAAACTTGAATTCAGTAATTTATATCCAGCGGATAATATAACCTGTGAGTGCTAGTTTCTAAGTGAAATAAAGCTGCAAATAGTTTTCTCAATGGTCGGAAACGCCTACGAATTGCCTGCGTGTGCAAAAGTTAATCCGACGGTGGATAGAAACAGGCGCGGCATTTGAGATATAAACTTCAACTGTACTAGTCAGTTTCTTGAGGTCCTTTGAGACTATGTCCAAAACTCAGCGCAGAATTACAGGTCTTGTCGTCTTGGCTGTATTTACTATGCTCGTAGCCTTCGCAAACAGCGCCAACGCTGGCAAAGGTGGCGGTGGTGCAGAAGCCGAGCGCGAACAACAAGCTCAGCTCATCTTGTTGAAGCAACGTCAGGAAAGCTCCAACTCCAGCTCCAATCCTAACAGTCAGTAAACGGGAAAGTAGACGCTCTGCGGTAATCCGTTTCCGCCGGTGCGTCCTGCCAACCGATAATTTTGTTTTATGAGGCGGACCATTGGCTCCGTCCATATTTCTTGGTTTAGTTTTTCCGCATCCGCTGTGTTTATGATGATCGCGTTGAAGCGCTTGGCTGCAATGGCATCTCTTAACGCCTGGATCTGCTCCGGATGTTTTTCTGACATATTCATGATCGTTGTTCCATCGATCATCGAAGGCTTCGCCCCGACAAGCATTGGCAGAGTTGGATCTTCAGAGAGAATGGTTTTGCCGGCGAAATTATTCTCTTTGAATAGCTTCAGTGATTGCCTCGTTTGGGGAAGAATTTTGAGCCGCTCCCAGAGCACCGCGAAATAGATTTGCATGGTGTTCAAGCTCAAAACGACTGCCAGGATCACGGCAAGCGACGGACCGCCGGAAAGCTTGCTCAAACTAATTGCGGCGAGCCAATAAAGCGCGATTTCAGTGCAAATAAGATGATTGTGGTAAGCCGCGCGCAGTCCCATTGTGTACATACAGAGCGCAAAGGAAATCAGAAGCAAAACCTTTGCCAGAGCCTCGTGTGGGTGCTTTCGTCGAGAAACGAAACCGGCGAGAAGTATCACTGATATTGATGCGATGGTTTTATAATCCGATAGAAAAGGAAACAGAAACTGCTTCATGGTGCTCCATTCCCAGGGCAGTCCGCTTGCATAGGCGAGGTGAGCCAGATATCCGCCGCTTATTTGTTGGATGAAAGCAACTATCGTCGCGACGCTGACAGCCCAGGTCGCGAGGACAACAGTTCCCAACTTTCTCTGACTGTTTAGGAAACAGAAAATCGCAATCGAAACCGGAAATACGAAATATTGCTGCTTGGTGAAGAACGCTGCGACCAACAACAGGATGGATGCGACAAGCGACCAGTTGAATCGCTTCTGAGGGGTTGCTGATGCGGTCACCGCGCGCTTATTCCAGGCGCTCAAGAATCTTTCCAGCCCCCAAACGGAAAGTGCTAAACCGAGCATGTCTACTCTTGCGACGCCGGACCAGTAAAAGACCGGTAAACTGCTTGCGAAGAGCGCAAGGGCGATGATGGCATGGAAGTGCCGCAATTTACAGTGATTAATCAGGACGACAACGATTCCTGAAAATGCGGCGAGGGTCGAAACCATCGTAAGCAATCGCAATGGCTCGTAGCTCAGACCTAACAACTTCACAAGGCAAGCACCGATCGCGATGTAGAGCGGATTGTAGATAATCACTCCCCAGTTTTGGTTGGAGAGCATTGCCGCGTCATAGATGTTTTTGCCCAGCGAAAGGCTGTGCGAGGCCCAGAATATGTGCCCCTCGTACTCGATGGCGTAGGGGTACGAGCGCAACACATCCCAGGCGATTGTGTAGAAAATAGTAATAGTGAAACACGCGAACATGAGCAGCGCCACTTGCAGTGCGTAGAAACCGATATTGAGTTTTGGCAGCGCTCGTGTCGTCATTAATCGCTCATAACCGCCTGGCGGCCGAATAAAGCCCGAATCCGATCGCATTTTCAGACGAGCGATCCGGCTTGAATTTCACAGCCTGATTTTATCAAGCCCTAAATGACAACCCTGTTTAATTTCTTTCATTCACACCCTCAGGCGCCGCGTCACTGATACAGTGCTTATTTTGTCAAAGTTTGCACGAGTTCTCATTTTGCGCACTCGCTTTCGTCGCTGAGATGCCGGATCAAATGATAAGGAAGCTAATCTATAAAACATTTACGACTCTTGCCGGCGAGGAAGTGCGCCGGTTCGAGTCCGCCAGCAAAGATCCGAAGAGCGCTCAGTTGTCGCGGCTCTCCGAAATTATCCAGAGTGGACGTAACTCTGCGTTCGGTCGAGAACACGGCTTCAATTCCGTGCGGAATTACGATGACTATTGTCGCGCCTTGCCGCCGAACGACTATGAGTACTTTCGACCGTACGTCGACCGCCTTGTGCAGGGCGAAAAGGGGATTCTCACGGCTCAAGACCCTTTTATGTTTGCTACCACCAGCGGCACTACAAATAAACGCAAGCTGATTCCAATCACGAAGGACTACATCAGTGAGTTCCGCAGAGCATCTAAGGTTTCCTGCTACAAACTCTTTCAGCACTTTCCTGCACTGGCGGATGGTTGCGCTCTGACGATAGCGTCGCCGGCCGAAGAAGGCAGAACCGTTAGTGGAATACCATTTGGCGCCATATCCGGTGCCCTGTATTTAATGGAGCCGGAGCCGGTTCGCCAGTCGATTCTCTCTGTTCCATATGATGTGTTTACGCTTAAAGATTACGAGACCCGCTACTACTGCATTTTGAGAACCGCTCTGGCTCAGCCGGTTACGTCGTTTTACACACTTAATCCCAGCACGATTTTCCTGCTTGGAAGTCGTCTGAAAATGCATGGTGCCGCGCTAGCGCGCGATCTTTTCGATGGCACACTGCGAGCGCCAGACACCGTACCTCGCGCTATCCTCGACAAGATTTCGTCCCTCATCAATCGAGACCGCACGAAAGGCCGACTGCTGGACAAATTGGTGGAGTCCGATCAGTGCGTGCCTTGGAAAGTCTGGCCCGAGCTTGCTGTGTCCTCGTGCTGGACAAAAGCTGCGGCGAGTTTCTATTTGCCAGGCTTGAAAGAGTTGCTAGGTGAAACTCCTATCTGTGACATCACATATGGTGCAAGCGAAGGACGAGGAACCATTTTTCTGTCTCCCGACAAACAGGCTCTTGCAGTTAGATCGCACTTTTACGAATTCATCCCGGTGTCCGAAATAGAATCGACAAACCCGACTTTTAAGCTCGCGCATCAGCTTGAACTGGGCGAGAGCTACTACATCCTTCTCACCACATCCGCCGGATTGTATCGTTACAACATTCGGGATGTCGTCAAAGTAGTTGGTTTTCACAACGAAACTCCTCTTATCGAATTCCAATACCGTGGCGGTAATGTTTTCTCGTTCTCCGGTGAGAAAATCACTGAGCTTCAAGTCACTGATAGCATCGTTCGTGC
The DNA here is from genome assembly GCA_019637435.1 of Candidatus Obscuribacterales bacterium. Lineage (GTDB taxonomy): Bacteria > Cyanobacteriota > Vampirovibrionia > Obscuribacterales > Obscuribacteraceae > JADYXR01. The sequence goes on along the minus strand of JAHBVO010000003.1, from coordinate 1,188,718 downwards.
GCTTTCGGAGTGCAGTCTGGGAGCCCGTTTCTTCACTGTGATCCCGCAATTCGATCCAACACCTCATTATAGTTTGTGGTTGGAACTGCAAAACCCGGATGCTGCCTGCCCATCGTCTTTTCTGGAGAAACTGGCGTCTAGCTTCGACCGCGAACTTTCGCAAGTGAATCACGAATACTCGGACAAACGCCGCTCGCTGCGCCTTGATCCGCCCGGTATCAGAGTGATAAAGCCCGGTAGCTACGAAGCTCTACGCAAAGAGCTGGCGTCAAAAGGCACGCCGGATTCTCAGGTGAAATTGAGTCATTTGAATCCGAAAGAGGACACTCGTGTTTTCTTCGAGGACCGTTTGATTTGAAGAAGAAGTCGCGGGAGATGCAGTGCCTCAGCTAGTCCTCTCGAGCACCTTATTCCTCAATCACCACGGTGTCGCATCCGGTGCGCGCGAAGTCCGTGGAATCGAATACCTTGTTGATCTCTACCGGAGGTAGATGGAATGTTCCGGTGTTAGCGGCTTTGAAGTTATATTCGAAGCGATAAAGAAGTGGTATCAGCTTTCGAGAATAGAGTTCTAGCTTCTGGTCCTTTTCGATTATCTTTTGCGGAACTCGGTTGTAGATTTCGCGAACGCCCGGGTCAGTCTCCCAGACAGGGACCGCATCATATGTGATTTCTTCTTTTGGCGGAATCGGCTCGAATCCCGCTGGAAATGGAACCATCGTAGCCAGCCAATCCACTTCATACTTCGGCAGTAGGAACACACGCATGGTCACCGTCGAGTCCTTCTTGCAATGCCAGATACCATCTGCGGTGCGCCATACTGATGATGATGACGAATCCGCCGGGAGCAACATTCGTCTTAATGCAAACAGTTCAGACTCCGCTGCTAACTCGGCGGACCTATCAACAAACTTGGTCCTGATGTTGAAAAATACTTCGCCGGACAGGACCATTTGAATCGGATGCTCCGACGTTAGCTCGACATCGTATTCGCGAGATTCCAGTCCCCCTGAACTGCGCGAGATGGACTCAACCTCTGCTTTGCCTGCACCTCTTGGAGCAAACACAAACTTACCGCTCGAAGCTGGTTTGCCGAGCTTCTCAGTTTTGTACAAAGACCTTAGACAAAATCCAGCTTTCGCTAGATTAGTCCACCCGGTCTCGTAGAAGTTTGTCTCGAGCTTCTTCGTCAACTTAAGAACAATCTCCGGATTATCGTGAATGTCCTGGGGCGCGTTCTCATCTAAAACAGCCATTAGCAGCGCAGCAACCGCAGTCGTGTCGTCTGTAATTGGCTCGATAGGCTCGTAGCGAAGTTGTTCGTCTGGCGTTCTTGCAGTGCGCGGTGGCAAGGTCTTGTTAGCGGCATCAGACTCTGGACTTCGCGAAGCAACCGCCCAGAGCCGGCTTTCCAACGCATTTTTGTTCGCAGTCAAAACCGGCAGTAAGCGGCAGGTCATCACGGTCCATGCTAGTTCCTCACCATCCATCGTGGTGAGATCCCGCGATGCCAACCATTCATCGAGATCTTTGGCGTACCTCTGCTGATCGTATTTCAACGACGCCGAGTCGGCTTTGTGAATTTCTTTCAAACCGCGAGTCGATTGATAGCAAGCGAAACTTTGTAACTGACTGAGATCTCTCGGGATGTCCTTCTGCCCTTTCAAAAACACGAACGGACCTTTAAGAAGAAATGAATTCATGCCAGACTTGTCAAAATCAATACCTGCTTCCTGAGCGGCAAGCAGCGCTTCCACCATTAGATACGGACTCCATTGATACATTGAGCCATGCACGTTCTGATGCTCGCCGGTAGGCAACCAAGATTTCCATTCGAAGCCTTGTCTCGAAACATCCTCGAATAGGCGCACATCTTCGTTAATAATCTGCTCGATGTGAGGTGATTTGTCTAACCGCCGACGCTCTAGAAAAGCAAGCAACCTGGCAGCACGCAAATTAGAGGAGAGCATTGGCGTTGATTCGAATCTATACTCAAGCTCCTGAATAATTGGTGCAAAATAATTAGAAAGGAGCAGCTTTCCCTTTAGTGGTTCGTCAGAATGATCGACGAGCATGCCTCGATTGACGGTACTGCCGCTGACACCAGGCAAAAACTTCGTGGTCTCTCTATAGCGCTTTAGCATCGCTGTATCGAATTCAAGATCCAGAGCAGTGGTACCGGACACTTCTCTAACATGAAGTGTTGCTCCCTGCCCCTCCAGCTGCGCGACTAGAGCTTCAAAATTGTCGATGTAAACATCCGTGACACCAGGTTCGATATCTACGATTTTCGATTGAAACGTTTTAGAATCGTCCTTACTCTTAATTGAGATCTCGAACGCTGAGGTCATCGATGTAGCATTGCGAATTTGAATACACAGGTTAAGCGTGTCGCCCAGAACAACCGACTTTGGAAGTACCACATGCGCTTCCGATTTCGTTACGGGCAGCGGAACACTCGACTCTTGAGCATTCGGCTCTTCAACCTTTTTAGGTGCGCAGGCCTCCCTGATTGGGATCGGGAAGTATGTGCTTCTCCTTACACCGGAGTGCGAAGAGCTGTATCTGGCATGCAGTTCGCCAACTTGAAAATTGAGTTCGATTTTTGAATCATTTAACGCTGCAAGTCCATCGACTGATGTGGGCCAGGCAAAACGCACTTCAGAATATTCGCCTTTCGGCATGCTGTTCAGCCGCTTAGTTGTTTCTGGTTGAATCTCGAATTCAACCTTTGCAGGTAGAGCGGTTCGTCGAAGCAACCCCTCGTATTGATTTACAGCAGGTCGGTCATTTAGCCTGGGGTCATAAGAGAGACCCATCATTGCCGAGCGCCGGGATGTTGGCGAGATGGGTTTGCTACCAAAGTCGGTATCATAAACTTTCAGTACGAAGTGCATAGCCAGATCATCGTTTCGATAGTGAGGAACGGCAATTTGCGCAACTCTAGAATCAAATTTGAGAGGAATTAGAGCGAATCGCTTATCGCTCTTACAAGCAAGAACTCCGATTGATGACTCGAACGGTAGCTCAAGCCTGATATAAGCGTCCGAACCTTTGCGATCCGCAACGACCATCTCATTGTCCAACTGCGCACGCACGAGACCCAAGAGCAACGGAGCGGCCTCGCCGAAAACAACAACTGCATCGTTTGCGGTTTTAACCAAAAACGGTGCCCCGCCCGACTCCGCGGCACCAGCAGGAAGCCAAGCTATTCCATCTGCATTCGTCAGAGTAACAACATCCTGTGCATCGTTGGACTTCTTGTAATGGGCAGCCCAAGCTGGTGGCGAAGTCGGTAAAATCGTTTGCTTCCACCGCTGGTAGCGTGAAACCCGGGCACCTCTAACCGGCGAGCCCGTCTTGCCATCGATTACCCAAAATGCAAGTTTGTCCTCCAAAGGGAAACATGTCACCCTTAAATCGCTCACTTGGAGGATTACCGAAAATGACTTGATCGGTTTGAGCGCACCGGGCTCGCCTGACTGTGACGACTCAGCATTGCTCGTCTCAATCTGGTCAACACAAATGTACAGCTGATGCCTGCCGGAGAGAATTAATTTGGAAAGATCGACAGGAGTTTCCGTAATTCGATCTTTGACTCCGTGCGGCTCCATTGTGATATCCAGGAGCGGTGCGGCAGTCGGTCGGCGTTCTTGAAGTAAATTCTGCCTCTTCCAAAGAAAACTCTCCTCGTTGGTTTGGTCCCCATCTTCATTGTATACTCGCACTCGCAGCCGATTTACGTTCACCGAACTGATCGAATATGTGTGCTTGGAGCTATCAATCAGCGCATAAGGATGCGCAGGCGGAATCAATCGCGGCTTGTAAGAGCCAACACGACATGTAACACTCTGGTCAAGCTCTAACTCGCTTTCTTTGCTTCTAAAACCGCGCTTCAGCGTAATAGTGTAATTGGTACCAGGAACGGTATCACCCTTCAGGTAGAGACGGCTGTTCGAAAATCCAAGCTGCAGGTTTTCGATCGGTGGGGAAACCGAAACCCTATCGGATTTATTGTTATCTGCAATCATCTGACTGAATACGACTTCCAGCGGTTCACCAGGTTCATAGACCCTCTCCGCATCGGCTCCTCTAATCAACAGCTGTTTGCTTCGCAATAAGAATCCTGTTGTCAAAGGGTTCATTGTTTTGGACCCGCTGAGCGCTTCCACACCTTCCCTGAGATTGAGCGAGATTCGCGCGCCATCAGGAGGTTGTGTTTCGGGCACAAACGCAAAAGTTTGCTCCTTCTTGTATCGCTCTCCCAGTAGTCGCCGCGCCTGATCGTCTGACGCAAGGCGCAGTTTCAAGGGTCTCTGCTGCGCCTTAGATGGTGCCATTCCCATCGACACAGGTTTGTCTTCGATCGTCGCTTCGATTCTGGATTCGAGAGTTTTTACCTCAATCGGTGACTTGAAGAGAAACAGCGCAGAAAATTCCGGAGATGTTGTGAAGTCGATTACCGGAACACTCAGACAGGTTTTGAATTTCGACAGAAACTCCTGCTCTAACGCCGTTCCATCAAGAGCCTTTGTACCCTTCGGCACCTTGATTTCAAATGCGGTGCCCAACGCAAGCTGACCGGCTTCCGGGTCAAACATTAATGTCTTCGAATCTAACCATCTCCACGATCCGCTAATCGGCGGTGCAACAGATGCATTGATATTTGTGTTGTGTCCCACCTCGCTCGATGCAACCATTGACTTAGAAAAACCCAAAACAATTCCGGGAACCGGCATGTCACTGACAGCCTGCTGCTCCCAAACCGGATACAACCTTCGCACCACAAGCGGTTCTTTTTTCGAATCGGATCGCAATCTCAATTCAGATTGAACGTCGGTCTTCGAACTTACTATTGACACATGCTTGCCGTCTTTTGATTTTATAGAAACCGTAAACGGATAGGAGCTCTGCATCTGTTGTGCACTATTTTGTGGCTTGGCAAATGTGGAGATGTGCAACACGTTGCGTTTAGTCTCAGGGGAAACCGCATGCTCCTCTTGTCGCTGTACACGACTCAATGGCGATGCCTTGATTGGCTCGAACGAGTGCCTGGGAGCATTCCGATAGTAGGGGTGGTTAACCAGAGCGTCCCAAACCATATCGCGGCTGTAGTCTTCAAACTCAACGAAATCTCTCACCGAGGAGGTCTTTAACGGATAGACGGCTGAAATGACCGAAACCGCAGCTTGCCGTTTCTTTTCCTCTTCGGGCACTGGCATCCGGACTGACGCTGAACACGGTTCAGGCAAAGCCTGGACCACAATCAACATCAAACACATAGAAACCTGAACGATGCGCGCAGCACGCATAAGCCGTAAAGCCATAGCCAAAACTCTCCGCTGATCCGAGTGTCTCAATTGTAGGTGAAGGTCCAGTTCTTTGCCAAAGACAGCAAGTTTCCGCCCTCGCCGAACCACACCGACCAAACCGATTACTGAAGTCGATTGCAGGTTCGAAATTTCTCTAGCCAGTGACGAGACCGCATATCGCGTTAGCCAGCATGATTTACAAAGCCGGCGGAAATCATAGACACCGAAGGGTTTGACATGTACTCTTTATAGCTGATTGCTGGCTTTCCATCATTTTGAGGCAACGATTTCCATGAAAAGGCTTTCCAGAGGCACGCTCCCGTTGGTCGTTTTTGCGTGTTCTCCGATTGCTTCCTTCGGCTCGCAGGCCGAGGCAAGCGATCTCCCAGTTTTGAGTGGACGCCCCGAAGGTCGGGGCAATCGAATCTCAACGGGGTGGACGGATGTTCGCCATCGGGCTCCAAACATAACTGGCGCCGGTCAAATTCCCGTTCCGCAAGTCGAGACAGCCAACAGAGGCGCTCACCGAATTGGCGCGCGAGATTTGCCACTATCACGCGAACTGCGCTTAGAACGACGCGAGCAGCTTATCCGCAATACCAATTTGCGGGATTTGGACATGACCTCAACGAAGCTCTCGGTAACTCTGGATCGGTCGCTATTCCGCTCCTCCCCCAACCTAACAATCACAGTCGGAGGCGAGGAAAAAACCTTCTCAGCCGGCTCGCGAGTGACAGCCGCCGAGTATGTGGCACTCAAACAATTAGCAGAAGACGGAACGCAAACACTGGGCATTAATTCCGACGGAATTGCTCAAAGTGGTTCCTTCTCTTTAAACTCAGTCGCGTCTCGCCGAGTTGGAGACCTCGTCATCCCGACGAATGTAACGGCAATTAATCTCGTCACTTCCAGTCGCAAGATAGCAGTTTCCGGCGATATCCAAAACTTCGGATCAATCTACGGCGTTTCAACAGATGAGCGTTTAAATTCTGGGCGAATTATTGCTAAAGAAATCACGAACGAAGCCGGTGCAACGATCTCCACTACTTTAAGTGACACCGCCAAAAGCCTTGTAAAAGGCGGCATTGAAGACCTGAGCTTGGAGCTGGAAGCCCGAAAAGGGATTACAAACCACGGACAAATTTCCAGCGCCGGCAACCTGACACTAGTCACTACCAGCGGTGGCATCGAGAATACCGTCGGTTCAGTAGCTCGAAACGGACGTGCTACAGAAGGGAGCACATCACCGCAATCAACGCCGACTATTACGGCAGAAAGAGATCTAAATATCGTTTCGGGCAACGGTGAAATTATCAACTCCGGAACAATGCAATCGCTGGCCGGCAATGTCAACGTCGCAGGTGCGACTCTTGAGCAGAACATAACCGTGATCGGCGGAAACGGCTCCATTCAAGCTCTCCAAGGCGATATAAATATTCGTTCGGCAGATTATGCAGGACCAGGTAACATCACACTGGTCGGCGGAGACTACTTCGCAAACAACCTCAATCTGTATTCAGGAACAGGAAAAATAATAGGGGTATTCGGAGAAACAAACGCTCATCTCAACACGGTTGCAGGCGAAGAGCATTTCTACGTTGACACTGAGAATCTGTATCTCGGCAACAACTGCGTTACAGGGGACCCGACCTTTGTGAATAAAGGCGGTAACATCATTATCAATGGACTAAATACGTTCAACGAAGATGTGGCAATTCTCGCATCGGGAGACATTCTCGACGACGGAAGCGGAACGTCGCAGATAGTCGCTCACGGCTTCAACGTAACGCTGGTTGCGGGCGCGTCGATAACGTCCGGCGGCGGCTCTAATCAACCGTCAAACGATCTCGGCTCAATAACTCAACTCCAGGGCGCTGAAACAGCTATCGTCAACTTCGTGACTGGTGCCGGCGGCAACATCAATCTATCGAATGCCGCGGTCAATGTAATCGATACCAGTGGCACCACTGGTGGCACTGGAAGCAAGGGCGGAAACATCACGCTTACTGCGGTTGGTGGCGGTGGCAAAGGATCTGTAACGCTTGCGGTCAACAGCCTTCTAACTTCATACGGCACAGGTAACCTCAGCGGCGGTGATGTCAGGATTTTTGCCGGAGCGACACCTGTCGCCTCCCAAACAACCATTCAACTCGGATCTGTAAACACGGGAGCAGGAGCAGATCTAACCAACGGACAGCAAGGAGGAAACTCCGGCAACATAACAATATCAACGTCCGCTCCTCTCAGTAGCAGCGGAGACACCGTGACGTTTAACACGGTCGGACAGATCATCGATGGCTTTTCAATTGTCAGCGCTCCCAACGTTGCCAGCAACTTCGCAAACGTCGTTATCGGTGGCGACCTCGTAACTGCGGCACCAGGAATGTCGACTAGCAATATTACCCCAATCCAAAAGGCTTCAGGCGCCGGCGATATTTCTATCAGAGCCGGAAACAACATAAGCGCGAATAACCTGCTCGCTTTTGGTCAAGGTGGCTTGGGCGGTAGAAGCATATCCAACGGAGCCGGCGGAGAGGGCGGTGATGGTGGCACAGTGAGCCTGGAATCGATCAATGGCTCCATCAATATTAGTGGAAGCGTCAACACCTCAGGTGGCGGAGGTGGTGGTGGCGGCGGCGGTGGCAATGGCATTTCCGGGTCGCTCTATCAACTTGGGGGAGCGGGCGGGGTTGCCGGAGCAATCAGCATCACAGCAGCTGGCTCCGCCAACATCACAGGAAACATCTTCGCAGTCGATGGTGGAGCTGGTGGTACCGGCACCTCGAGCTACTACTCAACGCCCGGTGGCGCGGGCGGTGGCGGCGGCAGCTTCGGCGGCGGAGGTGGCGGCGGTGGCGACCTCGCCGGCAACGGTGCCGGAGGCGGAGGCGGTGTATTCGGTGGCGGAGCAGGAGCGACGGCAGGTGGTGGCGGCGGCGGAACTAACCAGCTTTTCCCTGGAGGCGGTGAGGGCGCGGTGACGCCAGCCGGCGACGGCAGCGCGCTAACCGGCGGTACCGGAGGTGGTGCATCGCCGGCAACTGGCGGAGTTGGTTTAGGTAAAGGCGGTTCAGGTTCTGTCGGTCCGGCTATAACCGGTCCTGGTCTTCCGGGTTGGGACGCGCCTCTTGACCAAGGTGGCGGGGACGTTTTAGTAAGCGGCTCCTCGATTGACGTCGGGGGCGATACCTTCGGCAAGAATGTGTCGCTAGCTACAACCAGCCCATTTCATACAACAGGCAATTTCAATGCAACAGAGATGCTATCGGTTAGCAGCCCGCAAGTAACCATCAGCACAGGCAACACATTTAAAGGCAATCTGGTTCAAGTCTCGGCAGGAAGTTCCGACTTAACAGTTATAAACCAGGGAAACATTGAAGGCAACAACGTTTCAGTAAATGGAACGGCTGGCTTCAATGTGATACTCAACAATCAAAACGCGATAACAGCACTTCAGAACAACATTGAGGTCACAAGCACTGCCGCCAGTGGCATTGGTGGAAATCTGACAATTACGGGTGGCGGCTTACTCGATGTAAGCACCGGATTCGGTGTCATAGAACTCACAGCTGTCGCTCCAACGACTGCGAGCAATTCAATCGATTTTTCAGGAAATCAAACTTTCTCAGGCACAACAAGTATCACAGCCAGCGCAACCGGACAGAGTGTCAGCGTGCAACCTGGCGTATCGGTTATCGGAGATTCCGCGGTTTTCGTGGATACTCCAACTCTGTTGCAAAATGGATCACTGATAGGCGCTCCACTTATTCTCTCTCCGGGTTTAACTTACGCAAACTCGACTTCCGCAGTGCTGGATATTTCAACGCTCGGACCTCTCGTATTCACACATGATCTGGCCATTATTTCATTCGGCAACATCGTCGATAACGGAAATGATGTGACGATAAACCTGAGCAACTCGTCCGGCGCTGGCGGACAGCTAACCATTATGGCCGGATTCGTAATTTCGCCCGACACCGGCGGCGTAGTCGGACCCAATCACGATGACTACACACTCACTACCCCCTTCGGCGGTGGGCGCATCAGTCTTGGAAACACCTCGATTATCACGACTGGTTCAACCGATGGTGGTGATGTATACCTTTATGGAAGGGGCGGTGTAACCATTGGAAACATCACCACCACTGGTGGCAGCGGAACCAGCGGAGACGTGGTGATGGCAGGCGTCAGTATTCGCCAAAATGGTTTAACTGACACGAGTAATGCAGTGTCAGCCAACTCCGGGGACGTCTCAATCACGTCAGTACCTCTTCAAATCACTGGAGGACTGCGTGTCCAAAACGGTCGAATTGTTTCCGGCACGGTTGAATACCTGAATCCGCAAAACAACATAACGCTCAACAGCATCAATGCCGGCGGTGGTAGCGTGACAATCAATGCCGGCGGTGGAGGCGCGCTTGCCGCGACGGGCACAATCGCAGCGGACTCGCTATTCATCAGAGCGACAATGTCCTCGGCAATAGCCACAAATGTTTCAACCATGGAGTTTCACGCTGGTCAATCAAATCCAATTTTCAACAACAGCTCGCCGGTGTTGCTCCTTAAAGGCTCAGAGGGGCGAAACATTACCGTTAATAGCACAGGAGCAATAACCACCAATGGTAACACCATACCAACCGACAATTTGACGATCTCAGCAACAAGCTTGACAGTCAGCAGCGGCGATACTCTGAGCGGCGATAACGTCACTATAAGCAGTCCGTTAGGCACAGACCTTCTAATCAACAATCAGGGAAATATCTCAGCCACCGCCGGAGGACTTAGCATCACAAGCACGGCAGCCGGAATGGCTGGCGGCAATATAGTAATTGGAGGCGGTCCATCCGCTGGTGTGATGAGTTCCACAACCCTCACAAACATTCAGGCCGTCGCATCCGGAGCATCGTCTAACGGCATCCAATTCACGGGCAGTCAAACATTCAGCGGCAAGTTGAATTTGATTGCGGAAGGAAGCAACCAATTCATCACGATAGACGCTGGAGTCGTCGTAACAGGCAACGCTTACACTGCGGTAGCAACACCTCTATTGACCTTAAACGGCACTCTGACTGGAAATCCATTGATACTAAATGCGGGCGCTACCATCGCGAACTCAACCGGTTCAGCGCTGGATATTTCCACACTCGGCTCACTAATCTACACAAGTGACCTGGCAATCATGTCAGCTGGTGACATCACTGATGGTGGCAACACTCTGACATTGGATTTGAGCAATAACGCCGGGGATGGCCATGGATTAACGCTTATTGCCGGTTTTAACTTCACGCCAACCACAACTGGAACGGTCGGACCTGATCACTTAGAGAGAACGATCACTAGCCGAGGAACAGGTTCGATTAATCTCGGGAATACAACGATTGTAACTAACGGGACGACCGGCGGTGGCTTCGTGGGCGCCTACGCGGCCGGATCAATCACTATTGGTTCGATAGACACATCATCAGATACCGGTGATGCTGGCGACGTCGCACTGAGAGGAAATGGCGTCACCGTTCTGGGGACGATAAACGCCGGTAATGGTGATGGTTCCGTGTCCATCGCATCAGGAACCGTATCCGGTACGAACACCAAAATCTTGAACGGACGAACGGTAGCGGGATCCGGTTTCGGCATCAGTAGCTATGGTGGCAACATCTCGGTTAACAGCGTGAGTGCTGGTGACATAAGCGGAATCACTCTTCGAACTGGTGGGACCGGAGCAATCACAGTCGACGGAATCCTGACCGCTCAATCTATAACGCTCAGAGGCGACAGCGGGTCAATCGGCTCTGCCTCTAATTTTGTTGACACTAACACCAGCAATCTGACGGTTACCTCCAGCGGAGCGGTTTACGTTCAAAACACCGGCGCGCTGAATTTGTTTGAGTCGACAGCACAGTCTCTCAATTTGAAGAATGATTCAACGATAGAAATTAGAGATGACGTCGTCACAACAGGTCCTCTTTCGATCACGGCCACCGAAATCGCTTCACCGACGATTTCATGGTTCCTTCGTGGTTCTAGCGTCGACCTCATGGGCGTTGCCGGCCAAGATTTGAATATCAATTTTGCCGGCACAATCACTGCCGATACAGGTAACGTCAATATAGTCTCAACGCCGTTAAACGGAGCGGGCGGAAACCTCTTCGTAAGAGCAAATTTTATAAATGCTCCAAATGGACAGATATACCTCACAGCAGAAGAATCAGGAGACACGCCAAATCGCATTGAGTTTGTGGGAAGCACTGCGCTTGGTGCCACGACGCATATCTCGGCGAGCGGCACTGCCCAGTCTGTTGTCGTAGCGAATGGCGCATTATTGCGTGGACCTACGGTATTCGTTGACACACCCATGTTAATAAACAACGGTACGATAGATGCCAATCCTCTGGTTCTGTCTTCCGGCAGCACTTACGCACGCTCGAACGGCTCGCCGCTGGATATCTCGAATCTTGATCTGACGCAGTCGAATGCGCTTTTGATTATCTCCGCTGGCGATATCACAGATGGTGGCAATGCTTTATCGATTGATTTGAGAAACATAGCAAATGGTCTTGGCAGTCCGCTCACGCTTATGGCTGGATTTCAATTCACCCCATCTACCGGTGGTGGAACGGACGGGCCAGATCAAATAGAACGAACCGTAACAGGACTCGGCGACGGCAACATCGACCTTGGCAGCACAAACATCCTGACGAACGGTGTAACCGTCGGAGGGAATGTTGCAATCTATGCAAACGGCTCTGTCGAAATCGGTTCGATCAATACGTCTACGACCTCGACAACCGGGGTGAGTGGAGATGTAAAAATCATCGCCAATGGAGTCACCGTCAATGGGGCCATCAATACTTCGAATCCTGGGACCAACAAATCCGGCGAAGTTTGGATTTCTTCAGCGCAGGTCGTGTACAACAACGTCAAAGTTCAAAGCGGATTGATCACTAGTGGAAGCATCTACGAGGGCGTTCCAAGCGGTGATATACAACTGTCAGGAGTAAACAGTGGTGACAACAGGACCATTATATCGACGGGAGGCTCAGGAGCACTGAGGAGTACTGGCCTAATCAGCGCCAAGACCCTGAATGTCAGCGCCGGAACAGGTGGCATTGGTTCTGCCGCAGACTATTTAGAAGTGGAAACTTCGACGCTCGGAGCCTCAACTCCAGTAGAAAGCTTCATCGACAATGTTAGCGCTGCCCCCCTCGCTGTGCGGTCGGGGACTAATGCCGGCGAGTTCCACTTAACATCGGCTGGGAACATCTCCCTTGAAACGGCAAATCTGGTTGCTCACGTAATCGACATTACAACTCCCGGGCAGTTGTTCTTGCCCGGCGGTTTTGGTCCGGAAACAGATGCAAACGGTAATGGTGGCTATTTATCGCTCAATATAGGATCTCTGGATTGGACGAATTCGGACAGCTATAGCCTGCTGCTTGGTGCCGATGCCTTCACCGGCGGAAACGGTGGCACTGTGATTCTGAACACGGCCCAACCAATCACCATAGGCGATAGCGGACCTGGAGTGATTACCTTGTGGGCGCGTGGTGGCGTAAATGGTGGCAATGGAGGTTCGGTCACTGTAACGTCCCAGGGCTCGATCACAGTCGGTGGAGATACAATTGGAATTAGAGTAAATCCCCGCAGCGGCAGTGGAGACGGTGGAAACATCAGTCTGACCGGCCGCGGAATTTTAAACCCCGACGCCAGCGCGACAGTTTTCGACGTCGCAGCCGTTGGCACCGGAAATGGTGGCACAGTCTCATTAACCACTACTTATGACTCAAACGTGATTGGCAACCTAAATTTCGGAACGGGCGCAAATGAGTTCAAAATCAACGCGAACAGCGGCGCTTCCGGAGGAAATGGCGGCGGAGCGTTCGTAAACACTTCACTCGGAATTGGATTGGGTGCGAATGGCATCAACGTCGGCGCGCTCGGAACGCAGGGCAACGGTGGTATCATCGATTTGGTCGGGTCCGCAATCGTCAGTACGGATGGCGGTCACCTGACTCTTAATGTTGACGGTTCAGGAACCGGAGACGGAGGCAGACTGCGATTGTCAGCCTCAATCCTGCCAACCATTGACCCGACCGCACCTGGCTCGGCATCACTATCTGCACAAAGTGGAGTCGCTGGAGGCAATGGCGGCACCATCATTCTAGAATCAGACAATTCGATTATCATAGACCCAATCGCACTATTGTTCGGTCCACGCGGAGCGGACGGGAATGGCGGTCATATCACACTGGCAGCCCCCAGCCTGCACTGGACTACCGAGCTGACAGCACCACTCTCGCTGAACGCTGACGGAGTTGGGACAGGTAGCGGCGGGTCCGTCTCACTCAATGCAGGCGCCGTAGATATCACCGTCGGTTCCGCTGCCGGGCAATACTCGATTTCAGCCAGCAGCGGTCTGTCCGGTGGTAACGGCGGAGAAATCGCCTTAACAACAACGGGAACCATCTACCTCGGAGCGGGCGTTCCCAGCGTAGCTCCCCGCGGAGCGAATGGCAATGGCGGTAGCTTGGTATTCTCGGCTTCTGCCTATGATGTCCTGGGCGATGCTCCATTAACACTAAAAGTCGATGGTGTAGGATCGGGCGATGGTGGCATCGCTAGTATCACCAACATTAGTCAAAATCCGATGACCATAGGCTCAGGCGCAAGCCAATTTTCGCTATCTGCGGCGGGGGGACTAGCCAACGGCAATGGTGGCACGGTGTCAGCAAAGTCTGGTGGTAATCTTATTGTTGATCCGACCGGACTTCACTTCGGTCCTACCGGACAATCCGGCAATGGTGGCACTGTCGTCTTAGAAGCTGGATTCGGCGCTGGCAGCGGAGTTCTAATTATCGACGGTTTACTCGATGCCTCCGGAAAAGGCAGTGGCAAGGGCGGAAATGTCACACTGATTTCCGACTCTTCGACAGCTCTTGTGATTGGAGCAAAAGGCAACATCGGCAACGGTATCAGAAAACTCGACGTCACCGGTAGCACCAACGGCTCGCTAACCTTTATAAACAGTGGCGACGTCACGCTGCAATCGTCCGTTTCAAAAGTCGGCAACCTCACGGCAACCGCCGGTGGTGCAGTCAATATCGCTACCAAACTCGGTGACAAAACGACGGCTGCTGTTTCGCTTAAATCGATAGGTTTGGGACAGATCGTTACCACCAAGAAAGGCAACACAATAACGGCAGGAGAAGTGATTCTGCAGAGCAGCAGCACAAGCTCATTTGCGTCTATCGGCAGTGAAAACTTACCGATAAGCGTTTCAGCAAATTCGCTGGTCGTAAACACGTCGAGCTCGCTGATATCACCGACAAACGGCAGTTCAATATTCGTAGATGTAAACTCTAAAACAGGAGTGGATATTGCCGGTGGAACGGGAAGCGAATCTAACGGAAAAACTGTAATCAGCTCAAAATCTGATCTTCGCGTGAATGGCGAATTGTGGTCATCTCAACTGACAGTGAACAGTAAATCCCTTGTCACTACAGGTGATGGCATAATCAAATCCAGCATATTGAGCCTAAAAACCTCAGCGAACATCGGAACCGCGGCGTCGGCGCTAAATACGCAGCTCGACAGCCTTAGCGTTTCAAGTAAGGGAGATGTGAACGTATCAAACACCGGAGCCGCAGCTAGCCGTCTCAACAACATTAGTGCCACCAACTTCACATATACGGCAGAGAACGATATAACAATCGCCGGAACCGTAAGTGGTAAGGACACTGTCAAAATCGTGAGCAATAGCGGCGACATCATAAAACCGCTGAACAACGATAACACTTCCGCAACGGGAGCGTTAGTGCAACTGGAGGCGGTAAATGGAAATATCGGAGCCACTGGCAATCCACTAGATATTCGCGCCTCAAACTTAGTGACACTGACGTCAGGTTCTGTGGACATTCGAAGCTTGAATACTAAAACGACCACGGTTCAAAACGCGGTCGGACAAACTTTGAACTTGGATTTTGCGGGTAGCGTAATTCTGAACGAACTGACTGCAACAAATGGAGATCTAATAGTTACAACCAGCTCGGGGAACCTTGCCACGGCTTCGGCTGCGGAACTCACAGCTACCAACGGCGCGTTGACTTTGCAGAATAACAACCTGAAAAAGGGAAAAATCTCAATCGGAGCAAATTCCAGCATTCAGACAAACGGAAACGGCGGTGACGTAACGATTTCCATTGGCGCACCTGTTTTGGATTCTGGTGTGAACCCTGCTCCAAGCCTTATCAGCGTCAATCAACTTGGCATCACAGGTGGTGTCTTCTTCGGTCAAAACGGAATCACGGCATCGGGTGGTAACAACGTCCTCAATTACAAAAATGCGAACGTTGTCTTCAGCACGCCCTTGAGCAGTAAATCGATTTCACTCGGTGGTGGAGTGACAATTACAGCCGATCCTCCAAACCCGGTCGGCGTAGAGACGGAGGTAGTGACGAGCGCGTTTCGATACGGAGTGTCACCTGAAAGTACTACATCAGTTAAGGCAGGAACCGACACGGTCGGTTCTAAGAAAGCAACCATTGCATTCACCACCACCCAGAACGCGTTCACACAACTCGGCGAGGGGTTGCTCGCAAACTCAGCGTTCAAGACAATCGATGGCGCGCCAATGGAAAACCTACCAACAAACGTTGTCAGCAATAGTCCGGTCGCGAACACCATTGACCTGCTCGATGCCTCATGGATTGGTGTCGCCGAGTCACAGAGAGGAAGCATTCAAAATAATAACAATCGAGCCAAGCTGTTTGAATCACTGAAGCGAGCATCGAAGGTCCAGGCAAATTTGTTGTCTGAAATCGTCGATGAAAAAGGCACAGAAAGCGAATTCAATAGAAACATGGTAGATGGAGCGACCCTTCTCGCGAGCACGAGAGATAAGGTTATCCCCACACCGTTTGGAAAGATTTCTGTCGAAAGAAACTCCGTAGTCCTGATTATCTGTAATAAGGATGGACTGTCGCTCTTCGACATACACGATCGGCGAAAGGGAGCCGTCAAACTCATTGTAGGCAAATCGGAATTGAGCCTGGCGCCGGGTCGCCACCTCTCCGTTACGCGCAGCTCAGTTCAACGCTTTGAGGATATCAATCCGGCATTTCTAATCAGCCACCGCAATTTGAATGCACACAGCCTAGGTAATGAGCTCAAAGCGTTCTCCTCGGAATTCTCTCACGCATCAGCGATCTCAGCAGTTGCGCCGTTGCATGAATTACTCGGTAAGCCACATGCACACATGAAGCCTATTTCCGAATCTGTACTGAAAACGATCGCGGTGTCGCTACACTTGCAGGGCAATGCCACTTTTGAGCAAAAGATTCCAAACGAGGTCATTACTGCTGAATTTGTTGAAACAATTTCGGCGCTTCGCTGAGCTTTGTCTCGCCTGGCATTCATGCGCTCCATAGCATCACGAATTTCGGGGCAGATCGCCCCAATGAGGAAAACCGTTACCTCATCGCGGCGACGCGAGGTTTGAAAAATTGAACGTAATCGCCTCGGTCAGGGTTGAGTGTCAGAATGACGGAAGTGGTCTTGACGAGTTGCTTTGCGAGCTTACGCGCATCTGGTTGTTTTGAATTCATCAACTTCGCGAGCGGTTTGACCGCATAACATGCTGAGGGGATCGAGAACTCCGATGTGAATGCGGCGTAACCGTTATTGAGTTTGTTCTGATTCAGCCCTCGGTGTTGAACCAATTCGATTTGGTTGACGTCAACAAACTCAGCCTGCGATTGACTGCTGATCGTTGCGTGCCGGCCGGGCGTCAGGCTCATTTGCGTAGTGCCACTACGAACGGTGACCGCATTCTTGCACTGATCGTGCAGATCGTATACCGACAAGCTTCGTTCAGATTGCATAACGAGCGCGACGGAACCAGCCTTGAGACTTACAGTGCCGTGTTTTGTTTCAACGGTCATGTCACTACGCGGTGCGAAAATGACATTGCCGAATTCCTGGTCGCTGACTGAAGAACCATGGTTGAAATCAGCATCGATAAACAGATCTGCATCGGGGGCATCGCTCCAACTTACCGTCTTTGTTGTGCGGCGTGAAGATACGTCGGTACTAATACCCGACGGAGTCGTGGTTGCTGCGTTCATGAGACCTACCGTATTAATGGTCGCAGACGCGCTCATCGATGACTTCGCACCCACCAGGGTCGTTGAAGCGATCATCGAAGGCATCGTGTCGACGGAGGTGGCCGAAGAGCTCATCAATTGCATCTCATCGACCAGGGTGACCGAAGTGTTCGACAGCGAACTTGCATTGACAGCGTTCGACAGACTTAAGGACGCCAGATTGGCTGGCGCGTCAACCATAGCCGGAGTCGCAACCTCTAGACTGTTTAGATTGAGTCCACTAAGGCGCGGACCGGCAACTGTCCTCGACGGCGGATCGGCAGTTATAACCGCGCCTCCCTCCACTGTGATCAATTGACCACCCGTCGACAAATTATTGAAGATCACATCTTTATTGATCACGTTGACGCTAACATCAGAAACCCCGGTTCGCACGACACCGCCTGCAGGTCCGAAATATGCGACACCTTTGGTGCCGTGGTTGTCTACAAAGAAGCCGGGTTCGGCTTGCGTGTTAGTTGGCTTTTTGGGCGGAGCGCCAATCGCAATGATGACATCATCACCTTTTCCGGCAGTCGCGATGGTCACGGCACCTATCGCAATGGCACCATTAGTGGTATCCAGGTTCGAAAGCACGATACCGCCATTGTTCGCCGTGAGGTCATTATTAATAGACAGTATGCCACTACCTGCGGTGAGAGCAATAGAACCCGATTGCGTAGTTATATTGTCAATCACGGATATCGCCCCAGTTGAAGAGATATTTACGTCTCCAACAACATCCATCGAGGTGGACACATTCACATCGCCTATCGCTGTCAGATTGAACGCTTTACCGGCTGATACAGGTAAGGCTGTGGTGACGGTTCCGGCGTAGATGCTGTTAAGATTCACTACACCCTGACTTTGAACGGCCAAGATCGGCGCCGATATGGTGAGCGGTTTCTTGCCTATAGCGCCGGTATCAGAAGCGAGCACCAGAGCACCTTCTGTGATAAGAGACACGCCTTTTCCAGTGGTAACGGCGCCTTTCATCGCTGCGCTCAGAGTCAAAACACCAGGAGTCGAGGCAAATTCGCTTGCGACGTTAACACCGCCGCCCGTGTTGATGATGGCGATACCGCCATTAGTACCGGTGCTTAACTCTCCGAAGTTTCCGTTCTTCGGAGCCTTTGTCGCGTTGACGGTGAATGCTTTCTTGTTTCTTGATTGAAATGCTATCAATCCTCCGTTTCCAGTGCCGACAGCTTCGGCGCTCAGATCACCGGTCACTTGAAGCGTAGTCTTTCCACTCGCATTGGCACTTGCGAGTTGGTACGAAGCACCGTTCCAATTGCCGGTGCTGGACTGTGGGGCGGCTGTTAAGAAACCAGTGTCCACGGTGAGATTGCCCTGGACGAACAGCAGCAGAGAGCCTCCGTTTCCTCCGAGCGCACCGCTTTCAGCACTGAGAGTCAGGAGGTTCGCGGCGCCTTTCGGCGGTTTAGTCGGTGTGCCGACAAATACTGGAGCACCTCCAACCATATAAACCTGGATATCTCCGCCATTACCCATTCCGGTGCCATCCGCATTAAGAGCGAAAGGAATGCCGGCGGGGGTGTTGAGAGTGTTTACAAACCAATTGATCTTGCCACCATTTCCGGAGGCATCAGGGTTCACGCTGAAGCTATTCGCGTTAGTGAAAGTAAGAGTATCAGTGTTGATTTCAACGCTGTGTGCCTGAATGACGTTATTTACTGTCACCGTTGAGACCAGGTTTACTAGAGTGACGGACGCATCACCAGCATCAATATTATTGACCGCAATCGCACCTGCTGCCGTAGCCGCAGGAATGAAGGTACCACCTGTAATCTTTCCGTTTTGAATTACCATAGGAGTTGGCGGGCTGCTTAACTGAACTTCAGAGCCAAAACCGCGTATCTCAACGGCCCCGCCACCGGCACTGCCTGTGGTGGTAATGTTGTTTACCGTAACACCAGCACCGATAAGGAGAACCTCACCACCATTGCCGTCAGTCGCTGATGTGTTGATGTTGTTGAGCGAGATTGTTCCATCTCCGGTTGTGACGACCGTGACATTCCCGCCGTTGCCACCAATTGCGGTACTGCCGGTAGTTATAGAACCGGTGCCCGTGACGCTGCCACCGCCAGTGGTGGGAGCTCCGACGGTGAACGGAAGACTACTCTGCTGTTGACCGCCACCGGTTGGCGTGAGAGTGTAGCCGGCAACGATAGTGAGATTGTTGCCACTTTCGGTTGTGTTACTCAGATCGATATTGAAGTTTCCGAGTACCACATTGTTCCTAGCGGCCAAAACCAAGTCCTGACCAACAAACGTAATGTTGCCGGACAACACTAGATCTCCGTCTGGATTAACAATTGAAACGCCACCGGCAAAAAGGAGATTCCCGGTGATGTTGCCATTTCCCAGCTGAGTCCAATTGGCTGTTTTTAAAACAACGTTGTTGCTACCAGCGTACAGAGAGTTGTTTTGAGACGTTGTCGTTCCACCAACGTTGCTGAACGTGACGTCACCGTTCATCGTCATGGTTCCGTTGAGTGTCAAATCTTCGCCGGTGCCGGTGATGAAGTTAATAGCGGTCGGAGTGCTTGGGCTTCCCGGAGCTCCAGCAGCCGGAGTTGTAGCTGTAAGAACAGCACCGCTAGCATCAAGGGTACGGTCTGTTGCACTTTGAACGGTAATGCGCGCAGCTGTCAGATTATTCGCACCTGCTGAAAAGCTCGTCGTATTAAGGGTAACGTCACCGCTCGTGGCGATCGAACCGATAAGACTTATGCCAGTGGCATTAGTCGTCGTTGCGTTCAAGCTCTGGGTGGAACCGAGGTTCAGTACGCTCAAAGCGTTCGCACCGTTGTCTACGCTTATTAAGCCACCACCTGCTCCATTTAAGATGGCAATGTTGTTGGTTCCAGCGGTTAGATTCGCTTCTGCCGGAGATGCGGCTATCGTGACATTGAGCGCACCACCAGCACCGGTATCAATCGCGCCGTTCGCAAGTTCAGTAATGAGACCACCACTAGTAGCTTCGAGTGAAATGGAACCAGATGCACCACTGATGGTGAGCGCATTGTCAATTTGGATATTATCAGAGCTCGAAGTGAGAGCCAGGCTATTGACGGCGGTTATTGGTGCATTGACTGCAATCGCGCCGACCGCGGTGATTGCGTAGTCATTTATCGTGCTCTGTGCCGCATTAACAAACACGTTGCCGCCAGCAGATAGATTTACGTTTAAGATGTTGCTGACGCCGAGCAGATTCAAGGCATTAGCTTCATTAACCGTGATGCTGTTGTTCACGCCTGTTACGGTCAGCGAATTCACGTTAGTGCTGATTGTACTCATTACTCCGCTTGTCCGGAAATTCAGCTCCAAGGCATCTGAATTGATCGTCGCAGAACCAGATTGCACTAGCCGACCCGTTGAAATTATTGTTGTCCCGTCCGCGGTGATAGGTGAATTCATCGTCACCTGCGTTAACGTCGGAGTCGATATCGTTATATTGTTGGCGAGAATGCTATTGAGCGTCACGCTAGTGTTGACTGAAACCGAGACATCGCCCGACACACCAGCCAATCGGTCTGTATCAATATCGGGAAGAGTTTGCGGCGATCCATTAGAAGAAATGGAATTTGCCGTAATCACGACGTCGCCACCGTTTGTCTCTATATCAACAATGCCTGTGAAGGAAACGTCACCGGACGCGGATATGTTTAGATCGCCATTGGATGCTGTTATTGGTCCTGATGTATTGAACGAAACAGAAATGTTGCTGCCTGACCCTGCTCCACTGGTATCAAGTGTCAAACTCGCGGGTCCCAGAGACAAACTGCCCAACTGGTTTAATGAAATTGTGCCATTGGAGGTTTCGCCTCTAGCGGAGAAGAGATTTGTTCCAGCTTGAAGAATCACATCTCCCCCGCTGGTTGAAATCTGAATGCTACCAGCAGCACCGTTACCCGAATCCACAATCAAGCTGGAATCCGGCGCAACATTGATGTCATGTCCGGCTGTCGTTAAACTAATAGTGCCACCAGCGGCGCTACCAAAACCAGCGGCCAAAATTGATGCGACGCCCGCACCCGCTCCGCTCACATTCAATGTTACAGTGCCCCCGGCACCGGAGATGCCACCATTCACATTTATATCGCCGAGGTAGACAAGACCGCCTACACTCGTGACACTGACAGTTCCCCCGCTCAGCGCCCCAGTGCCGACGCTTGTCAGGCTTCCAAGCACGACGAGACCGCCGCCACCATTTATAGTGATACTACCTGCGGGGATGCCAGCTGCTCCAGTCGTGACAATATTTACGCCGGAAGCAATCAAATTATCGACCGCTTGCAGCAACACAGTCCCTCCGGTATTCGCGGTTGTGATAACCCGTGAGGAGCTCAGGTCAATGTCAAGCGACCCGCCTGTCATCACGGAAAAGTTGCCGGAAACAGAGATGTCGCCGGATGTCGTGGTGAGTTCAATCGAACCGGAATGATCGATACCATTGCTTGAGGTTATCGATAACGACCCGTTTCTCGTAATTGCCGACCCTTTAATCTGAAGCTGACCATTATCGAAACCAGCGTTTCCGTTGACGCTTACTACGCTCCCCGTTATAACTACTGGCCCGTCAACGGCTCCGGCTGTCGCATCGAGCGTCAAACTACCGCCCCCGCCATTTGTGGCAAGAGAGATGTTCGCGGGATTGAAACTGATACCGCCTGCGCCATTGTTAAACACAGAGATTGTGCCGGCACTACCTGCGGTGCCTCCACCGTTCGCTGAAATGGTTCCTACGGAATACAACGACGCGGTGTTAACGCCGACCATCACATTACCGCCTGCTCCTCCGGCACCGGTAGAGCCACCATTAGCCGAAATTGCGGAAGCGTTCAGGCTGTTCGCCTGAATTTCTATAGTCCCACCAATCCCGCTACCAATGCCGTTTGCCTGAACCGTTCCGAGTGTCACACCACTTCCGGTGATCGCGATACTCCCACCAGCCTGATTGCCGGACAAGCCGTTTACGCTTATTGAGTTGAGGTTGACACCTTGCGTTCCCGCATCGACTGTAACAGACTGCCCTGCCTTGAGCGGGTCATAGACTCTTATGCCACCAGCGCCCTGCGTCGTTCCAACCAGCGAACCCGAGTAACTCGCATCAGCTTTGCTTATCGGTCCAATCGCCGCTGCATTCGGTGTCGTACTGGAGAGCGTAATTGTACCGCCTGAGGTGCCACCGGTCGCGTCGATACCATTGATTTCAATCGCGTTCCCGAGTGAGGCACCGTCGGCTACAATCGTCACGTTCCCATTCGCCCCGCCTGCACCTTTGGCCGTGATTTCAGACGCTTGATAGAGACGAACTATGCCCAACGTGCCACTTCCGTAGGCAGCTAGAGTGATATCACCTGCACTGCCTGTGCCGGTGCTGCTAGTACTCAAGGCACTGATCGAGTTTTCGAAGATAGAGCCTGCCATCCCGGAGGGTCCGTTTATGGTCACGTTGCTTCCGTTGTCAGTCCAGCTCGCACCGGCTATCACCACAATATTTGCGCCGTTACCGGGATTACTTCCATTGATCGTGGCGGGACTATTGAGGCCATTAACCTGCTGCCCGGAAACCGATAAAAAACCTTCCGTGACGTTGATGGTGGCGTTGATAAAAGCGGTTTCGTGCTCCGACAGTAACACCACTGAAGGCGCATTGAGTGTCAGATTTTCCAATCCCACGCTGTTTGAGGTTTTAACTTGAACGAAATCAGCGGTAACGTTTCCCCTGATATCCGAATAACCGCTGGAGAAGATATTGATAGTGTCAGCACTGTAAGTTCCACCGTCGCTGAAAATCGCGCCTCCATATCTGGTGGTGGTGATATTAATGTCACCGGCCGAGACAACGACGTTGCCTAGGTGGACGTCGAATGCTCCCAGTACATTAACGTTGGTCGCGGCATTTATACTATTGACCGTAATTGTAGTGTCAAGATTGAAATATTCGAAATCTGCACCGGGGACAAATGTGTTACCGCTCGCGATACTGCCATTGGTACCAAAAGTGATTGGTAACCCATCGCTTGTGGTGGGCTGCTTGCTGGCGATTTCAACGACTCCGGTACCAGGCGCGGTGCCCGTGCCACCATTGGCTGTAATCTGACCCAGAGAAATTGTCTGCTCGCCAATTACAGTTACGTTTCCGTTATTGCCGGAACCGTTACCGCTTGTAATAAGGGTCGTTGCACCTGCGTTGATTTTCCCTGGTGTCCCGGCATACCCGTTAGCGTATGCAATCAATGTTATATTGCCACCGGACGCATTGCCGCCTGTGCTACTCGCATCGATTTGATTTGCGTTGCTAAATGTAATGCTGCCACCGAAGGTCGCAGGACCGGACACAGTCACTGCCGATAGAGCTTGCTGTGCACCTGTCGTCAGAGTCGCCGGTCCTCCCGGAGGAGTTAGCTCTCCTGTTCCACTTGTTATATTGGCACCGGCAATGATGGTTATGTCCTGCCCTACACTGCCACTGCGGGCGGTGAGTGTGATCGGAGTACCACTAATGTCACTGATGTTACCGCCGGCAATGATCGTGAGATCTTCGGCTACAGTAATGTCACCGCCGATGATGATGTCACCGGTGTTGAAGTAGGTTGGATCTCCTGTCAAACATTGCGTTCCGAGAACAAGCGTGTCGGTGTTCGCGCTAACATGAGCTGCGAGACCTGATGAGTTGATCACGCCGGTCACATTCCGCGCAATAACATCACCAGTCGCTTGACCCGCATTGATGTTCAACTGTTTTGACAACAAATCGCCACCATATATGATGCTATTGCCGGTTCCTTCAAAACCATTCTCGCGAAGATTGATGCTACCATTCAGAGCACTTAAAGTTCCGCCGAAATTGTTTACTCCAAGAGTGCTGTCCGCGGTGCCCATAAGAGTGATATCGCCTTGCGCGTTAACTGCTCCCTGGTTGTTGATTACCGATGCATTGAGAACAACATTACCGGCGGCTCCAACTACGGCACCGCTTGAGTTTGTGATCGAACGCCCAGCCGTTAACTCAAGATCTCCTGCACTTTGGATTGATCCAGCATTGTCCAAATCGCGATTAGCGCGAAGAGCGAGATTTAAATTCGGATTCGATGCGGATGAAACCGAAACTATCGATCCACCTTCAGCGTTTTCGATATCTCTGGCACCAATCACTGCTGTGGCCTTCGTGCTGTTGGTCGACGTCGCGACTATCGAACCATAGTTCACAAGATCTTTCGTGACGCGCACACCGTCAGCGGTTTTGCCAAAATCTCCTTCGACGGTTACATTTTGCGGAACCACGAGCTCCGAAGCCCGAATAGTCATACCGTTATCGCTAACTAAATTGAGATTGAGGTTGCCGCCCTCTGCCGCACCGCCATGGCTCAACGTCAAAGTCTGAGTGCCGGTTGCGAGCTTGCCTGTCAATGCAGCATACTCAGCGGCAGTCACCTTACTTCCGGCCGAATACTGCTTCTCCTCGCCACCGATAATTAGCGTGATTGTTCCATCTAAAACATTCTCGCCTATAGTGATGTTCGCTTTCGTAGATGATAGATCAAGCGCTATCCCGGAGTTGATGAGCTTTGAATTGCCGCGATCTGTTTCGAACGTGCTTCTGCCCAGATTCGGTCTTGAAGTTCTGAACGTCGAAACCTGCCCGGGCAACTGCGCAGTGCTCGCGGACGCTCGACTTCCGGCTTTTGTGCCGTCCATTTGACTAAACAGATTGATGTGGCGCGCGTTATTGTGTCTCGCCGATTGGGTATTAGTCGCACTATTAGATGATTGCAACTGCTCGGCAGAGTGCGGAGCCGAAACAACACTTTGCTGAATTCGTAACTCTCGACGTTCCAGTCGAGCCTCACGACGATCGGCTCTCATCGCGTCCCTTGCAAATAAAGCGCTGAGATGGTCATCCGTCCGGTGTGCTTGCGCTGGTGCGGAGCCGGTCAATGACAAAGTGAAGGCCAGAAGCGAGGCGCCGAGCGTCGCTTGACCTTGAACACCAGCGGCCGGAGATTTCATACACGACTCCTTTTGCGGTCTACAGCCGCACTAAAATAATCACAAAACAAACAAATTGGTCGCCAGCGAACACGACCAATGCGGACGCAAGGCCGAATGAAAGGTGAAGTATTGTCGCCTAAAGTCGACTCGAAAGTCGCAAAAAAAAACCAGCTGTGCATGGATACGCCAGGAAGTACCAGCAACCGGAAAATAGTAACAGAAACGCTCACTTCCTTTCAACAAATTGGCAAAATCCGGCATTAAATCGCTCAATTGTTTTACAGGCGCCCACATACTTCCGTCCGACCTGCCCAGGCGGCAAGCTTAAGCGAAGATGTTGCAAGATGACCGCGATTGGGCTCCTCTTGCGTAAACCAATCGCACACCGTAGCACAAAACGAAACTCGATGTTTGGCTGTGCGGTTTTTGCCACCATCTTCATCTTTGCGCCTGCTCTGTCTTGAAAAAGTCTGTTGCGGAAATGAAGCGAGTCCATGATTGATCACATAAAATCCGGTGAGATACCATATCCGGTGCCAAGGCTTTCACAGGCAGCTAAAAACTGGACGCAAAAACACTACCGATACCATGATTCAACCTGGAATTGGTTTCGTTATCATTCTAAATTTCACCCGAGAACGAACGACTGTCCAACGTCAGCCTGTTGCCAAATCCGCCCATTGACAATCACCACAAACCCGCTTAGCATGAGGCTATACGCAACTTTCCTTTCAGAATGAGAACCATTACCACTATGCTATTTTGTAGCTCCGAAGGCGGTGCCGAGGGTGCCTTTCAAGTAACAGACAACTCTCTTCGTCTCAGCGAATCGATTGGACTGGAAGACTGGTCTAGTCTCAACGGGCGGATCGACGCTTCCGACATTGCTTCTACCATGAATCAATTCAACCAGGCTTCCATTGTGCCTGATGGAATAAACTTCACTCCTCCTGCTGGTGGTGACATCGGAATGAACGTCATACCTGGTGTGGAAAGTTCTCTTATGCCAGGAGTAGATATGGGCGCAATGACAGGACCTGTATCGGCCCTGCCAGGAGGCCTTGGTCTTCTTACTTCGTTTTTTCAAGCATTAGGTTCGTTTATCACGGGAGCTCTCAATTCGACCGGTGCGGAATTGGCAAAAAATTATGCAGTCGCATCGCAAGCCGCTCTTGAAGGAACGAAATCTTTAGCTCGGTAGCTTATTTTTGGCATCGTCAGCCGTCACTGGAAAATCTGAATCTGTAAATCGGGTACAGTTCTCACATGTTCCGAAAATCTCTAGCCTGTGGAGCGAGACGCAAAAGCCGTAAGTTTCAACTAAGGTTTGACGAAAATCGTCGAGAGCACATTCTTCCATGTGAATTTGTAATCCGCAGCCATCACAAACTAAGTGGTGGTGATGCTCGCCCGGACAAACCAACTCATAAAGTTTCTGGGTATCCCCTAAATCGACTGACTGAACAAACCCCTCTTTCAACAGTATCTCCATAGATCTGTAAGTCGTGGACAGTCCAGGAGACTTAGGATTGCCAGCACGCATTCTTGAAAATATGTCATGGGCGGTCAACAACTCCTGAGATTTCATGACCTTCAGAATTATTTTGCAACTCCTCGGCAATTTCGACCTAGTTTCCATTTCCAACCTCAAGCACACCGCGTGTGTTATCTCTCTATGCGCGTATAAATTTCCAGGGTCTCGACATGACATTCAGACCAGCTACCTGTTTCGACAGAGCGCACCAGAATCCAATTCCGTTTAAGCTCAAGGAAAAACGTCTTGCTCGCACAACAAGACCGGTCCAAAATCAATACGAGATTTGGTCCGTCAAAGTAGCGCAGAGAGTCAAATGCCATCGAATTCTTCGGCGGCCAACAAAGCAGAAGAGTTCTACCGATAAACCGCACCAATGTGCGTGCATCGCCCTTATCAACCGTGGTCCAACTTTTACCGCTTCTGGTAGGCAATCCAAATTTAGTGTAAAAAAACCAATTCCTTCCTTCTTCGACTGGAAACGCATCAAGGGCAACTACATCCGCTCCGTGCTGCCGCAAAAGCCAGGCAATATAGCCATTACCGGCTCCTAATTCAACGAGAGGAGAGAGAGCTACGAGCATATTGAGTGCCACCGGCGATAGTGCCGAGTATGCATATCTTTGGCGCAAAACACAGAAGAAAAGGCCACAGACGAACGTAAAGTTCGGGAACGGACATGCAAGCAAAGCGGCTACTTTCAAAAGGCACGCTATGGGAAACTTGGTTTCCCTGGCAAGCTTAAGAACCTCCACTCTTCCCGCAAGACTTGAATATTCTCTTTCAAGCGCGACAAGACGTGAATATACTTCCCAATAAGGATGATATATCTGGTTTACCATTTTGAATCCGAGCAAACTTGTGCAACCGCCAACCGTCATCGCTAAGCGCTAACAAGTCGAAGGTACCTAATAGAAGCGACCGAACAGCTTTGTCATCAAAACTGATTGATGACAATTCTTCTTTTAGAAACAGCGATTCAAATCAAAAGGGATTGTTTGGCGAGATAAGCCTTGGAACAGGGCCACTTCGCTATTGCGGAAAGCATATTTCGACGCAACGCCGGCTGTAAAGAAAGAGAGAAGTCGACTGTAGAAACCCACACAGAAAACAGGCCGAGCGTAAAGACCGAAAGAGCGTTTTCCGCGTTACTGACTAAACCGCCAGGGATCTCAGGTTTAGAGAAACAACAATTCTTCGTATGTCCACAATCATCACACAGTTCTTTCAACTCCAAACTGGATCGAAGTGAATCTTGCTGCTTAATAGCTACTTCCGCAGACGCACATTCACAGAGGCGCGGAAGAAGCGCACTCATGGCGACGATACATAGGAGTAAGATTCTCAAAAGTTTTTGCATGCGAGAGAACTTCGTGGAGCAAGCCGCAAAATTGTAGACCTTTTCCGTTATACCACGCACGACATGAATAAAATTTTCAAAGGAATGAAAACCATTCCAAGTAAGACAGTGTTGCAATGCCGCTTTCCGAGACACTCCGGAAGCAAAGTTCAAGACTGCTACTTAGCAAGAAACTAATACCGTAAGCGGTGCTAATTGTATTCCGACAGGCACCTACTCGATTACAGGCAATTTTCGGAATGAGAGTCGTTTCCACACTTTTGGTTCTTACAAAAGAGACCACGAAACAGCGACTCGAATCCAGAATGAAAACCAAAGTCATTTGCACTGACGATTAATGCCGTCTGAATGAAATTAGTTTACCTGCGCTTGTTGCATTTGCGACCAGTGTTAAGCCTCCATGGCAAACATGGTTGACGTGCAGCACTTCTTTCGATAATATTGGAAATATGAAATCAAAAGGCGCTGTCAACGCCCTAGCGGCACTGGCACAAGAAACACGTCTGGAAATCTTCCGACTCCTGGTGAGAAAAGGGGCAGCCGGAATGGCGGCCGGCGATCTCAGTTCGCATTTCGGAATGCCACCAGCAACGATGTCGTTCCATTTAAAAGAACTATCAAATGCTGAGTTGATAGTATCGCGACGCGAGAGTAGATCAATCATCTATTCAGCAAACTACGACCAGATGCAAGAATTGCTCAGCTTCTTGATGGAAAACTGTTGCGCTGATAACGGAGGCAAGTGCTAATGAAGAGATTCCATGTTCATGTTGCGGTGTCCGATTTGTCCGAGTCGATTCGGTTTTACTCAACGTTTTTCAACACGCCTCCGACAGTCGAGAAGGAGGACTACGCGAAATGGATGCTGGACGATCCCCGGATAAATTTCGCCATTTCAACCAGAGGCCGGGAACCCGGTCTTGATCATCTAGGGATACAAGTTGAGAATTCCGATGATTTGACGGACATATCAGCACGGCTAAAGGCAGCCCAACAGCCAATTTTAGAGCAGGAACAAACCACGTGCTGCTATGCACAGGGAGACAAAACCTGGGTTCACGATCCTCAAGGAATTGCCTGGGAAAGTTTTTACACCACAGGTGCCGCCACCACATACGGTGAAGATGCGATGTTCGAGACACAAACAAACTCCGCCTGCTGTGCACCTATGCCTGAGGTCGTTCAAGTCACAATAGGCAAAAAGGAATGCAAATAACGAAAGTCGTATCCAAGTAATTTCACAGACAGAAAAGTAACAGCTACCCTTGGAAGCTTCGCCAAAGATGAAGATTGACGAACTATCCATTTTGGGCTGACACTGGAGGCAAGCATGGGATGGGCACCAAACGATAAATATCTCTGGGACACATGGTTCGCCCATGACCGGGATGGTGTGCTGCATGCATTTTTCCTGCAGGCCGACAAGGCTGCTTGCAATTTCATACCATTCAATCGCCATGATATGGCTGAGGTTGGGCATGCGGTCTTAACCGCAGATGCATGGAAGTATATCGACGGCAAACCATGCCTGGCGGCTCGAGCTGGGTCCTGGGACAACATCTCGATCTGGACAGGGAGCGTGATTTACGATCGGCAAAGTGATTCGTTCTACATGTTCTATACATCGCGCGATGGAAACTCCGACAAAAAATGGACGCCGCGCGGTGAGTTTGTTCCTCAGCAAATCGGCGTTGCAACCTCCCGGGATTTGATTACCTGGGAACGCATTGATGCAGTACTACCGAACTGCAGCGCCGCGATGGGATTGGACGGTGTGAACTGGCGCGATCCATATGTCATCGAATATGGTGGCAAGTACATCTGCCTTCTCTCGGCACATGCCAATCCCAAAGACGGAATATCAGAGAATGCAGGTGGTGCCATTGTTTTCTTTGAGTCAGAGAGTTTGACCGACTGGAGCCAGGCAAACCAGAAAATACTGGCGTTGTCGCCTGAGTTTTATCAATTGGAGGTCCCACAACTCTATCGCCACGTAGAAGATGAAGGCGTTAGATTCTTCCTCTTGTTCTGCGCCCAAGCTGCCGATTGCACAGCCGATCGGAAAAGCAACTACCCTGAGGACTGCGCGACGGGCACTTATTATTTCGCATCGGAACTCTACCCGCACGACTCATCTGTATTTCCGTCCTTCGACGAAACTCCAAGATTGTTGGCTCCAGATATTTACGCAGGAAAAATCATAGACATAGACGGCACTCCCTCACTCATCGGATTCGACTACCAGGGCGGCGAGACTGACTTTATTGGAGGCATCTCCGAAGCGACGCCAGTCACTTTTTCGGAAAAGAGATTGGAGACACTTAAACGTTAGCAAGGCATCAATTCAAAACCAAAGCATTGATTCACAACCAAAATATCAATTCATACCAGCCGGTTTCTATTCGCATTAACAGCTGCCACCATTTGCTTTACTGTCCGCTTACGAATCGGCAAACTATTCTCAAACTCTTCAAATCGCTCCGCCACAGTCGCAATGCGTTCAATTACCTCCTTTGCGCATCTGGTTGTGATACCGCCTTGCTTAGCAAGTTCCATCATTTGATTAATACCTGGTTCACGAGCCTCTCCGCATATGTCCATTTGATGTTCACCGCTTGGTCCCTCGCAAAACGACAAATCATATGCAGGCGACAACCGCCATCGATCATCGCGACCTAATAAAAACGAAACGTTCTTTGAGTGATCATCTCGGTTATTGAAGACCACGTTAAAAACACATCGTTCGTAGGCGCGGACAACTTCCCGCTCGTCGCCTGTCATACGCCGAGTCAGTCTCAATAGGTTTACGTAATCCAGTTGCGGAATTCGAAAGTCGGCATGCGCCGCACCAGCGGCCGTATGCACGGGTACTCTCAAACCATCAGCGCGATCGAAGCGCTCAATACCGAAGGCAGACAGGTCTTTGTCTAGATCAAAATATTCGGTTGGCGGCACTTCTAGCCCACAAGCATCGGCAATGCGAGCATACATTACTTCAATTGCACAGACTTCCTTGTGCTCATTTTGCGCAGGAAATTTGACCAACATCGGAGTTCCGCTGCGAACTTCCCAATTGGTCATTCGATTATTTGCGCGATCAAAAGATACTAAGACTTTTGGACGTGCTCCATGAGGAGAACCGCCCATGAGGACAAGCTTCCGCAGCAAATCTTCGCTGTCTGCGGAAAGAACATCTCTGGTTTCATGCGCCAGGTCAAGGAGCTGAATGTCTTCATGCGTCAGCGCTTCTTTCTCTGGCGGCTCGAATACGAGAGCGCCCATAGCCCTATCGCCAATGAAAGCGAGTCTGTCTAATGGAGATATATCATTCAAACGTCGTCCCTGTTTTCGGAAGAGACGATCCATCAGCAGCATCCCCCAACCATCAGGCAAAGCGTCACTTACGATTCCCGGCAATCTAAGTTGATGAGCTGGAAAGTCGCCGTATGTTTTCTCGCCCAATGGTAGTTTGTGAGGAGAAAGTTCAAGACCCCTTTTTATTGCTTCGGAAGTGTATTCAAAAAGAAGGTCTCGACCGTCGTCAGCAAGAGTTCCAAGAACAAAGCGCTCTCCCCACCCCACATAGACAACACTAAGCTTTTTCATCCTGCCGCCTCGTTCTTTTCGAAGCTCTCTTCCTTCGAATACTAGCCTCCTCCATTGCCCTTATGGATCGCGGTCGCACCTCGAATAGAGTCTCCATGGCACCCACTAAGCCCAGAGCCATTACTATTCGCAAGAAAACGTCAAACGTTCCACGACCAGAACGCTCAAAATTGCTCAAGCAGCGCTCTGAAATTCCGGCGCGGGCAGCCAGCTCACTCTGCTGGAGATTCTGAGCAAGTCTGTGAGCACGAAGTCGTTCTCCAAACTGCTCGGCTATTTCGTCAGCAGTGGACAAATCAAACTGCATTATTTTACGTATTAAACCAACAAATCGTCACTAATACGTAAAATTCTACCAGTTAATAGCTTGCTTGACAATTATTACACGTTCCGAGACTCTCGCGGCGGAGACTCGCATAACCTGACTCTCGCGGAACTTCGGGTATAAAAAATCAGGTACGCGTTTGAGGTCAGCAGATGACTCAGCATCAACCGGGCGAGCATCAACAAGGCGAGTGCGCCAAAAGCAGTTCTGAAAAGATCGGCGAGAATCAGCAGGAGTCGGCCGCACGGCTGGAACAAGCCCCCGATGCGACCGTAGTGCGCAACGCCACTGGTGATGCTCTCGCTCAAGCTCGCGATGCAAATCCGGACCGACACAGCGGCTCAGCAGGCGGGAATCCTGACGATGGCAGCTTTACTCTTGTTGCAATCACAGAGGGTAAAACAACTGTAATCGCCGAGCGCGCGCCAGGCAGCGGTCAAGTTCGACAACAGACGGAAAATATATCCGAACAAAATCTGCGTTCTCTAGCGACTAGCGGAGACCAGACTGCTGACTTGTTACTGAAAGAACTCAGGGAAATCAGAAATCAAAAACTACCGAACGAATCGGAGGCACGGGAAATCAAAAAGCTTCTGGCCAAAGCGACGAAGATCTACCCGACTATTTCAGCATCGAGTGGAACTGCTGAGGCCGACTTGACTGCAGCTTCGAATAGTTCGGCGCAGAAAGAACCGCGTACGTCATCGATTCCTTCCGAGCAACAAGAAATGATTGCGGTATCGATTACTTCCGCGCACCAAGAACTGAATGCAGAACCGCCGACAGTCAGGGACTTTAGAAGAGGGGCAACCGCTTCCTCCGACAGGGCACCGCATCTGACACCATCGCAAATAGCCCTCGAAAAGCGATTCGGTGTCAAGGTCGTTATGAACGGCGATCAGGCGGAGTACCATATGCAAGCATACGGGCGAGATAATTTACTGTTCTCGTCAAAGTCGGACGACATTGCAGGCGCAGAAAAGAGATTGCACGAAATGGTGAAAGCTCAGGAAAGCAGATTGACTGCGATGTATGGAGTGACCTTCAGCACTGACACCGACACGGCCGGCTTTGTTTTAGATGCAAATCTTCAACCAACCAGCGAAATAGCGCATTGTCGCGCGCCTCGACTTGATGAGTTGATAGGCATTGAGGCGGGCTTGAGCCACAGCGCACCATCACAGTATTCGGCAAGCGGAAAGGCGCTGGAGTTTGTTTTCATCCGCGCAGGACAGCACCATATAAGCGGTCGGCCGATTGGGGCAAACTATGAATACGGCGAACCGCCCAAGGTTTTCATGGACCCGACAACGGATACAAACGTTCCGACGGAGCTCGATAAGGTCGGCAACTGGGGACGCTCGACAGAGTATCAAGTGGTTCACGAATTGACGCACGGTGCGCAGGAGCGAATTGGTTTCAAAACAAAATCTACTCCCACGCACGAGTCGATCGAAGAAATGTTTGCTCATGAAGCCGGTTGGGTTCGAGGCAAGGATAAACAGTTTTATCTGAAAGGGAAGAACGGAGATCTCTACAAATGTGACCTGTTTGATTCCACGAAGTGGACAAGATATCGACTGGACAAGAACGACAACGCGATTAAACTCGGCGCGGCGACATCAGCTCAAGTACGAGCGGATGCTTTGATCACACCTCCGACAGACTACATGCAAAATCCAAAAGAAGAGATGTCAGAGTGCCTTACTGCGTACCGTCTCGGTGGTCACTACAGAGACGCTATTAAGCCGTTCCAAAATCTTTATGATATGATTCGTCGAATCGACCAGGCGGACATCAACAAAGGCTATCCACCTGATAGTAAGGGCAATTTCCAATATTTGCGGGCGGAGAACGGAAGCCTGGTGAAGAATCCTTCGTTTATCGACGAGCCAAAGGGAAAACAAAATGCGAAGCCGCACTAGTAAATTGTTGATGGCTTCGCTCCTCATTTGCCAGTTCTCATGGCACTCTCCACTGTTGCAGGAGGCAGACGCAGAGGATGTCTTATCGCCCAAGGCGCAGATGCCAGACTCCGAAGGAAACGTGCGATCAGAGACGAACATCGCAACAGCAGACGAAACTTTACCGCCACCGAAACCACTGCGCACCGTCGATGATACCGCAATCAAGGCAGCCTATTCCGGACCAAAATACAAGAAAGGAGTACGCAAATTGAATTGGAAACCCGAGATTGGCTGGAATGGTTTAGTAGTTGGGAAGAGCACCTTAGCCGACGCCGAAAAGAAATTCGGCAAGGCAGAAAAATCGCATGCCGGTGGTCCCGGTGGCACGCAATGGGTTTTCAAAGATCCAATTCGGATGTGGATTTCGGATAGTACGCATGTAATTAACGCGATCGAAGTTTATGTTTCCGAACAACTCCTTTCTGAAACACCTGGCACAGTTCAAGACGCTCAGACAATGTTTGGTCCACTCAAGCAAGTCGATGTGGTAGAGGGATGCACCAAAGAGAGTTCGCTCAAACGTCCGGGACTTACGGTCAACGCGAAATCAATGGACAAAAGCGCGCAAGTCACCACGTTGTTTTTCTCGAACGATTAATCGTTCACACACACACGCAGTCAGAGCAATCTGAATGCTCAAAAAATTAGCTCACGATTGGGTCGAGAACGAACGGATAATCGAAGAACTATCCGCTCGAAGTAAACGCTTACAGATAGCCCGAGGAGTTAAAGCGTCAAATGCTCCTTCGAAACCGCACAGAGGTCGCTGATGCGCTGGCAGGTCATGGGCAGATCCATGTCGAGCCATTCGTTCTTCCCGGTGAGCTGCTGGCGCGCTTCTTTGATCGCTTGCTTGATAGCGATGTACGTCGATGCTCCCAGCGTGTAAGACGATTCGGTAAACGACTTCGACATCTTAACCGCATGCTTCTCAGCGAGTGCTTCTCGCTGGTTTCGTTCTTCATCGACGGGATGCAAGCGCACTCTGAAATCAATCGGAATTGTTTTCGTGCATGGTGGCTTGTAGCTCCAGATATTATCCGTGACTAATTTGCCGTTGTGGTCGTATATCAATTCCTCGGTGGTCGCAAAGCCGATGCCCTGTACGAATCCGCCTTCCAACTGCCCGATATCAATCGCCGGATTGGGCGATTTGTTGACGTCGCAGACAACATCAGCTCGAAGAATTTTAAACTCACCCGTGAGCACGTCAATTTCAACTTCATTTACGGCAGCGCCGTATGCGAAGTAGAGGAACGGCTTGCCACGCGGGTTGCGGTCGGTCGGTCCCTTGTAATGCGGAGTCTTGTAGAGTTCCGCCACGCTTAGATTCACTCGCTCGAACCAGGCTTTGAAAACAATCTCAGGCCACTTCTCGGCCCAATTCGTGCGCCAATCCTCGATGCGATTGTGAGGCGTAAACTGCTCCAGATCTCGGCAAAGGTCTTCTAAACGCTTCCGCAAAACACGGCAAGCTTGCTCGACCGCACCACCGTTCAAATCGAAACCGGTTGATGCCGCTGTTGCAGGAGCATTCGGAATGGCGTCAGTGTTGTTACCACCAATGCGCACCATAGACAGTGGTATCCCAAGAGTGTTCGCTGCTAGCTGAGCAATCTTGGTGTTAACACCTTGACCCATCTCGACACCGCCGTGGTAAACGAGCACGGATGCATCTGCCATGTTGACCGTCACAAGTGCGCTCGAAGAGTTGAGAGATCCTCGCGGTTCTGTAAAACCGATTCCATGCTTCTGAGGCACCATTACAATCGCCCGCTTGCGCCAGCGGTTTTTCCTATTAAACTCTTCGACTTCCTTCTGACGGGCATCGAAATCGGATGACTTGTGAAGGTCATCCCAGATATCGCGAATGTTGCAGAAATCAAGTTCCTGACCAAAGTGCGTCACGTCCCAGGAATCTTTTGTTCCATTGCGATACATGTTCTTATACCGAATCTCTTCGGCAGTAACCTTACGTCCGAGGTCCTGCGACAATTTCCAGGCAACGTGCTCGATTGCGTTTTCAGTAATCGCCCAGGCCTGCACGACACCGAAGGAACGGAACGCGGTATTGCTAGCCTTGTTGGTTCGATAAGCGGTCCCGTTGGCTTGCAAGGTTTCAATCATGTAAGCCTGATCGGCGTTCAGCAAGCTCGAATCCATTACAGCAAATGTACAATCATATGTATCTCCGCCGTCCGAATTCAGATCGATACGCATTCCTTTTATGATGCCATCGCGCGTGTAAGCGACGTGATACTCGCCGGCGTACGGATGCCGTTTTCCAACTGCCTGCATATCGGTCGAGCGGTCGTACATGAGCCGCACGCCCTTCTTCACCTTGCGCGCTGCCACGGCGGCTTGCGCGCCGACGATATTCGCGCGGTGCTGCTTGCCACCAAATCCGCCACCAACTTGCTCGATGACAACAGAGATCTGATTGTTCTTCACACCCAATGCCCGCGCAATTGCAGCTTGCGTTCCATTCGGATTTTGCGTCGAGCAGTAAACAGTAGTTTGATCGTATGGTCCAGGAACAGCCAGCGCACACATATTTTCCAGATAGAAATGCGCCTGGGACGACGTGCGGAAAGTGCCGTGAACAACTTCAGTTCCCGGCATCGCCTCCTTCGGATTCTCCAACCATTCCATGTTGCTGCCATCGCGAGTGATGGTCGGGATTCGCTGCTGAATGTCCTCATCCAAATCTTTGGCTGTACGAACCATCGGCATCGCCGTATTTTGCTTTATCGCGTCCTCAAGCGTAATTACAGCAGGAAGGTCCTCGTACTGAATACATTCCTTTTCGATAAACCGACTCGCTTCACGCGCAATCTCAATACTTTCAGCGAGAACCATCCCGATAGGCGCACCAACAGAAGTGACGACCCCGTCCGAAAAAATCGGATCATCGTTGTTCAAGCCAATGTAACGTTCCCCACCTTCGGGCACATCCTCGCAAGTAACCAGATCTTTGAACCCGGGAAACTGTTTTGCCAGCAGCTCCTTTAGCGCATCGAGTCCGGGAACGTTCTTTGTGAACGAAAATTTCGCATGAGCACGACCACTCTTCACCATGGCACCATGTAAGCCACCAACCGGCAGAGTCATGTCCAAACTGTATTTGATTTCGCCGGATGCTTGAACGAATGCCGCTCGCTTAACGATTGGCTTGGTGAGCGGATAAAGTTCCGGATACTCCTGGTACTCTTGCGTCCCCTGCGACAGCGGGCGCTCGTCGTGGAATGCCCCGGATTGATTTTCCGGTGATACCATCGACGGGTCCACAGTCATTGCGACATGCAAGAAGAATTTGTAGAAAAAGTTGAGCGCCAATTGCATCCGGTACTCGTTTGTGAAACCTTCCTCGTCCATCGGTATCGTGATTTCTTCAACCTCGGCGCAAAGTGTTTCAACCGCGGACTTGAGAGTGTCGTTGCTCCAGACCTTGCCTTCAAGAAATTTCTCTGTCTTCGGCATGCGGCAGTTGATAGACGCCAAGCCACCAAATACGATGCAAATTTCCCCGGGCAGCACTGTGTTTTTCTCATCCAGACGGACGCGCAGCCCCGCATTCACGACCGGGTGGGCCATCTGGACTCGCCGCGCGATTCTATATGTTTGAACGTACTCGCGTTCACGAGTGAATGGAATGTGGAAAGACAAAATCACAGCATCGTCCGGCAATGAGGAAACTGCCGGCATATCGGTCAAAAGCCACGTCTTGGAACCACCATCAAACTCCGAAGATGCAATGGTCAACGATGTACCAAGAGCACCGAATACGGTGAAGATGTCCGATGGAAACGGTCCGCCATGTTCGGCGTGATCGCGTGTCATGAAAATGTTGCCGGCGATGCTGCCTGCGCTTCGCACCTGCAATCCAGCTACAAACGCCCCATGACGTTTCAACTCTTGCAGCCCTTTTGTCTCCTCAGAACTTCGTTTATCGATAACCGGCCCGATGAAATCAAGTAACTCTTGAATCGGAACATTCGCTCCCACGAAAATTCCATCTTTTGCCTCGTGAATTTCAGCCAATTCACGCACAGAAGTCAAATCGATGAAGATCCGGGGTTTCTCATCTTGGTAGATCCCAGAAGCAGTGTTGCCTACGACCAGTTTAACGTTCGCTTTGCCATACTCTTTGCTGAATTTTTTCTTCAGCGTTTGCACCTGCTTCAAACTCGATGGACGAAACCACTCTGCGCCGAATCCCGTAAAATGCAACTCCCGCACGGGCAATTCGTGCGACGGTAGTTCATCGAGATTTACTTGTGTTAGCTCCGGTTTGCAATGGACTTTAAAGGAAGGGTCGACCAAACAATTCTGCGATTGGTCGCAGGACTGATCGTAATCACTGGCGAGAGTGCGCATGCCGTGCAGGATTGGACGATAGCCGGTACAACGACACAGATTGCCACCGAAACTATCTTCAATATCCTGTTGCGTCGCTTCCGGATTTTTCTGCAAAAGCGCATGCGTATTCATCACGAATCCAGGCGTGCAAAAACCGCACTGACTGCCGTTGAATTTAGCGATACAGTACTGCGTCGGATCGAGCCCATCGTGAACGTTTCCAATCCCCTCAGTTGTCGTGACGACAGTGCCATCGACAGAGCAAAGCGGTTTCAAACAAGCGTTCACCGGGCGATGTACAGGCGACCCGTCGACCGGATTTTTGTGCGAGACCATCACGGTGCAGGCACCACAACCACCTTGCTCGCAAACAACTTTCGTCCCCGTATATCCTGCCTTACGCAAATATTCAGTGAGCATCACCGACGGGTCCGGATTGCTGACCTGCACGCGAGTTCCATTCAACCAGAAAACCAGCTGGTCGGAATAGGCAACTTCCTCGTCGTGGCAGCGCTCCTCCGCATTGATTGTTGATTCGGACATTAGAGCAACCTCCATAAAAGCGCTATTTCCAACGCGAAAATCACAATGATCAGAGCAAAGCCGGCTGGACCCACCCAGGCAGGCGTGTCTTTTTTGGGAAACAGCCACGGCGTGAAGACCTTGATGGCAAGCGGCATGGTAAGCCATGTCGTCAATGCCACGCTTATGCTGTTACCGATGAAGTTGGCAATTGCCGAATTCAAATCGTGCAACGCCGGGTTAAGAAAACGAATCTCGAGCATCACGATAGGATACAAACCAAGAAGAATCAGCATAGCTGTTTTCCAATTGGGCGGTCCTTTCCCGCCGGTTTCTTGCGCGGGAAACCAGCCCGGAAACGATCCATTCACCGTCTGGTAGTCGGTGGAACTCACTACCGGATCGGAAAGCGCGAGCAGCTTCTTCCGCTCCTCGGACACAAACCATTCGTCCAGGGCATCCGGTGAGTCGAACCGAATCAACGTCGTCCAAATGCCTGGAGTCTTCTTGGTCGGCGGTTGCAGATAGACACCGCGATATCCTCGCTGCTTCGCTTGAGCCGACTGAAACTGTTTCTCGAACTCGAGATATGTTGCTTCCAAACCTGATTTCACTTGAGTAACAATCGCAACCGCGACACTACCCACGGTGCCATAAGTTGAACTCACTTCATCAGTCAAGGCGATCTCGTTGCGTTCAATTTTCTGCGCCACTTCCTCCAACAGTTTCAAACGATCCGAATTCGCTTGCCATTCAGCAATCAATTGCTGCTCGTGAAACCGCTGCACAAGCGTCCAGACGTTCTCATCGGGCGAGCTAGACGGAATGATTTCCGCGGACAAAACGGTTCCGCTCCCCACGCCAACCATCATCAGACGCGCGAGCCAGTTAACATGCTCGCCGACATCTCCGCCGTTTACCGACAACTTTGTCAGGTGAACGGTTTCGGCTGGTGGTGGTGGTGTTGAACGTGTTGAATTTTGAGTCATATTGATTAGAAGAAAACATTCGGAGCGACAAAACGAGTCACAGGTTTATCAATTTTCCATGGAAACTGGTGCCTCTTTAAGTGCTGTCACCAACTGCTTATCCATAGATTCGATAGTCGTTTGCACGTCATGCAACATCACAATCCGATCGGTGATAAGTTGAACACTTTCCTTCCTGCTGGTCTCATCGCAGGCAGCCAACTTGCTCAGATTGCGCGCACTCTTCAAGTTGGTGGTGATTACTCCGGAACGTTTCCATCGTTCGATCAACGCTTCCCTTCTTGTTAAACCGTTTGGCGCCACCGGTGAATTCAAGAATTGCAAAACGGATGGCGGAATGTCCTCCTCAGGAGTTGTACCAGGAACCAGTACCTGAGAAAGCATGTTCAACTCCGGCTTTGTGGGTCGGCTACCCATCCGCTGCTGCAGCAGTGCAGCCGTCGACAGGAGTAGAACCGCAGAGCCGGAGATGAGGTCTAAAGTGTTGGCTTGATTCTCACGATTGTTTAAAGCCAAACCGCAAGCCACAACTCCGAGCGTGCCTGACTGCGTGAAATTGAGAATGTTGTTGTACTGAATGCCGCGGCTTCGCGCCGCAAGGATTGCTTCTTTCGCGGTGTACTCGTGCGAAAGTTGATTGTCGATTTGGTCGCACGAGCTGCGGATTTCCAGGGCATTTTGCATGGTTGTTTTTATCAGCGCCAACTGCCCATCAACTCTGTTTCCGGCAGAAGTCGAAGGTGCTGGCAGAATTATAGCGGTAAGCAACTGCAAAAGCCCTGAATCCAGAGTTTCAACTGTTCCTTTCAAATCGAATAGCATGCGAATGCGCTTGTTGACCAATTCGATAGTCTCGACTCGCTTGTCATGCATGGACGGCATGGACGCGAGCGCTTCCTTGGTTCGCTCTTTATTCGACAAAACGCCTGTCTGTTTCCAATGATCCAACAGCTGCTGTTTTCTATTAACGCCATTCGAAGAATCCGGAGAGACACCTTCCAGATACGACGAAATCAATGAAGTGAAGTGATATTCACTCGGCGTATCGAGTTTATAAACATTTGCCAGCGCGTTGACTTGAGAGTCCTGTTTGTGGCGATACAGCTTCAGATACGCAAGGTTAGCCGTCGAAAGCAAAACAGCGATCGCGTCCATAGTAAGAATAGTCTCAGTACCAGCCTGATTTCTTCCGCGAGCGAAGGCGCCGCCGGCGATGTTTTTCAAAACGCCAATCTCGGTAAATGTAGCCGTGTTGGTAAGCAAGTTCACTCGGTCACGAACGCGCGTCAGCTGCGGCAGCAGGATGTCGAACTGATAGTGCTTTTCCTGATCGATACGATCCACGACCTGACGAATTTCCAAAGCGGCACCAAGAATTTTCTCAAGCACATAGAGGTCTCGGGCTAGTATCTGCAAATCATCGCCGTTTCGCACCCCGGCTTTGTTCGCGTTTATGATATCTGCTGTGCACTGCTCGACCTTAAGCAACTTTGCGGCTTCCGCGCCGGATGCACCAATGGAACCAGTGAGAGTCGCGTCACTCGAGGCTGTCGATGTAGCTATCGGCACCGAAGTTGTTTCGATAACCCGCAAAAGAGCGAGCAACTCAGAATCGAATTGCTCCGCAAGAGCGTTAAGGGAAAACAAAAGCGCGAGACGCTGATTGAGCAGCTTTAACGTTGCATAATGACGCCTGGTCGATTCCGCCGCAAGTATTTTTCGCGACTCGGTCGATTCATTCACACCGAATTTGGTTTTCCACAGCGCAAGCATTGCGGCTTTGCGAGACTGCGTGCTGTCCTTCGGAGTTCCATCTATGTATCTAGCAACCAGCTCCGGCAAGGGAACCGATACGTTATCCAGTCCAAATATGTTCCCGAGCGGATTGGGGCGACCTCGATCGACTGCGGCTCCCGTGTAAGAAAGACCCACGGCCAATGCACCCAAACCGGCAGTCAGAGAGGCACTGATAAACGTAAGCTCGTTCGATCCCTTGAATGAGTTCTCAAGGCGATCGACAGCAGCGATATTGAAGAGGACACCGAATGTGGTGAAGTTGACAGTGTTCGTAAGGTTGACGCGACGGTTGACTCGCCGCACGTGCTTATCGATTGCATCGTACGTTTCGTCGATTGATTCATCGAGCAGGTCGGAAGTTTGACGAACTTCCAGGTAACCCAACAAAATTTGCTTCAGAACAATTGCTTTGTTCCAGAGCAACTCTTCACTGGGTCCTCCACCAGCTGCTTGCAAAGCAAGAATGCGATCGACATTCTTGCGCACTCCAAGAATTTCAGCCGCTTCATTTGCTCTGGAAAGGTCACGAGCGTTCGTCGCGCCGGAAAGATCATGCAGCCCCCTCAACCCGGAAGAATCACGCGCTTCCATCGCGGCCAGAACAGCCAGGGGCAATAAGGATTGCCAGACCAATAAGCATCCAAGCATCGCGGCGACGAGGCGTGCTGAACCGAAAACTCTCGTTTTCGGATTCGTTGACTCTAAGCGGTAGTTGGAGCGCGCCAATGGAAACATAGACCTCAAGTTTATGCTCTTGGCAAAAGCGCTCCCTTAAGTTAACGGCGCGATTAGCGAAATAATCGACCAATGTTATTAAATTTACAAACCTCAAATTCGACAAGGCTGAAACCGCTCATATTAACCAGTCAAGATGATTCAATTGAAGATTCTAGAATCTGCTCAGCACAGCCGGGATGAAGAAGGTGTT
The DNA here is from genome assembly GCA_019637435.1 of Candidatus Obscuribacterales bacterium. Classification (GTDB taxonomy): domain Bacteria; phylum Cyanobacteriota; class Vampirovibrionia; order Obscuribacterales; family Obscuribacteraceae; genus JADYXR01. The sequence continues at coordinate 1,145,857 of JAHBVO010000003.1, read as the reverse complement.
TGACGTATTCCAACAGCCCGCCTCCCGACTTGCTCGCAAAGCACTTTGCGTTCTCACAAGCATTGCTATTCAGCCCTGGTACATAACTTCTGCGGCATTAGCGGATGTTTCGCAGAATGCGCTAACTCCGAATGCAGCTCAGGCTGCCGACATCCTCGGTATTCGACAGGAAGCAGAGCAAATTATTTCGATGCGGAGAGGCGGAACGGGCGTCGCCGTCGACCGGCACAAACTCAACGACTACAGAGCCCTTGTACTGCGAAAAGTTTTCGAAGCTGATCTACAGAATCAGGTCGCAGAAAGCCGCCTGGAATTCGAAATTGCGTATGCCTATGACGCCATCATGCGAGAGCAGCGCAAGGAAAACACGGTAAATCAACTTTTCAACATTGCCAACTTCACTCAGTTTGGCGTTCTTGGAGTGCTCGGCGGCGTCTGCGACATCAACGAAAAATTTGTCTGGGAATCTACCTTAGGGCTCGTCAGTGCAGGAGTCGGAACGTCTCTGCCCATACTTGGCATTATCTACAACAAACGAGCAAAAGCGCATCACCTTTCCCCGCCTGCATTTATGTCCCCTTACGTGAATGGCAAACCCGTTGATGGGTCCAACTTGCCACCACTCATAGTGCGGTATTTAAACACACCCGCCCCCGGCGAAACCAGAACGCGCAAAGAAATTCTGAATGATGCCTGGAAACAGAACTACAAAGCGGACATGGCGAAAAGGGAGACGCTGCTTGGCATCGCCGATGGTAAAGCCAGGAGCCAGAACTATCTCAACAATCGCCTGGTGTTACTCTGGTCACTCTACACTTCGATCGAAGGCTTTAACTCGGACCTTCTCGCACTGCTGAATCAGGTAAGGGGAGGTGACTTTGCCGATTATTCGAAATCAAATACTCGGCTCTCCACGACCGCGCTTGGAGGCGGTGCCGACGATGCAGTGCGTCTTCTTCACCTGGAAGAGGTCGTTGCAGATCTGAATTCGCTCAATACCGCGGGCGGTGACAGTGAAGAAAAGCGGGATTTGCAAATCACACTCCTCGAGACATTGGTCGCGGGCGGACTGGATATGGCTGTCGCCGGCGACCGATGCCAGAAAGAGATCAACTACCAGGTCGACACCGTCCTGGCCGATTTGACGGCCAAACAGGGAGATTTTATGCAAAAGCTGTACGAAGTCAACTTCGTGCAGGGCGGTACTTTTGGATCGATAGCTAGCGGTTTGTTTTTGAAACACAAAATAAACCAGGCCAGTATAGTTCTGCTCGTTTCAGGCGGAATCGGTCTTGGTTTGACCGGTCTTTCGTTTTTCGCACTGAAAGGTGGAACGCGCAAAAATGAGTCCGGACCAAACTCCCTGGCAGATTTTTTCAATCTGAGACCTGCCGCCGAGAAAGGTTTTTCTCCCCTCACTTACGCATATCTGAGCTCATCCTCGCCCTCCAGAACGGACGGAAAGACCAGGCGCCAATGCTTAATCGAGTCCTGGACGAAAAACTCTGTCGTCACCATGAACTTAAAGGATCGGCGCGTCCTCGAACAGCTGGGAGGCATGCCATCCTGCAAGCGAGATTCGATTAAACTGGTCCTCAATCGAATTGCTCTTTTGAGTTCGCTACGCCAGCAGTACAATGAGTTTGATGCTGAAGTGCTCGATCTATTGCAGAAAGTCTGGCCGGTCACCACTGCCACAAGTTCTCCAAACGCCGATTCAAAGCTCAGTCACTCTGCAACCGCAGCAGCGACTCTGCTCGGAGTTCACGGGGTCACAGCCGCTAGAGAGAACTCCGACGAGAATGCCAAGCTGCTAATCACAAGACAAGTCTATGAGGGCTTCCTGTCGATGATCACCGACGCTGATCTTGTCGGACATGAAATCGACGTTGAGTTCAAAGTTCTGGACCGCATGGAAAGACGGAGAGACAAAGTCATCCAATTCACGAACAACGTTAACTTCCTTCAGGGTGGCGTTCTCGGTCAAGTTGCTACTTCACTTGGATTAACCGGTAGACCGGAAAATGTTTTGGCAACAAACTACCTTGCCATCATCACTTCAGCAATCGGCGTCGGGCTTGGCGCAGTTACGCTTGTAGAACAGCATGGCGGCTGGCGCCCCGGCAAAGCCAATCCGAATGCTCTGGTCTCTGCGTTCGGAAAAAATTCCGATCAAGTCAGTTTGACTCCAATTACGACTCGATTTCTCAATACAGCAGAACCCGATTCGACGGTAAATCTGTCGAGACGAGAGGTTTTGATAAAGTACTGGAAAGAGTCAAAGGTTTTGAATGTCAACCTGAACAAAGAGTCAACTGTTCAAAAACTTTCGGCGGAAGGGAAGGCGCATCATCGCTGGTCCGAAACCATCAATTTGATAAACAATCGCCTGACCATGCTTATCGATTTACGGGCAGTGATGCGAAGTTGCAATGTGGGTTTCGATGAGCTTCTCCGGGCGGTTGACGACTCAGGGACGTCACCACCAGCGACACCAGACCGCGTGACACCACATATGTCATATCGTAATTGAAACTGATTACGAACCAAATTTTTACTGACACCAAAAATGGTGCCTAAGGACTCGAAGCTGATTTCTCCGATGCCAATTGCAATCTCCAGATTGCGGGAACGGACTCTCCAGACGGATGACTGGTCACTGTCATGAAGAAGCCACCATCCGGATCTATGGCCATCGCTGCCGGCATCAAATTCTTGCGAGGAAGATCGTATTCTTGCACCTTACCAGTAGCACTAACCGAGAGAATCGCTCCCTGCCCGTCCTTTTTTATAGCCCCGATGTAAACGCCCTCACCATGTCCAAATATCGCTCCGGTATTCACTACGTTGGGAAGTGGAAATTCGTTCAAGGTGCCGTCGGTATTCAAGCGCACCACCGATGACTTCTTCGGAGCCCACAATGCGCCGTCACTGCTATTGGTGATGTCGCCGGTGAGGACCCCGGCTCCGGTAGCAGTGTGGCTGACTTCTCCGGACGTCGTTAAACGGCCGATGCGGCCGGTCCCGACTTCGGTGAACCATATTGCTCCCGATTGCTCCATGAGAGAGGTTGGCTTGTCATTCGCGGCTCCGACTTTGAACTCAGTAATTTTGCCGTTCGAGTCGATTCTCCCGATCTTGCCAACTCCAGATTCAGTAAACCACATCGAGTCGTTCGGTCCATGCTGGATATCAAACGGTTTGCTACCGGCAGTCGGAATCGCGAATTCTTTGATCTTTCGAGATCCGTCAATGCGTGCGATTTTATTAGCACTAGTCTCGGTAAACCAGAGATCGTCCTTGCCTGGGAAGAAGTTGATTGAACCAGCCTTCGCCGCCGCGGTTGGTGTTGCGTGCGTAACGGTTTTTCCGTTCTTATGTGAAAATTCTACCGCGCCGGACTTGGAATCCAGCGTAGAGTTAGTGAACCAGATGCCCTTCAATGGTCCGGCGCCATGATAAACGATGCCGTGAGGTGATGCTTTAGCTACTGGAAAGCTCGTAAATTTTCCAGACGGCTTGTCGGCACTCGCGGGTAAAACAGTGAGCGCGATCGCGCCAAACCCGGCCAATATTAGAAAGCTTCGATTCACCGTTCGCTCCTCGCGTTTAGATCCACGTTATTATCGCAAACAGCCGATCAATCCACCAGGATAAATCGCCAGTTGGCCCTCCCGGTGATATAGAATAGGTTCGCTCCGTCGGTAGCGGTGGCAATAGACTTTCGTGGAGGTTCGTATGAAAACTTTGCTTTCTCTCTTGAGCTTGGCCATTGTTATCGGTTCAGGTCCTGCTTTTGCCGCCGATCAGGTCAAGACCGCAAAGTCCGCTGAAGCAAAAGGTGCAACCAAAGCAGAAGCGAAGGTTTCAGAAGCAAAGGCTTCACCAGCAAAGGTTTCAAAAGAGAAGGGTCAGGATGCGGCACTAAAGCTGGTACCAGGCGAACTCCTCTGCTGGGATCTGCAGGTCGAAGACGGCATACCGGAGTACGCGTTCTATATTAAAGGTAAAGACGGTCGAATTAGTGAAGTAGAGTTGGACGGAAACACAGGCAAGAAGACAAACATCGGAATTCTAATTGACTCTCAAAGCAGCGATGGACGCAAGATCAAAACCACTAATGCCGCAGATCGCGCCAGATTGAAAGAAGCAAAACTGACAATCGAACAAACACAGGAGAAGGCACTTAAGGCTTATCCTGGCACCGTTGAAGCCTGGGAAATTCTTATCTGGGAATCAGGCAAGGAAGGCAAACTCGTCCACGACTTCCGCGTAATCGGTAAGGACGGAAAGAAAGTCGTAACAGTGAATTCTAAGACCGGCGAGATCATTTCGATTAGCAGATTTGTAGACGGCAAGGGACGCTGATCCAAGGAGCCGAGCCAAGGAAGCGGCTGGCACAACTCGCTCGAATTTTCTCCGACATCACCGCAGACTTAGAGCAAATGTTTTACAACTTGCTCTAGCCACAGCCACAAAGGACCGCCACAAATGTTTAACGCTCGAGTATGCAACTCACTCATTCTAAGTTCAATCCTTTTATCTACGTCAGTTTCCACATTAGGCGATGCGGCATGGGGAAAAACAGTCGCGAAGAAAGCCGCTGAAACCAAACAAAACCTGGCTGCACGACCGGACTTTAAAGAACCAGTCGCGTTAATGAGCAAAGACGGCGTTCTCGAAGTCAGGCTTACGGCAAGACAAGGTGAGGCATCACTCGACACGGTCGCGAAACCGGCCAAAAACTTCTTGCTGTTTAGCTACGAAATAATTCGTGGCACCGCATCGAACGGACAAAACACAGGGCGCAATTTGTATCCCGGTCCAACGCTGCAGGTTTATCCGGGCGAGAAGTTGATCGTCCATTTTGAAAACGAACTCAATAACCTCACCATCAGAGATTATTTCGTTCCCTCATATACGCCCAAGGGTCAACCGGTCGCGTTGTATCCGGAGCAGATGACCTCATCACCGATCAATCTGCACACGCACGGAGCGCACATCAGTCCCAAAGGAAACTCCGACAATGTCATGTTGGACATTCCGCCGGGCATGTGCAACTCCTACAGCTACGACATTCCAAGGAACATGCCGCAGGGCCTCTACTGGTATCACTGTCATCTTCACGGTTTAACCGCCCCTCAGACTTATGCAGGCCTCGCAGGCTTGCTCGCGGTAGGCAGAACGGACGGCAACATTCCGCTTGTCACCGATAACAACATCCCCATCCGCAAAATGGCGCTGCAATACAACTACGTTTTCGATCGCGCAGGAGGTTCTGCAGATCTAAACAATTTGATGTGGCCAATGTGGGTAAGCTCAATTAAACCGCCTGAAAAGGGTGAACTAAAGAAAGGCACTTATCGCCCTTCCTTTGCGCCGGTAAACTTCAATCAAGCCAAGAAGGGCACCAAATACGCCACCATCTGGTACGAGGGACCGCTTTCGATTCGCAACCACAGGGGTCAATTGGCATTGATTCCAAGCAATCTACAAAACTTTGCCACGGCAGACCACAAGGGGGATTTGCCGGCAAATCCATCGCTTCCGGATCATCTTCGCGACGTTCAATTCACGGTTAATGGCCAGTTCCAACCGAACATCAAAAGTAAGGCTGGTCAAACCGAAATCTGGGTGCTCGCAAATGTGAGTGACTTCGCCTACATGAACGTCCAACTTACTGAAACTGCAACTGGTCGTCATCCGAAAATCGCAATAGTAGGGCAGGATGGAAACCCTTATTCAGCGGTTCGTCGTCCCCTGATAGGCGACGGCACTCGGCTGATCATTCCTCCGGCAACTCGCTTCGCGATTGCTGTGACGATACCTGCCGAAGGAGAACTACTTCTTGAGATGCCTCCCATCGGCAAGAGCGCTCCCAATGGACAGTTCGATCCTGGCAAAACGATTTCCTCGCCCGGTGTGCTCTATACAAATAATGGAACCGAGAATCCTCCCGCTATTTTAGGCAATTTAAGCGTGCAACCGCAGTACATCAGCTACTTCGATGGGTTCTTCGTTTTTCCTACTCAGGTTTTAGCGCGCGCCAAAGCAGTGGAAAGTGGTGGCATCACGACACCATTCGAAGAAGGACAAAAACTCGGAGCCTACTCATCGTTTGTTGAACTATCCAAAGCGATTCCGGATGTGAAACGAGAGCTAGTCATGTCCGGAGGATTTCTCAATGACATGGCAAGCTTGAGCGACTCCAAGGCATTCGTTTACGCCTTCAATGGGCAAGCATTTCCAAACACACCATTGATCCAACCTCGGCTCAACTCAATCGAGGAATGGAAGTTCATCAACAACAATAACGACGAACATCCGATTCACGTACACGTAAATGACTTTCAAGTAACCGAGTACTTTGACCCGGCAAATAATGTGCGAACCGGCCCCGACAATTTCTCCGTCGACAATGCCAACGCACCTGCGCCAAAGATGAACAGCAGCGAAGATGTAACAGACCCGGGCATTCTTACATTCCGCTCCAGGTTCGACGAATACACGGGCACTTATGTTACGCACTGCCACCGCCTCAACCATGAGGACAATGGCTTGATGTCGATAATCAACGTGATACCACAAGTGTCCTCATACGCGGTAGCAATTCCGGGCGCTCCCGGACGAGCAGCGGAGGTTCATATCTATGATGGCGAAGGCGACCGACTCATTGGAACTGTCATTCCATTTCCATTCTACGAAGGCAATGTCAATGTAGCGATGGGAGATGTCGACGGCGATGGCATACTCGACCTGTTAGTTGGTTCCGGCAAAGAGCACGCACCGGAAGTGGTGGCATATGCGGGAGCATCAATTCTGGGCAAAGGTATATTTGGAACAGAGCTTGCGCGTTTTCAGCCCTTCGGTTCTGAACCACGCGACGGTGTCAGCGTGGCGTCTGCACAAATTGACGGAACACAGTCAGACAATCTCATCGTCGGTTCACCAGCCGGCATCACTGATGAAGTGAAGGTTTACAGCATTCCACTGGCAGGATCAGACAAAGGTCCTTCACTGTTCGCCAGTTTTAAACCATACGGTGAAGATCGTTCCGGCGTCAGTCTCGCAGCGGGCATGGTCGATTTAACCACCGGTCGCGAGAGCATAGTTACTGCGCCCGGCCCAGGCCGACCGACAGAGATTAAGACATTCGCCTACAGCCTGTTCAAGCCCATCGAGAAAGACAGACAAGGATTAGCAAATCCGGCTGACAGTCTAGTAAGTTACAGCAGCTTCTTTCCGTTTGGCAAAGACTATTCGAGTGGAGTCTCGCTGACTACGGGTTGGATAGCAGGCTCGCTTGGTGGCGCGAAGTCAATCATCGCTAGCCAACTCACAGGCGACGGGACCGTGAAGGTTTTTTCCAACGGCTCGGCTCTGGATGGAGGACCGGCGCTATATCTAGGCTCGTGCAGATGCGGCAAAGACGCCCCTTTCCGCGAGACATCGAGCTTTAAACCGTTCACCAAATCCGGTGGCGTGCGAGTAGCCACGACAAGCACGACGACTGGCGCAAACCTTCTGGTGAGTGGTTGCGAGGACGGTGACAAACAGGCGAGCGTTCACAAATACGAATTTGTAAGACCTACACCTGAGGCAACAATGCTCAAACCGGTTCGTCTGAATGAAGTCTGGACCGGAAAAGCATCGTCAGCAGCAATCCTCGGCGGATACTGACCTTCCGAAGAGCTTGAAGTGCGCCATTAAGTCGTGAGATCTCTCAGAAGCATCCTGGCCGCCACAAGATCCGGCGTTGAACAGCACGCAGGGCAGGCACCGCAAATAGTGCTCAATATAGAATAAGCTTCCTCGCCTCGTCCCGAACGTTCTAGAAGTTCGGCGAGGCAAATAGCTGAACGCAATTCCAATGCTCGACTTCCCTGCTGCCTGGCTGTTTCCATCGCCGCTCGAAAACTGGCTTCCGCGGTCACACTGTCATTTGAATTCAACAGTGCAACTTGCCCCATCAAACATTGAAGTTCTGCCTTCTGAGAACAATCACGACTCTGGTCTGCCAGGACTAGACCGAGTCGAACGGACTCCTGTGCTTCCGGCAATCTCTTGTTCTTGATACACGCACTCGCAAGCACTGCAAGTTGTGCAGGTATGGTCAAAGATGCCGACAATACTTGAAACGATTTCAACCCTTGCTCTATCTTCTCCTGAGCCTTTTCAGGTTCACTACCATCAAGCAATCCGGCGCCTTCGAAGAATGTTCCTGTTGCTCGCCACATATCGAACCCCTGACCGATGGCAATCTTCGTCAACTCAATCGCATTTTTTTGAAGTTCGTCCCAAGAGCCGCACCGATATTGCAACCATGACGAAAAATATAAACCATGTGCAAGACTGAAGGGATGCCCGATTTCGCGCGCAAGCTCGAGCATATCCTCATTGACATTCTGCGCTTCAACAGAATAGCCATGATGCCAGAGGGACTGTGAAAGATAGCAGCGAACAACTACAGCCGCATTCTGTCCCGTTCGACCGCTCCAAAGGCGGCACTGCTCCTTATCTTCGTATTCAGAAAGAGCAGCCTCACAATACTTACGACAGCCGGAGAAATCACCTCTGAAAAATTTAGTCACAGCAATAACTACACAGGCTTCCATGAGCATGCCACCATCAGCGGTGTATTCGGCGTAGGTGATCATTTCATCAGCAAGTTCCTCACACAGAAGCAACTCACCGCGCACGAGGTGCCAGGTCCAATTGCCCCACATGATCGAAAACAGCTCGGCAGGGCTGCCGACCTTCTGACAGAGGTCGCGCGCTCTCGCGAAAGTCGGTCCCACGTCCGGTGCGGCATAACCTAGAACGGCTTGGTACGCGGATCCTAACGGAATCTGAAGTGAAAGTTCCATCAAATCGCGCTCTGGCGATTCGGGAAGAAGAAGGAGAGCATCCAGACCTCTTTTGAAATGGCCAATTGCGTCAACGTTGGAAAAAAGTTCTTGTGCGCGCAAACCCGCAGCAAGCCAGTAATGAACAGCCTTTTCCTGCAGATTCGCCTCGGCAGCATGATGGGCAAGCATTTCAGGTTCGACCAACTGAGGAAAACGCGATTCCAGACTGTCTACTATACGGGCGTGAAACTGCTGGCGCTTGAGTTTGACCAGCGAATTATACAAAGCGTCCTGCAGAAGGGGATTTTTGAATATGTACGTAGCGTTTGGTTTGCGCCCTTTCTCGTGCAGAATCTCAGCTCGAACCAGCTTGAACAACTCACTGTTCAATGTCGCAGCATCCAGACCGGTTACGACCGCGAACACTTCCTGACTGAATTCGCGCCCAAGCGTCGCGGCAAGCTGCGCCACCTCACGGTCGCCATCCATTCGCTCAAGGCGAGTCATGATGAGGTCCTGCAAAGTAGGTGGTATTACTCGAGCGATTGTGCTGTTAAACCGGTCATCATTACCGCATTCGGACAATCCAGTCTCTCCAGCCAGCTTCGTAGACTCTTCAATGAACAACGGTACACCGCCGGCGCGATCGTAGACCTGCTCAATTACAGACTGCGTTATGCTATTTCCAGTCTTTCTATTCAACAGGTCGCAGACTTGCTCCTTCGTCAGCGGAGACAGCGCTACGATTGTTTCATTGTAATGAGCAGCCCACGGCGGCTGAAAATCCGGTCGTGAAGTGATCAACGTTAGAATCTGCTCGTGGCTTCTTTCAGCTAAAAACAGCGTTAAAAACTCCAGAGTGGAGGAATCTATCCAGTTTAGATCTTCGATTATAAACAAAACCGGTCGTTCACTTGAGTACGCACACAACCAATCCCCGATGACGCGAAAAGTTTCCTCGCGTTCTCTCACAGGAGTGAGAGAGGGCAAGGGAAATCGCTCATCAGTTGGAATACACAAGAGTGAAGCAAACAATGCCACCGTATCTGGTTCTGCGAGATTATACCGCTCCAGATGACTGATCAAGCCGGCGAGCCGAGCAGAAGATTCCTCCAGTGCAGACAAATTGAAGATGCGTCTAAAGAAGGTCTTGACCGGATAAAGTCCGCTATTTTGAAAGTGAGGAGAGCAATACCACTCAACAAAATGCCTATTCGTGGAAACATTCGTGGAAACATTCACGGTTCCCTGCGCGGTATCGGCATCCTGTGTTGTCGACTGCTCGGCGATGTGGTGCTTCAATTCCCGAACCAGACGCGACTTGCCAAGGCCGGCCTCACCAATCAGTTGAACTATCTGACCGGCACCATTTTTTGTCTGTTCCCAACGAGCCTTCAATAGACTCACTTCGAGATCTCGCCCGGTAAGCGGCGTCAATTCAACGGAATATGAGAGCGCGCTCGGATCAGTATGCTCCAAAAGACGATGCACCTGATACAACGAGACTGGATTAGCAATACTCTTAAACTCGTGTTCACCACGTGCGGTGCACTCAAATTTTCCATTAAGCAATTGATGCGTCGAATCACTGCATACAACCTCGCCGGAACCGGCGACTTCCTTCATGCGCATTGCGAGGTTACGCGCTTCGCCGACGACGGTGATCTCTCCATTTTTCGTTTCGACAATGGCACGTCCTGTGTTTAAAACCAGCCAGGGTGAAAGCTCAACTTTTCTTTCCTCGCGCACAAGGTCACTGACTTTCCGCAATTCTTCGAGAATGCTGAGAGCGGCATTGGTAGCACGAACTGCTGCATCCTCAAAGGCAGTTGGGTAACCAAAGCAAACAAGTAAGCTATCGTCGTTGCCTCGAACAACGCTGCCATCAAAAGCCTGAACCGCCCGTTCGCACGTATCGCGAAACAGACCTAACAAATCATTTTGTTCCTCCGCATCAAAATGATCGATGAAATCTTCAGACTCAAACAGACTGCAACTGCACGCAAGCATGGTCACCTGCCGGTGTTCAGCTTCTCTTTTTGAAGTAAACCTTTGAACCGAGTTTCCTGAACCAGCGGCACGACCGTCTTTAAAAATCGACTGAGCGTTGTACGACTCCGAATCGTCTTCGAAAGACCCAAAGGCTGGAATACGACTCCGTCGAACTACAGATTGATTCGCGAGAGTTGTAGGGTCGAGCGCCCTTTCAATGGCTTCAATCCTGGCAACCACTTCCACAGCTGATTTCGGACGACCATCAGGGGTCTTCGCCAAAAGCTGAAGGATCAACTCATCCAGGGCTGGTGGAATCTCGATATTGAATCTGCTCGGTGGCGCTGGTGTCGATTCAATAAGCGCAGCGATCAAAGCCATTGCGTTATCACCCGCAAATGGCGGCTCTCCGCAGACCAGGCGATAAAGCAAGGAGCCCAGCGAAAAGAGATCGGCGCGCTCGTCGGTTGCAGCCGCCCGCGCTTGTTCAGGAGCCATGTAAGCAGGAGTCCCCATCACTAATCCAGTAGCAGTCAGCTTTATGTCTGACGACTCCGGACGCGCCAAACCAAAATCAAGAAGTTTAATCCGACCGCTATCCTCAATCCAAACATTGGCAGGCTTGATATCTCGGTGAATCACACCTCGGCTATGTGCGGCAACAAGCGCCTGAGCGATTTCTTTACCGATTCGAAGAGCCTCAGGCAGTGGCAGCCTTCGCACCCTATCCATGAGGCTATCCAGGGGCTCACCTTCCAGCAACTCCATCGCGATGAAACAGGTACCATTGTCTTCGCCAACCTGATAAACAGTTACAACATGATCGCTCTTCACATGAGCCATCGCCTGAGCTTCACGCATGAAGCGTTTTCGCGTTTCCGGATCGTAACTGTACTCGGACTTTATTACCTTTAATGCAACTGGGCGGTTGAGATGAATATCTTCAGCATGCAGCACAACACCCATTCCGCCAGAACCGAGTACGTTCAGAATGCGATAGTGAGCCAATCTTCCAATCTCATCCGGCTCCTGCGCCGGCAATAGAAATGTAAGCGCTTGCCTGAGCGACGGTGGCTTCGCATATGGTGGCACCACTCCAGTGCCGACTGCTGAAGTGTGAGACCGCTGCAAAAGCTCATCCGGAGAACGCCGAAATTGATCTGAAAATTCGCCGTCAACGCGTTTCAGTGTTCGAGAACAACGAGAGCAGTCGCTGACATGCCCCGACAGAACATCCGCAGCAAAGGGATCGGCAATCTCTCCGCGAAGGAACTGCTCTATCTCGGCTGTCGAAGGACAAGTAATTATGTCCACGAAGATCCTCTCGCCGATTCAGACAGTAGGTACAGTTGGACCCGAGGATTCCGAACCGATTATATCAAGAAAGTAGCCCCGAGAGAAATTGCATCGAGTTGGGTAAGTCTGAAAAAGCAATTGCCAGTGTCCCGACATTGGAGCGACAGCATGGAAGTTGTGCTCATCGTCTCAACATGCGCCCTTGCGCTTCTAGCCTGGAGGTTGAACGCCTCACTTCGTGATGAGAAAAAAACTTCCTTCAATATCAAAACGGATCTGGAAAATTGCCGGCGAGAACTCGAAGAGACTAATCAGTCACTCTTACAAAAAACAAAAGAGTTCCATGTTCTGACCGACGCGTTATCACCAGTGGTCTGGACGGCAACGGCAGATGGTCTTATCGACTTCTATAGCAGGCGTTGGGACGAATACACGGGTTTGAACTTCAGAGATACTTCCGGTAACAACTGGCAACAGGTCGTTCATCCCGACGACCTTAGCCCTTGTATGGAGCACTGGAGTGCTTGCCTGAAAACAGGCGAGTCCTTTCAGTTTGAATACAGATGGCGAGGCCAAGACAACGTCTACAGGTGGTTTCTCGCGCAAGCTGAATCCTTGCGCGATCAAGATGGCAAGATTCTGAAATGGTTCGGAACATCGACGAATGTTGACGTTCTCAAACGGCATGCCGAGCTGCTGGAACAGGAGGTAAATGCTCGCACGCGAGAGCTTACCGAGAGTGAGAGGAAGTTCAAAGCGATCTTTGATCATACGTTCCAATTAATCGGCTTGCTAGATCCCGACGGGAGAGTCATAGACGTCAATCAGACCGCCCTGGACTATCAAAACACGACATCGAAACAGGTACATGGCCAATTTTTCTGGGAAACACCGTGGTTCGCGCACTCCGAAGAGGTCAAGAAGCAGATTCGTGATGCAGTCACGTCCGTCTCACAAGGCGATTTCGTTCGCTTCGAGGTCGACCATCTGAAACCATCCGGAGAGCCTGCGCTAGTTGACTTTTCGATGAAGCCAGTCTTTGGAGAGAATCGTACAGTTAAATATCTAATCCCCGAAGGTCGCGATATCACAGAACGCAAAGTGCAAGAGGAAAAACTCCGGAGCATTGCCGAAAAGCTCGCCAGCTCAAATCACGACCTGCAGCAGTTTGCGTACGTCGCATCACATGATCTGCAAGAGCCACTTCGCACTGTAATCAGTTTCAGCAATCTTCTGAAAAAGAAAGCAGGTGATTCTCTATCTGCCGACGCTCAGAAGTATCTTGACGTGATAGTCGAGAGCGTTGAGCGCATGCAACAGTTAATTAGAGATTTGCTTCTTTACGCTCGCGTCGAGACACAAGGTCAAGCACTCGTCCCTGTCGATCTCAACGTACCTATAAATGAAGCCATCAAAAGTCTTGAGACCCTAATCAACGAAACACAGACCGAAATTGTCTTCGATGCAATGCCTGAAGTCATCGGTGACTCGAGTCAGCTTTCACGACTCTTTCAGAACCTGATCAACAACTCAATTAAGTTTCGCAGCGATAAACTACCGAAAATAAAAATCAGAGTAACGGAAGAGAATGGCCATGCGAAATTGTCGATCTGTGACAACGGTATCGGAATCAGCATGGAATACGCAGAGCGCATTTTCGAGATATTTCAGCGACTCCACTCAATCAACCAATATCCAGGAACCGGGATCGGATTATCTGTCTGCAGGAAAATTGTCGAGCGTCATGGTGGTCACATCTCGCTCCAACCAAGCGATGAGGGAACCACATTTGTACTCACTTTGCCGCTCTCTCCGAAGACTGTAGACAATTCGACGTAGGACGAGAGTATTCATGATACAGTTAAGGACTGGCAAGGAATCCTGATTATGTAACCGCACAAGGAGTAGTCTTGATGCCTCGCCCCCTGAATATTGCGATCGTCGAAGACAACCCGCATGATGTTTTATTGATGAAGGAGTTTCTGAAGGACTCCGGAATTGGCTACAGACTTCACGTTCTGGAAGACGGCGAGGCGGCAATTCATTATATTCAGGAGCTCCTGCATCACCCGGAGACAATACCGGATCTGATGTTCCTCGATCTCAATCTACCAAGACGCAATGGACATGAAGTGCTCATCGAATTGCGAAGCCACTCAGCGCTGAACGATCTAAAGGTAGTAATTCTCACAACCTCGGAGAATCCTGAGGACGAGCGCAAGGCAAAAAACAATTCTCTTAATTGAAGACAATCCAAACGACGTGCTCGTGATACAAGAGTTGTTAACAACGAAGTTTCGACCTGTTGATCGATGAAGACCATCTCAACAGACTCTTGCGAGACCAAACTAAGACCGCTTGAAAGCGCGTCCGCTTCAACTAAGCGATGCTTCAGACTCTCCAACATCTCTGTCAGAATACCGCTTGTTGAGCGTCGGTCACGAATCATTCCGCCGCTAATCTTCTTCAAGCTATCAAACAAGAAAGCGCTCTGGCCTCGTTGCCGGTGATCGTCGTTACCTCTGAGGCGAACAGCGATCTCGTCATCGAAGTAATGCGACTCGGCGCATTCGATCATTTGAGCTTACCTTTGAGCCTGGACGAATTGAGTCAGGCAATTGAAAGAGGAGTTTTTGCCAGAAGTTGTGTTTTGAGTAATTGAGTAAGGTGGCGTATTCTTTCAATAACCACAAAGAAAGGAGATACGCCTAATGAAGAAAGATACAGTCCTTGAGCTGAAAAAGCCAGAGGTTGTTACCGAAGATCCGCTCACGGAAATCTGCCGGAAGGGCGCACGGGAAATGTTGACGCGCGCTCTGGAAGACGAAGTTGAGAGATTTCTAGAGCAATTCGATCAGGTTCGTGATTCATCTGGAAAGCGCATGGTAACCCGAAATGGTTACCTGCCTGAGCGAACTATACAAACTGGCATTGGTGACATCACAGTTAAAGCACCAAGAGTGGCAGATAGACGGAAGAGTGGAGCTAAGGTGCGGTTCACTTCGAGCATACTTCCGCCATATTTGAGACGAACAAAAAGCATTGAAGATCTGCTTCCCTGGTTGTATCTGAAAGGCGTGTCAACAGGTGATTTCAGTGAAGCCCTGGCTGCGTTGCTGGGGAAGGATGCTCCAGGACTGTCAGCTTCGACGATCAGCCGTTTGAAAGAAGCATGGAGCGAGGAGCTTAAGGAGTGGCAACAACGCTCGCTGAAGGGGAAGGAATACGTTTACTTTTGGGTTGATGGAGTGCACTTCGGAGCGCGCATGGAAGACGCCGCTCAATGTATGCTTGTGATCATCGGTGCCACCAAGCACGGTGACAAGGAATTGCTAACGGTTGTAGATGGATATCGCGAAAGTGAGCAGTCCTGGCTGGAAGCACTGAACGACTTGAAGCGACGCGGTCTCGTAATCCCACCCAAGCTTGCCGTTGGCGACGGAGCATTGGGATTTTGGAAAGCCTTGCCACAAGTGTTTGGAGACACGCGGCGGCAAAGATGTTGGATGCACAAGACCGGGAATGTTTTGGATAAATTGCCTAAACACATTCAAGCACGCGCAAAGGATAACCTGCATCAAATCTGGATGGCCGAGACCAAGGAGAAAGCAGAAAAAGCATTCGATCACTTCGTCGACAGCTACGAGGCTAAGTATCCGAAAGCGTCTGAGTGCCTGGCAAAAGACCGAGATGTCCTTCTGACATTTTACGATTTTCCCGCAGAACACTGGATCCATTTGCGCACGACAAATCCGATAGAATCTACGTTTGCAACAGTCCGTCTGCGAACGGCAAAGACTCGTGGTATGCTTACACGAGACACGATGTTGACGATGGTTTTTAAACTATCGATGTCTGCGCAAAAACGTTGGCGCCGTCTGAATCGACCAGAACGGCTTGGAGAGCTGATTCAAGGAATCAAATTTGTCGATGGTATCAAACAAGAAGAGGCCGCCTAACAATGTCAGAACACAACATTTGAAAAAATCTCTTGAAAGAGCAATTGCCGCACCTAAAAGCGAAACTGTATCAAGCATAAGTTACACAGAAACCACGTCGGACAATACGCTTGTCGGCTTGTGTGCTGCAATGCGGCGAGTCGAGAAGCAGATCGGAATTGCCGCCGCATGTGGTGCCTCTGTTTTGATCACTGGAGAGACCGGCACTGGTAAAGACACTGTTGCAAGAGCGATTCATCGACATAGTCACCAGGGCGATAAACCGCTGACAGTTATCGATTGTACCGCAGTCCCGGAAGATTACGAGTCTTTCGAATCATTGAGTCCCGGTGCTCTGGGGACGGTCATCTTGGACGAGATTGGCGACCTCAACGCTCGTACGCAGGCGATGCTTGTTCGAGCATTGAAGGAAGGAGTGCCGGGAACCACTGCACCGCGGGTGGTTGCAACTACCCAGCACGACTTAATTTCGATGGTGAAGGAGAAGTGCTTTAGAGAGGATCTGTTTTACCGATTGAACGTTTTACCGATTTCGCTACCGCCGCTTAGAGAGCGGGGTTCCGACATCTTGTCTCTGGCGGAACTGTTTTTATCGCAAGCTCGGCCGGAGTCAGCCAAGCGTATAAGTAGTTCTGCTGCGAAGGTTCTATTAGATTATGACTGGCCGGGGAATGTTCGAGAGTTGCAAAATCTTATGTATCATCTGACGTTTTCGGTTCGCGCGGCAAGTATTGAACCGGCTGACCTCAGCATGATTATCCGCGAGGATGCGGTCAAAAGTGAAGACAGTTTAGACGGCATGGATTATTACACTGCCATGGCAACGCTGGAGAAGCGTCTGCTGGAGCGGGCTTTAGAGCAATCGAACGGAAGTAAGTCCGAGGCTGCGCGGCTGCTCGGCGTCAACAGGCAGTTGTTGTACAGCAAGCTAAAGGCGCATGGGCTAATGACTTGAGGAGGAATTGAATGGCACCGCACGAACATGACCGTAAGAAAAAAACTCATCATCAAGAGAGCCGTAGAGCGTTGAATACTCCGGAGAACGCCTTGAAGGCCGTCTCTGCGGCGCGAGCATGTATTGGTTCGCTCGCGGCAGGTAAAGTTTGGAAACATCGCGCACCGCATGGAATCGAGATCAAGGGAGCTTTGACTATCGACGGCAGCGCTGTTGTGATACTGCATTTCAGTCCCGAGGATGGAAGTGTTCTGCCGAAGGGATTACACGGCTTCAGTGAAGGAACTCCGGAACTCATCTCCGATATCGAAAGTCGGCTCAGTGATTATCCTGAAAGACTTATCGTACTCGAAGGCGCCGAGTTTAGAGAACCTGAGTTCTGCTGGGCGATTCCTCTTGTTTGTGACGGAAGAATCGTAGCGCACTTGAAAGTGTCGTCTGATGGAAGCGAGATTATGCCGGACAAGAAAGCGATGGAGGAAATTCAATCACTCATCCGAAGGGATGAGAGTTGAGTCGTCTTCTTCCGCCAGAAATCGATAGTTCGACTGATTGAATATACGCCCGTTAGGTCTAAACTTGTGAGCCTTTCGAGTCACAACACGGGCATAGAATATGACAAGTACAATCGCAATAAACAAAACCCTACCGTTTCTTTTCACTGGTGCGAAGGAGCCGTCGTTCACTTTCCTTTTTCGAATTCACTCAGGATCGGAAAAGCAATTGCATGATGTTGGACATATTCGCGGACGTTGCCACGAGATTTTCAACGAGCTTGAATCACAAGGTTCTGATGTTGAGGCGCTGCGCAAAAAGACAGATGCACTGATCGAGAAAATCGATTTGCATAGTGGCGCTAAGTCGATCGGCTTGTTCGTGTCTGGTGAAAACGCACAGTGCGAGACGTTTTTCATACACATGCCTGAACGATTCTATTTCGGCGATTATTTCTCCGGTTTAGAGGCTTGCTATGCCACCGCTGAGTCCACGCCGTATGCACTGTTTGTTCTAGAACCGCAATCGCTGAAAGTATTTAAAGGTCAGGCCGATCATCTTGAGTTGATGCCTGAATCGGATGCAGTCAGTCATCTGCAGAAGATTTTCAAGGACCGGCAGCCGGCTCATCATGATAAAGATGGAAAGACTCACAGAGCTCATGATTCCAAATGGCAAAAGAATTTTGTCGATGCTTTAGCTGCTGTTTGCGCGGGCGTGCCTGCGATGGTCGCTGGTTTGGAATTGACAGGATTAACGGAACGCGAATTGAGAGATGCGGGTGTCGAAGTTCTTGCGACCAGGAACGAGGTTTGTCAATCAACCGGCACGGACGCACTGGTTCAAGTGGCAGAAGATTTGCTCAAGGAGTTTCACTCCACTCACGCTGCTAAACTGCTTGACCAATGCAGGACTGCAATCGGTGCGCAAAAACTCGTGAGCATTCCGCAGGATATGTTGGCGTGCGCACAAGAAGGTCGAGCTGAAATGCTGCTTCTCGAGGCGCCGGCTTGGGATGTTTCAGGCAAAATGGAGTTGACTGAGATTCACGAGACCATCCGGCATACGCTTGAAAATGGCGGACGAGTTGAGTTTGTTCCGACTGGTAGCTTGACGGAGTGGAACGGGGCCGTTGTTGTTCTACGGTACTGATTCATTAGTGCAGGCAAGCTGTTTAACTTGAACAAGAATCAAAACCTTTGTTCAGGCGCAAACCGACAATACATTCGCAGGTAATTTAACTTCGAATGTAGTCCCTTCTCCCAGTCTGCTCATGCAGTCAATGGAACCGTTATGAGCTTCGGCAATCTTCTTGCATAAGTAGAGACCGATACCTGTTCCGGCGCCTTGTTTGTAATACTTGGAGCGTCCCTGTCCAAATCTGCGAAACAGGTATTCCTGATCGCGAGGTGAAATACCGGTTCCATTGTCACTGACACTGACGACAACCTGATCAGCGTTGCCATTCACCATGAGTATGACTTCACCGCCCGGCTTGCTGAATTTAATTGCATTGTGGAGCAGATTCGTGAGCAATCGCTGTATCGCCATCGGATCGCCGTGAACGATGGGAAGCTCCTCTGCTACTTTTATCTGCAGGGCGATCCGATTCGATCGTGCCATCGGAATCACGGTGGCCGCCGCCTTACCGGCGATCAGTTCAAAGTCGACTGCTTCCTTGGCGAGTTCCACGCTGGAGGTATCAAATCGATAAACATCAAGGACGTTCCGCAGTAGAGTGAGAAGACCGTCATTACTTCGGTGAATCTCGGTCAGAAAAATCTTTTGCTGTTCATCAACATCGCCGAGAGCACCTTCGAGCAGGTTCTCCAATACTCTATTGGCTCCGATCAACGGATTCTTGATATCGTGAGCCAGCTCGGCGATAAACTCCTGGCGGTGCCTATCGTGATTCAGGCGTTCCGATGCATCAACGGCCATGAAGATACCACCGTTGATATGTTGATCTCTATCAAGGACAGCCCAGGCGAAAACATCGTAGGGTGCGAGACCGCTCCGTTGTAGAGTGATTCCTTCAAGACAAAAAGGCACCGCCTTTGTCAGTACTGCATCCCAATGCTCTTCGGAAATTCCAGGTAGTAGGGTTTTGATCGATGGAAAGTCATCACAAGCAGAAGCCGAGAGAAAATTGTTTTTGAACGCGGTGTTACTCGTAGATATGCGGTGATTCTTATCAAAACGAGCAATGCTAACCGGTGTCCCTTCGAGTAAAGACTGCAACAAGTCGCGCTCTGTTGCTACTTTATGTCTGGCGATATGTTCAGTTTGAAAACGGATAATGGCGTATCGAATAGAGCGCACCAGATTCGATTCATCGATCTGTCCCTTGATTAGATAATCTTGAGCGCCTTGAGATATTGCTGCTTGTGCTACCGCCTCATCATCGAGACCGGAGACAATAACTATAGGTACTTTGCCAGTGTATTCTCTCAACCCCTCAAGAACCTCAAGGCCTCTGGCATCCGGTAGACCTAGATCCGTCATAATCAAATCGCAGGTCGATAGTTTCAAAAATTTCTTTGCGGCTCCAAGATCCGCTGCGGTGCTTATCGCATAGGTGCGCGAACCGTTGATCTCTCCCAGCTTCCAGATGCACTTCTGCCAAATCGCTTTCACTCTGGATATCTTCGCGGAGTGTCTGCTCGATAGGCAATTCGGATAGGCTTTGATTGTCCGTCGTAATTGCTGCAATGTTTAGCCAGGCCGTTTCGATTAAGTATAAGAATCCTAGCCATCTTTGAAACTTCCCAATTCGGGCTCGAGGTTACGAGTTTCCGGTAGTCCAAGACAACAGATTACCAGGCCTGCTAGTCCGGTGAGGGCGAGAAAGAGAAAACCGCTGACATATCCGAATCTCGCAACAAGAAATCCAGCCAGAAGATTACTCAGCACTGCTCCAACTCCCTGTGCTGTAATTATCGCGCCGCGAGTAACATTGTAGTGCCTGGTGCCCTTTGTGAGATCGGCGACGATTACTGAGGCGAGAACACCAAAAATACCGGCACCGATGCCGTCCAAAAGTTGTACAGGAACTACCCAGAACGGGCTGCTGTTCAGCGTGTAAAGAATACCCCTAATTGGCAGCACAGAAAATCCAATCAAGAATACAGGTTTGCGTCCCCATGTTTGTGCAGCCCGTCCAGCCCAGAGGCTCACGGGCACCATCACAAATTGAGCAGAGACGACACAGGCGGAAATCCATAGAGGCGCTTCCCTGGGTCGACCTTCTGAAAGGTATTGACCCGCAAGAGGTAGCATGGCGGCATTAGAAAGGTGAAACAGAAACACAGCAACTGCGAAAGCAGCAATATGTTTATTGCTCAAAAGAGCGGCTATGTTGATCTCAGCCTTACTCGACGTACTTTCGACTGCGCCTGAAGCAACATCGTGATCTATCTCGCTTTCACGGATGAAACAGGTAGCAACTATGCTCCCCACGCCGAAAAGCGCGATTAGATAAAAGACACAGATTGGCGAAATTAGAAAGCCCGCCAGACCAGCCAGCACGGCCGCCACGACGTTACCGACGTGATTGTAAGCCTCATTTCGGGCGATTCGCGATGCGAATCTCTTGTGTCCAACTAACCCCAAACTGATCGCCACGATGCAAGGACCGGCAACGGCAGCACCGATTCCGTACATTATCTGCGCTGTCATGACCGCGTAGAACTGACTGAAAACGGTGATGACGACGCAAGCCAGACTCATGACACCTGCCGCGCCGCAAAGAAGAATGCGCTTCTGTTTCAAACGATCGACCAGCGCACCGGCAGGTGTTTGGGAAAGAATCGTAGCAATGCCCATCGCAGACAGCGCCGCACCAATACTGGCTTGATCCCATTGCTGAGCGGTCCTGAGATAGGCTGCCAGGTAAGGTCCTAAGCCGCCAAGAACATCACCTATCATAATGTTTAAACAGTCGAGCGCGCGCAGACTTTGATTGCTTACAGATTTTCTGATCTTATCGGTATTCGATTCGCTTATCATCGGGGTCCTGCCAGGCTCATCTCTATATCAATTAGCGCGAAACGTGTTTCTCGAATGCATTCAATTGGCGACATCAGTTCGAATCGGTAAATTATTTTCCACACATACCACATGAAGATTTTGAACAGAATCTTTTTTGGGGATTCGGCGGCTCTAGCACTTTGCATGGCTCATGCCGCTGCGCACCGTCACCATTCCCGATGAATACGAAAAAGACGGCGCCAACTATGAGTGCAAACGCTACAAAGTAATTCCATTGAAACTGTTGTTTCAAGTAGAAAACCGAAAATGCGCCGAACACAATTAGAGTGATCACCTCTTGAATAATTTTCAACTGAGCAGCAGTAAATTCGTAGCTGCCGATTCGATTAGCCGGCACTTGAAAGCAGTATTCCAAAAATGCAATTAGCCAGCTAACTATGATCACCTCCCATAGTGGAGCAGTTCTGAAGCGAAGATGCCCATACCAAGCCATTGTCATAAACACGTTCGAGATAACGAGCAACAAGATTGTCAGAGTTGCTTGCATTCGGTTCACCGTCCTTTGCTATTGCGTTCCTTCGTCGATATCGTCATTATCGAATTGACACGACGTCAGAAACTGCATGTTCTGCTGACACATATGTCAGACTTTAGGACAACCACATTTTGCGTGGCATTCAGCCATAAAAAAATCGAACGAAATTGAAACCGATCGCATAAAGAGACATGGTCACATCAGATAGTTTTCAAATTATTTTGTTTACTGTAAGTGCATTTGCAGCTGGCGTTGCAGCGCTTTCCGGCTTTGGCATTGGCAGCCTGTTGACACCACTGCTGTCCACACAAATAGACCTGAAACTCGCAGTGGCTGCAATATCGGTGCCTCATCTTGTCGCGACTTCATTGCGTTTTTGGATGTTGCGCAAGAATATCAATCGTCAAGTGTTTATCAGATTTGGCAGTTTCAGCGCGCTTGGCGGATTATTAGGTGCGGCGTTCCACGCAAAGGTCAACTCACCTCCACTGATATATCTCTTCGCATTTTTATTGATCTATGTTGGCTTAACCGGCTTGTTTGGCTGGCTTCAGAAGTTCCGCATAAATCACTCATGGTCCTGGCTCGCGGGGCTATCTTCAGGCGCACTCGGCGGACTCGTTGGGAATCAAGGCGGGATCCGCTCGGCCGCGCTTCTCGGTATGAACTTGTCAAAGGATGAAATGGTGGCTACCGCGACAGCAATCGGTGTGGTCGTCGACCTCGCCCGAATGCCTGTTTATTTTGCTACTGAAGGACCGGATTTGATAACTGTTTGGCCGCTGATTGCAATCGCAACAGCAGGATGCGTTGTAGGCACCCTGGCAGGGAAGAAGCTTCTCTCCCGCCTCTCGGAAAAACAGTTTCGCCTGATAGTTTTCTCGTTGATTCTAATACTAGGCGCCTATATGACCACTCAGGCAAATTCTTGAGCAGAGCCGTCGACACTAGCCCAAAGAACTAGCGAAGCGGAAAGCCAGGTTTATTTTCGTATAGCGGTTTTCTTGCAAACTCCAGGCAATATTCCCCGGTTGTCAGCAATTCTATCTGCTCGGCAAATGGACGAAACAGAAGGCAGCGCTTGCGTTGGGAGATTTAACCTGACCATGAAAATTAGGCGACATCGACTCGATTTCGTTCTGCTACTAAGCACTCAAAGCTTCGAGTTCGATTTCGTTGCCTCTTGAAGTTCGATTTTCTTGCGCCTGTATTACAAGTGGAACACCTCATCAGCCGCTCGCTGCTTGAGAGATAGCCGCTTGAAGTTTAAGACAAATCAACTCAGGAAGAACGACCTCGACCACTCGCAGATAGAAGTCCATGTTCAACAAAATTCAAAGGAGTTTTATGCGAACATTTAAATCATTGGCTCTAGTTGTAGCCATGCTCAGCATCGGAAGCGCGTCTTTCGCAAAGGAAGCGCCGAAAGCAGATAACACTGCTCAAAACCGCGGAGCGACTCAAGAAGAAGCCGTAACCGCCGATAAACAAAGCAACAAAAAAGATGACGTCGAGTCGCTTGCTGCGATCAGGAAAGCTGTTATGGACAGCGACCTATCGATGGACGCAAAGAACTGCAAAATCCTTTTCTCAAAAGGGGTTGTAACTCTACGCGGAGCCGTCGATAGCGAAGAAGAAAAAGCGAAAGTCGAGTCAGTAGCAAAAGGATGCAGCTGCGTCACGTCAGTGAAAAATCTTTTGACCGTTGCTAAAAAACCTCACTAGAGAAAGCCCACCCATCAGATTCAAACATAATTGGAGTACAAAATGAAAAACCACGCAATAGTTGGAATAGTTCAATCCACCCCGCAAGCAGAACAGCTCGTTTCCGAGCTTAAATCGTTCGGTTTTCTGGACAGCGACATCTCGATTCTGTTTCCAGATAAGGAAGGTGCTAAAGATTTCGCACACGATGCTGCAAGTAAAGCACCAGAAGGCGCAGTAACAGGCGCCACTACTGGCGGTATTATTGGCGGCGCGATCGGACTCTTGGCCGGCATAGGCGCACTCGCCATTCCTGGCGTTGGTCCGCTAATCGCTGCTGGACCGATCATGGCGGCACTCAGCGGTGCTGCAGTTGGAGCTACAGTAGCCGGAGTCGCCGGAGCTCTGATCGGAATGGGAATTCCTGAGTACGAAGCAAAAATGTACGAAGGCAAAATCCGCGACGGCAACATCTTGATTGCTGCACATAGCGATGACAAAGAACAGCTCAAAAAAGCTGAAGAGATCTTCAAAGCGAATAATGCAACCGACATTCATCGTGTTGGCGAAGCGCCTGTGAAGAAAAACTAAATCACTTCAAAGCGGTTTAAGGAGCAGCTCCGTGGGGGCTGCTTTTTTTTTTGACGTAAACGTTCCAGGCACTCCAGACCGCGTCGCGGCAATACCGAGCCTTTGGTACCACTTGCAGTGCCGCCTTTACTAACCTCCCAGTAACTTGAAAGTTGCCGCAAATGAAAGTGAGTTTCCATAACACCAGTGCTCATGCCGATCCACGAAGCACCGACAATCAATTACTTGCTACTTAAAGCGATAGAGAGAATTTTATTGGTCAGGGAGAGAAAGCATGAACGCAAAACTGAAAGTGGTTTCACACGAGAAGGAAAACGAAGAAACGATGCGCGCAGTAAGTGATCCGCTGGAAATGTTGAAGATGGACCACGACCACGTAAAAGAAAACTTTGAAAAATTCGAAAGTGCCTCGGGCGAAGGCGAGAAGTATTCGATCTTTGTCGACACCGTCCTTTCACTAGTGGTTCACACCAAACTAGAGGAAGAGCTTGTTTATCCGTTGCTAGAAGAAAGCGATGATGAAGAAGACGAAGACATGAAGCTTGAAGCAGAAGAGGAGCATCGCGTCGTTGATTTCGTCATTACAGAGATGAAAGGAATGGACGAAAGCGATGAGAAGTTCGACGCCAAGTTTAAGGTGCTATCCGAACTTGTGAAGCACCATATCAAGGAAGAGGAGGAAGAGATGTTCCCCTCGCTCAGAGAGCTAGATATCGATTTCGATGAACTGAAAGAAAAAATGTTGGACCTAAAAATGGAGTTGCAGGAAACCTACAGCGATCTGGATGCCGTAGAACCGCTGGAATCTCCTGCCATGCAGAAAGCGACGAAGAAAAAACCGGCAGCGAAATCAAAAGCGAAAACGACTGCAGCAAAGAAAACCGCCAAGCCTAAACAGAAGGGCCGCACTGCCACTAAGACAAAAGCAAAAGCTGGCGCAAAGAAAGCAAACTCAAAAGCGTCCGGAAAAACAGCGTCCAAGACTGGAACAAGAACAAGCTCAAAGGCGAAAAGTAAAACGAGCAGTTCAAAAACTCGCGCCTCGTCGACAAAGAAGAGCACGGCGAAGAAAACTGGAGCGAAGTCGAAACCAGCCTCTACGGCCGGCAGAAAGAAAACTTCGACCACTCAATCTAAGCGCAAGAAAAGTCGCTAAGCCATCTTGACTAAACACAGCTTAGGAATGGAGCTTCGGGACCGCGGTAAACTCGCGGTCCCTTTTTCTGCCCCGACCATATTCGTCGCTAACCCATCCCACATAAAGCAGCAATCTGTCCAGTAGCAGCGGTCCACCAAAGTGCTCGACCGCAGAATTGACTAACTGGGAAGAGGATTTTATCGTCGCTAACTCCGACTAATTCAAACAAGATCTGCTTCTGTTCTTCTGCCAAATTCTGCCTGTCAAAATGTCTATAGAAGAATACAAGATCTCGATGTACCATTCGACGCACGTGATTATCCGACGGCAAACGATCAGCAAGTTTCATAGCTCGAAGTCTCAATTCCTCGCTCTTTCTGGCAGCGTCCTCAGTAATGGATTGACCGAGGTCCTTTCGCTCAATTGAAGCGAGGGTCCCACTGGGTATCGGCACCGGGGCCAATCGATACGCCATTGAATTTAATACCGAAACCGCTTCGATAATTGCTTCGGGAGAAGCCCGCATCTCGTCCTCACAGTTCTTGACCGACTGCTGAATGAACTCGTCGCATCCCTGCGCGCCTTGAGTGTTTCCTATTCTTTTGAACTGTAACGAAGCAACAAAACATATTTGCAATTTCGTGGGACTAGCGGGTGCCTCCTTTAGTAGTTTCACAGCCAACTGAGTTGCGCGATCAGCAAAACACAGCTGGTCTTTTGTCGGTAGTCTATTGTTCGGACCCCCTCTCGCTTTCGACATTTCCTCTTCAACGAAACTTCCGATCCAAAAATCCCACAAAAGGTTGTCTCCATAAGAGTTTCGAAGTGCATAGGTAGGCTCAACTTTGTACAAACTTTGGTCTTGAGTAATTTGCTCTATGTCCGCGCCACTCAGCACTGAGCGTGCAACGTTAATCAGATTAAAAGCACGTCCTTCAGGAGAGACATTCGTTGCAGAGCCCACTCTTTGTATCGCTCGTTCCCCGGACGTTACTGTCGCCTTAGCTAACGTCGATGGCGAAGTCGCCATAAGCCCGCTTGCGAACAACACCGATAAAATAGCCCGACTATTACGCAACCTATTTTTGTCTTTGTTCACAATTACCATCTCTGCCGCTCGGAGGCGCACTTACCTGATTTCATTCTACTAAGACATTTTATGATACGCTGCGCATACTGCAGTTGTGCAACGCCGAGCAAAATCACCCGGGTGAGGGATGAGTTCGTACGGCGGCCGCCATTCACATAAACCTCTCAACCTAAGCCAAGATTTGACGATTGATTTAGAATTAGGTGAGTTTCGTGCATGATTCGAGAAGTTTATGAAGCGAGCGTTTATCAGGAAGAGCTTAATTACAGTCGGCTTGAATCACTTGCCAAAAGTGATACGGTATGCGGTCTCAGCGTTCGTCGTCTTGGGTTTCCACACTTCGGCCGGAGCTGACGATTTTGGGTTGATCGATAAAGATGGAAACATTTTGGCGAAGCCAATTTATGGACGTATTTCAAAAAGCTGACGGATGGTTTTTGGTAGAACCTCACTACTTGGACAAGAATCATGACGCGTTCTTGGTAAACGCCAAGGGACAAAAGAAGCCAGCTAGCGATGAATCGAAGTCGGGCTCAGAGAGTAACGGCACTAAGAAGCCGAGTCAAGAACGACCTCCCAATCTTCCAACGTCGATCACCAGATGTTTCTTCCGAGGCGATGAGATGATTGAGATCGAGAATTCTGCTGGTGAGCGCGGTTTCTGTGATAAAGACGGCAATATTCTTGTACCGCTATCAAATTGCTTCAATCTGCAATACCTTGGGTCAGATCGATTTATCCGTGAGTCCTACCAAGATGATGGGTTAAAAAGAACTGAGCTGATTGCTAGTGGCGGTAAAGTCCTAGTAACTTTCTCACAAACAATTCACTTAGAGTCGCATCGATATTGCGACGGTTTGCTTCGGGCAAGAACTTACGGTCCAGACGCAGTTTCGATCTGCTACTTTGACGAAAGCGGAACCCTAGCAGTTGAACCAGGTAGATTCGCAAGCGGGCGAGACTTTCACAACGGTCGAGCAGTTGTGGAGATGCTCCATGGAGGCTCTAAAAAGGCTGCCTTCATTGACACTTCAGGAGAGATTGTAGCCGGACCATTCTTCAGTGCAGGCGATTTTTTGAATAAAACATTTGCATTTGTCAGTGTTGACGAAACACATTCAGGCATCATCGATCGATTCGGAAAATTTGTGATTGAGCCACTATATACAGTGCTTGAACTTCAGGGAGACAAACTCGCCGGCGTCAAAGATGGGCGATGGATGCTGCTCTCGCGTGCTGGAGAATTGATGCTTAAACTCCCACCCCGAGTTACCTTTCTTGACGCTCGCTCGAAAGACGGTTTATGGATCTTCGGCGAGGGTGGAAGCGCTTCAGATGATATCGATATACTCGACGAAGACAACAATGAAGTCGCAAGAAAGAAGCTCGGACTAATGAACTCATTGGGACGGATTGTACTGAATGCTCAATTTTATGAAATAGAGAATATAGGTGAAGGCTTTGCTCGCTTAGCTGAGGCCAAGAACCAAAAGCACGAACTACGCTGGGGCGTATCAAACAAACTTGGCAAAATTGTGGTCCCTTGCAGCTTCAGCGAAATCCAAAAGGATGGTGACACTTTCATTGTCCGCAATAAAAGACCGGGCGGCTTTGATCCGGACGAGTGGAAACGCTTGGACCAGCAACAGTCCATGAACAGAGTAGACTTATGGCGAAAATTTTTAGATGACTACGATGTAATCGGCATGGACCGAAGTGAAATTTATCGCTTACTCAGCAGGAGCAGCACAAATGACAAAGATGAGATCATCTACTTTCGCTTAAATAGTGGAGACTGGTGTGGCAATGCGAGCCGTTCTATAGAATTCCGGCTTGACAGACTTACCGACAAAGTCACAGGTTGGCGAGAACGAAAA
This sequence comes from Candidatus Obscuribacterales bacterium, assembly GCA_019637435.1. Taxonomy (GTDB): domain Bacteria; phylum Cyanobacteriota; class Vampirovibrionia; order Obscuribacterales; family Obscuribacteraceae; genus JADYXR01. The sequence continues at coordinate 1,117,386 of JAHBVO010000003.1, read as the reverse complement.
GGTGGTTCGAGTATGGGTCCAGACAATGGCTGGTTCACTGAAAATGCGGTCTATAAATGTTTAGATCCAGAGAGACGGTACTTTAACACTTTTAACATTGTTCCGAAATACAGAAACTCAGCCCGCTCAACAAGTAAACCGGTTCGCTCTTGTTTCTAAGACAACTTTGCTGGAACATGGTCGCCGGGCGCCTTAAAATTCAATGGCGGGTTGAAAACCATGTTTGACGATTTAGACGAAGACCTCTGCCACTATAAGCACTACGGACCGGTCCTTCACGAAGAAGGCGATTGGGTCGTCATGCGATGTTCGTTTTGCGATCAAATTTTTCGCACGCCAAAAGTCAAGGGCGAGCCAAAGAGGAAATCGTCCAGAACTTGCATATCGGCTTGCGACTGGGTCACGGAAGGTCAAATGGTCCGATGCAACTCGTGCAGCTACACTGGACCATTGATGGGACCTCCGCCCGAACTGGCTTGAGCGACGAGAAACTTCAAACGGTCATTCTTTGCGCTTCGCCCATCGGCCCATAAGCTCACAAGCGACTGCCACCATATCCGGTTCAAAGCTATCAACGTATTCGCGATAGCAATCAAAGCGCGAATCGGTTTTCAGCGTATCAAGAATTTCCGATTGCGTTAAACCGCTCGCAAGCAGCTCCGCAAGCGCTTCTTGGAACTGCTCGAAATCAGATTCTTCAGACATAGCAAAGCTCCAGAATCTCCTCAATGGTTTCAAAATCTTCGCGAAAACCTTGCTGCTGCTCTGGTTCCATCATAGTGTATGCGAGTCGCTCAAGGATAACATACTGAATGTTCGGACAAAGTTTCAAAGCCAACGTGGCAATGTTGAAGACCTCCTGCGGGACCACATCGTCATGAGTATCTCGCCTCACAGCGAGTCGTGCACCAGTCTCGGAAAAACTCCACGAACCGCCCGACAGGTGTATCTCACGAACTTTCGAGAGCGGGTAGGAAACCAACAATTCGCGCTCGGACACTCCAAAGTTCTCAACCTGGCAATAAATGTTATGAGCATCCAAAAGCAAAAATCCATCAACAGAGGAAATTAATTGGTCGATAAACTCGCCTTGCCGTTTAACGTCCTCCATGCAAAACGCAAATGCCAGATTCTCTAATCCAACCGGACACTGCACCGCATCGGCGTATCGTTTAAGCATCTCTTGTCCGCGCCGGAGCGATTCTGGCGTCATCGGCACCGCCAACGGTGCGCCATGAGCAATCGGTCCAGCCTCTGAGAATCCAAAATGTTCCGAAGCATGAACGTACTTTCTAAGTTCAAACTCACTGCGCGCATGCGCCAACCACTTTTCCTGACGCTCGGAAAAGCGCGCCGATAGCGGTGATAGATTGACACCGTGACCAAGCAAAGCATTTTTGTCACTGAACCGCTCGAGAATTTGCCCAGACCAAACATCTATCTCGGCGCCGTTCAATGCGAAATCGAAACTCCACTCGACCACCCCTACTCGATCCTGTTCAAACAACTCAAGGGTCGCCTGCTGAAAATCTTCAGAAGGCATTAAGGAAAGTCCTAGCTTCGGTTTATCGCCAATGATCTGCATCTTCTTTAGGCTGCACAACCTGTATTGCAAAACACTTCAACTCTTCTTAACCCATACCGCAATCCACTACCTCTCTATTAGATACAATCCTCCACCACACAACATGACCACATCCAGCATCCTGGGGCCAAAGGAAATCATCGTCGGTAGAGCCAATCAGCTCAAACAAAATTTTTTTCTGTTGCTCAGCTTTAACATCTCTACCAAGCATCGAGTACCAGAGCGACAAATCTCTATGAGCTCTTCTTCTGATTTGCGACTCCACAGGCAACCTGTCGCTCAAAGCAATTGAACGAAGTTTTAATTTCTCCGCCTCCAAAAATTGTCTGTCCTCGGCGGCAGTCTGCGCGACGGCTCCACCGGCAGGACGACTCTCCGGCGCCAACACCGGAACTATGGCATACGACATAAGACCCAGTATTGTGGTGACGGCTTTAATTTCTAGCTCAGAAGGGTTGGATGATTTTTCGCACGCGTCTATTGCCTGCTCGATTTTGTCCTTGTAAAATTGCTCGTTAACCGTATTCTTCGTGATTTGAGAGAGTCGAGATGCGATGAAGTATATCTGCAATTTCGACGCCTGTGGGACAGTACTGTCAAGCTCCGCGATTGCTTCTCTAATTGCTAAATCGGCAATCTGAACATGCTCTCCTATTACCCGAGAAGGTCTTCTACACAGCGTTTGAGCCCAGGGAAGCAATGCCGCATCCCATGGACTGGAATCATAATTGCGTCGTCGAAACATCCTAGCCGTCGCCGGATCTTGCGTTTTTCGATCAAGAGCCTTCGGTTTGTAAGGGTTCTCCAAAGCCGCAGAAGCAAATTTCAACAAAAAATACGCGCGCGACAGAGGGGCAAGAGAAGAATCAGCTGCAATTTCTGCAATTGATGGATCGCTCTTCAACACCGCATCTTCGCAATGGGCAGGCTCAGTGTGATTGAGTAGCCCACTCGCAAACATAACGGCAAGAAGGGCACGTTTCTGCTTATTTCGCTCAAACAAATCCAATACCTCTCTGTGGTGACAGGTGACACGTCGCTAGACTCAGCCCATGCCGCATTTGAAGCGGTCGCCATCCACCGAAGCTAATTGCCACCACAGCAAATGTCCACACATTCCTGAAGATGGATACAGAATTCGATCATCATCCACGCCAACAAGATCGAACACTATTTTCTTTTGCCGCTCTGCCAACTCCGGCTTGCCGAGCTGCTTATACCAGAGCGATAGATCACGATGAACCTTTCGGCGCCCATGCTCTTCCGGAGGCAGGCGGTCGGCGATTGCAGCGGCTCTGAGTTTCAACTTCTCCGCTTGTTTAACTGCCACCGCGCTCGGTGCGCCAGAATTAACCTGCGGCTTCCTCCCAATAAGCTCCTTCCGTTCTGCAATTCGGATAGGTACAATTGCATACGCCTTGGAATTTAAAACCGAAACCGCTGCCAAAATCAGTTCGGTATCTACATTCGAATTAGCCTCACAAGCATCGATCATTTTGGAAGCATAACTATCGCAAACCTTCGCAACGTCGCTATAACCAGCCTGTTTAGCTAATAGCGATGCGATGAAAAACAAATGCAGTTTTATAGAAGGCTTTGTAGATTTGTTGAGCTGCGCGATGGCTTCTTTCAACGCATGCTCAGCTACAAGCGTGTTTTTAGATGAAGTCGACGACTTTCGCGCCTCCGACTTCTGGGTGCCAAGCTCATCAGCCCAGTTTGCCAAAATGTTTGACTCTCGAAAAAAATATCTCGGCTCATTGAGATAGTGGAAGTTTTCTTCCAAGACCTGCGCATTCCCGCTCTGAAGAACGGAGCGAAAGTATCTGAGCAAATGATATGCGCGCCCTTCCGGCGTGATCTGCGTTTCCGCGATCTTCCGGATCGTTGAGTCGTCCACCGCAACTTTGCTCTCCGAGAAAGCTGGCTGCGACGACACGATGAGTCCACCGGCGAAAAGGAGTGCTGCAAACGCCTTCGCTCCGCGCCTTCCGCTGTTTCGATTCTTCAAGGCGACTCTCCTTTCGATTCGTTTCGCTTTCAGCTTAATCTTACTGCACGTGCGACTAAAACGCTCGACATTGAGAAACGAAGCTCACGATTCAAAATCCTCATCGTCAAAATACTTTCCGTTTAGGGGCTCGATTTCAATCACCACATCCTCATTTAAAACATTTGCATTAGCGGAATCATCGACGTTTTCCTTGCTCTGTTTCGAGCGGAACTGATCATTCAACTTTGAATACAGCGCACCGCCCTTCATGGTAGCTCGCGGGCGCCATCGGTCCGCAACCTTAATCTCCATATAATCAGAGAATGCCTTTTTAGTTACCGTCCATTTGTTGTTTCTAAACTCCGAAACTGTTGGGAAATCGACGCGCTGATACGGTTCAATACCCACCATGAAAGCCTCTTCACGCAAATACCAATAAGATACTTCGTCGAAAAACTTTTTGATCTCGGGCTTCTTCCATCTCTCATACAACAAACTAAATTCGCGTTTGAAGGTTTCATATTGTTCTCGACGCTCATGAGACTGCTTTTTGTGATCATTTCCCTGATCGTCCCAGCCGACAAACGCCTGGCAGAGCGAGTTCCTACACGCCTTAAACTTCCTCTGTTTAAGATAACTCCGTGCAGCGTTCAAACTCTCCGCCCAGGTCTTCCGTTTCGGTTGAAGGGCCGGCTTGATTTCAATAGGTACCGTCTGATTGAAAGTGATTGCGACCTGACGGAGTTGCCCAAAACCCTTATTAGAGAAACTGTAAAGAGTATTGCCTGCAGGCAAGTGCGCAGTAATTGTCAGCTCAGGCTGTGCATTCTCGACATCGTTTTGCTTACTCGCATAACCTTTTTCGAACGGAATCTTCAAATCACTCAGATGCGTGGTTACATCTTCCTTTTTTAGGCAACAAGTAAACACGTTTGGCTCAATGAGCACGCCATTATACGCCGGCGCCACCCCGGACGTTGCACTCAAACTTGCACGAGCAATAACTCCGGTAGAATCAGAAGAACCAAACCCGCTCACAACATAATCGCGGCCCGAGCCACTTGCCGAAGTGACGTATCTGGGCTCTGGAACTAACTTACTTAGCTGGGACGGGGGAATAGCCTTGCCACCATTTTCAATACCACGAATCACGGTCCAGAATTCTCTCTCTGCAGACTTCCGAGGAGTCGGATAAGCAACAGGCTTGCCACTCAGGCGCTCTGCCAACTCTTTACTCTTGCTTGAGTCAGATTGGAAAACGCAATCGAGATAAAACGCATCGTTCGCGAACCGCGCGGCGTCCTCGTTTCGCCCAGTTGCTTCGCATAGTTTCGATAGAATCATTCTCGATGAAGACTTATCCCAGGCGCTCTCTAAAATGGGCTCATACGGTTTAGCCATGTCAGGATGCTTTTGTTCGATGCAAAACTCGACGACCTTCTCAGCCACAGGGTATCCCCAACGATCCTTTATCGCATATTCGAAATCGCTCCGAGCTTCCGCCCAGCGACCCAGCTTTGCGAACACATAACCACGATTAGGCGTATCACGGAAGTAATTTCGATCGATCTTCAGTGCGGCATTGAAATAATCCAAAGCTTGTTTGAGGTCACCCTTCCGCTCAAACTCTTGCGCCCGGCCGTATAGCTCTATTACTGTGTACTGCTGGTGCAGTTCTTTTCCATACTTAGAGTTTGGATCGATCTTCTGTCCAAGCTCTTTTTCGATCTCGCTATTTTCGATTGGCAATTGCATAGCCCCGCAGGGCATGGATGCACTTAGAAGGAGCGCTATGGCAAAGATAGAAGCAATTTTCATAGTAGGTGCCTTTAGCGGAGCAAGCTTAATAACGAACCATTCAAGCAGATTTGATTTTTGCAGGGAGATCACTATCCCATTCCACAGGCAAATCCGGTAGAGACTCGCGTGCTTCGCCACCAAATCACGTGACCACACCCGGCGCCCTGAGGATTGAGAATGCTATCATCAGCGATACCAACCAATTCAAACAAAATCAACTTTTCTTTTTCCGCCAGTTCCAATTCGCCCTGCGCCATGTACATCATCGCCAGATTTCTGTGTGCCAGGCGTCGCTCATGATCGGTTGTCGGAAGCCGGTCCAGCAATGCCGCAGCGCGTAGGCGAAGCGACCTACTCCTTTGATATTCGGTTTCAGATGATTTATGAAAATCGGTTGCACTTAACAAAATACTGCTAACTCCTGTGACAGAGTCAGCCTTAGAATTCAACACTGCTGCAGCCGCTCGAATTTCATCTGCGGAACTAGCTTTCTCTCTCTCAACGCGCTGCAAGAGTTCCTCGGTTAGACGGGAGCAGCTTTGAACAGCCTCTTCATTACCGACTAACTTAAAAACCACTGTTACTGCCATTGAAAGTGGTAACGCAAAATTCAGCTCGGAACGCTTTGCGAGTTTATCCGCCTCTTCTAGTGCTAATCCAGCCGCTTCAAGCTGTGCTGGAAGGACTGTACGAGAAAAGAGAACTCGCGACCTCGCACTAACTGACATATCGCGAGCCCAAGAATTCAGCTCATTCGAACCCTCGACGAAAAAACTTCCCCTGTTCAGCTTTTTCGGATTCAACCAATATCCACTCGCTATTGAGGACTCTTGCCCACGCAAAATCTGAAAGGCAAAGGAAACAAGTTGATAACATCTTCGCTCAGGAGGAACTTCGTTACTCTCCGAGAATGTTTCGATCTTAGTCTTCAGAGACACAGTAGACTCGTTTTCTACTGCAAGAGACGCTTGCGGGCTATTCAAAACTACTGAGGCAAGCAATACCGCTAGTAAAGCCTTCTTTCGCATCTAATTATCCAGACCGACGGACTAATGGACATAATAACGAGTCGGAGAGAGAAGAACAATCACTCTACGTGGTGATCTTCGAAAGGACACAGTATGCAGATCAAGGAACTTCCTCGCACCAATTACGCCTCGTAAATATCGGAAATTTGAGAGGCAGAATTATGAAAGCTAGAGTAACGGTTTCTGCAGCTGTAATAATGTTTCTAGCGGCTTCCAACACCCAAGCTATCGCAGGTCCGGCAGCTGACTCAGCCAGCGGAGGTGGCATTGCCATAGGGGGTCACGCAGGCAACACTGGCGGATTCGGCGGCGCTTCTATTGGACGCTCGTCATTCAACGCAGGCACTATCGGCGGTGGCGCAGGAGTCAGCATCAATAGCAGCTACAGAGGCAAGAGCTGGGGTGGCGGACTTGGACATGGTGGCGGATTTGGGCATGGCGGCGGATTTGGACATGGCGGTGGCTTCAGGCATGGAAACTGGGGCGGCGGCTGGAACAACAATTACAGAAACTACGGTGGAAGCTATAGTCAATTCGGCAATATCGACGCAGGTGTTTATTATCCCGGCATTAATCCGGGGGGCATAATTCAATACACCCAACCGGTCGTACAGCCGCCAATAGCAGCGCAGCAGCGTGTCGACGATGACAGAGAGCGTGACGCGGACATTCGGAGAAAAGGCGACGAGCGACGTCAAAAATTGCCTACAAGTGCATTCGTAAAAAACTATGATTTCAGTAAAAAGAAAACAAAATAGGAGATTCGAGAATGGCTACTAACGATAAAGGCAAAGCAAAGAGCAATAGCTCAAACGCAACTGCAGTCGCAACGTGCTCGCACGTGGGTTGCAACTGCCAAACGACGGAAGGCGAATTCTGCAATGAATTTTGCGAGCAGGTAGAAACATCCGACGACATGCAACTATGTGGATGCGGACACTTCGCATGCGACGCGTCCAAGGAACTAGGCAACGAAGGAACGTTCAGTCCAACCGGCTCATAGTTCACTAAACGCAAGCGACTACTTACCAGAAGAGACCGGCATCGAGATAACGCCGGTCTCTTCTGTTTATATACGAGCGACCGTCTAGTTATTGTTGGTCGCGGTTATCTGAACACCACCGCCCATAGTGAAGTTTGAACTCTTCAAACCGTTATTAACAGTGATTCCAGCTTCAGCGGGAATGATTAACACATTGTTTGGAGACTTTGCTTTGATACCACCGCCGGTGATTGTTACAGTCCCAGTTCCTGTAATGTTAGTCGTCACGTTGGCCGGCAATGAGCTCACCGGAGTACTGTTATTCGGTCCAACGGAAAGAAGAATGTTTCCGTCACCGCCCGCGGTTCCATCCGTCGCGATGACGATATTCTTGTCTATTGCAAACTTGCCTTTGGCGTTCGTGTTGACGATGCTCAAAGAATCCTTCGCACTCACATTGCCGGAAACCGTCAGGGTACCATTGGAGGTCTGAATCGTGGTGTCCCCAGCTTGAGAAGAGACATCTAAAAGCTCCAGACTGCCATTCGCGAAAATTGTCGTCGCACCAGTGGCTGAAGAGCTAACCGATATTGAGTTAGAACTGGCGCTGTTAACAAACACACCGCCATTACCGGCAGTGAGCACCATCTGTTTGACACCGGTGGGCGCCGCCAGCAAGCTTGCGTTCGTGCCGATGGAGCCGTTGTCGGCGGTGAGAGTCACAAACTGAGCGCTGACCGGACCGAAATTCGTGTTGTCGATATTTCCGTTCAAGACATGCAAGTTAAGAACTCCTGCATCAATATTATTGAGCCTGCGCGGAGGACCGGGAAACGGGTTAGTCCCACCCAGACTATCAGCGACTATGTTCACTGTACCTGCCGATAACAAGTTAAACGGCGAGCTGACCTGCCGGCCCGACGCATCAACGTCAATGATTCCCTTGCTGCTTGCCAGTCCGGTTATTGCCACTTCTCCGGTACCCAAGATCTGTACCCAAACGTCCTTCCCTTTATTGTTGAAGAATTCGACGTCAGGAGCATCAGTGACGATGCGCTGTGTTGACGAACCAATCACGTTGGTGGCGATCAGGAAAATCACCGACCCCGATTTAAGCGAACCGTTTGGTCCGGATGTTATTGCGTCGTTAGTCACCATATCGATGCTGGTACCGGATGGGCTCGGGTCAAGCGAGAAGGCATTCACTTGTCCAAGAATACTGACTCCGCCTCCGCCGTATAGGTCCATCGACCGACCTTTTATATCATCACCGGGGATAACGTCGTTGATGATCAGGTTGCCACCTTTGCTGAAGTTATTTCCGGTCAATCGGTAGTCAGATATGTTCACACCGTTGGCATCGTAGATGACATGCCCAGTGTCCGGAATGTTCGGATTGAAGGTGCGCTTCTCGGTGATAATGTCTACTGTATATAAACCGATTAGACCCTCAAAATTACTATCGTCTGAACCACCAGTGGTGTCGATTACGCCAGTCTTGATGACATCGCCTTTGGTGCCGGCAGCGAGCACGAAGAAAGAACCGTTCGTTCCTGTCCCACTTCCTCCAGTCGTAATGGTCGCTCCGGAGATATCCACTTTGCCAGCATTTGTGGTCTTACCCTGGAACGCGACCATCAAGATGCCGTCTCCGTTGGAGTCACCAGAAGTATTAGAAGCTCTAGATGTCACGGTCACATTGGTGCCCATGATGATTCCGCCTCCGGTCTTAGAGGCTTTACCGTTCAAATCAACTCCACCCGCACCTGTCAACGGCGGGACAGTTGGAGAATCCGTGCCACCGCCTGTAGGGACAAAGCTCGCTCCGGCAATGAAGTTCATCTCATAACCACGAGATGCATCACCGGCGAAAATATCCACGTTATCAGCCACGATAATGTCGCCGGAGGCAACAAAAACCAGGTTCTCAGCCACGGTGATATCGGCTGTTATATTTATATTGCCGGATGTATTGTAGATCGTTGGATCACCGGTCAGGCACGTCGTACCCAAAGTCAGAGTATCAGTATCTGCCTTGATGTGCGCGGCAGAACCATATTGATTCAGCACCCCGGTCAATTCATTGACGTACACATTAGCGACACCGTATCCGGTGTGAACATTCACTTCCTTGCTGAACAAATCGCCGCCGTCTACGTAAGAATCGAACGCTCCCGAATACGAAGCATCGCGAACGTTAATGGCGCCATTCAGGGCTTTCAACGTCCCCTTGTTATTATCGACGTTCATCAACGCCAGAGTCGAACCTTGCAGATTGATATTGCTACCCGTCGACTCAATCGTGCCTTGATTATTGACGGCATCAGCCTGCAAGTTGATGTCGCCGGACGCTTTGACCGAACCACCTCGACTATTGTTGACCGCACCTGCGGCGGTCAGTGTAAGACTGCCAGTGGACGAAATCGTTCCAAAGTTATTGAGATTGCCTGAAGCATCGAGCGTCAAATCAACGCTCGAATCGATAGTAGCTCCCTTATAGTTATTGATGTCGTGAGCACGAATCGCGCCAGACTTCGTACCGCTATCGCTCGAGAACGCATACAGCGTCCCGTAGTTGCTCAGATCGCCGAGAAGCTTAAACTCTGAGTTGCGACCGAAGTCACCGGATGTGGTGACACCTTCAGCGATCACGAGCGACGATGCACGAAGAGCTGTTCTATCCGATGCGACAGCTTCAAGGTTGACCTCGCCGCCACTAGCCCGACCGCTGCGGTCGATAACAACTTTTTGAGAACCGCCATCCAGCACCTGTTTGACAGCGACGTATTCGGCAGCGGAGACCAGGCTGCCGGCGTGGACGGTTTTGGTTTCGCCGCCAAGGGTTATTTGAACAGCGTCGACATCAGCGAACAGACCTTTGCCTAAGGAGATGTTGCGCTGAGTCGAGGTCAAATCGAGATCGAGACCGCTTTTCAGGCGGAGCAATTGACCGGAATCGTTTACCTGAGCGGAGCGATTGCGCAGCGTGTTGTTCACGCGGTCAGCATGGTTGCCGCGAGTTTCGATTTGAACTTGAACAGTGTCGGCGGAGGGGACAGTGTTGCTGACAGGGGTCTGGAACACGCGACTGTTTTGACGCAAGTCGCGCACTTCGGATTTAAACGCCTGGCGCGCCTCATGCCGTCCCAACTCGGGATTCTGCTCCCGGAAATCGCGAAAAGAGAAATCATTGCGCGCCGACGCCGGTTGCGTCGCAGCAAGGAGCAAAGTCCCGGCAATCGCGAACACCTTCAAATTTGCGAGGTGACTTGTCAACGCAAGCTCGATCCTTCTCATATCATCCCCCTTACCAACTCGCTAAACTGCCCAAGGGTGCCTGCTCCGACAAAATGCGCGTGCCAGGTAGAGCGCACTCAGAGACAAGGTCAGAAGATAGCACGCCGAGGCTCGTTAATTCCAGCGATCATGCCGTTTTACATCCAAAATTTAGCGAGTTAACGGAAAACCCCATAAGCCAGTCCCCGCTTCGCGTTGGAAAGTTCGACGCCTCTCCGGTTATGAAACCCCTTGCCGCACCTTTGAGCTGAGAGCCCTTGTCAAAACCGCAAAAGCTCCAATATCGGACGAAAAAATCGCGGTTGCCTTTATTGGGCACAATGTCCTGGTGAAACCTAATGTCAGTAAGGTATGCAGCGCTCACTCACAATCTCTCAACGAGGGCTTCTAGTAGTCAGCTTTCTGGTGGCGACGGAGGTGCTGTTTGTGGGCATTTTGTCGAGTCAAATATTTTCGCTGCAGGCAAGTTTAAAACAGCAAAATAAAGAACGCACGATAGTAGCCCATATTGCTCGGCTGATTCGACAGAACGTACGGATGAATTTTGGTCTGGTACGTGAACAGTTTTTGACGCTGCAAAGCGACAACGTGAAATCGTCAACCTATCCGCTTTACATAGAGCAGCTCGACAAGCAACTCGACGCGCTCTACGAGCTAGTAAAGGACTCACCCAGTGAATTACGAGATTGGAATTCGATCCAAGAGGCCAAACGTGAGTACATTTCTGATGCCGAAAAGCAATACGCGCTCGGGCTCAATGTCTCAAGAGAACAAGCAGAACGCTCTCAAGATTTGCGCATGGGCATATCGGAGCGCACGCGTAAATTTATGTCGCACTATGGACTCGACGATGAGTCCGCTGAAAAGACTCGAGCAAATCTAGACCAGATCAGATTGCTGTTGGCACTCGGATTCTTCGGAAATCTCGTCACTGTGATGCTTGCGGGTCTGTATTTCTGGAAACAGATAGCAAGACGAATCGATCAAGTTACGGAAAACGTGGCGCGCTTCGGCGAAGGCGAACCGTTGATCGAAATCGAGAGTGGCAACGATGAGATCGATGCTGTTGATGCCCTTTTCCGAAGACTGAGTTCAGAACTTGCCATCGCGGCGGAGCAGGAGCGTTCGTTCTTTCAACATTCAATCGATGTAATTTGCTCACTCGACAGCAGGGGGGTATTCATCGATGTCAGTCCCGCCTGCATCGAGCAGTGGGGGTTTGCACCCGACGAGCTCATCGGTGCGACTGTTTCAACCATTCTTAAAACAGAGCTGATTCCGTCTGTTTTCATCGACAACATGACCGACGCGTCGCAAGATGCACGCTACGAAGCTGAAGATACTGTGACGATGAAGAATGGGAAATTGATCCAAACGCTCTGGTCGGCGCATTGGTCTGCATCTAACGGATCGTTCTTCTGCTTCGTTCGTGATGCCAGCGAAAACAAACGGTTCGAGAACTTATTAATCGAACAGGAAAAACAGATCCGCGAATCGATAGATAACATGCCGGTCGGGATAATTACTTTCGGAGATGACACCCGAATTCAAACCGCGAATAAAACGGCTTTACATTTTTTCGGAGGTAGCGAACTTCGCGGACAGAGCCTCGACAATCTCATGACGCCCATGTCCGAAGGTGAACCTCTCTCGGCATTGTTGAGGGCTGGAAAGGATGCATCGTCGATTCGCTGCACTACGATAGAAACAGGCGAGAGACGTTTCGTGGATGTAACGGCAGGTCAGGAGAAAAGAGAGAAGGACGAACGCATTGTCGTTCTTTTCGAGGACGCGACAGAACGCGTCAGACTCCAGAGAATGAAAAGCGACTATGTAAACCTGCTTGGACAGCGCCTGCGCGATCCACTGGCTAGAGTACGCGGAATTATATCGAGCTACGGAAAAGCTCCGAATTCAGCGAGTGAAGCTTCACCTGCGCAGCAAAAACAGCAACAGCGAATTGTGAGAACACTGGCAAACATCGATCGCTTGCTCAAATTAATCGATGAACTACTCGACATAGAGAAGCTCGCGTCAGGAAAGCTTGTCGATGAGCTGACACCATGCGCGGTGAACGATATCGTTACCGGCGCCGTCAACGCAGTGCGTGATCATGCCGAGCTGCAAAAGTTGACTGTGACGTCACAAGCCTCCGAAGTCACAGTGCTGGCAGACGAACAACGATTGATTCAAGTTATTGTCAATCTGCTAACCAATGCAATCAAATATTCCCCGGCAAACACGACCATAGCCGTGGAGCAAGCCGACCTCGGCGACCAAATCGAAATAAGAGTCGTGGATCAGGGTCGCGGTTTACCAGCAGATATGCACGAAAAGATTTTCGAGTCTTACGTTCAAGTTCAAAAATCCGATGCGAAGCGAGGCACGGGAACCGGTTTGGGTCTCGCGATTTGCAAACAGATAGTCGAAAAGCACGGTGGCTGCATAGGCGTAATCAGCGAAGAAGGAAAAGGAAGCTGCTTCTGGCTCCGTTTGCCCAAGTTTAAAGAAAACGCGAAGAGCGGAAACGTATGATCTCAATCAAGTCCCAATTGACTAAAAATGCGCTTCTCGTATTCGGCTCGATCTTCATCGTGCAAGCACTTTTCATCGGCATATTGTGGATTTACATCGAGCAAATAGCCTGGCGTGTAGACCGACAGCGCGAAGCCACCAAAGTGATTCGCGCTGTCTGTGCGACAGAGATGCAGTCGCTGCTCTCTATGCACCTTGTCTACAGACACTTCATAAATGCAATACACCACGGACGACACCAGTGGGATAAGCTGCAATCAGAGAAGGACTGGACCGAGCTTCCGAAAAGCATGAAGACCCTGGAAAAACTCATAGGGGATGGTCCTGCGCGCGAAGAGGTTCGACAATTGCACGGTTATGTGTACGGTAACATCCCCGCGATATCCAAAGGGCTTATCAGTTTAAGAGATCGTGCTTCCGACCTGATGCAAATAGAGCGAGAGTGGGATGGACTCTTCGAGCATGCGGACAAAATAGTTGTGATGTACGAGCAACTGGAGCAAGATGCAGGAGAGTCTTTAAGCGAGCTGTCTCTGGTGGCTTTAGGAGCAGTTCTTGTCGTCGGTCTGGGCACGAATATTGCCATTGCTCTGGCGCTATATAACAAATTCTTCTCAGACATTACTCGGAGATTCGACAAAATCTTCGAAGATATCAATACCATCGGCAGTGGCGCACCTTTGTTAGAAGTGCCTAGAGGCAGCGATGAGATCGACATGCTGGCGATGGAACTTCACGAAATCGCTGCCAACATACAACGGTTTCAGAGCAACGAAAAGGTCATGTTCGACCATGCAACAAGTGTAGTTTGTTCAATTGACGAATCCGGCAAGATTTATTCTATAGGACGCGGCAGCGCAGACCAACTGGGTTTTGGAACTGCAGACTTAATAGAGAAACAGTTCGCATCCCTGCCCTTCTTCGACAGCTCAAGCAATATCGAAGCAGAATTGAACCGGTTGTTTTCTGATGGCATCGACATAGAATTTGATACTACTTTGAGAAAGCCATCTGGTCAGACGATTGATATATCCTGGAAGGGGCGACGCTCAGATGAGGGTGACACCGCTGTACTCGTGGGTCACGACGTCACCGAATTGAGTTCGCAGATTCGCAAAATTCGACAACGACAGGAAGAGTTTAAAAACATAGTCGATCGCATGCCGATAGCCGTCGTAACCACGGACGAATCCTTCGTGATTAGCTCTCTCAACAAAGCGACAACGGATTTATTCCGCTGCGATCCAACCAAGTTACTCGCTCGAGATCTAGGAGTCCTTATCACCGGCGCCACCACTACCGGTGCCCAATTGAAAGAGATTGCGCGAATTGCCGAAGCAAATCCAATCGAGCTAAATGTGAAAAGTTTCGCCAATGAAATCATTCCCGCTGAATTCAGTATGCGTTCCTACGCAAACGCTTATTCCAAGAAAACGTATCTGGCTACCTTTCGCGACATTTCTGCGAGGCTCCAGATTGAAAACGTAAAGCGTGACTTTGTTGCCATGATCAGTCACGATTTGCGATCCCCCCTTACAGCGCTTTTCGGCACCCTTGAGATAATGGTCGAGGGTGCAAATTTCAGCAGTACCGAAGAAGGCTCAGCACTAAGGAATGCCAACACAATTGTTGCGAATCTGGTCAATCTAATCAACGACTTCCTTGATCTGGAGAAATTCGAGGCCGGGCTAGGTGTTTTAGAGCTAAACCAAATTTCCCTTTTGCGCCTTGTCGAAGCGACAATCGCGGTCGAACACTTGAACAAAGCTTCGATCACTATTACACCAGCCGCCTTTGATCCCAACGTGAACGTACGAGTCGATCAAGAACGGATGACGTTTGCTCTGGCACATTTTGTTTCACTAGTACAGCGCTTCGCCTCACCCGATGCAAAGATCAGAATATGGCTTGCAGAAGAAGCACCAGCTGCTTCAATCACGATCACCGCTGAAGGTTTCCATCTACCGGAAGAAGTACGCGATGCCTCACTGTCTCGTTACGCCCTGGTACCGGTCATCAGTGATGAGGCTGTGGAGTCCAGCGGTCTGGCGTTGGCTCTATCAAGAGCAATAATAAACGCGCACAATGGAAAAGTACGCATCGAAGCTGACGAGAATATCGAGTCTGTCACCATTGAATTACCGCTATCCTCAAAAACCTGATCGCCGATTGTGCGGCAAGAAATTTCAGCAAGCATAAGCGTTCTCGTTATCCTCGCTAAGCGGCTCCCAGACCTCAGTCCACTCATCCATCGCTGACTGCCAGACATCCAGAGCGAAACCATCGTAAACGCTTAGCGCAGCGGCAAGCGAATCGAGCAGAGCGATAAACAATCCATGAACACCGATAACGAGACTGACGACAGAGGCGACAGTCTCGTCTGTTTTTTGATCGTGAGAGTGCAGCGAATATTTTTTCTCATTCTTTACGATACGATCGCGACTCGAGATCACTGACGGATGTACGAAGAAGCAGGCAGCATCATAATTTAAACCGATCAGATGACCTTGCTCGGTTTCACTTCTTTTAAAATGCCTGTCGACTAATTGATGCGCCTGGTATCGCTTCTTGTATCTCTGCCGCTTTACAGTTTCCAGTTTTCCCGGATGAATAGCGTCTTTCCAGCGCTTCGCACTGACCTCGTCCGCTAAATGTTCGTGAATGAAAGCTGCCAGTTCAATTAGTTTTCTTTGATGGTTCATCGCATCGCTACTCCGCAAACGCAGCAACACCGAAGTGGTCATCAGCAGCTCATAGTACATTGACTGCAAACCATCAATAGACGCGTCCAGTTGATCCTCTGTGAGGTGCTCGTGCAGCTGCCCGACCTGAAGTGCAAAAGCGGAGTGCAGCCGCTGCGAAGCGCTCTGGAGTTCAAGAAGCGGCGCGAGTTTAACACTTAGCTCGTCAAAATTGAGCTTATCCTGCGCTACAACAGAGCGGAGCTGATCGATTCCATTTTGAACAATCGGTTTAGCTTCAGTCATCGACGACTCCACGGAGTTAACGCGAAATCTCTTCCGCTGTCACGCTTGGACTTTTGCCATCATACCGCCGCTTGTTGCACGACGCCAAACCTACTAACATAGTCTTAGGAATCTGTCCTTTTGCTGAGGCTTGAAATGAACCAATACTGGTTGCTTACCGGACTCGGAATTATCTTTTTCATCAACGCGCTTTGGCTAATATTCGCGGGAAATTTCGCGGACAGGCGAACCCAGGGCAGCGGCTACAAAACCTACGAATTCGAGCGAAACCCAGTGGCATTTTCATGCGCCGTGGGACTGCTTCTTGTTTTAGCCAGTGCGTGTATTCAGATGAGCAATCCTCACATCTTTGCGGTTGCAGCCAAGAAGGTCCCGCAGTTGAACTATCTGTACGCAGTCGGGAAGATGAAGAATGGGCTTTATTACTTACTCGGTGGAGGTTTCGTAGGAGCGTCGATTCTCGCGTTCCTCTTCAGAAGCCTTGTGACTGGCGCTTCAACATTCACAAAAGGGGACGACCTGGATTTGAACGCCAGCGCGAAGCGAGCCCACCGCGCCAAGGTCTGGAGCGAAACCCCGGATTGGCAACGCGATGGCGAGCGCAAAGCATCGCAATTTGACGATGGCACTCCACTCTAAGTAACTGCAGACGATGACAGATACAGATAACAAACCTACCGACGCTTCGGAAAAACCGACGCCTGACGTTCACGGACTAGTTGAGGAAGATTTACCGCCGGTATCGACGCGCAAATGGCTCCTCATTGCCTTAATCGTTTCGGCGCTTTCCTTGATACCAGTGGTGATGCTAATGCTCAACCCACCCGAGACTCAAAAGCGATCGCCCAAGCCAGCGGACACTAATCAGCAAACTCCCGCTCAAGAGCAGAATAAAAACAGCCCCTGACGCCGACAACCACAGCAGAACGACTCGCCTAAACGGAAGTGCGCGCACCAACCAGGTGATCGACAACAACTTCACGCCAGTCGTTTCTATTGACGTTGGCACCACATACGATGACCGCAACTTTCTCGCGCGGCTTGAAGTTGATCACCTTCTTGGCGATGGCAGCGATTGCACAAGCAGCTGCACCTTCGATTAACATGCCTTCCTGGTCAAGGAATTCGAACATCGTCGAGGCAATATCGCCTTCATCGATAGTGACCCACTCATCAACCAGTTCTTGAACGAGAGGCAAAGTTATGGTGTCTTCTTCAATGTTCACGGCAAGCGATTCAGCCAGCGTGTAATTCGCTATCGACGGCTGAATTCTTCCGGTTGTCACGGCGCGATGCATGGTCGGCACGGCACTTGGAACAACGCCGACGATACGGCAAGAAGGATTGATGGCTTTGGCGACTGTCGCGATACCGCTAATTAGACCGCCTCCGCCGACTGCGCAAATGATGGTCGAGAATTTCGGAACGCGCTCGAACATTTCGAGCGCTATGGTGCCATTCCCGCAAATCACCTCAGGGTTGTTGTAGGGCGAAACATAAAGCCCTTTCTTCTCCTGAGCCAATCGACGAGCGAAAACTTCGGTGACGGATGCTTCCTCTCCGTGCTTGACAATACCGACCGAATAACGGTCGAGTTCCTTCAGCTTTTTGGGCGAAACGTTTTCCGGCACGCAGACTGTCACTTCGCGATCTGTAAACAGCGCCGCTTGTGCCATCGCCAACGCGTGATTGCCAATTGTCGAGGAGAAGCACTTGACCATGCCCTTTTCACGTGCCCAGCTCAGCGCATTAAGCGCTCCGCGCAGCTTAAAACTGCGGGTGTTTTGCAGGTTCTCAAGCTTCAACCAGACTTCTGCCTGTGTCAGTTCACTGAGCCAAAAGCTCTTGGCTAAGGGCGTATTGAGCACAAACGGTTTGATGCGCTTCTGGGCGACGAGAACGTCGCTAAGGCTGACTCTATCTACAATCACAGACACCAGGCTCCTTGACAAAACCAATACGGCGCTTCCTCAAAAGCGAATGATGGTCAGTCTATCAGGGATAAACCACCGGATGCAACACGAAATTCCTCAACTCTATGGGCATTTTGGACCTCTTGGCTACACAACTTTGTTATATATCCTGAGCCATAATTGGGCATAAATTCGTAAGGGCAAGCTGGATGGGACCTCAGGCACCATGTCTGAAATTGTAGACACCACAAAACCTGCCGGAAACGGCAAGGCTGCTGAAGCAAAGCCGCCGGGCGACAGGATTGAGGCGCACGTCGTTCAACAGCAAACAATCCCTGCAACCAGACCGGAGGGCACTCCGGGTGATGCGATCGTCGCGCAGAGTGACGCCAGACCCTCAGGAACCACTATCGAGACACACGTCAGCCAGCAGCAATTTGGTCAGCCGGACGCGCTCAAAATTGTAAAAGACGCTCAGAAACCGGCGGCGACAGCACCAGGCTTAAGCGCAGTGGAACTCGTTGGGACGAACACCCCACCAGCCGAAGCAAAGCGGCTGACTGCTAAGGAGCTTCAAAAGATCGCCGAAGCCATCAATGAGGCTGCAAACGGCGGGTGGACAGGAATCGGCACGGACAAAGACGCCATAAACGAACAGCTCAAGCGCATCAAGAATCCCCAGGATCGTGAAGAGCTGGACAAGGTTTACAAAAGGCTCGTTGGTCACGGAATCGAAGATGAGCTCAGAGATGAGCTGTCCGGTTCTGACCTCGAACGGTCGCTTGCTCTCTGGAAACCCAAGAACATCGATGCAGCTAGAGTCGACGTCGCCCTGACCGAGCACAAGGAATGGGGCTTGGGTGTCCGCTCGAACTCGACCATCGAACGCGACCTTCGCGACACCGTGAGCACGATGAACTCGCAGCAGATCGCCGAGATGGATAAGGTTTATCGCGCCGAGCACAAGGGGGTCAGTATTCATGACGCCCTGCTCAAAGACCCGAATCTGCCCGAGTCGACAAAGCAGGCGCTGGAGATCTACCTGAAAGGCACGGATAAACGTACCGATGCCGACACATTGAAGCTTGCCGACCTGTCCTTGAAAGAAAAAAATCTCGACATGTTTCAAGAGGCGTTCCGAGATGCGTCGCCGGCTGCTCGTAAGACGTTCCTCGACAACGGCGGCGAGCAGCGAATCTTGGTTACTTTCGGCAAACCCGTGACCAGTGGGCAAGGTTACGGTCCCTCCGGAAAGGTTGTTTACGGCGTCACCGACGACAGCAAACAAGCGCTCGATTACGCCAAACTCGGAAAACTGGATGCCTCCACGAAGATTGAAGCAAATACCGGCGTCGTCAATGACAACGAAGAAGCCATTGAACTGGCGCTCGAGCGCATGACCGACAGCGAGCGACAGTCATATACACGGGGCAAGAAGCTCGCAAACACTCCACCTGACGGGTTAAGCAATGAACAGAAAGCGGACAAAACTTACTACGAAAAACTGCATAAAGCCCTCGTCGGAGCAGGCAACGAAAGAGAAGTCGCAAAATGGGAAGACCTGATCAGTAAAAAGGACGGCACGCTCGTAAGTCAATTAGCCAAACACGGCGGCATGATTGACGACGGCATGGGTCAAGTTCTCCGCACGATTGAAGACATGTCCAAAGATGATTGGGATCTGCTGAAAAATGATCCCGATCAACTCAAGCGTGTGCGTGAAGTCCTGCAAATCGATCTCAGCGAAGACGAGATGAAGCGAGTCGATGCACTTTTGACAGCCAAGCTCCAGGCAAAAACCTACATTGAATCACAGGGCGCTCAGAGATCTATTCTAGAATCCGTGGGTGACGAGGTCGGTTTCTTCAACACGAGTGAAGAAGGCGTGCTCGAGTCCCTGCGGCGAATGAGCAAATCCGACCAAGATCGCTATAGAACGGATCTGGAGTTCAAGAAAAAAGTTGACCAGCTCATTATCGACGGCATGGACGAAGGCGAAGAGCAGAAATCTGCATTCGCCGTTCTTGACGCCATCACCCGCGGTGACAAACCGGAAGACGATATTTTGTCCAAGCTGTATGTTCATGCTGATCACATCAACACCGACGAAGCCAAGGTTATTGCCGACCTCGAGGAGGCGTTCCGCAAAGATCCCAAGCTACGCGAGAGGTTGACAAAGGATGCCGAGTACCGCAAGAAGTTCGACGAGGCAATTCATGGCGCGCTCGACGACGATGAATACGAGAGATATGCAAAACCTCTGATTGAAGAGGGACGCGTCCCTATGAAGGTGAAAGCGGAACTTTACACAGGCTTCTTCAACGATGACGAGAAGAGTTTGCTTGATGAGATAGCCAAAGGTAGTGATAAAGATTGGAACGAAATCCTTGCCGATCCTAAAGGCACATTGCCGTTTCTCAGCGCGGAAGAACGCGAAGTCGCTCTCAACATCGCAAGACAACGGGGAGAAATGCGTCCCGAGGACAAGATCCGCGCAGCGATGCTCGGCGGAGGCACTGCTGAAGAAGTTATTCACGAGACATTGAAAGGTCTTTCGCAGGTGCAGATCGAAACAGCGCGGGCAGAATACCTGAGAAAGTACGACTCCGACATGCTCGGCGACACGCTGCAAGAGATGGGTGGCAGCGATCGGGAGAAAGTCATCCGGGCAGCAGGCGCTCAACCGGAGACAGCCCGCGAAGCGTTTAACACCGCGCGCGATGGCGTCTACAAGAGCGTGGACGGAATAGGACGCTCATTTGTCGACACCATCGACGGCACCGCCGACATAACGATGGATGAACTCAATCAGTACGCATCCGGCATGGCCGGCTACACGCGACGCTTCGAAGAGATGCCGCCCGAACAGCGTGCAGAACTCCAGGCGAATCTCATTAAAGCAAAAGAACTTTACGGTAAGTCTGAAAATTCCGCCGCGGACATGGTCGTCGATGGCGCCATAATTGCAGCCGGTGTAATCGGCGCCAAGTTCACCGGTGGAGTCAGCCTCTCGCTCCTGGCTTACACCAGCCTTGGTGGCGCACTGTTCAAAGTCGGCACGAAAGCAGCCATCGTCGGCAACGACTACGACTTCGCCAGCGCAGATGTACTTGCGGACGGCGCCACTGGTGCCATCGACGCGGCTACGATTTTCCTCGGTCCAGCGCAAGCTGCTCAGTTTTTGAAACTTGGCGCAAAGTCTGCGGAAACCGCGACAGTCACAGTGATCGCCCAATCTGACGATCTTCTGAAAGCGGGTGGCAGACAGCTGTTGAAAGAAGGCTCCGAAGACAAGCTGCAGCAACGCATATTCCAGGAAGTCGCGTTTGCTATCTCCAACGGTGCAGACGGTGTCGATCAAAAAGCATTTACGCGCATCGCTTCCGACTTCGCCGCATCCCCTGAAGACGTTCCGGCGTTGGCCGCGGTCGTTGAACAAAGCCTGGGTCAAGCGATTCGTCAGGAAGGCGGCAACGCGCTCAAGGCACAGATGAGAGAGCTGGGTCTGAACAGCCTGGCGGGAAACGTTGGAGGCGGGCTTTCAGGGATTGTCTACGGTGTCAAAGACCTGGATGAATCACGCTCGGTTTCCGACAACCTTTACCAGCTCGCTCAATCCGGTTTTACCGGCAGCATGACAGGAACAGGCATGGCAGCAGGCTTCACGGCCGGGTTCCGCGCCATCGGCAAAACTGTAAGCGCGTTTCGGCAAGTGGACGCACCACACAGGACAACTCACGGACCGACAGTGACCACACCTGATGGCGCTGCTGCGGCAATAGGAGACGGCACTGCTGTTACCGGCGGTGGGGCTGCCATCACAGGTAGTGCGGCAGTCGTGACAGAGAGCGGCGGTCGAGCCGTCGGTGAATCCACGGGCCGCATAGTTGGGCAGGTCGCTGACGCCGCCGATGATGCGGCTGTCAACGGAGCTGAGAGCACCGCACAAAATGCGGCCGGCCCGAGACTCCGCGACAGCACCACTGGCGGTGCCCACGATGCCACGACGGGAGAAACGGCTAAGGGAATAACTGATTCATCGGGTGGAGTCGTCGTCGGTTCAGACGGTAAGGGCGGTCCACCTCAAATTTTGCTACAAGGACACGAGGTCATAGCGAAAGGCGAGCGCGGCAAGCTCCTGGGCTATGACACGCGCACGGGCGAGGCGATAGTCGAATTCCCGGATCGTGAGGGCTGGGCGGTTCAAATGAGACCTTTCCAAAATGACGGTCGTTATAAGCCAATCGAAATCAACGGGAAACAGTATTATCGCAACGAGCACGGTCAGGTTTTCGACCTGATGGAAAGGGACGGTAAGCAGAGCATCTACATCAAGCACAAATATCAAATCCATGCGCGTGATGATCTGAAGGCAGCGCCGTACCAACCGCCTGAAAAACAAATTCCCCTGTTCGGCGATGGCGGCCGACACGGTCTGGAAGCCCCCCGCGTGGAGGCACCGGTAGTACCCAAAATCAGTGTGCACATCGATCGCAACCAGTATCACCTCACCGATCTCTATGACGGTGCGGAGTTGACTCTAGATGGCAGAGCGATAAACGGTCACCAGATTAGCCATGATGGACCGCCGGTCGAACTTGGTCGCCGTTCGCTGGGGCTTATCCGCAACGATTCGAATTTGCTGGTATCGACCAATCATGCCACTGTGCACTTCGACGCACAGCAGCAAATGTATTATCTGGAGGAACATTCTCTCAACGGAACGTATTTGAAACGAGCAGGGGAGAACGAATTCAGTTATCTGCCGGGCGGCAAAGACAAACCCTATCGTGTATACCTCGGACCAAACGACTCAGTCAGACTCGGCTCCGCGGAAGGTCCCGAAGTCAAACTGCGCGTTCGCAACGGCGAGGACATGAAACCGCCGCCCGGTCCTAAAGGTGACGTGGACGTTCGCATCTTCTTCGATGGACAGCCGCTGCATCCAAACGCCGACGGCGAGTTGATGATAGGAAGAAAACACCAATCGTTTGGAAACGACAGCCCGTCCGACATTCTCAACCGGCGGGTCGCAAACACTCACGCAAAACTCAAATGGAATGAGTCAGCACAATCATGGGAATTGACAGACCTTACGAGAGCCTCGGCACAGAACCCGGACTTCGCAGAACGCACCGTCATGATGCGTGCGGGTGGAAACGGAACATATATCAAACGTGCTGACGGAAAAGTAGACTTCCTGCAAGGTAATTCGACTCTCATCGGGCCGAACGATCAGATTCACCTGGGCAGTCTGGATGGGCCAGAGCTGAAGTTCATAACCAACCAGGGATATCGACAACCCGATGGGCTGGTTGTGGTTCCTCGCAAAAACTTCGATCAGGCAGTTAAGCGACCGGACGGCACCACAGAAATTACTAACTTCCTCAGTTTCAGAAGACTCGAAGACCAGTACGGGCGCGTCCTGCAGACGTTGAGTCCTGAAGGAAACAGGAATGGTTTCACATACGGTGCCGACGGCAAATTGTCAACAATCCGATTTGATGATGAGAGCGTGGCTGTTCGCGGTAGCGATGGGCTCTGGACGCGAATTACTCCGGATAGGCAACGACACCCCTACTGGGATGGTGACATCAGCGTAGAACCCGATGGCGGCATCCGTTTCACGGATCGTGGAAATCCACCGATGAGCACCATCGAACGCGTGGACGGCGTGCGCGAAGTGCATCATCCAAACGGGCGAGTCGAATACAAGAACGTCCAATTCTCCGAAGAACTCAGCAGAATGAATCTCATTGCGAAGAGCTTCCCTGACGAAGCGCAAAGCAGACGATTCAAGACGATGATGAGTCAATTCGAACTACGAGCTCAAAAAATGGGGCTCTCCGCGGAAGAGAAGGCACAAACCTTCTTCCATGTGCGCAGGCTGTTTACCGCGGAATACGGGGCATTTCTGACGGCTCCGGAACGCGCCCGTCTGGCCGAGCAAATCATGGACCTGGCAAGCGATCCGCGGATATGCCAGGGTTATAACAACACCTGTAACGTTTCCACGGTTGAAGCGAGAATGTTTACGCGCGAACCGTCCGAGGCTGCGCGGCTGATTTCAGATGTCGTCATCAACGGCAAGTATGTCACCGCGGATGGTGTCACCGTCGATCTAGCTCGAGTACCCGGCGTGCTGAAACCGGATGCCGAGTCTCAAGCCCTGGCACGAACGTTCAAGGCGAACGGCACTGATTTACGCATCGACGGCAAGCGCCCCTACGCCAGTCAGATATTCGAAGTAACCGCGGTCAACCTCAAGTATGCAAGGAGCAACGAGTTTAAAGTCGCTCCCGGCGAAATTGTCGTCTACGAAAAACCGGGTGGTCCTACTACGTCGAAGACCGGCGAAGAACTCGTCAAATACTCCGTCGACAGCAATGGTTTCATCCGCAGAACCAAGCTTCAGGATTCACCGCACATCACCGGTCCTGAACTGACGGACATCTACAACCAGATCGCCGGCACAAAAGACCAGCATTTCGTCATACGGGGCACCGTGAATGCAGGAGGTCCTCGCACCGACAGTTCATACGCCGTCAACTCGGCTAAAGAGCTTCAGGACCAAATTCAAAGAGTTACTAACAATGGTCAGGGTCCTGGAATTCTCCTCGTGCACACGAGAAACGAGCCATGGTTCACCGATTCAGGTGCAGGACGTGCGGGCGGTTCCGGCGGCTGGCACGTGGTCAACGTGCACGGCGTGCGCCAGGACCCACGGACAGGAAAAGTTGTGGTCGATGTCACAAACCAGTGGGGCTTCGGCAAAGACCACATGGGCGATCGGGCCATTCCGATCGAACAGCTGTATCACTCGATGTTCGAACATGCACCGCCGCCCCTGCCCAAACCCGGTCTCGAACCGGGACCTGAGAAGAAGGGGTGGTTCAGAAGACTCTTTACGAGCGACAGCACACCGGCGGCAGACGGCAGCGGCGTCGCATCGACTGCAGATATCGTCGCATCATCGCCGGACAGTTTCGACGCGTCCCCGCATGCACTCGACACACCAGTACGCACCACTGATAGTGTCACAGCACCGAGCGAGCAAATCATAGGCGATCGAGACCCGAATGGCGGTTTATGGTCTCCGAACCGCCACTTCGATGAACTCGAGTACGAGGACAAACGCGCGCTGTTCGAGATGCTGAGCGGACGCGACACGCCGCTCACCGATCCGGACTTCGCTGAAGCATTCACGCAAAATGCTTTACCAATTTTTCAGGGCTGGAAAGACAATTACAAGCCCATGTTCAAAGAGATGAAAGAAGCTCGGGATGTCATTCTCGCTAACCGCGATCAGTTTTCAGAACTTGCGCAGGAAGTTCCCGGTCTACACGTGGGCAGCATTCATCAGACCAGAGAGCTGATGAATGAATTCTACGAAGGGCAGCCCGACAAGCTTAAGATAATAAACGCATATCTCGATGCCAGAGACACAAATTATCGACTACTGGAAAAGCTCGATGACGCCCTGGAACCCAGAAGGCAGCAAATCGAAGATCTTGCAAACAGCGTCGTAGCCGGCTTCAGAAATTCAGACGGTAGTCTGGTCGGCATTCCGAATGTCAAAGTGGAACTGGTTTTACCGGAGCACATGGGCTCAGCCGTTGCGACCTACGGCGATGGAGTTATCCGTATCAACAAAGCTGAGATGCTCAATGACAAAGCCGTCGCAGATTTGTTGGGAACGGTTTATCACGAACTCGTTCACAACGAACAACAAACTACAATTTTGAGAGCGTTGGCCGATGAGCTCAAGCTGGGCTCCAAGCCAACCGAAACAGATATGAAGGTCCTCAGGGAGCTCTATAAAGATCGCACCGGCCGCAACATGCCCGAGGAATACGCCCGCCGCGTAATGGATTTGAGAAACGGAACAGAACTTCCGGAGACCGCCGCTGCGCGAGCCCAATCTTTAATGGAAGCGTTCAGTCTCAACCAACCGGTGGGTCAAGAATGGATCGAGCTTGGCAACAGTTTCCGCAGAATTCAACGCGAGATACCGCGACTGGAAGGTAAGGCAAACGAAAAGAGCGTTGCTGCGCGCATCTTGATGGACCTCAGTAGCTCGAAGAGCAGAACTCTGACAGCTCAGCGCTTCTTCGGGACCGACACGATGCCTCCTGAGCTGGTCGATTATGCCCGACGTTTAAATCGCTACATGAACGGAGCAGACGACAATTCCTGGAACAACGATGTGGAAATGGAAGCCAGAAAAGTTATTCTCGAACATATGCGCAGGCACGTAGATCAAATCAACGAGCGGCGCAGAACCTTGTACGAAAACTACATGCAGTTTCATGAATACGACGCATGGTTAGCCGGTGAGCGCGTCCGCCGTCGGGCGATTGCCGAAGGTGCAACCTATCGTGATCCGAAAAACTCGCTATGGGACGAAATCGATTGGATTCAATAAACATGACGACAGAAGTCGTCGACCACGGTCAAATTAAGCGTCTTTTGCTACCCGCTGGTTGGACGGAAACCGCCACCACGGGTAGTGACAACCACGAACAGAGCTTGCGAGAATTTTCGCCGCAAGACAGCGAAGACACGCGGCTATGTTTCTATTATCGCGGTTACCCATATGATCTGCCGACCGGAGCTGCGTTCAAGGCAGTGTTGGAGACGCCGCCTCATAGCCTCCCCGCCAAAGAAATCAAAAGCATTGCCGGCATGCTTGAAGAGATCTGCCAGCCGGACTCGTTTAAGCCGCTAGCCATCCACACCCAGGTCACAGGCGGCAGGACACTCCTGGTCGTCGAGGGGCGATGGCTCAGGCAAGAATGGGACACCTACTCGCTATACATCGCGGCAGATGACAGCGGTTGCGTGGTGCAACAAATATACTTTCTCGCGCCGACGAGCTCCTATCCCAAGTACGTCAAGGAAATCAAAGAGTGCCTGAGAAACATCGAGTGGACCTGAATCGAGTCCATCGGATGACGTGATGCACTGCTATTGCTATTCAATTCAAAATTGGAGCGGGTAGCGGGAATCGAACCCGCGTGTGCAGCTTGGAAGGCTGCCGTTCTACCATTGAACTACACCCGCATGAAGGCGTAAGTGCATATTAACATGAAGGCTCAGGAAAGGTCCAATGTCCTGCAACGTTCATTACCAATTACATATTTGTTTTTACGTACTTTAGATGTTAACTTTATGAAGGAGCTCGGAAGTGCCGTGCGAGACGTCGTTTCGCCAAACTTAACCTCTTTGGCTTCCGGCTTCGGTTGGTTCTCAATATTTGAAACAGGCACCCACAGTGGCAATCGCAAGGGAAACCATGACAATCTCTAATAGCCCCAAGAAGCGCAAGCTCGTACCTCCGCACGTGGAGGCACTTCAGCCGTACAAACCAGGCAAACCACCTGAAGCTTTGAAGAAAGAGCTGGGCATTGAGCGATTTATCAATCTGGCTTCCAATGAAAACTCCCTTGGCACACCGGATTCGGTGATTCAGGCGATTGCCGAAGGCGCCAAAGACATGCACCGCTATCCTGAATCGGGTGGCATTACGCTGAGAACCGCGCTGGCAGAGCGCTACCGCGTAAAAGTAGAAAACGTCGCTATCGGAAGCGGAAGCGAGAGCATTCTTGCCAACACACTGCGCGCCTTTCTCCACGATAACGATGAGGTGCTGACCTCGGAGGGCACTTTTATAGGTTTGTACGTGCTGGTCAACGGCATGGGAATCAAGCTTCACAAGGTTCCCCTCAAAAACTACACCTTCGACCTCGACGGCATTGCCAATGCGATCAACGAGAACACGAAGATCATCTACTTGTGTAATCCGAACAACCCGACCGGCACAATTTTCCGGCGCGCTGAATTCGAAGCTTTTATGGAACGGGTTCCTGAGCACGTTCTCGTCGTACTGGACGAGGCGTACTACGAATTCGCATGCAAAGAGCCGGACTATCCGGATTCGATGACTTATCGTCTGGATAATGTCTTGACGCTGCGCACATTCTCGAAAGCCTGGGGCATGGCTGGTCTTCGTCTTGGATATGGTTTGGGTCACGATCACTTGATCGACTTTATTAATAGGATCAAATTGCCTTTTGAACCAAACATCCTCGCGCATTACGCAGGGCTGGCGGCTCTTCACGATCGCGACTTCCTGATGAAAACCGTCAGCAACAACGAAGAGGGCTTGGCTTACTTTGCAAAAGAGCTCGATAACCTTGGAATGAAGCGCATTCCCTCTCATGCAAACTTCGTGCTCTTCGAAATGGGAAGCGAGGAAGAAACCAACCGCGTGTACAACGGAGTTCTGCGCAAAGGCATAGCAATTAGACCCCTGGCGGCTTTCGGCTTGCCTACCTGTTTGCGCATATCTGTCGGAACTATGGAAGAAAACGAGCTTGTTGTAAGAGCACTGAAAGAAGTTTTCTAAAACGACAACGGCAAATTCAACAAAATCGAACTTGCAAAGAAGAAATACGGATTAACTCTTAAAGGGAGCTAATCGAGTTGCGCAGCGGTTTAGAATTACAGGCATCGTAATTAAAACCTCTGTGTTTACTGGAGAGTGAAATGACAGCTGTAGCTCAAAAAACTGAAGTGAAACCCACTTGGACCACTGACAAAATGCATGAAATGTTCTCGCACATGATGGCTAACAACTACATGTCTGCGATGCAAGTACTCTGCAAACAAGGCGAAGCAGTAACAAAAGAATATCAAGAAGTCAGCAAGAAGCCGATGATCGCCTACTACAAGAAGCTCGGCGTTACGACCCCGATCGAAATCATCAAAGCTAAAGCCGAATTCGAAACCAACATGTTTGGTTCGAAGATCGAATTCTGGGGCGATGAAAAAGAAGCACACCTTCTCTATAACTCCTGCGGCATGTGGAATGCAATGAAGCAATGCGGCATGGAAAAAGCACAAGAAGAAAAAATGTGCGCTTCGATGGAAAACTGCGTCAAAGAATTCGCACAAGAATTCGGTCTCAAAGGCGAAGTCAAATTCGAAGGCGAAAAAGCAACCATTACTCTTCGCAAGTAATTGAAGCTTTAACGCTAAAAGTTCGAAAGCCTGGGCGCAAGCTCAGGCTTTCACTATTTGGAGACAAACCTATCGCGTGCATCGGCTCTAAATCGCAGGCATTGGTCAAAGCCAATCGGTGTAAGATCACCCTGGTTGACCATGTTTCCAGTAGTGTATCCACCATTGTGGTAGAAACAGATCCGCTCTATGGTTTACACGGACAAGACTATAATCAAAACAGTTCGTTGCCCATGTGATCGATACAGATTCTATTAAGGACCGAGCGGAAACCGTGAAATCGTTTCACTTGCGAAAGCACGCAGGAACCATCAGCCTTATAGTACTGAATGCGGTGCTGTATACCGCGATGGTGATCGCATCGCCAGAGCATTCAATTGGCGCCCAGACAAACAAAACGCTTATCGAATGGGGTGCGGGTTACGGACCGTTGACGCTCAATGGTCAGCCATGGCGCCTAGTGAGTTGCACATTCTTGCACGCTCACCTCATTCACATTCTGGTCAATCTCTTTGGTCTTGGTGTTCTCGGTCGAGAGATCGAAGAACTTCTCGGTACGAAAAAATTCCTGTTTATCTATCTCATCTCTGGAATTTACGGCTCTCTCTTCAGCCTTGAGTTCTTACCCGTTGCAGTAACAGTAGGCGCATCGGGAGCGCTGATGGGAGTTTTAGGAAGTGCCTTTTCGCTGATTGGCGCTTCCGATTTTAAACAGCTGCTTACCACCATGAAACGCCGTTTGCTCGTCCTGCTGGCTTTCATTGTTCTAGCGGTCGCTCCCACATTTTTCATGCCGGGCATCGACAATGCCGCCCATGTCGGCGGACTGCTCGCTGGTTTGATTTGTGGATTTGCGATGAAAGCTTCCACTCGACAAAATTTAAAACCGCTCGCAATCTCAGCTCTGACGCTCCTCGCCCTCGCGCCGCTTGTTTCCTTCTTCGCGATCGGCGCGCAGTACAAAGGCGATTTAC
The DNA here is from genome assembly GCA_019637435.1 of Candidatus Obscuribacterales bacterium. GTDB lineage: Bacteria > Cyanobacteriota > Vampirovibrionia > Obscuribacterales > Obscuribacteraceae > JADYXR01. Next base: position 1,087,270 of record JAHBVO010000003.1, on the reverse strand, counting down.
GCTTCATCAGTCAAAATTATATCGTTGATGCGACTGCACTTATGAACGATAAGAAATTCGAAGAGGCGTTGCCACTATTGGACAAAGCAGTGGAAACGTTGCCACCGAATTCGCCGCCGAAGTATGACGAAGCGCGTTTCGCCGCATTATCACTCAGAGTTCGCACACTGGTCGAACTCAAAAAGTTTGAAGCCGCACTCCGCGACATCGACACGAGCGAGCCAATTTGCGACGACATTGTTCAGTTGAAGAGAACGAAAGCGCTTGTCAAATTCAAACAAAAGGACTACGACGGCGCCCTCGCACTCTATGAAGAAGCATTAGCTGCCAAGCCCGATGACTACGAACTCTTGAATGCCGCCGCCTGGACGCAAGCACCGCTCGGCAAACTAGAAGAAGCGCTGAAAAACGCAGACAAATCGCTAGAGCAAAAACATGATGCGGTTGATGTTTTAGACACAAGAGGGACCGTGTATCTGTTGATGGAAAACTATGAAAAGGCGCTCGAAGATTTGGATCGAGCAATCAAGGTCAAACCAAAATCGTCAGCCGCATACTTTCACCGCGCGGCTGTATACATGAAGCAAGGAGAGCTGGAGAAGTGCGACTCGGACTTACGAGCCGCGAGAGAATTAAAATACGAGCCGGATGTTTGGGAGGCGGATGTATTTAGCGATCTGATCGAGCGCTGGAACCGTGTTGCGCCGAACCCCTTGAGCAAACATTGAGCATCGCGGGGCGGCTAAACTTTACTGGAAGAAGCTGCCCATGTCTTGAACTTGACTCTCCTTGACGAAGAGTTGATACTCGCTCTCCACCTTTTTGTAGCCAATAGGTTTTGCAAAAACCTTCGGATCTACTTTGTCGGTTTTCGTCAATTTTAGAGTGTCGAAAACAACGCGCTTTCCTGCCGGTCGACTCACTTCGAGGCGAACCGGCAAGCCGTGCCCACTGGGCAAATGCATGGTCGTCGAGATGAACGCGCACATATCTTCGGAGACCGGCACGTCATTGGTAAACCAAACCTCTTTCAGCACTTTTTGGCTTGGAACACGATAACTACTCGCGTTTAAACCAGCAATCTTGGCTGTTTTTCCTGTTGGCGTGATTGAGACGGGACGCTTATCCCTGTACTTCGACGTCCATTTATCGTATGGAAGGTCGACGTATTTTCTTGTGCTGGTATCGAATATAGTGGCGTCAAACTTTGGAGCTGCGAGAACGGCGATTAACGTCTTGAGTTTGATACGCACACCGTCTTTGGTGACGATGATTTCGCCGCGCCCGGCCTCCTCGGAAGTCTGGTCGATCACCCATCCAACATTCTTCGAGGAACTATCATTTGTTTTCTTCTTGATTGAAGTCCGCGCTTCGGCATCAGAGCATAAGCAGAGTGCACAGAGAATGGCAACGAAACCGCCAAGAATTATCTGCTGTTTTGCAGTGAATACACATTCGGGTTGCCGTGAAGCTGCACGATTCACTCGTCTTAAAAGACTTGATGCAATTGCGTTTGCAAATTCTTTCATCACTAGTTCCCAACCAGCATCTGAATAATAGCGTAAGTCCTGGGTATAGAAATATAGCGCTTATTATAGCCAATTGGCAGATCGTTTTTCCGACGGAACCGTATCACTTACATGCCGAAAGATGCTGACGACATCGAGGACTTAAAAGAAAACGGTGAAGATACGCCTGTCCTTCCAGGGCGGATGCATCGTGGCACCTCATCTGGAAGAAGAAACGCAGTTCCGCATGGTCCGTTCAACCGCTCATCGCAGAGACAAATGCGCGGTCGACCGCGAGTAAGCGTAGGGGAAACGGAACCGGCTGATGACAGCGAATTTCCTTCCACTGTGCGCTCTCAACTGGCGTCGGATGCGGGAGAGTCCGGTGATGACTCAGCCGAAAATCTCGTCGGTCACACATTATCCGACCGGTACGCATTGCTGGCACTGATTGGCATGGGCGGCATGAGCGCAGTGTACAGAGCCAAAGACATTAAACTGAACAAACCGCTTGCGGTAAAAGTACTGCTTCCACATTTGATGGCAAATCCGATAAGCCATCAACGTTTTCAGGTCGAAGCTCAAGCCGCGAGCAGCCTTTCACATCCCAATCTGATCGTCACCCACGACTTCGGGGTGACGCCGGACGGCAGACCTTATCTAGTCATGGAACTGCTTGATGGACTTTCGCTCTCCGATCTTTTGAAGAGGGAGAAACGACTGCCGCTCGAGCGAGCCGTTCCAATCTTCATTCAAATCTGTGATGCCCTCTCCCACGCGCATGCAAAAGGTGTACTGCATCGAGATTTAAAACCGAGCAACGTAATGATTAGCCCCGCCAGTGGTGGCATCGATTTTGTTCGACTACTAGACTTCGGAATTGCAAAAGTGATGCCTCAAGAAGGCGCGGAATCAATGGGATTGACGCGCACCGGAGAAGTGTTCGGCAGTCCCAATTACATGAGCCCGGAACAATGCTCGGGATCGAAGGTTGATCCGCGCGCGGATATCTATTCAATGGGCTGCTTGATGTACGAAGTTCTCAGCGGGCGACCACCTCTGGTCGGCGAGAATATCATGGAGACTCTGCTGAAGCAGATGAACGATCCGCCGCCCGATTTCAAATCAATAGATCCGGACCTCGTTGTTCCGCATCAGATGGAATTGATAATTTTCAAAGCACTTGCGAAAAATCCAAACGAGCGCTTTCCGTCGGCGGATGTTTTGGGAGAGGCGCTCCGAGCCTTTCAGCAGAACGTCACTGTTTTGCTCCTGAAAAAGATTCAGGATAGATTTCAGGTTATCAAACTCAAAATTCGTCCTTTGAAGAAACGCGAAAAAATACTGTTGGCGTTTGCGGCAGCGGTTTCACTCATGCTCTGTGTTGCGGCAACCAGGCTGGTCATGCCATATTTCGAGATGGAAACCAAAACCGCGTTCCCGATCGACAAAGCATTCATGCCTGTGCCGATAGCACGTCCGGCTACGCCTCCTCCTCAGGAACCAATATTCATTCGAAGCCTGGAGGTTCAAGAAGAGATGCTTCGGGCGGATCCAAACTCCGATCGGTACGATGAATACGTCCGGTCTGTTGAAAGCCTGGCTCAAAATTACGCTGCCCAGAAGTACTTCAAGGAAGCAGCGGTGTGCTACCGCAATCTATTTGAACTTGGGGCACGACACGACGGAGATAAAGCGAGGGGAACACGCATCGCGCTTGAGGGACTTGCTGACTGTGATTTCAAGCTCGGACAATATCGCGAGGCCGCCAAGCATTATGCAACACTTTTAGAAAACACGCGTAACGAACAACTGACAAATCATCATAATGAGCTGCGTTTGAAGGAGGCAACCTCACTTTACGCGCTAGGCGATTTCTCTGGCGCCCTTCCCGAATTTCAGCGAGTGGTGAGACAACTGCAAAGCAGCGACCACTTCAAAGCCGAGGACTATGCCGTCACCTGCGCCCGAATGGCTGAGTGCTACCGAGCTCGCAGCTTGTGGAATGAAGCAATTCGCCAATATGAAAACGCCGACGACGCTTACAAACAGCTTCTTCAGGAAGGCGGTTATTTTAGCTCAGACAACGTGAGCGAAACGCGATCCGCGCTGGTATCGTTTTATCGAGCATTTTGCCTGTACAGACTCGACAAGCTGGAAACAGCAAGCAAAGCTTACAAAGCCGTAATTCCAAGGCTGAAGAAGCTGTCCGGTCCCGGTCGCGACCTCGCAGTTCCTGCAATGATGCAATACGCAGACATTCTGTGGCGCCAGGGGAATTATCTCGACGCCATCCACTACCGCATGAAGGCGCGCGAGTTGCATAGCTTATTCAACGAATAGCAAATCCCGAATTCCAAACCATACTATGGCCGTCACCGGCAGTTAGTGCGGCGGGACTTGCCGAACCGAGCACCAGAACCAAAGTTGCTTCCACTCGATTGGGCTCGTCTTTTCGATTTCTTCGCGGACACTTTGACTTTGTTTCGGCTTCCCAACTTAATCACTACTCCACCTGGTTTAGCGGATGCCAAATCGCTCTTCAATAAGGCTTCAGAATCGTTTGACAGACTTCGCTCTGAATCAAGCAGATCAGTTTCGGAGCACCTCAGTTTTTCTCCTGCGGAATCGAACCGCCGAAGCGCATCTTCGAGGTCCAAGCGCAGCCACTCGACGGAATCATATCGCTCACCCAAATCAAGCGCCGTAGCTTTTGAAACGATCGTCGCGATTGTTTCGGATAGCTCAGAGTTTATGGAACGAGGGTCCGAAACACTGATTGGCTTAGGGTCGTGACCGGTGAGAAGAAAGAACAGTGTCGCTCCCAGAGCATAAATATCGCTCTGGGTTGAAGCTTGCGAACGGAATTGCTCTGGCGGAGTATATGAATGTTTGCCGACGCAATCGCCAGATCTGGCTGGGCCGGTTCGGCTTGCCACGCTGAAGTCGACTATCTTCAATCCTCCGTCGATCTGACTAATCAGATTTTCCGGAGTAAAATCGCGATGCACCACTGGCGGTGCCTGACCATGTAGATACGCGAGGATATCACACATCTCCAGTGCGAGTTCGACAGCAGGGCGCTCGCCAACAGCCCCGGACGCTTCAACCATTTGACGAAGCGTAACTCCGCCGACGAATTCAAGAACGATATACGCTCGTCTGTCTTGTGAAAAAATGTCTTTGAATTTCACCACTCGCGGGTGGTCCAGGCGGCTCAGGATGCTGCTCTCATTTTCAAAGTCAGTGGCGGATTCAACCAGCGCGCCAAAGGTTTCAGCGGAGTTGAGAATGAATTCTTTTAAAACTATCAGCTCGCCCTCGTTTGTCTTAGCCAGAAAGGCGGAGGCCTGTCCACCGGAACCAAGCTTCTCGACGATAGTGTAAGTGCCATCTCGGAGCGTGTCGCCCTTACTGAGAGACTCTGCGCGCAAGCTAACCTGCGTTGAAGTGAGCATGTTGAACCAGAGATCTGTGTATCTCGACTCCCTCATTACGCTTGAACCAATCAACTTCTCCTGCACAATCGGCGGAATGAAAAGGTCAGGCGCGTACGTTCTCAACGCGTAAAACAGCCGCACTTTATCGTCACTGCTCAGCTCCCAGAGCCGGATATTGATTCGACTAGCGGCCGACGAAGAATCGATGTTGTGGTCAAAACTGATATATTCACTTCGACCAATCTTATCGACCAGTCCATCTGTGGCGCCGGCTAGTTTATTCAGGACCTGATAAACAACGCTGCGCTTCGAGAAAATCGTCGCGGGCAGAGGACTGAGACGTCCAACGCCTGCTTGAATGTAATCGACGCGTTTAACCTCGCTCCAGGAAAACGAACGTGGCATAAACTCAGGCCAGCAATACCAAATAAGCTCCGCAAACCAACCATGCACATGCCCTCGCTTCACACCACGGCTATCCAGTCGAATATCGTATTCAGTGCTCGCGAAGTTGAGCGGAAACAGAAAATACGCACGCATAAAGATAATACTGACCGCCCAGGAGAGGCTGATGAGATAGGCATACATCGCGAAGTGTTGCAACGAGGCTGAACTCGGTTCAGGAAAGTCATGCGCAACTATCGGCAAGTCTCCTTCACTCATAACAAATCTCTTGCCTGTCAAACTGCGCTTATGAAACCGCGACGGAGACTTCACGTCCTGCGGAGCCAGGTATTGAACGTAGACGCCATCATTCACGGTAGCAAGCCGCTCCTCGACACTCCCGGCAGTATAAATGGAAAGCATTATGGCGACAGGTATTCCAAGTCCTACAACCACGAGAGTCGTGATTGCGAACGCCGGCGAATGATAGAAGCTGGTCTCCTCATCCTTATTCCTGGACACATTTTGCCGAAGCACTAAAGCACCGTTCTCCGCTATCCGTCTGCGGTCTGGGGAACTTCGAGCGAAGACCTTTTTCACATAGTGCACGGCCATAATGCAGACGGAAATCGGTGCGGCAGCGAAAAATAGAGCCGCAAACAAAAATGGTTTCAAATATCGAAGTCCATCTATGAGCTCCGCAAAAAACTTCCACTCATGCGTATGCTGCAAACTCCAATCGCGCAAACGAAAGTTAAACCTCTCGCGAACATTTACTGGCAAGTACGGAAACAAGGCTTGAGCAGCGAATAGAGCACAGATCACCAGAAGCCATATTGAGATGAGCTTGCTGCAAAACAAAAATAGCGCCACCACAAATAGTGGCACCCGCAGACCACCCGCCTGCAGCGCAAATTCGTTTAAAAACTGTTCTTTAAACTGCGACACCTTCACGCGCCTTCTCCTCTTCTGAAACTGCTAGAAGTATCCACACCGCTTGAAACAGCGATAAGAGAATCCTCGTCTGGTAGTCGGAGCCAATGCCCTGGATCTTCAAGCGATACCACACCCGATGCAGCATCCTCTATCTGGTCTAAACGGGTGCGGATTTCGGCGAACGAACCAGGCCGCGCGCTTTCGTCAAATTGCGTGCAGTCTAGAATGAGAGTACGCATGGCGCGTGAAACAGAAGACTCTTCGCCGGTATCGCTTTGCGTCAACGCAATCGGATCTTCGCCAGTCAAAAGGAAATAGAGTGTACAACCGAATGAATAGATATCGCTCCTGATTGAGGGCTCGCCACGCAACTGCTCGGGAGCTACATAACATTGCTTGCCTATCAAAGTTCCAGTGATACCTTCTAGAAACTGATGAGCAGCCCCGAAATCAATGAGTCGCAAGTTTCGTTCGTCATCCAGAATCAGGTTGTCCGGAGTCAGATCGCGATGCAATATCGGGATTGATTGACTGTGCAGATAGCTCATCACATCCACTATCTGGCGAGCTAGTTGCAGCACAACAGTCTCGCTGCGAACCCCGTCGCGTTCGACTATATCCCGCAAATCTCTACCTCTGGCAAATTCAAGGACCAACAGATTGGAGCTACCGAGTTCCAACACTTCCAAGACTTTTGCAATTCGGCAGTTGTCTAAACCGCTCAGTAACTCATACTCACTTAGAAAGTTCTTGCGCATGCGCTCGACCTGCGAGCTCATCTTGGTTTGTGACGCACCATCGGCGCCACCGTCCGGGAAGCAAAACTGTTTAACAACGGCAAGCTTGCCATCTGCGCGCCGGACAAGGTAAACGGCAGACAAAGGTTTGGTCGAAAGTTGGCGAACTACGCGCATCTCAGTGTTCGGTATTGTCTGTCCCACTTCGTATGGAACGAATACCGTAGACCTGAAATTTTCAGCAGCTAAATTGCGCAGTCGCCCCTCTTCGGGCAAAGCACGCGCGCCATGCTCGTCAAACAAGCAGTTCCTCAACTCCAGAACCTCAGGCGCAATCACACAATCATCCGCATGCTCGTCGATAGCGCTTAGCAGGTCATACAGGTCCTTGCCAGAAAGTTGATGGAGCTTCAGTTTGATTGCGCCACCGGAAAAGAAGGAGATTATCAGCGTGCGTTTGTTCGGTCGCGTTTCACCAACAAACTGCCTGATTGAAACAGAGCGCACGTCGCTCCAGCTCCGCATCGGACGAAAGCCGAGGCTGAGAAACGGTCCACGCGGTAATAGAATTCCATCAGCACTTAGCGAAATGACTTTTGACTTCATCGTAGGCAAAAATGAACAACTCATCACCGCAAGCGGCACCATACCAATCATGGCAACGATTGATGCTCCAAACAGTCGCAATTCCGGATTGTCATAAACGGACAGAGCGCGAAACCCAGCTTCGAAAAACCATTGGTCGAGAGACTGCAAGATCGCCTCTCCAAGCGGTCCTGGTGTAAATGCCACGAACGAAAACAGGAGCGCATAGCAGAAGGTCAACCATAGCAATGTAGTTCCTGCATGATGCAGCCATGGCGACGCAAGCTTTAGACAGAGTTTCTGAGTGGGCTGTCGAAGTACTTCTATAAATGTTTCTGCATATATATGCGCTTCGCGAGTGAAACGAAACCGGCGCGCAAAAGAAGTGCAAAACGAGGAGCTTGAAACTATTGCCGGCATAAAGACGCTTGTAAAAATCGCGCTGGCAGCGACCTTCAAATAGAAGGGCAAATCGAAACTGGACGGCACTACAACTGGTTCCAAACCCATCGATTGCGTCGGCCAGGCAACGGGCAGCCAACTGAGATTGGCATCAAGAGAGCACGCTGCCAACCAATTGACGACCTGATCACCAACCCCACCAGGGATCCAGATCACGGCTAGCAAAATCACCAGGTGCGCAACGGCGAAAGAGTAGAACGTAAGATCCAGCCAGAGCGCCTGGCAAAGTCGCGAGAAACGAGTGAAACGAATCTGTTCGAGCAATTGCTCTCGCCCAAAAAGCGAAGCAGCAAGCGCAGCCGGAATAGCGCCCAGCGTCACTGTAAATACGCCGAGAATCGTAAGCGCAAATGAGGCAGGGTGATCGTTGTGGTTTCGAAGAAGCGCGGTAAACTCGTGATAACTGTAACTACAAACAGCAACGAAAATCGCCAGGCAATGCATGCGAAGCGCCGACAGGCTCAAGAGATGTTCGCAGAACCAGGCGTAATCTCGATTCGCCATCGCCTTCTTTTGGAAATGAAGGTGAATCCAACTCAGCGTCATGTACACGGCAATAACCGCAATCGGTCGCTGCCAGGCCGACGCGAGCAGCGCTCCCGACAGCACGAGCATATAGAGATGGGCACGCTCGCGAAATTGCGCCGCCCTAGTTTTCCAGTCCTCAGCGGCGAGGAAGAGCATGACGATCATCATGATCGAGCATGTCTGTTTCGAATACAGCATGCAAGCAATGGTCGAAATCCAGATGAGCCATTGCGCTTTGTTTAAACCGGGGAGCCACCGTGCCGAATTCGACATGCTTGCCCTCGAATACTAAGTGTGCGACCAGATTAAGTCCGGTCGCACGCAGTTATCAAGAGGGGTTTACCCTAGAGTTTTTTTTTTCGCTGGCGGTTAGCGCTTTTAGCTGTACACGTCTTTAGTTTCAAGACGCATCAAAACATAGAGAAGTATCTAGAGATCTAGAAGTTTCCAGCGACCTAGCGATCTAGAGGTATCTAAAACTTCCTAGAGGTTGCCGCGATTAGCCTGTTCGCGCTCAATCGATTCAAACAGCGCTTTAAAGTTTCCTTTGCCGAAACCATGCGCGCCTTTGCGTTGAATAATCTCGAAGAACAGAGTCGGTCTGTCTTCCACAGGCTTCGTGAAGATCTGGAGAAGATAACCTTCTGATTCCCTATCAACAAGAATACCGAGCTTAGCGAGCTCTTCTATATCTTCGTCAATCTCGCCTACGCGCTCAGGAAGCGCATCATAGTATGAACGGGGAACCGTGAGAAATTCGATACCACGCTCGTGCAACGCTCCGACTGTTTTGATGATATCGCGGGTCGCAATGGCGATGTGTTGAACGCCGGGAGCCAGATAATAGTCTAGATATTCTTGAATTTGCGATTTGCGAATCCCTACTGCTGGTTCATTAAGGGGCAGTTTGATGGAGCCGGTTCTATTTGCCATCACCTTTGATACCAGCGCCGAATATTTCGTCGAGATATCGTTGGCGTCAAAGTATTGATAGACGTAGAAACCGAAAACCTTTTTGTAGAAATCAACCCAGTGTTCCATACGGTCCACTTCTACGTTTCCAACTACGTGATCGATGGCGGCAAGCCCTACGCCACCATCAGCTTTTCCTTGAATCGGTTTGAAACCAGGAGCAAAGTTGTCTTTGCTGTAATTCGAACGATCGACGAAAGTATGGATGGTGTCACCGTATGTGTGAACAGACGCCGTCACCATGGTGCCGTAGTCATCGGTAACTTCGGTCGGCTCGGCAAAACTCTTAGCACCGCGGGCGATGGCAGTTTCATAAGCAAGTCTTGCGTCGCGTACCTTCATGCCAATCGTCTTAACACCGTCACCATGCCGATGAACGTGCTCGGCGATGTCACTGTCAGCATTCAAAGCGCCTGTCAAAACAATTTTGACATTACCTTGTTGGAGCACGTATGAAACGCGATCGCGGTGACCGGTTTCCAACCCCTTGTATCCAACGATGTCGAAACCAAATCCGTGGTGATAGTAGTAGCAAGCCTGCAAGGCATTGCCTACATAGAATTCCGTATGGTCGAAACCGTCAACTCTGATTTCTTCCACGGCAGATTTTTCCGCCTGGCGCTCCACGATCTCTTTGACCATCGGTAACTCCCCCGAATGCAACTGTGCCCTTCGAGATTAATTGTACGACAGAAGCCGCTTACTTCCCGGTATTTTCGAGTTCCTTAAGAAGCGATTTAGCCTCTGCGTTATTTGCATCGACTTTCAAAATCTTGTCGAGCTCAGCTTTCGCCTCGCTGTTCTGCTTGCAGTCCTTATAAGCTTTGACTAAACCAAGTCGCACTGAAGAGCGCAGCTGCTCCATGTTTGACATCGAATAATCGGTGGTGGCTCGGTCGAGATTCTCAAGCAGTTTCTGATAGTAGACGATTGAACCCTTAGCATCTCCAGCTTTGCGAGTAGCTTCTGCGAGTTTGAATGTCTGCATAGAGCTGAACTCATTCGTGCTGTGAGCGCGCTTGTAGTGCTCCAGCGCTTCTTTGGGCTTATGGAAATAGTCTTTGACTTGACCCATCATGAATTGAACAGTCGAGATGCCGGTGTATTTTTTGTCCAGCTCCTCGAGCATCTTCATCGCACCTTCTTCATCCTTGTCTCGATAGGCTTTCCGCCAGGCAGCAAGACAACCATCCGCAACGGCTTGTTCCTTTGCCATGTTCGCTTCAGCCGAAACTTGAGATGCACTGGAAGGATCTGACACAACGACAGGTCTCTGGGAAGGCGCATCAGGAGTCTCATACGGCGCCTTCTTTGCATATTCGACCTTCGACAATTTCTCGGTATCAAAACTGCCGTGACAACCGGTAACCGCCGTCAGCGCCAACAGAAAGCCCAGGATTCGCATGGATTGTCGATCTAGCAGAGTTGGCGTTTTCAAAATTTGTTTTTTCATGATCGCCATCTCAGTTTAGAAACTTTAGTGTTGCAGGAGTGAATGTCCAAAACCGTCGACTTCATGCCCCTTTTCAAGGCGCGACGCAGACAAACCACGCGAGAGGTTTTCTTCGGGCAACGGAAGCGGCGGCGCGTTATCCGTCTTGTGATGAGTATCCGCGACTTTGCGGTTGGCGTGCTCACCGCGCGCTTTTGATTGAAGGAAACGAATGCGACTGTTTACCTTAGCGGTAAATTTCGGTGGAACCGCATTCTCGAAAACCAGGTCCACAAGCACTTTTGATGCCTGAAAGTATTCGCCGTCGGTTTCAAGCAATTCTGAAAGCGCGACACGCAGCATAAGCTCTTTGGGTTTGTCAGACATCAAGTGCGTCAAGCGCTTGATAGATTCGGACAGAGTTTTCGCATCCGGTGACGCCAGCGCTATCTGGTGGTAAGCCACATAATTCGTGGGATCCATCTCGGTAACCTGAACATACTCTTTGAGAGCTTCGCTGGTTTTACCGGCGTGACGCAGAGCTTCAGCGTACTGAAACTTAAGTTTAGGATTGGCCGGATCATTGTCAGCCAGTCGGCGAGCCTCTTCCGGCGTCATGTGAGCATGCGCGGTCGTCGCGCCCTGTGCAAACGCGGCTGGCGCGCTCAAGGCAACCAACACCGCGGTTGCAATCAAAACATTATTAGTAGAAATTTTTCTGCGCATGCAAATGATTCTAGACCGACTCGGAATCTCTCGCCCGAACGGGCTCTAATCCAGCGGATAAGGGTCGGTTATAGTTGATTTTTCGGGGATTTGTCAACAAGGCACTTAACGCAATAGACCAAACAGCTCAGCCTTGCCTGCTTTCGACCTTATCGGTCAGCCAACTAAGCCTTGCGAATCAATAGACTGAAGTGCTCGTCCGAAAGTTTCACGGTTTCCTCGAGCTTGTGACCTTCGCTCTCAATGCTTGAGCTGACGCTTTCTACAGGCTCACCCGCGTCCAGTAAAACTTTGACGACATCGCCGCTTGCGATCTTGTCGAGAAACAGTCTTGTCTTAACGAAATTCATTGGACAGGCGACGCCACGCAAATCCAGCTCGTAATCAGCCATGTGAAACCTCAACCATGTGAAAACTCACTCATCCTGATCGTCATCCTCGAAACACGCTTCCGAAAAGCAGCTCTGTGGCTGGGGACAGTGAGTACGATCAGGATACTTCACCCATTCCTTTTTAAAACAAGGACGCGAGAGAACGTAACTCTTGACGCCCGTGAGCACATCCAGAGGCTCGCGGTCACTGTCCTTTCCCAGACAGTCGAGACAAAGCATTGCTTCCACATTACCTAAAGCGAGATTGATGACCTGCTTCCGCACGCACAGCGGCTGCTGGCACTGGCTGCAGTGCGACTGCCCACCTTCGATACATTGAATTTCGTCTTCCAGTCCCATGCCTGAATTCTAAATTGTTGAACGGCTAGCATGTGTAAGAATTTATGTACGGACCGTTCCTGAAGCTAGTTAAAAATCGGACGCCCGACCCAAAGAGAGGTCGTGAGTGAAATCGATGGAAACGGTTTGGTAGCAGCAAGCAGCCATTTGAGATACTGTAAAACCAAGTGTTGACGAAAAAATTACTAGCACTCATGACTTCGGTTACCGCTGCCTTCTGCGCGGCATCCCTTCACGCTCATGCGCAAATGAGCGCTGTTGCGAAACCTGTGCCGCCTACTAAAGATAAGGCTCAACCAGCAACCGGCAAGGGAGAAGCGAAGCCGTCGACAAGCCCTGTTAAGTCGACCACGGTAAAACCAACTTCCCCCGCAAAGCCCTTGGCAAAGCCTGTTTCAAAAGGCGCAGAGAAACTTGAGCCCCAAACTCCGAGTGTTGAGAACGGACCGGAAGGTGGGCCACCGATCGCTAAACCTGAGATGCAATCTGGTCTTCAAAGTAAACAACCGCTTCCGGCTCCCAGTCAGACAACAATGCCGCAAGCAGTCCAGACAGCGCCAAATCAGGCACCGCCTGGCTATGGGCAATATCCGCCTGCTTATGCTTCTCAATTTCCGCCGCCGCCAAACTATCAAGGACAGCCTCCACCGCCATTCTCCGGTCAATCCTATCCCGGACAACCATACGCGCAACCCGGGCAACCAGCGCAGCTAGCGCCTTTCCAGAGCGCTCCCCGACCTCAGAGCTATCCAAATCAACCAGCTTACGGCTATCAACAGCCGTATCCCGTGCAACGCCCTTTCTATCAACAAACCCCATCCGCTCAGCAAAGCTATCCGCCTCCGCAAACGATGCCGCCATCTGCTCAGCAAGGCTATCCACCTCAGCAAACGATGCCGCCATTCTCGCAGGGACAATCGCCAGGACAGTTTCCTGCACCCTACCCGCAACAGCCGCCTGGTCCTTTCGCGCAGACCCAGCCGCCCCAACAGTTTTCTCAACAGCCGCCGCCGTTTTCAAACTTAAACCCAACTCAGCGCCCGGCGCCTCCGGCTGCAGCTTTCAACGGACAGAACGTCTCAGACGCCCCCAGCGACAACATGACGGAGTTCTTGAAAAACGTTGGCTCGGCACGTCAACTGATTTCGGCAGGCAACCCCGCTTTTGCAGTCGAGCCCCTGGATAAAGCAGTTAAGTTAAGACCTCGCAATCTCTCCGTCTACTTCTATCGAGGTCTCGCGTATGACGAATCCGGCGATCCGTCGCGCGCCGTCAAGGACTACATGGAGAGCCTCGAGCGCGCGAAGACCGTTGGTATGGATTCCGCTGAGCTTCGCACGAATCTTGGAAACTCGTATATGAAATTGAACTTCGTACCGGACGCGATTATCGAATATCAAAAAGCAATTGAAATCGACCCGAGCAGCGGTGCCGCGCACTTGCAATTGGGCCGGGCGCAGCTAATGAAGGGCGATTACAACGACGCCCTGAAGAACTTGCGCAAGGCGGAATCGCTTGGATACTCCGACGCCTCCCTGCCCTATCTGAAAGCGCTCTCGCTTGCCGCTCTAGGTTCAAAAGAGGAGGCGCGAAACGAACTGGCACCACTCTTGAGCGAGGACGCGCGTGACCGTTCCCCACAGTTGAACAACCTTGCACAAGACCTTGCTAAAGAACTGAAATGACAGTCAGCTTTGTCTCTTCAGACCTTCAATCGGGTATGCTGTAGCGCCTCACGTCCCAGAAACTCCTGACAAATTAATGGCATCCCGCAAAGGTCAAGCGCGAATAGAAACCGATGAACTCGGCGAAGTTACGATCCCCGCCGGCTGTTACTGGGGAATTGGCACCAGCCGTGCGCTCGAAGTCTTCAGCGCGACGGGGCGTCCAAGCCATTCTCTACTAATCGAGGCAGTCGTCCAGGTCAAAAAAGCGTGCGCTCAAACCAATGGCGAACTTGGTTTACTTCCTCGACAAATAGTGTCGGCAATCACTCAAGTCTGCGATGAAATCTTAAGCGGACAGTGGCGCGAGCAGTTTGTTGTTGATGCCGTGCATGGTGGCGCGGGCGCTGGTTTGATTATAAACATAAACGAAGTGCTCGCAAATCGCGCGTCTGAGATCCTCGGAGACTCGCTTGAATCCTTAGCTTCAGTAAATGCGACGAAGCACGTAAATCTGTCGCAATCGAATAACGACGTTTATACGACGGCAATGCGAATCGCTTGTTTGTCGGCGACGAAAAAACTTCAAGCGACCGTACTTGAGATGGAGCGGCTGTTGCGACGCAAAAGTCTGGAGTTCGAACGAGTGGTTAAAGTCGGACGAACAGCTTTGCGCGACGATGCGCCGATCACGCTCGGACAGGAGTTCAATTGCTTCGGCTCCACAATCGAGCACGGGCTCCGGCGAATCAAGGACGCAAGTCATCACCTTGAAGAAATTGGACTGGGTGGTCGTTCCGTCGGCACCGGATTTAATACCGCACCTGACTTTCATAACGTCGTCGTTCGACACCTCTCTCAACTTACAGGATTCTCTCTGCGAGCCGCAGATGATTACTTTCGGCTTACTCAATCGATGAGTGACTTTGTAGCTGTTTCAAGCTCGTTAAGAGAATTGGCGGCGGACCTGGCAAAGATCGCGACCGACCTCCGTTTAATGGGATCTGGACCTACAGCTGGTTTCGGCGAGATCAAACTGCCTGATTCAATCCTGCAGCAGTCCCCATTATGGCCGGATGTTCTGCCCAAAACCGGAATTCCGCCGCTTACAGAATCGCTATTGATGGTTTGTTATCAGGTAATCGGCAACGATCATGTTGTCTGTTTAGCCGCGCAGGCTGGGCAACTAGAGAACAATACATTGACACCCGTCATCATCGACAACATTCTCGTTTCCGTATCGATGCTTCAAACGGCGCTCGACATTTTCAACCATCATTGTTTGATCAAGATCACTGCAGATACATTTAAATGTAGAGAAACTCTCGATCGCTCGTCGGCATTAATTGCTGCCTTGACCACAGAAGTGGGCTACCAGAAGGCAATCGAAATCATCGATTCAGCCAGGGCACAAAAAATCGACGTTCGAGAATATTTGCAAAGCACAACAACCGTCTCCAAGAGTTCTCTTGACAAGATATTCCATTACAAATATTTGACCACGCCACATTTATTAGAAGCCGGAACTCCTCCTGAGAACCCTGAGTAGGGCACCAGATCAGGGTTTGTGACAGTCTGATCGACAGATCAGATTAATATTGTCGAACCCTCCGGCGCGTGAATTTGGTTAACATAGGTTTCGCGTTTGGGACCGAAACGATTACTATCACTGGTTTTCAGACCTAGCCAAGCGCCAAAAGGCATCCCGCCAATATACCGGAGACAGATTACTGAATGCTGAGCGGATATAGATTCGAAGTCATAGTCGGATGCATGAGCGCCGGAAAATCCAGCGAACTCATTCGAAGAATTGAGAGAGCTCGCCTCGCTTATTTGCCAACAATCATCGTGCGCCCCAAAACCGATACGCGCTCGAAACCAAATCAAGTTGAGTCACGCAACGGATTGGCTTCCCAAGCCATTGTCGTGGCAGAACCGAAGGAAATTTTGAAATATTCCTCGCATGCAGTTGTAATTGGAATTGATGAAGCGCAATTCTTCAGCGATGACCTCATCAGTGTCGTACAGATGCTTTTGAGACAAAAGAAGAAACTGATAGTCTCCGGTCTCGACCTCGACTATCGCGGTCAAGCTTTTGGTGTAGTACCGCAGCTGATGGCAATGGCCGATCGCGTGGATAAACTGCTCGCAGTTTGCCGCAAGTGCGGTTCCGATTTCGCATGCCGCACTCAACGCATGGTTCATTCCGACGAACAAATTCTTGTTGGCGACGCTCAGTACGAAGCACGTTGCATTCACTGCTTCGAACCGCCGGGCGAATACCAGCTCCGTCTCGAACTTCCAATCGAGACACACGTTCCCCAACTCGCGCTGGTTACATCGGCAACCGTAGCGAGCTAATCGACTGGTCTTTCAACGCACGCAAAGCACTCGGCGAAAGCCGGGTGCTTTGTTAATTTGGCGCGATACCGTCATCGGTATGGTGCGACTTATGCCTCGTGGAGAAACCGCCAGTAATTATGAAGGTTTGTTCATCTTGAAATTTTAGTGGAGGCTCAACCGTTACCCGCGAGTTGTCATGGGAATTATTCCAGCATGGCCATTCAATAGCAGTGGGAGCAAATCCAACTATGTCCACGTTCAATTGGAAGGAGTTACCTCCTCTCAAGTTTCTCTTCAATCTCTTCTCACCCAAGAAAAAACTCGAAAGCCCATGGGTCAAAGGTCTCGATGAGCTAGCCGAAAGATTCGGCGAAGATCCGATGAGTCCGATGACCTACCAGGCAGATGTAGGAATTCAGGTAGAAAAACAATTCAAGCAACTCTGCAATGAAGTGCAGGGGGAGGTTCAAGAACCAGATACAGTCATTGTCCGAAAAGATCGAAAACAAAACGCCACCACATCAGTTGACCTGAAAGCCTGGTGGGGAGGCGCAGTAGCCACTTGGGACCCGGTTGTCGACGGCAAAAACCTGGACTCCATCGAACAACAACGCCGTCAGCCCAAAGCAAAATGGTTCGACAAACATCCTGGCGGGACGAGCGGTCCCGGCGGACCACCCAGGTAGTCCGGGCGACCACCCAGATAGGCAACCTCAAATCATCGAGCACGAAAGTGGCTCACCCGGAAGTCAAGCTCAACTTCCCAACATCAAACTTTCAAAGGCCGGTATTTATCGGTCTTCCTATGACCTTCTTGACAAATATTTTCACGCCATTACAGGTGGGTTTTCCGCTGCGTCTGGCCGATCCGCGCTCCCACCCTTACTAGAAACCGATAAGCTATAAACCGCCGCCAACATTAGGCTCACGCGCGCTCACAAATGTCAGTGCCCAAAATATGACTGCTCCGTTTCATGCCCCGACGGAGCAGTTATGTTTTGAACTTAAGCACATATGTATCGAAGCGATGCCGGGTTTAAGTTTAAATATTTCAACCGGCGGTACAATAAGAGTAGTGCCGTAGCTTTGGCACAGGAAATACCGTGGCGCGAGTTCAGGCTCTATCGCCACCAAGTGGAGGGGTTCCATGTTAGGGCGACTATCAGCCGGACTGGTCATTGCGCTGGTCTCATTCTCGACAGCTGCGCAAGATGCATCAGCGACCGAGACGAAACAGTCACAAGCCAAAGCCACTCAGAGAGTTGCGGCTAAAACAACCACCAAGCATTCGTCAAAACGCGTAATTGCTCATCGTGGTCGCGGTAAGAGCTATCTGGTCCCACCACCACCACCTTATGCTCCATCGATTCTTCCCGAACTCGCATACGCCAGATCGCGTGGTTATCACAGAAAAGCCACCACAGTCGCTGTGCAAGAAGAGAAAAAGGACGCATTTGAAGAACTGGGCGTTCAAGCAGTGGATGGTTATGAAGATCCACAACCAGTCAAGAAGGGAAACGGCGTGGTAACGTGGAATAACAAAGGTTAGTCCAAGATCACAGCTCACTCACAACTGTAATAAGAAATACGCGTGCAGTCTTCATCCCTGATGCATGCGTATTTTTTTGCTTTTGAGCAAAGTTGTCAGCCTGTTGAAAGAATCCCGTCTTTCATTACTAAATCGTGTGAGTTGAGAGCAAGAAGCGACACAATGTAAAGAGCCATTTTCCCCAGCGCTGCAGGGCTTTCCAGGCAAATTAGACAGGTCAAATCCGCCGGTAGTCAACAGGCGTGATACAAACATCCTGTCACCACAGAGGGCACCGCAGATGGTTCAGACACTTTCCAAAACACCTCAATCAAAGCAGATCAACTCGAAAGAGGACTTGTACAAGAGACAAGTGAATAAAGCGATTGAGAAAAATGGACCAAACAGTTTGGATACCGGAATTGCTCTGTTGGAACTTGCTGAGTTGTATGACAAGCACAACCAGGAGCGTGATTCGGAGCCAATTTGGCGCGAGATCGAACAAATTCTGGCTAATTACGTGAAGTCAGGCATCGTCAAGTAAACACGCAAACTGTCAGACATTGTCAAGTAAACGGGCAAAGCAGTCAGGCATTGTCAGGTAAACGGGCAAAGCAGTCAGGCGTAGTCAAGTAAACCGGCAAAACAGTCAGCCCGTCGCAAAAATGCGCCAGAGTTCAGCGTTTAATGGACTCCGTATATTGGCATAAAAAGGCCATATCCGGAGATCCAAGATTGATGAAACGGTTATATTTTGCCGTCATAATAATTACGCTGCTTCTCATGGATGCGAAAAGCTCATGGGCAGCGCTAACTGCCGGTCAGCTCACCGGCGTGCTCGTGAGTGCCAATGTCGGCAAGAAAACAACCGAGCCTAAAGCGGTCGGGACCGGACCTGTAGTAACTGTCCTGGCACAGGGAAAACCTGATGCCACGGATAACGACTTGAAAATAGACGCGGTTTTCTACGCGAAGACTTTGATAGAGGCGGCACCGGAGCAGGTATCGTCTGTCAAAGTGCTTTATTCTCAATCCGGGCGCACAGCACGGTTTGTTTCTGTCTCCAAGAGTGTTATCGATGATTTTGGTGCCGGCAAGAAATCGCCGAGTGAACTTCTCGGTTCGCTGACTCTGATTCCCGTGCAAGAAGAGGCGGCACCGAATGTGGTACCAGGCGCAGAGATGGAAAGAAGGCTGCTGATCTGGAAAAGGATCGATAAACTGAGACAAAGAGGAACAGGAGTCAAGCCGTTCGAAACACTGTTTGCTCAGATTGAGACTCTCAGCAAAGCTGGCAGTTCTTCCGACTTAACGCAGAAGATAAGTTACCTGGAAACCAAACTGACGGAGCAAGAAGAGCAAGTCAAACAAGCAAAGCAAGCGGCAAGTGGACACAGATTGATTTTGAAATCAGGCGGCAACTCAGCGGGGGTTCAAGCCGGCGGACCAATTGGTGGACCGAACGGTGGACGTCAGACAAATACCGCGAACGCGCCGATGAACTTACCGGGCCCCGGAACCGGTAATGATTTCGCAGTGCCACCAAACGTTGACCATATCCTGCAGAGCTACTCAGCCGGTGCGCCCTTGGTGATCAATCGGGTCTCAGGCAACGATGCTCAGCAGTTGCGACAACTCAAACAACAAATTGACGCGCTTATCGCAGCAAACAAACGCGGTCAGGCTTGCGCGATGATCGCGCAGTTTCATTCGCTGAGCATGAAATTGACCGGCGTCGACATAATGGCACCGGGCGGTGGCGGAGGACCTCCATGAGCCCGGAGAATGACGAGAAAGTAAAAACGGACGCGGTCAAATCGCGCGACCCACTTGTCGGCACCAATCTTGGTGACCGTTTTTACATCGAAGAAGTTCTTGGTTCAGGCGGAATGAGCGTCGTCTACAAAGCGAAACAGCTTGCCGTAAACAGACACGTAGCAATTAAAACGATTCGCGTACAGCTAGACGCCAAGCCCGTTTATAGAGAACGGTTCGAGCGCGAGATCAGCAGTCTTTGCGCATTGAGCCATCCCAATGTTGTCACCGTATATGATTGCATTATCGGGGAAGACGGACAACCATATGTGGTGATGGACTATCTGCGCGGTCGCAGTTTGGAAACTTTGATCGAAGCCGACGGTCCGCTGCCGGTCGATCGTTTCGCGCGCATCTCGATGCAAGTATGCAGCGCGATGGACCATGCCCATAAACGCGGCATCATCCACAGAGATCTCAAGCCCGGCAACATCGTTCTGATGGATGACGAAATGGATTTTGTCAAAGTCGTCGACTTCGGTTTAGCAAAACTCAGTGAAGATAACCGCAAGCTGACACAGTCGGGAGAACTCTGGGGAAGCCCGCCATACATGAGTCCTGAGCAGTGTATGGGCGAGTCGGGAGATGAACGTTCCGACATCTATGCGCTCGGGTGTGTGATGTACGAAATGCTGACTGGCAAAGATCCATTCTGGTATGCCACCACAATTTTTGAACTGATACAGAGACACGTCAACACTGTGCCGGCTAGCTTTGCCGAGGTGAATCCCGCTGCTGTTGTGCCTTACGCGGTAGAGTCCGTGATCTTTCAGGCAATGGAGAAAAACCCCGTCAGCCGTTTCAATTCCGCGCTAGAACTGCGCGACGCGTTGATGTCAGCCTGCGCAAACAGCGATCGTAATTCCGGAGAGCTTTACCTACACCCGTCATCGCACTCAAGATCGAGCGGCTCTACATCAGGAGGCTCGATAGTCGGAGGGGCACAGGGTTCAGCCGCAGGATTTCTGGGGTCGGGAAATTCTCTACCTGCGGCATCCGGTGAGGGTTCAGCTCGCTCAGAGAAAAGTCAGCAAATGGCCTGGTTTGCCGGTATGTTGCAAACCGGCGCGGATGACTTCGTCGACGAGCCAGCCGCAGAGTCTCTAGAGTCGCAAACCAGCAGCATGCAGTCCGCAGACTCCGTAGAGGCGAAGTTTCAGACCGGCGACGAGACTGCCACAAACGCCATAGCGGCAAAGTCTCAGACCGGCGACGAGCCAGCCGCAGACTCCCTAGAGGCGAAGTCGCAAACCGGTAACATGCAGCCGCCACAACCGAGAAGCAAGTGGGCCCGCCCCACCGGCAGCGGGGACGGATTTGAGTCAGGGACTTCTGCTTCCCAGTCGATTTCGCAGACATCGGACTACAAATCGGACAAACCAACCTCAGTTACTAAGACACCACATACAATGCCTTTTTCCGCAGCCTCGATGGAACCTGTTGATGTAGGCTTCAATCAACAAGCTGTTATCGGAAGGGATGGTGCCTCTGTTGACCGTGGCAAATCTAGCCTGGCAGCTCATCCGGTTGATGTCGAACTGTCGCGTGAGTCTGGAGATGTAGCTTTAAAAGCCTGGTTGCCGTATCTGGTCGTAGCGGTGATTATCTGCGCGGGCATCGCTATCGTCTACGCGACGATGTCGAAATCGACAGATGGTCCTCAACACAGAATAACGAGGAGCACCACCAATAGTACCACCGAAGAAGAAGAAGATTCCACAGACAGCTCACGCAGTTCAACAAGCACAGTCGCCACTCCGGAGAATAGTACTAACGACTCATCGAAGGAAGAGGAAGATCAAGTTAGCATAAGACGTCCGGCGCCGCCAAAGCACGTTAGTAAACCGAAGCGTCAGCCGGCTTCCGCTCCCACTGCGAAAGTCACGCGACCGTCGAAAGTTACGACACCAGCAAAACCTCAGCAACCCAAAACAACCCGGACGGCAGACCCATGGAAAGATCTTCGGAACCTGCAAGGACGATGAGTTTTTCAGGGACCAAGAACAGCGGCACCATCCACGGTGCTAAACGCGCTCGATGATCATCGCAATGCCCATACCGCCGCCGATGCAGAGGCTGACCATACCGTAGCGAGCTTTTCGGCGTTGAAGTTCGTTAGACAGCGTCAGAAGCAAGCGCGCACCGGTCGCGCCGAATGGGTGACCAACGGCGATTGCTCCGCCGTTCACGTTCACCTTACTACGATCGAGTTTCAACTCCTTCTCGCACGCCAGATATTGAGCAGCGAATGCTTCGTTGATTTCAATCAGGTCGATATCTTCGAGTTTCAACCCTGCTTTCTCAAGCGCCATCGGAATAGCCGGCACCGGTCCAATACCCATGATGCGAGGTGGAACACCGGTCACAGCCCACGAAACCACCCGAGTTAGAGGAGACAATCCGCGCTTCTTCGCTTCATCCTCAGCCATCACGACCAGCGCGGAGGCACCATCTACGATACCGCAAGCATTGCCGGCGGTGACTGTTCCATCCTTCTTAAATGCAGGTTTGAGTTTTTGCAATCCTTCAATAACAGTTTCAGGTCTCGGATGCTCGTCCAGTTCGATTGAAACCTCTTTGCCCTTGCGGTCTTTGAGAAAGACCGGCACGATCTCCTCTTTGAAAACACCCTTTGCAAGCGCATCGCGGAATCTATGTTGGCTGAGCAGCGCGAATTCGTCTTGTTCTTCTCTGGAGATTTTGTAATCAGCTTGAAGATTCTCGGCGGTTTCGCCCATGGAAGCGTTCGGATAGGTGTCGCGGATGTCGAGACCGTCCCAGAGTTCAGCATGTCCCATGCGCGAGCCCCAGCGGACGCCCCAGGTTATGTAAGGCGTCATCGAGAGAGAGTCTGTACCGCCTGCGACCACTACTTTCGCCTGATTGGAGTTGATGAGCATCTCGGCATTGGCGACCGCCATCACACCCGACCCGCAAAGCAGGTTGAGAATCAAACCGGGCGTTGACTCCTTGCATCCGCTGCGTAGAGCGACGTGACGAGCAAGGTAGATGGCGTCCTTGCTGGTTTGGAGGACATTGCCCATGACGACGTAGTCAACATCGTTGGCATCAACCTTGGCTTTGGCGAGTGCGCCCTTTGTCGCTATGACCGCGAGATCGGTTGCGGTTTGAGTGGCTAAACCGCCACCATACGCTCCAAAAGCCGTTCTTGCACCATTTACGATTACTAAAGACTGTGACATATCGAACTGATTCCTTGTGAGATCCTTCTAAAGAAGGCATCAATACTAAAAACAGTATCAAAGTATATGGAGTTGGCATCCTGCCAGGATAAGATCTTAGGTCGAAATATGGTTAAAGTTTTTTGCAATGGAGGGCTGTCTCTTGGCCAAGGTTGGAGTACCCAAAGAAATTAAGGATCACGAATATCGTGTTGCTCTGACGCTCGCTGGCGTCAGTGCCCTCCTCGCGGAAGGTCATTCCGTATACGTCGAGAAAAACGCTGGTGTCGGAAGCGGTATCAGTGATGATGAATACAAAGCTGCAGGCGCGAAGATTCTTCCTGATGCCGCAGCGGTTTTCCAGGAAGCTGATTTGATCTTCAAGGTCAAAGAGCCCCAAGCTTCCGAAATCCCGATGATCCGTAAGGGTCAGATTCTCTATACCTATTTGCACCTGGCTGCAGATCCGAAGCTGGCTGTAGACCTCGCTAAGACTGGCGCTACGTGCGTCGCTTATGAGACGGTTCAAACCGCAAATGGCGCTCTCCCGCTGCTCACGCCGATGTCCGAAATCGCCGGTCGTTTGAGCGCGCAAATCGGCGCCAACTACCTTGAGCGTCCGATGGGCGGTCGCGGCGTGTTGCTGGGCGGCGTCCCAGGCGTAGAGCCAGGCGAAGTCATCATCATCGGTGGCGGCGTGGTCGGAACCAACGCAGCGAAAATCGCGCTCGGACTGGGCGCTCGCGTCACCATCTTCGATCTCTCGCTCGATCGTCTCCGCTATCTTGACGACGTGTTCAACGGTCAATTGAGAACGGTTTATTCCGTAGGCAAATACCTCGAAGAAATCCTCCCGACCGCGGACCTCGTAATCGGCGCGGTTCTCATCCCGGGCAAACAAGCTCCGAGAATCGTCACGAAAGAAATGGTCAAGAACATGAAGCCGGGCGCAGTCATCGTCGACGTCTCCGTCGACCAGGGCGGTTGCATCGAAACCATTCACGCGACCACTCACTCGGCTCCGACCTATGTGTACGAAGGCGTCCTGCACTACGGCGTCGCCAACATTCCTGGCGCTGTACCGTGGACTTCGACCCGCGCACTCACCAACGCCACCATGAATTATGGTCTGAAACTCGCCAAGCTCGGCTACAAAGCTTGCCTGGAAGACTCAGCCTTGATGAAGGGCGTCAACATCCACAACGGCGAGATCGTTCATCCGGGCGTTCTTGAAGCAGTCGGACAGCCGGCAGCCGTCTAGGCTTGGCTGCAGCGAAACGCTGTCGCCATTTAAGAAAACTGAAACAGAAAATTCGCCAGGGGTTTGTCAAAATATTGACGCCCCTGGCGTTCTCCTTTGAGCAATCCGAGCGTTTTGCTTCGGAGCGGTTTTAAGGAGCGACCTTCGCGGTCTGACCGGTTTCAAGTCTTTCCTCGGAGCGACCTTCGCGGTCTGACCGGGACCTCCTTACCGAGGAGATATTCTTGAGCGAAATGATTTCAGAATGGTTATTCCGGTTAGGAGTAAAAATGAACACGCTGATGCGGAATTGAGGCGAAATCGCTGGTAAGTTCCGTTTAGGCATACAGACGCCCTAAGAATGAGTAACTCCGACTAAGCATGAGCAAATTCACTTTCGCATCTTGGAACGTAAACGGCATCCGTGCCATCTCACGAAAAGGCTTCTACGAGTGGCTCGACGACCATCGACCTGACTTTCTCGGCATCCAGGAAACCAAAATTTCCGCAGACCAGCTTGTAGACGAGCTCTCGGCGCCGCCCGGCTATACGAGCTACTGGAGCCATGCGGAGAAACGCGGATACAGCGGAGTCGCTCTTTTTGTTCGAGAGAAACCGATTTCAGTTTCACAAAGTATCGGGAATCCGAAATTCGATACGGAAGGACGTACACTGGTTGCCGATTACGGCGATTTTGTTTTGATGACTATTTACTATCCAAATGGCAAGATGAGCCCGGAGCGGCTGCAATACAAGCTCGACTTCTACAACGCGTTTCTGGAATTCGCCGAGGGTCTGCGGAAGCAGGGCAAGAAGCTGATAATTTGCGGAGACTTCAATACTGCACACAAGGAAATCGACCTGGACTCACCGAAGCGGAACGTTGGTATCTCAGGCTTTCTGCCGGTTGAGCGTGAATGGATGGACAAATTCGTGTCGCACGGCTACACGGATACATTCCGGGTCGTCAACGCCGAGCCGAAAAATTACACCTGGTGGCATGTCATGACCGGCGCGCGAAAACGAAACGTGGGCTGGCGCATCGACTATTTCTTTCTGACCCCGGACCTTCTCAAGCAGCTCGACCATGCCAGTATCGAAAGTCACGTCATGGGCTCCGACCACTGCCCGGTGACCCTGACGCTGAACGTCTAAAACATGCGCAAACTCGACGCCCGCGAACCCGCGTAAGCGACCCACGTAACACTCAACGCCGCGACCCGCGTAAGTCAACGCCGGCGCCCTGCGTCAGGCAACGCCGGCGCCCTGCGTCAGGCAACGCAAGCGACCTGCGTCAGGCAACGCAAGCGACCTGCGTCAGGCAACGCCAGCGCCCTGCGTCAGGCAACGCAAGCGACCTGCGTCAGGCAACGCCGGCGACCCGCCGAACGTCAGCCCTCCCCAATCAACCGACCGGTCAACAAACAAATCGCAACAGGGTTGTGATGGGTCCGATCATGTTTCCGCAAGTTTGGACTCTTGATGTCTGATGTCCTTTGCGTACAGGGCATAACCACAGAAGCAAGTCGGTAACGTTTTTTGAGTTCCGACATGGATGCAATTATCTTCTCGTCTCAGATAAGATATAAATTCTCAATATAGAAGAGTAGTTGCAGGCAACTGACAACCACTCGCGCGATTTCCCAGGGGCAACATGAGCAAAGACTTTGACAAGTTGATGGAGTCAGCCAACGAGGCATTCCAGAACGAGGATCTTGCTCAGGCTGAGACTATGTTCCAGGCTGCATTGTGGGAGGCGGAGCGCTCAAAAGATCCGCTCACCGTAGCCAATTGCCTCGATCGGCTCGCAGAAGTCTATTTCGAACAGGCGCGATATGAAGAAGCTGAGCCACTCTACAAGAGAGCGCTCGAAGTTCGCGAGAAGGAACTCAATCCCCAGCACGAAGACATTGTGCAGAGCTTGAATAACCTCTCGGCTGTCTATTTTTTCCAGGAGCGTTATGACAAAGCAGAGCCCATCTGCACGCGACTGACGGAGATTTACGAACAAGTTCTCGGACCGAACAACCCGGAAGTTGCGACCAGCTATAACAACTTAGCGTTGCTGTATGCAGCTCAGCAAAAGTTCGGTGCCGCAGAAGCGCTCTATAAGCGCTCACTTGAGCTCAAGAGCAAAGCATTCGGCGACGACCACCCGGAAGTCGGCGACATTTTGCACAATCTCGGCAACTTGTATTTGCAGGACGAACGTTTCGAAGAAGCTGAAACCATGCTGCGTCAAGCACTCACCGTTCTGGAGAACGCGCTTGGTGCAGAGCATTCGGATCTCGAAGGCTTGATTCTAAACCTTGCCAATGTTCTCGAAGCTAATGGCAATGGACCCGAAGCGATGAAAATGCACGAACGCATTTTGTCCCTCAAGGAATTGCAGCTTGGTCCAACCCATCCTGAAGTCGTTGAGATGATCACAAACATCGCCAATGGCTACGCAAGAATTCAGAAACATGCGGAAGCCGAGCGCTTTTATAAACGGGCACTCGCCATCAAAGAACGCGCGCAGGCGAAGAAAACGCCAGAAGGTGCGGAGCTCCTGTCATATCTGGGCAAACTTTATCGAGACCAGAACAAGCTTCCTCAAGCAGAATCATTTTACTTAGAAGCTCTCTCCATCTGCGAGCAGGCTGTAGGGCCGAATCATAGAGAAACCGAAATTCGCGTCCGCGACCTTGCCTTTTTCTACCAGTCATACAATCGTCACGCGAAGGCCGAGCCTTGCTGGAAGCGGATTGTAGAGATGCGCGAAAAAGCATTCGGCAAAGAACATCCGGAAACTCTGGCCGCAATTTGCGACTACGGTGTTTCGCTCATAGAACAACAGAAAGCGGCCGAAGCCGAAAAACTCTATCGAGACTTGCTTGCTAAAGTAACCAAGGTACTCGGTCCTGACCACAGCGAAGTCGGTCTCGTCATGCACTTCTTAGCAGAGTCACTCCGACACCTCAAGAAGTACGACGAAGCAGAAGAACTCTATCGAAAAGCAATCGATGTAAAAACACGTGCTCTCGGTCCGCAAGATCTGAGCGTCGCCGAATCGCTAATGGCGTACTCGGTACTACTCGAATCGACGTATCGAGAAGACGAAGCCGTCCACTGGAAATCGTGCGCCCAAGCCATCTACGACACCCAAAACGCACCATCATACAGCTAAATGTCATGTGTCGCTAAGAGGACATTAGCAGCATGTTCTCGAATGATCGCGGCTGCAATTTTGCTGTCTCTGATCTGGACTGCTTTATTTCCGCCTATGGTTTCGGCGCGAAACGTCCTACTGCCCGACGACTTTTCAGGAAATGAAGCCACCGGACTTTTAATTCTGAGACAATCCCTTAACTCCAAGAAAAGTTGGAGCCAATTGTCAGAAAGAGTTTCCGACCCTCTATCGGTGTTGCGCGCTCAAGAGAAAGAGACGGGAAAACCTGATTCTAAAAATGGTGACAGTGCTCCGGCAAAAGACGGTTCCAAGAGGTTGTCCGCCCGCTTCTCATATGCGTTGACAGCTGGAATTTTATGTGCAGCACTGCGCTCTGCTCAACGCGAACGCGAAGCAAGCGAGGTGGAACAAGAGGCACTGCATGCGGTGCAAGGAGATCCGCGGGCTGGACGCATGGTCCTAACTCAGATTGTTGAAACTGCAGTGCGAGCAAAGCAAACCCGTCTCCATCATTTAGCGTGGGCCTGGGAAGCTAACCAATCTATGAGAAATGCGCTAAGCGCTTCTGCTCTGTTTTGGGTCACGATCCTAATCACCGCCAGCAACATCGCATACACGCAGTTGAATCCACAGTGGACGAGAGCGAGAAACGGAGCCAAAACATGGTTCGCTCATCTCGCTGTAGTGTTCTTAGTTACTGTTTCAATTTTGATCCTCACTCGGGATTCTCTACCAGGTTTTCTTTTGTTCCTTGGAGGATGGGGCAGCCGAACTCCCTCAGTGGCACTCTGCTTAGCAGGTCTCTTCGCGATCGCCGCGCTGCTGCTTCGAATGCTCAGCTATACTCGGTTGCTCCAAGCCAACAATTCTCTGAACTCTGGAAACTTCGAAACTTGCCTAAGGCAATGCGAGGAGGGTCTGAGAAAGCATCCTCGGTCTGTAGGGTTTCTCGTCACGGCATCAGCCGCTGCACTAGGTCTTGAGGATTTCGAGAGCGCCATCAAGCATTGTAACGCTGCTCTCAAGATCGCGAGTCCAAGTGATAAAGAAGCAGCCACAATCTATAACAACTTAGGCGTTGCATACGCGAGCATTAGAAACGACCTCAAAGCATTCGAATTTGCACTCAGAGCGTTAGAGTCGAATCCCAGATTGACGCAAGCACAATTCCTCAAAGTCATTTCGCTCTGTAATCGCAATCGCATCGATGAGGCGTGGGAGGAAATCGGAAACATAGAAGACGATTTCCTTCTTCACTATGCAAAAGCTAGTGTGCTTTACGCCAAGAATCTACGAAACGAAGCAATGAAGGAATGCGAACTTGCTACCTCTACTGGCGGTCCTAGTCGGTTAGCGGACACCCTTCCTTTAAGAGCGGTTATCAGAGCAGATGATGGCAACCTTTCTCAAGCTATTGAAGATTGCTCGTTAGCTCTTGCCGCAAATCCAGCAAGATCACAGGTTAGGGATCTGAGGGCTCGGTTCTATGCAATAAATGGGAGCTACGAGAAAGCTGAAGAAGACATGGCAGTTCAAAGATCCAGCCCGCGCCCGGACTATTGGTTAGCCTATACGTACAACACCAGGGCGATAATTGCATTGAAACAAAACAAGAATGCCCTGCCACTTGCGGAACAAGCTAACAAGATATTTTCGGAAGATTCCGACTTTCTCGTTCAACTTGGTATGGCTCACTTTCAGCAACAAAACTTTGAAAGCGCTATCGAAGCTCTGTCCAAGGCAATTTCATTGAATAAATACTGTGCCGCCGCGTACTACTATCGCTCCGAAATCTACGACACTCTTCATCAACTGGACGAAGCAAACAGAGACAAAGAAATCGCTACCAACTTCAACTTTCGACCATATCTGTAGAGCTTTTGAAGCTGTATCAGACTGTATCAGAGCTGATCAGAGCTGTATCAGAGTGTACCAGAGCTTTAATCAACCATTCATCATGCCGGTCGATCCCTAGTTCCAAGCTCTCGCTCTCCCATTACAAGTCTCTCTTCGCGATTGGCAGCGATTCTCGCGGCGGTCCTCGCCTCCAAGCCCCGTGCGCAAAGCCATATCTCCAGAAATAACGCGAGGTACGGTAGAAAAGGAACTGCGCATGATGATGAGTGCAAAATAAAAAGTCCGATGAGTGTTCTCGAGAACGCACCGGACTTGTTGTGACCCCATCTTCGAATGCCATCAAGCATCAAATACAGCGATGTAATCACTAAGGCTAAATTGAGAATCGAAGGTACTAGCTGAAGCCAAAAAATGGCTGTATCAAGCGTCTCAAGCAGGAAGTTCGTGAAGGAAGCGCGTTCTAGAGAAGCGGCATGCGCTGGCGAAAGAAAGGCCAAAAACGCAATCACAAGAAAAGAAAACGCTAGAAACGGAATCCCTAGAAATGAAAGGGTCAGGATTGGAAGGGTCGGGATTGGAAGGCTCCGGAATGAGCTAACAAGGGGCAACTGGAAATGGCTGATTTGCATGAATTTGAGCATATAACTACTCCACAGAACAAACCGCGAAGAACAAGTTTCAATCATCCGTGGGCGTGCCACGAAACGTGCGGACGCCAAGAATCGTACCGACGCCAAAAATCTTGTGGACACCAAGAGAAGCGGGGTGTCACGAAACGTGGACGCGGGATTTACGCACCACCAGTGGTGCCAGCTTTGGTGAAGCTAAAGTCGCATTTTAACGACTCCCAAACACGGAATAAAAGTCTGTGATTGGAAGGCTTCTCCAGATAGCCTGATCAAGCTGGATCTGAGAACCTGCAGAACATACGCGGAAGCTCCAAACAAGCGACAACGCAGACGGCAAGCAACGCAGATTGACAAGCTCAAACGGCAGCCAAAAGTAGCGTCTCAATATTTAATTGTTAGTAAATGGGATTCCGGCTGGACTAAAGCGTCCGACTAAAGAGTATTCCAACTGGCGCCACTTGTCAAGAATCAAATCATTTTTCCAGCGGACCATGCGGCATGTTGGTCGCGCTCAACGCGGAGCAGTCTCTGTCGGACGGTGCCCTTAAAGTAGTTCCGCCAATAGGGGATTTCTTTTTCGCGCTCACTGCGTGCTCTCGTTTGCGTGCTCACCGTGAATATTACGTTTCAAGCTCCTGACGACCCAATAGACTTAAAACAGAAATTCAAAACTATCAGAATACACTCCAGAAACCCTTACCTATAGGAACTTTCGGGTGTTTGTCACTCCACAGGGGAAGCTTCTTAACGAGTCCGGCTCAGATGGTCAGACCTCTGTTCGGGTTCGGGTTTGATTTTGAATTGAGGCAACACGCCTCTAGGCGCAGCGTCGAGGAGTTCGGACAAAATGGTCAGGACTGCAAGTGCTGCGTCGAGGAGTTCGGACAAAATGGTCAGGACTGCAAGTGCTGCGTCGAGGAGTTCGGACTAGATGGTGCTATCACTTCGATTTGGCAGCCAGATTATCGATCTGAGTTTGTACGCGCGCGGCGTCCGCGGAAAGCGACAACGCCTTATACCCGCGTAGGAGCGCTTCGTGCGCGGCGATCAGACCGGGATAGATTTCAGTAGCCTTCTTGTAGTTCTCGATGGCTTCCTTGCCTTTGTTCTGCTTGAGCAACGCATCGCCAGTGAGGATGTAGGCATCGGTAAAGTAGGGATTGGCATCAAGTGCCTTCTTCGCGTAGTCGAGCGCGTCGCCAGGATCGTTCTGTTTCAATTTGATTTGACCGAGCACCAGATAAGCCGCATACACTTTGTCGTATTTGGAAATAGCCTGATTCGCAGTGTCTTCCGCTTCTTTGAGGGCACCTGCGTCAGCCAGAATTCTAGCCTTCTCCAATAGTGCTTCGGCAACCAGAACTTCCTTACCTTCACCGAGTTTGGTGCCTTCTGTTATTGCCTGTTCGATCACAGTTTTTGCATCGTCAAACTTTCCTTGGAAGCGAAGAGCGCGCGCTTTCAACGATAACCATCGAGGATCGCCTTCGCTCTGCTCTTGCGGTACATCATTTAGCTGTTCCAGCGCAAGCTCACCCTTACCGGCTTTGAGCAAAGTTTGAATCAGCTGGTAACGGAAATTGGCCTGAGTTTTCTCGGGAAGCGTTTTGAATCCGGCGATCAATTCATTGGCGCTGGTATTGCTCCGATCAGCCAGGAGTCTCGCTTGCTGAACCAGATATTTGTCACCGATTCCCTTATCGCTGTCCTTCGTCATCGCATACAAACTTTCGAATTGATTGCGAGCGTCCTGATAGCGTCCCTCTACAATGAGCAGCGATGCGAGACTTCGGATAATATCTTCACGCTTCGGATCGTCGGGACTGGCATTACCCATCAACTGTTGAAGAGCGAGAGCAGTTACGAAGCCGGCCTCCGCCTGCAAATAGTTCTCCCGTTGAGCGTAACAGAATCCCAGGGCGACTAAATCCTGCACTGAGCCAGGGTTGATATTGAGCGCACGACGGTGCGCCTCTTCCGCTTTCTCGAAGTCGCGACGGGCAGAGTAAATCGCACCGATTCGGCGGTGTGGACGAGCATCCTTCTGGTCGAGATTAGCAGCTTCTTTGTACTGTTCGATTGCATCATCGTCTTCGCCTAAGGCATGCAAAGTTTCCGCCAGGCTGAAGTGCAGAGCGGCATCTTTAGGTTGAGACTTGATCGCTTCCTTGTAAGCATCAACAAGTTCGTCGTACCGTTTTTCTTTGGCGAGCAACGCTACCAGGTTCTTACTTGCGCTCTTGTTTGCAGGATCGATTTTTAGCGCTGCGTTGAGATTCGCGATTGCGTTTGTCGAATCGTTCATCTGCGAATACATCGTGGCGAGTTCTACGAGTTCAAAGGCTTTATCGTTACTAAGCTCAACGGCCTTCTTCTGGTCAGCAATTGCATCCTCGTAGTTCCCTTGATAGCGCCGGATGGTGGCGCGCGTTCTGTAATAAGTTGCCGTGTTGGGATCGACTACAATCGCCTTCTCAAGCTCGGCAAGCGCCTCTCGAAGTCTCCACTGCTGCACCAGAATCTGAGCCAGGCGGTAATGCGCCTTGCCATCTTTTGCATTAGCTTTGATGCCGGCATTCGCGAGATCAATTGCACCATCGAAGTCGTTGCGAGCAAGCCGTTCATTAATGAGCATCTCACGGACTTCACCTTGTTCGGGCTCCAATCGCAGAGCTTCAAGGAATGATTGCTCTGCTTCCTGCGGCTGATTGAGCCAGCGTGATTGGAGATAACCGAGTGTTCTGTAGCCCCAGGCGAAATCCGGATCCAGAGCAACTGCACGCTGACAAAGCTCGGCGGCGGCGCTTGCCTTCCCCTGCTTACCTGCCACCGCTGCTAGTGCGAAGGTGACAAAAGAATCATTGACGTGACGCTTGGGAAGATTTGTCAAAGTCTTGGCGGCATCGTCGGTCTTACCGGCGAGAACCTGCTTGAATGCCTCGATTACACTGACGTAGCCGACTAAATCAGCAGGCGGAGTCTTTGCCGTCACGCGGTCATACAGTTTGTTGAGTTTATCTGTCTGGTTTAAAAACATATAGGCGAACGCGAGCCACGCGTGATTACGGGTGGGCAGATCAGAGCCCGCGGTGAGCGTTTCCAGCCTTGCAGCTGCAGCCTTCCAGTTTCCCTGATTCACAAATTTGAAAGTCTTCGCGTCCAATCCAGACTTGAGACGAGCCGGAATGGCATCGCCTTTTCTGGGCTTGGCGGACGTTTCACTTTCGCTTGTCTCAGACTTTGTCTTCGTTTCCGCAGACGCTTTGTCGGGCTTGGCGGATGTTTCGCTTTCGTTCGTCTCAGACTTTGCCTTCGTCTCCGCAGCCCCCTTGTCGGGCTTGGCCGGCTTTTCCTTCTTTGCCCTTGAAGATTTGCTTGCTTTGTCCGTTTTCGCTGGAGCCGGCGTGGTGCGCGCAGGTGTTTCAGTTTCAATAGGCTCATCTGTTGCCATCACGGACGGTGGCAACATCAAACTTGTCAGCGAGAGAATTGAAGCACCGAGTAGAAATTGTCGACTTAAGATTGGTCCTGGGCCTGGTCCTTTCTTCTCGCGCATCTAATTACTCCTTGGCTATCGGTTCTTGCGTCGCCTTCTTCGCGGACGACTTCACCTGTTTCTCCGGCGGTTTAGCAGCTTCAAACAAAGATAGCTGCATCACTTCATCCATCGGGATGTTTCTCAACCTGGGTCCATCAAGAATTTTGCTTGCAACCCCACGTTTTTCCATCTGATTGATCAGGTACTGCGCACGTTCTATCACAGAACCGGGCAGTCCCGCCATCTTCGCAACCTGAACACCAAAGCTTCGGCTCGCCCCACCAAGAACAACCGACCGAATGAATTCGACGTTGCCGTTGGTTTCCTTCACCAGAACCTGATAGTTCACGATTTGTGGAAGGAAGTTCGCGAGCCCGTTCAACTCATGATAATGGGTCGCAAAAATCGTCCTCGCCCGCACGTCCTTGGCGAGAAACTCAGCAACAGACCAGGCAATCGCCACTCCATCATATGTGCTCGTTCCCCGACCGACTTCATCTAGAAGGATGAGAGAACGATCCGTTGCCGAGCGACAGCATTGAGTGGTTTCACTCATCTCTACAAGGAAAGTCGATTGACCCTGCGTGAGATCGTCCACTGCTCCGATCCGAGTGAAGATGCGATCGACAATTCCGATGCGGGCGCTCTCAGCAGGTACAAAAGATCCCATCTGGGCCAAAATCGTAATCAATGCAACCTGGCGCAGGAAGCTCGACTTACCGGACATATTCGGTCCGGTGAGAACGACCAGCTGATGGTCATCACTAACACCGCATAACTTTGTGTTATTGGCGACGTATTTGCCCATCGGCAGAATACTTTCGAGAACAGGATGGCGACCTTCTTTGATGTCGATAATTCGAGATTGATCGACGACCGGTCGCACATAACGACGCTCGTGCGCGACCTTCGCCAGCGACAGAAGCGCATCCACAGTAGCAAGCATCGCCGCCACTTTGGTGAGTTCAGCACCATATTGCGTCAGCTGTTTACGCAGCTCGAGGAACATCTTGTATTCGAGATCGCTTTGATTTTTCTCCGCATTGAGAATCTTCACCTCGTACTCTTTGAGTTCGGGCGTGATGTATCGCTCGGCGTTCGTGAGAGTTTGTTTGCGAATGTAGTCGTCCGGCACGTGCTCCTGGTTGGCGCGCGTAACTTCGATGTAGTAACCGAACGATCTGTTGAAGTTTACTTTCAAACTTTTGATGCCGGTTCGCTCTTGTTCAGCAGTCTGGAAATTATCAATCCAGTCTTTGCCACCACCAAGCAAGCCCCGGATTTCATCAAGCTCTTCAGAGAATCCTGCGCGGAAGATTCCGCCCTCGGTAATTTCGCGAGGCGGATCGTCGCAAATGGTTTTCTCAATGGTTTCTTCCAGCTCCAGCAATGCAGCAGGCAGCTTCGCGAAGCGAGAGAAGTGCTCACTCTTGCGATGACCGAGAGCCTCGCCCAACTTCGGAAGCTCAGCAAGCGAGTTGCGTATGGCAGCCAGATCTTTTGGCGAGAGCGTACCGGACGAAAGACGAACCGACAGCCGCTCCAGATCGGAAACACCACCAAGAGTCGTGCTCAACGACGTTCTCAGAGCACTGTCGCCGATCAATTCTTCGACGGCGTCCTGACGTGCTTCTATTTCCGGAATCGAGAAAAGCGGGCTCAGAAGCCACTTTCGCAAAAGACGTCCGCCCATGGGCGTCGAGGTTTTATCCAGAGTCCAGAGAAGACTTCCCTCGAACACGCGGTCGCGACTGGTTTCTGTCAGTTCAAGATTTCTGCGGGTGTTTGGATCGAGCATCAAGTGACCGGCGACATTGTAAGCAGAGATGCCTTCGAACTTGGGCTTCATCGCGCCCTGCGTTCTATCCAGATATTCGAGAATTGCTCCTGCCGCGCCCACCGCTAGCGGCATAGATTGACAGCCGAAGCCTTCCATCGTGGTGACCTGGAAAGTATCGAGTACGCGTCTTTGCGCCGGCTCGAATTGGAAATACATCGAAGGACGACCAACCGTGCGGTATTGACCGACGATCGCTTCGGGCATGTCCGCGACCTCTTTGGGCACAATCTCGCCGGGACCAGGCTTTACCATCTTCAAAGGCACAAGCACTTCTTTAGGAGAGAGCCGTCCAAGCTCCAGGATCAAGTCGTTTTCTTCGAGCTGAGTGACGATGAACTCTCCGCAAGAAGCATCAACACAAGCCAATCCCCACGAGGTGCCGCCGCGAACGATGGCCGCCAGGTAGTTGTTTTCTCTGGTAGGCAAGAGGTGCGATTCGAGGACAGTTCCAGGCGTCAAAATGCGCGAAACCACTCGCTCCATCGGTCCCTTCTGCTCGCCGGGTACGCCGACTTGCTCGCAGATTGCACAGGAGTAGCCTTTCGCCAGCAAACGCGCCAGATAGGCGTCGACGGCTCGATAGGGAACTCCTGCCATCGGCATGCGTCCATTCGGATACGATGTTTCCGGGCGACCGGTTAGAGTGATATCAAGCTCTCTGGCCGCGACCTGAGCATCGGTGTCGAATAGCTCGTAAAAGTCACCAACCCTGAAGAGTACAAGAGATTCCGGATACTGCGCCTTGATGTCCCAATACTGGCGCATCATGGGCGAAAGATTTTCGGACTTGGGTCCTTCCATTGCCTTATCTTTTGTTTCACTCGCCGCCAAATTTCGTCACCCTCATAAGAACGTGATGTTACCGCATGATAACGAGTCGCTGAAAAATCGCTACAGCAACACGGTTACTAAGTCTGGACGAGTCAATATTACAACTTGACTTACGGCGGCGCTAATAAGCTTCTGGTAATATGGGAAACTTGAAAGAGTCAACTCAACCCAAATACGATATCCGCAAAATATAGGTTCAATCATGTTAAGGGCATCTTCCATAAGTTTGATCGTCGCAGCTACTATTTCCCTCGCCGGTGTTCAGGCGGGTCTTGCCAATTCGAACGAGATTTCGAATGGTTTAATTGCCCAGAAAGCCGGCGATGCCAAGCCCGCCGCAAAACCGGCGCCGAAAGCGCCTGAAAAGAAAGAGCCGGGTAAAGACGCCAACAGCAAAGAAACCAAGGACACAGCTAAAGACTCAAAGGCAGATGACAAGAACATCAAAGCGGAAATCGAACCCGACGTCCCGCTGACCAACGTCAACACCGTCACACCAGACTCTTTGATCGAGAAACCGAAAGAGTTTCTAGGCAAAAACGTCAAATTCACAGCAGACTTTGCCGGATTCTGCACTCTGGCGCTCAACTACAAACCCGCTTTCCGCCCTCAAAAAACGCACATCTCGTTCCTGGTTAGAAAAACCGAAACCAAAGTTCCGCTTTCGGAATTGAAACTGGCGCTGCCGATTCCAAAAGAAACCGATAAAACCAAAAACAAATTGCTCACTTCTTTGAAAGATGGAGACAAACTCGAAGTAACTGGGAAAGTATTCAGTACCGCTCTGGATGAACCGTGGGTAGACGTTCTGGCTATCAAACGTTTATCAGAAGCCAAGAAGACCGGCGACGAACCGGGCGGCGATGAAGACGCAGAATAGAGCAATTCAAAATAACTAACTGGGGGATACGTTAGTGGCCGATATTAATGACGGAGTAAAACAACTCGTAGCTTCGCTTAACGGCAAGCATGGCATTCTCGGGTGCCTGCTGGTCGGTCGCGACGGAACGGTGCTGTGCACTTCGTTGCCGCCGGACATCGAAGTCGCCACTATCGGCGCTCTGTCGGCGACACTGTTCTCGAACAACGACGTCTCCATTCAACGCATGAATCGTGGCGCTCTCGTTCAAATGACCCTTCTCACCGATCAAGGCATTTTGCACTTCATAGAAACCGCCGGACACTACCTGGTCGTTCTCACCGCTCGAGGACAGAGAATCAACCTGGAAGGTCTGATTCGCTCAGTGGAAGAGCAAGGCAAGTCGCTCGCCAAAGTCCTGGTCTAATCGTAAAGAACCTACGACGCGCTCAACTCCGGCGCTCATTGAAGCAGTGCCTGAGCCCGCACGGACTAGCTCACAACACTGACCTTCTTCATTGACGAGCACTCGGCAATCTGTTTGGCTGCACGTTTTCCCGAAAGATACGCACCAGGGACGGTGCCCTGATTTGATCGAGCCGTTGATTCACCTGCGAAGAACAGCCGCCCAACAGGTTTTCCCAGGGAGTCAAACTTTGCCGCAGTCGCACCCGGATCAACTACTGAATATGCTCCAAGCGAAAATTCATCCTGCCCCCAGCGCGTAATGCTGATTGCAGTCGGCTTTGATGCACCACTGCCAAACAGCTTCGCAAGCAGCGCCTGCATGCGCGTTTTTGTCTCCTCATCGGACAAACGCTCCCACTCGCGCGCCGTGTCCGCTGCGAAACAAGCTACAAGAATCGGCTCTTTTGAAAACTTTCGCCAATTTAAAAACTGACACACGAAGTCGCTGCGACTTGAAACCAATTCAAACATGTCACAGTCCGGATTCCAGAACGTTTCCTCAAATCGCATAGCGATTTTGTTGAACAAACCGACTTTGATATCAGCGATTGATGAGAGCATCGCATTGGGGAGCTCAGGAGAGAACCGGACTTTTCCAGCTTTCAAAACCCCAATAGGAAGCGTTATTACAGCCGCGCTTGCATCATAAGTTCCTTTATTGGACACAACGGTAACACCATGATCGTCGTGCTTGATTTCAGAAACTACCTCGCGATATTTGATGTGGATTCCCTGCGCCATACCTTCAAACAATTGCGCATAGCCTTCCGGGAAAACCAGGTCACCACCGGAATACTCGCTCGGTCCGTCGATGAGTGCAAACAGCGATTGCTCTTCGAGAGAGGTACCGTTCATCGCTTGAAATTCAATCAGATGTCGATTGAGAAAACGGATCTCGGTGTTACTCATCTTAGATTCTTCAAGAATGGAACGCACAGCTTCGGCGACAGAGATATCCTTGTCGAGGCGCTTGGCGAGCCGTTTTAAACGCGGCAAAATTCGGTTAGCCCGGCCAGCATTCAACAGCTGCTGCACGCCGTTGACTTTCTTCCCATTATCGTCAATCAACATCGAATTGTTGTAACTCGACGGCGCAGTTTTGATACCACTCTTTCTGGCGAGATCGAAAATCGGATTTTTCGACTTACCGTGAATCCAGGCTGCACCTAAGT
Source organism: Candidatus Obscuribacterales bacterium (assembly GCA_019637435.1). Lineage (GTDB taxonomy): Bacteria > Cyanobacteriota > Vampirovibrionia > Obscuribacterales > Obscuribacteraceae > JADYXR01. The sequence goes on along the minus strand of JAHBVO010000003.1, from coordinate 1,048,691 downwards.
CTACAGGTGCATCCAGCGAGAAGTCGGTCCAGATTCTTCCACCGGACCGATCGCGCGCTTCCAGTACAACTACGTTATAGCCTTTATCAGCAAGCTCTTTGGCAGCAGCTAAACCCGCCATACCTGCACCCACGACAACTACGTTTCCGGGCTTACCTTCGCCATTCGTCTGCATGATCAAGTGCTCGCTGCTTTCCGACCGAACGATCATATCAGCATCGAAGAATGGAAGATCCACAACAAAAGACTATAAACAGTTTAGTTTAAAAACGTTAGAAACCGGCTTCAGCCTTATTTCTCGGCAGTTTTCCAACCTTGCTTCTTACGGTACTCAGTGAACTTGTTATTCTGTTCTTCAGTCAATACCTGAGCAACCTTCAACCGCAAAGCGAGATATTGCGCATTTAAATCGGCCTGAGCCCTGATAAATTCTGCCTGATTGGCGAGAACCACATCGCCTGGTTGACCGGATGTAAGAGACTTTAAAAACTGATCGCGGAGTTCGTCATGCTTCTGCCTTAGCGGTACTATGCGCGCCCTGAAATCGTCGACGATTGCAGTAATGGACTTGCGTTGCTCCTCAGAAGCGCTGACCGTCTTCAAGATTGGCTCCAGGTGAGAACCGAAGGCAGTCGCAGAATCTTTAGTAGCGCCCGTGGATTTTTGCGCTGCCGATGCGTTGTCTTGAGGCTTCGCGGCAGTCTTCGTGCTGGTCTGGCAGTGACCGGCGAATGCAATCGCGATTGTGCTGGAGGCTAAAACCAAAGCGGGCAGTGTTTTCATGACCATCATCGAGAAGCTGGCTAGCTTCCCGGAGACTCCTTCTTGGGGCTCATACTTAATTGATGACGTCAATCTATCGCTCACGTTCCCGACCTGCAATCCTTCCGGAGGATTTCGTCTCGGTTTGAAGGGTGCGTAACCTTATGCTGCGTACTTTGTACCACGTTGTCGCAAAAAGCCTCGGATCTCGAACGGTACGGCGTTCCCACCGGCTAATAATGTTGCGGTAACTCACACGGGTCTGCGGCCGCATTTTGAAAACCACCAGTCCTGGAAACAACAAGAAACTCACATGACACCACATTCAGTACCAGTTCGAGACAAACTGAAAAGTACGCTCAAAATCTCGATTTCGAAGGTAAGCCAATTCTCTTTACACTAAACAAATTCGCTCACTCCAGCGTAAGTATCTAAGTGGATACAAACTGAGAAATCAGCGTGCTGAGACGTGAGGCGCTATTCCAGCTGGTCTGAGGTCCACAGAAGTCCTGCAAAAAAACATCAAATTCGCTTGAGAACCGCCAGCGCCAATGCGGTTAATTCAAATCAGAACGGTAAAAAGATCAGGAAAAATGCCCCCAAAATGATCGAAAACCAATTATGCTTAAGCCCTACGCGTCGACTTTTTTCACCCGCATCTGCTGAGGTTTCAATGGCTAAAGACACACTCACTCCGATTGCCTCGATTTTGAGCAAATCATCGGCCGACATCATTGAAAATTGGGTTAGTCTGCAACTCGCGAACAAAAACCGTTCGCAAGCAGTGTCAGACAGCTCACTCACAACCAGCTCGAACGAATTTTTTAAACTGTTTCAAGCAGCAGCCAAAGACGGCAATATCGAGAACCTCAATACACCTGAGTGGAGCGCCGTAAAGTTGATGCTCTCCGACCTGTCAGTGTCGAGGGCTCGCCTTGGATCATCACCATCGGAAACCGCCTCTTTCGTTCTGTCTTTCAAGCAACCGCTTTTTGAGCAGTTGAACAAAGATTTTGGCAACGACCCGAGCCTGGCAAAGATGTCCTGGGCGCTCTCCGTACTTATAGACGACCTCGCCCTGGTCACGACAGAAGCATTCCAGAAAACCCGCGAGGACATCATTCGCCGTCAACAGAAGGACATTCTGGAGATGTCGACTCCAGTAATTAAAATGTGGGAAGGCATTGTGGCTGTTCCACTTATAGGAACTCTAGACAGCGCCAGAACTCAGATTGTTATGGAAAACCTTCTTCAAAAGATTGTCGACATCGGAGCAAAAATCGCGATTCTAGACATAACTGGTGTTCCCACAGTTGACACTCAAACAGCGCAGCATTTGATAAAGACGGTTTCTGCGACGCGGCTGATGGGTGCTGAGTGCATCATCAGCGGTATCAGACCTCAAATTGCTCAAACCATCGTCCACCTCGGAATTGAAATTCACGACATCGTCACGAGAGCGACCATGGAAGATGCTCTACGCGAAGCAATGGCAAGAGTGGGTTGGTACAGCTACAAAGAAGCCGACGCCAAAGATGAGGTCAGATAACAGTGGATCGTATTCCGATTTTGAAACTGGGAGACAAGCTCCTGGTCACCATTCAGGTCGACTTCCACGACAGAGTAGCGTTGGCGCTACAGGAAGATCTGACTGAAAAGATTCTTTCAGCAGGTGCAAAAGGCGTTCTCATCGACATTTCAGCACTTGAGATGGTCGACTCCTTTATGGGGCGCGTCCTCGGAAACATAGCCAAAGCCTCTCGACTTCTCGACTGCGAAACAGTTCTGGTAGGCATGCAACCGGCTATAGCCATCACGATTACGGAACTTGGAATTGCTCTTCAAGGCATCCATACGGCTCTAAACGCCGAAGGCGGAATGGCTCTTCTCGAGCGGTTAATCAAGGCAAAATCAAACAGGGGAAGAACCGCTAATGCTAGTAAAATCGCAGGAAGACCGCCCAATCTGCAAAGAGGATGACATTAGCATCGTGCGCAGTTCGGTCAAAAGAGTTGTCGCATTGCTCAATTTCAGCCTGGTTAACCAAACTAAGATCATCACCGCAGCGAGTGAATTGGCACGCAATACCCTGGAGCACGGGAAGGGTGGTCACGCGCTAATCCAAATCATAGATGATGGAACCGGGCGCATCGGTTTGAGAATGATTTTCGAGGATACCGGTCCGGGAATTCCCGATACCGATAGAGCTCTCGAGGACGGCTTCACTACCGGCAACGGAATGGGCTTAGGACTGGGAGGAGCACGGCGGTTGATGGATGAGTTTCAACTGGAATCGCATGCCGGAAGCGGCACAAAAGTATCAATCACTAAATGGCAAGAGAGACTTTAGATTATCGACAGAGAACTGCTGCAAGTTTGTCCCTTAAGGAGCGAGGAAGACCTTGTTGATGCACGTCAAGCTATCAAGCTTCATGCCGTAGATTTCGCCTTTTCAGTTATGAATCAGACAAAAATCATTACCGCAGCAAGCGAATTGGGACGAAACGTTCTTGAACACGGACTCGGCGGAGATGTGCATATCGAGAGAGTTCAGCGCCAGGAGAAAATTGGACTGCGCATGACATTCACAGACTCCGGCCCTGGGATTGAAAACGTGAATCTGGCGTTGACCGACGGATATACCTCGAAGAATGGCTTGGGATTGGGACTAACCGGATCAAAACGTTTGATGGACGAATTCGAGCTGACATCGATTCCGGGACAGGGTACTACTGTGAGCGTGACAAAATGGAAGTGATTGACGCTCTGCTCTTTGAAATCAGAGACGAAAGTCAGATTACCGACTCTCGCCGGAAGATAGCTAAATTTGCCAAGCTCAGTGGAGTTGAAGATAAAATCATCGATCGACTTTCGATCACCTGCACCGAATTCGGTACCAACCTCCTGAAGCATACTTCCGAGGGTGGGAAATTGATAGTGCAGAGCTTGTCTCAAAGTGATGGCGTCGGAGTAGAGATTTACGCGATAGACTCCGGGAGAGGCATGAATACTGACGAATGCTTAGAAGACGGCATTTCGTCCTCTGGTTCATTTGGCACCGGGCTTGGTGCCATTAAACGACTGACCGATGAGTCAAACTTCTTCTCAAAGCCAGGCTCAGGAACGGTTATCCAGACAAGGACCTGGACCTCGCCGCCGACAACGACAGACTTTCAGTTCGGCGCATTCACTGTTCCGAAGCGCGGAGAAGAAATTTCAGGCGACAAATGGGCTCTGGAAAGAACGGCCAACCATCTTTATTGCATGCTGGTCGATGGACTGGGTCATGGAGTCGAGGCAAGTGACGCGGCGCAGCTGGCAAAGAAGCGGTTCCGAGAGAATTTAAATGCGCCGCCATCCGAAGTTTTGAAGGCGATGCACCTGTCTCTGCGTGGATCGCGAGGGGCTGTCGGAGCGGTGGCACGAATAGACTTCGACAAAGGCGTGGTCGACTACAGCGGCTTGGGAAATGTGGCGGGAGTAGTATTAACAAGCGGACAACGGAAACATATGGTGTCAATGAACGGCACGCTAGGTTATGAAGGTCGAAAGATCAATCAGCTTTCCGTCCCCTGGAATCCAAATTCTGTCCTTGTCATGCATTCGGACGGCTTGGATTCTAAGACATTTCATTCGCTGGACGACGTCAGCGAGCAGCCCGCGCAAATCATCGCAGGATGGCTGTATATGATGCATGCAAAAAGTACGGACGACGAGACGATCCTTGTAGTAAAACAATCGAGGGGTAAATGAGCGCAACTGAAAAACCAAAAATTCTGTTGACCTTGCCCGTGAAGCTGGAGAGTGACATCTTGATGGTTCGACGTAGAGCCCGTCAAATCGCTCTTCTCATAGGCTACGGAGCAGGCGACCAAACCAGAATTTCAACAGCGGTCAGTGAGATTGCAAGAAACGCTTACATCCATGCTAAAGGCGGATTCGTAGACTTCTTCATTGACGATAGAAAACAACCAATCAAACTCGTCATCATCACGCGCGACAAAGGTCCTGGCATGCCGGACACGGCGCTTTCCGTCAGCGACGAACACATGGGTCTTCGTGGAGCGAAGAAATTGGTTGACGCCATGAAGATCGACTCATCGCCAGCCGGGACGAGTGTCACACTGGAGAAAAACCTGATCAACAGGGTTATTCCATTTTCAGCGGCGGAAATCGACGAACTCGCAAACTCGCTAGCCAGGCTTGCAGGCACAAATCCGCTGGACGAAGTTTATCAACAGAATCAGGAACTGCTGGTAGCTTTGGATCAACTTTCAAAAAGCCAAACACAGCTGGCGGAGATGAACGCTGAGTTCATCGACAAAAACAGACAGCTGGAGAGTCTGTACGCGGAAGTGCGTGCGCTAAACAATTCACTCGAAGAGCGTGTCGCCCGAAGAACCGCTGAATTAGCGAATGCACGCGATGAAGCTATAGCCGCCCACGAACTCAAATCACAATTCATCACTAACATAAGTCATGAAATCCGGACGCCAATGTCCGGAATATTAGGACTGAGCGAACTCCTCGTCAGTGAGACGACAGGCCAGGAGCACGAAACCGCCGAATTCATTCACAAGTCCGCTAAAACTTTGATGACGCTGGTCAACGATCTTTTAGACATGTCGAGACTCGAAGCCGGGAAGTTAGAACTCGTAGAAGAAGACTTTCGCGTCGACTCTATCGTAGATGGAGTGTTCGACTCTTTCAGCGCATCAGCCGCCCAAAAGGGAATCGTGCTCGACAAAAAGATCGATGCACTTCTTGACTGCACCGTCCATGGTGCCGCTTGCCGCATCAGACAGGTACTGAATAACTTAGTTCACAACGCCATCAAATTCTCGGACAAAGGCACGGTCAAAGTAGACGCTACCATCCAAAATCGTGACGGGGACACAGCTTTCGTTAGATTCGCGGTCCAAGATCAAGGCCCCGGTATCTCAGTGGAGAATCAGAAACGTCTGTTCAATCTGTTCGTTCAAGTAGATGGCAGCATGACTCGAAGACACGGAGGAACCGGGCTTGGTCTGGCGCTCTCGAAGCGACTCGTAGAATTGATGAAGGGTTCCATTGGAGTTGAAAGCAGGGAAGGCGAGGGTTCGACATTCTGGTTCAGCGTGCCGATGCAGGTGAAACAGGATGCCCAACAATAGACTTATCTTAGTCGCCGAGGACGACGCATCTTTACGCTACCTGGCAAAACGTCAGCTAGTCTCGCTGGGCTACGACTGTGACTTTGCCAACGATGGCACCGAGGCCGTCAGAAAAGCGATGGAAAAGAAATACGACGTCATTTTAATGGACGTTCAAATGCCCGTGATGGACGGGCTAGAAGCAACCGAGCTCATTCGAAAAAATGAGACAAGCCTGGGCATGAGTACATACACACCAATAATCGCGATTACTGCTAATCCTGACAAAGAGAAGTGTTTCGCGGCCGGGATGAACGACTTTCTGTTTAAACCTGTGGAAATCGGCCGGCTGAAAATCGTCATAGACAGATGGATGCCTGATTTAGACGACTAAATCAAAACACTGGTGACTCGTTCAAATTCAAGAGCGTAAAGCTCTAATCGCCGCCCCAACGCCGCTCCCGTCGGGAAAATTCACGCATTGCTTCATCAAAGTGTCGCGGCTGAAATTCCGGCCAAAGCGCCGGCGTCACATACAGTTCTGTGTACGCAGATTGCCACAGCAAATAGTTTGAAATACGCATTTCGCCGCCGGTGCGAATCAACAATTCAGGATCCGGAATTTCGGCGGTATACAGGTGCTTCGCGAAAAGCGCTTCGTCGATTTGATCGGCACTGATCTTTCCATCGCGCACTTGAATCGCAATCTCACGAGCCGCCTCAGTAATCTCCTGACGAGCCCCGTAATTAATCGCGACCTGGAGATTCAGTCCTAAATTCTTTTCTGTTTCTTGGCAAGCTTCTTCCATCCGCTCGCGAAGCTTGTCCGGCATCGTCGACTTCTGCCCGATGAAGCGCAGCCGCACCTTATTTTCCGCCAGCTCCTGAACTTCATCCACAAGAACGTCGGTAAAAAGCTGCATCAGATAACCGACTTCTTCTTCGCTGCGCTGCCAGTTCTCACTGGAAAAGGCATAAACGGTCAAATAGTTGAGTTTCAGAGCGCCAACATGCTTTACAAGGCGCTTTAAGCTCTTCACGCCCTCTTTATGACCCACAACAGTGGGAAGGTGATGTTTGTTCGCCCAGCGCCGATTGCCATCCATGATTACGGCAACGTGAGACACCGGCAGTTTCGCCGGCTCTACGGCGTTGGTTTCAGGACCCGGTTTGGATTTGCCTTTTAAATTCACTACTTGAAATCGCCACGTCAGTGGGGGAGCCGAAAACTTCTCTCGTCTGAAGCAACGGGATTAGCCATTGTAACCTGTCAAAGCCGTCAAAGATAGCTTTGTGTGAGTCAACAAATCTTCGCGTAACATTGGCGAATTCCCAGAGCTCGTTTTAAATGGACTTTGTGGGAATGCAAGATAAGAACTAAAAGGCGACTGAAACAGATCAAATGTTTTTAAAACCAACTTACTCGGTCAAGGGTGACATAAGCCTGCTCGATATCGAACAGCTATACAACGACGGTATACGCGGTCTTATTATCGACCTGGACAGCACTCTGATGGCACCGAAATCTGGCAACATAGATCCGGTGACAGAGGCCTGGTTAGTGAGAGCCCGTGAGCGTTTTCAAATGGTTGTCTTGACCAATAACAAGCGTGAAGCTTATATCGAAAACGCAAGTCTTGTGTTGAGCATGCCTGTGATCGGCTACGCGGCAAAGCCATGGAAAGCCGGATTTAGAAAGGCTCTTGACGCTTTGCAATTGCCACCAGCGGAGGTGGCGGTGGTGGGAGACAGACCCCTGACAGATATATGGGGCGGCGCCCTGTCGGACATGCGAACGGTGCTGGTTCGACCACTTGCGTGCATCGTCGAACCCTCCATCAAGACATTTTTCCGAAATCTGGAACACGTTTTCATCAAGCGATGACACCGCAGAAGGTGCCTGCTTGCAATTGACGATCATTTACGATACGTTGATAAACGTCGCGGAGACTGTCGTCGACGCTGCTAGATCGGGGGCCGGATCTGACCAGAACAAAACTTTTGACATTGATCTTTCTGGCTTCTCTGAATGCAGGTGAAGCCAGGTGTCAGTCACTGCTCTCGGATGTTGCAAATAGCCCTGCCAGCGCTCTACCACTGGCATACACGAATGATGATGCAAGCAGATCTGGTACTACAGGTGAGGACCAGGTGGGTGGAGAGTCGAGCGACGAGCCATCATCAATCTATTCGCCGAAAGGTGAAAACAGCCCTAATTTAATTCAACAAACAACATTACCCAACGGCGATCCCATTCCCAACCCCCCGTCGGAATCGGCCGCCTTGATCGCGAAGAGCCGCGCCCGCATGGCTCGTGCTAACTTCGACAAAGGCATGCAGTATCGCCAGAGCGGCGACAGCAGCAGGGCTTTGATTGAATTTCTCAAAGCCACTCGTGAAGATCCAAAACTGATCGACGCTTATTACGAGCAAGCGCTCATCTTCAGAGAAAAAGGCTTCCACAAGCTGGCGGTTTCCAGATTGGAACAGGCATTGGCAATACGTCCAAAATATTCGCGAGCACGACTGCTCCTGGCTACGCTGAAATTGGAACAAGGAAAAGTTTCAGACGCGGTTGAACAACTGGGCGAATCTCTTAACCTGCAGAAGTCGCAAACCGCTATCAAACCTGACGAAGACACGAATGGCATCAACCTGATGGACGGAGTTCCTCCAATGATTCTCCAGTCCCTGCATTCCGCACTGCCACTACCTGCAGTGCGGGACACAGCAAAGAAAATTGAGTTAGCGGAAGCCAGCGATGAGGAACCCACTGAAACCCGCGAGTCAACGCACAAAGAGACAAAGACAGCAGCAAGCAAGCGCAAAAGAAGACCGGCTAACCGGCGGAAGATCCGCGAGCTAATCGCACGCAAATACAAAACAAAGAACAAAAACTCAGAGCAACGTCAAAATTGGATTGCCAAACTATTCTCCTGGCCCGAAACGTTTAAAGCAAATGCAGCCGAAGACAACCGAGTAGCGTACGCAGATGACGAAGATACTGATGATCTGGAGCCCAAGCCCGCATCGAATTTGAAGAAGGAATTTCGTGCGCAAGCCGATGACGAAAAAATTGACGAGAATGTACTTCCTCGATCAAGAAAGAATTTGCTGGCATACAATGGAGACCCAGCTGACACGCTGGATGTGCTCAATTCAAAAAACGAAAGAAAACGAGTAATAAATGATTCGGAAACAGTCGACAGACCTTTCGGCTGGGGAGTAGATTCACCATCATCACCAGCATCGACGCGCCCACAAAGGTCCTCTTCCTCTTCACGAGAAGACAGAAGTACGGTAGTCGCTCATGCGCATTCTGTTCAATCGAATCAATCGCCGCCCTCGTCGAGAGCGGCTCACAGCCTGATTGATAGCCCAGCCGTGATTGAGCGGGAACAGTCCCCGACGAACCGTTCGAAGGCTGAACGAGTTGCTGGAATCGACCGTGCCAACTTAAACGATCATGCTGGAAAATCTCCAGCTACCTCCTCATCCAGTCGCGCGACTCTGGTTCACACGAATGATGACGACGGCACGCCATTTTATCTCAACGCTCACAAAGCCGATTCACGCTTGCTCGCGTCAAGACCAACTTCGCCTCAGCAACAACAGCAGCAGCCGACAGTTAAGCTTCCGCCGCTCACCCGGCGCAATCCGGCAATGGTTGAGGACGAATGGACCAGGCGCCTGCGGTATTTAGCAGAGAACGGAACGTCGTCGCTGAAACATGGCGAGGCGTTCATGTTCTCCGAAGACACTGGCGAAGCCGTGCTGTTCCTCGCAAGTGGACAGCGGATTCGAAGGATGATTACAGCACCGGTAGACTCGCAGGAAGTGATTAAAATGCGACGACCGGACGTGCTGATTCCTAAAGAACTTTTCTTCAATACGTCGCTACTCGGCAAGGTCGTGAAGGATCCGCCTGCACCGCCCCCGGTATCACCAAACCCCATACCTCCTCCGCGTGGAATGAACCCGGAGATGGACGACGAGATGGAACAGCTCCTGAAGAGTCGCCCTTCATCGACGTCTCCAACATCCACGCCACCACCGAATTTCAAAATCGAACAGATAATGGATAACCCGACCGGTTTCTGGAACTGGTCAAAACGGCTTCTCAATTTATAACCCGATTTACTTAGAACTTGGCTTCTCGCCAAGCTTCTCTAGAATCCAGTCATTGAACGAATGCGTGTTGTAGTCCATGAAATTGTGACCGGCAAGATCAAAGATTTTCAGGCTCGAGCCTGGCATGGTCTTATGCATTTTTATTATCTGGTCTATCGGAGCAACCGGATCGAATCTTCCGGCGGACAGATGAACAGGGCATTCCAGAGCAACAGCTTCCGCAAGCAAGTCCATATTGTGGAAATTCTCAACGATTTGAGAGAGGCTGTGTATAGGCGTGTTAAACAACGTGCGCTCACGCCACGCCATTTTTTCGTGGAACTTTCGCCCCCTGATTGCCTCGAAGGGACCATTGAGAAACAGCTTAAACGCCGCCGCCACTGGCGCATACACCTTGCCTGGGAGAGCCGCGAGGAGCAGAGTGTGAGTCAACTCGGGACGAGTCTGAGCGATATTCAAACTGATAATCGAGCCCAGCGAATGTCCTAAAAACACTGCCGGAAATTGGATTCCCGCGTGCTCCAGCGTTTCAAGGACATCATTGACATGAACTGCTAAATCGGTGGGCTCGCCAGGTTCATGAGTATCGCCGTGCCCGCGCAAGTTGAGCAGGAAGCAACGAAAACCGCGCTGGGCAAGCATATCTGCCTGATGGTTCCACATCTCATAGGACGAGCCTGTTCCATGAATCAGAACAACATCGACCTTTCCGGTGGCCTCACCAACTATTTTGACGGACAATTTCAAGCTTAAACGCGACCCGTGAACACTTCTTTTGATGCGGGTTTCAGTTTGACACCAGCCATACTCAAGACGGTCGAGGCAATGTCGTAAACAGCTCCAACCTTATTGAGACCATGCGCCGACGGCAGAACCATCTCATTTTCCGGAGTGCGAACCTTGACTCGGTTTACGACATCAATGATGTCTTCGGGCTTCTCGATTGCTGAGGCAACGCCCTGCTCACAGAGCATTCTGGCAGTTCCCAATTCTTGCGGCATCGGAAGAGTAATCATGTCGATCGCCATCGGCAAACGACGAGCAATTGCTTCAAATGAAGTTAGACCGCCGGCTTTCGTTACCATGAGGTCAACCGCACTCATCAAATCCGACATTCGATCGTGGAACGGCAGAATTGCAGTCGGAATGCCTGAGTCCCTCGCTTCGCGCTTGACACGCTCGTAAAGCTCGGTGTTGTGACCACAAAGGAAAACGACCTGAGCATCACGATTGTTCTGAGCCAGCGCCTTGTAAATCGCGAGAGTGTTACCGCCACCTGCCCAGCCGGCGTTGATGCACACAGTCGGTTTATCCGGAGACAAACCCAGATGAGCTAGGAACTCAGCCCTGCTGGTCGTGGGGGGCTTGATGAAGTCCGGGTGAACCGGCATACCAGCCATCATGATTTTTTCGGGTCTGATGCCCCAGGACATCAAGCGATCGCGCCCGAGGTCATTCGGAACTATCGTCAGGTCGGCATCGGGGCACGCCCAGCCGCTCCAGAAGTCTCCGTTCGGATCAGTGACGACTGTTACCAGCTTGACGTCCCTGCCTGAATCTTTGATTGCGCGTGCAAGATAGTGATTGCTCATTGGATGAACAGACACAATCATGTCGACATCGCTTTCTTCGATCAATTTGAGTAGATACGGCTTCGAAACCTGGTATCCGTATTCCGAGTTATTCGGCTTCGTCTGCTCGATAAACCAGTAGTAGTACTTCATCATCGACTGGTTGTGGCGAAGCAGATAATTGTAAAGCTGAACAAAGTAACGGTTTACCGGATGACTCTTCTCAACTCCATTGTCCACGAGTATTTCGGCCGACGGGCTGTCCGGCTCGACTTGATTGAGCAAATCCAGAAGTGCCTGTTCTACAGCTTCTGCAGCGCTTCTATGACCGCCACCAGTATCAGAGAAAAAGACGCATATTCTTGGGTTACGCATTAATCTTTCTGGACTCCTGAATTGTCTAAGTTAAGCATAGTGGATAATCTGATAATCTTGGTTAGGTGTAGGCTAAACGCTGGCTAACATAACGCTAAACGTTTACACCCTAGCCTATAACCCCTCACTCGGTGACCACGATAATGTACCACTCTGTTGGAAAACGGTCTGCGCGAATCGCCTTGAGCGCACTCACAGCCGCTGCACTATCGGGCTTCTACTTTATGCCCGCAAATGGTGAACCTTCGCGCTTGGCAACAGCCCAAGATGTTTCCGGCAGCGATCTATCATTAGTATCAGACGCTTTCGTGACACCTCCAACCAAGAAGAAAGAGCTTAAGAAGCCATTCGACGAGGTTTCGCTTTACCAGTTCGACACAACCCCGCTTGGCGACCGCAAACCGTTGTTAATGGTTCACGGCTTGCGGGGCGAGTTTTACCCATACTTTAGATGGCAAAAGGTTTCGGAACACTTTAAGAGAGATCCGAACTTCGAGAAGAACTACAAAATCTTCTTCTGCCGGTATCCCACCCTCACAAGGCTGGAGAACACGACACCGAAGTTTTCAAAAGCAATAGATAAACTGTACGCAGCCTGTAAAGAACGCCCGATCACGATTATGGCGCTCAGCATGGGTGGCAACCTCGTGTACGAGGCAATGCTCGATTCCAATACGGAGAGCAAGATCAAAGCCGTTATGGCCATGGGCTCACCCTTCCACGGCTCACCTCTGTTTAACGAAGACTGGATGCAATATTCGCTCTACAAGCGCCTTTCCATGCCCTGGACGCGAATCGACCACAGCCTGGCTATGAAGTTGTACTTCGATAGAAATAAAAACCTGCTGGCAGACCTCGGATGGGACGACGTCGACAAAGCAATTCCTGAGGGTGGGAAGTTCAAATCCAAACTCTGGTTTGGTCCGAAGGGTGAATTGACCATCGAAAAGACGACAAACACCCGCTTGCAGCAGTTGAATGAAAACGGCGCGAGCGTAAAACGGAAATTCATCACATACGGTGGCTACATCTCAAACCCATATCTCGAACCCAAAGCTGAGCGCTGGGTTGAGAACACGGCAATGTATCCATTCACATTCTGGACGATTAAACTGCCCGCGCACATCGCTAGAGAACACCCGGTTCTGAAGCTGTTGAATCGTGACATCGCGAGCGTGCAAGTCAACAAGACCTGGAAAGACAAACTCAATCCGCCATTCTTGTTTGCACTCAACGATGGAATCACGCCACTTTCCAGCTCACTGTTCCTCTCTGCTGAGACACTGAATGCGGTACCATTAATTTCGTTTGACTCGGTCAAAAAACTTCGTGACCGCACCGATGTTAAGCTAGCCAGAGCGTTCAAAGACGTCGACCACCTCACATATATTGATGGGGCTCGCCCTCTGGTTACCGCTGGACGTAAAATCTCAGACGAACTCAGACCCGAAGATGGCGAGAAGGACATTTGGTCGTGGATGCTCGGCGACATCATGAACATCGACAGCGTCGGAGCAAAGCTCGCGGACGAGTCCTGCAAGGAGCCGGTTCCAACGCCGGAGTCCGCCGAACCGTCAGGCGAATCAGACGCGAATTAGACTTCGTCGTCACTACTTCAATGTCTAAGATGAATTGCGCAGACTAAAAAAACTTTGGCGGGTTAGTTAACAGATCATTGACGCGATCGAAAAGTCGGCCGTAGGATCAGTAAACTGCAAGCAATCGGCTCGCGGCAAAAAGGTTTCACATCGTGTTGTTCAACATCGCTAACAATAATAATAACGACGCAGATAATCGCCCAGCGCGGTCGTCTGTTTTGTGGTGTTAGCGAAGTAAGCAACCTCAAAGAATACGACGACCGCGACTCAGAGAGTTGCGGTTTTTTGTTTGGAGGCGTTATGAGTACTGAATTGAAAAGCAAATCGGAAAGTGAATGTGAGGAATGTGAGTGTACGGAGGAGCGAGTCTCCGTCAAGGAAGCTACGCGTCGAATCGGTGATCTAGTGCACATCGCCGGGCACGTACACTCGCTGCGCGACCTTGGAAAACTCTATTTCTTGAACGTTCGCGACGCCTCAGGAATTATCCAAGTGGTCGTCGAAAAGGAATCGCTCGTCGCAATTGCTCGTGAAATAGTTCTTGAAACACCGGTGCGTGTCCAAGGACTAGTCGTTGCACAGGGGCGCAAGGAAGGCGGTTCCGAGATTCAAGCAACAGTTCTCAAACGACTTGCACATAACAAAGAAATTCCGCCTGTCGAGCTATCGAAAGAACAAAAAATGGATTCGCTCGGTCTTTCGACGCTGCTCGACTACAGACCGATCACTCTCCGAAACCCAAAGGTGAAGGCAATCTTCAAAATCGAAGCGGCAATCACACAGGCGTTTCGCGAGTTCTTGACGAAGGAAAACTTTGTTGAAATTCATTCTCCGAAGATTGTGGCGACTGGCACCGAGGGCGGTGCTCAGCTGTTCAAACTCGACTATTTTGGAACTAACGCGTTTCTCGCTCAGAGTCCGCAGTTCTACAAGCAGATCATGGTCGGCGTTTATGAACGCGTGTTCGAAACCGCCGCTGTTTACCGCGCTGAAGAACACGACACATCGAGACATTTGAACGAGTACATTAGTCTCGACTTCGAGATGGGTTTCATCGAGTCAGAGCAAGACATCATTAAGATGCAAATCGGGCTCTTGAAGCACATCTTCGCGCATGTGAAAGAAACTTGCGTCGAGGAACTCGCGATGTACGGCGCCGAAGTGCCGGAGTTTGAAACGATTCCGCAAATCAGCCTGACTGAAGCGTTGAAATTGTTGTCATCGAAACTCGGCTGGAAGCAAGAGGGAGAGAGCGATCTTGACCCCGAAGGCGAGAGACTGCTCTGCGAACACTTCCGCAAAGAAACTGGTTGCGAACTTCTGTACGTGAAACACTATCCACTGGCAGCACGACCGTTCTACACCCATCCACTGACGGAACCGCTCTCGAACGGCAATTCGCCGAAGATGAGTCGAGGATTCGACTTGTTGTTCCGCGGGCTGGAAGTAACGACAGGCGGACAGCGCATTCACGAATACGAGGAACTCTGCAACTCAATCGCAGGCCGTGGGCTCAATCCCGAGGACTTCGCTGAATACTTGCAGTGCTTCAAGTATGGCATGCCACCACACGGTGGTCTCGCAATCGGCTTGGAACGCATCACGAAACAACTGCTGGGCTTGCCTACAATCAAGCAAACAGCGCTGTTTCCACGCGACATCAATCGCTTGAAGCCGTAGAACACAGGGGAGCGAGTTCGATTTAATTCGGACTTGCTCCGGCCTCACGCCGCACCGATAATAAAGAAGCGGAGGGAGTGCCCGAGCAATAGTATCGGTAGTCCTATTTGTGAAACCGTTTCGCCAGGTCTGACATGATGAAGCTGCTAGTCGGAAGCGGAGATTTGTCGCCGCGAGCTTGAGCAAACCTGTGAAGTCCGTTCGTGAGCGGTGCGAAACCAGGTCGGAAGCCGCATGCCATCATTTCCTGAAACGCGGCGTCGAAAGTCCAACCGTTTTCTGCAATTCGGTAGGCACCAATCATGGTGCCAGTGCGATCTCTACCGTGGTAGCAATGCACATAGACAGGTCCATCAGCAGGGTTTGTAGCAACAGTCAGAAATGTTTGAAACTGCTTAGCGTCCGGTTCCTGAACCGTATAGGTCGGCAACTCGACATACTTGAGTCCAAGCCGCTCCGCAGCGATTTTCTCGCGCGCGATCAAAACCGGTTCCGTTCGCAAATTGATGATGGTTCTAACGCCGATATCTTTGAGAAACGCTAACCCCTGGTCGGAGGGCTGACCGCCTCGAAGCAATCGCCCGGAGACGTATCGTAAGTTGGGGATATCATTGAAATAGGGCTGCAGCGACTTTACAGCCTGAGGACTTACGTCCCTGCCAGTTTCAATTGGCATTGCGGAAGGCGAGCGACCTTGGGCATTTAATGCGTCTGTGCCGGAACCGGAGCGTGAACTGGTTGCGGCTGAATCCGGCTGCTCCTTGACCTTGTCGCGCGAGAATCGCAAGCCCTTTGGAAGGAGAGTGTCGCCGGGGAACGCCTGCGCAAGCTCCGGACTTGCCGTCTGAACTGTAAGCAAAACGCAAAACGCACCGCAGGTACGTCGAAGAGATCGAGAACAGTCTGATTTGATCACAAACAGCCCCTCAAGATGTGAGCCGCTTAAGATAAATGCCGCGGCTGACGATTTTATCTGACGACGATGGTCGACCGAAGTTCCACTGGGCAAGCCTTACGGGGACTATTAGTAGAGGTTAAGATTGAGGCGAGACTTTTGCTATTGCAAGGAATTATTTTGCGTATATAGTTGTGTTAAGTGGTGCCTTTAGAATCCCTTTATTTTCGTGAACCCCAGCCCGGGCGTTCACCAGGAACCCATGTCTCTCTCCCTTAGGTCATTTAGCAGTCGCGTGAAACACGCGACCGAGGAGGTTTACGCATGCGGGTTGAACTCATCTACGCTCCAGGATGCAACAACTATCAAAAGGTCTTGAAGCGACTGGAAATGGTAATCGCCGAAGAGCGACTGCCAGTCCCAATCGAGCTCGTCGAGGAAACCCGGCTCCAAGATGATCCTATGATCAGAATCGACGGCGAAGCCGTAGGCATTCCGAAGGTTCTAACATGCGCGGATGCTATGCGAGATGCAATCTCCAAAGCCTGGCGCGAAATGGCCGTTAATCCCCTTCTTGCAGGTTATTAACCACACACCAACCACACAAACTCGAATAACTTTCGAAAAAAAACCGTTCAGAACAACCCACTGAATTGTTCAGAACATCACAAAGCGTTAGGACCTCATCCCACCCGATACGCGCCAGCTCTAGAGAAAACTCAAAGAGCGAACAGTCGAAAGACTCCTCCAGCAGACCTGTGATTACAAACATAATGACGGCTAAAAGGAGATAGCCGCTGTTCTGACCTGAATTTACGCATTCCTCCCTCTCTCTTGGAAGCGAGAAATAAGCCCGTCCCTCACAGGGGTCGAGCTTATTTCTGTTTTTTCCAGATGTTTCTCGGTTTCGCCAATCGACTGATTTGTCATGTGCTCAGCTTAAGGTCTATATAAGGCCTCTTGGTTATCATTGACAACGGCAAACCTGAGGAACGGCAGTCCTTAATGCTCTTCAATTCACTGCAATACGCTCTCTTTCTGCCGCTGGTCGTACTGCTGTACTGGCTCAGCCCACAGAAATTCAGAGTTCCAATTCTACTGGCGGCAAGCTATCTCTTTTACATGAGCTGGCGGCCGGTGTTCATTTTTTTGATTGTCGGGCTCACTGTCGCGAATTACTTCTTAGGTCTGGCAATCGACCGTTCGAAAGACAACAAGAAAGCTTGGTTGATCGGAGCGACAGTTCTCAACCTGGCAACACTTGCGTACTTCAAATACGCCTACTTTCTCGATGACGTCGCCAGAACAATCTTCAAACCACTGTTCGAAGTTCCTCACATCCCATTCGATATAGTGCTGCCGCTAGCGATTTCGTTTTTCGTCTTCGAATTCATCCATTACACAGTCGATGTCTATCGCGGCTCGGCGCCGGTCAAATCCTTTCCAGCATTTGCGCTATTCGCGAGTTTCTTCCCGACCCAAATTGCCGGTCCAATCAAACGGTTTCAAGATTTTGTACCGCAATTTGAAAACCCACCAAAATTCTCAATGGAGCATATCGACAAAGGGGTGCCCCTGATTTTGCTCGGTCTGTTCAAGAAGGTTTTGATCGCAGACAATCTGACCTTCTTCGTGCAGGGCGGGTTCGCAAACCCTCAGCACTTTTCCGGTCTAGATCTCTGGGTCTTCGCTTACGCCTTCGCGTTCCAAATCTATTTCGACTTCTCCGGATACACTGATATCGCCCGTGGTAGCGCAGCGCTTTTCGGATACAAAGTTCCCATCAACTTCAATCTGCCGTATCTCGCAAGCAACATCTCGGAATTCTGGCATCGCTGGCACATCTCTTTATCGACTTGGCTGCGCGACTATCTCTTCATTCCGCTTGGTGGTTCCAAGTGCAGCAGGCTACTCACATCGAGAAATCTGCTGCTGACGATGACCCTGGGCGGACTCTGGCATGGCGCGGCGATGCATTTTCTGGTGTGGGGTGTCTATCACGGACTTGCACTCGTCATTCATCGTGAATTCCAACGCGTCAAGAAATCGGTCAGCTGGCTTGCCGGCGCAATTGATTCGATTCCCGGGCGAGTGGTTTCCACACTTCTCACTTTCCACGTCGTGTTGATAGGTTGGGTCTTGTTCCGAGCAGAAACAATGACATCAGCCACAATAATACTCAAGAAGATGTTCACGCTGGAAACCGTCCAAGCCGGCGCGCAGTCCTTAGCGATGTTTCTCCCGACAGTAAACTATCCGCTCATTTACCCATCTGTATTTTTACTCTTGCCAATTCTGGCGGTATCGCATTTGGTGATGGGATGGTTGGACACTACCGACCTGGTCAAACGCTCTCCGAGACTCGCCAAAGCTGCCTGGTGTCTTGTCCTTGCTTTAATGATAATGGAGTTTTCTCCAGACAAGTCTCCACGATTTATCTATTTCCAATTCTAGTTCAGTTCAAACCCACTTCAACCCAAAGTACAGAACAAAATGCTCCAGAGCAAACCACAACCAAACTCACTGCTTCAGAAGCTCAAAACGAGCTATGTGGTTTGGGCTGCACTTGCGTTGCTCGCTCTGGACGGTGGTTGCAGAGTTTTAGATCAAATCGGATTATGGCCGCTCTCGCCCTACGAGGCTGCGCATCGCAGCACGGTCTGGTGGGCAGCTACCGATTATAAGAAGACTGAAACAGCGCCGGATATTGCTCTTATGGGCTCGTCGCTGATGATGGCGGCAGTACATGGCGGCGATGCTACTTACGAGAACAAATCACAGAAAGTCGCTCTTCATCACGAAAGTAAACTGCTTGAGCATTTGCTGAAGAACTCACAAGGCAAAGATTTCTCTACGTTCTCATTTGCTCTCAGCGGAGAGATGGCATCCGACGCATATGTACTCGCCAACGCGATGTTGAGCGGTGAGAAGCAACCCAAAGTAATTATTTACGGCGTCGCTCCCAGGGACCTTATGGATAATGCGCTGAAGAGCCCGGCAAGCACTGAAATCTTCCGCCTGATGAGCCGCATCAAAGATCCCACCGATGTTGCGGTGTCCGCGCGCAACTCGTTCTGGAGCGTCGCTGAATACGGTTTAGAAAAGTTGAGTTTCCTGTATGGACATCGCAACGATTTTCTCTACATACAGCATAAGGCTACCCGAGCCCTTCTAGCACAACTTGGATACAGAGACATTGAAGACGAAGTGCATACGACGTATGAAATTCGTCGCCAGGCTTTTCTCGAACTTCCTGAAGACAGTGGTCCCAACGAAGTCGTTGTCCACCCGCCGGCAGCGTCGGGAACTGTCTATACAGACAACTTGCCGGAGTATAGATACCGTTATTCCTCTTTTAAGGAAAAACAATTCAAAGAGCAGGTCTCCTATCTGGAAAGACTGCTTGAACTTGGAAGAGACCGTGGCATTAAGGTAATCCTGGTAAACATGCCGCTGACCGAAGACAACGTCGCACTGATGCCGCCAGGGCTGTACAGTCGATACATGGAAACGCTCAACACTATGTGCACCAAATACAGTGCCCAGATGCTGGACTTAAATGAGCCGAGAGACTTTCCCAAAGAATACTTTGAGGATTCCGTGCACCTGAATTCCAAAGGCGGAGCTCGTTTCTTCGAAGTTCTCGCCGAAAAGATCGCCAAAGACTCTCAAGTAGCTTCAACTATCAACGCAATCAAGTAATAAACCATCAGGTCCACAGTGACTTTGCAGGTCGATTTGTTTCGGTCGAAAAAATTCGTGTGTCAAAAAAATCGGTTCGCCGTATAGACCCGTTTGAGGAACGTTGCACCTCGGACTTTGGCTAGTGTTCGAGACAAATCTCTCCTACTTTTGATATTGCCTGCGGCACAGGCCTCCCCGAAGAGATTGCGCACAATGAGCTACGAATCAAACTTTGCACCCACAACAACAGATAAAGGTAACGTCTTTGATCAAACTTACAACACTTTCTCGCCCTCGTCAGATCAGCCTGCAAAGCCTGGATCGACAACCCAACCGCGAAGAGATTTCGGAGAAAGACCGGAAGCACCGAAACCGTTCAATCAACAGGGAATCTCTCCAGATCACGCTTTCGATGACGCCTACAATCTCTTGCCTTCGCGAAGACCATTCGATGGTAAAGAAGGACCGTTTGATTCTAAGTTCAATAGCTTAAACAAACCTGGCGATTTCCCAGCCTTCAAAGGACGTCCTCAGCCGTTCAATCAAAACGGCGAAGTCGGAAAAATGTACATTGACGAGCGCTCGGGTCTGGTACTCGGAATGGAATTCACGGCCGGATCCAGAACCGGACAGAAACAAGTTTTCGAGAGAGACGCCAGCGGTAGCCTCTCAAAAATGCACTTCCTCACGCCCGGACAGGAGAGGGCACCGTCAAATTACTCGATCTTCGAGAAAGGCGACAGCGGCTGGACTTCGAAGCCAGCAGGACAATCGGTTCCAGGATGTAAGCATCTGCAAATCAAAGATGGAACGATTTCGGGTGATTTCAAAATTAATGGAAAAGGCGATTTCAGCTACGAATCCGCGGACAAACAGACCAAAAACATTTTGCGCTTAAACGGCGAGAAAGACTTCTTCAACATGAGAGAGTATTCTCGTGAGCGAGAGTCCATCAATGGTCAGAAGAACACTACCTACTGGAGCGGCTACGAATGGCTCCCTGGACAGAAAGAAACTGTCGCAACTGGTATCACCAAAGTGACCTTCCAGCAACAGCCAGCAAAGCCAGGTTCGGGGGAATTGCCAAAACCGGCATACACCATCCGCGATGCTAATTGCAATGGGTTTCAAGTCGAATTTACCACTGAAAAAACTGCGTACAAAGTAGAAAATTGGAATCACGGAAAGATGACACGCGTCCACAACGGCGCTACCGATACGATTTACTCGACTGGTACTCAGGACTCTAAAGGTCACTTGCAGTGGCGGAAAGGTCAAGAAAAAGTTGAGTCCGGTCAAAGAGTAGTGCAGTTCAACGACGTACAGGACGCAACGAAAGTCGCAGCTGGAGAGATTCCCCAGGGAGCGATCATCAATTTGCAGAGTGGCGAAGTGACGTCGGTTTATGCAAATGGGACTCGGCTAACCGCAGATAATTACGGTCAGACCAAACAGATCGCGTACCGTAATCAGCAAACCATCGAGATTTTACGCGATACAAATAACGAGTTTAGAGGTTTCAAACGATCAGATGGCACGCTTATCTTAAAAGGCGCCGATACGAATCTGACCAGTGGACCTCAGGGCGGAGCGGCATGGGCAGTGCAAAGACCAGGCCAACAAGCGGTTCAATTCACCGGCGTTCTGCGTCATGGAAATTCAGGTGCCTTCGAAGTCTTGAATGCAGGCAACGAAGGAGTCAGCGTTACCAGCGAAGGCGCGATCTCGACCAAAATTGGCGGAAAGATCGTGAATGACACAGTTCAACCCGCAACGCCTGAGCCGAGACCCAATGAGACAAGAACGCCTGGTTCAAGCGACGTCCAGCCGCCCAAATCTGACGCCCCACAGCAGGTTAAGCCGGATGAGCCGCTCAAACCGGGGGATGCGCAACCTGGAGACAAACGCCCCGATAAGTCGAACGTCACCGATGCACAGCTTCTTGCTCTTGCTGCGAAACACAAGGTCAATGCAAGAGTGCTCGCTCAAGCTCGCGAACGAGCCGAAAAGCAAGGTTTAGCACAAACGTTTACAGAGCAAAACGTCGATAAACTCTTAGAGCTTGCGACCAAGCACAAACTTATTGGCGACTTCACTGATGGAGGCGTAAGTTCGATGAGCCGTCCTGGAGCCGTAGCCGGTAAGTTGATTCCTGAGCTGTTGGCAGAACCTGACACAGCAGTCGGCAAGCTCCAAACGCAAATGAGAGCCAATCTGCAAAAGGCACTTAGAGATGGCGGCGCACCACAAACCGCGATCGATCGAGCTTTACAGACAATGGATCAGCGATTTTCCAGCCTGCGGACCAATACACAGCCGTTCATCAAGGAGTTGAAAACCGCACTGGTCGCACAACCATCGACACCTCAACCAATTCCGGAAGTTACCCCGACGCCGGGACCGAAAAATAGGTAGAGCCAACACCGAAAATAAAGCGCTGGTGAGGGCTTGGAAGAAAGATTAGACGGGCATACATAGAGGTAACGATAAAGTCACAAACGTCCCTTATGATGCAATATCCCTAGTGATATGCGCCCGCACTATGTCACTTCCTCGAACAGCCTTGGCTAGGTAGAATCGCGAATATGGTAGCAGCAGACAAACCCCAACCCCAGACTACAGACAGACCAGCGGAGCAGTCTCAGCCCAATTTTCAGCCTGAGATCTTCAATTCGCGCTTCAATGATTTGCCAAAGGCGACGGATACCGCAGCACAGGCGGGGTTGCCGAATGCCAACTGGGGAACTGATTCCGCCGGGACCACGGCTGCGGAGAAACTACAACCACAATTCAACCAGTTCGAGACTACGCAAGAAGCGGTACTGAAAGCTCAAGGCTTCAAAGAGACGCGCGATGCCGCTGGAGCGGTGACTCGCACGTATGAGACCGCTGCACTCAAGGGCGTTTCGCATACATTTAATGGCGATGGTTCGACCAACTTAAATTTCGCCGACACTTCATTGCAGAGCCAGCTGCCAGAAAAAGACCGTTTTTCTTCAATGACTTTTAAAAACGGCGAAACTCTCGTTGGCGTGAAAGGCGCTGACGGCAAAGTGGAAATGAAGCCGGCTACCGAAGCACAGCTCAAAGAAGCGAACCGGATTTTCGCTGGGGCCGGCGGCGAATTTACGATGCCCGACGGCACCACAAAAGGTGCTTTCAAATACACCGATGCACGAGGCGGAACTGAAGTTGCCCAGGTGCCGGGAGTTACAGGCGCAGAAATGAAATTGGCGCCGCCCAATTCGCAAGACGATCTGCGCTACACCGCGACCGTCAAGCCGACCGGCGACGAACCAGGTTATAAAACAGAAGCGACCGGCAGCAAAGAGACCGGCTTGCGTTTCGTGGACTTTGACGATAAGACAGCCTCGAAGAATTATCCCAAGGCGTCGGATGGTACCTCTATAGAAGGTCTGGTACTTGGCAGAACGCCAACGGCAGAACGCCCACCACTGGTGCTGAAGAGTGAGAACCAGGCCGGTGACGGCTCCGAAACTAGAATCGGCAGGAATATGGTTTCCGATACCGTATTTCCGCCAGGAGACCCTCAGGGACGCCTGAGAGAACTTAAGGCTCCAGCGGACCATCCAAGCGGTATTGTTTCAGAAACCGAATACGCGCCCAGTTCACAAAACAATGGGCTGATGCTGAAGTCTGTAAATCGTGACGGATCGATCAAGACCGAAAGACAAGTTACAACCGCCGATCCGACTAAACCGGGCTACGAAATCTCAGCGATCGCTCCTGACGGTAGACAACAGGTTACCGGCTTCCAGTCCACAGAAGACGCGAAGGCAGGCAAGGCGGCCTGGACTCGTGCCACCGCCGCAGATGGCACGGTTTCCACAATCTTCCCGGCAAACAATGCAGACGGCATTGCCAGCAGCGATTATAAACCGGGTCCGCCGGCTCAGTACACCTTCAAGAAAGCTGACGGCACCGCGTTCACGCCTGAGGAAGCGGCGAAAGTCAAGACACCACCTGTGGTGCAAAGCGAACAACTCGATGCCAACAGAACTCGTGAAGTCCGCGCTGACGGTACTACGGTCACGACAGACAAATCCACCGGTCGCACTGTCACGGAGACGGCAGCAGGCGCCACGACAAACTGGGAAGCTGGCAAAGGTCCCAAAAACGCAGCCGAGTTCAAGCAAGCAACGGGATTGGATCTCAACCTGAGCGACCAGCAATTCAAAGACATCAAAGATTTCGGCAACGTCACCGGCTTCACTAGAAACAATGACGGCACGGTTACTCTGCAACTGGATAGAGCTAAAACTGACCACGGGCGCTCCGCAATGCGGATTGGTCTCGACGGCAGCGGCAAGCCTCAGGTTCGAGCGCAAGATGGTCTCGAGAAAGGCCCCGATGGCAAAGATCGCCACTATGTCGAGTCCACAGATGCAGCAACGGGCAACAGAACACGCTCCTTCGATGCAGACCCATCAAAAGGACAAAAGCCTGGTCAAGGCGATGTCTCTGTTACCTCACCCGACGGCAAAGTAATCTTCTCGCGCACCACAGATGGTGACAAAGTCACCACGGTTGACGCACAGAAAAACCGCACTGAAACAAGAGACTACAAAGCCGGCACCTGGGAAGCGAAGCAAGGCGATGTCGTAACGAAGGGAACCATTGAGCGCGGTGAGAGCGGTCAGTTTCTATTTAAAGATTCTGATGGCAAGTTAACCGGCATGGAGTTTACACAGGGACGTCGCGCTGGAGAAAGCTACAAGTTTACGCGCGATGCGAACGGCAAAATGACCGGAATGGAAATCGACATTCCGCCGCGCAATGGACAACCGGCTCAGCACGTCAGTGTCGAACGCAACCAGGATGGTTCGTGGCAGACGAATCCAAAGGGGCAGAAAGTTCCAGGTTTCGATAAAGCTGTCGCAGACGCCAGCGGAAAAATTCCCGGAGATTTCTCGACCAACGAGAAGGGCGACCTGGTCTTCGAGTCCGCCGACAAGAACATAAAAGAGATCGTACGCGGCAATGGCGGACGAGACACTTATGACATGCGTGAATACTCACGAATTCGCGAGAACCCGGATGGAACAATCGGTCCAAAGAAATTCTGGGACGGATACGGTTCGAAAGGCAATCCGGAAGACGGCTGGAGAGAAGGTACAGCGACGACCGTCAACGGCAAGACAACAGTCGTCTTCAAGGATCAGGCCTTCAACAGGCCGACGAAGATGACGCGCGATACGAGCGCGAAATCAGACGGCACGGCAAGCAACGGCTATGAAGTCGAATTCAGCAATGGCTCCAAGTTCACGGTTGGTGACTGGAAAGCCGGAAAGATGACTTACACCAACAACGGCCAAACTGACACCTTATACAACACCGGTTCAGTCGGTAGAGACGGACGCGTACAGTGGGCAAAAGGCACACAGGATGCGAGCGGAGTAGTAACATTCGATGACCCGAGGGTAGCGACCAGCGAGATACCCAAAACAGCCATGATCGATCCGAAGACCGGAGAGATAGATGCGCTGTACAAAGACGAACGAAGAGTCACCACAGATAGTGCCGGAAAACCGAAACGAATTGTCACGCACAAAGGCGCCGAGGCAATCACGCCGATATACGGAATCAACGGCGAATTCCGCGGCTATCAGCAAGGCGACAGGCAAATTCTGAAGGGCAAGAGCATACCTGCAGACCAGTCGACACCACCAGGCACGTCGGAATGGACGATCAAACGCGGTGATAAAGTTGAAGCTTCATTCACCGGCACTCATGTCGAAAAACCTGGCGGTGCCTTCGATATCGTCGGGAAAAATGGCGATAAATATGAATCCAACGGGCGTTTGACCACAAAAGAAGGAAACGTGCCGACGGTTTACGATGCCCGCGGCCAGAAGTGGCAAATGACCAAGCCCGGTGATGGCACGACGAAGCCAACCTGGACAGCAGATGGTAAGTCCTTCAACGGCGACATGAAGATGTACGACAACGGAAACGTTGGTGTCACAGGCACTGACGGCAATGTCGCCATGGTCAATCCGGACAAATCGGTATCGACCATCGATAAATCAGGAATTGAAATCGGGCGCAAGTTCCCCGACGGTTCAAGCTTGAAGCGCGACGGAAACGGGGCGCTGACCGAAATGACCCGGGCGCTGCCGGATGGAAAAACCGAGACTACGACATTTAAATACGAACCGCTTCCGGAGGGTCAACTTGCTCTGACGCAGGTTGAAACTAAAGGACCGAACGGAACGCGTTTAGAAAAACCGAAAGACGGCAAACTGCGAGAAGCAGTGCTGGGCCCGGACGGCAAAGAGAAAAATCCGCCCGAGTTCAAGAATGGCGAGGTCACTTACGATCGGATGGGTGTGAGAACCGAAACCAACGGCACCACCCGAGTTTCGACCGACATCACCGGCAAGCAACGCACAATGACGGTTGACGCCCAGGGACGAATCGTTGAATCTCCAGACACCGCTGGTAGTGGCAAGTTCAAATTCAACTACGCCGACAACAACGACGTAGCGCCTACCGAAATTCTAGACGCACAAGGCAAGAAGGTTGGGGCGCGCCTTAGTGCTCCAGCGACCAGCGAAGAAGCACGCCGCAATCCGGCAGCCGTCGAAGCGGTTTATGACGTCGGCGGGAAGCTTATGAGGCTGGACTTGAAATCAGGCGAGTTGAAACCGATGGGTGACAATCGCGGCTTAGATCCGAACATCGCCAACCATGCAGACAAACCAGCCAGCCCCGAGACCGGCATCAGCGAGGCGCAAGCAAAGGCGCTGACCGACAAATACGGTTTGAATCCGGCAGTGATTGCGAAGATGCAGCAACTCGCACTTGATCTGAGACTGCCCGCCGGTGTCATAACACCTCAAAACCTCGACGCATTTTTCGATGCGGCGTCGAAGACACCAGAGGCACTCAATTCATTCAAAGGCGATCAATTCAACCAGACAGCCAAAGACCTACAAGACATGCTCCAGAAGCAAGGCGGACCAGAATTCATTCACCTGTTGCTGGCGAATCCTCAACAGATCGCAGAGCGGCTTAAGACTCCGGAAGCATTTGCAGATGCTCAAAAGAACTTCCCGGCATCCTTCAGACCGCTAATAACACCGCAGTTCTTCAAAGCGTATGACGAGGCTCGGAAGGCACGTCAGCAACAGCAACCGCAGGGTCCGGATCCGCGTCGCCCCTAGAGGGGAATCGAACGCAAATGTTTTGAGACACTGAAAAGTACGCCATACCACGCCCTAGCAAAAAGGGGTAAGATCTCTCTGTGGCAATAACCATTCAAAGGGTTTGGACGTGAGACAAAAAATCACAAATATCCTTCTTCTGTCTTTGTCGATTGCAACATTGTCCAGTTGCGGAACAGACAACTCGCACGCAGTACCGTATACGACGCAGGCTTACACTGCGACATACGACCGCACGCCGAGCAAATTGGAGAAGAAAACGACTTTCAAAATGTCGTCGGATGGCAAAGGTCATAAGGTTTTTATCGATGATTCGCGCTTCCAGCCGATCACCAACTACAGGCGAATTGACGACCACACTGTCGGCAGAGAATATTGGCTCGACGCGAAGGAGAAACTGGCGACCTGGACTCTGTTGAAAAACGGAAACAACTTCACCTTTGATGAAGGCTGGTTAAAAGCTCATTCGTGGGTTGGAAAGCTCAATTCACTTGGTGAGAAAACTATCGACGGACACACCTGCCGCGGTTATAACTTCGATTTGCGCACAAAACGCAACGATACGATCGATTATTGGTTTGACACTAAAACCGAGGTCCTCGTCCTCGCCCAGGGGAAGACGAAAGGCTCTGTGACGTGGCAAGTAAAATTGACGAGCTACAGCAAAGACCCGCTCGGCCCGGATATGTTCACGATTCCAGCAAAATACGATTTATTTGAAGATCCAATCGGCGCGGACAAAGAGGACGCGAATAATCCATTCGAGGGCGACCACAGCGGTCCCCCGCTCTGACCCTTGAAGTTACTTTCGGCGCACTTACGTTGATTAGGAAAGACTTCACTACGAAGTATTTTGGGGCACTTGACGACATCGAGACGACCGGTCTATTCTTGATCTGGCGCAATATCTTTTGAGATCGGTGGAGTCCGGTCGCCGCATAACCTTATGAAAATCACCTCACCAGACTTAGAAGAAAACGCGGCAAGCCCCTCGGCAGAGCTCAGCACTGCAGAGCTGATTCCGACTGAACAAATGGGCGATAGTCGAGATTCCCTTGAACACTCAATAACCATGATTGAGACGGAGCGCTCCACAGACCAAGCTCATGCAGAGACTACAGAGACGAAAAGTAAATCCGGCGTCGAGATTGGCGTAGTCGTCGCTTACCTGGCATGCATTCTCATCTGGGGAACAACCTGGTTCGCCGTTCGGCAATGCGTCCTGCCAGGCGCTTTCCAGCCATTTACCGCTTGTGCATGGAGATTCGTTATTGCTGCAGCCGGTATCGCCTTTTTGTTTCTCACACGAATCGTCAAGGCGGAGCTACCGCCAAGAAAAGCAATCGCTTACACAGTTGTTTGCAGCATACTGTCCGTGATCAGTTTCGGCTTCGTCTACACAGCGGAGCGATACGTATCAGGTGCACTCGCGGCAATCATTTCTACGACGACACCGGCTGTAACAGCGCTAGCTCTGTTCCTAAGTAAGACAGAGAAGGTGTCGCGCGGACAAATAATCGGGCTGGTTATTTCGATGATCGGCATTATGATGATCTTCGGTGATCGGCTGCAAGTCTCGGCGAACCAAGGCGAAGGCGTAATCTTTCTAGTCACTTCAGTGATTCTGACCTCCATCTCCGGCGTCATTTTAAAACGCCATACAACTAACGTGAATCCGTTCGTCTCCGTCGGCATCTTCATTTCGGTGTGCGCGGTCTGCTTCGTCTCACTCAGCTGCTTGTTGGAAAACGGCGGCATTTGCGCGCCACCGCCATTGGTGCCAACACTGGCGGCAGCCTACCTGGGCATTGTCAGTTCAATCATTTCCTTTGTCTGCTACTTTTACTTGCTAAAACGGATTAGCCTTATGGCAGTAAGCAAACTTGTGTTTTTCCCTCCTATAATCGCCCTGGTCGTTGATGGTTTCTTCGAAAAGGAAGTAGTGTTGTCACTTATGACTTACATAGGAATCGCCGTGACACTGCTCGGCGTTGGCGCAAAATTGCCGAGTCGCGCAGGTAAAAAAGCTTAGCGGGGTAATCAGATAAATCGCTTAACGCTAAGATGCGCAGTGCGACTCATAAAAGTACCCTGTGCCATAATGGATGTAACTCGGGCTACACAAGATCGAGTCGGGGGAAACTGCAAGCCATCGGCGTGCAGTTTTCTCTTTTTCTATCGCATCGGATCCACAAGACGCCCAGGTCTAGCAAAATACAGTCTGGTAGACGGATTCAGCCCGGTCAATTGTTTGATGTCACGGCGATACGTTTCAAGTTGACCGGCGTGACGACGCGCTTGAGAGATTATCTCCTCTTCTGTGACGGCATCGGTTTTATAATCGATGATAAACCAATCGCCGTTCTCGTCTTCGATAATCAAGTCGGGGCGGCGCGATTCCAGTCCTATATCACCAAGAAGGACATATGGAAATTCCGTCAATCGGCGTCGAGCAGCTTTCATCAAGCTGAACAGTTCGCTCTCGTAAAAGATATCGAGAAGCTTGTTGCCTTCGGCAATCAGCAACTTGAGACGTTCTGGATGTGCGACTGCACTGCCCTGCATCAGAGCTAAACTTGTCAGGGTACTCTCGTCGGGACGAACCAGGGACGGTGGCATATGTTCCAGTACAGTGTGCAGGAAAACTCCAACCACAGTGGCATCGAGCGGCTTATCAACGGCATCTTTAGAAGGTGTAACCCTGATCCAACCTTTCCAGCGCGAGTTCGGCTCGATGGGGTTAGGCAGAATCGGTTCAATCAGTGAATATTGAACCTGGATTTCCTCAGCGCTTTCATCACTAAGCGACTCAAGTTGCTCCGGCTCGACGTCTTTGCGATCGACTACGGACAAACTATATTCAGCCTGTCCACCGGGAAAGTTCAACTTGCGCATTCCAAGCTCATCTTCAGGTCCGTGAAAATCGATATCGAGAATGTCGGCAAGCCACAATCTGAATGACTCAGCTTGCTGCCCAATGTCTTTTTCGAGAAACATCGCGAGGTAATCACGGGCGCGAGTCATACCTACGTAGAGCAAGCGCTTCCGCTCAGCCACTTCCATGTCTTGATCCAACTGTCTCGCGTAGCGATACCAGACTGGTCGTTGCTCGGATTCACCACGGGAGGTATCAAGTGCAAAACCATAGTTGCGATGGAAAATCAGCTTGCGCTCCTGACCCAGTAGCCGTCCGGATAGGCAGGGCAACGCTACCGCGGGAAACTCCAGGCCCTTCGAGGCGTGAATGGTCATGAGTTTTACCGCATCATGACTTTCAAAAGGTGCATCCGTCTGTTTCAACTCGAAATCGCGCATCAGCGTAAGTCGGTTCGCGAATTCAAAGAAGGAAAGTTCTTCATGATCTTTAGCGATTGCGACAAGTTTCCATAAATTGCGAGCACGCTGCTTCCCGTTGTCAGCACTCATCAGAGCCAGGTCATAGCTGGTCCTCTGAATAATCTTTCGAATCAACGAAGTAAGATTCAAACGCGCAGCGTCGTCCATGAAGCGTCTCAGTTCGCTCACCGCCCGCAATACCATCTCGTAACCGGCTCTTCTAGCCGACACAGCTTTGCGCAAAGCATCCCAGAGCGTGATATCGGGAGTTTCGGCGCGGGCACCCAAGTATAGTTCGTGTAATGTGTCATCGCTCAAGGCGAACATCGGGGAACGAAGAGTTCCAAATAGCGCATGAGAATCTTGAGGATTGCCCAGGAAGTAGAGCAGGTTCTCGATGTCTATGACTTCCTGGCGGTTGAGAAAACCGCGTCCAGCAAATGTGACATATGGGATCTCGCGCTCAGCCAGCGCTCTTTCGATGACTGGGAAGTTGCTGTTCTTCGGCACGAGGACTGCAAAGTCTCCATACCTTAGAGCGCGTTGAAACCGACCGTCGTTGTCGATTAATGGCGCCTGATTCTTGACCAGGTCTTGTATCCACTTAGCCACGGCTCGCGACTCTGTAAGCGAAGACAGCTCGCTGTCCCGCTCGCCCTCGTCATCGGCAGCATCGAAAACAACCATTTGAACGTTTGCAACGGAATCAGGTGGAGAGAAATCTTCGGCTGTGTCGTCGTCCGGCATCAACTGATTTGATAGCAACTCCGATTTCGAGGAAACTTGCACAGGCGAACCTGGCTCCACGGGACCTTCCGCTGATGTCGACGATGACGTTCCGGTTGATGCTGGCTGGGTCGGAGTGGAAGCAAATGTTTCAGAAGAGCCGCTTCCGCTCAGCATCTCAAACAGACTGAGCTGCTTGGGCTCGACTATCGTCGCCTCGCTGACATTAAGCGCCGACGCCGTTGAAGCAGTCAGAGAAGCAACCCCTCCTCCTGCCGATGCCCCGCTGAAACCTGCTGAAGTAACATTCCCAGCGAATGCGACACCAACATCCTCCTTCGCAGCGGCACTACCGATGGTGCGGTTGTCCAAACTAACTTTCCGGAATGTTGACAGCGGTTCAAAATCTGCGCGATACGGAACGTCTGTCGTTTTAGCAAGCAAGTTCGAAAAAATGCCATTAACGAAGGCAACTACATTCGGATGACTTCGGAAGGAGACAGTCAACTTGGTGACCATTGATTCGCCGTTGACACGACGTCCCGGTGCATCAGACGGAAGCGCCATCAGCGATTTCCATTCGTTGAAGTTCGAGACATCAGCACCCTGAAATTTGTAAATTGACTGCTTATCGTCACCGATTAGAAACAGTCGCGTCTTCGGCCCAGCCAGAAAGCTGATGAACTGAGCTTGTATGGTGTTTGTATCTTGAAACTCATCGACAAGAATTGCACGGACCCGATCCTGATAATGCTGACGCGCCGGCGAATCTTCTCCTGCGAGAGCCTTATATGCCAGCCCGATAAGATCGTTATAGTCGAGCTTCAGTTCCAGTTTCTTTCGCTCTTCGTAGTTTCTCTGCGCGCGGTAAAACAGGCTGGCACAATGCCGCTCGTCTTCGAAACGCACCAGATCGTCACTGGTGATACTTGGCGGCAGAGCCGGCTTACCGAGCACCTTGCGCGCAATGGACCTGAGCACTCCAATGCGCTCCTTAATCGCTTTCGCCTCATCACTATGACCACCAACTCGGAGTTCCGCTGCAGCGATGATCTCCAGCCCACGCCATAACTCCGCAGAATCATCGGGCGTGGTGGTCGTCTGGGATGACTGGCGAATGATCTCTTCAGCAGCCTGGACAATGCTTAGACGCAACTGCTCCAACTTATCGCGAGCAAAAGTTTCCGCTAAATATGAGTATGCTTGCTTCCAATCTTGCTTCGAAATTACGTCTTGAAGCAACCGGCGCTGAATACGATGACGGGTATCGTTTAACCTGGCAAGCAAATCTTCATCACTCAAGTCCAGCAGAATGCCCGAAGCTTCTTCAAACTGCAGGCTGGCAGCCAACATCTGCTTAACCCAGTTGCGAATCTCTTCAATATTATGCTCGGTCAGCAATTTGATTTCCGGCAAGGTGTCGCCGATTATTTCGCGGAAAGTCTGATCGATACTCTCTTCGAGAAGCTGAGCTTGAGTCACTTCATCTATAACTTCGACTTGAGGATCGATGCCGCACTCGGCGGGAAAGGCTTTGAGAATCGTTTCGCAAAGCGAGTGAATCGTCCCAATTCTCGCCGAATCGATATCGGCTAAGCATTGCCTCCATTTATCCGATTCCGGCTCCTCCTCCGTGAGTTGGCGAAAGCGAGATTTCAAACGCGTGCGCATTTCTCCAGCCGCCTTTCTGGTAAAGGTGACGGCAATGATACCGTCTACGGTGAGCACCGGATCGTTTCGCAGAATCTCGACATACCGTTCAACTAGTACGTGAGTCTTACCGGAACCGGCTCCAGCCGATACAAGAACGTTCTTATCGACGCTGAAAACCGCAGCTTGTTGTTGTTCAGTTAGAGATGTCACGCTTTTCACCTCCCTTTTTCAACTCGGTTACTCGACAAACTCGTTTATGGTCGCAGTTATCGCAAACGCTGGCGATGCTGGGCTTAACCGTGAAAACGCCTTGCGCCATTTTCTCCACGTAATCAAGGATGTACTGCTCGATCCGCTTTGTATCGACGAATCCGCGATCGTCCTCTTTATCACGGTCAAAAACCAGACTTCCAATCGGCGCGCCGGAAGTAAAACTCAGATAGTTGCCCGCTGCGGCAGTAGAACCAGGCAGGATACATCTCTCGACCGCCAATGCATAAATCGGCAGCTGAAGATTTCTGCCCTCATTCGCTTCTCTAGGAGCAATCGAACTCGAGCCCGCCTTATAATCAATGACACGAGTCGAAACACCTTTGCTGCTGCCTGATTCCGCCATCACGTTCACGGCGTTTAGACCACCGGCGATATCAATACGGTCGATTTTTCCGCGAAACTCGACGGTGCGTTTTCCATCACTGACCTTCAAGGCAGGCGCGCTTACGCTCGGATTCTTATCATCCATGCCGAAGGCCGCCTCGACGAGATGCGGCACATACTCTATTTTGCTGCGCATAGCTCTGTCGATTTCTTTTTCCAAAAACCGCTTCAGCCGGAAAACAATCTCCTTTTTCTCGTACTCCCAGAACTCGCTGTAATTTGCGCCACGTTTCTTCTCCAGCCAGGCAAGTGCTTCTTCGATGGCGGCATCGAAGTGCTTATCAATAGTTTCTCTCTCGCTGTCGGGCAAACTAATCTGATTCTTGATTAAGACTTCGTAGAATTTCTCCAGAGCAAGGTGGTAGGTTTCACCTAACTCCCGCACCTCCAGCTTGACCGTAGCCTCCTCGTGCGGCGACAGTTTCATCACATGCGACATCCAGTAGCGGAACGGGCATTTACCGTACTCGTTCAACCGAGAAGCGCTAAATCTGCTTGGAAGAGAAACCGAAAGGGCACCAGATCTGACAGAGTCTGCCAGATAGCCATTAAAAGGACTCTCGGTAGCACCCTCGCTGCGAGCACGAACCATGGCTATGGACTCTTCCAACTGTCTATAGAGATCACCGACAAACGGAGCACCATCGACGGTGCTCGCATCGAATTCGTTGTTCCACATCAAACCAGCCATGCGATTGCGATCAGAGACTGGAAGCGACATGGATTGTTGAAACGGTGCCGCATTTGCGACCGACACTGGAAGCGATTCTCCTGTCAGGAAGAACGACGGAAGCAACTCTTCGCCACTCATATCCCACATCGGGTACGAGAGATGCACTTGCTTGCGGGCTCGGTCTAAAAGTGAGCGGAAAAGTGCATATTCGAACGCCGGATGCATACGTGGGCTGCGAATATCGACGCCAAACAGCTCCCAGCGTTTCACCTCATCCGGACTTACAAATCCTCGACCGCCAAGCCGTCGAGGAAACTCTCCTTCGACCAATCCAGCTAGGAACACTTCGTCAAAGCGCCGACTGTCGGCCAGGTCGACTGATGAGATTACAATGCTGTTGCTAGCCGCCGGAGCAGCTCTGAAATTCGATTTCTCGAATGCATGCATCATCTTTTTCAGGAAACCATGATAGTCCGACTTGAATCCACCACGATCTCCATAGAGAATCGCATCTTCTTGAACAAGTGATGCCCAGAGGTTTTGCACCTCCATGAGCGCCCGTTCTTCCGTCCAACCTTGAACAGGATCTTGAAACTCCGCATCCAGATCGACTGACAAACAGAGTGACAACACATCCTCACACCAGGACACGAATGTCGTGAGTGGCGCAGTGGAATCGGGTGGAGTAAGGCAGTCCAGAAGAGCTTTGAGTGAGTCTTGAAGTTGCAATTTTTCGGCGATCCGAAGCCACTCCGCTCGACCACCAATGAGCTTCTCACTCTGACTAACTCTATCAAGGGCGATTATGTTTTCGCTCGTGAGATTAAATGCAGACCTGTTGAAAAACCGGCTGGTCATTGCTCTCACAATCACACTGCGGCCGAAGTCATTATGAAACGCGCTCAAAAGCGACACGGCAAACTGCACTATAGGCAGTGTCATCATCCGAACAGGTTCATCTACGAAGTATGGAACACCAGCGTCATCAAAAGCCGCTTCAATTGCGCCTTTGTAGTCGCGGAGAGAGGGGACAACCACAAGGAGTTCATCCGGCGGAGTTCGGTTTACAACCAAACTATGTTTGACCTTACGAGCAACCTCTTCCATCTCCAGAAATCGATCAACGGCCTTAAATGCCTCTAGCGGCGCCTGATGAGGCAGATCAACACTGTCATTCCACAAGAAATCCGCTTCATTGAAGATGCGTTGTAAGTCCTCGAAACTACTGTCTTTCCACATGTATTCGCGACGCGCTTCATCTGAAACTTCGAGACTGTAATCGAAACAGACGACAGACTTACGGCTATGCTCGCTCAGCTCTCGCAAAACTTGCAGCTGAAGGTGGTTGAATCGGTCAAATCCGTCGATACCAACGAAACCAAACAACGGTTCTCTGGAAGGGCGCGCGGAGAGCACTTCCCGGCACTTAAATGCGACGCGCCGATTATCGAGATAGCCGATCCGATCGAGCTCATCCCAATAGCCTTTATACACAAGCGCTAATTCGTAATGACGAGAAGACTGAGCGGCACTGGACTGGATGCGATGAATCACATCGTTAGGACTGAGTCCGGAGCGCTCAAGTTCATCGATTAAATCAAGCAGCGCAGCGTGCGTTCCGACGAAATCACAGATGGGCAGCAGATGCTCTATCTTGCCGGCACTCTTCAGCTCCGCAATTACGCGAGCAACCAGAGCCGGACGCACCGCCTCCGGTATCACACGAGGAACGACACCGCATCGACGCAGTATGATGCTGCAAGCCTGATAGAATGAGGCAACGTTGAGACCGACATAGCCTTTCCGCGGAGCAGAGGGCATCAGTAACTCCGGCGCGCCCTCCTCTTCTTCGCCTTCGACGACTTCGAAACTGCTTGCAATACTGTTGTCGGTTTCCTCCTCAGAAAATTCTTTCCGGAGCAACTTTAAAATTCGGCGTTCCACTAATCTCTGGTAACGCTTGGAGGGCACGATCAATAGCGCGTCACCGAGCGCGAGTACATCCTCTCGACAGTGCTTGGTGAGCTCCGTCAAAAGCGCAACAGATTTGCCGGACCTGTACGGTCCGAGCAAGACTCGTGTCCAACGATCTTTCATGAATGTTCTGGATTGGTGCCGGTTCGCCAGACAGACACAGGATATTCAACAACTACTTAAATAGTGCCACGACAATTACGCGTGATCATTTTCGTGTTTTAAAGCTCGGCATACACTGCATATACACCATGCCGCACGGCATATGGAGCATGTCTTCAATTTTAGATAAAAAATACGTGCCCGTTGGGATTCGAACCCAAGGCCTTCGGCTTCGGAGACCGACGCTCTATCCAGCTGAGCTACGGGCACATGAACAGCTACATTATATACTCATGACAAACCGCGCTTTCACAATCAGATAAAACCAAGAACCGTGGACACTGCGACCAGACCAACAAAAGCTATCCAGATAGCTCTTCGCCTGCGCGCCAGACCAATCGCAGCAACCAGTAACCCGATCGCCGCGACACTGCCAAAATGTTGCCGGATTTTATCTTGGCAAGACTGGAAGCAGTTCCTTTTAATTTCGTCCTCGGAAGGGTATAGAGCCGGGAAAAAAAGTCCTCCATGTGATTTTCTCGGCGAATGACTTGAGCAGGCATGTGGACTCCCTTCTAAGCGCAAAGTTCGTCGACCCGAAGGATCTGAAACTGCCGGTTCATCAACAGCCAGAGCGGTTTGCGCCAAGCCAAACCATCCTATCGCAGTCGCGACACAAGCAACCTTCCTGAGCGTAGCTCGACGAAGCTTCCTAATGGTGCTTGGACAGGGCTCAGTCATCACAGATCCATCAGACCTTCGATAAAACTGAATGCAGGTTTCTTCGGTCGCATTTCGCAGAAATTCGACGGCTTCCGCGCGGTTCATCTCGCTAACGTTATAAACGTTCTTGTCGCACTGTCCGCAGTGTCGGATCCGCTCGTCACCAGTCATCGAACTCCAGAGAACTGGACATTCGAAACTCAGCTTGATGTCGTTTAGATAAGCTTGCTCAGCGCCTCTCCGTCGCTTTGAAAAACGTTTCGCAAACGAAGAAAAGAACGTCATGATGCACAACCTCGCGGCAAGATTTACTAGCCGGGCTGCCGAACCAATTCTTCGAGCGCATCCATATTATGGATGGTGACACGCTTGGATTCGATCTCGATCCATTGGCTTGAGCGAAACTTGTTGAGAATCTGCGTTACGGTGACTCGCGAGGAGCCCACCATGTCAGCGATTTCCTGATGTGTGAGCGGAAATTCTACACGTATCCCACTTGGTGTCACTCGACCGTGACTCTCAGCGAGCGTCAAAAGCAGCCTGGCGACCCGGCTTGGCACCTGGCGGAAAACCAGATCCTCGATTCTCGCTTGCGCTTGCTTTAACCGCACTCCGAGAATCTCAATCAAGCGCAGCCCGAACTCTGGGTTTTCACGGATATAGTTTTGAAATGCCTCACGAGAAATTTGATAGATGCGAGACTCTTCGAGAGTCTCAGCGTAACTATCGTGTTCGCCCAGTTCCCATGCGGCTTCGCCGATCAGCTCACCGGGACCAAGGAGGGCGAGGATAACGGTTTTTCCTTCGGGCGAGAGGCGAGTTACGCGCACGCGTCCCTTTTCTATAAAGTAGATTGCCTGACACGGAGTGCCAGGCGAGAACAACATATGGTGTTTCGGAACTTCTTGCTCCTCAAGGATTCCAAGCAGGCGTCCCAGTTCAACCGGATTGAATGACTCAAACAAATCGCTTTGACGCAGACTGAACAACCGCTGCGCTGTCTTCATTTCACCCTCCCGCCGATGGAAACGATTCATTTATCCACCCGGAACACTAGCGGCAAAAAAATAATCGAGAAATTTATCTCGACCATTGAACTCGGCCGCGATTGGTAACGTCTAAGAACTAGGAACCAGCGTTAGGCGATTTGTTGTCTAACAACCTTTTTATACCCTTCGCCGCATCTTTAAAACCCGAAGCCCGCTTGTCAACAAAAGCAGGACGCAATAAAGAGACCGAAAGGAGCGGATCTCTATTGCTGTAGATCGAAGCATATACAAAAGCGCTACAACCGGCACCAGGACTACATTTTAATGGGGTTCTGCGATCTTGTCGGCTATAATTCGCGCATACGCTGAATCGCCGAAACCGTGCGCCATACAAGCGATATACAAAAACTATAGAAAAGTTGCCTGTCCTTGCAAACAAGCATCCTTCAGGTGTTGGCACCAGTTAGACTCTATAAGGAGAACGAAAAATGGCTTTCGCAACCAAAGACAAATCTGGGAAAGCACCAGATAAAGCAAAGACAGCAATGGACGAACAAGAAAAAGAAGTAACTGCAAAAGAGTCAAAAGACAAAGGTTCTTCTAAAGGAGCTGATGCCGCGGCACAACCACCGGCAGCAGAGCGCCTGAAAGCACTCGGTCTTGCAATGGACGCCATCAAGAAGCAGTATGGCGACGGCTCGATCATGAAGCTCGGCGATTCGAAAAACCAGGCAATCGAAGTCATTCCGACAGGCGCAATCACTCTCGACCTCGCGCTCGGAGTCGGCGGATTGCCCAGAGGAAGAATCATCGAAATTTATGGTCCTGAGTCATCCGGTAAAACAACTCTCGCTCAACACTGCGCAGCAGAAGTTCAAAGACGAGGCGGCATCGCCGCTATCGTCGATGCTGAGCACGCGCTCGATCCCGAATACGCAAAGGCTCTCGGCGTCAACGTTGATGAACTCTTGATTTCGCAACCAGACACTGGTGAACAGGCTCTCGAAATTACCGAGCAACTGGTTCGTTCAGGTGCAGTAGATCTCGTCATCATCGACTCGGTAGCGGCTCTGGTTCCCAAAGCTGAAATTGAAGGCGAGATGGGTGACAGCCTTCCGGGCTTGCAAGCACGTTTGATGTCTCAAGCTTTGAGAAAACTGACCGCAGTCGTCGCCAAAACACGCACCACCGTCATCTTCATCAACCAGCTTCGTATGAAGATCGGCGTCATGTACGGAAACCCGGAAACAACAACTGGTGGTAACGCACTCAAGTTCTACGCTTCAGTAAGACTCGATATCAGAAAAATCGAGACATTGAAAAAAGACAGCCGCGAAGTGGGCAACCGCGTCAAGGTCAAAGTCGTGAAGAACAAAGTTGCACCACCTTTCAGAATCGCGGAATTCGACATCATCTACGGTCAAGGAATCAACTCGATCGGTTGCTTGCTCGACGTCGCGGTTGAACTCGGAATCGTCAAGAAAGCCGGCGCCTGGTACAGCTTCAAAGAAGATCGTATCGGACAGGGCAGAGACGCTTCGATTGCGTTCTTCGAGCAAAACACGAAGCTCCTCAAAGAAGTAGAGGAACTCGTCAAAGCCGAAATGGCTGTCAAACTCGGCGGCGGCAAGTAAGAAAACGTTCTCCACTTCTAACTAAAATTCGAGAGTGCCAACAATATCTAAGAAGAAAGAGAAGACCAAGCCGACTTCTGAAAAGAAGGGCAGCGGTATAAAGCTAATGTCCGTCAGAGATTTTCTCTGGCTCAGTGGTTTCGGATGTTTGCTTGGTCTTTCTTGCCCTGGAATCAACCAGTGGTACTTAGCCTGGATAGGGTTGGCGCCTTTAATTTTGGCGATCTCCGCAAGTAAGGGAGTATGGCAAGCAGCCGCCCGGGGACTGGTTTTCGGATTTGCCTATAATCTGGTGTATTTGAACTGGTATCTCGGTCTCCAGCCCAT
This sequence comes from Candidatus Obscuribacterales bacterium, assembly GCA_019637435.1. Classification (GTDB taxonomy): domain Bacteria; phylum Cyanobacteriota; class Vampirovibrionia; order Obscuribacterales; family Obscuribacteraceae; genus JADYXR01. Next base: position 1,008,882 of record JAHBVO010000003.1, on the reverse strand, counting down.
GGAGTGGCTTGGCTTCAACTGGTGGCAAGGGTGGGCTCTGGCGATTGCCGCCTGGACAATTACATCTTTCCATCAGGCGCTAATCATCTCGCTCTTTTCATTAGTAGCGAAACTGATACCGACTACTGGCGGCTTCATTCCACAGAAAATTCCGGGAGGCTGGAAGCTTCCAGCTGTACTCGCTCTGCCCTTGCTCTGGGTTTTGATCGTCAACAAAGTCGGCAATGCGCCGGCTTTTCTGGGCGTGCCCTGGAGCATGCTCGAATACACGCAATATAAACAGTTGCCGCTCATTCAGGTCGCCTCCCTGATTGGCGGCATTGGTGTTGCCTTCATCATTGTGATGGTGAACACATCAATCGCATCGCTGGTTTCAACTCTCAGCGGAAAGCCGCTATACAAAGCGATCAGTGCATCCGGAAAAGGTATGGCCGTTATTCAAACAGCCATCGTGCTCCTCGCAATTCCACTATCCATCGGACTTGGCGGATGGCAGTCTGCGAAGACAGCGGTAAGAGCAATAACTCCCATCGCTGTATTGCAAGGCAACATCAACATCGACATGCAGAAAACAAAGCATCGTTATACGCTTGATGAACTGCTTCAGCGCTATCTCAAGCTCCTGCCGAAGATTCCGCCAGGTATATGTGTCTTCACAGAAAGTGCAGTGCCCACGACCCTGAGTCAAAATCGAGAAGTTCAAAATCTTCTGGGGCAGGTATGCGAATCAAAAAAGCTTGATATGGTCGTCGGAGCAATAGGCACCGACGACCTATCTAATCCGTACAACTCCGCATACGGCATATCGACCGACGGAGCGATGGCTACAAATGTTTACCACAAGCGCTACTTAGTGCCGTTTGGCGAGTATTGCCCGACCCTGGTTCAGTACTTTCCCGAATGGATTAAGCGCCTGACCAACACTCCAGCCGGAGGGGGTCTTTCATCCGGCAAGCAAGCCCAAATTCTGAAGCTGACGAATGGGGAGATTGCTCCCTTGATATGTTTCGAATGTATTTCGCCTGAATTAGCCGCCGACAGCACCCGAAGTGGCGGGCAGCTGATCGTGAATATCTCCGACCTGGCTTGGTTTCACCGATCGAGCATCGGCGAGCAGATGATTGCCTTCTCCGTTTTTCGAGCAATCGAGAACCGAAGATTTTTTGTTTTTGCTGCAAATACCGGTCCATCGGCGATAATTGATCCACAGGGTATGATAACCAAGCGGTCGATTATCGACGAAACCACCGTCCTAGCAGGCAGAGTAGGCTTCTCGAACGAAATTACACCTTTTACCGCCTGGTTCCGTTAAGCGTCTCTATTCTTTCGAAACAGTCTCCACGCGAGACGCTTCTCTCAACCTCTCGACGGACATCTCGGAGTCAATGGCAGGAATCTCAAACACAAAGGCTGGATTTTTCCTGACAGGCTGCCTTTTGGCGTGCCTTTCAGTTTCGACTGGACCAGCCCAGTCACAAGCAAAGTCTAAAACATCAGCGACTGATAATAATGACACCAGAGTCGCCGAGGCAAAGCTCACCAAAGAGACAGTCCGCAAGATTCACGTGGACGAGCCTAAAGCTTTAGGAAGTTTAGAAGGTCTGAAAGGTTCAGAGCCCTCAAAAACCATAAAAGTCGCTGAAGTTCCACTGACAGCTCCGCTCAGCACGGACGATCCAATGCCGAAGCCAAACGGCAAAATGTTGAGCGCGATTATGGAAACCACTATCGATGCACCGCTGCCTTTCGTATGGCAGCGACTCACGGATTTCACAGGCTACCCGACTGTTTTTCCGCGCATCGCAAGCTGCAAGGTTCTTAAGCAGCAGGGCAATTATGTCTATACTGAAAGCAATTTGAGACCGCAAATGTTCTTGCGCGAGACTCGTCAGAAAATCGTCAACGATTTGACTGGAAAGCCGCACGTATTTCGATGGGCAATGCTTCAGGGTAACTTCAACTCCAGCCAGGGATGCTGGGAGTTAGCACCCGACAGCACCGGTAAATTCTGCAAGGTAAAATACACTCTCGAATCAACGTCAGATGCGATTCCAAAATCAATTGCGTCAGTCAGCTTGAAGTTCATTCAAAAAGATATTGTCAAAACTTTTAAGCGTGTCGTCGAAAAGCAGTACCAGACACGCACAAGCAACGCGGGACATATCGCAGAGAACAAGTGAGTTTAATTGGAGAGTGCGACTTTGCGCCTTCAAATAGAAAACAGATTTCGCCAGATTAGCCGACTGCCACTATATACAGTGCTGGCTTCAGCTGTAGTTCTATCTACACTTGCTGTTTTGACCGCTTGCAGTCCCGGTTCTCGGATAATTATAAACAAAGCACCGATGCAGGTTTCGACGAAATACATTGAGGACCTTCCGGACAAAACGAAGATTTTGAAACACGGAGAGGAAGCTTTAACATCCTGGAGCTTCGGATGCACGACTGATATCGCATTCGATATCACGCAACAAGACTTGATTGACCCGGACTACTTAGTCACCATTAAACCAACTTCCGTCAAGATCAGCCTGGACGCACCCATCACAATCTACATCTCGAAGGACGCACCAGAGGAGGTCGTCGACCATGAGAACTCTCATGTACTGATCTGCAAGCGCGTTTATGCTGACGCCGAGAAAGTTGCTAGCAATTCTGCGAAAAATGTTTTCGACAGATCGTTTCAGGCGTCAGGAAAAACAGTCAAAGAAGCCTGCGCTAAAGCCGTCGAGTCGATCAGTGATGAAATCTGTCAGGGCTATCACTTAGTGACGGTCGAAAAGATCAATCGGGTCTCTGAAGTTCTGGATGATTTAGAAGAACGTCTTACCGACAAACCTTCGCATGAACAGCTCGTTGAGCAAGCTTTTTCTAAATACATAGAATTGACTGGTGCGGAAACGTCGAAAGGCTCGGAGTGAAAGTTCACTCAGCAAAAGATTGGAAACTGCAACGCTCATAAGAAAACCGGTCAAAGAAAACCCGGCGAAGATTCCTCCCCGCCGGTCCTTTGGTTAATCGTTCTCCAAAGATTGTTGCTGTTTAAGTCCTACTTTATTCCGATGTAGCCAACATCAGATTTCGTCGAAGTTGTCGAAGAAGTAGTTGTCGGAAGGCCGGTTACGGGATCGACGACCGGGGAACCAGTGGTCGGATCTGTGACCGGAATCTCAACCGTGGTCTCATCTCTCACCTGAACTTGCCGGCGCATTCTGATATCGCATACGACACCATTGGTTCTGTAGGTCGGGCGCAGTCCGCTTCCAGGTGTGTAGGACTTATATACTGATGGATCGCGCAGAAGCTGCATGGTCGAACCCGTCCAGTAAAACGCAAAGTCTTCTTGCGGAAGAATCAGCGGCAATGATCCCTGACCATCTCCAGAGCCAGGACCTTTCGGTTTTGCGCCGATACCACCAAAACGAACTTGCGTGTTGGTACCAATTCCGGTGCCATCTTTGGTCAATTGAATTGCAACTTTTGGCGCTTCCTTCTTGTATGAAACGAGCGGATCATCCATAGGTTCACCCGAATGTTGCCCGCCCTTGAGGGTGCCCGGGCGTCGAGCATAATCTCTGATGTACAAGTCGAATTTCGTGGTCAAGTTTACTTCGCCGTCGCTGTCCATAATGGGCGGACCCAGGTCGATGGGCTTGACTTGAAGGGTCGAGTTAGCGCCTTGAGAGATTGCCTCGAACGACTCAACAAGCATTTGCTGGTCCGACACAATGTAAAACGGCGCTGGTAGACAGTTTTTCGACTGATAGTTGACAGTGCCGTTCGGGTTGAACCTGTAAATGTGAGCGACACCATTCGGAATCGGCTTCGCGCCGGCGGCACCGCCGGGCGGCCAATTAACTGTGGCGGGGCTGGGCGGATTGAAAGGCCAGCTATGCATGCCAACAACAGATGCGACGTCAGCCTTGGTACCAGCTCGTTTGAGCCAGTCGTACACAGCGATCTTGTCAGCGTTAGCAGCCTGCCTGCCAGGGTCGCTGGGAATTGGCCAGTTCGGATCAGGAACAATCGATGACGTGGCGTCGACCGGATAATCTCCGTTCTTCGCCATGTATACGTCCGAGTCGTCGTCTCCATCAGCCAGGCAGCTGCTGTATAAGTCGAACACTTTCGCCATTGTGCACGGACCATTAGGAGGACCATCAGGAAAAGATACGACAAGCGCTCCTGGTGCTGGTTTAGGGTCGAATACACTAGCGGGCTGTGCACAAGCTACTGATTTTGTATTCGCTACGATGCCATCGTCGTTAAGCTGCTGAACAGCTTCCGCGCGGACAATGGTCTTAACTTGCCACGGCACGCCGGTGGCTGCATTTCGAAATTTGCTAGGATCGACCAGTCTCATGGCGTCGCCGACTCCAGCGAAGACCCAGGTATGTCCGTCGAAATTGACTGGTTTGTACGCCACATAGTAACCACCTTTGGTGGCGCCTGAGTTGAACGAATTTGTCCAACCCGCAGGCGTCTTGATGTTAGTGACCATACCATCGATGGTTCCAAGATTGAGTACCATCGAGCCGGCTTTGTAGTTGGACTTACCAGTCATACGGACCTGGTTGGCGCGGTACGCATCCTCAGCAGCCTTATAAGGATTGAGAACCAGGCCATCCTTATCAAAGGCAGTCTGCCCCGCCGCGGTACAACGAGTGAGTTCCGCCTGCAACTGATCGCCTGCGGTCTTCACATGCTGCCAGTCAACCTGGGCAAGCCGTTTCATCTCATCCACCCCGAGCTCATCGGCAATGATGTAATCGAGGAGTGTCGTCCCAACCAGTGTGTTGAGACCGTGCACCTGAGTATAATAACTGTCGCCGGCCTGGGTACCAGCGCCGACAGGAGCAGAATCGGATAGACCAACATAACCGAAATCGTTGTTCGTTATGACTATGTTGCTCATATCTCGCGCCGCAGCCAGGGCAGCAGCTTCAATCGCAGTCTTCTGCTCGAATTGAGTTCCAGTCAATCGAACAAAGCCTAATGCGAAAAACAAAAGCGCTAACACAATCGTGGCGGTGAAAGCGATCATAAGAACAAGCATGTTGCCATGCGGTTTTCTCGAAATTTTTCTATTCATATATTTGCGACAGGAGCAGCGTTTTGATAGGATTATTAAGTGGCATTAATTAAGCGCGTCTAATATTCAATCTTATCCAGTATATACAGTCTCCGTCAACTACCCTTTGAAGGCGTTGGGGTTTCAGAAGTCTTGGACGAAGGCAACAATCTGAAGGCAAAATCTATGGCAATGACTGGCGGCTCCGACGCCCAGGAGTCGCGCGCGCTGTCGGATAACTATGTGATTATTGGACCTCTGGCCGAAACCGCCCACAGCGTCGTCGAAATAATTCGCGAAATCGACACCGGACACCACCTTCTGGCAAAAGTGCTGAAAGAATCGTCTCCAGAGGTGCAGGAGCGATTCCACCAGGCAATTCTCGAACATGGACGCTTACAGCATAAGAATATAGTTCAAACCGTCGACTGGCGGATTTCTGAGTCCGGCGAGCCGGTCTTCATAACGGAATTCCTGGAAGGAGTGAATCTCGATCAATTAATAGATGAGGTTGGAACTCTTGAGGACGACGAAGAGATCACCACGTTCTTGATACAAGTCTGTGACGCCCTCGAGTACGCACACAGCGAAGGAATGATGCACGGTGGACTGACGCCGGCAAATATAGTCATTACTCAGCCGGACGAGTCAATTCTAGTTAAGATCGCCGATTTTGGTTTCACCAATAGTAGCCGCGAACTTCCGGAAAACCCAGATCGCCTGCGCGCGACATACATGGCACCGGAGCAGCTCAAAGGCGAAATTACAGAGAAGTCTGATGTCTTCTCCGTCGCGGCAGTCGCCTATCAGCTCATCACCGGTTTTCTTCCCTATGGCACCGAAGGCGATGGCACACAGCTATCTCCAATTGGAGAGTACCGCCCCGACATCCCAGAGGCTGAAAAACTGAGCTTTGTGCTTGAACGGGCATTGCAACTGGATCCGGATGAACGCACCTCGTCGATTCGTGATTTCAAACGCGGTGTCAGAGAATGGTATCAGTCGATTGGTGATGAGGAAGACGAAGCAGCCGAGGAATCCGGAGAGTACGAATCAGAGGTCGCAGACGAGTCTGAGGAACACGAATCGGAGAGTTCGGAAACAGGAGAGTACGAGTCCAACGAGAATGAATCGACTGAGCATGATTACAGCGAAATAGATTCAAGCGAATTCGACTCCGGCGAAACTGAATCAGGTGAAACCAATTCAAATGAAACTGATTACGGCGAAGACCAATTAAGCGAATCTGAATCGGGAGAAACTGAAACAGAAGCAGAAGCCGGAGATATCGACTCCGGTGAAGAATCTTTTGAACAAGCTCAGACTGCGCTAGCGGACCTCGAAGCACAGGCAGATGAGGGCAATTTTCAGGCTTATAATCAGCCGATCTCGGAAATCGGCATCGTTGTAAGACAATCCAACCAGACGCATCAAACGGATGAAGACGAACTCGACTACATCGATGAGCTTGATGATGAGGAACATAACGATAGCCTTGCCGAGATGGAACCGGCGATCGCACAGCCGGAGCCATCCACGCTGGCTCAAGCGAGCATATCATCAAGCAACCTGAATGCGGTTGCTGAACTACCGAAAGCCACCGGATTTGGTGCAGACATTTCGGACGCGGAATTCGACATCGAGGGCGACCAATCAGCGCAGGGATCAGACTTCGCGGTTCCCGAAATGGCGCCAGAGCCAAACTTCGGTATTGAACCTCCCCCAGGGTTCGGCATCGCAGCTTCCACTCCGTCCTTTTCAACGGCTCCTGGCACGACGCCCGCTCAATCATTTCCGAAGGAGCCTGCGGTAGGCGATCAGGAGCTCTCCGGTCGTTTCTCACGTGTCGCACGTCTACCCGCACTGCAAGCGCTTCCCGGCATGGAAGCATCCATAGCCGAGCCGCCAAAGAAAGAAACTCCCCAACTAGAGCTCGATCTGGAAAGGGAGAGAGAACGAGAGCAAATCAAGAAATTCAAGAAGCACAAGAAGACCAAACGCAATAAGTCAAAAATCAACTCGACAATGACGAAGCTGATGGCACTCAGAAGCACGCAAGTCGAGCAGTCTTTGACCGTTTCAACTAAAATCGCTGAAACATTCGCAGAAGGGCGAGGCAAAGAAGCGCCCAAGAAAGTGCTACTGCGCGTGGTGGCAAGCAGTGTGATTGGTGCAGTCTGCGTGATAATGGTTCTGGCTAACCTGAGCGTTCTGGAGAGCGTCTGGATGGTAGCCTCCCGCCAAGTGAGTTCCGCCCTGGGCAAGAAGAATACGGCATCAGATGAAATCGTAACAACGATTCCAGGCGAAGAACAACTCGAAAAAGTCGACAAGGCTGCCGAGACAAAAGACGGCACGAACGCACCGAATGTCGATGGCAGCAGCAGCAGCAGCAGCGGCGCGATCGGGACTCAACCGGCGACCGGTCCACAGGCCTCCAGCTTCGCCACATCCAGAGCGGAGCGTCATCAGACTCACCTGATGCCCGTCCACAAAGTCATCGACAGCAGAAACATCATGCCTAAGGGCGCGATGACACCGCCTGCACCGGGAGAAAAACGATATCAGGGCGCAGTCTATCCGTATCTGTTCACCGATGAAGAAGCGCATAGAGACCCGAAGGCGCCCCGCGCTACGGACAGTGAAGTCATTACAATTCCGAGCAAGTAAATTAGTTGTCCTGAGTCTAAAGCACTAAAATGCGAAACTGGAACGACTCCAGTTTTTCCTCAGCGCACGCTTAAAACGGCTATCTGCCAACCTTCACGGCAACCTTCAGTTCGACCTCGACGTTCTTTCCGCTAATGCTTTTCAAACGCCCATAACCAACTTCGCCCCAGAGAACTTCTGACAGGGGCGTCATCGCCTCGCCGACTTGCGCAATCTTGATTGTGTCGTCACTGGCGTTCGTCTTTTTCACATCGCTGCTATTGAGTTCGACAACCACAGTGGTGATGCCTGAAACGGTTTTCGGCTTTCCGACGATGGTGCCAGTGCCCATTTCAATCCAGCGTTGATTGGTCGTGTTCGTGCCCTCGCCCCACTCAAGCAGCTTGACAGGTTTACTGAGCCTGATCATCGAGAATCCCCCGGCAGTTCCAACTAGACAAAATCAAGACCTAGCATACTAGGACCTCAGGCGAAAAAACATTAAGAGTCAATCAACCTCGTTAAAAACCACTGCGCCCGACGGTTTAAAACTCCCATCAGTGCAGACTGTGAGCGGTCATTTATCGAGCGAATCGATGATACTCGGAAAATATTGCTGGAGAGAAACATTTTGCACCTGAAAGTTGGCAAGCATGTCCTCTTGCGAGCCAAAGCTGTCATCTCCCATTAAACCGACGAGTTCGTTATTCAGAATCGAATTAGGCAACGCTTTCGCCATCATTCCAAGTGTTTTGCCACTGACGTCGGAAGAAAAATTCATAGTCGAACCGCTCAAACCAAGCGCATCTCGCGACATCTCCAGTATTTCAAGCATCGTGTACTCTTCAGGACCGGCGAGATCAAAGGTTTTACCAACGGTTTCGCGCGCGTAAATGCTCTGGACAACGCAATCCGCGACATCCTGAACAAACACAGGTTGAATCGTGTTGGTTCCACTTCCGATAACAGGCAAGAAAAGTTTGAAGGTGAAAACAGGCTTGAGGTAGTCCAACAGCGGAAAACTGTCGCCGAACATAAATGACGGTCGAAAAACAGTCCAGTACAAATCGCAATTTCGAACCGCTTTCTCGCCTTTCCATTTAGCGCGATAGTATCGCGAATCCGAGTCCTTATGCGCCCCCAGACAACTCACATGAATGAGTCGCTGCACCTTTGCAGCGGAGCCGTATTTGATTAGCCACTTAACAACATCGATGTTCAAGGCCTCATACGAAACACCGCCTGCCTCTCTAAAGGAGCCAGCCATGTTGATTATCGCGGATGTTCCATCAACCGCTTTCTCGATTGTCGCCTCATCGGTAACGTTGCCAATGATGACGTCCACACCTTTGTGCCGAAGAGTCGAAACGACGGAATTCTGCCAATCTCCGCCGCCTCGCGTCACTACGCGAAGAGGATAATTGAGTTTCAACAGGCGCTCAACAACAAGGCGGCCAAGGAATCCAGTGGCACCTAAAACCAACATCAGCTTCTGTGCTGACACCTAATTAAAAGCCGCCGCCAAAGCGAAATCCACCGGTGCCGAACCGCACGCCACTACCCCCGATACCATACATAGGATTGGAGTACATCGGATTGATGTATGGATTCGAGAATCCGTTGTTGAAATTCATCCCGTAGTTTGGCACGGAGCCATAGCCGCCCACGGCTCTGCGTCCCATGATCGCTCCGGTCGTTGGATTGATCAAGTTGCCGGAATATTGATCGAGAAGGTAGCCCGTGGTTGGGTCGGTGACTAACCCGCCGGATTGCATCGGATAGCTTCCCACCGACATTCCTGCCATGCCACCACCCAGAAAGTTGCCGAGCGAATTGATTATTCCGCCCAAACCGCCGCCCTTGCGACGTTGCGGCTGTTGCGCAATCTGCGGGTCACCCATCTGACCTTGATCGCCGCCATAACCATCAACGTCCGGGTTATTGCCTTGTTGACTTTGAGCCACCGGAGTTGAACCACCCAGGACACTGGAAATTCGAGCTACGCGCTCAGCAGGAGTGCGAGACTTCGCCGTTTTATCATTAGGAAATACGATATTCTCGAGACGGTCGAGACGTTGCATCATCGGCTCCTGATAGGTTTTGCCGAGGACCTGGGACTCGAGCGCGTCAAGCTGAACAGTGAGACCACCGGCACTCGAGGGCGCCTGCGAACCCGCGGCGCCTCTGGATGGCGCCGTAGGCGGCATCTGACTACTTCTGGGAGCCGGAGCGGTCCGTGGCGTATACGCTATTCTGTCGTCATCATCGTCATCGGGAGACGTCGTTGGAATCTTGGGGCTTCCAAAACGGTTATTCGACGGACTGCCGTAACCGCTGGACTTCATCCCAGCCCGGGAACCACCACCGTAGAGACCGGAACTTCCGCCGCCGAAACCATACGAGCCAGACCCGCTGGACGAACTCATTCCACCGCCACCCATGCCGTAGGCACCACTGCCGCCGCCGTAGCTTCCACTGCTTCCGGACCGACCGAAAGCGCGATTGAGGTCACCGCCCACGTCACGACCGGAAAAGGAACGACCGGAATCTTGAGGCGATACACCAGGATATCGGCGACTGATAGGGGACGAGGGCTCCGGATAGTCTGTATCGTCCTCATCTTCATCGTTCCAGTCTGTACCGGCAGATGGCTGACGAGCTATGTCAATTCCAGTCTTCGCCTTGAGTGCGTCCATCCGATCCACAAGATCGTTTGATGAAGACTGTTTGCCAAATGCCTTCTTCTCTAGACGTGTCAAACGCGTCTCAACGGGTTCGTGCGAAAATTCTTGACCGAAAAGTTTCTTCTCAATAGCGCTGACTGCCGGGTACTCAGTACCATCATCGTCACGCGACTCAGGTGCCGGTTTGCTGCTCGCAGTGCTTGTTCTCGAATTCGCCCCCGCGTTATCAGATCCGCCACCGGATCTTGTGCCGCCACTGCGGGCGGTGCTGGGAGCAGGATCGTCCTGAGGCATCAAACTCATCAGACGGTCGATACGCTCCCGGTCAGAACCGTCGCGAGTTTCGCCGAAGACGGTTTTCTCCAGACGGTCGAGCCGCTGGTCAGATGTCTCTTTCGGGTAAGTCACGTGCAACAGCTTGCGTTCTAATTTGTCAAAATCGTTGCCATCGTCAGCGGCCCATGCGGCGGGCATCGTCACGGAAACTGCCACCGCCAGAGCCACCATTGACAATGAAACAGCGCGCGGAAATTTTCTTTCCGTGAGCCTCACAATACGCTGATTCAATTTGAAGGAGAGCTTCGTTTTCATTACCGCATCACACCGACATATCTTGGTCACGCTTGCCAGCCAAAGCCTTCACAGCCATCTTACCATGCGGGTCCTTTCATCAAGTCCCTGATTTTTCCTGGCACAGAGCCGGAAAAACCCTGGATTTCTCACACGGCTTTCGAAATTCTCTTGGCATCACCGGTAACTGCTAAGACGGCCCCAGCCTACCTTTGTTTCCACGATTCAGAAAAACATTTTAGGCGGTGCCGGATGGATTTTTTTTAGAATCCTCACGCTTATAGATGTTACGCTTTCACATGAAGTCAGAAGCGTTGCAACCGCCGCAAGTGTTTATTGCGCGCGGGAGAGCACACGAACCCAAACCGATCACATTCAGGTAACAATCGCCGTGAGCAAGCCCGAGACACTATTCATTGACGGAAACAGTTTGTCCCTCGAGGACGTGGCAGCGGTTGCAGCCGGAGAGGTCGAAGTCGACCTCTCGCAACAAACCGTCATTCAGATAAAGGATAGCCGCAACCGGGTCGAGCAGATGCTCAATGAGCGACAGGTCGTGTACGGCATTACGACTGGCTTTGGGAAGTTCAAGGACGTTTATATCCCGCCGGAAGACAGCTTAAAACTGCAAAGAAACTTCCTGCTGAGCCACGCTGTCGGCGTCGGTCCTAATATGTCTGTGCCGGAAACCCGCGCCACCATGCTGCTCCGCGCCAACGCACTAGCCAAGGGTTTCTCCGGCATACGCCATCGGGTCGTTCAACTGCTCATTGAGATGTTAAACAGCGGCGTCCATCCGCTCATTCCCGAGCAAGGCTCGGTGGGTGCCTCCGGCGACCTTGCCCCACTGGCGCATCTCGCCCTTGTCCTCATAGGCGAAGGCGAAGCCGAATACAAAGGGAAGTATTACGAGGGTCGCGAAGCGCTGACCCGCGCGGGGCTGCGGCCTGTGATTCTCCAGGCCAAAGAAGGGCTGGCGCTCACAAACGGCACGCAGGTTATGACCGCAATCGGTTCCCTTGTCCTGAAAGAAGCACTAAACATCGCCAAGATTGCAGATATTATCGGCGCCATGAGCCTCGAAGCCCTGCTCGGAACGAAGAAAGCCTTCGACCCCCAAGTTCACAAAATCCGCCCCCACAAAGGACAAATGGCGTCTGCACGCAACTTGCGTTTGTTAGTACAGGATAGCGACCTGATGGAAAGCCACAAGAACTGCGGAATGGTGCAAGACGCGTACTCGCTTCGTTGCATGCCACAAGTTCACGGAGCCAGTCGCCAGGCGCTCGACCACGCGCGAGTCGTGCTCGAAACCGAAATCAATTCCGCGACAGACAATCCATTGATCTTCGAAAGTGGCGTCATCTCCGCTGGAAACTTCCATGGACAGCCAGTCGCGCTCGTCATGGATTACGTCGCCGCATCGCTTGCCGAGTTTGCAAATATTTCGGAACGCAGAACCGAACGCATGGTTAATCCATCTTTGTCGAACGGACTGCCACCATTCCTAATACTAAACGGTGGTCTAAATTCCGGTTTCATGATCGCTCAATACACCGCAGCAGCGCTGGTTTCCGAGAACAAAAGTCTCGCGCATCCAGCCAGCGTCGATTCAATTCCAACTTCAGCGAACCAAGAGGATCACGTTTCAATGGGAACAATCGGCGCGCGCAAAGCTCGTTCGATTTTGAAAAACCTCAAATATGTTTTGGCAATCGAACTTCTATGTGCTGCTCAGGGTCTCGATCTTCGCACCGGCTACAATATGCGCAGAGACAGCCAAGCATTCGCTCCGGAAGGAATTGAAACGAAAAGTCAGGCACCAGGAAAAGGTGTCGAAGCCGCACACACTTTCGTGCGCGATCATGTCGCCCACCTCGCCAAAGACAGACTCATCAAAACCGACATAGAGACTGCTTATCACCTGATCGACTCCGGCGAACTTCTCGCTGCGGTGGAAGACGTTGTCGGAGTGTTGATGTAGCAGTACCATCGACAATATCAATCACGCCGTAGCGATATACTCGCTAGTGCCCAGCAGGCTTACGAGCTTGGTCTGACAGGAATATTCGATATCATCGTTAAGAAGCTCCACAAGTTCCTTCGGCGAAATTTCGAGTAGCTCTCTTCTCGATTCGAAGACAGCGTTCAAAGCGGAGAGCAAAATGCTGAAAGATGGCATTTCATCTTGCAGAGAAATTAGCTCAGAATCGCGGTCTTTCAATTCCGATGACTCCGATACCGCCAACAAGAGTATTTTTTGCGGAGCCTTTGCCGAAACACGCTCACCCGAACATTTTATATACTGCTCGAGCCGTGAGACAAACAGCGTCCGTAAGTTTTCATCACGACTGAAGAATTTCGGCTCGAGTAGCTGGTCTTCGAAGATATCTCGTAGAAATTCTCTGCTCTGCTTGGATTGGCCTGACTTGAATGCACAGAGGTCGATATAAAAACAGACGTAGGTGAAGGCCTCAAGAAGCAAGCGATCATAGTCGTCAGTCTTCAAGCGCTCAGACGAAGAAGTCACGATTCGAACGACTTCCTTGTAAACCCCACCTGCAGTTTGCAGAAACAAAGTTTTGAGAATTTCGACCTTATCTTCGTCCGCTATAGCTGGAAGATTCTCAATTGAGTCTTTGAGTGCTTCAGCGACTGCTTGAAAATATGACTCGCTGAACAATTCAAATTCGTATGTTGGTTTTGTCGAGTCAAGTTCGCTCTCAGTTGGGTAATTGTCGTCAAAAACCTCAGTATCATCTTGCATAGGAGCCGTACGACCTTCGGGGGTGTGGTTCTCCCAGCCATCAACGTCCAAACCCCAAATACTTAATACTTCCCGCTTCTGAGTCTTCGTGATCTTCGGCATCCCAAATTCTTCAAGAGCCCTATCAACATAAAATGTGAACTGAATTGATCGAGCAACTGAGAGTTTTTTGAACGTCGTCTCAAAACCATCCATGTAACACAGCCCGTTAGCCGTTTTACAGAGATTGTGCAACTCAGCTTTTCCAGCAGAGGACATCGCTTCCACCTTGGCCGGATTAAAACGTATCGCTTGAAATATTTCCGCATCAGTGGCGTCGGGCATTTCCTTCTTCTTCTGGAAGTATTTCTCTGCGAATGGCTTAGCCAGACTCACCGCAGTGCGTTGCATGTGTGCGTGCATGCCTTTATTCGTAAAGCTATTTTGACCCATCCTCACGTTTATAACGATCCAAAGGAACCACGCACCGACACAAAGTATCGGTACGGCTAATATCAAACCAAAAACTCCCAGAGAACTTTGAACAGACTGGAGCGAGCCAGCATCAAAGTGAAAGCCCCGCTTCGTCCAAGCAGAAACCAATAGCAGCGAGAGTATGCCGAAACCGATTGGCCCCACGGATAGGTACATGAGAGGAGCACTGAACAGTCGAGAGATGCTGAACGGCAACCTTTTAGTCGAATCTAATATTGGATCAACCAACCTCGCCAGGACTGCAAGAAACGCGACCGCATACCAATCAACTACGAAGCAACTGAGAATGAGGCCCGCAAACGGAAGAGGCGATGCCAGGAATCCAAAAAATTTGTACAGCAAGTTAAACTGACGGCTCGCGAGACGTCCTCCATTTGCAATGGCAGCCAGGTTCATAGGTGGCGCATAACGTGAAATGAAGATGAACGGACAGTCTGTGACACTGGGCTCGTCAAGGTAAGACTTAATATTGCTAGGGTTAATCGCAACTGCGGTACCCACTTCTTTCGCTCGATCGCTCATAACCAGACCTAACATAGACATATCTTTTTGGCACCAGTACGAAACTCTCTCAACAACAAGGTACGCAAAAACTAGAGCGAGATACATCATCGCTAAACACTCCCGTAGATCGAACAGCTGCTTAAGAGTCTCCTGCAAGATCGTTGATCAATTCGGGTTGAAAAGCATTAGTAAACGGTTATTTGTTGCCAGTAATCCTTAGTTCCAAAGAGCTCGGTCACATGACATCGCTCAGCCAATGATGAGGCCGAAAGGACAGCAGCCTTGGTGCATGTGTTGTTTGCGAATAGTATTTATTTGCATCATCGGTTGCACCACTACAGAACCTACAGCAATCTATTTAATTCCGCCCTGCAAATCGACTCCAGACCAGCCTTGGCGTTCAATAAATCGGGACATCAGTGGAACCGCAAACGAGTATCCTCCGCGCCTCGTTCGAAACACGAGACCTTTGTCCGCAAGATCCAACAATATTTGGTTAGCGTGACTTGCCGAGAACGGCTTCTTAAGCCACTTTTTCGAAGCAATTACAATCTCTTGTATAGAAAATTCTTCTTCGCAATTCTCCAGTGTTGCGGTTACCTTCATGAACGCTTGTTGTCTGTCAGTTGCTCTAGCCCATCTTGCCGCAAAGAAATCTTGATCCAATTTTTCCAATAACTCGCCGACCGGAACGGAAGCGGCTTCACCATTGTGAATCTTGCCAATCCAAGCATCGAAGACTTCTTTTCCCAGAAATTGAATAAAATACGGATAGCCGGCGGACATTTTTACTATTGTGTCAATAGCCGCGCCAGAAAAGGTTAAGGGACTATTGGTTATTCTTATGGGCTCAGCGATGGCCTCTCTAGACTCGTCGTCTGAAAGACGTTTTAAATGCATTATATGGAACATGCGCTCTGTATAAGTTCGGGCTTCATTCAACTTCGGATACAGGGTTGGTAAGCCCGTCAGCACGAGCAAATATCTGCAGGGGGTAGAACGTTGCAGCGAGGAAAATAAATCGATTAACAGAGAAAGAGGATACTCGTTGTGCTGAGCATGATCAGCCATATTTTGGGCTTCATCGTAAGCAAATACAACTCCATTGCTTAACTTTGCAGAATCGATCAATCCCCAGACTGATATGAGGACGGCCTTGAGTTTGTCAATCGTCAGTCCGGCGGTCTTTTCGTAGATGTTCCACAAATCGTGAAAATCGATCGGTCGTTGCATCGTCGACGGCGGAGATTGAAAGCCAAAAGCTGGTAGTTGTTCTTGCTTAATCAGCATTGGTGACAGTAAAGCCGATAGGTCCACTACGATTCGTCGTGCCAATCGCTCCTCAGTTAAACTAATTGATTCCGAAAGATCATTTCCTGTCCAAAGCCATCCTTGGCTTTGAGCTAAAGGTTTCAGTTCCTCAAGCAACACCGTCTTTCCAACGCCCCTGAGTCCGGTAATGATTGCATTCTGGGCGATCGGATCTTGCCGGAGCATTTTTCTAAACTGGTCTTGCTCGTGAGTTCGTCCAGCTAGGTAGACTGGTCTTTGCCCGGCGCCAGGTCTAAACGGATTTTGAATTGGTGGATGTTGCAGCATATGTGATAGAAATACAAATTTAGATGTTTTTAGCAGTCTCTATTAATTTATCCCGCCTTCTAAATTTAGTCAACTGTCTAAATTACACTAAAATTCGGATGTAGATACTAGAAAGTGCAATTTAGACAGAATTAGACGCACGACTAAATTTAGTCAGTTTGCTAAACGGGTCTAAATTGTGTCATCGAAAGACCACGGAAGGGTCTGGAGTCCAGAGAATACAGCACCAAATGCAGTCGCACGTAATTGCCACAAGAAAAAGGTTTTAACGACAAAGGGCGGCTCCGCTGAACCGCCCACTGTCTGGTTATCGTGAAAAGACTAAACTTGAGTTTACTAGGCTTCAACGCCTTCCATTTCGAGCGTGCCCTCAGCTAGATCACTCAAAATTCCTTCCAAAGTTCTGATCATGAGATCAATTTGTGGACGAGTGATGGTCAACGGCGGCTCGATGCGAACTGTACGGTTGGCGTTCATGGTTCCTGCGACGAGGACTCCACGATGGAAAAGCTCGTGCTGAACGCCAGTTCTGACTTCAATTGTTTTGAATTCGAGACCGATGAGCAAACCACGTCCGCGTACCTCTGAGATGTACTGCGGATACTTCGCCATCAATTCTTTTAAGGAAGTGATGAAGTAGTTACCCATAACTGCAGATCTAGCGGGAAGATTTTCTTCCATCAACACTTCGATAGTAGCTGATGCTGCGCTACAGGCGAGCGGGTTACCACCGAATGTCGAGTTGTGGATACTCGGGTTTGGCTCGAGAACTTGCCAGATTTCAGGCGTCGAGATAAATGCACCGATAGGCATAACACCGCCACCGAGAGCTTTCGCAAGACACATGATGTCCGGAACAACACCTTCGTGTTCGCATGCGAACATGCGACCCGTGCGTCCCATACCAGTTTGAACTTCGTCGAGAATCAGTAATACGCCACGTTCTTTAGTGATCTTACGGACCTTTTTCAAGTAACCTGCTGGTGGCACGTTGATACCGCCCTCACCTTGAATTGGTTCCAGAATTACTGCGGCAGTGTTATCAGTGATCGCTGCGGTGAGCGCATCGATATCACCGAAAGGCACATGAGAGAAGCCATTCAGAAGAGGCTCAAATGGTTGTCTGAAACAGTCGCGACCCGTTGCGGATAGCGCGCCCAAACTCACACCGTGATAAGCGTTCTTCGTCGAGATGATTTCCGATTTACCGGTCGCCAGGCGAGCCAGTTTTATAGCGCCTTCCACAGCTTCAGTTCCACTATTACAGAAGAACGAATACTGAAGATCGCCCGGAGTGATGTCGGAAAGTTGTTTCGCCAGGTGTGCAGCCCAGGGGTTGAGCAAGTCTTGCGAGTGCAAGCAAACTTGGTCTAGCTGCGCTTTTACAGCATTGATAACTTTAGGATGCCTGTGACCAACGTTGAAAATTCCGTAACCACCAAGGCAATCTAAATAACGTTTGCCATGATTGTCGTAGGTGTACACACCTTCGTCACGGAACTCTACTGCGCCTTCAGCGCCACAGAGCTTGTGTTTGTAAGCAGGGTTCAAGTGGTTGATTGAATTAGTCAACGCTTGGCCCGCGATTTGTTCGTAGTGTTCTGAAGACGAGAGACTACGCTTGAAACCTACTGTTTCTAAGTGTTTTTGCTCGATAACCATAACCGATTTCACTTCCTTGTTATATGTTCGGCGGTGAGCCGAACCTCAGCTGAAGAACGCGCGAACAGTTCAGCGGAACCGTGCGAATCAGCTGCGTATAAGACTTTATAGATAACCTAGTTGATACCAGGGCTTTCGCCCGTAAGGTGAAATCTGGCGACGCTATATAAAGGGAGTGCCTTTAAAGTTGGAAATATCAATATCCATAACCAGACAGAATGCCTCTTTTGGAGGGGTAGGAGAAGTTAACTCTGATGTCGCAGTGACACCAGTGATAATGTCACTGAGGTGTTACTAGTTACCTTCTATACTTCTAATGTACACGCAGTGGACTGTTCGACACAATGTCCACATTGTCTAAAAAACACCCCGGGATTTTAGCCATAGTGTCTAAGAGAAAGTTATTGTCTGGGCGGTAAGACCATCAGGGGCTTACGTATACAGCGATTATGCTCATTGCACGTGCCTTGCGAGACTTTTTACACAATCTTCGGCGAAACGGCCGCCAATCATATTAATGGATTCACCTCGGAACATCCTTCATTCTTCGCCTGTCATCAGGCATAATTAGGCGAGTTTTCATGAGTAGCGCTGGCTTAGCCGGCAAAAACCCCGGGAAGATTGAGAGGAAAAGTGTTGAGACGTACGTATCTCGCGGCTCTAGCAGTTGCAGTGTTGTCGGCGACACCCGCAAATGCTGATAATCCGTTGCTGTCACCGGATTTGATCGGTCGATACAACGAAGGCGTCACTTATTTCAAGGCTGGTGATCTGGACCGAGCCCTCCGGGCGTTCAAACAGGTAGCGCTAAATGCTCCTCGCGATCCGCTAGTTCACCTCAGCCTTGCAGCAGCATTGCATCAGCACGGCGATATTGAGGATGCAATCGCAGAATACCGCAGAGCGCTTGCACTTCGTCCATCTGACGCCTTCGCTCATGAAACACTTGGTACGCTTCTGCAAAGCATCGGCGACATCGATGGCGCAATTCACGAATACAGCACCGCAATTACGTTGAAGCCGGATGTTCCACTGTTAAGACTGAACCTTGGCATCGCTCTGCGTGTAGCAGGTCACCAGGATGAGGCGATTAAACAGCTCCGCCAGGTCCTGGCAGCCTATCCGGACCACCTCAAAGCTCGCTCCCACCTGGGAGCCGCGTTCCAAGACAAAGGCGCATATCGCGAAGCCGTTGAAGAGTATAAGAAGATATTGGTGTACGAGCCCAATAATTACTCCATACAGTTCAACCTTGCCAACTGTTTATTGCATCTGAAGGATGTAAATGGCGCAACAGTGGCGTTTCAGCGCGCAGTCGAACTTGACAAGAGTGTTCCTGAAACACACGCACTGCTCGCAACCGCTTACGGGATGCAGAACAAATTCGATCAGTCGGCCAACGAACTGCGAACTGCAATCGGTTTAAAGTCCGGAAATGCAGCGTGGCACGCACAATTGGGCGATGTTCTCACGAAAACCAAAGACTATCAGGGCGCTATCGCCGAGTACGAACAGTCCCAGAAGATCGACCCTCAGGACGTGGACGCCGGTTACAGTCTCGGCTATCTGCTTCAATTGACCGGTGATATCGACAAAGCGTCCACGCAATTCGAGCACGTTCTGCGTATCGCGCCGAACAACGTCGACGCTCACTACAACCTCGGCATCATCAAACAGCGCCAGAAAGACCTCGTGGCCTCGGATCGCGAGTTTAAAGAAGTTCTGAAAATCAATCCTAATGATGGGCAATCCTTGATAAACCTCGGTCGCAACCTGGTTTTGCGCGGGCAACTGCGCGAGGCTGTCGGCTATTATCGTCAAGGTTTGAGCGCGGAACCGACCGACGCATCTGCGTTCCAAGAGCTAGGTACTGCGCTGTTAAAGCTGAAGGACTACGTCGGAGCGCAGTCTGCGCTTGAATCGGCACTCAATCTTTCGCCGTTTGATCGTAACACCTTGATGGCGCTTGCGAATTTGTTTGAGGCGACCGGAAAACCCGACCAATCAGAGATTCTGCTCAAGCGCATGCTTGAGAGAACGCCCGAAGATACGAAACTGCTGGCAATGCTTGCAGCAAACCAGGAATCGCAGAACAAAATGGAAGATGCACTTCATGTGTATCAGACTATAATCCGCATCAATCCTCAGTCTCACGAAGCATACAACGACCTCGGCTTGGCGTTACAGCGTAAAAACGAGCTGTCGAGCGCGATGTCTCAGTTCAAGAAAGCCCTGGAAATCAAACCGGATTTCGCCCAGGCGCATATCAACCTCGGAAACATCTACCTGTCCTTGAATAACATGGAAGGCGCGGCAACCGAATATCGAAAGGCAATTGAGATTAACCCTGCAGATGCGCTTGCGCATTACAATCTCGGACTGGTCTTGACCAAACTCAACGACAATACTGCCGCAATCGAGGCTTACAGAGCGGCTTTGCGCGCCAACCCGAGCTACGCCAACGCGTACTATGCAATGGGTTTGCTGCATCAAGCTGAGAACCAGCCCACAGAGGCGCTTCAGGATTTCGACAAATACATCCAGCTCGATCCGCACGGAACCTACAACGAGCAAGCGCGCTCAATTATCGCCGGGCTGCGCAACCCGCTTGGCGGCGGTGAAGTTGGAAGTGTTACACAAAGCGCCGGCGACCCGACTGGTGGAGCAGGCTCTACTCAGACCAATCATGATTACGAGTCCACAACTACCTCGAACTACGGCTCGGATAGTGGAGCGCCGACTACAGATAATGGCGCGACCGAGTACGGCGGCGGTAACAGTGCCGGTGCTAATGGATACAGCGAAAACAACACTGTAGGCGCAAGCGGAAACAGCGCTGGCGCCCCCGTCACAAACGACGGCGGCATCACCACCGCACCCGACTTCCGCAACGCCGCAGCCGAAGGCTGGAACGCCCCCGCGGACAATTCCGCTCCGCCAGTCGCACCGCCTATCAGTCGAAACGACAACGGAATGGACACTCCGCCAGCCGAACAAAGCAGCGACGCATCGGTTGATGTGCCCGTAGCACCGTCCGTCGAGCAACCCCAACCGCTAGACGACATCCTGCGCCCGGCTATTACCGCCCCGGACACTCCCGGCACAATGTAACGCCGCCTAAAATTGATTCGAGCGAGGTGCTCCGGGCATATTGTTAAGGACCGCCGGTAAGTTCGAGCATAATGGCAGACGACATCGAACTCAAAAAAGCAACGCCGCTCAATCCAGTCGCGCAAGAGTTTTGCGAACTGGATGAAACTGTGGTGCGCTTCGTCACACACGAGGAGCAGGAAGACAGCTCGCTGGTATCACCCACGGTGCATGGAATCATGCCAATCGAGAATGGGCAATCTCTGGTCGGAACCACAGTTGCAGATACGGTCAAGATTCGCTCTATGATTGGTTCAGGGGGGATGAGCTCGGTTTATAGAGGTGTGCAAGAAAGTATAAATCGAGAAGTCGCGGTTAAAGTGATGCACTCGCATTTGCTTGCGGACGACAACGCAATGTTGCGGTTTAGACAAGAAGCGCAAGCCGTGGGCAGACTTGACCACATCAACATAGTAAAGGTCCACGACTTTAAAGCGGGCAAAGATGGAACGTCGTTCCTGATAATGGACCTGGTCGACGGAATTTCGCTGTCCGACGCGATTATGCAAGACGGTCCACTCGCGCCGGAACGCGCCATCGACATATTCACACAAGCGTGCGATGGGCTCCAGCACGCGCATGCAAAGGGTGTGATTCACCGAGACTTGAAGCCGAGCAATATCATGCTTGTCAAAACTGCGGATGGTCACGAGACCGTAAAGGTGCTCGACTTCGGCATCGCTAAGATCTTGCCGCAAGAAGGCGACGCTAAAATGAAGTTGACTCAGACGGGAGAGGTCTTCGGAAGCCCGCTCTACATGAGCCCCGAGCAGTGCATGGGCAAACCGGTTGATCAACGTTCGGACGTCTACTCCATGGGATGCTTGATTTACGAGGCGCTAACCGGCAAACCACCGCTTGAAGGCGCCAACGCATTCGACACATTTTTCAAACACACCACAGAGATGCCGCAGAGCGTGAAGGTTTTGCGCGGAGATTTCGAACACGCGCGAGAATTTGATGCAATCATTCTCAAGGCGATGGCGAAGGATCCAAAAGATAGATATCAAACAATGACGCAATTGCGAAACGACTTGGCGCGATTGAGTTCCAAAACAGAACGCAGTTGGCTCGGAAAAGTTTCCGACGATGTCGAGTTTGCGAAACGTCGCTTTGGAGCGCAGGGAAAGCTTACTGCGAAAACATTGACTCTAATAATCGCCGCCATGGTTCTTCTAGCAGGCACCGTTGGCGGTGGCGCCTATTATTACAACAATGTGTATGCAGTTCAATCGCTATCCTGGGACCAACTGTTCGTCAAAGGACAAGATAGTTTTGACAAGGGCGACTACCGCGGCGCAACGCAGCAGTTCGAGCAAGCATTACAGAAAGCGGGATTGGATAACGCGAAGGTTCTGCCTGTACTGCGAGAGCTTGTCGATGTTCAAATCGCGCAGGGCAACATGGATTCAGGTCCGTATGCAGAACGTTTCGCAAAGATCGAAAAGGAACGGGACGAAACAATTTCAGCTGGTTTAAACGAACTGCTAGAACAATTCAACGCAGCAGCGCAGGCAACCTCGACGAAGTCCGTCCAAAAGCTCGATGAAATCACTAACGAGATGATCGACAAAGCTAATTTGCTCGTGAATCCCAATGCAGGAACTCGCGCAATCGCCGATAACGTCTGGCAGAAAGTAATCTCCACGTACGAGACGTCTCACCCTGACGATCGCGGTTTAGGTTATGCTCGTGCGCTGCACGCGGCGGCATCGACGAAGTTCTTTCGCGGGGAGTACCAGAGCGCTCTCGACGGTTTCCAGAAATCGGCGGCGTTCAAAAAGGAATTGGCCGCAAAAGATCCAACTCATATCGATACTTACGTCTCCACTCTGAGCTGGGTCGGTCAATCCCAAGAGAAGCTCGGTCAATTGAACGAAGCGGAGCAGACATTCAAGGAGTGTATTTCGGCATCGCGCAACGCCTCGATCAAAGGTCATTCAAACTATTCGGTCAATAATCCAAAGATTGCATATGCGAGGTTTCGCCTCGCTGAGTTTTACCAATATGCAAAAAAAAATTCCAAGGCGGCAAAAACCGCTGTTGGCGAGGCAATTCGCATATACGAAAATTTGGAAACACAAGAGCCTGAAGAACAGGCAAACTGCTATGCCCTGCTTGCCACCATTCAGATGAACGATGGAGACCTTGATGGGGCGCAGGAAAACTTTCAACGGGCGCACGATTTATACCAGCCGATGCACCAGCGGAAGAGTTTATTCTGGCTGGAAACATTGAAAGGTTTAGCAGAATGCAAATTCGCGCGCGGCGATTACGCTGGCGCCGAGCCACTTTACAGAAGAGCTCTTGCAACCGGAATGCACTTCGGATTTCAGCACACGCCTACGATGGATTTGTGCATGTCGCGATTGGCAGAATGCGCGGACAAGCGTGGAGCACCGATCGACGAGACCATGCGGCTTGGCGAGATGAAGTTGAAGATCGACGAGTCGAAGCATGGGAAAAACAGCCCGCGCGTGTTACACGACTACCTGCATTTATTCGACCTGGCACGTAACCATCAGGAGAAAGAGCGCGCTGAACAGTTTCTTGCAAAGGCGGAATCCGTGGCAACTACAACCGGCGGCGAAGGTAGCTGGGACTGGATCGAGGTGGCGATACGACGCGGGCAGTTTGAATTCGATAATGGGAAAGCCGATGCAGGCGAGGCGAGCTTCGAGGACGTCGTAGAGGCGATCGAGAAATCGCGACCAACTACTGCGGAGCAAAAACGATTGGTAAAAGAATTGGCGTTTCAAGTCGGCCTGCGAATGAAAAACGACAAGGACTTGATTGCACGAGTTCGGAACCTGGAGTGAGCGCCGCTTGCGTCTCAGTGTTATGTAGACTACAAAAGAGCACAGCTGCGCGCATTTTTAACTTTGCAAGAGGGAGAAAGGACGCTGCACGGGTATGTGAGTTAAGAGTAGGAATAGTTTGAGGCGGAACGATGACAAAGCGCAGACAACGTCAAAGCATTGGCGCCTCAATCGCTGAATTCGGTCCAGCCCTCTTCGTCTTCTTTTTCATCATACTCTTCCCGCTAATCAACCTCATCGCAATCGGCACGGGAGCGGCGACTGTTTATCTAATTGCAAAACAGTGTGCGACGAAAGCAGGAGACTCCGCGACGTTCGGAGACGCGCTCATCAGTTCGGAAGCAGCTGCGTATGACCTTTGGGGTGGCGGTTTTGGCGCCTTCGCAAACCTGGTGCCCGTAGGCGGTTTCAACAACTCGGGCGTCGATTTGTTTATCGTCGACACCAACATAAACACCAACGTCTCACGCAGATTCGGACCGAACACGCCGTTCATCGTGCGCTCGAACAACCCTGACGACCATCTGTACGCCTATGAAGCAGTGGCAACGTATGAAGTCGGTCCCTTCATGAATTTGAACTCGGTGCCCTTCATTGGACAAGTCCCAGGAGTAGGACGTCCCGCAAGGTTGTCTTACAGAGCGGCTCGCAATATCGAACATCCTGAAGGTCTGCAACAGAACATTGATGTTAGCTCGGACACCTCGGGACCGCCGCCACGGGATATTTACCAGAACAGAAATGGTACTTTCCGCTAAGAATGAAGGTTCTCCACTAAGCACCTGGTTGGTCATAGCCCGAAAGAGTCATTTGGCGATCCCACGATGCCCTTTGAGAAAGTCCATTTACGCCGGTAGTTGTTTAGATGACCTTTGACAAAGTCCATTACGCCGGTAGTTGTTTAGATGACCTGCTGGTGTTCTTTTGAGACGTTAGGGAGTGAATAGTCCCGATCGGAATGAGTTCTGCTGAACTATTCCGATTGAGCATAATTTGAGAGGACACGAACTCGAACACTTCGAGGAGCAGGCACTTACAGGGCTAGCGGAGCCAGTGCGACAACATCGGACAAACTCAGGTACGCTCCCGGAAAGCGTTGATATCGCGACTATTTGGTAAGAGGATCATTGCTCCAAGCGGCAAAACCTTAACATGGAGGT
Source organism: Candidatus Obscuribacterales bacterium (assembly GCA_019637435.1). GTDB lineage: Bacteria > Cyanobacteriota > Vampirovibrionia > Obscuribacterales > Obscuribacteraceae > JADYXR01. The sequence goes on along the minus strand of JAHBVO010000003.1, from coordinate 983,773 downwards.
TCTTTTGAGTGTCAAAAACTGTTTGCAGCAAAGGCTCATTCACCGATTCAATCAAAGAGGCGAGATGGTGATCGTGCAGCTGAGTGAGCGCTATTGATTCTGACGTGTCGCCAGCCTGCACAATATAAACTTTTCGTGCGGTATCGCCTGCGGTGCCAGCCTGAACGTTTTTAGCCAGCTGCTTTTCGTCCTGAGATTTGACGTTAGCAGCTTGGTCTGTCGCGGCCGCATTGTTTTCGGTCCCGTCACTTTTGCCGGTCTCCTGGTCAGCGGTCGCATCTGCCAACCAGCCGGAACGATTGCTTCTTCGCGCGAATTCGGTCTCAGAGTTCAGAGCCTTGTGTGTACCCGAACTGATAAATGTGTTCAAACGCTGTGAACTAACATCATCTAACGCGACATAACTTCCTGAATCAGTAATAGCCGGATGGAAAGAACGCTTTGGAATCGAGATATTGAATTTGAGGAACACATCCCTAATGTGCCTCGGCGCCTCGCCCTTGTGTCGTCCGTCCGCAGGCTCACCCTCCCGCCGTCGGGGTCTCGCATCTTTAACCTTCGGCTTTTCAGAGGCTTGCTCGTTTACTTGCGGTTGAAGCCGGTTGAAACCTTTCGTAGCACCATCTGCGGTATCAGGACGTCCAGTCATAGGGCGAAACTCCGACTGCTCGACGCGCACAGTGTGGGCTTCAATAGCCGGCGTCGCCCTGGTTTCAAGCGGGTTTTGAAGTCGAGCCTCAGTGGGCGGCGCCTGGGTTCGAATCTCGACTGCTCGGTGCGCACGATCGATGACCGGAACAGTCTGTGCGTTAATTGCTGCTGTTTCCAGACGGTGTAAGGCAGTCGCTCTAACTGTCGGAGTTTCCAAACGTGACGTCAACTTGATCTTGTCTATAGCCCGGTCTGAAACTGGAATTTCACGCACACCCTTCGGAACCAGCCGAGTGACGGTGAGAGTATTCGCAGCGTTCAACTGCATCTCCGCGCGGCTAGATGCGTCAATGAGCGGTCGACGTTCACGCGCACCGTCACCGACAGCTCGACGCTGTGGTGCATCACCGGCAGGTCCTCGCTGTGGTGTATCGTCGATAGATCGACGTTGTGGCGCATCAACGGCTGGCCCTCGCTGTGGCGCATCAACGACAGGTCGACGTTGCGGCGCATCACCCTTCGGAGGTTGAGGATTACCGCCTAAAACGTCCGCTCTTTGCGCACCGGCTTTCAACGCCGCGGTCAGTACCCTGGCGAGTTCTAATCCATAAACAAGCTTGACCGTTTGACTCTTCGCAGCATCAGCCTTCACCTCGCCAAGAGTGCGTGAGATCTTCTCTATCAACTTTTGCCCGAGATCACCAAGCGCATTTCGAACGCCACGAAGCGGCACTTCAAATCCGCGTCCGTCGCCTTTCGTTGCAAGAGGTTTACCTGGCTCAAGCGGTTGCTTTGCTGGAGACAACGGCTTGGCAGTAAACTTGTCACCACGGACGATACCATGCGGATTCTCTGCCTGCGGAAGCGCGGCTGGCGGTTTAGGACGTTCAGTCAAATTCGGTTTAGGCTCCAAACTTCCGGGAGCCAGTTCAAATGGTCCCTTCTTGCTCGGAACCTCGGCAGGTCCCTTCTTGGTGGTGCCATCAGCGGAAACTCTTCTAGTCGAGCCCTCACCAGGAGTCTTCGGTGTTGACGCATCGACAACACCACCGACGACGGTTCTCTCAGGAGGAACTCGCTGCCCCTGTTTCCCAGCATTTATCAAACCGTGCCTGACGGATTCTGTCGCGGGATTCTTTACGAAATCCGCGGGATCGCTCTTCGGTGATTGGGCTTTATCGCCCGTCGGCGATTGGGCTTTATCGCCCATCGGCGATTGGGCTTTGTCACCCTTCGGTGATGGAGCTTTGCCACCCTCAGCGGACTCGCTCTTGCCGCTGTTAACGGTCTCCCGCGCGCCACTTCCTTTACTGCTGGCTGCGCCGCCTTTCAGTCCTTCACCGGTGCCAGCTTTGGCCCCCTCATTTGCACCATATTTGACACCAGTCACATTTGTTTTGATGATTTCGCCCAGTGCGCTACCAACTTTGCCCGGCTCAATCTTCGCCTCAGTCCTGGGCGAGTCTGCGCCATGCGCGCGACCGGAATTAGAGTGCCCAGAAACTGCTTCTGCTCTCGCCGCTCTTCCGGTCTGCCCCTCCGCACGCACATTACCCACATCAATACGCGCACCTTCCATTTGAGGACGCCGACCGGACGATGCATCGCCGATTCGAGGCGAGCCCTGTTTTACTTCCTGATTGATACCACCGTCGGCTCGCTTAGCGCCACCAGGACCGAAACCCGAGCCGCGCTTTCCGCCGGTGCCAGCCTCAGAGTTCCCTCGCGACCCGTTACTGACGAAACCTTTTTCCGCTTTGACTTCAGTCGGAGAATTCGCAGACCTGATGCCTGCAAGACCACGCCGTATGCCAACCGGGGCTGCATCCAGCGGTCCAAACTTGGATGCGGGTTGATGCTCTGCATTTACTAAACCGCGTTTGCCGCCATCAGTTGTCTGCGATTTCCGACCATCACTCGAAACACGACCGCCGCCTTCCATGCCATGCGGCTTCTGTCCATCGATGACACCACGAAAGCCACCATCATTAACCTGTGCCCTTTGACCGTCGATCAAACCGCGCTTGCCTTCATCACCGCGTGATTTCTGACCTACTGATGTTGAAGCGTCGGACTGCCCGCCACCACTTTTGATACCAGAAACTGTCTTAACAGAAGACTCCGCTGCGGGCTGCTTGCTATCGGTCTTGCCGCTAGCGATACGAGTTTGTCCGATCTCGGTCGCGTTGGTTCGGGCCCCGGGAACCTTCGCCGGCGGTTCGATAGAAGAAGGAGATTTCGGTGGCTTCTCGGCTCCTGGTTCTCGCCCATCGGTCTGCTTTACTGCACGCGGTTTGCCCTGTCTTGGATCAAATTCAGCGCTGCCCGTGCTGCTTGGTGTCTGAACTTTGATAGTTCGAGCGTCACCTGTTGGTTTACCAGGAGGATTGCCCGCATCATCCTTGTTTCCTGGAGCGTTCGGCTTGGTCGCACCTGTTTGGACCTTTGATGTAGGGATCACGGCTTTGGCACCACCGGTAACACCAGGCTTAACCGCCGGACTTTGAACCTCGTTTCGCTTTCCATCAATTACTATCGCCGGTGGCACGGCATCGGCAGCCGTCGACAGAGGAGCGCGCGTCGGTTGTTTCACACCGTCGCTCTGCGTTCCTTCACTTTTTCCAGGCGTAATGGTCTGCGGAATCTTGCCAGCCGGAACCTGCAGCGTATCCGTCTTTCCTTGCGGGTTGCTTGGTTGGGGAGCTTTATTGTTTTCTGGGGTGAGCGGGGCATGAACGTCTGGCTTTAGCGAAGTCGAGTCGATCTTAGGGACTACACTAGGTCCACCTGACCCTTCTAGCTGAGCGCTTGCTTCTGCTGCGGACTTAGGCATGGTCGCGGTTTCGGAAATCCGATCAGAAATCTGGTCCCGCCGCTCGCCCGACTGAGCACCAATTTTAAACGGTTCGCGAATATCAAGAGCAGCACCGTTTTGGCCGACCTCAGTTTGTGGTCTTTCAGCAGTTTCGGAATTGGTGCGCGGTCTCATAGCTCCGGGAGTAGTCCCGCCATCTTCCAAGACTCCCTCTAACGACGGCCCAGACGAGCCAGAAAATAGTGAACCACCGTTAGCCACAGGTTGCAGCGGCTCGCCGCTAGTGTTGCGAGTTAATCGATTCGCCGGTGCCTGTCCAACATCTGGAGATTCGCTTGTTTGGTCTTTTGGCTTCAGATTCTCGGACGGAAGCATTGAGCCTTCCGAATTCGAGGTTTGTTTGCCTCGTCGTAAGCCTTCTTGAGCTACTGTTGCAGTGGCATTGACACCTTCTGGCTTCTCCGAAACTCTTGAGCCTCCCTGATTTCCCAGCTCTCCCAAGGGTTCCTTCTGAAACGCGGAGAGCGCAGGGCTTAATGGCTCATTTCTAGAACCAACGACACTGGGTAGGTCACTTTTTTGTTCAACTCCACGTTCAATCTTCGTGGCATTGGTCTCAGAGGGATTCGCAAGACTTCGATCAATCGCCTCATTCGCCTGCTCGCCGGTCGCAAACTTCCGAGGTTCTATCTCCGGCAGTGATATAGCACCATCATTTTGAAACGATCCTCTTACTTTATCACTACGGTTTTGCCTGAGCACCTCATCATCGACACCAGAGCGAACAGGTTCTCCAGTTCCATCTCGCTTCCCTTTTCCATGCTCAAGATTAGTTTCAGTCATACAATAGACATTCCCAAGCGAAAAGCGACAATCACTGCCGCCCCATTGATTTTGCTTTTTGCAAATCCGCGTTCGCCTCGATTCTGCGGCCAAGCTTTTGGTAAATTAGTCCTCTTAACTCATACACAACAGGGTCAGTCGGATCGAGTTTTATAGATCTATCAAGTGATGAGACAGCTTTCTCATTCAACCCCAATTGACTCTCAGCAGCCCCTTTGACGTAAAAACCGAGGGCACTTGAATCACTGATTCGTACGGCACGTTCTGCATCCCTCAACGCGCCAGCAAAACTTTCGAGATTGAGTTTCACCAGGCCTCGAAGGGCATACAAGTCACTCCCTCGATACCCAAGTTCCTCAGACTTATCGCAATCTTTCAACGCCTCCTCATACCTTTTCAAGCCCGTGGCGTACAAGGCACGAGACAAATACGACTCCGGATCGGGTTTTAGTGCGATTGACTTAGAAATAGCTACTATTGCTGACGAATAATCTTTTAGCCAGTAGAAAGCTTTGGCTTTCATTACAAGCTGCTCTGCATTCGGAGAAGGGAAACTATCTACATAATCAATTACTTTGCGAATATCGGAGGGAGGAGACGAAGCTGTTACCTGTTTCGCCTCGGAAGGACCAGCAAATCCGAAATTAAGTGCGCACACTCCCGTGAGCAATACCGTTATGATCTTCATTCGAATTTCCATCAGACTCACGATATATGAAACAACCGGCTCCTGAACTTTCTAGGGTTCACTCTCCAGCGTGGGAGTTTCTTCACTCCAAGAATCGGCTTGGTTGATCGTTGGCTCCACTTCTGCAATCATTCTATCTCTTTTCGGATAAATTCCACTGTTGTATTGAACAGTGGCTAAGCGGTCTCAAAAGTTTCGCAAAAATCCATTCAGTTACACCTAAAGCGGTTCGCGTAGATCCCACTACAACTCGCGCGACCCGCTCGTCCAGAAACGCCCGCGGGCATTATCGATGCGCCAGGTGCCGCCCTCGGCGACCAGGCGATAGATCAAATACGCCGGATGCCCGGAGAAAGTTCGGCCATTAACTATCACATCCCAGCAGCCGAGCGGACCCGGCTGCGCTTTCTCGATAGACCAGTTCCAGATGTGAACCTGCTTTTTGAATTGCTTGTAGACCATGTTGTTGGCAGCAGCGTTTAACCGCTCCACGCCTCGCAACTTGCTCTGATGAAAATCTTTGGAGAAAAACGGAAGCACATCCTGCAAATAATTCGCGGAGTCCGTCGTCTTGTAGAACTTAGTGAACCACATCTTGAAGTAAGCAGCCGACGGTTTTGGCGGCGCCTTGGGCGGAGTTACCGCGGTCTTGACCGGTGCTGCTGGAGACGTTTTCGAAGCTGGTGCAAATGCGTTGTCGTTAGCGGACGGCGTGGTCCCAGCGGAAAACTTTGGAATGGAAGCACTGGAAATTACGTCCTTCAAGGCACTCAGAGAGTTCAGTCGCTACCTCATCTTTGCCGGAACTTGCTGACGCAGCTGTAGCAACACTTGTTACTGCACCCGCAAAGCTAGCGGAGTTGTCCGAGGCATCGGAACCAGTCGAGTTTGCAGTTCCACCGCCTCCGTAGTAACGCTCGGCGAGGCTGCGCCACCAGCAGAGGTATCATTTGAAATCTTCGTGTCAGATATCTTATTTTCAGAGGCTTTGAAGTCCGAAGCTGTGCCTAATGATTTCGCCGTCTTCACAAGATTGAATAGTACAGAGCTTCGTTCGTTGTTAAGGGTAGCATCTGCTTGGCTTTGTACTTTCCTGATTTCACAGCGACATCAAATACGATACCATCAGTTTTCGGTGTCAAAACATAGCACCGTCAATGGTGTGACTTCCGTCGGAGAATTCGCAGCCTTGGTGCCGGCAAGACCACGCCGTATGCGCGCCGGAGCGGCATCCAGCGGTCCAAATTTACCTACTGGTTGATGCTCTGCATTTACTAAACCGCGTTTGCGCAATCAGTTGCCTGTAATTTCCGACCATCACTCGAAACACGCCCGCCGCCTTCCATGGTCTGCGGCGAATTACCGGACAGAAGCACCGCTGAGCCTGCCGAATTCGAGGTTTGTTTGCCTTGTCGTAAGCCTTCTTGAGCTGCCGTTGGAGTGGCATTGACACCTTCTGGCTTATCTGTACAATTCCATGAGATCAGTAGCCACGGGAGTCGCTCCGGGACCGGAGCGTTTGCTATCGCCGTTTTCAGGATTGGTCTTACTCATATTATGGACATTCCCACGCCCTTTAACGCAATCACTGACGCTTCATGTCTTCAGCTTTCTGAATATCCGCTCTAGCCTCCTCTTCACGACCCAGTTTTCGGTAAACCCCGCCCCTGAGTTCAAACACAGAGGGGTCGCGAGAAGAGATTTGAATCGACTTAGACAGTGAAGAAACGCTTTCTTCCAACTTGCCCAGTTGACATTCTGCGGCTCCTTTGACGAAAAAACCACTGGCGCTTGATTCACTTACTTGCACGGCCCTCTCTCCATCCTTCAATGCAGGTAGAGAATTTCCTAAACTCAAATGGATTAGTCCTCGAAGCTCATATAGGTCACTACCTCGATAGCCAAGCTGTTCCGCTTTATTGCAGTCACGGAGCCCGTCATCGAACCTTCCCAGGTGCCTAGAATACGAAGCACGAAACAGATACGACTTTGGAATGGGTTTCAGCTCAATGGACTTCGAAATTGCTGTGATTGCTGACGAATAATCTTTTAGCCAGTAGAAAGCTTTGGCTTTCATTACAAGCTGCTCTGCGTTCGGAGAAGGCAAACTATCTACATAATCGATTACTTCGCGGATATCAGAGGGGGGCGACGAAGCTGTAACCTGTTTCGCCTCGGAAGGTCCAGCAAATCCGAAATTAAGTGCGCACACTGCTGTCAGTAATACCGCTACGATCTTCATTCGAATTTCCATCAGATTTACGATATATGGAACAACCGGCTCCTGAACTTTCTCGGGCCAGCTTCTAGGGAGTTTCTTCGCTCCAAGAATCGGCTTGGCTGATCGTTGGCTCCACTTACTGCAATCATTCTATCTCTTTTCGGATAAATTCCACTGTTGTATTGAACAGTGGCTAAGCGGTCTCAAAAGTTTCGCAAAAATCCATTCAGCAACAGCAGACAGCAACCGCTGAAGTTGAAGACTTCACGGACGTAACCGTGCTTGAAGAGCTGGCCAACGGGTCATCAAGCGGTCAAAACGCTCTCGCGAGCGCGCGTTGTCAAAAATTCGAGACAAATAAAATCTAGCTAGGTGCTTTCGGTTTCGATACCAAATGTGGTGCACCGGCTGACTAAGGACAAACGGCATGCCGTGTTATAAACTAGTGCTCTTGACTGTTTTCATGCGGGGAGGCATTTACTGTGACAATTTCGATGATGATAGGTGGTAGTTCAGATTTGCCAGAAGGCTATCTTAATTCACTTCCAGAGCATGATGCGAACTTTGCTACCCGTATTCTCGAAACCTTAGGCTTCAACAATTTTGATAACAGAAAGCCCGTTAAGCTAATACCAGACGTACAGGGAACAATTTTAGGGGCCTACGAGAAAGTTTTTGTTCTCTGTGATGAACGAGTTCGGAAATGTTTTTGGCAACCTCATGATGATCTACTTCAAAAAGCACTGAGTATCTTCCCTGGAGGTACACTTTTCGTGATCGCTTCGAAGGATTCCTCGAATACTTTTCGGTACAGATTCTTTGAAAATGGAACACTGATTCGAGATCATGGCGGTAATATGGATGAAGGAGTAACGGTCGACTTTGGACCGCCGTTACCGGAAGAAGAGCCTGCATTTCGAAACTCCAGGGTTATTGATGGAGAAAGAATTTTTTTTGAAGCCAGGGTTGGTGGTTCCAGGGAAATTGAGGAGTATACGATAGACGCGTACGGGGAGACACTCGGCCTAAAAATTACGCAAAGATTCATAGGCAAACGCGATCCAAGACATCTCTCGGTTGTGCCTGCTAGCTTGAACGCTGAAATGTTCTTTTAACGATCAAACCTAAAACTACTAGAGCGGCGACTCTTTCGAGTTGCCGAAAGCGGCTCGCGTAGATTCCCACTACAACTCGCGCGACCCACTCGTCCAGAAACGCCCGCGAGCATTATCGATGCGCCAGGTGCCGCCCTCGGCGACCATGCGATAGATCAAATACGCCGGATGCCCGGAGAAAGTCCGACCATTAACTATCACATCCCAGCAGCCCAACGGACCCGGCTGCGCTTTTTCGATAGACCAGTTCCAGATGTGCACCTGCTTTTTGAATTGCTTGTAAACCATGTTGTTGGCAGCAGCGTTTAACCGCTCCACGCCTCGCAACTTGCTCTGATGAAAATCTTTGGAGAAAAACGGAAGCACATCCTGCAAATAATTCGCGGAGTCCGTCGTCTTGTAGAACTTAGTGAACCACATCTTGAAGTAAGCAGCCGACGGTTTTGGCGGCGCCTTGGGCGGAGTTACCGCGGTCTTGACCGGTGCTGCTGGAGACGTTTTCGAAGCTGGTGCAAATGCGTTGTCGTTAGCGGACGGCGTGGTCCCAGCGGAAAACTTTGGAATGGAAACACTGGAAATTACGTCCTTCAAGGCACTCAGGTCTAGTTCAGTCGCTGCCTCATCTTTGCCGGAACCGGCTGACGCAGCTGCAGCAACACTTGTTACTGCACCCGCAGAGCTAGCGGAGTTATCCGAGGCATCGGAACTAGCCGAGTTCGCAGTTCCACCGCTTTCCGTAGTAACGCTCGGCGAAGCTGCGCCACCAGGAGAGGTATCATTTGAAATCTTCGTGTCAGGCATCTTAGTTTCAGGGGCTTTGACATCGGAGCTCGTATCTCCAGATTTCGCCGTCTTCATTGACTCCGACGGTGCGATCTCCGATTTTTCCGCAGTCGCCGATTTCGTGGAATCCGATGCCAGTGCAATCTCGGATTTCTCCGCAGTCACCGTTTTCGCAGAATCCGATGCCAGCGCAATCTCTGATTTTTCCGCAGTCGCCGCCTTAGCCTCAGAAGCCGCTTTCGGCGAACTATTTTCTATCTGACTTATGAAAGTCTGAACAGCATCACGCAGATCATCGGAAATTGAAATGTTGATGTCGGGTGGACAAAAAAGTCTAACAACCACATGATTGTTTTCCGCCGGCGATGACACCACCCACAAGATTGAATAATACAGAGTTTCGTTCGTAGTTAAGGGCAGCATCTGCTTGCCCTTGTACTTTCCTGGTTTTACAGCGACATCAAATACGATACCATCAGTTTTCGGTGTCAAAAGCATACCACCGTCAATGGTGGCAAATTTCGCAGCCTTAAACTCGACGTTGTACGAGTCGGATGTTTTCTTCACAACCGCTCTCGGAAAATATTGCTTCAACAACGGCGCCATATGCGCTTCCAGCTGCGAAACAAAATCGCTGCTCTTAATGGAAAGCTGAGGCGCATCGAAGGCAAAGGCGCAGGTTTCAAAACTTACGGATAACGACAGAAGTGCGGCAAGAAGAAGCACTTTGTTTTTCATCGAATAAAATACTCGCACAAGTGACTACGATCATGTACCCACTCCCTACTAAATGAACGCTGAGATTGACCGTTCGAACTCTCCCGCAGCTCAGCTAGATTTGCCGCCGTAGTAGCACCAGCTGGAATAATCCCTAAAAAAACATGCCCCTCAGAACTTTCAGGTACCTAAGGCGAGAACGACAGACTGACCACTCTCAGCGAAAGAACATAGCAAGACTGATCACTTTCAGCCACGACTGCAAACGGACCCAGGTAACCAGATCTACTTATCCACGCCCATTAGCCAGACCAGTCCAACCCGACCTACTTATCCACGCCCATTAGCCAGACCAGTCCAACCCGACCTACTTATCCACGCCCATTAGCCAGACCAATCCAACCCGACCTACTTATCCACGCCCATTAGCCAGAGCGCATAATCTCAGCCTCATGCGAGGACGCCTTGCGTTCTAGAAGCTTGCGAAGCTCCGGATTCTTGGAGAGTTCTGGGTCGTTGCGCACAACCGCAATAGCGACGTTGCGCGCCTCTTCTAAAATGCTCGCATCCTTCACGAGGTCAGCAAGGATCAGGTCCGGAAGACCACTCTGCCTATAACCGAGAAATTCTCCCGGTCCTCGCAGTTCCAAATCCTTTTCTGCCACGACGAAACCATCGTTCGTCAAAGTCATGATTTCCAGCCGTTCTCGCGTGGTCTGACTCTTCATCTCCGAGACCAGGAAGCAATATGATTGCTCGGCGCCACGACCGACGCGCCCCCGCAGCTGGTGCAGCTGAGCTAAACCAAAACGGTCGGCATTTTCAATCATCATCACAGAGGAGTTCGGAACATCCACACCGACTTCAATAACCGTGGTCGAAACCAGCACGTCATACTCATGCTTGCGGAACTTATCCATCTCTTCGTCTTTCTGGTCCGCCTTCAGTTTCCCGTGCATCAAACCAAAGCGGAGATTCGGAAATTCGCTCTTGAGCTTCTCGAATTCTTTTGTCGCCGCTTTCGCAGAGAGGCTCTCCGACTCATCAATTAGCGGGAAAACCACATACGCTTGCCGGCCTTTCTCGATCTCTTTAACAATGAAATCCCAGACCTTACCGCGCTGAGCAGGTGTGCAGGCTTTGGTCTCGATTGGTTTTCGACCTGGAGGAAGTTCATCGATTTCGGAAACATCGAGGTCGCCGTGCATGGTCATGGCGAGCGTTCGTGGAATCGGAGTCGCAGTCATGGTGAGCAGTTCAGGATTCAAACTTTTCGCTTTCAAACGCGCGCGCTGTTTCACACCAAAGCGATGTTGTTCGTCAATCACAATCAAGCCAAGGTTCCGAAACTCGACGTCATCTTCGAGAAGCGCATGAGTGCCGACGGCGATGTGCGCTTGACCGGCAAGAATCTCCTGGCGCACGGCCCGACGTTCCTTAACTCCTTGCTTACCGAGTACCAGAGCACACTTCAATCCAAGCGGCGTCAGCAAACGCTGGAACTGACGGAAGTGCTGCTCCGCAAGAATTTCGGTTGGCGCCATCATTGCAGCCTGGAAGCCATTGTCGATCGCCATGAGACAGGACAGAAGAGCGACAACCGTTTTACCAGATCCGACATCGCCTTGAACGAGCCGATGCATCGGCTTAGAAGACGTGAGGTCGCGCGCAATCTCAGCGAACACTCTATTTTGCGCCCCGGTGAGTTTAAACGGCAACGTTTCAATCATCTTCGTCACGAGACCGTCTTCGGCAAAAGTTAACGCGAGCGCGTTTTGATTCTCTTGATCAAACTGATATCGACGATGCGCAAGCTGCAATTGAATGGTAAACAGCTCATCGAACACCAGCCTGCGGCGCGCAGCATCCTTAATCTCGGGAGTATCAGGAAAGTGAATTCCACGAAGAGCTTCGGTAAGCTCCAATAGATTGTATTCTTCGCGGAATGACTCCGGGAGGGGATCGACGATGTAGCGCGAATATTGCTCCAGCGCATTGTTCATAACCGTTCGCAGATAGCGAAGCGAAAGACCATCGGTCAGCGGATAGACCGGAACCAGGCGACCAGCATGGAGACTGGCTTGCTGGTCCTCCTCACCATCGGACACCAAACCAAGAATCTCGACTTCGGAATTCTTGAGCGTTAAATTGCCTTTGTACTGATCACGCTCAACCACACCAGAAGCGAGGACCTGAGCGCCTTTAGGAAACTGCGCCTTGTACCTGTCCAGCAAATATTTGTTAGACTTACCGCCAACAAAACGCGTGATGGTTATGATGCCGGTGTTGTCCGAAATCACAACCGTCAGGATCGACATATTGCGATTCTTAGCCTGATAAGCGCTAACAGACCGGATCATGCCGAAGATGCTAACTTCCTGACCTTCCTCCAGGTCGCGAATCAACAGCCGATTCTGGAAATCGAGATGCCTCCGCGGATAGTGGCGCAGCAATTCAGCGACCGTCTTGATGTTCAACTTGCCGAGAACTGCTGCCAATTTCGGACCAACGCCCTTAACCCATTGAACACTCACGTCTTCAGGATTTTTAGAAGCGTTGCCCGCCACGCGGTCCTGCTTATCGGAAGAATCCTTCTGCTGCGCCGCTCGTTCATCTCTGCGCGGTTCCGCCTGTTGCGCTTCTCCGTCTTTGTAGGGCCCCTTCTGCTGAGCCGCTCGCGCCTCGTTTTGCAGTTCCTTCTGCTGTGCCAGGCGTTCTTCTTTCTCGTAAATTTCCTTTTGCCGCGCCAGGCGTTCCTGCTTCTCACGAAGTTCTTTCTGCTGAGCTTCTCGTTCGCGAGCCTCCTGCGCCTTTAGTTCGCGCTCGCGCGCCTCACGGATCTTTCTTTCATACTCTTCAATCCGACTCTGCGCGGCTCTCACAGCTGCCCGGTCCACGGCTTTCTTCACTGGGTCGTCGTAATCGCTCTCAACGGCGACTTCTAAACCGCCATCGCCATCACCACCTGTGATGGCACCCTCCGGGCTGTATTCGGCATCATCGCCGTCAACAATTGCGGCACCTTCGCCGATATCGGTTTCGCCCCTGCCGCCTTGAGACTTGATTTCAGCCTCAGACAATTCTTTCTTGCGCTGGCGTAATTGTTCCGCAAAGATATCGAGATGCGGCTCCAGCAATTCGTCGGCTCGCTGAATAATCGAGATCCGGGTCGGAAGATCCGAATTCGGATATTGCCGAAACAACCCGCGAATTGTGACCCAGGTTGAATCCATTGGATATATCCGGGCTAGAGTCGCCGCGGTTTGTCTCATGTATTGGGAAAACGTGCTACGTTTTCCGTGGAAATCCGAGTAGCGCGAGCGCCGCTCGACATTGAGGGCTTTGCGCATGCCCACAAGTAAAGCTTCTTTGCTTGGTTTGCCCTGACCAACTATCGGAGCCACAGCCAATTCCCACTAACGCATCTGCTATTAGATTAGAAGAAGATGCCTTCAAATGCCAGATCCTGAAATTAAGTATCCTCGATTTCATATAACTGCAACACATACACTTGTAGTACATAAAGCAAAATTGAGGCATATTATTGCAACGCCTCCCTGCTGAGCGAACCGTTTACATGACCGCCGACGCACCGCTCTGTCCCAGATGTCACCTGCCGACGAAGTCGGACAGTTCGGGCAGAATGACGCAGTGGCTCTCGATTTGCATGTGCGGTTTGGAAAAGCCAACCATCGATCAAACTCAAACAGTCGACATGTGCACGCTTTGCGGCAAGCGTGTTCGTGAAGGACGGAAGGGTACGTTCACTCAATACATCTTTCGCTCAGACCTCTGCTCCTGCGATGTTCCAAAATTCATTCAGTCCAGCTCCGAGGGAAATGCATCCGCGCCGGCAGTACTGACTCATGAAGAAGAGAATGAAGTTGAACTCGATGTTGATGCCGACAAATTTCCACTCGAAAGATACAAACCAATAACTTTGCTCGGTAAAGGTGCAGCCGGAACAGTCTATCGATGCAGAGATCGCTTACTTCAGAAGCGCGTAGTTGTTAAGACACTGCACGTCGCCCGCCCAAACTTTCTTATTGCTTTTCATAATGAAGCAAAAGTCTTGAGTATTCTTGCTCATCCCAACATCGTAAGCATCTTAGATTTCGGTGCAACTCCGTCGGGCACACCATATATGGTGCTGGACTACAACGAGGGCATGACACTGGAGGAAACCCTGCGCACGCACGGTCCCCTGCATTGGTCTACGGCAATCTCCGTTTTTACCAGTCTCGCTGCGGCTCTACAGTATTGTCACAATCACTCTGTTTTCCACCGCGACGTAAAACCGTCAAATATATTGATGGTGGAAAACGGCGAAGAATCCACAGTAAAGTTATTCGATTTCGGGGTCGCGGAGAATCAAGCGGCCGACGACGATGGACAGCAAGCCACGATTGTGGGGACGCCGGCCTATATGTCACCCGACCAGGCGCGCGGCAAAGAATACGACTCGCGCTCGGAAGTTTATGCTTTGGGTTGCGTTCTGTTCGAGTCACTTACCGGCAGACCGCCGTTTTCAGGTGAAACCGCATTGGAAATTCTACGTCAGCACGCCGATGCACCAATCCCGATTCTCAAAAATTTTATAGCGGACGACTATCCGCAAAAACTCGACAACGTCATTGCAGGCTGCCTTGCCAAAGATCCGGAAGACCGGTTTCAGTCAGCCAGCGACGTCGGCAAAGCGCTACAAGCAGCTTTTGCGGAGGCAGAATTTAGTGGAGAAACCGCCACAACCACGACATCAGATTCGATACCACATACGGATGGCGCGATCGAATCATTCCACAAACTGCCGGGAAGCGTTAAGGCCATCGGAGTTACGGCTGCGGTCGCGGCAATTAGCGTCACAGCGGCATTGGGAATCTACCTGACGGGGGACGGCAAGCCGAAGCAGGCGGCCAGGCGTGCTGAATCTAGCGAAAGACTCTCGACCGATGCGCAAATCGACAGCATCAAACAAGATGGCGACATGCTAACTGCAGAAAGCGCATACAACGACGCGCAGATGAAACGCCTGATCAAAAGACACGGCGCTGACGTAAAAAGGCTTTTCCTACAACACAGCGCAATCACAGGCAAGTCTTTCGGAATTTTGGCGAAGCTTCCCAGACTCGTGGAGATAAACATAAGTGATACTACTGTTGGTGACCAGGGAATGAAGGAAATCGGCAAAGTAAAAAAACTGTACAAGCTAAGCGCCAATGCCATAAACATCTCAGATGCCGGACTGGAGCCACTTACCAGTCTTCCAAACCTGCGAGAAATCCAGCTGGACGATACAGCAATTACGGATGAGGGCGTTCGAACCCTATCCAAGATAAAGACATTGCAGTCGATTAGCTTGAACAACTGCATTCATCTGACCAACAGCAGCCTTGAGCCGCTGGCCACTCTCCCAAACCTTACACTTCTGGAGCTGATTGACGTCCCTAAAATTAAAACCAACGAGATTGCAGAATTCAAGGCGAAGAAGCCAGATTGCAAAATCCAATTTGACAGCGCCTTTAAAGACAATTTCAACTTCAATCTTGCCCAGGTTGCAGCTGGAAATTCCAAAACAGAGCAGATGCTTAAAGGCTCAAATACTATGCTGACCTCGCCGGCAGCTCGCTCCCTATATTCGAAGTACAAGAGCGACATGAAAGATCAGGAGTTCGCGAATTATTTCCGAGCCTGGAAAAGCGGTCCCCCGCCTTCGACAAATAATCCACGAATCAAAGCCGCACTAAAAGACAAAGATTTGAGGGACTACCTCGAACTTCCACAGGCACGAAAGTACTGGGCAGACCCGGACCAGTGGCGTCTTATTGAAGGTCTCGATCAACAAGTAATTGAAGTGCTACCGGCAGCCGGAGCAGACCTGGATTATTGATCGAACTCGCTCCTAAATCTCCCGCGGCGCGCTTGTCCAGCCGTCATCGATGCGCCAATTGCCATTTTCTGCAACCATGCGAAAAATTGCATGCGTCGGTTTCTTCGAAAAACCTTCGCCATTAATGACCACATCAGCGCATTCTGCGCCGCGCGCCTGAACCTTCTCAATCACCCAACTGGAAAGCGCGGAAACCTTCCTAACCTGAGTCAACACCGCAGAATCCGGCATGGCGCCTTCAACCTCGCCTATCGGAGGAAGTTTAGTCAGTTTAAACGAGGTTGAAAAATATGGCGTCACCTCATCAGTTTTCTTCGCCTTTTCGAGTTCCGAATAAAAATTGCTAAACCAACTTTCGAAATATTCTTTCGTGGGTTTGGGCGATGATTTCTCGCTTACGGCAGTCGAATCTGAATCTCCATGCGACTTAGCATCCACAACTTTCGCGGAAGTCTCGGTTGTCGCGGACTCTTCTCCAGAGTCAGAAGCGTTCATTTGTTTAACAGCAATGGGCGAAATCGATTCAATACTTTGAACGAAACCGTTTATATCCCCCCTCAAATCATCTGCGATGGGAACCGGCATGTCGTGCGGGCAGAGCAGCTTCACTATCACATGTTTGTTTTCCGCCTCGTTGCAGAATGTCCACAACACAGAGTAATAAAGTGTCTCGTAAGTGGTGAGTGGCATAATGTGTTTCTTCCGGTACGGACCGGGTTTCACATCTACCTCCAGCACAATGCCGTCAGTGCGTGGTATGGTTTTAGTGACACCATCCATGATGACAGTCTTGGCGGCCTTGAATTCGCCACGAAGCGAATTGGCACTTCGATGAAATTCAGCGTGCGGGAAGTACGTTTTAATAATCGGCTCAAGCTTAATCTCTGACAGCGTCAAGAAGTCAGCTGTTCTTATCGGCAGGGGCGATTCCTCTTCACAGAGGGCCGGGCGAAAACAACCGCTCAGCGCTAGAACAACCGCAGAAGTGATTACAAATGAAACTTTCATGCGAACTCCAGGCAACCTGTTCCTATTTTTACTTTGCAGGCGAGCGATTTCGGCGTTTCTTCATATAGGTTTCCTTTTCGCCCTCAGACTGTTCAGTTTACGGCAAATATCAAGAGTTTTCGCAAAGGTCGAATTTCCGCGTCAGGCGGGAATAATAGTCGGAGTGCAACTCTGCGCACACAAACCTGGAACCCTATGCCACCTTCCAACGCTACCACCTGTCCAAGATGCAAGATGCCGAAGTTCGCCAGCGGTTCGGGCTCGATGACCGAGTGGATCACATGCTGCCGTTGCGACATTGTCTCAACGCCCGATCCTGAAGCGCAGAAACTGTCTGTAGACTTATGCAGCACATGCGGAAAGCGCGTAAACAAAGGTCGCTCAGGCTCTTTCACACAATTTATTTTTCGGTACGACCTGTGCAGTTGCGGCACGCCGACGTCGGGCAAGTTCGGCGCGGCCGCGTTCCACGACACGACTGAAACGCTGGCACCACCAGCAGTCTTGCTTGAGGAAGAGGACGAAGACTTTGAAGTTGACGAATCACTTTCCATTGGGTCAGAAACATTTCCCGTCGACCGATATCAGCCGATCAAGCGAATCGGAATGGGCGCAATCGGCAGCGTCTACCTCTGTCACGATGTGAATTTAAACAAGCGCGTCGCCGTGAAGACTCTCCACTCATCACTGATGGGCCCGCAGCTCGTGGCATTTCAAAACGAGGCCAGAGTCCTCAGCAAACTCGAGCACCCCAATATAGTTCAAATTCTCGATTTCGGCGCGACGCCGCAAGGGTCACCATATATGGTGCTGGAGTACGGCAAAGGCACGCCGCTAAGTCTCGAGCTTTCCGAAAACGGTCCGTTAACTGTTGACTTTGCCAATAAAGTATTTGCCCAACTCATTGATGCTCTCGTCTACTGCCACAATCACTCAGTTATGCATCGCGATTTGAAGCCCGAAAATATTCTACTGTATACGAAAAAGGACGGGTCTACCTTCGTCAAACTGATCGACTTCGGTATCGCTATGGTGGCGGATCAGGATCAAGAGAAGACGTCGATGGCAGGCAGGACCATAACCGGCACACCAGCATACATGTCGCCGGATCAGGTGCGTGGATACAAATATGATGCGCGTTCCGAAATCTACTCACTTGGCTGTGTTCTATACGAATCGCTTACCGGTCATCCGCCTTTCCTTGGCGAAACCGCTCTCGACGTTTTGAACAAACATGCAAATGAAGAGCCGGTTGCTGTCGCCGCCATTGCGAAACAAGAGCTCCCGCAAAATATGCTCGACGCCATTGAAAAGTGTTTGAAGAAACGACCGGCGGATCGGTTTCAAAACATGAAAGAGGTCGGCGAAGCTCTTGGATATGCTCATGACGAAGACGTTCATACCGAATCAGTGGAGCCCAGTAAGCCCAAACCGACATCCTCGCGAATGCTAATCGGTGCCATCGCCTGTAGTGCTATTGCCTTGGCGACTGGAGTCGGTTTTTATCTCCAACAGGAGAAAGCAAAAGGTGAACAGCTCAAGACTGCTAAAGCGAAGAAGCGTTTAAGGAAAGAGCAAAGCGAGACTGTCACCGGGTTTCCGAGTTATGAAAGACCTGTGGTCGGTGGCGACAAGATTGATTACAGAGTCGAAAAGAGACGCGGACCGAATGACATTCTCGTCTCTGGCGTTCTCAACCGTGCAGCCTTCGAAGACATCGCAATGAAGTACCGACCGACGACCCTTGGAATCGGCGGGATCGAGATGTCGGCAATCGACTGGAACGCCTTATCGGAATTGAAAAACATCTCGTCACTCTACATGCTTGACCTCACCGACACGAAATTCGGCGACTCTGATGTTGAAGCGCTGAAGGGCGTTCCGCAGATCAAGAAGTTGAGCTTACGAGGCACCAAAATTACTAATGCGGGTTTGAAAAAGCTACAAGAGTCAAACGCACTACCAAATCTTCAGGCGCTCTTAATGGGACACACCCGCACGACCGGAGACATTTTTCCGACTCTCTACAAAATGCCGAATCTTCAATCTCTTGATCTGGAAGCACTCGACCGCATCACGCCAGAGCACTTGAGAATGCTGGTAAAGATGCCTCGCATAAACGCTCTGGATTTCGGCTCGAATCCGATTGGAGACGAAGGCTTACGCATTCTCAGCGGGAAGAACCTGGACACTCTTGGTCTTGAAGACTGCAATGTTTCTGATAAAGGAGTGTCTTATCTGTCGCATCAAAAGCATTTGCGCAAACTAAACCTTGCGCACAATCCCAACGTAACCGATAAATCACTGCCGCTTCTGGCCAAGCTACCGAACCTTGTGGTGCTGAGAACCGGAATACAAACGGCAATTTCAGATAAAGGTCGCGCCTGGTTGGAAAAGCAAAATCCCAATCTTGTCATCAAGATAGTCAAGGGATGGGACGAGAGACCGACGCACACGAAAGCCATTTCGGAAGCGGCCACCGCCTTGCAACTTGATGACCTTCACGAGCTGGATCCCGAAAAAAAATGAACTCGAGGTGAACGAACGATCAGAGGGAACGGACGATCGGAACGGACGGACGATCGGAACGGACGAACGATTGGAACGAACGAACGAACGAACGAACAATCGGGTAAAACGAACGATCCGCTCTCGACACGAAATACACTCGCGCCAAACCGACTTTGCGCTTGAAAAACTTTCAGCGCAGATTGCTTTTTTCGAAATAAAAACGTGAACTACTGGAGTCTGTTGAGAATCAACTTCGAAATTGCTTTCAACGTAGCGAAAACGCCGAGACCTTCGGAAGCAACCGCTTCGAAACTCGGAACCTGGCGCTGGTTGAGCTCGCGCTCCATACGCTCGATCGGCATAGCGTTCGCCAAATCGCGCTTGTTGTACTGTAGAACCCACGGAATGTTGTCCAGGGTCAAACTATACTCGGCAAGGTTTTCAATCATGTTCTGGAGCGAATCAACGTTGTCCTTGCTACGCATTACGTCGGAGTCGGCAACGAAGATGATGCCGTCCACACCGTTCAGAATCAGCTTACGGCTGGCGTTATATTCAACCTGACCGGGAACCGTGTACAGGGAGAATCTGGTCTTGAATCCTTGAACGCTGCCGAGATCGAGTGGTAAGAAGTCGAAGAAAAGTGTTCTTTCAGTTTCAGTTGCCAAACTGATAAGTTCACCGCGAGTTGTTGGTGCCAACTGGCTGTGAATATATTTCAAATTCGTAGTTTTGCCACCAAGGCCGGTGCCATAGTAGACGATTTTGCAGTTGATCTCTCGCGCCGCGTAATTTACGAGTGCCATTTATTCAACAGATCCCTAAGTTTGTCACTATCGTCTTGCTTTCCTACCGAAGAGAAATCAAGCGGCAGTGCTGCACCCACTGAATTGATACCACGATTTCGAGGCCTTTAGTAGTGATGTTTTATCATCAATTTCAAACTATTACTAATCAGCCACGCCGGTGGGTTTTTAGCGCCAGATCTTCTTGATAACAACTCAAGTCGATTGCCTGACAACGCCAACCATCGTGTTTCCCCCAAAAATTAGACTACCACGTTGGCTAACTTATTGGGGGATTATTGTGTCTAATTGTTCTGTATATGCATTACATTTGACAATAATTGTGTAGTGCACATCCGGGAAACTGCTACAATGCCACCTTTGTCGGATTTTCACGGGCTTTCCTGCCTGGTGGGGACCGGCTAAATCAATAGTCCCGTCAAGCGTTATCGGACGGAGGCTGTTGAGCCCCGCAAAAGCGCATCGCGCATCCGCGGGAGCAGGTAATAACGTTATCGAAAGTGGAAGGCTTCTTATGGCAAAGCGTTGTGATGTATGCGGAAAAGGACCTCAAGTCGGTATGAACTATACCTTCTTGCGTTCGCACTGGAACCCGCACACCAAGCGTCGTTGGCTGCCCAACCTGCAAAACGTTCGCGCTCGAATCAACAACACGGTTAAGCGCATGAAAGTTTGCACCTCCTGCTTGAAGGCCGGCAAAATCGCCCGCGCTCTTTAATCAGTGACAGCCATCACCACGGCTACTCAGCCGTTTCAACCTACCTACTCTTGGCCAGGTCCAGCAACCTGTCCTTGCTGACGTAATAGTATTCATTGCAAAAATGGCATCGGCCCTCAGCCTGGCCATCCTCTTCCGCCATCGATATCAGGTCGGTTTTCGAGAAGAGTTTGAGCGCTTCCACGAAGCGCTCTTTGTTGCATTGGCAATAAAATGAGACCGGTTCCTCTTCGGTCAAAGTCGTAATTTCAAAGCCGCTCAGAATCCGCTTGAGAATATTTTCCAAACTCATCCCGCGCCGCATGAGAAAAGTAAAAGTTCCAAAGGTCGTGATGTTATTTTCAATCTGACAGATTGTTTCCTCAGTGTGGTCGGGCAATAGTTGCACGATTAAACCGCCTGAAGCCTCGACGCCATTCTTGGAAAGATGAGTGCCGACTACGACGATCGACCCCGCCTGATCGGAATTGACCAGATAGCGATTGACGTCCTCGCCGACTTCTCCACTGGCTAGCTCTACCGTGGAACTGTATGGGAGGCCGAAACCATGATCGACGTTGACGTGCAAGTAACCGTTGGTGCCGATTGCACCCCCAACATCAAAATTCCCCAGGGAGTTTAACGGCAACTCGACCTGGGGATTATCGACAAAACCTCTTACTGTGCCTTTCGGCGAAGCGTCAACGAATACTCTTCCGAGCGGGCCGTTGCCGTGAAACTTCATGGTGACCTGCCCCTCTCGCAATACGATGCGAGCGAGCAGAATGCCGGCGGTCATTGCTCTGCCAAGCGCGGCTGTTGCCGTATAAGATAGACCGTGCTTCTGTCGTGCAGTCTCCACCGTCTGGGTCGTGCTGGCGATGACCGCTCGGACCCTACCATCTGTGGATATTGCCTTTAAAATTCCATCCTTCATTGAGGGTCCTCAAAAACAGGCTCATTATCCCATTCTAACAGCAAGCTCAGCATTGACAAGGTGCAAGATGCCACCACTTCTGTATACTCCATAGCGCATTCCGATAGCGCCAATCCTCACCACGAGGACTCCTGACGCCCACGCTTGCACATATATTTCTCACAGCGTGTCATGGTGGCACATTGGTAAGTGATGATACCGAAGCCGCCCGGGCTCTTATTCTCGTGTGGCAATCAGGGCGGAAACCACCCTAACTATTCCATTCAAATCCTTATGAGTTTGCACTGCCGCAAAGCCCGCGTTGCAGAACAATTCTCGCACTGGTTCACCCTGGTCATCACCGACTTCGACGGCTATCAAACCACCGGCCATCACCACATCTTCTGCATGCGTACAGATCTGACGGTAGAACCCGAGCCCATCATCGTCGGTTCCGAACAACGCCAATTCAGGTTCGTGCAATCCAACCTCTGGCTGCAACGTCGCTTGCTGATGCCTGGGAATGTAGGGTGGGTTTGTAATCAGGGCTTGGAACTTCCTGCCGATTTTCCACCATTCAGACTCATGAACCAACTCCAACCGCCAGTCGACCTCATGAAGAACCGCATTCTCACGCGATAAAGCTAGAGCCAGTTTATTCACATCAAGTGAAACAGCTCGAAGGTTCGGCAGATTCTTCAGGAGTGAAACTGGTATAGCGCCGCTTCCAGAGCCTATTTCAAGCATCCATATCTTTTCGTGCCCATACAATTGTTTGAGCTTGGCGAGTGATACCTCTACAAGCGTCTCGGTATCCGGTCTGGGAATAAACACACCCTGCCTGACCTTAAGCCGCTGACCCATGAAGTAAGTTTCTTCCAGAATGTATTGAATCGGGATGCGCTGCTCACGTTTATCAACAAACGAATCCAGCTGAACAAGCTGTTCTTCGCTCAGTTCAACATTGGCGCCGAGCATGATCTGCGATCGGCGCAAGCCTGTGAGAAACTCGATCATGATATCGAATTCCGCGGCAGCCTCCTCCGCTTCGATGCCGAAGGAAACCAGGTTTTCACAGACCAGTTTCTTCACTGTTTCAAATGATTGTTCGCGATTAAATCGAACCTTCTTCATGGACTTCGACAAATCGTTGGTCAGCTAACTAGACGCCAAACCCGTTGCTTCGAGCAGCTTCTGTTGCTGTTCCTCAATGGTGCTCGCCTGAATCATGTCGTCCAGATCTCCTTCGAGAACTTTGATAAGAGAGAAGTTCTGATTCAACCTGTGATCCGTCACGCGATTATCCTTGAAGTTGTACGTCCGGATTTTCTCAGAGCGATCGCCGGTTCCAACCTGAGATTTACGCTGATCGTAAATTGCTTTCTGCTGTTCTTCCAGTTTGATTTTATAGAGCTTGTTGCGCAAGATTTGCTTGGCGCGCTCCTTGTTTTGCAACTGGCTTCGCTCTTCAGAGCAAGCAACCTGAATGCCCGTCGGCTTGTGAACGATACGCACAGCGGTTTCAACCTTGTTGACGTTCTGCCCGCCAGCGCCGCCAGATCTCATGGTTGAAATATCCAGGTCGTTCTCATTGAGCTCGACATCTACTTCTTCGGCTTCCGGCATGACTGCGACGGTGGCGGTAGATGTGTGAACGCGACCCGACGCTTCGGTTTCCGGAACGCGCTGAACCCGATGGACACCGGATTCGAACTTGAATTTACTGTATGCGCCGTCCGCTTTGATACTGAAAATAATTTCTTTGAAGCCGCCGACTTCGCCTTCGTGGCTGCTCTCCACGGCCCAGGTCCATTTGAGGCGGTTGGCGTAGCGGGTGTACATATTGAACAAATCACCAGCGAAGAGCGAGGCTTCATCGCCTCCTGCGCCGGCACGGACCTCGACCATGATGTCCTTATCGTCGTTGGGATCGCGCGGCAAGAGCAAGATCTTCAGCTTCTCAGCCAGCTCTTCTACGCGAGCACGACCCGTTTCCAACTCCGATTGATAATAAGCACGCTCGTCGTCCGAGATCTTGCCTTTGAGCAACTCTTGAGCTTCAGCTATCTGTTCGTTGGTTTCGCGGAATTCACGATACGCCTCGATTGTCGGAAGCATACCGCTGCGCGTGCGCGCCAGCGAAGTCAGTTTAGCCTGGTCGGCCATGACCGCAGGATCAGCCATCTGTGCCTCCAGCTGGAGGAACGTCTGCTCAATTTCATCGAGTTTGTCAGTGAACTGGTCCATAACAGTCTCCGCCGGCTGGGCCTCCTACGCTCTTCTTTAGCTTCGCAGGCTGCGCCTCCTCTGCTCCCAAACGCTAGCCTACAAAAGCCCGCCGGGCATAGACTTGCTGCTTTGGCTGGTTCGCACCACTTTTATTAGACTGCTGGAAGGAAACCCTTCGAGCCGCCTGGGAATAACCGGAGAGGGAGGGATTCGAACCCTCGCTGCCTTTCAGCAGACAGTCTTTCCAGGACTGCACGATAGACCACTCTGACACCTCTCCATGTTCAGTGGTCAGCTACGCATTATAAACGAATCGAGCGATCTGCTTACAGGTAAGTAAAGGCTCATTTTGCGTAGCGGAAGTCTCTAGGCGCCAGAGGGCGTCAGTTTGACGCGCTTGCTGCCTGCTTCAATTAGCGCAACGAAATCCGGAGCTGTCAAACTGGCACCGCCGACGAGCGAGCCGTCGATGTTCGGAAGAGCAAGCTGTTCGGCAATGTTGGACGGTTTAACACTACCGCCGTACAGAACCGGAATTTGATCGGCAGCACTTGATTTCGGTCCTTCGCCTTTGCTGTAGAACTCGTTGACGGTCGCGCGGATCAGGGCGCACACGCGATCTGCTTCAGCAGCCTCGCATGTCTTGCCTGTTCCGATCGCCCACACCGGCTCGTAGGCGTAGACTATTGTCTCGAGGTCGGTCTCGTCGATATCGGCAAGAGACGCAGCTGTTTGTCTTCTGATGACGGCATCCGTGAGTCCTTCCTCGCGCTCGTCAAGAGTCTCACCGACACAGACGATCGGGACGAGGTTGTGCTTGAGAGCCGCTTTGAGCCGGAGGTTGACCGTTCCGTTCGTTTCACCGAAGAACTGGCGGCGCTCCGAATGCCCGATGATGACGTGAGTGACGCCAAGCTTGGTGAGCATGACTGGCGAAATTTCGCCTGTGTATGCGCCTTCATCGCGATAATCCATATTTTGAGCGCCGACCTTGACTGCGCTTCCTTTGGCCGCTTCAGCGACTTCGTGAATCAAGGTGAATGGCGGGCAGACTACGACTTCGGGAAGATCGGCTTTGCCTTTGGTTGCAGCCGCGATAGCCGATACCAAATCCTTGCCTTCACCCATGGTCTTATTCATCTTCCAGTTGCCGGCGATGATGGTTTTGCGCTGTGTGCTCACGCGATTACCCCCTGAGAACAAGACGGGCGCCAATGCTGCCCGAAATTCGACTCGCCGATCTTACCTGAATCGAGACCGTCACGCCTGAAAAACTAGCGCCCATGTTACAAGGCGCAAGATTGGAGTAGAAACGGAAGCGCGGAGTTTCGCGGATTTGAACCACTGCGGTGGATGTCCTAGAATGTGCGTTTTCAACAGTTAAATTATCAGAGGCGACCCTAAAATTGACTGGCGCATCTCAAGAACAAGAAGAAGCGATTTCAAGAGCACGGACTCTCTTGCAAGATGGCAAATTGGAGCCGTCCATGCTGGAGTTAAAACGATTCTGGCTCAACAATCCAAACAGCGCCGAAGCTGTCCAGTTATGTGCCGACATTCTCGACCAGGCAAACCGCGCGGAAGCAGCTCTAGCGATGACGCGCCTGAAAGAAGCGCTTGCTAACGGCAAAAGCGATGATGAGCGAGAACTTGCCGATCATCCGACTGCAGCTTTTGAAGCGGGATACCACATGATCGATGGTCGAGAATACGAACTCGCCATCATGTTGCTTTCTGCTTGCCTCGCTAAAGAGCCGCTCGATTCGACTCTCAACTACGAAATCGGTTTTGCTTACATGGCGATCAGTAAATACGAAGATGCAATTCAGCACTTTGAAATTGCTCGCAAAGGTCAAAACGATTTTGACACGACGCTAAATCTGTCGGTTTGTTACACGCTCTCCAGACGATTAAAAGAGGCGAAGGAAACAGTTGCCATTCTGCGCAAACAGGCTCAAAACGAAGAAGAGAAATATGAGCTCCTTCATCGTGAAGTTGTAATTAAACGGCTGGAGCGAATGGCAAGGAAAAAACAGTTGACTGAGCGCGACTGGCTCTACGCGCTATATGGAACTGTTGAGCTGCAACCTTCTGATGTCGGTGGAAGCTCTGCTAATCAACAGTCTAAAGAGAGCTACAAATCAATCGCTGCGACTCTCGTCATTTTAAAGGGCGTTCTCGATGGCTTACAGCTGGTGCCGGAAGCCGTGGAATTTTATAATCCAAACTCGAGGCCACTGGCTGCCGTTATGGCGCGACTCTTCGACGTGCAACTCGACAGTTACAAGGGACCGGACCGGCCGGACCACGCGCTGCTCGTCATGGAATGGGCGACGGACATAATCGGTCCCCATGAGGCTTTCGTCGGCAACATGACGAATCGAAGCATGTTCGCCTTCGGCTTGACTAAACAAGAAGCGCTGCCGGTAGTACCGGATATAGTGGCTCGCTTCACTAACGAACTCAATCTTCCCTGGACGGAACGCAACGGACTGCCACCTGATGTTCAACCGGAAGAGGCAATTCCAGAAATTCTGGAGCGAGCATGGAACCTCGAATCCGATCCGGAAATTTTACGGATAATTCAGGACACCGTTGAATACTATAATGATAAACGCGAACTGCTTGTTCTCGGAAATTGCGCTCAGTTCCCCCAGAGACCGGAATACAGCGCCGAAGTCCCGAATTCGCGCCAGGTTTGAGGTTTAGAAGATGCGGACTTTAAGACGCTTCCTTCTAACTTTGTCATACGTGACTTCGTTCCCGCTCAAAGGAATCGCAGACACCGAAGACTATGAGACCAGTCTTTCCGGTCTGGCAAAATATTTGCCGTCCGCCGGCATGGTCATCGGGATTTGCCTGACGGGCATTGCCGCAGTTCTCCTCTTAAAAATGCAGGCACCACATCTAGTATCGGCGGCAATTTTGACCATAGCCTGGTTATGCATCACAGGGGGGTTGCATTTCGACGGACTGATGGATGCCGCCGATGGTATTTTCTCCCACCGCAACAAAGAGCGCATGCTCGAAATAATGATGGACAGCCGGGTTGGAAATTTCGGAGCGATGACAGGCTTAGCAGTGTTGCTCGTCAAGTTTTCTTGCATCGCGAGCTTGTGCGACAACGTTCCGCTTCTCCTGGGAGCACTACTTATCGTGCCGGCATGGGCAAGATGGTGCGAGCTTTACGCCATCGGTCGCTTTCCCTACGCCAGACCGGAAGGGAAAGGCAAGATCTGGCACGACAGCACAAACTTTCCGGCAGACCTGTTTAAAGGCCTTCTGATACCACTTATGGTATCGGTGGCGACGGCCGCGCAAATAGGTCTATCGCCGACCCTTTTGATAATTGCCTTCGGTCTGGTTTCGGGTCTGGTGGCTTCCCACTGGCTTGCTTCGCATATTGAGGGGCACACGGGCGACACCTATGGCGCGGTGGTTGAATTGTCAGAGGCAGGTTGCCTGCTGTTTACGTCGATCGTATTGTCGTGAGGTGCGACTAGATGCATCTTCGGCTGGTGGAAATTGAAAACTTCAGAGGCATCAAAAATCTGGCGCTGAAACTGGATGTGATTACGGCTGTATTCGGCGAAGGCAGTTTCGGAAAATCGAGCCTGATCGAGGCACTGAAGATTTGTCTTGGTCCTGACAAAGGTTCTAAGCCACCTCAGTTCCACAGTCAAGACTTTCACATGCCACCAGGTCAGGATGAGCCTCAGGCAAAAAAGCTTTCGATCGTCCTGACGTTTCGCGAAGGCACTCCGCATGAATGGGGCTCAGATGCTTACGCTGATCTGGAGCCGGTTATCAGCAAATGGCGAGACGGACGCAGAGAAGCGTGCGTGAGGTTCGAAGCGGATAGAGAGAGTGGCGAATCGCTCTGCGAGTTTCTAAAGCCGGATCGAACAAGAATCGTCAACGTAGAAGTTCCAAAAGCTCTCGCTCGCTTGCGTGCACTCTGCCCGGTCATCGCTTTGAGCTGGCATGGAAGTGCGGAAAACGGGACGCAAAACGGCAACCAGGCTACGGATTACTCAAACAACGGTGAAACTGCGCGAGAGAATGCAGATAGACAAAACGTGGTGTCGGGAGAAAACGGATCGACCGAACCAGATGCAAACTCCGAATCCGAGAACGTTTCATCTCGGCTTTCAGACGGAGACAGATACATTCTTTCGGTTTACAGAAAAGCTTTATCACAACCAGACCGCCTCACGCGCGAAGAGCTCGCGGCGGCGCTGGAAGCGCTGAGCGGTTTGGAAGGACGATACCCGGCGTCTGACTCCGGACGCGTAGAAAAATATCAGGTCCTCATCAATGAGATTCGCGAGGCGTCCACGCGCATACCGACGAGTAAGGATAAACGAACTCGTCTATCCAGATTCGGCGACGTCCATCAAGTGATAGCACTTCTAGCGATTGTAGGCACCATTCTCGAAGCGCGTGGCACGCTTGAGATGCCGCGAGCAACAGAGCCAATTATCGCTTTTGAAAATTTGGAAACAAATTTGCATCCAATCGCGCGGGCCTGCATTTGGGATTTGCTCGCACAAATTCCAGTTCAGAAATTGATGATCTCTAACTCCGATGATCTGCTCGCATCAGTCCCCCTGCGCTCACTTCGACGAGTCGTGCGCAAGAAAGAAGGGCTGGATGTTCACGCGGTTGGCTCCGACAGTTTAACCAAAGACGACATACGGCGCCTGGGATATCACATTCGGCTCAATCGCGCCGACGCAATAATGAACCGTGTCTGGCTTCTGATTGAAGGCGAATCAGAGGGATGGCTTCTTCCCGAGATGGCACACGTTCTGGGTTACGATTTCAAATCAGAAGGGATTCGTTGCATAGAGTTTGCGCAGTGCGGAATCGAACCAATGATTAAAATGGCGCAAGACCTCGGCATCGAGTGGCATCTCTTGTCTGATGGCGACAATGCCGGACACAGTTATGTAAACGTAGCGAGACGCTTTTTGAATGGTGATGATTTCGATACGCGTATTTCGTGCATGAAAGAACATGATATCGAGCACCACCTGGCGAAACATGGCTTCTTGAAAGTGTACGCAAATGCTGCCGGACCGCAAATTCGAAGGAACGACCCATTGCATGCGATTGTTCGCTCTGCTGTCAAACGCAATTCCAAGCCTGCGCTGATTTTGAAAGTCATAGAGTATGCGCAGGAAACCGGCATGTCGACTGTTTCTCCACTGCTAAGTCATGTCGTGGAGACATGTATTAAACTGGCTAGAAAGATGGAGCCGGATTTTGCGATTTTGACTCCCAAGGATTACGAAGGTTAAGGCGCGGATGAACTGCTACTCGAAACTCCGAGAAGAATTACCATACGCGCTAACCGCGCTCGTATCCGGTCTGGCCTTCGGGCTATCCGCGCCTGGTTGGGACCAATGGTACATCGCATGGTTCGCCATGGCACCTCTTCTCGTACTCGCTCTTCGCAGCGCAGAACCGAGCCAAGCCGCTTTTCGCGGTTTCCTCTTCGGCACTGCCTACAATATCATGTACTTCGCCTGGACACATGACGTTCAAGACGCATTCTGGATCGGCTCCTTATCAAACTTTCCTCTACTCGTGAAGTATTCGACCTGGATCGTTCTTTCGATCTGGCAAGGTTTACTCGTTGCAATTTTTGCCTGCATCATTCGCGCTTTGCCTTTAAACGCCGGATGGTTGCCGAGCAAGGTTGAGAAACAGTGGCACTTTCCAAGTTTCATCTGCGTTCCCCTGCTCTGGTGTCTTGTCGTGGAGAAACTCGGCAACATGACCTCACTGTTGGGCATCCCCTGGTCGATGATTCAGTACAGCCAGTACAAGCAACTAGCTATTCTGCAGTGCGCCTCCGTTATCGGTGGCATCGGATTAGCGGCTCTGATCGTTTTAGCTAACCTGATACTAGCTGTGGTGCTAAACAATTTGAAGCCCCTGCAGTTTGGAAACTGGCAAACTCTCTCACTTCACGATTCAAGCAAGTCGAAGCTCAGGGTCGAAACTCTTCTCGCCGTTCTCGTCGTCATCGCCGTTCCCATAAGTGGTTCTTTCGCTCTTCAAAAGAAAAAAGACTTGGACGCTAGCGCAAATTTGTCTCGCGTGACGGCAGGTCAGTTAAGACTTTCCGAGAAGAAACATTTAAAGGTTTCGCCGGAGGAGGTCGAGCGGAGATACTTAAAACTGAGCTCGATGAGTGGACCCGGCTTACTGGTTTTTCCAGAGTGGATGTTCGCCACGAATCTATCGGACGGCAGCCTTTTCACAAAACTTGGAGAGACCGCACACAAAAATAAACAGAGCTGGGTAGCCGGCGTTTTAGACTCTAAAACAAATGCTGAAACATACCACGCAATAGTCGGCGTTCGAGAAGATGGGAAGCAGGTCCCGGAAATCTATCATAAGAACTATCTGGTGCCATTTTGCGAGTACATTCCCGGATGGACAAGAGATTCAGTGATCGGTCAGTTGCTCTTTTTCAGCGAGTCGATCAACCCTACGCCACCCGGAGAAAGCACAATTGTGCTCGATCTCGGCAAGCACAAAGTCGGCGCTGTGATGAGTTTTGAAAATCTGATGCCTGAGCTTTCGGCAAAAAATTCACGAAATGGAGCAAATATTCTCGCCAACTGCACCAACACGACCTGGTTCGAAAACTCGATGTTGAGCAACCAGATGGTCTCTTTCAGCGTCATGCGAGCAGTCGAGAATCATCGTTCTGTGGTGCTTTCGACAACGCTCGGCAAGTCGACAATTATCGACCCAACCGGTCGTATAGTCGCTCAGGCCGAACGCAAAGAACAAACCACGGTAAGCGCGCTGGTTCCACTTGAAACTGATGTGACAATTTTCAGTCGATGGTGTTTTTAACTAAAAGTTTGAACGAAGACAAGACTTGTCTCTGTAAGTAACAGTTCTTGCAAGACCGTCGCCTATGCGCTCACCGCCCGGGATCGACATCAATATGGTTTCGACCGTAAAAGCTACTGCGACAAAACAGCTGGAACCAAACCCAATGCAGTTAATAACGACCGAACGACGGAACAACTCAGTCTCGGGAATTGCAACTGCAGCAACTTGGTACAGCAAACACGTCCCGAAAAGAACAGAATTTCGGATCAGCGATTGTCGCAGCCCGAGGGGCTCATGAGTGTCTTCATCGACCGTACGCAGGTGCAGGAGTTGTTTAGCGACGCCCCGCCCGCCAAACATAGCGTCTCGACAGAGCAATAAAGGAATCACGAACAGATCGGTGGAGACGACGGTGAAAAAATCGATAGCAGGCGGAAATGCAAGGCAAATAGCCGACTTGATACCAATTACCAGCCAGTTGAAGAAAAAGAAATCGAGCACCAGCGCAAATACTCGCCTGATAGGATGAGCAAGTTCAAGATGAGACTCAGCCTGCTCTGCAGAAGCGGCGTCGGTTTGGTCGCCGAAAAGCGCATCGTTCGGATTCGCGTCTGCGAATGTCTTTTGATTTTGGTCGACCACCGCTTTCACAGGTCAAACTTACGCTCCGATTTCAACGTGATATATCGAGCGTATCACGTATGACTTTGCCAGGCTGTAAAGGCGTCTAATAAAGGATACAACGAAGACCGCAAGTAACCGCTAGGAAAACAGCAGCTGGGCGGGCGTTTTCCGTCACAACTACCATGCACCGGAAAGTTATTCGAGCGTCGGTTTCAAAATCAGCATCGACAACCATTCTTTCATGCTATAGCGAAGTCATCAGGGGACCACGGAGCAGGGCTGTTCAACAGCCTTTATTACATCATGCAAAAAATACTCACCAAACCACTCAAGTATCTTCACACCGCTTTAGTATCGACTCTCTTGTTGGCCGGCACTTGCAGCGCAGCGACAATCACCGAAATACGGATGCCGACAGGCTTTACTCAACAGCAACACAAGAAAGAAGCTACTGAGCTGATGAATAAGTATGATGTGGTGCTTCTGGTAGACAGCTCCAAATCGATGGGCTACAGCTGTTCCGCCGCTCAAAATGCCTTCACTGAAGTGGTCGGCGGCGAGCAGAAAGGCGACATCGCGTCATCAGTCACAGACTTTCTTGGAAATATTGGTTTTGAAACAGAAGATCTGAGCACGCGCTGGGAGTGGTGCAAAGCCAGAGCCAATGAGCTTGCCGACGCCGGCAAGGATAACTCGAATGGTCTGCGACTGGTTACATTCGGTGAAAAAACGTACGTTCACGACAATGTCGATGAGGCAACAATCGAGAAAATATTCGATGAAGAGCAGCCTAAGGGCGGCACTTTTGCGGCACGATCGCTTGAACACGAATTCAACGATTATTTTGCTCGGCGAGAACGCGATAAGAACACTAAACCTCTGATGCTTGCGATCATCACCGATGGTTCGTTTGGAGACAAGTTTTCTAGCCGTCGCGCTCTGGTAAACGCCACTAAGAAAATGCAGAGCGGCTATGAAATACTGGTGACCATTCTTAAAATCGGCGAGGATCCAAAGGCACCGAAGTTTCTCAACGAACTCGACAATGAGCTCTCCAGCAAATTCGACGCGAAATACGACATCGTCGAGGTGGCTCCGTTCGACGCTCTAACTGAGCGAGGCATAGCCGGAGTCTTGACGGACGTCGCAAACGGTAAACGTGGACTAAACGCTCCAACTCAGATTTCGGTCAATCCGCAGGCGATGGCTCAGTAAAAAAGAAATTTTGCATCGGTTCAAACCGAATGAGCTATACAGAAATCACACGCAGAGAGCGTAAAGAGTTTAAGTGAGAGAACAAAAAAGGCGCGGAATCCGCGCCTTTTTTGTTTAGTATTACCCGGCTCCATTTACTCGGCTTTGCTGGAGTCGAACCAGTCAATTTCGCTATAAATTAGAACCCAGCAGAGTTCATCGAGTTGTTATTCGGCGATAGAGGAAGTTTTCTCATCCTCAATTTCTCCCGCCGGTTCGCAATCGATGGTACCGAGTTCGGTGCTAGCGTTGAGCTGAGCAACTGTGTCCTCGGTAACTTTAACTTGTGGTGCCTCGCCTGCAAACCAGAGTTCCTGGAAGCGTTCGGCAAGAATGGTTTGCTCCGCGAGCAAGGCTTCGGCAATTCGCTCGATGCGGCGCTCGTTTTGCATGATCAAATCTTTTGCGACTTCGTAGCACTCGTTGAGAATTCGCTGCCACTCGGCGTCGATTTCGTCAGTGAGTGTTGCACCGAGCTTGGTGCTGTCCGGTCTGATATGCATCGGTCCTAGATTCGACATTCCGAATTCAGTGACCATCAGCTTGGCGATACGTGTCGCCTGTTCGAAGTCATTGGAAGCGCCGGTGTCTTTGGTGTTCAAGAAAAACTCTTGCGCAACTCGACCGCCCATCGCCGCAGCAATACGAGCGCGCAGCTGAGGCTCATTATAATTGTAGCGATCGCCATCAGCATGGCTCTGCATCGAACCAAGCGACTTTGTTCTGGGCTCAATTGTCACTTTCGTAATCGGGTCAGCGCCCATATTTTGCAATGCTTGCTGAACGGCGCAGTGACCAGCTTCGTGATACGCGGTATTGCGTTTGTCCTGTTGCGACATCGCCCGAGCCCGCGAAAGAAGCGGGTCTCCGAATTGAACGTAGTCGATGCCGATATCGAAGTCCTCGAGCGAAACGACCTTTTCCATGGCGGCAATTTCTTCCGGTGTCGCATTCTCCATGCGCTTTTCCAGACGCTCTGCTGCTGCTATCGCGGCTTCGTTGCAAGCTTGCTCGATATCCGCACCGGAGAACTGCGGGGTACGTACGGCAAGGTCGCGCAGACGAACATTGGGGGCAAGTTTCATGTTGCGAGAGTGGATCATGAAGATCTTCTCGCGACCGAGCGTGTCAGGCAGATCGACACTGACTTGATAGTCGAACCGGCCTGGTCGCTTCAGGGCTTCATCGAGCGTTTCCACCATGTTAGTGGCACCCATCACGATGATTCCTTTGCTCTGCTCGAATCCTTGCATGCAAACCAGGAGCTGGTTGAGAGTTTGCTCTCTTTCAGAATCCGCTCCGGATTGACCTTGCCCACGCTTCTTACCGATCGCGTCGATTTCATCGATGAAGATGATCGAAGGACGTCCGGTGCGGTCGCGCTCAGCAGCGGCGGCTGCGAACAGTTTACGAACGCGCTTGGCGCCTACACCCACAAACATTTCTACGAAACTTGATGCGCTCACGGAGAAGAAGTTCGCATCGACCTCCCCAGCAAGAGCGCGCGCCAGGAGGGTTTTACCTGTTCCGGGCGGTCCGACCGCCAGGATGCCTTTCGGGATTTTAGCGCCGAACTCTTCGTACAACTCAGGAGCTTTGAGCCAACGAGCGACACGTCGCAGTTTTGCGATCGCTTCCTCGCAACCGGCCACATCATCGAATGTGCGTTTCTCTCCAGGTTCTAAACCGTTTTCTTCACTCACAGGACGAACGACTTCAACTCCAGGCAAGCCGATTTCCAGCTTGCGGAATGCGCCCGAGCGATACAACAAGAATCCAATTCCTCCGACCAGACCGAGGAACAGAGCCCAAAACGACCAGTGAAGCGACTTAACTACATGATCGACGCGGTTGATTGAACCATCCGAAATCTCGTGCTTGATGTGAGCGGTTTCGGCAGCAGCCAGAAGTCTCGGGGTGTCCGGGTAGTCGACCAGTGCCGGTCCCAGTGGCTCGATGTCGGCGACGACTTTTCGGAGGCCTTTGAAACAGGTGATACGGCTTATCGACTCCGGACTTTCTTTGATGACGCGCTCTAGCTCATAATCGGGAAGAACACGCATTCCAGCTGTTTCGTCAGGTAGCCGATTGGTGAACTTCGGGCTGAAAAATCCGAATGATGCCACCGCGATTACGGCTATTAGGGCTACGCTGAGAGCAACTAACAATGCTTTCTTCGAGTTATTCATAGGCGCTCCTCATTAATATACGATTCCTGAAATCAGTTGCTCTGATTCACTTTCCATTGCGAAACCGTGCAAAGTTGACTGCGCATCGCGCGGGTTTCGCCCCATGTTTGTCGACTTGGCGCTCACATGGCTCTACTTAATTCGTACCCGGAAAACCATGCGTTGCCGCACCGTGTAAAGTAATTTGAGGGGACGAAAGCCGCACAGAATGCAAGTTTGGAGTAAGTACTCCTGGCCGGTCAAGTTTTTAGTACATTTTTGAGTTTACACAAGAAACTGATGAATGGCTGTCACCACTCAAGAAACGGGCAAAAGTTTACCAACATAAAAGCGCCGAGAAGCTTACGTATCAACCCTTCCGTGCGCTTTCAACCACTTCGCGCGATGAGCTCGGACTATCTCAATCGCGTCCTGTGAGTGCTTTACACAGATCGGGATTTCAAAATCCACAGGCTTCGCCAGTTCGATGTCGCCTTTAGTCATGTGTTTAACAGCCCAATCGACAAGTTCTTGCCACATAGACCCAACCAGGATCAACGGAGTGTCATATAGTTTGCGGACCTGTAAAAGCTGCCAAACCATAGACAGCTCGAGCATTGTGCCAATTCCGCCAGGTACCACGATAAATGCGTCAGACATGATCATGAAGTGGTGCAAACGCGAGAAGAATGTTTTATGTTCGTAGGTTTTGCCAACGAAAGGATTCGGGTCTTTCTCGAACGGAAGGTCGACGCGAATTCCGATAGAACGCTGGACCGCGTCGTGCCCGGTTAACGAGGCGCCCTCGTTTGCAGCCTGCATCAAACCCGGACCACCGCCGGTGATGATGCCGCATCCCATGCTGGTTAGTTGGAAAGCAAGCTTTTTCACGCGTTCATAATGATCTGTGCCTGGTTGAATCCTGGCAGAGCCGAAGATTGTGACCAGATAGTACTCTTTGTGCGTTCTGCGCAGGCGAGTCAATTCGTTGACCGCCTCCCAGAGGTTTTCGACGGCGAGAACCAGAACCTGGCTCACCGCCTCCTCATCCGAGAGCGGAACAACATCAGTCGCGCCTGGTTTCAAAAATGCTGCGTCAGTCATGGGTAGCCTTAGAAGGTGATTCTGTGGGAAACAAGATAACCCTTTATGCGTTGTCAATGAAAGGCCGGGACGATGGAATTTATCTATTTCGTGTCGATCCGGAGGTCAGCGGAAATCCGTTTCGTCACTGCGCGCGTCGCCCGCATTGCACCATATGCAATACCATTCGCGGCAAGAGAACTGCGGGCTGGCAGGTCTTGACCGATAGCCACGAAAACTGCAAATAGAGCTCTTTTTGAAGAAAGTGCAAAGATCACAGGGTGAAAAAATTGAACTTTTTGGTGTCGAAATCCGTATTACTAATTGAGAGCGCGATGCGACTTTTGAGCCGATGATGGGGAGATTCGGTCAGACTTGGCACGCGATGGATGACCGGTAAGCTGAGATTCAAACACTTGCCGGTCAACCTCTTCTCACCTATCCCCGCGAACTGCGGAAATCCGGAGCGGACTGCAAGAATCCAAGTAAAGAGATGAAGCCACCCAGGCAGAGCAGATGGGCAACGATGTTCAGCATCGACAGAATCGAGCCGCTGGGCACCGGCGGAATCGTGACATGAAGCGAGTTCCAGAGGAAGCCCAACGAGAACAGTACTACGGACAGTACCACTCCGTTCGACACTAAATTTGCCGGAGGTTTAATAAATCGCGTATGAAAAAGCTTTCTCAATGCCAATCGAGCAGGCGCCTGAAGACTGCAACACAGGCGGTCGAACTGGCAGGCTCCAAAGATTACAACACTCATGCCTATGAAGCAGGCAGTGGCACCCGGAGAGACTATCACGGAAACTCCGACTACCGGGATAAGAAGCGCACAAACAACTGGACGTTTCATAAGCACTACCTGCTTCTCTGGGGACCGCGCGACGACCTCGGCGAACACCAGGACATGAACTTATTTAATGGCAGACGCGAATTATATCGTTGCCAAGCAGGCTTTGTATGAATCGAGCCTCATTTGCAGGTCAGATCGTCGTTTAGAAGAACGGGCTAGAAGCCGTTATTCATGCCGCCGCCACCGAGTTCCTTTTGAACCTGATTCTGGGCGGAGTCTTGCCCTTGCTTCCACTCCTCGACACGCTGCTGGTGCTGAGCTCGGTCGCCCTGAATGCGTTGCATCAGTTGCATCTTCTTGCCTCTGAACGCGGCCACATCGAAGATGTCCTTCTGGTTATGGCGTCTGGCGGCTTCCCAAATATTGGAGAAGTCCTCCACGCTGGAAGCTTGATCGAGAGCCTTCTTTAGCAGATATCGGTTGAGGTCCTTCAGTTTGAACGGCTCGATTTTTCGCAGTATCATGCAGAGCTGCGAACAGTTGCCCTCGTCGTCAATCAAGTCTTTGACGCACTTTCGTTCTAAATCAGTGAAACCGAGCAGGTGACACTCATTGGCAAACTCAAGTGCCCCCGGGACCGTCTTAACAACTGTGTATTTCTTTTCCATCGCCAGGTGCGCAACGTCCGTCATCGAAACCTCGTGCGCCTTGCGTGCCAAGTCAGAGAGCTGCTCGGGAGTATTAGCGACACTTACAAGCTGCTGAATTGCTGAGCGCGTAACGTCAAAGCATTCATACTGGCGCGACTTCATAGCGACCAGAATGTAATCGTCATATGTCCTGGACAATTCCAGAGCGCGTTGCATTATTGCTCGGCGGGCGTCGACAGTCGAGTGTCCATACTGCTCTGTGTAACCTGCCACCGCTATGCACTTGGGCAGATCGGTGCAGGTAGTGAGAATCTCATTGAAAATCGGACTCGCCTTATCGCCACGCCCCTTCTTGGCATAGCTTGCAGCTTTCCTCAACTGACTTTGCTGGTTTTTCGTGAGAGGCGAATTCGGATCGACACGGTCAGCAAAAGCCGCCTGGCTCAATAAGCCAGCGCACAGTACTGCCAGCGCGACGCTTCGCAAAGACCGCGCGTCAACGGGCGGCTGAAAATTACCAGACATAATCGACTCCGAATAGACTCGTTCCAATCTCTCTGTACCACTGGAAGACTGCTTATATACAAATTAGCAGCTTCAGACTTAGTTCGCCGATATTTGCAGCGTCACCAGCTCGTTGGGACCACATTCTAAAACGAATGCTCCGTCTGCCTGTTCAAGAGCTCGCAAAACCTTGCCGTCGAGATTCACGACTTCAATTTTGACTGCACCCGACTTCCAACCTGTCCCTAAAACAATTGAAGACTTCTGCGCACTGAGGGAAACATTGATCAGCCTTAAACGAAGCGAATTTCCGCCGTCGGTTGAGTAAAGAGTAACGATCCGCAGAGATTCATTATTCACTTGAATGAACGAACCGTCTGCTAAACAATCCTCCGACTCTGACGTAAGCGGAGTGGACCAGAGCACGCCTTCGAACTGTTCAGCCAGCGTATAAGCTTTTGCACGCTCAGCATCAGTTAGTTGAACAGATCCAGCGCTCAGGCGTTTATCACCGACAGACTTGCTCTTCGCAGTTCCAGCAGACTTGATACCGCCGATGACGGTTGAGGTACCAGCGCTCTTCGCAGCGCTTCCTTGAGGAACAAATCCGGTTGAATTACTGAGCACCGTGATTGGTGCCCAGGCATAAGAGGCTGTGTTCAGGCCCAGACAATTGCCCTCGGGAGTCGGCATGTAAGGACCGGCTCCACCGCCACGAGTGAGCAATCGCTTCCGCGACAACATCGAAATAGCCCGAAGTATCGTGAAGGAAACTTCTTCTCCATCAACACCATATTCAGGCAATCCCAAGTTGTAGAAAGCCTGACCATTGGCGATAAAGAATCGTTGACAGGGGAAACGGTCGAGTGGCGTCTCCGTCCATTTCTCGACTGGCAAGGCAACCTCGTGCGAGCTCACGTTTCGTTCAACCAAACTGAAGTGGTTCTCCGACCAGGTTGTACCGACCTTAGCGCCAGTATCGAAAAGAACTTCCAGGCGGTGGTCTCCGACGAGGTTGTTCCAAGTCGAATCGAAAAACACAAGTGGCACGCCGCGCCTGAGAGTCACGGTCGTTTCAATCTTGTGCTCCACGGTCTTTTTGGCGCGTTTGAAATGCACCAGGTTTGTTTTGTCCTCTACACCTTTCCATACGGATTCATCGCCATCTTCAACTAATGCTTCAGGCAAATGAATCTTATACGTGAGCTTCAAAGAAGCGACAAGGGGTCCAGTTAGAATCGTTTCGCACGAAGCAAAACGTCCTTGCACAGCCGCATCTTTAAGAATGGGATCGAAGTTATACGAGTCGCCGGCATCCGCGACGTCTTGAAACCGGTGCCGGAGCTTGAAACTCTGCTTACCGGCCGCGTCACGTACATCGACTGTGACTTGACCATCGTTGGAAACTTTCAAGTCGAAAAAGTCGTTGGAGATTTCCGAACGACTAGCCTTGACGACAGCTTCGGAAACGCCATCAGTTGCAGCGGCGGAACAACCACTGAGCGGCAATCTTGTAACGCTTAACGGAGCAGCGTTCTCCACCCAAACCCAACCGGTCAGATAGTGAACGTCTTTGTAGAGCGGCACCCCACCCAGCTCTCCAAACAACTCTGTTTCAAATCGAACTCCTTCAAGTTGAAACCGAGTTGCGTCTCCGCAGAGGTCCAGTAGGTATGCGTTGGCTGCCGCCCACATCTCTTTGTCCGTTTTCTTGACCTTCGCCGATGCCAGCGAAGTAGCCTCCGTCGGAGCCGCCTCCGGAGAAGGAGCTGATGCAGACTGCTGATCTTGAGTCGCCGAACCATCAGGCTCCGCAAAAAACTTATCAGGAATAGCCAGGGCTACTCTGACGGGTGCGCTTACTGGACTAGTTGAGACATTTAGAACAGCCAGATTCGTCAGTGAAACATCCGGATCGGCAAGCTCGCCATCGCCCCTACCGAAGCCAGCATTTTCGATTGATGGCGGTTTCGCAGCTCTCCGTTCTCGTCCTTCCTCCGTAGACCATTCATGTCCTCCAGGGATAAGCAACTCCTGCTTCACTCGCTGATCGAGAATATCGAGAATCTGATGGATAGAGGAGAATCGCGTCATCATCTCGCGATGCACTTCGTCCACACTGCAGCCACACATACTGTCATGCGGATGATTTTTCAGCAAATATTTCCATGCGTTATCCAACTCAACTGCCGGATATTTAACGACATTTGCTGCAGACATCAACGCGTAAACCGGCTCGCATACACGCGCGAGCCTGTGTTCCAGAATTCTGTTTTGACGTTTCAAATACAGCCGGGTAGACAACACGCCTGGGAGCATATAGCCGGCAGCATGCTGTTTAGCGCAACTATTGTCTCGCAGCTCTCCGTCGATTCGCCTGACAGGCGTGGCCGGTTTTTGCACCGCCTGTAACACCATCTCAAGATAATCCGAAAGCTGAACCGTTGCGAGTTCAATGGCAGACACACCTGTAGCGGCCGAGGTTCCGTTCTCCGACAATAATTGGACGAAGCGATTGCCGACAAGCTCGGAAATTCGCGCAAAATTGGTTGGCGCTTTCAAATGATCGCCGCCGACGGGAACGAGGCATCCGTTGGTATATCGAGAGTAAACGACGGAAGGCTCATCGCTAGCCACGATTGCGCCGCTCTGTTTATCGAATCTCAAGTTCAACCACGGCAGTAAAGCTTCGACAAGAGCGTCAATTTTGTCTTCCGACTCCGAGCCTTCAACCTCATGAAACATGGTTTGGTAATAGCCCTTGTTCAGCGCAATCGCGACGACCTCGCTGCCATCGGGACTTCGCCAGAAAAATTCCGGTCCTTGATCGAGTTCGGGAACTCCACGCCACACTATCGCGTTTTCAATTCCGAAGCACTGCAATATTCGCGGCAAATCCTGACTGTGCCCGAAGGTGTCAGGATTGTAGCCAACCATCATGGGTTGGCCGAATCGTCGAGACAGCTTCAGTCCAACTTCGAGATTGCGAATAAGACTCTCACCGTTGACGAGCATTTGATCGGCTAGCACATACCAGGGACCGATAGCGAGCTTGTTCTGCGCGTTCAACTTCCTGATTCGCTCTGCAAACTCGGGCTCCAGTTCCAGAAAATCCTCCAGAGCACAGACTTGACCGTCAAGGTGAAAGCTCGGCAATTCTCCAGACTCTACAGCCTCGACTGCCCTTTTCAACACAGACATCAAAACGGTTCGGTAGCGCTCAAAAGCCCAATACCACTCGCGATCCCAATGAGTGTGGACATATAACGACAGTTGTTTTTTTGTGCCGGTCATTGTGCCTGCCTAAACTAAACACACAGCAGATTTCATCGACGAATCAGGAAACCCAACCTCGAGAATGCGTCATCAAGCGCGTTCTCCAACGAAGTTTGATCGGCGCCTACAAATTCATCGGAAAATTGAGCAGAAATTGCGCCCTCATAGCCATACAGTTTAAGGGCCTCGATCAGTTGAACCCAGTCTACAAGCCCCTTTCCGATTCTGCGATAGCGCCACCACAAAGGACCGAACATACCGCTATCCCGCTGCAGATCGCGCAATATCTCCACATCGTAGGCCTCGATATGTTCCAGCGCCGGCAGAATAGCAGCAAGCGCACCGAGGTAATCAATACCAAGCCAGAGATAGTCAGCCGGCGAGAAACTGAGCGACAGCCCGGGGCAACCAGAAATCAGATCCCGCCAATCCTGGGGCTCAATCGCGCGCCATCTTTTTAAAGATACACCACGAAATTCATGAGGAGTAGAAAGACGTAAAAGTGGCTTTATGCCACGCTCTTCAAATAGCGGATGAAGCGTCTCATACTCCTTTTCGAACTTCGTCTTCCAGGCGTTGTCAGGTCCAACTTCGAGGAAGAATGAGATGCGTCCGCAGTTCAGTATTGTGGACACTTCCAGCAACTTGGAAATCATTCCATGGAATTTTTTGTAGGACGTTTTGTCGCCAGGCTTGTGCATGTAGTCAGATGCCAGACAAGCGATTTCAACATTCTGATCGGCAGCCAACTTCGACTGTCGCTCAAGATACTTTCGTTCCTCACCCTTTACTTCTGCGCCACTGGCAGAAACCTTGAAAGAGCCAAACCGG
Source organism: Candidatus Obscuribacterales bacterium (assembly GCA_019637435.1). GTDB lineage: Bacteria > Cyanobacteriota > Vampirovibrionia > Obscuribacterales > Obscuribacteraceae > JADYXR01. The sequence goes on along the minus strand of JAHBVO010000003.1, from coordinate 941,843 downwards.
TACTCGATAGCTGTCAGCCCCTTAGCAGCCGCTAGCTCAATCGCTCCACCCATGTCGCCACCAAACATAGTGGCATCGAAACAAAACCTCATCATGCCGAAAGTTTAGCAGGATTTTGCGCCGCATACCTTATAGAAGGACGGCTTGACGCAATCCAGCCACGACTGGAAAGAGAAAACGGGAGAAAGGTGGCTTACAAGTGATACATATATGCATGACGCACGCGCGGGTCGGTCATCTCGTTCAAGTCCATGCGGTTCATGGTTCGCACGAAGAAGTTCTGACCGCGGCGTAGCGACAGGGTGACAGGTGTGTTCGGCGTTCCGATAATTAAGTCGTAACACTCATCCTTACTTAGGCCGGATGTCGGAACTCCGTCAATGGCAACAATCAAATCATTGCTTGACAAACCGGATGCCGCCGCCGGAGTGCCGGGGAAGACTGTATTAATTACCGGCGGATACCCGTTAGTGGAAACGAACCGAACACCGATCACTCCAATAGACCGCTCCGCTTGCGCTTCGAGGCGGCTGTCATCAGCCGACGCGTTGAATCTGCTCGCATCCAGCGCCGCCCGCTGAGCATTAGCGAATGGGGAAGCAGACGTCTGCGCCTTCAACTTCTTCCTCTTTTTGGTCTCTGTCTTTTGCTGAATATTGTGCTGAATACCGGCTTTCAAAGGCTCCTTCTTTGGACCCAGGTCCAGCTTTGGAACGTCCGGAGTGAGCTCATCATTGGCAATTGCCGAAGACGCGAAAGCCAACGCCATCAGCACCGCCGTGAGCGCGAATACAAATGAATTGCTGGTTCGGTTTTTGCTAAACAAGCCAATCACCTCACATCGCCGAGGATTCTGCGTGTGGCAGCCCTGCTACCTTCCTATACCCATTTTACGGCCCGGCGTTTTTTCTTAGACGCATCCGAGCAAAACGAGTTCCCCTCTTTGCATGCATTTCTTATTACGACTATAAAACACGACAGGCGAATCGTCTACAGGATTTTCACCACTAAATTTACGGGACTTTTCAAGCAAGTTGTCAGTTTAAATTTTTGAGGACGAAATCTGTTCCACCAGCCAGCGATCACAGTTTCGCAATACAAACCAGGAACTAATGCTTAAGCTCCCGGGCAATCGCCAGATCCCGTGCTAATCTGACCTCCTTCGCCCGCTAGGTTTTTGTGGAGGTTTCGAACGTGAGTAAGGTCACAGTAGTTGGAGCAGGCAACGTCGGCGCGACGGTTGCGCAGTACATCGCAGAGAAAGATCTGGCAGATGTCACGTTGGTCGATGTAGTTGAAGGTTTGCCGCAGGGCAAGAGCCTGGACATGCTCCAGGTCTCGCCGGTTCACTATCACGATAGAAAGATTGAAGGTTCAAACAGTTACGAAGCCACCAAGGATTCGGACATCGTCGTCATCACCGCTGGTGTGGCAAGAAAGCCTGGTATGACCCGCGACGACCTTCTCAAGATTAACGCCAATATCGTCAGAGACGTCGCCACGAACGCAATCAAATATTCTCCTAACGCGATCTTCATCGTCGTCAGCAACCCGCTTGACGTCATGACTTACCTCACCTGGAAGACCACTAAACTTCCGCACAACAAAGTCATCGGTATGGCTGGAGTGCTGGACAGCGCTAGATTCCAAACATTCATCGCAATGGAAACCGGCTTCTCTGTAGAAGACGTTCGCGCGATGGTTCTCGGCGGACACGGCGACTTGATGGTTCCGCTCACACGCTTCGCGACGGTTAACGGCATTCCGATTTCGGAATTCGTATCGAAAGACAAAATCGATGCACTCGTCGCTCGCACCCGCGACGGCGGCGCTGAAATCGTCAAACACCTCAAGACCGGCAGCGCATACTACGCACCGGGCGCATCGGTTGTTCAAATGGTTGAAGCGATCCTCAAAGACAAAAACCGCCTCATCCCTTGCGCAGTCTTGGCTGACGGTCACTACGGCTTGAAAGATGTCTACATCGGCTTGCCGTGCGTCCTCGGCAAAGAAGGACTCAAGCAAATCGTCGACATCAAACTCAACGATGAAGAAGCTGCTGAACTCAAGAAATCAGCTGAATCGATCCGCGAAAACATCGACAAGATGAACGAACTGCTCGCAGTAGCAGCTGTTTAATCGACCGCGATAAACGGACTGCGAGTTAGCAGCCGGTTCAAGGACGCGATAAACGAGAAATCAATCAACCCCTGGTGATATCACCCGGGGTGATTTCCTATCTTCAAAACGACTTCCGCTGATAAGATATTACGGTCCTTCATCCTGGTTCTTTGCGCACCACGTTCGGTGGCAGTTTAACTTCCGGCAAATGCACTTCGAATTCACCACAAAGACACTGTCATTGCGAGCAACGCTGCTAGTTCTTCTCTGCGTTACCGTGATTCTATCGGCTTGTGTTTCCGAGCCGTCCGAAACGCCACGTAAACCAGCAGGGTCAGTGACCGCTGCTGATGGCCGCACGCCCCGGACAGCCACAACGACCCATCTGCGAGATTCAAAAAGCCTGGTAGAAGAAATAGTTGCAATGACCAGGTTGCTCAAGAAAAGCCCCCGGGCAACAAAAGCGAGAACACGCAGAGCTACGCTGTATCGACAACTTGGACTCTATGACAGAGCCGAAAATGATATCGAATTTGTGCTTTCAAAATCTAAAAATGCTGAAGCCTACTATCAGCTCGCCCTTGTAAAGCGACACGCTAATCATGATTTGAAAGCCGCAATAGCTTGCCTAGACAAAGCTATCGTTATCGAACCGCATCATGCGGAGGCGCTCTTTGAACGGGGACAACTCAAGAAAATCGTAGGCGACAGCGCCGAAGCTTTTAAAGATAGAAAAAAAGCTTTGTCCCTTAAACCTTCACTGGCAGAGGACTTCGCTCAAGAATTGGACAACCCCTCGGTTGATGCGAATTCCGAGGCAATTCTCCAAGCCCTCGATAATAGAATTCAAAAGAACAATCGAGACACTGCGGCTCTTGAGGAGCGAGCTCTAGCGCTGGCGAAGCTCGGCGATTTCGAACAAGCCCTTCACGACGTTGAAACCGGATTGAAGCTAAATCCCAATAATGAGGACCTGATGTACGTTCAGGGGTGGGTGCTACTACGGGCTAAAGATTATCATGCGGCACTCCCGGTGTTACTTCGGGCTTTTGAGTCAAAACCATCTGCTGCCATAGCACTCGACATTTCAGTAGCTTACGAGTTTCTAAAACGCAACGAAGACGCGTTAACCTGGCTAAATAAAGCCGTCAAACTTGCCCCTAAAAACGTTGAGTGCTTAGAGGCACTCGCAATCGCCCATCAAAAGCTGGGGCATTACGATGAGAGCCTGAAGTGTTTTGACAAAACTATAAAAATAAAGCCTGACTTCGCGCGAGCATTCTGCGAAAGGGGACGAATTTATTCCGATCGGATGGAAACTAGCCTGGCCATAGCTGACTTTGGACATGCAGTTGCGATAAATCCCGAACTCGCAAGCGCTTGGTCGGGCCGTGGCTACGCCCGTGCGCGAATCGGCCAATTTGCATTAGCACTGAGCGATTTTGATAAAGCCTTGGAGCTAGATCCCAAGGATCATCACACTCACACGCTTAGAGGAATGCTGTACAGAAAGCTTAATGAGATGCAATTAGCCGCTACAGATTTCGAGACGGCTCTCGCTCTCTGTCCAAACTATGAATTAGCCCTACAAAATACAAAAGAATTATTCCCCAACGAAAATCGAAGTCAGACAACGCCAATAAAAGGATTCAGAGAAATAACGCCAGAAAGCAAATCATTGCCCTAAATACTTCTAGTCTTCTTTGAACTCGACATCAGGTAAAATCTGGTTTCTCTCGGTATCACTTTCAACTAGCCTTCGCGGAATCACTCAAGCAATCGTAGCAGAGTGGATCATCCGCAAGGAAAAATCCCTACAGGCGACCAAGCACTCCAGAGGTGGATCATGAAATCAGGTTCGGGGAAGAGATCGGCGGACTACATATGGCAGCAGGATTTGCGAGCAGCCATCAGACGAACTTCCGTGTTTGTTTGCGGCACCCTGCTCCTATCGAGCGCTCAAACAGCCCTGGCTGCGTCTCACGATCGGCCGTCGATGCGCGAGTTTCGAGACTTGCACACTGACCTCACGCGTCGTGAAGCCCGCGACTTGTTCAAAGACACCTACAATGCTCGGTCCGCTACCGGCGCATCGCCGCCCCTTCGACAAGAATTGAAACAGCAACGACTCGAAGCAGCGATTATTCGTCACGCTGAATTACAAAACAACGACGTCATCCGACGCGGTCTGCAAGCCAAACTCGACCGCATCGGTGTTCAACAAATCGGAAGCAGTTTAGTTAGATTAAACAGCGGAGTAGACCTCGACCTCACATCAGCTGATCGCAACATCGTGCTCGGAAGCAACCTCTTCAGCACGATTAACTCATCAGTCGAAATCACTGTCGGCGAACAAACCCAAACATACTCAGCTGGCTCTAGAGTCACAGCGGCAGAATACATTGCTGTTAAACAAGCGCTGTCCGGCGGCGGACAAAAACTGGTCATTGACGGCAGCGGTATCGCTACTGGTGGCGATCTAGATCTCACGTCGATCACCGGAAATAATGATCCGATGCGCGCTGCAAATCTTACTGTCGCATCAGGAGTCACCACATATGGTGACTTCGGCAAAAACTCGAACTTCGTTCTCAAGGGAGACTTGAACAACTATGGTTCAATCTACGCCGTCTCCAGCACCAATAGCGCTCGCGGAGGAGCTATCCGCGCTGACGACATCACGAACCAATCCGGCGCGCTCATCTCCTCGGTACTACCGAGCAATCTATCCAGCGCGAACTACGCTTCAAAAGTTGATCTCACGCTAGCCGCTCGCGGCGAACTTTCAAACTACGGAACGATTGAATCAAGCGGCGACCTTACCCTGGTATCAGAGTCGGTGCCGACAGTCGCAAGCACTTCGACACCCGTTGCTTCCAAACTCACAAACACTGGAACCATTTCGGCTCAAGACTCCGTGTTCATCACCGCTAACACGATAAACAACACTGGCACAATCGAGGCAGTGAACGGTAGCGTCTCGATAAACGGTTCGCCGACTTTGGCGATCAACGTCAACAACACAAATGGAACGATCGCCGCGTTGAACGGCGCCATCAACGTTCGCAACGCTGATTACAAAGGAACGTTCAACAATAACATCACCGGCGGTGACTTGCTTTCAAAGGAAGTGAACCTCTTCGCAGGCAACGCGACCAACGAGGTGAACGTTAACGATCTCACTGGCACGCTCTCACAAACGGGCTTGGCAGGTCATGTGATGGCATCTACCGCCAACCTTATAATTGGTGAGACTTGCCTCACTGGAGATCCCACATTTTACAACGCCGACCCTACCGGAGATATCACCATCGCTGGCAACATATCCGTTGGTGAGGCTCTCACAATCATTGCCCGCAGAAATATTTTCAGCTCCCCACTCACCACAATCGAAGCACGCGGTTCATCCTCCGGTTTCGACATCACAATGATCGCAGGAGCCAATATTACCAACCCGGCTGCAGGTAGCAATTTTCCGGCGGGTCCGGGAGCATCCGTCACTTTCGATGGGGCCTCAACTAGCGGAGGTTCGATCTTTTTAGGAACCAGCACGATTAGCAGTTCTCCGACAGGAACCAGTGGCAACGGTGGCAACATAAACTTCTACGCCTTCAAAGGTGCAAGTAGCACATCGGGATGGGTGGACATCAACAGTGCATCAATTGCTTCCGGCGGCAGAGGCACCGGCAACAATGGCAACGTCACGATCGTGGCCGGTGGTGCAGATCCACTACCGGGTCAAGTTCCTACCTTTGGAAATACGGCAGTTCAAATAGGTGCGATCGACACGACTGGTGGCACCGGCAGTGGTGGCGACCTCAGAGTCACCACAGCGCAACCAGCTATCACAGGAGGCCCAACAGTCACCTACAACGCTGATGGAACGCTAGCGGCCGGTGGACAACTCAGTGCAGCCACAACCTTAACTGCGGGCGCCTCGATCGGGCAGCTTGGTGGAGTAGCCAAAATCGCGAATGACGTCTTCCTCTCGGCTGGAAAAGATCTGCTTCAAAATGCCGACGCCCCGATCTACACAGCAAGCCCATTCGCGGACGTTCAACTCGTCGCTGACACCGGTCGAATCGGCGCTGACCCAGTAAACGCGTTCATCATCACTGGTTTCGACAAAATATTCACCAAGGGTGTTTTGAAGAAAAACGATCCAGGCAATTCAACTCTATCAATCGATGCTGGAACTCAAGCATTCGTAATTCGCTACGCTACAACGAACTTGACGCTCAATCAGTCATCAGCGGCCGATGGTTTACAACTCCAGACGCGCAGCAAACTGACCGTAGCAGGCGACATAAGCTCATCGAACGCGTACGTCCGCTTGCAGAATACTGGTGGCAACCTCGAGACAAACAACGGAATCACGATCACCGCCGCAGACTTCATTGATCTAACCAACGCATCGAAGAGCAACCTAAAATCCACATTCGTAGCTGGCACAAATTCTACTTACACTGCTGATGCAAATGGCGGTCCGGGTGCAGGTAACGTCAGCTTCACGATCGATCAGAAGGCATTGAGACTGGATCCTCCAAAGCCACCAAAAGGTCAACGACTAACTATCCAGCGAGAGATTCCTCCGCCGCATTTATCTGGCAATTTCCTAAACCCACTTTCCTCAACCATTAATTTTCGGGCTAACGTTGTTAATGACGGCGGAGTTTTTAGCGGTGGACGTCGACAGTTCGCCTTCAATCCTCCCGAAAATACTGCTAATGCAGATGGTTCGGATATCGTGTTCACCAATAACGCGAAAAACGGCTCGATGATTTTCAATGGAAATGTCACCGTTAACGCTTCTAAGTAAGTGTACTTTCACAGCTTCATTGCGCGTGCACGGGTTTTGCTCCTGGTGCATCGCTTAGTTTATTCAACAAAGCCGACGTAGCTGCGAGCAGTTGTTCACGACTGACGCTGCGTCCCCGCAGATGACGAAGAATTTCGCGGGATTTTTCAAGACTCAATGCAGCCTCGTCTAGGTTGTTCGCTAAAAACTGAATACGTCCCATCCCGTATAACGCAACTGCAGATTCGTAACTCGAGGCACCAGAAGTTGTACCTGCTCGATTCAGTATTCGCTTCTGGAGCCGGATAGCGTCGTCATAGTGCTTGAGGTTAGCGTAACTCAATGCAAGCTGAAACTCAATCAGGTTAAGTTGACCTGCCTGTGCCGAAGGCTCCACATCGCCTAATATCGTTATGGAGGCAGCTCGTTTCAGCAGCGGCACGGCTACTTCGAATTGATTCATCGAGGTGTGCCAATAGCCCAACGCAGTCAAGACTCGGGATAGATCAGAATCAGTTCTCGCGGGCCGCGACTCGACTTCCGCCAGCAACTCCTTCATGCCCAACAAAGCTGCATCTCGGTTTCCCGCATTCCATTGCAAATTCGAGCCTAGATATCTGGCACCATCTCGAATAAATAAGTTTTGACCAGATTGAGCGCGATAAATTATTTCAACCAATGCAGCCTGATCCACCGCCGGGTCGTCCTGCAGCATTTTGACCAGTAACATTCCCACCTGAGGAGTCACCGAGTGACGCTGCTCAATCAGAATACGCTTCAGACGTTCAACTGAGTTAACTGAATAATCGCCTGTTTTAAATACTTGCTCGTCGAAACTAATATAAGCGCGGATTATCTCCAACTGCTGCAACCTGGCTTGCTCATTCCCAATGGAAGTCACTTGCTTCTGAACGAGGTCCAGTAGTGGTCTGGACGATTCACGCGTTCTGAGGTCGGTAACAGCGGCTGTCACTTTTTCAATCAAAGGGTCCCACCGTTCGCTGATGTTCTCTTTCGATAAGCTAGCTATACTCTTTTTAAGCCGCTCAAACGGCACTTTAGGTACGGCGCTAGTTTGAATCGGGTGGTCGAGCAGTTCTTGATTCACTGTATCAACAGCTTTCGAATCTCCGAGCACGTAATTAATCGACCTTAACTCGCGAAGACTGGTATTAAGTTTGGTGGCTTTGTCAGGACCATCCTTTTCCAACTTAGCGCGCTCATATGCTTTCTGAAAGTTAAGAAGAGCCGGTTTGTATGCACCTTTGTCAAACAGCTGCTGCCCTTTCAGATCGTACGCTTTCCATGGAGTCAGATCCTTAACATCCGGCGGAGAGGGTTTGACACCGCGGATGACACCAGCAGAAAAGATGCCGACTGCTCCCACGATCAGCACAGCAACAAGAGATGCGAAAATCTTCGTCCGATTTTTGCCAGGTCTCTTGTCGCCAACCTCGTAAACGACATTGGAAACACTTGGCGCCGGCGCTAACTCGGAAATCTCGGGCTGCTTCATTTTACAACGCAGCTCGAGCAAGTCGCCTTTCGCATCCATAACCGACAAGTATCGATCTTCCGGTCTCTTCGCCATCATCCTGGCAATGATTTGATCTACTTCAGCGCGAAACTTCTCATCGACCGCATCACCAACAGACGGTATTTCTTCCGTTTGGTGCATGTTCATTGTGGTAAGGACATTGTCTCCAGAGAATGGCGGATGCCCAGTTATCATTTCAAAAAACATGCAACCGAGCGAATAGATATCACTTGCCGGACTGTCAGCCTGTCCGCGAGACTGTTCCGGGCTCATGTAGTGCGGACTGCCGAACGCCTGCCCCGGACGAGTTAGCTGCAACAACTGTAAGGTCGCGTCATCAACCGCAAAATGTTTTGCAATTCCAAAGTCGAGGAGCTTGACTACGACTCGGTCGCGCAGCTTTACGAGCATGATGTTGCTTGGTTTTAAATCGCGGTGAATAACTCCACTTTCATGAGCATGGTTGAGAGCATCGCAAACTTGATCGACAATCTCGATGGTTTCATTCAGCGGAAGCCCTTTGCGGCCGCGGATCTCGTTCGACAACGAATTGCCGGCAATGTACTCAAGCACAAAATAGGGGTCACCATCTGTGGTGACATTCATTTCATACACGCGGATAATGTTCGGATGATCCAACTTTGCTATCGACTTAGCTTCGAGCTGAAAGCGAGAAATTTCCTCCACTTTGGCCTGAGAGTTCGCCTTGATCACCTTGATGGCTACCGTGCGAGCGAGAATCATGTCGTTCGCTTTGTAAACGATCCCCATTCCGCCCTGTCCGATCTGACCAACGATTTCGTACTTGTTGGCAAACGTTTGGCCGACGGGACTTTTCTTTGGATTCGATTGCGGAGTCATTGAGGCGGATTGCGACGGAAAGCCGCTTGAGCCAGCTCTGGGTTTGTCCAAGGCGTCCCAGTTGGTATCGCCTGAGGTGTCAGCGAAGTCAGCAGCACCGCTTTTCGCGGTTTTGTCAAACGCCGGATTTTGACGCTTAAAACCTAAACCGCCCTCGTCGGACGTGTTCTCCTGTGCGAAAGGGTCGGCCCAAACTTTCTGCTGACCATCCCCAATGTCCTGATCGGTTATCTGTCCACTGTGATCGGCTGTTTTCTGAGTGCGAATGTCCTGATCGGTTCTATCTGCGGAATAGTCGCGTTGAATTTCCCCATCACTCGGTGAATGAAATTCCTGCTGCGTCTCGTCCGGAATATCTTTCTGAGTTGCATCCGTACCTTGCCCCTGAGGCTGAAACCCACGACTTCGCGTGGAATCCTGCATCGTGTCCTCAGGGTGAGGCCTCCAGACGCCCCCCTGGTCACCGGATAGATCCGGCGACGTGTCAAACGGAACGCCGTGATTGCCGCTCGTGTCGTTGTCAAAATTTGTAGTATCGTTGCCGCTCACTTCGAAACCCGCCGCAACTGCGACCCGCGACCTATTCCATGGTATCAGTCTGTGCTCGAAGCAGAAACCGCGAACGCTTCGCGAAGGCGGACAGAGCCAGGATAAGCGCATTTTTATTCGAGTCGTGAGTTGGACACCGCCCGCATTTTCTAAGCCACCCGCCCCTAGTCAAGTGCGAATAGATGCGACAGTTTCGGCAGCAACTCTTAACGGATCGCGGTTTGGAGACGCCAGTGCGGCTATAATGGCAACTTGAAAGGTTCAAACCTATTCGATTTTGAAACATCGTGGAGGCGATCGGTGATGTACAAAGCGCTCACCAGGCGGCAAACATTGCGTGCAAAAGTTGATGGATTTTTGGCGCTCTCACTTTTGATGGCGCTCACCACGACCTCAACGCTGACTCTAAGCGCAGCAGCCGCCACAGCGACCGGGTCTACACCTACCGCTTCGGAAGAAACAAAAGCAGACGGTTTGGAACCCGACCACGAGAAGTACAAGGCAGAACGCCAGGAAGTAGAAGCCTTCCTCAATGACATCGAGACACAGTGGAACGCTCACAATCTCGATGCGGTAATGGGCTTCTATCACGATGACTACGTCAACAACGACGGTTTAGACAAAAACGCCGTCAAAGAGCTCACCAAGGACTTCTGGAAAACCTATCCGGACGCAAAATCAATTTCGAAGACGAAACAAGTTCGCGTCGAAGGTAAATTCGCAACCGTGGAGTCACGAGACAAAGCAGTCGGAAATACGGACAAAGTTATGCCGGGAATCGGCACCAGGGGTTCGCTTTCATCGATCTCCGAAGGTCAGCTCTATCTGAGAAAGATGGGCAAGGAATGGAAAATCGTCGGCGACCGAATCGACTACGAAAAAGTTCGCGTGGCATTCGGACTTGCCCAGGAGCTCGACACCTCCTTCATCGCGCCAGAGCAAGTGAAATCGGGGCAAGAATACTCCGCTCGTTTAAAAGTCGACTTGCCTTCCGATTTGATCGCTGTCGGCTCAATCACGAGCGAGCCGCTCCGCTATCCGCAGCCGCCTCACAAAGATTTCTGGAGACCGATTGATAATCAAACCCTGGAGCGCATTATTCACGCGAACACATCGAATCACAACGAACTTCTGATGGCGACAATCGGAATAACCGACAAGTCGCGTTCAAACCTCAAAGGGTTGACGTATTTGACGCGAAGATTGAACGTGGTTCCTCAAACCAAAGAGGCGCCGCCTGAGCCCAAAGCCGTTCAAACAGCAACAGTCGATGATGAAGACACCTCACCGATCAAGCTGACACCGGACGCGCCAAAACCTGATCCGCAGAAGTTGCAAGACGCATCGCCCATTCCTTCAACTGAGATAAAAGAAGAAGAGAAGAAAGACGATCCCTCGGGCGACGTAAAGCCTTAACGGCGAGCTGAGACTACCGACGCGGAGCCGCAGAATGACACGATTTAAGCAGGTAGGCGCCCGTAGCTTCCTGATCGCATTTGTGGTCTTCTGTTGTATCGCTGCCGATCAGTTGAGTAAGCAGTGGGCCGTAACAAACCTTACCATGGGCCAGCCTCAAGAATTCATTCCTGGTCTGCTCCGTCTGAATCTGCTCAGCAATCCAGGCGCCGCCTTCTCGCTCGGAAGCGATAACGGTCAACTTATGGGAGTCGTCGCGACAGTTTTCTCAATAGCGATTTGCTGTTGGATTGTTAAACGGATCGCATCAACGGCGCCACTACCTGTGGTGGAACAGATTGGCATGGCTTGCATCTTTGGTGGCGCAGTTGGGAATTTAATCGATCGCTTCAATCACGGGAAGGTGACTGATTTCCTGGAGTTTGCGTTCATGCAGTTTCCAGTTTTCAACGTCGCGGATGCATTGATCGATGTTGGCATCGCGTTTCTCTTTATCGCTATCTGGTTCTTCCCTTCGGAAGAAACAAGACCGAAAACCAGAGAGCAAGCAGTTTCCAGCGATATAACTGCCGGATCGCCTGCACCATCGCGAGAGGAGGAGCGGAAGCATGACGCTCTCGCGCCTAACGACAAAGCCTGACTATGAATGAGCAAGAAGAATTCGACTCATTTGAGCCTTTTGAAGAAGTAGAGCTAGTCTACGATCCGACTGAAGCATCAGCCGATGATAAACCGCGACTCGACAATTTCATTTCGAAAACTCTTCCGGATTTGAGCCGCGCTCAAGTTCAAAAACTAATCGATGCCCAACTGGTTTCCGTCAACGGAGAAATTGCCAAATCCTCTCTGCGTCTGAAAGGTGGAGAGACTATCACCGTCAAGATTCCGCCGTCGGAACCTCTTGATGCGCAACCAGAGGCGATACCACTCGACATAATATTCGAAGACCAGTTTCTTGTGGTTGTAAACAAACCCGCAGGCATGGTTACACATCCGGGCGCGGGAACCCGCTCAGGGACATTGGTCAACGCACTTTTGCACCACTGTAAGGGCTCGTTATCCGGCATATCGGGAGTCGAGCGTCCTGGAATCGTTCATCGACTGGACAAAGACACATCTGGTTTACTGGTTGTCGCGAAAGAAGATTCTACGCACAAAGAGCTGTCCAGGCGTCTTTCCGCTCGCGAGGTGAAGAGAAACTATTTCGCACTTGTGGACGGCATCGTCGGACCCGATAGCGGAACAGTCGACAAACCGATCGGCAGACACCCGGTGCGTCGCAAGGAGATGGCGGTGGTTGAGAACGGTCGCCGCGCAGTCACACATTACAAAGTTGTAGAACGTTATCGAAACTTCACTCTTCTGGAATGTCAACTCGAAACCGGTCGCACGCACCAGATCCGCGTACACCTGGCGAGTTTGAACTTTCCCGTGGTCGGCGATCTCGTGTACAATCGCAAGACTTCCGGCTCTGAAAAAGCGCGGGCGAAACTGGGACTGCACGGGCATGCACTTCATGCCGCCAGACTCTCGTTTACTCACCCTAAAACCGGCGAAGCGCTAGAGTTCAGAGCACCGCTTCCGGCAGACTATCAGGCACTGCTGGAGAAGCTTCGACACTGAGGTGACATGATGCCGCGCAATCTGTTTTTCATAATATCTGCTGTTCTTCTAATAGTCGCAGCCGTGCTTGGTTTCATGAACATTAGTACGGCGGTGGCACTGAATTTATTCGGCGCGACTGTTTCCACCACAGTCGGAACGCTAGTGCTCATCGGGTTCGCCCTTGGTCTGGCCTCCGCAGCTTCGTTCAACGCCACCAGAGCAATCAAAGACGCAAAGAGCGAGCAGAACCAACTAACCTGGCAAAAGCAAGATGAGAAGCTCGCCAAAGAGATTCAATCGGACAAAGAGAAACAACTGGAAGCGAAAATCCAAACGCTGGAGATCGCGTTAAAATCGGCGTTGGACAAAGCAAAAAAGAAATCCGAAGCTTGAATGCGCGGCAAGGAAAGACACAGCCAAAGCTAGCGTCTGAACTCTCTCCGCGATCGCAACTCGGCGCTCGCTAAGACTCGGCGCCGCCCATTTTTTTGAAATCAGACGCCTTCAAATTATCAATGAACTTTTTGAACTCTTTCGTCTCTTCTTCGTCGCGCTCGACATCGGCTGGAATCGTGCCGTCTGCTACGACCTGAGCGGAAACAAATATCGGCGCCTTGGCGCGCAGAGCCAGCGCAATCGCATCCGACGGACGTGAATCGATCGCCTTAGCCTCATCCACACGCGAATCTTCAATTATGAGCCGGATGGTGGCAAAGTATGTGTTCGACGAGAGTTCGTTTATCTCAATGCGGTCAATTTTGTATCCAAAGGCTGTAATCAGATTTAGTAAGAAGTCGTGCGACATCGGTTTGTCAGGCTTGTGATTGTCAAGCGCCTTGCCGATTGCTTGCGCCTCAGCAACCCCAATCCATATAGGTAGTGCGCGTCGCTTGGTGCTGTCGTTAAGAACAACAATTGGATGCCCGTTGCGAGCATCCAGTGCGATTCCTGCTACATGCATTTCGATCATGATTCCGACTACACCGATGTCCTCATCGCACTGGCTTGCCAACAGACTTTCAAATCATTTTACGTTACAAACCTAAATACTCGCCACAGCTAATTATTCCCCGGACGGCTTGTGTTTATTTGCTTCGTACTTTAATTATCCGCAGCAGGGATTGTCTAAAACGTGATGTTGAGCGGCATTTGCCATACTCTAGTTATAGCACTATCTGTAAACGCTGATACATGAATTGACACAAGCGCACTCTATTGACACGAACTGCCCCTTCATTGCTAAACTAAAGGTCTAGATTTTGAGGTGTTCCAAACCACCTCGAACGATTGCCACGACCTCTCACTGGCAATGGCCCCCTAGACACTAGTCCGGATGGCGGAACTGGTAGACGCGCACGTTTGAGGGGCGTGTGGCTTAGCCATGAGGGTTCAAGTCCCTCTCCGGACACTCTTTCTAATTGAGTAAAACTGATGACATGCCCAGCGGCGGCAGGTCGGATTGTTTAACGCCGCAACGCTCGCCGAACACTGAAACAAACTGGAAGGAAAACAGTGAATCTATTTCAACAGAGAGCCCAATGGCCGCACACAGTTCAAGATATAACCAAATCCCTGGACGGCGTCTGGGGGGTTGTCGGTGCAACGGGGTCAAACGGCAATCTTTATCGTTTGGAGCGAAGTCTGCAACCACCCACGACCTACAAAATCACCGAGTACAAAGGCGACGACGAGTCGGCGATCCTCAGCGAATCGAGCTTTGACGGCGAACAGCGTGATGAAGCGGTGAAACAGTTCGCGCGCGCCATCGGCTTTGACGTTTAACCACCTCACGGTTCAACCGGAAGGAAACAGCTGCGACCGCCGAAAACCTTCGCAAATTTGCCGCGCTTTAAGTACACTAGCTAAAGTAGTCGGCTCTTCGAGAACCGATCTGGTGCCTCATAGAATCCATATAAGAGGAACACTTTGGCTCGCTCTCGCGTTGGTCATCTTGGAATAATCACGCAGGGGTCGCTTTCCGGCGGTCTCGAGATGCGACTCGACCCGGATCACTCGGTCGAGGACTTGCGCGTGGGCCGATTTGTAGTTGTGGAGGGCAGACGCTCGCGCTTCTTCAGTATGCTCACCGACGTCGAACTTTCGGCGGCGAATCAATCGATTCTGCTGAACCCACCTGCCGAAGACGATTTCCTCATGGATGTTCTATCAGGTGGCTCGACGTTCGGAACAGTCAAAGTTCAGCCCATGCTCATGATGGAGCGCGACGGCGAACACGAACTCCTGCCGGTCAAAACAATTCCGCACCACTTCTCACCCGTCTACGAGGCTACTAACTCAGACTTTGCGCTCGTATTCGGCGAAGAAGACGAAAACAGTTCCGACAACCTTCACTTCAATATCGGAAAACCGCTCAATATGGAAACCCCGGTCTGCATCGACCTCGGTCGATTCATTGAGCGATCGAACGGTATCTTTGGAAAATCAGGAACCGGCAAGTCGTTTCTCACTCGCATATTTCTTAGCGGCATAATTCACCGTGACGTAGCATCCATGCTTGTTTTCGACATGCACAACGAATACGGTTGGCAGGCCATGTCCGAAAGCAAATCGGCGCCGCGCGTCAAAGGTTTAAAACAATTATTCGGTCACAAAGTCGTGGTGTTCAGCTTAGACGCAGAGTCGTCGAGAACGCGTGGACTTCCGGATGCACACGAACTCTCCATCGGCTACAACCAGATCGAAATCGAGGATCTGGAGTTGTTGAAAACGGAACTCGCCCTCACTGAAGCGACGTTGGAAAACGCCTACATTGTGAAAGAGAAGCTGGGACAGGACTGGATAAGCACACTGATAGACATGTCCGGCGAGGAAATCGAAGAGTTCACACAGATGTACAAGGGGCATCCGACAGCGCTTAAAACACTTCAGCGACGACTGAATACTATCATTCAAAAGACACCGTATTTGAAACCACGAGTCAACCACGACTATGTGGCCGAGATCATTGCCCACATCCAGGCGGGCAAGCATATCGTCCTGGAATTCGGGCGTCAGAACAACTTGCTCTCCTACATGCTCGCAACCAATGTGATCACCCGTCGAATACATGCAGAATATGTGCGACGCTCGGAAAAATATATAGCCAATCCGGAAAGCGTAGAAGCGCCTCGCAAGCTGATGATAGTAATTGAAGAGGCTCATAAATTTCTTTCGCCACAAGTTGCGAGGCAAACCATATTCGGTATTATCGCCAGAGAGATGCGCAAGTATTTCGTCACCTTGTTGATCGTCGATCAGCGCCCCAGTGGCATCGATCCGGAGGTGCTCAGTCAGATCGGGACAAGGGTGACCGCGTTGCTGAATGACGACAAAGACATTGATGCGGTCTTCACTGGCGTGAGCGGCAGCCAGACGTTGCGAACGGTTTTAGCCCAGCTTGACCCAAAACAGCAGGCGCTCGTTCTCGGATATGCAGTACCGATGCCGGTTGTGGTAAGAACAAGAGCTTTCGACACCGACTTTTACAGAGCCGTCACCCCGCGCCACCTGTCGATGGACCCGGATGCCGGCGCGACCGTCAAATCACGCGGAAAACGGGCGCGGGAAGAATTATTCGGTTTAGACTGAGTATGGCAAAAATACCATTGAAAGGCCGTCCGAATATCCGTTACTCTGAGGTTGGTAGTTTCTTCTAGCTCAAGCGTCCGATGACCAATGCCACCAATCAGGACCTGGAAAATGAAGCCCAAGACAATTTTGTCGAGGGCAAAGAACCGAGCGAGCTGATTTTCTGCCTACTCCTCGCCTCCGCCTACCTCGGACTGGCAAAATTTTGTTGGACGCCGCTCTACCTGACTAAAAGCTGGAAGCTGTTGTTCAACGTCGAAGGCTTCTTCGTGACCGTAGCCGTAGTCGCCATCTTGATCGGGGCACGTCCATATACCGCTCCATCAAGCCTGCAAATAAGCGCGCGCGGTATCAAATATCGCGGACCGTACTGGATCCAGCGCAAAACAGTCAACTGGGATCAGGTGTCCAGAGTGTATCTCAGCCCCGAGCTTATCCTCGTGCTGTATCGTCCCAAAGCCGAATCGAAGCGAGTATGGCCCATGCCGATACTATCGATTTATCTGGCGGAGCGCGATCAGGTGATGAAGTCCTTCCTTCGATACTGCCCGATTCAAGCGATTATCGTTAAAAGTCCGGCGCTGGTTTCCTGGATTATTTTGTTCACCATTCTCTTCATCCTGGTGATCTGGTTCTTCTATCTGCTCACACCATAATTGACTGCGTAAACTCGAAACTCGTTGATCGCACGCCAAACGTTTCGGCTCCTTTGCTGAAAGGTCCGATAGAAAGAATTCGTGGAACACCAGTGTTCAAGGCGATTTCAAAAGGCAATAGATGCGTTGTTTGAAAACACCGAGAAACTATTTTTTCTTTTCTTCCTCAAATGTCAGACCACGTAAATACTGCACAAGACTGTCCAGCTCTACGTCATCGAGCGCTTCCTTGGGTTGTGGTGGCATCATTCCAACACCCTGGCGAATAAACTTTTTCAGTTTATCGTCTGTGGGAAAGTGCTCACCAAGCTTATCCAGGGCAGGTCCCATTCCGGCCTTCGCACCCGGGTGACAAGAATTGCAACTGCGAATGAAGATCTGTTGACCTGACAAATCAGTCGTCATCTGCTTTTCGCGACGCTGGGTCACCTTCTGTTGTTCTTCGATTCGGCGAATTTCTTCGGACATGGCACAACCACCGGTGGTAGCACCGACTAACACCATCAACATGATTACTTTGAGTATGCGAGACATATACGAACGCCTTGGCAGCCAAGTTTTACGACAGTTTAACATCCCTATATCCGATCGCCTCGAACCGCTTGATATGTTGAAATCCGATTGTTTCTGCCACATGGAAACATCTACTTTAATCACTCGATATTATCTGCTTAACACCGTATTTACTTTTATTGTGTACAGTTAGTAGTGTGGCGCGCTATGCACTACTTAGGTGTAGTAAAGCAGAGAGACAAGGCGCGGACCGAATAACTATACACGAAGCGCGAAAGCGCATAGCGCTCGGTCCTACTCTTACTATCAAAACCGTAAACGAAACTCTGCTAGTCCATCGAAACATGCGGAAAGCTCTTATAGAAGCGGCGGTAACTAAATGCAATCAAAGACAACCCGAGTCGATCCACCAAACGTTCAGAATAATCCTGAAGACGATTCCCGCATTATCATCAAGGGCGGCAGACAGCTGCACGGATCTGTAAAGGTCGGTGGCGCTAAAAATGCTGTGCTCAAAATGATGGCAGCAGCTCTTCTCGCGAAGGACACGACCGTCCTCCGCAACGTTCCGAATCTCACCGACGTGCACATGATGGCTGCGATTCTTCGCCACCTCGGTGCAAAAGTCACCATCCAGAACGAAGAAGTTATCATCGACGCATCGGGTGTCAACGACTGGGAAGCACCATACGAGTTGGTCAGCCATCTCCGCGCTTCGTTCGTTGTTCTCGGACCTCTTCTCAGCCGCTTCCGCGAAGCAAAGGTTTCTCTCCCCGGTGGTTGCTCCATTGGAGAACGCAAACTCGACTTGCACGAGCGTGGTTTGAAGATCCTTGGCGCAGACGTCAGAATCGATCACGGCTACGTATCCGCAAGCGCGAAAAAGCTTGTTGGTTCCAGAATCTATCTCGACCGTCCATCCAACGGTGCGACGGAAAACATCATGCTTGCTGCGGTTTGCGCAGAAGGCACCACGACCATTGAAAATGCCGCACAAGATCCGGAAATCGTAAACCTCGCTGATTGCTGCAACGCAATGGGCGCAAAGATTACCGGCGCCGGCACCTACCAGATCACTATCGAAGGTGTACCCTTCGAAGAGATGCATGGCGCGGTTGTCGACACCATTCCGGATCGCGTCGAAGTCGGTACGTTCATGCTCGCATGTATGGCGACCGGCGGCGAAATTATGATCGAAGGCGCTCATGCCGACCACCTCTATGCGGTGATCAGCAAGTGTCAGGAGATGGGAGCAGAAGTTGCGATTTACGCACCTGATGTCTTCCGGGTTCGCTGCGATGGCACAAGATTCAAAGGCACTGATATCACAACTTTGCCTTATCCAGCCTTCCCAACGGACTTGCAAGCTCCTTTCATGCCAATCATGGCAGTTGCAGACGGCACTTCAATTATCGAAGAAACCATTTACGAAAACCGTTTCATGCACGCAGCAGAACTCAGACGCATGGGTGCCGACGTAGTGATCAAGGGCAATGCCGCAGTCGTCAAAGGCGTCGACAAGCTCATGGGAGCTGAAGTCAAAGCGAGCGATCTGAGAGCCGGAGCAGCACTAATCGTCGCTGGTCTGGGCGCCGAAGGCATCACCGAAGTTACCGGGTTGAGACACCTTGACCGTGGTTACGATCGCCTCGAAGAAAAGCTCAGATCACTTGGAGCTGAGATCTGGCGTCGCTAAGTCTGAGCATCTGAATCATCTGAAAAGGGCTGCGCTTCGCGCAGTCCTTTTTGCTTAGCCTGAGAATCGGTTAGTGTTCGCAATACTCAATCTATTCCGGCGTGATGCCGGGTAAAATTGGAAGGCTCAATAGACTGTTTCTGTTTGACACGCAGCTAATCACTGCCTCAACGACGAAATTGTGCAGCTGAGCTAACCATGGAGACTGGCACTTCTATGATCGTGATGAAATTCGGCGGTACTTCAGTCGGCTCGGCTGAAAGGCTTACATCCGTCCTCGAGATCGTCAAGGCTACCAAAGAAAAGGACGGCGCGCCCATAGTCGTGCTTTCGGCGATGTCCGGAGTGACGGACATGCTCATCAATGCGGCCAATGCAGCCAAGGAACGTGACCTTGATGCGGCCCTCGACATTCTCGATAAGATTCACGAGAAACACAAAGACTGCATTTACACGTTATTCCAACAGGCATCGGTTGTGGACGAACTGGTTGAACAGCTCGAAAGCCACCTGAACAAGCTAGACATCATCCTGCGCGGCGTCAGCTACTTGGGCGAGCTGACTAAACGATCGCTCGATGCCATCTCATGTTTCGGAGAACTTCTTTCCAGCCTGATTTTTGCGGCTCTCCTGGAGAAAGAAGGCGTTGAATCTTCATGGGTTGACGCAAGAACATTTCTCGTCACGGATAACGTGTTTGGCAAAGCCAGCCCCCTGTGGGAAACGACAACCGCCAAAGCACAAGGGACCATACTTCCCGAGCTCGCAGACGAAAGAGTCGTTGTTACGCAGGGCTTCATCGGCAGCACCGCCAGTGGTATTACCACTACATTGGGTCGCGGCGGCTCCGATTATAGCGCCGCCATTCTAGGAGTCGCTTGCGAAGCAGATGAAATTCAAATCTGGACCGACGTAGACGGCATGATGACTGCCGATCCACGAATCGTTCCGGAAGCGCAGGTACTACAGACGGTATCATTCAAAGCGGCGTCGGAACTCGCGTACTTCGGTGCGAAAGTTCTTCACCCACTCACGATCAAGCCCGCCGTCGAGAAAAACATTCCCGTGCGGATTCTAAATACCCTGCGCCCGGAAAGCAAAGGTACTGTCATCGAAGAGGCCAGTGACGAACAGCCGCTGTACGCTATCGCCTCCAAGAAAAACATCTCCGCGCTCTTTTTCAACTCACTCAATATGTTGATGTCGCACGGATTTCTCGCCAAGGTTTTCTCCGTTTTCGACAAGTACAGAACGCCTATCGACTTGATCGCGACATCCGAAGTGTCGGTTTCAGTTACCATCGACAACAAAGACAACATCGAGTCGATTCTGGAAAGCCTGCACGAACTCTGCGATGTGCGCGTCCAGCATGATGTAGCTATTGTCACCGTTGTGGGGACTCACTTCCGCGCTCAAAGTGGTATCGCCGGTCAGGTTTTTGCCGCACTTAAAGACATCAACATCGTGATGATCTCCGGCGGTGCGTCAGATATCACGCTGAGTTTCGTAGTCGCAAACCAGGATGCTGACAAGGCTGTGAAACAACTGCATAATGCGCTGTTCGCGACCGCAAGCGCGAAATAGAAATCTACTCGCCAGAGTACGATGCCGAACAATTCGGGGTTTCCCATAGCACCACATCTGATACCGGGAAGCCGGCTGATTTCACATGGTCGAAAATCAAACGCGCTATATTTTCAGCTGTCGGATTAACATCAAGTACCTTCACGGGGTCGCCCTGCGCTTTCAACAACGGCACCAGTGGATCGTCCTTGTGCAGTAGCATGCGATGATCGAACTCTTCATCGATCCATGGCAAGACGGCTTTCTTAACATCCGAGAAATCCGCGACCATACCGAGATCGTCAAGACTTCTAGACTCCAGGGTGACTACGGCAACACCGTTGTGACCATGCAGATTTTTGCACTTGCCTTCATAGTTGAGAAGGCGGTGCCCGTAGCAAAATTGAATCTGTCGACTGATTTTGTGCATAGCCGAACATGATAACACCTCAGACGACGGTATCAGGTAGACGCCTTCATTGAAACCCCCCAGGATGCATTTGTGCTCTCCTCAAGGGTTCGGTACCGCAGTGCTTCATGCAGATGTCCGTGCTCTATTTGATCGCAATCTTTCAAGTCAGCGATGGTGCGAGCCAATCTGAGGATTCGGTCGAATGCTCGGGCGGTAAATCCTCGGTTCGATACTTCTCTGGCCAACCAGCGCCGCTGAAACTCGCTTATGTGGCAGATTTCACCGAGCATCCGGCTGGGTATCTGAGAGTTGTAGAAAAACGTCGGTTTGGCGCTGGTATCCCCAACCTTAGGTTGAACTATATTGCGGGCCATCTGCTTGTAAACGGCCCTTTGGACCCGAGCTCTAATCGACTCCGACGATTCCGCCGGTTCCGTCCGCGCCAAATCCTCTTCGCACAAACGACGGGTTGTGACCTGAATATCGATTCGATCTAGAAGCGGTCCCGATAATCGCGACCAGTAGCGATCTGTTTGTCCGGGAGTACAAATACAATATTTTGCAATGTCGTTTTTGTATCCGCATGGACAAGGATTGCAAGCTGCAACCAGCAAAAATGAAGCTGGATATGTAAGGCTGTGCATAGCTCTGCTGATGGTGACTTTCCGCGTTTCCAGAGGCTGCCGAAGATTGTCCAGATGATACTTGGAAAATTCGGTCAACTCATCCAGAAACAAAATTCCCAGGTGGCTCAACGAGATTTCTCCCGGCTTCGGCGACGTGCCACCTCCTATCAGCCCGGCCACAGATGAGCTGTGATGCGGTGCTCGAAAAGGTCGCTGTTTCACCAGACCGGAACCGTTTTCCAATAGGCCCGCAACGCTGTACAACTTAGTTAGTTCTATGGCTTCCTCGTATTCGAGAGGTGGCATGATCGTCGGCAATCTCTCCGCCAGCATCGACTTGCCTGCGCCTGGCGGTCCCACCATCAGCACATTGTGCCTGCCTGCGGCGGCGACTTCCAGAGCCATCTTGGCCATACCCTGTCCTTTGACCTCGCTAAAATTTGTCGGCGGTATCGCATTCGATACCTCGCGAGAAAACGTTTCTCTAAAGTTACAGTCGAATTGAGCAACGTTTTTCAAACTCTCAACCGCGAGAACCGCCTGTCGAAGATGACTCACAGGAAAAACCTTCAGCTTCTCCACCAGTGCCGCTTCCTCTGCGTTCGCTTCAGGCACGATGATGCCTGTGGCGCCGCTCTGCAAGCATGCAATTGCCAGAGGTAGCACGCCGGACACAGGGCGAACGCTACCGTCCAAACCCAGTTCTCCAACCATCCAGAGTCGATCCAGATTGTGCGTCGGTATAAGACTGCATGAAGCCAGAATCCCGATAGCAATTGGCAGGTCGTAAGCCGGTCCTTCTTTCTTGGTATCGGCAGGAGCCAGATTTACCACCCACTTCTTCGCAGGCGGCAGCATGAACCCGCACGCCTTTATGGCCGACCTCACACGCTCCTGTGATTCCTTGACGGCAGCGTCCGGCAATCCGACTACCTGAATCTGACCGATCCCGCCACAGCAATCTACTTCAACTTCTAATTTGTATGAATCAACTCCGATGATGCCACCGGACAATACGCGCGAAAACATTGGACGCCCTCCGTCGGATCACGTCACTGACCTGCTGGTCACAAACGAAGTCGAGCCCGACCTAGTTCGTTTGACTGATCGCATGATACTTGAGAGCACGCAAAGGAACATTGTCTAAAACGCTGATTAAATCAGCGTCTTCACAAAATCGCTCAGAGAGTTTCCACACTTGCAGAAACATCGATTCGATAGTCTATTTTGAACTTTCGCTGCAATTTGACAAGAGCACATCACGACCAGCTCAAGTCGCCATCTTAGTTCTGTAGGAGGCGTAGAGCCTAATTCGTTTTAGCTGGCTGCTGGCTTATTTGCTTATAGAGATTCTGTGCGGTGTTGTTTCGCGGGTCCATCTCCAGGACCTCCTTCAACTCAGCAATTGCATCATCGCGTTTGCCCTGATTCGTCAGCGCAATTGCCAGCGACAATCTAGCATCGATGTTGTTGGGATTTAATTCGAGAGCGTTGCGTTCTTCTTCGATCTGCCCTTCGACATCGCCCTTGATTGCCAGAGCCTGAGCCAATCTGTGATGACTGAGGTCATGAGTGTCGTCAATAATCAGTGCTTGTTTAAAAGAGCTAATTGCAGTATCGATATCTCCCCTTCCGAGTGCCGCCTCGCCTAGAGTTCTCCAGCTAATAGGATCGGTCGGGTCAAGTTCCGTAGCCACTTTCGCTTCCGTAAACGCCTCGTCGAATCTCTGCTTCGAGTTCAAAGCCTTTCCGAGGA
The DNA here is from genome assembly GCA_019637435.1 of Candidatus Obscuribacterales bacterium. Taxonomy (GTDB): domain Bacteria; phylum Cyanobacteriota; class Vampirovibrionia; order Obscuribacterales; family Obscuribacteraceae; genus JADYXR01. Next base: position 918,146 of record JAHBVO010000003.1, on the reverse strand, counting down.
CATAGTGCGCAATTGCGTTCTTGTTGTCAGTTTTGATAGCTTCCTGCAAAATCGGAATCGCTTCATCCGGTTTGCCGAGCTCATTTAGAATGACGCCAAGATTATTTTTCGCAGTCGGATTGTTCGGGTCTTTCCTCAAAGCCTTGCGATAAGCGATCTCGGCTTTGGCATAATCGCCTTTCTTGAAATAGTTGTTGCCTTCCAGCAAATGCTCGGTTGAAGTTTTAAACTCAAATGGAGCTGACTCAAGACTCTGTCCATCGGACGTAGCAGAGTCGGATGAAGAATTAGATGCACAGGACGTTAAACAGAAGGCAGCCAGAGAAAAACTCAAGACCGAAAAAACAACTTTGCGAGCACGACTGCCGGAAAGCGCGGTCGATCCGTTCAAAGCGAAGTTCAGTTTTGAGTTTCCGTGTGACATGAATTGCTCATTGCAGTAACAAGTCTGTGATTGCAGCGAGGATGTCGGCAAAGCATCCAGCTGATGGCATTCTAGCACGATCCGCCAGAATTCCAGGCTGGTGAAAAACCTACATTTCTCCGGCACTAATACCGGTCAACCTAACTTTTATCTGCCGTCACTTTTGCTGGTTGTTTCGGTGCTTCGTGCTTCAACTGCAATTCTTTGAGCTGCTCGTCTGGTGCCGCCGATGGTGCATCGGTCAAGAGGCAAGCGCCGGACTGCGTTTTCGGAAACGCGATCACGTCTCTTATCGACTTGCAACCCGCCAGGAGCATGACCAGACGGTCCAGTCCGAAAGCAATCCCTCCGTGGGGCGGTGCGCCCGAATCTAACGCGTCCAGAAGGAATCCGAATTTTTCGCGAGCGGTTTCTTCTGTCAAGCCGATCTTCGAGAAGACCTTAGACTGCACATCCTTGGAGTGAATCCGGATTGAACCGCCGCCGATTTCGCAACCGTTGTATACGCAGTCGTAGGCTCTGGCACGCGCCAGTTCCGGCTGCGTATCAAAGTTTTCCAGGTCTTCCAATCTCGGACTTGTGAATGGATGGTGCACTGCTTCAAGCCGGTTCTCATCCTCGTTCCATTCGAATACAGGGAAGTCTACAACCCATAGAAGCGCATGTTTGCTCTCATCTATAAGACCGAGGTCCTCTGCCAGTTTGAGACGCAAACGCCCAAGCACATTGGTGACGACCTTATAAGTATCCGCCACCAGAAGTACGATGTCACCGGTCTCTGCTCCGGCGAGTTGGCGCATCTGTTCGATCTCTTCAGGCTTGAAGAATTTGTCGATGCCGGACGATTTGACGCCTTCGGACTTGAAGGTCAGCCAGGCAAGCGCCTTTGCGCCGAAACCTTTAGCGACCTCTTGCCAGCCATCCAGATCTTTGCGCGAGCTTTTCTCCGCCATCCCCTTGAGGCAGAGCGCTTTGAGAACGCCACCAGCGGCAACCGTTTCTTTAAACGCGCGAAACTCGCAGGTCTTCGCGACCTCAGTCAGATCCTTAATTTCCATCTCGAAGCGCAAATCCGGCTTATCACTGCCGAAGCGATCCATTACTTCTTTGTACGTCAATCTCGGGAAAGGTCCCTTGATGTCAACGTCCGCCTCTTTGAACGCACGCTGCAAAAGCCCTTCAGAGATTTCAAAAATGTCTTCTTCATTGATGAATGACATCTCAATATCAACCTGAGTAAACTCGGGCTGGCGGTCGGCGCGCAAATCTTCATCGCGGAAACAACGCGCGACCTGGTAGTAGCGCTCGAGACCACTGACCATGAGCGTTTGCTTAAACAGCTGTGGCGACTGCGGTAACGCATACCAGCTGCCCGGAGTTAAACGGCTCGGAACGAGGAAGTCGCGAGCTCCTTCCGGTGTAGCTTTCGTGAGGATGGGCGTTTCAACATCGAGGAAATCATTCTCGTCAAGATACTTGCGAATGGCGATGGTTACACGACTTCTCAGAATAAGGTTGCGCTGCATTTCGCGACGGCGCAGGTCTAAATATCTGTATTTCAGCCGGAGCGACTCGTCAACCTGCTGACCGAGTTCCAATTGAAACGGCAGAGGACGGCTCGTGTTCAACAACTCCATCTCATCCGGATAGAGTTCAATCATTCCAGTCGGCTGGTCCGGCTTCTCGGTCCCCTCCGGGCGGCGTGTAATTTTGCCTCTGGCGATAATCACGAATTCATTGCGCAAGGTTACAAATTTTTCGTGAACGTCTTTGTTCTTGTTCGGGTCGGCGACCAACTGCAACCGACCTGAACGATCTCTGAGCTCGAGAAAAATCAAACCACCCAGGTCGCGCCGAACGTTGACCCAGCCTGCTACACAAACTTCTTTGTCCAGATCGTCGAGGGACAAGCGCCCACAGCCAATGCTTCGTTTCATACCCTTCTGATTGCCCCTTGTACGGATCCCATATGTCGAATAAAGGCTGTATTGTATCTCGCACGTCAAGAGTCTTGGGTATGATAATAAGCATCATGAAACGTTGTAGACTTGTTTTAGACAAGTTCTTGCTAATCAACTCGTCAGGACCAAACTTACTATGCAATACGCCCTATCTCAACTACCTCCACCAGCCTTGATCGCGATTGGCGTCGTCTTAATTATTCTTGGCGGCTCATTTTGCTACAAAGCCTGGAATGCGGTCGTACTCGGTCGCATCCATTACTGGTCGGGATTTTTGCCATTTACCTTGGTTTCGCCGTGGTTCATCCATCTACCGCCGGGCGAGCGCTCTCTCATTAAGGTCAAGCAGGGTCTGCTCTGCCATATGTTTGTCGGGCCGCTGTTCTTTCTGACAGCGATACCTTTGCTGGTGGTCGGTTTCGACCTGTGCGGTCTGCCAGGCACGAAAACCATCAACTGGATCGTGACTGGCGGTGATTCCAGCAAACCGGCTGCAATTACATATTCACCGCCTCTGACGTATAACTTTCCGATGGCGGTGCGTTCAAGCAAGAAATTCATGAGCCTCTTCCAGACTCAAATCTACGAAGATCCCAAGAACGCTCTGCTTGGTACACAAACGAAAGGCGCAAGACCAGCGACGGACACATACAACCACTAGTCCGGCGATCAAATCATCCATGCGCGCAGCCCGATTCGAGTTGCGCGCATCTTTTTGCGCAAGGTGTAGAATCGAATTAAAGACAATTTCGTGGAAGCCCGGCCATCGGCTCCCACTGCCATTTGTCGAAAAGAAACAAGTTGTCATCAGCAATAGGATGTGAAGTTTGAACTCCAACCGAATGAATTATCCCAGAGCCCCAGGAAGCCCTTCTTTCCCACCTAGAGGAGAAGTGTCGTGTCAAGTCCCGCCAATATACGAAATGTAGCATTCATAGGAATCAACAAGAGTGGAAAGACGAGCCTTGTCGAGGCTCTCCTGCACATAACCGGTGCCAACAACCGTCGAGGAAAAATCGCTGACGGGCACACGACCACCGACTACGAGCCTGAAGCCGTCGAACGGCAATTATCGACCCAGGTTTCATTTGCTCACACAACTTACAAAGACGTTCAATTCAACATTCTCGATTGCCCCGGATTTATCGACTTCACGGAAGAAGTGAAACTTGCGTTGATGGGTGTCGACGCAGCGATATTCGTTGTGGAACCGGATCCTCACAGACTGATTCAACTGGATTCGCTGCTAAATTTCACTGAAGAACTGGGCATAGCCAGGCTTCTGATTATCAACAAAATGGACAAACATGATTTGCCGCTTGAAGAAACGCTCGCCGCGCTCAAGGACATTCCAGGGAAAAACACACCGCGCCCTTTCGCATCACTGCAATACCCGATTGGAACGGGCGAATCATTCACAGGATTTGTAGATGTTTTAAAACAAGAAGCGTACAAATTTGGCGAAAAGGGCTCATTGTCAAAGATTCAGATGCCGGCCGATTTGACTGAAACCGTTAACGCCGCTCGCGAGAAACTGATTGAGAGCCTTGCAGACACTGATGATAGGCTGCTGGAGATGGTACTTGAAGGGGAGGAACCATCGATAGACATGCTGGAAGAAGAGATGCGAGCAGCAGTTCAGAATGGACTGTTCGTGCCGATTCTTGTAGGTTCGGCGATGACTGATGGTGGCTTATTCTCTCTCCTGGATGAAATAATTGCTCTCTGTCCGCCGCCAGGTGAGCGCGAAATCAAAGATCGAGATGGCAAGGTAATCTCGCAGAAGGAAGATGGACCAGTGATTGCCCAGGTGATTAAAACCTACGTCAACCCGCAGTCCGGCAAGCTCTCGATAGTGCGAGTTTTCTCAGGCACCATCCGGCATGACACTCAGCTGTTTGACGCCGGCAAGAGCGCACACAAGGAGCGCGTGGGCGGTTTATACACACTGCAAGGCAAGCGGCAGGACCCCGTAGATCTCGCCGGTCCAGGAAGTATTGTCGCGCTTGCACGGATGGAGACGCCTCGAACCGGCGACACCCTCGTCACTGAAGGCAACTGTGTGATGCCGACACCACCGCCGCCTCTGCCGTTTTACTCTCTGGCAATCTCTCCGAAATCGCGCTCGGATGAAGCGAAATTGTCGACACTCCTTGGGAAACTTATTGAAGAAGATCCGGTTCTGAAAGTTGACCGTGATCCGGATACGCATGAATACTGTCTCTATGGACAGGGCGAGGTCCATCTTTCGATCAGCAGACACCGCCTGGAGCGGAAATATCACATCGAACTCGATAGCAATCGTCCGCAAATTTCGTACAAGGAGACCATCCTGACTGCCGTAGACGCGCACGGACGCCATAAGAAGCAGACTGGTGGCAAAGGGCAATTCGGCGAAGTTTTCCTTCGTATCGAACCTTTAGAGCGCGGAGCCGGCAATAGATTTACCGAAACTATCGTTGGCGGTTCTGTCCCCAGACAATACATTCCAGGCACCGAAAAGGGAGTGATGGAGGCACTCTTACACGGACCACTGGCTGGGTTTCCAGTTGTAGATGTGTCGGTGAACCTATATGACGGCAAATTTCACGATGTCGATTCCGACGAGATGTCATTCAGAATGGCAGGAATACTTGCCATGAAAGAGGGAATGGTCAAAGCTCAGCCCATAATTTTGGAACCGATTGCTGAAGCGAAAATATACGTTCCTAACGAATACACCTCAACGGTGCTGAGCCACATCACAGGCAGAAGAGGTCAAATTCTTGGCTTCGGAGCGAATCCGGACAGGCAACGTTGGGACATTATCACGGCTCATTTTCCCCAGGCGGAACTCTGGGACTACATCATCGAGCTGCGGACCAGTACTCAAGGGCTTGCCTATTACGAATGGCAGTTCGATCACCTCGCCGCCGTCCCGCCTTCAGTGTCCCAACAGTTGATATCAACCGCCCGGGTCCATGCAGAACTAGCGCATTAAACACTGTCCGGGGCGTGCTTCCGTCTCAACACTGCGATTGTAAACGACCGCTAGTTTCCCGAAAGCCACTAGAGATAACGTTATCAGCCGAACGGAGTTGGAATAAAACGCTACTAACCGAAGCGCGGTAGTTGAGAACGCCCGCACCAAGCCGCCTTTCAGGTATGTGTTGATCGTTAAGCAATGTCCTCGTTCAGCCCATGGGCGATTGTTAGGACTCAGCATCGCGTGATAATATGGCAACGACCATAGGTAAGTGTATGTTGCTTTGCCGACGGTACAGTGGAGCCGCGCAAGCGGCGGATAGATCGTTTTCTGGTAAATCCAGGGGGGAGGACCCTTGTCGGAAGTTAGAGTTGCAGAGGGAGAGAGCATCGAACAGGCTCTGAAGCGCTTCAAGAAGAAGATTCAGAAGGCCGGCATCTTGTCAGAGATCAAACGCCGTGAGCGTTATGAGAAACCCTCAGTAAAAAGAAAACGCAAAGCCGAAGCAGCACGCAAGCGTCGTTCGTAATTGCGGTTCTGTTGAAACGGTCTGCAGTCCTCTGGGGCTGTGATTCGGTTTAAACCTCATTTTGAAATCAAGCTCGGCAGTTGATACCGGGCTTTTTTGTTGCCTGTTTTTCAAACGATCCAAATAACGCGGCGTTGCCAAGACACACGTTTAATCACTTGACATGCGGTTCTTCTGTGAATTCTTTAATCGCCAGGGAATAGAAGAAGAAGAACATACAAAACCGCTTTCGGGGAGAGTCCACCATGGGCAATTCTTATTCGTCGCTTGCCGCCAAAGAAAAAGACAGCAAACTCGTTTCAGTAGAAGTGAACGCGCTGAAAGAGCGACTCAACAAGATTTATACATCACACAGGACGCTTGAACGAGCTGGTCTCTTTGAATATCTCTGGGACCTGAAAGAACGCGCTCTGATGGAAGGCACAGACCGAGTAGAAGTGCCTCACAACTGGATTGAAGACCTCGAAGAGGGTAAGGTCCGCGCACATTAGTTTTTAATTCCGAACATCACACCAAACATCGAGAGCACCGTACACTAGACACACGCGGTGCTCTTTTGATGTCCAGACTAAAAACATATACGCTGATCGCCACAATGCTGTCCCTGTCGATATCTTCAACGACAGATCCGGCGTCTTGCGCATCGAAAAATTTCAGAATACTGCAACTAGTCGCCCTGAAAGATATGAGAGAAGCAGTCATTGCCGCGCAAAAGGCAGATGACATCATGCTTCAAGAGATCGACCTGGTCGCAAAAGACTTGAAAAAAGTTCTTTCGCATCGAATGCGATCCCGTTCTCAAAGAGACCCGCTTGCGTTAACTCGCTCGGAATCGGCGCGCCTAGCTGCTCGGCTGGGACAGCTGGTAGCCGAAAATCCTTACGCGGACAATCCTATCTTTAAAGGACCGTCAACCAGCGGCGAAAAAGTTTCCGAAGAAGATCTCTTCGCAGGCGCCACAGCAAACAACTCCCTGAAATCTATAGTTCAACAGGCGAATCAAAAAACGCTTTCAAACGCGCCGAGTCAATCTGTTTCGAATACTCGAAACCCGCACCAGAACTCCACCGATGATAAACAACTGCAAGCGGTTCTTTCTCAGCAAAAGGAGTTGCCTGGCGGTACGAGAGTTGTACAGACCGGTTCTCCCATGACCAGTCCATATGCGGCGTTCACCGAAAAAGCGGCTAGCACGGCAGGATCGACGCCCCTGGAACAACCTCGTCAAAACCAGTCATCCCCGTTTAAACCCAATCAGGTAGAAACGGCGACGCCACCACATTCAGTGCGTATAAAAATTACGACCGACCCAACTGTTTCCTTCACCAATGCAAATCAGTGGCGAAACAAAATGCCAGAAGACTGGCAAGACGCACCTGGAACAATCCATATCATTCACAATGGCTACGACAGCGCATTAATCTGGGGCGCCGGGGTAGAAGGCAAGCCCGTTTTCGACCGCGAGAAACAGCGCTTCAAGATTGTGGCGCTGCGACTTGGGCGACAATAGTTGAACCAGAACTCCTAGATCTCAGGGTTGCCACGTACGGAACTTGAAAAGAGTTGGGTCCTTTTCCAGTGACCCACCCAACGTCGCCCTAGGGATCACCCTGTGTTGCATTGCCATCCACCTCTGTAGGCTTTTATTAGAAGTCGCAGGCATCTGCGCGTAAAAGTTTGAGGTACAAACTATGGCAATTTTAAATGGCGACACGACGACGGCTCGACGGTTGCTCGCCTCCGGCGGGATGTTGTCTATCCTTCTATCGGGTACTCTAAGCCCGGCGACTTGGGCACAGGGCAGCACAAAAATTGCGGTAGCAAGCCCCGGAGCAAAACAAGAGTCGAATCAAGATACGTTCAAAGGACAGGGCTCCGGGCAGCTCACCGCGATGGCATCGAGTGGCAAAGAACTCGGACAGTGCCCTCTGAAACACACAAGCGTTACTGCGAATGTTTCCGGCTATGTTTCAAGAGTGACAGTTAAACAGACGTTTCACAATCCATATAAAGAAAAAATCGAAGCGGTCTACACCTTCCCGCTATCCGACACCGGTGCTGTCGATGACATGGTAATGAAAGTGGGACAGCGCACCATCCACGGCACTATCAAGAAGAAAGAAGAGGCGAAACAGATTTACGAAGCTGCCAAAGCTCGCGGCAATGTAGCTTCCTTGCTTGATCAAGAACGACCGAATATTTTTACTCAATCGGTCGCAAATATCGAACCTGGAAAAGAAGTCGAGATAACTATTCAGTACATCGACCTTCTACCGTATGAGGATGGCAAATATACATTCGCGTTTCCCACCGTGGTTGGACCGAGATTCAATCCCGGACCGGCAATCGGCAAGCAAGGCACGGGCTGGTCGCACGACACAACGGAGGTTCCCGACGCGTCGCGCATAACACCACCAGTGACACCAGAGGGAACCAGAGCCGGCCACGACATTTCAATCAGCGTCAACATCAACGGCGGCGTACCAATCAGCAACATTAAATCAGCGCTTCACGAAGTAAGCGTTTCCAATCAATCCGATCAAAACGCAACTGTCACCTTGGTCGACAAAAACACAATCCCAAACAAAGACTTCGTTTTAAAGTGGGATGTCGCCGGCGAAGACATCAAGAGTGGCTACCTGACTTACAAGAAATCAAAAACTGATAAGGCCGGATACTTCACAATGATGCTCGTCCCGCCCAAGAGAGTGACACCGGAAACGGTGGCACCCAAGGAGATGATATTTTTAATTGACTGCTCCGGGTCCCAATCCGGCAAGCCGTTGGAGAAGGCAAAAGAGACCTTGACATACATTGTCGAGCACATGAATCCAAACGATTCCTTCCAAATCATTTCGTTCAACAACAGAAATACCAATTTGTTCGAACGTCCGCGCGCAAATTCCGAGCAAACACGCTCAGAAGCAAAACGATTCATCGAAGGATTGCAAGCCAACGGCGGTACCTGGATGGGACCGGCTGTCGAGGCGGTTTTTAATCAACCGGCTGACAAAAACAGATTGCGAATAGTCACCTTCATGACCGACGGATATGTCGGCAATGATATGGAAATTCTTGGTCTGGTCAAGAAACACCGCGGTGCATCAAGATGGTTTCCGTTTGGCACAGGTAACAGCGTCAACCGTTTCCTCATAGACGGAATCGCCAGGGAGGGCGGCGGTGAGTCCGAATTCGTGTTACTTAATTCGGAACCTGGCGTCGTCGGAAAGAAATTCTACGACCGAATTTCTTCACCTGTACTTACTGATGTAAAAGTGAGCATCACAGGCGTGGACACGAAAGAAGTCTTTCCAAAAGACGTCTCGGATGTCTGGGCGCAAAAGCCGCTCTATATCAAAGGGAAGTATATAAACGGTGGAAAGGCGACCGCAACCTTATCAGGAATGCGCGCCGGACAACCATACAAGCAGACAATCAATCTCGTGCTGCCTGAGCTAAATGCCACCAATCCTGGTATCGCATCGATCTGGGCACGCGCGAAAGTAGACCGGCTTATGTCCGAAGACTGGTTCGGCGCACAGAGCGGAAAGCCCAATAAAGAAATCAAAGACGAGATCGTTGCGACAGCGCTGGAACACCACATCATGACACAGTACACGTCGTTCGTCGCGGTCGAAGAGCAATACGTCACCAAAGGCGGCAAGCCGACTCTTCAGGTGGTTCCAGTAGAAATGCCTGATGGCGTAAGTCGTGAAGGTGTGTTCGGTAAATCGATGAGTTCGATGCCAGCAGCACCAATAATAGCAAGTCGGGCTGGAGGCGGCGGTGCACGTTTCAACTTCGCACCGGGTAAAACCGCATACTATGGCGCAGCTGGCGCTGGTTCTCACGCCTCCGCGGATGCGGCTTACCTGGGTGGACCAGGAGCGGGTTCCGTTCGCGGCTCCCTGAGCCAGTCGAGCTGGGGACAGGCGCGCAAACTTCAACTCGCTCCAAGCCAGGAAGCGCACGCCTACAAGAAGAGCAGCAACATTGCAGCCAACAGCCTCGCAGTCGACAAGGAAGCTGATGACGCAAAAGCAAAACCGGAGATGAAGGTTGAAGAATTCGCCCCCTCGGCGAAACTAGACCCCCGTCTTGTCGGCATTCAGGAGGCATTGAAGAAGAACAACGGACACATTACCGGTTTGACAATCAAAGACGGCAAGGTATTCGTCAAAGTGACCGTTTCCAGCGAATCAAAAGCGATCCTCGCGCTTCTGAAGAAAGCCGGGCTGGAGAACGTCTCTTCATTCAATGCTCAGGGAACCAAGTTCACTGTCACCGGCATGATTGCCGTCGACAAACTATCAGGTTTGACCCGTCTGTCAGAAGTGATTTTCATCACCCCAATGCACTAAAAAATTGGGGCACACTCGGGCTACATGAGGGACAGGGGCGTGTTGAGCGCCCCTGTTTCAATTTTACTTCTTCTTCACGGCAGTCGTCTTTTTCTTGGTGACGGTTTTCGTCGACTTCTTCGCCGTTCGTCGGTGCGCACTGCCACCGCCACCACTGATGTGCTGAGTTTCGCCTTCGTCCCAGGTTTCAATGGACCCGTCAGAGTTTCTACGCACAGTCGTCCCATCAGAAAATTTCTTCTGATATGGAGATGTACCGGGTCGATAATGAACGCGTCCATCATTAGGTACTGCACCACCGGCGCCACCATCATCGCTCAGCTCTTCGGAGCCACCCGCATCATACGCTTCCACAGATCCATCGGAATTCTTTTGCACTGTGACACCGTCATTTGTTTCCTTCTGCGCGAACGCAGGATTATGAACGAAATTCAGTCCTGTGAGCGACGCCACGAGCATAACGGACAGAGAAATCCGCGCAAAACGCAGTCTGGTATTTGGCATATTTGCACCTGCAATGGTAAGGGGGCGATTATCTCGCGAAAACACAACAGAGACGAATATACTCTTAACCCATCCTCTTGGCAATCACCAAAACGCAAAATATTTCACGCTCACGAAGCTTTTAAGCTTCCCGTGAGACAGGTTTCCAACTCCAGACAGTCGCGGTTACTGAACGAGCTTGTCCATCAAGTCCATGACGCGACGATCGTTAGGATCGAGCTTGAGTGCTTGACTCAGAACAGCTGTAGCCTCAGCGTTTTTACCCTTCATGTGAAGAACGCGACCAAGGTTGTAGAGCGCGTTTTCATAGTCAGCGCGAAGCTTGATTGCTTCGTTGTATTGCGCAATCGCTTCGTCGAGCTTACCGTCGGCAGAAAGAGCGTTGCCATACACGACTCTGTAGATTGGCGAGGTTCCATCAATTGCTACAGCCCGCTCGCCTTCTTTGACAGCGTCCCCCACGCGACTCGTGTCGAGCAGTACAACGCTTAAGTTCGAGTGACCGTATGCGATTGTGTCATCGAGCTGCAAAGCCTGGCGCAATTCTTTCTCAGCCTCTTCCAGCTTACCGTTCTGGCGAAGTGCCCACCCAAGATCGTTGTGAGCGTCAGCGCTCTTCGGATTGTCTTCGACTTTCTTACGAGCGGTCTTCAACGACGGAGCGCCCTGTGCATGCTTTTTCCAGTTGCCCTCGCGACCGACTCCTACGCCTGGTTTCTCTTGCAACGTAACTGTGCTGTTGTCTTCTTTTTCGGTTTTACTCTTCTTTGCGCCCTTCTTGTCCTTGGCGTCGTCCGCGGATTTCGTTTCCTTGGTCTCTTTGGCGTCCTTCGCGGCGCCCGATTGCGAGCCAGCCGCTGCGCTACCACTCTCTTCCGCGTTTACTGGAAACGCCACACCAATGGCAAAAGCAACTGCCGCCATCAACGCAAGTGCGCCCTTCTGACTGTTCATCACGACCATCGAAACATTCCTCCTCTTAAGCCTGGACGTCGCCTGCACGACGCGAGAAGGTCATAGTTTATCATCAGCCTGGAGGACCAGTGAACGCCCAGACCATCAGTGTCATGCCAACGGTTACAATGCCGAGTCCGAATATGCAACTTTCCAGGACGTTCTTAGCATCGTCAAAGGCGTTGTACGTCAAAGCAGCGCCTCCATACACGAAGATGGCACCCATAACAAACATGATTATGCTCTCCACAACCACGAGTTACTTCATTCCTTTTGCTCACGGGGTTTCGGCGGCAAGCTGAACAACAAGGCTGCGGCAATACAAGCAAAAATCACAGCGACTCCGAGTAAAAAACGATCGACAATCAGCTTGTCATGGGCATTCTGCTGGTCTTCAAGGAATTGCCTGAACCCCGAATACTTTTCACCCTCTCCCTCGCTAGCAGCCGGAGTGGCGAGGTGCGGAGCATCGGTCGAGACTTCGCCGGTGCCAGCCGCTTCAGTGTCAGCAGCCTGTGCAATCAAAGTCGACTGGCATAGGTCCGACGCATCCACATCAGAGCAGAAACCGAAACTGAGGCTGCCTGCCACGAATAACGCAACTAAACCCAAAGACTTCATAGCCGAACCTCGAAAGCGACGTATCACCATTGTAGGCCCTGTCTTCCCCCAGTCATAGTAAAATCAGCGCGCCGGTCCACCAAAGGACAGTGGCAATCGGCGCCTTCCCCAGTTTCCGCGCTCATTCTCGAAGAGACCGGCAATATCGGTTTTACACTTTTCACACTTGCCATTTTTTATTCTGAACTTGCCAAGCTCATACCAGTTTCGTTCAACCACCATTTCTCCGCAAGACGGACAATATGTACTCTGATGTTTGGTATCGTCCACATTGCCGACATAAACATATTTGATACCAGCGGCGACGGCAATCTCACGCGCACGCAAAAGCGTTTTCGGCGGCGTAGCCTCGCGGTGGGTGAGTTTGAAATCCGGATGAAATGCGGTGAAGTGAAGTGGAACTTCATCTCCGAGATTTGTCACGATCCAATCGCACATTGCCTTGAACTCTTCACTTGAATCATTCTCCTCCGGAATCACCAGATTGGTAATCTCAAACCAGACATCGCTCTCGTGCTTGAGCCACTTGAGAGTCTTCAGCACAGGCTCGAGCTGAGACAGCGTGAGCTTTTCATAGAAGCGTTCGGTGAACGCTTTTAGATCCACATTTGCAGCATCCATGACTGAGTAAAACTCAGGGCGCGCCTCATCGGTTATGTAACCTGCAGTCACGGCTACAGCCTTCAAACCAAGTTCATGACAGGCTTTAGCCGTATCAATCGCATACTCTGCCCAAATTACAGGGTCGTTGTAAGTAAACGCAACACTGCGACAACCCAGTCGCTGAGCCGCTAGAGCGATATTTTCAGGCGTAGCTTTTTCGCTCAATCGTTCAATCTCTCTCGACTTACTGATGTCCCAGTTTTGACAAAAACGGCATCCAAGGTTGCAACCCGCAGTACCAAAGGAAAGGATGCTCGTTCCCGGCAGAAAATGATTCAACGGTTTCTTCTCGATAGGATCAACGCAGAATCCGGTCGAACGTCCATAGCTCGTCAAATACATATGTCCGTCGACGTTTTGACGGATAAAGCAAAATCCGCGATCCCCATCTTTGAGAACACAAGCGCGCGGGCAGAGATCACAGTGCAGCCTGCCATCCTCAAGTACATGAAAGTATTTTCCCGCCACGGTGAACGGAAGATCCTGCGGATCAACAAGTTTCGAAATATCTTTTGCTGAAACGCTTTCACCAGCCAGGTTCGAGCGCTCGTCATTTTGGCTCATATCGCTTACTCTACACTGCAATCTAAAACAACCTTCCTTCTAATTTTCAGTATATCCGCGATGCCGCCGTTTCCCCGGTTTGTAACGCCGGACAAAAAATTTTTCGCCTGGGTGTCCAACAATTATTTGCGGCGTGTAGATACTCTTGCGTGGCGGAAAAATTATTCGGTGATTGAAGTGCTCGACTCAACAGTTGACTCACATTTTGACGCGAAGAAATCTGGCTCCCAGACAGCCAAACTTACCTCCAATTGGGGAGAACTCGAAAAGAAGGCTACGAAGGCATCCGACTCAGACCTCAACCAACTTACTAAAACTCTGGCCGAAAATTGGACAAATACGGCAACTCTATCCAACCTCGTGACCCTTCCACTGCAAGCAACATCTGCAATTGCAAAACTGGCACAGGGCAGTTCGGAAACGGCAAAATCGTCAAGCGAAAACAAAACTGCGGAAAAGGCTCAAGAGGGACCGACGGGCGCAGCGAAAATAAACGCAACCGGACCAGACGCAGTGAAAACCGATAATGCAAGCACTAAACCTACGGACGCCAGCGGTTATATTCCCGATGCATTGATCAGCGCGACCGAGTTTATCTTCGGCGCAATTGGCGGCTCAGATAATGCCTCTTCGACAGGCGTGAAACCAACAGAAGCTGCAGCAGCGAAACCAGAGACTTCCAAACCAAGCGCACCACATACGACACCAGGTGAAATGGCGAACGAAAACCGTCAACCGAAAGTTTCGCGCCCAGACTCCGATCCGTTTTTGAAAACAGTCCCACCCGAATTTCAACCGCAACTCAGAGTTGAAAACGGCAAATTAGTTTACAGCGACCCTCTCAAAGCGGTTCGAATCGAGGGCACCGGGGATCGGCGTCTGACTGCAATCATCGGGGATTCAAACAAAGGCAATCAAACCCAGTTATTTGCCAACCCTGACGGCAGTCGCACCATGATGAAAGACGGTCAAGCCATTTATCGCTTGAACGGCGCCGGGCTTGGTTTTCAGGCAGGCGAATTCTCATCTGACGGTCGCACTCTAATTCAAAAACGCGGCGAACAGACATTGTTGATCGCAGGAAAAACTGATTCTGTTCAGTACTATGAAACCATGACTCTACTGCACGAGACTACGACTGATACGGTTGCAGACGCTCTCGCCAAGCTCAAAGCGCGTGGTATCGAGTTGCCTGAAGACAAACCGGCATTCATAGCTCTGAAAAATGGCGCAGCATTGGTCCATCCCGATCTGAACAAAATCATCGAATTCAAATACTCGAAAGATGGTGTCGAGGTTCACATGGATCTCGGAAACGGGCAAGAACTCTTGCGTTCGCCCCAGGGAAAAATGTACATCCTCGATTCGAAAGACAATTCGGTGAAGGAGCTATCGGACGAACAAAAATTGCGACTGATGAAAACGCTCGGTCCCAAAGCGCAAATAGTCAGACATCTGTTGCAAGCACTCGAGAACGGCGAAACGCTCAAATTCAGTGACGGTCAAGAGGTTCGAATCGTCGATGGTACCAACAAAGTAATCGCTACGGCTCCGAACAAACCCAACGAGAGTGGCGAGCCGCAGACGAACACTGTGGCTATCCTCACAGACAAGGGCTATACAGTCGATGATCCGAGCAGAAAAGTTTCATTCGATCAGAAGACCGGAGAACTCGTAACCGAGACCGATGGAAAGAAAACTTCAATCGATCTGGACAGCGCTAACTTCGACATGAAGACCGACGACTTCGTGCGCAAAGATGGAGTCGTGACCTTCGATAACGGCGCCAAAATAGCCGACTCAGGCAACGTCGAATTGCCGGACGGCACAAAAATCAATGCGAAAAACGATGTTTACTTCGCCGATGGTTCCGTGCTCTACCGTGATGGCACCTTCGTTTCCAAAGACGGATCGGTTACTCAAACGATTGCTAATGTTCCACAAAAAGCAAATCTCGATTCAATCGTATCCCAGGCACTGAGCATGGCGACGGCAATTGCAGGAAGAGTTCACAGCGGTTCGTTCAATCCGGCCGACCTCGCGTTGATCGAAGCAAACATGTCGGTCATTCAGAATTTTATCAATCTGTTTTCGCTCATGGGCAACCTGCCGATGGCAAACAGCCTGCAGCGCTCCTGGTCAATTCTCAAGGCGTCTCACAGCGACGCCCAGCATGAAAGCGACTCGCAGCAAGTAGCGCATGACCGCCGCGAACAAGAGGTTCGTGCGTTCCTGAGCAATCTTGAAAAGCTCACTAACGGTTCTGATAAACAAATTCCGCTCAGGACGGTCTAACAATCGCCAACCGGCTCAAGAGAACGCTTGAAATTCGACGGGCCATGTGGTGGACAGACTTCGGTCAGTAGACGGTCCTGCAGTTGTGATCTCAAATGTTACGGGAATAGTTCTTCTAAATTGATAGGCCTGAGGGCCATTAGTGGTACATAACTGTAGTCTCCTTACCAGACCTTACCGAGTCTCTCTGCAGTCGGTTCCATCTAGTACGCTTTTGGAACTTTTGATGGGCTCACAGCAAGGAAAAGCCAGCCTAGATGTTCAGATCGAACCAACACAAAGAGCTCTCCGCCTCCAGACGATCCCAGAGCACCTCGTCCCTGAAGCTGCCGCAGCTCTGGGTCGTTCCAACCCTGGAAAACGTGATTTCCATGCTTAGCATGGCAAACAAAGACCAGGGGCGCGTGATCGAGCAGTACTGGTCGGTAGAAGGACAGGACAGGCTCTTGAATTTGCGAGTATCCTGCGACGATACGGGCGACCCTTGCTGGACGCTTTCGGCAAGCAACATGATGGACACGTCGACTTTGTGGCAGCACAGGACGATCGACACAGGCCTAATTCATAATCTCATTTTCGCGGAGAGCACAGGCGACATCTCAGCGAATTCAACCTCCAATGGCGGACTCAGCGGCGGTTCGTCCATAACACTCGGAGTGACCACGGAGGATAGCACCGCAGCCACGAAGGGCTCGACGCGTTCCTTCAAGCTCCAGCAGGAATCTGAGAATGAAGCAGAGGCCGTACTGCAAGGTGACATAGCCAAAGTTCAGCTGCCGACTGTTTTGCAATCAATTCAGATGGGGCAGATGACCGGTCGCCTCGCGGTTCGCAGCGAGGGACGGGGAGTCGACGTTTACTTCGACGAAGGCGAACCCGTGCACGCATCCGACGGAGTGGATACGGGTGCAGATGTAATTCTCGACATGATCACGCTTAACGTCGGCAAATTCCGTTTCATACCGGACGAGCGCACTGTAGAACGCAGTATCAATAGGCGCCTCGACGGACTGATAATGGAAGCCGTTACGCTCGTCGACCAGAGCACCTACCTTGACCAGCAAGGTCTGACTGGCGACGCTTACCTGATCACGCGCAATCCCAACTTGACGCTTGAAGAGTTCACGCAGATTGTCTCAGGCGGCGCTCCGGTAGACGAAATGCTGCAGCGCCAGCTCTACCGCGAGGTCGGCGATTACAAAACACTTCTCGATCTCTTGCGCAGCAAGCCTTTGAAACGTTCCGAATGGGTCCCAATCATCTTCAATCTGGTTACGCTCAATTTGCTAGGCGTTTCAGACAAGCCGCCCCAGCAAAGAAAACAGACCCAACTTTTAGACGCCCAGGTCGACATCAAAACTCTCGAGCAGGTTTTAAAACCTTGCATGCGACCCGAGACAGGCGTGCTCACTTATCCAGCCTTCCAGTATTTTGTCGCCCAGGAATGTTTCCGCTACGAACTCTGCGGAATGCCTCTCTCAGTAGTCGTCTTCAGCATCCGTCGCAAGAGCGACGGTAATGCGGCCGATCTTTCGGCAGTCAAGGAGATAATGTCCGTCATTCATTCGCTCAAGCGACCAATCGACATGATCGGACACTTCCAGATGTTTGACTACGGAGTAGTGCTGCCCAACACAGGAACACGCTCCGCGGCGGTGTTTGCACAAAAAGTTCAGGAGTCTCTTGCACAACTTCCAGCCGCACAAAATGTTGTCATGTGTTTCGGAATCGCTGGAATTCCGGAGAACTGCAAAACTATGGGTCAGCTCCTATCAGCCGCCTCTGAGGCGAAGAAGCATGCTGAATCCTCGGCTTCCCCTGTGATACTCTACCAGAACATACAAGGACTCTAGGTCTCAAAAGTTTTTTCAATCTACGGTGGCTTTCAGTGATCAGCTTGCGCGTAGAGAGTGTTAAATATATAAGGCTCACGCACAGAACCCTTTGACATGCCCCTTATCAATTACGCCAAAAGAGAAATAACTTACAAGCTCGTTTACTACGGCACCGGACTTGGTGGCAAGACTACGAACTTGAAATACATTCACGCGCAAATTAATCCGACTTGCCGTGGCGAAATGGTATCACTTGCGACTGAAACAGAACGTACCCTCTTCTTCGATTTCATGCCGATTGAGCTCGATCTTGTTGCAGGTTTTAAACTGAGAATCGCGATCTATACCGTTCCTGGTCAGGAAGAATACGATCGAAGCCGCAAGCAAATATTGCGGGGAGCCGACGGAATTGTTTTTGTGGCAGACTCAAGCAGAATGCGCGCCGAAGCAAACGAAGAGTCCATGAAAAACATGCGCGAGAATTTGAAGTACAACAAATTAGTGCTCGACGAAATTCCCTGGGTTCTCCAGTACAACAAGCGAGATCTCGCAGATGCGATGCCGGTCGAGCGCCTCGATCGTGTGCTGAATTCAGCTGGTGTTCCCGCTTTCGAAGCCATCGCCATCGAAGGATATGGCGTGTTTGCCACGCTGAAAGCCGTCACGAAATTGATGGTGAACAAAACCAAGGCGCCGAAGCAGTAGAACGAGTTTACAACGAAAACGCGCGATAGTTTTACCGCGCGCATCCGTTCAACAACGTGAAAATTAGACCATCTCGTACTTAGCGAGAATTTTTTCCCATTGACCCTGGGACTTCAGAATCAACTCGGCGATCTCACGGACCGCGCCTCTACCACCTGGTTTCGAACTGACAAAATGGGCACGCTCTCTTACCTCAGAACGCGCGTCTGCGACCGCACAACCGAGTCCACTTCTCTGCATTAGTGGAACGTCTGTGAAGTCGTCACCGACAAATGCCGCCTCGTCGGCCTTGATACCTTCTTTGGCGAGCACCTCCTCGAATAGCGGAATCTTTTCGAGGTGCCCCTGATATACATAACTCATCTTCAAAATGCGAGCCCGCTCCTCGGTTGCAAATGAAATTCGGCCACTGATCACACCGGTCTTGATTCCGGCAAAATTGAGGAAATGCAGCCCTAGGCCGTCATGCGAATTGAAAGCTTTAAGTTCCGCCGCTTTGTCCTCATGGTCCTTCAAATAATACAGCCGCCCGTCGGTCAGGACGCCGTCGACATCCATCAGCAAAACTTTGATTTTGGAAGCGCGCTTCAGCACTTCATCCGAAAACACAGCGGGTTCCTTGGTTTCAATCATGTCCATTCCTCGGCGTTACCACGCCTAAGTCTACAATTTTTTCGGTCTCTATTTTAAAACATCGAGAACTCAAGAGACAGAACCGCCCGAAACTTCGCTATAGTTGGATGAACTAAGTGGTTCAGGTGTCATTTATGCAGACTTACAAAGTTGTCGATGTCCAGTCCGTCAATCACCAGTCACCACTTGACGCTGTTAAGACCTTCAGGATAGACAAACCGACGCGTACGGAGCATTGCGACATCCTCATTGTCGGCGGTGGTCTGGGAGGCATTGCGACAGCGCTGCACTCCGTTTTCCCGACCCTACTTCCGGACGATGCGACGATTGGCAAATCAAAACGCAAGAAGCTCAAGGTTGTCCTCACTGAAGAAACCGATTGGCTTGGCGGCCAGGCGACCAGCCAGGGTGTTTCCGCTTTCGATGAGAACTGGCTCGTAGAGTCATCCGGCGCAACCAGCGAATATCAGCGGCTACGCAGCCTGATTCGCCGCCACTACATCCGAAATTACAAATTGAACTCGAAAGTCGGCAATCTTCAGTACTTCGATCCGGGCAAATGCTGGGTCAGCAGGCTCGCTTTCGAACCGAAGGTAGCCATCGAACAAATCGAGCATATGCTTCAACCTGCTCTTGAAGCCGGCAGTTTAAACATTCACTACAGGTTAAAACCGCTCGCCGTCAACACGATTCCTTCAAATGGAAGATCTCGCATAAAGTCAGTATTGATGGTCAATCTCGACACAGGCGAATCAATTGAATTCCTTCCCGACCTCTGTATAGATGCCACCGAACTTGGTGACCTCCTTCCACTTGCAAATTTGCCGTACAGTTCGGGTGCTGAATCAAGATCTGAAACAGGTGAAAAGCACGCTCCCGAAACTGCTGAACCTGACACCGTGCAGGACATCGTCTACCCATTCGTTCTATCAGATAAGTCTGCGGGCGCACCAGAAAAACTACCTGTGCCGGCCGAGTATGACGAATTCAACTCACAAGGAAAACTGTCTCTGCTCGGCTACAAAATGTACGTCAACGCAAAGAAGACACTCGCCGACGGCACAGAGCAAGAACTTCTTCCTTTCTGGACATACCGCCGCCTGATCGCCGCGGAGAACTTTTTCGATTCGCGATTTCCAAACGACATTTCAATGATCAACTGGGAGGCAAATGATTTCCGCGGAGAAAATATCATCGACGCAGATCCGGAGACTCTGGCGAAACGCCTGGCTAGAGCCAAAAGTCAGAGCCTGTGTTTCCTTCACTGGTTGAAGACCGAAGCTCCGCGCGATGATGACGATGGCAAAGGATATCCGGACTTCAGGCTGCGCCTTGACACTTTGGGAACAAAAGACGGTTTATCAAAATATCCGTACATCCGTGAATCAAGGCGCATCAAGGCTGAGACTCTGGTCACGGAAATCCACGTTGGCAAATCATTCAAT
The DNA here is from genome assembly GCA_019637435.1 of Candidatus Obscuribacterales bacterium. Classification (GTDB taxonomy): domain Bacteria; phylum Cyanobacteriota; class Vampirovibrionia; order Obscuribacterales; family Obscuribacteraceae; genus JADYXR01. The sequence goes on along the minus strand of JAHBVO010000003.1, from coordinate 897,687 downwards.
CCGGGTGCGCGCGCTCATCGCTTTAAAGACACAATCGGCATTGGACTTTACCCTATCGATATACATGGGAAACAGATTGCCGGCGCCGCACAAGGAACCAAGCCGTTTCAAATCCCGCTGGGAGCGCTGATTCCAAGGGACTGCGAAAACCTGCTCGCTGGTTGTAAAAACATTGGCGTCAGTCACATTGCAAACGGCGCCTACCGATTGCATCCGATCGAGTGGGCGATCGGCACCGCCTGCGGTGCCCTTGCAAGACTAGCAATCAGCAAAGGCAAACCAATCAGGAAATTTCTCGAAGACAAATCGCTGCTGTTTTCCTTACAAAAAACACTGATTGAATCAGGTTCTCCGCTATATTGGTACGATGATGTGCCAACCTGGCATGAGCAGTTTATGGAGATCCAATTGCTTGCCGTGTCCGGCATCATGCCAGGGCATCCGGAACATCTCAGTTTCAATCCGGACCACCCGATTACCAGACGCGAAGTCGCCACAATCATTCGAGCCTTGCATTCAAAGACCAAGTATTCGAAGTTCACCCTCTGCGATGTCGCAGCAGAGGACGCGGACTACGAGGCTCTATCCTTTTGTGCCTCCAAGAACATTCTTGAAACCGACAGCGTCGGGAATGTACGACCGGATGCAAACTTGACCATCGAAGAGCTGTCGAATGCAGCGAAGAATTCGCTCTTGCGCCTACCTCATCACCGCAATGTTTTCATCGAAGTTCTATCACCGGAGCGCGTCGAGTCCGCACCGAACGAGCAAGTCACACGCAGTGAACTGGCACTCTGGCTGGCACTCGTGATTGACTATAAGAAACTGTGGCAAGAGATCGATGCGACTGTTTTAGTTGAGGAAACAGTTAGAACGAGAACAGGAATTCAAGATCTTCCTGTGTCAGCTCCTTAGCTACGTTCTCATCACCACCGATGACAAGTTCGGCAAGTTCCTTCTTCTTCTGTTGCAGTCCAAGGATTTTTTCTTCGACCGTGCCGCGCGTGATCAGTTTGTAATTGAACACGTGGCGCTTCTGTCCGATACGGTGAGCCCGGTCTGTTGCCTGGTTCTCGACCGCCGGGTTCCACCAAGGATCGTAGTGTATGACGTAATCGGCTCCGGTGAGGTTCAAACCGGTTCCGCCTGCCTTCAAGCTGATAAGGAACACGGGAATGTTTTCGTCAGCGTTGAATTTGTTGACGCGATCGAGACGTTCTTTCGCAGGCGTCTGACCATCAATGTATTCGTAAACGATACCCTTCGCTTCAAACTCGCGACGAACGAGCGTGAGCATCTCAACGAATTGACTGAACACAAGAATTTTGTGACCTTCGTCGATGATTTCTTCAAGCATATGCATCAGCGTCTCGAGCTTCGCAGACGCAATCTTGGTGGGATCTTCGCGGTTCTTGAGCAGACGAGGATCGCAACAAACTTGTCTCAAGCGAAGCAGAGCGGCGAGCACCGAGATCTGCGAGCGTTTGATACCACGGCTCTTGATCTCGTTGAACACCTTGGCGCGACACTCATCGAGCACATCGAGGTAAAGTGAACGTTGCTCGTCGTCGAACTCGCAGAGGTGGATGATGTCGGTTCTTTCCGGCAAATCCGCCTCGACTTGACTCTTGAGTCGGCGAAGGATAAACGGATGCACAATTTTTCTGAGCTTCTGACCGGCGCCATCCACGCCCAATTCGATCGGTCTCTCGAAAGTATCGTTGAAATCTTTGTACTGCCCGAGGAAATCGGGCATGAGGAAATCGAACAGAGACCAGAGTTCTTTCAGTCGGTTCTCCACAGGAGTACCGGATAGAGCGAGGCGGTGAAACGCGTTCAAACTTTTCGCAGCCGTCGCGCCGACAGACTCGGGGTTCTTGATGTTTTGCGCTTCGTCGAGGATCAAGAATTCGAATTGAACTTTCTTCAACTCTTCCCAGTCGCGACGAATGATACCGTAGGTAGTGAAGACCACATCCGGTTTATCCTTCGCATTTTCCTTGAGGAGCTTGGCGAGGATTTCGTTCCGATCGCGCCCAAGGAACAGAGCCGTTTTCAATCCCGGTGCAAACTTTTTGGCTTCACTCTTCCAGTTGTAGACGACTGAAGTGGGCGCCACCACGAGCGATGGCGCACGATTTGCGTTCTTCCCACCGTTTTTATAATGACTCAGTAGCAGAGCGAGCGCTTGAATTGTTTTACCGAGACCCATGTCATCGGCGAGAATTCCAGAAAGACCGTATTCACGCAAGAATCCAAGCCAGTTGACGCCTTCCTTCTGGTAAATCCGAAGCTCGCCCTTAAACTCTGCCGGAATATTGATAGGTTCCAATTCCTGGAAGTGGTGAATCTTGTGTATGAAGTTATCGAAACCTTCATCGCACTCGACTTCAATCTCATGTGTGTCAAGCGCATGTAGGACCGCGAGCGCCTGATACAACGGTCTTGCACTATCGGCGCCCTGACCGATTGCCTTGAGCAGACCGAGCAATGTGGCAGTCGGAATTCTGACGTATTCGCCACTCGGCAATTCCAAAAATGTCTTGTTGCGGAAGAGACAGGGCAACACTCGTTCTAACTCAACCGGCTCGCCATCTGATGTGCAACGCAAATCGCAATCGAATTTGAATGAGTCTTTCTTGAGCGAAAGGTAAGCTTTCACGTTTAACGGCTGGCGGCGCACTCGATATTTTTTGAGATTTTCCCAACCGGTCACTTCCCAATCGCTGCATTGTTCCGACGACAAATAAAACAGTGTCTCGAGCGCCGGCTCAGCCTCGAAGAAGAATCTATCCACTACAGACCGAGCGGGCTGCAGATTTGTCAGGAACAGACGTACCTGACTTTCTTCTTCCCAGAGACGCTTCACCCAGACGCTCTGCCCGGTGTCGGACACGGTCCGCGTGTATTTTTCTGATTCAACCGCACTGGTCTCGTCCCGAGAAGGCAGCACCAGGTCACCGTAGCCGAACCCGAGTGCCACTTCCAGCGCGGACTCGTTATCAGCATTCATCACTGCCGCGCCTTTCTTTTCGTTCAAACCGATCACCACCTTCGGTGGCTCGGTGATAGCGATCGGGAACGGCGCTGATGTTTCATCCAGGCGGACTTGCATGCGCTTGCGCAATACGGGCAGCTCGCTCAGGAATTTTGGAACGAGTTCGAGCTTGATTGTCATCTCGCCATAGCTGTCGAAATACTGGAACAGTTTATGAAGTGCCCCAAGTTCAATCGGGTAGAAAACGTTGTTAGCGAGAATCCAGCTTTGCGGCCCCATAAAGAAGACCGGGTTGGAAACCAGGTTCCCATCAGCATCCAGTCCTTCGAGTTTAAAACAGAGCTCGCCGTTCTCCGTCTCAGAGAGCACCGCCTGCGGTGTCAGGGCTTGTTGTGAGAACTTTATCTCCTGTCCATCGGTCGCATTGATCACTTTCGCACAGAGGCTCAAGTGCCCAATCACCGTGCCCTCGTCGAACCGGGGAATGCGGTGACCACCTGCTGTTCCTTTGGTTGTCTGCGGCAGCGACGTCAAATACTTGGTCATCTTCCAGACGCGCGATTCCGGCTCCATCGTGTCTAGAATTTGTGGAGGAACTTTGAGGATGTTGACCTTACCCTTCACCTCGTCCGGCAATACGCCAAGAATAAGCGCGAGCGGTTTTTCCAAAACCAGAATGCCGATTTCAAAATCTTTGTTTGCATCCGGAGTGACACCCTCTTCAAGCGGGTCATCCAAAAAGTCTTTGGCTTTTGGAACCTTTTCCTGAGGTCCGTTTCTGCGCTCCGAGTCTTGAAGATCGAACCGAACACCGGGTTGAGTGCGGGCGATGTTTGTCAGGAGAACAGCAACCGAATGCTTGCACACCTCTTCGAAATACGGACACGAGCAGGTCGCTACAAAATTGTGGTCATCGTCGATTGTAACTTCGACCCTGTAGGGCTGGGGCTCAGAGCCGATTACGAGAGCGACTACGGTGCCGCCGTCCTCACTCTCTTCGTATTTGAGAACCTTTTTGCGACGGTAGTATTGCACTCCTCGTCTGTAAACAGGCTCGCTGCTTGCTTCCTGCACAGAGGAGAGCGAAAGGATTTTCTTGTTACTAGAGACCGGCTTCATCTAATTGGATTGCCATTCACCACAACGCGCGACAAGACTCAAACTCGCACGAACGTGCCGTATACAAACGACTCGCTGACCCTAGATTGCACAGGTCAGCAGGCACATAGTCTTCCCAGTTAATTAGCTTAGCACGACTAGCAAGCCAGCGCGTAGAAACCTGCAATTCTTATTTTGAAATCAGGTCGGATTACCGTGGTCGCATATCTATCGTCTCTGCTTGAGATGCTTGAGCAGGCGGCATTTGCGCCGGTCCCATCGTATGACTGTAAGCGTTGTCTACGATGCGCTGCATCTCTTGTTGACGCTGCTCCAGAGTCGAACAGTAGTCATGCAGTACGCCTGCTTGATGGCGCAAGACCTTCGCGTTCTCATTCAAACCAGGCAAGATTGATTCGATCTCTTCGAGTATCGAGCTGGACGGATGGGCTGGAGGGCGCACCCGAAGCGGCTGATTGCCGCCGGTTGTCGACTGATCTTGACCGGAAGGTATTCCGAGAATGGAATCGCGCAGTTTTTCCAGCGATTGTTTTAACCGCAACGAACGTCGGTAAGCCTGGTCGGCTTCTTTCTCGAGCCAAACCTTTCTTGACCTTTGCGCAGCCAGCTCGTTCGACAAGTGCTCAAGCGCCTTTCTGCGAATTTCCAACTCGCGCTCGGCACTCTCCAGCTCTTGCTGCTTCAATTCAATACTGCGCCGGCGCAACCAGAAGACCAGCAGAATCACTAAACAGAAAGCGGTGACGCTGAGTGTTACATATAGGTATCCGCGCTTGGCTCCGGAGACCTCCCAGAAACCGCCTGTCAGAAAACTCTTCATATCGGTCCAGAACGCCGGAGGGTCGGCTCGCAGGTAATAAAGCCTGCCGAGGACCTGACCTTTAGGCTCGCGCAACTGCTTTGCATGCATCGAACGTGGTGAAGCATGCGCATAGAGCGGCTCCAACTCCACAGGATTGGTCAAAAGGTCAAAGGGTTCATCTTCCAGCTTGAGCAAATTCGGCGATGCCTTGTGATGCCAAGATTCGCGATGATAGACCTTGCCTGTTTTCCATAGTACGGTCTTACCGGAAGGGTCCGTGATCACGAGTCCGAACAATCCAAATGTCGAGTCCAGGGTCTCTTGAATCAAGTCGACGCGCCCGGCAATGATCATCTGAGACAGGGTCTGCGGCAGCACATGATGCAACAAGTTGAAATCAGTTGTTTGCACCCTGTAAATGGTGCCGAACCAATAGCTCTTGTAGTGAGCGTGACAGAGAATAAGCCAGGCACAGCAACCGGCAACGATTATGAGCGGCACGACCACTCGTTTTTTAAGAGATAAAAGTACCTGGTCCATTCAACAACCTGCCGCTAGTTTGCTGATTCTTGCAGTTATATAACACCTCGCCAGGGCGGTGTACATACGTATATATCCCCTGTTATCCTCGAAACGAGTGCCCCCTGCACGTTTTTGGACTTCCTCACCGGGCGTTGCAACCGTCAACAAAACCGCCAGCCTCTCGACAGACGTCTCTCTGCGAGACGAAAATCGATGCCAAAATCGAGGGCTGCAATCTTGTTTGCAGCTTTTGCTGCAAAAGCCGCAATCTTGTTTGCAGGCGCTGTATTTTCAGGCTCAAAAGCCTCCTTTCTGAGACGAAAATCGAGGGCTGCAATCTTGTTTGCAGCTTTTGCTGCAAAATCCGCAATCTTGATTGCAGGCGCAGTATTTTCAGGCTCAAAAGCCTCCTTTTCGAGAAGAAAATCGAGGGCTGCAATCTTGTTTGCAGATTTTGCTGCAAATGCCGCAATCTTGTTTGCAGGCTTTGCTGCAAAATCCGCAATCTTGTTTGCAGGCGCAGTATTTTCAAGCTCAAAAGCCTCCTTTTCGAGAAGAAAATCGAGGGCAGCAATCTTGTTTGCAGCTTTTGCTGCAAAAGCCGCAATCTTGTTTGCAGGCGCTGTATTTTCAGGCTCAAAAGCCTCCTTTTCGATAAGAAAATCGAGGGCTGCAATCTTGTTTGCAGGTTTTGCTGCAAAAGCCGCAATCTTGTTTGCAGTCGCAGTATTTTCAAGCTCAAAAGCCTCCTTTCCGAGGCTAAAATCGAGGGCTGCAATCTTGTTTGCAGCTTTTGCTGCAAAATCCGCAATCTTGATTGCAGGCGCAGTATTTTCAGGCTCAAAAGCCTCCTTTTCGAGAAGAAAATCGAGGGCTGCAATCTTGTTTGCAGCTTTTGCTGCAAAAGCCGCAATCTTGTTTGCAGGCGCTGTATTTTCAGGCTCAAAAGCCTCCTTTCTGAGACGAAAATCGAGGGCTGCAATCTTGTTTGCAGCTTTTGCTGCAAAAGCCGCAATCTTGTTTGCAGGCGCTGTATTTTCAGGCTCAAAAGCCTCCTTTTCGATAAGAAAATCGAGGGCTGCAATCTTGTTTGCAGGTTTTGCTGCAAACTACGCAATCAAAAACGCAGGCACCCAAAGTTAGTAGAAACAGAGCTACCCGAGAAGATTGCCGAAAGTTAGACGGCATCACCCGACAGCGCCGAGCATCACCGGACAGCACCGAGCATCACCGGACGACACCGAGCATCACCGGACAGCACCGAGCAGCACTGGACAGCACCGAGCATCACCGGACAACACCGAGCATCACCGGGCAGAACCGGGCAGAACCGGGACCGAGCATCACAGGATTGTACCGGGCACCTCTGGGAAATCGCCGCCGGAGCGTGCATGAAACGCGTTTCGAATTAGAGCGTTTTTTTGTAAGTTGTATAACAAAATTCGGGAACAATTGTTATCCCCATGACATATCGCAAAATCCTTTGCTAGAAAGGGTTTACGACTACAAAAGTTTTGGTATTTTAGTAGTGTTGGTTCCGTTTATCGGAGGAGTTTCTTCGACAAACCAACAATCGAGAATCCACAAATCATGTAACCCAAATAATTGGGCTAGTTACCGCACCCGACGTGGGCGGAACAGTGGAAAAAATGTGAAGCGGCCGGGCCTCGAGCTCGGCTTCTTCTTTTTGACACCACAGGTGATATCACCTTTTGCAACGCATGGAGCGAAGGAAATCTGACCGAGAATTCCTGGTCATATCGGTCGGAGTTTTTTACATGAAAAGCGCTGCTTGAAAGCAGGCAAAGATATCAACAAGAGTCAAATAAGGTACTATATACACTTGGCGGTAAAGCCGAGTTAGTACGGCGGGGAGTAAATGAGCGAGCAAATTCGACTGGGAGACCTGCTGACCAGAGCAGGACTGCTACGGGCGGAAGACCTTCGGGAAGGGATGTTAATAGCCAAGCAGCAATCGCTGCCCGTCGGACGCGTGCTCATCATGGCAGAATTTATCAGCGAGCCGAATCTGCAGGCCGCTGTTCAAGCACAGTCCATGCTGAAAGATGGCGTGATCGACATTGACACCGCTCTTTCAGCGCTGCAAATTTCTGCACGCGGAAATCTCTCGCTTGACGAGGCGCTCAACCAGTGCGGATGGAAAGACAAGTCCGGCAGCGCCACTAATAAACTGGGCGGTGTCCTCACGGAAGCTGGATTGATCAGCAAAGAGCAACTCGAGCAGGGTTTGAATCAGTGCCAGATGAGTGGACTTCCGCTTGGCCGGGTGCTCGTGGCCATGGGCTTCATGACGGAATCGTTGCTGGCTGCCGCTTTGAACGCGCAGATTTTAATCCGAGACAGCAAGATTCAACGCGATCTTGCCATACAGGGCCTGCGCGCCTGCCATGACCGGCAAATCTCAATTGAACAATCGCTGCGAGACGCGGGACTTCTTCAAATTCCAGTGCAGGACACAGTCCGCCTGGGTGAACTCTTCGTCATGGCTAATTTGCTCAATCAAGAGAATCTGATGCAGGCCGTCGAACTCGGTTTGACAGAGAGCAAGCCAATTGGACAGGTTTTAGTCGAGAATCAGCTGGTCACCGAACAAATGCTGGAAGATGCACTCTCAGTGCAGCGCCTCGTCGCCGAAGGCAAATTGAAAAAGGACCAGAGCGGAGAAGTTCTTGCGACTATGGGCTCGCAGGGAATCACAATAGAAGAAGCAGTTAAACGCCTGGAGCCGCCAAAACCAAACACCGCATCGGGACTACCTCTTTACCAGTTTCTCCAGCTAGCCGGACTGATCAACGCCAAGGATATCGAAGAGGCATTGAAACAGGGCTCTCGCGATACGGAGTTGATGGGCAGAATGCTCTTGCTGACCGGAGCGATAGATACTTCCTCCCTTACATCTGCGATTCGCCTCAACGAGATGGTGACCAACAATGTTCTGAAGGCTGAACAAGCCATTCTCGCTATGGGTTTGTGTCAAAACAGAAATTGTTCCGTCGAGCAGGCGTTTAAAAGTCTCGGCTGGGGAATGGCTCTCGATCAGGCTTATCGCGAACAAGAAACCATTCCCCCTTCGGCCGCATTGCAAAATCCACTCGGCAATATGCAAGCGAATCCCGCAGGACAAGCACCGAACACATTAGGGCAGAGCGGAACGTACAACTCTCTTCCGCAACAACAAGCCGCCCCCACAAGTGGACACCAGGCTCAAACCGACCACATGCAAAGCGGTCAAGCGCTTGATCCCGCCGCCAGTGGTCAATTTCAACAGCTTCAACCAGCGGCCTACGGAAATCCGAATGCCAGCGGACAGTTTCAATCATTGGGTAGCACCGGTCAGCACGCCACAATTGATCAAACCGGACAACAAGACGCCTACGGTCAGACCGGACAACATCAGGCAATCGGACAGACCGGTCAGCACGACGCCTACGGACAAACCGGGCAACACCAGACAATCGGACAGACCGGTCAGCACGACGCCTACGGTCAAACCGGACAACACCAGGCAATCGGACAGACCGGTCAGCACGACGCCTACGGACAAACCGGGCAACACCAGGCAATCGGACAGACCGGTCAGCACGACGCCTACGGACAAACCGGTTCGCATGATGCTTATGGTCAAACCGGGCAACATGCAGCCGTTCAGCAAACCGGTCAAAATAATGTCGCTCAAACCGGTCAGCATGACGTCCTCGGCGCAAGCGGACAATATCAGGCGCTTGGCCGACAGGGTGACATCGACTTTACGAATGCCAGTCAGACAGCCACTTCCGATGTGCCGGTCATCAGTGCTGACAGCCTTCTTCTTCAACAAACACCGATTCCAACACCATTTGACGAACAACCGCCTGCCCAGGAAAGCGCAACCGAGGCAGATGACGATGACGACAAGAAGAAAAAGGGCGGCGGCGGCAAGAAGCGCCTCGCAGACTTGATGCCGTAGTGGTATCACATATGTTTTCACAAGCACAGTGACATCGCATGCGGTTTCACATCATTTGATTCATAGAGGTAGCGGCAACCTTACCCGAAAGCTACATAGTGTGGCGCAAACATTAGTGTTTAATGTGCAAATACGCTTCTTGAGAAGTTATTCATGCTAAAACTACAGTCTCATCAAATGGCGATCGGTCCGCCATTTCCACTGTGTTGCATAGGAGATGAATATGCTACAACAAAAGATTTCGTACAAAAAATATGCGGCTAAGGACTATTCGCATTTGAAAGGTCTGAAGGGCATTTCAGACGAGACCCTGGAAATTCACTTTGCTCTGTACAACGGCTACGTCACTAACACCAACGTTCTCAACGAGAAGGTAATCGAACTGACAGAAGCCGGGAAAGCCGGAACCCCGGAATATTCCGAACTGAAACGTAGATACGGATTCGAATATAACGGCATGAAGTTGCATGAGTTCTACTTCGGCAACCTCAAGGCTGGCGGTTCCGAACTCAAGGAATCAAGCGCACTTGCAAAATTGATGACGGAAACATACTCGAGCGTCGATGTATGGAAAACCGACTTCAGCAAACTCGGCGCTGCCAGAGGCGTTGGCTGGGTAGTACTCTACTACGATCCCGAAATGCAAACCCTTTCGAACCACTGGATCAGCATGCACGAAGAGGGCAACGTTGCCGGCTTCGTTCCGCTGCTCGTCATGGACGTTTGGGAGCATGCCTGGTTCAGAGACTACAAACCGGCAGACAGACCGAAATACGTTGAAGCATTCTTGAACAACGTTGATTGGGAAGCTGTTGAAAAGCGTCTCTCCTGCTGCCAAAAGTAGGATCGGTAAAAAAAATAACGGAAGGGCGATGTGGCGAGCATCGCTCTTTTTTTGCGCATGAGCAACAGCTTAACAATCTCAATGAAGCGGGCATCCGGAAAGGCGCATAAATGCTAGAATCCAAGCCCTTTCAGCCAGATGTCAGTAAATCTTTCAAGCATATAATTTGTCAATCCATAAGGTTGGCCTGAGAATATAAAGCTCATGGCCGCATCAGATCTACAGGTCCAAGTCATATGAAAGACTTACAACAAGACACTAACTTCAGCGCCGCTGTTCAAGAATCACCAGAGGCCGAAGTGATTGACCAAACTGTGTCATTTGCTCCTGAAGTCGAAATCGATGAAGCCGTGATCGAAAGATTTGAACGAGAACTCTCTCTCGACACCGCCGGCGGTGCCGACCGCGAAGATGGTGAGGGCGATGAGGGACGGGAACTCGATGCGGCTCTTACGAGAAATCAGCCGGAGACTGAGCATGACGTGGTCGACGCCGAGGAGGCTGAGCATAACGTGGTCGACGCCGAGGAGACTGAGCATAACGTGGTCGATGCCGAAGAGGCTGATACCACCAATGGTGACTCACCCTGGGCGGACGATGGTCCGGTTTTGGTCTACGATGTTCCAAGACCAGCTCTAACAATCGACGAAGCCGCAACAATTCTTGGAAAATCTATTCGCGCCATTGAGCGTGGAATCAGCGGCAAATGGGGCAATCGCCTTCCGGAAGGCTGGAAAGCCCGCAAGATGAAAATCGACGGACAGGACGAATGGCGAATTATTCCGCCACCAAGTTTCAGAATACGCCACTCGAAAAGTGGCACGCCAAGGACGGAAGTAATGACTGAGAAAACCATTGAAAAACCCGCTCCAGCACCGGCACAACCAACTGCATCATCGCGTCCTGCATCCAGTGACGAACCACTGGGTCTGCGTGAGACCGCCGAAAATTTGTTAGGTTTTTCCTTCAACAGCTTGATTCAAACGGCTGGCAAGAAAGCTAAAACAGAGCTAGCCAGAGCCGCTGAGTACGCGATGGAATCAAATATGGAACATCCGACGATCGTGATCGATCGTTCAGATGAAGTCGAACGCCTGCTCAGGCAATTGTCTGAAGTACAGAAGGAACTTTCTGATGAGCGCCGCGAACACTTAGAGGATCTTCGACTCCTAGCGGAGATGCAAGGCTCCATGCGCATGCTCGAATTAAAATCATCGCAAACAGCTAGCTTGAAGGATGAGCTTGTCGAAGTGACTCGCACGCTGCAAGAGCACCGCCGCCAATATCAAGAGTTTTTAGCACTTCCATGGTGGAAGCGCTTGTTCCGCAAGGCTCCATAAGATTTTTCAGCCCAAGCCTATAACGGAATGTACAAAATATGTGCGAACACGCAGTGGCATAATACTTGCTCTCTGCTAGTATCTTTGGATTGTGGTTGAGGCCAAAGCGTCCCGGGAGGATGTTGAGATGACACTGAAGCCGCGTCTTTCCGACGATGAAGTTATTAACAGTGATGTAGCGAAGTCTGCAACGATACCATCGAAATATTACACCGACCCCGAACTATACAAGCTCGCTCAAGAGCGAATTTTCGCAAGAAGCTGGCAATATGCCACGGAAACCGACCGCCTGAAAGTGCCCGGTCAAGTGATCAGTTGGACGATGGGCGAAGGTGGTTTGAATGAACCGCTGATGCTGACTCGGGACAACGACGATAAACTTCGCTGCTTGTCGAATGTATGCACGCACAGAGGCGCTCTACTCGTCGAATCTGACTGTCATTTAAAACAGATTCGCTGCCGCTACCACGGCAGACGATTCTCACTAGACGGTCAATTCCAATCTGCGCCTGGCTTCGAAGACGTCTGCAATTTCCCGGCTCCTTCGGACAATCTTCCATCCGTTCCGACCGAGCAATTCGACAAATTCATTTTTGCCTCGCTCCATCCGGCTTTCTCATTCGAGGATTTGATCGGTGATATGAACAAGCGAGTCGGTTTTCTTCCGCTTAAACAATCACAGTTTTCAGCCAAGGATTCCCGTGATTATGTTGTAAATGCAAACTGGGCTTTGTATTGCGATAACTACCTGGAAGGTCTTCATGTTCCATACGTTCATCCGTCTTTGACTCAACTTCTTGATACGAAAAACTACACGACCGAGATTCAACCACTCTCCATCCTCCAAGTCGGTGGCGCCGCTAATCCATGTGACGCCTTCGATCTGCCTGAGGAACATCCGGACTACGGCAAGTCGATTGCGGCCTACTACTACTTCTTGTTTCCCAACATGATGTGGAATTTCTATCCCTGGGGATTGTCTATAAATCTCGTTCTTCCAATGGCGATCGACAAAACTCGCATCAAGTTCATCACATACATCTGGGACGAAAGCCGCATGGCGCAGTATTCTCCAACTGATATCGATAAAACCGAGCGCGAGGATGAACAGGTTGTCGAACTCGTGCAAAAGGGCGTTCGTTCAAGATTGTACGATCGGGGGCGGTATTCGAAGCACTGGGAAGATGGTGTTCATCATTTCCACAGCCTGCTGCTCAAATATTTGAGCCTGGAGTAGCACCGAAGTTACATCAACAGCCCAAACAGAGGCTATCTTGTGAGAATCACCCTCCGGGATGCGATAATATCCCAGTTGGTGACCCACTAAGAGGAGATCCGAAAATGGGAAGCAATGTAAAACGGTTCACAATCACCTATTGCGGCGCCTGAGGCTATAAGAACGCCGCTGTCAGGTTGGCAGCTGAACTCGAAGAAAAATTGGACGAGTCGTCAGAATTGATCAAATCCTCCGGAGGCGTCTTCGAGGTCGAAGACAACGGAACATTGATCTTTTCAAAGAAAGCAATCGGACGATTCCCGGCAGATTACGAAGTATTGGACATTATTCGCGGCGTGGAGAGCGGTATGCCGCTGCCAGAAGCTCAGCAAAAGGCAGCCGAAGACGTACCCAAACCCGTTTCGTTTTTTGACTGGCTCGGCTCTTTCATGGAAAGAAACCGCGTCCGGTAGTCCATAATATATGCATCCTCGCGATGCGTAGCCTGAAGGCTTACGATTCCCTGGGGCACCGGCCTCATGGAGCGCGAGCTTTTATGGAGCTATCGGGATGCAGCAAATGGAAACTTCGAAACCTGCCGCACGCAAGGACGATGCCGCGGTAAAACTGCTAAAAGTGGCAATCGATGGACCGGCAGGCGCCGGCAAATCGACTGTCGCACAGCTTGTCGCCAAGGATCTAGATCTTCTGTATATCGACACAGGCGCGATGTACAGGGCTGCAACATGGCTCGCACGCAAACAGGGCATCTCTACCGAAGACGGCGAGGCAATTGCAAAAGCCGCATCCGAAGCCACAATCAGACTGGAACCGGGTGACGAAAGCACCAACGGTCGCACGCGTGTCTATGTCAACGATGAAGAAATCACCCACGCGATTCGCTCACACGAAATCAGCGACCTTGTGTCTAAAGTTTCCACATTCTCGGCGCTGAGAAAACTGATGGTCGCTCGCCAGAAGGAAATGATTCAACGCGGAGGGGTCGTGTTGGATGGACGCGACATCGGAACAGTAGTCATGCCGGACGCGGACATCAAAATATATTTGACCGCCTCTGTCGACGTTCGCGCTCAACGTCGCCTGAAAGACCTCCAGGCGCTTGGCGAAAGCCCCGACCTGGAAGACCTTGCCAAAGCAATCGCGGAGCGCGACCACCGCGACTCGAATCGCGCCGACGGTCCGCTCAAACAAGCCGACGACGCTATTGCAATCATCACTGACAACATGACGATCGAGCAGGTGGTCCACGCCATAGTACGACTCTGTGTCGAGCAATAAATTGGTTTATAGTACTGAGACAGACTCATTACTATCGAGCCAATCAAAATGGACCTTGCACTGCTAATTATCGCCGGATGGATTTTCTCCACTTGCTTTCACGAATTTGGACACGCGATAACCGCGTACTGGGGCGGCGATAAATCCGTAAAGGACAAGGGGTATTTGACCCTCAATCCGTTCGTCTACATCAATTCCGCCACAACTCTGGTCATACCAGTGCTGGCACTGATGCTCGGCGGAATAGCGCTGCCAGGTGCAGCCGTATCGATCAACACCAGTCGTATCAAAAGTCGAGCGATGCTATCGTTCATTAGCTTCGCTGGTCCGCTGTTCACTTTCATATTCCTGATCGGTCTGGTGATTGTTCTGCACGTTCTTCCTTTGCTCAAAGACCTGATCGGAAACGTGCACATATTCCAGGTCTTCACACGTGCCACCTGCACACTCATCTACCTGCACATTTTTGTTTTTATCCTAAACCTTCTTCCGCTGCCACCACTCGATGGATTCGGAATTATCGAACCTTGGCTGCCCGCCCCGATTCAGCGCAAAGCGCGCGAATTCGGAAATCTTGGATTTCTGTTTATCATGGCGATGTTTTTCTTCTTTCCGCCTTTCAGCGACCTTATCCAATTCGCTTCCGCTCTTGGTGCGATGGTACTCGGTGCGCCTGGACAGCTGATTGACAGCGGTTTTCGAGCAATTAAACAGAACTCATATTTCCTAGTTGGTTTACTTGTCATAGCCTTCATTGCAAAGTCAAAGTTAAGCACAGACGATGAGAAAGCACAAAAACTAGTAAAGGAACGTAAGTTCGAAGAAGCGCTTCCCTTGTTCCAGTCAGCGGTTGAGAAGAAGCCGGACGATCCTCGCCTGGTGCTCGGTCTTTCCACGTGCCTCCTCAGTTTAGGACGCAAAGAAGAGGCTTTGAAGCAGGCGGAGAAGGCAATCAGCTTAGACAGTGAAAGCGCGCAGGCATACGGCGTGGCAGCAGCTTGTCTGTCGGACATGGATCAACCGGAGAAGGCTCTGGAGATGTCCGAGCGTGCCATCAAATACGATACCAGCCATTTTTACCCGTTCACACACATCGTCAAAGCGACAGCGCTAAACAGTTTAGGCCGATATGAAGAAGCACTGGAAGCGGCAGAAGTTTATTTAAAACGAGAAAAGAACCCTGGAGAAGCGCTGATCGTCAAAGCTGATGCGCTGGAGAACATGGGACGTCTCGATGAAGCGCTCGCGGTCTACGACAAAGCCGCTCGTTCAACAGGCGCCAACAGCCTGCATCTCCAACTATCAAAAGGCCTGCTTCTTTGCGCAGCCGGTAAGACCGCAGAGGGTTTATCAGAGTTCGAAAAATTCTTGCCGAAGGCGCCAGCAGCCAAAGACACGAGGATAGTTGAAGTTGGCAAACTGCAAGCCTTGATGCTGGAGAAAAGTCATCAGTACGCAGCTCGCGGCGATGCTCAAAAGAGTGAAAATCTGCGCCGAGCGGCTGAGGATTTAAACTAGCCGCTGCGCTTGGATGGGTCAGCGCTCACCTTGTTAGCACCGCTCAGGTTTTCCGCGTACTCTTTAACGAATTCCAGACGCTTTTCCATTCCCTTCTTGGTATTGCTGCGCAGAACATGGTTCTTGAACGGCGCCGGAACCCAGCTATCGATCTCAGTAACCAGTTTGAGAGTGACACCACCGGTGGTTTTATTCTCTTCGATGATCCATGAACCTTCAAACTTGTTCAAAGTTCCCTTCTCAGTCAAACGATAGTCGACGCGATTCTCCTCCGGCTTGTTGACTTCGATGTAACTCAACATCATTGTCCCTACCACAGGCAGTCTTGCAAACTCTTCTTTCAGTGAAACTGAATTCGAAGTTGAAGACACAACCTTTTTGTGAAATGCCTTCTCTTCTCTCTGGTACTCGCGGAGCGCTTTCCAGACAGCTTCTGGCTTTGCGTTTACAACAATCGAGTCTTCAACGACTACGGATGCATGCGCGGGTAATTGCATTGCGATAGCAGCAAATGCACCAAGCATGAGTGTGGACTTCGCGTTCATCGAATTCTCCTGGAACCTTTCAGAAAACACCGGTGGCGTCTCATTCGCCCATCGTAACCTTTTCTACCAACTCTTGCCAGAAATTAGGTGGAGTATTAAAAACCTTATCCTAGCCGGCTTTGGAGATGGCAAACTCGGAAGTGGGTCTTGCACGGGTCTTGTTAGGAACAGCGGTCGCGGTTCTCTGTTTATTCATCAAACCTGCAACAGCAGTGACTGTTTTTCGCGGCAGAAAACGACTGGAGAAAACCGCAAGTTTGTTCATCATCGTGGGCAAAACAATAACCTTCTTGTTCTTAACGCCGCGCCAGGCGTCGCGCGCAACTTCTTCGGGCGTTGCCATCGCTCGTTTTTGAAACGCAAACGATGTGCCGGAATTAGCGCGGGCGGCGAAGCCCGTATTAGTCGGAGGTGGACAAAGAGCGGTGACAGAAACGCTGCTGCCTTCCAGTTCTTTTGCAAGTCCTTCCGACCAGGAAAGAACAAAAGCTTTGCTTGCAAAATATGCCGCCATATAGGGACCGGGCTGAAAAGCGGCTATTGATGCGACATTTAAAATCGCAACACCATCTCGCTTCAACATCCCCGGCAATAACAATCTCGTCAAAGATATCACAGCACCGATGTTAACTTGAATCATATTCAACTGCGGCTCTAAGGCAATATCGACGAAACTACCGGATAGCCCGAAGCCGGCATTGTTGACCAACAAGTCAGTTTCAACGCAGCGCTGATTCAGTTCATTCACAATCTCACCTGGTGCTTTCGGATCGGAAAGATCTTTGCAAATTGTTTGAACATTTACGCCAAATTCGGTTTCAAGTTGTCGCGCAGCCCTATTCAAGCCCATCTCGTTCATGTCTACCAAAACCAGGTCGTAGCCATCCGCCGCAATCAACTTGCACAACTCAAAACCGATACCACCTGCGCCACCAGTAACTAATGCGGTGCGTTTACGTTGTTCGATACCCATGCATCCTCCTGACCTTTATATTTAAGAAGCCATTTATTAGAACCGGCTTGCTCAGGCAATCTCGGTGGAGCGCCGAGCTTCGGTGTTCCGCTCTCCGAACGATGCGACGACTTACCAATTCAGTTTTAGGAGAACTCAATGTTAAGTCGAGGAAAAATGCACCGGTAATATCGCGCATATAAATGAACGGCAGGGGATTAGACGGCTGCATGCAAGTCTAGATTAATTAGCACAAGTTCATTCTGCGAGTTGAACTTTTTACGCTCTACGTCCGTCTTAGATTTTAGAGAGTCCAAAATGGGAAGGAGAGTCCTCATGAACTTCAAAATTCTTGCAAGCCTATCGCTCGCAGTATTGGCCACATCATTGATTGGCAACGTAGGCGCAGCTGACGCAAAACAATATAAATACGGCGTCAACAACCGCCAGCAGCGCCAGGCAAATCGCATTATGAATGGCGTAGGCAATGGCTCGCTCAATGGACGCGAGACGTACCGGTTGACCAAGCAGCAAGCAGCGCTGAATAGAACAGAAGCGCGTTATCGAGCAAGCGGCAACGGTTTAAATCCAATGGAGCGCGCGCGCCTGGAGCATCGTCAAAATCAACTGAGCCAGAATATCTATCAGCAAAAACACGACGGTCAAGACCGCATTCCCGGCAATGGTTCCCTACCCGGTAATGGCCCATTTCCTGGCGGTCCCAGACCTGGTATCGGTAATCCCGGCCCCGGCAATCAACTCTATGACATTAACCAGACGCAACGGAACCAAGATAAACGTATCTACAACGGCATCAGCAGCGGAGAATTGACTCCGCAAGAAGCCGCCCGATTGAATAATCAACAAGCTCGCTTCGATGCGAAAGAAGCGCAGATGCGTCAAAACGGTCTGAGTGTCGGAGAGCGAGTCAAGCTCGACAACATGCAGGACCGCATGAGTCAAAGTATCTACAACCAGAAGCATGATGCTCAAGACCGAAATTAGACTGACCATAGCGCTTCAGACATGCATGCTCATCGAGCGTTTATAGCTTTATTCGACCTCGCAAATTAAACAGGAAACATTGGTTCGCCTTCGGCCGGTCCAGTGTTTCACTGTTTAACCTACCAGTATTTTGGGTCTCTTGTCCGGATCCGGTTCTGCCTCGCGTAAGATTTCCCGAGTTACAGGAGCCGTTTCTCCCTCACCCAAGAATATGTACCTGAAGACGTACATGATAGGGTTTCCCTCTGTCCAGCCGAGATAAGCATGCGGCAAATTGCCGGTCGTATCTCGAATGTACAGGAGAATCGCGGCGATTGCGTTTGGTGTAGCCAGACTGTTGCAGCGTAAAACCAGATGACCGTCGACATCATGACCGGTGACATCCAGGCAATCTCCCTGGAACTGCGAAGGGTCGTCAACCAGAACCTCAAGGAAAATAAACGCGGCTTCTTCTTCAGTGAGCTTGTGAAGAGTTCGAATTTCCAACTCTTTTCTCGCGTAGTTATTGCTGCCAGGTCGATTAGCAAGAAGACAAATTTGTCCTCGTTTTCTCAATGTCTCGCGAACAATCTCTTCAGCCTTCGCATCGAAGTTGACCTTATCGATGCGCAATTCAAATGAACGAATACCTCGTGAAATCAGAGACGTAAGAAGAATCGCTGATATGAAAAATGATGCAATGTGCAAACCTTCGGGGCGTTCGATCATGTTTGCGACAGACGTGTAGAGGAAAACGATCAGAATCACTGCGAAAGCCAACCGCTTCAGAACACCTTCCTTCCAGGTCACAAGAAAAACGGCGAGAGCGGCCGAAGTGATCAGCACCAAAACCCCAGTTGCATAAGCACCGGCTTGCGCGTCAACATTAGCGTTGAAGAGAACGGTCACAACAACGGAGACGATGGTAAAGAAAACCACGAGAGGACGCTGAGCTAAAGCCCATGCAGGCGCCATTCCATATCGCGGCAGATAGCGCGGAACCAGGTTTAACAAACCAGCCATTGCAGAAGCACCCGCAAACCAAAGTATCAAAATTGTACTGATATCGTATACGGTGCCGAAAGACGTGCCGAGATTGGTGTGTGCGAGGTAAGCCAGAGCACGACCATTTGCAGGACCACCCTCGGCAAATGCCTCAGCTGGAATGAGAACCGTAGTGGCAATGCTGCTCGACATAAGGAGAACTGCCATAACGATTGCCGCCGTCAGAAGCAACTTCCGAGTGTTTTCAATTCTTCCGGTAAGGTCCTCATGAGTATCAGTCGACTTGCCCTCGACAAGCGGCATCACAGCAACTCCGGTTTCAAAACCGGACATACCCAACGCCAATTTTGGAAACAAAATCAACGACAATCCAATTGCCGACCAGATAGAACCGTGATGAGCAGCCAGCATATTGTTCTGCCAGTTGAGTAGAACCTGAGGTTGCTGAACTATGTGCGCGATTGCATTTCCAAGAACAACCAGATTGCACACGATATACAACAAGACCAGACCTACTGAGACGCCGATTGCCTCCTTGAAGCCCTTAAGAAAAATCGCGCTCAAAACTGCCAGAAGGCAGATAGTAACCAAAACCTGATTATTTAGATACGCACCGACGATCGGATTTTGAACTATGTGAGCCGTGGCGTCAGCCGCCGATAGTGTGATGGTTATGATGAAGTCAGTTGCAGCGAAGCCCAGCAGGACCAGAACAAGCGTTTTACCTCTCCAGCCAGGCATGAGCTTCTCCAGCATCGAGATACTGCCCTGCCCATGCGGACTTTCTTTCGCGACCCGAGAGTACAACGGTACCAGTCCGAATAGTGTCAAAAGTACAACTACGAGCGTTGCAATCGGCGACAGTAATCCCGCCGCCAGGAAGGCGATCCCCGGCTGATATCCGAGCGTGGAAAAGTAATCCACGCCGGTAAGACACATGACATTCCACCATTTCGATTTATGCATTGGTGAACTCGCCCGAACATCCGGCTCGCTCCTGATACCATCAAGAAACCATCGACGAAATTTATTCGCTGCTGTCGGACTTCTCCGGTCTTGACGATCGGCGCGCGCAAACCCATCTGCATAATACATGGTCAATCTCTCGGTTTCCTGAACCTTCCAAAGCGAACTGTGCCGGCAGATCGATATTTAGCCGACCAACAGTCAAGATGGCGTCAATGGAATTGCTCCGACATCAAGAAACTATCAAGTCGCGAGAATTATTTATCTTCCGCTTTAAACCGATAACCAATCCGCGTCTCGGTGTGAATATGCTGCGGTCGGGCTGGGTCCTTCTCAACCTTATTGCGCAAATTCGCAATATGAACGCGCAAGGTGTGCGTATCATCGGCGTACTCTGCTCCCCAGACCTTACTCAAAAGCTGTCTGTGGGTCAGCACACGATTACGGAAATGAACCATGCACGTGAGGAGGTCGTATTCTTTGGGAGTGAGGTGAACTTTTTCGCCAGCAACAGTGACCTCGCGATGCGCGTGATCGACTTTCAAATCGCCGTGCTCGAAAACCGTTTCGTCCGGTCCTTCGTCCTCATTCGCGGAGCGCCTCAGTACCGCCCTCATTCGCGCAAGCAATTCTCCCACGCCGAACGGTTTGGTCAAATAATCGTCCGCGCCAAGATCCAATGCTTTGATCTTATCTTCTTCTTGATCTCGAACTGATAAAACGATGACTGGAATTTTCGTCCACGTCCGCAACTCCTTCAGCACGTGAAAGCCGTCTGTGCCTGGCATCGCCAGGTCGAGGATGACGAGATCGGGCGGATGCTCGGACGCCATGTCCAAACCTTCCTCTCCGGACGCCGCCAACATAACCTGGTAGTCCGTCCGCTCCAGACCAGCGCGCAGGGCGCGTCGAATCTGGGGTTCGTCATCGATGACCAATACTCTCATGGGTTCCCCGCAGGTTGCATGGGAAGATTAACACGAAAAATTGCTCCACCGTTATCACGATTTTTTGCAATTAAACTGCCTCTATGCGCTTCGACCAGGCCCCGACATACGGCTAAGCCAACTCCAACGCCGGGCACAGATGACTCCTGCAATTCCTTTGCTCGGTAAAACGGTTCAAATAAGTGTTCGAGATCGGGATCGCTGATTCCGCGACCACGATCGAGAACTTCGATTACAGCCGTATCCTCATCCCTGAAAATGTTGATTTCAACGCGTTCTTCAGCCTTCGAATACTTCAATGCGTTCTCAACAAGATTCTTAATGACCTGAACCATTTGAACGCAGTCAACATTTATCTCCGTGAGCGAAGAACTCATATTCACGTCGATTCGCTTGTTACTATCAGGTGAAAACTGATCCAGTGTCATGCCAATCAGTTCCGAGACAGGCGTCCACTCAAGCTTTGGATGCCATGCGTCAGCTTCGAGCCGAGAAAGATCGAGTATGTTTCCGACCATTCTGTTCAGCCGGTCTGTCTCTTGATCGATAGCATGGTGCAACCCCTTTTTCGTTTCAACATCCAAAGGCGCACCTCCCTCCATTAGCGTCGAAACACTGGCCTTTATAGATGTCAGCGGAGAGCGAAAATCATGCGATACCATTGAAAGGAGAGCAGTCTTAAGCCGGTCAGCATCGGCTAACGCCTGCGCTTTTGCTTCCGCCTGCATCAAATGTTCGCGTTGAAAAACGATTGCGGAATGCCCCAAAAGCGAGTCGATGATTCTTTGCTGACTGGCCGTAAGCGAACCTTTTTGAGACAGCTTCAAGATTGCATAACCAAAGTCGATGTCCTTCATTCGGATTGGCAATTTCAGCGATTCATGGGTCTCTGCAGCGGTTTCCAACCAGGGTATATCATCGGCTCCAACCGGAAAGGCCGCCACCACCACCGGTGCCCCCGTCTCCGTTGAAACGAATGCCGCTGACTCCAGGTCAACTACTTTAGAGACTTGTCGAAGCACCTCGAGCAATGCGGAATTGATATCCAGCTGTGATGCAACAGCCCAGCTAGCCTCGGCAAGCGCAGCCGCTTCTCGCTCATGCTGACGTGCTTCCCACGCTCGCGCCTTTAGTAAAGCCATCAACTGACCAGTCACGGTAGCAACGAAAAGAAACACGACGAGCACGGACCAATCCGTTAACGCAGTGACGTTGAATGTATGCCGCGGTGTGACGAAAAACCAGTTGAACGCGAGGAACGATGCAACCGAAGTCCAGATCGCCGCGCCGCGTCCAATCACCAGCGCTGCGAGAATGACCAGAAACAGGTACAACATCGAGATGTTCGCAACCTGCTCATCCAGATGAAGACTCGATATGAGCGCAGTGAACAGGAGGACACCAACAGTGGTGAACACGAAGGAGGCAAGGAATTTCTTCCATTGTTTGCGCTCCGACGTCAGCTCCGTTGCCACGCTTCTAAAACACCTCTTTGACCTCGTCCCTGTTTATCAGGGTCTCAACATCGCGGCACAAGTTTACAACATGGTCGCTCATTCCCTCTGCCCGAATATATTGCCGGCAGAGATCCAAAGTTCTTCTGAAAGAACGCACGACATCGCCCTCGTCGAAACTACTGACGTGGCGAATCTGCTCCCAAGTGGCGCCCTGCGCCCACATTTCCGTAAGTGGACTGAATTGCGGATTGAACTCGACCGGAATATCAATGTCAAAGTCCTTTTGCAGGCGCTTGATTTTTCGAGCAAGACGACCGACATCTTCGAGAGTAGACTCGACACCGTGACTCAAGCGAACCCGCTGCAGGTCCTGGTTTCCACGTCCCTCTTCCTGGACGAGCGCCGTGAACACAGCGGCCAATTCCCACGGTCTTAAGTGATTGAACAAACCATTGACCGCGACTTCCGTGAGGAACAGTTCGTTAGTCCCTCTGATGCAAGCCGCCATATGACCCAATTTAGAAGGTTTATCGCCGTCTAGATAACCTTGCAGACGGAGGATATCGGTTAACGCAACAAACGTTCTCCAATATTTTCCAGTCTCTTTTTCGAGTCGACGACCTATCTCTTTTATGCGGCGCTCAAGTTGCTCGATTCGCGAGGTCTGCTTGCTGCAAGGCTTTTGCACGGGACAACCATGACAGGGCATGGCGTATGCTTCTCGAAGAAGCTCCGAGATGCCACCACGCATCGACTCAAGGGCAATCTCACCTTCATCGGCGCCGGGCACCTGCGACGTCACGATAACCGGCTCACCGCCTTTGCCTTTTGCAATTTTCTTTTGCGGTCTCAAACCTTTTTCCATGTGTTTGAGCTGCTTGTGTTTCGATCTGATCGCACCAAGTCGCTTTGCGTATAAACCTAAATCTCCGATCTCACCAGGACACAGAGGTCCTTGCAAAGTCTGAAGTTCAGCTTCCAGACGCATGCGTGCCTCGTAGAGCGGTTCCAACTCGTGATTTGTTTTAAACTGACCGAAGCTTCTCTCGATCAGATCGCGAGCGTCGTCCAACGTGTGACGCTCCAGCAGGTTCAACACCATCCCATAAGACGGCGTGAAGCGGCTCGACAACGGATCAGCCGAGGCAGTTGCAAGTTTAGCAGCGTCTTCGCAGGACTCGAATGAACTATGAAGTACGACGACGTGTCCAACTTCGTCCATGCCGCGACGCCCAGCCCGACCGGACATCTGGAGAAACTCGGACGCCGTTAAAAATCGATGACCATCATCTGCGCGCTTGGTGAGTGAACTGATAACCGTCGAGCGAGCCGGCATATTGATTCCGGCGGCAAGTGTTTCAGTCGCGAAAACTGCCTTCAAAAGCCCCTTCTGGAAGAGCTTCTCAACCATGCCTTTCCAACTCGGTAACATTCCGGCGTGGTGCACAGCCATACCTTCATAGAGATATGGAATGTGCGGATGGTTTTTTAAATTTGGGTTCGCGGTCGTAAACTCATCGACCGCAGCCCGGAGCTGTTGCGCCTCTTCGTCGGAAACCAGAGGAATCCCACGAGCCCGCTTCATCGATTCTTCGCATCCTCTTCGCGAGAACAAGAAGTAGATAGCAGGCAACATGTTGCGTGCAGACAGAACGGCTAAAACATCGGCGGGATGAGTGCCTATGTTATGACCGCCCGGGCGCCGTTTTTGAAATTTGTCCGGCTTCTTGCGTTTGCCGAATCGGTTTTTCAATAAAGTATTGACACCACCACCCGGGTTAAGCAACGGGTAAATTCTCTGGTCGCCGAAGTAGTGGAAACGAAGCGGCACAGGTCTGAAATTGGAAACTACGAGCTCCGTGGCACCATGTGTTTCATCAATCCAGGTGGTCAGTTCATCCGCGTTGGCAACGGTCGCAGAAAGTGCCACCAGTTGAACATCGGTAGGCGCGTATATAATCGATTCTTCCCAAACCGTGCCGCGCTCGGAGTCATTCATATAATGACATTCATCGAGCACCACATACGCCACGTCGCGCAAATTCTTTCCGACCTCACCGAGTATGGTGCCGTAAAGCATGTTGCGGAAAACTTCGGTAGTCATGACGACAATTGAAGCGTCGCGATTGATGGATATATCGCCGGTCAATAACCCGACCCTATCCTCGCCGAACTTCATCTTGAAGTCATACAACTTCTGGTTGGACAGCGCTTTCAGCGGCGTCGTGTAGAAGCACCGCTTGTTCTGCATCAGCGCCATTTCTACGGCGTATTCGGCGATAACCGTTTTGCCTGCTCCAGTAGGAGCGCAGACTACAACGCTCTTTCCTTCCTGGAGACAGCGAATCGCATCGAGCTGAAACTCATCCAACTCGAAATTAAAGAGATTGGAAGGATGTGCTGGATCATCTCCAGAAACTGGTCCAGTGTTGCCTTTTCGAGTACCTTCTTGGGTCACAAATTTTCAGTCATGAGCAGTTGTCGAGATATAAAAACGAGATGGACGTATGGATTTGTGTGTGACTGCTGGCACTCCAACTATCGATTGTACCAATGTACTATAATGTCGTCAGCGGCCCACCTTAACTATCCACCCAAAACGAATCATCGGGACGTGGCGCAGGGGTAGCGCGCACCTTTGGGGTGGGTGAGGCCGGAGGTTCAATTCCTCTCGTCCCGACCATAACAGGAAGCCAGGGCTCGTCGCAAATGGTGACGGGCTTCTTCTTTTGGATCTAAATATGCGGGGTCCGACTGTGACGAAACATCTCGTTGTCAGTCATTAACAATCGCTTTCTTCAGCCCCGACAGCCAAAGCACTTTATCAATTTTTTATTCGCGCCATTCCGCTGGCGGTTTCAAAACTGACCACGGCAAACTAAACTGCTAAGTAGCGCAAGATGCGACGGCGTGTTGCTTTGACGCGTTTCTTGTTGTGGCACTCTACCGTTTTGTGCTGAGGAATGTTCTGCTCGAGCAAGAGCAGACGCCGATAGTTACGAACATCTATCGGATAGCGCCGCACATCAATCGAAGGAATAGCCTCAAAGCAAGGGTTCAAATGAATGAACTCACGGATCTTGAACTTCAGTATTGTCTTGAGATATTCGTCCAATTCGTCGAGAACGACCGCGCGATCGTCGGCGGACGGAAACATTCGGACTTCGTCCAGACTACTTTCTTGTTGAAACAGATGTTTGTTAAGCATAAAAGCACACTTCACAGAACGGTCATCGACACCAGGTGCCCATGAAACGTTGAATGTTAGCAGGCTCTAAGGGAATGTCAACAACCTGAACCGCCCAACCGGTCGGATTTAATATAAATTCGCTCGGCTCGATCTCGATGCGTATCGGATCAATGACCAGGCGCGTATTCGACAAACATGCGGTCAAACCCTGCTATCGAAGCGTCCACCATGGTTTGAGACCAGGGGGCTCACGAGGGCTAAACAGGTAAAACGAACTACTTTCAGTCTCTCGAGTGCTTTTTCTTTTCCGCTTTCGCTGCCGCTTCCGCAACAATCACTTCACGGAGGTTCTTCAAACCGCTATGAACCGCCCGCGAAACTCCCATCTCAGAAAGTCCAAGCACACAAGCGGTTTCCTTCTGGGAGAGGTCGTAAAAGAAGACGAACTCAACAATTTGCCTGGTCTTCTCACCCAGATTCTTGAGAGCTTGCGTCAAGAGTTCTCTGTCCTCGGACATCTTGAGCAGCTCCATATACTTACGATCAGCCACAACCTCCGAGAGCCCTCGGTGGTCGTCGCGATCGTCATCTTCAGCGCCATCCAGAGATTCATAATGCAGCCTGGCTTCCCAGGACTGCTGGGCATCTAAAATCTCGCGCACGGTGAAACCGGAATGAGCGGACAACTCACTGACCGACGGAGAGCGATTCAAGCTCTTGGTCAGGCGCTCCTCCAACTGACTGATCTGCGCGTTGATCTCGGTCAGTTTCCGCGGAACTTGCACGATAGAGGCATGGTCGCGGAGGTAATGCCGAATCTCGCCGCGAATATAGCAGGTGGCGAGAGTTCGAAAACTAGCAGCACGGGTGCGGTTGGGGTCGTAGTAGTTAATCGCCTTCAGCAAACCGATGGAGCCGACCTGCACCAGATCCTCGAAGCTGTCGGGATAACACTGACTGTAACGTCTGGCGATTTGCCGCACGAGCGGCATGTTGTCTCGGACCAGGTCATTGACCTCGTCTTCTGTAAAGAAGAAAGAGCTCGGCTGCACGTGCCGTTTTGTCGCACTTAAATCCTTCACGATTGCTCTCCAGACGCCTTATAACTACGCTCAAGATAAACTTTCCCTTGGCAACAGTGATCTAAACCGTAAAAACCGGGGTTCACGTAGCTTGAGAAAGCTCGCCAGAGCGAAAAATTGAACTACAATTGCTGTATATCCTTTCAGGGACGTGGAAACTCACCAGGTGAATCCTTTCATAAAATTTGTTGCCCGGGCACGATTGTCCTGGAGCAGAATTTCGATCCAGAAACAACTTCTGTTGTTGGGTCTCACCTGCGTAGCCGGTCTGGTCACATTCACCGCGTGGGTATGGGTCGACCGCGCGCAGCATATGATCGACGATTCGGTTAAACAGTTTGGTCTGGCACTGGCGCACGCACTCGCTCGAGGCGGCGCTGAAGCATTGCAGAACACAGGCAACCTAGACGGTCTGCGCTACTACATTCTGACCGAGCGCGGTCACACGCCGGCAATCGCTTACGTTGTCTATTGCGATAAAACCGGCAACGTCATCCTGAACCCCAACTCGGAAAAAGATCTCGAAGACGTTTTTCCAATTTGGAAACAGCCGCTGCATACCTACGAGGTACCCGAAGTTTACGAAAGCCCGCAGGGCTATCGAAGCATCACAAACATCGCGGTTTTGATGCGCAGAAACCAACAAGATCTCGGTATCTGCTGGGTCGGTTTAGACAACAACTCGTTCACCATTCTGGGGACCCCGCGTGAAACGCGCTACTTCCTTCTGTCTATCTTTGTGCTCGTTGGTATGCTCGGTGCCGTGGGAGTTTGGGCGAACTATGCCTTGATCAATAAGCCACTACGGGTGCTATCACGTGGCTCCAGTGAAATCGCCGCCGGTCGATTCGGATATCAAATTCCCGGTCAACGCGCAGGCAAAGAAATCGATGAGCTGGTCAATGCCTTCAATTACATGTCCAGCCGTTTGAAGTTGTACGATAAGCACAACGTCGATAATTTGATGGCGGAGAGAAACAAATACATCTCTGAGAGAAACAAGCTGGAACTGGTTCTCATGTCTATCGCCGATGGCGTAGTCGTGTGCGACAGAGACAACAAAGTTCAAATCGTCAATCGAGCCGCTACAATTTTGTTCGACAAAGACGCGCAAGAGATGCTCGGAAAGCCGCTCGTATTCTGCACCGAAGGTCCCGACCAACCGATGATCTGTCAGGTCATTCAAGCCTTCACCGATTCCTACTCGCCCGGCATCAATGTCGGACCGATTGTTCAGCAAGTAAACATTCTCGAGCGCATCGTCCGTATTCACAGCGCTCCGATTCTGCTGAACAAAGAGTTTCTCGGCTCTGTAATGATCATGCAGGACATCACGAAACAAGCGGAATTAGAGCGCATGAAGAACGAGTTCATGAGCAACGTTTCGCACGAATTGAGAACTCCAATTACATCGATCAAGAGCTACGTCGACACGTTGTGCAACCACGGTGAAAAACTTGATCCGGATATCCACCGCGAATTTTTGGAAACCATCGATAACGAAGCCGACCGCTTGATGTACCTGGTAAACGACGTGCTTCAACTCAGCCAACTCGAAGAAGCAGACCGAGACCTGGATCTCTGCCCGATGGAAATCCGCAGAGCATGCGAGACCGCTATTCGTTCGCTCAAGATGATGGCGAAAGACAGAGGTATCGATCTCAAATTCGAGTCTGATGAGAACGTCCCGCTGGTCGACATCAACCAGGAATCAATCGAACGCGTCGTTATCAACTTGCTGACTAACGCCATCAAGTACACACCTAACGGTGGCTCCGTCACAGTCCGCGTACAACACCTGACAGAATCGAAAGAAGTGGCGATTCACATCGAAGATACCGGCATCGGCATTCCGGAAGACTGCCTTGACCACGTATTCGACCGCTTCTTCCGCGTCGAAAAGAAAGTGCATACGATCAAGGGTACCGGACTTGGACTAACCATCGTCAAAAAGATCATCGAAAAACATGGCGGCCGCGTCGACGTCAAATCGTCGCTCGGCGAGGGCTCCACGTTCAGCTTCATTCTTCCGGAAGCCGCTTCCACAGTGCAAGCCGAAGAAGAATACGAGTACATTCCAGGACAGTTCAATCCGGCACTGAAGAACACCCCGAGTGTCAGCATGTCATCCGGCAAGGATGTTGAAAAAACAGTTGCCACCAATGGTGACACTACCAGCGTGAGCGAGACAAATGGGGATGCTGCCTCAAATGACAGCGATATTGCAGAGAGCGAGAAACAGACTAGCGCCACGTAGCCCTGGGCCGTCAGGCGGATCGAGCATGACCATCTGAGTCCGTCTGGTTTTCGAAACAACGCTCCGTATTGTCCACAAGTCGGGTGAATCGCATATTGAGACCTCTCGCGATCCGTTGCACGGAGCCAAAACTGGGGCTGCGCTTACCATTTTCTATACTGCTGATAAACGCTCGGTCAACACCGGTATCTTTCGCCAATTCTTCTTGTGAAATTCCCAGACGCTTCCGCCTGAGCATTATCACCTTACCAAGGCAGCCATAGAGCCGCCGCTGAAGCTCTTTTCTCTGTGACATGACATTTACCTCTCGCACACGAGACGCTCAAATTGCTCCACGGTTCCCTAATTTTTTCTTCGAAAGTGGTGTTGCGAATCGGCAACAAAACCACCCAAACCGAGTCTTCTTACCATCAGCAGCTCAAAAGCACCGGACTCAAAACTTATCTTGTAGTCAGTAGCCTACAAAAGGTATACGCTTACAGTTCTTTGGTAGCAGCTCCACGCCTAGCTTTCTGGCCGATTGCGGCGACATCGCTTGGTTGAATCTTGCTATAAACAAACCAGAAAGTTATTCCACCGCCCCACTTCAAAGAGCGAGAGGACAGACTAAAACATGGCACACGATGAACACGACAACATGCAACCACTTCGGGAGCTCGAGTGGCTTGCGCAGTATTTCAAGAAACACTGCCGTGAAGATTTAGCTGGAGCCATATTCAGTCAGCTAAAAGACTTACGGCATCGCGCCCAGGATTCGCTCGGCGAATCCGACGCCTCGGACGTTATCGACTTCAACCCGAACTCGAAGCGTTCCTCATCTGAATAAAAAAAATGGAAACCGAGCAATCAGAAGAAGAACAAGAGCGCAGCCAGAAGCGGAGACCTATGGTGCTCGTAGTCGATGACGACGAATCGCATCAAAAACTTCTAGTCTTACTTGCAGACCGCCTGGAAATCACGGCGTTTATCGCGAGTTCGTGCCGCGAGGCGGTCGAAGCGCTCGAGATGTTCTCATTCGACTTGGTGTTGATGGACTACCGGATGCCAGAAGTTGATGGATACGCCTGCACGAAAAAAATTCGTGCAATGAGAGAGCACAGCAAACGTATTCCGATCATTGCCGTCACCGCGCACGTAACGCTAGATTCCAAATTGCAGGCTATCGATGCCGGTCTTGACGATTTTCTGCCTAAACCCTTCACTCTGGAACAGCTAAAAGAGAAGATCGATCAATGGCTCGTCAGAGTGGAACCAGACTGACGCCCCTGAGCAGACAATAAGCATGCACACTACCAGTAGTATCACTGGTTCACCCATCCAACGACAATCATTCACTGACCACAACTGTCTAGTTCAGCAACGGCCGATTCAGATGTGTGTTGGTGCTCCCATCTGCTAGACTGGCACTCTTATGAGGTCAGATCATCTTAAGACTCTTCGCGGAACTACGCCGTTGCTGCTCGCGGCGATACTGCTGCTTGGCGACGAGAACGCAAACGCTTTGGAAACGGGCGCATCGCTCAATCCTTTGAGCGGAATTGTTTTGAACTTGAATGAAGTTCGAGCCGACAACGCGTCGAACGCAGCACCACCGCCAAAGAACATCGCCGACTACAAGTTCGTGATGACTGCGGAATACTATTTGGGTTTCGTCCACGATGTTCTACCTCTTCAAAAGCCAGAGCACTCGAAAGCTGATTCAAAACTTGTTAAGCAGATCAAAGTGGCGGCTCGAAAACAAGGCATTATCTCAACCGATGATTTATGGCGGCTGTTCCAGCTTCGCCTTCACGAAAAGCATTTTTCAGATGCAGACAATTGCTTGAAACTAATACGCATGATTGCGACGAAAACAAAAGAAGAAGCCGAAGCCCGGAGCGCACTGGACAAAGAAGAACAGCAGCTGCGCAAACAGCTGGCGTTTTACAGAATTGAAAAATCAGATTGGTTCAAGTCGCACAAAAAATATAGCGACGCCTACCAGCAGCTTGTTCTTGCCGAACTTTTCTTTGAAGGCGAACCAGGCGAACGACAAACAGCGAAACGCATTGCTGAAAAATTCGCCGCGCTAGAGACCTTGATGCCCGCAAATTGCATCGACGTTTCCGAGCGAAGGAAACGCAAACTGCAGACACGCACAGAAACAAACAGTTAATTAAGTGACTTCGTGCGAAAGACGTTCGTATTTCGATAGATTTAGAATCATATCTCAAGACCTTTCAATGTGAGAGAAATGGAAACGAGAACCGGGAGTTTTCGTCTCTGGCTGCTGCTCGTTGCAGCACTAGTTTATATCGGCTACGGATATGGCTGCGCCATTTCCCACATTCCGCGTGATTATCATACGCCATTTAGGTTCCGAGACTGGCTATGTAGCACAGCTCAATACGTGCAGGCGAACGTCTGCCTTGCTTTTTTCAACCCGGCAACGGGATCAATTTTTCAACCGGCAATAACAATTACGCTGTTGATTGCTTCGGCAAAAAGTTTTCCAAGAAAACTCCAAGCTCGGCATCTTTGGCTGCTCTATCCAATGACGACCCTGCTTGCTGTTTCAATGTGGGACGCATACTGCTTTCCTTTTTCCGCAACGCCGCCTTGGACACGATACCACTGGCAGGCTGATATCCTCCGAGATATTTTCTTGATTTCTGCGGCACCTTACATACTGGCATACGCTCTGATAATGAAGTCCAAAACATGGAAAGAAGAGCGTGGTTTTGCTACGTACATATTTCTCTGGTTTTTGATAAATGGTTTCTTGTTTTTTCTTTGGCAGATTATGTTCGTTTCAAACAGCTGGCTTTGAGACGAGACTGAGGTGCAGCGATTCACTCACACCGCCGGGTGATGGCGGTCAAAACGCAAATAATGATTCAATGTTATTGACCCGCGACGTGTAGATGTGAGGCAAGTGGACACGACAAAAGGAAATTTGCATCTCTGGCTGCTGCTCGTCGCAGCGCTAATTTACATCGGCTACGGATATGGTCAAATCACTTCCCACGTGCCCAGCAATTGGCATTTCGAGACGAACCTGGGAACTTGGCTTGCCCACTGCGTCAAATTTCTTCAAGCAAATATAGCGTGGGCGACCGGCAATTGTTTCATGTATGGAATGGTGCAGCTGGCCGCAGAAATTTTTCTAGCAGTGGCAGCATGCTTGTCTTTGCCAAGAAGACTTGCAGCTCGACACCTGCTGTTATTCTATCCAGTATTGCTCTTACTCACTACGTCCATGTGGGACGCATATTGTCTTCCGCCCCGACCGCTAAGCCCGGACCTATCGACGTGTCAATGGCAGGCAGAGGTGTTCGAATCGCTAGTGGTGTTATTTGCCGCGCCTTATGGCTTACTGTATCTCTACATTTTGAGCGCTAAGGCCTGGGAAGGCGAACGCAGGTTCGCTACGTTGGTTGTCTTAAACTTTACACTTATGACTTGGTTACTGGCAGTCTGGCAACAAATGCTTCTTTCGAATAACTGGCTTTAATTATCCCGGGTGAGTTTTTAGTTGATAAGGAAGTTAGATCGATTATTCCAGCCCGAGCAGACGTAGAAGTTAGCCACCACATATGGCACCAGATACTAGATAGCAAAATGGCCAAAATCGAAAAACTGAAGCCGGAGGAAACGAAACGAATGCGGGACAGCTTTTCGCAGCAATAAGCAGTCGCGCCACCACATGCGGTGCAATGCTTGTGAAACAAAATATCGTCAGTTTTCATTCCTTTATATACGGTGCATATCCATATATAAACCGCGTATTGCGGCTTTCCCCATGACAAACACCAAGATTAACGCATTATCCACTTTTTCGACGGGTTTCCAAGCAAAGGTCGTGATATCATACGTCCATTGACAAGGTCTGAGACCACACCCACGTGGCGTTGAGAGAGGAGGTGGACTTTGGCGAGGGCCGTTTATCCAGGATCATTTGATCCTATGACGCTCGGCCATCTGGATATTGTCAAGAGAGCGAGTAAGCTCTTCGACGAGGTCATTATGGCTGTCGTCGCCAATCCGGGGAAATCCGCGCTGCTTCCAATGGAAGTCAGAACGCAGCTCATAGAAGCCGCCGTAGCGGACATTCCAGGAGTGAGAGTCGGTTCTTTCCAAGGATTGACTGTCGACTACGCGAGACTCAACGACGTTACTTGTTTGATCAGAGGGCTTAGAGCTATCTCAGATTTCGAAGCCGAGCTAGGGATGGCACAAACGAATAAGCAGCTTTATCCTGAATTAGAAACCCTATTTCTGATGACCAAAGCCGAGTATTCTTTTATAAGTTCATCCACTGTTAAGGAAGTAGTCCGCCTCGGCGGAGATGTATCCCACTTTGTACCGACCCCGGTAGACGACTACCTGAAGAAGCACTTCATTAGAGGCACCACAGTATGAGTACACTGACCGCACCTAATGCGACTGTCACCAATAACTACAAGCAAACAACCATCTATAAACACATGGACTTGCTTGAGCACCTTATTGAAGACGCGGCAGGCGTGTATAAGTTTAAATTTATCAATGCCGACGATTTCCTCGACGTGCTTGATAAAGCAAGAGCCCGCCTTCCCGAAGAATTG
The DNA here is from genome assembly GCA_019637435.1 of Candidatus Obscuribacterales bacterium. GTDB lineage: Bacteria > Cyanobacteriota > Vampirovibrionia > Obscuribacterales > Obscuribacteraceae > JADYXR01. Next base: position 864,091 of record JAHBVO010000003.1, on the reverse strand, counting down.
CGGGAAGCTGCAGAAGTACTTCAGCAAAGAGACCAGATAACGACCGAAGCGCATCGCCGTTCCGAGCATGTCGTCCAACAAGCTCGCCGTCAGGCAGAGATGATGCTTCAAGAGTCGGAACTTTTGAAGGCTGTACAAGCTGAAGTCGAACGCATCCGTAAGCAGGTTGTAACGGAAATTGAACAGATGCGCCGTGAAGCTCTCGCAGAGGCTGAGCGTATTCGCATCGAAGCTGAAGAAGATGCAACTAGAATTCGTGATGGCGCTGATCACTACGCTGAATCCGTATTAACGAGAGTCGACACCGACCTCCAACAAATCGCACAGCACGTGCAAGAATCGCAAGGTATCGTAAGAAACGGACAACGCCTCCTTGGACAAGTCCGCCGCGTACCTTCGACATCAGCACCCGCTGCCACGCCTTCCCAGCTGCAAATGCCAACTCCGGCGCCGACGCAATCTTCGGTTACAACCGGACAGCATCCGCATCTGTCGAGCCCGCTCCTCAAAGGCGGAATCGACTAAGAAGTCTTCATCGACGTTTTGTGGAACCGAGAGAATTCGTTCTCTCGGTTTTCTTTTTGAAGCAAATCAAAAGAAACCAAAGCCGACGCTATGCGATCGAACCAGGCATCTGTTGCGAGTTGTTAATAGATCAACGAAGAATCTAAACCGAGTCGACGCGTTGTCTCTTCAGTAATCAAAATATTTTGCTTGAGCGGAGTTCTTCCAAAAGCCGCCAAGACAACGGATTTTGAAGGTGGTCTCTGTTCAGGACGACCTCTGTCTTTACCTCGCTTATCATCGCGAGAGCCGCGGTTGTCACCACCGTGTCCGCTATCGCGCCGCGGCGCGCCGGCGGCACCTCCGGATTTGAATTCGCCAATGACAGAGGCGCCGACGACGCGCGGCAAACTGCGGAAACTGTTACGAATGTCTCGTGGATAACGGAAGTCTGTTAGCAAGCTGGCGTTACCGCTTCGACCACGAGAGTCGCGCGTTCCGCGTCCTCGATCGTCCCTGCCTCTGCCACCGGGGCGGCCGCCTTTTCTGTCGCCCCTACCGCGCTCTTCGCGTTGCGGGGGTGCAGGTGGAACGAGCGCTGATAGCCGACCTTCCTCTTCCACAAATAGAAGGACTTTTGCGTTCGCATCTGAGAAATTGCCGGTGGCCAACTCGTGCAAGCTGTTTAATATCTCGTTCTCAGCCATGAAGTCGCGAGTAGGCTTGTCCGCCGCATGATTCGATTCCGACAGCAGAACATCAATCTGGCTCTGCCCTTCGCCAGGATGAGGAACGGTTCCGATCACATCCATCAGTTCGCGACCTCTGACGACCGCGGCACCAGTGATGGTGCGCAGCGAACCAAACGTCTCGAACACTTTGCGAACGTCGGAAAATTCATTTCCGTAATAGCGAGTAAGTACGCCACCATCACTTCCGGCGCGAGTAAGTATTTCAATCGGTCCCTCGTGAACCGGAATTTCCGGCTCGCCTTCAGATGAAACCGCATCAGCACTACTCTCCGCAGAAGACTCTTCTGCGCTGGCATCCTGAGAAATTTCGGAGGCATCACCCGCGGTGTCGTCCGATTCAGGTTGCTCGGCAGCGTCCTCTCCTGGAGTTTCAGAATCAGAAGCGGAAGTAATTTCTTCGATAGCAGTTTCTGACGTTGCCGTTTCTAACGCTGCCGTTTCCGAAGTTTCAGTTTCTGAGGTTTCGGTTTCTGAGGTTTCGGTTTCTGAGGTTATCGTTTCCGAGGTGGCACTTTCGACGCCAGCAGTTTGATCCGCATCGGAAACAGCATCCGATTGACTCTCACCTGCAGACGCTTCATCCGAATTCGCGGCTGACACCGATTCATCAGCTGCGGATTCCGAGCGCCCCTCGTGCGACTCAGAGCCTTCTTGTGATTCAGCACTTTCAGCATCCGGAGCGGTATCTGTTTCTTCAGTGGTCTCGCCGTCGCCGTGACCAACCGCTTCTGTTTCTGTAGACTCTTCGCTTGCCTCATCATCCAGGTCGGCATCGAAATCAGTCTCCTCAGCAGCCTCGACGAAGAGCAATATGTATGCGTTCTTGTCGACCTTGCGTTCCTTGACCAGCGAATGCAATTTCTGCAACACAGGATTAGAAGATATGAACGCCTTTGCAGGCTGGCTCGCCGCATCCTTGGAGAGAGCCGAAATCACATGAAGCTGATCCTCACCCTCAGCAGGTTGCGGAACGGTTCCGATGACATCCTGGAGCTTGTTGTCGACCACTACGGCCGCTCCGACTGGCGGTCTGTGATTGTAAAGCCGGTAGAGTTTCTTTACATCGAAAAATTCACGAGGACGGAAGCGAGTAAAGACACGCCCATCGGGAGACCGACTGGTGACCAGCTCTAAAGAGCCCCCCTTCGTCTGACGGAAAAGAAACACATAGGTAGAATCCGGCATCTTGCGAGTCAAAGTCTTCGTCAGTGTTCCAAGAACCGGGTGGTTCTCAACCCATCCGCGAATTTCGTCAATCTTGCTGTTCTCAAGGTCTTTGACAAGGACCTTGAGCTCGTTTTCGAGCTTGAGAATCAACTCTTCTGCTTGCGGCTTGCTGTGGAGATTTTCGGAAGCCTCTTTGTCTTCGCGAAGGTACTTGAACATTGGCAACTTTGAGAGCAACTCGCTCAGCTCGCGAGCAATTCGCGTGGTCACACCACGGTCTTGCTTTTCCAGCTCCGGCAGCTGTTTTCGCAAAAATCGCACCGCCGCCCAAACAGACTTGGTCGCGTTCAGATTATCGCTCTGCGAGCGAGATTTATACCGTGATACAGCTTGCTTGGTTTTCGCAAGAACGTTTTCCATATGCTCCCAGAATCGACATTAGGTCAGAGCAATATATTCTACTCCTCGGCCAAACGCTTGGAGGGCTTAAAAACGTTGTGTAAAGCTCTTTACTTCCGTCTCTTTCTCTTGCGCGAATGACGGCGCGTTTCACGAGGCTGTTCATGAGCCGGCTCGACCGCTGGTTCGCTGTCGTCAGTCGCGGCTGCAATGGCTTCTTCAGCCTGAAGTTCTTTGAGCTTGGGCGAGGCCGGATGGGTCGAATACTCGTTATAAATACGGCGAGAAGCTTCTCTGATGAAATTGTTGGCGTGTGTATCGTTACGTTTGCGCTGACACTGAATTGACACAGCGTAGCGTGTGCCACCACTGGTGGTTACAATCCCCGCGTCACCGACCATGATACCAATAGTTCCAGTTTTATGAATAATCTTAGCGCCTGGACCGAGGCCCGGAACGAGGAGCGATCGGTTCTTACAATGCCCCATGATGTCGTACATGAAGGCTCGGTGCTCGGGATTCACTAGTTCGCCGTGGTCGACGCGACCCAAAAGATAAACAAGGTCGTAGGGGCATGTGGTGTTCGTACCTTCCACATCGACGAGCCAATTATTGACTTTGGTCTGTTTAAGCCCCCAGCGGTGGAAGTCTTTATTCACACGATCGAAACCACCAAGCTTGTCGATCAGCATATTGGTAGCAGTGTTGTCGGACACTATGATCATCAACTGCGCTGCGCGCTTAACACTGAGTTTGGTTCCAACCGGCTTCCACTGAAGGATTCCGCTTCCGGACGTGATCAAGTCCTGCCGAATTTCCAATTCGTCGTCCATGGTGCATTCGCCGCGCTCAACCGCCATAAGCAAGCTCACGAGAATGGGGAGCTTGATCATACTTGCGGACGAAAACTTATCTCTGCCGTGACTGTCGACATACTGCCCGTTGTCGAGGTTAATCGCGAATACACCTGCGTCGATCGACGTGCCGGCATGAAGACCCGTGAGCTCCTTCTGCAGTTGGGAAAGCTCGGTAGTCAGCTGAAAGGGCGGCTGCAACTTGATCTGGTGAGCCCGCCCCTGCGACAAATCTACCGGGACACCAAGATGATACAGAGCCTGCGCTAACAACAGAAGGCATGCTACGACAATACCTTTGATTAGCTTCTGCCCGGGAGGCGTCGGTCTCCACCGTTTCTTTTTCTTCTTAGCTTTCTTTGAACTGAACAAACCGATCAGCGAAAGCGGATTGGAAAATTTCAATGCCTTCACGGGCGGTGCGGTAGCTTTCGACTCGATCTGTTTCGACTCGACTTGTTTAGAAACTTTATGCTTCCCACTACGTTCCTGATTCGCTACGAACGTGCCACCGATTGTCTTCAGATCATTCTGAGTTTCGACTTCCCAACTTTGCACGGTATGCTCGGCAGGAAAAAGATCTGATAACGCTTCTGACTTACTGTGCGCTTGCAACTCACTGTAAGTTGCTGAGTCACTTTGAGCGAGAGCATTATTAAAGGCTTCGAGGACCTCAGCGGTGCTGCCACCGGATATGGTTCCTTGCAGGTTCACCGCAGCGCCCGACGCCTTCTGACGCGCAGCCACCATAGACGGTATCTCGATAGGATTGTTGCTGCCGCGCTTAGCGCGATTGGTGCCCGTTGTGCCTGACGGCATCGTCATCATCCGTAGTGTCGCCCGCAATAGATAGCGAGTGGATATACCACTCTTCAAATCATATTGTAACCCCATGCCGCCCCAGTTGGGTAGCGGCGAGGAGTAATTTCATCTCAGGCACCGCCGGTGGAGTCTTCAGTCATATCGCCTTGCGCACCTCGAGGTATAAACAGATAGAGCATGAGAAATATACCGGTGCACACACTTACAAGATACTTAGTATCCGGCTGTATATCGGTGCGCGGAGAGACGAAACCTTCAATGCAGCCAGCCACAAATAGAATAGGAACCGTACCGGAAAACAAGCCCAGCGCAGTTTTACACGCTCTCCGAAAGGCGACAATCCGTTTATACTGCCCGGGAAACAGAAGTGATTTTCCGATCACAAGCCCGGCCGCACCGCTGATAAAAATCGCCATTAACTCGAGCACCCCGTGTGGGGCAACGAATTGGCTCAAGCGATGCGCCATCCCGTGAGCGTGACAGAGACCGAAAACCGTCCCGATCGAGATGCCGTTAAAAATGAGCACGTACACGGTCCCGACACCAAAGGTAATACCAAACACAAAAGCCATAATTGCGATTCTTATATTGTTGGTCGCAATCAGGCTGAACGCAGTAGGACTCGAGTCCTGCACAGCGTCAGTCCACATCTTCCTATGTTGAATGGTATTCCAAAGATCTTCCGAAACCAGAGGATGACCTTTGGCAATTTCCAACTGTGCGAACTTCACGTCATGTGTTACCGCGAAAAAACTACCGACCGCCGGCAACAGGAATAAGGTCGTAGATAAAGCCAGGTACAAAATGTTTTCTCTTATCAGTCGCGGAAATTCGACCCAGAGAAAACGGAAGAGGTCCAACCAGCGATTTCGGTCGGTCTGATACACTTGGTTGTGAGCTCGAACCACCAGGTTATTGAGGTACGTTTGCACTTCATGGCTAAGCTTCAGGGCTCGCGCCCGAGACAGATCCGCAGATGTCGTCCTATACAGCCTGCCAAGTTCCTGCAGTTGCTGCCGATCGAGCCCAGCCACTCCCTGTTTGTCAGTCAGCTTTAGCAGCTCTTCGAGCTTTTCCCAGGTCGTTCTTCTTGTTTTCAGCCAGCGCTCAACGTTCATAGAATCAAATGCAAAGTCCAGACTACTCGATCTCTACCCCGGAAAATGTTGACCTACACCTCGAGCTTGCCGGGATTGGCAATCGCGTGCTTGCCACGATGATCGACTCAATGATAAGCGGAACCGTAATTACCTGCATTGGTCTCACCTTCATTCTCATCGGTTTCATTCTAGATCAAACAAAAGTTCTCGCCCTGCCGCACAACGCATTATTGATGGTAACAGCCATGATTGCGATATTCGTGGCTTTCATAATCACCTTCGGGTACAACATCTTTTTCGAGGGCATCTGGGCAGGCCAGACCCCAGGAAAGCGGATAGCCCGCATTCGCGTGATCGAGACAAACGGTCAACCAGTCGGCTGGGCGGCGGTCTGCATTCGCAATTTCGTTCGCGTCCTCGACACTGGGCTCCTCTTGATTGGTCTTCTGGTTATGTTAATTGACAAGAACGAGCGCCGATTGGGCGATCTGGCGGCGGGCACTCTGGTCATTAGAGAGCGAACCACCGATCTCGCCACCTCCGAAATCAAAATGCTGACAAATGCTCAAGCTGACAGCCTGCTTGACATCGGTCGCGTCACACCGGATGAGTACGACCTTCTTGCTCGCTTCCTCAAAAGGCGCACCACTCTCTCACCCGCACACAGACCGGTTGTAGCTAAACGGCTTGAAACCTATTTCCGCGACAAACTCTCCGAGACACCCGGGACCGACGGAAAAACCGATGACGGCGAGGCGTTTCTCGAGAAAGTCTTTCTTTCCTATCAGGCACGCGGACTCGAATAAAAGGCTCGAGTGGTTACTCGAGCCCTTCAATGCTTTTCCAGATTTAGTCAACTATTTAGCGGTTGCTACTTCCTTACGCTGTTCAATAGGAACGTACTTGAGGTCCACGTGACCGGTGTATTCAGCCTCCGGACGAATCAGGCGATTGTCCTGCAGCTGTTCGAGGATGTGAGCGGTCCAACCAGAAATCCGACTGATGGCGAAGATTGGCGTGAACAGGTCTCGCGGAATACCGAGCACGTGATACACCGACGCAGAGTAGAAGTCGACATTGCAATTGAGCTTTTTCTCTTCCTTAGCAAGGCGCTCGATTATGGTCGACATTTCATACCACTTCATTTGATTGGCGCCTTTGCAAAGCTCTTCGGACATTTTCCGCAAATGGAATGCGCGCGGATCCTGCACTTTATAGACTCTGTGACCAAAGCCCATCAGTTTCTTTTTCTCCGCAAACATCTTCTTGACGTAAGGCTCGACATTCGCGACTTCACCAATCTCCAGAAGCATTTTTATTACTTCCTGATTAGCGCCACCATGCAGAGGTCCTTTCAGGGTCCCGATTGCGGCAGTCACTGCCGAGTGCATGTCGCTGAGCGTTCCGGCTGCAACGCGTGCTGCAAATGTGGATGCGTTGAGTTCGTGCTCAGCATGAAGAATTAAAGCTACATCAAGCGACTTAACCGCTACTTCATCGGGTTCTTTCCCGCTGTGAAGCAGGTAGAGAAAACTGGCTGCAGTAGTGTGTTCCGGCTTAGGTTCAACTAGCTCACGTCCTTCGCGAATACAATCCCAATAAGCGACGATTGTAGGAAGCTGAGCCGTCAAACGAGTCGCCTTGCGAATGTTGGCAGAGCGATCATTTTCACTCGCATCCGCGTCCCACATAGAAAGAAGCGAAGTCGCCGAGCGCAGCACTTCCATCGGCACAGCATGCTTGGGCCACTTCTTCATTTCCTCGACAAGTTCTTTCGGCAATGCGCGGTTAGCGCCCAGCTCCTTGCGAAGAGTTTCGAGTTCCTCTTTCACTGGCAACCGACCGAACCAGAGCAAATAAACTACTTCTTCATAAGTCGCATTTTCTGCGAGATCATCGATGTCATAACCACGATAGATGAGGCGACCCTTCTCGCCATCCACCTTACAAATTGAAGACTCAGCAGCAACAACGTCCTCTAAGCCACGATTAACAGCCATAACCAGCTCCCACGAATATATGTCCCAGCTATTGAATTTATACACCAAATGACAACTCGTTCAGCCGTCCATAGTCTTATCTTCATGGTGTGCTGGAACTCGCTAAAATGTGAAACTACGCACGATGTCACACGGGACCAACGAATCGTTTCTCAGGTCTCCAACACCAACAGACAAAACCTCGGACAGAAGAGGATGACAGGCAGAGCCGGAAAGCAAAGAACTAACAAGACAGCGCGCGACAAGCGCGCTTCGAGGAGCCGCCTGGGCCTCGTTGGCGCCATGACCGAGACTCTTTCGGAGACTGGTGACGATTCGCTTGCAATCGCCGCGACACTTTCGCTCGCCTGTCGAGGCTTGCTGCCTGAGCGGCTTGAGGGCACACCGTCCGGCAAGCTGATTGAGCTGACCGCCAGAAAACTATTCGCGGTTAAAAACATAACCATAGATTCCAGCTTGCTGGCGAGCCAGATCGCGACGCGCGCAGAGCTATCAAATTCAGTAACGGAAGACGAACTCGCCGTCTGGCTTGAAGAAAAGTTTCAAACCATTTGCGACGATAAGCTTGCCTTAAACCAAATCACAGACCCGCTCTTCACGGGTTGGATCTATCAATGCCTCCTCCTGAAGCGAAACAACTATGCCGATCTGCGTGGAGCTAAATCTGTTCATGGGCTTTCCCAAATAACACAGTGGTTTACTCCCGAGTGGATAGCAAACTTCCTTATCGACGAATGTATTCCAAACGAAATTCCCCGCGATCGACCTTTTAGATTTCTAGACTCATCATGCGGAGCCGGTCACATACTCGTTCCAGCCTTGCGCAAATTAGTTGACGCTCAAACGAAGGAGGAAAGCGTTGAAGCGGCGCTTCAGCATGTTTTAAACCAACAACTGTTCGGCATAGATATCGATCCGCTCATGGCAGGTCTTTCAGCATTCTCTATCTACCTCGCCTGCCGTGACCTTTCAACGCAGGCACCACTTCCGATACCACAGATTTTCGCATTTTCGAGCGAGTGCAAACTTGACTCCGCGCTGCTGGAACCAGCATGCCACGGCAGCCTGCTCCTGTCGCTCCAACCACGTCCGCATGTTCGGCTTTACAGGATAGACGATTCACAAATTTCGACGGCGGAGCTGCCGGAGAGATTCGATGCACAAGCTCTCAATCCACCGTACCTCAGTCACCGACTGCTGCCTAAGGAATCAACAGACTTTCTGTTAAAAAACTACAACGGCTCTCACTATGATTTGTACGCGGCGTTTTTAGAACTTGGAATAAGATTGATGGAAGACGAAGGGCGGCTCGCTTTGATTTGTCAGCAGAGTTTTCTCAGCACTGCGCGCTACGAAGAGCTGCGCAGGCATTTAGTCGACAGATGCCACATCAACAGTATCGTCCAGCTGGGACCTGGAAGCTTTGACAGTCGTGCCGGTGAAAAAGTCAATAATGCCATCATTTCTCTCAGCAGAATGCGAGCAGACAAATCTCAAGATCCCCATATAATCAGAGCTTACAATGTTGTTTCCACAGCATCAAAACGCATCGCTGAGCATGGCGGCGTCCAAGCTCTTCAAAACCACGAAGTCGACGAAAAAGACTTTCTTTCGATCAGCCGCATGATTCCAGGCTTTCCGCTTGCCGGACAATGCCCCAGAGAAATTGCCAACTTGTTTGATTTGCTTCCGACAATCTCGCAAAGCGATTGCGGTATCACTTTAACCAACGGACTGTTCACATGCGACAACAAGCGCTTTGTTCGCCACTTCTCAGAGGTTGAGAAGGAAACTTCGCTGACGAAAAACGTTTTCGTTCCATACGACAAAGGTGGCGGACAAAAATGGTTCTGCACCACTCCGTATCTGCTGGAATGGAAAGATGACGGCAACGAAATTCGTGAGTTTCGAGCCGGCCGCGGTCAATCAAGAGCCTTGCCTGGTGAGCGGTTCTACTTCCGTCAGGGCATCACATATTCGTACATCGGCACCAAAGGTTTTAAAGCTCGACTGTTATCACCTGGTAGCGTATTTGATATCGCAAGCTCAGCGCTATTCAGTGACGAAATTGATTTAAATTATATGCTTGGGTTTCTCAACTCATCACTCATACGCTTTATTTTAGGCACTTTAAACCCGACCGTGAATTTTCAAATCGGCGATCTGCGTCGAATCCCGATGCGAAAACCGCCGCTTGAAACTGAGAGGGACGTAGCCGTACTGGCTATGGAAGCTGTAGATTTAGCCAGGGAAGCGGATCGGATGAACCCGGCATCACCAGCGTTCATAAGCCCGCTGGAACACTCAGAGCTGAACTCCACAACGCCAGCTACGTTAGTTGCCACCGCCAGCACGGATGGAAAACCGACCTGGCAGGACGCGGAATCAGCATACAAAAAACTGACCGAGCGCATAGACTACATAAACACGCGCGAATCACAGATACAAGACAAGATCGACGAGGCTGTTTTCAACCTCTATCAGATATCCAACACCACCCGCGATATCATAAAACAGAACGAGTGGGTTGTACGAACTGCAGATCCTCTTGTTTCTACTCCGACGCGGCAGAAGTTCCTGTCCCGCTAACGCAGCGCTCTAGCCATCAGCGGTAATCTGCTCGATAAGCTCTTTGAGTACCCCGTCAGCTTTATCATTTTCAATCTGACAGGTGCCCGCCTTCTCATGGCCGCCGCCGTTGTATTTTAGACAAAGCTCACCGATGTTAGTCTTCGAGCTTCTATTGACGATAGATTTACCAATTGCAAAAACAGTATTTTGCTGCTTCAGCCCCCAGAGCACGTGAATTGAAATATTCGTCTCCGGATACATTGCGTAGATCATAAACCGGTTGCCGGCGTAAATGGTTTCTTCGCCTTTCAGGTTCAAAACAATCAGATTCTTATGAATCGTTGAACAGCGTTTGACCTGCTCCTTAAAGAGCTCTGCCTGCTCCTTGTACAGTACGACACGCTCCTGCACATCAGGCATCTGAATGATCTCAGAGATATCTTTGTCTTTGCACGCGTCAATAAGTTCCATCATCAGGTTGTAGTTCGAAATCCTGAAATTGCGAAATCGACCAAGACCGGTCCGAGGGTCCATCAGGTAATTCAGTAGAACCCAATCGGTAGGATTCAATATTTCATCAACGCTAAATTGCGCAGCATCAGCCTTATCAACGGCTTCCATCATGCCCAGCCATTTGGAAGGGAAGGTCTTTTCACCGCCGTAGTGATCCCACACTACGCGCGCCGCTGACATGGCGTCGGGATCGATAATATGGTTGTCTTTCTTATCTTTGTTGCGAATGGTTTCGCTCAAGTGGTGGTCGAAAGCGAGATGCACGCCATCAACATATGGCAGGTTGGTGGTGATATCGCGGTCGGTAATTTCGACCTTGCCGTCCTGCATGTCTTTCGGGTGGACGAACAAAATGTCGTCAATCATATTCATATGCTTGAGCATTACGGCGCACACCAGGCCGTCGAAGTCGCTACGGGTTACTAATCGGTATTTCGTTTGGGTGTTGGTTGATGTCATCTCTTCTCCGATAGCCTCTTTACGCGCTTTCAGGGTATGGACCCACGGGTCTCGGTGTAAGCCGCCAAATTGAAAAATGCCCCCTTTCCACAAGGAATAAACGGGCAAAGTTGAACGCTTTCAAGGGAATTCAGGAGCACAATTAGCCCGAATTTTGCTACAGTTGGCAAATGTCGGACTGGAGGGGTTTACCAGCTTCCTCTAAAATGCGACTGTGTTTTCGAAGTTAAACAGACCTGGATATTCCTGGAGGCAAGTTGCAAGACCGACCTGACCATCTTCCGTCTTCGTACAAGACCGCAATAGTAATGTCGGTAGTGTGCATTCTATGCGCAAGCGGCCTGTTATGGTGGCTGACACCACTGGCGGTGCAGTCGTCATTTAAACTTGGGGCAAAACCGCGTCCGACCGAACCGCCCATTCACGATTACTTCGCCATTACAGATCCAAAAGATTCCGATTCATTCACCGACAGAGCCATGTCTAGAGCGCGCGTTGGTGATTTGAAAGGCGCGCTGGCAGATTTCAACGAAGCTATTATATTGAATCCGAAAAATGCACGTGCTTATTTTGGACGCGCGCAAGTTTACGTAGATCAAGAGAAGCATAAGAAGGCTGTCGAAGACTTCAATCTCGCTGTTAAGTACGAGCCTGGCAACGCAGAATACTGGCTGGCTCGCGGCAGAGGAATTTCCACCGCTGGAGGAAAGCGAGAAGAAGTTTTAGTCAACTACGACAAAGGTATCGAGCTCGATCCCAAAAATCCGGAACTCTATTGCGCACGCGCGTACATCCGCGGTCTCATGTTGAAAACACAAGGCGCAATCGATGATTTGAACATGGCTGCTCAGTACGACAAGAAGGACGCATACATTCCATTCGCGCGTGGAAACGAACAGCTAGTGCTGAAAAACACCGACGCGGCCTTCAAAGATTTCGACTTAGCCTTAGCGCTTTATCCGGAATATTCAGCGGTGCTCTGTGCTCGGGGAAGGCTTCACAGCGAACTTGGTGATGCGAAAGCGGCCATGCGCGATTTCGATCGCGCCGTCAAGGTAGCTCCGGATGACCCATGGCCACGAGAATGCAGGGGCATGGAGAGGGAGCGAATCGGCGACAAGGCTGGCGCAGCCGAGGATAAAAAACAGCAAAAGATCTTGGAAGCAAAGGAGAAGGCAAAGGAGAAGCGCGTTAAGAAAAAACGCTACGAATTCATAACCAATCCACAAATTTATAAGTTTGCAAATGACACACTAGCAAGTGCACAGAAAATGTTTGGCGCTGCAAAAGTGCCTATCAAGCGGCTGTACATCATGTATCGTACCGGCAACTCATGCCAGACGGTGATGGTCGACGAAAAGCGCGGAGTGTTTTGCATCTGTATGGCCAATGATGAAACAACCGATGCCTACTACCATAGCCTCGGGCACGAACTTGTTCACCTGCTCAATACGAGACTTGCCGATCCTTATATCGAAGGAATTTGCAGTTGGGTCGGAGCTAATTCAAACCCGCCTCCACGGCGCCAATTTAAAGTTTGGACGAAGCAATACGATCGTGGAGTCACGAAGTTGAAGTTCTACAAGGAGACTTACGTGATGATTCAAGATCTGATAGCTAACTTGAAGCTCGACGGCATCAAAGACATGCTTAAATACGTCCGTTGGGATGGTGATTCGAAGTGGTGGCAACAGGTAGATATCGATGCCTGGCTGAAATCGCTACCCGAAGAGAAACGCATCATTGCACGCGACATCATTAACAAGTATGCCGACGATATTGAAAAACACCTGCCGGACGACGGTGCTTATTCATTCGCACGCCCCTCCGATAGAGGGAGTTACAAGAAAGAATGGCTTCATCGGGAAGCCCATGATTCACCCGCTCATCGCGAAAATCCTAAGCTATTGCTACCGCACGAGCCTGGTTACGTGACGCCCGCGTCATTGACGAAAGATCATCAAGCAGCGCAAGATGCGATTAAGTCAGTCACTGCCGACGAAGATGATGAGTTCGAGACCAACACTTTGCCGGCTCAAGAGCCAGGTAAGCCGATGTCTGCGAAAACGGACTTACAACAATCGACGGAGCAACAACCGCTGCCGGAGCCGGTTTCGCAACCTCAATCAAGTCGCTAGCATAGCAATGGTCTGCAACTCGGTCCGAGGCACTTCGTGCGTGTAGGCGAAGGAAACTGGTGGCACCTCGTTTAAGGACTAGCGCCGAACCGATGTCACTAGCTTGCGTTTGCACACTAGAGTCGACCGATGGCACTCGCTGGAGTTTACACACTGGTGTCGAACCAAGGGCACTCGCTTGCGTTTACAGACTAGCGGCGGACCGGTGGCACTCTTCTGCGAGGGTCATCTTGTGGCTGAACCTGAGGCTGTCCAGGCTGCGCTCGCCTATCTGGTCGCTGCTGCGGAATCTGTTGGGTCCACCCTGGAGGACGCCGATCGCCCTGCTGAGGACGATTGGGAAATTCCGGAATAGGATAAGCCTTCTGCGGGTCCGCCACAATCTCTGTGGGCGTGCGACCTACAGTACCGAGAAACTCTTCGCCTCCAGGAGTGATCAACCTGCGCTTGTCACCCTGGCTTATCACCAGGCTACCCGGCGGGACGGCCTGACCGTCGAGGGTAACATGAGAGTCCTTACCGAGCATGTCTACTCTCATCGGAAACGACCTGCCAGTCGGTTTCCAACCGTTTCCGTCGCGAGAGTACTCATTCCACGTATTTGGATTAGATGCATCAGGAGCCATGCGCACCGGCTGCGCACCAGGCGGTGTGACGATTATGTCCTGTGGCACTCGTCCATCTTTGTCGTAATTGACGTTTATAAATGAGTTGTCGCGCCGCGAGTGATGCAACTCTATCCGATTTATACCGTCGGCGTTCGCGCGCGTAACTGTCGTGCGATGCAATGGGTGAATTCGCGGATCCGCATCCCAGGTACGTTTATACGTGGTGCCGTCGTTATAGGTTTCATATCGAGAACCAGTGTTCTGATCGTACGATGGTTTAAACTCCAACCCACGCTCGTTGCGACCGCGCACCTCACCGTTGGCGTACTGGTTGAACTGTCGCCCTGAGAGCTGATCGATTGCGACGTTAGTCGTCTCCTGGCCCTTCACCGTGGGCATGAACTCCGACATAGGACGAGTTTTCATCAGTTCAGCGCGATTAGCCATCATCTGCTTCTGCGCCTCTTCCGGCGGCAGCGATGGATCGGCAGACTGCATCAGCCTTTTGACCTGAGCGACTTTATCCTCAGGAAGGGACTCGCCTGGCTTAGCTTTAAACTCGAACCAGGCTGTGCTGTTTCGGCGTTCGGTTCCCGGGATGTCCGGAATCTTCTGAGCAAATTCCACGACCTTGCCGTTACGGTCTCTAATCGTGTAGCTGCTGAGACCGTCATCGCCTGTCTGTCGACCTTGAGCGCGATCGCGGTCCGCGCTGTATTGATAATCGGTCTGTCTTCCGTCCGCATATCTGATCGATCGGATTGGGTTGACCGGATGCTCAACAGGACGCCCGTCTGCTCCGTTAGCCTGAATCATCACGGTGCGATCGTCGCGCTTGATCATACGCCCAGTCGAATCAGGCATTCCGTAGCCGTCTTTGTCGAGATAATCGAGCTTAAGATCAGCTCGGAGAGCGACATCTGCGCGCCCTTTCAAACGCTCGTCCACCTTCATGGTGCCGTCAGCTTGTCGGCGTTCGACTTTTAGATTACCGTCGCTACCACGAGAAGCCCGCTCCACGACCTGGTTTTCGCCCTTCTCGTTACGCTTCGACAACTCGTAGCTATCGACTTTTCCATTTGCGCCATACTTGAAGTGATACTTGTCACCGTTGGGAGTGGACACGTCAGTCTTGTGGCCGGCTGCATCAAACTTAGTGATGAAGCCCTTGTGATTCGTCTCCTGTAATTTGCCGTCGGCGTACTTTTCATACGACCCATCCGGAAACTTACGGTCCTGAATGACATATTTGTCACCGACTTTCTGAAAATTCTCCTTCATGCCTCCGGGATATGTGCGTTCGAAGCCGCCATTCTGCGTGCGCGCATCCACTGTTCCATTCGGATTGGCATAGATTTCCTGATTGCCGATTCGCAACGGAGTGGGCTGTCCAGGCTCCAATCTGGTTCTACCGAGGCTTTCTCGGTTAGGTCCGTAAATATCGACAAACTGACCTCTGGGGTCGAAGCGAACCGTGGCGCCACCAACGGTCGGAACGTCAACCCACTGATTCCCCGGGTTGTTAGGTGCGTTTTGCGCTACGTCATAGTAGCGGCCGCCGTCATTCCGCGACCAGGTCTGCGGTTGACTGTCTGCCGCCGCCAGGAGGGTTCTGCTTGCCTCGAGACGCGTGTCTTCCGGAGACTGCCCCGACTGACGATCATCAGCGACGGGCTGATCGGCCCTTGTTCTGCCCATGGCTTATTAACTCCTCAACTGGTCTGGTGATGCAGTGAGTGAATGGCACTTTCTTAGTAAATTTATGCCCGGACCCGGGTGTCGCGAAACCTGTCGTGCCGGTACTGGCGCGCGAACACCCCTTGTCAACCACTCTATCAATTACATTTCTAGATGCGGAATGGGAGAAACCGGGGGGTGCGCATTAAATTTTCGGGAGACGCACAGCTGCGTTTCCTCAGTTTTGAAACAGAGACTTTTTGCTCAAAGTTAAATGCACGCGGTTTTAACGCTTAAATACTCAGCTTTTCTGAGATATGGCTGAAATAGCGTGACTCTTCGGAACCCCTTCGTCTTCGTCTACATCAGATTCGTCGCGCATCCAGGCAAGCAACTGTTGGAAGCTTTCCTTCTTCTTCATGCGTGCATCCAGTCGTGTTTGCAAACGAGCCAACAAATCCTTTTTGCCGACTGCGATGCTTATCACTTTGTACGAACCACTTCTTTTGCTCAAACGCCAGATCAGAACATCATTCTTTCGACCGACATTCAGTGCTGTTCGGATGAATAGATCGCCTTCAACCGGTGCCTCCGACTTGTAAGCGAGCTCTCCTTTAGCAAAAACTTTATGCCACCGCCTGTAATATCGTTGTTCGATTATGTGTTTGAGCGTTGCAGTAAATTGACGGCGCTCGGTCGGATTGAGATGCCCCCAATGCGCACCCATAGCCTTCTCAGCCATCTCATTGTAGTCAATCAGCTCAGCCGCTTCACGCGACACGGATTGATTGGAACTCTCGGTCCAAACAGAGAACAAATTACTGACCTTATCGACGGTGGCTCTGCCCGACGAATTAACCTGCGCCTGCGCAACATTGATACTGAGGGTCGATGCAATTACACATGCGGCAAAAACCGCACGCACCTTCGATTTGAACGCTGCCTTACCGAATAATCCGTTGAACATTAGAGTTACCTACTGATCGCCTCTTTCTGAGGACGTCCCTTTTAAACATATATCGCAAACAGAATATTTGCTCAAGTGAGTTATAGCGTGCCAGCGTCACGCAAGTGCCGATCTGATCGCCCCCTCGGCGTTTGCGGGGAATTATAAATTTGATGGGACGCTCTAAAGAGCCGCCTGTCGGTGTTTCAGCAATAGAGTGGCTATGGACATTCCCACTATTGCCCACGCACTAAGAACGAGAACGTCCAGTCCGTAGTGCGCCGGAATCCCGAGCATGACACCTTTGAATGCGTCTGCGGCGTAATACATGGGAAAGCTTCTGGCGAAGTACTGCTCCCAGAGCGGCATCCCCTCGACTGGTACTATGATGCCACTGACAAACATCACTGCCACTCCGAAAATCGAAATAGTCATCGTGTAGATTCTGATTGTCCTGAGCAAGCTGGCCACACCCAAACCTAAGCAGGCGAAACAAAACATGCTTATGACGGTCACACCCATGATGCCTGGAATATTCTGCCCGATCTGAAAGCCCGCCATCGGTGCGCTGACCAGAAGCGCAAGCCAGAGTACAAGCGACGCTTCCACAGTTACCGTGAAGGTCTTGGCGATAATTGCCGATCGCAAGCCATTAGGCGTCAAAATGATCTGCCGATAAGTTTTCTCCATCCACTCATAAATCCAGGAGAATCCCAGATTCATGCAGGCCAACACGTAGCAGAGATAGGCTGCCAGACCGGGAGTCATGTAGTCGCGCAAATCGAACTTCACAGGGAAGAGCGTGCCAGAGGAAATCGGCAAACTAAGATCACCTGATTTTTGAGTTAAGGCGTTCAGCAATCCCATTGAAATTTGGTCATCGACGAGCGGATTGTACCCTTCGCTGATGATCTGCACGGAGTCCTCGAGAAGGTCCTGGTCGACGTTTGCAAGCGCGACGATCTTACCGTCTTTCAACGCATTTTTTGCGCCGTCTAAGCTGTCGTACTTTATGACGCGAAATTTCTTCGACGCTTCAAGCTGCTTATCCAGCTCGCTCACATTGCCGGGATCGTACAAACCAAAAGGCATCTCAGCGACACCAGATATGGTATTACCAAGCAGTGTAAGAATGAGAACCCCGAGCAAGACACTTGAGAAGAAGTAGAGCGGGCGCCGAGTCCACTGCAAAACGTCCTTTTTGATGATAGCCAGAATTGCGCTCATATTCTCGGTTTAAACCGCCCCTCCTTGATTCACATCAGTGGAGATGGCAAGAAAAACTTCTTCCAGAGTCGGCTCGCTGGTCGCGAATCGTGAGAAAGAAATCTTGTTGTCTGAGAGCCACGCGAGGACGCGCTGCAGGGTGTTGACCAACTCTCCATCACCAGGCTGAGAAAGATTGATTGTATTCCGCAGATGGTCGAAGTTTGCCTCTCCGAACAGAGTGCGGATTTCCGCCATCATCTTCTCGATTCGCTCGCTATCGTGCCACTCGGTCAGGCGCACCGCGATGCCGCGAATTCCCCGTATCTGATGACGAAGCTCTTCGATCGTTCCTTCCGCGACCAGTCGCCCTTCTCGGAAAACGCCGATGCGGTCGGCGAGCAGTTCCGCCTCTTCCAGGTAATGCGTGGTCAGCAAAATGGTCACGCCCATCGCGCGAAATTCTTTCAGCGACTCCCAGATTTGGCGCCGCGAGGCCGGGTCCAGCCCGACCGTCGGTTCATCCATAAATAAGACTCGGGGTGAGTGCAGGAGGGCTCCTGCGATCGTCAACTTGCGCTGCATGCCGCCAGAGAAAACGCCGGCACGATCGTGCGCTCTGTCCGCCAAGCCCGCACGCTGAAGCAGATCTTTTATTCGCTCGTTCGCGATACCGGATTTGATACCATGCAAATCTGCGATAAACTTCAAATTTTCATATGCAGTCAATTCTTGATAGATAGCTATGTCCTGGGACACTATCCCGAACATGCCCTTGGCCTTCTCCGGCTGTTTCCGCCCGTCAAATCCGCAAATCGAAAATGTCCCAGACGTCGGCTTGAGTAGCGTGGTCAGCATTCCGATGGTGGTGGTTTTGCCGGCCCCGTTGTCGCCCAGCAGTGCATAAAGCTCACCGGGATATATCTTGAGATTGAGATGGTCGACTACTTGCCGGTCACCAAACGATTTGCATAGATCGAATGTTTGAATAGCGGCCTGTTGCAGCTCGTCGCCGGAAGTTGGTCGGCTCATCCCAGTTTCGGTCATCGAGTCCTTAGTGGCGTTTGTTAGCTTACTCATCACAATCCTAACAGTTAAAAATTTACCAGACGCGCCGTGCGGACAATCGCTGCAACCTGCGGTCCCCATCCTCTTCACGATGTATAGCAATTCAGATGTGTTTCGGTGACCTTTCTTGCTCTAACATCCCGCCCTGTCAATCCCTGAGCGACGATTTTAGCGAGTTCCGTCGCCCTCTCATTGACAGACCGAGTCTAACTCCCGCCATGTCAATCCCTGAGCGACGATTTTAGCGAGTTCCGTCGCTCGCTCGTTGACAAACCGCTCTAACTCCCGCCCTCTCAATCCCAGGGCAACAGTTATAGCGAACAATCCGAAGGGGCTCGAGGTGCAAGTTCCTCGAATGCTTAGCAGACGGGTCCGTTGGGAAGAGTCGGTCCGCCGCACGCTCTTAGTATCGGCGCGATATGCGAAACCTTGAACACCTTGTACACGGTTGGCGGAATACTTTCGAAGATAACCGAGTGCTTCTTCGATTCAGCTCTAAGGAGTAGTTCCTCAAGCCATTCCAAGCCATCGACCGTGATGAATGTGCAAGCGGAGAAATCGAGAAGTACATCGGTCTTGTCTGCGGCCAGCAAACGGTCCGCTTCTTCGATGGAACGATCCAGCGATCCCATGATTCGAACCGTTTCGTAATTGGTACCTTTGTCCGTGCTTTTCGCTGACATGATTTTTTTCCTTGACTTAAACTATCACCATCGGCAGTGCGATGAAACTTGTCTCGTTACTGTGCAACTGGCACTCTGGGCGGATAGGAGCTGATGAGTAGATTCACGATGTCCTCTCCCGGCGGGTAGCAGGGGTTGGTTTTCAACGCCATGTCCTCGAAGGACATAACGGCGAGCGTTGGAATCGCTTCCTGGAATTTGTCCAGAGGTACGCCCAACTCCGCGATTGAAAGCGGTTGCCCGGTCGATAAACCGAGTTCGAGAATCGCCTTCTTAAGTGCGGCCACCGCTGCCTCAACTTCCTCGGGCGAACCTTCCGGACCTGCATTCTTATCGACAAGACCGAGGAACCGCGCAGCCCGTGCGTATTTCTTGTCGGCAATCCAGATAGGATAGTTTGCGACGGAGATAAACTTGTTAGGCACGCGCGAGTTGTAGTCGACGGTCGTGAGCAGCAAAGCGCTATTGGCTCTACCGTGCGGAATGTCGAAGTAAGCTCCGATACTGTGAGCCATCGCGTGGTTCAGACCGACGGAGGCGTTACCGATCGCCATGCCGGCCAGACATGCTGCATTGTGCAGTTTGTGCCGCCAGACGACTTCGTTCGGCTTCTTCAAAACTTCAGGCAAAGCCTCGAAGATGAGGCGCATAGCTTCGAGCGCCAGACCATCCGTATAGTCGGATGAGTAGGTGGAAACGAGCGCCTCGAGCGCATGAGTGAGTGCATCGAATGCGGTATCACGCGTTATCTCAGCCGGCAAACTGCGCGTCAGGTTTGCATCGATGATTGCTACGTTTGGAAGCAGTACTTCGTCGACAAGCGAGACTTTCCTGTTCTTCTCACTGTCAGTGACTACAGCAAACGGAGTGACTTCCGACCCGGTTCCCGAAGTCGTTGGAATGCAGACGAGCTGGGTTTTCTGCGTCTTCGGAAATTCAAAAATCCGATGGCGGAAGTCGAGGAAGTTGACCGCCAGATCTTTCTGGTTTAACTCCGGATAGTCGTAGAAGAGCCGGATCGCCTTCGCGGCATCGAGCACGGAACCACCGCCCAGAGCGACAATCGTGTCAGGCTGGCTGGCGCGCATGGCGGCGGCGGCTTTCTGAACTTCCTGGAAGTCCGGCTCCACACCAATATCGCTGAATACATCAACCCGGCAATCGGCCGGCATCCGTTCCATGACCATCGCCAGATGACCACGACGAGCGGCAGAACGCGAGGTGATGATTATGGCGTTTCTTGTTTCCAAATCTCTCAGGTGATCGATACTTCCCGGATTGATGTAGATGTTCTTCGTGGTCTGGAAGGTCATCGTCTGATTTTTGCGGCGAGGCACACGCTTGTAGTTCATCAAATTCTTGATGCTTACATTGTCGGAAGTGATGTTGCCGCCACCTGTTCCGCAACCGAAACTCAAAGTGGTGGTCAAATTGTTATAGACGCCACCCAAGCCGCCGATCGAGGTGGGACAGTTAACGATCACGCGACCGGCATTGATAGCCAACGAGAACTGTTCAATGACATCTTCATCCTGACTGAAGATACCGGCTGTGTGACCTGTGCCGCCAGCGTAGTTAATGTCCAGCGCGCGGTTGAGACCCGCCTGAACAGAATCCACGATCACAAAACCGAGAACGGGCATCAGTTTTTCAACAGCTAGCTTATGCGTGCGAAGATCGCCTTCCAGCTGGCACAAAATCATTTTTGTACGCGGCGCGACCTGGACGCCTGCTTGTTCGGCAATGAAATTAGCCGGTTGTCCAACCATCTTGTAGTTCATGCCGCCCGTTTTTGGATCGATGACAGCGTCGGCTATCTTGGCGGTTTCTTCGGTTGTGCAAACGTGGCAGCCGAGCCGTTTGAACTCCGCAAGCATGGGCTGGGCAATCTCGCGGTCGATGACGAGCGTTTGCTCAGACGGGCACTCAGTGCCGTTGTCGAATGTTTTCGAAATAATGATGTCTATGGTTGCGGAGCTGATGTTCGCGCTTTTGTGTACGTAAACCGGCGTGTTTCCTGAGCCTACGCCTAGAGCCGGTTTGCCGGAGCTGTATGCCGCGCGCACCATATTGGTGCCACCGGTAGCCCAGATCAAGTCCACTTCAGGGTGAACCATCATGCGTTCCGTCTCTTTTCTCAGTCGCGGAGACTTTTCCGTCCAGCCCAAGAAGCCCTTAGGTGCTCCTGCAGCTAATGCCGCATCGTACAAAATTTTGGCGGTTTGATTGGAGGCGTTCGCAGCCATCAGGTGAGGACTGAAGATGGCGCAGTTGCGAGTCTTAGCGCACGCGATACTTTTAAAAATCACGGTTGAAGTCGGGTTCGTCACCGGAGCCAGGGCGAGAATCACGCCCATGGGCTCGGAGATCTCAACCATATTGTCTTCCGGAAACTCGCGAATGACGCCAACGGTCTTCTTGTCTTTGATCTGAGCGTAGAGGAATTCGGAAGCAACGTAATTCTTCAGAATCTTGTCTTCCGTGCAACCCATTCGCGTCTCGAGATGGGCCGCTTGCGCAAGCACAGCCGCGTTTTCAATCGCAGCAATCGTCATCGCCTTGACGATTGCGTCGACTTGCTTCTGGCTATACTGAGTGAAAACAGCCGCTGCAAGCCGCGCTTGCCGGACGAGATGCTCGACGCGTTCGTCCAGAGCTGTGTCCTTATCCTTGACCGTGCTTGACATAAGTCACAAACCTCTTCCAAATCAGATCCAATAGTATGTCAAATTGCCCTCAAAGGGCCTGCATTTCCTAAACCTTTTACAAAAACGCTTCCCCTATGAAGCGCCGATCACAGCGATGTGCGCTTGCATAGAGCGAATTGACCTGACATTTCGCAAACCGGGCGAGCTGCTACCCGTAACATTCCGGTCCTCCCCCACGGAGGCTTTAGACGAATTTCGAATCCGTCGGTTCCTAAAAACTTGTGAACGGCTGCCGCTTTTGATAAAAATGTTTGTCTTACCAGGGTTTCGAAAGGCCAGCCTGTCGGTCATTCGACGTCTTAACCGTACTTTCCCCCTTGTAAGGAGATGGAAGTTTAATACAATAGACTCGGCGCTACAGGCGCTCAGACAGAACGGGACTTACGGCCCAAAGGCTCGGACTTCGTCGTGGCAATGGCAAAAGAAAAAACAAATTCAACCGACGCATCTCAAAGAGACTGCCTCGGCAATGGCACAAAAACAAAGATAGCACTGGCGTTAACTGTGGCTCTGGTCTCACCGGTTATCAACGCTAGCAGTCAAAAATGCGATGCCGCAGACTTTCGGCACGCAAAGAAGGTAGTCGTCCCAGCGACAACGATTCCGCGACGATACGACTATGACACTTCCGGCGGAAGAGAAGCCGGCATACCAGCAGGGTATGAGTCGAATTATGGCGATGCATCCTCATCGTATTCCGCTAGCTATCCCAGCACGACATCGACAGCCGTGCCCCACTCCTCGATTTCAGGCAGCTCAGGACTGGTTCCGCCACCACCTCCGGTGTCACCAAGCCTTTTACCCTCGAGCATGGCCGGAGATATACCTCCACCGCCCTCGGCACCACCGATAGTTTCACGCACTGGTTCCACAGCAAGTGCAGCCGCCACAACAGTTTCATCAAGTGGATATCAAACCACAAACGGCGATCCGACACGCCCTACAGGCACGGACAAACATTCTGGCAACACAAAGGCATACAAACTCGGCGCCGAAAATTCGACGGTAGCCAACGTCGTCGCCCAGGCCGACCAACTTGTCAAAGACGGTAAACTCCAGCAAGCACAAGAGCTTCTAGAGAAGTACGACAAAGTCTATCCTAAGAATGCGGCGATAGACTCCAAGCTTTCTCAAGTCAGTCTCGACCGAGCTAAGTATTACGTCCGCCACGATGATTATGTCGAAGGCGCGAAACAGGCTCGAATAGCCCTTGCGCACAATAGCAGCAACACAGAAGCAAAACATGTACTCGAACAAGTACTGCGACATCACGGTATCGAACCCAACCATTCGATGTCGCGCGTCAAACTCGGCGATGTTTTGTTTTCACAAGGCAAACTCAAAGAAGCCCGCGTGGAGTACGATGCAGCGTTGAAGGCAGACCATTCCACCGGCGCCTATATCGGTTTAGGAAACATATCGCTGCGCGAGAACAAACTAAAGGACGCCAAAACAAACTATCAATTGGCTCTCGATAAAGATCCAGAATCCGCAGTAGCTCTGCGTCAGCTTGGGATCGTTCGATACAAACTCAAAGATGTTGTCGGCGCCAATACCGATCTAAGTAGAGCGTTGGTTTTAAACCAGAGCGATAAACTGGCAGGTCAAACACTTGTAGAACTCTGGCAGCGACAGGTTTCACTGCGACCGAAAGATGCCAATTCGCACCTCGGTTTAGCTAGAGCGTATCAACTGTCCGGCGATTTGAAGTCAGCGCAAAACGCCTACAGAACAGTCGTGAGCATAGAACCGAATCATCCAAACCTTCCCGCCGCTCGTCAGAGTTTTAAACTCGCATTAGCTCGACAGGAAGCACAAAAGACGTATGAGGCGGCTAAGACACTGGATGCGAGCGGCGCAGTTCCAGAGGCTTACAACAAAGCGGCCGAGAGTGTTTCACTGAGCCCTGGCGACGTAAAATTCAGGCTGTACCAGGCTGAGCTAGCCGAGCGTCTCGGCAACGCTCCAGAAGCCAAACACCTTTATATGGAAGTCCTGCGTCAGGATCCAAAAAATCTGATTGCAGCACAGAAAGTTAAAGCATTGACAGAACATCTGTCCGCCGGCGAAGCATCGCAATCATTGCGCGGACCGCTCGGGGCTGCGCCTGGCGACGGTTTGCGAACGCAGACTGGAGCATTGGATGCCGCTGCCGGAGCGCTGGCACAAGGAGCATCCGCCGGCGCGCTCTACTCCGCACTCGGCACTCCACGCTTGAGAGGCGTTGAAGGACCAGCCCTGGCGACATTACCGGCAGCGCCTGGCACGACTCAGATTCCGACAGCCGATCCAGTTCAAAACATGAGTGGATTCCTCGGACAACTTCGCAACCACATGCTCCTACAAAAGAAGGAATTGCAGAAACAGGAAGATTCCGTTCTAGATGCATTGCATGGCAAAACCAAGTCAGAGAGCAAAGTTGCAGCACTTGGAGAACTTCCGCCGGACGCCACCTTACCCGGTCTACCTGATAAGATGATTGGCTCAGCGGATGTTCAAAAGCTCCTTTCCAGTGCGGGTGTTTCAACCTCAAGCGCGACGAGCTCAGTAGCCGGTGCAGCGGCATCGGCGCTATCCGCTCGAGGTGCTACTTCGGCATCGGACATATCAAGACTGCTATCAGGCGGCACCATGGGTGGTGCAGCCACAACAAGCAGCTCACTTAGCTCGGCTCCAGGCGGACTATCCGAAGCATTGCGCTCGGCACCACCGCTATCATCCGGAAGCATTCCGTCTTCGCTCGATCAATTTAATTCGCAAAAAGCAGTGAATAACTCCCTTCTCAGCGCACCTACGAGAAGCAGCGAGTCGGTCTTGAAAGTTGCAGACACTCCGGAAGTGATTCCGCCGGTAGCGCCGTCTCGTTTCGGTCCTGCTGCTGCATCGCAACCACTTTCCGCACCGCAAGCGGCATACTCGAATCCGGCTGGATTTTCGGTAACACCACAGGCTGGCGGTATCGATATGAATGCTCTGGCGGCTCAAGCACAACAGCTGTCGCCGCAGGCGCTTTCAGGCATCGCCCGCTCTCTCGGAATGGACCCGGCGACCATGCAGAGCATGGCGAGCCAGGCTGTGCAACAGGCACCGCAACTAATGAGCCAGGCGCCAGGCTTGATTAATAAACAGCTGGCGAATTTGAAGCAAGAAGACATCGACAAATACTCAAAGATGCTCAAGGAGCACGTAGCGAAACAACAGGCAAAGTTCGGAACCAGTCCTACCGGAACCGCGAAAGACGTTGTGACGACGAAAGCGACTCCACAGCTGGTTAAGAAAGTCGACATGGCAAAAGCTGATCCTAAAGCGACCAAGCTAGCCACGGCTAAAGGCGCAAACAAAACAGCAGCGAAACCGGCAGCAACAAATGCGTCCAAGGCGACAGCTATAGCATCGAAGCCGTCCAGTGTAGCAACCACCACCACACCGCCAGCTTCGAGCGCCCCCGCCATTAGCGAGGCTGCGACGTCAGCCGCAGGAGCTGACCTTTCTAGCACTGCTGCTGAAGCGTCAGATGCTACTTCGTCCGCAACATCCGCTCTTGGAGCGACTGGACTGAGCGCGCTCGGCTCCGCAGCCGCAGGTGCAACTGCCTCCGCGTCAACAACGACCGCGGCCGCGTTGCCGAATCAAATGGCAAGTGAAACTGCGAATCCGGACAATCTGGACAAGTTGAGTTCACTCGAAGCTCAAAATAAGGATTTGTCATCTCAACTCGAAGATACGCGAAAAGAGCTTCAGATGCTTCGCGAGTCAATGTTCAACTCTTCACTTCAAACGGCCAAAAAGATGAAGCCATCGAAGACGGAAGTTGCCAAAGCTCCAAAAGCTGAAAAGGTGAAACACTCGAAGGAATCAAAGGGCTCGGCTTCTCAAAACGCAGGGTCCCAGAGTTCGACTGAGGGGAACGAAGTTAGTGCTCCACCAACCGGCTTCGCACCCAGCGGAGGGCCGAGCGCATTTAACTCGACAACGGTTGCACCGAATGTGGCATCGTCGGCTTTGAGCTCTATTCCCAACGTTTCATCGCTCCCGCAGTTCTCATCAGAGGCTTCGCCAATCGTCAATCTCGAATTGGCTGGAGTAAATGTTAAACCCAACGGCGTGCGCATTAACGTAATTCTCAGAAATGGAATGGGTCAAGCGCTGGAAATTCCACCCTCAACAAAAGCAGTCGTCCGAATGATTGGTATGCCGGATCAGCTGGCAGACGTGAAATTTCCTGTGAAAAGCCTTGATGCAGGAATGGCCGCACGCGGTTACATAAGCGTGAGCGGTCACAAGCTCGACCCCTCAGCTGATGTATTCATTCCGAAACTGGTCAGCACCGCCAACGGTACCAGAGATGTGCATCTCACGGTTCCAATCTCCGCACTATCTAGCGAACGTCCCCACTAAGCACGACGGAAGGTTTCATCGTCCGCTCAGAACAGTCACGACTGTCGATTTAAACCATTTCCGTTTTGCAGAGCCAACCTAAGCGATTCCAGAGAGCAAAAGATTTCTGGATATCATTCTGCAGACCTTCGAGCGGAATTGCGTTTTCTTGCATAAACTCCGCAGCGCTGTTAAGCGCCTCGCTCAGACTCTGTCCGCGCGATAAAGCTCTGAGGATCAGAAAACCGGACACATCAATTCGTTTGAAGTAAACGGTATTTTCGTGACGATGAACCACAAGATAGATGTGTTCGAGCACCGGCCATGGTGCTGGTTCGCCCCCAGATTCCACAGTATCCGCCTCACACTTTTTACTACCCGCCTCGCTTCGATCTCGCGCGTGGCGGTTCAAAGCGACGGAATAATGATCGAGTGCGTGAGTCAACTCCAGCAAAGTCAAATATGGTTGGAGAGAAACTTTCAGTGTTTCGGGATTGGCGGTCCGAATATACTCATCATCGATTGGTTCCAATGAAGGTCCATCAAAGGCAACGACCTGGGCCCACTCGAATCGAGCCAACTCCCCACAGAGTGTGGCGTTTGGAGCAATCAAATCCTGGCGTGCGTCAACGAACTCGGGCAAATCGCATCCCAGATCCCGAAGCGAGAAGGAACGTGAAGGATACTCATTCAAATACTCTGTTGCTAATCTTAGAAAACCGCTGGCTCCAAGAACAGCTCTAAGACCAGGAAAATCATCTTCCAGACAATCGAGCAATCGATACCAATACTGCTGATTATATATCTGCACGCGTTGAGCACTGCTTAGTTTCTCATTCGGTTTAATAAAATCGTTCGCCGACACCTCGAAGCTCTTCCCGTCTATCCAGAGCTTCTTACTCGAGTAGTCTTCGTTTAAAGGGCGAGAAACGGCTTGCCACATAAACTCCTGGATTTGCCGAAGCGAATGCTTGCCACTCATGCGCTTATCCCTTCGAAGTTTGCATATTGAGCAGCTTTAAGCGCCTCTTGATGGACGATCTCGAAGTCAGGAATATGAGCGTCCCACTCAAGCAGCGTGCTGGTCGGACCTGTTTTTTCGATCACAGATCTATAGATATCCCAAACTTCCTCTCGCACGAAATTGTCGTGTGTATCAAGCAAATAGCCGTCTTGCTCGCTATGCCCAGCGATGTGAATTTGCGCAACCCGATCTAGTGGAATGTTCTCGATGTATTTGATTGGATCGAACGAATGATTTCGGGATGAAACGAAAACGTTGTTAACATCGAGCAAGATACCGCAATCGGCGAGTTCACAGACTTCGGAAAGGAACTCCCACTCGGTCATTTCAGAGTCTGTATACTCCAGATAACTGCTAACGTTCTCCACCGCAATCGGCAGTTCAAGACTATCTTGTACAAACCTGATTCGATTGGCCGTGTTCACAACCGCTTCCTTCGTATACGGAAGAGGCAGAAGATCGTGCGAATAGGAGCCGTCGAAACTGCCCCAGCACAGGTGATCCGACACAAACGGCGTTTTCGTTCTATCAGCCAGTCTCTTCAGCGCATCGATCTGTTTCCGATCCAGAGGATCTAAGGATCCCAAATAAAGCGACACACCGTGCTGAATGATCGGATAACGTTCTAAAACTTCATCGAGTATTTCGAGAGGTCTGCCTCCACCGAGCATGAAATTTTCAGAAATGATTTCAAAGAAATCGATCTGCGGCTTCTCTTTCAAAATGTGCTCATAATGAGCAATCCGCAGACCGATACCAATGCCAAAACTGCTGAAGCCGTTAAATTTATTAGCCGGCATTTCCTTAACCGTGCTTGCAGCCGCCTTTTCCTTTGCAGCTATTTTTGCCAACGCAACCGTTATCGCTTGAGTGGCAACCGCCCTTGCCTTTGCACGAGTTCAAACCTTTGCAGTCGTGCTTGTCGGCCACTGCGCCCTCTGCCGGGGTGCCAGCTTCGGTCTGGGTTGCACCTGGAACCGG
The DNA here is from genome assembly GCA_019637435.1 of Candidatus Obscuribacterales bacterium. GTDB lineage: Bacteria > Cyanobacteriota > Vampirovibrionia > Obscuribacterales > Obscuribacteraceae > JADYXR01. Next base: position 835,534 of record JAHBVO010000003.1, on the reverse strand, counting down.
AGTTTCCGTGGCAGAGTTTTCAGTCGAAGTTTCAGCAGCCTTTTCGCCTCCCGAACATCCGGTCAGCATACCCGCCAGCGCGGCTGTGGTTAACATCATCATCGCCGCTTTCGACGTGGAAGTTTTCAGCTCCATTTCTCAGTCTCCTTACTCTCTTTCGGACGTCATGATAGCTTATTGAGAACCGTCTGATTAGAGTAAGAAATTAAGTGGATAAATGTAGGCAACGTCACAGTTAAGGAAAAGCTATGGATTCGCAATCCAACATCAGGGTCGCAATTGTCGAGGACCATGAAGCCACGCTCGCGGGTCTGGCGAGTGCGCTTAACGCGGAAAGCGACATTGAAGTGGTGGCACAGGCGACCGACGCAATAACGGGACTGGAACTCGCGAAGGAGAAAGCGCCCGATATCGTTCTTCTAGACTTACATCTTCCTGGTTCTGAAGGTCCGCGCAGCACGGTAAAGAAATTCTGTGAGCTTCCCGGTAAAGTAATAGTATTTTCGGCAGAAAACAGAAGAGCTTTTGTTCAAGCCATTCTAGACCTTGGTGTCGCCGGTTACCTTCTAAAAAGCGAAAGTATCTCGAACGTGATCGAAGCAATCAAAACCGTTTCCAATGGCGGAAAGGTTGTGAAATCTCAGAGTATTGCCATGGGTAAAGAGAAGCTCACCAAGGCTGAACAAGACGTACTTACCTTACTGTCGCGAGGCATGAAGTATCACGAGATCGGAGAAGAGAGAAGTGCGTCACCAGCTACGGTGCGCAAACAATGTGAGTTATTGTTGTTGAAACTCGGACTCGACAATCGCGAGCAACTGATTGCCTGGGCGGTCGAAAACGGTTATGGCAAGCTGGATACCGAATAATGAATGATAAGGCGAACAACCCCTTATCGAACATACTTTCGTCAGTTGGAAGCCTGTTAATTAAGCTTGCCGGCGAGAATGAAACACAGCGCAAGTTTCAGCATGAAGAACAGCTAGTACAGCAACTCGACATCGACATCAAGCAACGAGCAGAGCTTCAGAGAGACCACGATGCCGAGAAACCAGAAAAGTTAACGCACGAAGAGAAGCGCGGGCAGTCGGCGTGGATGCGCAGGCTCGCAGAAATCACCACCCACTTCGATATCGAGCTTGGCGTAGCGTTCGGCAAGCGCGGCGAATATATCAACGTGATGCAGGCGTCGAACAGCACAGACTCAATGCTGGAGGAATTGTATTCATATTTCGCAGAGATGAGCACCGCCTTTAATACCATCGCATCCCAACAGGGAGCGCAACGAGTTCGAGTCACAGTTTCAGATTTTTACCGGAAAGGTTTCACCAAAGGCGCTAAACAGCAAGGTTTGATCAGATACAACTTTCGATTGGCAACCGCTTCAAGACAATTGCTAGTCATCGGTAAGCCTGGAAAAATTCATTTCAATCTCGCTCCATCAACCTCAGCATTGAATGACAATGATGCCTACTCTCGCGAAAGACGCAAACTGTCCTTGCGTTTAGCAGCATTGGAAAGCGGCAACGCCTGGACTGTCTACGGCTTACCGGTAACGGCGCCGGACGTTCGCTCATTCCAGCGCATGTTGTTCAGAGATATGATCATCTTGTCTTGCATGGATGCAGTCGCTGCCGAAAGTGGCCACAAATTCGAGCACGTCGATAATATCGCGCGCTTCAGCGCCAGTCGCGGCTTTCGCGATTCGGTTTCTCTGGAAACCGAACCGGCGGAAGACCTGGTTCGCGACCTGCTAATGGCACAACAGAACGCCGTACACAAACTTCTAAACCAGCAAGAGGAAACTCAAGCGACAATCGCGCGAGACCTCCATGATGGCGTCCTCGCCGACATCCTCATGTTGCGACGAAAGGTTTCATCCGACAAAGATTTAGATGCGGAACAGATTGCAGACGTCCTCGATTCCCTGACCACTTCCATTCGCGACATCTGCAGCGGTTTGGTACCCCGAGACCTCAAAGACTGGGGACTGGAGACCGTCCTCCAGGACCTCGTCGACAAAGTCGCGGAACAAACTGAAGCGGATTGTTCATTCGAAGTCGAAGGCACCATTCCTGAACTACCCTCACAAGTTCAACTGCACATCTTCCGAATCGTTCAAGAGTGTTTGAACAACATCAAGAAATACGCAGACGCAGACTCAATATTGGTGCAGGTTTCAGCGAAGGACGGGCGTTCACTCTCGTTCAAAATTCAGGACGACGGAAAAGGTTTCGACCTTGCAAATGCTGGTGAAAAAACCGATGGCGGCTTTGGCCTTCCCGGCATCGAAGAGCGCGTCGAAATCATCAAAGCATTCTATCCCACACGTTTCAAAATAGAGTCCGCGCCAGGCGAAGGAACCATCGTTCAACTAGAATTGCTCATGACCTCGCCAGATTGAAGGTGCCGCCTTACATCACGTACTTGGGTTCGGCGCGATAAAGCAGACGAATCGTGGCTTTGTCGCCCTCTGAGAGGTTATATACGACGTTGTTTTCATACATGATGTCGTCACGATATGGGCTGTGCGCTTTGATACCGAGCGCGTGCCCGAATTCATGCGCAGCAGATCCTTGCATTTTTTCGGGCAAGTGATTAACGCGCGTGGAGAACTCCATTATTACTGGCTTTTGACGATACATCTCCATCTGTGTTTGCTGCGGTGTAAATAATTGCGCGCAGGTTAAGGCACCGACATTGGTACCACCCGGTCCGGCGGCTCCCTGGAACTGATCGGTGAAGAAAACGAGAACATGAGCCGATCTCGGATCAGAAGTGAAACCGAAACGCAGCAGACCTTCGTTCTCGAATTGTCGCCACTGTTCAATGCCCATAGCAACGCTTTGATTTACCGACTCGCTCCAGCCATCCGCTTGGGACAGGTCGGAGAACGGATTCTCTTGTTGCAGCATTTGAAAAACAGTCTCGACTCTGGTCGAGGGCAACTGTTCAAATGGTATTTGAGGAAGCTGTAATCCGGGACTTATCCAGATTCGCAAAGGCATTTTCTCACGCTGCCAACGCACCAGTGCCATGTTTAGAGTCGGCTCGCCAGGATTGTACGGCTCGCGCGCATTGCGAGGTGTGCGATCCATGCCGGACGTCAAATGAACGCCAGGTGTCGACAGCCCGGTCCCTGTAATTGAACCGATTCCGGCGCCGGAATTCGATGGAGGCAAATTTCCGGAAAATCGTTGAAAGCCGGCTTTGGGCAAGCGGTTTGTCTGTCCTTCTGCCGCGAACGGAACACCCTGGCTCAACAGAGCGAGCGAGACCACAGCCGCTTTTATCAGTCGTTTCGAAAAGAGCTTACCGGTCAAACTTTGCTCACCTTAACCGAAGGGAACCCGCACCAGGAAACATGCTTCATCCTATATGTACAATTTCTTCCGAAATCTATCGTCTTCCGTATGTTCATAATATAACAGCGACGATGGAAGCGCCCGTGTTTGCGGTATGTCTAATAGCGAGAGGGTCCAGGAAACTCATTTTGACTGACAAGAAAAACGAGCTGAGCATGGATGCTGCGAACAAAATCGCGGCGCAAATTCGTTCAAAACCAAACACTAATCTTGGTTTGCCCACGGGGCGGACGCCGGTTTTGATGTACGACTACCTCGTCAAACTGACCGAGCAAGAAGGTCTGGACTGGTCGCGAGTGAATTGTTTTGCTCTCGACGAGTATTTGAACACGACCGCCGAACATTCTTTTCAACGCTATCTGGAAACCAATTTGTACGACCGCATTGGTTTTCCAAAAACCAATCAACACAATCCGTCGATGAACGATAATTACGACGCGATCATAGCCCAGCACGGCGGTCTGGACCTTGCCATTCTGGGAATTGGTTTAAACGGACACATAGCCTTCAACGAGCCCGGCACCCCACGCCTGAGCTTCACGCAATGCATCTGGTTAGACGAAGTTTCACGCAAAGCACTTTCACCAACCTTCGGCGGTATGGAAGCTACGCCAAGCAAGGCAGTTACCATGGGCATCTCCACTATTCTGGCAAGCAAGCAGATTATTATGCTCGCCTTCGGTCAGGATAAAAAAGAAATTGTCGGTAAGGCGTTTTCGAATGGTATCAATCCCGAAATTCCAGCGTCATTTCTGACATTGCACGAGCATCTGACAGTCCTGACAGATTGAGAAGTGCGCGAATTTCAATCATTTATTAGAATGCATATTAGGCGAAGAGCGAGGACACCATGATTTCGAAGTGCGCAAAGCTGTTTTCCAAAACCGCATTTTTAATTGCGCTAATGACTACGACGCAGGTAACACCGGCGCTGGCAGACAGCCTTCCGCCGGAACTCGTACCACCAGATGTCACTCTGACCAATCAAATGGGCACAAGCCCAAGCACCAGTGCCAGTTCAGTACCGGATAGTCAGACTCCCGGCATCGGTGGCGGGGCGGCGAAGGGCGCGCAACCTCCGCCGGCCGGTTCCAACGCGAAATTCGGATTCTTCGCGGGTCAACAGCAGCAACAACAGCCGCCGGGAGTCCCCGCCGGACACAAGGGAATGCCCGTTTACCCGCCCGGTCAGCAACCACCTCCGCAGAGCAGCGCCAGCGGTCCCGATCCGATTGCAGTGATCCAGACCAATCGCGGTACTATCACGATCCGACTGTTCAAACAATTCGCGCCGAAAACCGTTGAAGCATTCACAGAGATGGTCAACTCCGGCTTTTACAACGGACTGCTCTGGCACAGAGTCGAACCGGGTTTCGTCATCCAGGGCGGATGCCCCAACGGAAACGGCTCCGGTTTATACATCGATCCCAAAACCAACCAGCCTCGCATGCTCATGCTCGAATCATCGCCACTTGTGAAACACAACGCCGCCGGTGTAGTGGCGATGGCTCGCTTTCCCAAGAACCCAAACTCCGCTAGCTGTCAGTTTTACATAACCCTCGGGCCACAGCCGAACCTCGACTTCAAGTACACCGTATTTGGTGGCGTCATCAGCGGACTGGATGTAGTTCAACGCATTCAAAAGATGGACAAGATTGAGTCCATCACAATGCAGCAACAGTAGTTAGACTTGAGCTGCAGCTACAGGTTTCCAACCTAAATCGAATTTGGATCGGCATAAGGCGGAAGCTTAGGTCTCTTCGGTTGAGCCGGTACCGCATACGGTGCCACAGAGCCACCATTTCCAGGAGCAGACGGAATCAGAATTCCGCGACCGCCAAACGGCAAGCCCGGTATGGCGCCAGGGGATCTGAATCCAGGCATTGAGCCGCCCTGCATACGCTGCATAAATTCCATCATGGTTTGCAAATCATTCGACATCTGAGTACGCATGTCGTCTTCAAAGGTCATATCATCGCCATCGCCCTCGGTGTCCCAATCTTCGCCGCCACTTCGCGGGAGCGGCGTGATGTAGGGACTGTAATTAGGCTGACGTTTTGCCGTTGCTCGCGGAAGCGGACCGCGTGGGACATTGGTTTTTGGCAGCGGAGTTACGGCTGTTTGAATACCAATCATCTTCTTGAGTCTTTCAATGCGATCGGCATAAGACATCGCCGGACTGGGCTGACCCAGAAGGGAAGTCTCCAGCCTGTCCAATCGTTGATCTAACGACTCACTTCCGTAGGTCTTCTGTAATGCGCGCCATTCCAAAGTTTGGAGAATCGGATATTGCGCGCTCGAGGTGGGAGCAGTCGCCTTGGGTGTTGGAACTGGAGCTTTCAACGCTCGATTCTTTTCCTCGAGTTTGTGCGCGGCCTCCCGGTCTCTGGAAGTTACCGCAGTCTGCAAGCGCTGCAAACGCGCCGTATTCTCGCCTTCCTGCGCGCTGCCAAACACCAGCAGCTCGATGCGCTCCAGACGCTTTTCGAGTGGGTCGTGATCGTATTCGTGAAAGAAAAATCTGCGCTCCAAACCCTTCAAATCGTTAAACGGATTCGTTGCTGGAGCCGGGGTGGCCGGCTTCGCAGCCGGCTTGGATGAGGGATTGGCGCCCACAGCAGGGCTTGCGTTAAGCAAACCAAGAACCGCCATGGTTGCCATCAAAGGAATGTGTTTTCGTTTGTCGTTAGTATTCGTATTCTGCCGCATACTTGGGAAACGTCTCCACTGGTGAATCTTCGCGTTCCAATAATTACCCACCCTATCTAAAGGATATCACCACTTTTCTGGAACGGCATCGGGAAAACCCCGGAACGAAAAGCGGCGTAAGCAGTCCAGACGAAAACGAGCCCGGCTTGTTCCGCCGGGCTCGTTCAATTTTTCCTGACTCTACGAGCCGCTAACTATTCCTCGCGGAACTCAGCATCTACAACATCCTGGTCGGATGCGGTGTAGCCGCTTTCGTCGTACCCGCCGCCGCCACTCTCGTAGCCACCGCCGGTATCGTATCCGCCACCGTCCTCATATCCTTCATAGGAGGCATCGATGCCGTCCTGTTGATTTTGAAGGTCTTTGGCGCGGGCAGCTTGTTGCAAGAGAACCAACGCACCTCTGAGTTCGTTCATGATCGACTTCAGTGTGTCGAGGTCTGCATCGTCCTTGAGTTTTTGACGCAAGTCCGATACCAACATCTCTGCTCTGGATTTTTCTCCGGGGCTGACTTTGTCGCCGAGGTCGCGGATCTGACGTTCGACGGCGTAGCAGATGCTGTCGCCTTCGTTCCGTACATCTGCCGATTCCTTGCGGTTTCTGTCGTCCGCGGCATGGGCTTCGGCTTCGCGAATCGCGCGCTCGATATCCTCTTTGCCCATGTTGGTCGAAGCGGTAATCGTGATCTTCTGTTCTTTGCCGGTCGCCTGGTCACGTGCTGTGACGTTCAAGATACCGTTGGCGTCGATGTCGAAGGTCACTTCGATTTTTGGTTGCCCTCTAGGAGCAGCCGCGATTCCGTCAAGGCGGAAGTTCCCGAGCAGCTTGTTATCGCGTGCCATCGGACGCTCGCCCTGGAAGACGTAGATGTCTACAGCCGTCTGGTTATCTTCAGCGGTGGAGAACACTTCTGTCTTTCTTGTCGGAATCGTGGTGTTGCGCTCTACGAGCTTGGTCATAACACCGCCCATGGTTTCGATACCGAGGGACAGTGGCGTGACGTCGAGGAGCACGACACCTTTGACTTCGCCGCCCAGTACGCCAGCCTGGATGGCGGCGCCGACTGCGACTACTTCGTCAGGGTTAACTGTTTGGTTGGGCTCTTTACCGCCGGTCAAACTTGCGACAAGCTCTTGAACAGCCGGAATACGAGTCGAACCACCTACGAGTACAACTTCATCCAATCCCTCGTACGAGAGCTTCGCATCCTTCAATGCCTGCTCCATGGGATGGCGGCAACGCTCGACGAGGTGACGTGTGAGTTCGTTGAAGCGAGCTCTCGTCAGTTTCATCTCCAGGTGTTTAGGACCTGAAGCGTCAGCCGTGATGAATGGTAGCGAGATGTTTGTTTCAGTAACTGCTGAAAGTTCGATCTTTGCTTTTTCAGAAGCTTCAGTGAGACGCTGAAGTGCTTGTCTGTCTTTTCTGAGGTCGATGCCTTCCAGGTTCATGAATTCGTCGGCAACCCAACCGACTACGCAGGCGTCGAAATCGTCTCCGCCAAGGTGCGTGTCGCCTGATGTCGACTTAACTTCGAAAACGCCTTCGCCCACTTCGAGAATCGAAACGTCGAATGTACCGCCGCCCAAGTCGAATACAAGGATGACTTCGTTTTCTTTCTTATCCAGACCATATGCGAGCGCTGCTGCTGTAGGCTCGTTGATGATTCTGAGCACTTCGAGACCGGCAATGGTGCCGGCGTTCTTCGTTGATTGTCTCTGCGAGTCGTTGAAGTATGCAGGAACTGTGATAACTGCGCTGGTGACTTTCTCACCGAGATACTTCTCAGCATCTTCTTTGAGCTTGCGCAGAATCATTGCCGAAATTTCTTCTGGCGAATAATCCTTACCTTGAATCGCGACTTTGCATCCGCCGTCCGAACCTTCTTTGACCTTGTAGGAAACGAGTTTCTTCTCGGAATCTACTTCGTTAAAACGACGACCCATAAACCGTTTGATTGAATAAACGGTGTTCTCAGGATTCAAAACAGCCTGGCGTCGAGCCAACTGTCCGACCAATCGTTCCCCGGATTTAGTGAAAGCCACCACCGAGGGCGTCGTTCGGCCACCTTCGGCATTGGAAACCACGGTGGGTACACCGCCTTCCATTACCGCGACTACGGAGTTTGTGGTTCCCAAGTCAATGCCTACTGATTTACCCATATCTTTGAAACTCCCTCTGCTCCTTTGATTTAGGTGGAGACCCCGAAATTATACTAAGCGCAAACGCCGCGGGGATCGGCTTGCTGGACAGAACTTACGCAGTTTCGCAGAAGTTAACTGCCAAGCTGCCAGAAATTGCCTTCAATTGTAGTACTAATGGTATTAAAAGTTTCATCTTCGGTTTCTAAAAGCGATCATATTGTGCCCAGTTTCTCGAAAAGCTGACCACATTGTTCACGTTATTTCCAAAATGCAAAACATTATTGGCCCCTTTGCTAGTCGCAAGCTTTCTACTTCATCGTGATGGAGCTTGCGCAAGAGAGATAAGAGCCCCCAGAGATTCGCAGCTGTCAGGAAGTGCGGCAAAGCCGACCGACGCGACGATCGGGTACGAACCTTTCTCGTTGGCAAGATGCTTCGACATTAAAATCTCGGCGAGCCTCAATGCAAAGATCTTGGCAGATTCAAAACCGGTTTCCGGCATCAGAATCGCAAAGCCCAGGGTCTCGTAGTGAAACAGCATATCGGTCCTTCGAATGAGCTTGTTAACGCGCTCAAGAACTTCCTTCAGCGCCTCCATCGGTAGGGGCTCAATCGAATCTTTTCGGCGGACTTTGATATCAAGCGTCATCACGGCAAACGGAGTCTTGAACCTTTCGTAGCGAAAAAACTCTTTTTCCAGAAAAAGCAGAAACGCCGGGTAAGTATAAACACCCGTATCTGGTCTTCTCAAGACGCTTTCCACGCGCTTGACCTGAGTCCAATCGATGGTCGCATCGCGCGACGTGGCGCCCAGGTCAGGCACACGATCTCGATAGGAACACAATCCACACGAAATCAGATTGAACACAATCGGAACCCAGCGCGATTTGGACAGCGGCACGCGCCGCAAAATCTCGAGGATGGTGCTCTGATTATCCACCTCCTGGTAAAAACGCTTCTGCGTGTCCATCGGCGCACCACATCCATCCTTCACCATCTGTTCGAATAGCGTCTCGGACATGGTGGCATGGTTTCGAATCAGAAAGGTCTCAAGCCCAACGCCAAGCTTTGTGAGGAAGGCAAAATGGTCGACAAGTGCGGCACCCTCCATCAGCAAAACCTGCAATGGTCTGGTCACCGTCTTTTCATTGCATTTGGGCTCTTTGAAAAACCGAAAATTGCCTTGCGAAACGCTCATCAACTCAAGCACGCCTTCATCGCCTTCGCTGTCATTGAACACGGAATGAACCGGTTCGCCCTGAACGAAGTAGACGAACGCCTCCCCGCTTGACGACTCGATTTCCAGCCGCCCCGTCCCTTTATTCATTTGTATAGATTGGATCAGGTTCGGCACCGGCATGTCTTGCAGTTCGCCTTCCAGTGTCGGTTTATGCACCTTGGTTCTCAAGGTGCGAAACTGCTCCGAGTGCGTCTGCGCCTGCATCACTCGGCGAATTATCAGCGTGTGGATACTTTGAACTTCCCGATTGCCTTCTTCCCATTCGATCAGGCCCTTGGAAGGACGCTCCAATCGCCACTTGAAGGCGGCAGAATTGCGATCACACATTACTTTCAGCAGGTAATCTTCCGGAACCTTACCGAAAGGAAGTTGCTGGACTTGCCCACTGCTGGCGGCTTGAGCCTGCATCAAACTCAGCTGCTCGACAGTCGGAGGCGAGTCCTGCCTAGGCATGGACTGTGCGCTTCTCTCTTCCTGACCCTTGTTTTGCAACATCGCCAACTTATTTATCTGACCTGCCGACCGCGAAAGTCGCCAGGTATTTCGCCATAAAATAGTTCTACCCAGATTACGATCCCTCAATATGCGATTCGGGGACCGTTTCTGAAAGGTTAAGCGCTCAGGTCAACAGGGGGTCCTTAGCCTCTGCGCCCAGTTGAAGAGTTTCACCTATCGCCAGAGGACAGATAGAGACTTTGCTGTTTTCAGTTTTGGCCAGGCGAATCAAGTCCGAGGGTTGATACCGGAAGAAAACCTGGTCCATCAACGGTTGCCAGTGCATCGGCACCAGGCGCTCGGCACCGATCTCTTCGGCCAGACGCAATGCCTCCGCCGGCGATGCAGTCGCATACTTGCCGCCAATCGGCAGGCAAGCAGTGTGAATGTTTAAACCCTTTACGGCTTCGGCAACCGCAGGTGAATAAATCGTTGCGCCTGCGTGATAGTAACCGGCAAAATGGTAGCCGTTGACAGGCTTTGCCGGCGCCCGGCTGCGGGCGAACAGCGCCATAATCGTTTTCCCCAGCCGATTAAGAGGATGATGTGCCGGAACCGCGGTGACTTTCACGTCGCCAAAATAAAGTGACTGTCCATGATCGATCGCAATCATGTCCTCGGCACGAATCTGCTTTTTAAATTTGCGGCGCATCCAGTTGATCAGCTTCTTCGGACCTACAAACTGGCACTTCCAGCGTTCATAAAGCATCGGAGCCAACAGCACGCCAGTGTCGAAGTGACCGTGACTGAACAAAACCACGTGACCCCTTGGAAGCCGGTTCAGGTCAACCGGATCTCTTAAGTACGGGTCAACGAATATATCGAGACCGTGAGCCTCGAAATGAATCGCACTGTGACCTAGGAATGTGAGCGTCAAAGAACCGGTCTCCAACTCGCTTTTCGAGGTGTTGAAACCTTTGAACTTGCTAGTTCAGGAATGAAATCCTAACATTTTTAGCCGAATAAAATTCTTTTACTAGTAAAATCATAGGTTTAAAACCGAGTTGCTAAGCGCCTGCCGATAAATCGGCGAGAAAATAATCTGCGACCCAACCGGAAATTCGAAGACGGAGCGAGCTGAAATGATTAAAGGAACGAGAGTAATCCCGATAGCACTGGCAGTCTGCGTGGCATCCTCGATTGGACTTTCCCCAGCTGTACAAGCCAAGAACAAAGCTGTCGAGGTCCTCAAATACCTCAATCCCGTACCGGAAAAAAATCTGTATTTAAACAAATCGCAGGACCGCGTAATCAAGAAAAAGGGATTTAAAACTCTTGAAGTCGAAGGCGCTAAGCCTGTTGAAAACAAAGAACTCGGCTTCTTCGCCATTGTCGATTTGAACAAGATAAACGACACGGAAACGATCAAGTCAGTTTTGCAAAAACCGGACGTCAACGGCATTTCCGTGCTGCTTCCCTGGAGACTTCTCGAGCCTGTGGAAGGGGAGACCAATTTCAAACCGATAGATTCCCTTTTGGAACTTTGCAAAGAGGCAAACAAAACTTTGATCCTTCGAGTATCGACTTGCGGCGTGGATGATACCGCCAAGTCGGATACTCCCGATTGGGTATTTCAAGATCCGACTTCAAGATCAATCGTTTATGTCGGCACCGATGGCAATGAGCATCAAATGCCGATCTTCTGGGATCCAAACTATCTGGCAAAATGGTCCAACCTGATCAACGAACTCGGTGAAACTTACGATAAGAATCCGAACATCCACAGCATCGGCATCACAGGCGGTGGCGTCCTCGGTGGAACGAACGTCATACCCGATTTCGTCGCGTCAGTGAAACAAACAATTGGCGCAGAAATCAAAGCGAAACCGGAGAAAGGCAAGGAAGGCACCACTGATAGTAGTGCGCCGGCCGATGGTTTCGCAGAAAAACCGGCGGATGCGACTAGCGAAAAACCGGCAAATCAAGCTGAGAACAGTGATGCAGATAAAACTGCTTCAACCGACAGCGCAACGGAAGTAACCACCGAGAAAGCCGATGCCGGCAAGACTGAAAGTGATAAACCGGCAACAACGGACGCAAGCAAAACCGCCAGCAACGACAGCGCAAGCAAGTCTACCGATAGCGATGACGACGACAAAGGCGCTGGCAAAGAAGCAAAACGCGAAGTAACCAGAATTCTCGAGAAGCAATTCGGTATGACGCAACGCCAGTTGATCGAACACTGGAAATACGTTGCCGACCTCTTCCCGAAAGCGTTCACCGTTACCCGGCTGAATTTCGATGTGAGCCCGCCCACTCTCAACAGAAAAGGTCAGGATAGTCTCGATGAAATAGCGGACTATCTCGTCTATCGTTACGGACAACGCATCTATGTGACCAGACACGGGGTCAAAGACGGTCACCACGGTTTCGACGATTACAGACTTCTGCTCAAGTTCCATCCGGACACGCTCACCGGATATCGCATGACTAACGACTTTGCAGTCAAAGACATGCCGAAGCTCGTGAAAGCAGCGGGTGAAGACGGTATCAGCTTCTGCGAAATTCCAATAGACGTCATCAACAATGCCGACGAAACGACCAAGACGGCTATGCACGACATTCGTCAGCGAATGGGTTATCAAATCGTGTCGAAAGAGGTTTCACTTCCGAAAGATCTGAAAGCCGGTGACCCGCTCAAAGCCTCGTTCACGTTCTTGAACCTCGGCGCGGCATCGGCGTTAAAGCCATCGCGGCAGCTCGACAAGGATATTGCGTCCAGTTATAAAGTTCAGCTCGAGCTGCGTGACACGAACGGTAAACCAATTGCACGCTTACTGCATACGCCGGAAACACCGACCAACGCCTGGAGTTCGGGAAAACCGATCCAGTGGGCCGAAGAGCTGAAAACACCTGCGCAGCTCACGCCCGGCAAGTACGAGGTTTACCTCTCGCTGGTCGATTCGGATACAAAGCGCAAATTGAGATTTCTCAATGGAATAGGAACCGGCGAGCCGCAAGCCCTCTTCGAAGCTCCGGTCGGCAGCATCCAGGTCACTAACTAACTGAGCGAAACGGTTAATTCAAACCTTTGATCCAGGACGCGATATCCTGCACCACGGCTTCGTCCACATTACCGGACTTGGTCGTGTACTCTGACGGCACGCATTTGCCTTTGCCCGCTATCATCAGGTGGTTCAAATCAGGATAGAGTTTAAACTGGCATAAAGACTCCTTTCCCGAAGACTTTATCGCATCTTTCCAGCGAGCGAAGTCACCATCGGCGGTGACTTGATAGTCACGCCCTCCCTGCATAAACAACATCGGGCGATTAACGTTCTTAATCTCCACAAGCGGATCGTGAGCCCTCAAATCGAGCCAGTAGGCTGGAGCGGCTCCAAGTATTATCGTCCCGCTGTTTAAATCGGCCTCTGTCAATTTCTTGATCTTTTCACCTTGTGCCCTCACTTCTTGAATCTGTTTGAGAAGCTCCGGTCTTACATTTTGGGGACCGTCGAGTTCCGAAATGTACTTTGTTTGCCGCGCAATAGCATCTTCGCTCGGTCCGTTATTTGCCGCCAGCAGCACAAACCCGCGGAGCTGTTTATCACCGGCGGCGATGCGCGGGATGGCAAAACCACCTAAGCTGTGCCCAATTACGATAATTCTGTTCTTATCAATCTTCGGTCTGGTACTCAGGAAACGACCGGCTTCAATCGCATCGTCAACAGTCTCATCCATAATGGTGAACTTCTTCAGATCGTCCGCGGTCATATGCTTCCCGTGCGCTTTGGTCCGCTTCTCATAGCGAAGAACCGCAATGCCATTTGAAGCAAGACCTTCAGCGAGGTCCCGAAAAGGTTTGTTCGGTCCGATTGTCTCATCCTGATCGTGAGGGCCGGAACCATGCACGAGAACGGCTGCGGGGAAAGGACCTTCACCTTTGGGAATAGTCAGTAAACCCGGCAGCTGCCAGCGCCCGCTTCCAATTACTACCTTTTCCTCGGCAAATGACCCTGCCTTCACATACGGTGCCGATTTAGTCGCTTCGCGATGAGGCTCGATGAAAAATCCGCTAACCATCGAGCTTCCGGAAAACACTACTTTGATGTCTACGGTTGTGCCACCAAACTGACAAGGTACAAAGACGATGGTATGACCTTGCAGCGGCTCGGCAAAAGAGTTCAATCGTTTCTTGAACGGACCGTATTGAGCGCTCAACGCTTGCCAGGCAAGCTGAAGTTTTGGAGCCGGAAGAGCCGCCTTAACTTGCGGGTCCAACCGCGTAGTCGCCGAAGTGAAATTTCCCGCTACCAGTAAATCAACGAATGAATTTCCAGCGGCGATCAAATTTTGCTCGGACACTTTTTTGCCACCTGTCGTTTTAGTTCCAACGCGGGATTGATTGGGAGTTTTAGATAGTACCGGCATAGCGGAAAGCAGCGCTGCAATCGACAGCGAGGCACAGGACATCAAGAATCGCGATTTCAGTTTTTGCTCAGTCATAGAAACCTCCGTTCAGGACCATGCCCGGCTGTATAAGAGATGAAACAGAGGCAACCAGATGAACTAAAACTTTATCGCAAACTGTTTCGATTTCTAAGAAGCGGGACAAATAGACTTAGAGATTCTTGGCTTGCGCGTATGCCGGACAGTTTAGAAACGCAATCAAACAGCTGCGCCTACTGTTTAAAACCAGTAGCAGATGATTTCATTTGCGCTGAGTGCATGTCTTCACGCAAAGTTTCGATGGAACAGGTGCGCTCACGCTCTGAAGAAATTGAAAAACCGAAAACGCTCATTCCCAAGACTACGCCGCTACCGAGGCAGCAGCCGTCTGCGATCGACACAGCAAGTACCGAGCCGCCGACAAAGGGATTGAAACGTTCGACAGGCAGCGAGAAGAAGAAAAATTGGAAAGACTATCCGCTTCACAGTGACTTCCAGAAAGTGGAGCGTAAAGCAAATATGATCACGTACGTGACGATGCTGCCGGTGGCAATCGTTGGATTCGGAGTGGCGTCAATGTTCGGCTTTCCCTTCTTTCTGGCGCTGTGCATCGGCGTTGCAATCGGCATCGGCTGGGCTTTCTATCGTGCTGAGCAAAAAACGTGGTATCACTATGCCTCCTGGGTTCTCACTCAGGGTCAGAAGTTAGAATGCAATCTCGATTTAGTTTCCTCTGGTGAACTCGACCTTCCGTACGTCGTTCTTCGCGATGAAAACAGAATAACCAGAATCTATGAAACACGCGTATTCAAGCTTGTTTCCGGAGACATCAAAAAATTGTTGAACGCAGTCGACGCACCTGGTACAAAAACACAACACCATGCCCGTGCATATTACGACACGGAGATGCGTGAAAATGCAGTCGTTTTCCAAATTGGCGAATGCTTGTTGTGGTGCCGAGCGCATCACAGCCGCGGAATCTAGTCACCAGTGGTGTCAGGCTTTGCATCGTTGCCGGTTTCCGTGGGTGAATCGGATGGTTCATTCTTCTCATTTGCTTTGTCATTTTCCTCAGCGTCTTTCGCTGCAGGCGGCTGAGCTACTGGCGCGGCGGCTGGGTCAGATGCCTCAGGCGCGACAACCGCGGACGAAGGATTTTTTGCCGCGCCAGGCTCTGTAGGTTTCCCCATGAAAGCAAGACAAATAAAGGCAGCGACAACCATCCCAATTGCGCTTACGAAGAGCAATCCAACTGTTTTCTTTGTCGGAAATTTCTCGTTCACCACCCAGTAGGAAACGACCTTGACGCTGCCCAGAGTGAGCGCCAGCAATACGGTGCAGAGAACCCAGGCCAGTGTCGACTCAGGACCGCCTGGAACCAGCAGAAATGAAGACATGGAAAACCAGATGCTGGGATAACCGAGCACCATGGATAGTACCGCTGTCGCCAGACCCTTCCAGAGCACCACTGAAGTCCGCACGATCAGAAAATCAAGCAAAAGACCCGTCACCCATGGTGGGATTGCATAAAGAAGCGCGGACAGAAGAGCCATCGCTCCGGCAGCCGTTTTCTGGTCCTGCCCCTGGGCGAGCACAGGCGAGGCAACAGCCAGGAGAATAGCGGCTAGTAGAAACGAAATCGCGTACTTCTGATTGGGTCTGAATCTCGGCACTTCAAAACTCTCCACGAAGGTTTTAACTGGGGGCTGCAAAAAAACCTACCCAACTTGTCAATAAGTTAAGCCGGAATTGACATTACGGTCTGATTCATTAAGCATGTGCGGCATAGGAGTATGATCCAGTCTGCATTGCACTCAGCTGCTCAGCGGCTTCTTTTGGAAACATCATGCGAACACTAAGCGAAATTCTCAGAGCTATCTCACTGTCCATTCTGTTTGGCGGTTCAGCAATGGTTGTCTTCGTTGCCGTTACTCTCGTGAAGGCGCAAACCGCTCAAGGCATCCCTGTAGCTGAAGCCGCAGCGGCAAATGCACCCGCATTCGTAAGCTACGGCAAAATACTCCTCGGTGCCTCTGTCGCACTTCTAATCGCCGAGGTGCTTGCCGCGTTAAAGGAACCGAAAACGAAAGCATTCTTCGTGCGTCTGGTTGCGAGCTTCATCTGTATAGTGACGGCAATGATCTTTTCACTCGCGATCGTTCCACCCATGGAAAAACTGCTGCCCTCTATTAAAACGGACTCCGCCGCCCACGCTCAATTTCAAGAACTTCACGAATCCTCGAGGAAAGTGTTCGGCGCTACAATTGTCTTCGCGCTAATTTCGCTGCTGACGCCAATCTTCGGCGCCGCTTGTGCTAACAAACCTAAGTCCACCGAAAGTTGAGAGTCCTGAAATGTCAAAGCAAAACACCAGTCTCGAAGCATCAAGCCACCTACATGAAATGCCCTTTGGTCCGCGACTCCTGGACAACGGCGGCGCCGAATTCAGGTTGTTCGCTCCGAGTGCCAAGTCCGTAGATCTTTGTCTTTATTTGAAGGATAAAGAGCAGATCACGCCAATGGAAAAGGCCGGCAACGGTTGGTATAAGCTGACATCGAGCGAAGCGAAACCGGGCATTCTGTATCACTTCATTATAGATAGCGATTTGCGCGTGCCCGATCCGGCGTCGCGGTATCAGCCCAAAGACGTCCACGGTCCCAGTGAGATTATCGACCCTCGCGCATTCCGCTGGACGGACGAGGATTGGAAGGGCCGCCCCTGGCGAGAAGCCATTATCTATGAAACTCATCTGGGCACCTTTTCACCGGAAGGCACCTACGAAGGTCTAGGTTCCAAACTCGATCACCTGGTCGAACTCGGCATCACGGCAATCGAAATCCTGCCTCTATCAGACTTCCCTGGACAATTCGGCTGGGGATACGACGGTGTGCTCTCATACGCACCCGATAGTGCCTATGGACGCCCAGAAGATCTTAAAATGCTCATCAACGAGGCTCACAAGCGCGGTCTGATGGTCTACCTCGACGTCGTGTACAACCATTTTGGCCCGGAAGGAAACTATCTGTATGTTTACGCCAAATCTTTTTTCAGCGCTAAACACCACACGCCATGGGGCAACGGCATAAATTACGACGACGACCATAATGAAATCGTTCGTCAGTTTGTAATCAACAACGTGCTCTACTGGTTAGAAGAGTATCGCTTCGACGGTTTGCGGTTTGACGCCGTTGATACCATATGCGATGACTCGAAAAAGCACATTTTGAATGAGATCGCTGAAAACGTCCGAACAAGATACAAGGGCGAACGCGAAATTCATTTGATGCTGGAGAACGGCGACAACAAAGCCGAGTTGCTCGACGCAGGCATGGGCGATTTCGAAGATCGATTCAACGCGCAGTGGAACGATGATATTCACCATGCTATGCACGTGCTCGCCACCGGTGAGAACTCCGGCTACTATGAAGATTACGATGCTGACGCCTCTCCGGCAAGCGCAGTCGAACATCTAGGTCGATGCCTGGCTGAGGGATTCGCATATCAAGGAGAAAAATCCGCGTTTCGCGACGGAAAATTAAGAGGAACGCCCAGTAAGGATGTCGCACCAGGCGGTTTCATAGCGTTCATTCAAAACCATGATCAGATTGGAAACCGGGCTCTAGGTGAGCGTATCACTCACCTGGCCGACACCGAAGCGGTCAGCGCAATGGTCGCGGTTCTGCTTCTTAATCCGGCACCGCCTATGCTCTTCATGGGTGAAGAATGGGCAGCATCAACTCCATTCGTATGGTTCGCAGACTTCTCAGACGATCTCGCCAACAGTGTTCGAGAAGGACGTTTACGCGAATTCGGAAAATTCAAAGACTTCAAAGATCCTGCAAAGTTAAAACTGATTCCTGACCCATGCAGCAAAGAAACATTCTACAAATGCAAGCTGAACTGGGAAGACTTACTCGATGTGGAACATCAAGAATGGCTCGAATACTATAAGCGCTTGATCGCTTTGCGGAAAAGCGCCATTATTCCGATCATCGATAAAATCGAGATTGATAAACGCTCCTGGACGATCACCGAAGAGGGATTGCTCGAAGTTCGTTATCCACTCTCAACCGGTGAGGAGCTAAAACTTATCGCCAACCTGAGCGATACAGGCGCCACCAGCCCGCTATTCTCGGAATCCGAATTCGACGAATCGAATATCGTATTTCAAATTCCTTTAAATGCAACGTCGGATGTTGCGCTCGGCACCGTGCCACCATGGACGGTGATCTGGCTGCTCGGCAGACCAAGTCAGCCGGTTTAGCCATTCACCGACTGTTCACCACTAACAACCACGTAAGCAACTGTTTCACCCGACTTTCATCACCTGGCGCCCCATGTGCTAAACGCCATACGCGTGCCCAAAACGGCATATACAAGCGGGTATAATTAGCGGACTTCCACATATCGGCAGATCGCAAGGAAAGGCTTCCCATGAAAACCAATGCGGGACCATCGGTTCATCCTGTGGCTCAGAAAAACGGCGTCAGACCCACCTGGAAAGATGTGGAGGGACGTTTGCATCGAGCATCCGAAGACGCCCTGGCCAAAATTTCGGCTGCGTTAGCTCCACTTGGCGAGAACGATTCCGCCGACCACCCGGGTTTCACCAGGCTTGAAACCGCAGATAAAACGCTTGCGCTGTTCGTCCCACACGTAGCAGTTCTCAAGCGCTCACTGGAGAAGGAACTAGCTCGTCTTGAAATCGACATACCATTCGAATCGAAGAGCGAGAGCGTTTTCCTACATTGGTCGCTGATTGCCGAATGGGGAGACATCCGCACCGGTATCACGGGTAGTGCAGATCTAACCGAGACGAAACTACGAATTCATCTACCGGAAACCACTCACATCGGGTATTACAAACTAGTCGTTGGGCTTACGAGTGACAAAAATCCAAAAACACTAAAGCTTAAGTCGGAATTCCCGGTCATCATTGCTCCGGACAAGTGCTTCATGCCCGCCACTTTCAATAATGGCGCGAGATTCTGGGGACCGGTGGTGAATCTCACCGGTTTTACAAGCAAAAGAAACTGGGGTACAGGTGATTTCACCGACCTGAAGGCGATCGTCGCATTCTGCGCCGCTCAGGGCGCGGGAGTCGTTGGAGTAAGTCCGTTACATGGGCAGGACCCGACGGGCAGCAATTTGTTCACAAGACGTCTGCCTTCCGATCGCAGTTTCTTGAACATAATCTACATAGATGTAGAAGCAACCGACGATTTTCATGAGTCGGAAGACACTCGACGAATGGTGCAATCTCCGGAGTTTCAGGAGCGCATCGAGTCACTTAGAAACGCTGAAGTCGCCGATTTGAAGCAAATTTTTGCGGAGAAACTGCATGTACTCGATCGGCTTTATCAACAGTTTCGCTCACGTCATTTAAGCAAACAAACACCACGAGCTCAAGCGTTTCGCGCATTCCAACACGAGCGAGGCAAACCACTTCGCTACTTCGCCACCCACCAGGCGTTGGCAGAAAAACTGGCTAAAGACGGAAATCACTACGAGTCATGGCGAGCATGGCCTGACAAATACAGAGATCCGGAATCGGAAGCAGTCAAAGAGTTTGCTTCGTCAAACAACGAACGCATTGAATTTTTCGAATATCTGCAGTGGCAAGCTGAGATTCAGCTTGAAACAGTTGGGCACGCCTGCATGAACTCTCGCCTTCCGGTCGGAATCCTTACCGAAGTATCGCCCCTGGTATCACCCCACGGAGCGGAAGGTTGGCAAAATCAAAAATGCCTGGCCGAAACGCTTTTCTTGACAGAGCCGCCCCGACCTTATCTACCGGACGGACTTGTCACTGCAAGTCCTCCATTCAGAATGGAAGAAATGCGACGAGCCGGCTATCGCCCCCTGGCAGAAATGTTGCAGTTCAACATGCGGTACGCCGGAGCGATCAAACTCGCAAATGCTTATCACTGGCTGGCACCGCTCGTAAGCGTCGACCCGGATAACATCTCGTCAACCGCGCAACTGGAGCTTCCGGTTGAAGAAATCCTCTCGGTTATCGCCCTGGAAAGTCATCGCACCTCCACGATGGTCGTACTTGATTCAGAATTACTTGTAGAACTAGATTCTCGCTCCTCATCAGGAACACAGATACATCAGCTCCTGGAGAAGTGGAACATCATCGGCCGCCACGACCTTCTTTCGACTGCACCGAATGAGCTTCCCAGCCTGATGAAGTCGGACACCAATGAAAAACGACTTTTGGAACTGGCCCCTGCCGACCTGTCTCCGCTGGCTGCATTCTGGCATGGCACGGATGTCACTGTCCGAGCAGAGACCTTGCCCGTTGACGAAAAGGATAAACGCAATCAGCTCATTGATCGGCGAGTAAGCCATCGCGTTGAAGTGCTCCGAATGCTCGACGAAAAAAATCTTCTGCCTGAGGGCGTTACGACCGATCCATCGTCGGTTCCGGTCCTGACACCGCATATGGTGTCAGCCCTTGTATCACTGATGGCAAAGTCAGCAGCCTCGCTCGTTCTATTCCGTCTCGAAGACCTCGGGGACATGGACCGTCCGCTCATAGTTCTGGAAGATCCCACTTACCCACAGTGGAAGGTGAAAACAGCTCCGTCCTTCGAAGAGATAATCGACGCGGAAGCGACTCAACTCGTGCTCGATCAACTGCAGACTGAGCGAGGATGTTTCTTCGATCTAGTAGATGTTTCCTACAATCAGGAAGATCTAGCTAACAAGCAAGTTACAATTCCGCTTGCGACATACAGATTGCAATTGCATAAGGACTTCAAATTCGTTGATGCGCACAAGCTGGTCACCTACCTCGACAAGCTCGGCATCAGTCACTATTACCTATCACCAATTTCTCAGTCCCGCCCCGGAAGCATGCATGGCTACGACGTGATCAGTCACAGCACGCTCAACCCTGAACTGGGAACACTCGAAGATCTGGAGGAACTGAGCGCCGACCTGAGAAAGCGCGACATGGGAATCATCATGGATCTGGTGCCCAACCACATGGGAATCGGCAAACACAATCCATGGTGGATGGATGTACTCGAGCACGGTCCGGCGTCCGAATACGGAGAATACTTCGATATCGACTGGAGCCCGGTAAAGGACGAATTAGTCGGCAAGGTGCTTCTGCCGATTCTGGGAGAACCTTACGGAAAAATCCTTACGAACGGCGAACTGAAAATCAAGTTCGACAAGTCGACTGGAAAGTTCAAAATCCATTATTACGAAAACGAATTTCCCGTAAATCCACGTTCCTATGCATTGATCATGGGACTGCGGCTGGACGTGCTTAATGACCGCCTCGGTAACCATAATATGGACGTTATGCGATACCTGAGTATCGTGGACGCTCTCAGTGCCTTACCGGATGGAATGAATCTATCACAGGAAGACAGGTCGCGAAGACTGCGAGAGATGAAGGTCTCCATCGATCGTCTGGCGGAACAGTGCGGTCAAAACGAACACATCCATGAGTTCATTCAACAAAATCTAAAAGAGTTTGATTGCACTGAAGATGACCGAGCCTCGTGCAGACGGCTACATGAGTTGCTTGAACAGCAATCATATAGACTGGCATTCTGGCGCGTTGCCGCTCACGAGATCAACTACCGAAGGTTCTTCGACATCAATGAACTTGCCGGCGTTCGCGTAGAAGATCCGCGCGCATTCACCGATATGCATGCACTCGTGTTCAAACTAATTAAAGACGGAATCGTTCAGGGACTTCGAATCGACCATCCGGACGGACTCTATGATCCAGCCGGTTATTTTATGAAACTTCAGGAAGAAGCGCTGACCAGGCTCAATCCGGACAGTGAAAACTTCTTGCCGGGACAGAAACGGTTCCAGCGCCAGGAAGAATATCCGATCTATCTACTCGGAGAGAAAATTCTCGCGCCTTTCGAGCGCATGGAAGATGATTGGGTAATTCATGGAACAACCGGCTACGACTTCATGACGGCGGCCAACGGCGTGCTTATAGATGAGAAAAACGCCCGCATTTTCTCAGATTTCTATGCGATGGTCAGTAATGAAACTGATTCATACAGAGAGTTGGCGTACCGCTGCAAACACCTGATCATGCAGACCTCGCTTGCATCAGAATTGAACATGCTAGCGCATCACCTGAGCCAAATCGCCGAATCCAACTGGATGTACCGAGATTTCACTTTGAACTCCTTGCGTCACGCGCTCTCTGAAGTGGTGGCATTCTTCCCCGTTTATCGAACATACGTTAAAGAGGGAACCGTCAGCAATGTCGCCCGCGACTATGTCATGCGCTCGGTCAGACTCGCAAAGCGCAATAATCGCACTGTGCACCCTGGCATATTCGACTTCATTCACCACGTCCTGACCTTGCGTCTTGCCGACGAAATTGACGACTATCCAGGTCAAGAAAAATTCCAACGAGATGTGCTCAACTTCGCAATGAAGTTCCAACAGTTCACCGGACCTGTAATGGCAAAGAGCCTCGAAGACACTTTGTTCTACAAGTACAACCGCTTCGTCGGTTTAAACGAGGTGGGCGGCGAACCAAATCACTTCGGGCTGTCGATCGCTGATTTCCATTCCCACAATGAAGCCCGCCAGAAGACCTATCCATACAGCATGCTTGCCACGTCAACGCACGATACGAAACGTTCCGAAGACGTGCGTGCACGCTTGAGCGTGCTGTCCGAAATTCCGGACAACTGGCAGGAGCGCGTTCTTCGCTGGATGGATTACAACAGCGGACGCTATACATACAACTTGGATAAACGAATCCCATCGAATAATGACGAGTATCTGCTTTATCAAACGCTTGTCGGGACGTATCCTTTGACGGTTGAAAAACCGGAAGATCTGGCAGACTTCGCGCAGCGTATCGAAGGCTATATGCTGAAAGCCGCTCGTGAAGCGAAGGACCACACAAGCTGGATCAATCAGGATGCAAATTACGAAGATGGAATGAAGAGCTTCATCAACGCACTGCTGAAACCGTCTAATGCGGAAGGAGGCAGCGACCCATTCTTCATCGACTTCCTGGAATTCCATCAACACGTATCACGCATGGGCTTAATCAAGTCACTCAGCCAGACACTGTTTAAACTCACATGTCCGGGCGTCCCCGACTTCTACCAGGGCAACGAACTCTTCGACTTCAGCCTCGTCGATCCGGATAATCGAAGACCGGTCGACTTCGACGAGCGCGACAAACTGCTTACGAATCTACTTCCGTTCGTCAAACCAGACACGAACAAATCGCAAGATGAGTTCAAAGCGCTGCTCAAGGATATGCTGAAAAACTATAAGGACGGCAGGTTGAAACTGTTCGTGACGGCAGCAATTTTGCAACAACGCAAACTCAACCCGCGCCTGTTCACTGCCGGGAAATACATCCCGGTCGGCGTCTCCGGCGAGGGTAGCGACCACTTTATCGCGTACCTGCGCGAATATCAGGGCAAGTCACTACTAGTAGTGGCACCGGTCTTAGTGTCAAAACTGATATCGCCGGATCAGCGAGCGCTCTATTCCGGTCCGGAAGATACCTCGCTCTGGCAGTCAACGAAGCTGAACTTACCCAGAGAGTTTCAACGGAGAACTTACACTGACATTTTCACTGGACAGACAATGGAGTTCGGAGAGCGCCGAGCTCGCATTACTCAGATTCTGGAACGCTTCCCCGTTGCCCTTCTTACCGCGAAGTAGTGAACGACACAGCCCAATACGGAAAATCAAATGAGCCAAATCGAAACACAAACCCCAGATCCTCTAACTGAGAGAAACTTGAAAGTTCTTCAGGGTGCCCCTTATCCGCTCGGCGCGACCTGGGACGGAAACGGCGTCAACTTCGCTATTTTTTCGGAAAACGCCACCAAAGTCGAGTTGTGTTTATTCGATTCAATCGATGCGCAAATAGAATCGATGAGGATCGAACTGCCGGAATACACTCACCAGATTTTTCACGGATACATCAAGGGTCTGCAACCCGGACAGCTTTACGGCTACCGAGTGCATGGACCTTATGAACCAAAGAAGGGAATGAGGTTCAACCCCAACAAATTGCTGGTCGATCCTTATGCAAAATGCGTGGCACGCGATTTGAAGTGGGACGACAGCCTGTTCGGCTATGCCATCGGCAATCCCAAACAAGATCTGAGTTTCGACACTCGGGACAGCGCACCGTATGCGCCACTATGTGCGGTCATCGACGAAGCGTTCAACTGGGGCGGGGACATAGCGCCGAAAACGCCATGGCATAAAACGGTAATCTACGAGGCACACGTAAAAGGTCTAACACAGCTAAACGAGGCCGTTCCTGAACCTCTGCGCGGAACATATCTCGGTCTGTGCACGGATACAATGATCCGGCATTTGAAACGGCTGGGAGTGACAGCGATTGAGCTGCTACCCGTTCATTATCACGTCAACGATGGTTTCCTCATTGAGCGCGGACTTAAAAACTACTGGGGCTATAACACTCTCAGCTATTTCGCGCCGGACCTGAGCTATTCGCGCTCGGAAGACGTGACAGAGGCGGTCAAAGAATTCAAATCAATGGTGCGCGCGCTCCATCGAGCAGGCATCGAGGTCATTCTGGATGTCGTCTACAACCACACAGCAGAAGGCAATCACCTCGGACCAACACTGGCGTTCAAAGGCGTGGACAACTTCTCCTATTATCGAACCACACCGAAAGACGCCCGCTACTATATGGACTACACCGGCTGCGGCAACACCCTCAATATGATGCATCCGAGAGTTCTGCAATTGCTGATGGACAGCCTGCGTTACTGGGTAGTCGAAATGCACGTTGACGGTTTCCGATTCGATCTGGCTAGTGCGCTGGCGCGAGAATTGTTTGACGTAGACAAGCTCTCCGCCTTCTTTGACGTCATTCAACAAGACCCGATTATTTCACAGGTAAAACTCATTGCCGAGCCCTGGGACATCGGGCAAGGCGGCTATCAGGTCGGAAACTTCCCAGTCCTCTGGGGTGAGTGGAATGGAAAGTATCGCGACAATGTGCGCTCGTTCTGGCGCGGCGATCAGGGCAAGGCCGGCGAATTTGCAACGCGCATAGCAGGAAGCAGCGACCTCTATCAATCCAGCGGCAGAAGCCCGTGCGCAAGCATCAATTTCATCACCGCCCATGATGGCTTCACTCTTAAGGACCTCGTCAGTTATAACGATAAACACAACGAAGCCAACGGCGACAACAATAACGACGGTGACAACAACAACGAAAGTTGGAACTGCGGCGCCGAAGGTCCAACCGACGATCCAGACATCAAAGCGCTTCGCGTGAAACAGCGCAAGAACTTGCTTACGACCTTGATGCTTTCCTGGGGTATTCCGATGCTTTGCGGCGGCGACGAATTTGGTCGCACCCAGGGCGGCAACAACAACGCTTACTGCCAGGATAACGAAATCAGCTGGTGCAACTGGGACTTCTCAGATGAAGACGAGGAGTTTTTAAAATTCACGAAAAAACTGATTTCGATAAGAAAGAACAATCCGATTCTGCAAAAGAGAAAGTTCTCAGTGACCCGCTCGCAGAGAGGCGATTTGACACGTAAGGCGATTATGTGGATATCTCCGAACGGCACGGAAATGACCGAAGCGGACTGGAGCTTCGGCGGATGCAACACGTTCGCGGCACTGTTTGACGGCGCCTGCGTGGATGAATTAGACGATGACGGCAACCCGATCGAGTCGAACACACTAATCTTTCTACTCAATTCCTACTGGGAAGATGTGCCGTTCCGCCTGCCTCTCTATCAAGTGGAGCATTACTGGAACACGTTTGCAGCCCACCAAACCGATCTGGTCTGGGAGATGCTCATTGACACTACGGGCAATATCAAGAAAACGCTGTGGAATATGGAAGAGGAATTCCACATGGAAGCCCGCAGCGCGGCCGTGTTCCAAATACGCGACAAAAACGCGTTTAACGAAACCATTCAACCGGGCTCTCACATTCCCGCGATTGAGTAGTGAAATCGCAGCCGTTTTGAAACGACCAACGTTCCACATTTGAACGCGACAAAGCGATCACCGATAGAGAATGGCAATTGAAGCGGGTTTTCGCCTAGGTTGCTTTAGCGGACATTCGTGCTCGCAGATATTGCATAACCTGATAGAGCGCGCCTAATCCTACTAATCCATAAACAACTCGCGACATGGTGCCATCGCCAAGCAGGCTGGTCACCAGGTTATAGTTGAATGCACCTACAAGACCCCAGTTGATACCACCAACGATCAATAAAATCGTAAAGAGGACTTCGATGTTTTTCATATATTCGATCACCTGAGCATCAAATCCGCAAGAACTGCCAGGTTCCGCACCTGGAGCTGATTTGCATGCTTACTTACCACCTTAGTAGATACTCACAAACTTGTCAACAGACGACACTCACGAAAACATTGATGGGCTGCGGGATGTCACTTCGCGAAGTAAAAAGTTTCCGCGAGCACCCGCTCCCACGCGGCGCTGAAACGCACTCGCAGTCTAAGTTTCAGACCCAGCTAAACGAAACTACTGCCCGTTTTTTCCGTACGGATACCACCAGGATTTTGGCGCCGAATTAAATTCCCAGTGCACGTGTTTAGTCTCGCGAAATTCTTCGAGGCCCTCGATACCTAGTTCTCTTGCGCCTCCGCTAAGCTTCATGCCGCCAAATGGACCGGCATAGTTATCGGTGAGTGGATCGTTGATCCATATCGTTCCAGCTTTGACTTCTTCAAGAAATATCTTGGCGCGCATCGGGTCCTGTGTCAAAAGGCAGGCACCGAGCCCGAAGTCACAGTCATTGACGTAGTCTACCGCCTGTTCAAAACTGTCGTATTCCATGAGCGGCATAGCCGGTCCAAATGTTTCTTCTCGCATAATTCGCATCGAGTGATTCACATTCGTCATGACGGTTGGCTCGTAGAAGTAGCCTTTATCAAGCTTTTCAGGTCTTCTGCCACCGGTGAGAACTTTAGCTCCAGCAGCAACTGCATCCTTGACGTGATCTTCAACCTTGTCGCGATAAATCGCACCGGCCATCGGCCCGATATCGGTTGATGGTTCTAAACCGGGTCCCAATCTAAGATCTTTGACGAAGGCGACAATCGCTTCAGTGAATTCGGAGAAACGCTTTTTCGGTAAATATATACGCTCCGTCGATGTGCAAACTTGCCCGGCATTTGTCAACGCAGCATAGGACAGCGCTCTTGCAGCCAGCTCAGGATCGGCATCTTCAGCGATAACGAAAGCATCCTTTCCGCCTAGCTCAAGGTGCAACTTCTTCATCATAGGAGCAGCCAGCGACGCAATTCGTTGTCCGGTTGCGAGGCTTCCCGTAAAAGCGATTACCGGCACATCGCGGTGAAGAACCATTGGCTCTGCGACTTCCTTACCAAAGCCATTAACCAGGTTAATCACTCCTTCAGGGAAATGGTCGAGGCATTTTTCGATCAGCAAGATTGTCGAGAGCGGAGTAAGCTCGCTCGGCTTGATAATTACAGTGTTGCCGGCAGCAAGAGCCGGAGCCAGTTTCCACGCGAGTAACAATAGCGGATAGTTCCAGGGAACGATCAAGGCGGCTACGCCGAATGGTTCCTTAATCACCATGTTCAACTGACTGTACTCTCCGGAAGGCAAGACACGACCGCGTTCATGCCGCCCCAGCTCCGCATAATATTCGAAGGTATTTACCAACCACTCGAATTCCTCCTCGTTCTCCGGAACCGGCTTTCCCTGTTCCAGAGTCAAAAGACGAACGATCTCATCGCGATGCTGTTTCATCTTATGCGAGGCTTCATGCATCATCTCTGCGCGCGCATTTGCGGACACGCGCCGCCATGATTTAAAAGCGTTTTTTGCTGCGTCGATAGCGGCAAGAGCATCCTTCTCAGTTCCACGAGGGACGGAATCAATCGCATCTTCCGTAGCCGGATTAATTACTTCGATACTTTCAGTGGCACTACCCCTGGTGAACTTGCCATTGATGTAGTGGAGTTGCATGAACAAATCCTCGCAAAAATCTGATGTCCGACCATTCTAAATGCCTGACAACGAATTATTCGCCTGTATGCTGTCCAGCTTTTCAACCAGATCGGCACCTTCAGATCGAAATCGCACATCTCTGTAATACAGGCCGGCACCTGCACAAACCACTGCCATCGATACCACGTTGTTGACGGTCTGCGAAATAGTTTCAAGAAAGCGCAGGTATAGAGGCAAGACCATTTCGCTGTTTTTCATGCTCCTGTAGGCTTCCCAGGCCTCGAAAGGCATCAAGAAAATACTCAGCGAGAACACGACGGCAAGGACAGCCAGCCCGAGAAGACACATGTAGGACCCGCCGCGAAATGGATAGCGGATGGTTAAATCAATTGCGCGCACGATGACTTTGAGAAACTTCAGTTCGTCCTCACTGGAAATCGCTGCGAACAAAACCATTGAAAACAGCAAGGTGATTGCCGTCGCAACGACCATAAGCACTACCATGATGAAACCGCCGACAACGATAAAGGTTTCCACAGCAGCAGTGCCGACATAAGGCGATGCAAGTCTGGCGCCGAAAATCACCAGTGCAATCATCACACAATAGAAAGCTACGAAGATTGGCGCCGAGGCTCCCACTGTGAAAACGGAGAAAACTGCCCATCTGCGACGTTTGGCATACGCCAGACCAGCTTCGAAGTCTTTGGACAACCCGAACATTTCCCGATAGATAGCGGTCGCACGGAGCGCAAGAAAGTACTGACATATCAGAATAATGATTAAACCGCCGCCGAGCATGCCGAAATCGAGAGGCGAAATCACTTCGCTATTCTTGAGAGACTGACCGAAATTCAGTATGGAAACCTGAATCATGGCGACAGCGACACTTGCTAAGAGCGACAGAACCAGCAGGCGACCCGAAAGGTAACGCCAGTTCTTTCGATACATACGGAAGGCCAAACCGACGAGATCGCCCAGCCTGGAGGGGTTTTGAGGTAATTGATAAAAGACTGAAATGGACTCACCACCGGTTGCGCCGCTCTGAGTATAAAAAGTATAATAGGATACCTTTTCTGACTGCGGAAGAGTGGTTCGCGCAAGCCGGCGGGGTCGGTAGCAGAGGTTAAGCCTCGGGGCGCCGGACCTGCGCTTTGGGAAGAACATGCATAGAACGGAAAAACGTACATATCTTGACCCGATTCACCAGGACATTGTTCTTGACAGGAAGGATCCCGCGGAAAGACTGATCATCGATCTGATCGATACGACCGAATTTCAGCGTCTGCGTCGAATTCATCAGCTAGGAGTCTCTTATTTCACATTCCAGGGTGCTGAAGGGTCACGATTCACTCACTCAGTGGGTGTCATGCATGTGGCGTCCAACCTGGTAGAACAGATGCAGGAAATTACCGAGGGCATGGCGGAAAAACGACCGCTGATCCTTGCATCGGCTCTTCTTCACGACATCGGGCACGGGCCGTTTTCACACGTAACGGAAAAAATCCTGGGATACGACCATGAAGACTGGTCCTGCAAAATAATCGCCGGTGATACGCAAGTCCGGAAGGTGCTGGACAATTTCAAAGAGATGCCGAATCTCGCTGACACTATCGTCAAGGTGTTGAAGAAGACGTATAAACCTAAGTATGTCTCGCACATAGTGTCGAGCCAGTTGGACTGCGACAGATTCGATTATCTGCTTCGAGACAGCTACATGACCGGCACCAAATACGGTTTATTTGCGCTGCACAGAATCTTGCGCTCACTGGAGATTGACCAGGAGAACGACCGCATCATCGTTGTCGGCGAAAAAGGACAGATCGCGGTAGAGGATTATTTATTCGCGCGCTATTCCATGTACGCACAGGTTTACTACCATCGCAAGAACCTGGCGTCGAGAGCGTTACTGGCGAGTCTGATCAAACGCGTCAAAGGAATTTTGGCGGACAGATCGCGGCCGGTTTGTTTCGTGGATGAACCAACAGCAAAGTGGTTTATGGGCGAAGAGCTAAAAGTGAGTGAGTATCAACAGCTCGACGATATTCAAATCAACTATCACATCAAGCGCTGGGTCGAAGATCCGGATCCGATTCTCTCCGATTTGTCGAGAAGGTTCCTTGACCGACGCCTGTTCAAGGCGATCCGCATTCCTTCTAATGACACCGGTTTGCGCAAGGATATCGAGAGCGAGGCTCGCCGACTCGTTTCAGCTGCCGGGCTCGATCCAGATTACTATCTGGGCGTCGAGACGACCGGCTTCCGCCCTTACGATTACTACCGGCCGGATGACGCCCATCCACAAACGAATATCATCGTGCGTACCGAGGGCGGCATAACTACGGAACTTTCAAAAATCGCGCCCGCAATCGAAGCGCTTGTAAATGGTAATTACGAATCAGCCTGGCTCATCTATCCGGAAGAGATCCAGGACAAAATTGCGGTTATAAAGGAGCTAATACCGGCTCACTAAAGTCTCGGCAATTGCGACCGAGGTGTCCTGAGAGAACGAGGAATCGAAAACATGTTCGATACATTGACCGACAAACTGCACTCTACGTTCCGCAACCTTACAGGTGATGCCAAGCTCACCGCGGAAAACATCGAGGAGGCGATCGCCGATGTTCGCAAATCGCTGCTTGAAGCGGACGTCAGCTTGAAAGTGGTCAAGCTCTTCATTAGCCGCGTCAGACAGCAGGCGCTGGGCGCTGAAGTGATCGAGGGCGTCAACCCAACGCAGCAATTCGTCAAAATCGTACATGACGAGCTTGTCACCATCCTTGGTGGCGAGAACACTCCTATTAATTTAGATGGGAAACCGGCTGTAATCATGCTCCTGGGTCTACAGGGCAGTGGAAAGACGACCGCAACCGGGAAGCTGGCTTATAAGCTGAAAGAAGAAGGAATGAAACCGTTGATGGTGGCGTGCGACGTTCAACGTCCGGCCGCGATCATGCAGCTTGAAACGCTCGGAAAACAAATTGACGTCCCGGTCTTCGCAATTCATGGACAGACAGACGTTCAAGAAATCGCCGAACAGGCAATTGAACACGCCAAGAAAGAAGGACTACACCCTGTCATTCTGGACACCGCCGGTCGTCTGCAAGTAGACACCGCCCTCATGGCAGAACTGATGATTCTCGACCGCGCCTGCGAGCCGATTGAAAAACTGCTCGTCGTCGATTCGATGACTGGTCAAGAAGCCGTCAACGTCGCAGATACATTCAACACGCAGTTGGACGTGACTGGTTTAATTCTCTCAAAAGTGGACGGTGATGCCAGAGGCGGCGCCGCGCTCTCCGTGAGAGAAATCGTTGGTAAACCAATCAAATTTATCTCGACAGGTGAAAAACTCGACAATCTTGAAACCTTCTATCCGGACCGGATGGCCGGTCGCATCCTCGACATGGGCGACGTCCTGTCACTCGTTGAAAAGGCGCAAGCCAATATCGACGAGAAGGAAGCCGAGATGGTCGCTATGGACATGCTGAAGGGCGAGTTTACGCTCGAAATGTTTATCAAGATGCAAAAGATGATGAAGAAGATGGGACCGATTGGCGACATCATGAAAATGATGGGCGTCGGCGGTATGTTCGGTCTCAATTCGTCTCAACAGAAAGTCGTCGCCGAGCACGGCGAACAGATGATGTCGATGTATGAGACAGCTATTAACTCCATGACCAAAGCGGAACGCAAGAAGCCGGAACTCATCGATTTCCAGCGCCGACGCCGGATCGCGAAAGGTTGCGGTCTCAAAGATGCGCAGATCGGCCAGTTGTTAAATGACTTTCAGAAAATGAAACAGATGATGGATATGATGCGACCCATGATGATGGGCGGCGCAGGCGGTGGCTTCCCAGGAATGCCCGGTGGATTTCCCGGTATGCCCCCAATGGGCAAAGGTCCTGGGATGCCAGGTGGAATGCCTGGCGGAATGCCGGGAGGGATGCCGCGCCTCCCCTTTGGAACACCGCCCAAAGCGCCGACCGCAGGCGGCGTAAACCCGGCAGGATTCGGTCGTAGCCGCAAATTGCGCAAGAAAAAGCGCAAGCCGTAAACTCCAACAACCGCCGATCGATAACTAATGCAAAGCTCGCTTTACACTAGATCTGGCGGTATATGCATATAGACCTGGTAAAATAGCGATTCACATTCAATTTTAGTGACTTGCAAGAACTCAAGAGGGACAACAAGTGGTCAAGATTCGGCTTAAGCGCATAGGCGCCAAGAAAGCCCCACACTACAGAATCGTTGCTGTAGACGGACGTACGCGCCGCGATGGCAAACCGATTGAAGAAGTCGGATACTACAATCCGCGATCTAAAGAACTCAAATTAGATAGAGAAGCAGTTGACCGATGGATGAAAAACGGCGCTCAACCAAGCGATACGGTAGCGGGTCTTATAAGAAAGGCGGCAGCGGCGGCGGATACCGCGGCGGCTCCGGCGGCGGGTACCGCGGGGGCAGCGGCGGCCAAAGGCGCTTCCCGACAAAGCTAATCCAGACTCAGGCACCTGAGGATCTGGCTGAATATATATTGAAGGTTCTTGCCAAAGAGCCTGATTCGCTCATGTTCGAACGGAAGAGCTTCGGTCCACGTAGAAGCCGGGTGAGCGTCAAATGCGATCCTGCAGTCACTGGACGCTTGATCGGCAAGGACGGCAGAACCATCTCGGCGCTTCGATTCCTGATCAAAGCAGCTGCCGGACGCTACGGAAAACGAGTCGACATAGTGGTCTCTTAGTGGTCGCACCCGAACAAAACAACCTGGATGCCCGTGATCAAGAGTTGTTGAGTAAGCTCGTCGACAGCAAAGTGATCTCACAGGCGCAAGCAAACCTCGTCATTTCAGACCATGAAGCAACTGGGATGAATGTCGAGGATATTTTGCTGGCCAGACGTTGGGTTACCGAAGAGGCGCTAAACGATCACGCCCCCTGGCTAAAAGAAACCGAAGCCTCCCGCCCAGCCCCGACCCAATCCTACGAAGAAAACCTCCGCAAATACCGCCTCCTCCTAGCCGAACTCCTCGGCGAATCCTCCGAATAAGCCTGGAGCAACTCCCCACCCAGCAGCCTCCCTACCCAGCAGCCTTCCTACTATATATGACAGTTTTCTCCATTCAGCAGAATGATTGGCACACGGGCGTTTACGGAATGGACCAATTTTTGCGGGACAGTTTGGCTATCTGGCTACGACGCTTTTGCGAAAATCCGGCATTCTGGCGTAGACACCAATCGACTATCTCGACGAGAAATATCGTTTCCAATTGTTTATCAAAAACCGCCCGCTACCTTGGCGAGTTGAAGTAGCCGCGACTATGATGGATCTCAGTTAGCAGAACTGTTTCCCATAGTGATGCCGCATGTGGTGGCACCTGTTTTTGCGCGCGGAGTTTCCAGTTGAAAAGCAAACCTTCCAAAGAACAGTCGCGAACTGTTTTCACCCGATTGCGTCCCTGGTATCTTCTACTTTTCGGAATGGCGCTCTTCTACGACGCCAATCCGTTCTACCAAACACTTCTTCAGCAAGGCATAAACCTACATCTTCCCATTCCGAAAGTTATGGATGAGAGCTGGAAAGAAACTAGCGAACCGCACATTAACGAGATCGTTCAAGCCGCCGGCTCTCGCTACGTTACGTTGATGTCGAACCGCGGCGCAATTAAACTGAGAAACTATCCGGTAAAGAATGCCAAGTTAGGCGTCGTTGTCGCTGGTGGCGTATCCGGTGCCTTCTGGTCACCGGCTCGCGGTTTATTTCACAAGCTCGGCACGTCCGGCGCCAGCAAATCAATACACACTGTTCATCTATGTTTTCGCCATCCAACGGAGTTTCCTGAAACGGTCCATGATGTTCGCGCGGCGATTCAATATTTAAACAGTATTGGCATAGAAAAGGTTGTCGTCGTTGGTCATTCGCTTGGTGGTGCAGCTGTGATTGGCGGCGCATCGTTTGAGCCGAGCGTGGTCGGCGTTGTGCCCATGGCAAGCCAGCCTTACGGGGCTGAGCGAATATCGAGCATGAATGTTAGAACGCTTGTGATGACTGGATTGCTGGATCCAATTGAACCCACAGCCTGGTCAAAGGCAATATGGAAAGAGGCAAAAGGCGATAAGCAAATTGCGTTTTTCATCGGCACGCACAATTTAGACGAATGTGCACAAGAGGTTTATGACCGGCTCTTCTGTTGGATCCTGGACTGCAAGCACGCAACTGTTTCAAATATACAAACCTGAGCTTCCCATTTGCAAATCAACCGCGCATGGAACGAGCTGTTGTCTATGGTACGATGACGTTTTTCAGGAAATCCGGCATCGCATCGTAGACAAACGGGAAAATTTGGGAGACGATCTTTTGCCGGCATCTCCAAAACAAGCACCTGCGGGGCTTTCAGAAAAACATCGATATGAAACCATATAGTAGTGAGGCTGCAGTGAGGTTGCGTTGATTAGGGAAGCGACGGCAGAGGATGCGCAGGGAATTTTGGAAATCTATGCGCCATTCTGCGAAGACAGCATCGTTAGTTTTGAACTCGTTCCGCCTACTGTGGAAGAGATGCGATCGCGAATCGAAAAATGCAACTCCACTCATCTGTGGCTCGTAGACGTTGATGACGACGAGATAAATGCGTACGCCTACGCAAGCCCGCATAAGGAGCGCGCCGCGTACAGGTGGAGCGTCGACGTTTCAATCTATATCTCAGAGAAAAAACGCAATCAAGGTCTCGGAACGAAACTCTATACACATCTGTTAGAAATTCTTCGTGAACGCGGATTCTACAATGCTTACGCGGGCGTGACGTTACCAAACGAGGCAAGCGTTCGTCTACACGAAAAGATGGGATTTCAAAAGGTTGGCATTTACAAAAAGGTCGGATACAAACTTGGCAAATGGCACGACGTCGGTTGGTGGCACCTCGTTTTAAGAGAACACGAAGATGCGCCCCAGGAACCGGTTTTCAGCAATAACACTTGACCGTTACGAACGCACATCGCTCTTTTCGAGTTCACGCAAATAGCGAATTTTCTTGCGCACATAATCGCTGTAAATATTCGCGAGCTTTAAACCAAGCGCGCCATCGAGAAGCCCACCCCGAGCGAAGTAACGGTAGAGAAACGTCCAGGCTGGATGCAAGATTTCGTTGACTGGATGAGTTTTCCACCCGAATTTTTTGCGCTTCGCAAATTCTTTCGCAGACAATTGCGCGTATTTTTCCATTGCAGCAGAAAAACCGGCGACGTCTTTGTAGGCATAATGGAGCATGCAGTTTTTCAACATCTTCACAGGTCCGTCGACCTTGATCGCCTCGTGAACCATCCGATCGTTGAATCGCCCTTTACCACGCTGGATCAGCCGGAGCTGCGCATCGGGATAGAAACCACCGTGCTTGATCGGAGTATCGCCTATGTAGAGAACCCGCGGCAATTTATAGCCATCGTATTCGGTGGCATTCGGATCGTTCAAAACCTCGCTAATCTCCGCCACCAGCTCCGGTGTCAAAATCTCATCTGCGTCCAGGCTTAGAATCCAGTCATTCTTAGCAAGGTCGATAGCGAAGTTCTTCTGCCCCGCATAGCCGAGCCAGTCCTGGTGCAGAACCCGAGCGCCAAGACTGGTTGCGATTTCAATGGTTTTATCGCTAGAACCGGAATCAACAAGCACGACTTCATCGGCGATTGGTTTAACCGCTTCGATTACACGACCGATAGTACGTTCTTCATCCTGAGCGACGATAACAACCGAAAGTGGCATCAGCGCCCCTGAAACTTAATAGCGTTGTTGACCGTGTCAATCGAGTAACGGTAATCACCAAAGAAATCCTGCCCCAGAAGCGGATACGGCATATGCGCCTGCTGCACCACTGTAATCGGGAAATTGGACTTATCAATCGGTCCCATCTTCACACGACTGACAGGAAACATCACAGATGTCGTCTGGCCGCCAACACCGTTCATCGAACCAACAGTCACGTCCTGCGGAATCGTAACCGCGGCCTGAGCAAGTTGCTCTTTCGTAAACTGAGTCTTATCAGCGCCAGTATCCAAAACCATCGGCACGCGCCGTCCATTAATTTCGACTTGAACTACAACCAGATTTCCCTGCCGCGTGAAAGGAACATTGTTGACATTGCCATACGGAGTCGCGCTCGCAATCGAACTCTTATACACATCACTACGAGTCAACACAATCTGACGACCGGGCTTATCGACCTGACATTGATAATCTTTGTAGAAGTTCTGCCCCAGGAGCGGCGCGGCATTCATCTGTTGTTGAACTGTAATCGTAAAATTGTGCCGTTGAATATTGCCGACTTGCAAATCAACTTGCATGCGCCAGGCATCTTGCGAACCGCCCACGCCTTTGACAGTGGAGGTCGCCGGTCCGGTCGGCTCCGGGATTCCCAGATCGCGCAAATGGTTTCGACCGAAAAGCACCATTTCGGCTCCAGTATCAAACAGCATATGATCGACCTTTTTGCCATTGATATAACCGGTCACATAGGTCATGTTGTTGCCGAACGGATTATCAACGATCGGAATTTTGCCGTTAGCGGGAAGCGAAGCGTCACTTGCGCTCTGCGTCGAAGAAGCTGATGATGACGCGCTGCGAGCATAAGTCTGCACACGACTGGAGCTTGAAGCCGATGACGAAGACGCCGTCTGCATAGGTCCGGTGCCATCCGGATTGCCGAATCGACCACCACCCGGCAACATCTTCTGCAGCTTCCAATTCCATGGCGGCACCACGGACTTGGCGTACTCGACATCGATCGCGAGCAAAGCCTTGAGCGCGTTTTCACCGGGAGGTTGGCTCTTTCCGTACTTAATCGCCTCCGCGTACATCTGCTTGGCGTGCGGAATATCCCGAAGATTCTGATAACAAGCACCCATGTAGTAGTAACAACTACCGTCGCCGGGATAGGCTTTCAGCGTGGCTGCGAACTTCGCAAGCGCCGCGCGGTATTGTTTGCGCTGATACAGCTGTGTTCCTTCAATGAAATCCGCGCTCACGGCATCAGCCGATTGTATGGCGAAACCGCTTGCAACTCCGGCGAGAGCCAGACCTAACAAAAGCATTCGCCCCTTGTGCAGTGATTTTTTGTAAGACACTTTGCATCTCCGGCAACTACGTCAAGTTGAATATTCCACGCATGGTTCAACACAATACATTGTATTGAAGGACAAAATCGCGCGCTTTGCCACCGCAGACATCGCGCGCGACCTGAAAGCTTCAGAGCGGTTAAACTCCGACTTCTTTCGCGATTATGTTCTTCTGGATTTCGGAAGTGCCTTCCGCGATTTCAGTGACTTTGGCATCGCGATAAAGCTTCTCGATCGGCTCATCATCGCTGACTCCAAGCGATCCAAAGATTTGAACAGCCTCGGCGCTATGAACCCGAGCGGTTTTGGCGGCGTAAAACTTGCACATGGCGGCGTCTTTGCTGAACTCTTCCGGAGCTTCGTCTTTGCTCCAGGCGGCGCGATAGGTCAGAAGCTTGGCGGCGCTTGAGTCTGCAGACATATCTGCCAGTTTCCACTGGATCGCTTGAAGCTTGCCGATATTTCCGCCAAACTGCTCACGAGTGCGGGCTCTGTCGACGCTATGGGTGATTGCGGAGTTCATGAGCCCTGTCGCGGCTGCCGCAACCAGAACTTTGCTGACGTCCATCGCCTCGCGGATCGCTGTTTCCGCAACTTCGGAACTGCCGAGAACTGCGTCCTGAGCCAATTCCAGTCCTTTGAAACTGATGTCGTTGGTCGCCGCGGAGCGCAATCCAAGTTTTTTACGATTGGAACCGATTTCAACCTTCGATTTGTCGGCGTTGTCGAGGTCCACAAGCCAGATCGAAAGTTTCGCTGCATCGTCTTTAGCGACTACCAGAGCGAGGTTTGCAACGCTTCCGTTGACAACCCAGGTTTTCTCGCCGGTCAAAATACATTTTCCGCCGCTGACGGCGGCACTGGTTTTCATCGCCGCGTAGTCGCTGCCGGCGGTTTCTTCGCTAAGCGCAAAAGCGCCGATGCACTCGCCTCTCGCCAGAAGTGGCAAGTAGCGGGACTTCTGAGTATCGGTTCCATGCTTCGAGAGCAGCTCAATCACCTGCGCGTGCGCGGCAAGACTCAATGCCAGACCAGGATCAAACTCAGACAACGCCTCGGCGAGAAGAACGAGATTCACGAAAGGCGCGCCTTGACCACCGTATTCTTTCGCCACGAAAGATCCAAGAAGACCCGCCTGACCGAGACCTGACACTACGTCACGGAAGGAATGCCGTCCTTCATCAAGATCGCCGGCTAAAGGGGCGATGTGCTCGGTGGCGTGGGCTCTGCAACGAGCCAAAAATGCGTCCTGCTCTGCACTCAAAAAAGTGTTCACGTTGTCCTCCAGATGAAGAGTCGATTCAACCCGTTCTAAAACCCGGTTAAGCTCTACATTTTAGCAATATGGCGGCAACTTTCTATTATGTTCTGCTATTCTACAATGCTGTGATCAAGCAGGTTTGCTAACTGCTAGTCTGTTCGGGTTTTCGGCGTTACACGAGGTCAAGTCTGTTTACATGCCGGTATTTGCAAAGTGGATCAAAAAGATAACCTCAATTTTTGCTGAAAAAACGCCCGTAAAACCGGACGATTTCGAGCTCGAGCACTTCATGCTCTACAACGGGTTGGTTGGGACATCCCCGGAAAATCAGCGTCAATTCAAAGATGTGCGCGCAGATATGAAGCTGGCGATTGAGTCGGAGAGTAGCCAGCAAGTGGCATCGCTGCTCAAACTGGCGCCACTCTGGTGGGAAGAAAAACTGAAAACAATTTTCGCGGACTTCACCGACCACGCAGTTCTCATCAAAGTTCTCGCGCCCGACGTCAACGAGGAAGCCCTCTCTTACGAGGACGTACCGCTTCTGCATGAGGACTGGCAGGTCCGCGCCAACGCCGCCATGTTGCTTGCCCATCTGAACGCGACAGAAACGGTTGATAAACTGATCCAGAGTTTGCATGACACTACCAATGGTGCACGTAATGCCTTTCCATATATCGCCAATGCTTTAGGAAAACTGAGCGCACCCTCGGGTGAAGATGCGCTTGTACAGTACCTCTCCGATGAAGATCCCTGGATTCAAGTAGACCTGGCTGCAGCGCTTGCCAAGTTTGAAAACGGACAACCATCGCCGAACCTGTTGAAGGTTTTAATCAACAAGCATTCTCATTCGGACTACACCGCAGTAGCTGTTTCCAGAATCCTCCATCCAAAAATCTTTTTCGAAAGTGATGATGCGCTGTCGACAGCCGTCGGCTGCCAGATCGTTTCCGATCTCCTCGACGCATCACTCGGTACGTTCAATAAGGAAACTGTTGTAGAGCTTGGTGCACCGGAATGTTTCCCGTATCTGGCAAAGCTTGTCGAGAATCAACCAACTTGCACAGTCGCCACAACAGCTACACGTCTGGCACACTGGCTGGAAAATAACCACAGCTATTTGTTGATGTCGCCGCCCTCCCAAAGCGACATCGAGAAGGTCGTCGCATACTCGAATTCCGACGCCTGCCGTCAACTTGTCAGCGAGACGCTCGAGGTGCTCACCGGAGAAACCGACATTTCCGATCCCGTGAAACTGAGCGATCTGCGGAGCGCACTAGACTTTGCCGCCAAGCATCAAATGAATTCCGAGAGCGCACGGATCCAACGGATTTTGAAGCCGGAACACCCCTTGCTCGACAATGCGATCGAGGCCCTGAGCCGTCTGGACGCAAACGAAGCGTCAGTGAAACTGATCGAAATTGCAAATGCAAAAGTAAACTTAGACGAACGAAGCAATCTACCCAAACAGCTAAACCCTGTCCAGGAGCCAAGTCGCGCAAGCGCAAAAACGTACTGGCTCATTCTCAAAACACTCGGCACGCTACCAACCAGAGAATCGGCGGAGTTTCTCATCCAAGCAACTGGTGACCACGCTCCTGATAAGCGCGCTCAAGCACTGGAGTCTTTGATAGCCGTGCTGGAAGAGGCAGATGATTCAGTAAAGAAAGATCTGATTCCGGCGTTGCAGTCGAGGTTGAGTGACGCTCTCGTCGATCCGGCGGCAGATGTGCGAAAGACAGCGTTGCGAGGCGTTGCGACATTCGAAATTGTTTCCGATCTGGAAAAGGTCGTTGGTCTGACGAAAGCACGAGAAGTCTCCACTCAACGCGAGGCTTTCGACACATTATCAGAACTTGCAAAGAAAGGTCACAAGAAGGACGTGCTCGAAAGTGTAAGCCAGGCCATGAAAAGCGAACCAAACGTGCATAAACGTCAAAAACTTCGAGACTTTATCGACGATACCAGCCGTTAAGGTCTTTATTCCGCCGATTGCCATGATAATGTAGAAGTTATCGGAGCGCGACCCTTCAGCTCCGTGAAAACACCTCTACTTGAGTCGCGTATCGAGGGTTAGGCGGTGGAATCAGAGTCCAAGCCGGTCGAGAACACGGACGAAGCGAACAAAACCGAATCAGACGATAACACCTCCGAAAAACCGGGGGTAGCGCGTTTGGATGATACGGCCGATCCGATTGCCTTGACGCCTGAAGAGTTACTCTCCATTCAAGAACGCAAGAAGCAAGCAACTTCAATCGCCGGCAAACCCAGTGAATTCTTTGGCACCGAAGATGGTGCCTTGCCACCACCGCCTCAACACCATTACAGGATGCTTGATACGGTACTGGATCAAGTTCCTCCGCAGCGGCGCTTCAAACAGCCGATGCTTTTCGATTTATTTCTCGCCATCGGATTGCTGCTCGCCGTCGGCGGTTTCACTACCGGACTGATGCGCATCTACATCACGCACATGGCGAAACAGAGCATCAATCAGCACAACTACAGAGCTGCGATCACAATCTTGAAAAAGAATCCCGTGCCGGATTTCTTCTCGGGATTCGTCGGGGCCAATCCTAATGAGCTGCTGAATCAGGCGCTCTACCTTGATGCACTGACTAAACTCGAGGCAAATTCCGAAGACCAGGCTGCACTATCACAGCTGAGCAAAATCACTCCCGGCTCGCGCTTTTTTCACCTCGCGCAAGAAATTTTGGAAGAAAACACCAAGCCATCGAAACTCAAACTAGATTCGGGAGCGACTCATGTAGCCACTCCCGAAGAAATGAATGCGGCTTCAGAAGAAAAGAAGCCTTTATTCGAAGAAGATGATAACTAGCGAACGGCAGCCGGATTGCGGCTTCCGCAGACTTGAATCATATCGGACTTAGCTCGATCAAGTTTTTGAACGACGTTCAACTCAATCTTGTTTGCGACTTTAGAAGTCTCATCCATTTTTACTTCGGCGCTGAATTCCACCGGACGGAAGGTTTTCTTTTCGTCTTCCAAACTCATTGCGACAACGTCGCCTTGAGCAGCGGCTCCGACAACAGGCGCGAGAAGCAAAGAGGATACGCCAAGCCAGATCGCGAAGGTGAATACCGACGTAGCCAATGCAACCTTTTTCATAACGAGTCCCCCAACTCTGAATAACGCCATTGTAAGCCGCACTTGTCGGGGGACTGACGAAATT
The DNA here is from genome assembly GCA_019637435.1 of Candidatus Obscuribacterales bacterium. Classification (GTDB taxonomy): domain Bacteria; phylum Cyanobacteriota; class Vampirovibrionia; order Obscuribacterales; family Obscuribacteraceae; genus JADYXR01. Next base: position 793,676 of record JAHBVO010000003.1, on the reverse strand, counting down.
AATTGTTCGTTCGTTTTCTCGTTAAGCAGTTTGAATCAGCTTTTACTCGACGACGAACTCTTTATATTGGTCTGCGGTCAAGGTGGCGTCGAGTTCGGCGGTATCCGAGATCTTCACCTTGATCATCCAACCTTCGCCGTAGCAGTCGACGTTAACGAGTTCCGGCTCGCCTTCGAGCCGCTCGTTGATAGCGGTGATTTCGCCGGACAGTGGCATGAATAGGTCGGAAACCGACTTCACAGACTCGATGACGCCGAACTTCTGCTCGAGTTTGAACTTGTCACCCACTTTAGGCAGCTCTACAAATGTCACGTCGCCCAATTGGTCCGCGGCGAATGCGGTGATCCCTATTACCGCTACGTCGCCCTCAACGCGCACGTATTCATGGGACTTTACGTATTTCAGCTGAGACGGATACGCAAGGGTCATGATGCCTAGCTCCTTTCAATGGGGCGTACAGTTAGGTACGGAGCGACAACTCGCCCCGGTGAACTCTGATCTTAGCAAGTGCGATCATTAATCACAGCTCTTTAAAACGAATTCGCAGAGATATTTTCATTGAAAAACTTCTACTTGACTTCCACCTAAGACCGATGTCTCCCACGTAGTCACTCTTACGTCAAAAATAAGAAGTTGGGAACAGAATCGCCAAAAGCAACATCACTAAGGTACCCAACTAGAAAGGTGGAAGTTATGTTACGAACAATGAGACGCAGCGCCGTACTGTCCGATGCACTTGCCTTCGGCGGATTTTTTCTATCGACAGCAATGTTCATATATTGCGCTCTCTGCTAGGCTCGAAACGCAGCGATATGACCTGAGCTGCTTACTAATTTGCGCAGGCTCCATAATAGAGGTCACGTTGCAAATCGCGACCATTTAAAAACAGCCAAGCGGCAGCACGACATTCGAGACAGTGACCGGATCCGAAAACGACCCAATTGGATCGCCATTGCCATCAATCGCGCAGATTCTGACCTGATAATACGCCGGTTTGCTCACCACTTGCGGTGGCATCACAAACGTACCGGATAATTCGTCCAATTCAGTTGTATACGACACATACTCACTTCGTGTGCTTTCCCGGTATGTGTGCGGCTGCACATGAAATTCGTAGTACGGAAGAGAGACTTCCACCAGGACCTTTTTGCCATCGGGAATTTTCGTTGCATCAAATGAAAACGACATTTCCGCAGACGAAGTCGCATAGAGCCCATTGGTTTCCAGCTTTCCTTTTCCGGCAAAAGAAAGCTCCGGAATGTAGTCAGTCGCCTGTTTTAGCACAGCGGACTCTATTTTGAACTTTCCGTAGCGAGCCGGCAGATCGATTCGAAATCGATCCGAGGCTCCTGAAAATAACCAGTTTTTATACTGAGTCAAATTGATCTTGTAGGTCCGTGACTTTTGATCGGTAAACACCGGGAAGTAGACAGGAAGGGCGCTCTCGCCCTGGTTATTCACGGCACCGCTCCATGAAACCCAACCATATCGCCCCTGCCGCAGCAGCGTACTTTTATTCAAAGAAAAGGGCTCAGTCACGTTCTGCTCATCAGGGAAGAGAACGGAAAGCGGGCCAGCTGCCTCAATCGGCTTACCATCCTCACACGTCACTTTCAGCTCGAGCACTTCGAAATCCATCGGATCCGTTTTCTCTGCGGACTTGAGAATGAAACTTTGTAATTCATCTCCAGCCGTTTTATTTCCAAAAAACGTCGTACCGTCCGACACTTCACGATGGCGAGCAAATGTTCCGATCTCTCGAATTTCTAGACTTCGATCAGGAAGTGGATATTCCAAAATTGGAATGTGCAAACTGACGAAATGCTGCTCGCTATTGACCCAGACGTTGAAATCGCAGGACTCGTCCTGGATGACATGTTTCAGCAGAGACCTGTTGATCACAGTGTCGTTTGTCGGAGTACCATCAATGCAGATTACCTTCGAGCGCACATCATGCCGCGAGAGTGGTGGCATCAAGAGACCTGGTAAAAAGTCGATAGTGTAAAACGCGCAGAAACCCTTGATGCCCGTCGGCAAGCCGGCAACGACCAGCTTATGATTTTCGGAAAGTGAAAGCGCATGCTCTTCGATCTCATTTCTCAATTTACTTATCTGACCAGTCGCCTCACTCCAGGCTTTCGCATATTGCTGGGACATCGAAAAGAAAAGCATGAACGCTGCCCAGACAACGGCAGTCGCAGCGCGACGCAAGCGAGTAATCCTGGTAGAGCGTTCCGACGTGATCGGGTAGATGAGAACTATTACCGCCAGAATGAACGGCACACAGAGCGTATACGCGTGGCGCGCACCAATCAAGCCACCAGTCACGCCCCATATCTGCAGACAGGGCAAAACCATTACAAATAGCAGAAACAAAAGTTTCCCGGCGCCACGCAATCTGGTTTGGAAACAATCCGACTTTGTGCTTAAAAGCAGGAGCAACGCGAACAGAAGATATATTACTCGAATCAAAAAATCCTGCGTGCTACTCGAACCGAGAACGTTTTCGTTGACAGGATGAAACAGCCGCCAGCAGGCTTCGATGCTAAACAAGCGCGGCAGAAATGAGCTGTTTAAACTCGCGCCAATAGTCCCCTGATAGCCGCCGATGAGTGAACCAAGAGAGAAGGCGCGGTGAGCGATGTACACAACAAGCAAGACAAACATTGGCCAAACAAGTTTGAAACCTGTCAGTGCGTCTGTGAAAAACAGACTCACGCGATTCCCGTTCTCAGAACCTCTTGCGTGCCTGGTTATCAGATATAACGCTACTGTGACGAACGGAATCGAAGCACTCATCTCCTTGATCATCAAGCCGAAAAACATTGAAACTATAGCTGCGATGAACCAGATTTTTTTGTACGGGCGCTCGAAAAACTCAAGTACGCATGTGAGTGACAGAAATGTGAAGGCAGCTCCAATCAGGTCAATACGAGGGAGCGCCCAGCACACGGGTTCAGCGTGGCCTGGATAGACAACAAACAGTAGTGACACCATAAGCGGTATCTTCCATAAAACAAGCGGATTGTATTTATCCACGTCGCGAAGTACGACATAAACCAACAACGAGCGCAAAAATGCGAACACCAGACAGGCCGATATCGCGTGCCAGATCAGGTTTTGCAGGTGATAACCAAAAGCGTTTCCCTTCCACAAAAGACAATCGAGAGCAAAGCTAAAGTCCGTCAGCGGACGATACATTCGATATAAACTTTCGTGGAACGAATATGGCGACACAAACTGCCGAAACAGCAATCCGGGTTCACCCGAGAGCGCACGGTCTACAAGCGGCACATGCCAGGCGTCATCAGCTATAAAGTATCCACTGAGCGCATTGTTCCACGCTAGAAACGTCACACCAATCAAAGCGATAGACGCGAGAAACCAGTGCTTGAAGCTCAGGTGGAATCTCCCGCTCAACTATTTTGCTCGCTTGTAGAATGGACGCTCCACTACATGCGCCGGCACTTGTTTGCCACGAATTTCGATAGATAGTTCTTTACCGATTTGCGTGCATGAGGGGTCAACGAGCGCGAATGCGATTGGGTATCCAACAAAAATTCCCTGGCTGCCGCTCGTCACTTTACCGATGTGCTTGGAACCGTCATAAACATCGTAATCTTGTCGGGGCAGCGCCTTTCCGTCGGCTTTGAGGCAAACGACCTTTTTAGTGATCTGACCTTCTTTCTGCTTCAACATTACATCTCGTCCGAGGAAGTCACCTTTTTTGAACTTGACACTCCACTCGAGACCGGCTTCCACAGGGCTGATTTCGTCGGTCAGTTCATGACCGTAAAGGGGCAAACCGGCCTCGAGCCGGAGGGTATCACGCGCACCCAGACCGCACGGTTCGATCCCGAACTTAGCCCCCTTATCGAGCAGCAGCTTCCATAGCCACTCGGTCTTAGCCGCTTCTACAAAGATCTCGAATCCGTCTTCTCCTGTGTAGCCTGTTCGTCCGAACCCAATCGTAGTACCATCGATAGTGGCTTCACCGTAGTTGAACGATCCCAGCTCTTTGACCTGCGCACCCGCAATTTCAGCGAACATCTCAATAGCTTTTGGTCCCTGCAATGCAAGCAAACCCATATCGTCAGAAATATTCTTCAGCGTAACGCCATCGAACTTTTTAACTACCTGGTTAAACCATTTCCAGTCTTTATCGATGTTCGAAGCGTTAACGACCGCCGTGTAATGGGTTGGGCGATTCGGTTTATCCTGCCTATAGATGATCAGGTCATCAACGGTGGTACCATCCTCCCGCGCCATTTGCGTGTACAGAGCCTTATTCGGCGTCAGTTTCAAAACATCGTTCGGGACCAGATACTGCAAAAATTCACCTGCTCTGTCGCCCTCGATGAGAAACTCGCCCATATGCGAAACATCAAACAAACCCACATTGGTGCGGGTCGCCATGTGCTCAGTAACAATTGATTTGTATTGAACCGGCATATTCCAACCGGCGAAATCGACCATCCTGCCGTTAAGGGCGCGGTGGGCGTCGACCAGAGGGGTTTCTTTCAGGCTTGTCGTGGTCATTTTATTGGCTCCGAAAAGAGGCTTAGGATGGATGCTTCGCCGCGTCGCCACTGAGAGACCGGCGCGCTGGCTACTCGCAATCAAACTCGTCGCGAGGCGGTGTCTCACAGAGACAACCCTGGATGCGGCTGATTATCAGCAACATCCAACCGGTAAATCATATAGTATTGCCTATAAATATGTTCCGGCTGACAGATGAATTCCAGACAAAGCAGTGACTCGAAAACAGCTGCTCATCCTGATTTACAGCAGTCAAGCAGTTGAGATTAAGACCGTCTCATCGCTGGCTTTGATTCCCACTGCGGAACGAAAAAATCATAGTATCGTCAAAATCCCTCAGCGGGTAAGGCAGGGTGAACCTGCTAGTCAGGAGGACGAATGAAAGTGGCAACGATGACTCTCACAAACAAAATTTCAGCGACCGCCATTGCGGCTCTGGTAGCAGGTCTATTTACTCTGAGCCCGGCAGATGCGCAAACCAAGTACTTGAGCGGTTCGGCATCGAAAGGCACGGCGAAGACCAGTGCAACCAAACAGTATTTCAACGCTCACCCTAAAGTTAAAAGCGCGACCATCGGCGCCGGAGTCGGCGCAGGAGTAGGAGCGGTCGGCGGTTTAGTTACCGGCAAAGGCGTGCTCCGAGGAGCTGCGCTTGGCGCAGGAACAGGCACTGGTGTCGGACTGCTTCAATCGAGCGAGACGATGAAACGCCATCCGGTAATGAAAGACGTGGCCCAGGGCACCCTGGTCGGCGCAGGCTTGGGACTGGCCACGCACAGAGGACACGGCACAGCCAAGAAGACGACCCAGACGGCTGTTGCCGGTGCTGCAGTCGGATTGGGCGTAGGTCTGCTGAAGAATCTTCGCTAATAGTTTTTCGACTGATTCAAACAATCCCTATCGATTTTCAGCCTGCTTCGGCGGCGAATCGGTAGGGATTCGTTTATAAAGAACCACACCCAGACTGCCAAACGCATTGTTTTCCCAGAACCATTCGAGCGTGTAATTTCGTTTAAAATACTCATCTTCCAAAATACCGTTGCGACCAAAACAGTCGAGAAACAGAATGCGCTCCGGCTTGTAAAGCCTGGCATACTGAGGTGGTATGGACAAACCACATTCCGCTCTTTTATCTTTTGGCACCGGATATAGTTTCAACGCGTCGGGTGTAACCAGACCAAGCAAGTCGAAGATTTTGCTATCGCAACCATAACCGATCACGCCAACCTCCACCACTGCACAGGTGTCGGTTTTCTTCGCCACCTTATTCAGATATTTACGCGCCACCTCATAAATGCGAAGCCGGTCATCAATATTGTCCCAATAAAAGATTGGCAGAGGAGAAACCACCTCTGAAAACGGCGCCCAGAGATAAGATCGAAGAGGAACAACCACCAGACTGAAAGCGATTACAATACCCTGGACAATTTTTGTGGAATCACCTTTGCCCTGCTCTTTCAAAAAACTGATAAGACCGACATAAAGCAGCGGCACAAGAGGAGCCCACCAGGACATATACCAGGGGAAGGCATTCATAAATGCATTTCCAGCACCGAAAAATCCGGTGAGCAGAAAAATCGAGACGATATAAATGCGCAGAAATTCATAGCGCCACAAAAGCACGACCGTAAGTCCATAAATGAACATCAGAATCAACGGACCAAGCAAGTCGTAAGCCCAATAGGGCAATCCAGCCAACGACGTAGTGAGCTGCGAAGACAAACTCGCAATACACACCATAGGTGGTGCATGATAAATAACCGACTTTGCAAGAATTCCCTGCAGCATCGCTGTTCCGTAATATAGATAACAGCCGACGAAAACCATGACAACAAGGATGAATGGAGGCGCCCACGTTCCTATCATCTTGACCGGAGAGCGCAAATGCTCCCGAGCGTCGAAGAGAAACGAAGTAATCGCAACTAAAATACCCTCGGGTCTGACCAGGCACATCAATGCCGAAACCCACACGGCGAGGAGCTTTCTCCGAAACAATTGAGCCCACATGAGGAGATACATCATCATTATGACGAGAGGTCCTTCTTTGCCTCGCATAACCTCGAGAATCGCGTAGGCGGACATGACATGAAGCCCGCAACCATAGAGAGCCAATTTTGTCGAATTGAAACCACGTTTGATTACCGCATACAGCAAGCACAAACTGATTAGCTCTTGAGCAAGGTTTATCCCCTGCGACACCAGAGGTAGATCACGTTGCCCGGTCAGAAACCCTGCTGCGACCAGTATCGCGAAATGGAGTTGTGAACTGATTGTGTTGACGTGACTGCCGACGTCATAATCGGGAACGCCAAAACGCAACATATTGTCTGCATATCGAAAGATGATGTAGGCATCGTCGATACAGTAGGGAAACTGCCAGGTGCGTGTAAGAACCATAAAGTTCATCAGCAACGCGAAGACAGACAAAGTCACGATTCTAGATCGAAACGAGAGATCACGCAGACCGTATATGAGCTTGTCGTGAAAAACTGCAAGAACCAGAGTTACAGCCCCGAGCCAACAGCCGTATCGAAAAAGCGCACCCGGAATAAATGCAGCCATCTCAGGCAGTAGCTTCTTTGAATAATAGGAGACCAGCGCGGGCTCAGCAAGACAGGGCAGGTACGACAAAAGCCCTACCCCGACTACGATTGACGTCAGAATAATTCTTTGGTTTGTCGAGGTTGGTTCAGAAGAGCTCAATTCCCGCCCAGGCTGGGATTTTAAACAATTTCGTAGGATAGCTAAAACGAAAACAGTTCGCAAGGTTGACCATGTAATCTGGAAGCGAGGTCTGCCGTCAAACAGAGCTGCGACCCAAGGCATCCTCCAGACAAAAAACTTCGAATGAAAATTCAAACAGTAACTGGTCAGATTGACGCTAGTGAACTTGGCATTACTTTGGTTCACGAGCATATCATGATCGACTTGCAGTGCTTGTTTTCACAAACACGCAATCCGGCAAGGAAACATCTCGCTGACAAATTAGTCTCGAAAGATCTGCGCGACGAACTAATGAGCGATCCCTATCACTCCAAAGACAACCTCGTTCTGTCGGATAAGAAGCTGGCGGCTCGAGAGCTCGGACAGTTCAGTGCGCTGGGCGGAAAAACTGTAATTGATTTGACATCGCGAAACATCGGACCGTTTCCAAAAGCGCTTCGCGAGATTGCGACTGATACCGGACTTAATATCATTGCGTCGACCGGATTCTACGTCGGTAAGGCGCACCCTAAGTGGATTGAGGACGCGTCTGTCGAAAAGATTGCAGACTTTATGCTGAAGGAAATTCTGGAAGGAATCGATAACACAGACGTCCGTGCTGGAATTATTGGAGAACTGGGAACCAGCGAACCGCTCGATCAAAATGAGCTGAAAGTGCTATCTGCTGCGGCTCGCGTTCAAAAGCAGACAAATCTTCCAATCAATGTTCATCTATCAATTTTCGCGCGTGCCGGTCACAACGTTCTAACTCACCTGGAAACAGAAGGCGCGTCACTCGATCGAGTCGTTCTGAGTCACGTAGACGAAAGCAATGATCTGCAATACGTTAAGGAACTCGCGCAACGGGGCGCATTTGTCGAGCTCGACACATTCGGTTCAGAATTCGCCTTTGGAGAGCGCGGCTCTCGCGAACCGATGGATTGGGAGCGCGTTGATCTCCTAGTAGATCTTATCGAAGCCGGGCTTCAGGACCGCATTCTAATTTCGCAGGACGTTTGCAACAAGATTCATCTGGTTGAATTTGGTGGATATGGCTACGCTCACATTTTGCGAGCAATCGTTCCACGCCTCAAAAAGGCAGGCATCGATGATTCGATCATCGACCAGCTTCTGGTGAAAAATCCGGCCCGGATGCTCTGCGGAGAAAGCGTCGCGCCCGAGCCGGTTCTCAGTGGTATAGCAGCTGTTTAAAAACCTACTTGCGAACTCCAGCAAGCGCCGGATGCAGATGTTTTTTCAGCTCGGCAGAAACGGTTTCAATCGCCAACCTGGCAGCAGGCGTGCCCGCTAAAGCGTTCAGCATGACGAAATCGTGGATGGTTCCAAGACAGCGCATTGCGGTTACGTGAACACCAGCCTCAATCAACTTATGCGCATAGGCCTCGCCTTCATCGCGAAGAACGTCATTCTCCGCAGTTATCACGACAGCAGTCGGCAGTTTACCCAGCAAGTCCAGCGGCGCTTGCAAGGGGCTAACAGTAGGCGCTTTGCGGTCAGTTTCGTCAGTCGTATATTGATCCCAGAACCACTTCATCGCTTCGGTCGTCAAAAAGTGCTTCTCACCAAACTTTCGATAAGACTCATTGTCAAAGTTCGCATCTGTTACAGGATAAAAGAGAACTTGCAGATCGATCTGCGGTCCACCTCTCTCCTGAGCCAACATACAAACAGCAGTCGCCATGTTGCCACCAACACTATCGCCGGCAATAGCAAGCTTCGACGAGTCGATGTTCAACTTCTTCGCGTTTTCGGCAATATGTTTGGTTACCAGATACGATTCTTCGATCGCCGTCGGATACTTAGCCTCCGGAGACCGGCTGTAGTCGACATACACCATCGCCACCTGAGCATAATTTGCCAGTTCCAAAATCAAACGGTCATGAGTCGACCAACCGCCTAAAACCCACCCGGCACCATGCACGTAAATAACAGCAGGAAGCGCATCTTTGGCGTTCTTCGGTCTGACGATTTTGACTGCGATATCGCCGTTGGGACCGCCGGAAACTTTTACATCTTCAATGTCGGCAGCCAATTTCTCGACATCGCCTTTTTGCGCGCCTTCCAGAACCTCCCGAGCTTTCGCCGGTGGCAATTTGTAAATCGGCGGGTCGGTGCTGGCGTTGACAGTATCCAGGAATTTCAGCGTGGTGGGCTCTATGCCTTTGCTTGGCGTGCTCATGACTTTCTCCTTCGCAGTGGTTCGTTAGTATACACTCGCAAAGCGACCGTTGATCGCTGCGCTGAGAAACCGACATCAGGCTGTTTCCGAGATGTAAACGTTCAAGAGCGCCCAGGACTAGCGGAAGATGTTTACGTCAAAATGCCAGACCGGATACAGCATGTTTAAACTAACGATAGTTGCCACCATATTCAGTGCGATAAACAATATCACCGCAAGCCGACCTAACTTACTCAACCCACCCACTAGAAGCGCAGCTATAGCCGCTTCTGAGGGAAACAAATATCGCCCTTGCGGCGGACCGGTGGCATTAAGGGATGCGGAGCCCGCGATCAGCGCGAGGAAGTTTAAAAGAAAAGACAAACCGACCAACGACCACAAACAAATCGACAGATTGCGTTCCGTAGCTTGCACAGCAGACTTGCGCACGAAGGACCAGACCGCAGCAATCACCCAGCCGACAGTCGACAGCGTGATACCGAGCGAGAATAGTTTGTAGATTCTCGAGGGCAGCAAGCGATCCATATTGCCCAGGTTTCCAATGTAACTCACGTACGCACAATAACGCCAATCAGCGTTATCCACGACAGGCCAACGATAAAGCTGCGCCGGTTTTCCATAGTGCGACCACCAGAGATCGAGCATGGTTCGCATTCCGAGCAAGTCACCGTTGAAGCAGAACCAGTTTCGAGCAAAAAATGGCAGCGCGATAAACAACGCGACAGAGAACATGGTGGCAAGCTTGCTGGCGTATGAACGCACCGATTCGCGATTGAAGAAGGGCGACATTGCAAGAGCTAGAAACAACACAGGCACGATGCAATACGTGGTAGGTTTGCTCAGTGCAAGCAGACCTCCGATGATGCCGAAAGCAATCGAGGATTTAAAAGAAATGCCTCGCCTTACTGCAATCAACGCCGCATATAATGCGACCGTGGAAACAGCCATCGAGGTCGAATCATTGTTCGAATAGCCGTTAACGAAAGCGAGCTGAGCATGGAAGACTAAAAACAGCGGCACCGCCAGCGCCACCAGTTTCGATTTTGGAAACAGCTCATATCCGATACCACGAGCAGCGACCACACTGACTACGCCCATCAAGAGACTGCCGAAACGATAAGCCAGAGCGGGTTGAAACCAGGGCATGAGAAGTCCGCAGAGTACGTGCGGGAAATAGCTAAACGGCATCAATGCGCCGTAGTAAGCAGAATTCGGTTCCTTCATCATATCCGTCAATTCGGGCAATCGCAGATTCGCGCGAATGAAATCAATCACCCAGTAATGCGCACCTTCATCAGGAGCCTGGCTGATGGGCGTCATAAAAATCCAGGGCACGCGAACTGCTAACGTCAACGTGACGAGAACCAGAATTTCGATAACAGCTGAAGAGTTTCCGGATGAACCGGAACGATTGCTCGTAGCGGTTTCAATTGTCGCAATTGAGTCGGAAGCGAGTGGTTCTCCGGGACTCGACATCTGCAATTGGATGGCATCGCCTGCTGTTTTCATCAACTACTTCTCCGCCGATGAAAACGAAAGTTTCTTTTTCAAGGGCTCCAGCACGCCATTCTTCTTGCGGCGAACACCATTCTCAACCTGAGCTCTCCAGCTTTCAATCGTCTCTACCGACAGACCAAACTGCCGCCCCTCTCGCTCGACCACATCGATGAACTGAGTTGGCGACGAGACAGGAGACACGGCGGTGAGTCCCGGAGTTACGAGAACCAGGTCTTTAAACGGGTATTCAGCACAGGCAAAATTCATGGTGACATCTTGCACCGAATCAGGACCAACAATAAGGCGTTCGGAGACGACACCGCCCGTGACATCAGTTCTATGCAAGGCGAGGTGCAGCTGTTGTTCGAAATCCCAGGGACCGTCGAAGACCGGCGTGGCGTCGACATACCGAGGGCAGTTCATCAAAACAACGCTTTTGGCGTTTTTAAACTCTTCCTTTCTCGCGTGGAAGGCGTCAAAAGTTCTCTCCTGCACAGACCATGAAATCTCCCATGGTTTGCCGAGATTCCAGTTCACCATGGTGAACAGTGCGATAAATCCCGTGAAAACAAACGTGGTGATTGAAACTTTTGCAAGCCCAGGTGAACTCGATTGCGACGGCGTGAGAAACAGCGTCAGAAGACCGGCGACAAAGATGGAAAGACCGAAAGCGGCGCCGGTGTTGATCCTGTTTACCAGCGTTATTAATGTGGGCGTGTACTCGGGATTCAAGCCGAAAATCGAATATGAGGCGGCGACGGTTAGCAAACCGATAGCCATGAGAACCAGAGCCGATCTTCGACTCAAGCGGTTCGCGTCGTAAAGGGAAGCGAAAACGCCGCCGACTACCAAGATTGCGAGAACTGAAAGTCGAAGTATCGTGCCACCGTTTAACTCGCCACTAGATGCGAAGGCGTTCACATGCTGCGAGATAAAAGGCCCCATCGCAATAGGTGAAGTAATCCGGAACCCTTCAAAAATCGTGCTCGCTATCAATCCGGGTTCAAAATGAATTTTGTGCAAAGCAGCTTTCAAGACCAAAGGCACGATGGTTCTCTGGTACAACAGCAAACTGCCGATGATAAGCGCGTATGGAACGCTGTGGAGAAGAACCCTCACCGCGGCAGGTGCAAATGGTTTAAAACCGCGGGTCAGCAAAACAAATGCAGCCGCGTTCAGGGCGCAGAGCGGAAGAAACGGTTCATAACCGTAAATGCTCAAGGCGAAGCAAAGGTATGCCGACGCGAGCCACGCGTTTCTGTACATTCCGGAAGACGCGACCGCAGCCTTCAAGGTGGACCAGAGACTGGCAAGATATAGCGTCAAACTCAGCGATACGCAGCTGCACACCGCCCAGTAGTGAGTCGAGTCGTGCACAGGGTAAGCCATGAAGAAAACAGCGGCAAAAAATCCCATCAAGCGGCTGGCTGACAATCTGGCGACGACCAGGTAGACGAAAAATGCGGACAACACCTCCATCACCATATTGGAAAGGCGCCATCCGACTGGATCTGTTCCGCTGAAAAAGAAGACCGTTCCAAAATGCAAAGCCTCGATTGGACGGATGATCACTCGAGGATCGGTGGTCAGATACGTATAGATCATGTCGGCGTAGCCTTGCGGACCAAACGCCAGCTGTTTGAGCATCAACCAGTCATCGAGGTAAAAGCCTGTCTTCTTCAACGACGAGCCGAATAGAACGGTCTCGAGCCCCACGATGATTGCAAATACTATCGCACCGGACACCCAGGGGCGGCGCGCGCAGAGGCGAGTCCAGCCGTTTTCCGCCGGGGTTTCTCTCTCGTCTTCACTCACTCCCGGCACAGCACCGTATTCGGTGCCAGTCGCCGGATCCGCTAATTGCATTATGCGCAACCGTTTCTCTAAACAAGATTAGAGTATTGATCTGGTTGTCAACTTTACCAAAAGACAAGCTCTGTTTCCTTTAGCTAAAGTTCATAAGAGGCACCGGTGGGCGTCGCGGCGATTCACCCTTTTGAAACAGAAACGCCTTAAATCGGTCAAATGTTGGCACTGAATCGGCAACATATCATTTTACGAAGTGATAAACGGCGCCGCAGCGCCCAGGAGATACAGAATGAGTCTAATCGGCAACCAGGTGAAACCTGCCGGCACGCCAATCTTCGCAATCGAGAAAATCGGTGTTTCATTTGATCCGATGAAAGTCGTGGCTATAGCGCTGGAAGCCGGCGACGCCGTGATGGAAATCTACAAAACGGAATTCGCCGTTCAACATAAGGAAGACTCCAGCCCGCTAACAGAGGCGGACCTGGCGGCTAACAGAATTATCAAAGCCGGGCTCGCTCAGCTAACCCCATCGATACCAATCCTCTCTGAAGAATCACTGGTTGAATGGGAAGAGAGAAAATCCTGGGAATACCTCTGGTGCGTCGATCCAGTCGATGGCACCAAAGAATTCGTCAATCGCACAGACGAGTTTACGATCAATATTGCCTTGGTAGAGAATAATCGACCGATACTAGGGGTGGTGCACGCCCCGGCACTAAAAGTGACTTATTTTGCCAGCCGAGAGCAGGGCGCCTTCAAAATCCAAGATGGTGGAGAGCCGCAACAAATCAAGGCCAAGCCAATTCCTGTCGATGGACCGATCAAAGTAGTCGGCAGCCGTTCGCACCAGTCACCTGCAATGGTCGATTATATGAATAAACTTCAAGAAACTCGCAGCCAGATAGACTTTGTAAAGTCGGGAAGCGCTCTGAAATTCTGCCTCGTCGCAGACGGAACCGCAGACATGTATCCTCGCCTCGCTCCAACTTCCGAGTGGGACACCGCTGCCGGACACATTGTGATTAACGAAAGCGGAAAGCGCGTGATCCAGTATGGCAAGGATGAAGAGCTGGTTTACAACAAACAGGATTTGTTGAACCCCTGGTTCATCTGCGAGTGAAGATCGAGAAGTCTAAACGACGAAAAGCCGCCAGGCTTTAGAACATGCTCGCCATCTGCACAACAATCTGACGCCTCGTTTCATCGTCAGTATCCGTTTTATTGATATATTCGACCCGATAACCCGCCTCCAGGTTTTTGTTCCTGTCGATGGCATAACCCATCCCTGCGAACAAACGGTTTCTATCAACTCCTGCTACCGGTCCGTCCGGCATCGTATTTAGTGTCAGAAACAACTCATCGGAATAAATTACGCTAAAACGTGAGGCACCAATTTTTTGCGCAGATTTCATCATCATGCGCCATCGAACCGAGCTGCCCGGCGTACCGTTCCAGTGGCGCTCCTCCATGCGGATTCGCGAAGTGAACGTGTAAGACTTGATTCGATGCTGAGCCTGTATCTGCTGCCAGATTCGGTTCTCGTGATTCCTAGAGGGATCGTAGTTGTCGACCGAATCGAATCCAAGCGTACCGGAAACATTTCGCGTCAGTTTTCGCTGCACGCCTGTTCGCAAAATCATCTGATCCAATTGCCCGTCGTCGGTACCGAATCGAGGGCTCAAATCACCAATCAAGCTGGTCTTCTCGGTCACCTTATATTGAGTGGGGGCGTGCAACCATATCTGCTCCAGCCCGGGAACCGCCACCGCCGGCGATGCCGTCGCTATTAAACCGGTTAATATCAAAATGACAGTAAAAATCAAACGCATGGCGAAGCCCTTCTAAGCGCTTTGTCATTAAACTTTGTTTTTCTAACAGCTACGCCGGTTTCAACCAGCAGATTTTGTGTTTATTGAACAGGAGTGCCCTGAGTGGCGGCGATGAACGCAGAGTGCACCTGTGCGATTTGACCTGGAATATGATGAATGTTTCGACAACTGATAAGGACGATCAAACAGCCAACTGCCACCATCATTGGTTTAGGCTTGACGTGCTTACACATACTCGCTGCAATCGGCGCAGCAACCAAACCGCCCATGACGAGCCCGACAATGGCGGTCAGATAGACGCTTCCCAGCGCCACAAAGAACGCGGTGGAAGTTCCCAGAGCAACAAAAAATTCTGCCGCGTTAACAGACCCGATTACGTAACGAGGGCTCTTGCCGCTGGCGACCAGAGTCGATGTCACAACCGGTCCCCAACCGCCACCACCTACTGCATCGACAAATCCGCCAATGAATCCGAGCGGTCCCAATTTCGCTTCCTTAGGCTCACCGCTAACTTTTCTAAACGCCTTCCAGAGGATAACTCCTCCCATAATTAGAAGGTAAACGGAAACCCAGGGTTTAATGACTTCGCCGGGAAAACTACTCAGAACGTAAGCACCGAAGATACCACCTGCGACACCAGGAATTACCAGCCGTCTCAGAAACGAAAAATCAATATTCTTTTCCTTGAAGTGGAAAAATGCAGACGCGGCAGTCGTGAAAAGCTCAGCCGTGTGAACGCTCGCACTTGCCGTCGCCGGGGCAATGCCAAGAAACAGCAGCAGGGTTGTGCAGCTCACACCGTAAGCCATTCCAAGCGTGCCGTCGATCAGTTGCGCGATAAATCCGGCAATAGCAAAGAACCACAGATTCGGATCTGCAAATATCTCGAACATAAAAGCAAGGAACTCCTTAAACCAACTCTTCTAATGTCGTGTTATCAAGAATTTCGGAAATCGAATCGCGCACCTTTCTCATCAACAGACTTAGACGACAACTCTCAGGCTCCGGACAGCTTGGACAGGGCTCGTAAGCCGTCACCGATGCGCACGGAATCGGCGCAAGCGGTCCATCCATAAGCCTGGAGATTTCACCGATAGTGATTTCTCCTTTGGGCTTGTTGAGCACATAGCCCCCATTCGCTCCTCGCCGACTCCGCAACAGTCCGCCGTTCTTGAGGACAAGCAGAATCTGGTTGAGAAATGGTTCCGGAATTTGAGCATGTTTAGCTATCTCCGATGTGGTCGCACCAGAAGGGGCGTCTTTAGCGCCCAGATACATTAAGGCTTTTATCGCGTACTCACCCCGCCGGGAAACCTTCATGACTTAGTGGTGAACCACTCCTGTACTTGTTCAACGTGAGTTTTAGATAAAGTCGACTAACTTAGTCAACTTTGAACGCACATATGTTGACAGGTGCACGCCCACCAGGCAATCCTTGACATCAAGAAGAGTTCAATCTTCTTCCGCTTCGGCTATTTCAGACTTCTCAACTTTCTTAATGGTACAGGTGTGCACGCCCCGCCCAAGAACACGCAAGACTGTGATTGAAACCGATCCATATCTAATGTGATCGCCGACCCGCGGAGGCCGCGACAACCGATCAAGCACAAGACCACTCACAGTCGTGACTTCCTCATGCTCCAGCTCAATCTCGAAGAGCTCCGCGATTTCATCTAATCGAACAGTGCCGGCGGCACGCAATGAGCCATCATTCATCTTTTCGATTTGATGCGCATTCTCCGTTTCATAATCCCCCAGCACTTCCTCGAACACATCCTGAATCGTTATGAAGCCAGCTGTACCGCCATATTCATCGAGCACGATGGCAATGTGGGTACTGAACTCTTTCATTGCGTCGAGCACCGTCTGAATCGGGGCCGAGCTTGGAAGATATGGCACCGGCCGTAGTGGCAAAGAAACAACGCCATCCTCATCGACTATCGAGCCCAGGTCTTTGATGTGGACCGAGCCGACAATGTTGTCCTTATCGCCTTGAAATACTGGATATCTCGTGTGCAAAGAGGCATTCAAAACCTTACGCACCTCGATGCCGGTCGTACGCATCGGCAACGCCACCATGTGGACACGAGGGACCATGATGTCTTCAGCTATGCGTTCACCAAAATCAAACAACTCTTTAATGACCGTGCCCATCTCATCACTGAGAATGCCTTCGGTTTCACTCTCTTGAACAATAAATTCAATTTCCTCCGGAGTGAAGGCGGCGAAGCTGGATTTGGCTCGGTCGATCCCCAACAGTTTTCTCAACAGCACATTGCTTAAACCGTTCAAAACCAAAATAATAGGCCAGAATAGTTTTGTGAAAAACGACATCGGCACCACCAGCCACGTCAAGAACAGTTGAGACCGCTGCAGCGCCAGAGACTTCGGCACCATCTCGCCGAGAACAATGTGGAAATAGGTGAGGACCAGAAGAGCAGTCATGCTCGCGATACCGTGAATCGAAGCAACCTGGATGAACGTACTGTGTTCGAGCAGCGACTCCAGCCAGTGCGCCAGAACTTGCTCACCATACATACCTAAACCGAGACTGGCGATTGTGATACCAACCTGCGCCGTTGCGATATATCTGTCCTGAAGAGCAGGAGTTTTAAGAACATCAAGAACCCGCTTTGCGCGCTTGGAACCGGCAGCCGCTTGCCCTTCGATTGCAACTTTCGGAGCTGAAACTATAGCAAACTCCGAGGCAACAAACATCGCATTGAATACAATCAAAATCAGAATTATCGCGATTTCAAACACCGCTATCCTCCTTCCTGCGCACGATCAGGTAGGTAACGGCATTGTGCTCCACGTCCTCAATTTCGAGGGTCACATCTTTGAGCTCAACAATCTCGCCAGGTGAAGGAACACGCCCCAATGTTTCGATTACTAAACCGTTAATGGTATCAGCATCGGTATCAGGAACTTCACCGAGAAACTTGCTGGCGCGTTTGAGCTTATACGCGCCGGACAAGCACACGCTATCATCTTCGAGAAATTCCACTTTTATATCGCGCTTGAACTCATCGACCGCGGTCTCTTCCATGAGTTCACCAAGTATATCGCCAACAGTAACCAGACCGAGAGTGCCACCATGTTCATCCATCACGACAGCGCAGTGCGAATGATGATCCTTGAGTTCCTTCATGAGACGATCCATACTCAAGTTTTCCGGCACGATTGGAATTGGACGAATCAACGGCTCTATGCCATCAGCCCCTCGGTTGTTGATGCGCGCTGAAACGACATCTTTGACGTTCACGATACCAAGAACGTCATCAATGGTATCGCCGTAAATCAGAACACGCGTGAACGGACTTTCCAGAGCAAGCGTATAGCACTCTTCCAGTCCACCACGAATGCTCATCGCGGTAAGCTTCGTTCGCGGTGTCATAATCTGCCGCGCAGTCTCCTGACTCAATTCGATCGCGTGATGCAAACGCTCATGCTCTTCCGGCTCCAGCAAACCACCATCCTTACTGTCGGCAAGCAGCAACTCGATTTCATCGAGCGAATGAATGTGTTTATGCGATGAAGCGGGAACACCGAACAACGCCAGCAGCCCCGTTCCACTGCCATTCAACAACCAGATGAACGGTTTAAAAATTCTCGATGATATAGTCAATGGCCAATACATAGCGAGCGCGATTCGATCAGAATAGGTAAGCGCGACGGCTTTCGGGAGCAACTCACCAAAGAGAATTTGAGTGAGCGTTAGGCCTGTAAGTATGCAGAAGGCGGCAATTGACAAAGCGGGCGCCGGTTCCAAATTAAGAACCTCAATCAGGCCCGCCGAAATAATCGGTGCAAGATTAGCTTCCGTGTATGCGCCGTTAACGAGACTGGAAAAGGTGATACCTATCTGACACGTCGCTATGTACTGGTCCAGCTCACGCGGCTTTTCGATTATCTCGAGCAATCTAACCGCTGCTGCATTTCCTTCATGGGCGAGTCTCCGGATCTGAGCACGCCTTGCTGCAACTGTCGCGAACTCCGCCGCCACATAGAATGCGTTGACTGAAATTAGTAATGCGGCCAGAAGCAAACTCGGAATCATATTGATTCAACATAGCAGAAGACTAAATACTGCTATGCCCTTTTGTACGCAGTGTTTCGCGGACATGAACCGCCGGTCATTACTATCAGAAGGTCGGGCTGATAAAATCGCCCTTTCCCAACCCGCGAAGTTCTCATGAAAGTTGCAAACCCCTGGACTACAGTAGATAAGAGTGTTGTTTACGAGAATCCCTGGATCCGAGTGCGCGAAGACAACGTCATTCGACCTGACGGAAGCCCGGGAATTTATGGCATCGTCCATTACAAGAACAAAGCGATTGGCGTCTTGCCAATCGACGACGAGGGTTTCATCTACCTGGTTGGTCAGTATAGATACCCGCTGGACCTCTATTCATGGGAAATTCCGGAAGGCGGATGTCCTGAAGGAGAGGAGCCGCTGGAAGCCGCACAGAGAGAACTGCTGGAAGAGACCGGTTTATCCGCCTCAACCTGGGAGCTTCTCGGAACCGCGCACTTATCCAACTCAGTATCGAACGAGGAAGCATTCTGGTTTCTCGCAACCGGCTTGACGCAGGGCATTGCACAACCGGATGGAACCGAGGAGCTGGCAACCAAACGCGTTCATTTTGACGAAGCACTGCACATGGTGGCACAGGGTGAAATTACTGACGCGCTTAGCGTGCTGGCGATTAATAGCTACGCGATTTCTCGCCTGAATCTAACAAAAAATAGTAAGCAATAAAGATTCATCCTGACCGCTTGAATTAAACCACGATCATCTCGCGACATTTAGTCCAATCCCTGAGCCCGTGGTATTGCCCGGGTAGTCAACAGATAGCTAAATACTTTTAAACTTGCATACCTTAGATTACTGACCGGAATGACAAGAGGTTTCATGCTACCATCGGACCTTCGTACAGGTTGATTAGCCGGAACCGCTATGCTTTTCACTAGCCTCGATTACCTGCTGTTTTTACCGGTGGTGGTCACGCTCTTCTGGGTGCTGCCGCTGAAGTTCCGCTTGCCCATGCTGCTCGCGGCGAGCTGGTTCTTCTACATGTGCTGGAACCCAGCGTTCATTTTGCTAATCGTCGGCATGACAGCCGCCAACTACATGCTGGGCAACATTCTCCACAACGCCCAGAGTCACCGCAAACTTATATTCGGCATCGGCATCACTGCCAACCTGCTCTGCCTCGGCGTCTTCAAATACGCAACCCTTTTCGTTACCAGTGCAGCTTCGGTGGTCGGTCTGGTCACACATCAGACGCCGGACTGGCACGTGAATATCATCTTGCCACTGGCGATTTCGTTCTTCACATTCGAATTCATCCACTATCTATTCGAAGTTTACCGTGGCAATAAACCGGTCGATAACTTCGTTCTGTTCTCACTCTTCGCAGCCTTCTTCCCAACTCAGATCGCCGGTCCGATCAAACGTTATCCGGACTTCGTGGCGCAAATGCTCTCGCATCGAGAGAAGCATCCAACTCTCAAGATGTTCGACGAAGGTCTTCCACTTATCTTGATTGGGCTCGCTAAAAAAGTCCTGTTTGCAGACAACCTGGCGGTGCTGGTGCAAATGGGTCTGCAAGAACCGTCTTCGTACGGCGCGCCTGAACTATGGCTCTTCGCCTACGCATTCGCATTCCAGATTTACTTCGATTTCTCCGGTTACACTGACATCGCACGAGGCTCGGCGATGCTGTTCGGCTACAAAATTCCTATCAACTTCAACATGCCTTACATTGCCAGCAATATGTCCGACTTCTGGCATCGCTGGCACATCTCTCTTTCAACCTGGCTCAGAGACTACCTTTTCATTCCGCTGGGCGGCTCGCGCGGCGGTCGCTGGATGACAAATCGCAACCTCTTTTTGACAATGGCACTTGGCGGTCTCTGGCATGGAGCGAGCTGGAGCTTCGTAGTCTGGGGCGTCTATCACGGTCTCGCCCTCATAATCCACCGCGAATTCACATTTATCCGTGACAAAGTGGAATGGCTCAAATCTTTTGCGCAGACGAAAGTTTTTCACCTAATGTCGCTTCTCTTGACCTTCCACGTAGTATGCGTAGGCTGGGTTTTCTTCCGTGTCGAAAACATCGGCACAGCATTTTCGATTGTAAAACGAATGGTGTTTTTCAAACCAATCTACGCTGCGGCAGAGCAGGGGCAGTTCTTCGTTCTTAAGGAGAACATGCCTGTGGTAGTGCCGGTGGTGATGGCGATGGTAGCGTTGCTGTTGATTCAAAACTGGCCGGTGAGTTACCTGAACACCAAGCAATACTTCAAGAAGCTCCCTGCTCCTGTCAAAGCCGTATTCTGCACGGCTCTTCTGTTTGCAATCATCACATTCACACCGGACGATTCCAAACCGTTTATATACTTCCAGTTCTAGTTATTCGCGAGCGAAACAAGCAAAGCAGCAACTCTCTGAAACGGCAATCTCACAGCAGTGACAAACGGAACCACACCAGGAAAATTAAAGCGGCTAGCGACCACCATCGCCGGCAGCACTACCATTCTGATGATCGGCATGTTCATTGCGGCGGAGGCTATCATCAAGGAAGTGAAGCCACTGCGACTGTTTAACCACACAGGTCTGACTACGATCAATCAAAACTTCCTGGTGGCAAAACTACCACCGTGTATGTCTGCGCACGAGAACCCGCAAGTTTTGCTCCTCGGCTCTTCACTAGTACTCGTTCCATCCGTCCGCTGCGATGACGACTTCTACAAGCGGAAAACTCGATACGACCGCTGGTATTATCGCAACGTCATCGATGAATACACAAAGGCTGACTTTTTTCAAAACGAACTTGCCCGCCAGTCAGGAAAGCAACGCAACGTACTGGATTTAGCAGTCGCGGCTAGTATCATGTCCGACCAGTATTTGATCCTCAAAAAATATCTGGACAGCGGAAAGTCACCTGAGATGATCGTCCTGGGAATCGCGCCTCGAGACTTCCTCGATAACCTGCGCCAGGACCCTGAAAAGACTCCCACCTATTCGATTCTCGCGGACCTCACTTGCATAAAGGATCTTTTCGAGCAGAAGCGGTCGAAGGAATCGATTACAAATTTCGCTCTCGGATATTTCTCGGATGTGTACAAAAACAGAGGCGATTATAAAACGTTCCTGACCGGCTACACCGCGCGCGTCACCGGGCATCCTGTCGACCTCTACAACGCTACTAAGGAAATGGAAAAGGCAGCAGCCGCAACGGCATCAGTTCCCACCGCGGATCTGATTGCAGAACCGAAAAATGACAGCGGCGTGCTGGACAACTCCAAACCCATTTACGAGGCACGGAAGAACAATCTCTTCGATCTAAAAGAATATCGACGCATTTACTTACCGGTCAACAATCAAGTTTTCAAAACCCAGATGAGCTATCTCGACAAATTTTTAGCGCTCGCCCAGTCGCATGCGATTCCTGTCGTTCTCGTCGAGATGCCGGTCACCAACGAGAATTTAGCCCTTTTGCCGGACGACATAAAAGCACGCTTCGAAAAGAAAGTAGAAATGCTTGCCACCAAATATGATGCCAAGGTAGTGAAGCCGCTGGAAAAGCACAGATTCACAACTGAAGACTTTGAAGATTCCGTGCACTTAAACGGAAAGGGCGGAACTCGCGTGTTCAGCTATGTCGCAGAAGAAATCGGAAAAGATCGGGAACTCGCGGCGCGCTCGATGAAGAATAAAACGACTGTCGGATCGCTTCCGATTCGCTGGCCGTTTCAATAGAACCTGTTTTAACAAGCACGAACAGTCACGAAACCGGCCTGCTCATCGTTGTCGATAGAGAGACGCGATACTAC
Source organism: Candidatus Obscuribacterales bacterium (assembly GCA_019637435.1). Lineage (GTDB taxonomy): Bacteria > Cyanobacteriota > Vampirovibrionia > Obscuribacterales > Obscuribacteraceae > JADYXR01. The sequence goes on along the minus strand of JAHBVO010000003.1, from coordinate 771,257 downwards.
CGTCAGGAAGACTCTTCTCAGAGATCAGCTCAAACTTGCCGCCGGTCTCGATGAAGTTGACTAACTGATTGAATCCAACCCGACTGTGATGGTCGTGGAACTTGAAACCTTGCTCGCCTGTCTTCAACAGATACCACTGGTAGTGCAAGGCATCTTCTTCGTGAAACTTCGAAGAGTCGCCTGCAGCCGACCACGAGCGAGACGTCGTTGGTTTAACCTGAAAGCTACCATGACGCGCGAAATACTCGAAAGCATGAACGTTGATCTGCTGCGTGCTCGGTAATACATTCAACCAGACAGGTGCATCTCCATCCCTGTTCTTAATTTCCCAGAGCGCCCAACCGATCCCCCAATCCTCGTCAGGACAAGGGTGTTCGAACCTGTCTTTAGTTCCTTTAGTAACCGGTCGCAAGGAAACCGCACGCACAAAATCAAGCCCGCGATTCTCAGCGAGGGGATACGGAGAGAAATTTATAGCCGTGTATCCAACCGCGCCGGTCAGCAAAAGTGCGGCAACCACTGCGCGTCCTCTGAGCAGGTTCCTCCGCTCCTCTGTCGCACCAGCAGCGCGCTTCGAGAGCCCCTCTGCTCGCCACAATGTTGCCAGCGCACATCCGGTGTACGCAGCAAGAACGATTAAGGCTGAGATGAAGTAACGTGGCAACGCGTATTGCCAGGTCAGAGTACTTAAGGCAATTAAACCGGACAGCGCAGACAGCCAGAGCACCGCGAGCTGCTTATGCCGTTCCCTCCTCAGAAGAAACACGCTCGCAATAGCAACGATGAGAAGAAACGGCGTCGCCATAACTGGAATGAAACCAATGTAGGCAACAACATTGCTGAAGAAAACGTCGGAAACCTGCTTGTTACCCAGCGCGACTTGAATCTCGGCAGCAACTTTCTTGATCGTTGGAGCCGATACAAGCATCCAGGGAATCAAAGCCGCTCCAGCAGCTAAACCGCTAGATACCAGCATTGCAACCTGGTTCCACCGTTTTTCCCTGGCGGCTCCCAGCGCGTAATAGGCAAACGGTAAAAGCAAGAAAGCAGCACAAACTTGTTTCGTCATCAGCGCAGCCGCTGTAGCAAGCGCTACGAGTGATGCCCGTTTCCAATCACGCTTCTCGTTCCAACTAGCTAAAGCGAATAAACTCAGAGCAGTCATCGACATGACCGGAAAGTCGAGCATGCTCTTATGGCTTTCTGCCGCAACTTCGGGATACAGATTGACGACTAATAACGAAAAGACAGCAGCCAATCGATCTTTAGTAAGTTTTGAAACCAGCCCATAAACACTGACGTTCAACACCGTGAGGTAGAAAACCTTCATCAGCGAATCAGTCCACAGACTGGTTCCCAGCACTGTCTTAACAGCGCCGGCCAACACATATGTCAATGGCGGATAGAAACAGTTAACTGTAAGAAGTTGATGGTACCAGTGCAAATCAAAAGGTTTCGCGTGCCTGAATAAGTCGCGATACGACAATCCGTTGAGAAGATGCCCGGCAGCATCCCAACTTGGAACAGCGTGGTCGAAACCGCACCACAACGCGAGGGCACCGCCGGCGATACCGACCGCGACAGCTAAAAATAAAGGGCTACCGTTTCCCTCGGGCTGAGTCTTCTCCGAGCCCGCCGGCACTAACTCTTCGCAACGCGATGAAGTGGTCATGACGCCGTCCAAAAATACGCGCGTATTATATGACAAGTAGTCATGAGGAGTTTGAATATAAGTTTATCTGCGCGCCGCCTTCAACGCTTCTTCCTCCGCAGGCAGCGTGAACTGCGCAACTTCAGCGATAAAGGGTGAGCGATCATTTCGAAACGCTTCCAACCGCTCAAATCGGTCCTCCGTCCACCCTCGATACGTCCCTGACTGAGCGACCAGGGCGTACAACGCGATGCGCCTTAAGCTTTCAGAATCGGACTTGGCAAGCGCTAACTCGAGTTCCTCAAGACCGCCGACGTCGCGCCTCTGCGTACGAGTCAAACGGTTTCCTATCTCAAGCAGAAGATCCGGGTGCAGCAACTGCTTTGCCTCCATCTCTTCCAACCACTGTGTAAGCTCCCCCCAGGGCATGCTTGCGATTGCAAGTCGGGCACGCAAGCTCAGGGTCAACGGGTCGGCTTCCAGCGCGGAAATCGTTGCAAACGTCGCAGCAGCAAGCTTCGAGCGCTGCGAAATTAGCGCCGTCTCCAACTGCTCCACGAAGGTGAGGATGTTTCGGCGCTTCGCAACGACAGCCAGAGCAGCTTTCGGAAAGGCGGACAACGCGGTGTGCCCATAAAGCTGCAAAATGGCTCTGGACGCCATTCTACATTCATCTTGCGATTCAGAAGAAAGAGAATCGATTACACCATCTAACAGATCCATCTCACTGTCATTAACAGGGGAGAAACCGAGTCGCTCCAAAGTTTTCATTCGAACTCTTATAGCGTCGTGCTTCAAACCGCGCAGCAGAAGCCCGACCAACAACTTTTGCCCTTTGGAATTAAGGCGCTCGGAGGGCGTCCGAATCACGGCGAATGCAACAGCCTCTTCCTCGTCGTCAATCAACTTCGACAGAATATCCCAACTCTCAGCACGATCCAGATTTCGCCAGAGAGCCCCTACAACCGCTACGCGCACGTCACGATGCAGCTCCGCGTTCGCCAGTTTGAACACTTTTTGCAGCGCCGGCTCGTATCGGATGTCTCCCAACAGGCGTACAACCTCCTTCTCAACAGTTATTTGCTTTGATGAAACGTTGTCCAGTATTTCGAATGCTTGCTCTCCCGGCATCTTCATAAGAGACGTGCGAAGAGTGTAAATGGCGGCATATGCTTGATCAGGATCACTGAGGGCCTTCAACAGAACAGGTATACCTTGCCCCTCGTCCAGACGAGATAATTCGGTAAATGCAAGGTGCCGTTCATAAGTCTCGAACTTCTGATTCTCGATAAATTGGCTCAAATAGTAGATTGGGCAACTTGGAATTTTCGACAAATAAGTGACGGCAAACGCTTTCTCATATCCATGACTATCTTTATCATTCGCCATCGCATTCAGAGACTTGGCGTAAATCTTCAGCTGCTCCGAACTCAGACGCGACAACCCATTAGAAAGACGCGGCACTACAGCGCGTTTTCCGGAGCTAAAGCGCCCCCGATGCGCAACTTGTCCAAGGTAAGGAGTCAGCAAATCTTGTCTGTATTTGAGAAGATAATCCACCACAGCCGGTTGAGTACCCCAGGAAGCATCCTTTTTGAGCATGCGCGGAACCAGCTCAGCGAGCGATGAATGCGCGTGATTCTTCAAGACTTCGAAAGCATCATCGGCGTATTCGAAATTGTGACTGTTTAAAACAATGTCCTCAAGCATCACGATAATTTGCTTCATAACTTTGAGCCGGCACCCAAAGAGACGAGCTGTCGTAACTGCAGCAAACTCGTATTCTTTCTTAGTCCATTGCTTCAGAACGGCAGCTATCGCCGGTTCCATCGTCATAGCTTCCTGATCATTTATCCGAACTTCAAAGTCCGGAACCGAGGCACGCCCACGTTCACGCCAGAAGAGAGCGAGACATTCTGAAGCCCACGCTGGATAGAACGGCACCAACTGCAGTATCAACACCTCAAAATAATACGTTGTCGTAGAAGATAAGTCTCGAGACTCGAGAGCATCTTTCACGAGCTGCGAAAGGTCTGCCAATTGGGCCTCTTTAAACACGGATGGTGGCAACATCGAGAGCGATTGCGCGATAACCTGTCGAACCGGATCTTGCTCACGTTTCTTCTTTTTCAGCTCTTCTAAAACGTACGCGATTTCATTCTTGTTAAACCGCACTGCTCCGATCAGGGCAGACCAAGCCACTCCGCGAAGCTCCGGGGAGGGATCAGAGACTGGCGCTCTTACAAATTCCTTGACCTTATCGAATGGTAAGAATGGAACATACTTCATTCTCAACTGTGGATTTGTAAGAAGCGAATCCATTGCAAGATGCGTTGCGGCCTCCCGCTCGCGAATATCTGCGGGCATCTGTTCGAGAATGCCGTCATCGATCATGCCCTGGTAATCACTGCGCCAAGCAGCCGCGAGGTTTTCATAAACAACCCGTCGAGTAGATACCGGTAACCGGCTCAAGATCTTCACGATCCCATGACGCGGCGGATATCTTCGCATTATCTCAATTAGCAAGTCGCTGTCGAGCTTATCAAAAGCAGCGTAAAAATCGATGTTCGCCCGATCCTCGCTCGCTTCGCATATTTTGGCGACAGCAACCGGAAAGGCGCGTACAACTTCCTTGAGACGAATTTGATTCAACGAGCACACCCTGAGCATCTCGTTGACCACGTTCATCGTGGCATCAACCCGATTCTTCGCAAGCAATGCCAGAACGGAATTGGCAATCCAAATGCTTCTGGGCTCGAACGAATCCAGTGTCGACAATAACTGAAGCAGTCTTTCCGACGCAAACTCGCGCCTATTTCGAGCAAGACGCTCCCAATCCATAGCGCTAGTGTCGCCTTCGATCGGCGCCCAATGTTTCCGAACAAAATCTTCAGAACCGTACGGGAGATAGGACCTGAAGTCCTGGACGTCACTGCTGGCAAGTTCAGCCAGAATTCGATCGAGCGGTTCAAACCGTTTGCGCAGGCGCAGTTGCCGGAGAAAACTCTTGCGCGCACATCGCGGCAACAGAGCGAACGCTTCTACAGCCTCGTCATCACTTCCATATATAGTGATCAACCGCCGGGCTACGGCTCTGATGGTTTCCGACTTGTCTGCAACAGCCGCAAGCATGTGCCCCCCATCGCGGCTTCCATGACACGAGTGCAAAGCCAGGAGCCTTTCGGAAAAGTCGCCGCCTCGCATCTTAGATATTATGAATTGCGCTTCCTGTTTTCCGTCAGCAGCAAGCCGACCAATCCCAACCATCGCCTCGATGCGCTTATTGTTTGTAGACCTGTCAAAAAACTCCCGTATCTTTGCAAGAGCCTTTGCGGGTGGGTATTTCAAGGCATCCTTCCAATCAGACTGGTCTTTTCCGAACATTCTCATCACCACTCTACTTTTCTGCTGAAGATATACCCTTTAAGAAATATGCTAACTAAAGCGCTCGCTCCCACAAAACCGGCAGGGGTGCAGCTTCGACTCTTTCCGGACAGTCGCCGGGCGGCTTCTGTATTACAACCTGAATCCAACTTCAAGTAAGCACTTGGCACGCTCTTGTATAATCCACTGCGAATAATAGTTCCTCCCAATAAGGTCATCCCTACTGCGTTTCGCGCTGGACAACTAGATGAGTTCTTACTTAGATTGGCTCGAGAATGAAAGCGTATTCATAATTCGCGAAGCCTTTAACAAAACAAAAAACCTCGCACTGCTCTGGTCCATGGGCAAGGACTCCACGGTCTTGCTACACCTGGTTCGGAAAGCATTCCTCGGTCAGGTGCCGATGCAACTCGTACATATAGACACGAGTTACAAAATTCCGGAAATGATCACCTGGCGTGACGAATACGCGAAAAAACACAATCTTAAATTGATTGTCGGCCAGAACAAACAAGCTCTGGCTGATGGCATGGGACCGGACAAAGGCAGATTGGTCTGCTGCGGAGCTTTGAAGACCCAGGCTCTCCTTGACACGGTCAAAGAACACAAGCTCGGCGGTCTGATGCTCGGTATCCGTCGCGACGAAGAAGGTTCGCGCGGCAAAGAGCGCGTTGTCTCGCCTCGTTCGAGCAACTCCGAATGGTCGTATAAAAACCAACCGGCTGAGATGTGGCACTACTACAATTTGCACGTTCCGGACGATGTTCACGTAAGAGTGCATCCCATTTTGCATTGGACGGAAACCGACATCTGGGACTACATTCAACGCGAAAATCTCGACATCATGCCGTTGTACTTCGACAACGGAGAAGGCAGACGTTATCGCAGTCTCGGCTGTGCGCCCTGCACATCGAGCATCGAATCGTGCGCGAAAAATCTCGATGACATCATCACCGAATTGCGCACCACTGAAACGACCGAACGAGCTGGACGAGCTCAGGATAGAGAAGATACTTACGCAATGCAGAAGTTGCGTAAAGACGGATATATGTAAGTTTTTATTCTGGTCTATTGGTCAAGAAGGTCTGGAGATCCCATGGTTGAAGTTTACAGCGAACCTGATGTCAAAAAAATCGTCGTAGTTGGTCACGTCGACCACGGTAAATCGACGCTTCTCGGCAGAATTCTTCTCGACACGGGAAAAATTCCAGCCGACAAAGTCGAGCACGTTCGCAAAACCTGCGAAGAGAAGCGCGTTCCATTTGAGCCGGCTTTCTTCTTCGATGCGCTGCAGGAAGAACAGGAGCAAGGTATCAGTATTGATACCACTCGCGTCAACTTCGAATTTGACGGTCACCGCTTCCTGCTTATCGACGCTCCGGGTCACATTGAGTTTTTGAAAAACATGACGAGCGGCGCTTCGGAAGCGCAACAAGGTATCGTCATGGTTGACTGCGTCGAGGGCATTCGCGCTCAAACCAGCCGACATCTGAAAGTACTTTCAATCCTCGGTATCCGCGAAGTTATCATCGTGGTTAATAAACTCGACAAGATTGGATACGACGAAAGTGTTTTCAACAAACTCGCGGCAGACCTCGCAGACCTGGCTGATGGAGAAGGTCTCAAGTGTTTGAAAGTTGTGCCGATTTCTGCGTTGCTCGGCGAAAACATCACCAAACCCAGTGAAAATATGTCCTGGTACAACGGACTTCCGCTCCTGCCGTTCATCCTGAAAGTGAAAGAAGAGACGCTCGATTTCACAACCGGCAGCGAGCCATTCCGAATGGTCCTTCAAGATGTCTACAAATTCAACGATAAACGCTACTTCGCCGGTCGCGTAATGTCAGGTGAAATCGCGGTTGGGACCGAAGTGTTCTTCTCCCCATCCGGCAAGGTTTCAACAGTATCGTCGATCGAAACTTTTCCACAAGGGTCCAGACAAAAGGCCTTCAAAGGCGAGTCAATTTCGCTTTGCTTGTCTGAGCAAATCTTCGTCGAACGAGGCGAAGTAATTTCATCAACCAAAGAAGTTCCAGAGGTTGAAACGGAGCTCAGCGCTCGCGTCGTCTGGCTTGCCGCTGAACCTTTCAATCCCGACAATGAATATCTTCTGAAGATTGGTACCAACGAAGTTAAATGCCGCGTTGAAGTTGTCACCAAACCCGGTGCTAATAAAGCACCAGTTACGGTGCTGAACAACGGTGACATTACCGATGTCAAAATCACCGCTGAGCGTCAAATCGCATTCGATAGAACACTTGCCTCAGCCAATCTCAACAAACTAGTTATTTGCAGCAAGTATGAAACAGTTGCAGCCGGTGTCGTAAATCTCAAGTCCGGTCGCAAGGTAGAAACACCAGTCGCCGACCCGAACGTTGTTTGGGAACAAGGATACGTCGAACGTGCTCAACGCGAAGAGCAGAACGGACACAAGGGTGCGGTTCTCTGGCTCACCGGCTTGTCCGGCGCAGGCAAGAGCACGCTCGCAAAATCTCTGGAAAACTACCTCTTCAACTCCGGATATAAAGTAGTCGTTCTCGACGGCGACAATTTGAGAACCGGTTTGAACGCCGATCTTGGTTTCTCGCCTGAAGATAGAACGGAAAACATTCGCCGCATCTCGCATCTGGCAAAGGTCTTCCTCGACACAGGTTTCATCACGGTCGTCGCGGCAATCTCGCCGTTCCAGCAGGACCGGGAGCAAGCTCGCAAGACGATAGGAGATGCAGACTTCAACGAGATCTTTATGTTCTGCCCGCTCGAAGTCTGCAAGAGCCGCGATCCAAAGGGACTCTACAAGAAGGTCACAACCGGTCAAGTCTCAAACCTTACCGGCATGAGCTCTCCGTATCAGCCTCCTGCAAATCCGGCATTGCGTCTCGATTCCAGCAAGATGACCACTCGTGAAGAGGTGACCGCTGTCATCGATCTTCTGGTGGATAATGGCATCGTCAAAGGCGATATTAAAGTTGCGGCCATAACCCCGCAGGAAGCGCCAGTTCGCTAAAATGCCGAAAGTCTCAGTTTGTCTGCCAGTTTTCAACGGTCGTCGATTTCTCCGAGCAGCCATTGAGACAGTCCTCGCGCAGACACATAACGACTTTGAGCTGCTTATAGCGGACGATTGTTCCACCGACGATTCTCTAGCGATCGCGGAGGAACTCGCAAAGCGTGACAGCCGCATTGTGGTTTGGAAAAACCCATCAAATTTGGGCCTATTCGCAAACTACAACGCATGCATAGAGCGCGCTAGCGGCGATTATGTAAAACTATTCGCGCAAGACGATCTGTTCATGCCGACGACGCTGGAAGCTCACCTTGCCGTTTACGAACGGCATCCCGAAGTAGCCATGGTCACCTGCTCTCGCAACATCATAAGCGATAGCGGCCAACTGGTTGAAGTCCTGGGTGAATTTGACGAAGATAAGCTTATCTCAGGTGATGAGGTTATCGAGTCCAACCTGACTCGCTATTGCAATTGGGTTGGCGAGCCCAGTTGCGTATCGTTTCCGACGAAATTTCGCAGCACCGGATTCGATACCATTCTGTTTCACTATGGCGATGTTGAATACTGGTATAGACTGCTGGAGAACGGAAAACTCTTCTATTCGACCACCCCGCTTTGCTCATTCCGACGCCACGAAGGAAGCGCGACCAGGCGCAACATGCGCTCGATGAACTTTATTGTCGACCTCGGTTATCTCGGTGATAAGTATCGACAGTTTCTCGAGCAAAGAGGCGTGACGCGAGAGAAGTACTGGGAGCGAATGATCGAGACTATTAGCCCATGGGTCTATTCGATGGTTGATGACGAAGGGCTCAGAGAGCCGGATTCGTCGGACTTAGCGAGCGTCGATAGTTACGATCCGGAAACCATGGCGCGTATTTTGAAAGCCATCAGATATGCGTCTATGCTGTCCCTTAAAAGACTAACTTCTGAGAAACTGCGAACGGAGTCTCTGGTAAAGGACATTGAATCGGAGCTTTTCGATAACGAAGAAAAACTCTCTAATCTTGTAAACAGTCCCGTTACCAGAGCAAGCAGCGCTGTCCGCAATGTCTTACAGCGACTCGGCTCGAAGATGAATTGAAATCCGCGCCGATTAAACCACTCGATCTCAGCATTCCAAGCCGTTAAATAGACTTAAGTTACCTTCCGATATTACCTTGCAGCAGGAGCATTCTGTGCGCTAAACTGCCCTCCGGTTACTAGAGAATGGAGATTTGCAATGATACCTGCACGCATTGGCCGTCCGATGTTGTACCTAGCACTGGCACTCACTTGTTTGTTACCGCAAAGCTGCGGTGGTGGAGAGGGTACCGGAGTTCAAAAACAAGGTACCGTCAACGTCGAAGGCCTCAAAGTCGGAGTTCCGGAGAGCATCATTAAGGATGCTGTTCTGACATTCGTACTCGACGAAGCACCCGCAGCAAAAGCAGGCGGCAGAAATGTTTACTTGAGCCGCACCAAAGACAGCAAGGGCGGTCAGTTCTCAGCGCAATGCAAAGACGGCAACTGCTTCAGACTAGAAGCGATCTATGTAGAGCCGATCACCAAAGAACAAGCACTCGATACGCTTAAGAAAATGCTTCCCACGGCAGCTAGCGAGCCCACCTTGAGAGCTGATGACGCGAAAAACACTGACGTTGGCATCGAGAAATACGATGCTGGTGAAACCTACGTCGGCGAATTCATCTTAGTTGAGCCCAAATCGGACAAAGTTAAGCAAGTAGCTGCCATCGACAAGTCGAAAATGAAGAAAGACGGCGCTGGCGATGATGCGGCAAAGACTGACGATGCGGCCAAAACCGACGACGCGGCCAAAGGCGATGACGCAGCGAAGACCGAAGAAACCAAAACAGAAGAAACAAAGTCTGAGTAGTCTTCAATCGTCTGAACGCTGGAAACAGCCGGAAGTCTGATTACTCAAATCTGTGAACTGGAACCCGCCCAACTCTGGCAGAAGCCATTGGGCGGGTTTATTCTTGGCCCCAAGCACGTTCCTGAGCCCGCAATCATAAAGTCCGGCTGCTCGAATGTTAGGATCGTATCTTGTCATCAACACTCGCAAGGCAGTCTGTTAGCGCTTTATGCCACTTCAAGAAACACCAGAGTTATTGACGCCGATTCTCGTGTCCGGAATGGGACGCTCCGGCTCGACGCTCGCCATGCAGCTTTTGGGCACCGACCCCACCTGCGTGTTCGATCAAGTTTATCCACTCGAAAGTAGATACCTGAGCTTGATTACTCACTTTGCGGCGCAATGGCAAGGCTGGACATTTGCGGATTACGGTCAAACAGCATCGGCTTATCAAAGCGTCCTCGGCAACAATCCAGTCGTTCTTCGCAATACGGTCGAGCAGGACGCAGGAACAGGACCTGCGGCGAAACTGCTGAACATCCCGCAAAGCGGAGACGTTCTCCTTTCGATGTGGAAACAGTTCACGGCAGCAGCGCGGGTTGGAAAACCAAACGCGCGATTTTATGGTGAGAAAACCGTCGAGTGGCTTCCTTCGTTTCTGGCTCCGTACATCGATACCTACGCGATCTATATGTTCAGAGATCCGCGAGACCTGTTTATTTCCGCAAACAAATTCAATTCAAAACGCGGCTATCTAGCGTTCGGAAGAACCCAACAGGACTCGGACCGCGATCACGCAATCACGCTTGCATTCAAGTTCTTGCAGCGGTTTGAAAACTACCGCGTTTTCAAAGCTCTGGGCGGTAAAACTAGTTGCACCAAATACGAAGACCTGGCACTAAATCCGGTATCAACACTTTCCGATTTGGTTTCTCAAACAGGAATGCAAATCTCTCCACTCAAGGATGAAAACTCGTTCTCGGACCACCGCACATCGGGTTCGATAGAGCAATCGATCGCGCGGTGGAAACGCGAACCTCTGGACCAGGAGGTTTTGAACGTCTTCGATGAAATCCTGTTCGACATTCTGACAGAGATGGGATATGAAACTTCCCGCGCAACAGGCGGCATGAACATCGACTTCACAGTCTCCGATTCCGAATCGTTGAAAGCTCGAATTGCAAATCTCGAGGGTGCATCCATCACCAACCTCTCAGCAGATGGTTTGAAGCTGACTCCGGGCGCAGGTTCCAAAGAAATTGCACTTGAACTGAAGATGAACGACATCCCAATGGACGAGGTGTTGGAACTTTGGATTGCGGTGTCCGGCAACTTCGGCGGCTCTCTCTCGACAGGCTGGACAAGCGGTTCTTCTGATTTCAACTTCAGCACCACCTCAGAAATTTCAAAACAGTATGACCCGGGCCAACATTGCACGGTGCTTCGTTTAACTCACGTCGGAAACGAGCCCACGTTCAAAGGTCCCCTCAACAAGCTGCTATTTAAGTTCGAACACAAAGGACTTCTGCCGGCGAACCCCGTTTTAAACGTTCGCGTCGTTAAGCTCATAAGCAAATCCAAAGCACCAACTGAACCCGTTTCAGAAACGAGTTCATCAGAGACCCAACAATCAAGCGGCAAACGCAAAGGCTTCTTAAACCAACTTCTCGGCGTTTCTAAAAACGACAAGTAAATAGATGGTTTGATTCACACACCGCAAGGTTTCCTTAATAATTGATTCCCATGCGGCCGGGATGCTGCTAATATCCTTTCAAACCGCAAACAGCTCCGGCTGGACACCATTCCAGTCCCGGGGTTTTGTCCTTTTTGGAGAACCGTGATGAATTTGAACGCTGGCGACACGGCTTGGGTACTCGTTTCCTCATCCCTGGTGATGCTGATGACGCCAGCGATCGGGTTGTTTTATGGTGGCATGGTCGAACGCAAGAACTTGCTGTCGACAATCATGCTGAGTTTTGCAGCTTTACTAGTCGTCACTGTTCAATGGGTTCTCGTCGGTTACTCATTGTCATTCGGTCCGGACATCGGACACTTCATCGGCGGACTGCAGTGGTTCGCGTTATCCGGAGTCGGACAGGCAGCCGGCACATATGCGTCGAACATTCCGCACCTGGCCTTCATGCTTTTCCAGATGAAGTTCGCGATCATCACTCCGGCTCTTATAACGGGAGTTTTCGTTGATCGGGTTCGATTCAGCGCATTCATTGTCTTTGCTTTGATTTGGACTACACTCGTTTACGATCCGGTAGCTCACTGGGTATGGGGCGAAGGCGGCTGGTTGCGCGCGATTGGTTCAATTGACTTCGCAGGCGGGACGGTCGTACACATCACATCAGGCGTAGCGGCACTGGCAATTTGTTTAGCTCTGAGAAAGAAACCGCGAGCCGTAGACGGTCGATTCATGCCGGTTAGCGTTCCCCTCACACTATTTGGCGCCGTCTTACTCTGGTTCGGATGGTTCGGTTTCAATGGTGGAAGCGCACTTGCTGCAAACGGCATCGCGGCTCAAGCACTTGTCACCACCAACCTCGCCGCAGCGGCCGCCGCCTTGACCTGGATGATTTTGAGCACCATGGATGGTGAACCTGGAGCCGTCGGCGCCGCAACCGGTGCCGTCGTTGGATTGATTGCAATCACGCCGGCATGCGGCTTCGTCGACATCCCATCTTCGATAATCATTGGTGTAATAGGAGCGTTTGTTTCCTATTCGTCAATTAAACTGGCCGGAAAACTGAAGATACAAGATCCTCTAGATGTAGGTGCCTGCCACGGTATGGGCGGTGCCTGGGGCGCAGTCGCCACCGGAATTTTCGCCAGCAAATCAGTGAACCCGGCCGGTGTAGACGGCGCGATTCATGGAAACTGGAGTCTTCTCTACGCCCAGTTGGTGACTGTTGCGGCAGTTGGAGCCTTCACATTCGTCTCCACCTATGTGATTGCGAAGGTCGTCGATAAAATCTTCCACTTCACTGTGACCGAAGAAGAGCAACAAATTGGTCTCGACGCTTTCCATTACGGCAACGAAACCCCTCTAGAACCTGCCGTTCCAATCGCAAGTCATGGCTAAATCCGAGGTTTTAGTTTCAATGTTGTTCGCAAGCTTTAGCTACTCAGAAGCAAGTTCGCGCTTTCATTGATTGCATCGTCAAACTCTATCGCCAATTCACTACTGGTAGCGTCTAAGTCACCATTGCTATGAACGGAGTCCAGTAGTGCGCATGAGTTGACGGATCGACTTGGAGACTTAGAGTCAATAATTGGAATCATCCCCAAAAACTCTAGATAGCTCAGCCGCAGATTTCCTCTAAACTTGGATAGATCACTCATGCTAATTGACCATAAATTACACATCCTCATCGTACACCCTCAGCGTTCAAAAGCCATCATATGAAACGCTCAGCTTGGCTCCCTTTTTAACGCGGAGCGTTTATTAATCTCCTCCGCTGGTCATCCTGTTTCGCCAAGCTCTAAAATTACATCCGGTGTTTTCAATTCAGGTGGCATCGTAATGATCAAAAACCTTCTCCTTTCAGTCGGTACACTAGCCCTTCTCTCAACTCTCGGCGCCGCGGACGCCGCGACCAAAGCAGCGCCGAAGAAAGAACCGCCACCGCCGGACTACTTTCCAGTTCGCCTCTACGACGCAAAAGGAAACAAAATCGATTGGTGGTGGAAGTACACCTACACGACTTACAAACTGAACGGCAACCCAATCGAAAAGAAACCCGACGATTTCAAACTGCAAGTCGTTGCCGAAGAGAAACAGCCAGATCAATCCGTCCACTGGAAGATTGACACGACGAGCCCGTCGATGACGAAGACCATTCACGAGTGGTACATCAAACAAAAAGGCAAGGTCGTTTGGTTCAAAGAGCAATTCGGGGACGAGGCGACCATGCTGGTTCAGTACGATCCGGAACGCGTGCTGCTGACCAATCCACCGAAGAAAGACGATACCTGGCCTTTCAAAGGCAAAGGCAACATGGGCGTCGAGATTGACAATACATCAGCCGTTTCAGGTCCGGAAGAGGTCGTTACTCCAGCCGGAAAGTTTTCAGCGATGAAAGTCTCGGTCACTGGAACGCAAGGCGGACAGCCAATCAACATGACCTACTGGTACGCTCCCTGGATAGGCTTGGTTAAAACCGCCGCAAAGTCCGGACCGCTGGAGAGCGAATCTTCGCTTCTGGACTACAGTTTCAAGAAGCCGCTAATAAAGTAGACGTCTCGCCCCTTGGATCGGATGGGAAGTCTTATCAGCGAAGAACGAATTAACACTTCTGAGCAAGAGGTTGAACGGCTAGTGGCCCCGACAGATAGCAAGGACCACAATTGGTAAAGTTCCAACCGAAAAGCTGTTTCGGAAATTTCCAGACAATTACCGCTATTTTCCAGCTAAGATGAACATTAGACAGCAATGCTAGAGTATCCTTTAGTCAGAGCGAACTGAAATTCGGAAAATGGACCCCGAACCTCACAAACATTCCGTAGACGACCTGCCAGTATTGGCTCCAGCGCTCCGCATCATCAATCAGTTGGAGACCGAGGGCATCATCAAGAAGCCCACCATAGGTGGCTCAATAGCCCTCGGATTTCATGGTCAAATGTTACTGACCGATGACCTCGATGTCTTCTGCTACTTTGAGGGACAAGGTCTAATTCAAACAACTGCTCCAATCTTGGAGAGACTCAATGAATTGGGCTATGCAACAACAGAACTAGGGGCCTCTATTGAGGGTGTAGAAGTACATCTTGGTCAAGGTCACGGAATAGTTACCGAAGCACTGGAGCACGCCTTACAAATTGAAGTTGAGGGGGTTCCGTTTCACGTTTTCGACTTTGAGTACGCCCTGGCTGTGAAAGCCGAGGCGGGGCGCAGCAAAGACTGGTTGCATATCGCCTCAACGCTTGAAGCTGCAGAACCTGATGAGAAGAAACTGTTTGCAATTCTCGAAAAACATGGTTTGCTTAAAGCATGGAAACGGAAGCTAGATGATGAGTGACGAGATAAGCCCAAAAATTATTAGCGCTAAAGCCAAGTTTCGCAAGAAACGAGCTAATGAGTCGTTTGACAAGAAACTCGTCGATTTGGTTCGCCTACAGATGGTGAATCAGTCAATGGCCAAGGCGTCAGGCAAACCAGCAAAACGCCCGTGGCACGCCGATGACGAGCAACGAATGCGAGCCTATCGCTCTGCGAAGCCGCAAAGTTGACCTAAGTTCAGATCAGTTTCGTCTGTCTTAATGGCTTTGTGGAGCCACTCTAAACCAAACTAGGCACTTCAAACGCGCGTTTCGCGCCGAAACCTTCTTCCGATTCCATGATTTCTTCGTATTGCGGAACGATATCGAGAACCGGACCAGTAGCCACGATCTCACCGTTATTCAACAATACCGCGGTATCGCAGAAGTATTTGACCATGCCCATGTTGTGCGAAACAAACAGAATCGTCTTCCCAGCAGCGCGAAGGTTTTCCATTCTTCTACGGCATTTCTTTTCGAAACGAATGTCGCCGACAGCCAATGCTTCGTCAACAATGAGAATGTCGGGATCGACGTTGGTAGCGCAAGCGAAGGCAAGTCTCACGACCATACCGCTTGAATAAGTTGAAATTGGTTGATCGAAGAATTCGCCAATCTCAGCGAATTCAGCTATTTCATCGAGCAGCCCGAGCATTTCTTTTTTCTCGATACCAAGCAACATCCCGTTAAGCAGGGCGTTTTCGCGGCCCGTATACTCTGGCTGGAAGCCGGCACCAAGTTCGAGAATCGCGGTGACACGACCCCGGCATGTAACCTTGCCGCTGGTGGGTTGTAGAACGTTAGCAATCACGCGAAGAAGCGTGGACTTACCGCTTCCGTTTCTTCCAAGCAACACTGTTGTTTCTTGCTTGAACTGAAAATTGATGTTTTTCAGCGCCCAGAATTCTCTGTGGTAGCTCTTATTGCGTTGCACAAATTCTTTCAATCGGTCGATCGGCCGATCGTAGATGTTGTATCTCTTCGAGATGTTCTCGAGTTCAATTGGGAAAAATTCTCTGCTCATTAGACGATATCCGCGAAGCCGTGTTTTGTCTTGTAGAAGAAGCTGAAACCGAGATAGCAAACCACCACAGAAAGCGCGGTGTAGATGCCGTACCACTCCCAGTTTGGCATTTTGTTTTCGAGGATCACGTGGCGGTAATCGGTGATGATGCCGGCCATCGGATTGAGGTACAGAAGAAACTTGAGGTGCTCCGGCATGCGCTCTGGCGGGTACAGGATAGGCGTCATGTACATCCACGCGGAAAGTCCGAGCGAGATGAAGTGACGGCAGTCACGAACGAACACGCCAAGACTGGCGAACAGCCACGAAAGACCGCAGGTGAATAAGAAGTGCGGGACTAGAATCAATGGAATCAAACAAACAGTGCCGGAAATTCCACCCTGGCGGAATGCCGCGAACACGATTAGCAATGCGACTGCGATCGCACCAGTGAGGAAACTTGAGATAGCAACGATTAACGGTAAGGTCTCAAGCGGGAACACGCAACGTTTGACCAAGTTTGGAAGTTCCAAAATTTTGGTCGTCGCATGCGAAACCGCTTCCGACATCGCGGTCCACGGCAGGAAGCCGGACATCAAGTACAGAGCGAAATCACCGGTGCCACCATTGGTGTTGAAACGAACTTGCAGCACTACGCTGAACAAGAACGTATAGATGACCATGTGTCCAGCCGGATTGAGCAGCGGCCACAATGCGCCCAGCAAGGAGCCTTTGTAGCGTCCCTGGAAATCGCGTTGCACCATGAGCGCCACCAGGTGGCGGTGGTTCCACAGGTTCAGAAAACCTTTGAGAGTGCTTCCGCGCTCTGCAACGGTTTCTCTTACTTCGCGCACCTCAGGTGGTGGCGCGAGCTTTTCGCTATTTTGGGTATCAGGTGTTGCCAGTTCTAACATAAGTGAGACAAGGTCCTCGAGATTCCAAGATGCTATCACGCACGCCCGGGGCACTGCATGAAAATAGTGCAAAGTACGACGGGCTCAACAATTAACAACATTTAGACCTTCGCCGGAACAGGCAGCAGCGCGAACTTCCCAGGAGGCGAAACCAAAACCACTTTAAGATTGGCGCAGTCTGGGCGCGACAGCATGGAAAGCTTGAACTCGACGTAGAAACCCGCTCTGGTGGCGCCCGGCGCAACCGACTTGGCCACATCGGGACGATATACAAATGTTCGATCGACCGTAATCGGTTTTGAATCTTCAAATATCAAAACGTGTAAAGGCTCACTGGCAGCTTCCTGGTCACATCCCCAGCCGGAGATACAGATTTTGTCGTCACGTTTTTCAATCTGATCTATTGAACCGACAATTTTCTTAGAAGGCTGTAATGTTTTGCCGGACGAGTGTCTTAGTTCTGTCTTATTTAACTCATAGGACGCGTTGCTGATCGATTTAAAACGATCTCCACTCTGTCCTTTTAGAACCCGTTGCGTCGCTTCCAAGTATTTATGCCCGTGCCGGAGGTCTGGTTCCAAATACGCAGACTCTCCCCACTCGTTCCATGCGTTAACAAACACAAGGCGCTCCTCGCCCTTGCGATTTTTCTTAGTCCAGTCAACAGCCTCTGCAAGCCAGCTTTCGTAGGCTTCCGGCGAAGCGTTGTGAAATATGGTGGCATCATCGGCGGGGCGACGCGCGGTGTTATCCCACGACGGCATCACGCCGCGAATCAGGTCAAAACCGATGTCCGCACGATTGATTGCATAGAAAGCAGTTTGCTCGTAGTCATTAACGCGTCCCTTGAAACCGCTAGTTGGATCGAGTGGCTCCACATCAAGAGTGACAGAGCGAACGCCACTCGGAGGAAACTCGATCGAAGCATCGAAGCCGATAGATTTCGGATCGAGAACAGCTTCCTTCTCCATGCGGCATAAGTACAGGTCATCGAGACCGGCAGCCTTCGCGCGAGAACGATAAATCTCGGAGTACTTGAGCGGGTCGGGCAGCGCACGAGTGTCGTAAACGACAAACAGCGGCTTGCCATCGACCTTGATGTATCGGTCGTCTTTAAACATCGGAATTAAATCATCAATCAAATCGCGAGCATCTTCTTCCGAATAAGTTTGCATCGCGATCGCCTCGGCGCTACCGATCCAATTGGCGCGCCAGTGGTGGTTGGCCCATGCCACGCAAAATGGATAATCAGGTTTCTTATTAGCGAACATCTGATTGATAGGGCGCTCCAACAGTTTCCGACCGCCACCAAGCGAGAAATAGTAGTAACAGAAACCTGCGACACCGTACTGTTTAGCCAGCTCCGCTTGAGCGATTTGCGTTTCTTCTAAACGAAGATCGTAGAATCCTAAATCGGCTGAAATTCTAGGTTGATAATGGTCGGCAAAATGCGGGCGAGCCTGAACAACTCGTCGCCACTCAGTATAGCCTTTGCCCCACGCCGCGTCGTTTTCCGGAATCGGATGAAACTGCGGCAGGTAGAAACATATTACGCGTACATCTTCGTTGCTCATCGGTTGATTTGCCTTTTCGAACGTGTCTAACCTTTTGCTGCTCCACGATCCCGTTCATCAAGAACGGCATGGACTCTACTTCGACAGCAGCTCACGAATTGCGTTGAGCTTACCTCGAATTTTCCAGACCCTGCTTTGCTCGATCCAGTTGATGTGCTCGTTCGACTGTTCCAGATCTTTGCGAACGGCTTCCAGTGTCTTGTTCATGCGTTTAACTTCGAGCTGAGCTTTGCGCATTTCCATCCAGTCGCTGAAAACTTGCTCGGCAAACTCAGGCGAAGTTTCTGTAGGAACGGTCACGGACACGGCGTCTTGTTGAACACCCTTTCGTTTCAAGTCCGCCTGTTCTTCCAGCGCCAACCATAGTTTATACGTCTCGGGGAAACAGGCACGAATCAAAGCTGGTCTGCCGGACTTCTTCTTATCCCTGACGAGCATCGATTCATCAAAAGTCGAGTGAGGAACTTTCAGCGACAAACCGAAACGCTCGTTTAAAGCCGAAACAAGCGGCGCCGGATCATCGGTTACGGCGTCGACATGCGCGAGCAAACAGCGCTCTGGGTGAGCATTGTAGAAATCGAGAGAAAGACGGTTGTAGTGATCCCAGACCTTCAGCGCCAAAACCGGGTCGTCTTGAAAAGTTTGATCTCCTCGGCGGAAGAGCGAATCGACTACTTCCCACGGAGCACGGTAAACGAATAAGAATTTCGCATCAGGAAAAACTTTCAACCAAAATTCCAGAAACAAAGTTGTTCTCGGATCCTTCCAACCCCACGGTCCGGGCTGCGCGTTTGCCTTCACAGCCTCGTGAACCTGCTTCAACTGCTCATCCGGCAGTGTTTGAAAACTCTCAAGACTCCAGGCGTTAAAACCAAAGTGCTTGAGAATGCGCGCGTGCAGATGAACAAAATCGGTATTCTCGAAGAAGCCCTTGGTGTTTCCTTCCTCGCCTGGGCTCAGCCTTTCGCCGACGTGCAGACCAGCTTCCTTGAGCATTGAGGCAACAAATGATGTTCCCGATCTATGCATTCCGCCAATGATCAGTACGGGTCCAACCTTCTGATCACTCACGAATTCCAGCTTCTGATCCGACTTTTCAGCGCTCGATGTCATTTTTGAAAAACCATCACATCTTGGAAGTACGCACCCGGAATTTCTTTCCAGTTGCCCGGATAGTATGCGATGCGCTTGAGACCGGCTTCATTCTGCATTTTTTCCATACCCTCGACATTTATGCCGATTGCATTTTCCGGAACTTTTCCAACGCAAAAGAAATACTTGGACTCATATGCCGAATTTTTAAATACCCAGCGAGACTGAGGCGTCATGTGATATCTGCCCTTTTCGCCTTCTTTGCGAAGTGACAGGCTTTTCTCATAATGATCATCAAGATGGAAGAACGTAATCAACGCCTTGCCGCCTGGTTTAAGAACTCGCGCCACTTCTTTGAAGTAATAGAACGCCGTTTCTTCAGTCATGTGTGTCCAAACCGACAAAGCGGTTACCAGATCGAAACTATTGTCCGGCTGGTCCCACGGCAAGTGCTTGCTTGCTTGCTCTGGTGTGTAAACGGTGTTGTGCACATCAAGATGCTGGAATGAATAGGTTTCTTTCGGGAAATGTTCCGTACAAAATTCGATGTCCTCTTTGAGAACGTCGATTCCGACATAATGACCGCTCTCACCAAGAAAAGGTTCAGCAGCAATTCCCAGGATTCCTGTTCCACAGCCGATATCGAGAACGCGATTATTCTGTTTGTTTTCCAGATGCATGTACATTATGGTCTGAAAAATTCCGACAACGTGCGACCACTCAGCGTACGAATATTTGCCGCCCCTGCGGAAAGGTTCAAGGGGAAGCAGTCTCAGGTTTTTAGTTCGCTTAATGTATTCCTGGTCGCGAGGGACAAACTGACTGTCCAGTTCCTGATAAATCTTTTGCGGATCCGTCTCCACCGGCGGTTCCAGCACTTCTTCATTGCGTGGATTGCGTGAGAGCAGCTTGTTTATCAGCTTGGAGCTTTGCGAGATGATCGAATTCGACATAGTCTTTTTTGTGAACCAGAGTTTAGAATCAACAGAATTTCCGCCTGGAATAAGCCTATAAACAGGCGAATTCCATGAATTTGACATTGTATCCTGAAGTCCAGTCTGGATCTCCATAATAATTTAATCGCTTCATATAGCGATTCCGGCTCAGAGAGCAAGCTATTGGGGTTGAAACTAGCTTTGTCAATCAGAGCGACATTCAGCGCGACTGAACATTGGATTTTCCGCGCCATCGTTCCTCGCGGCACCACCTGCGGTGCAAATAATCGCGCCCCACAAACAACCGCCGAGCGGACTGTTACCAGGACACGAAGACCGATCTACTGCAATAGGATTGACGCACTCTCGCTTAGCTATCTGGTCAATCGCGGTCTAGGTCGATAGGTAATTTCAAGATCCGCACGCTGCTTTTGTAGTTCCGCCACTGCCGACGCCGATACCCCGCTATCCCGCAATAGCAGCCGCTTCAGAGTTTTGATTTTCAAAAGATATTTAATGCATTCATCGGTCACACGCGTGTCACTGATGTCCAAATCAGTCAACAGAGCAGCATTCGAAAGCTGCGCCAATCCGTCATCGCCAACTTCGGTTTCGGCCAACCTTAACGCGGTCAGGCCAGGCAAGGCAGCTACCTGACCGAGATGCTGGTCGCAAATTTTACTTCTGCTCAACCAGATCTCAGAAAGCAGCGCATTTTCACGAAGGGCCTCGAAGCCTGCTCCACTCACTTTCGTATCCCACAAAACCAGCGTCCTCAAGCCGCGGATGCTCTTCAAGTGAATGATGCCGCAATCCGTGACGCGGGACTTGCTCAGATCGAGAACGGCAAGACGTGTCAATTTACCGATACTCTCAAGCGCCGCATCACCCAACTCAGTCCAGTTAGCACGAAGTTCTTCCAAATTGTTGAGGTCCGAGATAAACGAGTACGCATCATCGGCAATACGCGAATAGCTCATCTTAAGCCGCTTTAGCGAGCCAAGCGAGGAAACAAATTGAAGCTGAGCGGGAGAAATAGCAACCGCCGGTAAATGCAATTCGGTCAGATGCTCGAAGCCTGCCCGGTTGAAGAACGACAGATCATGTACCGCTTCGGCGGCAAGTTTCAAGCACACGGTTACCTGCTCACCCAAGCGAACCTCATCGCGAGCCTCGCAGAGAAACCGCCGTCCGACAAGGGTGTCATCAACATACAGCCGACCAACGGAATACGCTGGAAAACTCAAAACTCTGGTGCTCATTGAAGTTACCAACTTTAAACTCTCAACGACTTCGGAACTTCATCCAGCCAGGTTGTTGCCGGCCCACCCAATCTGTCGGCAAGCCGTACCAGATCCGAGGCGTAGACCTCCAGGAGGTACTTCTTAAACTCGTCCGGTATATCAATTTCCGGAGAGACATTGACTCGACCACGCTGCAATATAGCACCGATAGTAGTGTCATCAGATTTTGCGCCGAGAAACTCCAGTGTAGAGCGGAGCAAGTTCTGCGGCTGCGCTACGATATCATCATAGAAGCAGGTTAAAACCTGAGCGCTGGAAAACGCACCTGTCCACTTATCGACAGTGTCCAGATAGGCGCTTCTATCTTTCTGGTCGGGACTATCAACCCATGTTTTGAATTCATCGAATGACGCATCGGGATTCATTCTTCCCATGCGCACGAGGAAACGGAACTGAGACCAGGCACGCTCTATGGGATTTCTAAGAATGAAGATTATCTTGCAGTCCGGCATCAAGTCCCGCACATGCTGCACGTCCTGAGCGTCAAGAACGGAGTACGCAGGAGTGATTTCGCCCCTGATTTTGCTTCTTCCTTGTTCGAATAAAGACGCGTACCAGTCATCACTGCAAGGAAGATAGAGGTACTTCAGATACCACCTGAAAATCTCCGGATTTCTTCGATGATCTTTGAAAACGTCTTTGCACTTGTTTCGATAGATCCCGTTCCACATCTCCTTACCAAAGAAGCGCAGTATAGGCTGATCCGGATGCAAGAAATTCGGAGTCGAATATTTAGGATTTCGGTCGAAATAGTGAATTTCCTTTTCGGGAGGCAACCAGATCTCGGAATGTTTTTTCAAACATTCGTGCAACCAGCTTGTGCCAGCTTTCTGTGCCCCTATACCGAGGAAATTCGGAAAAGTTTTTTTGTCAGTCATGTTATCGCGGCAAACGAGGTCATCCGACCGCAGCAAATTGGCTGCCGGTTCATTGTACCTCTAATGCGATTTCCGAATGCTTGCTATTTCTAAGGAGCCTAGTCGTTAGTAGCGACGAGGTCGTAAATTTCCGGAATATCAAGCTGAATCTCAGAGGTCTTCTCAAAAGTAGAATTGTCGAGGACAGCAATTTTGCAGTTGCCAGATTGCCCACTGAGATAATTCAATCCAACGTATACCGAATTCTTTCCGAAGGCCAGACCCCGTGGAAAAGCGCCAGGGAACTCGATAACGCGCTCGGACACAGACCGATTGATTACAAGTCTATTGCTGCCGCTATCGCAGATATATTTATTCCCTTTACTGTCGGACCGAGGGGTGTGCGGGCCCGAAAGCCCGGTCCAGACGTCCTTTTGAGTTTCGACTTCGAATACTAAACCAGCGCCTTTAGTTTTCCCTTCGTAAGCGCCGTCGCCATCGAACTTTCCGAACGCACACGCCACCAGCTTGCCGTCCCAAATATCTAAACCGTTGATATGCCATGAGTCTTTTCCGCTTCCGAAAGACCAGGTCTTCGCAATACTGCCGTCTTCGTTCAGTTGCAGTACTTCATTGGTTCCAGTCGAAGCGGCATATATCTTACCGTTCAATATACGCATGTCATGAACGTTTGATGCCTTCTCACTGACCACGACTCTGGCGGTTTTCTCACCATATATAGTGGCTATCAGATGACTCTCCGCTTTGATAGAGCGCACCACCATATCAGAGGAAACGTCCACTCCACGAGAGCCCAGGCGGTCAATGCACCAGACTTCCGCACCGCCCATCCAGCCGCTTTTCTTCACATAATACAATCCGCCGAACTGCGTGTCCGATCCGCTCCCCGAAACGAGGAGCGCATCTTCGACATAACCGCCTTCGACAGTGAATCGATGCTCTTCGGTCAAATGCAGTGACTTGTTTTTCCACAAAATCGCCATAGTCTGTTTCTCACTTCAAAATTGTGAATAAATGACCAGCGGCGAGTTGCCAGTTAGCCGCTGACAAGAACGTAAGTCGAACTATAATACTGCAAACCACGCGAATGCTGCCACTGGAGACGGCTGGAGCCTCACCAGGCGGCGCTCTCGCTCCATGATATTGAAAAATCTTTTCAAGTTATGGGACCTCTATACAGGTAGACTATCCCCCATGAAATCCGTTTCGCGACCAATCGCGAATGCTTGACTAGCTGGCTGTGCGAAATTCTCGAGCCTGCAAAAAAAGCTTAGACCCCGAAAAACCTAATGGCGAAGACAATCACAGACGGCTCCAATGCTCTAATAATCATCGGCATGCACCGCTCGGGCACGTCACTGGTGACGTCGATTCTGCATTCAGCCGGTCTGGATGTCGGCAAGCAACTCATGGAAGCCCATGAGAGCATAAATGCCAAAGGCTTTTACGAGAACCTCGACTTTGTTCGCTTTCACGAACAGGTTCTTGAATCTCTCGGAATTAGCCGTTTTGGATGGACTACGAAAATTGATATCGAACCGCCAGAGTCGTTCAGTTCCGCATCAGACCAGCTAATTGAAACGAGCGCATCAACCTCGCCGTGGGGCTGGAAAGATCCTCGCACCACGCTGTTCCTTCCCTATTGGGCCAGACGACTACCGAAAGCCAACTTCGTATTCGTTCATCGCGCACCATGGGAGGTTATCGATTCGCTCTACCGAAGAGGGGACCAGGAATTTCAAGATTCACCCCGACTGGCTGTCGATACCTGGACCAGCTACAATCGCGCCATTTTGAATTTCATGGATAAAAACAGCGATCGCGGTTTCCTAGCTGCGCTCCAAACAATCGTCGACAACCCAGGTGCGTTTGTTGACCGAGTAAATGAGCGATTTTCACTTCGTCTGGAGAAACCGGCAACTGATATTTTCGATGAAAAACTGATTGAACGCACCTCGACGAAAGCAAACCAGGCACTGATCATTCAGAAGTTTTTTCCGGAATGCATGGCTACATACGAAGAGCTTCTGCGTCGCTCAGACACCCTTGGCGGCGAGGAGTTGAAACTTGCCACTGCCACCATATCTGATGCCGACCTCGCGGATGTTTTCATCAACGAATGGTCCAATGCCAGAAACGCTCAGCGAGAATTGAAAAGCGTCAACAGAACTCTATATGATGTGCGCAGCCAATTGTTTCACACCAACGAGAAACTACAGAATTTGGAGCGCAGCCGCTTCTGGAAATTGAGAAACATAGTACATCGCCTAAAACAAAGGTGACCTCGGTAGGATAAATCTACTGATGAGATTCCAACACAGGAAGGACATATGAAAGCTACGATTGCAGCATTACTCATAACCGCCACAACGGTCTGTCAGCCAGGTCTGGCTCAGGAGAATACCGGTTATAGCAAAGTCTATGATGCGACCTACGACTATTACATGCCGTCAGGTCCAACGCAGATGCGCTTGTCCTGTGATGGAATGGGAAGAATTCGTAGCGAGACCGTAATGAATGGCAGATCATTCGTTTCAGTGACCGATGCAAACCAGAAGGCTACTTTCTCAATCGACGATTCGACAAGAGCCGTGAGCAAAATGGCGATGCAGAACACGCCTGGACTTCCCTCCAGCAACTCGAGTCAGAGAGTCTCTCTTGGAGACAAAATGGTCGAAGGTCGTCTTTGCGAAGGATGGCAAACGACAACAGCATCCGGCAAGAAAAGTGAGGCCTGGATTGACAAGTCTCTCGGCTGCCCCGTCCTCATGACGCTGGATAACAAACCGCAGATGCGAATTAAAACGTCGTCGACAAATTCGATTGGAGCACAATACTTTGCCTCACCGCCCGGCTACCGGCTCGTCGACATGAACGAACAAGTCAGACGCGCGCAAGAAAATGCGAAGAAGTATCAGAACGGAAGAAACAAATAACCAAACACTACATCCTTTTTTTCATCTCCGACTGTTCAAACAGATGACACCAAATCCGATACTATCCTGTCCGCCGTTTCTACCGGACTGCCACATTTGCCGGAGCGCAGACTTATCAATTCCAGGGTTTGCTTGTATGAAAGAACGGAAGTGTCGTTAGCGAGCGCCGGTCCCAGAAAAACACCAGCTGCGAACATGGAGACACCAAGCGCCACAAATCTACTTCAGTTAGTCATTCGAGCATTCCTCTGAATAGCGTGATGATGACGAAAAATAACGGAGTCATCGAGTGGACGACTGTTTTTTAACCCCGTGCGCCAGAAAAGCGGACAGAAATAGAAATTATCATGAGGCTTCAAAACAGCGCATACACTGCATTCACACTTGTTTCCAAGAAGATCCAGGCATCTACTGCCGCTCCCTCCTGCGAAATCGGGCGATCTGACTTCAAAACCAAACAGAGCGAATTAAACGTCTTATATAAAAGATCCATAATATAGACATACCTGGGAGAAACTTTGACAACGCTTGGTCAGTCGATAACTAAATGGCGATAGAAACCGCATGCTGGTCCCTATCACTTGACATACTCCTCGTTCATTTGCTTGTAAAAACCTCTGCCAGAGGGAAACGGCGAAAGAATGAGTGTGTATAATCACGGTACGAAATATGGTGTCAAACCATGTTTCAGGGTGGAAATAAATTGAGTAACTGGTGCGGTCACTTTAGATCGCCAAATCGCTCAGGCGATTTTCAAACCTTACTAAGAAACCAGCCAACCGAAGAAACCAGTCGCACTAACTCACTCGCATGTGGCGTCGCGTGAAAGTCCAGGGCAGCAAAAATCGGCGTAGATTATTGGCACCAGCTGTAGTGGCTGCTATATCTTCTCTCATGGCGGCGCTGCCTGTCAGTGCCCAGGATGCTCTCGGCGGTAGCAGGCCGAGTACGGTTCTACCGACAGACACTGCGCCGATTCCGATTCAGACAGAGAAGACCAGACTTGGCGAGAGTTTGAAGCTGCGATTGTTTCAAAAACTTCCAGCTCCGTTTTATTTCAGCGGCACGGTCGAATCATCTTTCCGGATAGAAACGAACGTGTTTCAGTTCCCATCGCGTTCCGCGATTCTCAGGAAGTTCGCCCCTGATGGATTGGAGAACCTTTCTCCGGAAGGCGCACAAGCTGTTCAAGGTCTTTTAGATCGCTCCTATGCAGAAGACGTGGTTTTCCGTGTCTCGCCAAACTTGACTGCTGGCTGGGCTTTCACACCTAACACACATTTGTTCGTCAACTACTATTGTTTGCGAGACAAACTGTTTAAAAACAACATTCTCAACACCACCATCAACCAGGTTGGTTTAGGGATAGAACACCAGCGTCCGGTTCTAAATAACAAGGCTCAAGTCGAGTTTCAATTTATGGCTCGTGAACTATGGCAATCCAGTGCGATTCCCGTGTTCGACTACATTCCCAGTTTCACCTTTTCTTATTTCCTGCCATGGCGTTCAGTTGCATACTTCAACGCCATCATGCAGATGCGATCTACAAAATTCATGCACGGACCGAACAGAAGCATCACGCCCTTCTATACGTTCGGCTTAGCGACCACGCGTGGACGCTGGGCTTTCTCCGCGAACGCCACCCTGCTGAATACTTTCCAAAAAGGGTTTGAGGCAGCGTTCAGTGACATCAACAGCGGCTCCTGGATTTGCGATTTCGAGGTCGCCCGTCAGGTCGTCGACAGCCTTCCAGGTTTCCAGGCATTCGTGCGCTGCGAGCCGGTCTTCAACTTTGCTGGAAGAAATTTACCGGGTCTTTCGGGAGCGGACGTTCGTATCTTTTTCGGTCTGCGAATGAGCGCTTATAAGCCAAATCTTGTCGGCACAATGAACATGCTCAAGAAGCACTATCAGGGCGAACCACAAAAGCAACCAAAACCGAAGAAGGAAAAAAATCCCGGCAAGAATAACGCTCCGGCAAATGAAGAGAAAAAGAATGCTCCAGCCGCAGGCGGCGGAGACAGCGCTCGCAACCAGGAACGTGAATCGGACGACGACCTCAGAGTGATAACGCTCAACGGTGAAGTAATCCCCGACGAACAGAGCGAACTCGATAAATATCCACCTCTCTGGGTGCCTGAGAAAAACCTGAAAGCAACCGCAGGGAAGTTTGACTCCGCAACCTTCGCACCGACGAAAAACTCAGCGCTTCTAGACGCAATTGAAAACGATGGAACTGATTACACGTCACCGTTCGCTTCTGGTCGTGAAGCAGGCCCCGAGCCCAGCACCGCAAACACTCCCCCTGTGACAGCCTGGATTATGCCCAGCGTAGCACCGACCGCAATTGCTCCCGCGGCTGAAGTATCTCAACTGAACTCTGCTGATTTTGCCTCCAACGAGATGCCTCCTGTCATAATCCAGCCGGCGAGCTACATCGTGAGCAAGCCCGGCGCGCAGGAAACTTCAGCCAATGCCAGCCAGAAACCGCTGGTAGAGTTGGAGGCAAAACAGCTAGCCATGCCTTCGCTCGACGAACTGAACGGCAAAAGCGGCATGACTCGGACCGCGACGCCAGTTCACGGGTATTTAAACACCAGCAAGCGTGCGGAAACCAAACGATCACAACCGGCAGCTGTGGCGAGCAATCAGAAGCAAAATCAGCCAACTTCATTTTAAATAATTGACTGTTTCACAATAGATTGGTTGAATTAACGCTGACCTGCAGACGGGCGTTTCATTTTTTGACGTAGAGAATTTGAAATTCAGTAGTCAACAGCAGAACACTTGAAAACTTTTCTACGTCAGGGATCTTATGCGTAGGCCACCGAAGTTCTTTTCATATCTCTGTATCTCGCTGTCTCTTATGCCGGCGATGCCTGCATTGGCACAATCCTCCGAAGACAGCCCTGTGTTGCGCGGTCCAGCCGGCGCGACCAATCACGAGACAGCCCCTCAACCGGCTCCGGTAACGAAACCCATTCCAGATCCTCAAGCGATTCGGAATGCCCAGCCCTCTACAAATCCACCTGATGGCACAACCAGCGCCGGTCCATTCGGAAAGCCTGATTCAGGTGAGACTGCTTCACCATCTCCTTCTACAGGCGGTCCGGTCAAGGCACCCAACTTCCCCCAAGCACAGCCCATAATAAGTGTCCCTGATCTTATTCATCCAAAGCCGGTCGCGCCAGTGAAACCCGAGACGTCGCAATCGCCGCCGACGCCCTCCCCGGGCTCGACGCTGGAGCAACTTTATCCCGAACAACCGGGACAGGTGACGCCTTACTCATCCAGTACAGCGGACCCGTCATTGACCGATCAGCAAAAACAAGAAGCTGAATCAGTGACACTAATGCCGGTGCCTGCATCGGAATTGCTGCCGATTGGCGGAGGAAGACTACCTCCAATTCGGCTTGAAGCCAGCTACAACGAAGCGATCAATTTGAAAAAAGTTCTGCAAATTGCGCTCGACAATAATCTGCCTATTCGGATTTCGCAAGCTGCATATGATTCGCGCAGGTATTTGCTACTGGGCTCGCTTGGTCGGTTTGCACCCAACCTGCAACTGACTTACCGCGGGCAGCAGATTGAGAATTCAGGTTCCGCTACAAGCACGATCTTTACGAATTCCACTACGCTGACATATCCTGTCTATCAGGGCGGGCGAGTTTTATACGGTGCTCTGTCAAATTACTATAATTCGCGAGCGTTCAAATACGGCTACTACGCTTCCGTGAACGATGCTCTGTTGGCTGCTTATCGCGGATACTACAACTTACTCTTACAACAAACGTTATTGCAGATCCGTGTACGATCGGTTGAACTTTCGCGAACTCAGTTGAAACTGAACGAGCAACTTCGCGACGCCGGAGTAGGCACGAACTTTGCCGTGTATCAATCGAGAACGCAGCTGGCGTTGGACAAACAGGCGCTTCTCCAACAGCAAGTTCTCGTCCGCCAGGCGGCTTTGGAACTGGCGCGCGTGATGAACACCAGCATGGCAATCAACTTCATTCCGGAAGAATCGAATGTTCGAGAGCTACGCCTGGTTAATCCGCAAGTCGGAATCAACGAATTGCTGGCTGTGACGTATCAAAATCGTCC
Organism: Candidatus Obscuribacterales bacterium; assembly: GCA_019637435.1. Lineage (GTDB taxonomy): Bacteria > Cyanobacteriota > Vampirovibrionia > Obscuribacterales > Obscuribacteraceae > JADYXR01. Next base: position 741,577 of record JAHBVO010000003.1, on the reverse strand, counting down.
AGAACTTAAACAATACAACTTCCTTAGAATGGCTGCCAATCGCAACGTTCAGGTTGCACAGGCAAACCTGTATCCGACCTTCCAGTTTTTCACTTCGGTGACAAAGTCAGAAACAAGCAGAAGCGGTAGCAGCAGTGGTCTCGGCGGCTCCACAGTCATCATTCCGACAGGGGGCAGCGGAGGTGGTGGTATCGGGGTTAGTGGCAGTGGCGGCCGTTCAGTCAGTGCCGGTTTCGACCTGAGCTGGTCTCTTACCGGAATGGGCATACCGGATCTCGGCAACACACTATCCGCACAAGCACTCGCACGCCAAGCTCTCTTGCAGTCCAACGACCAGTACCTTACAGTAGTACAGGGTGTGCGGTCCTCCTACCTCAGTATGTTGACCGCCAAAGAACAAATCGACGTGGCAGCAGAAGCCCTGGTTTCCTCGGCGGAACAGCTCCGCCTGGCCAACCTCCGTGTCACCTACGGACAAGGTATCAACCTTGAACTGATTCAAGCACAACGGGACTATGTAACCGCTTTGACCAACCACGCACAAGCCATAATTAACTACAACATCTCTCAGGCACAGCTTTTGCGCGATACTGGGCAAATATCTATAGCGACCCTGACTAACGAATATCCGCTTCCGATCGGACTCAAGCAGCCCAATAACACTCAATAGGAACATCAGAGTGCGCTTCCCGTCATTAACCACATAGCTTCACGAAGAGCCCCGCGGGGCTCAATTCGAGTCGGCGAACCAAAAATGCAGCAGAAAACATTCACACCGACGACTTTCAAGCAAACGCAAAAGCGGAAGATCCTCCGCTATTCGATTATTGCAGTTCTTCTGGCTGGAGCTGCAGCAGGCGGTTTCTTCTACCTTCAAAACGAAAATCAAGCCAAACATAAGCATTCGCGCAGAAATATCATCACGGTTAAACGCGGACCGGCGGACCTCACAGTTCTAGCAACAGGCATTATTCGACCGGTGCACGAAGTAAAACTCAGTCCAAAACAAACCGGACTGCTTATGAAGCTGCATGTAAAACAAGGAGACCGAGTCAAAGCAGGTCAGGTGATTGCGGAGATGGACGCGTCAAATCTGCAAGGGCAAGTCGAGGCTGCACGCGGAACGTATCTGGCTGCCATGGCTCGACTCGAAAAAATGCAGCACGGCAACAGACCACAGGAAGTGGCCGCGTCAAAATTCCAGGAATTGCGCGGACAGAAAGCCGTGCACCAGGCTAAAGTCAACATCGGCAGACTCGGCGCGCAGATCGAGGCGCTAACCGCTCAGTTAAAACGTGATGAATCGTTTGCCAAACGGCAGGGTTTACTTTCGGGAGCCGGTGCGGTTTCGGAGCAAGCCAAAATCGATGCGGAGACTGCAGCAACCGTAACTTTGTCTCAACTGCACGCGGCAGAGCGTGAGCGCGAGCAAGCCGAACAAGCTATGGCGCAGAGTCAGGCTGAGCTCGACGCGACGAGAGAACAGTACAGCTTGATGAAATCCGGCTTTCGAGCAGAGGATATCGAGGAAGCGAAGAACATGGCCGTCCAGTCCAGAGGACAGCTAAAGTACATGGAAAGCCTGCTCTACGACACGAAGGTACGGGCTCCCTTTGATGGAATCGTCACCCAAAAGTATGCCGACGCAGGCGCGATCGTAACACCGACTACATCGGCGGCAACAACGTCGGCAACTTCCAGTTCAATCATTTCATTGTCCGGAAAACTTGAGATGGTCGCTCAGGTCGCTGAATCTAACGTTCCAAAAATCACCATCGGTCAGCCGGTTGAGATTATGGCAACCGCTTATCCGGACCGCGTATTCAAAGGCAAGGTCACGCAGATCGCTCCGGCTGCGATCGTGACACAGAACGTGACCACTTTCGAGGTGCACGCTGACCTTACCGGAGATCCTAAAGGCGAGCTGCTGTCGGGAATGAACGTGTCCGCCAAATTCGTGACCGGCACCATAGATGATGCCATAACAATTCCTACGGTTTGCGTGGTATCACGCAAAGGCAAGACCGGCGTTTACGTTCCCGGAGACGGCAATGAACCAGACTTCAAGCCAGTGAAAACCGGACAGAGCCTTGGTCACGACATCGTAATTCTGGAAGGCTTGAAAGAGGGCGACGAAGTTTTCGAAGGTTTGTCTAAAGAACAGTTGTCTCGCGAAGGCTATGACGGCAAGCGACCCGGCGGCGGCTTCATGGGCGGTGGCGGCGGTCGCGGTATGGGACGCGGTTTCCGCTAAAGATCATGAACATAGTCGAACTTCTATCAGTTGCATGGCAGGGGATTCTCAGCAATCGACTGAGAAGCGCATTGACGGTGCTTGGAATTTTGATCGGCATTGCTTCAGTGATCACCTTAATCGGCATCGGTGAAGGTGCTAAACAAGAAGCTGAAAAACAGGTTCAATCGCTGGGAGTCAACCTGATTTACATTCGCCCGGGTCAAGTGAGCAGCATGGGCATCTCGATGGGTCAGGGAAACGCTCCTACTCTGACTTACGACGACGCTGTCGCGATAAGGGAAAATTGCCCGGCGGTCAAAGAAGTTGCCGCGCAATACAGCCAGAGTTTTCAGGTGCAGTACGGCGAAAAGAACACCATGACTCAGGTCAATGCTACCGAGCCCAATTATCCTGATATTAGAAACTTCTACGCGGATCGAGGACGCTTTTTCACGAAGAGAGAACTCGATGATGCCGCCCGCGTATGCATCATCGGCGATACCGTCGCAAACGATCTAATAGGCGAAGGAAATCCTGTCGGCAAGCAGCTTCTCATAAGAGGCGAACTTTTCGATGTGATAGGCGTCATGGAAAAGAAAGGCATGACGCAGGGAATGGATATGGACGATCAAATTTTCATACCGCTGTCCACTGGCTACGCGACCCTGTTCGGCTTGAATCAAGTTACTGGTAAGACGGTTAGAAACATCCTCGCGCAGTCAAAAGACGGAGAAGATTGGCAAGCGCAATTTCAAATTACAAATCTTCTGCGCTTGCGCCACAATATTCAAAACCCTGAAGAAGACGACTTCATGGTACGCACGCAAGTCGACATCATGCAAACAGCGCAGTCCATCACAGGTGTTTTTTCGCTACTGCTCGGAGCGACCGCTGGAATTTCTCTTCTGGTCGGTGGTATCGGAATCATGAATATCATGCTTGTTTCCGTCACTGAGAGAACAAGAGAGATTGGAGTTCGCAAGGCTCTGGGCGCCAAGCACAATCAAATCCTCGCCCAGTTCGTAATCGAAGCCGTACTTATCTCCATGACCGGTGGCATTCTCGGCATTCTTCTCGGTGTGTCCGGCTCTCATTTCATATCGAACATTGCAGAATGGCCGACCGTCGTCACTCCGATTTCAATCATTCTGTCGGTTTGCGTTTCGCTCGCAATAGGGCTGTTTTTCGGCATTTATCCCGCCAAGAAGGCCGCGATGCTCGACCCAATCGTCGCGCTCAGATCGGAATAGGTGGTCGGATGTCGAATGTCATCGAACTAAAAGATGTATGGCGAATCTACAATGAAGGCGCCGAAGAGCCGGTCTACGCGCTTCAGGGCGTAAGCATCTCCATACGGCACGGTGAATACTCAGCGATCGTCGGCACATCAGGCTCCGGAAAGTCGACATTGATGAACATCATCGGGTGTCTGGACCGACCGACGCGCGGAACCTATATGCTCGATGGCATCGACATCGAAAATAGAAGTGATGATGAACTGGCGACAATCAGGAATAAGACTGTTGGTTTCGTGTTTCAACAATTCAATTTGCTCGGGAGCATGTCAGCGTTGAAAAACGTGATGCTTCCTCTTGTTTACGCAGGAATTCCCGGAAAGGAAAGAAAGATTCGTGCAGAGCTTGCGCTCAAAGAAGTAGGATTGGAAAATAGAATGCACCACCGGCCGAACGAACTCTCGGGCGGACAACAACAACGAGTGGCAATTGCCAGAGCTATCGTGAACAAACCGAGTATTCTTCTTGCAGACGAACCGACTGGAGCATTGGACAGCACGACGGCAAGCGAAATCATGGATTTGTTCGGGCGATTGGTAAAGGAAGGAATGACCGTAATTCTCGTCACTCACGATCCGGAAACGGCAAGCAGAGCGAATCGAATAATCAAAGTTAGAGACGGTAAAATACTCGAGGACATAGCGATGGGAACGGTGTCATGATAGCGGTATTGAAAGTTGGAACGATTGCTGTGGCGACAGCGGGTTTGTTTTTAAACCTGCAGGCACCATGTTTTGCGCAAACTCTCGAACTTCGCCAATCGCCAGTTCCGGCTGCAACAGTCGATGACTCCGGGCAGAAATTACACGATGATCCATTGGCCGCCAAGGCACCACCGACGGTGCTGACCGGTGTATTGACTAAACAGGAGCTGCAGGGTCGAGTAAATTTGAATAGCGACGGAAAGAGCCTGACACTGTATCTGGTGAATAGAGGAAAACGCGCTCTGGTTTTTGCAGGCGATCAGGCCGTCGTTCGAAATGGTCGCATGGAAGAACCTGCACAATCACAATACGACGTTAAGAAACCGCCGATGAAATCTCAGGTCCCGAAAGACGTCATGGAAGTTGCCATATCGCTTGCGTCAGCTGGAGCGGTTCCAGCAATTGGAGACGAGATCACCCAATATCAGGAAGATGGCACGCCGTATTACGGACGCGATCAACAGAGACGCAAGCTGGCTGAACGCAGGTTCGGACAGCGCACACTGTTTCCTGGTGAATCAACCACCGGAAAGGTTTATTTGCCCTTCAGTGTCAGCATTCCCTCCGAGCTATCATTGCCGGTAACCGTTCATCCATCAGGCGAAGCGGTCGGCAGTCTCGTGCTGCCCATTAACCCGGAGAATTGAAAACTAGGAATAGGCTTTAAAGAGGCTATACTAGCTTACGTTCAGAGATACTAAAAGTTGTAAGATGACCAGCGAAGAGCGCGGAAGCCAGCTTTTCAGTGAAGCGATTCGAGCCCTCGAGGATGATAATCCGGAGCGCGCGGAGCAGTTGTTCGTCGGCGCACTGAACAATCTGGAAAAGAAACATCACCTGGCAATCTTGTCGCTCAAGAGCCTCGTAACGATTACTTCGAACAAAGGCGACTTTGACGCCGCCATCGACTGGTCGCTCCAGCTTCTGGAGGCGCAAACCGGCGCGCTTGGTCACACGCACGCAGATGTCTCTCGCACAGTTATGAACATCGCGACGATGTGCGAAACCCTTGGCAAACACGATATCGCCAAGGAAGTCAAGGAATTGCACCATTACGCGTCAACCGCCGAGCGCGCCCAAAAAGCCCAGCAAGTAAAGAATATTCGCACCACAGCCAAATCCGTGGACGAAGACAAAGAGCCGGAAGAGGATGAATACGACGAAAAGGTCGCGACATTCGGCGAATACTGGAAGCGCCAGAAGCAACAGTGGCGCGCGGCAGTATCAAAGGCCGGTGGATTGATCGTCACTTTCGTATTTCTTTTGTTGCTCGGCGCAATGGTCGGCGGATTGTTCGGACTGAAGATGCTTTATACAGGCGAGCACAACAGTGAACTGTCGCAACCGAAGACCGGCATCGATGGCTCCGGTTCACCAACTCGCTACATCACCGCCGACAACCGTGTTGAACTGCAGTTTGTTTCACCGACAAAAATGGAAGCACAGATCGATGGGGAAAAGGTCTTGCTGCCGTTTAGCACTTACGGTTATAGCCCGCTCGAAATCGGCGACTTACTCATGTCCCTTCCGTTCGAGAAGGAATTGTGGTTGCACCGCAATCCGGATGGTCTGACCGACGGGAAGCGCACCTACCTGCACGACCGCCACATGGATCGCGATATGCTGGCGCAAATCGCGAATGTCGCAGACATGTCCAGCCGTTACTACAAGAAGCGAAAAGTTTATCCGGACAAGATCACTGAAATCGGCGATTTTACGTACTTCAATCCGTACACGCAACGCAACGACTACCCGCTCATTCAAGTCGTAACAGCGCCCGGTCACAGCGACCCTGGTCCTTTTCTCGGCTCGATTCAGAAAGGTGCGCTCTGGCCGGGCGAACCTATGCTCTATCCAGGCTGCATCAACATCGGACACATCTCTCATCAGAGAAATATGAGTGTGCCGGAAACGCTGGTTATCCATGGTTGCAATCGCAATTCGCGCTTCTTCACCACAAGCACCGGCGATCCGTTTTACCTGGTCTTTGAAAAAGGTGAACAAAAACAGCCGACCGCGCCCAAGCTGAACTTTCTCCGCGATATCTCGAAAGTCTGCGTTCTGGATATTGCGCCGGCTTGGGCAGGTTTAGTGCAGATGCTCATTACTGCACGCTTTGTGATTTTCTTCGCTCTACTGTTCATCATCTTCTACGCGATTGCCGGCATGTTCGACAATGACACCACGAAAAAAGTTGCGTTCGGTTTCGGCACTATATTCTTATTGCTTGCACTCACATGCATCTATTTCGCGTACTTCTTCTAAACAGCAAAGGGTGGCGCTAAGTACCAGGCGCGCCACCCAATGCCAATTGGAGGATATCGATTGAAACTCTCTATGCGACTTGCGTCTCGTCGTCTTCTTTCTTCTCCTCATCCGAAGATGCAGCCTCAGCATCCGCTGATGTAGCTTCTTCCTCCGAAGTTTCCGCAGCAGGTGCTGCCTCCTCTTCGGACTCGGATTTCACATCTTCTGAAGAAGCTTCTGCTTCGTTTTCCGAAGGAGGTTCTTCTTCTTTCGCTTCTGCCTCGGCTTCTGCTTCGGCGGTTGGTTCACTGGATTCATCGGACTCTGCTTTTTCTTCGGATGATTCTGCATCATCTTCCTTAGCAGCTTCCGGTTCTTCCGACGAACCACTCTCTTCAGCAGTCGCATCCGCTTCGGCTGTCGTTTCCGCCGCTTCATCAGCGCCTTCTTCCGACTTCTCCTCTGTGGATGCTTCCGTTTCGGATTCTTCTTGCGCCGACTCCTCGGCTACCGGCTCGGCAGTGGTTTCCTCGCTAGCCGCTTCTTGCGCCGGCGCATCATCACTGGATTCCGAGTCATCCGCCTTCGAGTCAGAGCATTCTTCCTCCTTGTGTTCAGAGCATTCTTCTTTGTGCTCGGAACATTCTTCTTTGTGCTCGGAACATTCTTCTTTTTCCTCGGAGCATTCTTCTTTGTTCTCTTGCTCTCCGGAACACTCTTCTTTTGCGTCCGAAGATTCCTCTTTATCATCAGCTGCTTCCGCGCTCACTTCAGCTGTTTCTTCGGCGGTCTCCGCATCACCATCCTTCGCGTCCTCGTTTGCTTCCGGAGCGTCTTCCGAAGCAGCATTTTCTTCTTTGGCTTCAGAATTCTCTTCCGCCGCCGCTTCACTTACCTCTTCTGAAGCCGCGTCCGCCTCGGTTACTTCCGCCTCAGATTCTTTGTTCTCAGAGTCTTCGGTGTTAGCACCATCGGCTTCCGGCGCTTCAGCTGCGACTTCCTCAGCGACAGCTTCGGCGCTCGTCTCGACTACGGCATCTTTGAGTGCCGCGATCTCGGGAGTGGAAGCCATTTTTTTCGCATGTCTCTTTTTCTTTTTGCTCATCGGTATATCCTCTCAATCTAACAACTTGCACCTAAATTCCCACATCAAAACAGTCGCTCGACCAAAGCCGAGACGCACAAAAGCCGCACCGTGACTACCGATCAAACGGACGCAAAGCGTCGCGCGATTCGCTGAACGACGTACGCAGAATGAATTTCTTCTACTTCCATTCTACAAATATTGTGCCCGAATGATAGGGTTTGAACGAACTTTTTTGCTTAAAACTTTAGAGAACGCAAATAATTTCTTGGCACCGTTTATGGTGGCATTACTACCTGGTGTAAGGGGAGCGGTCCGAGCATCTGCTTAGCGAAACTCGCGCGATACAACCTGGTTTCGCCGGAACTCAGCTCTGCTTTTTCTTCGACGCAGCCTGAGACTTCGGCAATTTAAGCGTCACTCCATCCGGCAACGCTTTGATTGCTGGCTCTGCTTGTACCTGACCGATTATGCGCATGACCTTTTCAATTACCCGGCTCGACGCCGACAGCACATCGGCGGCATCGTCGTAGCGCTTCTCTACGAGCAGCTGCTCGATTGTCGGCAGACAGTCAGTGACCGTCACCAGGTCCGTCGCCGCGACCGCAAGTCGGTCTCTGGTGGCAGATTGAACGCGCTGATCGTCGATGAATTGAGAGTGCTGATCGAGTTCATTGACTCGCTCAAGCAACTCCGCGATCACAGCCTTCATCCGAGTGCAGCTATCCTGAAGAACAGCATGACGTCTGGCTTTGCGTTTTTTTGAACTGCCGACGCCGAACAAAAAAATCGCCACCACTCCAATCGTCGCTAGCAGACCTAATACTGCAAGCGCGGTGACAATAAGAACAAACATTACGTCCACGTGTCAGTCCTTCCGTCGAAGTGCCGACACGCTAGAGTGATTACCAGCGGCGGCGCTAATAAGTGGGATCGACTTCGAAGCCGGGCAAATGACTGATGCGTTCGTGCCAATCCTTGATGAGTGAACCATTTCTGCGTTCGTTCTCGTCCTTAGCGCGCGATGAATATCCTTTGAACGAAGTACCGATTTCCATATCGCGAGCCTTCGAAAGTATATCTTTTCGCGCCTCGATTTGCTCTCCATCATCGTGAAGCACTTCTGCCAACATCGCCATCTCAGTGGTCTTCCGACGCATGCGCGACATACGACTGATATTAGCGTCTTGAGCGCCCTCCAGCGCGGGAGGTTTCTCAGTAAAAATCTTAGACAGAAGCTTAAGCATTGGATTCTCCGTGTTCACCACTACTAGGGTAAGCGGAAATCAGAAATTTAGGTGAAAGCTTGAACTTCAAACAATTTCAGCTTACATAAATGAGACTGGGTGCGGATGTGCAATGAAATACGAATGTGAACAACATATATTGACAAGAGAAATTCGTCAGATATAACTCAGGACAAACACGGCGCTCTCAGGCGCGTTAATTAAGTTAGTCTCATATATATGAAGCGCTTGCCTACCGCATATCCCGTGTTAAACTCCTGAAAAGGCGTAGCACTATTTCGTGTTTTCTAGGGTTTCTAAGTCTCACATCTTTAAACCGACAAAAATGTCAGGGTAGGAAAAATGTCCTTTCCCCACAGCAATAATTCAATCAATCAGGCAGTCACACAGCTCAAGGAAGTCGTCGCCCGCCACCAGGGCGTAGACCATGAAACCAACGCAATGCTTCGGGAAATCGAAGCGATTGTCTCCGACATCGAGCGCAAAGCAGTCGGAATCTCGCTTGGCGAAAACAGTGACGTTCAGACAAATTCTCAGATTACGGTTGTACCGCCGAACGTGTTCCAGAACACTTTCATTCAGTAGTCTATTTACGCTGCATGTACTGAGCGCTGAGCACTTTGAGCTGCTCGGCAAGATCGGCTGATGCTCTCGGTTTTCCCAGAGCACCCATCGCCGCTTTCATCGACTGCAGCTTAGCAGTGTCAGCAAACAGCGAGATGATTACATCGCCCAGCTTTTGCGGCGTCAGATCTTCTTGCGGTATCACCATAGCTGCGCCCTTGCTCTCGAGAAAACGCGCGTTGTGCATCTGGTGATTTTGAGCGGCATATGGAAATGGAATAAAAACAGCCGGCGTTGCCGTTGCCGATAACTCGGAGATTGTCATTGCGCCGGCTCGACAGACAACGAGGTCACAAGCGGCATAGACGATGGACATATCATCGAAGTACGCGCGCAAACAATAACGCGGATGAAGGAGAACGTTCTCGTCGAGCGACTCTTTGACGTCGTGGATGTTTTTCTCACCGGCCTGATGCACGATCTGAATGGGTGGAGAAAAATCGAGCAGACGCTGGATAGTTTGCGACAGGCTCTCGTTGATTGCCTTGGCGCCTTGCGATCCACCAGTGATTACTACGGTCGGAATATCGGAGCGAAAACCGAAAACCGCGCAAGCCGCATCACGACCGATTTTATTGATGAAGCCCTGACGTATCGGATTGCCGTTGACGACGGTCTTTCCAACACGCGAAGCAATGCCCTTAGCGCCTTCCATCCCCAGCGAAATCAGACTGGCAGTCGAGGCGAAAAACTTATTGGCGAGTCCCGGGTAAGCATCAGGTTCATGAATCGCATACGGAATACCGAGCTCTTTGGCCGCGCCCAGAGCGGGTGCTGATGCGTATCCACCGGTGCCCAATACTACGGTCGGCCGAAATTTGCGCAACACTTTCTTAGCATGCGCCTGTGCTTTCAGCGATTGAAAAATCCATTTGAAAATCGCGAGCGATTTTTTCCGGGGCATGCCGGAAACGTTCAAACCGACAAAATCAATTCCTCGCTCTCTGGCGATGCGTTCCTCGATGTGACCTTGCGCACCTATATATAGGATGGCTTCGACGGAAGGATCATGTTCGAGTACCTCGTACACCGACAGGGCAGGGTAGACATGTCCACCTGTGCCACCGCCTGAAAGAACGACACGGTGTCCACCGCTCGGCTTTGAACTTGTTCCGTTCATCGAACTTGTTCCGCTTCGGGATTGCTCATCCATGGTTCTTCTTTCGGTTCCGTTGATCAAGCTAACAAACCTTCTTCCTCTTCTTCCGCTGGTTGGTCGCGGTCGCGCGAAACCGAGAGCAAAATGCCAACCATAGAAAGGGTGATGACGAGCGAACTTCCGCCGTAGCTTATGAACGGAAGCGTAATACCTGTAACCGGGAGAATACCGGTCGTCACCATAATGTTCACGGTTGCCTGCACGCATATCGAGCTCGTGATGCCGATTGCCAGCAAACGACCAAACAGTGTTCGAGCTTCCAGAGCGGTTTTAAAACCGTAGTAGCCGAAGATCATAAACAGAGCGATTAGCGAAACACAGCCGAGCATCCCTAGCTCTTCAGCTATAACAGCGAAGATGAAGTCGGCGTGCTGAACAGGCAGATAGTGCAGTTTCTGCAATGAGCGGCCATAGCCCAAACCGAGCAAGCCGCCGGAGCCGATGGCGAGCTGCGCTTGAATGATATTCCAGCCTTCTTTTTGCGGGTGCTCATACGGATTGATCCAGCTCTCAATCCGTGCCATCTGGTAAGGAGTGCTTTGAATTTTGTGCCAGACGAGACCGGCACCACCGAGGAGGGCCATGAAAAGCAACATCTGGTTTGTGCCGCTGACATACAGGAGCGTAGCCAACCCAGACAAGATCATCAACGTACTTCCAAGGTCAGGCTGTTTGACGACGATCGCGGCCATCGCCATGACAAGCCCGATTCGGATGATCATTTCTTTCTTCCACCAGAAGTGTTTCGAAAGACCGGAAGCGAGAAGCAGGATTGAACCAACTTTCGCGGCTTCCGAAGGCTGGAATTGGAACGGTCCAATCTGCAACCAACGTGCGGAGCCGAACGCTTCGGTGGACAACCCGGGAACTAAAGTTAGAGCCAGTGCGATAAACGACAAAATTGCGGTTGGCCATGCCCATTTACGCAGCTTGCGATAGTCGTAGCGGCTGATCGTGAACATCGCGAACATGCCAAGCATGCAGGCAATGGTTTGTTTGCGAAGATATGACGTCGCGTCGTGAGTGTTGTTCAATGCTTCCGGAGCCGACGCGCTGAATACGCACATCAGACCGAAAAGACACAGAGCGACCGTTACCGCGATTATCGCTTTGTTCGGCAGACCACGAAAATGCGGCTCTTTGGGAGCCGTCGTCTCTTCATTCCCCTCGTTGGCACCGACGGACGGTGCCAGACGCGGATCGAAGTTAGTTTGTTTGCGCGACCTCTTTGAGCCTTGCACGGACAATATCTTTGAAGACACGCCCTCTATCCTCGTAGTCTTTAAACATGTCGAAACTGGCACACGCCGGTGAAAGTAGCACTGGGCCCTGATTGAGCTGTAGTCCTAGTTTCACCGCCGCATCAAGCGATTCCACCGGATATATATTCTGGACTCCTCCTTGCCGAAGTTCGTTTTCGAATCTGCCCGTGGCCTCCCCTATGAGGATAACAGCAGATGCGGTTTTTCTGACAACATGAACAAAATCTGTGAGGGATGTTCCTTTGTCTTTTCCACCTGCGATGAGAACTACCGGCTCTCCCGGGAAAGATTCAAGCGCTTTAATGGCAGACACCGTGTTGGTCGCTTTGGAGTCATTGTAGAAACTAACACCATCTATAGTGCCAACGAACTCCATCCGGTGCTCCAGATTCTTAAAGGTTTTTAGTCCCTCCTTAATCCGATCGATATCCGCACCGGCAAGCACCGCAGCGCCGATGGCAGCAAGTGCATTCTCAACATTGTGCTTGCCCTTGATCGGCAAATCGCGCACCGGTATCACGACGCGATCCTGCATCAAGCGCCGGCAGCAGATGAAGCCATCCGAAACATAGGTGCCTTGCATGTATTCATCGAATTCAGATTCAGTGGAAAATGGGAAAATCTCAGCAATCGTCTTGGTCGCTGCCACCACCGGATCATCCATGCTTAAAACCGCATATTGGCTCATATGCTGGTTTTTAAACATTTTGCGTTTTGCATCAACATAATGATCGATGCCCTTATGCCAATCGATGTGGTCCGGAGTAAGGTTCAACCAGACGCTAATTTTCGGTGCGAAAGTCGGACAGTATTCGAGCTGAAACGAACTGACCTCGGCAACCAGGAAGTCGAGCTTCTGGTCTATCAGTGAGAGGATCGGAACGCCTATGTTTCCACACACAGGTGCGCGATACCCACAAAATTCCAGCAAGTGGCTGATCAAAGCCGTTGTTGTCGACTTACCGTTGGTGCCGGTGATCGCGATAATCGGAATTGTCGTTTCGCGGGAAGCCAGCTCGATATCGGAAATCACCTCTTTGCCCGTCTTCTTCGACATCTGGATGACGTCGGAGTAAGGCGAAATGCCAGGACTTACGATAAAGATGTCTGCGAATCGAATGGCTTGCAAGCTGTGTTCGCCAAACTCGTAGCGAACGCCCAGAGTTCTCAACTCCTTGAGAGTTGCTTCATTTATCTTGGACTCAGGCTGGCTGTCGGAAACAAACACATCAGCGCCGCGCTCGCACAAATAGCGAACGGCAGCCATGCCGCTCCTGCCGAGCCCGTAAATGGTTACTTTTCGTTGTTTCCAGCGTGCCACAGCGACCATTTTAACAGGCTCTTCGCCGATTCAAGCTTATATGTATGTGAGTGCGATGTTAGAAGAAACTACTTGCCGCCGCGCTCTTTCTCTTTTTGCTCAAGCTTGAAAGCTTTCTCTTGCAGCTTCTCGATTTTCTTCTCCATCTTCTCCTTTTCCTTCGGAGGAAGTTCGGGAGAAAGAGCGAGGTAAGCCTTGTACTGCACGATCGCTTCCTTCAAATCCTTGCTTTGAGCAGGCTTCAGCAACTCGAGCGTTTTGCCGGCACCAAGGCGAGCATCAGCAACGCGCGGGTTTTCATAGATAGCAGCGTGATATTTGTCCATCGCAGAACCAAGCTGTTTCTTCTTAGCCAGATCGTTTGCCAGCGTCAAATCCTGTTGGGCAGCCTCTTTAGCTTTTCCAACCAGGTTCAAACCGCGTGCAGCTCTCTTCTCCTGCCCGGGCATGCCGTTCGCCTTTTTGTAAGCGGCTTCGGCGCTCTTCAAGTCTTTGATCATCAAGGAGAGATCGCCTACCGCAAAAACTTCTTTAGGATCGTTCGAGTTGTTCAACACCGTGTTCAGCTGTTGATCGGCTTCGGCGAATTTGTTTTGGGCGAGCAAAGCTTCGGCATACGCGATGCGCTCTCCGTCGTTCGTCGGCTGCGCGACCTGCGAGAGATCAACCGGATCGCCCATCATAATACGGAGCTTCAATTGGGCTAGACGCAATTCCATATTATTAGGATTCATGCTGACCGCTTTATCGATGGAAGCCTTGGCCTCTTCGAACTCGTTGGAAACGAAGAACGAGCTGTTCGCATCTTTATTAGCCTTCATGTAATAAGCGCGAGTCAAACCTTGTGCGGCAGGTCCGTTACCCGGATCGACTTCGAGAACCTTTTGGTATTCCTTGATTGCTTGATCAAGTTTTTCCAGCTTCAAGCTCAAGTCAGCAATTCGTCCTCGCAGAACAGAATTGTCCGGCATAAGTTCAGTACCGGATCGCAATTGAGCAATTGCGTCCTCCAGATCGCCTCTGTTTTCGCGGATGTCCGCAATGTTGATATATGCTTCCGGCGTTTCCGGCTTGATACGAATCGCCTCTTGAAACTCGCGAATTGCGGCTACCGCATTGCCTTGCGCAGAGTAAACTTCTCCGCGGGTCAGGCGAACGGGAGCCGATTCACGATGCTGATACAACGATGTGTTCAGCTCTTTGAGCGCTTCGTCGTAAAGTCCTTGCTTGAAGTACGTTCTTCCCAAGCCGTAGTGAGCAGTGGAATTACCGGACGAAAGTTGAATAGCTTGTTTGAACGCAGTCACGGCATCGGCCCATTGACCCTTGTTCATGTTGACTAAACCGACACCAGCGAACGCTTCCGAATATTCAGGATCGAGCTTCGACGCTTCCTTATATTCATTCAGAGCTTCATCGATTCTGCCTTGCGTGCGATAAACGTTACCGAGAGTGTAGTGCGCCTCTGGCATGCCGGGATCGATAGCAAGACCTTGCTTACACTCGGCTTCTGCGCTTTTCAGAATGGCATCTTGATTGGCGCGAACGGTTTGACTGGACGATTGCAAACTGTTGTACATCACCATCGCAAGACCGGCATGAGCCATGGCATTTCGTGGATCCATCTCAAGCGCTTTTTCGAATTGTGCTTTGGCACCATCGAGTTTAAACTGCTTGGCGAGCGCCATTCCGTAACCGACAGTAGCAGGAACGCTCTTACCATTGCGCTGCAGTGCTTGTTTGTACATGCTCTCAGCATCACCATATTTGCCTTTCAGCATCAGGTCATCAGCTTGAACAACATCATGTTCGATTCTAACTTTGAGAGTACGCTTTTTCTGCGCAAGCAGACGACCGTGAGAAGGCGCATCAGTAAAGGACTGCGCGAAGCACTGATCGGCGCTGACCAATGCGATAGATCCGGCCAGCAATCCTATAATAAGATTCGGTTTCATAACTTTCTCCGTGGTTCGTCTCTTACGCGAGGCGAATGATTGTCTATTTCAAGTCCGAAAGGACTGGTTTAATTGTTCGAGGCATGGAGCAAATTCGAACTGGAATGCATGCGAAGTAAAACAGTGTTGGACTTCACACGAAATGTGATCAACATAGTAACCCTTCAAAGCACCAATTTCAAAACTCCTGACAGCCTGATTGGCACACCGTTCTTCTTTTGCTGTTTAAACCGCGATTAGAGCGGGTTGGGCACCGTGCGAGCGGTCTGAAGATGTAAACGGCTTTTAAAAAGAGGCAAACAGATCGGCGGAAATTGCTTATCCTAAAAAGGTACTTGCCCTCTTCCGGATTCCTATATATAAGGATATGAGAGAGAGCAAAATTTTTCGATTCTCAACCGAGAACTCGATTGTCGTATGTGCTTCAGAAACGGAGAAACCATGTCAGGTCATTCTAAATGGGCAACCATCAAGAGAACTAAAGCTGTTGTCGACCAAAAGCGCGGTGTTGTTTACGCCAAGATGGCGAGAGAAATCATTGTCGCGGCTAAACTTGGTGGACCGGATCCTGCTGGCAACTTCAGACTTCGCACCGCGATCGAACGAGCGAAAGCGGAAGGCGTTCCCAACGACAATATCGAAAGAGCGATCGAAAAGGGCGCTGGTACCGGCGGAGCTGACAGCGTCGAAGAACTGACGTACGAAGGATATGGTCCTGGCGGAGTCGCTGTACTTGTCAAATGCGCGACGGACAATCGAAACAGAACCGCGGGCGACATCAGAAGTTATTTCTCCAAGTACGGAGGCAACCTTGGTGACACGGGTTGCGTCAACTGGATGTTTAAAGAACGCGGCGAATTGCAGATCGACAAAGAGTCAAATTACGATGAGGACAGTCTTTTGACGGCGGCTAGCGATGCCGGTGCCGACGACTTACTCACGGAAGAAAGCGAAGAAGCCCTGGTTATCTGCTCCTCCGACAAGATGGAAAAGGTCAAGGAAGCGATTGAAAAATCCGGTCATAAGATCATTTCTGCTGAAGTGAATATGTCGCCACTCTCGACGGTGAGCGTGCAAGATGCGGACATCGCGAAGCAGCTATTGAAGCTGCTCGACGTTCTGGAAAATCACGACGATGTTCAACATGTATTCGCAAATTTCGACATGGATGAAAAGCTCATGCAGGAATTCATGTCCAACTAGAAGCGGCATGGAATCCCTGTAAACCCGAACCACGCAAATAAAAGGCTGATGAACTCTCGCTTCGGGCGAAATAGTTGTGATCGGTTTGTGACATAGACTTTGCTTTGCGGCAAATTTCAGTCACAAGCGGTTTAAGGCTGCAATAAATTGCAAACTTTGGTTGCGACACCATCGGTGGTTGCAAGTAGATGTACATATCCATCAAAACGCTCTTATACAGCGGCTTTAGACAATCTGAGATGCATCTAAAATTCGGACCGATAATAAATGAGAGCAAGCTTAATGTGAGTTTTACACTTTTTTACCGAAAGCACATGACAACCACCCGCGGTATCACTTATGAACGGTGACTAATTATTGAAAGAATTCGCGCCGGTCGGGATGTATATACGCTTGATAGCACCCCGATACAACAGGCGCTTTCTGTCAAGCCCAAAATCTTAAAAGATCGCCAACTATGCCACAAATGCAACAGGGACGGGAAAATCTGGCTGTTGCCAAGCACTTTTGACTCGCAACTCGCCGTTCTGGTAACTTACGCCTCGCTCCAAAACGGCGACGCCAATCCAATTCAAAAGTAATCGAATGGATACGCAGCGCAAGTCCCCCACACAGCCTAAGAACATTTAGAGGGGTCGTTCACAAGACATCTCGCATTCGGAGGGAGCTTCGGAAAACGCATAAAACGTATTCGGAAGCGCTCGCGAGAATCAGTCTTACGGCATAGGGTAGCTGGAGATTACCGTGATCAATCGGAAACAATACTTATACAGTTCAATAGTTGCCCTGGGCTTGGTGAGCGCGTTTGCGCTTCCGGCACAAGCAGCAGGAACATACCTCGCGCCAGAAGTCGTTTCTTCCACATACGAGGAGAACGGCGAGGAGTGCGCCTCTGTCACCATCAATGGTGAAGAGATCATCAGCTATCGAGGAGAAATCGATGGCGACAGTGCAGAAGATCGAGCAGAAAAACTCGCGGAAAATATCGAAGAGATTCTCGATGACGAGAAAGATGCAATCGAGCAATTTCTTCCTGCACGTGAAGGAAATTACGCAGCGATCAAATTCAATGGCAAGACGATATTGAAATTCGCTCCGCCAACATCGGCATCAGACAGCGAAGAAGCCGGAAAGATTGCTGTGAAATCGAGTATGCAAGTGATCAACGCATTGAGATGCGCGGTCGGCATAGCCAAGATGTCCGACGCAATCAATAATTACGCCGAAGCGGCAGCTTCCGGACGACTAGCGAATATGAGTGGAGACGATAGCTTCTCCGGACGTGCTTCATGGTACGGACCGAATTTCCACGGACGAAGAACCAGCAATGGTGAGCGTTTCGATCAAGAAGCTATGACGGCGGCTCACCGAACGTTGCCGTTCGGAACCAAGTTGCTCGTCACCAATCGCAGCACCGGAAAGTCCTGCGTAGTCAAGGTGAATGACCGTGGTCCCTACAAGGACAATCGCGTGATAGACCTTTCGCACGGTGCTGCGAAGCAGTTGAATATGGTCTCCTCAGGCGTTGCAATGGTGGATGTTTTTGTTCTCCAATAACCCACGCAAGTTATGCCAGCGCCGTGGACCTCGTATACGGTCCGGAGCAGCTTCCCCCAGGAGGAGGCTCGACCCCCTGGCCGACGTGCCTCTATCGCGACGAGAGACGCCTTTGGCGAACTCGGCCTCGCTGCATACTCTCGACATAGCGCTGACACTGGCGGCTATGAGTGTCAGCTCATCCGATCAGATCAGCGAAAACGCATAACTCGACTGCATTTAGCTGCATTTGGAAGCGCAATTGTCCAAGAATGCGATCTCAGTCATCGAAGGTTTTGAGAAACTCATGCAAATCCGTCACTGGTCGGCCCAGGCGAGACGGCTTTGGAATGTGCAATTCTCTTTGCACGACCAGGCCCCTGTCACGATACTGGCTTTGGGTACCGCTTTGCAAAAGGTCCATCAACAAAGCTTTCGGACTCTCGCCTGCTTTAACAAGAGCGACAGCCGTGTCTTCGGCGAGTATGCGCTTGTTAACCGTACCTCTGGTGACACTTTCAGACATCATCCGATACTCACTTCCAACCCTCGATAGTTCAGTGTTGAACTTTGTAATGTCATTATGAACATCGCTTCCAGCGAAGTGCTCCTCAAGCAGTTTTTTCGCGTCCTCAGATAGTTTTCCGCCGGACGCGTCTTTGAGCATTCCCGCCGTGATGCCTGTTTTTTCGATGGAACTTGATTGGGCAATGTCACTGCTGGTGGATTCAACGGCGGCGTAACTCTCCGAGAACAAGCGACGAGAGACATCGTCGTTCACGCTGATATCACCAGCAGTGTCATGTTCAAACTTTTCGGCTGTCATAAAGCGCTCCTTTACATAGCGAAATCGGCTCTGCATAGCAGACACCAACTTCAGGTAAGCCTTGCAAACTTGGTTTGAAGTGAACAGATTGAGTGAAAGGCGCTGGGTCGAAATCAAAACGCCAACACTGCGGACCGTTTTCAGTTTATCGAAAGCGTCCAGGTCATACAGGGCAGTTTGCGCACGGATTCTGCGCATTTACGCACCCCTGTCAAGACACGTCCCCAGGAACTCCGATTACACCGAATTCCCCGCCTCAAAGATTGCATTGACTTAATATCGCTCAACTGTTGACAGTATCAAAAGAGTCAGTTCTTCGGCTATCTGTTAGAATCACGATCCCCCGTGGGCCTATGAGCCCCTGTTTACTGCATTACACGGGTTTTCACTGTGAGCACAGAAACCAGAGTTCGAATCGCCCCGTCTCCTACGGGCAACCTCCATCTTGGCACTGCCAGGACGGCTCTCTACAACTACCTTTACGCTAAAAAACAAAAAGGCAAGTTTATCTTCCGTCTGGAAGACACCGATAACGAGCGGTCGGACGAGAAGTACACGAAAGACATCATCGACGGTCTGAAATGGCTTGGACTGTCGTGGGACGAGGGCTGCGACATAGGTGGACCTTATCCGCCCTACAGACAAACCGAGAAGATCGACCACTACGAAGCCATGGCCGACAAGCTGCTCTCGAGCGGTTTTGCTTACCTTTGCTACGCATCAGCAGAGGAGCTGGCTGCGTTGAAAGAAGAGCAGCGTGTCACAGGAAAACCTCCGCGTTACGACAATCGCGGTCGCGATCTGACTATTGAGCAGCGCGAGAAATACGAGGCTGAAGGCAGGCTGCCGTCATTTCGTTTTCGCATCGAAGAGCCTCAAGACATCCGCTGGGACGACCAGATAAAAGGTCCCATAACGGTAAACAGCGCCGATCTCGGCGGCGACATGGTCATCATCAAGTCGAATGGCGTCGCGACCTACAACTTTGCTGTGGTCATCGATGACATCGATATGCACATGACGGATGTAATCCGTGGAGAAGACCACATTCACAACACGGCAAAGCAGCTTCTCATTTTCGAAGCGCTTGGAATTAAGCCTCCTCACTTCGCCCACACCGGTCTGATTTTTGATACTAACGATCGAAAATTGTCGAAGCGCGAGCACGGTGAGCTGGTCCACATCGACTATTACAAACATCAAGGTTACATGCCCGAAGCGATCGTCAATTACTTGATCAAAACAAGCTTCACTCCGCCTGACGACAAGCTCGAAATCTTTACTCTCGAAGAAGCAGGCGAGATGTTTGACATCAAGCGCGTCAGCAAGACGCACGCTCGCTTCGATATGGACAAGTTGAACTGGTACAACGCGCAGTACATACGAAGTCTGCCACTATCGACGGTGACGGAGCGCGCACGCGCATTTCTCACTGATTACGATTTGTCGGACGTTTCCAATGACGCGCTGGAGAAGCTGGTAGGCGCTGTGCGGGACGGATTGACCAAACTCAGCGAAGTCAAGGCAGCGACAGCCTTCTACTTTGGACAAACCATCGACGTTCCTGCCGATGTAAAAGAAGCCGCGCTATCGAGCGATGATGCGAAAAAGGTGTTGGGTGAAACGCTTACACAACTAGGCAAGCTGCCTTTTGAAGATCCTAAAGCTGTTAAAGCTGCAGTTGATTCAATGGGTAAAGAACTCGGCATCAAGGGCAAAAATTTGTACTGGCCATTGCGGGCGGCTCTGTCTGGAACCACATCCGGACCGGATCTCGGTTCGATCATGTCAGTGCTCGGACCGACAAAAGTTCAGGCACGCCTGGAAAAAGCGTTGAAGAACGGAGGCAATGGGGGCCATGTGTAGAAGCGTCTAAGATTCGTTTGAACCTTTACGGGCGGCTTTCCGCGCGCCACTACATACGGTGATTCCCATGCATAGTATCAACGTCCACAACACTCTGACAGGTAAGAAAGAACCATTTGTTCCGTTGAACGGAAATAAGGTGATGATGTACGCCTGCGGTCCGACCGTCTACGATATGAGCCACCTCGGACACGCTCGTATGACCATGGTTTACGACGTGGTCCAGCGCTACCTCCGTTTCTCCGGCTATGATGTGACTTATGTGCGCAACATCACCGATGTTGACGACAAGATCATCAATCGCGCCAAAGCGCTCGGGAAAACCCCAGAGCAGGTCGCACGCGAATATACGTACACGTTCTGGCATGACATGCATTGCTTAAACGTGCAGCCGCCTGACTATGAGCCCAAAGCCACCGAATTCATCGAGCTGATGATTCAGTTCACCAAAGAGCTTATCGAAAAAGGTCATGCTTACGAGAGCGCCGGAGATGTCTACTTCGATGTCGCCAGTTTCAAAGAATACGGCAAACTCGGCAAGAAATCGCTCGAAGATCTGCTGGTCGGAGCTCGCGATCAAGTTCGCTCTCAAGAAGATCTTGCGGACAAGAAGAAAAGTCCTGCCGATTTCGCCCTGTGGAAAAGCGCAAAGGAAGGGGAACTTGCTTGGTCAAGCCCCTGGGGACAAGGTCGTCCCGGTTGGCACCTCGAATGCTCCACGATGACCAAACACGTTCTAGGAGAGACCTTTGACATTCACGCAGGTGGAGAAGATCTGGTCTTTCCGCATCACGAAAACGAAATTGCGCAGTCAGAAGCCCTGCATGGCAAGCCCATGTCCAAGTACTGGCTCCATAATAGTTTTGTGCAAGTCAATTCAGAAAAGATGTCTAAATCGGAAGGAAACTTCTCGACGATTCAGGAATTGCTAGCGAAATTCTCGCCGGATACTATTCGCCTCTTCGCACTTCAAACCCACTATCGCAACCCGATTGAGTTTTCAATCGAGGCTTTGACCGCATCGAGAACCGCGTTAGGACGCATATTGCGTGCAGCTGCTTTTGCGGTCAATTCGCAAAACGGAAAAAGTTTTGAGACAACCGGTCAGGCTTTGCTTGAACAAACGAAAAATCAAATTTCAAAAGCAACGGCCGAATCACTCGACCCGGTAAAGGATGAAACTACCAAGCAGTTTAGAGCAGCATTCATCGAAGCAATGGATAACGACTTCAACACAGCAGTCGCCATTTCACAGCTGTTCGCTCTGGCAGACAAGGTATTCGTAGAGAAAGACGAAGCAAAACGCCAGGGATATGCAACCGTACTGGTTCAATTCGCACGCTTGCTCGGCCTAACTCTAGTGGATACGAGAAAGCAAATTGATTCGCACACTGTGGAGCAAATCGTCAATCTAGTAGTTGAGCTTAGACAGAACGCTCGCTCGAACAAAGACTACGCAACTTCGGATCTCATCCGGCAGCGCTTGACCGATGCGGGCGTAAGCCTGATGGATACGGCCGGTCAGACGACCTGGGAAAAAGCATAATCGAGTTCGATAACTGTAAGTGAACGAGGTCCGGCAAGCGCTATTCGCTGGCTAACACCAGATGCGTTGTTAACTACGGAAGGTGACACTCGCAACGCATTTAAATCGAAGTAGCCAAATGCGCTTTCGCATTGGTTTGAAAACTCGACTGCAGATATTTCGCAGTTCCGTTTCAGCCCCACAGGAAAAGAATCTTCACGATTTTGCGACTGCGTATATTTCGCAGTCGCGATTGAAATAATGATTGCATCAAAACGAGGTCAGCTTTGTAGTGAAAACGACGGCGACGAAGAAGACGCCCTGCTGACCGCTCCCCCGACTGATGAGGTACTGAGTAATGAGACAGCGGACCAATACCGCTCCGACACCGAAGCTGATGTTCGCGAGACATCGCGGCGTCTGCAAGTGTGGCCGTGGATTTATTGCTGGAGAGCAAATTGAATTCGACCCGATTAGTCGCAATAAAAGATGCGCCAGATGTATAGAGAAGCGCTTGCAGGTTCAACCGAATAGCACTAACGGTCAGCTTCTTCACTTCGACTCTTATCGAGGCGTTATACAACGTTTAAGAACAATCAACAGTATGGCAAGACCACTCGCACCGCATGTGGTGAACGAGTACTGGAGATTGATGCGCGACATTTCCACAGCTCCGGAAACATCTAAATCCGTAAAGGAATTTCTTGAGACTACGGCTCGCTGCTGCTCACCGAATGGAGAAGAGCGCTTCGCAGTCAGCCTTTCAGAAGACAGAGACTGCGTCCATTGCTTTGAGCCACAAAAGATTGGAGAGATGGTTTTAATGGACTTCCCCAATAGAAACGTGCACTGCATATGGTGCGCCTGCACACGCCTCTAACTTTATATTTTGAAGAGTCTCTGACCGCTGCTTTCGTCTTAGACTAAGATCCAGGGTTTTCACCGTAATCTTTCCAGTTCTGCAACAGATACAATGCAATCAAGCCCATGGCCGTCGTTGATTGCAGGGAGCCTGCCACGCTCATGTTTCTGTTGCTGAATGAAGAGTAAAAAATATTCCTACGCCACACAAGAAGCATACTGCAGCGCCTGCAGTATGCTCCTCCTATTGGCATTACAGTCAAGTCCCGCTATCGCGGATGCCAGCACGAATGACTCACCGCCACCCATCAACATGACAGTGATGGGCTCGCTTGGCGGCGGCACTGACCGGACCTATGCGATTGGTCCGCATGACGCAGCGCTAGTGCTGGAAAAGGTCGGCGGAAAATATAAGGTCGTCGGAGAAATAGGGGGCGGGGTCTATCACCTCATGGGCCAAGAAGTAGACTTGACCAGGGTAAAGTACTTCGAATCCTTTGGATTAACAGAAGCGGACGTCAACCAGTTTTATCAAGATCGCAGAGCAGCTCTCGAGCAGTTCAAAAAGGAACATCCAGCCGAAAAAAATGAAGTTTTAAATGAAGACAAAACATCGTCGGACGAACAAGCCGGTAAGACATCGAGTAGAAAAACAACAAAGAAACAAAAAGCCGACCTGGATGAAGATAATTCAGGAACCTGGAAAACGGTTGCGATCAAATTAGACCCTGATTGGGAAACAAAACATTCGTCGGCAACCGCCATTGCCATGAGTTGCGCAAGCCACCCGGACAATCAACAGATGGAGGAAGCAAGAGAAGCTCTAGTGAATCTGGCACGCAATTGCAAACTCTCAGAATGGGAGAAAGCCGCCAGCATAAACAACGCTGCGAATGTCTTGTATCTCCAGCGAAAGTACAAAGAAGCAGCAGCACTCTACAAAAGTGCCCTCGCTAAGGTACAAAACGAATCCGGCACGTTCATTTCACCTGTGCCCGGCAAGATCCTCAGCAACGCATGGAAGGCGAATCGCGCTTCGAGATTGCCTGATGACAATGATGATAAACAAATACCGGTTGTCTGGATAAAGTCGACTGACGCGAACCATGCGCAACAATACTTCCGCTCGCCGTGATGTAGCGGTATCTCTCAGTTCAAAGGACACAAGCCTTGGCCAGCAAGCCCGCCACGGCGCCGCGTGTTGACGGTCCGGTTACAGGGAAGATAGTATGGAGAAAGCTCTATATTAATTGATGCAAAAAAGTGGCCCGGTTTCCAGAGTTAGGCAGTTGGAGAAACGACCATGGCAAGACGGTCAAGACGCGGGAATATGCTGGCGCTGATAGGCGCATTCTGTATTCTAATGGTGATAATTCTGCTGTTCGCGTTGGGGTACGTCAGACTCCTTGGAACAAGCTCCGAACAGAAAACTGCCATCGAGGCTGCCGCCCTTGCAGCCGCCCGTGAGATCAGCAAAATCGTCATAAACACACCCGAGTTCGGCTTCATCGGACTCTCCGATTCTGCACCGAATGGAAGCGGCACAACCGCAGGTGATACCTTTCGAACACCTGTTCACTCGATAAACACTCTAATTGGCACAGCCCGCCTGGATTACATCATCGCGGATGCGCTCGGCTCCGATGGAGACGAGTTTAAAGAACTGGCTCTCAGAGACCTTGCCGCCGCCAAGACACGTGCAGATGAGTTAATCGATCGCATCGACGCCGCTGTACTACCGGGCGGCGTGGCGCAAGACAAGAATGGTGCAGACGTGACACCATACACGGCCGCTGAAGATGCCTACACTCAAAACGTCATCCGGATCGCCGGTAAGTGCGACTATGTAACCGGCTCTATGCAGATTACCATTGGAGCCCTCGCCAACGGAGCCGCGACGAATATTCCAGTACCAAAACCGCTTTCCAGCGATCCAAGCCTGGACACTTCAAACACTATAATAGCGAGAACGTATGACCACTTTAGCGGCAACTGGATCAACGAGACTTACTATAAGTCCTACACGTCTTATCCATTTGATGGACAGGACTTTGTCTTTGCCGCAATCGGAGACTCGGTTCGGTTGGTCGATCCAGCTTTATGGCGAGCGACGCTCACCGGTCTGCCGTACTACTATCGCACGGTGGTGCGCGCAGAAGCATTGGAAACAGTGCAGGATCCTGATCGCACACACACATTGAAAGCAGTAGCCTGCGCCCAACCTTCTAATGTTTGGGATCCAAAACCTGTTCCTGGTGCGCTTCAAATTAGCTTTCCCGACGGCATGCCAACCGGACCTGAAGACATCACCAGACCACGTGACCTCTACGGCGCCGCGTCGAACAACATGGCCGCCAGCGGGGTTGGTGCCGATATGTACACCGCCAATGGTGGCGATTTCCCAGTAACCACCGGCAGCTCTATCGCTCCGGATAACGGCTCCTGGCCTGTTCCTTCAGACACAAACCAGACAGCAGCGACGGCATGCAAAATCGCCGTTTACGACTGGTTGAAACGAGCAGGAACAAAGGCAAATGTGACATCAGTCATCGGCATGCACGCGACCCCTTTTAAAGAAGTGACCCAGGCGCCATTGTCTCTTTCAGCGCTTGTCCCGATTGGAGCGCCCATTGCCGGCAGTGTCCCACGCGGTATCTGCCATATGTATTTCTTCGATTCCGACGGTGTCGTGTCTTACGATGTGAAAGAACAGAAACCACAGCCCTATTATGTCGTCGCAGAGAATCAAACCTATATGGAGTGCTTCCGCGCTATCGACGATGGTCACGTACTCGCTGAACAGATAGAACTGAGTGGCTTGGCACTGGGACCGCCGGTCAACGCAGTCGACGATGGCGTCGTCGTTTTAGGACCAGCTTACGACATGTACATTCGACTCTATTCGCGCCGCCCGGGCACCATGAATGGTGGCAGACATGCAGGAGAGCCAATGGACAACATCTGGCTCGTCACTCAAAAACCTGCGTCAGTGAAACTATCTGGCAACCGCGGAGCCGCGACCGTCGACAGCATCGTGATGTCCGGCCGAGGTGCGCATGGCAATATGAACGGCTGGAAGAATAAGAATAAAGGCAAAGACTCTGGTGGCATCAGCACCGGTACTCAAGGCGTACCTCCTGCCATCATCGGCAGACAGGATTTCCCGCAATCTGCGCCGGCGACTATAGACCCGAATCCGGCTCTTTACGAAAAGTACGACGACACGGGTGGCGGTCCTAGACTGACGTACAAGAGCTACAGTTCCGGCGGCACCGGCGATGGTACCACCTCCGATATCAGATTCCGTCGAGTTCTCGATATCTACAAAGAGTCAGCGCCGTCACAGGTAGAGAGCGGTTATATCGGGCTCAAGTAACAACCAGCCGAAACTCCGGTCAGGAGAATCTTTCCTTTAAAACCTTCAGAGGGTTGGAATAGTCGTCTGTCCAGAGTTGGAAATCATTTTCCGGCTTAACGTCAACCCACCCTTGTTTTCGCAGGGATTCGGCGAACGTCGCACTTTTCACGAGCATTACCCACTCAATATAGTCGCGCTCATCCGAGGTTCGATCGTATTCTCGAATCGTCAGAGCGCTTAAGCCCAGCTCAGCAGCCGCGCGAACCAGAACTCGCTTCAGGTCGAAATAGCCGGTTACGTTGAACGCCATAACGCCATTCGGATGAAGCTTTTTGAGGTACATTCGGAGTGCCTCGACCGTCAACAAGTGCGTGGGAATGAAACTTCCGCTGAAGGCGTCGCCAATTATCAATCGATAAGCGCCATAGTTCGCGCCTTGCAGCGAAATCCTGGCATCGCCTGTAACGACCTTGATATCAGCCTTTCGCTTCCTCGCCTCATAGATGTAGGTGAAGAAGAACGGATTCTCGGCAACCTCAACGACTTGCGGATTGATTTCGTAAAAGACCAATTTCTGACCGGCTTTCGCCAGACACGCTGCAACTCCGCAGCCCAACCCCATCACCGCAATTGGTGGCACCTCAACATGCGCCCCTCCTAAGGAAGAAACATAGTTCATTCTGCTAATCGACTCCCGAGAAACGGTCTTCGAGGATGGCTGATCAAAGGAGACTTTATCAAGCTCATTGAGAGCTAAACCAATCGGTCCATCGGTGTACATATACGAATCGGGAATTCCACGTTTAAGAGGATTCAAACTTTCCGTACCATGAAGATTGGCGCCGTTCCACAACTCGACCGCGTTATTATATGTACTCACCGCTAATCGAGCGAAGAAGTTTCGGTTTTTATATACAACGCGTTTGTCGGTTTCCGAATGCAGGTGGAGGAGCACGACCGAACTAAGAGCGAGCAAGCCAAGTCGATATTGTCTATTTGTTCTCGCTAGAAGAATGCAAAAACCTACCGGTATCACAACCCGAAGCAACACTTCAAACATTCCGGATTCAGGACGAACGACTCTAATATTCTCATCCAGCCCGCCTCGCGTTATCGCGTAGCTGTACCAGCAAATAGCAGAGATCAGTAGCACCACTAGTGGTATCACATAATCGAGGCTTGCCCTATTAGACTCAGCTGTTCTTTTCGCAAACCGTGCCTCCAGCTTTGCAGGCAGCTGCGATAGCAATATCGCCGCAAGCATAAGGACGATCGAATACTCGTGTCCTCCTTTCAGGACCACAGGCGCAACAAGGGCGTTGAAAGCGCTTCCCAAAACGCCGCCCAGTGAGACCGCAAAGTAATAAATGGTTAGATGAGCGCTTTCAGGACGTTCAGCAGCAATTTTGCCGTGACAGGCGACACAGATTGCAAACAACGTGAGCAGCTGAACCGAAACACCGGTGGTTATGTAGGCGTTTCCACCGATCAGTTGGTAGATGTTTTCGGAATAGAGAAGAAGCAAACTGACCGCTACTAGAGGTGGTGCGAGAGCGGTTGAGACCGTAACCAACGTTTTAGAGCTTTGTCCGAACACTATGATGAACGAGATCAAATAGATAGCCAGCGGCACAATCCAGAATAGCGGTATTGCAGACAACTCTCCCGTGACATGCTCGGTGAGTCCCAGCACCAGACTGGAAGGAACAGCCGAAAGAAGAAGCCACTTCATCAGTAAATTAACTTTCGGACCACGACTTATCTTGCTGTTAGACGCCGCGATAGACCGATGTCTTCGCACCATCGAAGAGCCGGCGATGGAGACCAGGAGACCAAAGCAAACATAACCGATCGTTATAAATTGCCCTTGCTGTGCAAGGGAAAATTTCGGCTCGATAAGGAACGGATACGAGAGTAATCCGGCTAAACCACCCAAGTTACTGGCCGCAAACAGAAAGTATGGATCGGCCGAGCGTGCGAATCGTGAATCCGAAAACCAGCGCTGCAATAGCGGAGCGGTAGTGGAGATTGAGAAGAAAGCACCGCCGACCATCACTCCTACGGATATAAACAAACTCAAGGTCGGGCCCAAATTGGCACTTGCCGAACTCTCAACTTGCCAGATTCGAATTGGCAGGAAGCAGGCAGACAACCATACTAAAATCATTTGTACAGCTAGTTGAGCAGATGGCTTTAATAGTTTCGACAAAAAATGTGCGTAGAGATAGCCAAGAAGAAGAACAATCTGGAAGAACAAGACACATGTATTCCAGACGCCCGGTCCTCCTCCCCATATTGGTAGCAACAACTTCGCTACGAATGGTTCTATGAAAAACATCAGGAAAGACGAACAAATCAATGCGCCACCATATATAGTGACATACAGAAGTTCGAATCGATTTGACTTATCGGAGTTCACTTCCCTTCCTTCCTAAGACAACGGAGAGATTAGAACTGTGAGCGGACTGCAGAAGTCGTCGGTCCATAGCGGCGACTGCTTCTTAACTCTCAGTGGCTTCCACCCGTTTACCTGCAAAATAGATTTTGTGTTTTCATCAGCGGTTAATACGACCCACGTGGCCGATGACTGTTTCTTAGCAACAAGTGCCTCACCGTCGGAATAGATATATGCAGCCAGCCCTGCGTCAGCAGCTAAATTAGCCAATACCGGACTCAAGTCGTAAAAGTGATTGGAAATGTTAAAAATGACGGCGCCGTCGTCGCGCAATTTGCTTCGATAAGTAGCCAAAGCCTCTTTTGTAATCAAATGAGTGGGAATTGAATCCGAGCTGAAGGCGTCGGCAACTATGACCTTGAAGTACTTATATGGAGCCTTTTGAATTTCCAGACGACCATCACCCTTCACGATTTTCAGATCAACGCCACGCTTTTGAGCTTGAAATAGGTATGTGAAATAAATTGGATTTTGAGCGAGTTCAACCACTGCCGGGTCAATTTCGTAATAAACAACAGGCTGACTCGCCTTCGCAAAAGCAGCAATGGTACCGGTTCCCAGCCCAAGCACTGCTATCGGCATTTTATTCTGATGCAAACTTGAAAGCTCATTCAAGGAGCGAGTAACCGTTTCCACTGTTACAGGACTGTTTCCCTCGCCCGAGTTCTTCAAGTCCTCCAGGTACTTTCGCCGCTGCTCATGCACATTTGCGGAGAAACTGCCCGGTGAAGTCTTGACGGTTTGTTTACCGTGAGCTAGAAGACGCAATGTTTCAGGCGGTCCAAACAGATTCACAAAAAACTTACCGATCGGTCCGTCAGTGTAGTAGTACGAAATCGGCACACCACGCTCATCGGGATCAAGACTCTCGCTACCGTGCATAGTCAGTCCATGATAGAACTCGCAAGTATTTGACTCGCGATTTACATCAATGGACAAACAACCGAAGAAGTTTCGCTTTCTCATAACCACTGAATCATCGGTTCTCGACCAATCGAATAACATGAAAATCCCGAGAATCGCTACTCCAGTCTTCAGCCAATGATCGAGTTTGCCGGACCTGGATCTCACAAGTAGAACACCCGCAACAGCGAGCATCAGCGGATACTCGATGTAATCGACAAATAAACTGGGAGCGACAAATGAATTAATTGAACTTCCGAGCACACCGCCTATTGAAATCGTCAAGAAATAGTTGGTCAGGTGTTTCGGAGAAGGTCTTTGAGCGGCAATCTCCATGTGGCACGCGCAACAGACAAAAAACAAAGTAAGCAACTGTACGGACAAACCGACAGTCAATACGTCGATCCCGAAGAATCGCCCGCCTTCCGTCAACAGCGCCGCGGAAACGAGGGTCAACGCAAGAGCCACTATGCGGACAACTTTTCGCAGACCTAGTGGAACGCCACTAAATGCGATTACAAACGAAAGCAGATATATAAGAAGAGGAACTATCCAGAACAATGGTATCGCTGATAGTTCCGACGTCACGTATGTCGTGAAGCCCAAAACGAGACTCTGAGGAACGAGAGCAAGCACCAACCAGTGCAAATATTGTTGGCTGCCGGGCTCGCTAACTCGCTGTACGGTTGAATCTTGGTCAGTTAAACCTTGCTGTTCGATGGAAACTGTTTGTTCTGCCGAATCTCTTGCGTTCAGGACAGCCGTTTCTGTTTCTCCTCCTTTCATTTTCAGGGAAAACAGAATCGCCGCAAGTGAAACAAGGACGCCGTAGAAGATGTAAACGCCACCAACCAGTCTTATCTGCTCGACTAAACGCAAATTAGGCTCTATCAGAAATGGATAGCTGATCAGCCCGAGAATTCCGCCTGCATTACTGGCCGCATAAAGGAAATATGGATCTTTCGAGCCGACCGCTCCGAGAGCGGAATACCACTTCGACATCAAGGGCGCCGTTGTCGAAATGACAAAAAATGGTGCACCGACTAGCACCACCAACAGTGCTATCAAGGAGAACGTCGGATTCGAATATACATCACCGATTGCAGGCAATCTCGATGGTAAAAGAAATGCAGCAGAAACGACCAATAGGATCTGCAGTGACACTTGAATCAGCGCAGTTGCGCGTGTACTCACAATGTGAGAGTACAAGTATCCTGCTATCAGCAAGACTTGAAAGAAAACAACGCAAGTGTTCCAAACATTTGGCGTTCCACCGAACACCGGAAGCAACATTTTCGCGACCATTGGTTCTACTACGAACATAAGACATGCGCTCGCGAAAATCGCCGTTGCGTATACCGCGACGGTCGTTATTTCCAGGGCATTTCGATTGGACAAATTCGCCTCAACTGCTTCGAAATTTGTTCGGTCTTCCTGATTCCTTTCAGTCGATTCCGACCGTTCGCTTATATGATATACGCCTCGCAAGTCGGGTATAGTGAGGTGAGATATTGGCTGGTGGACCTGGAGGGTTGGCAAGTGTTTAATCGAGCTTATAGAGCCGGTTTTCTTAGTATCGCGACGGCTACTACTCTTTTATTACTTCAAAATCCGGCTCTGGCAGCAGCCAGTGCTGAACAAGTGACTGCTGCAATTAACAAAGCAAAGATTCTCGCTCCCGGAACTCAAATGAAAGTCCGTGTGCAGGGCGAGCAAGCCTCTATATCGACGTTTAGAAACGAACGTGCCGACGATAAAGACTCAAAAATCGACGCATTGTTAATCGGGAAAACAGTTTTTGACATGCCGGGAAGCGGCATCACAAGCATCGTCGTGTATTTCTATAACTCACGCGCCGCCAATGAATACCGCGCCGTTACTATCCGAGCAGGCGACGTAAAGGCTTTCGACTCCGGAGCCATGGGTCAGGATGAACTGCTTTCATCCATTGAAATCAAGTCCGGTAAAGTTCAAGACACGGCAACTGCTATCGAAAGTCGAATGATGTTATCCGCCGCTGCCAGACGTGATTTTCAGACAGTCGACCGTGGCGAAGAAATTGAAGTTTCCTGCAAAATGCCAGCCTTGAGCGACGACGAATATAAGTATGAGGCGTATAAAATCGCGCAAACTGCGCTCGATTTTGTTGGCAACAACAGCGCAGCAAAACGGATCATGGTCACTTTTTACAACCCCGCCGAACGGGGCAAATACAAACAGGTTGTTATCTCGCTCAACAACATAGCCACCATTCAAAAACAAGTCGCCGCCGCATTCGGCTCAATGCAGATTAACGCCGGCACTTCGAAACTGACGACGAAAGACCTCGAAGTATCCGATGGACCGTTAAAATCGGAGCGTGCGGCCTTGCTAAATCGCATTCGAGAGCTAGAGGACAAGGGCGTAGGTGTGGCGCCATTTCTTTCGGCATATCAAGGTCTCGATGGAAATGTCGGCTCCGTCGAACAAGCAGCGCTTGCGAAGGAAATTGCGCGCTTAGACGCGTCAATTTCCGACCAGGAGAAAGCATATGCTTCAGCAAAAACTTTGAAGTTTTCCAAGGGCGAGGAAAAATCGGCAGACCCGAAAGGCGGACGGGCTGGGGTTACTGCAAAAGAACCGAAAGCACACGGCAACGTTTCTCGCTGGGCTCTCAACTTCTTCCCATTAAATGCTTCCAGCATCGTGCGCGATCCGGAAGGTTATCTAGCTGACTGTAAGCAGAAGTTCGCAGTGGAAGCGAAGCACAGACTGGAAGACGACAAACGCTATGCGTTCACTCTCATGTGGTTCTCAGAAGTCCTAAAAGAGAGTGGCTTGCCAGAAGAAGCGAAGAAGTACGAGACCGAAGCTCGTGCTGCTGAAGGTCGCTTCAAGAAGTAGATACTACATTCGTGTGTCAATCTGCCTGTTCATCGCCTTCTCGACAAGATCCTTGGCGTTGCCTGGTTCTGCACGATCCAAAATATCGTATGCCTCAGAGATTCGATTAACTGCCATTGATGCTCGGTCGTGATACGTTTGACTGATCGTCAAACTCGCGTCCTCAACTGCCTTCTGGCAAGCCTCATCGACGCTGCGTCCGGAAGCTTGATAGGTCTTCCCGACAGCCTGTGAGGCGGCGATTAATGCCTGCCTATCTGCAGTCGCATAAATGCGTCTGCAGATTTCGACATGACCGTCCTCATGCTCGACAAGCTGCTTATCAGCATCGTCCGGCAAGTAAACAGTCACCGGTGCAGTTAATTCGACCTTGCAACTTTTGATTTTAATGGTAACCATATAATCGTTTTTAGTCAGAAATGTCTTCTCAACGATGTCAAAATCAAAATCGGTTTTGCAACCAAAACTCCAGACGGTGACAGCGCCTTCGTTTTCATTCAATGGCACATTACTCAAATCACCTTTTGGATTAAACCGAATGCGCTCAACGGATAGAGGAACTTTTTTCAACTCGACCGGTTTTTGTTGGGCGCAGGACGCCATAAAGGTTGCCATGCCAAATCCGATCGCTATTGCGAGCATGGTTTTGATTTTCGAACCAGGCAATTTCATGGGTGGTGACCAGTCCAGCCGACCTTTCAATCTTAACCGACAGCGACCGACTGAGGACATTAGTCCCCGAGGAAAGCTGGCGCTTGGAAATTAAGGTTAACCTGCCAGGTTGACCTTTTCCACTGTTCCATTCTCAAAAGGATC
This sequence comes from Candidatus Obscuribacterales bacterium, assembly GCA_019637435.1. Lineage (GTDB taxonomy): Bacteria > Cyanobacteriota > Vampirovibrionia > Obscuribacterales > Obscuribacteraceae > JADYXR01. The sequence continues at coordinate 708,211 of JAHBVO010000003.1, read as the reverse complement.
GGAGAGGGTGGGATTCGAACCCACGTGGCTTGCACCCATCCGCTTTCGAGGCGGCGCCGTTATGACCGCTTCGGTACCTCTCCATGTATAATTTTGAGTTTCTCATTCTAACAGAGAAGTGCGACATTATTGGTTTTACAGGTTCGCAATCGTAATAATGTCGAAACTAACTTTCACATGAGTCGATCCCTGTGGCGGTAGTCAAGAAATGCGTCGCGACTCCAACTTTCAACGTGCCACCAGATGCGACACCATTGAAACTCGAAGCCTTCATGATTTCCAACCGAAAAGACTCCGAACTTCCTCTACGGAGATGGGCTGGTCGCGATAGGCTTAGCAGGTTTGTTCTTGATCAGCTGCTTGACGTGAGGACTAACCGCTTCGTGCGGTTTCAATTCACCACGCGCGGTGCTAGCGTTTAGCTTGGCCATCAAATCCGCCTGGCTCTTAGCTTTTTTGAACTGCTTTGACACATCGAAAAACAGAGGCGACAGATTGCGATCGAAACACCATTCGGTTTTTAAACAATCAATTTTTTCCCCGGATGCCGTCTCCATCTGGACCTGCATCGGAATTCCCTTAATTCCGGATGTGCCATAAAGTCGCGCTAAAACATCTAACGCCTGCGGATCGGCCTGAATATCCGAACAAGTCCATACCGTCACTTTCGCAGGTGTGAAGCCCATCTTCTTAGCTTTTTCCGCACTATACTCCGGTTTGCCTTCAAGTTTTTCCACCGCACGCTTTGCGACTTTCGGCTTATCATCCTTAGTCTCGTCGTTTGTATCCACGGCCGGTCCCAGCTGTTTCAAGTCAAAATTTTCTACGGGGGCCAAGCCGGTAAAGTCAGAGAGGGGCATTTGCCAGTATAGCTTCGTCCTCTCGTTCAACAGCGAAACTTTCCAATCGGGCGCCTTGGCAATAACGGCGAGATTCCCGGTAACGAATTTGACCGCTCCTTTAGACACGCATATGGTGTAATTGATTCCGCCATCAGTCTTTTGCGATATCAGCCACAAATCCTTTGGTGGTCGACTCGAAGCTTTCACCGCTGTTTCGTCCAATCGCTTAGCGTCCACTCCAGTTGCCGATAAGATCAAGAACACCCCGGCAGCCGCCGATATCAATGGTCTAAGTCGCATAGTAAAACTCCGAAACCGATTGTTGCGGCGCCGAACTTCAGCACTATCAATGTTCTACCCGCTCCACATAAAACAGAAAAGCTTGACCAGGTATATATTTAAATAGGCCATGGGAACAATGTAGGGGCAAGCTGGAAGCGTTGAAATGAGTGACAACCAGAACGCCGAGCCGGGCGACGGGAAACTCGACCCACAATCCAACAAATCTGTAACCGATGGAAAACCCACCGGTGGTTCGCTTGCGCCGGATCGACCTAAGACAAGCGAGTCTTTGAAGTCTCTGATCGCGCCGGTTAAAACGACAGCGAAAACGGACTCGGAGTCGGAAATTTCAAGTATCTCACCAAAGATATCAACGATCACCGGTCGCGTGATCCCGAAAACAAAAAACACTGAAGAGACTGATGTAATCGGTTCCGAACAATCACAAGAAAGCGCTCCAGGGACAGCGACTAATTCCAGAGTCAAACCAGAAGAGACATCGAATTCCGCTGCCGATGAGGATGGCGACAGCCCTGCTTCAGATGCGCCCGCACCTCCAATAGTACCGTCTTTGAGTGGAACTGATTCGGAAGGCTTATTCTCCTGGTCGAGCGCCCACGTCATGGACATCATGGATGGTGGCGAAAAACCTGAGATTGCTAAACCGGGCACGACGCTTGACGCCAGAATATCCAACACTAGGCTGGAAGCGCAAATTCCGAGTATCAAGCCGCAGAATATTGAGGAACCGGAGCCTGCATCCGCGAACACGGTGGACAACGCAGCGGTAGACGCGCCTTCACAGGCCGATACGCCGACACCACCTCCAGAGCAGAAGGCAGGGGACCGGCCACTCAAGCCGGCGACCACTACCTCTGGATTGACGGCAGCTATAGCAAACCGCTTCGGCGGAAAAAGTTCATTTACAGACATCCCCGCGATGCCTCCTGCACAGCCCGCGGCACCTACCGTTTCACAACAATCACTCCCCGCGCAAACTGCCGCACCTACCGTTTCACATCAATCACCTCCCGCGCAAACAACCTCACCTACAGTTTCACAACAATCACTCCCCGCGCAGACTGCCGCACCTACCGTTCCAGAACAATCTCCTCCTGCGCTGGACGTCATGCCAGCCGATTCGCACACACTCCCCGCTCAGCCTGCCGCGCCTACGGTTTCACAACAATCACTCCCGGCGGCAAAGCCGGTAGCACCACCGCCGGTGCCATTTCGCGAACCGATTTCAATCAAGGCACCAGCCGGATACAGCGACGTCAACGCCGGAACGATTTCAGACGAAGAGTTTTTCGACGAAGACGAACTTCAAAACGTTGGAAAACCACAATTACAACCCGCGCCGGACGCTTCGCAAAGCCTCGCCGTCCCGAAGAGTTCCGCTGCAAACCCCAACAGAAAAATTTCTCTCATAGGTCAAACACTGTTCGACAACTACGCCGTCATGGACTTGATCGGCGAGGGCTCGTATTGTTTCGTCTACTCGGCAATGCAGCTAAATAACGACGACGTAGTTGCAGTAAAAACTCCGAAGGTTCTCAATCAACAGGTCAAAGAGAAGTTTCAGCAAGCAGTCGTTAAACAGGGACGACTGAAACATCCACACATCATCAAATCCCTTCACTACCTCGAATCTCCCGACGGACAGCCGTTCTACATGATGGAGAATCAACAAGGTGTCACTCTTGAAGAGATCCTTCAATCAGTCGAAAAACTTGATGATGAAGACGCCATTGCTTTAATCCTGACGCAAACTGCGTCGGCTCTAGAATATGCGCACAATCACCAGTGCACTCACGACAGACTAACACCGCACAATATATTGCTAATCGACGAGAATGAGCAATTGCAGGTGAAGATTTGCGATTTCCAGATCGCGGCAGTAGCCGATATCGCAGGTGATACCGCTTCCAAAACGAAAGCATTCGCCTATTTAAGCCCAGAAACTCTGAGTGGAGCTCCCGTGACTGCGCAATCCGATGTTTACAGTCTCGGCGCTATAGCTTTCCGCATGGCTACCGGTCATCTACCGTTCGACGGCAGGGGACGAGTCGATGCAGAACAAGCGCCGGAGCCTCTAGCTCGTTTCAATCCGGATCTCAAACGAGTGCACCAGTTAAACGACATTGTTCAAGAAGCCCTGGATGCGGAGCCTCAATATCGCACAGACTCTATCACTACCTTCAAACAAGCAGTCCAAGAGTGGATTCAAGCAGTCCATTCTGAATTCGCGGAAGAACCAGACTACGATACCACCGAGGTGCCTGTCATTGACCTCGGTGAAGCGCCGACGTACCCGCAGCACGATCTTTACCAGGGAGCAGAACCGGAGACTCCTATTCAATACCACCAACCGGAGCAAACGCCCGTTGCCGAGAGCTACCAGCCACCACCTGTAGTACCGGCTACAGAACTCAGCAATCTTGTTCAAGACGTCACACCACAGCAACGTCGCAGAATTCGAAAAGGTCAAAGCCGGACTGGACCTCAGCGAATAAGAAGCACGATTCGCGAACTAGTCGCACTGAAGAAAAAGCAGTCCAACCAGGAACAAACTGTGGTGATGAAATTTGCCGAGCAAGTCGCCGCACAGACAGCCGGCCCAAGGCGTTCTCCCCTGGCTACAATGGCTCGATTGATCGGCTTTATCGTCATCTGCGGAGGTCTTACCGTAGGTTGTATTACATACATCCTGACAAATCCAAAACAAGTGAGGGAAATGTACTTCCAGGCATCACGCCAACTCAGCATGATTCTGCCAGGAAGAAAAACAGAGCCTGAGGAAATACCCGTAGAAGAAGGACCCAAGATAGTTCTGGAAAAGCCGAAGAAAGACGCGGGACCTTTCAAGCGTAAGCTCAAACCCCACGAAATTCATACCACCCTGCAACCGTGGGCGGTCCCGAGACAGCCCGGGCAGACCAATGCCTCTTCCGACAGCCCATCTTTCGGAGTGACCAACAACTCCGCGCAAAACAAGCGCAGAGCAAGCAGAGTACGCATCGAATATTCCAACTATGATGACCGCCCCAAGTGAGGTCTCCAATTAATGCCTCTATCGCAACGTGACTCGTCGGAAAAACAAAAGCATATAGAGCCGTCTAAGAAAGGTGGCAAGTCTTCCAAAAGCACCGGCTCTGCCGGGTCCCGCACCAATGACAGCAGCGCGGGAAGTGCACCGGATGCAATACCAGCCTTGAAAAATTTTCTGATCGGTCTTGTCGTTTGCACGCTCATTATTATCGGAGCCGTAGTAGCCGTAATGAACGGTGATTCCTTGAAAAGTTGGTTTGTAAATGCTTCGCAAGGCGTGAGCGGTTTAGTTCCAAAAGAGAAACCGAAAGCTGCACCGACAACACCCGCTATTGTGGATCCACCACCGCCACCTAAAGATGAACTTTATGGCGACGATCCCGCCGATAGGTACCGGAATAAAGAGCGACAGGGTGAAACCAGGGAAGAGCGTCCCCCAGCCAGAAAACAACGCATGAGAATAGAATAGGTTCCGAAGTTTTCGGAACCTATCATGAATTGTTTGATTGCCTGAAGCGGTTTAGGGCTTGCCTGCAATCTGAATTTTCGATTCCACTTGCGACTTCAACGCGGTCATCACTGACGGCATGTCGATTCGGCTTTGACGACGAATCAACGGAGCCGGGACGAAAAATCCGCCATCGACGAAACTCGCATACGTCACTTGCGTGGTGCGGCCATTGTCTAGCGGCTCAAGCTTCCAGAACCCTTTGACCTGTTTGAACGCTCCGCTCAACCGATGCCACTCCATGTATTTCGGAGCTTTCTCCGTGATGCGCAAAGTGTACGAATATGTTCCAACCGGTCCACTGGGTGCAACCGTGTGTTTCACAATCTTCGAGTGTCCCTCGTCTTTGATGACTTCGCACTTTTTCATTTGCGGGAACACTTTGGGCGCGTTATCGAAGTCCGAGAGGACGTTCCAGACTTGATGAGGCGCTGCATGAACGACAATTTTTGTGACTGAATATCTGTCGCCATCGATGACCGATTCGGTGACCGTTGCGTGCTCCACAACACCCGACGAATGCGAATCAGCTGACGCCGTACCAGATAGTCCTAACGTAAGCACGGCTGCGACAGCCATGCATGACAGTTTCCGACTTAATTCCTTCACAAACCCCTACCTTTCCACTAGATAGATAGCTGTAAGCAAATCACTGCGCTGACATTTGGATATTGAAATCGGCTAATATCCGAATGTGAGCCCATCAAACTTAACACAGAACTATCTGATCGGGGAAATTAGATCTTTATCTGTACCTGGACCCAATCTCAAACCTTGGTGAAACTATCCAGAAGTCCACAGGTTCGAGTACAAGCGAGGATTTTATCGACTGTTGACTTCCACTGCAAGCGAGATTGTTCTAACGCTCGCATCTATATACGCCCGATATCCCGCACAGGGTGGCTAATGGAGGCTCTTGACTAGCAACGTGCGTAAACGTGGTTATTTACTTTACAACCCCCACGCCGGATCGGCTGTATCGCCCGAGTGGTGGGTCGGGAAGATAGTTCACAAGCTGTGCGGTTCCGGATACGAAGTCGCAACAATCGCGACCACGCCTGAAACGGACACGCAAGAAATACTGGACTTCCTTCAGAATGGCGCTGATTTGCTGGTCGCGACGGGTGGTGACGGCACGATTCGGATTGCCCTGGAGGCCGCATCGCTGGCACCGACCAGAGTACCTGTAGGTATCGTGCCAGCCGGCACGGGCAATCAACTGGCCAGGAACCTCGGTCTGTACGACGAAAATCTATTATCCGACCCACTCGATAAGGCCGTCGACACATTGGTGAACGGCAAGCCTTTCACAATGGACCTGGGAATCATGAACGGTCACCGTTTCGCGGTAGCCGCAGGCGTCGGTCCAATGAGCGATGCAATCCTCATGCCCGAGCATCACAATAAGGTCAACTGGAAGATGCTGGCCTATGCAGGCTCTCTGGTCCACACACTAGCCCAGGCGCCCCTCCTCATGCGCGTGACCATAGATCAGGAAGAAACCGTTACCGTAGCTGCTGCTGGTGTGTTCGTGACAAATATCGCCGACCTCGGTATCGGGTTGCTCTCCGAATCGGCCCGCCTCGATGACGGCATACTCGATCTTTGCGTTTTGAAGCCGAAAGAATTCCACGACTATCTTGAGATGGGATTTCGGTTTGCTGGTGGATTGGGCGGCGAACAGGACGCGCCATATTACGTGAAGAAAGTGACCCGCTCTGTGAAATTGGAAGTCGTTCCGGTCAGCCGGCACTCGTCTCTAATCGACAAAACCTGGCGACGATTTAAAAACTCATTTGGTTTTTATGAGAAACCACCGCTGGTTATCAACAAAGAAGCTACTGCAATGATAGATGGTGATGCCTGTGGAACGACGCCTATGACAATAGAGGTCGCACCACGGGCAGTGACTGTGATGGTGCCAAAGGAATTTCCAATCTTGATTGACTGAAGCGCAACTTATTTCGACGTTCTGATACAGGTCTGAACAAATTTCTTCTCATCAGCCTCTGACTTGATTGTTCCTTCCAGACGACCTTCGAGTAAACCGCTCAGAACCTTGCCGATTTGCGGTCCTTCCGAGATACCCATTTCGACCAGATCATGACCGCTCAGCTTGACTGTAATATTGGAGAGCTCATCAAGATAGAGCTTGATCATTCGACGGACGCTCGTTCCTGCTGCCGCTAGACTTGCCGCGATTGCCAGGGACTCCGGCGAGTGACCTTTCATCAGTCTGAAAATTTTACTTCTGCTGGATAGCTCCATGTTATCACCATCCATGTGCGCTAGTGCAATGCCTTTCTCGATAGTAACTTTCTGATCGTTCGTCAATGCCAGTCGATCTAAAACCGCTTCCAATCTTTCGCTTGGTACAGAGCTCACGAGCAGTCCGAGATAAACAGTAAAGCTATCCTCTACGTGATAACGCTCCAACAAACGTTCCGAGCGACGCACGAGATGTTTCGTTCTCAAATTGTATTCAAGGTCTGCCTGCAAAAATCGCAGGCTTCCACCAAGTTCACCAAGCAGGTCTAGTGCCACAAGACGATTAGGCGAGTCTAGAATCAGCCTGATCTCTTCGCGCAGACGGACGCCGCCGAGTTCGTCAAAAACACCCATGGCTATGGCTTTCTTGGCGCGCTCTTTTGTCTTGGCGTCCATGTGAAAATTGAGCCGAGCCGCAAATCTGACCGCGCGGACTATGCGCGTCGGGTCCTCGATGAAACTAAACGGGTGAAGGATACGAACGATCTTTCTTCTTAGATCGGCAAGGCCGTCAAAATGGTCGACGAGCTCACCGTAGCGACCAGGGTTTAAGCAGACTGCAAGCGCATTTATCGTGAAGTCCCTGCGGAACAGATCTTGCTCAAGTTTGGAAGGCTCCACAGTAGGCAACGCAGCAGGATATTCATAATACTCAGTTCGCGCAGTAGACAAATCCACTTCGCGTTTCTTATCTGCATAAAATGAAAGCGTCGCAGTTTGAAACCGTTCATGCTTTGCAACGACTTCAAAGCGCGATGGATACTCACGCTCCAGCGCATCAGCGAGTTCAATAGCATTCCCTTCAATCACAAAATCCAGATCAAAGTTTGCTCGTGAAAGAAACAGATCGCGCACGAAGCCACCCACCGCATACGCCACCATATTATTTTTGGCAGCAACCCGACCAACTTCGTGACACAGCCATTGAACAGGTTTCTCCAGATGATCCAACTTTTCGTTCAGCTGCGGCAAACGCGCGCGTTTTTTCGAGCGCGGGACGGTCTCCTCGATTTCAGAAGCTTCAGTGCCAACGGCATTCTCTCCGTACAGGGTTTGCAGTACTGTCAGCCGGTCCACTAGTCCAACTAATTCTCCGTCGTCGGTAAGCACGGGCACCCTGCCGATATCTTCACTCACCATCAACGATTGAATTTCGCTCAACGTCGACTCCGGTTTGACCGAAGTTACGGGGCGGCTCATGAAGCCCTGGACGGGAGCATGTCCTAACTTGTGATGCATCGCCTGATCTATGTCCCGGCGCGAAATTACACCTACAACTTCATCATTTTCCACGACGACAAAACCGTCCTGTCCGTACCGGATCATCATTCGCGACGCTTCCTCCATCGAACTCGTGGGCTTGATGGTGCGAACTGGAGAGATCATAATATCTGATGCGTTGGTTTCAGGAACCACTCGCTCCGCCAGAGCTTCACGCGCTTCGTTCAAAACATGTGCGGCACTCTTCTCTTTTACTACAGCTGAGCCCGCTCCACGGTGACCGTCACCGCCGAAGCGACGCACTACATTTCGCACGTCTATGGATTGAGTGTCACTTCGACCGACTAGATGCACGCGATCGCGCATGTGGACGGCAGAAAACGCAGCATCACAAGAAGTGATCTCTAAAAGCTTGGAGGTGATTGTCGCTAGACCCTCTACAAATGGCTTCGTCTTTCCTGCGGAAAAAACGACTTTTACACCTTCATAGGTTTCGACATGAGCGTTCTTAACCAACTCCTCAAGCAGGCGTAACTGCTCCTCATTCAACTTCGCGCGGGTGTATGTGTTTACTTGCTCGAGGTCCACCCCATATTTCAAGAGATAGGCGACGCATAATGCATCTAACTCGGTCGTACCAGGAAACATGAGCGAGCCGGTATCTTCGTAGATGCCCATGGCGAGCAGAGTCGCCTCGAACGCTGAGAGCTTCACTTTCTTTTTTCTCAACTGTTCCACGACCAACGTGGTGGCGGACCCGACTCGCTTGATTATCGATTCTGCGCTGGCGATTTTTACAAGACCATTGGGATCAAGCTCATGATGGTCGTATACGACAATCTCCGGTCGAGGTTCTGCAGACATCAAAAACTCTCGAAGCGCTCCATCCAATCGCTCAACTTGCTGACAGTCAACAACAAAAACACGAGACAGCTTTTCGTAATCAATATATTTCGCCTGCACTATCGGCAGAGAGCTGCGATAGAGAGACATAAACTCACGGACATTCCCTTGTAGCGGCTGACCCAACATAATTTTCACTGACGGGAAAAGCCGAGTGATACCGAACTGCGCAGCGAGCGCATCGAAGTCCATATTGTTGTGAGTGACTACAATTTCCATATTCACTTTGCCTGGTGCCCACCACAACTTGTACTACGTCACGCATACGAATGCAATCTTAGTCTTTTCTTTAGGTACTGGTGGGCGTTTCGGCGTTATAAGAAATCGATTCGTGGGTATCTCTAATAGGAAAATCACCGCATTATCGGTGAAGAACACGAGGATCACGAATATGTTTCCCCAAGGCATTTTGAGTCAGGCTTATTTCATGTCTGCCCTTGTCGGCGGAGGCTTCCTTATATTCAACTTCGTCATGGGACACATGGACGATAGCAGTGATGATGCAGGTCATCACGGGCACGACTTCGGACATGACGGTGATGACGGCGGTGATCACGATGGCGGTGAAGACCATGGTGATCACCAAGACGACACCACCCGCTATTCACTGGTCACGGATCACCGTGTGCAATATCGAGTTGGCAGGTTCGTTTTAAGCGTGCTCAGTCCTATGTCCATTTCGATTTTCCTTGCGTTCTTCGGTCTTTGCGGCTATGCAGTAGGTTATCTATTTCCCGGAATCGGTTATTTCACATTGATTCCGGCAGTACTGGCCGGCTTTGCCATGATCAATATTTTCAAGTCGATGATCGCAGCAATGATGCGCTACGGTACGAGTTCAACACACATGCGCTCTGACGACCTCATTGGTCACGTGGCGGAAGTGCTCATTCCAATCGCAGAAAATCGTCCTGGCGAAGTGACCTATGTAATTCAGTCGAAAATCTATTCTTCTGCGGCGCGGTCTAAGCCCGGCACAGCAATCAACAAAGGAACGAAAGTAATGATCGTTGAGCGTGACGGTCCAATAGTTTTTGTAGAGCCTTACAAGAATCTGCTTATTGAAGACTGACGAAGACTGACGAGAACTGAACGTTTAACTGCGGTCAAATCTTGAGTTTCAATTGTCACCAGATATAGTGCCGGTCGTGTAGCCTGCAAAAACTGGTGACGACTTTTTAGAGGATTCCGATTCTTTAATAAAGAACTGGAGTCTGCAGCTCGACTAGTTTGGAGGAACGCAAATGGATCCGATGATTATGGTAATGGGCGGCATAGCACTGATCATCCTGTTTGTGCAGGGTATTCTCCTTGCAGCGCTCTATCAAAAGGTAGGGCCTAACACTGCTTTAATCGTCTCTGGTGGCGCAGGAAAGCCGAAGATCGTTGTTGGTGGAGGCACGATTGTCTTGCCAATAGTAAACAGGATGGATACGTTAAGCCTGGAGGTGATGGCTATTGAAATGCGCTGCGATGCGACCTGGACCAGTGATGGCATCCCTCTATCGGTCGAATGTGTGGCGCAAGTCAAAGTTCGCGTTGACGAGCAGTCAATAGAGAAAGCGGCCGAACATTTTCTCGGAAAAGATATAGGTCAAATTAAGACACTAGCACAAGACGTTCTTATGAAACAGCTGCGCTCGTCGAGCAGCACGATGACAGCGGAGAAAATAATTAGAGATCCAAACTCGTTGGCGTTGCGCCTTGAAGAAGGCTCCAACAATGAGCTGGAAAAGTTTGGACTAACAGTTGTTTTATGCACAATCAAAGAAGTGCGCGATAGTGTTGGATACCACGACGCCCTCACTAAAACGGCCGCTGACGAAGCGAAAAGGATCGCGGTCCTTGGCAAAGTCGAAGACAAATAGGCGGCTACCGCGCAAGCAATGCGCACCAGACTGAAGATTGATAACGAGGAAACTAGTTCAAACAACAGTTCAAACGTTGACTTCAATATCACCAGATATAGTGCCACTTGCACCAAGTGCAGACCTAACAAGCATCTCCGGGTTTGTCCCCAAATTATCAGCACGCCGCGTTATCAAGAAGATAAAGGAATGTGTTGCAAAATCCGTTAAATAACTTCACGGCACGTAAGATCGTAGAGTCTGAAACGAAAACATCCGAGATTTAGAAAGCCCGAGCCTCGGGCATGAAAGAATTGGAGACTGAATCCTCGGCACTAATATTGGAGGAAGCGAGTCATGGACCCCATGATTATGATCATTGGCGGAATAGCAACAATATTGCTGTTCGTTCTGGGTAGCTTCGCGGCTGCCCTGTATCAAAAGGTAGGGCCTAACACTGCCTTAATCGTCTCTGGTGGCGGCGGACAGCCGAAGATCATTGTTGGTGGCGGTACGATTGTCTTACCGCTAGTAAACAGAATGGACACTCTGAGCCTGGAAGTCATGCTCATCGAGGTCCGCTCTAACGCAGCAATGTTGACAATCAATGGTGTCCCGCTGTTCGTCGAAGGTGTCGCTCAGATCAAAGTTCGAGGCGACGAGCAGTCGATTCAAACAGCTGCCGAACAGTTTCTCGGAAAAGAAATCGATGAAATTAGAATGGTAGCTCACGAAACTCTTATGGGTCACTTGCGCGCCATCATCGGCACCATGACCGTAGAAGAGCTAATCGGCAATTTCGATTCGTTCGCCTCACGCGTTGCAGAAGTGTCGATCACCGACCTGGCGAAGATGGGTCTGACAGTTGTTTCGTTCACAATCAAAGAAGTGCGCGACAGTGTCGGATACCTGGAAGCTCTCGGTAAAACAACGACAGCTGAAGCCAAACGGACAGCCGCTATCGGTGAAGCCGAAGCCAACAAAGTGACGACTATTGCACAAGCAAATGCTCAACGCGACTCGGCAATCGCTCAAGCGCAAGCCGCTGAGGAAGGCGCAAAAGCGAAGCTCGCAGCTGATATGCGAGTTGCAGAATCAAGCAAGAACTTTCAAGTCGGACAAGCACGCTACCAAGCTGAAGTTGCCGAGCAGAAAGCTGCCGCTGACACAATGTACGACGTACACAAAGCAAAGGCAGAGCAGAAGCTAATTTCCGAAAGACAGCAAATTCGAATCATCGAAGCGCAAAAGGAAGTTGAACTGCAACAAGTTGAAGTTCAAAAGCGCCAGGTGTCTCTGGAAGCTGACATTCAGAAACCGGCAGAAGCTGAGCACGCTAGAGTTAGAACACTAGCTCTGGCAGAGCAAGAAAAACGCCGGATTCTAGCCGAAGCAGATGCTGAAGCAGCACGCCTAAAGGCCTCTGCTGATGCGGACGCAACTAAGATGCGGGCCCAAGCCGAAGCAGAAGCAGCTCGTCAAATGGGTCTGGCTGAAGCAGAAGCTGAGCGCGCCAGAGGTCTCGCACAAGCTACCGTTATCGCCGCTCGCGGTCAAGCGGAAGCTGAAGCGATGTCGAAGAAAGCGGAGGCTTACAAGCTGTACAACGATGCAGCTATGGCAAGCATGATCATCGAGAAACTGCCAGAGCTCGTATCCGCCGCAGCGCAACCTCTGTCCAAGATCGGCAATGTTACTTTGCTCTCGACAGGTGGAGACTCCACCGGCATGGGCAAAATCACATCCGATGTTCTGGGAGTCGCCGCGCAAGGCATGACCATGGTCAAGGGTCTAACCGGTATCGATCTGATGGAAACAATGCACAAAACGCAGAAAGCCGCCAGCAACGGGACCAACAACGGACTACCGAACCACGGTGCAGCATCACAACCGCCGCAGCCAAAACAAAACACACCGCTGCCGGCATTCCCTAACGTTCCACCCACACCTCCAGCAAGAGGTTGATCTGAAGGAACGAATGGTGACCCAAACTAAATGATGAAACGCATCATCATCACCGGAGCAAGCGGAGTCGGCAAAACCACGATAGTGGAAGCGCTGACTTCGCTTCTCTCTTTACCAATGATCCCGGAACTCGGTCGCGAAATATGCCACCAAATGGGATACCAGAATCCAACCGAGATTCCAGATCAAAATCTATTCAAACAAAGCATCCTCACTGCGCAGATCGAGCGCGAAGAAGAGTTGCAATCCTTTATCTCCGACCGTTCCACAATAGACTGCTGGGTGCTCTGGCAGAGATGGAATATGTGTGCTGCAATGTCTTACGACACCGAAGCTTACTACGAAACCGCACGCACGCAAGCGCTGAAGTACACTCACATCATCTACATACCGCCGATGTTCCCGCCGGTTGACGATGGCTTTCGCTGGACGGATCTGGACTATCAAAAACAAGTGGACCGAATTACTCGCATGACATTGTTCGAACTCGATCTTTGGAACAAGACCTTCACCGTGACGAAACTCGGAGTTGAAGAACGAGTCAGAGAAGTTCAGGAATGGCTTTCGAATATGACTGCGAGCGCCACTCCTTGAGCGCAGGCCGATCTTCGACAATCGTAATGTCAAGCAAACATGCAAGCAGTAATTCGTTTATTATGGCTCGCATGAAATTAATGTCCGTTATCAGTTTCGCTCTCATAGTGCTCACTACCGGGCAAAGCGCTCACGCTGAAAAACTCGGTGCTGAACGTCCGGCATCCTCCATAGTATCTCTGGCACCATCGAACACCGAACTGGTTTACAGTCTTGGAGCCGAAGACAAACTCGTTGGTATCAGCAGCTACTGCACCTATCCGCCTGAGACGAAGTCAAAACCAAAGGTGGGCTCTTTCGTTTCAATCAACTGGGAGAGGCTCGCCAAACTTAAGCCGGATGTCGTTCTTCTCGTCCAGGGTCAAGAGTCGCTTTCTTTTCAACTCAAAAAACATCAAGTCAGATCGGTTGTTTTAAACAATAAATCGCTGGACGATATTTCCCGAAACCTCATCCTGCTAGGCTCCGTTTGCGGGAAATCAGAACGCGCAGAAAAGCTGGCAACCTCTTTCCAAAACAGCATCGCTCGGCTCAAAGAAACGTTGAAAAACGAGCCGCGTCGAAAAGTTTTCTTTTGCGTATGGCCAAAGCCAATTGTCACCGTGGGCGGTGACAGCTTTCTCAACGATGTAATCACTACATGCGGTGGCACTAATATAGCTGCCGACATCAAAAGTGGGTATCCAAAATTTAGCCCGGAAAAACTGATAGCATCCCAACCGGATCTCTTGGTCATGCCTTTCGAGTCCAGGTCCTCCAGCCTGAAAACTACGCCCCCATGGTCGCTCATGACCGCTGTGAAGGAGAACCGGGTCTATCATCTTCCTGACCGCGAGCACGATTATCTCTCGCGACCCACGCTTCAAATTTTCGAAGGACTCTACGAGTTTGCTCGGAGACTTCATCCGGAACGTCAGATTGAACTCAGATCCTGGTTCGATAAATCGCAGACCAAGTTCACAGTCGCAAAGCAAACGCCCATGGTCCGAAAACCACAAAATTAAAACTGTGGTTTTTCACCTCCTAATAATCTTGGCATCCAGGTAATCTGGGTATATTACTAACCTCTCGAACTTTGTCCGTAGTCAAACGACCACAGTCGTCTCTCCGTTACTATCGCGCGCTGGAGCCACTTTCTAGCCGTTCTGAGGACACCATATGTTTGAAACCCGTTTTCGAAAAGCCTGGGTCTTCACCTCCGCAGTCCTCACGAGCGTGCCAATCGCATTGAGCATGCAGCTGCCCGTCCACTGCGCTGACGCAGCAAAATCAGTTCAGAAGCAGCAAAAATCTCCAGTCCTCAGGATTTCGCCAACATCGTACCGTCTGACGCCATACACCGAGCCAGGCTACAAGAAGACCAGCGTCGCAGTGGAAGATTCTCGACCTATCCGCAAAGGCGAGGTCGCCTCAAATTCTCTGCTGATTATGCCGAATAAGGCCGATAAAAATGATGCAATGCAGACCATTCGCGAAGTCAGCGGAACCATCGTCAAAACCATCGGAAGCGGCGACCGAACGGTTTGGGTCGTAGACTTTCCAAGCCAGGATAGTTTTCTAAAAGCAGAAAAGGCTCTCGTCAACGACAAACATCTGAACAAGATTCAGCGCAACTATGTCTTCAGCACGCAGACGAACGACCAATTCTTCCCCTCTCAAACATACTTGCCTAAACTCAATGTGACGAACGCTTGGAGTGCAAGCCCTGGCGAACAGAACAACACAATCGCCATCATCGACACCGGAGTAAGCTTGAAGAATCTTGACTTAGCCGGCAAGTGTTATGAAGGCTACGACTGCAGCAAAGACAGAGAAAAACAAAAGGACACGGCCGGCCACGGCACCATGGTGTCAACCACGGCAGCGGCAATCAACGACAACTTCATTCTGACCGCGGGACCCGCGCGCAACAGTCGCATATTTCCTATCAACGCCTACGTCAAAAAGATCGGTGGATTTCCGACAAGCACCCTGATCGAAGCCATGGATCAATGCATCGTGCGGGGGCTCAAAATAGTCAACATGAGCTTAAACAATCAATATCCGGAATACTCGATCTCGAACAAAA
Source organism: Candidatus Obscuribacterales bacterium (assembly GCA_019637435.1). Classification (GTDB taxonomy): domain Bacteria; phylum Cyanobacteriota; class Vampirovibrionia; order Obscuribacterales; family Obscuribacteraceae; genus JADYXR01. Next base: position 692,662 of record JAHBVO010000003.1, on the reverse strand, counting down.
CCTACAACAACGTTCTACACTCCCAGTTCGAAGCCTTCCATGACAGCGGCGGTTTGGTCTTCAACGCGGCTGGCAACGACGGCAACGAGGACACACTCAATCCTCGCTACCCGTATTTGATTGTGGTTTCCGCTACAGACACCGCATCCGGACGCAAAGCCAGCTTCTCAAAGTACGGCGATCCAGTCTGGTTCACTGCGCCAGGAGTCGGTATCGTCTGCTCCAGCAAAGCGGGTAAAGGCAAGGCCGTTTCGGTAAGTGGTACTTCATTCTCATCCCCGCTCGTCGCCTCGATCGCGGCCCTCATCTGGGGCGCTAAGCCTTCCTTGACCAACACACAGGTCGAACAGCTTTTAATTTCGACATCAAACCGCAACCATGACCCCGATCACCCAAACTATGGCGTTCCCAACAACTTCTTCGGCTACGGAATGCCGGACGCAGGCAAGGCGATGAAAACACTGTTCCCCTAGGTCGCGAGCCAGAACCTGATATTCTTAGACAAAGAATTTGCCAACGGTTTCGAGCAGTAAGCAGTTGGAGTTTCAGGTTCAGATTTGATGAAAGAACGAGATAAATTTCGAACCTCACCCTCCTGCCGAAAAAGCACCGGCAGCAACGCTGTCGAATTTACTTACTGCCTGGTTTTCATCTTCTTCATCATTCTGTTGCCGCTGGCAAACTATGGAACATTCATGACACGCTGGGCGATTTCATCGCAGGTAGTGAATGCCTGGACACAGAACATGGCGAAGAAACGCAAGCTGTCAGATGCGTTCAAGAGCTACCACACCGACAAATTCGCGCTTGAAGTTTCCAACCCGACCGGAGTCAAAGTTACCTCAGTCTCGCCTGCTCTGCTGATAAGCAAGGTCAACGACCCAACTCAGACTCTGCGAGTGGAACAGCCAGGAAAAATTCCTCCGAACTGGCAGCCGGATAAGGACAGTTTCAACTACAGCTTGAGCGTGGTGGTCAATACGCGCATAGATCCGCTGGTGACAGTACAATTCTTCGGTCTCAAAGTGCCAGGTTTGACCGAACCTGCCGACGTAGTGATGACGGGAAGCGCTTTGTGGGAGAACATGGGACGTGATCCGATAACAACGGAGTACTACGTCAATGAATAAGATATTGGGTCCTATTTTCGATTTCTGCGGGATCGGTTTCCGCAAGGGAAGATTGGCTTGTGCTCTAGTGTTCCTAACAACAGCATTAGCAACTCTACTCATTCTCCAGCTTCCCTGCAAAAGCCAGAGCCTCGGAAAGACTTATGACTACTTGTTCTTAATTGAGACCGAACAGGTTCGCGATCAATTCGAATACAACAATTCGATCATCGGACCTGTCGTGAAAACAAAAATCACTTACTCGCAACCAAACAATGAAGATGCGGAGCCGGTTCACTACGAAGACCTCTGGATGCATGGTTGGAACATTCTTGGTTGTCGCAGAATGCATGACCTCGATCTGCAGTCCGGACAGGTTGCATTTGAAGTGCGACACAAATCCGGATTTGGTTCGCTTCAAGAAGCAGAAGCGGCTGCCAAAGCGGCTTTGCGCTTGTTTGTAGACCTCTATGCACGCCGGCAGTCGGTATCGGTAATTCTCGTTCCCGACGAAAGCATGGGTTATATGTTGAACCAGATGCCTCAAGCGGGTTTCACTCCAGGACCCGAATCGGCGCCTGACGTCCCAGTTTACAGCCCTATCGTCATTCCCATTCGTACCGTTTCCGGCAGTCAAAAACAAGTCTTATACTACACAACGCCGCCCGGCTCCGGAGACGACGAATGACAGAGCGGCATAACAGTTCATTAAACCAGCGTGTAAGAAGAACCTGTAGCGGCGGTGTTCTTCCTCTGATCATGCTGGTAGCCACGATAATCGCGGCACTAATTCTGGTGGCAATTGGCACCAGCCTCCTGATGTTGTCAAACGCAAAACTGAATTCCACGACGGAAAATATCGGACTGCAAGCCGCCGTTCAATTAAACAAAGGCGATCGCATCGGTGAGATGAATGCGATGATCGAGAGGTCACGAGAAGCGGTTTTTACTTCACGGCGTGCTTATGACGACATCGCAAAACAGGCACCGCATGTAGAACCACTAGCCCGACTGCTCCTTGATGACGCGCGCGTCGGCGCGACCCGAGTGGAAGAAGAACGCCAGTTACTTTCAGGCATGCTTGGCAAGGAATTGGAGATATCAATAACTTCAAAAGTTAAGGAAACAAACGATCGCGGTCCGATGAATCTGATGCTCCTGACTTTAACACCAACAGAGAATACTATTGTGGAAGTCGGCTCGCTGCGCGATATGCCGAGCAATGCCACAGCGCCTGTAGCGCTCGAGCAGTTGAAAGAATTCGATCGCAGCGCGGGATACTTTTATCAAAAAACCGACTTCTATCGACCGGAAATTAGCGTTAAGCTGCCCGCGCCTGACAATGATCTCAACTTTGTTTTCGCCTCGCTTCATCCGAGAATCAAAGACACCATCGCAAGCGCCCGCCTGATCACACCGGACGACTTTGATGGGAGGACAGTCATCGTCGCGCCGGGAAGACTGATTCGTCCGCGCCTGCACAATCTTCCAACCGCTATTCGAGTAGTCACAAAAACCAATGTCTCTGCGCCGCTCAATCTGCGCGAAGACATGGCGATCACGACGATAGTCTCAGCTACGGGCTCGGAGAAATCAGATAACGACTCCGATTGAGAATTGCTTCGGACGGTTTTCTTTTCAGGCAATCTTCAAATTTATTACTTTGATAGAATTGCCTGTTCGTTCGTATACCAACTGGAAGCCCACCATGATTCATTCAGCAATCTTTCGCTCAGCCGTGCTTGGCATACTGACACTTTCTCAAATCGGCTGCTTCACGGAAGCTGCTGCGCAAATTCAAAGTTTCAGCTCAACTGCGGCCTCAACAAATCCCGCAGACAAAGGCGCTCTCGGGATGGTCGTCAACTACAACGATCAAAGACGACTCTATGTGACTATGGTTGTGCCTGGTGGACCAGCGGCAAAAGGCAACATAGCCACGGGCGATGAATTACTCGCTGTTGGAGCGACACCGGTCGAATCACTACCTCCGGAGCAGATCTATCAAATGCTGATGGGAGCTCCAGGAACTCATTTGTCGCTTTCATTTCAGTCGCCTTCGCGAGGCAACTACACGGTCACACTGATGCGAGTGTCGGCAGCTCAACTGGCAAAATCCAGCGACTACAAACTTGGGTACCAGGACAACAGGTCAAATAATTCGGCAAATCAAAGCATTACGCCAATCAGCAACGCGAACGCAGGCTGGAAAACTTATGGTGGGCAAGGTCAGGGCTTCTCCATAGGCTGTCCCGAAGGATGGTCATTTGTCCAGGATGAGAAGACAGGCAAGATTGAAGTGAGCAGTCCGGCGAACTGCAAGTTATCGATTTTTCCTTTCTACATTCCAACAAAGTCAATCCGCATTTCCTCCGCCACAGGGATATTTACGGCTCTACTCAAACAGTACGCTCCCGGTATGAATTGGAGCGCACCAAATACGGTGACAGGCGCTCTGCGCTCTACAGCAATAGCGAACAACCGATTCGAGATAGCAGGTCTCGCGCTATCACCAGGCGGAGATGGAACAGCCGGTCAGCTAATAATCTTCGGTTCTCCCTCCACGCCTCAAGGACAAGCCGATGTTATGACCTTGAGCAAAGTCCTGGAGAGCTTCCAAATAACTGGTATTGCCAACAGTGGCACTGCAAACGACTCCGGAGAAAGACAAGGCGATTTCAACGACTCCGCAGACCAAACAGCTTCGAGCTTCGCGACGCCCGACATTCAATACACCAAGTTTATAGACCCCAATTTTGGCGCCTTCTCTCTTGATGTTCCAGCCGGCTGGAACGTCACTGGCGGTTTGAATAAACCGATGCCGATTGACCTTCGCCCATGGGTGAAGGCGGTTTCGCCTGACGAGAAGATGGCTATATTCATAGGTGACGGCTCGATAGAACCCCGATATCTGCCGGCAGCGTGGCTCACCCGACTCGGTTGCCCGCCGGGTGCAACTTACAAACACAGCAACGGAATGGTCTCAAAAGTACTGTTTTATGAGGACGCAGAAAAATTCGTCAAAGACTACGCCAGGAGCAGATTCGGAAAGAACTGCGACTCGTTCGAGATCGTCAATGTCGAGCATCATCCTGAACTAGCACGTGAGATAAACGGCACCCAGGGAGTTGTTGCTTCGGACGCGGCGTCTGTTCGATATAACTTCGCCGCCAAGGGCACTCATGGAACCTCCTTTTTCATGGCCGCAACGAAAAAGGGTCCGACGATGTGGTGGGTTTCACAAATTTGCGGCGTCGTTGCCGCTGATGGTTACGAGCAGGCAGCCCTGCAAGTCTTCCAGCGAATGTATAAATCATGGCAGTACAACCAGAATTGGGAGCAGGGTCAGGCGAAACAGAACGTTCAGTCGGTGCAGAACTGGGTTGCATTCGACAGCGCCGCTCGCGCTCGATCTGCAGCGGCGTTCAGCGCCAGAATGGCGGCAATGGATGCTCGACACAACTCATTTATGAACAGAATGCGCGACATGGACGCTTCTCACGCTCGCTACATGAACAATATGAGAGCATCCGACCGCGCTCACAGTGACTTCATCAACTACATTCACGACGAAGACACGCTCATGAACCCGACTACAGGCGAAAAGTTTCAAGTCGAGTACGGACCGAAATACCACTGGGTGAATTCAACGGGAGACACTGTGCTCTCAACGGATTCAGCCTGGGGTCCCGGAGTCAATTGGACGGAACTGGTTACCCCGCCGAAACCATAGCCGACCCATTGTTAAACCAATCACATAATCCACAGGCGGGGATAAAAATTCTGGAAGATTCTTCGCAATGCCAAACAGGGTTTGAGTCGCCAACTAAAGTTTTCTTTACTGCATAGACACTTGCACGTTTTCCAGTCCTGATCCTGGATATAATTGCTCTCTAGAAAAAGAGTATGCAGGTCCTTTGATTTGATTGATTCTTTCAATCAATGTCTTAGGCGAGACGAAAGGTCTGCAAGGGCAACCCATAAGTGATTTCGGCGTTATGAACCATCTTGTAGTTTGCGGACTCAACTACCACTCCGCACCAATAGCCATTAGAGAGCGTTTCACGATTCCTGACTCTTGCGTGAAACATGCTCTGGAAGCGCTTTCACGCTATCCACATTTGCTGGAAACGGCAATCTTGTCAACCTGCAATCGCACCGAGGTTTACGCGGTAGTTTCAGATGTCCAAGCAGGGTTCAAAGAAATCGAGAGCTTTTATCAGTCAGTTCAAGGACTGTCTGACCATGGCAAGCTCCGTCCCAACTTCAAGTTATTGCGAGACGACGTTGTCCTTCATTTGATGCGAGTCGCATCCGGACTGGACAGTATGGTCCTCGGCGAAGGGCAGATTATGGCGCAGGTCAAGGAGGCTCATCAAAAGGCTCTCTCGGCCGGAACCGCAAAGTCCGTGCTCGATCAACTCTTTAAACTGGCCCTCAGTTGCGGAAAGCGGGTTCGCTCCGAAACAACTCTGGGTCGTCGGGCCGTTTCAGTAAGTTCAGCTGCTATCGAATTGGCAAAAGAACTTGGCGCGACCAGAGGAGACGTGACAGTAATCGGCGCCGGCAACATGGCGCAGCTCTCTGTCAAACACCTGTTGAAAGAGAAACACATCTCGTCTGTGAAAATTCTCAATCGCTCCCCGGAGAAACTCAGTGGTGTCGTGACTGGGGAACTTAAGGGCAAAGAACGACTTTCCACAGAGGCGACCTTCGACAACCGCTACAACGTGGCAGCGACATCGCCACTGACAGTGGTGGCAACCAGCGCACCGAGCTATCTTCTAAACTACGAAGCATTTCTTGCGGCCCGCGAGGAAACCGGCTCCAAGAAAGATTGCTTGATCATCGATATTTCAGTTCCTCGCAACGTCGATCCGCGGATTGGCGAAATCCCAGGAATCACTCTGAAACACGCAGACGACCTCGCCTCCATCGTAACGAAAAACATGGAAGAGCGCGTTGCTCTCGTGCAAGAAGCGGAAGCAATTGTTTTCGAAAGTCTCGATGAGTTCCACACATGGCGTCGCAGTCGCATCGTCTCACCGACAATCGCGGGATTGCGAGAAAAGATCGAAGCCATTCGAATGGAAGAAATTTCAAAAGGTGCTTTCGGTCTGCAACGTCCCGCCAACTGCCAGCAAAAGGACGAGGCGGAGAGCGTCAGCCGCGCCATAGTCAATCAAATTCTTCATCACCCGACAGTGCAACTCAAGGCGACCAAGGACTACCAGGTCCTGAAACAACAAGCCGAAGCGCTGCGTACATTGTTCAATCTCGATCCGCTTGAAGAATCAAGTGCCAAAGCTGTTGCTAAGCGCCACCGTCCGCGCGGAGAAGCAACCTACGTCAACAACTAACGGTGCAACCTTTGTATCGCGTCGGCACAAGAGCAAGTAAGTTAGCCAGACTACAGACACAAATCGTCGTCGATAGGTTGAAGGCGCAAATTCCTGGTGTGCAACTCGAAGAAGTGGCCGTCACCACAGGTGGTGACAAGATTGTCGACCGACCAATCGCCGAACTGGGCTTTCGTGGGGTTTTTGTAAAAGAGCTCGAGGACGCTTTGCTTCGCGGCGAGGTAGATTTTGTAGTTCACAGTCTGAAAGACGTTCCTACCGACGTGCCGGACGGCTTATGCATCGCCGCTGTTTTAGACCGAGAAGATCCTCGAGACATTCTGGCTACAAAAACAGGAAAAGCATTCAAAGATCTTCCGCCTAACGCCGTAGTCGCTACATCATCGAGGCGGAGAGCAGCACAACTAAAAGAATTGCGTTCGGACATTTCATTCATCGACATTCGTGGCAACATCGAAACGCGCCTGAGAAAGTTGGATGAGGGATATTGCGACGGAACGCTTCTGGCTCACGCCGGACTACTCCGACTTGGCCTGCTGGATCGAATCAGCCAGGTTTTCGAACCGGAGGAACTGACTCCGGCAGCTGGTCAGGGAGCACTGGCCATCGAGTGTCGCGCTAATGACGCCGAACTTCTTCAGATGCTGGAGAAAATCAGCGACAAGAAAGTTTCACAAGAAATCGAGTGCGAGCGCTCCTTTCTCGCTCAACTAGGCGGCGGCTGTTCCGTTCCAATTGGCGCTCTTGCCCGGGTGAATGACGACAACATCACATTGACCGGCTGCATCGCAGCCCTCGACGGTAGCGCTGTATTCAGAACAACGCACTCAGGTCTAGCCGCACAGGCCAAAGAAATCGGAGAACAACTCGCGTTCAAAATGATGGAGAATGGAGCACGTTCAACCATCGAAGATCTTAGATTGAGCATACCAAACAAAATATCTCCTCCATGAGTCAACCAGAAGTTCTACCACTGAGCGGAAAGACTGTTTTAATCACCAGAGGTGAAAAGCAGGCGGGTGAACTATCTCGTATGCTCAAAAAGTACGGCGCACAAACAGTCGAAGCCGCCGTAATCGAGATCGGAGAGCCCAAATCATGGAAGCCACTCGATACCGCACTTGGTGCCATCCAGGATTACGATTGGATTATATTTGCCAGCACCAACGCAGTCGCTTCCGTGGTCGGACGCTGCACCGCATTTGGTGCGGATTACTTGAAAACATCCGGCGTCAAAGTCGCTGCAATCGGTTCAGCTACGCAAGAAAAGCTGCTGCTTGCCGGAATCAAAACGGATTTCCAACCTAGCAAATTTGTCGCCGAGGAATTTGTAGAAGATTTTTGCGCGGCCCACAACGTCAACGGCAAGCGGTTTCTTCTTCCAAGAACCAACGCCGGCAGAACCGTGATTGCCGACGGTTTAAAAAAGCAAGGCGGCAAGGTGGATATGGTCGAGGCATACAGCACAAACCTGCCGAAGAACAAGAAAGAAGTGTCCGAAAAACTGCATGAGCTCTTGAGCGAGCGCCGAGTGGATGTAATCACTTTTGCGAGCTCCCAGACAGCCAAAAACTTCGTGGACCTGCTGCAGGTTGACTCAAGCTATGCGAGCACCGAAAAGCTCCGCGAGTTGCTGTCCAGCATCGTCATAGCCGCAATCGGTCCGGTGACGGCGAAAACCTGCCGGGAATTAATCGGCACCGTGGATGTCGAGGCTGACGAACACACCACCCAGGGGCTGGTGGCAAGTTTAATCCAGCACTGCTCGCCTGAGTGACGAAAGTTTGTGCGCCAACTGAATTTTGCCCGTCGACACTGTGCCGAATCGGGTAGGATATGTCTAAGGTTACCCAGGAGATTGTCAGGTGGCAAAGATTCTGCTGGTGGAAGACGATTACGTTCTTGCCAACACGCTTCTTGACTGGCTTGAATTTAAGGGACACGAGGCAGAGCACTCTGCCAACGGTGAAGAGGCGCTAGAGAAAATAGCGTCCAACACTTATAACATCATCGTGCTCGATTGGAATTTGCCTGGGCTCACCGGAATTGAAGTCTGCACAAAATACAGAGAAACCGGCGGCACCTTGCCGGTTTTGATGCTCACCGGTATGCACGGCAGCTCCGACGAGGAAAAATGCAAGCAAGCGGGAGCCAGCAAATATCTGGCGAAACCGTTCCAATTGGATGACCTGACCAAGCAAGTTGAGCTACTATTGACGGCGGCAAATTAAGGAAGCGGTTAGTCGATGCAAGGTTGGTCGGACAAAATGGAAGCGCAACGGGACAACTACGTCACCCGTTGTTTAGAACGATTGGCGCCTATGGAGCAGCATGCCAACCGGTTTGCGCAGAGCCCATGGGACGTAGACAATTTACGCCAACTACACGAGCACTTTCATCAAATGGCCGGCTCAGCCGGCGTTTACAACATGGGCGATATTTCGCAAATCGCGGAATCAGGCGAACGCCTTTGCTTGAACATTTTTGAAAGCCAACCGGACGATATTATTGTTTACTGGCGCCATTTCCGGGACATGATCGCTCAGCTTCGCATAATACTCGATGCAGCAAAAGGCACTAGTGCTCCGGCTGCGAGCATGGGTGGCGGCAGTCCCGGTCCTTTGACCGGTCCGCCGATGACTTCCGGGGAGTCAGCGCCTGCTCTGTGGAAACCGGACCAGTCACTGAATGTGGTGTCAGGGCACGGCGGTCCTGATGTTATCGTAGTATCAAGCGACCAGGGTCGTCTTTCATCTCTGGCTCAGAGACTCGATAGTCTTGGCATGAGCGTCAGACCTTGCGCGAGCTTCGAAGAAGCAAAAACGCAAATCATGACCGCATTTCCGCAAGGCATGCTGCTTTGCGTTCCCCTTCGTGATGGCAACGGCTATGAATTGATTACCGGTTGCCGTTCTCTGCCTGGCGGAGACCAGGTATCCATCGTACTTTTAAGCGAAGAACCCGGCTTCCTCGACAAAATAGCCGCCATTAAAGCAGGCGCGGATGCCTTCTTCGAATTGCCTGTTGAAGTCGACACGATCGTGCAGAAGTTGCGATTCCTGTTCGAAAGACATAAACCGGAACGCTACAGAATTCTCTCGGTAGAGGACGATCCGGACCAAGCCAATTACATTGTCACCACGCTGGAGAACGCCGGCTACCACCTTGCCTGGGTTCAGGATCCGAAGAAGTTCGAAGAAGCACTTTTGACTTTCGTGCCCGACTTGATTCTTCTGGACATCGTCATGGGAGAAATCAACGGTTTCGAACTCGCGCGATTCGTCAGGCAGAACGAGCGCTTCGCCGCAATTCCGATTTTATTTCTAACAACTCAAAACCAGTTGGAAGCGCATATCGAGAGCGCCCGCGCCGGCGGTGACGACCACCTTATCAAGCCCGTCAACCCGCAACTTCTGGTCGCGACAATAGCTGGAAAGTTGGAACGCTATCGAATTTTCCAGCGACTCCTGCGTAATGATGGATTGACCCAGATCCTCAACCACAGCCACTTTATGGAGTACGCTCAGCGATCGGTTCGGATCCGCTCCAAGAAATTCGCTCAGGTTCTAACCATATTCGACATAGATGGACTGAGCAGAGTCAATGACTCTTACGGTTATGCGGTTGGCGACCGCACCATTCTCGCACTCGTGCAAATTATAAAATGGACTTTCCGACACACCGAAATTATCGGGCGAATCGGCGGAGACGAAATTGCAATCCTCGACGATAGCCTGTCCGCCCAGGAAACCGTCGAGATTGTGAACGGTTTACTCGAACAATTTGCAGCTGTTCCACATAAAGCCGCCGGGCAAATATTCAAAGTTACCGCCAGCGCCGGAGTCTCGCAAGTCACTTCCGACGGCAGTCTTCAGATGTTACTGGAACGTTCGAGTGGAGCACTGGCGCGAGCAAAAGCTCTCGGACAAAACCAGGTTGTACTCATGTAATCGTTCGAGTTGCACGAAGATAGCGGTCTAGATGACATTATCCAGGTTTTCGTCTCGATGAACGCGGCACCACCTACGGTGGCAACAAATCAGCGTCATCGGTCAGCGCCTCGTTTTGACTGAAAACCATCCCGATCTCCACCTGACGAGTGTGGGTGAAGGGTCAGGTGTGTGAACTTATGAAACCAGATTGTCATGAACCCCAAACGAGCCATCCCCTGGGAACACAGCCCGCTTGGCATCATTAATTCTATAAAACAAATGGAGCTATTCAATTAATAGGCGTATACAAGCGATATAGTTTTCAAATCACATAAAACGCGCATCGCCCAAGAGGAGTCCGCCACCGATGGAGAAGCCAGTGCTTACGCATCCCAATTCAGCAGCCGAAAGCAACCTTTTGGAAACGACGTCGCCGAACTATCCGCACGTCAGAATGCGCAGGCTGAGAGCGACTCCGCAATTACGCTCGATGGTTCGCGAGACGCATGTTCGCAAAGAGCAGATGATTTACCCCCTCTTCATCGTCGAAGGCAAGGGACGCAAAATTCCAATCAGCTCGATGCCCGGTATTCATCAGCAAAGTATCGATGAGGCGCTCAAGGAAATTGAAGAAGTCGCCAAACTGGGTTTGACCTCGATAATTTTGTTCGGGATTCCCGAGACTAAGGATTCGCAAGCAACTGCAGCCTGGTCTGAAGACGGAATCATCCAGAAAGCAATCCGCGAGATTAAAAAACGGTTTCCGCACATTGTCGTAGTGGCCGACACCTGCCTGTGCGAGTACATGGACCATGGTCATTGCGGCTTAGTCGCCGATGGAAAGATTTTGAACGACCCGAGTTTGACTGTTCTGGCAAAATCGGCAATCGCACAAGCGCAAGCCGGCGCCGATATCATCGCACCGTCGGACATGATGGACGGCAGAATTCAAGCTATCCGGAACGGTCTTGACCAGGCCGGCTATGCGAACACGCCGATTATGGCTTACAGCGCCAAGTTCGCCTCAGGCATGTACGGTCCCTTCCGCGAGGCTGCCGAATCGGCGCCGCAATTCGGCGACCGCAACGGGTATCAGATGGATCCCGCCAATGCCCGAGAAGCAATGCGCGAGATTGCGCTCGACATCCAGGAGGGCGCGGATATGATTATGGTAAAGCCGGCGCTACCATATCTTGACCTGATCAAAGAAGCCAGACAGCTGTATAAACTTCCGATTGCAGCCTATAATGTGTCCGGAGAGTACGCGATGGTGAAAGCAGCAGCCGAAAAGGGCTGGCTTGACGAACGCCGAGTTGTGACCGAAGTGCTCACATCAATCACCAGAGCCGGAGCGGACTTGATCATCACCTATCATGCTAAAGATATGGCAGCTTGGTTGGATCAGTGACAACAACAGTCGCTTCAGTGGCATAAATGAATTGGTAAGAGGAACCTGAGTTCATGAAGACAAGCACCGGCAATCAGATCAGTTTCGCCAACGCCTTTGCGGACCTGTATCTAGACAAGGAAACCGGCGAGTTCGCCCTCGACTACCGTCGTCAGGAAGTCACGATTTATTTGAATCACACCCAGTATCAGGCGCTGGTACTGCTCGTCCAACAAAGTGTGGAAGACGAACAGTTCATGGAGTATTTGAGCTGGGAGCGCGACCCGCTACAATGCGAAGATACACAGATGTTCGAGGTCTGTGGTCCCGACCATATCGTGTGCATGTCATGCGTGCCCAACTGCGAGCGAGTCAAACTGACGTTCGATCTTGGAGTGGCAATCGACTTGTCCTTCGCAGACTACCAGGGTCTGGCGGGTCTGATCAAAGAAGCTCAAGCCGACCTCGAGTGGCGGCGAGAGTTGCTTAAGTGGAACATGGCCGACAACGGCAACGACTTCGCCACTGGAAGCCAGGACTAGGCGCCACCACCTACGGTGCGAGATTTCAAACCTTGTCGGCGAGCATCACGTCTGAGTCGTGCTGATTTTTAGGCATTTCTCGAACATGCACAAAGCCACTATCGTTGAGCATGTCGCCAAGTTCGTCGTGCGAAAAGACGCAACCGTCAGTCGTGACTAGATACATGTTCAACGCGAACATCGCGGCAAAAGCAGGGCTCGTCCGCGATGAGTCGACGAGAAACTCGGCAATCGCTACAGTTCCACCCTTCTTCAGCGCTCCGTAAACATGCGACAGGAGTTCTACGCTTCGCACCTTTCCCTCTGAGTGCAGAATGTGACCCAGGATCACGACATCGTAGGTACTCTCGGACAAAGCGATGTCTTGCCAGTTTCCGGAGAGATAGGAGTACTGCTCCTTGACTCCTGCCTTTTCGGTGAACTTTCTGGCGACATCTAAAACAGGCGCGAAGTCCAGCGCATCGACGTGAACATTCTTATTTGCCCTGGCAAGCGGAATACTCCAGACTGCGCTACCGCAGGCTAAGTCGAGAACACGAACCTTTTCTGTTCTCTCAGCAATTTTGAGATACTCGGCAAGTCGCTGACCATATGCGAAATTCATGGGAAATAGCGCAGCTGCAAGGTCCGGGAAAAACTCTTGCGCCGTCTCGTCTTTATTAATCTCGGCTCCAGGTTTACCGGTAGTGACGATCTCTGCCATGTTTTGCCACGCCCTGGCGAAAGCTGGTCGTGCCTGAAAATATCCTCCTACAAAGAGTGGGCTGGTGCTAACCATGTAGTAGTGCGACTCTTCCGTGGTACTGTACCCCTTCTCGTCTTTTGTCAGAAGCTCCAGCGAGACAAGAGCGTTCAAAAGTATTTCCGCCGCACGAGGCTGAATGCCGGTTTCACGAGCCACCTCATCGGCCGAGCGAAACCCGAGATCAACTGCATCGAAGATTTTCAACTGGGTGGAGTTCGCGATAATCGCCCCGGCCCATTGCGCCCGCATAAGATTATGGATTACGCCCGGAGGATTTAACGACTTAGTTGAGAGTCCATGCATCAGAACACCTGTTGAATCCATCGAAATATTTAGCCACCATATTCGGTGACTTTTGCAAAAGCGGACATCGGTTTAATGACCAGATGCCTCAAGGCCTAAATTAAACCAAAGAATAAAACCACTGATCTCCTTAAAACCGCAAAACTTAAGAAGTTACGGAATGACAACCGAGGGTCTTTACGGTTCCAAGCACTAATCGTCTATAATTTGAGTGATCGTTGGGCGCGGCGGAGGCCGACGAACCTGGTCAGGGGGGAAACCCAGCAGCCATAAGTTGTAACCTACGGGTGCGTCCAGCGGTCATTTTTTCAACTCAGATAACTACACGACAGGCACATGACAAAAGAAGATACGACGACAAAGTCGCAAGACGCGCAAACTTCCGAAGAGAACAAGTACCTGTTGGGTCAGATTCTCGTAGATCTGGGCTATATCACTATTTATCAGTTGGATGAGGCGCTTCACATCCAGCGGTCGGACGAAGAAGCAGGCAAAGAACGCAAGCCGCTGGGACAGATTCTCCTGGAGTTAGGCTTCTGCGGACCAAACCAACTTATCCGCGCTATTCAGGTCCAGGCGGAATTGCGCAAGCTCAAAGAGAAAGAGTCTGAATAGGCTCCGACAACAGCATTTCGACAATTAATTCAGCGCAAGAGCGAAGAGAACGTTTATCCGACGGTGGAAACCAGGGTTAAACCTATTTTACTTTTGTGGAATATCAACCTAGAGTTCACATAGAAAGAAGTAGTAATGAACTTCAGGTAGAGATCTCTTTGAAGCCTCAAAACTAGTGGAGAGCCGTTGGGTCTAGGTTCAAAACTGATTTTTGCTTTTGTCGTCGTGATCGCAATCATGGTGGCTAGTCTTTCCGTTTTTTCGTTGTACACCGAGTTCCGAACGACCAGACAGGCAGCCGGAGTCAAAGTGGCGATGGCTTATAAGAAGCTCGGTCGTGACAACGACGCATTGAAAGCCTCTTCGGAAGCATTTGCCAAAGTTATTATCGGAAACCAGTCGATCATGCAAGCGTACGGACGGAAGGACCGGCGCGCGCTTGCTGAAGCATTGAACAGCGCAATCAAGGAAGGTCACTTTCCGGGGTTCGTTGTAATCATTGACGAAAAAGGCAACGTATTTTACAGCTCGGAGACGCCGGCAAAGTTCGGCTCTTCTGCGGCGGCTAACAATGAAGCCGTGCAGTTTATGATGCAGTATCCGCAACATCACAACATTTACTACGGCGCCGCTAACGCAGCCAACTCTCAAACATTCACCATGTCGGCGATTCTGCCGATCATGGAATCGTCCGGCGGTCTTAAAGGTCTTGTGGCCGTTAGTCAGCCATTTTCAAACGAATACTTGATTGGCGAAGTGACTAAGTTTGGACTCGAAGAGCCGCAGCCGGTTCAGGGCATCGACCTTCTTGTATTTTCAAACACCGCCAAAAAAGTAGTCGCAGCAACGCCGGGTTTGACCGGTGGAGACGGCGGTCCATTTGTTCAAGAGCTGGGACGCAAGGGCACCTCCGTGATTCCGAAGGATATGTTTCCTCCTTTTCCCAATGCACTTACCAAAGCGTTGGTACCGCTGGACCCCGAAATTGCCGATGGCAGCTTCGAGAAGAACGGACGCCTCTGGTACAAACAAGTCTTTACCGGCATAAAATTTCCAAATCGCCCGCACCAGGAGCTAGCCGTAATGCTGGTATCCACTCCTGTACCGGATTTGACCGGCAAGATTTTCACGGTCTTCCTCGTATCCGGTATCTTTGGCGGTATTGCTCTGCTTGTCGGTTTCGTCTTGACTCAGCGAATTAAAGCCAGTGTCGATGAGCCACTGGAGTTCTTGATTTTGAGAACCGAAGATATCGCGGAGCAGAAAAAGAGAATTCCACCACTGGAGGGACTATCCGGAGAATGGCTTGAACTGGGAGAATTGATCGACACGGCCGTCAGCACCATGCGTTCGAGCATGGTGAATTTGAAACAAAAGGTCAGCCGCCAAAACGAAGAAATCGAAGAGAAGACGAAGCTGGTAGAGAGTTCGACGACCAAGATTGAGAGTTTGAACCGCCAGATATCAACGCAATCGAGACAACTAAGCGAAGTCTCGAAGCAGATAAATCAGGCTAACAAACAGGCGATCGTTGTTCAGCATAAGCTCGACGCTGTTATGCAGTCATCAACCGAGGGATTTTTGATTCTCGATGGTTACGGAAATATTTTGTCGGCCAATCCGGTGTTCTTGAATTGGGCCGGTTGCTCCGAGGGTGAGATCGCAGGACGGCTCTGTTTCGATCTGGTTAAGAAACCCGGTGAGGCTCGAACGAGAACCATATTTGGACAGGCATTCGCAAGGCACGGAGGCGATCCAAACGCAGTTTTGAACAGGTTCTATCCGGAAGCTGTCGTCTACAACACTCGCGAAGAATCGAAATTTGTCGAGGTCCTTGCACACCTGCAGCCGATCTGCGGTGAGGACAATAACATCCAGGGATACGTAATGGTTTTGCGCGACAAGTCTTTGAGAACCGAAAACGCGCAGCTGCGGCAAGAAATAGTTGCGATGCTCCAGGACGCTATCCGCGCCAATCTTGCGCAAGGAGAATCGCGCTGGCACTCGATTTTATCGAACGCCGGCACATCGATGCACCCTCAAGTAGCGCAGTCTCTGACGGAACTTCACGGACAATACGAACAGCTTTTGCATGTCGTCGATAGTTACCTGATGATGTACGGCGGCTTCATACCACCGCCGGTAGTGCCGCGCGAACAAATCATAATCACCCGACTGGTTGCGGACTGCTTAGAAGAAGTGACGCCGCTCGCGAGAGAACGGCAGCTTTTGCTCGATTACAAAACGGTTACCGGTCTGCCTTCAATTACCGGCAACAAGGATGCCGTTCGTGGAATCCTCGTACAGGTTCTCCATCATCTCATCGTCATCACCGCCGCTGGTGGCAGAGTCAGGGTAGAGAGCGCGATTCGCGGAGACGAGATGAGAATCACCGTATCCAGCTCCGGACCTGCGCTTCCCCCCGTCGAGATCGAAGACATGTTTGCCGGTTTCATTGCGGGCAAACATTCGGAAGACACTTACAGTTTAAGACTATCGATGTACCTGGCGCGCAACAACGTCGAGAGGCTGGGCGGAAAAATCTGGGCGGAGTCCGAGGCTGGACGCGGCACGAGCATCTACTTCACGCTACCAGCGCACATCGAGACCACCACGAGATAGACACAGCAGAGCGCGCTGAACCGATTAGTTACTCGGACTGCTTTCCTTCCATATCCGCCACGCGAGCTTCGACCGCCGCACTTTCATCGGCGCGATTGGTTTTCTTCAATAGCAATGCGTAGTTCTTGAGCACAGGTATAAGCTCTTTGTGGTCTGCACCAAGAAGCTTTTCTCTTATCTCGATTGCTCGCTTGTAGAGCAGTTCTGCTTTTGGAAATTTGCGCTTGGCGCTGTGAAGAACTCCCAGATTATGCAAGTTGATTGCGACTTCAATGTGCTCTTCGCCGTACATGTCCAGCTTCAGGTCCAGACATTTCTCGTACAACTCTTCGGCCAGTCCATACTTGCCCTGGACGTGATAAAGAGCAGCGAGATTATTCAGACTCTTAGCGAGTCGCACGCGTGCTTCGTCCAACTCCTGTTTTGAAGCCGCTTCCGACGCCACCTTGGATTCGTCCGCACCCTCGCCTTTAAACTCTTCCACGACCTTCTCAGCCAGCTCTAATGCTGACTTAAAACTGATTTCCGCGACCGTATAACGCTCTTTTTCAAAGGCGTTCATGCCGCTCTCGACAAGCTCCTTCCATTCCGCTTCGCGCGCAGAAACTGAATCGTCTTTATCCGAACGGGCTTCGGTGCTGTCCGATGTGGTGGAAGTGACCATTGTCATCCTTGCTCCAAAAGAAATTAGTGACTACTTGCGTATACATACGTACGTATGTATAATGAATCTCATGGAAGTGACCGAGATCCAAGCAACCTCAATACTAACGCCTCAGAAGGTCGGCTCGCTAGCAGGCCACTATGATTATTCACTAAATCCCTATGCTGGCTGCGCTTTTCGCTGTAGCTATTGTTACGTTCCCAAGTTCCCAAGCAAGCGGCATGATGATTTCAGGCAGTGGGGAAAATGGGTCGAGGTTAAGGTCAATGCTCCAGACTTGATTCGGAAACAGCGTGCTCAGGTTTTTGGAAGCTCGATATTCTTCAGCTCGGCGACTGACCCTTATCAGTATCTGGAATTGAAGTATCGTCTTACTCGGCAATGCTTGAAGGAGTTGTTGAATTACAGACCTGCGAAATTGACAATGCACACTCGCAGTCACCTTATCCTTCAAGACCTGGAACTCTTGAAACAGTTCGGCGATAAGTTGAGCGTCGGCGTCAGCTTCACGACCGACGACGAACAGATTCGAAGAGATTTCGAGCCGGGAGCACCGAGCATAGCTCGTCGATTGCAGGTTCTTAGAAGCCTGAAGGACGCTGGCGTAAGGACTCATGCATCGCTCTCACCACTCCTTCCATGCAATCCAGAGCGGCTCGCCGCGCTGTTAAAACCGGTTGTGAACTCGATCTGGATCGATTCGATGCGCAACCTGGAAATCAATAACCGCAAAGACTTGCTGGACAAGCACGCACAATTTTTCGAACCCTCATCTTACGCACGGGTTCAAGAATGGCTTTTTAACGAAATTACCAACCGACCACACACACACAAATCGGCTGCAAAAAAATCGAATTACGATGTTGCCGCTCGACTACACCAGACTCAAACCACACAAGAACAAGGAGGGAAAAGCGCGGATGAAAACCAGCAACTGCGGCTTCTGTTAACCAATGTTTAGGTTTTCAAGAATCCACCGTTCACCGCACACGATTGGTTAAAGCATTACTAGAAACCGGTTCCCGGCCGGTGCTGCTGCAACAACAAAGCGCTCTGTTCACTCAGAGCGCTTGTTGTTTTAAACAACCGGAAAACTAATTCCGCCACGCTTTCGAGCTTCGAACCCTCACGCAAATCGCCATGTTTTGATACGATAGAATAACCACGTTCAATGCCGAATCGCTCCAATTTGAAATTTTGTCCTGACGCCGAGAGGTGTCGACAATTTGTTTGTTGACGGAATCCCTGTTCAATTACCATTTTTATCCCGCGCACAGCGATGTGCATTGAGAAACGCGTATGCTCAGACGGCTTTTGAAGAACAACTTAAGATGGAAACGCAGACGTCGTGGAGATGATGGGCAAGCAATCACCGAATATGGCGCTATACTTGCTTTCGTTGCTTGCCTGATAGCTCTGGCTTTTGCCTCCACAACGAGTGGGTTTGCTGGTGCTGTCTCGTCCACGTTTTCGACCGTGGTCAACCAGCTCAACGATATGTGCCAACAGGCTGCGGCCTCCAGCTAGTAATTCCCAACCACGTGCCCATATATCAAGCTCAACCAAGTCAAAACACCTGGCAATTTTTCATCGACCGTGGCGGCACATTCACCGATGTCGTCGGAATCAGAAGTGACGGGGTTCGCCGAGTTCATAAACTGCTTTCCGTGAACCCGCGCCATTATGAAGACGCTGCGGTTCAAGGTATCTGCGACCTGCTTAGACAAGATGGAGCAGTGTTCCAGACTCAGGACTTGCCGATCGAACTCATTCAAGAAGTTCGCCTTGGCACTACAGTCGCGACAAACGCGCTGCTGGAGCGGAAAGGCGAACCAACAGTTCTGGTCGTCAATAAAGGCTTCAAGGACGCACTGCGAATCGCATACCAGAATCGCCCAGACATTTTTGCACGCGCCATCAAACTTCCGTCGCCTCTTTACCAGTCGGTGATTGAGTTACCCGGCCGATTCTCAGCTTCAGGGGTGGAGTTGGAAGCATTTGAAACTGCAATCGCCGAAAACGAACTGAGAAGCGCTCGTGCAAGTGGTATCACTTCGTGTGCAATTGTGTTTATGCACAGCTATCTCTACAACCAACACGAAGATACCTGCGCAGAAATAGCCAGGCGCGCAGGTTTCGACCACGTGACAGTCTCTTATAAAACCAGTCCGCTGATAAAACTGATCATGCGTGGTGACACGACCGTCGCCGACGCGTACTTATCACCCCCTCTTCACCGCTACGTCGATCGTTTTGCCAAACCGCTGAAATCAACAAGCGTTTACTTCATGCAGTCAAACGGAGGTCTAACCGACAAACTCCACTTTCGCGGCAAGGACAGCTTGTTGTCTGGTCCGGCCGGTGGTCTGGTTGGCGCGGTAGAAACCAGTCGGCACCTGGGCTTTGAAAAAGTCGTAAGTTTCGACATGGGCGGCACGTCCACCGACGTTTCGTATTTCGATGGACGATTCGATCGACAAGACCTTACCACCATCGGCGGTGTCAGGATTCGAGCTCCAATGCTGCCTATCCATACAATAGCAGCAGGTGGAGGCTCCATTCTCAACTTCGATGGTCATCGTCTTCTCGTAGGACCGGAATCAGCCGGAAGTGACCCGGGACCAGCCTGTTACCGCAATGGTGGTCCGCTAACGATCACTGATGCGAATTTACTGCTAGGACGAATTCAATCCGACTATTTCCCAAGCGTATTCGGAGAAAATGCAGACCAACCGCTCGACCTCGATGCTGTCGCAGAAAAATTTCTCGACTTAAAACTGCAACTGAACAAGGTCTCCGACTTCAATCGAACCGAGGATATCGCCTGGGGGTTCATTGAAATTGCGGTCGAAAAAATGGCAAGAGCGATAAAACAGATCACGATCGAACGCGGATACGAAGTTAAGAACGCTGTTTTAAACTCGTTCGGGGGAGCGGGCGGGCAGCACGCATGCTTACTTGCCGAAAATCTCGGTATTGAGACGGTCATGATACACAAGCTAGCAGGTGTCCTCTCAGCAATGGGCATCGGACTATCCAGCATAAAGGTTGTAGAGCACCAGGCAATTCAGAAATTGCTCGACGAGTTGCCACCGGAAGACTTAGAAGACGAATTCGAGAAGCTCATCAACTCTGCGAGTTCGAAGCTCGAGGCACAGGGCTCCAAGGGCAATACGCATGAATTCAAACGCGATGTTCTCATTCGCTACGACGGTTCCGACACAAATCTGGCAGTTGCTCTGGATGAAAAACATCTGATGGCGAGTGCGTTTCACGACCTTCATCTGCAGCGCTTCGGTTTTCATTCTCCGGATCGAAAACTAATCGTCGAATCTATTGCACTTGAAGCGACCGCAGCCTCGCAGCACTCAATCGATCAAACAAAATTCAAGGACGTTTCGGTCAAGCATCAACCCAAAGAAAAGGATCTCTTCGACAACGGTTTAATCAAGCTCTACAGCAAAGGTCGATGGTGGGCTGATACGCCAATTATTTATAGAGACGACTTAAAAATAGATCAAATTGTCGACGGTCCGGCTCTGATTCTCGATGAAACCAGTACGAACATCGTCGAGCCAGGCTGGTCCGCGGTCATGGCTTCCGATGGCAGCCTGATAATGAAACAACGGGCATCTAGCTTTGCTAAAAACGGCAAGGAGGAACGTCACCACGGCACAGCACAAACAGCGGACCCGATCCTGCTCGAATTGTTCAATAACAAATTCATGGCAATCGCTGAAGAGATGGGCGCCACACTCTGCCACACCAGTCAGTCCGTCAACATCAAGGAGCGCCTCGATTTCTCATGTGCGCTGTTCGATCAAGAAGGCAAACTTATCGCAAACGCGCCGCACATGCCTGTACACCTGGGCTCCATGGGCGAGAGCGTGCGCGCAATCATCAACAAGTTTTCCAGCTCGATGAGAAGGGGAGACGCTTATGTTCTCAACAATCCTTACGAAGGGGGAACGCACCTGCCAGACATAACAGTGGTCACGCCCGTTTTCAATTCTTCCAGTATGTCGCCCCTCTTCTTCACCGCTTCACGAGGACATCACGCGGATATTGGTGGTATCACAGCTGGTTCCATGCCACCCAATAGTAAAACGATAGATGAAGAGGGAGCGCTAATCGACCCGATGCTGCTCGTCCGCGACGGTATTTTTGAAGAAACGAACATTCGCGAAATTCTCACGAATTGCCGTTTTCCGACACGCAATGTCGAACAAAATATTTCCGACTTGAAAGCACAAATCGCAGCGAACAACAGAGGCGTTTTGAGTTTAAACAGTTTGATCGAAAATTATGGACTGGAAACCGTTTACGCTTACATGAATTTTGTCAGGAAGAACGCCGAAGATTGCGTGCGCGAAGCAATCGACAAACTATCAGATGGCTCTTTCAGCGTGACGATGGATAGTGGTGCCAAAATATGTGTCAACATAAAAGTGGACAAACTCACTCGCTCAGCGGCCATCGACTTCAACGGCACATCGCCGCAACTTGAGAACAACATGAATGCGCCCCGCGCAATTACGATAGCAGCCGTTCTCTACGTTTTCCGGACCCTCGTAGATTCAAACATTCCTCTCAACGATGGTTGTCTGGCTCCATTGAACATCTCCGTACCCGAAGGCTCGATGCTAAATCCTCGATATCCGGCTGCCGTAGTTGCCGGTAATGTCGAGACATCGCAAGCCATTGTAGATGCGGTTTACGGAGCGCTCAACATGATGGCGGCGAGCCAGGGCACTATGAACAACTTCACCTTCGGCAACGCCCGGTATCAATATTATGAAACCATATCCGGTGGCAGTGGCGCTGGTCCGAACCACGACGGTTGCTCGGCGGTTCAAACGCACATGACCAATTCACGCTTGACGGACCCGGAGGTGCTGGAGTGGCGCTTTCCGGTGATTCTAAAAGAATTCTCGATAAGAAAAGGAAGCGGTGGCGCCGGCAAGTACAATGGAGGAGATGGAGTAATTCGAAAAATTGAATTCGTAGAAGCTATGCAAGCTTCCATCTTATCTGAAAGACGCAACGTAAGACCGTTTGGAATGAATGGCGGTAGCGATGGACTCACCGGTAAAAATTACGTTGTCCGACACGACAATTCGATCGTAAACCTGACCGGCACGGCGACCATGGCAATGCAAGCCGGTGACACCTTTGTCATTGAAACACCTGGCGGTGGTGGCTGGGGATCGAACGAAGAGCAATGCAGCTAAGGGCATCGGTTGCGACAAAGAATTCGAGAAAATCGCCTCTCACGGATGTAAGGTCATGTCGACGATTAACTTCTGGCCAACACCTCAAGATTACAATGAAGCCGTTCAAAATCCACATGCCTGCTTCGCCGACCCGGATTTAAAGAACGGACGAATTGAAACCAACATGTTAGGCTTGCCGCGCGCAATGACCGGGGCATTCGCAAGCGTCTACAAAATCGTTAACGACGACAAGTGCTGGGCAGTAAGATGCTTTCTAACAAGTCGACTAGACCAAAAGGATAGATATAAACACATTAGTGACTTCGTGCTATTCGACACCCTCGAATGCACGATCGATTTTCACTACGTCGAGCAAGGCGTACAAGTTAAGGGCGTCTGGTATCCGTGTCTAAAAATGCCATGGGTGGAAGGTCAAACACTAGACCAATATGTCAACGCTCACTATAGCGATTCAGCAACGATGAAACGATTGCTCGAAGACTTTCACAAGCTGGTGGATGAGATGGAATGTGCCGGCATTGGACACGGCGATCTGCAACACGGCAACATCATCGTAACGGCGGAAGGTTTGCGTCTCGTCGATTACGACGCGTTGTTCGTTCCTGCTTTGCTTGGACGTACAAGTCTGGAGCTTGGACATCCGAACTATCAACACCCGGATCGCAATGAATACTTCTACGATCCGGATGTAGACAATTTTTCCTGCTGGCTGATCAGCAAGTCACTGCTGATGATCGCGATCGATCCGTCGCTTTACGAGAAACATCTGGGCGGCGATGATTGTTTGCTGTTTAAACGCACAGACCTGGCGAAACCAGAAGAATCGCAACTGTTTAAAATCCTGATGGAACACTCCTCTGAAGTGATCCGTGACTCCGCGCAGCTTATAATGAGGATGCTCTGGGCAGCACCGACAGCGATACCAATTCTGGATTGCCCTGAAGAAATGCTTCAGTTACTTCCGACAATCAGAAACGAGAACCGCTTAGAGACTGTCGAGCCGGTTCAACCCTCATTAACGCTTACATCCGCTCCATCAGCGCCGAACCGTTTCGACTTCATTGACGATGAAGCGGTCATCGTTGCCAAAAGCAATCGAAGAAAGAACAAGAAAACAGCGACGCAACAACTTGCACAGTTAAACCAACGCAGGCAAAAAGTAGCAGAAGACATCCACTTGTTTTTCTCTCCATATACATGGACAAGACAGCACCTTAACGTTGCGCTCGGTCAATTCGACAAAGGCAACTACGATGGAGCGCTCAACACATACTTGAGAGTCTATAAAGTGCTTGAAAAACACGATTGGAAGAAGGATGAAAACTTTTTCTCGTGCCTGATGGGGCTGGGCTATTGTTCAGCGCTATCAGATCGAATTCCCCTGGCGGGCAACTATTTCTTGCTTGCGAGTAAAACAGCCAATACCCAAACCAGAGCATTGAGAGCCGCGCTTTGCCTTGCGGCTATTCGCTACGAAACCGGCGATGTCACTGGCGCCCTCAAGCTCATAAGGGATCTGTGGAAGCCAGGTGCTGAGTTTGGCAAAGCTATCGAAGCTGAGCTTAAAAACGTCTTTTTGCAAAGAACCAGCACTTTTGAAATGCTTGCTTCATTGGGAATCGAGATGCAAAAGGCGAACGAATCTCGCTGGAGCGATGTACTGGTCTGCGCCAAACTTGTGCTGGACCGGTCCAGCAACCGTACAACGATTGAGATGACACCGCAACATTCGGAAGCGATGCTGGGACTGGCTGGTCTTTACCTAAAGAATAGCGATTTCGGGCAAGCGCTGACCCTGTTTCAGGAGGTCGGACGAAATGCCATCACTTCCGGTATCAAAGGTGTCGGCTCTCAGGCCGTATTCAGCGCGTGCTGCTTGCAAACAAACCGCATGACGGGCTCGTCCATAAAAAGAAGTGAGCGACTTGTACATAACCATGCCGATTGGGGCTCCCTCCAACAGAACCACCTGAAGAATTTGAATTATCTGGCAGATTGTATCGAGTCTTCTCTGGACATCTCAAGCATTTTATCCTCTCCGATAGTCTCGACTACCAGTGGCGTCGTTCCTAAAGAATGTGTGCGCGAGGTTGTAATCGAACTTGCCGACTTGCTGAAAAAACGAAAGCGCCTGGATGCGGCTTTGAACTGTTACTCAATAGCGCTTCGATTTTCTGTGGACCATGGCATCGAGCTGGAGCGAGAACTTTTCGACACAATAAGTTCGTTTAGTGATGAACAGATTTGGAATATACTGTCGGAAACGTTCTTTTCACCGGACAAACTCAACGCGCATATCTTGCTCGAATTCTTAATCGCTCAAAGAGACGCTCGCCTTCTGACAATGATAGCCGGTTGTCTCAGGGACGAAGAAAAACTTCTGCCTTTATCTTTAGTGTTCACAACGGTTGCAATTCAGGCGCCGCATCAGTTTTTGACGCTCTTCGCAAAATTGGAAGCAGAACAGAAGTCCGCAAATGAAACAATGACGCCCGTAACTATTCAAGCGCTGCTACACGCAGCAGATTGCCTGGACAGAGAGTTGACGCAGGAAATTCAGAAGAGCAAATCGGGTGCTACCACCGAAGGCATTATAAGAAATCTCGACGCAATCAACAGTATCCGTGAGTATCTGGAAGACACTGGTCCTGTCGCCATGATGATGATGCGCGACGAGATCGCCCCTCACTTGCTTGAATGGATGCGCAAACAAGACGTGCATCATCTGTCGAACTTCGTGAGAACGTTCGTAGAATACAGCAGCATAGACGATCTAAAGACGTTTATTCTAAACCTCGCAAGCAGCAACGACTTTAGCGACCTCGAGGCAGTTGTGCGCAGTTTACGAACCTGGGGCATGGAGCCGGAAACGCTAATTGCCCTTCTGCTTCCAGCCGCAGAGGAAAGCTCGGAAAAACTGATCGAGATACTGGACACATGCATCTTGGAAAACGATGGAAGGTTGTCCGGCAACTTAAGGGAGGCCGCAAAGCATTTGCGGGCGTTGCTGTGCATAAGGACCATCGCTAATGAAACCCAAATAGGCAAACAATTCGAGATCCTGCTTCGCGCCTCATATACTCCGGCTCGCGTTCCCAAACTTGCCATGCTGTTGCTCGAACCTGAACTGAAAGACGATTCGAGACTTTTATCCGAAGTTAGCCTGGCAATGCTGGAGTTCGATGCAGACACGCTCACGCTCGTACTCAGAAGAATGGCCGCATGTCTACCGCCCGAGCTTATTATTCCAATCTTCACAAAACTACTGGCAAGCGGCAAGTCACCAATTGTGATACCACTAGTACAGGAGCTGGCCACAAAGCCGGAACATTCCGAGACCTTGAGACTGCTCATTATTCAACTTGTCAGAGCTTTATCCGATGACGAGTTAACGGCATTAGCACGCCCCATAATGGAACTCGACAATCCAGACGCAGCAGCAGTTGTTCTACAGAGCTTGAAAGCATTTTCCAAAACAAATGTCATCCATCGTCTCGTAGACAATTGCGGACTGTCGGTCTTAAACGCCAGTCAGATGTTTCCTTCAAAGGAAACGATTGCTTCGATTGTAAGAACAGGTGATATCAGATCAGGCGCGGCACTCATACACATCGCGGCCATGTCTAACGACAAAGAACTAGTCAAAGTCCTGGCTGAGTTTGCTGCAGCTGGAACCACCGCCTCCGCTCGGACAGCACTTCTGAATGAAACTGTTTCTCTCTGCGATCGCGCACTGGGCACCTATCGCGATACCATCGAAAATAAACCTGGTCTGGAGCCAAATCTAAACACCCTGGCGACCTTAAATATCGCAGCATTGAAGCGACTGGCGTTATTCCAAAATGGAAGCGGCGTTCGCTCAGCTATTGAGACGCTAAATAAACAGGAATATGTCTCGTTTGCAAGAACGTGGCTAATCGAACTTGCTCAGAAAAATGACCTGGAGAGCCTCGTACAAATCTGCTGTGACGCGGTTCAAGAAGACAACATGGAGCTGCTCGAAAGTTTTCTCTTGCATATTTCCACGACTCGTAACCTTCGCCCGTTAATCTCGGTCGCGAAACGTTTTTCTGCTTGCGGTTTCGCCAGACAACTCTTACCGTTATGCAATTCTCTGCTGACGCGCGATCTGCAGGATTCATTCGGAGCGGTGGCGTTAGAGATAGTCACATCAGAAAAAACAAACCGTGACGTCATCATAGACCTCCTGAAAATGACCAACGAGCAAAACAGCGAGGCATTTAGAGTTCTACTGCGTCAGATTGGTTTCTACCGCGGTCAGAAGGAATTAAAATCTATCGGTCGGATCTGGGCTGAGACCGAGGGCAACGATGCTGTGATCTACCATTCTCAAGCACTGGGCTTAATTACCTGACACCCAAAGCTTGCTTAAACACAATACTGGGCACAAGATTTGAGAGGCGACTTCTCATAGTTTTCGCGTGACCGAAGAAACTACCACATCCCAAACCGACACAATCCCGCAGAAGCCAAAGTTGCTTCCGCTGCCGGACGTCGGAGACCTGCTTTTCATCGGCATCATGCACGTCCTCCTGTTCGGACGTCCCGACTTCATGTTTCAAGATGCCTCTGTAGGCTGGCACCTGACGGCCGGCAAGTGGATCTTCGAGAACCGCGCGATTCCGACTACCGATTTGTTCTCATACACATTTCCTGAGAAGGCCTGGGTCGCTTATGAATGGCTTTTCGACCTGATCGCCTACCTGCTTACAATGGCCGGCGGCTTAAACCTTCTGGCGATTGGCGTTGCCACTACCATCGCATTTGTGCTGGTCAAAATGTACGATCGTGCCCGCGCCGATGGCGGTCCGCTCGGGCTGACGACGACAGTCTCAATTTTCGGCATCCTCGCATCTGCCATTCACTGGCTGGCGCGACCGCACATAGTCACTCTTCTATGCGTTTTCTTCTATCTGAAGAAACTGGAAGATTACTATAGAGGCACCATAAGTAGTACCAGACTCTGGCTTTACCTGGGCCTGCTCATGCTACTGTGGGTCAACTGCCATCCGGCATTCCCGCTCGGAATAGTTCTAATAGGGATTTATTTCCTGAGCGCGCTAGTGAACTGGTTTCGCGCTGAAATCGCTCAGAAGGCAGCCAACTTTGTTCGGGTAAAAACCTTCTTCATCGGTGGCGCAATCGCCTCACTGACTACTCTTATAAACCCTTACGGAGTAAAGCTCCACGGCTACATACTCGAATATCTCAAGGGCAGCACGATTCTAGCGAACACAGATGAGTTTCGGTCGCCGGTCTTCCATTTAGATGACATACATTCGATCTGCTTCGAAATTCTGATTGCCTTTCTATTTGCAGGTTTGGCTATTGGGAAGAAACGCCCGAGCCTTCCATACTTTGCTGTGACCCTTTTCGTCATGCATATGGCGCTTTCAGCAGTACGGAGTATTCCGCTATTTGCAATTGTATCGGTCCCGGCAATCGGTCTACTGTTTGCAAAAACCCGATTGCAAGATACAAATCTACCACTCTCGGAAGTGTTTCCGGTGCTGAAAAAACCTATCGATCAATTCGCCAGACCGTTCCGCGAATTCGCTGCACAAGAACAGTTTTGCAAGATGCGCATTCTGCCTATCTGCTACGTCAGTTTTCTCTCTGTGGTAGCGTTAATCGGTGGTGGCTTCGGCGATACCAAGCTTCTGAAGTCAGGATTCAGCACGGTCGATATGCCAACAACGACCCTGGAATACATAAAGACTGCAAAACTGCCATACGACAAAGGTTTCAATTACGACAACTGGGGCGGTTTATTGAGATACAAATTGGATCAGCGTGTTTACATAGATGATCGCGCCGATTTCTTTGGCGAAGAATTCTACAATCGCTACGGTTCAATCGTACAGCTTAGACCGGGATGGCAGAAGCGTCTTGATGATATCAAAGTGGAATGGATTCTCGTTCCGAAACGTGTCGGCTTTGACCCCTATGCGTTTGCAGAGGCACTGAAACGAGAAGCACTCTGGGAAGTTGTCGCAGAAGATGAGGGCTCTTATCTGTTCAAGAAGCGCATGACAGGCGCTCCGAAAGACGCGGAGGATCTGAAGACTCCCGCGTCGACAATTGATGAAACAACTGACGGCAAGAAGAATTAGAACGCGATGCGCAAGCCTAATTAGAACGAAAATACGCGATCGCCGCCTCGATCGACAGCGCATTCCATTGCTTCAATCGAGCGCGCGACCAGTTCATCATACTCGGGAGCATGCTCCGGAAAGGTCGCAACCCCTATGCTTGCTGTGATCGAGAAGTTCTTCCAGTTGTGCGAGAAGACCTGACTGGCCACACGTTGACGGATGCGTTCCGCAACAAGCGCTGCGCCGGCAGCATTTGTTTGGGGAAGCACGATAGCGAACTGCCAGGGCGCATAACGCGCGGGGATATCGACTTCGCGAGTGGAATTGCGAATCACAAGCGCCACCACTTTCAATACCGCATCCTGAGTGAGCGGTCCGTAGTCGGCGCCAATCTGTTCAAACTCATCGACGATCAGGGTGCAAACCGACACGCGCTGACTGTAGCGCCGCGAACGTGCCATCTCAGCCTTCAGTTCCTTAACGAAAGTTCTGTGGTTATACAACTCCGTGACCGGATCGAGCAGCGCCAGTCGCTCTATATCTTCACCTTTGGCGGCGACAAGACCCACTTGTTGCGCCACATCTGCCGAGCGCTGCTCGTATTCGCGCACTCGAGCAAGTATTTCCGGATCTCCCTGGAAGGTGGCAGCCAATAGTGGCCGGCGCTTTTTCAGATCCTCGCGGACTTTGTCGTACATGCTGAAATCAGCGGGCGGTGTCAGGTCTTGCTGGGTCATTGTTTCCTCGACGCAGGCTTGCGGCGGTTTCCAGATTTAAGGTGGGAAAGAAGTCTTTCACCGGTCGTTTGCAACAAACCAAGTTTATCAGTGCTGGTTCATTTATGCCCATCACTTGAAATCATTTGTCAAAACGGGGAAGCGTTCGCACCTTGCCGAAGTTTATCGATTGAGTCATTTGGGAGCCTCTTACCAGTCCCTCGAATGCCTACTGATTGAGAACCTGATGGAAGCCTTTTACCAGTCCCTCGAATGCCTACTGATTGAGAACCTGATGGAAGCCTTTTACCAGCTCCTTCGAATGCTATTGGTTGAGAACCTGATCGAGCCTCTCGATCAGCTCTTCACCATCAATCTCGGTTCTCTCCATGTCCGCGATAAATAATGCCAGAGCAGCTTCCGGTGAAACTTCGTTGCGTGCAACAATCGTGTGACCGCTGTCATTTATCCAGGCAAAGCCCTTCTGCAGCGGGAAACAGAACGGGTCCGGTCCCGGAAACAGGCTCACTCCGGCGGTTCCGGGGACAATTCCGTTACGGCGCAACCACGACGACAGTAAAGAGGAAATTCTGGTGGAGCTCACTGGCTTGGAGAAGAAACCGAACAGTTGCCACTGTTCTGATTCATCCGAGACGAACAGCTTAAGCTGATTGACGCCGATACACTGCAAGCAATCGCGAATCTTGGCAAGCCCTTCCACTGTGCGGTAGTAGCTATCTCGCTCAATCATCACGACGATAAGCCTGGTCTCCTTGTCAGCCATGCAAGCGCGAAGAAACGGCGCTCTTCCCTCAATCGACTCGATCATCTCTTCATCGGACAGGTGATGAAACTGGCTAGTCTCCCTCCAGTCGCCATCTTTGCCTCGTTTGATGCACGAAGCAAACCGGTTTGGAAAGAGGTCGAGAAAGGATTTCTGATTGTTACGGGTGGTCACGTTACAGAGGGTTTCGTATCTGACTTGCGGGGAGTTAATTCCGGGGCGGATTCTGTCTTCTCCGGCAGGAGAATGGGCGTCATCCTCGCCATCCTCGGCGAGGTCGACCTCACCGGAGCATTCAGCGTCTGCCATTTGGGCGACTTCCGAAGGGAATTTTACACTCTTTAGCTTCTCGAAGATATCCGAACGGAAACCTTTTGCAATACCAGCATCGCCAAGCGGATCCAGATGGAAAGTTCTTGAAACGAAGTTTTCAACTTTTGTTTCGACCTGGAGGTTGTATGAAACTCCGTCTTCCATTTGAGCAGGCACTGTTTCACGAGTCTCGGAAACGCTTTCGTCCTGGTCGCTGTAATAATAGTCGTCCAAAATCCAACCTCGCTGATGATATCACCGGTAGTTTCACCAAGCTCTAGTCGTTCGCAATATCGGTAAAGTTTCCGAGTGAACGCGATCTAATAAAAGTGACAGTTAGAGCCGAATTCGACCTACATCATACACTAGAAGTTTGACAAGTGACAGTGATACCACATCCGGTTCACCGGTCTTGCACTTCTCTCTGTTATATCGAACAGATACCAGATACGGCGCCACGGCAACCCGAATCGCATATCCGACAAACATGCAAAACGGCGCAATATCCCAAGTTTCGAGCAAAATAAGCGGAAAAAGCTGTCCAAGTTCGACGTCGGCTGTATATACCCTGAAGCAACGCAAGCTGAAAATGTTGCCGTCCTGATCCATTACGTCCAAAGATGACGTCCCACCTCACCCAAAACCGGTCAATCACGGTTTTGCCTTTGCGCGCACACTTCAGGAGATATCCAATGGATCTTTCAGACTTGGCACCAAAACAGAAACTTACTAGTGATCCAGCTGAAACTAAATATTCGCCACTGGCTGCGGACCATGTCGGTACGTTCTCTCTAGCGGTGCCAGACCGTGCCGGTGTCTCTCATGCGGATACACCCCTCCCATCAGGAGACGGTGCCGGTTCGCTTCATGCAGATACACCCCTTTCAACTGGAGACCGCGCAGACGGGACTCAGACCGAAACTCCTACGGCCTGGGAAATTTCGGCGAGAGAAGCCTGGGCTCCGCCTCAACGAAATGAGCAGCGGAAGTCCACGGAAGCGTTTGACGCCACGCCACCAGAATCGGCGAACAGCAACACCTCCGAAAATCCATTACTCGCTCAAACGAAGTCGGACAAACCAGCTGCACCCACCCCGCCAGGCGCCGACAACACCGAAAATCCACGACTCGCTCAAACGAAGTCGGACAAACCAGCATCGCCCGCACCACGAGCGGATCTACGCACAGACAATGCCGAACTTTCAAAGTCGCTAACCTGGCTGGAGAAAGCCGTTGAACTCTCGGATAGAACAGATACGCGGAGTGCGACAACTCATCTTGCCCAGGGACAGGCTGCGAGTCTGGACCTGATAGAACTTCTCACCAATCCGACCGTCGGCGAAGGTCGGAGAGAAGCTCTTGCAGAAATGAATCTAAGAATCCATGCAGAGAAATTTCAAGACTACGCAAAATACCTCGATCCTGCATTAGCCCGAGCAGAACTTGCTCTAGCCAAAATCAGCTCAGGTGAGGACAAGCAAATAGCGGAAGGCGAAAAAACTTTGCTGGAGGCGGTTGCGCGCCGGCCGGAACTCCAGGTTGACGCAGCATTCAACCGCAAGATTCTCTCCGCTTATCACAAGATGGAAACTTCCAGAAAGTCCAGCGGACTGCCAGCCTGGGACGGGGAGGTTAAAACGACCACGCCTGGAGGTGGCACCACCGATACCACCACTATCGACGCCGCCATGGACAAAGCCAACGAGGCGTATGCGGATACCGGCATTAAAGCTGCAATTCCCCACTTCGAAACAGCTATACGAGAGGCAGACCGGCTGCCACAGGACAAGATTACAGAAGAACTGACCGAACTCTTCCGTAAGCGGATTGTCATAGAGCGTTCAATCATCGCGAAAGAACTTCGCGAGGAGAACGTTGATAAACTGCTCGCAGAACATAAAGCTGCGAAGGAAACCGAATGGAACAAATACAGAGAGCATCTCGCGCCTGGTTCTGCTCGCATCAATTGCGGTCTGGCAATGATCGCGTCGGGCGACGCCGAAATGCTCAAACGCGGCAAAGCAATTCTCACAGAAGCGATTACCAAACGGCCGGAGCTCGAATTCAGCGTTGACTATGCGAATCATCTGAAGAAAGCGTTTGAAGCTCACCACCAGAACAAACCGCAACCTGCATCACCAGACGGTAGGTCCGACAAACCAGCGGCACCGCCTGACAAACCAGGCGAGCCATTACGAAATCCACTCGCGCCGAATCAACCTGGCTTGCAAATACCGGGTCTTGACTCGCGCAATCCAACACCTCCATTACCGGTAGCTGAGCGTGAGCGTCCAGGTGGAGAGATGAAACCCGCCAGCGACAGTCCAAACAAACCAATGGACAAATTCCAGGTCGGTTATAAAAAGTTCGAGACCAGAGATTTAGGAAAGGCCGCCACAGATCTCGAGAAGGACAAAAAGGTCGTCTCCTATACATCCGACGTGGTGACCGGTCCAGTGCTGACAGCAGCTTGCCTCTATCTGGGATACAAAGTTGCAAAAGGAAGACTGGAAGCCATCCGAGCACGAAGAGCCGCAGCTTCCAGCGCAAGCGAAACCAACACCCCCACCACCGAAAGCAAAACGGAAACCGGCACTAATGGCGGAACCAGAAACGAAACAGGCACTGCCAGCGATACCACAGCCAAACCTGCACTGCAACCCGGAGAATCCAAAACAGAGCAGCTTTCGGAGGCAAATAAAACTGGTGTCGCCAAACCAGGCACGGCTTCCAGCGACGCCCCGCCTGCCACTGCTAGACCCGCTGCTCCGTCCAGTGACGCCTCACCTGCCACTGCTAAACCCGCTGCTCCGTCCAGTGACGCCCCGCCCGGCACTGCGAAACCGGCTGATTCGACCAGTGACTTCATGCCCGCCGTGGCAAAACCAAAATCCGCTGAAACCGACAAACTGCCGATGTCCGAGCGGATCAAAACTGCATCGGAAGAGATTCAACCCGGTCTCAAGAAATTGTATAAGCTGGCTCGATCTCCAGAAAACCGTAACAAGCACTACGACCGTCTCGTCAACGATCTGATTGAGCTCGACAAAACAGGGAAACTCGACTCGACAATGAAGGCATACCTGAAGAAGGAAATGGTTTCATTCCTGGACAGCGATGGCGTCGAGGCTCTTCAGGACCACGTCGAAAACATGAAGCCCAAGACGGCTCAACCGACGGAAGCTATGCAGCGTCCACCAATTTCGGCCGAGCAACGAACCGCTGCCACCGACTCTGCATTCAACCAGGCTAACGAAGCGATTCGCCAGTACGATCAAAGCGCAATGACGAAAAACGCGAAGGAATACACAAACAAAATCCTGGAAAAGTATTTCCCGGGTGTCGAAGCGACAGAGGTGTTTGCAGGC
Source organism: Candidatus Obscuribacterales bacterium (assembly GCA_019637435.1). Taxonomy (GTDB): domain Bacteria; phylum Cyanobacteriota; class Vampirovibrionia; order Obscuribacterales; family Obscuribacteraceae; genus JADYXR01. The sequence goes on along the minus strand of JAHBVO010000003.1, from coordinate 658,853 downwards.
TCAGAAGGTCTGGCCGTGCGCCTCAACGATGGCACCATTTTGAAATTCCGACCGAATACCGAATGGGACGCCAGCTGGGGACACCGACAATTGGACATGCCTCTCTTATCGATCGATAGCGGAGAGCCGCGCCCGATGCTCATCGGTCCAGAAGGAAAGCAGTGGATAGTCTATCGCCAACCGTTCGGCGAAACACCAGATCCTGCAAGAGTTCAAGATTTCATCAAAGCAGTCAAACGCGCGCAAGGGAACACAGGCGACTTCGGTCGCGCCGTGGACGCCGCATCACGCCAGGTAGGAAACTACGTCACACCCGACGGACGTGTCGAAGTTCGCACCTTTGACTATGGTGCACTGGAAATTGAAATCGGCGGAGAACATGAGTTTAGCGAACAAGACAAGCTGGACTTATCTAAGCCCCGACCCTCTGGAAGTGAAACCAACCGAGCCGGCTCTGCGACAGAAACGTCCAGACCTGGCTCGCAGAATGCGCCCTCCGCAATAGCGGAGCCACCTAAATCGGATGCCGCGAAGCCTGATGCCTCGAAACCAGATGCTCCGAAACCCGATGCGTCGAGACCTGATGCCGCGAAACCAGATGCCGCGAAACCAGATGCTCCGAGGCCGGCTCCCGCGAAACCTGATCCCCTACTTCGCACCACTTCTGGTGGCAACATAGATGAAATACCAATCGAGACTTCTCCCTTTGAGCAAGGCTCGCAGGCGCAGCCGAAAGTTGAACGTCCAGCCACCGCAATGGAAGCCGGCAAGATGATCGAAATCGCTCTTCCGGGCGGAATCAAGGCTAGAATGGCAAAAGCCGACGCTCCACGATTCCTCGACAGGGTCGAAAAAGAGTTCAAGACCAGTGACTTCGGAAAAGTAATTGACGAAATGCTCTCCGATAAAACTCGCTCTGATGAGGAGCAAAAGGAACTCCGCGAACTGAAGACGCGCTACGAGCAACTCCCACCGGAAGCAAAAGAAGAATGCAAAGCTGAATTCTTCGCAAACCTGCGAACGCAACTTGGCTTAAAAACAGAGACCACCGAAGCCGAACGCGGACGAACAAACCGCGTTGGACGAACTCTAGCAATCGGAGGCGGCGTCCTGGCCATCGGCATCCTATCTTCTGCCGTTCTCCGTCACATGATGCAGCGTGACACCTCGAAATACCAAGACCGAATTCAAGTCGAATTTAAAAAAGACAAATAGCCGAGGGTCCCATACCTCAAACGAACTCGTTCAAGAATGTCCGCCAATAGGGGAATTCGCCAGAATCACGTTCCGATGGGCGTTTCCGGGATTTTGACCGCTTTTCCGATCCCGAAAACCCAGTAGTTAGGTTCACCTAATAGCGGAACTAACTTAAGACCGCAAAAAGACCTACATGACCCGAGCGTATGGTTCGCAGACAGGACAACGACAAGGTAAGCATGCGGTTCGCAGACAGGACAACGACAAGGTAAGCATGCAATGCCAACCGACAATCTCTTTTGTGCTGGCTGGAGAAGGGTGACTTTCCGGGTTACTTCATCGACGCTGCTTTGAGTACAGCATCACGATGACGCGCAATCTCACCAAGAGCCCAGCGCGCGCGAGTCTTTTGCTGAATTGTCACCGCCGCGTCACTGCTGTCGATAATTTGCTGTTGTCCGCCGATCACTGCATTCAGAATGTCCATCGACTCAATTTTCACCGCGTTATCTTTGGATTGCTGAGACAATTTCGCAAGCGCCATATAACCAGTCGATGCATCATCTTGTCCTGGAGCGACTTGGGCGAGCATCCATGCCGCCGTCAAACGCACACGCTCGTCCGGATGAGACAATGCGGCATCACGAATTTGAGCAGTAACTTCACTATTTGCGCCCCATGTAGCTGCATTCAGAGCGTTACTGTAAATCGATTTAATTGCATCATCTGAGGTGCGTTTGCTCGGAGCGTCTTTGGCAGCGGAGAGAAGCGCTGCAAGTTTTTCCGCGTTGACTTTCAGGTCGCCGTTTGTTTGCGCCGGTAAATCCCTGACCACATCGATTATCATTCCAAGACTCTTATCGGCTGCGGCTTGAACGTCACTGACCATCTTCGCGTTTTCCAAACTTGAATCGGACAGTTTCTTCAAAATATTCGCCGCGTCCTTGCGAAAAACCTGAGGAAGATTGGATTTCTGTAGATCAACAAGCCTATCTGCGACTCGTTTCAAATCTGCTGCGTTCGGACTTTGTTCTACAAGACGCACTGCAGCTGCAAGTTGCAGAATTGCATATTTGCTGTTTAGCGCGTCGCGCAAAACATTTAGCGCCGGATCATCGGACTTCAGCATTCCGTTGGAGCGGATGGAAAGTACCTCTTTAGCGGTCTGCAGCACTTGGTCCTCTTTTCCATCTTTGAGCAAAGTGGAAACAGAAGCAAGGGTTTTCGCCCGATCTGCCGACGGAAGAGTCGCATCAGCAGCGGCAGTTACGCCACTCACATCGAAATTACCAAAGTCTGCAATTCTACTCAAGCGTGCGCTCGCTTCCTTTTTCAACTGAACATTGCCGCTCTTCTCAACAATCTCTTTCAACACTCGTGTTGCTTTCAATAAATCCGCTTCATTCGTTGCAGATCGGATTACGCAGTCGGCAGCAGCAGCGCGCACCTTTTCGCTACGATGTTCCATTGCGGTTCTGTATAAGCCGAGAAGCGGCTCGGTCGGACCGAGTACGCGATCCTGATGTTTACCATTTGCATAAAAAAGCGCTTTGACTATATCAATTTCGTTTGAATTGGGACTCTCCAAAACACTCTCCAGCTCTTGCTGCGCACTGGCCAACGATTTGTTGTCCGGATGGATAAACGAATACGCCATCACACCATCTTGTTTCTCGCGCGACAGCTCCTTGCCGCGCTCAACCAGCGCAACGCGCTTGTCTCGAATCTCCTTGGGGGCTTTCTCGATGCCCCTCAGGAATCTGTTCATTACCTCGTCTGCTTCAATCTTGTAATACTTCAACTCGCGATCGCTGCTGCCGTATTTGTAAGGCGTCGTCGAAATGGTTTGCAAGGTTTCTGCAGCCATCGCGATATCGAATCCATCTCCGGTTTCCAACAAAAACGTGCTTGCCACCATTTTGACGCGAACGCGCGGATCGCTCATTGCCTTTCTAAGAGCGGATCTCATCGCCTCGTTGTTAGCTCCGGCATTCTCCGGCTTTCTCCAGTCGTAACCAGCCACAGCCTTTGCAATCGCGCGCACAACCTCCTCAGTTGATTTTTCCGGATTCGTCAGGTTAGACAGAATCGCATCGCGACGCTGACTGGCGGTCGAGAGAGTGTCAGGATTCTTGAACGCGTCATTGAGATTGCGACTGATGCCATCACGCATGAATCGAACGCCCCACTCAGCTTGTTCACGAACTTCCTTTGCCGGATGCTCCTTCGCGACGGCTTCGAGCAATTCGGTGGCACCGGCGTCACGACACATTGCTGTCATGAAATAGATCAAGTCTTTGTGATATTCAACTTCCTTGTTGTATCGTTCGCTGTCAGCAGGTTTAGGAAAACCAGCGGTGGCCTTGAGCGCCAAGTAAAGGACTTTAGATAGATGCTCTTTGGTCATAGCCTGATCGCCGGTCTGCCCCTCGTCAGCTTTCGCCATCTTAATCGCGGCGGTAAGGAGAACCTGTTTGTAATCGGGATGAAGGTCGGGTTGTTGCGTAAGCAGCTTTTCGACCGCCCACTTAGCAGCGCCGCCTCTTTCTTTAGCACCCTTATCGGCCATCTCGCTGAATGCGACGACAGATCTTGCAATTGTGACGTCCTTCCAACGGAACGGCATCCCTTGACTGTCGGTAGCCGCGGTACCGGCACCACGGGTGGTGATGATGAACAGTAGCGACATGATCGAGTTTTCCCGCGTCGCCGCATCAGGCGAACTCTTTGCTCCGTCGATCAGCTTCTTCAAATCCGCTTCGTACCGGTCGTCGACGCCCTTAACCGCCTCATCCCAGTATTGATCGGGGGACTTGGAACCAAAGGTCTTGTCCCACATAAATGGAACACCACTGAAGAAGCCATCTCCGTACACTCCCTTAATAGCAGCGCTCAACTCGTCTCCAAATTTATGGTCGAACAATAGCGGATAAGTCGCCTTCATCCATTTTCCATAATGGTCGAGATCACTGAACTGCTTATTTTGCAGAACCTGCGTCATATACTCGTTCAACTTGTCGATGCTGGCATCAGATTTTGGATCCAAGGGAGGCTCTTCAGGAAAGCGCACTTCGCGCAGGCGTTTTGCAACACGCGGATCGGTTTCCTGCTTGATCGCATCAACCATCAACTCCCGCAAACCGGGAATTTGCAAATCACCGGCAGCTTGAATAGCAGCCAATCTTACCTGCGCAGAACCGATTCGATCACCACCTTTGAGGTGTTGAACCAAAACTGCAACAGTCGGATCGCCCTGTTTGATGAAGCGCTCCGAACCATCCTGCGCAGTTCCGGAATACCGATACCAGACGGTGCTATCACCCTCTTTGAGCTGGTAGTACTTTCCGCGTATCAATTCTTTCGACTCGCCGGGCGCAAGCTTCGACTCGAAATCGGCTCTGGACAAGTTCGTTGCTTTCACCGCCTCAGTATGGTACTGGCAGCCAAAAGAGGCCAGCGCAGTCAATGCACCGGCGTGCAAATCGGGATAGGCTCCAACCCACGAGTAGTCTTCGGAACCGCGCCGCGTACTCGCAGGATTCAGCATATCAAGGAGACGCGACTTCGTTTCTCTGGCGACCTCTGCGTCACCACCGACGATATCACGTACAGCTTTCAGCACTTCAACTTTAGCCTGAACACTCTGCTCCGTAGTCGGCCAACCAAGCACTCCTAGTAGCTGCTTACGTTCCGATTGACTGAGTTTGGCAAAGTCGATATTTTTGATGACACCAAGGGTGAGGTCAATGTTACTAACAGACAGACACTTCAAAAACTGTCCATTAAGTTGCTCAACGGGCATTCTGTAATCTTCGCCATCGACTTTGATGACGCCGATGTTCTTAAGTGCGGACAGAGCACGGAACTTCTCCAGCTTAATTTCTTCCGGAGAAAGTGAGAGCGTAACTTCCTTCTCAACGCCCTTTTCCATTACCTTCACTTTACGCTCGACCGGCTTGTCGGTCACTTCTTGTTGCGCCTGGTATTTCAACGACTTCACGAAATCAGCTGCGTATCCTCCTTCCCTGGAATGTTGACGCTGCCAGCGCTGGTCGCAATCTACTAAAGCACGCTTGCGATCCTCGACCTTGTCGAGGTCATTTGCCATCAAAAGCTCCGTAGCCATCGCACGAACATCGGCACTTCTCGCGCCATCACTGATGAGAGCTTTGAGATCCCGCTTCAGATCGTCCGAAGTTAAACCGTAATTTCTAGCGCGGTATTCTTGCAAGGAAACATAACCGCCACTCGCCGCCACCACTTCTCTATGAGTAATATCATTGAGGAGAAAACCAAGCGAGACGTCCTGATTGTCGATTAGCGCCATTCCAGCAAGTTCGCGATTGTTGGACTTTTGTGCGACCTCGAGAAGCACTCCGGCCAGTCCGTTATGGTCAAGTTTACCCATGCGCCACAACATCTTGGATGCCGCCATCTTGATCGACGGCAGATCCGATGTCTCTGCCAATCGCTGCGCCAGCCCGGCAATCTCATCGCGGGAAACTGACACTTCCCTCGACGATTGCGCAACATCAACCAGTTTACCGTCGCGATATTCTTTGTGTGCAGGAATCACTACCTCGCGCTTCAAAACCGTTTCAGGCAACTCGCCCTTCTCGTTAGCCTGAAGAACGAGAGCCAGAGCCGATGCTATAAGTTTCTCCTGCGAGCTGGGGCTGGATTGATCGACTCCAACTTTTGCCTGCGCGTCTCTGCGGAATTGCGCTTCGAACTTGCCGGGCTGACCTGAGATGTGGTTCCACAGAACAGCAGCATCCGAAGGAGTAAACAGTTTGGACAGGTCGGAGACGAACTTCTGACGTTTTGGATCGTTGCGATCCAATCCCATCACCGCCTTGCCGTCAGTTATCAGTTTTTCAACGCGCGCTTTAGTTGCTTCGTCCGTGGTTTCGGTCAAGACCGTCTTACCGAGCCGTTCGACCATCACTTCCATTGAATCGCGGATTGCTCTATCTTTTAAATTGAACGCGGCCGGTTTGTCATTTATCTCTTTGGAAACTAAACGGTCCGGCGTGCCTCTATCGTTCAAGGCACGCTCGAGAACTTGCTGCGTGGTCCACCCCATATGATTGTCCACCACATTTTTGATATCAGCCGCAACCACAGGACCGAAGATAGCGATACCATCTACAGCCAGGGCCCCGTGTCCGAGCGTGTTCAACAAATTAGCTGATTCTTTCGCCGCCGCACCTATACCGAACGCCTTCTTAAAGGTTCCGACACCAAGTCCAAGACCCACGTCCGCAAGAATGAAAGCATGGCTCGCCATGTGAATTCCATCGCGCCATTCTTTCGGCAATTTCGTATCGATAATATGATGTGTCAATCCGGCTGTCCCAACAGCCACACGACCGAGAGACATAGCCCGCGCTCCCCAGCTGGCGCCTCTGGCAGCAATACCGGCGCCACCATATACGGTGAGACCTACATCCATCACCAGTTTGCCGTATTTCAAGCCGTGGTGCCAGAAGCCCACTTGCGGAAGCTCCCAGTTAGCCGGGTTTACGCTGTCTATCTTGGCACCGTACAGCCATCGATTAACATCGTCACCTTTGATCAGTTGAATGTTGCCCATGGCGGACATCGCTGGGACATAGTCTCCTGCCGGCTTTTCGATCCGGAATGTTTCCTCATGATCGAACTTCAAACTGCCGTCCGGATTTTTTCCTCGGAAGGTCCAACCAGCGTGCTCTTTGCCGTCGGCACCAGTGATTTTGTACTTCTCTCCTTCTTTAGGCTCCACACCAGGGGCGATACCGTTCAATTGCCGGAAGTCGGCGTCGCTCATATTGCGCGAAACAGGCTCACAACCCATCCAGTAGTTGTAACTGTACCAGCTCGAAGTTTGATAAGAGATTGTCCCTTCAATAACGATGTTTCCGCCCTTCTGTTCGACCTTAGTCACACGCTGACTGATCAAGTCATATGGGACACCAATGTCTTTGTGCAATCCTTCATTGAACGGGAAATCACCATGACGTAAGAACGCTCCGGGATTTTTGTCGGCGAGCAACTGCTCCATAGCGTCTCTATATGGATCGAGCGCTTTGTCGACTTCCTTAGTGTGCTTCGACAGCCAGGATTCAAGTCCCTTCACCTGAGCGCCATTTGCCGGCATGCCCAAACGCAAATCTAATCCATCGAGCTGCGGGACAACAAACTTGATCAGCTGATTATTTTTTCCGAACTCAAACTGCACACCTAACTGTTTGAGCTCTTCAAGTCCTTGATCCGCGTCCTGAATACCACTTATTGTTTTCATTGCCTGCGCATAATTGCGCAGACGATTTCCGAGATTGACGACATTGAGTACGCGGTCGCGCCAGGCTGGAATATCCTCCACCTTTTCAGGCGGCATCCAACCTTTTGGTATTCCGTCCGGACCATATTTAGCGACACCTTCAGGTCCGAAACTCAACTTCAAAGTATCAACCAGAGTCTTCGCTTCGTACTTGAGCTGCTCTTCTCGAATCTCAGCTTTAGTCGGATAGAGCCAGTCAACCGCATTTTTCAACCTGGCGACATTCTCTAAATTCTCTGCAGGATTGAGCAACTTCTCCGCACTCATCTCCATATCAAGCTTGATGCGCCCTTCTTTTGCATACATCTCCATCAGTCGAGGCGGAATCGGTCTGCCGTGCTCGATCGGCAGTTTGAGCGGACATCCAGGCTTAATCGCCATCCCCATTTGGTAGCCAGCCTCTACAAAAGCATCGGGCACCGCACTCTTGAGCCATTCAGCACAAAGCGGATAAGCCTTCATCACGGAGTCGTAATCACCAGTGCTCACCTTATCGAGCGCAGCATACAAATCCTTGCGTCGCGCTTCCTCCGCAGGAAGGTCTGACATCACTCCCAGCTTTCTCTCCAGGGAAAGCAGCTGACGAAGCCGACCTTGGGTGGGACCATCAGTACAATCCGAAAGAAGCTGGTTGAGAACTTTAACGCGCTCTTCAGGGCGTTCCTCCTTTTTGAGTTTCTCGACTTCAGCTTTGAACTCAGGTTTCTCCGCCTGATTACCAAGCTGATCGAGCAATCGAGAGCGGCTCTCATTCGTAGTCTTCACAATTTCAGTCAAACGCGCCGCTTGCTCTTTCTGGCTAAAAATATCGGTGACCGTTTTAATCGACGATTCAGAAGGCTGCTCGTCAATCATCTTGCCAAAAGCGCCGATGTTGGTTTCATGCTTCAAGATCTCGCTCAAAAGCTGCTTCTTCCGCGCATCAGTTTCACTGTTCATCAACTCTTTGATTATGGAAATACGATCCAGATCACCTTTATCATTAATCAATGAATTGAGTTTCTCTTGTCTCTTCGCGTCGGTTTCAAGACCAAGCGTCTCTTTCAATTTTCTGGAACTGCTTGCACCGTCTTCTTTTATCAAAGCAAGATAAACCGACTGGCGCTCTTGATCGCGGTCTCCGCTCAGGAAGAATTCTTTGTAGTCGGGCAATGTTTTCATAACCGTCTCACGCATGTTGCGATAGCGTAATTCGATCTGTTTTTCGACAGACATCAAATCCTCGAGAATTTTGCGTCTCTCGGGATTGGCTTCAGGAGCCAGAATTTCTTGACGCGTCTGATTGTCGAGCTTGCCGTTCAAAAGACTTTCAATAAGCTCGATTCGCGCCGCGTTGGATTTTTCTCCTTTCAATCTTTCCAGCACATCTTTTCGGACAGTATTTTGCTCGACAGAAATCAGACCATCAACTTTAGGACCCATATCCGGCGAAACATACTGCGCACTTTTATCCGCCCGTTCCTCGACGGCTGTTGCATTCTCATTCTTTGAAACAGGCTTGTCGGAACCGGCTCTCGAAACGTCTACAGGCTCCTGTGCCTCAGGTTGACCCGACACATTTTTCTTGCCGTCAGCAGTTTCTCCTGCCGCCTGAGTGGATGCCTGTTCCGCTTGCTTCGGCTCGGATTTCGGCGCAGAGAAAACCTCATTCACCCAGGGATTCTGCTTATCGCCATCTTCTCCGCCCATCGGAGTCGGAAAGTCTAGACCTGCTGTCATACCCATGCTCTTCACCATAGTAACTGCGAAAACTTCCAACCATCGCAAGCGTATATATCGAGGTTGGACGATTTCTCGACAATATTCGCGTCCCAGAAAACGCCATTAGATGGGCATTTCCGGACAGCACTTGTGATATTGTTTATTCAGGCAAATTCTCTGTGTTTTCGCACAGTTTCATATCGTGCATACAGACCGATATAACGAATTAGATGCTCAGAAGAATCACGATTACCAAGCAAGGTTTAATAGGCATTTGCCTGTTACTCGCCGTCGAGTTTTTGTTCATTGGAACGCTTGCTGGATTGCTTTTTAAAACCAAAGACCTTCTCGATCAGGAGCAACACGACCGCGAAGTAGCCGTCGGTCTCAATAATCTTGCCAACATCTCGCAGAAGATCGGCATCGCTATGATTCGCTCCGCGTCGCCACCGGAACTACTTCAATTCGTCGAAAGTTCAACCGATTATCACGGATTTCTGGGACAGTTAAACCGCGAAATCACTCGCCTTAAGGATCTGGTGCGAAATGATCCCGAATCACAGCGCAAACTGGACGAGTTAGAACGCGCTGCTTCGGCTACTTGTAATTACTATGATTCGCAGCAATCAACTTTTCGTCAATCGCCGGAAGGGTTTGAGACGTTCAATAAAACTATGTTCCGTCTGTCGTCAAACGTCACGCGACTATCTCAAGAATTGATCAAGCGATACCGGAATACGGAACAAACAAAACCATCCGATACAGTGAAAGCACTCAGCGACGCACAGGTAGTTCTCATCACAGCCGCCCTCGTAAATCTCCTCGGTGCTGTATTCGTCGCGATGGTTTTAGTCAAGAGAATCACCGGGCGAATCGCGACGCTCTCAGACAATGTCGACCGTTTTTCCAGAGAAGAACCCTTGAATGAGCGTATTCCATACACCGATGAAATTGGTATGATCGACTCTCTGTTCCACGAGATGACAACCGCAATTCAAACAGCACGGCGTAACGAAGCGGCTTTAATTGAAAATGCTTCGGAAGTAATCTGTCAACTCGACTCGGATGGAATGTTCATATCACTGAGCCCATCAGTCAGATCGCAATGGCATTACGAACCTGATTATCTGATCGGAAAACACTTCAGCTCAATCTTGCGCGCTGAAGACGCAGAAAGAGTTTCTGCAGAAGTTAAACAACTGATGTCTTCCGGCAAGCGATCGAATTTCGAAGCGTTCGTTTTAACCGGCACTGAGGAACACATAGATACAACCTGGTCCGTTTATTGGTCGACAACGGCCGAATCGCTGTTCTGCTTCGTTCACAACATGACTGAACTGAAAAATATGGAGGCTCTGCTAGCCGCACAGGAAGAGCAGGTTCGCAACGCTACCGAAAACATCCCGGTTGGATTGATCGCGATTAATCGAGATGGTTTCATTCAATCGGTCAATGCAACAGCAGAAAGGATGACTGGGCGAACTCGTCAGGATTTGACCTTCAGACCGGTGCTCTCGGTGCTGGAAGCCGACGACGGTGTTGCCGAAGATCTTCTACAAGCTCTTGAATCAAAGTCGACCAACCTGACAAGTCGCTGCTCGTTGAAACTACCTGACGGTCACAATCTACCTGTTGAAATAACCTCCGCAAACTTGGAAGAAGAGAAATACGACCGGTTACTCGTCCTGGACGATGTAAGCGAACGCGTGAAGCTGGAAACGATGAAAGCGGATTTCGTCAACATCCTCGGTCGCAACCTGCGCGAACCGCTCAACGACACTCGGATGAGAGTCTCTGCTCTCTTGCAGAGAAACAACCTCGAATCGAAAAAGCTTGATAGACTCGCTCGGGTTTGCACTAACATCGAACGTTTGTTGCGACTTATCGATGAACTACTCAGCATACAGAAGCTGGGTGCAGGTCGATTGGTCGGCTCGTTAAAACCTGTGCAAGTTCACGACGTGATACGCGGCGCCGTCGAAGCCATCAGCGACCACGCCGAACAACAGGGCATATCTCTAGAGCACGAAGAATCCACAAGCACCATATCTGGTGACCGAGAACGGCTGGTGCAGGTGATTGTAAACTTGACCGGCAACGCAATCAAATTTTCTCCCAGAAACTCAACTGTTTCACTCAAGGTCGAGGAGCATGCGGAGCATGTCGAGTTTAGCATCGTCGATAGAGGAAGAGGCATTCCCGAAAATATGCGCGCCTCGATCTTCGAACAATACATTCAGACGTCAGCCGCCGACGGACGGCGTGGTAAAGGCACCGGCTTAGGCTTGTCAATTTGCAAATCAATTGTCGAAGCTCATGGAGGCTCAATCGGCGTGGAGAGCGAAGAGGGCTCAGGCAGTCGCTTCTGGTTCACAGTTCCCCTGTATAAACCGTCGAATGAGAATCTCAAATGAGCACCGCTGTGCGAAAACCCACTTCGAATCTAAGCAAAAGAATGCTGATTCTCTGCGGCACAATCGCACTGCTGCAAACGGCTTTTGCAGGCTATCTCGGCTTGATGATCAACGACACTTTCTCGCAGATGGAAAAGGTCAAGCGCGCAAAAAATATCGTCGGAAGACTCAGTCGATTGTCGAATCTGACCCAAAGCATGACACTTGAAGTTCTGGAAAACGTGACGACCCACTCGCATCAGCGCAATCCGGAAAAATACACACAGGGCCTTACGGATATCGCTGCCAGCTATCCGAAGGAATTCACGCAATTGAAACGTGACTTTCGAGACTACCCTGAAGTCAGAAAAGACTTTGAAGAACTCCTGGATAACTATCAAGAGGGAGTTGACCTCATGCAAAAGCTGAGGAACAAACTCACCGAGTCTCGTGAACATTATTTTCTGTTGTATAAACTTCAAGAAGCGTCGAATTCAACGACAGAGCGACTTGAAAAACTTCTTGTCAAATTCTCACGGACTGAACAGGCCGCAAGTGATGAACTCAAAACACAATCAGTTGGAATGATTGTGTTCACACTGGCGATTGGCGTATCGATCAATCTAGGAATTGCACTCTTGCTTTTCCGATACGTATTCGTGCAAGTGACGAAGCGTCTCAAAATCGTCGCCGACAATACCGTCAATCTTGCAATGGGAAAACCGCTTGCTGCGCCAATCACCGGCGATGACGAAATTGCCCAGCTCGACAACGCCATTCGCGATCTCGGACACATTCTGGACGACTATAAAAGTAAGGAACGAACGATTCTGGAAAACGCAGCCGAGTTTATCTGCTCATTGAACGACAAAGGTGTTTTTACAGAGGTAAATCAGGCAAGCAGTGGACTCTGGGGATACAGTCCTGATGACCTTATTGGAAGACGTCTCAGCTCACTTACTCAAGCGGAAAGTACTGAGCGAACGCTCGAAGCGATCGACCGGCTTTTCTATCAGGGGCAATCAGTTTCATTTGAAAACACAATTCGAAAAAAAGATGGCGAGCATCTGGACTTGTTATGGTCAGCGCAGCCGGGGGAAGATCACAGCTCGGCAGTCTTAATTGCGCACGACATTACTGAAAGAAATCGGGTTCGGCGGTTGATGCGCGAAAGCGAAGAGCGATTCAGAAAAATAATTGATAGCTTGCCGCTTTCAGTTCTATCGCTAAACAACGCATTTCAGATCACCTCCGCAAATCCGACTACAACAAAAATGTTTCAGTACCACGTCAATGAATTGCTCGGTCGAGAGTTTAGCATCCTGTTTACCGGCAGCTCCACAGGAGGCGCAGATGACGCTGCAATCGTCAAAGCGGCGGAAACACATTCACTTGAGCTGCAGTCATATCGAAAAGATGGGTCACCGCTGGCGGTGTCATTTATGGCAAACCGATACTTCAATCATGGCAAAGAATACTCTCTTGCGGTTCTCCAAGACATCACGACGCGGCGCGAGATTGAAAACGTAAAACGTGACTTCATCTCCATGATCAGCCACGATTTGCGTTCTCCGCTAACATCACTTCATGGCACTCTCGGCATGATGGCAGCGCAGATGGGAGACCGGAAAGAAAAGTCTAAAACTGCCGAGGAGCAGGTTGAAATCGAAACGCTTGTCGAAGCTGAAAATAAAATCGGCAAACTCGTTTGCCTCATCAACGACTTCCTTGACCTGGAAAAAATTGAGTCGGGCGCATTCGCATTTGAAACGCAAGAAACGACCGCGTTGAAACTGGTCTCACTAGCGAATGATAGTTTAAACGAGATGTGCCCCGACAAAAACCGCACGATCACTTGCGATACACCGGATGCACACATGCCATTCCGAGCCGATGTCGAGAGACTGGTTCTTGCTGTCGTGAGCTTCGCGCTCGCAATACTCCGCTTCAGTGATAATTCCAATGATGTTTCAGTCAACGTTGAGCGCACACCAGGGCGGGTTTCGCTATTCATTACTTCAACAGGCTGCATAATCCCCGAACAAACTCGAGAGACATGCTTGAAGCGATACGCAATCGTAGACCTTGCTCAGCACGACACCTGGACGGTCAGTGGGCTGAGTCTTGCGCTAGCAAGAGCCACAGTTGAAGGGCATCGGGGAACTCTCAGCATTGAATCCAGAAACGGCAGAGACGGTTTTGCAATCACGCTACCCTCGTAAGTCTAGAACGCTCCTACAAGGAAGCGCGCCCATGCGAGCGCGCTTCTCATCAACTTTCCAGATCGATCTTCTACTTAGTAGCTTGAGCTTTCTTCTCAGCGCCTTCCGTTTTCTTATCGCTGCCTTCGGCTTTCTTCTCAGCCGGACGCGCGAGTTCGATGTTCAGCGTGATTTTGACTTCGTCCGAAACAGCAGCGCCGCCATTATCCATCAAGCCGCCGTAGCTGATTCCAAAATCCTTGCGGTTGATAACAGTCTTAGCTTCCGCGCCAAGCTTCATGTTGCCATGCTTATCGTTTATCTCAGGAGTCGGTCCCTCAACGTCCAGCGTTACCGGTTTGGTAACGCCGTGCATGGTTAGATCGCCTGTCAGTTTGAATTGCCCCTTGCCCGCAGGCTTAGCAGATTTGGAAACGAACTTGATGGTCGGATACTTTTCGGTATCGAAGAAATCCTTGTTGCGCAAATGCTTATCACGGTCTTCATTACCAGTGTCTATCGAGTTTGCGTCGATAGTCGCATCGACTTTGATAGACTTCACATCCTTACCGTCGTACTGAGCGGTTCCCGTGACTTTGGCGAATTCACCGCTCACGTTTGAAATCATCATGTGGCGAACTGAGAATTCGGCTTTTGAATGATAAGGGTCAAGCGTGTAATCAGCCGCTTGAACAACAGTCGGCGAACCAAGCATGACGCCGAAAGCTACCGTACCTATAAATGCGTTACGAACTGAACCTAACATCGTGACCTCCTTAAAACACTCCTGCTGAGCAGCAGACAATTCAACCACACCTGCCACCTCCACATACGTAGCCAGAAGACAAAAGTTACGCGAAATATGTTTCCCGCATTTGAAAGGGATAGTTAAACCATCAATCGATCTCGCTAATCCCAACCTCGCTCTCCGTTTGTTGTTGAGGGCGGATCCGAGCGATCATGAAAACATTAACGGGGTGGGTTGACAATTAGTAGACGACCGGTCTATTCTAGTAATGTCAACGCCACCACTCAAGGGGTAACTCCAATGTTTAATGACGAACAACTCCCTCTACAGATTATCGAATGCGACGGCGACGATTCGGGCAAAACTGAATGCCCTGCTATTCTTGGACAAATCTGGAAGCGCCAGCTGCGCAGCAGGCAAATCGCGTCCGAAACGGCCTACGCAAAGACGCACAGCCTGGAAATGAAATTTGGTCCCAAATTTTTTGCCTCTAAGTTAGTCGACCGGTCTAATTACACCGATCGGGTAGCCTGAGCCGACAAAACCACCACTACTGGAGAAACTGCCATGTTATTCGAAAACTTCTGGGAAATACTACTGAGCGGCATAGTCCTCTGGCTTTTCGCAGACGAGTTCCTCGCTATCACTATGCGGAGACGTACTGCACACGCCACAGTTAAACAAATCGCCAGTGACGATATACGACCGGTCTAGTTGGGAATATGTTAAAATAGAAAGCGAGTCTTAACTATGAGCCAAGTTCAACAACCCATGACACCAAGAGCATCTACGAAACAGGACACTAAAACCGCCCTCCTCGAAACCGGCATGGATGTGATGATCGAGAAAGGTTACACGAACACCGGAATTCAGGAAGTTCTTTCCAGGATCGGCGTACCAAAAGGCTCGTTCTATCACTATTTCGATAGCAAAGAAGATTTTGCTTTGCAGATCATCGCTCATTTTGATCAGGCGAACACGGCAAATCTACTTCGTACACTGCGCAATCCCGACGTGTCACCGCTTGAGCGACTGCGCCAACACTGCGAGCAATCGAAAGAAAAGTTCTATTCAAATGAGTGTAGACGCGGGTGCCTGGTTGGAAACCTCTCGCAGGAGATGGCGGATCAGAGCGAATCGTTGCGCCAGGCACTCGGTCAAGTAATGTCCAAGTGGAGAGATCTGTTCGCAAGCTGCATTGAAGAGGGTCAAAACCGCGGAGAAATCAACAAGTCGTTTTCGCCTCATTCGATGGCGGAACTGTTTCTCTCCGGCTGGGAAGGCGCGATGATGCGCGCTAAGACTACCAAGTGCTGCGGACCGCTCGATATGTTTATTGAAGTGATGTTCAACAACGTTCTGAAAGCCTGATTTGAATTCGTTTTCCAAACGAGTCTTTCAATCTTTCGCTACAACTCTAGTTGTTTTTTCGTCTGCGTGTAAGCCGGCAGCAGCGGCGACTTCAGACGATGTACTGTTTCAGAATCTCACAGATTTTGGCTACGGTATTTATTTGCAAGAGACCGGTTTCTTCAAACAAGCCAATGCGCGAATGTCTGAGCTCTTGAAGAGACTGGATAAAGAGCCGGTTCAAAGCTCTTCGAAATTTATACCCCTGCTGCGCACTGATACTAAATGTGGTGACTTACAGAAACAGCTCTATGCAGAGGCTCTGGAAATTAGGGCGCTGAGCCGTTTTCACCTGAAACAGCAAGCAGCTGCCCTGGCCGACATGAAGCGCGCGCTGGCGCTTTGCCCTGAGCACGCGCACCTGCACAATACGATCGGCCGTTTGTACTTGCGGATGAAACGGTCCAAAGAAGGGCTGGCTGAAATTGACCGAGCTTTGATTTTAAACGCCAACGTCCCCGACGCCTACCTCGCGAAGGCGGCATACTACCAGGATCACGGACAACGAATAGATTCGCAAAAGTTTCTAACCAGAGGGAAAACGCTTCTCGCCGCCCGTCAAAAATTACTGGATTCGCTGTGGGAGAAGATCGAAAAACTTCAGGAGAGCAAGAGGACAGACGAAGCTCTAGCCGCAGACCTCGAACTGCTTACAGAATTTCCGCGCGACGTTTTTGCACTTAAAAGCTACTCGGAAAACCTCAGCGCCGTTGGCAAACACGAGGAAGCGCTCAATTACGCAAACGTGGCGGTGCTGCTAGACCCCACTTTCGCCGGCGGATATCGCGTGAGGTCAAAGATCTATGCATTGTTGAAAAAAACAGACTTAGAACTCGCTGATGCTACGCGAGCGTTCCTCATAGAGCCGCGCTCCGCAGAAGCACTCAATGCGCGAGCCATAGCCAACCTCGACAGCGACCGACCCTTTGAAGCAATACGCGACTTCGATCTTCTGATACAGCTCAATCCCGACTACGTGGACGCGTACATAAATCGCTCGGCAGCCTTGTCCCGCGTTGGACGCTTCGATGACTCAATCAAAGACGCACGAAAAGCATACGCGCTTGCGCCCTCCAGTCCATACGGCTATCAAGCTCTGGGCGCAGCGCTTCGCCGAGCACGCCGGTTCCCGGAGGCCAAAAAAGCGCTCGATGAATCTTTCAGATACAAATCTTCAGCCAGCCCCGATTCACTCGCAATGGCGGAATTCAATTTGGGAGCTACTCTTAAAGAGCTCGGCGACCAGACCGCGAACAATCATCTGGATGAAGCGATTAGACTCGCTCCGGATCTTGCACTTATTATGTTGAAGAACGGCACTTATGATGCAAGAAAAACCGCTCCGGATAGAGGTGTTCGTGTGTTGACCAGACAGCTGAGAACCAGGTCGCCATCGCCTAAATTGACAGTAGATTCCGCAACACGATCTCTATCTACCCGCAACGATGCAGACTCCGGAAAAACGTTGCGAGTAACAAAACTATCTTCACCGGAGGCTCCCGCGTCCAAGCCCTTGCCGCCTCCGCGAAAAACGAACATTGCAACAACCTTCGCAACCGCTGACGGAAAGTATCAGCGCTTGAGCGCGCAGGACCTCCTGGATTGCATCATGGTTGCCACACGCCAAATCGAAAAGGACCCGGACAAATCCAAACCGTACTTTATAAGAGGAATCGCCTATTTCGGTTTAGGCAAATTCGAGGACGCCGCTAAAGACCTGGAGCGCTACCGGCAGATTGCTCCTGATGGCGGAGCAACAGGTTCCGCCCTGGCTCAACTATCAAAGTATCGTTCCGAAAACGCCTCTAAACATCAATTACCGCCTCTTAAACCGTCGGAGTTGCGCGACCTGATAAGGAGGACAGAATCGCGGTTGGTTTCGTCCTCAAATCAAGTCGCAAAACCGGGGCAAAAGCCTTAAAACTCAACAATATCCATAGTTTCTACAAAAGCCAAATGGATCTTTTTTGTGAACACGTATTTTCCCTGCTGACAAGCTGCCGGGCAGTTTGCATAATACTTAGTACGCTCTGCACTTAAGAAATTTATCGCTGCTCACATCCACTCAATATCACGCGACCGATCCGCTCTCGGCGTGTTGATTCTATTTTAGGAGAGAGACACACCATGTCTGGATATGAAGACTTTGACGTCCGGGTTAAACCCGACGCCAGCAAACCTGATGCCCAAAATTCCGATCCGCGCACACTAGCTAGACTCCAAGACGACGCCAGAGTCGACCAGGCAGGCAAATTGCTTAACTGGGGCACAAACAATCTCAACCGCTTCGATGTTTCAGGAGACGACCGCGTCAATCTCGGAGAGATCGACCTCGGACTGCGCACAAGCGGATCGAAACAGGACCGTGAGATGCTCACGCTCATGGAAGAACAGTTCCCTCACCTCAAAGGAAGAAAGGACGCGATCTCTGTCAAAGACCTGCAAAGAAACTTCGAGAGCGAAGTAAAGCAAGCTCAGGAAAACGAGATGGCACGCCAACAGCAAGAGATGCTCGAAAAGCAGCAAGCCCACGCTCGCGGCATGATGAAACCACTGTTTGCTACACCGGACGGCAACCCCGACGGCTCGCTGTTCCGCGTATTGGACACGATGAGAGACCGCAAGCCGGATGGAGAAATCAGCAAGCGCGACCTCGAAAAATATATGGATGAGTACGACCGACGCGCACGCTACGGCGATGTCAATTCGGGACAGTTTAACGATAAATCGCGTCAAGTCGTTCAAAACCTATTGGAGAACTGGAACAGTCCTGAAGTTAAGAACCTTCGTGGACACTGGACCACATCCGACGATCGGGAAGTCACCAACAGCACAATCAGCATGGAGAGCCTCGCTCAAGCCGGCGGTGTTGGACAAGAACAGCTGTTCGGTCGCTTCGTCGACGCCAAAATGGCACCACGCAAAGAAGCTCCGACAGTGCGTTCCGAGATGGTTCTCGAAGTCACACCTCCGAAACACTTCAGTAAAGCAGTAGCCGATCCGCGTCTCGAAGACAAAATGGCTCGTGACGCAGAAGCCGAAAGAATCTCATCGGCAGCCGACTTGAGCGGTTGGGGACGCAACAACCTCAAACGCTATGACATCACCGGCGATGATGCGGTCAATCGCGGCGAAACCGATCTCGGTATCCGCACAACCAGAGACAAAGACAGTTTCCATAAACTGCACCAGATTCAAAATGAATTCGATACCCTGTCAGGAAACGGAAAAGTCGTAAATCAAAAAGATCTCGACAGAAACGTTCGCAACGCGCAATCGACATTCGAGACCAACGAAGCCGGACGTCAGGCGCGCCTCACGCAGGACCTCGCCACCGCGCACTCGAGAGACATCATGGCGCCAATGTTCGAAACCGCAAGCGGTCATCCCAACGACTCACTTTTCAATGTGCTCGACGGTATCAGGGGTGATATCGATGGTGAAGTCAGTAAGAAGGATTTGAAACGCTACGTTGAAGAATACGACTGGCGTTCGCGCAACGGTGACGTCGGCAGCGGTCAATTCACGCCGCAAAATAGAGCTTACATTCAAGACCTGATCAACAACTGGGATAGCCAGGATGTCAGACGCCTGAGAGGAACCTACACCGTACAAGACAACTACGGTCCTCGCGGCACAATTCGCAGCACACGAGAAGTAGCAAACAGCACCATATCAATGGAAAGCTTGCGTCAAGCAGCTAAAGCCAATGAGCTGTATACGATGTACGTGAAACCGGAACAACAAAAATAGGAGTTTAGTGGGCCACAAGGAAGAGCATTCGGTTTGCGGAAGCCGAATGCAGGATTGGGCAAAACAACGATGGGCGCTCGGTTTGCGGAAGCCGGGCGCTTTTCGTTTGCAATGAGAAGAAACTTTCTTCGGACCTGCTACTCAGGCGTTTGTTCAGCTCGCTTTTCTTTGGTTTGAGAACGGTGCGTAATGATCGGTACCGTACATTCCTTCAGCCAGGCAGCTTCTATAGGATGATAGAAAACATTGACGGCACCGGATGTGATGGCAAGGTTTTCATCTAAACCGCCATGCAGTTTATCCACTAAGAATACAAACGGAATCTCCGCTAACTCCGGATCAGCCTTGAGCTCACTTAGAAACGTGATTCCATCTCCGTCAGTGAGTGTGCCATCGCAAATGATCAAATCGGGGTAATTCTTCTGCGCGAGAAACAAGGCAAGTGACGTACCCGGCGCAGGAATTACTTGATAGTCCATTCCCTGATAAGCAGCCTTCGCCAGGTCAACGTTAGCCTGACTTTTACCCGCCACAAGAATATTGATCGCCTCTAAATTTGTTGGAAACATGATGCCCTGCTTGCTAGTTTGGCAGCGACCAAACTCTAATGGTCTTATCATTGCTTCCCGTCAAGACTTGCCTGGAATCAGGAGCAAAGTCCTCTGCCCACAGTCCCCACTCAAAACCTTCAACGGTGGTTTGCAATGCACCGGATGAAACATCCCAGATTCGCACCGTTTTGTCCAGGCTTCCGGTCATGGCCTGGTTACCACTATTCATAAAGCGCACTCGCTGAACCCAATTTTTATGACCTTCCATGACCTGCAGTTCGCTGCCGTTATTCATATCCCACACGCGAACCTTGAGGTCGCGGCCACCGCTGATTATGCGACTACCATCCGGCGAGATATCGAGACTGAGGACATAGTCAGTGTGCCCCTTCAGCGTATTTAAAGGCTTAAGCGAGTTCGCATCCCAAATAATCAATGTATGGTCGTCGCTCGCGGAGACCAGCTTATCACCGGATGGCGAGAACATAACGCTTCTCACCGGTCGGGTGTGCCCTTCCAGTGTTCCAACCCTGGAGCCGGTTTCCGCATCCCAAATAATAATCGCTCCATCAAAAGAACCAGAGGCAACGCGCCTCATGTCCTGCGAGAAAGTAGCGCATAGAACAGTATTCTTGTGCCCCTCCATCAGCTTCTCTTGCTGACCGCTACCGGCAGCGAATATGCGAACAGTCTGGTCATCGCCTCCGGTAACTATTCTCAGACCATCCTTGGAGAACGAAACCGAATTTACGTTTCCCTTGTGACCGGCGCATTGCGAAATTTCCTTACCTGAAGAAATGTCCCAGTAACGCGCGATCTGGTCGCCGCCGCTCGACGCTGCATAATTGGAATTCGGAGCAAAACAGATTGAAATTGCAAAATCAAAAGGTCCCGTCAACTGTTTCACTTCTGTTGCAGTAATTGTAGTTCCCGATGCTGCCACCGGGGGTAGTGTCGAAGCAATCTGGTCAGGTCGAGAGGCTGACGTTAAACTCGAGACACCGGCGCCATCTGACTGTCGCAAGCCCTCACGTTCACTCGACAGTTGTTGAATCAACTTATCGACATCCCCGTCTTCAGTTTTTACCTCCTGCATGCTGCTGTCAGGTGATTTCGACTTTGTAGACGTTTCAGTCGCGGACGCAGGCACTGAGGCATCAGACACCGACTCGGGAGTTTTCGAAACGGGTTCGGTAGAACTCTCTGAGGCTGGGGGGTAAACTGCAACAGGTGCACCGGTGCTCTCTGACGGGGAAACCGCAACCGGCACGGGACCACCAAGAGCTTGCAATTCCTTGCGCACAGCTTCAGCCTTCTCAGCCTGATTCAATTTTTCAAAAACCTGCACTAGGAGAGTTAAACTGATGCGCAATTTCTCGTTCGAATTCATATCGCGCGCCGCACTGACAGCCAATGCGAGTATCTCCTCTGCTTCCGAGAACTTTTGCTGTTTTACAAAAGATTCTCCGGCGTCGTTATAAGTTTGCCAGGCCAGTTCATCCGCAAGAGCCGCAGAGAATCCGCTTTGTGTAAAGAAAAACAGTGACGCAATCAGAAGTCGGTTCTTCAATCCGAAGCGAGTAAAACGAGGGTTACGCATAGAACTCAATTATTACCTCCCCATGTATGGCGACTTCGTTGATACGGAGACACAGGTCCGTAGGGGTCTGCTCCCCAGTTCTTCTTGCGAGGGGAAACCACCTCGCCTCGGTTCTTAGCATTCGGATCAAATACTGGAGGAGTCACTGTCGGAGTTGACGAATTCGCAACAGGCGGCTTCGCAGTCGCAGGCCACGAGGGTGCCGGACTGCTTCTCAGCTTCGCCCGCGCTTCTTCCTCGGGAGTTACAACTGTCAATGAGCTGCTAACTTGTTGAACCGCCGGCGAACGCAACCAGGCCGGAGTGCCTTCTGCAGCCAGAATGTACAACATCTTTCCCACAACGTACATGCGAATGTTGACGCCCCAGTCACTCTTATCCTTAATCTTGGTGATGTTTATGAATCGACCCGGATAACCCTGAAGGCTTACCGGACCTTCTTTTGACTCTATCGTCCTATACGACGCTTTTAAACCGTTTGCAGTTGCATCGAGCGCCGATGGAATCGCAGCCGCTTGGGGAACGCCAGGCAATATTATGTAACCGACACAGTATGCGCCTTGATTATCCTGGTAGATGTACTCCACTTGCCGCATTCCAGTTTTCGTCGTGTAACGGGTGTCGGGTTTTCCCGGAAGCAACACGCTGAACTTGCCTTCCGGATACGTATAACGCGATAAGCGCGCACCGCCGAAAGACGGCATGGGCAGTTCTTTCTGCGATGACACTGAAGGCGATATACCGGGAGGTGTCATGACGATGTCACTACTTCCCTGAGTTACAGAAAAGCCGCTCTCCGCCAAACGACTTATCAAACCGCCGTCACCAAGCAGCTTTCGCGCATCCGCAGCCACGAAAATAGGAGAACCATCTTTCAGAGAGGTCTGAATTTTTTCGGTGAGCCGACTGACACGAGCAGTTTTCAATTCATCGAATACTGCCTTTAGTGGCGCGTCTCCAACGAGCTCACGATTTTCCGCTTGCTCTAACTTCTCAACATCACCTGCACGCCAGGCAGACTCAATCTCCTGCTGTGCCGTATCAAATTTCATCAATTCTTTGATGGATAGCGTGAGTAGCTTATCTTGCTTTTCAGCAGGTAGACTTTCGAATAATTTGACTTTCTCGTCCGCCGACTCCATTTCATGAACGAGCTTCGAATCTTTTTTGGCTCTTTCAGCTATAAACCGCTGCCAATCTACACGCTCGAAGCCGTTGAGTCGAAACGCCGAATTCTCGAATGCTACTGCTGCCAGCCAGGGCTTCCAAAACTCATACATCTCCATGGTTTCACCGGACCATTCGAGATATTGTTTCATAGCTCTGGTCGATTCCGGCGAGAGGTGCTTGGACAGCTTGTCTCCACTTTCATATCGAATACTCTTATCGGAATAGGGCAAGCTTGTCGGCAAGTTTATCGTATCTACTATTACTGACTTCGCGTTCTTATACGCCTCCTTGATTTCGGGCGCCATCGTAAGCGCTTTGCCGCTTGTCTGGCGGAACGGAATCGTACCGACAATGTATGCAACATCATCTCCGCGTTGCGCTTTCCAAAAGATCTGTTTCGTTTTGGGGACCTGGTTCGACGCAGGCTCCTCGATAGCCGGTGCTGGTTGATCCGGCGCAGGCGTTGTTACACTGGCGCTCACGGGAGCGGAAAGAGGCGGTTTGGAAACCTCCATCGCGACATCATCGTACTCATTCATCAAGTCCTTGAATCGATCTTGAAACTCCTGCGGCGTATCAGATGGATAGAGCAGTTTGGTGTACAGGTGAGCATTGAGCGCCTTTGAGTACGGAGCCATCAAAATGACAGAATAGAAATTGTATTCGTTGTACTGTTGCGGCAGACGAGTTCTTCCGGAATATTTCCCAGGTCGCAACTCGATATCACACGCCAGACCTCCAAAGTCAGGCGCCATCTCAGTCTTATTGCCGACCGTTATGAATGGTCGAACTTTATACTCGATACGAAGTTTATTTCCAGTTTTAACTACCTTGGTTTTTGGATAGCACTCGCGAATAAGAGCTGAAAGCCTGGTGTGAACATCGTCCAATAGCGCTGCTTCCGAAGAGAACTCGGTTGCGGCTTGCACGGCGGACTGAGAATTTAGACATGGACAACCGGATGCGCTCACAATCATGAGCGACAGACAAATTACCGATACAGCCCTGCGCAAAAGCATCAATCTCTTCCAGTAGTGTTCAAGTATTTTATCAATTGGATAGAAGCTCCAGTGAATCGAAAAACTTCGAGACATTATCAGAGGCGAGGAACGGCTTACCGCCAACAGCGCATAACAAATAGAACCTTCTTCCGGCAAGATAAACCCGAATCTTTGCCTTTACATCTTTCGCCTGGACCTTTGAAAATGCAGCTCCTAAACCAAATCCCTGGCCCGGCATACCACTCTTTTTCTCACTGGCAGCTCCTGCCTGAGAACCACGCTCGGAGCTGGTCTTCGCAGTCCCGCCCGGCTTCTGCGTCAACGCCGGACCAGAGCACTCGATTTCCCGCCCGGGATAACCCTGGAGTGCAAAAGACTTGCGCGTACCCGGATCTGGTTTAAAAATCGTCACCAGTTTATCAAGCATCAGCGGTGGTGGCACCGGCCAATCGCGGGGCTCGGTCGGAGAAGTGAAAACACAAACCAGATATGCACCGTTGGGCGGCTCATAAGCTTCGTATCGAACGGTATCTTTCTCGGACAAACGACGCGGCTCGACCGGGAACCAAATCTTGAAACGCTCCTGATAGATTTTGTTATCGAGCTTCGGAACCGCACTATTCGTGCTATTCATCGCGTCAGAGGTGACACGTTCAACTTTGTATCCGTCATTTTCAAACAGCGACACCAATCCGGCCGGTCCCACGAGATGCGCCGCCCCGACAGCTACAAAATGCGGACCAGGCTTAGTCTTCGCCAGTAGCTTGATCTTGTTCATCATTCCAATGTTGCGATCGTCGAGCAACGCCTTTTCGTATTCGCGTAGTTCTGGATAATCTTTTGTCCGCGCCTTGGCCAGTGCCTCCATCTTCTCGGTATCACCTGCTTTCCAGGCATCAAGATAGCCTTTGAGCTGTGATTCGACTTCACTCATGTGCAATATCGACGTCCGAAGAAGTCTATCCTGGGCGGCTTCCGACAAATCTGCATCGATATGCAGCTGCTGCTCGACAGTCTCCAGATCAGAAATCGCCTTACCGGCCTCGCGCGCACGAGCAAGGAAGTAAAGGTCCAGACCCAGGGAAGAACGAAACTTTGTCGACTCCGTTACCCATCTTTTCGACTGCGATGCCATGCTCGCCGCATAAAAGGGCTTGTATTTTTCATACATTTCCCAGGTGCCGCCCGACCAGTCGAGAAACTGCTCGAAGATCTTCTTCGTTTCCGGCGTGAGATGTTTCGACAAATGGTCCGGAGGTGTGTATTGACCGAGCTCGTGAACGGTTTTCGAGACCCTGGACGGATCGACTTTATCGATCGCTATCTCTACCATGAGATGCTTGGACTCGTCGAGAGCCTGATCGATTGCGCTCGGCAAGGGGTAAAACTGGGACATAGCACCGTGAATGGTACCAAGAAGATAAATCGTGTCACCACCCTTGGTTGCTTTCCAAAGAAATGTTGGTTTAGCAGCAGGTGCAGTTTCATCGCCGGCTTCGGATGATGTCGTGTTATTTGTGGACGAGCCCTTACCATCAGTCTCGCCTGCGGAAGCCGCAGGTTCATCCCCAGTTCCAATCGGGTCGTCCGCGGCAAGTGCAGGCAGCACAATCAGCTGCAGCGAAAGCAGCACCGCTGACAGTATCAGACCAAATTTACTAAAACTTATTACAGCCAACTCCGACTTTTCCTATTCGCTCGCGACTTCCAGGGAATTCATGAACTGCTTAATAGCATCAGATTCGATCCATGGTTTTGTCCCGTAAACCATCAAAATGTACAACCGGCGCCCCACGATAAAGCCCCGCACCTGACAGCCGTCCTGCGGGGCATCACCATTATTTGTTATGTCCCACTGCGTGCCCTCGATGCCGTTCACTTTGACGGTAGATTCTTTGTCGATTTGTTTCTTATTAGGAGTTAGCTTCTCCACAAGCTCTTTTAAAACTACAGGAGTAAAGGGCGAATTCTCAGAGGAAGTCGCGCAAATCGCAGTGATCAGCCCATGAGGATAGTCCGCACACGTGTAGGTCCGAACACCGGCTTTCTCCACGGTGGTAAAGTCGCCCGGCATCAGAACTGAGAAGCTATCCTTCGGGAAGGACACTTTCCGCAATTTCCTACCGACAGCTTGGCTGACAGTGCCTGTGGAGGAAGCATCGCTCGAAATTGCTCCGGAGCTGCTATCGGTTTCTTTCGCGAAACAATCATTTGTCCCGGTTAAAACCAATAGAAGCAACGCCGCGAAAAGCCTGGAATTCACAGTACTGCCTTTATTGAGGTCGAAGAATAGTAGATTTTAGCACTCATGAACACTCGCCTCCGAAGTTAGAGAAGTATTGTCAGGCGTTTTCCAAGAGTATATCGTTCGTGAATTGCTGGATCCCCTTCAAGCCGCGAGGTTGCTTTTAATGTCCATGGAAAAACGTATGCTCGGAAATACCGGCATGGAAGTCAGCGTGCTGGGCTTCGGCGGCGCTGAAATCGGTTTTGAAGATGCATCGGCGGACAACGTCGAGCGCCTGCTCATGGCAGCACTCGACCAGGGGTTAAACATTATCGACACCGCCGAATGTTACCTGGGAAGCGAAGAACTGATCGGAAAAGCTGTTTCGCACCGCCGCGATGACTTTTATCTGTTTACCAAGGCGGGACACGGAAAGGACCCTTCGATACCGGCCTGGACTTACGAGGAAGTTACCGCGTCCATCGAACAAAGCTTGAAGCGTTTGAAAGTCGAATACCTCGATCTCGTTCAGCTGCACAGCTGCGGGGAAGATATTCTGAGAAAAGGCGATGTGATTCGCGCATTGCAAGATGCAAAGGCAAAAGGCAAAACACGCTTCGTCGGCTATAGCGGCGATTCGACTGCTGCTGTTTATGCCATAGAGAGCGGCGAGTTCGACACCTTACAAACATCAGTGAATATCGCAGACCAGGAGGCGCTCGAGCTGACACTGCCCAAAGCAATGGCGCGCGGTATGGGCGTGATCGCTAAACGACCGATTGCCAATGTCGCCTGGCGCTACAAAGCCAAACCTGACAACAGCTATCATCAGGAATACTGGGAGCGGCTCCAGGAGTTGAAATACGATTTTGTAAACGGAGATACCGAGCATGCAGTCGAGGTCGCGCTGAAATTCACACTCACCGTTCCTGGTGTCCACACGGCAATCGTAGGCACAGCCAAGCCCGGCAGATGGAAAACCAATGCAAATCTGCTCGCGTCAGGCGAAATCAGTAAGAGCAAATTCGCGAAGATTCGCGATCGCTGGGACAAAACAGCTAAAGAGAGTTGGGTCGGACAGAATTAGCTAGACCGACCGGAAGGGCTGTAGTCAGATCTTAATCTTATCTTGATGCACAGCCGTTTCGTTTTGACACCACCCGTACACGGATTGTCGTCTAATGAGAGGACAAGGCGTAGAGGGAGGTGTGCCATGGATGTTTACTTGATTCTGTTACTGTACCTTCCATTCGCGTACCTGATGGGCAGGCTCATAGACGGACTAATAGAGCACTGGATGGAGCATGATCTGCGACCATCCACGGTTAAAAACCACCCACGCGGAAACGAGAGAGCGAAACTTCGCTAGACATCGCGCTATTGCAGCTTGCCACCACCGGCAGTGCTGCTCACGTGCTTGCGTTTTCCTTCGTCATATGCCACGCATTGCTTCTCTCCGATGATGGCCATGTCGAGTTCGAGCAACATCCTTTTCATTTTCATAATTTCGCCGGTCAGCTTCTGAAGCATTACAGTGCGCACTTCTAAAGTTTCAATCGTTAGACCCTTTTTGTGAGGAGCGCTAGCCGTAATAATATCGAGCTGCCTTCTTGAATTTCTGTCGTTAAATGTGTGAATGTTAGCGTCCGCTACCCAACCGTCGATCAACTGCTCTCGGCGCGTCTTCTTGCCTGGCTCATTTGCAGGGACCTCGTTCAGGAATTCCCAGATTGATTTCGGATAATCGATATCGATGTTCGTGGGATAGTCGAAAAGCTTAGCGAGCATATTAGGCTCGGTCTCCGACATCTTCTTCTTCCCGTTAACCTGTTTGAGAGTGTACATCGAGGCGATGGAAGGCACAATTCCTGCCAGAATACCGGTGATGCCCGATGAAATTGCATACTGTGAGTGCTTGTAAGTCGGAATCGCCAAGCCCTCGCAAACCGCCCAGAGCGCACCATTGCTCATAAAGCTCAGGGCGTTTGTTCTCGCAAGCGCGCGGTCACGATCATCATAGTACGAATCTAAAATTTCGGTATAAACCATCTGCTCTGCTTGAATTTCCGCAATCGTGAAATCGGCATCAAGATTGGTTTTCTGTACTATCAACATCGCCTTTTGAGTCGCCTCGGTCAGATCTTGCCGGACATTTAGACGCTCCAGACTTCCATCATTCGGCATGCCAGCAACGCGCTGGCGGAGAACCTCGATATCCTTGAGTATCGGCAGTAGTCCCAGGGAGGTCGCCAGTTGAATCGAATTGACTGATAGCCCTGGTTCGCACAAATCGACACCAGTCCGCAACATCTGCTTAGGTTCGGAAACAGTGTTGGAGCTGCTCTCACGCTGCACAAGCTTTTGAACTATATTCTGGGCAACCGCTTCAGACCCGCAGCACGCAGTCAGACAAATCAGCGCGGTACTCACGGCAATAAGCGCCTTTCTGGCGGTATTTAAAGATTCCCTTTTCATCAATCCGAAGAGCGACTTTATCTAAGATTCAGAAGAAAACACCTGAGCGCCTGGATTTTAACACCTATCGCACGGGGAGAACATTTGTTGAAAGACAGCACTCCCGCACTTCGCATCGAAACACCGCGAAGCGAGAGTTGATTGCTAAACACTGGGACAAACTGAGAATCTGCTTATCCAGCTCATCCCCTACAAACATCGGCAAACGTCCGTGTTTACAGATACTCCCGGAGCCTCGGTGTGACGCCTGTGTAAACCAGAACTACTATGACCAGCGCGAACAGCTGCGACAAAGACGCCAAACCGGCGAGGTCACTATTGGCATCGACAATTAACTGTTCGAAATGCTCCTGATTGATTTTCAATCCGCGATTGAGGCTGTCATCCAGCCTGGTGAAAGCAAATTTCAAACGCGTCGGCTCATAGCCCAAACAGACCTGCCTCGCATCGTCCTCTTTGCCCTCCAAAGCAAGTTTGCGCATGCGCTGATCGGTTAGCAAAAAATCATTCATCGCAAGAAGACTTTCCAGCGCCGACTTCGCCTCGCCATCGTATTCAAGATTGGCGAACTCCACAGCCAATGCGCCACTTAGCCCGGGGATATTTATCCTCTGAGTGTCATCTTTGAGTTCTTTCTGAGCAACTGCGATGGCTGACGCAAAGTTGTGTCCGGGAGTAAATTTAGCGATTGTATCTACTTCACTCTGAAATTCTTTCTCGTAATCAGCAGCGTTTTCGCGATCGTACATGAACCTGCTTTGTGCAGCATTTGCTGAATAAATACCGCTTCGCGCAGTCATAATTGCCAGAATCGAATCGTACGAATCTTCCTTGGCATTTTTGAGGCTCTCGGCGCTCTGCCTGACCTCTGAGTACAAGTGCTGAACAAATGCTACCGTCAGGAAGATGGCGATGAGTAGAGGCAGATTTACGCGGCGGCGAAATTTACCGCTCATGTAAATGTGCGCGGTCGTAAGACCACAAATCAAAAATATTCCGAGCAGCAAAACGAGCCCACAGATCAACGCCGATCGAGCTTTCTCATTGGCGTATGTTTCTTCCAAAGCATCGACGTTCGCTTGCAACAGTGCTCTGGCATTGGGCACAAGGTCTTTGCTCACGGTATCGTATGCGGTTCTATAGACCTCGCGAGCATCTTCGCTCGATCCGGAAGAGTCCAGGTCTCTCGCCTTCTGGGCATGCGTTAAAAACCGGCCCAATCCGAGCTGCATAGCCTCGATCGGCTTCTGTTCCGAATCGCCGTAGGTGATATTTTTCGCTGCTAGAATTAGATTTCGACTGGCGATTATTCTGCCGCGATCGAAATCTGCGGCCATCAATCCCTCAATCTCATCATCGTCCGACATCAATTCATCCGTCAAGCCGCGATCCATAAGCATGATGCCGGACTGAATCTGATGAGCCGCCACTACCGATGGTGCAGCGAAGCGACCAACCGTATCCAGCGCATGTCTGTGATCCGCAACGGTATTGTTTGCAAGCACAGCAAAAAGTATTGCCAGACCGCAATTCCCAATTAGAAACAGACGGAGGCGCGCTGGTGTGACGTCCCTGAAGACTGAAAGCACTATTGATGTAACTGGTTCTCGCTTAGTGTCGCTGACCACGGTCTTCACCCCTGTTAAAACCAAGTTTTCCTGCGCACGCTGTTTGCCTCGTCAATCAAGGCGATGCGCTTTTCTTCACTCTCCGCGTAATGCGCGCATTGCCTTAACGCAGCCTCAGCTGCATCTCTGACTTCGGCCTCGCGCAACGGAATCGTCAAAATTCTAAAATTCTCATCGGGCTGGATCTGCCGCGTTTCAAGTTGCTTGAGCGCATTTAAAAGCACATCCGCGTGCAGGCGCCAGGCTTCGAAGTTGTAGGGGGTAACACGCCGCAGCTCTCGCGACGCCTGCACCAACTGTGCGCGGGTGAGAAACCCTTCATGGGGCTTCAACATGTTTTGAACGGACGTGATCACGTCCTTTCGAGCTTCGTCCTCGTAGGCCGGCTCCGGTGCACGCTCTTCATCTTCACATGGTGAGGAGTCCGGACTGCCCCGATGCGGTCTCGGCATCGTATATGGTGGCGCTGTCTGTGAAAGGTTATGCTCACGCTGAACCACTTCCACGATTGTGCCTTCTTCGACCGCCACTGTTACTTCCGGCGCCGGTGTCGGATGTGGAGGCAATTCGATCTTGGGTTTCTCCAGGCGGTCAGCCGACACCTCTTCCTGAGCCGTTGCTTGAGATTCGGAAGAGTCGGGGTCCACAATTACAGCTTCTATTGGTTTCGAAGATGAAGTCTTTTCGACAACATCGCGCTTGGTTTTGGGCTTTTTCTTTTTCGCGTTACTGGACGGCGGCGTTTGTTTTCCGTCTGGACTACCCTGGTTTTCTTTCTCAATTTCGGCCACTGTTCAACCTCGCTAACCGACGTGGATAATCGGTCGTCGTTCTTCGTACGGCTCTGCCACTCGCAAGATTTCGCGAGTCAGCGTAGCTGTTTCCCCCTCACCGAGAAAAATGTATTTGATGGCGTAAGCCACAGGGTGCCCTTCCGTCCATGTGAAATAGGCGTTCGGAATTTTCTGAGTTAAGTCTCTGATCTCAAGTAGAATTGCGGCAATTGCGTTAGGAACAGCCGGATTCGAGCATCGCAGGATACGATAACCGTTTTCCACGTGCCCGGTCACCTCCAGCAAATCCTCGGAAAACTCGGACGCATCGGACAGTTTTACTTCCAGCAAAATAAAATTGCCTTCGTTAGGCTGAATGCTGTGGACGAATCTCGAACGAGCCTCATCCTCACGGAAATCTTTCATTCCGGCTTTATGAGCCAGAATCCTAATCTCGCCCATGTATGTAGTGAGCGCTTCGTGGAAGAACGCATGAGCAGTGTCATCAAAAGTCACGCGCTCCACGCGCAACTCGGTCGCCCGCATCGCTCTCGACAAGACACTCGCCACGAGAACACTCGCAATGAAAAACAACGCTATTTGAACACCTTCCGGTCGCTCGGACATATTTGCGAAGCAGGTGTAGACGAAGATAAAGCAAATAACTGCGAAGTAAATCCTGACAGAGCGGCGCGCTGTGGGCCAGATCGAGATAGTCGCCGCAATTGCTGCTGATGTGATCAGTACTAAAACGCCTGTCGCATAAGCTCCGGCTTGCTCATCAACTCCCGCTTTAAACATGCAGGTAACACCGAACGCGACCGATACGAAAAAGACCACCAGCGGTCTAATCGCAGCAGCCCAGCTCGGCGCCATGCCATATCTCGGCAAGTATTTCGGAACTAAACTCAAGAGCCCGGCGATAGCGGATGCGCCAGCGAACCACAAAATACTGATCGTACTGACATCATATACGGTGCCAAATTGCGGACCGAGATACTCGTGGGCAAGATAAGCTAAAGCACGACCATTAGCTTCGCCGCCCTCTTGAAACTCATTGGCCGGTATAAGCATCGTCGTCACGATACTGCTCGGAATGAGAAACAAGCTCATAATCGCACCGGCAGCCACGAGCAGTTTCTTTCCATTGCGAATACGTCCTGTGGGCGATTCCTCAGTATCTGTGGAATCGCCCTTGACGAGAGGCAAGACTGCTACACCAGTTTCAAATCCTGATAAACCCAAAGCGAGTTTGGGAAACATCAATAGTGAAATTCCAAAAATAACCGCCGGCGAACTGTACTGTTTAAACATCGATGTGTACCACTCGCCCATCAGATGACTTTGCACGAATGCGAGCTCATACGCCGACCGTCCTAAAACGATTGCGTTTAAACCGAGATAGGCGACCACTATTATGAGAGAGACGCCAATCGCTTCGTGAAAGCCTTTCAAGAAAAGTGCGCCAAGCGCGGCGATTAAAACAATCGTGACCTCGACGCGATGATGCCGCCAGGTCTCGGGAATAATCGGGTTCTCGACGATATGAGCGGTCGCGTCCGCCGCAGAAAGCGTGATCGTGATGATGAACGCCGTCGCCGCGAATCCTAGAAGCGCAAGCACCATCGTCTTGCCGATCCAGCCAGGTAGCATCTTCTCGAGCATCGCCACACTTCCCTGTCCGTGCGGACTCTCTCGCGCGACGATGCAATAAGTAGGCAAAGCTCCGAACAGTGTGACGAGAACGAGGATAATCGTGGCAAAGGGCGACAAAACACCGGCAGCAAGAAAGGCGATGCCGGGCTGGTATCCCAGAGTCGAGAAATAGTCGACCCCGGTCAGGCACATGACCCGCCACCACTCGTCCTGGTGTTGCACCTGAGCGCTTCCTGGCTTGGCACCAGCAAGAAACCACTCTTTGAATCCGAACGCTCTTTCTGTTTCCGACATAACTAATAGTATTAGTGACACGCGCATTATGCCCAGAATCTCAGCGGTACTATTTTTTCAGGCGGGCGACTGATAAGACTCCTGGGACGGGACGATATCCTCGCAAACGCTTAGCGTGAACGAGCAAACCCTCGCTGTTAAACGAACGAGTAAAAACCAGCACCATATACGATACCAAGCAAAACTCCACGAGAAAAGCCGGTACAGGTACTCGCCAAGGCAAATTCTTGATGACTTCTTTATACGGTCAGCCTGGTTTCTTGACCCTTTTACAACCTCTCGACTGATAGCATTTGCGTCTCTGGTCAAAGAGAGATTCCAATGAAAAGTAAACTCGCCCTTCTTTCCATCCTATTGAGCCTGTCCTTGCACGCGGCTCACGCCGAAACCAACCAGCCTGCAATCGCGCAGGTGCCCAAAGGAGAGGCTGGAGCCAACACATCACAATTCCCCACCCAGATTTTGAAGACCGGTATAAATCTGACGGCGCCCGGGATCAGCCCCAACAGTATGCAGCTCGCTGACACAATCCTGTTGACTCCGCTTCTTGAACAAAGTCAAAACTTGCGATCGCGAATTTCGACGATGGGCGAACAAAACAGCCTGGAGCTGCTGTCTGCAAGGCAAGAACTATATGATTTAAACGAAAAGATCGCGATGATAATCCAGCGCACCAACCTGGAAATCGACTTCACGATTGCTGAGATAAACGCGGAACAGGAAGTTTATCAAGAAATTCTCAAC
The DNA here is from genome assembly GCA_019637435.1 of Candidatus Obscuribacterales bacterium. Classification (GTDB taxonomy): domain Bacteria; phylum Cyanobacteriota; class Vampirovibrionia; order Obscuribacterales; family Obscuribacteraceae; genus JADYXR01. The sequence goes on along the minus strand of JAHBVO010000003.1, from coordinate 625,009 downwards.
ACGTTTACGAGTGACAGAGACAAAGCCGTGGCAAGAACGAACGCGGCCGGCTTTATAGCCAATGGTGCACTCTGGGCGGTATGCGAGGCGCTGGCAATTCCCGCCTACAAACACGCGAGGTTTGCCATCCCTTCCGGCATCATAGGTATTCCGGCAGGCGTAGTACCCTCCATTGCCTCGATGTACACGTTCAAGCAGATGAACGGAAAAAAGATGACCTCGGAAGTAGAGCCCAATATGCTGGCTAAACTCTTCGACTATCCAACAAATCCGGAAATCGAATATCCCCGGACAGTTTGGGAATTCCTCCATCAGGTGCCGGCGACTGAGACAAATGGCAAAAAGCGAATCGACCAGATTGTCGACCGCTGGATCACAGACGCAAATATGCCCGCGTTTACAGACCGACAGTCGAAGAAGCAACTTGATGTACTGACGGCCAGTTTCGCCCAACGCAAAGGACTGTCGATCGGCACGCTCACCGCACGCAGCGTCATGCTTCAACAGCTCGAAGCCGAGATCGGCAAAATGAAGCGACTCTTACTGGAACTGGCAATGGCCGCGCAAAGCGAGAAGCAACTAATTTCCAGCGGGGAAAACTCCGGTGAGCAGCCGAAGTTGCGGTGATAAGTAGTTAAACATGGAAAATAAAATCGAGATGGAAACAAAGATTATTTCTACCGGACTGCTCGCCGCTACGCTCGTGTGTTTCGCTTCGCCGGCTCGGGCGGCAGATTCAAACACTGTCGGCGCGAATTATCTGATGACACACACGTGGCTTGATCCGCAAAAACAGAATTCTAATCAGAAGAAAGCAATCGCCCAGTCTGCACCCACTAGCACCACAAGCAGTACCAAAGAATCGACCGCTAATACCAAACTGTTGCCGAGTCAAATCTTGCGAACCGGCGTTGTCATCACCTCCACCGGTCTATCGGCCAACACGATGCAGCTCGCCGACAATATAGGGTTGACTCCGTTGATGGAGCAAATTCATTTGCTTAGCGATAAGGCAGCATCGAACTCCGGTATTGTTTCAATCGAATCACTCACCAACAAACAAGATTTGCTCGACACAAGACAAAAAGCTCGAATGCTTATTCAAAAAACCGGTCTCGAAGTCGACGCGACTATAGCTGAGATTAGCGCTGAAAGAGAACTCTACAATGAGATTCTCACAAAGTTCAAAGAGGATCGAGACAAAGCAATTGCTAAAACCAACGCATTCGCGTTCATCAGCAACGGTGCACTATGGGCGGTGACAGAAGCATTCGTGATTCCAACGTATAAGCATGCAATTTATAACGTCCCTGCCGGCATCGTAGGGATTCCAGCCGGAATGGTTCCCTCAGCGGCTTCGATGTACACGCTCAAACTAATAAACGGCAAGAAACAAGATTCCGAAGTCGAACCAAACATGCTTGCAAAAATTTTCAAATACCAGACTAACAGCGAAATCGAATATCCAAAGTCGGTTTGGGACTATCTTAACGGCGTCCCGGCCGACGTTCCAAACTCGAAGAAGCGGATAGATCAGCTAATCGATCGCTGGATTGCCGATTCGAATATTCCAGGATTCACAGATCGAAACTCAAAAAAACAACTCGACGTGATAACCGCCAGCGTCTCTCAACGCAAGGGGCTTACCATCTCATCCTTAACCGTGAGAACGGTTATGCTCGATCAGCTTCTAGCCGAAGTCGTCAAAATGAAGCGCATGCTTTTGGAACTTGAGATGGTAACGAACGGCGATAAACGTTTTATCGCAAACGCGCCGATTCCCAAGCAGTTGTAGAATCCGCAAAGCGAAACCAGATAATCGAACTCATTCGACCTTTAACCTGTATCCGACTCCAGGTTCAGTAATTAAATACTTTGGTCTAGCCGGATCTTCCTCAACCTTTCGCCGCAACTGCGCCATAAAAACTCTTACGTAATGGCTTTCTTCGCCATATCCTTCGCCCCAGATCTGGCGGAGAAGCTGATTGTGTGTAACCACTTTTCCAGCATGTTGAATCATGGCAACAAGCAATCGGTACTCGATAGGTGTAAGGTGAACCTCGACATCGCCGACGAAAACCTGCCGCTTTACCAGATCGACACGAATGTTTCCTACCGAGAATTTGGCACCATCCGGCTCCGGAGCGATCATGGCGGCATGGCGCAAGGCGACACGAACACGCGCTAGAAGTTCAGGAACGCTAAACGGTTTGGTCAAATAGTCATCAGCGCCGGCGTCCAGAACATTGACTTTGTCCTTGTCACTGCCACGCGCCGACAGAACTATAATCGGCACCGTCGACCATTCCCGTATGCGCCTGGTCACTTCAAGCCCATCCATGTCCGGCAATCCGAGATCGAGAATGATCAAGTCGGGAGCCTCCAATGCCGCCTTATTGATCCCATCGTTGCCAGTCAGAGATTCTTTGAAAACGAAACCGTGTTCAGTCAGAGATACCTTCAAAAACCGCCGAATCGGCGCCTCATCTTCTATTACGAGTACGACTGCGGCATTACTGGCGGGCTGAGTCATAGCGATGTTTCCGTGAACTTGAGAGGGTCCAGCATCGGTAAATCGACCGATTCAACCGGCAAACTGACGCAAAATATGGAGCCGCCGCCCGGGTTGTCTTCGACCCATATTTCGCCACCATGCGCTTCGACGATCCCACTGCATATTGCCAGACCGAGACCGGCGCCGAAAGACTCTCCCGGATTTTCTCTATAGAACTTCTCGAATATCAACTTTCTGCGCTCAATCGGAATACCCGGGCCACGGTCGGAAACAGATAAGAGCAAATTCTCCCCGACGCGTTTCGCACTGATTGCTAGAGGTGAATCGACCGGAGAATATTTTATAGCGTTTTCAAGCAAGTTGACGAGTACTTGCTGAACCAGCGTAGCGTCGACAGGAACGACCATTGTCGGGTCCTCAATTTCAATATCGAGTTTACGAGCCTCCAACTTCTCATCTATACAACTTACGGCGGATCCGACTAGCTCATCGACCGGACACCATTCGCGCTTAACGGTGAGCGTTCCGGCCTGCAACTTTGTCATTTCCAGAAGATTAATGACCAGCCTGTTCAGCCGCACGGACTCATGAAAAATCTCGGCGGCGCGCTCCTTGCAAGCTTCGATGCTGAGAGTCTCCGGCGCCTCCATTATGCTGCTTGCCGCACCAGTTATGGTGGCAAGCGGGGTACGTAAGTCATGCGAAACCGAACTTAGAAGAGAACTTCTCAGTTGCTCCGTTTTCATTTGGACCTGGGCGCGCTTGTTCTCCTCCGACAAATAGGCTCGCTCGCAAGCCTGAGCAAGCTGATTCACGAAAGTCTGCAAAAGCTGAATCTGTTCAGGTCTCGAAAAGCTATCAAGTTCTTCCGGTTTTATTCCTACTACGCCAATCGTTCTTTCAGTGGCGGCGATAGGCAGGTATAGGGCATCGGCGCCCGGCAAAGTATTCGTGCCCACTCCCGCCATTTGCCTGTTATGAAAAACCCATTGCGCAAACGCCAGGTCGGAGATCTCCAGATCGCGATCGTCCGCTTTGGTAGCGGGTATTGCTAGCTGCCCGTTTTCGTCCGGCGTCAAAATCGAAACTTTAGCGCCGAAAACATCCGCCAGGTGCTCAGCTCCAATTCGCAGGAGCTTGGCTGGATCATCGGTCGACGCCAGTTCCTTGCTCAGAGAGTACAGAGACGCAGTTCGACGCTCTTTCAATGAGGAAAATTCGGCCTGCTGCTTCACACGGGTAGCAAGGGTGCTAATCGAAAGCGCCACCATCAACATCACGAAAAACGTAAGCACATACTGACTATCGCTCACTGCAAATGTGAGAAAAGGTGGAACGAAACAATAGTCAAATACGGCCACACTTAAAATCGAGGCGAGAATACTCGGACCACGCCCTAATCTCAGTGCCACGAAGAATACACCTAACAAGTAAATCATCACCAGGTTAGTCGGTTCAAGATAGTGCGACAGCAAGTAAGCAAGCCCGCTACAACCTGCCACGATAAAGGTCGCAGTCCAGTAATGAGAGCTTTTGGTCGTTCGCTTCCAGGCAAATGCCACTGTCTGCGATGGCATTCCCTCTTCCCCGGTAATTACATAAACATCGATTGCACCACTTTTCCTAATCGTGTCATCGACGACCGAGCCGAATAAGACCTCCTTCCAACGCGGCAGCGCTGGCTTGCCGATGATAATTTTAGAAACGTTATTTTTCCGAGCGCAGCCAATCAACTCGTCAGCGATGTTGTCACCAGTCAGCTCGATTATCTCCGCACCCAGTTGTTCTGCCAGTCTCAGCGTTTGAATGACTCTAGACTTATCGGCATCAGACTGGTGAGCTTGCCTTGGAGTCTGAACATATGCAACCAACCACTCCGCTCGCAAGGCAGTCGCCATGCGCTTCGCGCCCCTGACCAGTTTGACGGAAAGCGGGCTTGGACTGACGCATACGAGAATGCGCTCGGCTGCCGGCCAGACAGAGCCGATTCTGTGCGCCTCTCGATAACGCTCCATCTGAGCATCCACCCGCTGAGCAACGAACAGAAGCGCAATCTCGCGCAGGGCAATCAGATTGCCTTTGCGGAAAAAATGCTCAAGGGCAGTGGACGCTTGTTCGTGAATGTAAACTTTGCCTTCGCGCAGCCGCTGTACAAGTTCATCCACCGGCAGATCAACAAGTTCAATTTCGAAAGCGTCTTCGATGAATGAATCCGGCACACGTTCTCTTACTTCGATATTAGTAATCTGAGCAACACGGTCGTTGAGAGTTTCAACATGCTGGGTGTTTAAGGTCGTGAATACATCGATTCCGTTGGCGAGTAACTCCTGTATATCTTGCCAGCGCTTCTCGTGCCGGCAACCGGGCGCATTCGTGTGCGCAGCCTCGTCTACTAGAACTACTTGCGGTTTTCGCATCAAGATAGCATCGATATCTAGCTCTCTGAGGACCGCGCCTTTGTATTCAACCAGACGCGGAGGAATTATCTCAAGGTCGTCTAGAAGCGCTTTGGTTGCCTCTCTGCCGTGAGTTTCCACTATGCCGACGACAACATCGACGTTTTCATTCAAAAGCTTGCGGGCGTCCTCAAGCATCCCGTATGTCTTGCCAACACCAGGAGCATAACCAAAAAAAATCTTCAGCCTTCCCTGAGTCTGACGAGCCTGCTCCTCTCTGTATAGAGCGAGAAAAGCGTCCGGATCTCGTCGACTGTCAGGTATCATCGGTTGGGTTTCGGTGTAGAACTAGCAGGACGGTTGAGGCGATCCAGCGCCAGGTTTAGTTGCAACACATTCACTCTGGACTCACCGAAAACAGCGAACTGCTTTCCTTCTGTGTTCTGCTTGATCAGTTCCTCGACCTCATGCTGGGTCAATCCACGAGCAGACGCAACACGCTCAGCTTGAAACAAAGCTGAAGCCGGACTGATATGCGGGTCCAGCCCACTTGCCGACGACGTGACCAGGTCGACCGGCACCTTGGAAGACTTACCAGCCGGGACCTTCAAGGCTTCGATTCGAGCCCGAGCATTCTTCAGAAGCGATGGATTCAAAGGTCCAAGGTTGGAGCCCGAAGAGGCCGCGGCATTGTATGGCGGAGTCGTCGCCGACAACCGCCCCCAGAAATACTCATCGCTAGTAAATTCCTGACCGAGCAAAGAAGAACCAATCGTTCCGCCAGTCGTTTCATCTTTGATTAAACTGCCATTTGCCGCTTGCGGCCATGCGAGTTGCGCTACCATCGTGACAGCTCCGGGATAAATTACTCCGGTGAGTATTGTCAGAACAAAATACAGAAGAAGGGATTGGATTACTAGGTCTCTCATATGTTCGACTCACAAGCTCATTGTACCGTCATGACTAAAGGCAAAACTAAACCAGGTGCAAAACTTCAAGACACAAATCGACTATCTTGATGCCGATAAATGGCACCACTAAGCCACCAATTCCGTAAACGACCAGGTTATCGCGAAGCAAGACCGCAGCACCCACGGGCTTGTAGGGAACGCCACGCAAAGCAAGTGGTAGTAACATCAAAATAATTATGGCGTTGAAAATTACCGCCGACAAAATTGCACTGCGAGGGCTGGCTAAATGCATAACATTGAGGCTGTTTAGCACAGGAAAGGTACTTGCGAAAGCCGCCGGAATAATCGCAAAGTATTTAGCCACATCATTGGCAATACTGAAAGTCGTTAGCGCTCCTCGCGTCATCAGCAGCTGTTTTCCAATCTCAACAATTTCGATCAGCTTGGTAGGGTTGGAATCAAGATCGACCATATTTCCAGCTTCTTTCGCCGCCTGAGTGCCGGTATTCATCGCCACCGCGACGTCTGCCTGAGCAAGAGCCGGGGCATCGTTGGTTCCGTCTCCGGTCATGGCGACCAATCTGCCATTCGCCTGCGTTTCTCGAATCAACTGCAGCTTGTCCTCCGGCGTCGCCTGAGCCAGGAAATCATCAACTCCCGCCTCCGCGGCGATGGCCGCCGCAGTCAGAGGATTATCACCGGTTATCATCACGGTCTTGATTCCCATAGAGCGCAGTTCGGCAAATCGCTCCTTGATACCGCCTTTGACAATATCCTTCAATTTAACGACACCCAGAACGCGATCATTTTGCGCCACCACCAGCGGTGTCGCACCATGTCTGGCAATCTCATCCGCCTGGTCTCGTACAGATTGCGGAAGTTTTGCGCCCATTCCTTCGATGTACTTGTTGATCGCGTCCAGCGAGCCTTTGCGAATTTCTTTGCCGTCGAAGTCAACCCCACTCATTCGAGTCTGCGCACTAAACGGTACAAATGTAGCGTGCAGCGGAAGCATGTTCCGTTCCCGCATTTGAAACTTTTCCTTCGCAAGAACTACTATACTTCGCCCTTCCGGAGTCTCATCCGCCAGAGAGGATAGCTGCGCAGCATCTGCAAGATCTCGCTCTGAAACACCGGCCGCAGCGACGAACTCAGTAGCCTGCCTGTTGCCCAGTGTAATCGTACCGGTTTTGTCCAGCAGCAAAACGTCGACATCTCCTGCCGCCTCGACCGCACGACCGGACATGGCAATGACGTTGGCTTTGATCAGCCTATCCATTCCAGCAATTCCGATTGCAGAAAGCAAACCGCCAATTGTTGTCGGAATGAGACATACTAGAAGCGCGATTAATACAGTGATACTGATAACGGTGCCTTTACCTGCTGCAGCAACACTGTAAGCAGAATACGGGTACAGCGTAACTGTAACCAGGAGAAAAACCAAAGTTAGTGCGGCCAGCAAGATATTGAGAGCAATTTCATTGGGCGTCTTCTGACGCTTGGCACCTTCAACCATTTGAATCATGCGGTCCAGGAAGGTTTCACCGGGATCTGCCGAGATTCGAACAACAAGCCAATCGGAAAGCACCTTGGTACCGCCGGTGACGGCACTTCTATCGCCGCCGCTTTCGCGTATAACAGGAGCACTTTCTCCGGTAATCGCACTCTCGTCCACAGACGCGACGCCTTCGACCACCTCACCATCACACGGGACGATATCGCCGGCCTCAACCAGAACAATGTCGCCTTTTCGCAAGCTGCCGCCCGGAGTAAGCTCGAAGTTGGCACCGTACTTCGCCTCGGTCATCTTCTTTGCAGCAACTTCTTGCCGAGCGTGCTTCAGCGACTGCGCCTGAGCTTTACCGCGCCCCTCGGCCATAGCCTCGGAGAAGTTGGCGAAGACGACAGTGAACCACAGCCAGATCGAAATTGACAATATGAAACCACTGGGCTCATCAGATTGTCCTCCCAGGCTCAAAACATAGAGCAATAGTGTGAATACACTGCCCAGCTCGACTACGAACATGACGGGATTGCGAATCTGAATTCGAGGATCGAGTTTTCGAACTGAGTCAAACAGAGCTTGCCTGACTAGTGGTGGGTCGAAGAGAGGGCGCGCCTTGACACTCATTTTGCTGATACTCCTTGGGACAGGTCGGACACCATCATCAAGTGCTCCACGATCGGGCCCAGAGCCAGCGAAGGAACAAATGTAAGGGCTCCAAAAATCAGAACGACGCCGGTGAGGAGCGAGACGAACAGAGCATTGTGGGTCGGCATAGTGCCTAAACTCTCCGGCGACCTCTTCTTTCGGGCGAGCGAACCGGCAATCGCGATCACAGGCACCACTAGCCAATATCGAGCGATGAACATGGCGATACCAAGGGCGTAGTTGTAGAAAGGAGTGTTGGCGTTTAATCCTGCAAATGCGCTCCCATTGTTATTTCCCGCTGAGGAGAATGCATACAGAATCTCACTGAAACCGTGCGGTCCCGAGTTTAAAACACTGCTTCTGCCGACCTCAAGCGAAACCGCGATGGCCGTTCCGATGAGAACTACCGCCGGTGGAAACAAAATCACGAGCGAACTCATTTTCACTTCGAATGCCTCGATCTTCTTGCCGAGATACTCCGGCGTTCTGCCGACCATTAAACCGGCGATGAAAACCGTGATGATTGCAAACACAAGCATGCCGTATAAGCCAGAACCGACGCCCCCGTAAATGACCTCGCCCAGTTGCATGAGAAGCATGGGAACAAGACCGCCGATAGGATTGTACGAATCATGCATTGAATTGACGGAACCGTTTGAAGCCGCTGTCGTAGCCGTCGCCCACAAAGCGGAGTTGGCAATTCCAAACCGAGTCTCTTTGCCTTCCATATTGCCGCCCGGCTGCATGGTAGACGAAGTCGCATCAACTCCCAGAGCAGAGAGTGCCGGACTCAGAGAACTTTCGGAAGTAAAACAAATGGCAAGACTTGCAAGAAATATCACTGACATTGCGGCTAGTACCGCCCACCCCTGCCGTAAATCGTTTACCATCTTTCCGAACGTATGGCAGAGTGCGGCAGAGATAAGCAAAATGCTAATGCACTCCACGAAGTTGGTAAGCGGATTTGGATTCTCGAGAGGATGGCTTGAATTCACATTAAAGAAGCCACCGCCATTGGTGCCTAGTTGTTTGATCGCAATCTGCGATGCAGCTGGACCTAGCGCTATAAGATGAGGCTCGCTGGAAGGCTTTGCGGATTTGATTTCCTCAACCGTACTGTAAGCGGCATAAGGCTGAAATGTTTGTACGACGCCCTGAGACGAGAGCAAAATACTTACCACCAAAGACAACGGCAGGAGAACGTACAGAGTAGCCTTGACCATATCGCTCCAGAAGTTGCCGATCCCCAGACTTTCCTGCCGGACCAGACCTCGCACGAGGGCGATTAAACAAGCAATTCCTGTCGCCGCAGAAACGAAGTTCTGAACGTTTAACCCAATCATCTGGGTAAAGTAAGACATCGTCACTTCACCGCCGTAACCCTGCCAGTTTGTGTTACTGACAAAACTAATGGCAGTGTTCAAGGAACTGTCTGCCGAGACGGCTCCTAGATTTTGCGGATTCAAAGGCAAAACGTTCTGCATTCTTTGAATTAAGTACACTGCGAATAGTCCAAATCCATTGAATGTGAGCATTGAGGCAGCATAGAGCTTCCAGCCCATGTCCTGAGTGTGATTGATCCGGCAAATCTTGTAGATCAGCCCTTCCAGCGGCGCAAGCAGCAGCGACAACCAGGTTGGCTCTGAGGAAAATACTCGCGCCATATAGCGCCCGAGCGGCAGTGCCAGAAGGTTTAGCACTACAAGGTACAAAAGCAACTGAAAGATACCGTCTCCAGTCATGCGAACATCTCTGGTTTCAAAAGGGCAACCAATAAATAAATCATCAGGAGCGCCGCCGTAACAGCAGCCAAGCTCATCACCAGCGACATGGTTTGCGACCTCAGCTAGGAAGTGAACAACTTCTCACAGAGGTGCAGAAGAACGAACGCAGAAGCGACTAAAAGAGTTAGAACAAGTAGCGCAGCCAAGTCGTGCATGAGGACCTCCGATTAGCTATTGAATCGCCTCGGCTGTATAGGCATCGTAAAGAAAGCTGTAATCGGTATAAAGATTTTGCAAAAACCTCTTCACGCTTTACTTTTGACACCGGTACCCATTCGATCTCCACGCTGAAACTCGGACGAGCATTGAGATAGAGCCGCCGTGGATATATAATGTGCCGCATGGAATGCATAAACATCGCAGCATATAAATTCGTTGGCATCCCCCGCCCGGCAGACTGGATAGAGCCGGTTAACGCTCGTTGCAACGAATTGAAACTGAAGGGAACGATCATATTCGCCGAAGAAGGGATAAATCTTTTTCTGGCGGGTTCCCGAGAACAAATTGATGAGTTTTTGAACTATTTGCGAGATGACGCGCTGTTTGATGGTCGCTTCGCAGACATAGTTATAAAAGAAAGCATCTGCGATGGCCAGCCGTTCAAACGCATGGTTGTTCGCGTTGCCAAAGAAATTATCACTATGCGTCATCCGCTTATTAAACCAGAGGGAAAACGCGCGCCGTTCGTAGAACCGAAAACGTTAAAGAGGTGGCTCGATCAAGGTCACGATGACGACGGTCGCGAAATCATCATGCTCGATACGCGCAACGACTTCGAAGTCGATATCGGAACATTCGCAGGTGCAGTTGAATTCAGAATTCAGAAATTCAGCGAATTTCCCGATAAAGTTAGCACCGCATTCGGTGACAAGCAGGACAAGACGTTTGTTTCCTTTTGCACTGGTGGCATTCGCTGCGAGAAGGCGGCAATCTACATGCAGGACCTGGGATTGAAGAACGTCTACCAGCTTGACGGCGGCATTCTGCGGTACTTCGAAGAAGTGGGCGGCGCGCATTACAACGGCGAATGTTTCGTCTTCGATGATCGAATTGCCGTTGATTCGAAACTGCAAGAAAGCACGAAAACGTACGGGCTGGACCGAGTCAAATTTCGACGCGCCGCAGGCAGTGAAGCCGCAGCCGGCCTAACTTCAAAATAAGTGTTCTGCTCACCAACACGCAGTTGAATATGTCAAAACCGCCTGCGAGCATAAAAGATCTTCGAGCAATGGCGATTGGCAATTCGCTATTCAAGCCTGTTTCACTACAGTCGGCCATTGATACCATGGGCTTCGTGCAAGCCGACCCCATTCGGTCCCCCGCTCGTTCCCAGGATCTGATTCTCCGTCATCGTGTCAAGAATTACCGTGCAGGCGACCTTGAAAAGCGCTATTCCAAGCTCGATATCGAAGAAGATTTACTCTATGCCTATGGTTTTTTATCAAGGGAAAACTGGACACTGCTTCATCCACGTCACGAAGCAAGAATGTCGAAACAGGAGCGAGTAGTTTTAAACCTGGCTCTTGAAGCCGGTGAACTACATCCCAGGGATCTGAAACCACATCTCGGTGAAGCGCGCGAGATAAACGCATGGGGTGGATATTCAAAAGTTTCCACGCGCATACTGGAAGAATTGCATTACCGAGGTCTGCTCAGAATCACACGCCGCGAAGAGGGCATTAAGGTTTACGGACCGGCAAGCAAGATCGAACAGTCGCTGACCCCTCAAGTGAGACTTCAAAAACTCGTGCTGCTTATCGCAAAGATTCTAAGTCCTTTGCCGGAATCGAGCCTGCGGGCAGCGATAAATCACTTGCGTTTTTCTGCTCCGACGCTGACCGGACGGCAAACGATAGTAAAGGAACTGATCGCAGCCGGCGCGCTAGTTCAAGCCAAGGTGGACGGCATCAGCTATGTCTGGCCGTCGGATGTGATGGGTGCCGGCCCAGCACCACAGACGGTGCGAATATTGGCTCCGTTCGATCCTCTAGTGTGGGATCGCAAACGGTTCGAACATTTATGGAATTGGTCGTATCGCTTCGAGGCCTACACCCCGCCACCGAAGCGAAAGATGGGCTATTACGCAATGCCACTGCTCTGGCAAGATGACGTAATCGGCTGGGCAAATGTCTCAACCCAATCAGGAACATTCGAAATTGAAACAGGTTTCGTCCGCTCAAAACCCAAAGACAGAGCATTCAAAACCGCATTCACCGAAGAAGTCGACCACCTCCGCCACTTCCTCCGCCCCTAACCCCCCGAGAAAAGTCCACTATATGAAAAAAACCTCTACTATATGCCTTCATAACACAGCAAACGCAAAACCCTGGTGCATCGGGCGAATACGGTGCTTGAAGCTCTGCACAGGTGTCTCGTGTCTACGAGGCATTGCCACTTTTTGAGAATTCCGTCATTCTCTCGTAGACACGAGTCGAGTCTGCTGCAATAAAGAAGCTATTTTGTCTTTGTCTTCCTGAGTGACTGGAACATAGATCGCCATGCTCAGGTCAGGACGCCCATCTACGATGAACGATGAAACGTCTAATTGAAGCTTCCCAACCACCGGATGAAATAATGTCTTCATTGCCTCGCCATGCGTTCGAACATTGTGCTCGTTCCAGATGCGCTTAAAATCAGGGCTCAGGCTGCTGAGCTCCGAGACTAGCTCCGTCACATCGTAACCTGCGCGCGTGACATCGGCGCGAAATGTTTCGACTACATACCGGGCAACGCTCTCCCAGTCCGCTTGCGCAGCACGAACATCGGCACTGAGAAACATGAGTCGTAAAGTATTTCGCTGTTCAGGTGGAAGCGCCTCGTATTTGAAAAACACAGCCGATGCGGCTTTATTCCATGCCACGATATCCCAGGTACAAGTTTTGATCATCGCAGGAGTTCCCTCCATCGAATCAAGTAGTCTCTGTAGCCTAGGCGTAATGCCGGTTTCGACCTGTGTCTTCAACGCCGGAGGATGACCGAGCGCTAAAAGGAACAAGTGCTCGCGCTCCGCTTCTGTCATCATCAAAGCCAGAGCGATTCGCTCCAGAACATCAGTTGATGGAGAACCACCGCGCCCCTGCTCAAGCCACGTATACCAGGTCGCACTTATGCTAGCCCGCTGCGCGACCTCTTCGCGCCTTAGCCCGGCAGTCCGCCGCCGCTTCGTCGAAAACCCAAGCGCAGCCGGCTCCAACTTCGTCCGCCTATCCCGAAGATAAGCACCTAACTCGTTCTCACCCATCTAACAAACCGACCACTGGGAACCACAATACCCTGGTACTCGTTATACCAGTATAAATCCACTACTTTACCTGGATAATACCACGCGCGAGAATAACAGAGTAAAACAGCTGCGGCTCTTAAATCGACGCCCCTTGGGCGTTTGCAGCCGCGCGGTGGAAAGGAGAATTTAAAATGCGGGTATTCATTACAGGTGCGAGCGGTTTCATTGGTTTAGCTCTCACAAAAGAGTTAGTCGAAAACGGACACACGGTGTTGGGTCTGGCACGATCAGACACATCGGCAAAACTAATCGAAAACGCCGGCGGCGAAGTTTTGCGCGGCTCGTTGACGGAGCTGGACAGTTTAACCAGAGGTGCTGCCGAATGCGATGCCGTGGTACACCTTGCTTTCATCCATGATTTTTCCGATTTTGCAAACGGTTGCAAAACCGACGCCATTGCAATCGAAACCCTTGGCGCTGCGCTCGAGGGCACGAAAAAGCCAATCATCGTCACATCCGGAATCGGCCTCTTCGGAAAAAATCGCGAAGTGACGGAACACGACATGCCACCACCGGTTTCACCAGCCTACCCACGAGCATCGGAACACACGGCCCAGGCGCTTTTCGAACGAGGCATAAATGCATCGGTCGTCCGCCTCCCACAGGTTCACGACCGTTCCAAACAAGGTCTCGTCACCTTCCTCATCGCAATCGCTCAGCAGAAGGGCAGCGCGGCGTACATTGGCGACGGAAGTAATCGCTACCCCGCTGTCCACGTCGACGACTGCGCGCGCCTCTATCGCCTGGCGCTCGAAAAACACCGCGCCGGCGCACGCTATCACGCCATCGCGGAAAGTGGCGTTCCGCTGAAGGATATTACCCAGACCTTCGCGAAACGGCTTGGCATTCCAGCCGTTTCGATTTCAGAAGAAGAGGCGGCGAAATACTTCGGACTAATGGCGATGTTCGCCGGAATGGATAGCACCGCATCTAGTGACATAACCCGCGAAGAACTCGACTGGCAGCCAACCGGTAGAGACCTACTTTCGGACCTGCGCGAACTACAGATACCTGAATTCATCAGCAATAAATAACTGAATCGGTACTTCAGCTTCGACGTAAAAGCTCGCAGTCACCCGTCGCAAACACTACGGCGCGGACACCACTTCAGGTGCCCGCGCTACTCGTTAACAAACCAACCCCTTTTCGACAAATCCTCTTGCCAAACGCTCCTGCAAATCCAAATGTTCTGAGGCAAAGCGCTTTGAACAAGATTGTGCGGATTGAGTCTCCGATAGACAATAATTGCCCCCGCACTATAATGAGGATACGGCAGATGAGAGAGCGCAGTCGTATGGCTAGAGTTTCCGTGGAAGAGTATTTGGAACTCGATCGACAATCGTTCGAGCGGCTCGAGTTCCTAGATGGACGTGTTGCAGCAATGACAGGCACTGAGCTGCTACCACCGGCTACCGGAAGAAACAGCTCCAAGACACAGAAAAGCCAGGCATCACGCCTGGCTTTCCATTTATGCATCTAATTTGCGTTATCGAATTACTTCGACATAGCAGTTACTTGCGGCTTCGCGTAGAACTTGAAGGGCTGACCGTTTGCACTCAACTGCATCAAGATAGCTGCAGTCTTCAGCACGTTCTTCATGTCCTTGCGAGTTTCTTCGCTCTCCGATTGCATCATCTCTTTGAACGCAGGGAGTGCGCCAAGCAGAGAAATCACATCGAATTCAGCACGATAGAGTTTCGCATCCTTCAACATTGAAGTTTGCAAACCGCGGTAGCGGATGAACTCCGCCGGGTTGACTTCCTCGAATGCTCCAGAGTTGGAACCGTAGATCATCGCTGAAGTACCAGGAGCAACAGAAACGGTATGTCCGCTTCTGTGGACCTTGACGGCATGCTTGTGGTGATCGTGCAAGTTGTAGATTGCGACTCCGTTCTCATTGACGATAAGGAGCGACAGCGATTTCGCTGCGACGCTTACCGAACCATGAGGCGTATCGACAACCATGTCCTTCACTGGCGAAACGAGAAGCGGTCCGCGGTTCAAACTGCGACGTTCCACGTTCGACACTTCACCGAGCAAGAGGTTGGCGTTGGAGCGCTTGACGCTGTCCACCGTCAGACCTTGTTCTTGCGCACCTGCAATTCCCATTCCGAATGACGTTCCGAGCATGTCGCGAGACGTAGCGGAACTGGTAGTCGTGAATTGGATTGCTCCACTGTTCAAACCAGCCAGCGGAGCAGCGTTGTTGCTGATCGTGCTGAATGAGTTGAGAACATTGGTTGCAGCGGTTGCCTCTGCGTTGTTCGATGGCATCGAAGTACCAGTCGTGACTGGATTCGAAACCGCTGATGTCAACTCGAAGCCGCCGAGACCAGCACCACGAGCGCTGCTGCCAGCTGCTGAAGGAGCGGTTGAAGCTCCGGATTGCGAGCCTGAGGCAGTCGTTCTGCCGTTAGCAGCAGCGATGTTAGCCAGGATCTGGGCTACCGAGCTGCCACCTGCCGACGGCGGGTCAGCAGTGATGATGGCATCAGCACCAACTGTGATGGCAGTAGCGCCGAGCGCGCCGGTGTTGAATACGAGGTTACGTCCTAGCGCCTCGAATGTTGCGGAAACATCGGAAGTTATCGAACCTGCCGGGTTCGACACGGCAGCACCGAAGGTGACTTGTCCACCGGCTGTTTCTCTGATGGTCACGCCTGCAGGAGCAACACCGTCAACCGGTACGAAAGCCGGCGGTGCGGCCCCGATAACGATCGTGACGTTACCCTGATTCAACGCAGTCACTGCACCGGAACCGAGAATCTTCGTGCTTGCTGCAATGTCGATATTAGCTGTGCCCAAAGTGCTCAAGTTCTGAATGAGAATGTTGCCGAAGCTTGAGCCGACGGTTCCACTAACATTCAAAGACTCAGCATTCGAGATGAAGTTCAGATCACCGTTGGTGGTCTGGAATGATGCAAGACCGACAGTAGCGGTGTTACCAGCACCACCGGCGTACTCGAAGTTCAAAGTCCCGGCAGAGCCACTAACTGCGCCTACATCTCCGCCAGTGACGAGGATGTTCGCTGCTCCACCAACCGTCGTGTTGATCGTGTTAACCGTATTGCCGATTTCAACGTTCGCGTCGAGACCGGCGCTGACGTTGACCGCACCTGCACCTGAGGCGATGAGGATGGCTTCGGTAGCAGTACCGACTGCTCCGCTAGCATTCAACGCGACCGGTCCGATCGTCGAAGCACCACCAAGGCTCCCCAGAGTTCCTTGCTCGATGTTGCCGCCTTCAGCAGACGTCGCAAGCGTAACTTTTGAAGTCTTGCCGGCTTCGGCGCTGAATGATGTGGTGCTTGCAATGGCAGACAGATTGATTACGTCGCTCGCGGACGAAGCAGTAACTCCAATTGCTTGCAGTTCGACGTTCGCATTGATAGCGTTGGCGAGGTTGGTAGCCATCACATCACGAGAATCGCCATCAACATAGGTGTAGCTCACGGTTACGAAACCATCCGCAAGTCTCGCGTCGGTAACGGTGATACTGTCAGTGACACCAATCTTAGCGGGGCCGCCGATGGTGGCAGTCTGAATCAGACCAACGTTGCTTATGTTGATTGCTCCGATATCGAGCGTCAAACCGTTATCAGCGATACCGTTAGCACCAGCTGCGGCACCACCGAGAACGAACGCTTGCGAGCTCTTAGAGCCCAGCGTCAAACCAGTCGTGAAGGTTGAGAGGTTGATCGCAAGAATCGGGTCTCCGTTTTCCAGGTGGAAATCAGGATCCGGATTGTATGAAACGCTGTAAGTGGTTCCAGACGTAGTCGATCTCAGAGTCAGTTGCGCGTTCTCATCAACAATCGCGGACACTCCAAGATTCTGGAGTTCCAGGTTGCTGTTGATCAACGCTGCAAAGGCGTCAGCGATTGACTGAACCGTATCAGTAGACTGGTTCGTATACATGATGTTGAGGAAGCCACCAGGCAGTGCCGGGTTCGTGATCGTAATGACCTGGAAGTTGTCTTGAGCGATTGTTCCGATCACTTGAGCGTTCGATAACTGTCCGCCACCAAGACCGATGTTCGCAATCAACGAAGCATTCTCAACGTGCAGAATTCCGTTGGCTTGAACATTTACATCCGGTCCTTGTCCGCCGAAGTTGCTTCCGAAATCAACAGCAGCAAAGTCGAGATTGATGTTGCCGTTGTTCTTCACGTGGACGATTCCGCCAGCCGAGCTGACTCCATCGTTTGAAACATCAATGCTCAAATCACCAGTACCGATGTTCAGGTCGTTCGTACCTGTGAGCGTGATATCAATCAAACCGCCCGCTCCACCTGCGCCACCAGCTGCTGCCGTCAATGTGTATCCAGCACTGCCACCGGACTGGGTCAAGCCAGCGGCGGTAATGTAGATTGAACCTCCGTTGTCGTTGAGCGGATTAGCGAGTGCCGTTACGCCGCCACCGGAGAGGAAGTTTACATTGCCCGACGTATTCAACGTCAGGATATAGGCAGATACGGTGCCTGTGCTGGTGTCAATGCCAGCGTTGGTTCCCGTGCTGTTGATTTCGACTTCTCTAGCTGTGAAAACAGAAGCGATGTCTGCGAATCCATTGTCGGTTGCACCACCGAATTGGAACGGCTGTTTACCACCGGTGCTTTCCAGAGTTACCTTATCGAGGAAGTATCCGTTCAGTGCACTGCCATTGGAGATCAACAGGTTGGCTGATGAACTCAAATCGAGCAAGCCACCGACGTTAGCACCATATGTGAAGGCATTGCCGTCAACCAGCAAATTGTTGTTTGTCTTGTTGACGGTTACGGAACCGCCTTTCTGACCAACTCCAATTCCAGCATTGCTCACATCGAAGCTGAATCCATCAGCATTCAAGTTGAGAGCACGGGTGCTTGAATCGGTAATCTCGATAGTTCCGCCTACTGAGCCAGCAACAGCGGAGTCTGCTTGTGCCTGGAGAAGCACGCCACCCTGATTGCTGAATCTCAAATCAGAAGAGGTAATCGTGATTGAGCCGCCATTGCCGCTTACATTACCCGTTCCGATGGCTGCTCCATCCGAAACTACGCTAATCGTCTGATTATCGAAGGTGATAGTGGTGGCTAGCAACTCCAGATTGTTAGTGATGAGCGCATAGTCAGTAGTGTCGATCACTCCATTACCACCTCTTGGAGAGATGATGATATGACCAGCAGCTAATGCTCCATCGGAGAGACCGTTACCTGTATTTGCATTCACTCCGTTCAACGAGAAAGTCGCACTGCTACCGCTGTTGAACGTGACCGTTCCGAAGCCCAGCCCAGCTAGCCCAGCAGCTGAGGGGTTGTTGAACACCAGGTTTCCACCTTTATATGTATCGGTAGCTTGACCTGAGGTCAGCGACAAAACGGAGCCTTTGGCTGCTACGGGATCGAGACCGAAATTGAGACCAGCACCGTTGACGCGAAGAATATTGCCTGCTGTCACGTTAATCGTGCCGCCGATTCCGGCAGCCCCGTCGGCAACATCCAAATAGAATGCACCGCCGGTGGATGGCGCATCAATGGTGATGTTACCAGCAGTAGAGGTATCAGTCGTCGTGATATTTATCACTGCAGCGGTGATACCATTCTCGGCTCCGACCGTCACGCCAGTCTGATTGCTGACTATGATCTTAGGTGCCGTCATATTTATGACACCACCACCGTCAGGATTGGCAAATGCATAGAAGTTGAAGCCATTCGTGAAGAATGAACCAGCTCCAGTATTTTGCCTCAAGTCCAGTTCGGTATTTGAGGTCAGGTTAAGTTCGGTACCGGCAAGGATGGCTCCATTGGTGACGACAGCGCCAGTGTTTTCGAAGACAATATTGCCACCAAACACGACGAAATTGTCATCCTGTACACCGTTCTTTCCGGCCCCTTGAGCCAGAAGCGCAGTCGTGCTGTTACTTTGAAGGGCGAACAAAGTACCGAAGAAGCCCGACACTTCAGAGGCTGAAACTGTCGAACCCGTGGATGTCAGTTCGAAGGCACCGGAATAACCAAAGTCAATCGCTCCGGTGAGTACGTCCGTAGCCTGAATAGCTCCAGCCTGGCTCAGGCGGAAAGTGCCTGCACCCTCTGGAGCGAAGTAGCCAATTTCAGAAGCAACGTCAGCTCGAATGGCTCCGTTCCCGAGACCAATCTTCTTCGTCTTGGTCGAGGTCAATGTGATTTCTACAGTCCCTCCGTTTGGAGTTCCGGGCGCATCCGATGAAGCATCGAAGAAGATGCCTTTGGAACTAAATTTGATATCTGCGGCTGTGATGATGAATGAACCACCACCAGCGAGACTTCCAGGACCATCCGGATCGATACCTATCGAGAGATAGGTTTGGACTTGATTAGAACCGGAACTCAACGTGAGCGTTCCCGTTGCATTCAATTGAAGAATTGCAGCTGACAACAAACCGTTCGTGTTGTAGTTGCTGTATTCGGCTTTCGATGAAGCACCGGCATTGAGTGTGACGGTCAGTGTCTCAGCCGGATCAAGCGGGATGATGTCACCACCGTTTTGAACGATCAAGCCAGGGCTGTTCAAGATCACGTCGTTGGTGGCAGACAGCCGATACGACGGATTAATTGAGATTTTGCCAGGTGCGTTGATAGTGAGGGTATCTGTTGATGAAATACCTTCACCAGCGGCGATACCAGTCTGACCGGCTACCGTCGCATCTCCGATTTCAAATCCTTTCTTGTTCGCCGTCGTGATGGTGACGTTATCACCACCGACAACATTGCCGCTGATAAGCAGGTTCTTGGTTCCTTCAAGAACCAGACCAACAGCGCCGTCGGAACCAGGATCGCCTTGCAGAATCAAATTCGCCATATTGACGTTCAAATTGGTCGGCGTAATGAATGATGCCGTGTTTGTCTTGTCGAAACCATATATCTCGACATTTATATTGCCGGGAGCTGTTCCGAAAGTTATCCCCTGCTTGCCGGTGATTTCGATGCTGACTGGAGCTTTTCCAGTCGATTCAGCATCGCCGGTCGCGATGAAGTCGTAGGCAGGCGCTGCGCCCAAGCCGTTGTAATCAATGCTCTTCGCAAGAATATTGATTGTCCCGTAGTTACCTTCGCCATCGCTTTGCACCGTGATATTCGAAATCGTGCTCTTGAACGCACCAGTCGTTTCGACGTTGAAGGCGCCCAGCCCGGAGTTGTTTTCGATAGCGGAGAACGGATTGGAGTTGGTCACCCCGTCGTTGCCACCAATGACGATATCGCCGGCCGCGGTCAAAGAAACCGTGCTCTGGAAGTCTGTGAAGAAACCGCCATCAACTCCAGTGATAGTGATTCCCTTTGTTGAGTTGATGGAAAGAACGCCCGGGCTTTCTTTCCATGCTCCGATGGCTCCGATTTGACCCTGGTTATCGATATTCGTCGTATTCAACGTCAAGGTCGGAATGTCGGTAGGCAGCGTCTGCAGTGTCGCCTGCAATTGTGCACCTGACGCGTTTTGAATGAAGGCAGAATTTACGGTGACATTGAGTCCATCAATATATCCGTTGTTGACAAAACCGCCGGCCTTTTTGCTCGTAGCCGTGTAGGTCAAATTGCCTACACTCGACCCATCATTCTGGAAAGTCGAACCGGTTATCGAGCCGTCAGCCGATACGTTGCCAGCGGCACCGATTGCAAATGCACCACCAGCGGTGACATTGAGCGTCGTTGTTGCCCGCGTCGGATCAAAGACACCAGGTTGCCGTCCTAGTTGTCCGTCAACTTGAATTGCACCCTTGGTCGTGACATTGTCGAGCTTGTCGAGCATTGCACCAGTCGTGCTAATCAGCAATGAATCAGCAGTAAGGTTCAACGTTCCAACTGATATGGTTCCATCAAGAGTGAACGCATCCGATGTTTTGATTGTGACAACTTCGTTGTCATCGCTCAGGATCGAACCACCTGCAGCTACATTGACTGTACCTGCGGTGATGTTCATATTTTCCGATTCTGATTCAGCATTCAAGCTGCCAATCACATTAAGCGCACCGCCGGTAGTGACGTTTAAATCACCACTTGCGAATACCGCGCCATTGATGTTGACCGTTCCAGCAGTTGCTGACTTAATGCTGAACGGTGCTGACAGTAGAGCACCAGTGACCGGATCAAATGCAACTCCACCTTTCGGATATCCAGGAGTTCCAGAACCGATCAAGACTGAGCCGGCATCGATGTTGCCAGCATCGACCGCGGTACCTTCCTTGGTGCTACCGATGATGGTGACCGCGCCGTCGCCTGTTGCACCTAACGCAGTTACGGTGACGCCGGTCGGGAGGATGACACTACCAGAACCCACAGTCTTAGCGGCAAATGCCACCATCTGAATGTCGCCGGCCGTTCCGGTTGCGGAGCTGGTGGTGATCGAAGCTATCGCTCCGGTGCCACCGTTGCCACCGGTAAGGTCGATTAGACCACCGGTCTTGCTCTTCTTAGAGACAACAATATTTCCGGTCTTCTTATCTGTTTTGAATGTTGCACCTGCAATCAGGCTCAAGTCTCCACCATCGCCCACAGCGCTGGAGGTGTTCAATCCGACGTTGCCGGCATCGCTAACGATGTTGCCCCCGGCAATTAACGTGAGAGGAGCGCCGTTGGTCGCAGCGATGGCACCGGTGATGTGAATGTCGCCAGTGTTCGTTATGATGGGATCACCATAAGCAGTGATATCACCCAGGTTCAGAGCGGATGAATCGGCATATAAGTGCACCACGCATCCTTCAGCGTTGATGGTCCCTGTCGCTTCACCGAAGGAAGCGTTGACTTTGCCATCGACACCAGAGTTAAAGTTGACGTTTTGCGAAAGGAGGTTGCCACCGTAGACGGTGATATCAGAATTGGTGGTGTCAAAATTGATGTCACCGCTCGCCTGCAGTGTCCCTGCGCCTGATACTGTCAGCCCTGCAGCATTGTTGACATTGACGTTACCGGCGTTCGCCGCGATCAAACCATCATTAATGAGGTTGGCGGTATTCAAATTGACATTGAGACCAGCGGTCATTGTCGGAGATGCGCTTCCGTCTCTGACGTTGCTGATCACCGGAGCAGTAATAGTCAGATTTCCAGCACTGGAAATCGAACCATTGTTAGTCAAGGATGTCGCGGCGTTGAGCGCCACATCAGCTGCGAACAAATCCGAGCCGTGATAGGACTCAATAGCGCCACCACGACCATTGATAATCGTGTCGGCTGAAATAGTGTTGGTTGAGCCACTTATTTCGTTAGCTGCGGAGATCGTTCCGAAGTTTCTCAGAGTTCCCGACAGGTCGATACCGCTGTTGTTATCAACGACTTGAACGCCACGAGCAACAGTCATAGATGAAATATTTCCACCGACTGACTGCTCAAGACCGGTAAGAACACCGGTGTTTAATGAAATCGTTCCACCATCGGCTGCACCATTACGTCCGATGACAATGCTTTGCGAACCGCCATTTAAGACCTGCTGAGCCGCAACCAATTCAGCTGCGGTCAGTTTCGAATTGAGGTCCACGACCTTATCGCGACCACCAACGTTGATAGTCAAATTATTGAAGTTACCCAGGCTGCCTGCCGAGAACACTGCTCGTCCCGAGTTGAGGTTGAAGTTAGCGCCGCCACGTTGCGCAAGATTCTCCAGCCTGACTTCGCGTCGCTCCGCGCGCTCTAAAAGTCTCTGTTCACGCAACGCTTGTCGATCTGCATCGGGGTGAGCCATTGCCGGTGCAGCTAATGGAATGCTACATGCCAGACCCAGCGAGATGCTTAGTGCCGTGCGGTTCTGCAAATTTACGATTTTGTCTAATTTGTCGGACATTCTTTCCACCATCGATAAGAAATGCGAAATTGTTTTGAGGACTCCGGTAATCACCAGGCCAGGCAACAGTTCTCCAGGGTTACCGGGCGACGCGACATATCTGAAGCCCCGGCGACTGTTTGACAACAATACATGGGGTTTCATATATGCGGTTCAAATAGTACAGCCTTTCAAGCCTAGAACCTAGACAGTACGGAGAAAGTAACCCGGGTGATTCCTAAAACTCCCGCCCTGCACTTGTCAAAGAGCACTTAATTACGGTTAATGAAAGTTACAATTTAAAGAATTTTTCTGTTCGCACTTGGCAAGCGAACTGCCGGACTACTACTCGGTTTCGTGGTATCAGTCCCAAAACTAACAAAAAACATATAAGGGTAAACGGCAAAGGGCCGATCGCGAAACCATCACGAAACCGTTTTCGCCTTCTCTATTCAGGTCAACAGATGCCGCTCCAGCTCTCGCTTCAAGAAGTACCTTTTCAATTTCATTGCGAAAAGTTGCTACACCTTCGCGTAACTGTTTTCTCGCAGCTCCATAGATCGATTTAAAAACGCAAAGAGCCAACATAAGAAATGTTGGCTCAGGCACTAAATCTCGACAATCGACGCGGTCAGAGAAACATCAATTCAATCTCGAGAGCACCAACCGAAAATAGAGCTCCAAGTCGATTCTAGAGATTCCATCGCGCTGCTCGCTTACACCTTCCTGCGCTGCTGCTGCGATTTCCGCCTGATTGGTCAAGAGAAAGAGAATGTAGGATTTCTCGCGCATCGGAGTTTCCGGATTGTCCATTGCCGCATACAGCTCGTCGGTCTCGATAAAGCCGTTGTGATTGAGATCGAGACGGTCAAAGGCCTCATAAGCGTATGCCTTGATCGCTTCCATATTCTGCTTCACAGGAGAAGCCTTCTTCTCGGCAGCAGGAGCGCCGGAAAACCAGACGTTCTGAAACTCATCAGTTTTATCAAGCTCTCTTGTGCGTTTCTTCCCAACAAACATAATCGCTCCCTCTAATGAGAATGTGCTTTCAATATTCCCATTCTCAACACTTTTAAGGCGCTCACCGCAGAAGTCAAGACGGCGATTATCCGACCCTTGTGCATTTGCTTAACAGAACCAATCTCAAAATGAGAAAACTTTGGGAGCGCATTTCGCAAAATGCCAGCAGGACGGGCTTTCCCAAATAGTCAAAGAAGTCGTGCAGGTGGACCTTTGAGCGTTTTTGTGAGTCAGTCGCAGAGATGCGAACGGTTCTCATCAAAAATGAGAACGACCGCCCGATGCACTTTTGAGTGTATTTTCCGCAACCACAACTTGGTTAACTCTCGAAGTTCAGTAACGTAAACTAATCGACATACCGACCGAATTCGAATTCACTTTTCTCGTACAGGAGCTGTAGATGATGGAAATTGCAGAAATTCTGCACAACATCGCAGACCATACCGAGACCTTCTACAGATTTCTAAGCGAACCTGGAGTCGCTGATGACATAAGAGGAAGGCTCATTGATCACATTATTCTTGAGGAGAAAGAGAACACTGTCGCTCTTCAAGAACTCCACAACGTCAATCCCACGGCGTTGACTCAGAAGATGCTCGACCACAGTTTCGTTCTTCAGCGAGTAATGAACGACGCTTCGATGCCTCTCGATCTAAAGCAAGAGCTGCTTCATCATTTTATGGAAGAACATGCTGAATGGCAGACTATGGTGCTGGGCACGCCGACCGGGCATGCACAAAAACCTGGTACCGCAGGCAGTGCTGCATCCGCAGCAACGTTCTTGCAAGAAGGGACCGACGGCACCAGCTACGGTGCTAGAGGCGGTATCCGGGAACACGCCGCGCATGGCGCGCATGGCAGTCAGAGCTCCCACTCGGTTGGCGCTCACGGCGGTCACAGCGGCTCGCGCGAACATCATCAAACAAAACCAAATCAGCCAGCTGAAACAAACCAATGGACAGTTGGACCACTGTGGAACCAAGGAGGTTAAACCGTGTGGAAGAGTCATCAAAGACTATCTGAGCTGCCGCTTTCTCCTGAGCAAGCGAATGCCATGCTGCAAGCAGCAGTTATGGAAGTCCGCAGGACAGTGGTAGCGCGCAAACTAATGGCATTGTTCGGACCACTCGGGGCCGGCACAGAGACTGTATCTCTGGAAACCATTAAAAAGGACTCGCCGGCTGAGATCGATCTCGAAGGCAAGCCTGATCCGAGCCCGATCGGCGCGCACGAAAAGGAAACCTACGTACGCGTTCCCCTGATCTACAAGGATTTCATCCTCCACTGGCGCGACGTCAAATACAGCCAGGACACAAGATCGCCGCTGGATAACGCCAACGCTGTTCGCGCAGCGCACCAGGTCGGTGATGCCGAAGACGCACTGTTGTTCAACGGCAATGCAGAGCTTGGGATTCATGGATTGTTGAACTGCCCAGGTTCACAAAGCGTTCAAGGCGGAGACTGGAGCAAGGCCGGCGACCCCGTACGCGATGTATACGCCGCGCTCAAAAAGCTTCTCGATGCGGAACACCACTTTCCTTACGTACTGCTCACCTCGGTTGACATGTACGAGCAGTTGCTGAAGCCTGTGAAAGAATCACCGGTTTTAGAACTTGAGCAACTATCGAAACTATGCTCGGATGGTGTGCTCTGGAGCCCGCAAGTTCCACCTAAAACAGCTGCACTGCTCTCAACCGGTTCGCAAAACTTCGATATCGCGGTAGCCGAAGACCTTTCAATTGCGTATCTCGGACCGAGCGATATGAACTATAGATTCAGAGTGTACGAGTCTCTCGTTCTGCGAGTGAAGCGACCCACCGCGATCTGCGTAATCCACTCCAAGTAGATTCCGTGATTTGACGCACGCCGTCAAAGTGCTTGTGTAGGAGCAGGTTAATAAACCTGCTCCTTTTTCATGTTGAGCTTTAAACAGACTGCAGGGCGCCGGCGGCGCGGTTGGCAGTTTACTTATGACAGACAGCAATCAGCCGATTTGGAATCTGCGATTGCACGAATTCAACGCGAGAAAAAGCAGCGGTATTTCGAACGAGGATTCTCTCGATTGCGCTTTGCGAAAACACAAAAGTCTGCCCCGCTTCATCTTCCAGACTCACTCCGATAACCGGTACATGATTAAGTAGCTTGTTCCAAAATCCAAAGCTGATCGTCGACAAAAACTTATGGTCAGTCAGCGTTGGAAATTCCAGGTACAAACGCTTAGCGGTGATCCGGCTGAGCAATTCTAAAGCCCGCATCGGTTCTCGCAGGTGGTGAATGACATTTAGAAAAAAGACTACGTCAAACTTCTCGCTTGAATCCAGATCATACAAATTCGTCCGCTCAAACCGCACGTTTGAACCAGTTATTCGCTTGGTCAACAATGCTTGCCTGTATCGAGTATCTTTGAGTTCGATACCGACAACTTTTGAGGCGCCTGCCTTCTCGGCTTCAAAACAGAAATAGCCACCAGCGCAGCCAACATCAAGTACGCTCGCATCAGTAAAATCGGATTTGAAGATCTCTTGCGAGGTTGACGTTCGATCTCCTTGAACAAAATTGCTTGCATTTACCTCGACCAGGTCCGAAATACGCTGATACTCGAATGGTTCGTTGGTCCAGATCTGTTTGATGTCATCCTCGGTCAATCGAAACTGACCATCCGTGACCGACTGTTTTGCCTCTTCAATGGTTTCGAGTAAAACGAACTTTCCGTCCCGCGAATCTACGAAAACAGGCTCAATATGCTTTTCTTCCAATAGCCGTAGCCAATTTGAAAGCGTTTCGCTCATATCCTGAAGCTTCGCCACCCAAGACCAGGTTCGATTATCGTACGGTTTACTGCTATCCTCGAAACGTGGCTCGACAACGGCGCGTTCAGTGATTCGTTTGACCAGTTCCGCTTGCGGAGTCAGCAAAATCAACGCGATTACCTTTCCTTGAGCAACCTTGCAGAACTGCTTGAACACCGGCTCCGAAGCGTATTCTTCGTAAGTCACAGGCGCAGCCGCGTTCGAATAGAGATACTCGGGTCGCGATTGCATTCGGCCGTAGATAGGACGATGCATATTGATGTGGAACAGCGACTTGCTCGGAAGGTCCTGCATTCCCTCATTAATCCAGTTGGCAGGAATTACTGGTTGATAGGCGGAAAACTGCTCGGGATGCGACTCTCGAAGTGCGTACAGGAACGTCGACTTTCCGGCACTTGAAGCACCACTCAAAATAACGTGATCGGCGTTCTCTATGCGTCGAATAATTCGCGGGTCTATGTCCAAACCGGGTGAGTCAACAACCTGTGCTGCAAGAGTATTCATCCAGTGCCTCCTGAAAATCCACGCCAACGCAACACCCCCGAGCAGAAACACCTCCACTGGAAGCCAGTCACTTGGCGAGTTTATTTAATTCGCAGAAAGTTGACCAACTTAGTCAACTTTCTGCAAGTATATTGACAGCAGCTGTTTTTTCATACAATCCTTGACAGCCCTGCAGTTCACGAAAAACGCACCAGAGCAAGTGGACCCACAATAGTTACGCCCCCGTAACTTTGCTCGCCTCTGGGTAACCTACTTTTCATCTTCTCCAGCTGTTGTTACCCTGGGATTAGCATCAGTCGCACAGCCTGGGCACATCACAAAGGACAACACAAAGCGACTACGATGCCAGGTACGCCAATGGTGACGTGATCTTTTACACAATCAAAACTGATTCGTTGAATAGGCGCGACCAGAGCGGGTTCGCCGTCGCCTGTCAATTCCGATTCCGAGATTGTTAACCGGTGAGGAAATCGCAATGAAAGAAATTCTAGACCTCAAACACAAAGCTAAATTTGACGAGGAAGTCGGAGATTACGAGCGAGCAGAGAAATTGCTCAGTCGCGCAATCGCACTCAAGGAGCGGAGCGTGGGCGCCGAGCACCCTGCGATGGCAGCAGACTTGCACGCGCTGGCAATGCTTAACCTCGCCATGGAAAATCATGATCGCGCCGAGGAACTGCTCGTAAAAGCCCTGGGAATCAGACGTCAGGAGTTCGGTGCAAATCATCCCGATGTGCTGGAGACTATAAATGCGATCGCGCTCGTACAAATGGAGCATGAGTTCGTAACTCAGCACTGGGCTTAGAGAGCCGCTCTGGACAAAGACCTCGAAGTTAAAACTTTGCCGGACATTGCTCACAACTTGGAACCACAGGACCAAGCTTCCGTCTCGTAACAAGCAAAATACAGATGGCAACTGAATCTCGCAAGCGAGATTCGAGGAGCAAATATGCAACGTCCTGACACTAGCTTTATGCACACACCCGACTCAGCTCTGGAAGAGCAAGTTCGCAACAGAGAAGTCGAGTTTCAAAAAAACAAGCGCACGAGCATGGAAGCGCCGATGATCGGCATCCTTGCGATAACCGCCGTTTTCGTCTTTCTTGTGGTTCTATTCAACATCTTTAGTTCAACCACGCAACCACCCTCGCACACAGCGACGCCTGCAACGGAGGTGAACGTTCTACCTCCACCTGAACCATTCCCAACACCGCTGCCTATGCCGAATGCAGGACCGACTCCCGCACCGGTGCCGCAAAACTAAGATTGCTCAATACAAATAAGATTCGTCGATTGGAAACAGCGGCGGAGCGTATTGACTATAGAAACTGAGATTGACATTACGCACTTTGAGACAATCTCGAAGTGCGTTTTTCTTGTGAAGAAACAATCGGTCTGCCGCGAACGGCGAGATCATTATCGAGGCTTTGATATCATGCGCATTCTTAAATGTCTCGGGCACTCGCTCGGTGAAAGAGAATCTTTGCCACCCCTTCGAATCCAGTGTCAACGAGGTAGGCGCCCAGGGTGAGGAGTACTTCAGCTCCGTGCCGCTCTCATCGACCGCAGTTAACGCCACTGTGATGGCACCAATGTTTTTCTGTTTAACTCTTTGAAGCTCGCAATCGAGGGAGAAAAAGGCGCTTGACGTTGGCGAAGGGGGAAGCGCTATTGGAGCCGCAGTCAGGGACATCGTGGAAGGGTCGCCGCCGGAAATAACCACCTCTTCATCTTTGACGAACAAATTTTCCGACTGAGCCGACCACCTATTCAGGTCGAACTCCGATGTCGTATTCGGTGGCATGTACAATCGGACTCGATAGGTTCCAAACTGCCGCCCAGCTCGCTCCGACAGGTCAGCAGTCATCACACCGCGCCTGGTGTGCAGCTCGCAGTTGCGCACCAAACCCCGAACCTTCAAGTACTCATATGGTCGCGGATCTCTTCTATCAATCGTCACGAATCCTTTGACCCACGAAAACTTGTTAATCGAAGGCATGCAGATGCTGCGGACACCCTGGGGCACTCCTGCATGTTCCCTCACTGATTCCATTTCCTCTTCGGTCGTCGGATAGGCTCCAAAAATTTTCACGGGAGAGAAAGCAATACCATCCTGGACTTTCGCAAGTATAGAAATCTTATTCGGCGAACTTGGCGACAAGTATGTGATTGGGACCGGAAACGCCCACCAGCTTCGATAAGAACGTGGGTCGACCATCATCGCCTGCCCTTGCAAAGCGAATATCTCGGAAGCATCAGAACGGTTTTTCATCAACTGTAGCACCGGCAGCGGTGCACCCACGATCTTTTCATTTACAGTAACTGTTACTTGCGGAGCTGGTATCACCGTTTGCATGTCGACGAGCAAATAAGCGAGTGGCGGAGGGTTCTTTAAATCACTCGGCAAGACGATGTCGGCGCTCACCCCCTCGCCCGAACGTTTCAACTCCGCTGACCACTCCACTCGCGCCGGATCATAGACAAGATTAGCTATTGAAACTGTGGACAGAGTTATCGCCGAAGCCCATACCAGCCCTCTCTGAAATCTCGTCGGAGCGTCAATAAGTTGCACAAGTAGAAAGGCTAGCACCATCCATAGTGCTATCCAGATCGCCCCGTCAAGCAGTGCGACAGCAGTCCACATGTCGGTAGGCAGGACCGCAAACAGCTGCGGAATGAAGCTGAAGTGCCTGTCGAGAGCAGTGAAAAATACGATGCTGAAAATCAAAAGCACGTAGAAGCGCCTGTCTTTTAGCGGGTTTGTCAAACCAGCAAGTCCATTCGCGGCAAGCAGGCACGCAAACGGCATCGCACTGATCGCATAACGCGCCACCGGTTCAAATCCTGCGTACAACGAATGAAACGCAGCGAACGCAGCAAAAACGATCGAGTTCCGTCGAACCGCCTCAGATGCCTTGAGAGACACGATGAAGCCCAAGACGGCAAAGGCAAGAATCATGTTGTGAAAAACATTTTGAGCCTGCCAGCCAATTCCAAAAAATCGATGCTGGAAGTCATTCCAAACACCACCCCAGAGCCTTGACACCTTGCGAAGTTGTAGCGAGGAAAACCGCAACGGATCTTCGCGAAAGTTCTGCCCAAGCGATTTTAACGCTACACTGGCCTCATTAGGAATACCGTCTTGCGCCGGCCAGGTACGCCAACCATCAGTGTAGAGCTGATTTCCGACAAACAGATTGTAACCGGGAGCACGATTTACCCAGGGAGTAAACTTTCCTGTCACCTCATGAGTAAACCAGAGCCAGGGCGCCATCACGATCACCGCACCTGCAATTATCGCAGCAGCGTTAACACCCAGAAATTTTGGTTTAGAAACAGTTTCCTTTTTCGTGAACAGCACCAGCAAACCGATAACTGGAAGCGGCGCAAAAAGTGATTTGGCTAGCACAATCAAAACCGACACAGCACCAAGGACAGTGGCATACACAGTCCCCAAAACCGGCTTTGCCCGCTCCAGACAGTCGTTCAAGCCAATAGCGAGGGTGGACCAGAGCAGGAACAAGAAGTAGGTAAACAGTTCGCCATAACATAAGCGTGTATTGAGAACCGATGCAGGATAGATACTGAGCAGCAAAGCTGCAATCAGACCGGCTTTCCGACCGAATGCCATGCGACCGCATAGAAAGACGAGCACGCAAGAGAACGCGTCGATAATCGAATTCGCTACCGAAAATATTCTAGAGTTATTGGCATAATCAGTTGTTGTGACGATGCCCGATAGAATGTGCACCAGTGCGAGAAAGCTCGTATAGACCGGACCGTCCAGCAAAAGGCGATCCCCGAGCGCGCCTGAGCCGAAGGTTGCGACACCGCCTGCGACTTCAGAGGTGTGCACAGTCAATTTGATAAGAAAATCTGAGAAGCTAGCGCAGCCCACAATAGCCTTAGCCAGTTCCTGTCCGGTCTTCAGGAAGAAATAGCCGTCACCAAAACTACATAAACGCTGATCAGATTTGTTCAGGTCGAAGAAAAGCCTTATGGCGAGCGAAAACAAGAAGACAAAAAGCGGCAACAATTTTTCAAATCGCTGCAAAAATTTTGTGTCGAGTTGAGGTGCCTTCACAGTTGGTTCTTCAAGGCACGCAGACACCCGTGGTCTTCGCGCACCAACAATTTACTACGCCTCGCGATCTGATGCCTGAGATGCAATTTGTTTAAATCCACTTTATTTTGCGACAGTTGGAAAGACGCCTAGATTAGGTCCATCTAGCATTTCATGATCTCGTCTAAAGTATCATTCCTTGGCAGCCGCAAAACAGCCGCTGCTGAATGCTGCCGCGCAATTGCAGAACTCCCGGTCGTCCTCAATTCGGTGACGAAAATTGGCATCCGCTATAAATAAATCCGGCATGTCCGAACCGAACGATGCTAACGTTCGCGATTCTCAGCGCGGCAATGAACGATTAAACACTGTTCGCAATTTATTTCGCAATCGCCTTTTCATCGCAGTCTCTATCTTTCTGCTCGCGTTTTCGATCAGATATTCGTATAACGCCGGACTGGAACACCGTGTCTGGTTTCTCGAAGATTCGCAAAATTATCTACGCTCAGGCGCGTCCATAAACAGAATGGTGCGACAGAGCCATTCTCCTCAAGAGTTGCTGAAGAACATCGCTGATGACGCAAAATCCTACAGCGGAATGTACGTTGCATTCAACTCGGACAAGCTAGTCGACCGCCTCGTCACCGACGGTCCGATCTTTCCACTCTATCTTTCGGCCGTGCTCCCTCTCACAGGATACGAGGAGCAAAAATCGTTCCAATGGGAACGCATAATCTTCAAGGTCAGTATCGCGAACTCAGCAGTTGATGCGTCCACGTGTATTCTGCTGTGTTTGGCTGGATTTCTTCTATTCGGCACTTTGCCAGGCGCAATCGCCGGTTTGCTCTACGCGATTTATCCAGCCGCAATAGTAAACACACACTGGTGTATGTGCGAAAACTTCGTCACTTTCATGCTCACCGCGTCCGTTTACAGCCTCGCCCGCTTGCTTATGCTCCCAGCCAACGCAATTGCCAACCGAATTGTAAGTGGTATCGCCACTGGTACCATCCTTGGCTTAACCGTACTCGCCCGATCAGCATTTCCATTTGTCCTACCTTTCCTCGCAGTCGCATCATTCGTCGGTATGCGCCGCTCGAAGGCTGATGCGGAACCGGGATCCAGAAAAGCTGCAATCGTTTCAGTTTTGTCAATCGCAATTGCGTTTGCCCTGATCGCGTCACCCTGGTTGCTTTATACAAAAACCGCGCTCGGTCAGGCTCGTTTGACCACAAATAGATTGCCGGCTTTCAACCTGCTATCGGGAAACCTGACCACCACTGACGGATGGACCCCGTATCCCAGTACAATTCCATTTCCGGAAGACATGCGCGTCGCTGCTAGCATGGTTGTTGAAAACGCCAAAGCGCACCCTGTAGATTGGTTGCTTTTGCAAACCAAAAAACTCAGTCGCCTCTGGTCAGCACCCTGGAACGATTGCAAATATCCGACTCTCGGCCTACCTCCAGCTGCGCAGAACGTGCTCCATCAACTGATGATTTTTCTCGGAGCAAGCTGGGCATTTATAGCCTGCGCACGCGGACGACGCGCACTGAGCAAAGGAGAATGGCTCGGCACCTCGCTCATCATTGCTACCGTCAGCGCTCACTTCGTTTACCTGGCATTCATTGCACTGTCCCGTTACGCCATGAGCGCCATGCCGCTGATTATTCTGGCCGCTGGAGCGTCGCTCTCCTTCTGGCTTGGACAGGAACGGCACACCCGTAACCGCTTCTTCCTCATCGTCGCAACATTCTGCGTTCTTTGCCCGATTATCAACGAGTTGCGCGTGTGGTCAGCGGTTCCAACGAGTTTGATCTCTCAGGGTTGGTGGTTGACGATTGCACCATGGCTGGTAGCAATGGTTGCAATCTGCGCATATGGCGCAGTCTGGCTGGCATTGACGAAACACACGAGCGCAACGGTTTCAACCCTAGCCGCAGTGAAAGATGAAACAGAAGGCGCGAGAGTTGCAGCAGCACCGAATCAAAAGCCGGCTCCTGCCCTCGTGATTGCAAGCATCGCAAGTTTCGCAGCCGTCGCTTGCAGTCTTGCAGGAAGTATCGTTACGTCGCACCTCTGGAGCGAGTGGACTACAAATATTTCAGGCGAACAGGCAGCATGCCAGACCATCAAATTGCCGAAGGCGACCGGTATTCTGGGTCCAACCGCATACGTCGCGATGGACATCCACACACCCGATTCACTTCCACAATTGAATATCGAAGTTAATGGTACGAGAATCGGAACGCAAGCGCTTCCGATACCCATGCTGCAAAAGGACAGCGAGTCAATCGTTCAGTCAATCGCAGTCCAGGCTAAAGTGATGGATCAAGATTACCGAGCCATACGCCACTGGTACATCGCGCCGTTTCCTTCCAAGCTTTTAAAACCTGGACAGGAAAACACAATCCGCATAAGTAGCGCGCACGACACGAGCGTCATCACCGTATATGGTGACTACGCCATGCCGTCATCTGGAGAGATGGACGGTGAAACCATTCTCCCCTCGATCAACTCGACCTGCTGGAACTACGCGGTCGAAGGCGCTGATTACCGGGTTCCCATCGAACAACGACCATTGGAAACGATCTCAATCAAGGGTTTCACAAGCAAAAGTTTTGTTGAAAACGGCAAAGCTCCATGGGGCAAAATGCGAATTCGATTGCTCGTACAACCGCTAAACGCTAACAAAGCAGCCAAACTCGCAGCCGACGAAGCTGCATCTGCAAAAACCACGCCTGCATCGATAAAGGACGCGGCAGTTTCAAAGGAATCGGCCACGCCTCCCCAAACCGCCCCTAATTCAACTGATAAGACCGATTCCACACTGGTCATCTTCGAGCAGAAAGCAGGCGAAGAGCGCACTGTCCACGGTGGCGACCCCAGCACCTTCTACTTTACGCCGCAGGACGTACCGGTGAGCGAACAACAGCTCGCAAGGCATCCTATCAGGTTTACGTGCGAATTAAAAACTGAAAAACGTCCTGTAATCGCTTATCCAAATCTGGTATTCAAAACTGGTAACGGCGACGTCTGGAATCCAACATGGCAGCCCTATTCCGTGCCAGTCGATGCCAGCGGCTGGAAGAAAATCACGATCGTCGACTGGTTTCCGAAGAAGCTTCTGGAACACGGCGGTGTCACCACACGACCGGTTCTCACGCCTTTCAGCGACGATCTGTTATTCAATAATCAAAAGAAAGCAAGCAAGCAAACCGTCAAGGTCCGCAATGCGAAGCTAGAGTTCATGGATACTGAAATCCCAGAGCGCAAGGACTTCTTCACATGGACGGTTTATTAACATCGAACTGCGATGTACCGCGGCGGCGCGTTTAAACCGAAGGCGCCATCGCTTGCAGAATCCGATGCGCACGGGCCATTAGAGGTTCCGCAACTTCCACATGTCCGCGCTGGTATAGAACAGATCCGAGTTCGAGAAGGTTAGTCCCGACTTCCAGATGTTGCGGACCGTATGTCTTCACCGCTATGTAGACGGCTTTTTCTAGGCACCGCTGTGCGGCTTCAACTTTCTGACGCTGCAAATTTTCCTGCGCAAGATTGCGATATCTGGCCAGCCTGGTGCTGGTATCCGACATCGGATTCTTCTTCCGCCCTTTGCGCTCTTTTCGCTCGCCCGTTGCTGCTTTAGCTGTTGCTGCTTTCGTCACTTTCTCTTTCTTCTTCGTACCAGTCATTCAGCCTTACCTTTCTTCCACTTAGTAGCTTCGATGGTCAACTCCGCAATCAAAACATACGTCTATTTAAGCGCGAAGTCAAAATCTCCGCTCCAACTTATCTGTTGAAGCCCCCGATATCCAGGCTCGAAGGAAGTTTCAAGAACTGAGAACATCGAATTCTGCCGGTTTCCAAACACTTCTTACCCGGCAGATAATCATTTCATCGTTCGCGATCAACAAATTCTGATTAATTCGCCATATTCCATGTAGCACAAGCACTTACACGAAAGGCTTAATTCATGCGATTCTCTGGCGCCGTATATACAACGGAGATATTTTTATTCGTGCAATTTTCAAACCCAGGTCCATTGCATTCGCGATGGAACATAAGTGTGGTTATCGTGAAAAGCCTTTTCCACTGAGGCTTTATTGTCATTACAGTATTTCAAGAGTTCAACTGTTTTTTCACGCGATAAGTATCCAAGACGCAACGAGGTCTGCAACCGAAGAGCCGAGTACAACGTGCTTTCGTCGATGACTCCTGCCTTTAGCAGGGTGCTTCCGACTCGGATGGGACTGTCGGGATTTTTAGTCACCACAGATTCGAGTTTCTCCTTGTCGCATACACCGGCTTCCGTGAGCAAGTCCCCAAGCCGGGTATTGTCATCGTTATTTTTGCCATGGAAATCTGCCATAGCCGCGTAAACGTTCTTATCCTCTTTCACGACGGCATGCAGCGCCTTCGCAGCCTGGTAAGGCTGCAAGGTGTCATTAGAGATAGCAGACTGGAGCTGAATCGCCGCTTCCAATTGCTCGGTGCTCAGCAAACCGCGTTCGAGCAAAATCTGACCGAACTGTTTCTTCTTGAACAACTCAATTTCCAAACATTCTGCCAAAATTTCTCTTGTGATAATGCCGGCCATCAAACACAATTCGCCAACGCGAGTCGTTTTTGCATCAGGATGTTTAAACAACCCAAGTTCGAACAACGCCTGCTCGAAGGAAATCTTTTGCGCGTTGGAATGCACAAGACCCTTTACGGCATCAGCTTCCGGCAGTTCCTGCTCGCGTTTCATCAGCACCGCATGCAGTGCGGCAAGCAATCCTTCAGTAGAAATCAAGTCTTCGAGAACGAGCAATTGGCCAAGCATCAGCGAGGATTCCACCGACCGGACAAACAGCCTTCCCAGTTCCTGCTGAGTAAGCATTTCCGCCTTCATCAAGAGATTCGTGAGATCGTTCGAGGCGGAAACCACAACCTGAGTTCTCTGGTGCATATCCTTGACGGATTTGATTGCGGCTGCCAGTGGAAGATTTTTCTGAAGCGCCACTCGCAATGACCTTATTGCGATGTCAGGCGTGATTTGCTGCTTGTTGACCAGCTCCAGAGCATCCTGCGCAGTCTTCAAATTATTAGCGTTTATCAGCCCCGAATTCATGATTGCCTGGGTCACCGGGATTTTTAAATCCTTGGCAATCATCTTGTAGTCCTCGAGATCATCTCTTGTGATCAGACCGCTGCCGAGCAGAATCTGAGTGAGGACCGGAAATTCGTCATTGGCCACGCGGAAGTCTCCCGATTGAAGCCGCACACCATGTCAACAGTTGAGTACTAAATTATCGAACTATTCTAGAGCGTCGAACGCTTGATGGCGATAGGTTTCACCAAAAAGCTGCAACTTGATTTTCAAACAGTCCCGAGCGAATTTGCGAGTGGATAGCGAATCACTGCCAAGTCATCATCGCACACTCCAATCCTGCACATTAAAGACAAAATTGGTTTGGTACATGAATCTCAGAAACAGCGGTTTCTAAATACTGCCCTGAAATTAAGCCGGAATATCATCGCCGATGACAATACGGTACTCTTTTTTACGAAACCGTTGCAGCTGTTTCGTTTCCAGCCTTAAGCCCGAACGGAAAAGCTGAGCTTCTGCTAGCCTTTGAGCTCTTTGTTGAAGACCTCAAGGCTTCTGGACCACGCCAGATCAGCAGCTTCCTTGTTGTATGCTGAGCGAGCGTCGCAATTGAAGCCGTGATCGACGCCCTCGTAAAGATAGATGTGAATATTCTGCTTGTGTTTAAGACCTTCTTTGATGGTCTCATATGTTTCGAGCGGTACAAAATGGTCCAGGGCGGCAAAGTGAATGATGGTTTCACAGCGCAAGCGCTCAGCTTCCTCGAGATGCTTATCGAGGAAAACGGGATAGTAGGAGACCGCCGCGTTCATGTTGTACTGCGACGCCAGCCTGAAGGCGAGCTTTCCGCCGAGACAAAAGCCAATCGTGCCCACTCGACCGGTGCACTTTTTGTGGTCGCGAAGCGCTGAGGCAGCCTCTTTAAGGTCAGCCAATCCCTGCTTCTCGTCAAACTGTTGAAAGTACTCGAGCGCCTTGTCGAAGTCTGCGCCTTCGTATCCGAGTTCGAGATTGCGTTTCATGCGCCAGAAGAGATCGGGCACCATCACGATGAAACCTTCGGCAGCAAGCCTGTCGGCAACATCACGCATGTGCTGATTGACGCCGAAAATTTCCTGAATCAGGAGCAGCCCGGGACCATCTCCCTGGGGCGGCAATGACACGTAGGCATCGAAGAATCCGTCGTCGACTGAAATACTGACTTTCTCAGATACCATGAGCCTGTGTTTCCTCCTTCAAGAACGCCAGTCCAGCAGCTCGAGCTGAATGCATTGCCCCTTCGCAATGCGTTCGGAGTCTGCCGGAAATTGAATCAAACAATTAGCCTTAGCCAGTCCGCTCAGCATGTGCGAGTCTTGCCCGCGCGTCGGCGACACACTAAGTGCACCCGCAGGCGAGCACCCTAGTATACCGCGAACAAAATCCATTCTTCCGGGTTTCTTCTTCAAATCGGACTCGAGAACACCCGCCCATGGCATTTTTGCCGGCTCGGCGGCGCCCTGCATCTTTCGCAACGCCGGCTTCACGAACAAATTAAAGGTCACAAGCGCGCTCACGGGGTTGCCAGGCAGTCCAAAAATGAGCTTGCGCTGTGGACGCGCCTCCCCATCAATTTGCTGGTCTATAAACCCGAAATAGACAGGCTTTCCGGGCTTAATTGCAATTCGCCAGAAAACCGTTTGCGCCTTTAAATCTTCCTCTAGTGCCACTTTGACGTAATCATGCTCGCCTACAGACACTCCCCCTGCGGAGATAATCACATCCGCTTGTTCGATCGCTTGTTGAAAGGCGCTAGTTGTCGCCTCCCGGCTATCAAGCGCATGAATCGTCATGCACCGAGGCAAGCCCATCGCCTTGACGGCGGCTGCCAGAGCGAAAGAATTCGACTCGAAGATTTGACCATCCTTCAACGAATCGCCCGGTTTAACAAGCTCATCACCAGTCACAACAACTGCAACGCGCGGCTGTTTTGTGACTGAAAACCGCTCGTGACCAAACGATGCAATCAATCCGACTACCGGCGGCGTCACTTGTACTCCGGCAGGAAGAACTTCCTGACCCTGTTTCACTTCATCGCCTTTGCGCCTGATATTCTCAGATGCAGTCGCCTGCGTCTTAACCGAGACCGCACCATTTTCCTCGTCGCAAAATTCCCGCATTATCACCGCCTCTACAGACGGTGGCACGGGAGCGCCGGTCAAAATCTTGACTGTTTGACCTCTCGCCAACACAGGCACACTGCCGGACTCGCCGGCATGTATGGTGTCGATCAAAACCAGATGAGCCGCGGAAGATTCAGTGGCTGCGCTCACATCGCTGAGCAATACTCCAAAACCGTCCACCGCCGAATTGTCGAATCGCGGCAAATCAAACGCCGCTTGTACAGGCGCGGACAGAAAGCGATCGCACAAGTCTTCCAAAGCCACGTCTTCAGCGGGAAGCTGCCTGACTGTGGATAAAACCTTTTCGAGCGCCTCGGCGTAAGTCAACATCTACTTGGTGCTCGTTTCACTCGCGCCGGCTGCACTTGCCGCATGCTTCTTCTCATCATGACACTTGCCCTCCATCATCGGTATGGCATGCAGCACATACGGGAGGAGAACATCGAGAGCGTCGTTGACACCACCACGCGAACCAGGCAGGCAAACGATGATCGATTTCTTGCGAACACCGGCACTCGAACGAGACAGCATCGCATAAGGATTATGAGTTTGTCCGTAGCTGCGAATTGCCTCGGCTACACCCGGCATCTCGCGCTCGAACAAACCGTTGATCGAGTCCGGCGTAACATCGCGCGGGCCTACACCGGTACCACCTGTGGTGACAACCAGATCTACTTCCAACTCGTCCGTGCAGCGGATGATCGATGGCACGATCTCGGTTTCATCGTCTGAAACACAACTGAATTCAACGACATCAATGCCCTGATCTTTGAGACGCTGCAAAATAATTTTTCCGGATTCGTCGACCGACTTGCCGGCGGACACCCGATCGGACATGACGAAAACGGCTGCGCGAGCCACTCTATCGAGCTTCGGTTTAAAATCAGACTTGCCGCCCGTCTTCTTGAGTAAAACAACGGAACCAATCTCACACTTCTCGTCGAACATTTTAACCATGTCGTAAATGGTGAGAGCAGCGACCGATGCGGCAGTGAGCGCCTCCATCTCGACCCCTGTTTTCTCCGCCGCTTTCACAGTCGTCTCAATCGTGATCTGATCTTCTTCGAGTTTGAACTCGACTCCGACAAACTCCAGAGCAATCTGATGGCAGTACGGAATAATTTGACTGGTGTTCTTTGCTGCTTGAATGGCGGCTACTTTGGCAACTGGCAGCGGGTCACCTTTTGGAACCTCACCGTTTCTTATACGCTCAATCGTCGAGGGATCGACTTTCAAAACCGCCTGTGCAAGCGCGGTGCGAAAGCTAACAACTTTGCGTGAGATGTCGCGCATTTATCCTCCAATCTCGATCATACTGCGATTGTGCTCCGCCGCGATTTCTTCCGCTGGCGGATGGGCCTCCGGCTTCTGCCCAAGCGAATACATTATCATTTCTTCGATATCCGCATCTGTTGCTCCGGCGCGGATTCTATCCCGCAGGCTTACCTCAGCCGGGTAGAAAAGGCAAGACTTGATCGAGCCGTCCGCTGTCAGCCGGATGCGATTGCAAGTTGAGCAAAAGCTCTCAGACATAGAAGTTATGAAGCTCACCGTTCCACTATGACCAACTATCGAGAAGTCCTTGGCTACAGCCGATGGCTCAGTCTCGATTGGAACGAGTTGAAACTTCTCACCGATCATTTTCAACATTTCCGCGTATGTAAGTACGCGCTCGACGTTCCAATCATTATCGCGAAACGGCATGAATTCAATGAATCGCACGTTCATCCGTGTGTCTTTGACATAGTCGACGAAATCGATAATCTCATCTTCGTTGACACCGGCTATCGCAACAACATTCAATTTTATCTGGGAAAAACCGACCCGCTGCGCTTCTTCGATGCCGCGCATGACTCGTTGCAAATCATCCCTGCCCGTCAGCGTTTGAAAACGATCCTGTTTGAAGCTGTCGATGCTTATGTTCAATTGAGTAATTCCCGCGTCCTTCAGCCGTTGCGCATTCTCTGCCAGCAGCGTAGCGTTGGTCGTCATCGCTATCGTGTTCAAACCTTCCAATTTGGACAACATCTCAACCAGCAAATGCAAGTCGCGCCTCATCAGCGGCTCTCCACCGGTCAATCGAATTTTATCGATCCCTTTGCGAACGAAGATATCAGCGACACGAACGATCTCTTCGAAGTCGAGAAGCTCCTCACGCCGCTTCCAGACAATGCCTTCAAGGGGCATGCAATAAAAGCAGCGCAGGTTGCACTTATCCGTAACTGATATTCGCAGGTAAGTATGCTTCCTGCCAAACCCGTCCACAAGAGTATTCATGCGCGTTTCAGGAACGAGTGCTTTCACTTGCGCGTGCCACCTCGTGTGAATGTCGACCTTTGTCGGCGACGTGTTTGTGAGCGTGTGATGAGCATGACTGGCAGTTTACCCAGACAGAGCCACCATCGATATATGTTTCTTTTTTCCAGATAGGCAGGCGCAGTTTGATCTCATCAATGATGTAGCGGCAAGCTTTAAACGCGTCCTCTCGGTGCGCCGCTGACACGGCGACGAAAACCGCCACGTCCCCGATCTTCAGATCGCCCGTCCTGTGGGCCGCAGCAGCCCGAATAATGTTGAACTTCTCCAGCGCCTCAGCAATAACAACGTTTCCTTCCTTCTCCGCCAACTCGGCATACGCCTCGTACGAGAGCTTGCTCACCGCCTTACCGTCGTTATGGTTTCGCACACGTCCATCAAAAGTGCAAATTGCCCCGGCGCGCTCGTCCTCGACAGCGGCTCTGAGCGGCGATTCAGCGATATCGGTTTCCATCAAAGAGAACATTGGTTATCCACCTGCGACGGGCGGCACGAAGACAATCACGTCTTTGTCGTTGACCCTGTTGTGCCACTCGGCGAAGTCGTCATTAACGGCAACCGACATGCGTTCGACCGGCAGTGAAAAATCGTGCCTGCTTCGAATTTCGTTGTAAAGTTCGGCAAGCGTCGCCGCCTCGGTCGAAATATTTTCCGAAGCCAAACCCCGCTCATCTCTCAGGAGCGCGAAATATTTGATGTAGACGGTCTTGCTGCCTTCCAGGGACATCACTTCAACCCCATTGCAACCACAGATTTTGGCACATATCTGACATTCTTACCATGCAATTAAGCTGATAAGTCGATCTATGCAAAGATTGTGTCAACCGATCGGTCGCAAAACTTGCTAATATCCGATTGTCTGCATTCTCATGGCGCATTGCCAAGCAGTGCTACGAGCGCGAGTTAAGAAACAGGTACGAAGAATTTGGCGGCGGAG
Organism: Candidatus Obscuribacterales bacterium; assembly: GCA_019637435.1. GTDB lineage: Bacteria > Cyanobacteriota > Vampirovibrionia > Obscuribacterales > Obscuribacteraceae > JADYXR01. The sequence goes on along the minus strand of JAHBVO010000003.1, from coordinate 583,287 downwards.
CCAGAAGATCTGAAACTTGGAACTCTCTTGACCTATTTCGGTGTAGTCTCCGACCAGGACATCAAGAGGGGCCTTGTACTGTCGAAGCACACCGGACTGCCCCTCGGCAAATGCCTGGTCATGCTCGACTTCTGCACAAATGAAGTGGTTCGCGCCTCTATCGAAGCCCAATCGATGATTAAAGACGGTCTTCTCGACGCCGAAGCCGCCCGGGAAGCGATGGGTGTCGTCCACCGCAAGCGCTGGACTCTTTCAGATGCGCTTATCGTACTGGGAGTAGACGCTTATGCAACACGCGGGACTCGCCTGGGCGAGCTGTTACTGTCTGCTGAACACGTTAATCCATTGCAAGTTGACCTCGCCTTGAAAGCCAGTGACGGAAGCGGTTTACCGCTGGGCAGAGTGCTTGTTTTGTTGAGTAAACTGTCGGAGCCGTCGCTGGATCTGGCCCTCAATCTCCAGCGCGATGTGCGATTCGGACGCATCGATCGTTCGCTAGCCATCGAACAACTTCGCAAAGAGAAACTCTACATCCCCGTTGAAGGACGTGATGGCGACAAAGACGACAAGCGGGTTCGCATTGGCGAACTCCTGATCGCATCGCATCTGCTCAGCGCAGCCGAAGTGCAGTCCGCTGTCGAGATGGCAAAAGCCAACGACAAAATGATGGGTGAAGTCTTAATCGAGATGGGCTGGGTTTCGCAAGAATTGCTTACGGCTGCACTCAGATTGCAAGAGATGGTCTGGAGCGGCGGCGTCAGCGTCTACCGCGCATCGAGCGCTCTGAAGCATATCGACAAATCGGGACTGACAGCCGAAGAGGGTCTTGAGAAGGCTGGACTGAAACCGTCCGAGTTTCAAAAACAAGTTTCCTTCTGCGACTTCCTGCGGCTGAGCGGATATCTCAACAAAGACTCGATGAAGAACATCGTCCAGATGGTCATGGGCAATCCCGAACTGATAGCAGCGGTGATGAAACACGCGCGCAAGGAAGGCAATGTTTCGAAGGATTATTTGCGCGAGGCGATCAAGCTGAGCTTCAAAAATACCGAGCTGCTGGGCTTCTTGTTGCGTCACTCCAGACCCGATGACAGAGCACTTATCGACTCCGCCATGATCATGCACGAGCTTCTCAAGTCTGGTAAGCTCACGCTTGATCAAGCCGTGGTCAACTTCACCATTCGCCAGAATGGGCTGGAGTTTGAGCAGTAGTTTTTGTTCGGACAACTGGTGCACATCCCAAATTATCAGTTTCGAACTTCAGTAAACGTGCTGCTAAGCGCCTCGGTGTTTCTGCTCGGCGTCGTCGCGCAGCCATATTCGGCTGTCGCCTTTGACGCCAGGTATCAGAACGAACAGCGCCTGAGTTCCGACGAATACTCTAAACGCTCGAGCCCTTCTCTCAAGAGGAATAACATGTCGAAAACCACCGCGCCATACGGCTCCTGGAAATCTCCAATCAATGCGGAGCAAATCGCTTCCAACTCGCTTCGCCTCGGCGAAGTCGCATTCGACGGCGATGATCTCTATTACCTGGAAGGGCGTCCATCGGAAGCCGGACGTACCGCGCTGGTAGTGCGGCATAAAGACGGTACGCTCGAAGACGCGCTGCCAAAAACATTTAACGTGCGAACTCTAGTGCACGAATACGGTGGTGGCGCATTCACCTTGCACCAGGGCAACATCTTCTTCGTCAACTTCAAAGATCAACTGATCTACTTTCAAAAGCCTGGTTCAGAGCCGGTTGCAATTACTAAGGAAAATAAACTTAGATATGCCGATATGGTGATCGATGAAAAACGCAATCGCCTGATTTGCGTCTGTGAAGATCACTCGAAAGGTGGCAAGGAGCCAGAAAACAAGCTAGTTTCCATCGATATAACCGCAGTTGGAACTAACGGGTTCAAACATGGCGAGCCGACAACGATAGCATCCGGATATGACTTCTATTCATACCCTAGACTGAGTCCTGATGCCCAGTACCTCAGTTACATCGCCTGGCGTCATCCTAACATGCCCTGGGATGGAACCGACTTACACCTTATTCAATTTGAGGGTTCCGGTGCCATCAAAGAAGACAAGGTCGTTGCTGGAAACAAGGAAGAGTCGGTATTTCAGCCGGTCTGGTCGCCAGAAGGCAAACTATTCTTCGTCAACGATAGTACCGGCTGGTGGAATCTCGAAGTTATCGAAAATCCGGCCGACGCGTTCGCTGACAGCTCGACACCCAAGCCGGTCATCCGCATGAACGCTGAGTTCGGCATGCCCCTTTGGGTCTTCAAAATGACTACGTTCGCATTTATGAGCGGCGGTCGCATAATCTGCCAGTATTGCGAAAACGGAGTCTGGAAGCTTGGCTTGATCACCAAAGACTCGACGGACAGATATTCTTTAAAACAAATTCAATGCCCCTACACGGACTTCTGGTACATCTCAAGCAACGGTACGGATGTCGGTATGCAGGCTGGAAGCCCGACTTCGCAAACCGCCATCGTTCACTTCGATCTGAAAGAAGACAAATGGACCGTTATTAAAGAAAGCAGCTCCATCGTCCCGGACAAAGGTTATGTCTCGGTTCCCCAAGTCATCGAATTCCCAACAGCCAACGGCAAAACGGCATTTGCCTTCTTCTACCCTCCCGCAAACAAGGACTACGAAGCACCAGCCGGCGAGCTGCCACCACTGGTGGTGGAGAGTCACGGCGGACCGACCGGCAGCACATCGTCAGTGCTGAGCCTGGGAACTCAATATTGGACGAGCCGTGGAGTTGCAGTGGTAGACGTCAACTACGGCGGAAGCACCGGTTTCGGTCGAGAGTATCGCAATCGCTTGAAATTAAACTGGGGCATCGTCGACATGCAGGATTGCGAGAACGCAGCTAAGTACCTCGTCGAGAAAGGTTTAGTCGACGGCAATCGCCTTGCCATCACAGGTGGTAGCGCGGGAGGTTACACGACCCTTTGCGCTCTCACCTTCACCGACCGCTTCAAAGCCGGCGCCAGCCACTACGGAATCGGTGATGTGGAGGCGCTCTGCGCTGACACACACAAATTCGAATCGCGCTACGGCGACTATCTCTTCGGACCCTATCCGGAAAAGAAACAGGACTACTACGATCGTTCGCCAATCAACTTCACCGACAAACTCAATTGCCCGGTCATCTTCTTCCAGGGCTTGGAAGACAAAGTGGTGCCGCCTTCACAAGCCGAGGCCATGGTGGAAGCCATCAAGAAGAAAGGACTGCCTGTTGCCTACATCGCCTACGAAGGCGAGCAACACGGCTTCCGAAAAGCGGAAAATATCAAGCGAACAATCGAAGCAGAGTTCTATTTCTTCGCCAAGATTTTCGGATACAAACCGGCAGATGAAACGGAGCCGGTGCAAATAGAAAACCTGGCGCGTCAGGTTGAACCTGATGCATCAGTTCGATAAAATCTCTAATTCGGTTCTCTAAAGAGGTGCGCTCAATGGTTTTGACATACTCGACAATGCTATCCCTGGGCACAAAAGCCCCGGAATTTTCCTTGAAAGATGTCGTCACAGGTAAGGAATTTACCGACAAGAGTTTCTCCGATAAGAAGCTCATGCTCGTCATCTTCATGTGCAAACATTGCCCGTATATCGTACACATCGAGAGTGAACTGGCGAAATTCTCACACGACTATGATGGCAAAGACATCGGCATCATCGGCATTTCAAGCAACGATGCCGAAGCCTATCCGGAAGATTCACCGGAAAAATTGAAAGAGTACGCTGAAAAAATGAACTTCAAGTTCCCTCTGTGTTTCGATGCGACACAAGATGTGGCAAAACGCTACACGGCAGCATGCACGCCGGATTTCTTCCTGTTCGACAAAGACCGCAAATTGATTTACCGCGGCCAATTTGATGACAGCCGCAGAGGCAACACTGAGCCGATCAACGGTAAGGATCTGCGCGCTGCAGTTGATGCCGCGCTCGCTGACAAGCCCGTTTCCGAAGAACAGAAACCAAGCACCGGTTGCAACATCAAATGGAAAGCCGGTAACGAACCCTCGTACTTCGGCGTTCAATAGCTTTTGGCTTCGGTGTTCGACACCGCTCGATTCGGCGTTCAGCAGCGATAAGTTAAAAACGTCCCTCGCGCAAATGCCTGAAAAACCGACCGACGGGGCGAGGCACTTTTAGAAACCGCTTCTGCTTTTCTGCGGGTCGGCTCTCTCGCCGAACGCGTGAAGTTCGAGCGGGAGCAGTTTTCGGAGCAGTTTTGATCCTACGAGCCGGAGCCCTCGCGGGCACGCTCGAAGCGGTTGCCTGAGGCGCGACGGCGGGCAATTTCGCCGCACCCTGAACGGCCCTCGCGCCCCCAGCAGGTACGGGTGAGGTCTTATCAGCTTGCTCTTTTGACAAACCGCTATCGGCGTTCAACTTTGACGCAGCAGCGGGCTTGACGACCGGCACAGTCTCAATGGCAGCAGGTCCACCAGAGCGTCTCAGGTCAGACGGAGATGCCGCCGAAGGCTGCGCTCGAGTTCCATCACTAACGACTGAGTCGGAACCCTGATGCAAAATCGCATAGAGACCCGCTATCGACACCACTGCAAAACCCAGAAAAGCGGCAATCAACTTTGGACTCTTAGGTTTCAACATCGCCTGCATACGCGTCGGTCCAGTTGTCCCAGCCAGCTTCGCCACATCGACAACCGTGACGTCCTCAACCAGCTTCACCGGCGCGGTCCGAGCCATCATCTCTTCCGTGGTCTGCTGGTCCTCCGGAGACGAAGTCGCGACAAGAGGTTCCGCCACAACCGGCTCAGACACAGCGGATGTAGAAATCGTAATCGAAGAGGGCATGTCCAGAGTCGTAGAGCTCATAGCCCGCAAACGATCGCGCACTTCAGCCATGCTCTCCGGTCTGTCCGTTTTCAACGTGGCAAGACACGACAGCGTCAGCGCTTCCAATTCTCTAAACTCGGCAAACTGTTCAGGAAATGGCGGCGGCGGCTCGGTTGTCTTTCTGCAAATGGTTTCATATATGGTGGCACCTTTACTGGGAACAGTTCCCGTCAATATCTCGTACATGATTACACCAAGCGAATAAATATCGCTCGTGGTGTCCAATTTCTGACCGACACACTGCTCGGGGCTCATATAGAGGGGGCTGCCCACAACCGTCCCCGGACGCGTCAACGACTGCGACAAGTTGACAGCTTCATCAACAGATTTGGCGATACCGAAGTCGAGGATCTTCACGAAATCCTCGGTATGCTCATTGTCGAGCATGATATTGTCCGGCTTCAAATCGCGATGAATAATGTTGTGACGATGCGCATAATCCATGGCATCGGCGGCCTGCGCCATTATGCGCACAACGCGTTGAGGCTCGATCGAACGCTGGTGATGAATCAGTTTGCCGAGACTCTGACCGGCAATCAGCTCCATAACGAGATACGGCTGATACTCTTCTGAAAAACCGAAATCAAAGATAGTGGCGATATTGGGATGACGCAGGTTACCCATCGCCTTCGCCTCGCGCTCGATGCGCTTGACATTCACCTCGTCGTTAACAAGGGTAAACGGCAAGAGCTTTATCGCGACACATCGGTCCATGCGAGCCTGCTCCGCCCGATAAACCAGCCCCATGCCGCCTGCGCCGAGCCGTTCAACAAGCTTGTATTTGTCGATAACCTTCCCCACGTATGGGTCGGGTCTCGCTGCGACTACAGTCTCTTCATTGGGAAGCATTGCGAAGGCTCGAAGCTAGTAAGGTATCCGGGATTCTGACTGGCTGGGTTGCGTTTAACTTGGTCGGCTAAAGGCACTGGAGTTCTGATAGTGAGGTTATGCCCGCCCGTCACAGATATATAGCAGACTTAAACCGCCTCAAAGCCCCGTCAATGCACTTTCACGAAAATGGACGTCCAAACCCTGCAAGTGTTCCGAAACCAAGCAAGTCTTTGGGTCAGGACGCGAAAAAGCTTCTAAATCGTAAATCAAGTATGATAGATCGAAACCGATTCCACAATTGCCACCATTTGCGGTATCACTGATGCAATTCGCCAAACTTAAACCGACGGCGACAATCGATTACGAACTACCCAGAATGTCACTATCCATCGGAGACATCCTGGGTCGATCTGCGCGTATCTGGAGATCCAACTGGAAATTATTTGCCGGTCTATATCTATTTCCCGAATTCTTGTATGTTTTCTGTTGGGAAGTTCTCGTAGAAGCAGTTGAGAACTTATGGGCGCCGACCGGCTCCTTCGCAGTACGCGCGGCGATCATGATTACCGGCATGCTTGCAATAACCGGCTCCGTGTTCCTGATTCGAGCAGCGTGTTACGCGCAATGGCTGAATATGTCCGGACGAGAGCCGAACTTGCAATCGGCGCTCAAAGCGGCGTATCGGTTTAAGCTCATCGTGCTTTTCTGGCCGACCATAATGATCGATCTCCTGGAAATCGCGTGCGCTACGGCTCTGGTACTCATGAGCCAGGATGTAATGGCTCAACAGGTCCGAAAAACGGAGGAGTTGCTCGGGGTCACCGGTTTATATCTTGGATTCTTGATCGCCTGGTACATGCCGTTTCGCATGATCAAGATCGCGAATCTGGTGGCGGCCTATCACTTTTTAATTTCCGAATCGACCTACCGAAAAGGTCTCGCGGACATGATTGTGATTTTTATTAGAAATCCGATGCAGATAATGTTCTCGGTTTTTCTCCTTTCGCTGCTTCTCGGGCTAATTGAGATGCCTGTTTATCTGTTCACTTTAGTTGAAACGATTGTCACTGCCACTACAAAACTCTCACACGAACAATTGAAGTGGATTGAGACCCTTCCCCGCGCTCTTGCCGAAAGCAGCATCGGCATGATTGGCTCGGCGATAACGGCGAATGCCGTTCTACTCCTCGATAATGAATGGCGCATTCGAGTCGAAGCAAAAGATGTCGTCGAAAAACTCAACAAACTAGAGCGTGTCGTCTAGCCCTCGACCTCTTCCCGCTTCTCATCCGGCTTCTCGGGCTCATTGACCAGTTTATAAAGCCGCTCGCACTCGATCACCATAGCAAGATATTCGGCAACGACCAGAACGCTGTCGAGAAACCGCTTGTTCCAACGCGCCAATCCAAGCGGTTCCTGCATGAGGAGCAATCCCGGCTTGACGACGTGACGCTTCTCGTATTGATGTCTTAGCGGAAAAACATAACTCGCCGGTTCGCAGAGTTCATCAGGAGTTCCTTCAGTTTCATTCTTGTTAAGCGAAACGTAATCCGGTGCGAGTTCCAGGCAATGTCGCAAAAACGCCTGACCGCTCTCAGATTCAAAATACTTCTGCAACGGAGGCACTGTGCCGTCCGTGTACTCATAGACTTCAATACAGTCATCTGAACAAACGCAAACAACAAACCGACCGGCAAGAAATGTTTTGCCACACTTGATCACCGTGCGAGCAATATCACCGGCGTAAGACCAGGACAGGTGGCGGATGGTCTTTATCACCTCAGCAACCGCTTCCAAGTTCTTAAGCGGATCGAATGGCGAAAAATCCATCGGGGAAGAAACGTTATCGGGGGTGTCGTCTTTTACCACGCTCTCGGCAATCAGGCTTGATGAGCCAGTTCAGGACGTTTCAAAAGCATCGGAGCAAGCCTCTCATCAATCAGCTTCTCTGCCTTTTTCAAGTCTACATCCTCAGCCTTATCAATTCCGCTCACCAATTCAGCAAGAATTTCATCACAGATAATTCCGGCGTCCTTAGCCAGTTTGTACGGAACGTTGGAGAACGTCACCAACGAGTAGCGAGAAACATAGCGTCCAGGGAATCGTTTCTCAAGAATCTTCTCAACCGCCTTCGCCAGCAAAAATTTCGGATCTCCCACTTTGTCGCGCATCTCGATAAAGTTTTCCACAGCCATGTCCGCAATCGCATCGCAATTTTCTTTACGGCGATTGGCGAAGTCTTCAAACAACTTCTGCCAATTCGATTCACCTTCCAACTGCAAGCGAGCGGTTTTTCGAGGCTCTTCATCGGTCCGTAACCGGCGCTCAACATACAGAGCACCGCCGTTCGCCAGATGATCGGCAATGCATTCCTCAAAAACGGTGAGGTCTTCGAAACCGCAATTCATGCCCTGCCCGAAGAAGGGCACGACACCATGGGCGGCATCACCCATGAGGACGCATTGACCACCGACATTCCACGGAAAAGTTTTGATCGTCTCCATGTGCCCGGTCGGATTGTTCATAAATGTTTCTACCAGATCTGGCATCAGCTCTGTCGCATCGTGGAAGTGCTCAGTGAAGAACTCCCGAACGGATTCCTCGGTCGTGAGTTTCTCGAAACTCAGTTCACCCTTGTATGGCAAGAACAAAGTGACCGTAAAACTGCCGTCAAAGTTCGGCAAGGCTATCAGCATGTATGTGCCACGGGGCCAGATATGAAGAGCATTCTTCTCGATTTTGAAACTGCCGTCCGCATTGGGCGCGATGTACAGTTCCTTGTAGCCGTAATCGAGCGGTTCGACGGTGCTTTCATAACCATCAAGCTTCAGCATCTCACGACGCACAGCCGAAGCCGCTCCATCCGTGCCGATAATCACAGACGCACGCACTTCGATTTTCTCACCCTGCTCGTTCGTAAACGTCATGGTATTCGAATCGAAATCTGCGTCGTCGGCTTTCAAGTTGAAGTGGAATTTGACTGTACCGGTCTCCTCGGCAATATCCATAAGCATTTTGTTCAACCCACCGCGCGATACTGAATTGCCAAATTCAGTATCATCCTTGCCGTAGGGCTGATACGTGAGAGCTCCATCACGAGCATGCATCATGCGTCCCATCATAGGAACGACTTCCGCCAGGACATCATCGGCGATACCAATTCGTTTCAGCGCTTCGATACCGCGGCACGAGAGATTCAAGTTAATCGAGCGCCCGGCGCTGATTTCAACTGTCCGCATGTCCGGTCTGCGCTCATACACTTCGACGTTAAACCCACGCTTCGCCATGTAGATCGCTGCCAGCGAGCCGACCAGCCCGGCGCCGACTATTAGAACATCTACGTTTCTCGTTTCAACGGCGTCGCTCATATTTTATTCCTCTGGTCTGCTGTTGGTTTCTAGACTGCGCTCTATTAGCCGTTCTTGCCTGTTTATCATTTGGAGGCGAAACGGCGAATGATTGATGCGAAGCGATAAACATCTAAAAACGTGTTGTACATCGGCACCGGAGTCGCACGAATAATGTCGGGTTCTCGGAAATCGCAAATAACACCCTCGTCTTTGAATGCCTTCAGCATCTCCTTCGGGTTGGAGGAGAATCTGATGGATAGCTGTGATCCGCGCTGAGCCGGATCAGCAGGTGTAATGATCGATAGATAACCGGCAGGCGTATCCTTGACGAGAAACTCCAGATAACCCGTCAGCAAGTCGCCTTTGGCGCGCAACTGTTTCATGCCAGCCTTATCAAATAGTTCGAGAGAGGCTCGCAGAGCGGCCAACTGGAATATTGGAGGATTACTCAATTGCCAGCCTTCGGCACCTGGAAGCGGCTCAAACTCCGGTCCCATGCGGAATCGCGTTTCCTTATTATGTCCCCACCAACCGGCAAAACGGGGAAGATCAAAGTTGTCTTTGTGGCGCTCATGAACGAAACATCCGGCCAGACTGCCCGGACCCGAATTCAGATATTTGTAACTGCACCACACCGCAAAATCCACATTCCAGTCATGCAGCTGAAGATGTAGATTACCAGCGCCATGCGCCAGGTTTAAACCAATGTAGCAGCCTTTCTCATGAGCCTTTTCGGCAATTGGTACAACTTCAAACGCCTGCCCGGTCAAGTAATTCACGTTGCCGAGAAGGACCAACGCGATGGTGTCACCTTCTCGTTCGATCACATCGAGAATGTCTTCCGTTCGCAGAAGGTCCTCGCCATCACGCGGTTTCAACTCAATCACTGCATCTTTTGGGTTAAAACCGTGAAAATTTGCTTGCGAAGCAACCGCATATTGGTCAGATGGAAACGCGCCCTGCTCGACAAGAATCTTGAATCGCTCCTTGTCCGGCCGGTAAAACGAAACCATCATCAAGTGCAGATTCGTAGTGAGTGTATTCATCACGACGACTTCCACCGGCTTAGCGCCCACGACTCGCGCGCTCATCTCGGTCAAAAATTCGTGGTAAGGCAACCAGGGATGTCGCCCATGGAAATGACCTTCAACACCGAAGCTCGCCCAGTCTTCCAGTTCCTCACTGATGTACTTATGAACGTTGCGCGGCTGCAAACCAAGCGAATTGCCCGCGAGGTAAACACACTTTTCGCCCTCCGGCTGCGCAATCGCGGGCTTCGTTTTCCCAGCCATCGATTCGCGCGTCGGTATGAAAAACTCTTCTCTCAACGATGATAACTCGTCCTTCGAGTCCAATTCGCGCGCAAACGCTTCGCTGTTTTCAAACATAACGGCGCTGGTTATCACTACTTTTTCTCCGGCTTTTGCATACGCTGACCGCAATTTTTGCAAGTGCAATTTTCTTCGTTGCTATAGAAACGTTCAAATATAGGCTGGAACTGAGTGACGATATTGGTTAATTCGAAATACTCTTCGTAGAGCTTAGTCCCACACTTATCGCAATACCACTCGAAACCGTCTTTCTCGTCAGGCAGTCGCTTCCGCTCGATCACGAGACCGACGGTGTTTGCCGGACGTTGCGGTGAGTGCGGCACGCCACCTGGCAGAAGGAATATGTCACCCTGGCGAATGTTGATGTCGACCGGCTTTCCATCATCAATAACTTTGAGAACAATGTCGCCCTCAACTTGATAGAAAAACTCTTCACCCTGATTGACGTGATAATCGGTGCGAGAGTTGGGTCCGCCCACGACCATCACGATGAATTCGCGCTCTTCCCAGATCAGCTTGTTGCCCACCGGCGGCTTCAATAGGTGCCGATTTTCATCAATCCACTGCTTAAAGTTTAGTGTCGATAGTCTGCCCATTCCAGCCTCCAGTTCGCCGTGCCGAACAACGCCGCCGTTTTGCTCTCGACTATTCTATTACCTGGAACGGCAATAAGTTCGACCCTTTGTATAACCCTAAGAATTGCGCTCGTGATAGACTACGCCTAGATGCTAAGAACACTGTCTACGCTGGTTGTGCTTTTCGCCCTCGCGACGCTTACGGCGTTTGCACAAACGCCTGACGGCTGGAAAGTATTTGTTTCTCCCGCGCAAGATTTCAGAGTCCTCATGCCTGCCAAGCTGCATGAGAAGTACGAAAACTTCATGGGACAAACAACCAAAATCTACCAACAGATAGACGACGGGAAGGTCGCATATGCTCTTGCAGACGGGATTTACGTCGACAAAGACAAGAAGCCCGCCTCTCACGACAACATCACCCAACAGATAATTTCCGCAGCCGAAGCCAAGTTCACCAGCAAAGAAGATAAACAAGTATCAAAAGACATCACTCCTGTAAAAGGCAAAGGCTGGCACGGCAAGCGCGTTGTGTTTAAAACATCTGATCGCGTCGTGCTGACATTGCTCGTGGCAATCGCCGATACCGACGATGTCGTGTACAACCTTTACGCGAACGCGGGTGAGGATAAACCGAATGTCGCAGAGTTCTTCAAATCATTTGAAGTGGAACCAAAACGCGCGACAGCGTCACATCTGGATCAGACCCGGTCGCCGGCCGTCCACGGTTTCGTCAATGTCGTATGGACGATTTCGCTGGCAGCGCTTGGCTTAGCTGCTGTCGCAATCATAGTTTCAATAATCCGAAATCACGGCAAGCCTGATTAGCCTATTCGTCACCAAACAGATCTTGCTTCCACCAACCTTCTTCCGGCGTATCTTTCGGCTTGATCTCTACCGCGCGCCAACGTCCGCTGATCATGCCAGTGACGCAGTTATCCAACATATCAGCCTGCTCTTCGCGGTGCGTTGAACGCAACAGCGCGGCGTAACTTTTCAAAATCCGCACAGTATCAGGATGGTCGCCGCCCAGTTGTAGCTGTTTGATCTTCATTGCTCGTTCGTAAAACGGCTCTGCTTGTGCGTATTTTTTCTGCACATGATAGACCGTGGCGAGATTGTGCATGGCAGTTGCAGCTTCGATGCTGTTCGGACCCAACAGTTTTTCTTGAATCTTGACCGCCTCATGCGAATACTCCTCAGCTTCGGCGAACTGGTGAATAACGTAAAACAGCCTGGCCAGGTTACTCGCTCCACCGGCGACTGCGCCATGCTCATCGCCGAGTACTCGTTTCTTGATACCGTATGCGGTGCAAAGACAATCCTCGGCACGCTCGTAATTTTTCAAACGAAGATACACCTCGCCGAGCGTTTCCAAAACATAGCAATACGAAGGGTTGTCCGGATTGTCGCCTTTTGCGAGCGACATCGCCTCTCTCCAGGCACCCTCGGCTTGGACCAGGTTTCCTTCACCAAGCCCGGATTCGGCGTGGCGCTTCAAGTCCTCCCACGTTCTGCCGTAGTGACCGGAAATCGGCAAAGCCAGCCTCGCACTTTTTGCCAGGTATTTGTCTGTCGCGGCATTGGAATACCAGGTCGATGGCGCGGAAGAAGCCGCGGCAGAAGCAGCTGCAGCACCGGTAGAACCGTCGGCGGTGCCAGGCGCTCCCGGACCACCAGGTGGCGGCTGAATACCCTGTGCATATGGGCTATCTGCACTCGCGCGCCTGATCTGTTTAATCAAAGAGGAGTGAGCCGGCTTGACCGGACCTTCCACAACCGGCTGCGGATAAGCACCGGAATCCGTATTGGACGGGGCTTTTACAGACTGGTGAGAGCCCGATACCGCGCCCTGCACCGGAGGATACGCGCCGGAAGCGACTCCGGAGACCTGCGGGTTAGCGCCCGACACAGCACCGGGCGGAGGGACAGGCGGATACGAGCCGGAAACTGCCGCACCGGGCCGATAGGGCGGATAACTGCCGGACACCGCCCCCAGCGATTGTGCAAAGCCAAGAGCCTGCCCGCCCACATCTCGCCCGGAATTAGTCTGGCTCCAGTTTGCCGCTGTCACCACTTTCTCAGTGGCGCGCAACTGACTCGCCTCTTCTTCGCGTCCCAGCTTGACCAGCAAATCCGCGAAAGAACTCAGGACCTTCACAACATCCGGGTGCTTGGCGCCAAGCGTACCCGTCTTGATTGCCAGGGCGCGCTTGTAATGCTTCTCAGCCTCATCGAAATAGCTGAGCATGTGGTAAATCATCGCCACGTTGTAAGCCATAGAACCTACGTCATTGTGGCTAGTCCCCAGAGCAGCCTCGTAGATTTGCAGTCCCCGAGCGCCGTAGTGAAGCGCCTCTTCCAGCCGCCCTTGAAACCAGAGACACTCGGTCAACTTCTCTAAGCTATAAGCGAGCCGGGCATCGCGAGTGCCAAAAGACTCAGCCTCTTCGACCGCCAGCATCCAGGTCGCTTCGGCGTAGTCGTACTTGGCGGCGCGCTGAGCTCGCTCCGCCGTCTGAATGTGCTCATTCCACTCACTGACCTTTTCCGGGTCCATAGTCGTCTCGTCCGCCATTCGACTAATTTCGTGCCGCCGACCGCGTAATTTAACATTATCGTGAAAGTTTTGCCTTTACCAATATACAAACAATGCTCAAATGCTCCAACTCCGGACCTTTAGAGTCCCATGAACAGCTGCCGATAATGAATATCGGTCGCTTCACGCGCAGGGCGGCGGGTATAGTTCAATTAGCTAACTGGTATAGAAGAATGGTTGCTAAGACCGTCTACGAAACACACTGGAAACCGTCAATAGGCTCGCTCCTGGTCCTCGCAGCGGCCGTGCCGGTAATCATGTATGCGCCGTACAAACTCCAGTTGCCTATTTTTATCAATCCGATCCTCGCAATCGCGCTCCAATTAGTCTTCCTGGCGGGCGCAGTCATGTTTTTCTACATGGGTACCGGCCGGCAGCGCCAACTTCAGATAATCGGCGTTCAGATCTGCTGTTATTCGGCTTTCGGCGTGCTCAGCAATATTTTCCACCAGGCTACATATCTGGTTTCATCAAAAATATTGGCGTCCGATTTCCTCGTCGTTGGCTTGATTAACGTATTCGCGATCGCCCTGACACTGTCCTTTTATCGCATCAAACGGTCTAAAATCGAGGTTTCCGAAGAATCACTGGCGGATTCCGGACCGAAGCTCAGCACCCTGCGGTCCATCACTCCGCTCGTAATCGCGACGCCGGTCGTCATCTTTGCCGTTCTCATGATCAACTCACGTTACTTGCCTAATGGAGCGACATTTCCACTTTGGATTCCATTTTTCATTGCCGCGCAAATTGTTTTAAACATAGGTGGCGGTTTTTACATGTTCAAAACCCGGCCCCGAGCGGAAAAGTGGAAATTAGCTTTTTCGGTCATGGCGCTAGCGGGTCTGTATGGCACCATCGGTAATATCAGTAATCACATCTCAATGTGGCGTCCGGGCTCGCGTTTAATGATGAGCAGCAATGAGTTTATCCTCTGGAACGTCGGCGCAATTGTCACCGTTCTGGTTTTCGTCAAGTGGATGGACTACATCGCGCGCGAGCAAGAGAAGCATAGTCTGAGACTGCCAAAATCAATAACGGAACCCGCGATCGAAATCGCAACGCCGGCCGCGACCAACCTAGCGACACCCGACTCGATGTCGTCGAGACCGGAAAGCAACAACGTTTCATCCACCGCTGTGACGGCGGGCGCCACAGCAGAATCTTTAACGAACGCTGAAACGGAAGCCAGCTCCACCTCAGGTACGAGAAGTGAAGCCGGTTCCGCGAAACAAACTGTGGAGAAAAAGGATTCCGATGGCGCGACAGTTAAGTCGCATGAGGAGAAAGAGAAAGTTTCAAACAAAGAGCAGGTTTAAACCGCCAAGCTCTCTATTAGTGCTTCTTCTTTGTTGTTTTAGTCGTCTTCTTAGTTTCGACCTTGGTCTCTTCTGCAGGCTCCTCGTCGCTCGCATCTTCGGTCTTCTCTACCGATTCTTCGGTGGTCTCCGTGGTTGTCTCTGCGTCGGTTTCGGCACTGGTGTCCGTTGCCGCAGGCGTTTCAGTTGCAGGAGTCTCGGGAGCCCCACCGCCGCATGCAGAAAGCAAGAAGGCGCAAAGTGCCATGGTCGTAGCGATCTGTTTTTTAGTAATCATGTTCAGGTCCTTTCCAAATATTTCGAAGTAAACGACACCAGCACTCGAATATGCTCGGTGCGCCAGATACCCTTTCGGATTTTCCGGCGCACCTTGCTGGTGTTTTCGATAAAAACCTTAGCTTTAGGGAGACTCTCGGCTTTGCCTAGCAACTGACAGTTCGGCGAGAAGGAGACGAACAGAACACCTCGAGTTCTCCCTGACTTATTATCTTCAATTAGACCTTACAAAATGCTTTCGTAAGACTAGTTGCCATTCGGCGAAAATTCCACGGTGATCGAAGTCCCCGAAACACCCAGCCCATCAGCAATCGAGATGCGGGCATTATGCGCATTGGCAACTTCTTTTACTATTGACAAACCCAAACCGCTGCCCTCACCCTTCGTGCCCACGACTCGGTAGAAGCGCTCGAAGACCTTATCGCGCTCTTCTTCCGGTATACCGTTGCCTGAATCGAGAACAGATAGAACGACGCCCGAATCCGCGCGCACCTTCACCTGAACGGAGCCTCCAGCAGGAGTATATGCGATTGCGTTCTCCACAAGATTGGTGACCAGATGGCGCAAACCTGTCGGCTCACCATATATGATGGCAGGCTCCGAACACGATTCATATACGAGTTCGAGGTCTTTCCGCACGGCCTGCTCGATGAGCTCCGCCGTCACATCGGAAACCACGAAGTTCATGTCGATTTGAGTATGAACCGGCGATTTAGCCTGCTCATTTCCATCAGCTCGCGCCAGCGCAAGCAACTGAGTAACCATGCGGGTTGCCCGGTCCAGACCCTGATCGACTTCACGAATAATATGCTTCATGTCTTTTGGATCGGACATTTCCGTCCCAATACTAGAATAGGTTTTCAATCCGGCAAGTGGCGTCCGCAGCTGGTGTGCGGCGTTTGCAATAAACCGTTGATGCGCCTTAATCTCCTCACGCAAACGGCTCAAAAGTTTGTTTATCGCATTTACGAGAGGCAAGACTTCTTCTGGAACACCATCGTCTGATAGTGAACTCAAGTCTGACGTAGTGCGGCTTCCGAGCTGCCGCTGAAGCAGTCGCAACGGCGTCAGAATTTTGGCGACACCATACCAGACAGCGCAAAGACCCATTGCGATGACGAGAAACTGCGGACCGGCAATGCTCAGCAGCATGTTGTCCATGAAGCGTTTTCGCACATTGGTGGTTTCCGCGACTTGCACGATTACACTGACGCCATCGACGTCGGTTTCGATTTCAGCGATAACGATATCCAGTCCGCCAATCGAAGATGTCCGTAGCGAGGGCGTCTCCAACTCGTGATGTTCTAGCGGTTCGGGAAGAACAGCGTCGCCTGAAATTCTCACGCCTTTGTCCGACAGAACTCGATAGTAAATTTTGTCAGACTCAGCACGCTTGAGGATGGCTTGTGCAGCCGGCGGAAGGTCGATTGATATGGCACCATCCGGTTGCCGCTTGAGACGTGCAACCACCGAGTCGGCAGAGTTGATCAAATCGCGATTAAACGACTCCTGCGCAAACGACGAAACGAGGTAATAACTGACGATCGCACTGCAGATCCACAGACCGAACAAAAACGGCATGAACAGCGTCAATAGCTGTTTCCGAATCGAAGCTCTCATGCGCTCTGCTCTAATTTATATCCAAAGCCTCTGACGGTGCTTATGAGAACACCCGTCGGTTCGAGCTTCTTGCGCAGTCTATGCACAAGAATTTCAACGGCATTCTCGCTTGACTCTTCCACCCAGTCCGACAACTGTTCCATCAATTGACGTTTGCTGACGACCTGACCGCCTTTGGCCATGAGCATCTTCAAAATCACCGTTTCCTTAGGCGTCAAATCAAGTTGCTTGTCTTTGAGCAAAATGCGACCGCTGTTTGTGTTTAAAACCAACTCGCCCATTTCGATATCGAGCTTGTTGCTCCAGTGACTCTTACGCAGCGCAGCACGCATGCGAGCCTCGAGTTCGCGAATATCAAAAGGTTTGACGAGATAATCATTGGCGCCAATGTCCAGACCGTGAATTCGATCGTCGACTCCATCGCGCGCGGTCATGATAATAACGGGCATGTTTTGCCCCTTGGAGCGCAGGTCGGCCAGCACTTTTGTTCCGTCCATACCGGGTAAACCGAGATCCAGTAAAACCAGATCGTACGGCACGGTCATGAGCGCCGCTTGCGCGTCCACACCGTTTTGCACGCTGTCAACCGCATACCCTTTATGCTTCAAAGCGAGCAGCAGTGCTGACAACAAGTACTCGTCATCTTCTACAAGTAAAACACGCATAGTCCGTACTCACGCAATCTCTGACTTAAGGTTACATGTTTTATTCTTTCCAATCACTTTCGATTTTATAAAAATGCTACCATCTTCGACACTAGCGAGGATCACAGCTCTGTCCGATTCACAAGAAGACTTCACGAACGCCGTTGCGCTTTACGAAAGCGCGATGAGAACGCGGGACGCACTCGAGTTTGAACGCGCTATCGGTTTATTCGAGCAGGCGAATGAACTCTTCGAGGCGCTCGATACAGGGATTCCGCTGCTCATCGCATTTACGTACGATATGGCGCTGGCCTATGATCTCGCGGGAAACACAAAACGCGCAATTGTTTTATTCAAAAAAACCGCGGCAATGTATCACCATTTCTGCACCGATTACCCTGAGGATCCGGCGGTAGAAGGTTTTGCCGGACTCCTCTGGGGAGTCAACGACTATCTTTCACTGTGGGAAACCGCAAACGTCAACGACGAACATTACCTGGACTTCATCACAAAACGCAGATGGGGTGCCGCAAAGATGCCGCTTAAGATCACCGTCGACAATAGTGATGACACCGGGTTTGATACCACACTGAGCGAGATTATTCTGGATGGGTTTCACGCCTGGACCGACGGCGAAAACTGCCTGCAGTGGGTGAAGGGCACCTCCACCGACGAAGCTGATATTTTTGTGACGCGTGTGTCGGACGGCTTAGGCAGTGCCGGCGGTCACACGGCATTCGAAGACGCCGTCGACGCTACGGGCGAGCCCCAGCTGCAATCGGCAACCATCAGAATTTCGATGCACAGCCCCGACTCGACTCAATACGACGATGCGCAATTAAGAGCGCTGCGAGCGCTTGCCATTCACGAAGCCGGTCACGCCTTCGGTCTCGACGGACACTCGCCTCACGCGACCGATCTCATGTATTGGAAATCGCCGCTTCTCAATTTATCGAAGCGAGATCTGAATACGTTTAGGCTCCTGTATTCATGAATGTTTTAGCGGCTTTAAGAATTACGACCTTAAAGACCGGTACTCGCTCCGGAATCTTTACCAAAGGATAACGATCCGGTCTTGAGCCCATTATTCACGCGAATATCTGAATTCCCTATACTCAAGAATGCGCCCTTTTTGACCTTAAACCCATTTCCAGTGATTGCCGGCTCGCCGGACCCGGCATCGAATACGGAGAGATTTTTGATACTGCTTGCCGGAACCACCGTTGTAGATGTCGGGCCGAGGCTTATGTTGACTGGCGCAGCGCCAGCGACAGGCGATCTCGTAATGAGGTTAGCAGATGGACTCAAGACCAGTTTGGCCTTTTCACCGTCGTGAGCAACGGAAATTTGCGCAGCGGCATCAAGAATGCCCAGAGAGAGAGTGCCACCGTTACCGAAGACGCTAAGATCTCCGTTAAGGACATACGCCTCAGTCAAATTAAGATCACCAGTCGCTGCCACTCGCAAACCGGAGGCAGCATTTGCACGCAGTGTAGTCTCGGTCGTGTCTCCATTTTTCTGGTAGAAGATTGCTCCGGTTGCAGATCGCAAGTCGACCGTATCCACGTCCGTTGTCTCGAATGGATTGAGCAACGTACCAATCGACCCCTCCGCATCAATCGAGACTCTAGCTATGTTGGTAAACGCACCAAACAAAGTGTCAGTGGATTGAGCCTCGAGGCTGAATTCCTCTATCACCTGAGTAAATGAGGAAAAGCTCAAAGAGTTCAACTTGAGCACTTCGAAGCTGTAACTTGGAGAGTACCCGAGATTGAGAGCGTCAACCGGACGCGTGGATGCTCGAAGCGAGTAGGATTCTCCCGCGCCGCCTCCAGCCGTCAAAGGATTAGAACCAGCTGTCACCTCTATGTAAGTCTGGACCGACTGTGTTGTGATTGAATCCAGTGAGGCACCGAATTGCACAAATTCGGTACGTGTTCCGATGTTTCCGCCAGCAGTCAAAGAGGCGGTAGAAACCTCTATCGGAGTAGCTCCCGGATCGAAGGTGATGTTGGAGTCAGCGAAAAACTCAAGTGTGGAATCGGCGACTATAGCTCCAGTGACATTAATATTCGTAGCAATGACATCGATTGATTCGCCGATGAAATTGCCGACATTCGCGACCGCGTTCTTGGTGAATTTATCGCCATTAATCAGCCAGGCGCCTGCCGGATCGAGCGATCCATCTGCGAAGTAGCGGATATCCAGCTTCTTGTCGCTTGATACAGGTTGCGCGGTGATTATGGTTAAACCACCACCAACGCCACCGTTCGTATCCACCACGCCGGTTCCCATGTTGATGGCTTGTTCTCCCCCCGCTACCACTGTGACGAAACCGCCCGAACCGCCCTGCCGCCCGCCAGCAAGGATTTGAACAATATCCACGGAGTCGTCACCGAGGTCGACGCTCCCGCTGTTGTCATTTTTACCGGCAAACGCGTAAAACCAAATATTGCCCGCATTCTCAGCGCCACCGCCGGCGACACTACGACTGGTCACGACATTTCCGCCGTCAAAGACAATACTTCCGCCAGTCTTTGAAGCCTTCCCCGACAAAATCACCTCACCGCTGGTATCGGTAAGAGGCGGTAGTGTCGGCGAGTTAGAGCCTGTGACCGGCTCGATGTCCGCTCCGGCTATGAACGTGATGTTAAATCCGCGTGTGTCATTGCGAGCGGCGATATTCACGCCATTTGCAACCGTTATATTTCCAGCCGCAATGATGACGAGAGCCTCATCGGCTGCCATGTTAGCGGTTATGTTGATATCACCAAGCGAATTGTAATAGGTAGGGTCGCCCGTCAGGCAGATATTCCCCAGGTTTAAAACATCAGTGCTGGCAAAAACGTGCGCAGCTTTGCCGGTCTCATTCAACACACCAGTGAGCTTTCCGACATTCACTTCAGCAAGTCCGTTTCCGGCGTGCAAATTCAGCTCTCTGCTCAATAAATCGCCACCGAATACGGTGCTGCCGGCGCTACCGGCGTAATCAGCCGCGCGAACATTTATGGCGCCATTGGCAGCACTGATAGTGCCGCGGGAATTCACAACCGTCATGTGAATCGTCGGGTCGGCGTCCAGATTCACAGATCCGGAAACGGACTGCAATAAACCTCGATTCACCATGGACGAACTTTCCAGATTCAAATCAAAGACACTCGAGACGGTGCCACTATTACGGATTTCGCCTCCCGCTGTTAAAGACAGCCCTTGCATAGCGACTATGGCGCCGTCGTTCGTCAAATTGCCAGCGGCATCGAGCGTCAGGTTTGTAGTAGAACTGATGGTCGCACCGCGATAGTTGTTGATATCGTCAGCGCGGATAGCGCCATCATTGCGCGAGTTAGATGAAAACGTTTCCACACTTCCAAAATTATTCAGGTCACCGTTAAGCTTGAAATCCGAACCCTTGCCGAAGTCACCATAGGCGGTGACTCCGGAAGCAACCGTAAGAGCTGATGCTCTCATCACAGCATTGCCGTCAGTGAGCGCGCCGAGATCGACGCTACCGCCAATCGCCGCACCATTCTTGCCCAGATCAAGCGACTGATTTCCGCCGCTTAAAACTTGTTTCACCGCGACGTATTCGGCAGCCGTTACCTGAGTTCCGGCAGCAACTACCTTGGTTTCGTTTCCGACCTTGATGGAAATCGACCCCGTATCCTCATTAAACAAGTTGCGCCCAAGAACAATGTTTCGCTCAGATGAAGTCAGGTCAAGGTTAACGCCGTTCTCCAAGCGAACGACATTATTGTTAACAGACTGCAGCGACTGATGCCGAACGCGAGGTGTTTCAAGAAAACGATCCCTCTTTCGACTTTGAACGATCGAAACTGTGGCCGCGACATCTGGAATGCCCAAATTAAGACCCGGTACCGGAATAGCTACATGCTGGACAGCGGTGCCTCGCGGACCATCATTCTGACGGAACTCCCGAAACATCTGCCGAGCGACCTGCTTTTCCAGTTCCGGATTGAGGTCGCGGAATTCGCGAAAGTTCAACCTATCGTCAGAGCCCGCCCAAGCAGGACAACAGGTCGAAACGAACGGCAAAGCTAAGGTCGCAAGGCCGAGCGCGAAGGCCCGGCGGGTTTGAATCTTCATCTGTACGCTCCCATCTCGATGAGAGGATCATACAGGCAGGGGCTGTATCGAACATTTGGAGATGTTTAACAGACTTCGGCGGCGCTTCTTTGAGGCATCAACGAATGAGGGCGTAAAACTATCCGCGCGCTTCGAATTTGTAGCCTTGACCGGTTACAGTAACAATTGACTCTTCATGACCATCTACCGACAGCTTCTTGCGCAACACCATAACACGCTGCCGGACCGCTTTCTCCGCGAACTCGGCATCCGACTGAAAAATCTTGTCGACAATCGAACTAATCGAAAAGACCTTGCCCGGGTTCTGCATAAACAGCTTGAGAAGGGCAAACTCGCCGGCAGTCAACGCGAGCGGCGCACCGGATATGGTGACCTGGCACGTGGCAAGATCCAATTGAAGGCTGCCGGACTTCACCACCTTCTCATCTTCCACAGGCGGTCTTCGCAAAAGTGCAGTTACGCGAGCAATTAGTTCGTCAACGGCAAACGGTTTACAAATATAATCATCGGCGCCGACATCAAGCGCCTGAACCTTCTTCACGACATCGGTTTGACCGGTAAGAAAAAGAATCGGAATTTTTCCGCCTTTGCCTCTGTACTGCTCAGTCACTGTATAACCAGGCATTCCGGGTAATCCCCAGTCGATAATCGCCATATCGTAGTGATAATGAAGCAACTGATCGAGCGCATCGGGTCCGGTTGAAACCAGGTCGACAACGTGGTTATGTTCGGACAAAACATCCTCGACGACCGAGGCGATCATCTCATCATCTTCGACTAGTAAAATGCGTCCCATGCGTGCTTTCATTGCAGAAGGAAACCACGTAAAGAATACCACGCGAGGGCGTGCACAAAACTTTTGTCACAGACATCCGCTCAGGCGGGGGATGTCGGGATTGTGAAACAGAAACAGCTTCCCTTTCCCTCTTCACTCTCGACCCAAATCTTTCCGCCATGCTTCTCGACAAAGGCTTTGCAGATCGCCAATCCCAAACCAAAACCTTGAGTCTTAATCGACTTATGCTGCTCCAACTGCTGGTAGCGCTCAAATATCAGATACTGGGACTCTTTCGGGACACCTGGACCGGAATCCACCACCCGAAACTTGGCGTTTAAACCCTCAATGCCGGCAAGAACTTTCACTGTAGAATTTTCCGGTGAATACTTAACAGCGTTCGAGATCAGGTTGATGAGCACCTGCGCGACGCGGTCTTCGTCTGCGACAATAACATCGTTTGTAAAATCGCTTTCAATGGAAACGGACGCCTTCTGTTTTGCACCATTGGCGGTGACTAGCGCCTTGTTGATTATGGCGCCTACTGTAGTTTCTGCAGGAATGATTTCAATCGTTCCGCTATCTACCTTCTCGGAGTCAAGCAAGTTCTTGACCAGCGATATTAAATAATCGATAGATGTGACCGCTGTGTTGACGTTCTTCTCGCCGCGAGCGTTCATCTCACCATACGAGCCACGCAGCACCATATCCAATACCAGACGAATCGCCGTCAGGGGCTGGCGAATATCATGACTGACCATGGCAACAAGGTCGCGCCGCAACTGTTCCAATCGATGCCGTTCAGTGACGTCCTGCACGTTCACGAAATAACGTTCCTCGCCATGCATCATCAACTTATTGACGCAAATTTCGCACTGAAACAGCTCGCCGTTTTTGCGCCTCCCAATCACGCGAGTCGGCTCCGTCGACAGATCGAAGGATTCGAAGTCCGGAAATATCGTCGACACTGGCGCCTTCGCCAACTCTGCCGGCTCGAAGTGAAACGCCGCGACCGCGCGCGAATTCAATGCTTCGATCCGCTGATCCGTGTTGACGATAATCAGACCAAGCGGAAAGCTCGTGATGATTTTTTGAATCCGAGCCGATAGCGCAGAATGGTTTTTCTTGAACAATTCCAACTCATACCGCGTATCGTCCAAGCTCTTCTTCAGCTCGGCGTACGTCAACGGCTCCTGGTCCAGCTTCTCGTCTTTCGGCAAGCGGATTTCCTTTACTCTGCCCGATGTTCTTACTGACCGATTGCATTGCTGCGGTGAATTTCAACCACCCTATCATACCCCTACTGGCTCGACTGAGTCGCCCCATTTGTTATTGACGCTGAAAAGCCCAGCAATGAAGAGCAAGATCAGGAATAATTTAAATAAACCATCAAAGCGGTTCAAAAAATCAAAGGACACGAAGACATGCCCAAACAAAGCCCAGCCAAGCATCGCATTTACACAATGCCTTTTGCCAGCGTTTATCCTCTATACGTCGCAAAGGCTGAGAAGAAAGGGCGCTCGAAATCGGAAGTAGACGAAATCATTTGCTGGTTGACCGGCTATAGCCAGACAGAACTTCAATCCATTTTGCAAAGTCAGATCGACTTCGAAACATTTTTTGCCCAAACTCCGGGCGCAAATCCTTCGCGACATCTGATTAAAGGCGTTGTCTGTGGCGTCCGCGTCGAAGATATTGAAGATCCGATCATGCGGGAGATTCGCTACCTGGATAAGCTGATCGATGAGTTAGCGAAAGGCAAAGCGATGAACAAAATCTTGAGATGAAACCAGCGCCTCAAGCCAAGCTCGATTCTAAGGTTCTGGAGTGCGTGATACAAAGTAAGGTTTCATGACAAATAGTCGCCATCGAACACACCTGAGTCGACAGACGGGAATATTCGTAACACGGATTATTTCATCATGACCGTCAGCAGGAACATATGAGCAATAGTGGACAAAACCTCACCATGGATCGCTTCAAAATATTGTCCGAAGTAGGTGTCGGAGGTATGGGAAAAGTTTTTCAGGCAATGGAACACAATTCGAACAAAGTGTTGGCGCTCAAGGTCATGCACAACCATCTCAAGAACGATCCGACCAATCGGATGCGTTTTGAGCGCGAGGCGAAAGTGGCGATCGACCTGCATCACAAAAATATCGTCGAAGTGACAGCGTTTGGATTTACGGAAAACAACGAGCCTTTCATCGTCATGGAATTTCTCGAAGGAGTCTCGCTACAGGATGTGCTGAAACAAAAACTACGATTGAATCTGCCGGAATTTTTTGAAGCCTTCGACGGAGTTTGCGATGGATTGAGTCACGCGCATGAATCGAATGTTGTGCACCGCGACATCAAACCAAGCAACATAATGTTGGTAGACGGCGACTTTAAGCAATCAAAAATAGTTGACTTCGGTATCGCCAAAGTCTGCAAACAAACAGGCGAGGTCTGCCCAGAAACCGCATCCGCAATCAAGTCCATGGTAAAACCGAACGATGCGCTCACCGGCGACCAGAGCTCGACTTCGATAGAAGAGACAATAAAGATTCTCATGTCTCAAGAAGGCTCGTCGGTCTTGCAAGACCTTACACAACCTGGCGAGATTTTCGGAAGTCCCCTTTATTTGAGCCCGGAGCAATGCATCGGAGAAGAAGCCGATTGCCGATCGGAAGTGTACACTCTGGGCTGCGTAATGTTCGAGTCGCTCACCGGAAGCCCATGTCTAAAGGGTTCCAATGCGATGGAAACACTGTTATTGAGAGTGCAAAACGATGCACCATCGATCAACGAGATCTACGAGGGTCTTGAATTTCCAATAGAACTTGAGAGAGTCGTAGCGAAAGCGCTGCGCCGAAATCCCGATGAGCGCTACCAATCCGTTCAAGAATTAGGCACCGCACTCCGAGAAGCTCGGGAACTTTTATATGACCGCAGTATTTAGTTGAAGACTATCAACGTCTTGTGCTCGATGCTAAACCTGGCGCACTCGTACAGCATAAGCCATACATGTTTCTCAGTTACAAATTCGCCCTCATCAGAACAGATCTCGTCATTAAGTCGAGCGCCTTCCTCGGGACTCAAATCACCGTTAGCCAGAGAAATCCCAAGTTTCGGCGCGACCAATTCCAGCTCGGATTTTAGCCTGTAGGAAGACCCAATCATTCCAGCAGCCTCTTCCAAAAGGTCCTCAGTGATCAAGACCTCGTCGAATTCAAGCGGAACGTAATACCCCTCGCAGTCGGAATGGCACAGTAAATGGCTGCCCACGACCAACTCCTCGTCGTCCAGCACAGGGTCATCGCTCGCATCCTCTCCGGATGGAACTCGCGTTGGAACCCAAGCAGGATCTTTGACGACGTGCACGTAAAATCTTCTTAGATAATGAACAGCAGAATACGGGCAACCATCGATTTCTAGTTGAGTTTCCATCTCTGGAACCGTTTCCGATTCCTCGTGGGCAGGCAAATTGTGAGCTTTGAGGATTTCATTTATGACCCGAATGTCGTTTCGAATCCATTCAGCAGCCTCATCATCGCCAGCCTCGAGATAATCAGCCAGCATTCCGGTACTCACCGTCAAACCCATATCAAAAACCTTCCGCGACTTCCACCGACTGAAATTATAGACCATTGTTTTGCTCAACCACTCTACTCTGCTATACGCTAGCGGACTGGAGAATCTGGTTTTGCTCCGCCTCCTGTTTGGCCTGGAGTTTGAGTTCCACGGCTTCCTCCGGGTGTGTCGGACGTGCTTCGAAAAACAATTCGAGTGCATCCAGCAACGCTTCTTTCAGCCAAGCCTCAGAACAATTTTTTTGTTCTGAAGAAGATATATCTCGATATCTTCCACAAAAATGGAACCACCAGAGACGAGCAAACGCCATTCTCTTGTTCAGAGGAACGATATCGTCGGTCGCACCGAAGAAGAACAAACTTTGCGCAGCCTCCATTCCTGTCCTTACGGATTTAGATTTAGAGCACATCTTCGATTCTTCAAATCGCAAAAAACGGAAGTAGTCAACCACGAACGAAGCTCTCTCAGCGGAAGTTGTTTGAGCCAAGTAGTGGAAGTCGCGCTTTCTTTCATTAGGCAGCCAGTTCTCAACATTCGCTGTAACTAGATCAATTTCTTGAATATGACATACGAACAAAGTCCTCCAGTTCAAATCCAGATCACCAAAAAGCAAATCAAAATCTCGATACCACGCCTTAATCACCTCCTCACTAAGATTCAGCGACGGACTATCCAAAGTCGACTCTATTAACAGCATAGAGTCCCCTATTGGCACACCGCAATTACGAATCGTACAAAGAGCCAGGTTGTCCGCGCGCTCGACGGCAACCACATTGACGCAAGTTACAGATGCTCCGATTTGAGTTCTAATCGTTTCTTGCTGCCACTCCTCAAGGGCGATGGTTTGGACCTGCTCTCGAAGCAGCGACAACTGATTCGCCGTCAACTCTATTCGAAGATGCGCATCTTCAAGGGCTCCATCTTCATCAAAGCTCCAGACTGAGTTTCTCATTTCGTCTAATTTCCTTGGCTCTTTACCACTGTATCAAGCAGAAATGACGACCGCCGAAGGACACTAGAAAATGGGAAATCAAACAGGGAACGTCTCGGTATGGATTTCGCCTTTCCGTCCAAAATATTGAACGCGACATCCATCTAATTGCACAAAGTATCCGACACAACCCGCTTTCATCGTGTCTCGAACAAAATCTAAGTAAGAGTGCTCGCCTCGTTGACTTCGACCGACCGCCGCAGCAACCCCATCTGCCGAGAATTCCTGCGCAGACTCGTGGGTCGGATGAGGGGACTTGACCACGTGAGACTGCCCATTCTTCAAGTAGTAAGTAATCTCCTCTCTTGAGTAATCGGCGTGATAGCGCTCGACACCAACACTTCGCAACAGCCCGAGCACCTCAGGAAAAGACATCGTTCCGGAGAGCGAACCCTGAACACAAGTTTCCATTTTCGCCGCCGCATCTTCGCTGATCATATTCATCTCGCACTCTCCTTCAACGCAATTAAACCGATTTGTAGTCACTTGACTGGCGTGCTCTTCAGACCATTCGCCTTTACGATGTCCTTGAGAATCCTTACCAGGTCAGCCTTCTGCTTCGTCGACAGATGACCAAAGAAGTCTTCGTCGTTTTTGTCGGCAAGCTTAGCGAGCTTTGGAACCAACCGCCGCCCAGCAGGTGTCAGATCAACCGTTTGATATCGACCATCCAGATTCGACGCGATAGCTTTTCCCACCTGCTTTTCCACAAGGCGTTTCGAGACAAGTCTATCTATTAATTTAGAAACAGCCCCACGACTTAACCCCAGCCGCTCAGCCAATTGACTCGGATTGACCGACGACTGCGCGAACATCTCCCTCAGCACGACCCACTCAGCCACCGTTACTCCTTCAGTTTCAACCTTTGCAGCAAATGAGTGAGAGACGTGATTTGAAACGAACCGAAGCCAGTAACCGACATGGTCTTCCAGATTGCTCACACTTCCGGTCATCTTCCTCTCCAATATAGTTTCCTAGGAAACCATATCAAATTTTCCAAATTACCCCAACACAGAGATACTTCATTTTTGATTCACCCGCGCCAAGGAAAACAGCGAGCCTATCCTCCATAATGACTCTTCTGAAGCCATTATGGTATACTTACCATAATAAAGGCTACTCTGATCTACAAAAATAAGCGCATCTTGCCAGATGGCTCAATAGAGGAGATGGTCATCTGGAAACTTCCGAAAGCAACTTCCCATCAACCTCACGGCTTCAAGTATCGCCTTTATTTTGGACTTGCCGACGGAACATGCCTCGTTAGATACGACAACGAGAGAGGGAAGGGCGACCACAAACACCTGTTAGATCGGGAGCAGCCGTACAAGTTCACGACCATCGAAAAACTTTTGGAAGACTTCTTGCAAGATGAGAAAAGCGCTCGGGAAGGGAATCAATGAAGAACAAGAAAAACATTTTGATAGGCATTCAATCGGGACAGGAAGCCGCCGAAGATGCAATCCGAGCATGGAAGCGCGCCGAAGAGGGTCTACCTCCTGAGGAACCAGTTAACCAATTGCATTTTGCCGACATGGCGACTCTATTGAAATATCTGTCACCTCGACGCATTGAATTAATGCAGCGACTCCGCGCTATTGGCCCGGTGAACATTCGACAGCTGGCTCTATCACTAGGACGTGATTACAAGAACGTCCATACAGATGTCTCTGAATTGACCCACATCGGTCTCGTTGAAGAGACCGAAGACCGGCGTTTTGCGGTGCCCTGGGATGAAATTTTGGCTCGCCTCCCGCTACTCGCAAAAGCAACCTGAACCAACCAAAGTTTAGTATTACACAGAGTCGCGGATTTGGAGCAGTTGAGAAACGATACTTATGGCGATCTCTTGCGGATGGTTGTTGCCGACCGAAAGACCCATCGGACAATAAAACAAATCGTTGTATTTTGACGGTAAGCCCGCCTCCGCGATGTCTTGATATAGGCGAACGGCTTTAGCTTTGCTCCCGATCACTCCGAGGTATGGAAACGGTTTCTGCTCCCAGTTTTTCAAGATTTCCAAAAGAATAGGCTTATCCGTTGTGTGCCCCATAGTCATGAGCAGGACGAACGATTTTGCCGGCAACTGTGACACCATATCCGGTAGCTCGTTGCAACGCACCTTCTTTAGCTTAGAAGAAGACGGCAGCTTATCGAGCCATTCCTGGCGCTGGTCAAAACAAGTTACGCGACAATCTAGTTTCAAAAGCAACTCGATTAAAGCATTTGCACAGTGACCCGCTCCGAACACAACTATGTTCCATGCGTGAGTGTTGAACACCTCGAAATACAGTTTGGTGGAACCGCCACACGTCATCCCGACGTCCTTTTCCAGGCTCCAATTTACAAACTTGGTGCGTGCGTCCGCCACCTTGATTTCGTCGGATGAGAGAAACGCTTGCGCTTCCTCAATCGCACGTTTTTCAATTTTGCCACCACCTACAGTGCCGTAATGTAAACCTTCCTCAGTCACCAGCATTTTGCTGCCGGCGTTTTGCGGGACGCTTCCAATCGTATCCACCATCGTGACCGACACGAACGGAACATTGCCGTGAAGCAACTCTTGCAGTTTTTCATAGAACTCGAGCACCACGAGATTCCTTTCGCATTTTGAGAGCGTCCTTACTTTTGAGCGACCTTCGCTTTTGGCGAGCCAGCTTTATTCGATGCGACCGAAAAGCCGCGAGCGATGGATTCGCTCACCGGTCGAAGCGAGCCGTGTTTAATTGTTGGGACAAGCATGCCTGCGTCATTCGAATAAGACGTTCCATTCATGCTGTCGCCGGACCAGCCGATCGGTGCAGCCTGTTTACCATCGTTGTTTGCGGCACTATCGGCGGTTTCGTAGTACATCAACCTGCCGAGTATTTCCTCATTGGTAGCAGGCGCGGTTAAGCACGGAATCTCATCGCCGGACAGATACGATAGAGCATTCTTCACAGCGGCGTAAACAGAGATGCCCAGCAGGAGAGGCGGTTCACCGACAGCTTTGGTGCCGCGAACATTCGGCGTGTTGTGATTTTCAACGGTCTCGATGTTGAATCGCAGCGGCAAATCTTGGATGTTCGGAATTTTGTAAGTCGTCGGCGAGTAGTTGAGAAGATTTCCTTTGTCCGTATACTTCAACTCTTCGTTCGTCATCCAGCCCATGCCCTGGAAAAACGCGCCCGCAATTTGACCTCGGTTAATGCCCGGGTTGATGGATTTGCCAATATCCATGACGATGTCGACGCCGTCAAGCTTCATATCGCCTGTGAATCGGTCGATCGTCACTTCAGAAACCGCAGCGCCCATCGTGAAATACAAAAACGGCGCGCCTTTTCCTGCCACCCAATCGAATTCAATTCCCTTTGTAGCATAGTGCCCGCGCTCACCCAGACTGACTCTCGCGCGGTAAGCCATGCCTACGATATCTTTAAACGGGAGCTTATTTTCCGGTCGGCGCTCGTCCCACACATAACCGTCGTCAAATTTGATACTGTCCGGATAGGCTCCAATACCGGCTTCACGCGATGCAAAATAACGCGCAGCTACCTCTGCAAGCCGCGATTTGATTTTCGAGCAAGCATCGACCGCGGCACTTCCATTCAAATCAGTCGCTGAAGACGCCGCTGTAGCCGAGGTATTGTTGTTCTTCTCGGTCGACGTTGGCATCGCGATCACCGTCGCCGGATCGATTCCGAGCTCATCGGCGACAAGCATTTTGATGTTGGTGTTTACGCCCTGACCCATTTCGGTCGCGCCGGTGGAGACCTGCACAGTACCGTCCAGGTAGACGTTGACCAGCGCGTTCGCCTGGTTCAACATCGTATTGGTAAACGAAATTCCGAACTTGACTGAAGTAACCGCGATGCCCTTGAGGTGAGTCTTGGACTGCGCGTTGAAATCACGAACCGCTTTCACTCTGGAACGATAGTCTGCAGATTTTTCAATGCGCTCGAAAATCCGATGAAGCGTGTTGTTCTGCACCACTTGCCCATAAGGAGTGGTGTTACGCTCGTCAATGCCGTAAAGATTCACACGGCGCACATCGAACGCATCCTTACCGAGATACGCGGCGATTTCCTCAAGAATGTTCTCGATAGTAATCACACCCTGCGGTCCGCCGAATCCTCGAAACGCTGTGTTAGGCGGCAAATTCGTGCGACAAATTCGACCGGTCAGGTGAGCGTTCTCGATGAAATACGCATTATCGGAGTGCGTGATTGCACGACCAAGCACTGCAATCGAGAGGTCATTGTACGCACCACCATCAGCGAAATAGCGCACCTGAAGCCCGGTTATCAAACCATCATCATTGAAGGAAACCTTGTAGTCGTTTTGAAACGGATGACGCTTACCGGTATATTTCATATCATCGTCTTTGATATAAACCAATCGCGCCGGTCGTTTCGTCTTGTGCGCGACGAGCGCAGCCATCGCCGCAGGATGAGTAGCCTGGCTTTCTTTGCCTCCGAAACCACCACCCATGCGCTTCGTAATGCAGACAACCTGATTTTGCATCAGCCCCAAAACATGCGCGGTCGTATGTTGAATTTCACTCGGAGCCTGAGTGGACGAATGCAATGTCATCTGATCGTACTCGCCGGGAACGGCTACACAAGCCTGAGATTCGAGATAGAAGTGATCCGCGCCACCAACAACGATAGTGCCTTCGATCATATGTTTCGAATTCTTGAACGCGGTCTCAACGTCTCCACGAGCAACCGTGTATTCTCTGTCTAGATATTCGTTGCGGTCTTTAGCCTCGTTGATTGTGAGCGTTGCAACAAGCTCTTCCATCTCGATCTTGACCGCTTTCTTGGCTCGAGCGAGAGCGCTTTTTGTCTCCGCAGCAATTACCACAACCGGCTGACCGAGAAACATCGCCTCATCGTCGACGAGCAACGGCTCGTCCTGAATAATCGGACCAAGGCGATTGTGCGCGAGGTCCTCATGCGTGTAGCATGCCACCACTCCCGGTATCTTCAATGCTTCGGAACAGTCGATCGATTTAAGCTTGCCGTGCGCGAATGGACTACCGACGTAATCTACAATCAGCTCGTTACGCAGAGCTGGCATATCGTCGATATAAATCGACTCGCCTGCAACGTGACCTTCCGCGGAATCGTGCGGTATGTTTCTTCCGACTACTGACATACAAGCTCCCTCTCTGCGGTTTCGTGATAGAACTTGGAAAAAATATTTTCGGCAAGCGCAAGCCGATAGTCACGGCTTCCTCTTACGTCTGAGATCGGTGCAACTTCGGAGCGTGCTATCTTACCAGCCTCCCGGCAAGTCTCCAGTGAAAACTCCTTGCCGACCAGAAACTGCTCGACCTTCGGCAAACGCATAACGACGGCAGCCACGCCACCATATGTGATGGCAGCAGTTTCAATCTTGCCTCTGGTTACTTTTAAACGAATCGCGGCTGTGAACGCGGAAATATCGAGATGTTGCCTACGAGAAACTTTGTACAGGCGAACGATTTCATCACTCATCGGAAGGGGAAGGTGGATCTTCGTGATCAATTCGTCCGACTGCAATGCCAGCTTCTTATAGCCGAGATAGAAATCTGTCATCTTGATTTTACGAACGCCATTGACGCCAGTAGCCTCGATTTCAGCGTCCATCGTAAACAACATCGGCGGCGTGTCTGCGATTGGAGAAGCATTTGCGATGTTGCCGGCTAGCGTTCCGGCATATCGAATTTGAGGAGAACCGAACACCCACATCACGTACTTCATCTCTTCGCTAAGATCTGAAACGAAGTCCTCCAGCGCCTTCAGCGTAACCCGTCCGCCAATTTCGAGAACCGTGCGTTCACCATCCTTACGCGTGACGATATCAGACAGACCGGCCAAATTGCTGGTCGCCATAACAAAGTCTGGAACTAAGCCGCGCTTGTTCATATTGACCGCGACATCCGTGCCTCCCGTCACAATGACGGTTTCCGGGTTCCGAGCTTTAAACTCGCACGCCGCTTTCACATCAGCCGGCACAAACAATTGTTTTCCATCCCAGGTGATGCTCACCGATTCTTTCAAGTGCGATTTGAACGCCTTGACGAACCCACCGGCAGGATAACGCTTCGCAATCGGCTCCCACTGCGACAAGTCGACTTCAAGCCCGGCTTTCACAATCGCCTCATATCCGGTGCACCGGCATAGATTGCCTGTCAGTCCGTCTTTGATCTGGCAAGCAGTTTTCGGTTTCCCGTCGTCGAACATCGAGCACATCGCCACAACAAATCCTGGTGTGCAATAACCGCATTGAGCGCCATGACACTCCACCATTGCTTCTTGAACGGGATTAAGCTGAGCGTTGTGTTTAAGCCCTTCAACCGTGATCAGGTGCGAACAATCAAGTTGAAAAACATACTGAATGCAACTGTTTATCGGCTTGTAATCAAGGTCTTCGCCATGCAATCGTCCCAGCATGACCGTGCAAGCGCCACAGTCGCCTTCAGCGCAAACCACCTTGGTGCCGCACAAACCCAAATCGTAGCGCAAATAATCCGTCACAGGAGCGAAAACCTTCTCGCCGGAAACCCGGTGCTCTCGACCGTTTATGTACAAAAGAATGTAATCTCTCATGCCCGAAACCGTTGAATGCTATTGAAAAATGCCAAAGATGCCAGGCGATTCGCCTATATTTGTAAGACATATGATACATAACCGACACCTTTAATCCAACCTCTGATGGTCTAAAATAGATGCCTCACGCGCGATAACACGGTCTACAGGCGAATATGCGAAAACTCAATTGGTTGGTTCTCGGTCTCAGCGTCGGTCTCCTTCATCAGTCATTCCACCCGCCTGCGGCGATGGCGGATACCGATTTGTTCTCCGGACCACAAGCCGACGAAACCGCTGTCGACAAAAGCGCCGGCGTCGAACACAACGACTACCGCAATCAAGCGCCGGACTATCCGCAATCGACTGACAATTCGCAGACGCAAAACAGTTCGCAAGATCAGAACGCGGCTCCGGGACAGGATTACTCGCAGGATGATGTCGACCCTGACCAGGCGCAGGCGGACCGCGGCGACTATCCGCATATTACGGAACTGGAAAACGCAATTCTGCATAAGACCTATCTCAACGACACAATCGAAGCGCGCTTGAGCCGGCTTGAAACAGCGGCTTTCGGCACGGCTTCCAAGAACCCTGACTTAAGCGCTCGAACAGATGCGCTTGATAATTACGCAGAAAACAAGTTGCACATCAAACCGGCGCAAAAGCTAGAAGAACAGCAGGAACAAACATACAAAGCAATGGGGATGAGCGGAGAGAACGTCGACGACGGAAGTGGCGGGAGTGGAAGCGGAGGAGGTGGCACCGGTGGCGGTGGCAACAACCTGCGCAAGTACGGAACAATGGTGGGCACAGGATTGTTGAATCTTGCCGGCTTTGGTGTTCCTGGATTTGGTGGTGTCAGGGTTCGCAATCGGGCGGACCTTCCGCCGGACGATCCGGCAAATCAACAATCGCAACAACCCGCGCCGCCTCCGGAAGATCCGGCCATTTACCAGAAAGACCCGCCGCCGGACAGCGCGAAGTTCCTGACCAAAGTAGCCTGGTGCGAGGTGCAGGTGTTTGGAACTACGACACCGGCAATGCACTTGACGAAACGGCTCGAACAATTGAACGAAGCGCTGAAATTCGCACCAGGCAAAACAGGCATCACTCTCATGGATGATGGTCCAGCAATGATTAAAGCGGCGATTGCGGTTCAGAAGCGAAACGCGCCTGCGTCCTCGCCGAAAACCACAAATACAGCGCCGTCAATCGGCGCCCCACCGGCAGACGGCGCACCACCTGTAGCACCACCAATCAAACCTGCGAACCAGTAAATTGATGACTTGTAAAACGAGGTCCGCTTTCGCGAACCTCGTTACCCTTACCTGTCAAACTTTTGCGAAACTAAAGACTGAGCACTTTCATGATGGTATCGGCATAGATAAATGGCTCATCTTCAAGCTCGATATTTTTCATTCCCCACTTCTCACGTTCGGCTCGAATGATTTCCAATTGCTGGTGAATTCGGCTAACTATCCGCATATCGACGAGCTCTTGCGGCAAGCGCGAATCACAAAGAACACTCGCGTATCTCTTCAAAAGGAAATAGTAGGAGACGATATGCGGACTCGATTTTGCCGTCAGACGATCCGCCTTAAGCGCCAGTGCATAGAGCTTGAGAGCTCGCTGATAGCACTCTGAAGCACCGCCGAAATCTTCTTTCTGTTCGAAAAAGGTTCCGCGATATCCGTTCAACCAGGAGTCTTGCAGCAGCAACTCCGCGTTATTCCAGAACCCAGGCGTGCTTTCAAGATCGCGCATGACCTGATCGATCTGTGCAACTCTTCGCTCTTGCATAGTGGTATCAACAAGACTGGGTGTTGAAACCAGTGTTGTGCGCGCGGTCCTCGCGGGTCGCCTGTTCATTCCCATGTCAAACAACTTCACCTGCACACTAGCGTCATCCGTTGACAGGCTGACGGCATGCGCAGTGCTGGGTGGTGGAGCGAAGCTCAGTTCCTCGGACTTGGCGCAAAGATCTGACTCGCGACGAGGCAGTTTTTCCGCAAAGGGGTGCGCAGGGACGGGCGCGAATGCAGGCGTCATGCCGATCTTAGACGCAGCTTCGTCCTCCGCTGCCAGCCGGGAAATCACATCCATCATCAAAGAATAATTGGATAAACCACTCATATCGCGCCGACCTCCGGACTTTTATAGCAACGTTCGATGTTTCTTGAATCATCGATTGCACGATTGTATGCGACCACTTGACATCCAGCCGTTTAATTAAGCATTCCTCAAAGATCGATCCGAATCCAGCTTATTTACGCCGATCTAAAACTGGGGTTAAGGGCAGCGTGCGTAGAGAAACTGTTGCCGTTTTCATGGTTGTCATTGCCAACGCTTACTGAGTACCTTATACTCAAATTACACTCATGGTGCAAAACATATGGCAAAAACCTACAAACGAGAGAATTTTGATGTCACCCCCGAACAGGCGGCCGAAATCGATTGCCTTCAGGAGCTGATCCATGCGCCTAGTCGTAAAGACGCGATGCTTACAGCTGTTCGGCTGGCCTTACACCTGGCGGCCGAGGCACAACGCGGACAGAAACTCTTTCTTGGCAATGAGCGCGGCCAGGATTTAAAGAGAGTAGTCATGCTTGGAATAGAAACGCCAGAT
The DNA here is from genome assembly GCA_019637435.1 of Candidatus Obscuribacterales bacterium. Classification (GTDB taxonomy): domain Bacteria; phylum Cyanobacteriota; class Vampirovibrionia; order Obscuribacterales; family Obscuribacteraceae; genus JADYXR01. The sequence goes on along the minus strand of JAHBVO010000003.1, from coordinate 547,241 downwards.
TTTTGGCCCTGGACTTACTTGGTCCATTTTCCTCATCCTTGGAAGAAACAGCTTTATGTGAAGGGCCGCAAGCTGCCAGCAGCAGCCGTTTGGACCGGCATAATGGTCAACAAACTATCGCGAGAGGAGGCTGCGGACAACTGGGAATTGCCGCTGGCAGCGATAGACGAAATCGTCGAATACTGCGAAACAAACAAGGAACTGCTTCAAATGGAAGCCGCAGAAGAAGCGCGCCGAGTCGCACAGAAAGGAATTGACCTTGAGCCTAAAACTGCTTCTCGATGAGGATTCCCAGGACAAAATTCTTGTCGCCAAACTTAAGAATGCGGGACACGACGTCGTCACGGCTAAGGATGCCGGTCTTCTTGGACAGCCGGATAGATTCATTCTCGCGTATGCAGTAGCAAACATGCGCGTAGTGGTTACAAGAAATTGCGCCGACTTCTGTGAGGAAGCTGCAGCGCTTAAGAGCGCAGGAGAGCACCACTACGGAATATTGCTACGATACGAAAAAAACGATCCTGAAAAAGACATGACCTACGACGACATTGTTCGAGCGATCGGAAATATAGACACGGCTGTCAAAACAAACGAAATTGTACTCTTCGATTCTGAAGTCAGCCTATCCTATTACCGATACTAAGACGTTTTCGCGTTATTCAGCATTCCAACGATGATCAACCTTTATTTGCAATTTTCAGCCACCGATTCAGACCCGTCGAACAGTGTGAGAAGAACGCCAGGGGGTTTCCTCCACCGGTTCCGAAAAGAATGTCATCTGGACCGCCTTAGGTTCATCTTTTTCAGCGATATCCTTTTCGCTCTCAATCGAGCCATTCGCCCTGATATGCAGAACCTCGATGCCGCTCTCTTCCAGGACACGCCCGATCAACAACCGCCGGTGGCAATGCGTTGGATTCTCCTCACCGCACATCAATGCCACTGTATATAGTGACACGCCCTTTTTCAATCTTTCGATTGTTTCAATAAATGGTTTAGACGCTGCAATTTTCCAATAAAGCACGTATCCGTCTTCATCGTAAAACGCTGAACTCTTGGGCATGCCACCCAACTCGTTGCCTAAGAAAAGGTACTTCAGACCGGCGTTAGTCATTGAACGCTTCAAACTCTCGTGATTGAAATGCACCGAGTATTTCGTGTACGGAGACGAGCGCACATCCACCAGCACGTCGATGTCATGCTTGCGCAGCACGTCTAAAAACGCTTCCATGCTGTGATTGGAATGACCGAGTGTATAAATTTTGCGGGGCGGATGGTTCATTCTGACTAAAGGTCCAGTTAATGGCGAAGCCTATTAAAAGATACAGCATCTATCTTCAATAAGTGCCCTGCGAGGCACGATTATACCGAGTGGCACGGTCTGGTAGGATTGAAATGGGCATGAGATGCAGGGTAACAGATGAGCAGGAAGAGCCGACGCTACACCGGGCAGCACATCGTGACTTTTCCTTGGACGCTTGTTAAAACCATCGAGTCACCTAAAAACAAGAGGGAAACTATTCTGACATTCGAGTTCGAGGATCCAGAACTGTTGAGTAGTTATGCTGCTAATAGAGAGCAGCGAGAATTTTTAAGGAAGAAACTGAGACTAGGTAATGAACGCATTCATATTCCGACGCTAGGTCTTCCTGTGAGCAACTTCGAGCTTGAGCGGCTGTTGAAGCTAAGGCTGATTTCTCGCGTGAAAGATGCTTAGATTTTACAATCTGCTTGAAAAAAATCATGACCACGAAATCGAAGCAATTCCAGTTCAAATCGCCAAGCCGACTTGGGTTTGCCGTGCAACTTTTACTAGGCATAATCGGCGTTTTGGTTGCCGCAAGATGTTGCGCGTTCATCGTCAACATTTTGATGGTGCAAGCCGGATACACAGAACCCGATATGCAGACGCTGTTTATGGTTCAAAAGAGAACCGGATAACTAGCAACGTTCTTCAATGTCCTTACTCCGATCCCATTTATCATTTGGACCAGGCGCGTATTTCGCAACCTCAAAGCTCTTGGCGTGGAGGGACTCTCAAGCAAAGAATGGTACTGCATCTGGAGCTGGTTCATTCCAATCGCATGCTACATTCTGCCCATCAAACTGATGCACGAGATCTGGAAAGCGAATGTTCCCCGAAAAATCGAGAGCGCTGAATGGAGCCGCCAAAAGAATTCTGTCCTCGTGACGGCATGGGCAACAACCTGGCTTTGCTACGCGATTCCCGACACTCTCCGAGTACTGCTTAGGTTAAAACCCCAGACGGGCATTCTTGCAAACGTCCAGCTGTTCATGGAATCATCAATCTTGTTCACAGTTTTGCTGGCGTTATCGAGCCTCTCAAAACTTCTTATGCTTAAAATTGTTGGCAGGGTGACGGAACATCAGAAGCAGATGCATTCCCTTCGAGATTACAGTTGTGACGCGGCGGGACCAGCTACAGGACGCTAGGTCCATCCTCGCGGAATTTCCAGAATCGTCAAACTCAAACGACTCATCCGTTAAGCGCATTAGCAAATGCGTTTACTTGGTTCCAGTAAAGTGCTCGGACTCGAACACTTATCCGTCCGGTCATAAAGTAATGCCACTGCCTGCAGTACCAACTCAACCATATTACCGCGTCTATCTCAATACAACCAACCGGCCCGCATTTGTTTGAACTGGATAAGACTCCGCCACCGGACCGTCGAATGCCGCTTCCACTCTCTGACCAACTTTCAGATCATCGAACTTGATCGCGACCTCGCGTCCGCAGCAAACAACCAATCTTCAACTATTTTTCGACGTATCGAACTATTGAAGAGCCAATTCGCGTTTGCCCATTACGACTTTGCCGAGCGTTCGATCTCTGGGCGCAGGCGATGTGCTGATGTGGATGTCGTATCCTAGTTTTTGCATGTATTCTGTGATCCGTTCAATTGAGAACTCATCGAATTTGCCATTGACGATTTTGGAAACTTTAGGCTGGTCACAACCTATGATCGCAGCTATTTCGGTTTGATTTTTTTTGCTGGCGTTAATGGCTTCCTGTAGTGACATGAAAAGATAGGACTTCAATTTCAGTCCCGCGGCTTCTTCTTCGTTAAAGCCAAAATCTAAGAAGACATTCTTGCTCATTTCTCTTTGCTCTCTTGTTCTTGTTGTTTTCTGTGTTCGATGATCTCGCCCAGTCTCTTTTTAGCAAGTTCTATATCGCGCTGCGAAGTCGCTTCTGTCTTCTTTTTCGTGATCACGTGGAAAACGTAAATCGCCTCATCAAATTTTGCGATGTAAATGAGCCGATACTGGCTTTTGTCGCGGTCTTGCAGCTTTATTTCTTTGACCCCAGCTCCTATCGCTGGCATTAGACGGTAATTGTTCGGCTCCAGTCCTTGTTGAACCCGTCCCAGTTGGAAGCCGCCTTCTTTCCTCACTTCGACCGGCCAGTTGTCCTTTATTTCTTCAGTCAACTTCTCCGGCCAGAATCTGACCTCCTTTTCGTCCGACGGGTCGATTTTAGGAATCTCGGGCCCTGTCTTTTTCCTGTCCATTGTTCAATAATATGCCAAAACTGGCATATTGTCAACGCGTGTTTTTGATGCCTATCTCAATACGACAATCCTACCTGCATTGGTTTGGACGGGGTAAGATTCCGCCACCGGACCGTCGAATGCCGCTTCCACTCTCTGACCAACTTTCAGATCTTCGAACTTGATCGCGACCTCGCGCCCGTCCTTTCGCTCCAGCAGTTTCGTACTCTTGGTGATGCGAACGCTAGCCTTGTCAAAGCCTGTGTCCTTCTCGATTTTGCCTTCTATCAAAACCGTCCCGAACACACCCTGGTTGTTGGGGTTCGCTTTCTGAACAATCGAAATGTTTCCTCTAATATCCACTTTGGCTCCTTCCGCAAAAGCCGCTCCGTAAACGGAACCCGCTAGTATCAAACCCAAACAAACCGGAGTCGCGAAGTTCATGTTCAATGATTCCTCTTTACTTTCCCTGAGCCGCCATAGCCCTCTGTGTTTCGCAGTGTAGATACGGCAATACAATTGCAGATTTTACTCTGAACTGATACTAATGATGTACGGCAACTCGGAGCGCCAGTCATGAAGGTCAGTATTTTTTCGACGTCACTTATTATGGTTTCCCTTGGGTTGGCATGCGCAACCGGCGCCTCTAACGTGAACGAAGTTGATGTCCAGTTGTCAGAGATGGAACTCGGAGCTAAGCGTTATAGCGAGAAGCGATATGACGAGGCGATCGAACTGCTTCTTTCCGCAAGGCGAAGAGATCCTTTGTTAAGGGACAGTTTCAACAAGACTGGATCGCCGTACGTCTTAGGCGTGGCATATATTGCGACTAACCAATTCGATAAGGCTGAACCTGTGCTGAAAGACTTCATGAATCGACAGGTTGAGAGATACGGCTTCGGAGACGAACAAGCGATGCGTTGTCGAGACTCCTTGTTAAATATGTACCAGCGCCAGGGACGCAGAGCTGACATTGTCAATCTCATGACTGACGAACAGTGGGTCAGATACTCTGAAGCGAACAAAGATAAATTAGAAAGAGAGGCTCTAGAACACCACAGTCAGCTGTGGTCGGGTGGGCGAAATGGCGCTGCCAGATCAAAATGAATCGCTTCGATTACTCTAGCAAGCAGGCTCCGGCTCGGTTTTCTGTAATTCGCGGACAACGTTTTCTACAGCGCGGATAGTACGTTTAACGTCCTCGTCATTTGTCCGCCAATTCACGACGCTTACTCTCATCGCTTTCAAACCGTTCCAGGTTGTACCCGAGAAGAATGCTTCGCCACTCGCATTTACTTCGGCGATAACTGCATCTGTTCTCCTATCATGATCCGCTTCTGTAGCGCCTGGGCGAAGGTCGAGAAAGCGAAGCAGACCTTGATTGAGTTGAGGTTCCCACATCATTTTTGCGCCTGGAATTTTGTCGATCTCGGTGACTATCGTATGACAATATCGCGAAGTGCGATCAACCAAATCCGCAACACCGTCCTTACCCAACTCTCGGAGAGCGGCATAAACAGGAATTCCACGAGCTCGCCGAGACCACTCAGGATTCCAATCAATCTGATCGCGCGCCTGATTTTCCGGAGCAATGTACGAGGCACTAATTGTCATCGCTTCGCGATGAGCATCCCGATCTTTTACAATCGCGATACCGCAATCGAACGGCACGTTGAGCCATTTATGACCGTCGGTTGCCCAGCTATCAGCGAGTTCCAAACCTGCGGTTAAATGGAATTTTTGTTTGCTTGCTCGTGCAAACAATCCAAACGCGCCGTCAATATGAACCCACGCACCGGCTTCTTTCGCTATCGGAATGAGTTCCTCAAACGGATCAAACGCTGCGATGTTTAGATCTGCCGCATTAAGAACCAGGATCGTGGGCGCACTTGACGCACTCAGAGCACGTTTTAGATTTTCAGGTCGAATTCGTCCTTCGCTATCAGTTTCAATAGAGACGAGAGATTTATTTCCCAGGCCCAAGTATCTAACAGCACGGTCAATTGATGCGTGCCGATGTTCGGACGTTAGCACGCGAATGATGGGCGCACCAAACAGTCCATCTTCATTGATGTTCCAACCGACCTTCTTCAGCTGCGCAGCTCGTGCCGCAGCGAGGCAAGTAAAGTGCGCGAGCTGGCAGCCGGTCGTAAAGGCGAATGATGACTGTCGCGGCAAATGCAAGAGTTCTTTGATCCACTCACCTGCGATTTCTTCGACCACGCTTGCCGCCGGACCACAGGCGTAAAGAGCCGCATTCTGATCCCAGGTTGAAGTAAGCCAATCTGCTGCTAAAGCAGAAGGCAAGGACCCGCCGATAACCCATGCGAAAAACCTACCGCCGGCACTTCCTAGAAGACCGCCCTTTGTTGCTTCGACTAAATCGTTGACGACCTCTTCAGGCGACGAGCCCTCGTCACTCAGGTGGGAGATCAACTTGGCACGCAAAGTTTCAAGATCGTCGATGGCACCGACAGGTCTTTCGTTGATTTCTTCAAGCCAGCTTTTGGCCGCGTTAACGGCGAGATCCAACGTCGACGAACTTTGCATTTTTTTACCTCGAGAAATCGGAAGTTCAGTCGGTTAATTGAATCACGTTCGAAATTTTAGGGCTCGCTATTTTCGGACCTGGAATCCTGGAACGGGCGATTCATTGAAAGGCTTGTGCAGCGCAGGTTTTCATCGGGATATCTGGAACTGCTATAATCATCGTCCTTAGCGCAAAATTTATAGATGCGACACGATCAATTGTTCAAAGTTGAGTTAGAGCGGCAATGAGTCCATCCATTCATAAGGAAGAAAACAAACGCAACCAGCCGCCTAGTTGGCGCTCCATGAATGCCGACACCTCTCCTTCAGTCGAGAAAATTCAATTCAAATTCTTCCGACAAGCACCCGCCTGGCGCAAGTTGGAGATAGCAGGAGAAATGCGGGAAGCAATGCTACTTTTTGTCCGAAGCGATCTGGAAAGCCGCTATCCCCAGGCGTCCGCTGATGAAATATGGAGACTGATGGCCGACCGAATCGTTGGACCGGAGCTAGCACAGAAAGCCTACGGACCATGTACGTTTCAGAAAGATAAATAAACGATGACTGACTGGCTGCTTCCCCCACTTCAAGTCATATCAGTTTTAGAAGCGCTAGAGATGCCTTATGTGATCGGCGGTTCAGTAGCCACTTTAGTTCATGGAGTGCCAAGGCTAACGAATGACGCAGATATCGTCGTGGACTTCGAACTAGACAAGCTTGAATCCTTTGTTGCCGCAGTCGAACACGATTTTTATGTGGAACGCGAAGCCATTCGGCAAGCCATAAAACGCCGAGGGAGCTTCAACTTATTGCACTACAAAACGATGTTCAAAGTCGATATGTTTTTGCCGAAAGATCGCTCATTTGATCGCGCCCAACTGTCAAGGCGGATACTTAGAGTGCTTTCGTCAGAACCGCCGCGCAAAGTTTATGTCCTAACAGCCGAAGACAATATCGTCGCAAAACTTGAGTGGTTTCGCATGGGAGGCGAAGTTTCACAGCAACAGTGGCGTGATGTACTTGGAATTCTGAAGACGAAACTCAAGGAGTTGGACACAGACTATATGAGCGCCGCTGCAGAATCACTTGATGTTTCTGACCTGTTAACTTTGGCTATAGAAGCAGCGCGAAAAGAAGATTGATTACCGAGAAGAACAATTGCGGTAAATGTGCGCTTTGAGCGGAGCAAAACCGCCGAGCCATACACACCAGGGCACAAGAACCGACCAGACAACTTGCGGACAAATTAGGAGACTCTCGAAATCGAAACACTGGCGAGCGTTCGCAAGTCGGCTAGCCACCGGACTCTAACGGCACACTTGTACAGAGAGGACTCCTCGACTCTTCAACCAGTTCACTCAGGTTGGATTGGGCAAACGCTTGTTCTACCTGCGCAGTAGCTAAAGAGAGCCGCTTGTGTAATGGGCAAAGATTCAGTCCGTGAGACATAATGTCGAGCGGACAGCTTGTGATTTTCTCGATCGGATCCACAGCATTTACGACGTCCAGTATGGAGATATCGACGGGGGCTTTCGCCAAAACAAACCCGCCGCCGATGCCACGCTGAGAATTTACGAGCTTGGATTTTACGAGCTGCTGCATGAGTTTACTTAAGTAACCCGGCGGCACTTTGGTCGCGGCGGCTATCTCGTGACCAACCGCGGGCGATTTTTGCATCGCCAAAAAGACCATTGCACGCAAGGCATATTCCGCGGTTTGTGAAATCATACAGACCTCTTAGGAACAAATATATCCTTTTGTACATAATACCACACAATGGGGCTTTCGAGCCTTGACAGACCTTCCGCCAGTGCTATTATGGACATAAAGGTCTTTTTGCCAACAATTCAAAGGAGGACGAAAACATGAAAGTCATTTGCACGTTATGCAACGACAGTCTCAATTCGTTTTTCAAAGGCAATAAGCGCTAGAGCGCAAAGCGCGACGGCGGTTTTTAAAAGGATGGAAGCACATGATTATTACAGAAGAGACCACGGTGAAAAGCATTCTGGACGCATATCCAGATGCAGTGCAAGTTTTCGAGAATCACGGTGTCAATGTTCCTTGCGAATGCGACGAAAGCATTCTAGACACCGAGTTAGGCATCTGCGACAGCATGTGCCACATAGATGATTTAGAAGCGTTGATGCGCGACTTACAGCTGTTTACGGAAAACAAAGGAGTTTGATTATGTCGTTAGATGTTGCACTTTTGAGAGAAACCTTCAATCGCGCCAAAGAGGAAAATGGTGGCACGAAGGCACTAGGGATGAGCTTCTATAAAAGGTTGTTCGAAAAATATCCTTCGGTCAGACCGCTGTTTAACACGCCTCCTGAGGAGCAGCATAAAAAACTGATGGCTTCGCTTGGCGCTATCGTAGCTGGAGTCGAGCAACCGGAGCGACTTTTACCGTACCTTCACGCCATGGGAATCAGACACCTGAAATACAAAACAGAGAACGCGCATTACGACGCCGTCGGCGAGAACCTAATGGCTGTTCTGGCTGAACACTTGAGTAAGGAGGGTGAGTGGACTCAATCCATGGCTGATACGTGGCAGGCTGCAATCGGAGTAGTGGCAAAAACGATGATCGAAGCCGCAGACAATCCGGAAGCTTTTAGGGAAGAGCTGGGCAAACACGGCTACGAATCGGACGGCTTCAAAAGAAACGATCCGGCTCCCTGGATCGACAGAGCAACGGTGAGCATCTAACCGGCGAAACAGAAGGAGGTGCCAGCCCGGCTACTCCTTCTGGCTTCGAAGATCATGCGCGTAGTCCCATACGAATTCCATTCGCTCCCACGTACCGTCGTTGCGATCGCCCTTCCAGGTAGTTTTGTTGACTTTCTTTAGATGGTGCGTAAAGCCGTCATAGTCGTTGACCAGCAATACGGAACCGTCCGGCTGAAAGCCCCAATGCCCGTAACCCCAGTGCGTGTAATATCTTCCGTCCGTGCGGATATCGATATAACCGTCCCAGACTTGGCTTTTGAATTTCCAGATTGCTCCCCCGGGCGAAGGAAGTGATACCGAAGATGGAGGCAAGCGCCCCCAGCTATCGGGAGGTGGATTCTCACTCAGGCGTTCCGGCAAAGCTGGAGCGGGCTCTAACGGAACGGGCGCCTGCGGCGGCGCTTGGACCTGCTGCACTTGTTCAGGCGGCTCCTCGGACACTTGCTTCGAATGGGTTGACTGTGACAACGCAAGGGCGAGAAGAAATCCAAACGCGACTGCCAATGCCAAATGTAAAACCTGTCGAGTACGCGAGGCTCCCTCCTGATCGGGCTCGTGCGGATCTGATTTTTGTTTCCGTCTAGGAGATTCGAATTTATCCATTGCAATTGACCTACTACAGCCGATTTTTCGAATCTAGCAGAATAACAAGCACCCTCTTGAAAACTGAACAAATTCTTCACAGGTTGGCGATCTTGGAATCCGAAGACCAACCCAGAAAGTGGAAATTGAACGACGATTTTGAATTATATGCTTCAATGGAGTTTTAGTCTTACTAGCGTCGTCTTCTTTCACGATTAATCAATGAACCTGCTTCGTGTCATCATCTTATTGTTGATAGTTAACTCGCTGAGCTCTGCTCAGATGTGCTGGGCTCAAGGTTTCACTCGCTTCAAGAACGGCGTTGCGGACGGAGGACAACCGATTCAAGTAAGTCCGACAGCAGGGTCCACGCCGCTAAGGGTAACGATCACCGGTCCTGATTTATTGCTGACAAAAGTAAGGAATTGGAACGGACGCGCCTCAATAGGAGGCACCGGATTTAGTATCAATTGGGGCGATGGACAAAAACAACTGAGGGAGAGTTACGACTCGACTAATCAAAATCGAGAGTCTTTGTTCACGCACACATACACAGTTCCAGGAACCTATACGGTCAGCGCATCGACGTACACGCCGGGCCCAACTGACGCGCCCATCTACAATTGGAAGAGCTGGACCAATGTCACCGTCGGCGGTGCTGCAACACAAAGCTGCACGCTGCAAATTCAAGAGCCTCGAGGTGGGGAAACGTTTAATTACCAGGATTTCCCAGTCGTTCGATGGAGCATGACTACGGATCGGCGCGTTGATCTGCACCTTCAGTTGGTTTGCGGAGACAAAGTGGTTGCAGAGGATGTAGTGAAAAACATCGCACACAACAATTCAAACAGCGAAAGACGGTTTAGCCCCCCATCGTTTGATGGATACGAAAGAGCTTTGCGGGAGGGCAACACAAAGTTCCGAATGGTTTTACAAATGATCGACGCGCAAGGCAAAACAATTTTGGCACGCTCGACTCGCGAATTTACGATGACAAAGCGATATGTTTCGTCCCTGGGTGGGCTGAAACAAGAACCGCGTAGCAATGACCGTTTAGCCGTCGCGCTCAAGTACACGGTCAACCATCCTTCATGCTTTTCTTACAGTTTGGACTGGGGAGATGGAACGAAAGACGCCGCGGAGAAATACGACGGGCAGGCACTTCTCAAAATGACAGAGAAAACTTTTGCACATCGATATCAAAAACCTGGCGTCTACACTGTAGTTTTGCATTCCAACAATTCCGATCCGCACGCAAAGCTAAAAGACGTCACGCCCGTTGAATCGATAGTCGTGGATTTGACGAAGTGAGCCAACCCAACCCAACCCAACCCAACCAAGAAGTTCGCCTTCGACCAACTTTTGACCGAGATAGCGAGTTCGAACACGCCCCCTCGGTCTGTCACGAAGCGGTAACGCAGTGATGATACGTTACTGATACCGCTGGTTCACCTTACTAATTATGTCTGATAGAAATGACTCGCGAATCGAGCCGGAACGGCTCAGCGCTGCCAACGATTCGGCTCATCCACAGATCGACAGAATCGATCTGTTCAAGTCGGATTCAAGCCGTTCGACTCTAGCTCCAGCGACAAAGGCTGGAAGCGAACCAGGCGTTCTCGACTTCAGCCAAAACGATCCACTCTCCGGGTCTGGGTCAAACGGATTTGAGCAAAAGGGACTAAAACCAGAGTCCACCACGACAGCCGCCCGGCCAGGTCAACCCGATATCGAGCAGGCGCTCAATCGCGATGATTCGGGCGACGGCACGTTTGATGCTACTCGAAAAACAAAACCGAAAGCAAAAGGCGAAGTTCGTCACGGTGGAGTCGAGGGCGAGCGCAAGCCTCCACAAGAGCGAAAAGCGGAGGTGCCGCCGCAACCTGCTGACGCAGCCAAGACCGAGCCGTTCCAAATTCAGGGCGACCCGACAAAATTCGATCAAAGCCGACCGACAGTAGCATTCGTCGACTATTTCAAGAACACGAGTTCGCCCAGCCTCCAGTTCGATAAGCGATCAAACAGTCTCGTAATCGGTCAAAAAATTGAATTGCCAGTCAATCGCGTTAGCGGCGTCACCGAGAAAGGCGTTCGCACAGATACCGAAACGGGCTTCACACATGGCGAATTCAGCGCCAGGATGGCGGAGAAAAACGGCTTCAACACACTGAGAGTAGAACCAAACAGCTCAGCGTACGGTTTTGCACAAACTCTCAATGGCATGGCCGACATGATTGATGCTGGCAAACTCCAGCTCGGCAAGGGCGATGTAATCAATGCGAGCGTCGGCAATCCGGACCTGACCTTCGACCAGCTCAATTTCCTTTTAGGCTCCAACGCGGACAATAAGATAACGCCGGAAAACATCAAGAATCCGGACATGCAAAAAGATGTCCTGAAAAGGCTCGGAGGAGTAGCCTCTGATAACGGTAAAAGCGAAGTGATTAGAAACTGGGCACAGAATGCTCTAGAAACGAACAAATCAATAGAGAGACTTAAAGGCATGGGCGTGGAGGTTTGGCATGCCGCCGCAAATGACGGTGCAAATACAGTTGGCGTTGAGTTCCTTATGGCAAACCACGAACTGTCATCGGTCGATCCGAAAACCGGCAAGCCTGATAAATTCACAACGTCACACGCCGGCATTACTCCAGGCAACGGCGTACTGCCGATCCGCTTCCAGCCGGGAGCTGAGCAGGGTGGTAGACGCGAAGGTCGTTATACCGTGGATGGTACTGGTATTACATTCAGTGGCTCTGAATTCGGCAATCTCAACATGCAACAGACCGTAAGCATCAGTGGAGAAGCCGTGCCGCGCGAAGACGAGGCACTGCAGCGTGTCTTTCAGGAAAAACTGGGGCGTAACGCACCGCCACGAATTACCGACGATGGATATCTCGTTGCAGTAGCAAGCGGTAATTCTTTCGTAAACGTCGAGCATCTTGCCGCTCAACGCGAGCGACTCACCGCCATGAAGCGCGCGAACATTGCAAATCTGCCATAGAGATTGTCACACCAGCAGTAGTGGCACATCTTATCAACCAGAGGAACAGAAAATGCCGTCACCAGTCCGTATCATCCGGACTGAGCCTCATCCAGTCGTCTTTGTGCCGCTCGGCGTATCGTTTCTTCCGTGCCTTTTCCTTATCAGCTTTCGCTTTGTCAGCTAAGGCTTTCTCAAGGTTCGCCTTCTCGGTTTTTGCTTTGTCGGCTTTTAGTTGCTCAGCCTTTGCCTGACTGACCTTTGCTTTGTCGGTTTTTACTTCAGCTTTTGCCTGATTGCCTTGTGCTTTGTCAGCATGTGCCTTGTCTGCTTTCGCTTTTGTATCATTTAAGCGACCAGTACCAGCGTTTCCGTTCTCGCTCTTAGCCTTCGCTTTTGCGTCATCTTCAGCCTTCTGCAACCAGTTCTTTTGAGATCCTTCCGGCTTAGAACTCTTGATTGGAACGGACCGGAGCGGCGTCGTTTCCCAGCCGTCGTCATCGGCAGCTTTTGATGTCTTTCGCAAATCGCCATGCTCCGATGATGCTGGCGACGAGACCGCTTTCGATGGTGGAATGACTTTCTTAAAGTCCGATTTCTGAGGCGTATCCACTTTCGGAACGACCGCAGCGGGCTTCGGATCTGGTTTCGGAACCACATCGCCTTTTTTAGTTACGATGATTGCAGCTTTAGGCTCGGTCTTTTGTTGAAGGCTCTGCTCGACTTTCATGTTCTCGTTCTTCGCCCCGGCAACCGACTTCTTAACTTCGGACTGCTCGGTTGCAGACGGTTTGTACTCAGCTTTCTCCGGTTCTACAAGTGCGGATTTGGAATCCGAATCCGATGTATCCTCGTCCTCGTGCCTCTCTGAATCGACAGAAACATCGGCATTCTCAAACTCCAGGTTCTCGGGCGTCTCTCCGTTCTTCAGCGCTGTTACACGATTGAGGTATTTCAATCCCGCCTTATGTCGTCCTCGCCGACTCTGCAACAAAGCCATGTTGGTAAGCGCAATTTCGCAGTTCGGATTTATTTGCAGTGCTTTCTTTAGCAGTTTTTCCGCTTCGTCGGATTTAGCAGATTGGCGTGCATCTGTACCTGCACTCTTGTCTTCAGAACCCACTTTGCTCACAGCCATGCTCAGCCCAAGCGCACCTTCCTCGCCATTCTGGCTCGACATATTCGCCAAGTTTATGTAAGGAAACTCGAAATCAGGATAACGCCGAATACAAGCTTGCCAGAGCGCGGCCGCCTCTTTCGGCTGAGTCTGAGCTATCTCCACCGCTCTGGCATTATCATCGATAGCTTCCGCTGAAGGCATATTTCGCGGGGTCTCTAATAAGAGCCTTACGGCCGCCCTCTGTTCACCACCCTTGATAGCGAGTTCAAACGCATCCTTAGCTTTGTCAAAAACTTGTTTTCTTGAAAGTTCATCACCCAGACGCAAATACTCAAAAGGAAGCAACCCTTCCGGCGGCACCATATTCGGTGCTGGACTGGTGAAGTTGACAAACACTCCAATCGCAATCGCAATACCGAATATGGCACCGCTAACGGCTTGAGGCAACACTCTGACTTCCGGCGCGATTGAACGGACATACGGCAGCACAGATACGACCGTACTGATTGCGCCTTGCGAACTCTCTTCTTTGACGGTGGGTCCATACTTCGCGGCCACTTTGATCAGAAACACTACGCTAAATGCTAGAAACAAAACCCACATCGTGAACGGCGCCACGCGCAATCCGAAACTCCAAACTTCGAAGCCCAGCAAGCCCGCCATGATAAGAGATAGCGCAGGAAATCGCCCTTTACCCGTCGGCACCGACAATTCCTTTTTCTTCTTGCCGGACTTTTTGCTTTTCTTGTCCTTTTTCTCAAGCGCATTTACGAACAATGTATCGCGAATCTGCGTGACGCGCTGTTCATTCACACTAGCCTCTCCGACTTTTCCAACCTCACGCAGGAGCACGGAGTATTCTTTGATGATTCGCAGCAAAGCGACACTATCGCGCGGTTTTTGCATACTGCAATATTCAATTGCCTGTTCGTACGATTGCAAGGCGTACTCCAGACGATCATTGGCAAAGTGGTAAATCGCCCAACATTGGTAAAGATGGGGTCGCTCCGACAAGCCGAGAGGAGCCATGGCTCTGGTCTCCGCGTCGTTGAGAGCGCGCTTGCACATCGTGCTTCGACCGATGCCGAGATTCGCGATCGCTAGATTTGAAAGAATAAATGCCCACTGCCCGTCGCGGGCGATATTGGTTTTGGTCGCCAGCTCATGCGCCTTGGTCAGGTAAACAAGCGCGTCTTGATACTCTCCAAGCACATTGCAATAGTAGCCTGCATTCGACAACGCAACGAGACAAACATCGGCCGGCGGTTTTTTATGATCGCACAAAAGCTTGACCGCGCGCCGCGATAGCGCGAGCGCATCCTGGATTTTATCTTTCTGATCGCAGAGTTGCGCGGCGTAGTTGAGAGTATTCGCAAGCAGAAATGCAGAGCCATCAGTCTGAAAGTCTTTATCGTGATCCTCAGCAGCAGTGAGCACTTCCCGCACCAATGCTTCAGCTTCGGCCATACGCGCTACGTGCGCGCGAAGATTCGCGAGGAAAGCGTGCATCAGAATATAATCGCGCAGCTTCTTCTTCGCATCAATGGTGCGAACAGCGGAAGCAATAATTTTTTCCGCCTTCGTGTAATCACCGGTGTCGATGTACAACCAGGCTAGAGTCCTGATGGTGTGTGGGTTTCCAAACGAAAACACCGTGAGTATTCGCCGCGCAAGAACAGGATTTGATTTTGCAATGTAGAGACAAAGATCGTTCATGCCAAACGCTATGCAGATTGGCATCGCAATTATCGAAAATCTGGTGACGCTATAAACTTGCTTCCAACCAAACACACTCGCCGCCAGACAGAGAGCGAGCGCAGTGCCGACAATCGCCAGCGCAATGTAGAGCAGTCGGCGCTTCTTGCCAATCTCAGCAGCGAGTTTGTCACAATTGATTTGAGCAACTTGCGCGGCAACGTCTGGACCGGTTCGGCGCAGCCGCCTGACCTCGCGAGCAGAACCGGTCATGGGCATTTCGCGCCGAGGTGGCTCGTGTTCTAAGTCGTCGCGACGCGCCGACGCAGAACTCTGATTCTCAGACGGATTGCGCCCGAGCGCTTTGTCGCGGGCAGCACGCCGAGCCGCCCGGGACGCATCAATGTCCGCCGGGTCACGCTCCTCGCCACCTTTGTCTCGCTTCTTCAACGCCATGGTAATTCCGCTCTACACACACAGTATATAGGGACTGATCACAAACAGTTTGATCTTATGGTCTTAAATTCAGTGACAGATCGAGAAACTGAGTCGGCGACCGAGAGCTCGTTAGATTTTCAGTTCCGCTGGTCTTGAACGCAAAGTCTTCGCCTTTTCGGCATCCTTCTTAGCAGCCCCCGCGTTTCTCAGAAGGCTGTGAACCCGACTGCGAGCCTCGTAATAACTAGCTGCCTCAGGGGACAAATCAATCGCCTCATTGTAGTCAGCAAGAGCCTTGCTATACTCATTCAACTTGACAAAGCAATCGCCTCGCAGTTTCAAAGCTTCGTCATCAAGCGCATTTGCAGCAAGAATTGCATCATAATCTGCGATTGCATCGCGAAACCGTTTCAGCTTGACCGCCACTGCTGCTCGAGAATAGCGGGTTCTAAACTTCTTGCTGGCAAGTGCCAGAGACTGAGTGTAGTCGTCAAATGCTTTCTGATATTCTCCCATAAGCTCATAGTTACCGGCTCTCGCCTGCCAGCCTTCGGCCGACTTGGGGTTCAACGCGATCACCTGATCAAGATCCTTTGCGGCTTTCGCATACTGCTTCGTCGCACTGTAAGCCATGCTTCGATATCGCAAAGGCGCAGAATCCTTCGGGTCCAGCTCGTTGGCTTTTGTAAAACACACGATAGCTTGTGGAAGGTTTTTCTGCATCACATACCAGCAGCCCCTGTAATAGTGAGCCTGAGCCGACTTTGGATTGAGCTTTAACGCCATATCCAAATCAGCTTGCGAACGTTTGGAATCGTCCGCGTTATCCTTTGCAAACTCGGTCAGGAAGAAATAGCCGCTCGCTCTGAGCAAGTATAGATGCGGATCTTTGGGATCCAGCTTGATGGCCTTAGTGGCGTCATCAATCACCATCTGTGGTTGCTTCCTTTTGAAATATATGTCCGCTCTGCACTTATAACCTTCGACTCGATCCGGTCTCATTTTTATCGCTGCAGTAGCGTGCTCCAGAGCGCCGTCTTTGTCACCTAGCGTTGTTAAAACGGTCGCGAGAGCAACGCGAGCGTCATAGTCTTTGGGATCGGCAGCTACTGCGCGGCGCAACTCATCAGCGCTCGCCTTGTATCGCTTGGATGAGCACAGCTGGTTGGCATGTTTAACGAGTGCAGCCGAGGTGGCGTTGGCGTGGCAGGGCAAGTTCGCAGCAGAAAACAGCAACACCGAATGCGATACCACTCCTACCAACAAGCTGCTACGAATTAACTGCATGTCTTTCCTGCCGAAGTTTGACTGCTGACCTGTTGACGTGTCGGCCGGTGGCTTCCTTGAATCTTTCTACCCAGTCTGTTTCATCTGTAGGACGATCAATTTATCCGAGACCACTGAAACTTGATGGGAGAGAACGTCTGCAATCGCTGTAGCAGTTTGATTGGCGGCGTTTCGGGCATATTGATATCGGTCACGCGCACGTCACATTGGCGGCGTATAAAAGAGAAACTTACTAAAACCACTCGATTTCTCGCTGAAGTTATAGAACCCATGGGACTAGAATCACACGACGCTCACGCCGTAACTGGCAAAAACACGGATGTTCAAAGCGCGCTCCTGGAGGGGACCTGGAACAAACCGCAACCCAGCTCGACGACGACCGACACTGGTAGCCTACCAGCCAAAGACACTAGTAGCGCGTCGGTCACGGACGTCAGTAGCGCGCCTCCTGACTCGAAAATTGCAGATTCGTTGTCGACACCAACATTCGTCAACGGTGACGGCAGCAGTTTATCCGGCAAAGATCTGGTACAGGCTGCATCAATGCGAATAAGCCCGTCGGATAATGCGCCTATCGAAGTTGCGTCGATGTCACTCGGCAATCTCAGTCTCCAGGGTGATGGACAGCCGGAACTCATTCAGGTCGCAGACCGTCGCACGTCAAACAGAAGCGGTGGAACAGCGGACGCGTTGATGAGCGCGGCACGCGACAGTGTCGGCGAATCCAAGCTCGGCAATCGGGTGCCGAAGGGTGCGAGTGAATTTGCCGGTATGGTCATCGAACAGAACGTTCAGTGCGCTTCTACATCGAGCGACTGGCTGATGCAATCCGGCTTCATGCGCGAACGGGACTACAAAATCAGTGTCACCGGTCTCAGTCAATGGCTCGGAGAGCATGGCTTCAGGCGAGTTCCGTTGAGCGGAGATTTCGACATCAGCAAATTTCCTGATGGGCCGATCGGTTTCATCGCCGGGACAAGGAACGTTTCCGATGGCTCAAATCACATTGGCTTCATCGAAAAACGCAACGGCGAAGTTCGCGTAATTCACAACAACTGGCGCACCGGCGCGGTTGTAGACCAGAACATAAACGAGAAGTTTTACGACGAAAACGGAAAGCCGCAGTACAAGAACATGTCGCTATACATTCTACCGCGTCGTTAGGCGCCCGCTTCCGCGGCTCTGGATCTGGAGTTTGGATCTGGAGTCTGGTCTGGAGTCTGGATCTGATTTTGACTCCTGGGTCTGGCTATGGCTCCTGTTTCGCTCTGAGCTGAGGTGTGGCCCTGCGCCACTGCTGTGGTTCCTACTCAGGGTTAGTAGTCAAGGGGTTCAAGCCGACCGGTCTTGGGCATAGTGTCATAGAGCAGGCATTTTGAGGTTGAATCCATGACCGAGAGAAACAGTAACAGCGACAAAGCAGTTGAAATTCCTGTTATTGAAAAAACGCCTGAAAGCGGGCAACGACTTTCAGTTGACAATCAGGAAGCAACTAAAACTGGATCAGCCGATTTAAGCTCCAGGCTGGGCTCGATAAATGAGCAGATGTTGGGCAATGGCATGATGCCCTCGATGGACCAGGCAGGTGTCCCGGCAACCGTCGCCAAGGCAGCGCAACTGTTTGATGGTCAAAATCTTGGTGTTCGCTCGGATAACGGATTATCTTCTGCCACTGCGGTCAGTACGTTGCTCAGAGCGAGCGGTGCAGAAATCGCCCCCACGATGAATGTCGAGAATCTCGCCAACCAACTCGAGAAAGCAGGCTGGCAGAAAGTCGACATCACCTCCGGCGAGCAGGCTAAACCTGGCGACATCATTTTCACAAACACCGACCGCCGGCCGGGACGAAACGTTGGAATCGTCGGAGAGGACGGAAAAATCTACTCTCACAACTTCCGAACCAAAAACTTCGAAGGTCGCGAACAGTGGTCCAGCAAGTTCGTATCCGTGATGCGACCGCCCAGCGACAAATAGTCCTCGCTAGCGAAGCTCTCGATAGCCTCGCTAAGTCATACTTAAGTCAGTTACTTACTTGAAGCACACCCCATCGGGATCTTTCTTGGCGGTATGCAATCGCCATGCCGCCAGGTCGAGAAGGGCGTCAAGTGAAGCAGCATCATCCGGGAAGGATGAAACACCTGCACGCAGTCTTACAGGCTGATCGTAGGACGGGATCTTGATCAAGCTAAAATCGAGAATCGCATTTTTGATCAGCGATTTCGCCGCTTCCGTAGTGGCTTTGAGAACAACAACGAACTCGTCCTCGTCCCACCTACAAATCATCGCGGGTGTTCCATCGACGCGCTGCATCAAGAAATTGCTTACGGCAGTCAGCACCCTGTCGCCGACAACGTGACCGGCGTTGTCGTTTACATCCTTCAGCTGTTTGATGTCAATCAATGCAAGAGTAAGTGTTAATGGGCTTCCCTTGGATTCTGCCATCAACGGAACGTATTTCTCGTACAGTTGATTAGACAACGGCAGTCCGGTGAGATAGTCATTTTCAGTGCCTTTCTGCGCTTTTTCGCGAACATCGCGCGCGATGCCTTTTACGATCGCACCAGTTTTCTCGACGTCGGTCAGGTCTATCGACGCCGCTGCCTGACAGCGATCAAGCGTTTCGGTTTCAATCTCTCTACCTGATGAACTGAACAGAATTACCGCCATCGAATTCCATCTCTTCGAGCGATGAAGCTTCTCGCAGATTTCGACCGGCGTGGGCGATTTGAGTTCAGCATCGATCATAAACACTTCCGGCTCGAAATCGTAGAGGAACTCGAGATATCTATGCGGGTGCAGCGAACAGCGGGCGTTGATACTCGCATCTTTGAGCGCACCGGAAAGCTTTGCCGTGACCGGCGCTACCGATGAAACCACCAGCGCGTTGTAATGCTCGAAAATCATCAAACGATTCGAGATCTTCGCCATCGCCTCGAAGTCTTCCGGCTGCTCGAAGCAAACGAAGCACCTGGGCTGCGCCTTCTCGATAATCGACTCGGAACTTTTGTCGCTCAGAAGAAACGCGACCGGAACGTGTTTCTTGTCCGGAAGCTGATGCAGCTTGCTCGCCAGATTGAGGGCGCGCTCCTCGCCGCCCGCCTCCACTCCGATGATTATCGCCTCGAACTTTCTTCCGGCAGCCATCATCAGCGAGCTATCCGGATCGTCGCAGATAACCATTTCGCAGAGCAATTCGTTTTGCCAGCCCATGATCGAGTTGCGCAACTCATTCGAGCAATCGGCGATGAGCACCCGCGGCCGTTTATAAATCGGCTGCGTGGTCCTTTCCGCAAATTCACTGTGCGTCATCGAGGTTTCCAATCACTTTCGAGGTCCCACCACCTTATTCCACCTTCCCCCCAGAAAACCACTACTATATTCCTTCGTACCGCCAAAACTTCCTACTATATTTTTTCGTACTCCTATCGAGAACAGAACCCTGACATAGAGAGACTTTCCAGCGATTCATCATCCCGTCCAGACCCAGGACGCCCCCGCTTGTCTACGCCACGATGCCGGATTTTCGAAAAAGCGTCTACGAGCCGTAGCCAAAACAGACCTCAAGCCCAGCCTCGATCCGGGAATGCCTTGCCGAGCGCCGCTCGCCACCACTCATCCCTACTATATTTTTTCGTAGTTCCCAGGACGGACAGAACCCGCTCCCAGACAGACTTTCGAGCGATTCTACATCTCGCCAGGGCTGAGAGAAACCGGGCTTGTCTACGCCACGATGCCGGATTTTCAAAAAAGCGTCTACGAGCCGTAGCCAAAACAGACCTCAAGCCAAGCCTCGATCCGGGAATGCCTTGCCGAGCGCCGCTCGCCGTCACATAGACTTTCTATACTATCTAGTAGTTAGTCACAATCGGCTCTCGCGAACCGCGCTATTACGCGCGCGCGGGCGAGGAGGGGAAATACGAAGAAATCTAATCTATCAAGATATGGTCTGATGCCTCATTTCTTGCTTAGCCAAAGCTACTAGAGTACGGTCTAGATACATTTCTCTAGCCATCTAAAACAAGGCATTATTCCAGCTAACACCTGATCTCCTCATCACTTCCGTAAACTTCTCCTTCCTTCACGGACAGGGACGGTATCACGGGTGGTGACAGACTTGTGCGAGCTGAACGCGTTGCAAACCAGTTTTAATCAACGGGTTCTGGAATAACTAGCGCGAGCTTACGCGTTACTTGGAGCATTGCGGTCAGCAGACGACGGTCTGTTGAGCGCAATTTTTCAATTGCCGTTCTTGGAAGACCAGTGAAGTGTCGCTCTGGCGTAAAGCCAGAAACCGTTCTCGCCTTCACGCGAAGACGGTTTTCCGGTTTCGTTGCAAGTTGCGCGTGCGCAGCCAACAGCGGAATGCGGTTTTACTCACCGTGACTAAAAAAAATGAGGCGCGTTGGTCGAGGTCGCGAGACTTTGATGGGCTGCGCTTCGAGGAGGGTATTACCATGACACTCAAACTCAAAATCTCGCAGCTGCTCACGCTGCTGCAGAATCGCGAGACCGCGAAAGAGGACTGGCTCGCCTTGCAGCGAGAAGGTTCTGACGGTCAGCGCGAAGCACGCGCGAAACATCTCGCGCTGGACGACCAGGTCGAGGACGCGTATCACGAGCTCATCGAAACGCTCAACACGAGCCGCTCGAACGGGCTGATCGAATTCGACCTCATGACCCTGAACTCGGACGAAACCGACGGTCTCCGCCGTGTGTTGTCCGAGCGCTTCCTGCTCCACCTGCTGGAGCTTGAGAAGCCCGAAGAACTGCCCGAGATGGTCGACGCCTGGAGACAGGCGGCTTTCACGCTCGAGGCAGCACGCGCGATCGACTCGCTTCGCCAGGCTGTCGCAGCTGACGAGCTGCCGGCGGCAATCGAGGCGTATGTCGGGCGCGCACGCACCAACCAGCCGCAAGCCTGGGACCGTGCAGTGGCGACTTATCTGGCGCTGCGTTCGCATCTGGGAGGCGACGAAGTCGTTGATGCCGTAAGGCTCGACGGCGACGCCACTTTCCTGAATGCGCGCCGCTGGTTGGCTCGCTACGACAGCCTGACTGAACTGCTCCAGACCATGGTGGAGCAGCTCAACGACAGCGACGCGCTCCGCTTCGAACTCGAAGAGCTCGAGACGGACGCTCGTCGCGCGCTGGTCAGCGCCATGGATGGAGGACTCTGCCGTCAGCGTCAACTCGCACCGCAACCGCAAGTTCAGCGGCAGTGGGAAGTAGCGACGATGACGACGGCGGACGAAGCCTCCAGTAGTTTTTCCTAACTCCAAAAAAAGAAAGGAGCATCTATGAAAGACAGCAAAGAACCGATCGTGCTGACCGGCAGAACGCTCGTGACTGGTGCCCTGGCGGAAATCTTTCCGTCACGGGAGCTGGTTCAGCGCAATGCCAAGGTCGGCGACATGAAGCTCTGGTGCCACCTCAAGCCTGGCGCTCGAGTGTGGTCCGGGCAGTTCCGCTCCGCCATCTTCGACGGCAAGAAGTGGCGGACGTTTCGCCTCAACGTTGTGGCGGACAGCGATGTTCGCTACGACTCGTTCGACGAGCGCCCCATCAAGGCGCGCCGCTGCTTCGACGCAATCGCCCAACTGAAGAACCAGACCGCCAGGGTCCGCGCAGACGGCACCTGGGGCTGCAACTTCACGATGAAGGCGCCGGCGCTGGCAGCGAAACCCGAGACGACGAAGGCTGCTGAGCCTGTCGTCAAGCCGGTCGAGACGAAGACGGACGTCGCTCCAGTGGCGAAACCGCTCGCGTCATCGGCACCGGAGAGCACCGAAGCCCCGGCGACGGTGACAGTGACCGTGACGGTGACCACCTCCGCCCCGGCGGTCGCGGCGAAGACGGCGCAGGTTCCGCCCACCGGAACCTTCGCAAAGCCGCGCACCCGGCGCCGCAAGCAGAAGGTCCACCCGGACCAGCTCACGCTGTTCTGAAAACAGCATGAGCCGTTGAGACATGAGAGGGGGCGGCTTCGGTCGCCTCCTCTCTGCTCAGCGCCTGCGCAGCATATACGGCATTCAAACAGGAAAGGTAATGCCATGTTTGTAGCAACTATCGGCGAACCCACAGGTGTCAAACACCTGCGCGTTCTCGTCAACCCCGTCGCCATCGAACGCAGCGCTCGTCGTTGCGGTCCCGATGAGCTGATCGTCTACATCAACACGCGCTTCGACCCGGTCGTGCACACGGCACTCGCCAAGCACGCCGCCTCCGGCAAGTCGACCGACCCGCTCGCCTGGGTCGACGACATGGCCGCCGAACTCGCCCGTCGCACCTGCAGCGGCACGATCTCGAAGGGCACCAACCAGTACATCAACTTCTACCCGACGCCCGGTGTCCTGGCGGCTGCCAACGAGCGGCTGGCGGCGCAGGGCATCCGGATGGAGATCAACCCGTACGCCAACGACGACGGGCAGATCAACGTCTGGCTCGAGTACACGAGACAGCCGGCGTTCCACGGCTGACCAATCTCTTCAACGCTGGAACAAGGAAAAGTTCATGCACGAACTCAACGTCGTACTCCTCATGTTTGCCTGCGCTGGCTTCATTGCCGGCGCCCTGCTCAGCAAGCACATCGCGTCTCGCAAACCGATTCCGCCCCTTCTCGGTTGGCTGTCCATCGGCTATGTGATCTGCGCGTTTGTCTTCAGCGCCCAGATCTCCGCGTTCGTGATAAACGCGCTCGGCGCCGTCGGTCTCAACGGCAACGCCGCGAGCTACACAGCCGTCACGCTCCTGACCCTGGTGGCCGGCAGCGCTCTCGGCTTCGCGAACTCCAACCTCGGGTCGAACAAGGCTGCTCAGAAGCCCGACCACGAATGAACCGCAATACCAGGAAGCCTCTCTGGCTTCCTGCCCCTCCCAGCCCGTCTACTATACGTCGACATATATCCGCAATGCCGTCCGCACACGCCCAGATAGGCATTCGACGTTTTACGTCCGTCGAATGCCATCGCAAAGACGGGCTTTGGCTACGGGAGAGCGACGGAATTCGCAATTTCCGTCATTGGGTCGTAGACAACCGAATGCCGTGAAGACGGGTGTGAGGTGTGAGTCTCGGTGTATGCCGTTTTCGAGTCCCGCATTGTGCGGAGCTCTATAGTAGCAGTCCGGACGGATTTGGCTACGGGAGAGCGACGGATTTCGCGAATTCCGGCATTCAGGCGTAGACAAACGAATGCAGTGAAGGAGGGCTTGGACTGAGAGTCTCGGCTTATGCCCGGTTTCGGAACCTATCTTGTGCGAAGCTCTATAGTAGCAATCCGTTTCGAGCCCGTCTTGTTCGGAGCTCTATAGTAGTGATCCAGCCGGTTTCGAGCCCTTTCTTATGCGCAGCCCTAAATAGCAAGAGGGCGTAATGAAAGTTTCGCGACATAGTAATATAATCTGCACGTTGCGCTCACCACCTCAATTTCGCCCAGGCACTCGTGCCTGTGTAACGGCGATTGGGGCAGTTTTATTGGAGTTCTCTATGAATAAAGATACGTCGCTCTCGCTTGGCGTGAAACTGTTCTCTTCGGCTGTGCTAATCCAGCAATTTGCCGCGCCGGCACTAGCACACGACAATCAGTTCGATCGCCAAGGTCGCGTGCCGCATGTCGGTTTCCACAATTTGAAACTGCAGAACGCGCAGGCGCGTCTGAATTTGAGAAACGAAAGCCGCAACCAGCCGGTCATAAACACATACAGTGCCCCTTCGATAACGCCGATCGATCTAGATCTCAGTTCAAGCCTCGCTTCCATTGTGATCCAGCAAGATATGTTCAGGCGCGGTCCGTCGGTCACCATTCAGGTGGGAGACTCAATAAAGACCATCCAGCAGGGTGACAGCGTTTCCGCTGCAGAGTTTGTTTCATTCCAACAGGCTCAAACGGGCAGAGGACAGACGCTCACAGTTGACCAAAGCGGCAAGGCGACTGGTGGCACATTCTCGCTTTCGAACTTAACAAGCGGCCGACAGGCAAATTCAATCCACAACGTGGTCATCCCGGAAGCTGTTCAATCAGTTGATAGAGTCAACAGCCGCACGCAAATCGACATTTCTGGCAACCTCATCAACTACGGAACTGTGAGCCAAACCGTTCGCGGCAACAGCGGACAGGCAGTCATATCCGCCCAGAGCATCGACAACCAGGCAACCGGAACGATAACAACTATCGACCGCTCCAGAGCGTCAACTGTTGACCTCACCATGTCCACAGTTACAGATTTCGACAACGCGGGCACGATTAGCAGCTCCGGCAGTCTTGCCATCAAATCCGGTGGTAACCTAACCAATCACGGCGGAAACATCTCGGCTGTGCACGACGTATCACTTGAATCTAAAAACATATCCAACAGCGGAACAATCTCCTCGCAGTTCGGAAACATCGTTTTAAATTCATCCAACTCGCAAAGCCTTCATATCGACAACAGCGGCGGCGTAATCTCCGCTTCAAATGGGGACATCAGCATCAGGACAGCCGAGTACAACGGCACCGCCAATACCACCATAAGTGGTGGCGATCTCCTTTCGCGCAGATTGTTGATCAATGCCGGAAATGGGTTGGCCGACGTCACTGTAGAAAAACTCACCGGCGAAGTTGTTTCATCAGGCATCGCTGTTCACGTCAATGCCAATACGGACAACCTTATCATCGGCCAGCAATGCTTGACCGGTGACCCCACCTACTTCAACGCTGCAGGCAACATCACTTTGACCGGTGACATCTCGGTCGGAGAAGCACTCGCCATCGTAGCAAGTGGAAGCATCGTCGCGACGTCAGGAGTCAGCCTGATTCAAGCCCAGGATGGCGCAGGCAAGGGTTACGATATCACTATCGTCGCCGGCGCCAACGTTACAGGCAACCTGGCCGAACAGACGACCTCACTCCCTCCCGGTACGCCAACGACCGGCAACATCTCCTTCACAGGCGCTAGCGCCACCGGTGGCAGCATCGATTTCAGCAATGCTGGTGCGACATTAGCAATCAACAGCAACTCCACAACAGGAAACAACGCCGGAGGAAACATCATCCTGGCGGCGTACGGTATCAACGCAAGCACAGGCAACGTACTCCTGCCCAGTGGAAGCAATATCGACGCCAGTGGCAATGGCACTGGCGTAAATGGTTTAGTCTCAATCGCCGCCGGTGCAACTTCAGGGATTGGAATCAACATCGGTAGTATCAGTCACAGTGGCGGAGCTGGTGCCGCCAACGTCTTCATCTCCAATGGAAATCCCGAATTTCTGGGCAACTCGTCTAATGTAATGACCATCAACTCGGCTGGCGCAATAACGACCGGTAACTTCCTGGTCGGAAGCTTCTTGAACCCGGGCAATGCGGACATCGTGATCAACGGCGATGTCATGTCATCGGGCAGAATCTCAGTTGCTACGGATTCGACAATAGACGCTCTCGGCGTTTTGCAGTCAACCGCCACATCTCTCGGCATTGGCCTTGCCGCAGGCGACACAATTTCCCTTTACGGTGATGTTCTTGCGCCAGGCGGCATCGGAATCTTCTCCGGACACGACATCGTATCGGCGGCTTCTGGTCTGGCGATAAGAACTTCCGCGACCACGCTACAGAGCGGCGCATTGTCCATTTTTGCCGGAGCAGAATTCACCACAAACGGCGACACGGTCAGCATAACCGGTGCATCCGCGACCGGAGGGAAAATCGATTTTGAAACAAATCCGATAACGGAACTTCGCAGCGCACCAGTTACAACTGGTTCCACATTCGGTATCACGCTCGCAGCGTTCGCAGGCAGTGACAACTCCGGCGACATTAGGGTTCCGACCAATGTGCCGATCCTTTCAGGAACAAACGGCAGCGGCCTCGATGGAACAGTCAAAATAGTGGCCGGCAAAACCTCAGGAACCGCCATCTCGGTAGGAGATATCGACTCTACCGGTTCCAATCCCAGCCCATTGCCAGCACTCGGTCCCGGTGGAGTGCAACTGCAGGCAGCTCAACCATATGTAGCGCCATCAGGCAACATAAACATCAGTCTACAGGTAGCCCAGATTTTCTCTGGCGATCCGTTTAACACCACCTCGACATTGAATACCGCAGATATATCCGCAAACGACCTCAGAGCGGTAGGAGCAGGCATTTATGTGCTCGCGGGCAACAACGTCCATCTCAACAATCTCACAGCGTCCTCTCCATCCGGCAGCGGCGGAGTAGCTTATATAACTGCGCTCGGCAGCACCACACTCAACATCGGCAGCGCCGGGACAAACTCCGTCAACTCGATCTCGGCAAACGGAACGACGAACGGTGGAATAATCTATCTCATCTCAAATCAAGACATCAACATCAACTCACTGAGCAACATCCAGTACGCGCCCGGCAACGGCAGAGGCGGAACTCTGTTAATCGACGCCGGCGACTCAGACATCCAATTGCCCACCAATTTGTTGAGCGTGCAAGGGACTTCCGGCTTCAACGGCGGTGCCTTGACTCTCAAAGCAAGAGACATTTCCATCACTGGACCGGCTCCTCTGTCGCTCTATGCTGACGGTATCGACGGAGGCGCCGGCGGTTCGATCACACTTGAACTTCGCGGCGGACAAACAAACGTTTCACTAGGAAGTGATTATCTACTATCCGCCACCGGCTCGTTTGGATCCAACGGCGGAAACATCAACTTCAAAGCAGCAGCAAACCAGATCGTCACCATCAGCAATGGCGCTGTAAATGCCGGTTCCACCGACGTTTCCGGAACAGGCGGTGTTATTTCAATCGAAGCCGGACAACTGGTCGCAGACGCGACACAGAATGTCAACTTGAGCGTAAGACAAGGGGACGGCGCCGGCTCTTTATCGCTACATCAGCTTGGCACGGCACCCTTGACGATCGGAACCGCTAACGGTCAATTCTCAATCAGCGCCGGAAGCCAAATTCTCTCGCAGAGCAACGTCAGTATCATCACCGGCGGCAACCTGTCCGTCGCTACGAACGCACTGAACATCAGCCCGTTCGCGGCAGACGCTGGCGGCACTAATGTCACGCTGGTAGCCGGCGAGAGTGGACCAGGAACTCTTCTAATCACAGGCGATCTCAACGTTAGCGGCGGCAGCAATAGCGGAGCAAGTGGCAACGTTGTTCTTCAATCCAACAGTTCCACAGCCTTTGAGTTCGGCGCGAAGAAAGGCACTAACGGAATCCTTGGTACGGTAATCGCCACGGGCAGTTCAGCCGGCGACCTGACTGTCACCAATAATGGTGGCGGAGTGACCATCTCAAAAGATCTTCTCGGTTTCGATAGTATCGCATTCAGTGCCAACGACGGAAGCATCACTCTCAACAACGTACTGGGCAACGCGAATACCAGCCAGGTTAGTTTGACCGTTACAGGCACCGGTGATATTACAAGCAAGAAATCGATAACAGCGAATACTCTCAATCTCTCGACACAAACCGGGGTGATTGGCGGCAAGAAGGCACTCGGCATCAGCGCTCAAACCATCACCGCCAATGGTGGCGACAGCGTAAACCTCTCCAATACTGCAGCCGCGGTCGCTCTGGGCGCCTCCGGCTCTACCTCCGGAGAGTTCATTTTCGAATCGACCGGCGCCATTCAGATCAACAACGCTATCAGCGGTTTCAATGTCATACTCACAAGCACCGGGGTCGACAGTATCATCAACCTCGGTGCGGCCGGAAGTGTCACTACCAGTAACGCCGGCAAAATTGAAATAAGCACAGGAAAAGGAGCTGGCTCTTCCATACAGAACAATCCGGCCTCGAGCGGGCTATCTGCAGGCACAATTGTTTTGTTTGCAGACGCCGGAACAATCGGAAGTCTCGCCACCCCCATCAAGACCGCTGCAATCAACCTCTCGCTGAACGCCGCAGGCGACGTGAGCGCGAATAATTCGGCAGCTGGTCCTCTCAATTTTGTGGAGAGCACCTCTAAAGGCAACGTATCTTTGACCTCAGACGATCTGGTGACAGTCAACGCAAAACTTAGCTCGGCGCAAAACATCGCTATAAGGAGCGGTGAGATCGCCTTGAACACGAGCATAGGCTCAACCAAATCAACAAATTCTGTCGATCTCCAAGCGACAACAGGAGATATCACACAAGCATCTACGAAGGTAAAAATCCTGACCAGCGATAGCCCGACAAGCGCAGTCGACTTGACTAGTTCCGCGGGAGCAATCGGAAGCGGCGCTATTCCCCTGTCCGTCCAAACCACCAACCTGACAGCTCAAGCAGCAGTCGGCTCATCCGGGTCCGTAAACATCTCGAGCCTGGCTAAGAAGACGGCGCTAGAATTGGACGTCACAGGAGGAGGAGACGTCAACGTCTCCGCAGCCGCAGGAATCAATATTGCAGACGCGTCTGGCAAATCGGTCACTATCACCACCAGTGGTGGCGCGATGAATCTTAACGCATTTGCCAGCATAACCTCCTCAGATGGCGAGATTACGCTCAACAACCTGGGCAAGGGCAAGGGCTCCTCTATCAATTTAGGCTTTTTGTCTTCTGTTGCGAGCTTCTCAACTTCTGTCGGTGGAGGCACTGTTCAATTCGTAATTGGAACCTTGCCACCGCCCCTAGTGCCCGGCACAACTCCTGTAGGTGTGACGGTTAATGGTTCCGGCGGAACTGTTTTCTTCAACAACGGCATCACGGCGAACGGTTCCAGCACTATAAATTTGATCAATGGCAACGTCATCTTCAGCGCTGGTAAGGCAGGACCGGCAGCAATTGTAATCGAGGATGGTGTCACGATAACGGCAGACCCACCCGCCCCGGCGCCGGCACTGTCGGCCATGACCGATGTTACGCGACGCGGCGCAAATGGCAGCCAGATTTTCGCCACCCGAGCCATTGCCGGTGTTACACCGATTGACTCTGCGGCGGTTTTGCCTGAGATTCAACCTTCAATTTCACTCGGTTTAACAAACACATTTGATTCTCAAATCCAAAACGCCGAGATGCTCCTCGAGATTGCAGCCGGACAGACAGGCGCACATGCGTTCTCCTCCGACGAAATAGGTTTGATAAACACAATCTCCGGTTCGCCGTCGCCCATTATCACCGCCACCGGGTTTGGTACCAGATTCAAGAAAGGCTGGAAGAGCGAAACAGAACTCGAAAGCGGCGCTATCCCCGGAACCCTCGAAACGGGCTTCTCATCAGTATCCAGCTTCAGCCTGCAGAAGGGAAGCATCCTTGCCGCGCCGGAGAAGGACAGATGTATTGAAACTCAATTCGGATCGGTAAAGGTCGGTGCAGGCTCTGTAGCTCTTGTGCTGGCCTTCTCCGACGGCATTGCTGTCTACAATCTCCACGATCAGAACAGCAATTCCGTAAGCATCACAGCCGGTGGCAAGCGCATAAAAGTATTGCCGGGCGAAAGTGCTTTGATTGCAAAGGATTCGATTGGCAGCCTGGCAGAGATTAACCCGGCTGATGCGATCAGCCACCGGTACGTTTCGTCGCAGTCGCTCGAGAACGGTTTAAAAGCCTTCAGTAGCCAATATTCGATTCCCTCAGCGATGTCCGCAATACTTCCGCTGCGCGAGCTCATGCAATCGAACCAGCCACACGCCAGACGAACAGCAAAGCAACTGCTGAAAACAACAGCAGTGCTGATGCACCTGCAGTCCGGCGGCAGCCAGTTCTGCCGTCACCCGAAACCACAGGTGACCTGCATGGCAGAGCTTTAAACCGGCTCCGGGTAAAGCACCTTAGCAGTTTCGCTAAACGGTTTGACTGCTGTAAATAAACTTAGAGGCGCAAACGCGGCCCGTCAAATTTGTCTACGACAGAATGACGCTTTTCGGCGAATCCGGCATTCTGTCGTAGACACGGAGGTCGGCATTATTAGACGCGACGGCGCAGACCCGAGGTAGTAGCGGCTTTCGGGGCGCAACGTACACGGTACTCTATAGTAGCGAAGGGGGCAGCACTTAAGTTACCGCTGTCGGTCAAGCAGATGGTCTCGAAGAGACATTGAGCCTACTGGCCGAAATGCAACCACTTATCTTGCCAGAAAACCGCACAAGACCGGCCTACGATTCGAGACTTGTCCAGAAAGCCCCAAACATGACTATCGGCGCTGTGATTGCGGTTGTCGCCCATCATAAATAATTGCCCGTCAGGCACCACAATTGGTGCATTGCTGTCAGCATACGGTTGGATTAGTTGCTGCGTCGACGCCATGCCGCCGATGTCACTCATCAATTTCAAGTCATACTGCGGAAGTTCTTTGACATACGGCTCGTCAAGTTTTTTCCCATTGATAAAAACACCCTGACCGCTTTTCACTTCGATGGTATCACCGGGAATACCAACCACGCGTTTCACAAACACAGGCGGTCCCTCCGAAAGGAAAGGCAGACCGCCTACCGACTGCAGCAACGGATTGTCCGGCACGCCCGTTTCAATCGTTGGCGGGAAGAACACAATAATATCTCCGCGCTCTACCTGCCGACCAAAGAAACGGCTCGTGAGTTTTTCAACTAGAATTCTGTCGTTTATGTTCAGCGTCGGCTCCATCGAACTCGAAGGAATATAGCGCGCTTCAGCGATGAACGCTTTGACGACAAGGAAGATCGCAAACGCCATAACCAGCGTTTGAACAACCTCGCCCAACATCGAGGACTCCTTCTTCGGCTCCTCGTCTTCCTTCTTCGGACCTAAGCGTTTAATCCCGCGCTGCTCGTCATCTTGACCATCTCCACTGACAATCTGATCCTCGCCGTCTGCGCCGATAATCTCTGCCGTCGAGTCGTCCGCCCCTCTATGCGCAGAGGATTCGCCTTCGCCGATCTCGCCGTCAGCCGATTTGATTTTATCGTCCATGAAATTCGTGCCCGAAGTAGTAAAAACAGATTTGCGACTTGCCGAGACTTTTGCCAAATGCAATACACAAAATTTACCATAACGATTCTATTCAAACCTGGTAAATTGAGAAACCGTTTCACAAGAGGAGATTGAGATGAAACCCAAGTCGGTCGTCGCTCTCGCAAGCTGCCTGGCGATCAGCTTCTTCGCAATGCCTTTGGCGTGCTTTGCCGAGGGACAGCCAGCGAAACCCCCTACCAAAAGCGCGTCTTCCAGCTACCGACTTCCGAAAACCGTCCTCCCTGACCTCTACGATCTTGAATTCACGCCGAATTTGCGCGATTTCACTTTTCTAGGTACAGCCGCGATTGACGTTTCAACCAAAGAAAAAACCGACACCATTGTCCTCAACGCAATCGATCTCAAGATTACTGACGCGAAACTTACACGAATAAAAACCGTTGGCGAATCGCCGCGCCTTCCCGCCAAAGCCGAAGCGGAGAGCGGTTCCGTAACCGTAGATGCCGAACACGAGCAGGTTCGCATAACCTTCAAAACCCCGCTTGAGAAAAACAGCTTATACCGGCTCCACCTCGAATTTACCGGCGAGTTGAACGATAAACTAAGAGGTTTTTACCGCTCTCATTATCTTGACGACAAGGGCGAAAAGAAGTGGTTGGCAACTACGCAGATGGAACCAACAGACGCCAGGCGCATGTTTCCATGCTTCGACGAGCCTGAGATGAAGGCAAAATTCAAGATAACAGCACACGTCAATGAGGGTTCGATCGCGCTTTCAAACGGCAAGGCGTCGAAACCCGCAAAGGGTTATGCCGACGCTCTGGCGGCTCCCGGCGAGCTTCGCGAGACCATAACGTTCGAGCCATCGCCGAAGATGTCATCATATCTGGTGGCACTGATCATCGGCAATTTCAAGCCGGGCGAAACAAAAGAAGTCAACGGAATTCCTGTGACCGTCTGGGCTCTGGCTGGCAAAGAGCATCTCGGCAAATACGCGCTCGATGCGGCGTGCGACATTTTGAAATACCAGCACGAGTATTTCGGCATTCCATATCCACACAACAAATTGGATTTGATAGCAATCCCCGACTTCAGATCAGGGGCAATGGAAAACCTTGGCGCCATCACATTCCGAGAAGCCAACCTGCTCGTCGATGAGAAGACCGGCAGCAATTCAGCGAAGAGAACCGTATTCGCGATTGTCGCCCATGAGATCGCGCACCAGTGGTTCGGAGACCTCGTCACAATGCGCTGGTGGAACGACATCTGGCTGAATGAAGCCTTCGCATCATGGATGGGGACAAAGACGGTCGACGCCATTCACCCGGAATGGCAGGAACTCACAAAAGCAATTCTGACGCGCAATGGCAGCATGCTAGTTGACGAACTTCAAGCAACGCGTGCGATTCATTCTGATGTTTCCGACCCAAAACAGGCAGCGGAAATGTTCGACTCAATCACATACGACAAAGGCGAATCCATTCTGTGGATGCTGGAAAGCTACGTCGGAGAGAAAAAGTTTCAACAGGGAATTCACGATTACCTGAGCGCGCACGAGTTTGGCAATGCCACCAGCGAAGACCTCTGGGAATCCATTGGAAAAGCAAGCGCTCTGCCAGTTTCCGGGCTCATGAAGTCCTGGGTTTTCCAACCAGGCTTTCCGATCTTAAACACCACGAGCGGTGGCAGCAGTCTGGACCTTACACAGAAAAGATTCTTTGGAATGCCAGGCGTTGAAGCAGACAATTCACTATGGCAAGTCCCACTGGTAGTTCGGGAATTGAAACCGTTTACAGAAAACGGTAAGACTCTTACAAAACTAATGGTCGGCAAAAGCGAATCCCTAACGCTCCCGAAAGATTGGTCCGGGGCGCTTGTAAACGCTGGCGGGCGCGGCTTCTACAGAACCCAATATCCGACCGAAACCCAACAAGAAATTCTCAAGCACTTCGACTATTTGTCACCTGAGGAACGCCTAGCATTCCTCAGCGACATAAGCGCATTAACCTGGAAAGGCAACCTTCCCGTCCAAGACAAACTCTCGGTTCTATTCAAATTAACAGACGAAAAGAATCCGATAGTTCAGGAAAAACTAATGGACTTCTGCTGGCATCCTTATGTCTACCTGGATTCCGCACACCACAACGATTATGAAAAACTGATGCGCTCGGTCGTCGGGCCGGTAAAAGACAATCTAGGGTGGAAAGAAACTCCCGGTGAAGAAGACAACATCAAGGATTTGAGACGCTCTGTCATAAATCTGCTCGGCACTTTCGGACAAGACGCAGAAACCATCGCCGAAGCGCGCGAACTCTACAAACAATACATGGCAGACAGGCAGTCCGTTTCACCAGATGTAGCATCGGCAGTCCTGACAGTCACAACCTACAACGGTGGAGAGAAGGAATACGAAGAGATCATTGCGGCGCTTAAAACCGAAAAGATACCGGAGCTCGAAAAGCGCTTCCTATCTTCATTAACACATTTTGCTCAACCGGAGCTCGTCGACAAGACACTAAATATGGTGCTCAGCGACACAGTCCGAAGTCAGGATGGATTTCGCGTTCTTGCAGGAATGCTGGACGGTCACAGGACTAAGCATAGAACCTGGGCTTTCGTGAAGGAACACTGGACTGACATTACCAAGAAGTTTCCGCCTCGAAGCATGGCAAATCTGGCATACGCGTGCGCGGCTTTCGACAAGCCTGACGAGGAAGAGGACTTGAGGTCGTTTTTTGCGGCGCACGAACTCCCCTATGCAAAAGCCGCAGTTGCTAGAATGCTTGAAGAGGTTCACCGTCGCGTCCTGTACAGGCAGAAAAATGAGCAAGCTATCCGCACATGGGTAACAGAGCAAGCAGCAAGAGCAACGAATACTACCAACTAGCGCGAAAGCGCTTGTGCGCGATCCTGCTTGTTTACTTAACTTCGGCTGCAGTAGCGCAACCAGCAGAAGGTCTGACCACTCATGACCGGTTCCAAGCACGTGCAGCGGAAGGCAAAAAACTTCTCCAGCAAGATCCGGAAGCCGCGATTAAGAGCTTTCGATTGGCACTCGAACTAACAAAACTGGCTCGCCTGCCTCGATCCACAACTATCGACGTCACGCTCGGACTTGCGCGCGCCTACGATTCCACGAGAGACACGCCCAATGCGCTCCACTTTTATCGAAAGGCGCTCCTCCTCACCCAAGACCAGGTCGACGGCAAGTCGGCTTCCGAGTGCCGAAAAGCGATTATGCGCTTGGGCGCCGAAACTAACGCACTCCACGCATCAACTCAAATATTGAATGACTGCTTGCAAAACTTGATCGATGCCCAGCCGCAATACATGTCGTTTTCATCACCGTCGACACATGCTGCCGCCACCGACACTCTTGCGTTGTTTAAAGAATACAATCTCAACGCTGCCCTGATTCAACTCGGAAAGAAAATGCGAGAAGGCGTTGCTCAAGAGCCTCTTGCGCGAAGCGAGGAACCAGTTTACCTCAACATCTTAGCTAATAACTTTTACCATCAGGGAGATTATGAGTCTGCACTTCGTTACTACAATTTGCTTCTCATGCGGTTTGGATGGAATCGAACGGCATCATCATCAATCCCGGCATCAGACGAAATCAAGTCACGAATCAAAGAAATTTTAGTCAAACAAAACCGTTTCGATGAGGCTGACCTGTTCGACAGTCCCGATGAGAAGGTCGCCTTCTCATCCAATAGAGATTTTGAAAACCTGGAATTTTGCCGCAAACAATCATTCGCAAAATTAGCGCCTTTGTTTCACGAAACCGAATTCAGCGGACCGGTGTCCGTTCATTTCACTGATGTAAAGCCAATCTTCGCGGCTTCAGAAAATCGACTATTCATCGAGGTTAAAGGTGCGAAACACTATAAAACGGTTTGGAACCTGGTAAAAAATGATGGTTCTGTTATTTCGAAAGATAAGGCATTCGGCTCATTGCGCCCAGGTGTCGAGTGGCGTTCAAAAGGAGCCATCGTCGGCGATCCGGATGAATTGAATAGCTGCACGTACATCGCTCCCGACTCGTCACCACCGGGCGAGTTCTCCGCGCGAATTCAAATTCTCAACAAGAGCAACGATCGAGTCGTTGCCGAGCGGACAATTCCAATTTCCGTACAAGAGCCGATTATAAAACTGGTCAAGCCTGAAGGACAGGTTGATTTTGGGAAACCGATGCAAGTGATCGCTGCAGTGAAAAACCTGGCTCCTGGTCTAGATCTCAGATGGCAGGGAGCGAAACTCGAGTTCAATGAGAAATCAAGAAATTACCGACAGGACGGCAGCGCATCGTTTTCATGCGAAGTCACTCCGAACCAGACGGGAATACTCAGCGTGTCAGCCGAGATTTTTGAACCCGAACTCAAGCGCGTCATCAAGGCATGCACAGCGAAGATTGAAGTACGAGACGCAGCGGCAACTGACGATGCGAATGACCGCGACGGTGCAAATTAACGCAACGATGCAATGGCACGCGAAGAAACGAACTAACGCAGTGATGACAAGTAGCGTCTGGACGCGGTTAGAACTTGGTGGCGCCGCGGTGCTCCTGAATTATTCGCTGAATCTCGTCGTAGTTCGCCTCGTTAAACTCCTGACGTCCATATTTGCCGTGGAAGGTTTCCAGCATTCCATCGAGCGGAACAGCTGTCGGAATGAACATAATCCACTTCGATCCCTTCTTGGGCATCAGCGCGACCTCATCAAATTTCCAGTCTGCAGGCTTTTCTTCGCCGACAATCTTATCGTGAAACTCATACTTGATCGGAAGTGATTTGTTGAATGGAGCGCCCTTGAGATACTCTGTGATTTTGTAATGAGCCTTCGGTGGGGTGTAGTAGGTAATCGGCTTATTCTTGTCGTATCCGATGAACTCAGCGACTACGATGTTCTCCGACTGCGCGAATGCGGTTTCATACGTGAGCGCTTTGCGCGTTTTCTCCAGGTGAACATCGTCCGGATCGAGCTCAACGCGTTTAACCGGCTCTAACTTCTTCGGCTCGACATATATCTCTTCATACAAACTTTTCTCGACCAACTCATCAACTTTCTTCTCGGCGAGGTTGTCCGGCGAGTCGCCTTTTACCAGCTTTTCCGCAGCCTTAACTTCCGGCGCCTCACGGTTGGCTTTTTTCAACGCGTCCACAAACTCTTTTGCATACGTTGCCTTGAGATCAGGCTTCTTATCGAAAAGCTCCTCCAGAGCCATTACGGCTTGTCCAGGTTGATTGCCCTTATCGCTTGCGACGTACAATCCCAGATAGAAATCTTCGTTGTTTCGATCTAAACCGATCAAAGCACGGAAGTGTGAAATCGCGCTCTGGTACTTCTTGTCCTTCATTGCTTGAGCCGCTAGATTTGCGCGCACCGCGATCGTTTCCGAACCCCATTGCTCAGTTTTTTCAGCTTTGGTGGCGGCGGCATCACCAGGCTGCGCGCAAAAGGCCATACTGGCGACAAGAGATAAAGTCCAGCAAAGAAAGCGAGTTCTCTTCATGTTTCCCCCGATACGATTTGATACCAATGCCATTACTGCTTATCGTACTAAAGTAGCAAACGGCTCGCCTCAAAGTAAAGCCTGCACACTTGACAGGACTTATGACCGAAACACATTCGTTCATGTTCCCGCAGCCTGAGCAGAAAGTGATCACTGAATCTAATCCGGCATTTATAGGAAACATACTTTCATATCGGTTTCTTGGATCCAATATCGGATTGCCGTAGCGCGTAATTCGGCTGCGCGAATTCCCATCCCTCAGCCACGCTACTTTGCGTCAGCTCAACTATGCGACCGACCCGCAGCCGGGCTCTGCAGCACTGGTATCCACAGAAGAACGGCGACACTATCAGTAGTGGCACACTCTAAATGTTTCGTGAACAAAAATCTCCGCGCAGTCTCAGCTTCCCTGATACGGTTGCTTCGGTTCGCTCTGCTCCTTAAGACCCTTGATCCAACCATTCACTATGCCAGTCGCAGCTTTGTCGTGCGCAGAGTCCTGATACACGGGACGACTGTGACTCGATGAACTGGTTTTGCCCGTGCCAATTTCAACCGTCATACCACCTAACAATCCGCCACCCAAATCGCTGAAGTAAGGCTCAGCCGAAAAACTTCGGACGTTATCAATCAAGTCTTCATGCGTTTCGCCCTTGGAATCGACCCAACTGTGCTGGATGTTGCCATCAGCACCACGAGTCCATGTGTCATTCCCCTGCCTGACGCTCTCTAGCTCGCCCTTCTCATTGTATTTGGCACTGAATTCCGGGCCGGCTTCAGTCACATTGCCAAACTCGTCGGTTTTCCAATTCGATGGATGAGCAGGATTATCGGACGTCTCACCCTTATCAAAAATCTCTGAGCGCTTTGAGCTGTTCTCGGTCTTCTGAGCTTCCGAAGAATCACTGGCAGTCCCTACAATTCCGAAACCATCCTGCGCCTCCACGGTCGCAGTGCTCGCGCCGCCGCTCTTCAGCTGCGACTCACGCGCGCCTGTGTCGCCGCTGGTAATGGTGGTCTGAGGAGCCCACATCTGCCGACTGAGGTCACCAGCGTTGTCGGTCGTATCACTGTTGGTCGCCTGGTCGGAAATTCTGCTCGGAGCCTCTTGGGCTCGGTGGTCCCCGTTCTGTCTATCAGCCATACTCATACTCTCCCACGATTTAGCATCGGTGTGCCGTTTACTATCTACCCGCCCACAGGAGGCGATCTTCGGCTGCGCGATTAAATTGTGCGGCAACATGTATTTTAGCCACGCTCTTCAGTACAGGACGGTTTTAAACAGAAAAAGATGTAAAAAGGTAAGAAAGTGAAGAAGGCAAAAGGCACCCCGAGCGGCTCAATGAAGAACCGCTCGGGATGCGCTGTTTTTTTCAACTCACTTCAAACGCGTCGAAACATCTCCGCGCAGCGAAGTGACACCACTGGCGACACTACCACTGAAGCCAATGGAATTGACCATGACAGTCTGTGTAACCGTACCATCCAGTTCCCGCGTCGTAGTAGGCGTTGTAATACCAGGTGACGGTCTTGGTCACCGGCACTTCAATGCCGAGAAACGGGTCTAGCTCCATCTCGGTGTACTGCTCTTCGACGACGACGGTGATGGTGTCGTTGAAGCCGATTGGAGGCGAATAAGAGTAACCACCACCCGGTCGAAACCAGCAGTTGTTACCGAAGTAAAACCAGCTGGTCGGACAGTAGTTGCCGTACGAAAAGTACGGGTTTGCGGAATAGCACGTTCCGCCAAACCAGAACCCGGTGTTAAACAAACTGTTTCTCACCGGCGAATTGTACCGACCGGTGTATCGACCGTAGACGGGCGCACAGAAATTGTTTTGCACGACGGGCGGGCGATAGTTCCGGTAGTGCGCCGGCTGCCGGTCAGGCACGCAGCGAACCGGATACGGACGCACATTTTGCGGAATCTGATTCGGGCGCCCCACGTGGACTGGAGGCAAATTGTGCGGATGGCGATTCGGCAGATTCGGCTGCACGCGCGGAACATGCGGCTGCGTCCGCGGGATATTCGGCTGCACGCGGGGAACGTTCGGCTGCGTCCGCGGGACGTTCGGCTGCACGTGCGGAACATGCGGCTGCGGGCGCGGGATGTTCGGTTGCACGCGGGGAACGTTCGG
The DNA here is from genome assembly GCA_019637435.1 of Candidatus Obscuribacterales bacterium. Taxonomy (GTDB): domain Bacteria; phylum Cyanobacteriota; class Vampirovibrionia; order Obscuribacterales; family Obscuribacteraceae; genus JADYXR01. The sequence goes on along the minus strand of JAHBVO010000003.1, from coordinate 507,887 downwards.
CTGCGTCCGCGGGATGTTCGGTTGCATGTGCGGAACATTCGGCTGCGTGCGCGGATTGTTCGGTTGCATGTGCGGAACATTCGGCTGCGTGCGCGGATTGTTCGGTTGCACGCGGGGAATGTTCGGCTGCGTCCGCGGGATGTTCGGCTGCACGCGCGGAACATGCGGCTGCGTGCGCGGATTGTTCGGTTGCACGCGGGGAATGTTCGGCTGCGTCCGCGGGATGTTCGGCTGCACGCGCGGAACATGCGGCTGCGTCCGCGGGATGTTCGGCTGCACGCGCGGAACATGCGGCTGCGTCCGCGGGATGTTCGGCTGCACGCGCGGAACATGCGGCTGCGTCCGCGGGATGTTCGGCTGCACACGAGGTCCGTTCCCACCTCCATGGTGAACCTGGCCGCCTCCATGCTGGCCGCCCGGTCCCTTCGCCTCGGCATTTGAGACGCCGAAGCAAACTGCAAGAATCAAGAGAATTTGCGCTCTCTTCATGGCTTTCCCTTTCGAAAAGGAGTTAATACGCTGACGCGTAATGCTGCAAGCGGCACTTCGCAACGGACTACACCGCCCGCGCAAGCACCGCCAAATCATCATCTCTCGACGGTTTTTCACGAAACAATCACCACACCCACTTCAACACGGCACCGCCTTCAGTGGCACTCGCGAATACGTCTTCGCGAACGACACTAGCAGAACGCCTGGGCGCCGAACGCCGAAGAAGCGCATCGTATCTACCTTCAGCTATTAGCTGGCGACAGGCGTTGCTGTTTTCACCGCAAAAATTGCAGCAAAAAACTATCTGAGCGTTTGGTTGAAGCGCTGGTGGTGTTTCGTCCCTACAAATAAAAGAGATGATGTGTGCCCAAAGTTACCACTCGATAGCCTGCTTTAGATAGACCTGAATGACTGGAGTCATGATTTCAGTCCAAAAGATCTCTCACCAAACGAGCGCTTTCGATATTTATAAGATCAAAACACCCGCGTAATCGGACCGAGAACCATGTTCAACCGGCGCTCCCAGGGAATTAATCTCGGGGTAGTTGAAACCTTCGGAATACCTTGAAAATCCGGGTAGAGTATCTGTGAGTTTTCGGATGGATATTTATATGAAAAAACGCCATGAGTTCCTCCTAGCCGCATCTTTGACCCTAGCCCTTTTCACTTTCAATCAAGCCGCATTCGCGGATTCGCAAACAGAACCTACCGCGCCAATATCGGCACCGTTAGGGATTTCGCAAGATGAGCAGGCGTTTCTTCAATCTACCGACGCGAAGTGGAGCAAGATGATCGACGACGGGACAACAATGTTGACCAACGGCAAGGAGACGCCGGCCATCAGCATGTTCAAGCGGGCGCTGACTCAGATTTCGCGTGTGGATGCCGATCAAAACGCAAAGGATCGCATGACGGCAATTGCAAACAAAAAGCTCGGGCAATGCTACTGCCAGAAAGGCGATTACGAAAAAGCTGATGCCCAGCTGCAGGAGGCGAAGGCGGCTTACGCGCGCCTCGCGATAAATGATGACGAACTTGCACACGCTTTCGACGAACTGGGAAAACATTACAAAACAATTGATCCGCTGTCCTTCGGAGAATCAGTCACCAAGCAGATGAAGCAGGCATGCGTCAACAAAATTGCTGTTTTCATGCTCCCGGATAAGGACGTCGTCGAGGTGAGTTTGGAACAAAAGTACGTCAAAGACGTTGGTTCAAAAGACGTGCCCAAGATAAGTTTCAACAAAAAGGTCAGCTTCGAATTTTTAAACCGTCCCAACGGCGACTATCAGGTTTCAAAAATCACCGGTCTGCAAGTCCTCGCAAAGACTCTCTGGGTCAATCTTCTCGAGTCGCTCGTGAAGGTAGGAGAAAAGCCGGTCGCCGAGGTCACAGCAGGCAAAATGGGGATGACAAAGACCGTGACGGTCGATCTTCCAAAAGACATGTTCGACTCGACCAAAGCGATTCTCGACAATTTGATAGCGTCCATCAAGGGTCAGCCGGCGTACGCCGCCACGACCACAGCTCCAAGCTCGACGCCGGCAGAAGGACAGCGGGCATACGATGCGAATATGAATGGCTACGCGGCCGGCTCGACGGTTTCGCAACCCAATGGTGCAGCTTCGGTCATTCAGAGCGTTCCAGGGGCGGTGCCTGGTGTAGAAGCGACGGAGCAACTCAACGTTGATTCGATTCCCTCCGATCAGTCGAATGCGCAAAACACAGGCACGGAACCGCCGCCCAACCAGGATTGAACAATGGACGGCTCCCTTCGCCCTTCAACAACAGCCGCCGCAACACTACTCGCGGTGGCATCCATCCTATGCAGTTCAGTGGCAGCCTGTGCCCGAAATGTAATTGAGAACCCTGATGGACTGGTCTTCATGGAAGAGACCACCGCGGAGAAGAACCCAGAAGTGACATGGCAGGTCTTAAGAAAAACACTCGAATGCATAAAGAGAAATAGGCTGGACGAGGTCGATCAATGGTTGATGTATGCAATGCGAAACGCCTCCAGTGACCCACTTCTAGCGAGCGCGGAAAGTTTAGAGTTTCTTTCGAGCGGTCTCGCGAAACGAACGACAAAAGGCTCGGCAACGCCTCCGCGCGACGATGTTGTTTTGCTGCAAGCCTTACTGAAGATCCGCTTCAGTCGCAAGGAAAGCGCATTAGAATCCCTTCGCTCAATAGAGAAAACCTATCCGGCTCATCATGCGATTATCCAAATCAAACAGCGAATTTACAGCCTCGACAAACTCGTACACCCTCCGCCGACATTGCCTCCTAGAGAGGATATGACCGCAGAAGAACTGAAACAAGCGCTAGATAGAATCGCCAGAGAGAAAGTCATTCGATCAGCGAATCAGAAAACGCTAGAACAAGCACTGTCTGAAGCTAAAGATGAAGTGTTCGAAAAGGAGGCTAGATGGGATTCCGCCAAGTTTCCACTGAAAGTCTTTATACCAACCGAGAGCAGTTGTTTGAAGATTCCCGGATATGCTAAAGGCGATAGAAGCGCCCTGATAGCGTCGTTTCAAATGTGGCAGAGCACAATGGGTAATCGTATAAAATTCGCCTTTGTGCCAACGGCAAGCGAAGCGTCTATTGACTGCGAATGGGTGGACCATCCGGACAAACTAGGCGCCAAAAGCAAAGACGCAATTGGGACGTGTCAGAGCACATGGGATGGGTCTCTCTCCAGAAGACATGCCAAAATTCGCATACTTACTTTTCGAAGTTCGAGCCAACCGGCCTTTCGACAGCAATACCTGAAGAACGTGGCGCTTCACGAAATCGGGCACGCCCTGGGCGCCGATCACCTACCTGACCCAAACACGATCATGTACTTCCAGCTTCAAGTACCTCTGCTAGAGAAACTCACCGCGCCGGATATAAATGCGATGAACGCAATCATCGACAATACGAAGAAGAGAGAATTACACGCGACCAAAGTGGCGGCGGCTCAGAAGCGCGTTGCCAGTTCAGACGCTCGGATAAAGAAGGACGAGGTCGATATCCGAACTCGCGGAATTGACTTTGACAGAGATTTGTCAACCGCCCGAGATCTTGAGAGAATGAACGTTTGGGAGCAATCGAATTCAATCTTCGAGAAGGCACTTAAATTTAGACCGGAAGATGAACAAATTCGTCAGAGCTCATGCAGAACGGCTCTGAAAGGTGGGCGCGCAGCGTTGAAGAAGAACGAGATCGCGAAAGCCATTACACTATTGGAGCTCGCAAAACTGCGAATGAACAGCCAAACGCCCATTGCGAATCGACAGCTAATTCTTGATCTCCTTCAGGCTTCTTACGAATTGAACAATCAGCAGACCGAAGCGGAAAAAGTTAGAACGCTTTTGTTTTCCGGAAGTTATTAGGATTGACGCAACTACGTGGTGACCGTCCAATACTGTCTTAACAGTCGCGCTCAGTCGCCGATGCGGTCTACGGTTTAGTCGGCTAAAATTAGAATGCCCGGTGGAACCAAATCGAGCAAATGGAGTTCATATGTTGGCAATCAAACGGTCCCGAGCCTGGAGAAATTCGATTCTCGCGTCCTTCGTCGCAATGGTGGCAGCATCACACTCGGCGCAGACAGCAAACGAAATCACGCCCTCGCAGGGCGGTCCTGGCGAAGTGATTCAGGGCAACGACGGCAACATGTTTATGGAAGAAGTCGTCGACCTGGATAAATGGAACGAGGAGGAGGCGCGCCGCAAGAAGCCGAGCAACCTGGAACGCCCGCGCCTGACCGAAAAGCAGCTAATCGATAACGGCTTTCAAATGACGCCTAGCGGCAATCTGGTGCCGCTTATTAATCGCGGCGCTCCGCCTATTCAGCAACAAGGCACCACTTTCACGCAAACGTATGAGCCGATGTACGGCGGCGTGGTGATTCAGCAGCCGTCCGGTCCCTCGTTTAACCCGTATCTGCCGTCAGTTTATACCGAACCGCAGTTCATGAATCCGTTCATGATGGGAGGCTTTGGTCCCTGGGGTTACGGCGGTTATGGTGGTTTCGGAGGAATGGGCTATGGCGGCTTTGGTTTCGGCGGCGGTGGATTTGGTTTCGGTCGGGGCGGTTTCGGGCTAAACTTCGGTGGCTTCGGAATGGGCTACAGAAACCCATTTTACGGATATGGCGGTTACGGCGGCTATGGCGGATATGGTGGCTTCGGCGGTGGCATGTATGGAACAGGCTACTCGCAACCAACAATTATCTCTGCGCCGTCATACAGCTATACGTGGCAAAGCAAGCCAGGCGAGGCGATAACTGCGCCGGGAACGATCACATCGAGCGGAAGTGTCTTGCAGCGGCCATTTTGGAACGGATTTGCCGGTCGCAATATGTTGGGAGACTTCCAGGCTGGCGGTTCAGTGAGTTTGCCGATGATCAATCAGTGGGACTCATCGACAACATTCACGCCGATTCCCCCATCCGGACCTTTCAATCCTAGAGACTAAACATTAACCACTTTCGTCGTCTAACCGCTCATCGATCCGGGCGTGGAGCTATCCGGCGCGAAGTCCGGCGAAAAGTCAGCGCCACCACCGCCGGTGATAAATGTTTTGTAGTCATCGAAATCTTTGCACGACAATTTCTGATCCCAAAGAGATGTATCGCCCTGTTCAAGACACTTCCAGCGTTTGTAGAAGTACTGCTCCAAACCATCTGCATAATACATGCGGCTGTCGTTGTCGCGACGCCACTTGAACACTTTGCTCTTGTCCGGCTTATCGCCGAGTATTGGATAAGCGAATAGATTGTCGCTCGCATCGGTTCCGAAAAACAAAAGACTGACAAACGGCTGGAAGCGCTGCTCGTAGTCCGTGTTGAACCACATGTCCTCTGTGCATTCGAGCATCTCCTCGACCGAGAAGATCAAACATTCATTACTTGGATCGGCTACTCCGTTAGTCTCACGAAGAAGCTGTTGAAGCGGCAGCGGAATCGAAACATTCAACTCATCTTCGCACTTCTCGAGAAGCGCTTGGGAAGCAGGCTCACGCAATTTGCACTGAGGCCAGGAAACTTCGAAAAATCTAGTCCACAAAACCGCATCTCCGACGAAGGTATGAATCGGTCTCAATGAGTTTAGCAATTCGCGCGCATTCTGTTTAGATCCTGCAATTAGACCCGGAACGACTTCAAACAGACGCTAACTATCCGCCATCGAGCCGGCAGACTCGGTTTCAGTCCCTTGCCTCGGCTTGAGCCACATTGCGATTGCCGAATCGAAATCCGCCCGCGAAAACGGCTTAGTCATAAACGCATTCATGCCTGACTCCATCGCATTCTTCTCATCCTCGGGCATGGCGCTCGCCGTCACCGCGATGATGGGAACGGTGCAACCCGTCTCGCGAATGGCACGAGCAGCCGAGAAACCGTCCAGATTCGGAATGCGCAAATCGAGGAAGATCAAGTCATATTCGTTAGTATGAACTAGCGTCAAAGCCTGAGCCCCACTCGTTGCCAGGTCGCACTCGAAACCCTTGGACTCGAGAAAGTAGGTCATCACCTGCTGATTAATTGGACTGTCTTCGACCACCAAAATTTTGGGCATAAACGTCACCCAAGGGCCAGAACCAAACGAATATACCACCATCCCGAACCTCCCCAGATCGTCTACTATATGCCTTCGTGTCCATCTTTCTCCGTAAAACCCCCAAAACATTACGTTTCGGGTATTCCCGCAACAACCCACAGGCGCGCAAAAGCCATTTTGTCTACGCCTCGTTGCCGGATTTTCGAAAAAGCGTCATTCCAGCGTAGCCAAAAAACAACCTGGACTTAAATCTCAACCCGGCAATCCCTGACCGGGACATACTTTTGAGACAGAGGACCCCCGATACTATATAGTAGAAAGATTTGTCTACGCCTCGTTGCCGGATTTTCGAAAAAGCGTCATTCCAGCGTAGCCAAAAACACACCGGTTCTTGACCGCAGGGCGGGAATGCCTCGCTGGGACTCGATTTAGAGATGGAGGTCTTCCGATATTATATAGTAGCAAGTTGGCGGGGTGGAAGGCTCGGGGGAGCCGAGCCTTCCGGTTTCGGGCGTTTAGCCCTGGCGATTCGCCAGCGAACGCAGTCCGGCGGGCAGAAGCCGCAGGATGGCAGCGTCGATGGCAGCCTTGTTCTTGTGGTACTGGATACCGAGGAAGATGACGCCGACGCCGATGCCCGAAAGCACGACAGCGAAAGCCATCATCGAGTCCTGGAAGATGTCCCACGACAGGTACATCAGGTAGCCGGTCGCACCGAGACCGCCAGCAGCGAGAAAGATGCGGCGCTGGAGGACGACGGAGGCGAGCAACAGCACGATGTTGGCGGCGAAATAGCCGAGCATGCCGAGCTGTCCGCCCTTGTCGAAGAAGGTCAGCGCGAGCCAGAAGCTGGAGACGCCGAAGAGGTAGCCCCAGAAGGCGAAGTCCTTCTCCGTGCGCCGGTCGATGACGACCGAGCCGAGAGTCATGAGCACGCCGAACACCATCGAGACGATGAGCTGTTCGTTGCCCCAGAACCAGGATTGCCCGTGCGAAACCATGCTCGTGATCGTCACGCTCATGAGCCACAGCGCGGTGAACAGCGGCATGGTCAGGAACGGGAAGCGCACGAAAGTGAGCGCCACCACGGACGCCACCACCGTCACCACCTCGAGGATGAGCTCCTGAGAGGTGCTGGGCGGTGCGGCGCCATTCATGTTCATGACCGCGAACACGAAGACCGGCGTGATGGCCACGGCAAGCGTGAACATCAGCCCGCCGGGCACCTCGAGACCCTTGCGGAAGAAGAGGTGCGAGCCGAGCGCGATGAAGGCAGCGCCGTAGACGAGCGATGTGCCGACCAGCGCAGGAGCCTGGTACTGAGCGGTGACGAGTCCCATGAACAGCGCCATGGCGATGAGCACGATGGTGGCGCCGCCGTAGTAGGCGAGGTTGATGAGATTCAGACCACCGGTGTTGGTCGCGGCGGAGCGCTCGACGAGCGCCTGCCACAGCTTGCCGACCTGGTCGGTGCCGACGAGCCCCTGACTGGAAGCCCAGTCGAGGTCTGCGCGAGAGATGGTAACGGATTTGCGTTGCGGAGCCGCGTTGCGAACTTCGACGCTGGAAAGCGAGTTGCGGTCGTTTTGGGACATGGATTCTCCAATAGTCCTGCCTGTGTTGATCGGTGCGACACTCGAGAACTTCGAGCAGCGCGTGGAAAACAGTTGTCACTCATCGGCAATTACATCTGCCGATGCGCGAGATAGCGGCACTGGGCAAGTTGGTTCTCGCCTCGTCTCAACTACATCTTCCGACACAAAAATGCTGCACGGCGCGGTATCACATTCGGTACCGTTTCGACCAAGTCCCAAGCGGAACAATTGTCGAGGCAGCTAATCGGGTCTGTTTTAGTTTTCGGTGACAGGAAATGATGTTTGCTGAGAAAAGTATTTTGATTAGCAAGATACTGACAACGAGCTTTATAAACTACAAGTTCACCGTTTCTTTAAGCTCAAAACAGCCACTATTTGCTGTTTTGACCTCGCGAAGCTCGTGCGAGCTACGACCAGCTAAGTCCACGTGATATAACTGTCACAATCCGTATTGTCACCAACTAAAAGCACACCAACGTGATCGCCCCAGACCTCATAGACTTGTTCAACGACGCCGCCGGTAAAGCCCGCGAAGGCTCACACGAAGAGGCGCTTGCTGTTTGGGACAAAATACTCGTCCAGGGCAATAAAATTTCAGCACCGCCTGCGGTGGCGCACGACTTTCTCGGTCAGTCCAATATGCGCAAAGCCTGGAGTTTAATGGACCTCGGCAGACACGAGGAGGCGCTAGTCATACTCGATTCCGACTACATGAAGAGCTGCACCGGTCAGTTCGAGCTTAAGGTCCTTTTCGATTATTTTTTCAGCCTAGCCAACACTTTTGGCGAACTCGGCAACCTTGACGCTATGGACGACAAGTTCTCGCAGGCTCTCAACATCGCCGCCGACGAAGGCGATGGCTACTCCGCGCAACTGTGCTGGCTCAACTTGATGCACTACGCGGAGTTAAAACCTGATTGGGAATACCTCGAACGCGAGAGCAAAAACTGCATCCAGTTTTCCGACAACAGCGAATTGCCGCGACTGGCCCTGGCTGCCGGAATCAAACGCGCCACCGCGCTCTACAAGCTCAATCAAAAGGACAAAGCCGTCAAACAAGCCGAGCGCGTTTTAGGTTTCGCAAAAGAAATTCAAGAACAGGAAGCCGTGCGGACTGCCGAAGAGTTACTTCGACAGCTGAAACAGTCTTAAAACCAAACACCACCTCGATCGATGTTCCGAGCCTTCTAATACCTCGGCAACTAAAATCCGCCGTTTTTTTAATCGTATTGGCAAAAAATTCATGAAACCAAATCGAGGATGCCCCGTCTCGTAACCGACGTATCCTAAAGGAGACAACCTAATGGCAAATAAACGATCGGTACACGGACACTTTTACAAATGCCTTGGCAAAGCCATAGCCGAGCGCCGGAAACGGCTACATTTGTCTCAGCAAGAACTGGCCGAGGGCTCCGGAGTCAATCGCGCCTTCCTGAGTAATGTAGAACAAGGCAAGCGGAATCCCAGTATCGGTGCAGTCGCGAGTATCGCTCAAGGCTTGCGAATGCGAGTATCCAGGCTGCTCGTGAAATGCGAGGAATGCGTTAGAGACGAGAGTGAGCGCGCATCGTAATCTTCGCTGTGTCGGAGCGAGATTACTGTTTGCGCCGGAAACGATTTGTAGTTTTGGTAATGCCGGCTTGATGGTCGGCATTGCTGCCCCTATCGATGCAGCCATCGCGTGCGACTGCGATAGATAATGCGCGTCAACTTGTCACAACTCTGCCATTATTTTCAGGTACAAACGAAACTGTTCTACTTAGTATGGAAGCCGCAAATGCTTGAGATATTAGCCGAAATCACAATGCACAAAACGTGCACAAGAAACTCATGTTGAAGTTCTGATCGTCCGAAAACCCAACCCTGTCAAGGTTTTTGGCGAAGGGTGATTGAAGGGTAGGGCTTAAACCGCTTGACATCACCCCCAATAATCGCTTATAAATAGGCATCTTCTATCCTCTTACTTACTAATTTGAGTCGTTTCGCGCATGCATCCCGAATTCGACCCCGTCAAAGCGGGGGAAATTCTGAACACGCCTCCGAGGTTCGAGTCCTCGTCGGCTGTCGACGGGCGCATCGGCAATCAGCTTTCTCAAACCACTGATATACACAGCGCTCGCGACTTCTTTCAAACGTCCGGCGGGCAGGCAAAACTTCCCGACATCAGCATAGACAGCGGCTTCGGCTCAGAAACCTCCCTCGGAAACAATTCCGGTTTCAACGGAAGTGATTTCTCGAGTTGGAATGCAACAGGAGTTGAATCAGCGATTACCCAACCGGGCTCGCTGAGCCAGGGATTAACACCGGGTCTGGAACAGGGGCTCACCGCCGGTCAAGGTTTCACACCCGGTCTGGAACAGGGACTGATGCCCGGTCTGGAACAAGGACTCATGCCAGGGCTTGAGCAGGGCGCCCTCGCCGGCGCAATGCCTCCGGGCGGCGAGCCGATTTCGCCACTCGTTCAAATGATCTTGAAGATGCCCGGATTGACCGGAATCGTAGGTGATTTCTTCTCCGCGCTCATGGCCTTCTTCTTCCCTGCCGATGGCGGTTTAATGGCTCTGCTCGATCCGACCTTGTGGGCGGCAGCCGCGCAAAATGCGTTCACAACCCTGGCGACGGTCGTAATGCACGACTTCCCGATGACGCTCACGACCATGGGCGCGAACAACCCGTTCCAGACTTTACTTCAACAGAGCTTGATGGACGGCGGCAAAGCCGCCAGCGCTGTCGGAAGCCCTGTCACACTGAGCCTCGAACACCAGCCCTTCACCGCGCAAACGTTCGACATCGGTGGCAACGTCGGTCCCGGCGGCTCAATGTATGAAATGACTTCCATGGACGGAAACCAGGTCATACACGGCAATGCAATGAATGTCGACTGGAATTCAAACAAATTCCTGGCAATGGAAAACCAACAAGGGTCATTCGGTCCCACAATTGGCGGTTCGCAAGTTCCAACAGCTCAAATGCAGTCTGCTGGCGGTCAAATCGCTCCGCAACAGTGGCAGCAGCAATATACTCAGATGCGTCCAGCTCAGACCGGCGGCGAGAGCAGCATGCAATCCATGCAGCAAAACGCTGGCAGCATGCAAGGTTCAGGCGTTGAAACCGATGGGCGCGGCTCGCTCCCCGGCAACGACGGCACCACCGGGAGTGGCACCGAGATTGCCACCACCGGCGATGCACAGCCGCATCATCTCGTGCAACAAGGCGACAACTTGTGGAATATCGCCAGAGATCACCTCGGCTCCGGTCAGCGCTGGACAGAAATTTACGACTTGAACAAAGACGCAATCGGCAGCAACCCCGATTTGATCTTTTCGGGAACGGACTTGAAGCTGCCTGGCGGCGCTGAAAACATTGCTTCCAACCCATCCGAGTACTTAGTTAAACCTGGTGACAATCTCTGGAATATCGCTAAAGATCACCTTGGCGGCGGCAAAAACTGGCCATCGATTTACGAGCAAAACGCGGGAACAATCGGCACCAATCCTGATCTGATCCATCCTGGTCAAAACCTTGCAATCCCTGATGGCGGCAGTCATATGCAGGTCGCACACGCTGCGCCATCCACTCACACTCCCGCGCCGACACATTCTCCAACCACGAACACGGTCAGCAACGCGCACCACCCCGTTTCACACGCTCCCAAAACCGCCCACCATGTGGCTGATGGACCCCACGCACCTGCCGGCGATCATTTAGCTCACGCAAAACCATCCGCACCAGACAGCAATCATCTGGCCCATGCTAAACCATCAGCGCTAGAAGCCACCACCCATAACACCACCACATTACCCACCGAAGTCGCAACCAACCCAGTCGCCCAGAACTCCGCGGCTAGTGAAGCAGCCGCAGCAGGAGCCAAGACAAGTCAGCTCGGCAAAGCAACCGCGATTACCGACACCGACAACCTGTCTCAAGGTTTGACAGCCGTAGCGCGGTCGCTTTAAAACCGTTGCCAGCAACCTCCACCGGCACGGCTATCAGTGTTCGACTATTGCTGGTTTCAGCGATTCTTAACGGATCTGCTTCAGTTCGGCGCGCGTGATTTCCAAGTGCAATAATTGAAGCACGATGAAAACGGTAGACCAATTATGGACGCAGTAGAACATCGAAAAGCCCTCATCCATATTCTCCATATGGCTTACTCGGGCGAACTCGCCGCAGCTTACGCCTACGCAGGACACTGGCGCTCGGTGCGCGATCCGCAGCAAAAGAAAGACATCCACAAAATTGAAACGGATGAGTGGACACATCGCGCTCTCGTTGGACAGATGCTCGACCAGCTCGACGGGAAACCGCAGTGTTGGCGAGAATTCATGATGTCGTGCATCGGGCTCTCAGCATTCATTGGATGCTTTCTTACGGGCTGGTTTCTACCGATGTATTTTGCCGGACGTTTGGAAAATGCCAATACGCAAGAATACTTCGTCGCCGCGCAACACGCAGAGCAACTGGGTTTGCTTGAGATGAAAGAACAGCTACTCGAACTTTCGGAAGTCGAACTTTCTCATGAGGATTACTTCCACCGCATCGTTCAGGGACACATGCTGCTCCCCCTGATGATTCGATATTTCAATTGGGGGCATCCGCAGCCGGAGCCGCTTTTGCAGCCCCCGAATCAACCTTCATCGAGTCTGCCATAGATCTGAAAACGCCGTCAAACTTGCCGGGAAGCGCATCAAATGCGGTGCAACAAAGCAGGTATCCGCGACCGTCCTTCACGGCGACAAACAAAGTTTGCTTGGCAGACGAAGCCGGTTTACTGTCCGGAACTTTGATTGAGTACACCAACTTCCATGCCGGCATTTCACCGAGGTGAGTGGTTTCCTCCGAAAGTTTTTCCGGATGAATTTGCCCAGCCTCCTCAGTGATATCACGCGTGGTGGCTTCTTTGTAGTCATCCAGGGATGTGTCATCCGGCAGGTCCTGTACCGTTACACTGGCATTCACCTTGCCGCCCAGTGTTTTTACGTGCAGTACTCGCGGCTCAGGCACATCCGAAATAACTTCCCAACCGGCGGGATATTTCACCGAGATGCCCTGCCCATGAAACTCCTTAAGTTCGACCGCCGCATCGGAGTCGGTAGGAGCGTGCCGTTTCAGCAGAGAGGGATCAGGCTCCCCTTGCGCTTGCGGCTGCGCAAAAGCGCTGTTCGCGCCGGCTGCACAGAAAGAAATCGTCGTCGCAAATAAGACTGAAAGCGCGAGAGGTGTTTGAATTCTCATGAGATTACCCACAATCGATCGGAAGCCGAAGAGTGATCAACAGATGCATTCTACAACACGACTGCTTTCAAAGCGCCGGACATTTCAGAGCGCATGCGTGCGTTCTACTCTTCCGGCTCGGGATTCTTCGCCAGAATCTTCTTCGCTTGCAGGTAATGCTTCTCAGCTTCGGCGGTCCGCCCCATCTTCTTAAGCAACTTCGCGTATTCTCGCAGCAAATTACCGACGTCTCGATGGTCTTCACCGAGCGACGCTTTCTTGAGCAGCAGGGCGTGTTCGAGGAACGGAATGCTCGGCTCGAACTTCCCTTGCTGGAAGAACAAACCTGCCAAAATCCGCAGTCCCTCAGCCAGACGCAACGGGTCGACCGGTTGAGTTGTTTCCAAAATCGTCACGGCGCGGCGAACAAAAGGCTCAGCCTGCCTGAAATTGCCCTGCACCCACAGCACTTCCGCTAGCTTATTCAAGTCATCGACCAGCTCGATGTGCTGGCTACCCAGCTCCGCCTGGCGGATCGCAAGAATCTTCTCGTAAATCTTCTGGGCCTCGGAGAAGTCACCCTGCTCGAAATAGCTCTCTGCCAGCCGGTACATCGCGGCACCCACTGCCGCTTTTTTGTCGGTCTCAGGCTCCGGAACCGCTTCCATTTCGGTTTTCGACAGCAGCTGTGCTTCGTCGATCTTCATGCGCTGAGGCGCAATCGTCATCTCCTGCTCACGCAGCGCGTTGCGATCCGGTCGAACACGCCCGAGCGGTCCGAGCGGTCTGGCGTCAGCCGGGTCGAGCTTCTTCAACTCTTTCGGAGGAGGCAAGGCGCCGGCGCCGTTTCCACCACCATTGGACGAAACAGCGGAGTCGCCATTCTCGGATGAGCTCGATCCGTTGGAAGCCGGCGCGGCATCTTCTTCTTCGCCATCAGCCAATCGGTCGAGAATGTTTGCCAACTTGCCGCCAGGCGGCTCGGCAACATTGCTCATCGGGTCTTCCAGGATTTGTTCGGTAAAACTGATTACGGCTATATCGCTGGTCGCGACTCCCATGCTGGACAGGGAAGGACCTTCCCCGGAATCATCCGGAAGCGCCCATGAATTGTCATCTTGTTCTTCGGCAACCGGCTCAGGCTCCGGCTCTTGTTGCTCTTCCTCGTCCGCGCCTGGCGCAGCCGGTGCGTATTCTTCCGGTTCATCAGCCACCGCAGGCTCTTCTGCCTCGGTGCTTTCCGAATCTCCACCACCCAGTCCGAAGTGATCGAGAAGATTGAAACCAGGAACGGCGTCTCCAGCAAGAACCGGCATCTCATCGGCAGTTCGGTCGGGATCGAATTCTTGTTCGTGGGCGAGCTGGGCATGCTCACTATGCGCCAGCCCATGATCCGACCAGCCCAGGTCACTCAAAGCCTCATCGAATCCGGTACTCTTGCTGAAACAATAGTCCAGAGCAACGAGCGCATCGTCCTGAGTCAGGCGTCCAGACTCGAGAAGCTCGTGACACCGCAGTACGGAGTCATGTGTACTGGCTTCGATAAAACCAGTCAGGCACAGAATCTTCGCAAGCGCTTCCGGAGTTTGCCGGCAAATGTCGAACGCCTCATGAATCTGCTCCTGCGATACAACGCGAGCCAGTGTAAGCAGTTTTTCAAATGAGAGCTTCGGCTGACTATCGGCAGCCATGCGAAGAACCGGTTGGAGACTCGTAATCAGGTCGTTAACATTGCCATTGCCATGATAAACCTTTTCAAGCACATCACCGGCACGAGCCTCGTCAATCTGCCCATCTTCCACATAGCGCTGCAACTCCAGCGCAGCCTCGACCATATGAACGGACACGTAGCCCTGCTCGACCATGACCTGACCGATCATAATGTTATAGGTCAACCCGAACTCGACGGCGTTCATAACATCGGTTTCGCTCATGATTCCAGCAGCCAACATCAGCTGCCCGAGCCGCGGGCGCTTGCTGGCACTCGGCAAAAGCAGACTTTGAGTCAGGGGAGTTCCGGGCGACATTCCAGCGGCGACGCGCATCGCTTCAACCGCTTCTTCTCGAGTACAGACCTCATCGCGCGCCTTCACCAGCAAATCGAGCGCCCGCGACAGCAGATGCTCGTTGATAACGCCGTTCAAAATCAATATCCGACCAGTCGGAATATTCGTTGCGTTGCTCCGCTGATAAGCCGCATCCAGCTGCATTTGCGTCGCGACGTCCGCTTCGTGCAACAGATGACCAAGCGTCCAGACCGCCGAATCCGCTTTCTCCTGGTCGATCGCTTGCTGATTATTTACTACGTCGGCAAATGTAAGACCTTGTTTGTAAGCCATTCTCAGGCATTTGACAGCCATCTCGCCGTCGATCAGATTATCCCGCAACATCGTCTGGGCATCCATCGCCGCTTGCAGATCGCGGGGAGTAATGTAGCCGGACATCATTAGCATCTGCCCGAGATGCAGGCGCTTCATGCCCGACTGTCTGACACAATCGTCGAGCTGCTTCTGACTGATAATTTGCGCCTTCACAAGAAGCTCGCCAATCATCACATCTTGAGGCTTATTTGTGGACTGTTTTGGTTTGAAGAAGCTCACCGGAATTGGACCAACCTCTTTTTTGTGCGAATAATCTGATTGCTTTCACTTACTTACGTTCCCCGCCTGGACACAAGCTAAAACAGCCAGTGTTGCCGTTTCCTGCCACATTTCGTCGCCAAGATGACAAGCGCAAACGTATCACTGCTAACTATCTACCCGCAGATATATACAGTAATAACATCGCGGAGGGCGAATGTTGTGTAACTTGACAGAAATTTTTCGAACGAATGTTTGCAGTTTTATCAGCTGCACTTTCATGGACTAAACCTATCTCGGCGCCTGTAAATCTTCGAAACGGCTGATTCTGACAACATCCGAGCTGCCCCGCGTCAGGAGCTGCGGATTGCCGTCCCCATCGAAAACTTTGACGGAACTGTCGGTCTTCACCACACCCTCGCCGAGTAAATTGTATGTGTTGAATTCTTCGTCCTGATAGCTTTGAACGATGCGCTGCGTCTTCTTGCTGACGATCAAGTGAAACGCGCGCACCTCAACAACGGCGGTTCTCGCGTTGAGGACGTCGAGATTGTATTTCGTGACTGTGTGCCGGTCGACAAACTCGCCGCGATCGATTTCTCCGGTCGCATGATCGGAAGAAAAGACTTGCCATATCTGTCCAGTTTTATCGCGATAGGTGCCGAAAACATCTTGCGATTTCGCTGTTGTCAACCCTGCCGGCTTCAACGCCTTATTAGATGGCAACTCGGTTCTCTGCGTTTCGATCGAATGACTGCGCTCCCATTTACCGGCCAACCAGTCTGGAATTTTAAATTGAACATTGACGCGAGGCTCACGCTGACCGGTTGGAGAGGGCAATCCGTATGCTCCAAAGAAAGCACCGGCTCGATATTTCGCGGGCAGGGGTGGAAGCGTGTCACTGTGTTGAATCACTCCTTGCAGGTGCGGGCTCTGCGAGACAGCAGCCTGTGGTGCCGGTTTCGCCGGCTGCGCAGATGTTGCGCCTCCTGGAGAAGGAGAAACGAATGCTGATGTTTTGCGAGCAGCACCACTTTCATTTTTAGTAGAAACCGCTTTCGCTGCCGCCTGAGATGCAGGCATCATCGGCTTCCCGAACGGGTTAGCTGCTGTACTGTTTTGCTGCGCTGACGCAGAAAATGGTATCAGCGAAACAGCTATAGCGAGAACTGAAACGCGCATCCAATTGGACATAACGGCAAACGAGATCGCGCGAGATAATGATTCCATGCGACTCTGCACGTCTAACTTCCTGCGGCAGCTAGATCGGTTTTATTCTTGCCGCGCTCGGCGTGAGTGCGATTGCGTCGTTCGGTTTCCAAAAAGATCATGAGCACCGAAACATCAGCCGGACGAACACCGCCTATACGAGCGGCTTGTCCGAGCGTCTCCGGACGAATGCGATTCAACTTCTCGCGTGTCTCTTTAGACAAATGCACCAACGTTGTGTAATCGAGGTCGGCAGGCAGTTTTACACTGTCATATTTTTCAGCCTGCTCGACTTGATGGCGCTGACGTTCAATATAACCGGCATATTTGATGTCGGTTTCAACCGGCATGGCGTGCGGGAATTCGCGCCCTTCCTCAGACGGACTGAGGCTCTCGATCAAAGAGTAGGGAACGCGCGGACGACGCAAAAGTTCTTCCAGCGTCAGCGACTGTTTCATCTCCTCGCCTATTTCGGATAACGCGGCAATCCAGTTTTCATCAGGCTTAACACGGGTCGAGGACAAACGCTCTTTCTCCGCACGAATCGCATCCTGTTTTTCGCAGAAAATTCTCCAGCGATATTCGTCGACCAGACCGATCTCTCGACCTATCGGAGTCAGCCTGGAATCAGCGTTATCCTGGCGCAACAACAGTCTGTATTCAGAGCGCGACGTCATCATTCGATAGGGTTCGCCAATCTCCTTCGTAACCAGATCGTCTACGAGAGTGCCGGTGTAACTGGAGGAACGCGCGAGGATCATCGGCTCTTTGTCGAGACAATAGCGGGCTGCGTTGATACCAGCTACGATACCTTGCGCTGCTGCTTCTTCGTAACCGGACGTTCCCAAAATCTGCCCGGCAGCAAAGAAACCATCAAGATCTTTAGCCATCAAGGCGTGAGTAAACTGCACTGCCGGCAAGTAATCATACTCAACCGCGTATGCGGCGCGAACCATTGAAGCGTTCTCCAGACCGGGCAACGAATTGACGATCTGTTGTTGAACCGCGACCGGCAAACTTGTCGAGCAGCCTTGCAAATAAATCTCGTAAGTCGAACGACCTTCCGGCTCCAGGAAGAACGAATGGCTGTCTTTATCAGCGAAACGAACAATCTTATCTTCGATGGAAGGGCAATAGCGCGGTCCGATTCCATGAATCATTCCCGAGTACATCGGCGACTCATGCAGGTTTGCGCGGATGATATCGTGCGTCTTCTCGGTGGTTCTGGTCTGGTGGCAGGGGACTTGTTCCAAAACCGGACGCTTGTCGAGGAATGAGAAGAAATCAGGGTTTTCATCGCCTGGAACAACAGGCAGATTGGTGTAATCAATTGTGCGCCCATCGATGCGTGGCGGCGTTCCGGTCTTCAATCGACCGGTCGTGAAGCCCATCGAACGAAGGTTTTCAGACAGACCAACAGCGGGAAACTCACCGGCGCGGCCGGCGGGTTGGGTTTGTTTCCCAATCCAAATCGTTCCTTCGAGGAATGTTCCGGCGCATAGAACAACTGCTTTGGCTTTGATGCGCTCGCCGAAAGCCAATTCCACGCCACAGATACGGCGCCCTTCTACGATAAAGCGGTTAACCATGCCCTGTTTGAGCGTCAGGTTCGGCAAGGTTTCCAAATAGTTTTTGATCCAGTTGCTATATTCGCGTTTGTCGGACTGGGCGCGCAGGGCTTGTACAGCTGGTCCGCGGCTTGAGTTGAGCGTTCGCAACTGCAAGTATGTAGCATCAGCGGCGATACCAATTACGCCACCAAGCGCATCGACCTCTTTAGCCAGATGTGATTTGCCGGGTCCACCAACAGCCGGATTGCAAGGCATCGCGCCCACTGTGTCGAGGTTGACCGCGAGCAAAAGAGTCTTGAGACCCATCTTCGAAGATGCGTTCGCCGCCTCGGCTCCGGCATGTCCGCCGCCAACAACAATTACATCAAAATCCATGTCGACACCCATAAAGGCTGATCAGTTCATCAGGAAGAGTGATCATATCAAATAGATCTTAGAGCCGCTTGTAAACCTTTACGATCTTAAAATTACTCCGCGCTCATAAGCTCCGGCGCACAAACGTTTTCGTCCGCACGAAAACCTGCTACAACTAGATGCATGGCGATTCCGACACAACCAAAATCTCGTTTCAGTTTGAAACCGTCAGGCGCCCTTGCGCTATCCGCGGCGTTGCTTTTGTTTACACCGCCTGCCTTCGCGAACGCTGCCGCGTCATCTGCCGGCGAGAAAACTGCAAGGAAGGAAGTTCTCGACGCCAGCAATTACGTCGGTCAAGTCAAAGCCGGATATCTTGCCGCAAAGGAAGTTCCGGAAGTTTGCGAGAAACTTTTTTGTTATTGCGGGTGCGACATGACGGACTGCCACGGAAGTTTGCTCGACTGCTTCACGAGCGACCACGGCGTCGATTGTCACATTTGCCAGGAAGAGGCGATTCTCGCGCTCAAGTTTCATCGCAAGGGCAAGAGCATTTCCGACATTCAAAAGTTCATTGATAAACGGTACGCGAAGGAGTATCCGTTTGAAACGGAAAGCCCGACCTTGCAAAAATACAAGCGCGAACGGCTTTGGGATAACGGCAAGAAGGCGGCTTCTAAAACGACAGGCGAGCAAAATTCAGAGGCCGGTGCCGAGCCGAAGCTTAAGCAAGGAAGAACGAAAAGCGAGTCGTGTTGCGGTTCTGACGCGAACAAGAAGTGATGTGGTAGGACAGATTGAGACTGGCTCGACCGCGAGTGGGCAGCTAAGATCGACAAAGTACAAAGTGAGTCTAAACTCCATCTGCAACGGTCACGTTTTAATGAGCTACTATACTTCTGTGCTTTTTTGGGGCACAATAAAAGATGGACAGACACTTTCGGGAACACTATGAGTTACAGAGTCGGCAAATCAAAAGACGGAAGGGTGTTAGTTCTCGACAGAACTTCAGGTTTTGTGGCGTCGCGCGTTGATGGAACATGGACAGAAACAATCTTGTTCTCCGCTTCAGAGTTAAACACTGATTTCACAAAAGTTAGAGATCAAGCGGAAGCGGAGTCTTTGTACAGTGAGGCTTGCGCTGCTCTGAACAAAAACGGCACTGCTGTTTCAGCCTGAGCATTCACTCATAGATTGCGTCGTAAACCTCTTCAAGCAACTTTTCCAGCTGATCCTCGGTTTGCCCTGTACGTTCGAGGTATGTATTCCATGCCTCTTGGTATTTATCATCGCTGGTTTCGAGATCAAGCATAAACTCCGATCTGTCAGCTGGGTTTAAATTCTCCAAGTCTTCATTTCGCCATTTTGCAAAGAGATCATGGCAGGAGTCTTTTACGCGTTCTAGTTCTGCAACTGGAAGGTAATATTCAACCAATTGCCCATTCGGCATTCGCAGATCGAAAGCAACAATTCGCCAGCCCCACATTCCGGGTTTCAGCAATTTCGCAGTGTCTAATTTGACGACTTCGAACCCACTTGCCTTGATAGCCTGTGCAATTTTTGGCAGAACGGACAAGTCCATCAGGACCGTCTTGAATCTGTAGCCATCTCGAATGTGCTCGACGTCGAACCATGGCTTTTTTCGTACTATTTCGGGACGTTGTGCTTTTTCCTTTATTCTCTCCGGTTTTTTAAAATTCGCATTCGACTGAGTACCAAGCTCAGCGTCGATAGACACCATAAATGCCTCTACAACAGGCTCATTTTCCTTAGAGAGCCTTTGCAGCGCATCGACCTTCTCATCGATTGATAGCAATGTATCTATCGGGTTCACTATTTCGCGCTCAGAAACTGGTTTGTTTGCTCCAACAGCCAAGAGTGCGGATTCTAGCTCGTCCGAAACCTTTTGCAAATTAGCCTTCAGCGACTCAAGGTCCTTTTCTAGGGAGGCTATCTGCTGTTCGAGGACGGTCGCTTTCGCATCATTTCCCATAGTGATTAGCAAAGCGGCCTTTGCATTGTTGTAAGTACGAATTAACTCCGGTGCAGTGTGCTTCAATCTGTCCTTTTGTGTCTTGGTAAAAAACTGGTGTTGCTTGATTTCAGCAACCTGCTCATGGGTCATCCCCTTTAAGGGAACCTCCATAGCCCGTCTGTAAAGCCGGTCTAGCTCATCCAGATATGTTCGATAGTTTTTTTCAAAGGACATGTGTCTGGTCGCCACTGTTGTTACCTAACCGTACCATGCTTTAAGGGCGTGAACACAAGGCTGGCACAGCTCGATAAACGCCATGGTCGCGACTGGATTCTCCTCATCTAGATCCCACTCGATTCTAGGGTTTCGCATAGGACTCAACGAACCTCGACAAATCTTTGGCACTATATTTAGTATCAGCGGTCGATTAAGGTCTGGTTGTTTTGAAACAGAAACTTCCAAGGGGAACCCGCTTGACAAGAGGTTCCCGCAGCCAGCCTTGGAAGCATCCGCGGTCAACCTGCTCCATATCGCGAGCCGCGCAAACTATGTTCCAAAATGTCAAGAAGCGCTAATTAGTAACTTTGATCATTAGCTATAGACTCTCTAATCATTTCTTCTTGAGCCGAGAATAGCGAGTTAAGTAGACTTCCAAAGTTCTTATTTCAGTTTCTTTTGGTTTCACTGCAAGCCTTCTAAAGCGTTCCCCCCACGCTACTTTACTCTCTGTTAGCCCACTCATTCGTGGGTGAAGTCATACAGGATCGCTAAAACCCAGTCGTCACGCTGCTCTCCAAAATCGGCGCGGTGGCTGTTTTCTTGCACCTGAAACAACAACTCTCACATAAAGGGACTTTCGGATGGCACACAATCACTCCGCCATCAAGCGTCGAATCTCCATGACCTGGATTCAGACGGCGCTCGGTGTTCTGTTCCTGGCTGCCCTCTCGGTCGGTGGTCTGTGGTACCTCGGGTTCCACTGGTCGTTCGGCATGATCATCCTGGGCCTCTGGGTTCTCTTTCCGCTGCTCGGCTGGTATCACTCAGGCACTCTCGTGAAGAAGCTAATGCGATGCCAGGCGCCGAATCTCAACGACCCGGACCACGCGCGTCTGGTGCGGCTCGTCGACAAGCTCTACCCCGTGACCGGTCTTCCCGTGAAGCCGCCGGTTTATGTTTCGCCGCTGCCCGTGCCCAACGCCTTCGCCACCGGCCGCAACCCGCGGAACGCCTTCATCGCCGCAACCGAAGGACTGTTCGAAGTCGGTCTCAACGATGACGAGCTCGAAGCCATTCTGGCTCACGAACTCGCGCACGTGAAGGCTCACGACGTCGCGATCACTTCGTTCACCGCGGTGCTCGGCTCGGCGTTCAGCCTGATCGTGGCGCAGGGTCTGCCCTGGCTGTTTCACGGCGTGTTCAGTTCCCGCAAGTCGGCGACGCTGCTCGACAAGCTGGAGAACAAGGTCAACAAGCAGAAGAAGGGCTTCTTCGCGACGACTGGCGGCATCGCCGGCTTCATCGTCATGGCGATTCTCTTCTACATCGTCAGCATCTTCGCGAAGTTCGTCACGCTGTTCGTGAGCCGCTGCCGCGAAAGCCACGCTGACGCGCTCGCCGCGCTGTGGACCAACAATCCCTGCGCGCTGTCGACCTCGCTCCAGAAGATCGTCCTCTGGATGACCTTCCATAGCGGACCCGACATGAAGACGCGTTTCCTCATCTCCGGTCTGAGCCCGCTGCTTCTCGTGTCGGATTTCGACAACGAGTTCACCGGCGACCCGAAGAAGAACAAGGGCGGTGTCTTCGCCTCCATCCGCCGTTGGTGGAAGGGTCTGGGCGAAAACCACCCGCCGATCCCCGAGCGCCTCAAGATGCTCGACGAGATGTCCGGTGGCAGCTGCCCCCGCATCATGTAGCCTTCCGGCACCCAGGCCTGTTGCAAAACAAGCCTGGGTGCCTCTTTTTCGCCAGGACATGCCTACTATATGGCCTAGCTTTGTCGATCTGCCCAGACTCCCCATACTGTCAGCATCTCCAGGATCAGCACTTAAGAGAGTCATCGATGAAAAAGCGTTTTGGCTACGCCACAATGACGGAATTCGCGAAATCCGGCATCGCAGGATAGACAAACTCCTCGCGTTCCGGCACCCCGTGCGGATCATCAGTTCAGATGAACGGCCGGTCCGCTGGGGAAAGTTGTCTACGCCAGAATGCCGAAAATTGCGAATTCCGTCATCGTGGCGTAGCCAAACAACCACTTTTCAAGCCACATCAAAGAATTCGATCCCCAGGACCCTTACCCACTGCCTCTTTCAGCAGTCGGCGTTCACGAAGCCATATAGTAGTAAAGCTTTGGCTACGGCAGAATGCCGGAAATTGCGAATTCCGTCATCGTGGCGTAGCCAAACAACCTCTTTTCAAGCCACCCCTAAAAGAACTGATCCCCTGGAGCCTTACTCAGTAACTCTTTCGCCCGCCAGTCCTAACGAAGACATATAGTAGCCACTGTTACGGACTCACTAGTAGCGACCCTGGTTCGACTTTTCTCGCAGTTTTGCGGCTTCGTCGGGGCGACCCATCTCTTCTAAAACCTTAGCGTGCTGCATGTACACACGCGCCAGACTCCTAGGCGCGATGGGAATTTCAGACTTCTCCGCCAACCTTTCGGCTTCAATCAAAATCTTGTTAGCCGCATCGTACTCACCGCGCTTTTCATATATGCGCGCAATCTCTAATTGCACTGGAATCACGACCCCGCCTCGATTTCCGTAGGTGCGCAAAACAGTTTCAATTTGAGATTTCAGAGCAGCCACCGCTTTCTCGTCACCACCCCTGGTGCCATAACTGGCGTACAGCTTAGCAAGCACGGCGTAATCCTCGGCTGCAGAAGCATGTTTCGGATCCCTCTTGTCCGAAAGATCTAACTCCAACGCGTGCTTGTAGAAACCTTCTGCTTCTTGCGCTCTACCTTCCAGAAGCGCGATTGTTCCTAGCATTCGTAACGGAGCGCTGATGTAATTTACAATTTCCGGACAAATGCGTTTCCGAATAGCGATCGCGCGCTTCAGCAGCGGAGCCAGTCCCTCAGTGTGTTTCTGCAAAACACCAACATGCGCAATCTGGACTAAACAGTCACCAATTCGAGCATAGTTTTTCATCTCCGCTTTCTGCTGCAACGCGAGCGACTCGCTGAGCGTACTTGCAGCATTGCTGTAGTCTCCAAGGAAAGTGTAGATGTCCGCCACCCGGTTCAGATTGCTCGGATCCGAAGCCTCAGAAACTTTCGGTCCCTTGTAGACTTTCAAGGCGGCAAGCGCTTTCTGCTGAGCCTTGCCACGCTGTCCGAGATCATCGTAGAGAAAAGCCTCGGCAATCAAGGCGTTGGCATAGCGAGAACTGGTCGATCCGGACCAGCTCAATACCGCGTCGGTCGACTCTTTCAGATAGCGAATTGCCTTGGGATAGTCGTTCAGCCGAAGCGCCATCGAAGAAGCGGCGCGATAATGCTCTGCCAACTGCGCCCGATCGTAGTCAGGCATTTTTCTCGCATTGGCAATATCACGTTCCAGAGCCACTAGCGCTGGACGCGCCTCCGCAGCAACATCCGCGGAAGAACGAGAAGAACCTTCCTCTACCTTCAAATATCGAACCACTGCATCCCAAGATCTATAAATCTCAGGAAACCTCTTCCCCACGCCATCCAGACTGTTCAACAACGATAAGGCACCATCGATATCACCGAGCAAATACAACTCCTGAGAGCACTCGATCGAGCCACTGACCACGCGCTTCACCTCCGCCATATCCGCCTTGGTACCTGGACTATTACCTTCAGCTAAACGCTCCGCATCTCGCTTGAGCTCAGCACTCTCTTTCTGCTGCAGCTTCAGCGCGACCGACGTTATACGTTTGAGAGCCTTTTCCCAAGCGGGTTCCGGAGGCTTGTTTTGAGCCGTCGAAAGATCGATCAACTCTTCCAGAGCGTTTTGAACTTGCGGTCCATCAGGATCAATTTGTCGCCCCAACTCAAGGGCATGACGAAACGTTTTCTCACTCAGCGCGTACTGTCCGGTGTTAAACTGCGTCTGTCCTTTCATATCAAGATGCTTACAGAGCGCGATCATCTCCTCACGAGTTTGCGGACGATTCGCTTCCGACTTCGCCTTCGCTGCTCGTTCCTCGCGTTCTCGATCTGCTTTCTTGGCATTGCTCATCACAATAAATCCGCCAACGATCAAGAGTAAAACAGCCGCGCCGGCCGTGACCTTCATCACTTTGGCAGTTGAACGAGGTGCGCGTTCTACCTGGTCTTTCGACGAAGACGAAATCGGAGACATTGCAGATGTTTTTCTAACTGCGGATGAATTTACTCCCAATATCTTCTCGATTTCGGACCGAAACTGCCCTATTGTTTGAATTCGATTCTCAGGCTCCTTGGCTAATCCATGCGCAATTACATCGTCCAGCCTTTTTGCGAGTTCAGAATCAGAAACTCGCGACGCCACCGATGGCGGTGCCTCGCTTGCATGCTGCATTAGCGTAGTCAATGTAGATTGAGCTTGAAACGGCGGTCGTCCGGCAAGAAGAAAAAACAGCAGCGCGCTGAGCGAGTAAATGTCGCTCCGCTCATCGAGCTCTTTGCCCATTTGCTGCTCGGGGCTCATGTAATTGGGCGTGCCGAAGATCTCTCCTACCTTTGTCAGAGACTGCTCTTGCTCGTCTCGATGATGTTTTCCGGCAAAACCAAAATCAACTAGTTTCACAACATCCTTCTCGTTAAGCATGACGTTGTCGGGCTTGATGTCACGATGCAGAATGTCGTTTTGATGCAAGTGTTCTATCGCATCCAAGATTTGAATAAACAGACTGCAGGCGCGATGCGGCTCCATTGGGCCGCCCTCTTCCACGATCTGCGAAAGTGTTTTCCCTTCAACAAATTCAAGAATCAGATACGGTTGTTCAGTCGAGTGCACCCCGAACTCGTAGAACTTCACTATGTTCGGATGATCGAGAAGCGCAACAATAGTGGCTTCTCGCTGGAAACGCATAACCGTGTTCGCCTTGGCGAGATTATGCTGATGCAGAAGTTTGATCGCCACGATCTTATTGATCAATAGATGCCTGGCTCGATACACTCGCGAGACATTGCCTGATCCAGCCTCGCCGATAATCTCGTAGTGTTTTGCAATCAACTCACCAGCAAGCGCATGCGTGCCGGTGTTCAGGATATCGTCATTATCAGACGATTGGAGCGTTCCCTCCGGTTGTTCGTCACTCACGTAAGAGATGCCTCGACAATGGAGATAGAAACCCGGCATAGTCGAAAACGACACCCCGAGCATCTTCCAACGATTACTGTGCTATTGACCGAAAAGAGCAACCTATCCTCGCTCTAGACTTACTTGTTATGCCCACTTTCTGAGCCAACACCCTTTTCAAGCAGCGGGTTTATTCAACGGAATTAAGCATGACAACATGCTGTCAAGAACACTTTAGAACTTTCAAAAAACACAAAAAATTTGATCCTACCGGCTTCTCAGGAAAGGTGAACCAATGCTAAACTTAACCAACTCAAAAAATTTCCGGGAAGGTGCGCTTGACATGAACACTGTCGCAAATGCATGCCAGGAGTCCCTATCATTCACCATCGTTTGCGATGAGCGCTGCACTGTTGTGCGAAATTTTGGCGCGCTCGTAAAATGGTGGGACAAGCAGCAATCCTTTGTTTTTGTCGATCGCGACTCAACGAGCCCGCGCGCCACTGATCTGATTCAGCGCCTGGATAACTCGAAGTGGAGCCTGCTGTTAATCGACGAAAACGGCTTGGAATGGGAAGGTCCGGAAGCCGTGCCGATTATTCTCAAAAATTTGCCGTTCGGAAAAATCGCGGCAGTTTTCTACATTCTGCCTGGAACAATGTGGCTCACACAACAGCTTTACCTGTTCGTGTCGCGCAGCAAAGGGCGTTTACACCCGTCAGAACAGCGGGCGTGAAAGCACCGGAGCGAGCGCAACAGCAGTTAGAAACGCTCCTGCCGATAATCACGCGTTAAACGCGGCGTCTAACTAAACAAAAGCACCATATATGATATCGTCCGGAATGCCGCAATCCTTGCAGACTTCCGCAACACACCAGCTTTCTTCCGCACTGGGCATAAAGTGTTCTTCACCATCGCCCGTCACATGAGGCTTGGACGCCGCGCCCGGAAATGCCTTGAAGGTTGCGTTTTGCGGCATCTCAAATCCACGCACTACCGCAGCCGCCGTTCCACAAGCCAGCACCAGACCCGGTCTTCGATCCATCGAAGAGAGCAGATTCATCATGCCTTTTTCGAGTTCCTCAGGCGTCGTGGTCAGACGCATGTACGCGAACGGTTCATCTGTAAAAATCAGAGTATTCGGACACAACGCGGCGGACTCGAACAAAACATCGTCGATACAAGGCGGCACCATGCTCGCCACTACAAACTGCGTCGACTCATCGAGCGCGATAAGTTCACTGAGCGGATTTCCAGGAGCAGTGCTGAAGTCGATCAGCTTTGTCGGAAAGCGCGAAGACAAAATTTTGGCGGTGTAACTGGCTAATCCAAATGCCCGCTCACGCTCAGCACTGACGACAAGAATCATTTTGAGTGCCAAACGGCGCCGCCAGTTTCGGCTCAGATCGCGAAGCGCAATCAACGTCTCAGGCACTGCGATAAGCGGAAAAGGCGCTTCGGCAGGCAACGGATAATTCTGACGCTCCTCGACAATGCACCCGATGGCACCACCGGAGTAGGCATCACCCAGGAAATCGTGACCGTCGTAAACCTGCCCCTGGAGAGCTAAAAACCAGGCGCCCTCTAAGTCTTGGCGCGTGTCCGTGACGATTCGTCCTGACTCGCTCGGGACCAAACCCTGCGCCAGTCGCCCGCCGGCAATCTCTATAATCTCGTCGGCCGAAAGAATTGATGGCATCGTTCACCAAGCCGCTACGAAAACGTCGTTCGGACCTATCGTAGCATCAACAGCTGCGCCACTCAAAATCTTTCAAATTTTAATTTGCGCTTGAATTCAGGCAGTCAGGTCCACAGTCGCGGTGGCGCCAACCGGCTGAGACGCCGGGTTCGGCACCGAAGCGTCGCCAGCTACAGACGCCACTGGTTTTTCGCCAGGCAAGCCTGTGGAAACAACCTCAGCCGCATCCGCCGCAACTTGATTTGACTCGAACTCCAAAATCATCGCCCGCTCATCCTCAGGCGTCGCCTTGGCGACCGTGCCGAGAACGTAATCAGCGAACGGGAAAACAACGTTGAAGTTTTTATCCGGATATCTGTGGTGCAGCCAGTGATAGCGAGCGAGAAAGCGGTAAACAGGCCACTTGCTGAACTTGCGCTGTTCGGGCTTGTGCATCTCAAGGTGGATTTTGTTCCAGATCCAGTGGTGAGCGGTTATAACAGCCGTGAACGCTGCCGCCGCTTTCCACGAAAAACAGGCGAGGATCAACGCTGCGGGAAGCCCTTTGATTGGCGCTTTGTGAACAGTCAGGCGTATCTCTTTGTCTTCGCCTGGCGGCACCGGCTCGTCATGAAATATCTTCGAGTAGTGCTTATGGTGCACGATTGCGTGCGATTCGAAAACGCGTTTGTATTTTGCAGAGCGTTCACTTAGAAAATTTCTGCGGTGCATCAAGCGGGCATGCACCTGGTGTTCGATAAAAGACATCAAACCACAGGAAAAAACGATCCATCCTAAAAATTTCAAATCGGGCTCCTTCTGTCACCATTCTCACGGTAGATCGCAATTGGCTCGCAAGCATTAAGAAGGACTCATTTAAGACCCGCTGACAACAAATCGATACCTGTTAGAAAGCGGCTCGCAAGAGTTGTCACGGGACAGGTCGATAATACTGTATTTGGTACCATCGAGGCGATATAGCCCTCCGCTCATTATACGTTAATGGGGCACGCCAATCCTGCAGGAGGTCTACTGAGAAGGACCCGCTTCAGCCTGCTCTAGTATGCAGTTACAACTTGCCTTAAACCTGTTGATATTGCAACAAACTGTGCCTCTTCGGAAGACGCTTTTCGCCAGCCGTCTGCACAAATTGTCCGGATTAGATTTGCATTTTTTTCGCAAAACACTGGATTTAATCGGCGCCAAACACTCAGCATGGAACATGACATCTGTATCGAATCTTTGAGCTCAGGACTAAACACCAACTCAGCGAGCGCCTGCAACACTTAATCCCCCCCACCGACGCATAGGCGCCCCGGTCGGAGCCGCTCGCTGTTTCAGGACTCCCTGTGCCTGTTCGACACCCCGCTCACCGTCTCGATACGCACTGTTCCTCTTCGAGGATTTACCATCAATTAACTCCCGGAGGGTTCATCATGAAACCCCCTGTGTCTTGCACGTGTGTTTGCGACCCCAACTGTCCCAACAAACACAAAATCATTCCGCCGGACAGCCGCGAAGTCTCGTACTTCGAGAAAATCATTCGCTACATCCCCGGACCTCTTGTGACAGCGTACATGTTCCTGGACGGCGTCATCAAAACCCAGACCCTCGACTACCAGGTCCCGCTCTACTGGGTCGTGTTCGTAGCGATCTTGATATTGACGCCTCTCTACGTCTGCCTGAAACCGACCTACATCTTCTTTCTGAACGAGCCACCCTCGCGCAAGTTCCACGCGATTGCGGCGTCGGTTTCCTTCACCGTCTGGGTTTTCGCGCTCGGTGGACCGTTCGAGGTCACCTGGCCGCAGATTTACCAACCGTTCTTCGGCACGATTTTGCTCGTGCTGACCACACTCACCATCCCGGTGCTGGAAAAGCTCGCGGTGCGCGTTCGCTTTTTCCAGTAACTAAACCCATTCACACCATGGAGGAATGAATGTTTCTCAAAACTCATTTGCCCTTCTTCTGATTGGGCGCATCTCTGAAAGCCGGTTCCAGTGGACCGGCGGGCTGCGCCACTCTCAGAAGGAGAGTCCGCCATGTCTCGCTCGTTTAAAAAGTCGCCGGTCGTTTCCCCTAGCTCCTCCAAGAAGTTCAATTCCCAGGCGAATCGCCGCATCCGCACCCGCGTGCACGTGATGCTCGCCAAACTCGTGCTCGCGCCCAACGACAGCATCGTCCTTCCGGTGAAGCGCGAGCTTTCCAACATTTACGATTCGCCCAAGGACGGTCGCTGCAATATGTTCGGCACCGACATGACCGGCGACGATGCCGCATGGGTCATTAAGCTCATGCGCAAATAATCTGCCCGGAGCACAAACGCTCCCACCGAAAGCCACGGTCGACCGAACTTCTCGACCGTGGCGCTACCAAAACCGTCTACTATATTCTTTCGTATGCCTCGAAACCCAAAACCTGTCCCCAGAACGACTTTCAAGAGACTCCTTCTCCAAACTAGACCCAAAACGCCCCGCTTGTCTACGCCACGATGCCGGATTTTCGAAAAAGCGTCTACGAGCCGTAGCCAAACCGACAAAACACCCGACGACTTAGAGATGCCGTTTCATGCACTCGAAACACACGCGAGGCATCCGAGCAACAGCACCCCTGCAACATGTATCCCGACTGCTTGACTGCCCCTTTGCCTTAGCAGAGTTAAACCGCTTGGCTTTAATTGACATTCGCTCTGCCGGATTGGGAAAATGGGTCAATGCCATCGAACATCAGCAACCCCTCTCAAGAAACAAACAGAGCCGCTTTGCTCGCGACAACGCGCAGCGACGGCGCTCGGAAATTCAACCAACGACGACATTTGATAGACACCGGTGACCTGACCAGGGACGAGGTGTCAAGCATAATGGCGACGGCGGAAACGGCGAAGCACATCATTGCCCGCGATAAATCTCCGCTCAATCTGTTAAATGACAAAGTGGTCGCCAACGTTTTCTACGAGAACTCCACGCGCACTCGGAGCAGCTTCACTCTAGCGGCTCAGACTCTAGGCGCCCAGGTTATAAATCTGGACATAAACACATCCTCGGTCACCAAGGGTGAAACCATATTCGATACCGCCTCGACCCTGATCGCAATGGGAGCCGACGCCCTTATTCAACGACATGCCAGTTCAGGTGCTGCTTCCCAGCTCTCCAACGCAGTACCCTCCTATGTCTCGGTTGTAAACGCAGGCGACGGCTGGAACGCTCACCCTACGCAAGCGCTTCTCGATCTATTCACGATGCAAGAAATCTGCGGCAACGTCGAAGGGCGCAAACTCGCGATCATCGGCGATGTTAAACATAGTCGCGTAGCGCGTTCCAACATACGCCTTCTGACCAATCTCGGTGTTGACGTTCATGTCTGCGCGCCACCACCCTTGATGCCGGAAGGACTATCAGAGATGGGCGTCACGACTCATTATGAACTCTCACCAGCCCTTGAGCGCGCAGATTTCGTCATGGCATTACGCATGCAATTGGAGCGCCAGCAAGACGGACTGATCACCAGCCTCGATGACTATCGCAAAATCTGGCGTCTGGACCATGCCAGAATGAAGAGGGCGAAGTCTACGGTACGACTATTCCACCCCGGACCAATCAATCGAGGAGTGGAGTTGACATCGGAACTTGCCGACGACCCGAGTATTTCAGCGATTCATTTGCAAGTAACCAACGGCATTCCCGTACGAATGGCAGTCTTACTTCTTCTTTTGAATTCAGAGGATTCACATCGATGACCACAGGAAAGATCCTCTTGCGGCGCGGCTTGATCGTCCCGCCCCATCAGCCGGGAAAGGGCACCAAGAAAGAGTTTCACCGAGCCGATGTGCGCATCGCTGATGGTGTCATCAAGGAAATCAGCGAAGAACTCGCAGAAGCAAGCGATGAAACCGTCATCGAAGCCAATGACTTGTGGATTACACCAGGGCTGATCGACATTCACACCCATCTGCGCGATCTGAATCAGGCAGGCAAGGAGACGATTGAGAGCGGCACCAGAGCGGCCGCTGCAGGCGGTTTCACTACCGTGGTTTCAATGGCGAACACGGATCCGCCCACCGACACGCCGCGCATATTTTCAATCATCAAAGACAAGATCGAAGAAACCGCCTGCATTCGCGTGCTACCACTCGCCGCCGTCACGCTCGGACTGAAAGGCGAACAGCTCACGGAGATGGCTCAGCTAGCGGAGCTGGGAGCAATCGCATTTTCCGACGACGGCATGCCGTTGCACAATCTTGCCGTGATGGCGCGCGGACTGCAATTTGCAAAACTGCTCAACAAGACCATCATAAGCCATCCTGAAGACCATGCGCTCTCCAAAAAAGGTTGCATGCACGACTCGCAGTACGCCACCAAGCTTGGACTCGAAGGCATCCCTTCCGTGTCGGAATCGGCTTGCGTAGCCCGTGAAATCGAAGTGGTGCGGGCGGTCGGCGGACGCTTGCACTTCGCGCATGTTTCTACATGCGAAGCAATTCAACTGATTAAACGCGCGAAAGAAGACGGGCTCTCAGTCACAGCTGAAGTCTCGCCGCATCACATTACACTTGCCGACGAAGACATCCGCGACTTCGACACCAGATTCAAAATGAATCCGCCGCTGCGCAGCAAGCGCGATCAAAACCAACTCGTAGAAGCGCTTAAAGAGGGCATCTTCGACGCCATCGCCACAGACCATGCGCCTCATACTAAGCAAGAAAAAGCACAGGCTTTTGCCAGCGCACCGTTTGGCATCATCGGGTTAGAAACCGCTTTCAGCGTCGTTTATCAGCGACTGGTCAAGGAAGAACATTTGACGATCAATGAGCTGATTTATTTACTGACGAGCGGTCCGGCATCTGTCATCGGTCTTCCCGATCCCGCCCTCGTTGCAGGTTCTCGCGCAGACATCGCCGTCATTGATCCGAAACGCGATTGGACTTACCAGACGACAAAAGGTTTCTCCAAGAGTTCGAACTCTCCCTACGACGGCGTCATGCTCTCAGCCAAAGTGGTCGCCACCATCGCCAACGGAAAGATCGTCTATCAAGATCGGTTATGATTTAAGCAATGGCGCGCATCTCGATAAAATCTTTGTGGCAATCTACAAGCCGCTGCCGGCTGGTTCTTCTGTTTGCAGCGATAGCGCTTGCGGTTTTTTTCACGCATGTGCAAAACTACATGCCGATCAGCCGCTTTCAGCACTACGGGCTGTCTCTCCTGATCTTTGGCTGCGGCTGGCTGCTTGAAACTCTCTTGTCGTATAAAAAACTGAACAAGTGGGCGCGCATGAGTTATGTTTCGACCAGCCTCTACTTTCTGACAATCGGCGGCGTTTATTTCGGCAACGCCTGGCTCGGGCACAGGATTTCAATCGCTACCGAGGACAACATGCGCACCGAGCGCATCTTGATGATCACCTATTTCATCTTTAGTATGTATCTTGCAGGAGTCTGGACAAAGTGGGTCGTCGAGGAAACGAAGAACCGGCCGAACTCCGTGCAATCATCGAAAACTGGCTCTTGAGGAGATGAATCTTTGAAGCGGATTATTCTCATGATTGGTGTTCCTGGCTCGGGCAAAACCACGCTCGCGCAAAAAATCGCCGAGAAGGGCTGGAAATACATCAATGCGGACAGCATCCGCCTGGAGCTTTATGGCAACGCAGCCGAGCAGGGCGATAAAGAAGAAGTGTTCGCGCTCTTTTTTACGCGACTCGAAGAGCTAATGCTGGAGGGCGTCGACGTAATCATCGACAACACCAATCTCAATCCGAAACAACGCAAACCGATTCTCGAGCGCTGCGAAAAATTCGGATACGCGGATATCCAACTCTGGCTCCTGGACATACCTCTGGAGATTTGCCTGGAGCGAAACCGATCGCGCGACCGCATCGTTCCTGAAGACATCGTTTCAAACATGTTTATGGAACTGAACAAATCAGGACGCCCGAAACGCACAGAGGGCAAGGTTGTTATCATTCGCCCGAGCAAAGACGGAAAGGATTATCTGTTCTTTCCGCAAGCATAATAGGGACTCTTGAGAAATCTGATCTCGCTTGTCTATCGACTTCGTTTTCGGGCGCCACTCTTTGCGGCAGCTTGGGCTCTGGATGATCCGGTCTTAGTGGACCGACCGCCGAGGCTTCGAGATTTTGTCTTCGCACTGCTGGAGCTGGTTTTTACCGTCGACTTGGCACGAGTCTTATTGTTTGGCTTCGATTTACTTCCTGCATGTCCCGCTGATGAACGGTGTTCGGCTGTCGATTTTTTGCTGACACTCTTGGGCTCGGTTTTGCTTGGTGTTGTATTTTTCCGGCTGAATTCTTTTTTCTTGGCCGACTCGCCTCGCAAAAGATGACGATCGTTCCATGCAAAAATGTTGTAGAGATGAAGGTTGGCTGAGGTCAAGAAACCGAAACTCTCGTAGAGTTTTCGCGCCCTTTTATTGCCAGGACGCACTTGCAGGCTCCAGCCGACCGCTTTCTTGTAAGTCTTGGAAATCCACTCGAAGAAGGCACTGCCAACGCCCTGTCCACGTGCATCTTCAGTGACCAGAATCTCGTCGATATCAATGATGTCTCCGCCAAATTCACTACTGAAGAAGAAAATTAAAATGGCGTAACCGACCAGTTCATCCCCTTTCTCGAAAACGATAAGGCGCCCCTTATCCGGCTTCGCTGACAGTGAGCGATAAGTAAACGCAATCTCCGGCACATCGGCGCGCGGTCCCGCGTCCGTGTAGTACAGTTCCTCAACCAGTTTTTGAAGAACTTTCAGGTCAGATCTAATACAGTCGCGAAAAACAGTTTTGCGTTTCATGGGGCTCCGATTGGCGCGGTCACAGTGTTTGCCGCCTTCACCTATCATAAATCGTTTTGCTACTGGGACTCGTAAAGGCTACTTTTTGTTTCCCATTTTTCGGAATTTTTTGAGAGACTCTTATTCGCAAGTTGTCGTGAAACTTGTAGCGAGTTGAATACATCCAGCCTTTGAATTGTCATGCCCAACCTAAAGGGGCTCCTGACGTGCTGGATGCGGACGAAAAAATGGCAGCCGAGCCACTCATTTTACTATATTCTTTAGTTTGCACTACCCGTAATACCAAAGAAAAAGAAAAAAAACGCAGTGGCTGCCGGCGATGGGGAGAAAACTCCGCCACCGCCAGCGCCACCACGCCACAAAACTTGAGAGCAGTCCTCGCCGGTCTCGGCACGGGCTCCTAGCGATAGGAACGCGCGATCATACGACGCTTGACCGTCACAATAACCTGCATTCCCACACAGATAAACGCGGGCACGATCAGCGCCCAGTACCATGCCAGACCGAGAATACTTGCCGGCAACAGCGAAAGGAACGCCGCCAGCCCGAGACCGATCGCAACTTGAGCTATTGTCTCAGCCTTCCGGCGCTGCAGCAGCGGATTGATTCCCGCGAGCTTGGTGAGCACATTCGCCAGCACCGACATGATGACGAGGACGACTTCCGACGCAACGGCCAGACCGACGGCAGCGAGCATGCCACCATCAGCGATGACGCCGCCGTCGCCAAGAACTGCGCTGAGGGCAGGCAGTCCCAGGTACACAAGCGTCAGAAAAACGAGGTGAACAAGAATAATCACTTTTCTTCTCCTTCTTTCTTGTTCGACTTCACGAACCCGAGGATAGTGGGAGGATAAGTCCCAGCCCAGTCCTTGTGCACGTGGTCGATGCAGGATTCGACGACCGGGTCGGGCACCTGAAGATTCGTCAGAACACGCGCGAACATCTCGACGCTGCCTGCGAGTTCTTCCGGAACGACCTCGTGCGCCCCTGCTTTTAGAAGCGGGTCGACTTCGTCCAGCATGCGAGCGCGAGCGATCACCTGCACGTTGGGATTGAGCCCCCGCGCCAGTGCCGCCGTCCGCGCTGCCGAGCGAGCGTCGATTGTGGTAATTGCAATCAGTTTCGCCGTGCCGATGCCGGCATGTTCGAGAACCGATTGACTGGCAGCATCACCGTAGAAGATTGGCTCTTTGGCCGCCTGACCGACGCGAACCAGGTCAGGATCTTGTTCCACGACGATGTGCGGTGTGTTGACGTCCGTAAGGACGCGAGCCAGCGTGCGACCGCTGATGCCGTAGCCGACGATGATCACGTGCCCTTCGAGAACCTGTCCGGTATCGGCGGGGGTCGCGCGTCGACCACCCACCCAACGGTCGGGCAGGACGCGCTCGAGAAGCTTCGCGACCCTTTCGCCAATAGCCCAGACGCCCGGAGTGACCGCCATCGAGAGAATGGCGACCGCAAGGAATACCTGATTGGCACTGGCGTCCCAAACTTTCTCAGCCAAACCTTGTTTGGCAAGAACGAACGAGAACTCCGAAACCTGAGCCAGCGTAAAGCCAGTCATCACGGCAACTCTCAACGAATAGCCGAAACCGAAGGCGATACCGGCTGTGATGGCAGCCTTGATCAGGACAAGCAGAACCAGACACCAGGCGATCAGCCAGGGCTCTGCCAGCAGCGTGCGCGCATCGAACATCATTCCGATCGACACGAACACCAGGAAGTTGAACACCTCGCGAAACGGCAAGATGTCACTGAAGGCCTGATGGCTGTACTTCGATTCGGAGATGACCAGACCGGCGAGGAAGGCGCCCAGAGCCAGCGACAGACCGACCTGAGAGGTGGCGTAACCGGTACCCAGGCACAGCAGCATGACGCTCAGCACGAATGCCTCACGCTTACGCGTGTTGGCGACATGATCGAGAAGCCAGGGCACCATGTAGCGCGCCAGAACAACGGCAACGATGACGAAGGCGACTGACTTGCCGGTGATGAGCAAGATCTTCGTCATATCCAGCTCTGTGCCGCCGAGGAAGGGAACAGCCAGCACCATCGGCACGATGCAGAGGTCCTGGAAGACCATGATGCCGACGGATGCTGTACCATGCCCACCCGTCATCTGGTTGCGATGCTGGAGCAGTCGCACGACCAGAACGGTGCTGCTCAGAGAGACCAGCATACCGAGGAAGATTGCCACGTTGAGCGCCAATCCGAAGAGTCCTCCGATTACGGCGGTCGCCGCGATCGTGCCAAGAACCTGAAGACTTCCGCCGATGAGCAGGAAGTGTCGCATCTTCTTCAGTTTCTCGAACGAGAACTCTATGCCTATCGTAAAGAGCAGCAGAACCACTCCGAGTTCCGCCAGAGCCTCGACCTCGTGGATGTTTTCCACGAGCTTGAATCCATAGGGTCCGCACAGCAGACCCGTGAGGAGAAATCCCAGCACCGGAGGCAGGTTCACGCGGTGAAAGATCACCACGGTGAATATGCCCAGCGCGAACAGGACCAGCATGTCCTGCAGGAAGTTCATATCGTGCATAGACGATCCCTTTGCGTTGATTGCTAAAGATTCGCCTGTTTTGAGGAGGCGCGGTTATTGAAACGAATTCGAGAGAGTGCCGGGAAGCAGAAAACGCAGCAAAAGAAGCCAACCTTCACGGTCGGCTCTCAAGGTTTAGAGGAGGCGTTGTTACATGCCCGCTACCAAAACCGTGACGTTATCCGGGGCTCCCGACATCAAAACACGATCGACAAGTTCGGCACACATGCGCTTGATACTCATCCGACTGCATAAGACCGACTGTATGAACGAGTCTTCGACGATATCGGTCAAGCCGTCAGAGGCGAGGAGGTAAACATCACCTTCCTGCCATTTATACGCATGATGTTCGACGTTGACAGCGATGTCACCGACGAACCGAGTGACGATATGCGACCGAGGGTGGCCTTTGCGCTCAGCCTCAGTGCATTCTCCTGCATCGATCATATCCTGAACAGCCGAGTGGTCTTTCGTCAGCTGAACAAGCTTGCCTTGCCTGGCGCGGTAAATTCGGGAGTCTCCAACGTGAGAGCAATGCACGAAATCGTCTCCGACAACGAGCGCGACGCCTGTCGTGCCCATTCCCCAGAGGTCGAGCTCGGTCCTGCCCCATTTGTATATTTCCGAATTCGCCATCGTAATGACGCGCTGCGCCCAGGTTTTGATTGAACGCCGACTGCTCAGAAGTGGACTTTTGCGTTTGAATTCGGTTTCGAACCAGTCGATGAAAAGCTGACTGGCGACCGACCCCCCGTTATGTCCACCCATGCCGTCGGCGACAACTAGAATCCGTTTGTCGCGGCTTATGTACAGCCGGTCTTGATTCTCAGACCGCATCAAACCAACGTCGCTCAAGCCTGCGACGGTCAGTTTGAGGTTCGATTTCTTCGCCGTTTGCGTTTTTGCCATTTCGAGATGGAGACCTTGACTTGCAGGGGCTTGAAGCAAGGCAAGGATAGCACACGGCGAATAATTAGCGCGCCGGGAAGCGGCGGCGACCGGTCTTTATGAGACTGACCGATCGCCGCCCACCCACTCTAGCTGCGTCGCGGCAGCTTCAGCTTCATCGTGACCAGATCCGGCTTGGCGCTGAGCGCCGCACCGATATCGGCACCGGACTTCACCGGACAGCCGCCAGCATCGACCAGGGGCGGTCGCGTACCCGCAGGCACGTTCAAGCTGCTGTTGGCGCGCATCGCCCGAGCTTCCGCCCTGCGTCGCTCCGCTTCCTCGCGAGTCTTCTTGAGGATTTCGCCGCGGTTTTGCACCGCAATCGGATGAGGCGGGCAGGCCTTCAGGCGCCGAAGCACCTGTTCGCACAACTGCTTGGCTGCGAGCTGGTACTTGGCGAACGGCTCCTTCAGGTAGCCCCAGCGCTTATCGTGCGGGTCGAGATAGGG
The DNA here is from genome assembly GCA_019637435.1 of Candidatus Obscuribacterales bacterium. Taxonomy (GTDB): domain Bacteria; phylum Cyanobacteriota; class Vampirovibrionia; order Obscuribacterales; family Obscuribacteraceae; genus JADYXR01. Next base: position 469,664 of record JAHBVO010000003.1, on the reverse strand, counting down.
AAGCGAAATCACGCGGACGTGAAAACGCGTCTCGTAATCGCAAGCTTCACGGAAATACCAGGTCACGCAGGTGACCTCGAGAATCGTGTTGCAGAAGCGGTCGAAGCGCCAGTTCGGGTTGTGCTTGGGACCGTACTGGATGAAGAGTTTCTCCCACCAGGTCGGGTCCGGATGTTTCACCTGCCAGTACTGTTTCCAGATCCTGGTATAACCGGTCGCGTTCGGGTAGTAACCGGCCGGCACCTTCTTGCGACTGAAGGGCGGCTTCCAGATGTTCCAGTCTGCCAGCTCGGGCAGCTGGTCGTCGGACGCGAAGAAGTTCGGCGTCACCGTGTCGATGCGCACACAGTTGCACGCCTCAGCGATGCGCTTGAACTCATCCTTGAGGTGAATGAGCCCGTGGTTGGTAACGTGAACACCGTACATGCGCCGGCGCGGGTCAGCCGCCATCGCCTTGACGATTTCGATTTGCTCCGGTGTGAGCTGGTGCGTGGTGTGAACCGGAGAGGTAGAGCCGTTCGGGTCATACACGTCGTCCTCGAAGGTGCCACGAACAGCGTCCACCAGCCGGTAGCCGCCACCCTCGCAAGTCTGCCCTCCGTCGAAGACCACACAGTGGTCGTAGGAGAGCATGAGTTGATCGTTTGCAGCGTCGATGTCGAAGAGACGTCGGCTGCCACCGAACTGGTCCATCTCGAGGTTCGAGAGGTGATCGTCCAGACCGGTGTTGAAAGGTCCGCCGCTATCGCGGCTGTGGTTGGCGAAATCGTGGTCGCCGCCGAGGTCGTTGGCACCGGAGCCACCACCCTGCGGACCAGAGCTGCTGGGACCAGCAACACTGATCGACTGAGCGGTGATGCTACCGCCCTTGCCGCCATGATGGCCACCGTGGTGACCGCCTTGATGGTCGTGATGACCGCCGTGATGGCCGCCGTGATGGCCACCGTGGTGCCCCCCGTGATGGCCGCCGTGGTGTCCACCTCCGTGGTGTCCACCGCCGTGACCATGGTCGCCCCCGCCGTGACCGCCGCCAAAACCGCCGCCGTGACCACCACCGTGGTCGCCGCCGTGATCAGGTCCGTCCATTGTTATTCCTCCAAATCGTTATCCCCGCACTCGCGCGCAGAGAGAATCCGGACGTTAAACAGAGCTTTTGGGAGCTCGAGAAAGAAAGGCTTCGTTTGTGTTTCATGGGTATAACCAGCTGCTCGACGCGTGTAAAACCGCGCCGAGCAGTCCTGTTACGGTTGTAGTCGCGGGCTACTTCGCAACCAGCGACTCAGCGAGCGCGACAGCGGTGCGAACACCCCAGCCGGTTGCGCCCTTGGGATCGACGCCGAGCGAACGCTCGCGCCAGGCCACACCGGCGATGTCGATGTGCACCCAATCGATTTCTTCGCCGGCGAATTCGCGGATGAACCACGCCGCCGTCGTCGCACCGGCACCGGCGCCGCCCGAGTTCTTCAGGTCAGCGATGTCGGAATCGTTCTGCCGGCGCAGTTCAGCCCACATCGGCACATTGACCATGAGCTCGCCGACCGACGCACCGGCTTCCACCACCTTGGCGGTGAATTCCGGATGGTTGCCGAACGCAGCAGCACCGACGTCGCCGGCGATCATCTTCACCGCGCCGGTCAGGGTCGCGAAGTCGACGATGCGCGTCGCGCCGGAGCGCTTGGCGTACTCGATCGCATCAGCGAGCGTCAGCCGCCCTTCCGCGTCGGTGTTGTCGATCTCGACCGTGATACCGTTCATGGTGTTGATGACGTCGCCGGGCTTGTAAGCCTTGCCGTCGGGCATGTTCTCGGTAGCCGCCATGATCACCTTCACGGAGATCGGCAGCTTGAGCGCCGCAATTGCCTTCAGCGCGCCGAGCACCGTAGCGCCGCCGGCCATGTCGCGCTTCATGTGGCGCATGCCGTCAGCCGGCTTGAGATTGACGCCGCCGGTGTCGAAGGTGACCGACTTGCCGACCAGGCAGAGCGCCTCCTTCGTCGGACCCGTCTCGGGCGTGTAGTCGAGCTCGATGAGCACGGGCAGTTCGCTGGAGCCGCGGGCCACATTCAGGAGCGCATGGGCGCCCATCTGCTGCAAGCGCTTGCCCCAGAAATACTTGCCCGTGATGAGGCCCTTGCTCTGAGCGACGACTTCTTTGGCCGCTTCCATGAGCTTGAACGGCGTCAGGTGGTTAGCCGGAAGCGTGACCAGGTCGCGTGCGCAGGTGACACCCGAGCCGAGCGAACGACCGTCGAGCAGACCCTTCTTGACCGTCTCGGCCAGGTTCTGCGGCGCGGTCACACGCATCGACTTGATGTTGTGGTCGCCCTTGGGGTTCGAGTGCTTCGTCTTGAAGCTCTTCGCGTTATGGTCCAGCGTGACGACGCTGGAGCCGAGCAGGCGGCCGACAGCGTAGGCGTCCAGCGACTGCGCCAGGATGGGCTGCAGGTCCACGGACAGCTCCGCGACCTTCGTTTCCTTCGCCTTCTTGAGCGCCTTGACCATCGCGCCTTCGAGCACAGCGAGCGTCAGCTTCGCGGCATCGCCCAGCCCAACGAGCAGCACATTGCCGCCGTGGTTGACGTTGAAGTGCGGGAACAGCTCACCTGCCTTGCCGGCGAACTGCTGTTCGGCGGCGGCGGTGACGATGGCAGAACCGGCGTTGAGAGCGGCGAAGGTCTCACCGGCGGTGGCGACCGTTTTCAGGTCGCTCTCGAAACAGGGGACGATGAGCAGTTGGCCGGTTGCGGATTTCGCAGCGCAGCTTTTCGTATCGAGTTGGAATTTCATTGCTACCCTCTTTTCGTAGAGTTAGGCGCAGCCTGCCTTGGCAGAGCTGCGCGTTATTACATGAGTCGCACGAAGAAAACGAATCACTTCGCCGGAGGCGTCTTATCGTCGGGTTCCGAGGCGGCACTGCCACCGGCACCCTTGTTGCCATCGGCGTCGCCACCAGTCGTGGTGCCGGGCGCGGGAGCAGTCGTGGAACCGGCAGCCGGACTCGAAGCAGTGGCGGACGCAGCAGCAGCAGCACCATCGGCGGTGCCCTTGCCCGACTTGCCATCCTCTGCGGTCGTGCAGCTCAAGCCGCCGGACGGTGTGACCGTACCGACGCCAGGCTTCGTGACCTTGACCGGTCGCGACCAGACTTCTCGGTTCGGAACCGTGAACGTGCCGTTCTCGGTTTCAAGAACGGTCAGCACGTAGCCGATGTCCGTGACCTTGCCCTTCACAGCAACGCCGATGAGCTCAATCTCGTCACCCACACAGAACTTGGGGCGGAAATTGAGCAATGCGCCGGCGATGAAGTCGTTGGCGATGCCCTGCAGTGCAAGCGCAATGGCCGCACCGAAAAGACCGAAACCAACGACCAGCTTGGACAGGAAGTCCGGAGCGATGAAGCTCACGCCGACAATGATGGCAATGAGCCAGTAAACCAGGAGCACCGCGCGCGATACGATGCGCCGACCGCGTTCGTCTGCGTTGCTCAGATTGAGCGCCTTCTCCATGCCGGCTTTCAGCGGGTCATAGATTAGGTTGGCGAGGCAGATGAAGATGAGGCCGACGAAGATGTTGGCGGTGTAGGGAACGATGCCGCTCACGTACGTCTTGAAGACGTCGATGATCTGCGTCTGCACAGCAGCGCTGAGCACATCGGTACCGGCGAAAATTGTCGCCAGAAGCGCGATGATGACGAGCGGCACCGCCTTCTTCCATTGGATATGCTTGAACATGTGTCCTTCCTTTGCCTGAGTTCAGGAGTAGCGAACGAGCGGAGCACTGCGACAGCGGATGGAAACTGAAGTATCCACCTGCGCTCGACTCACGGACGTTCGGGAAAAATCCTTTTCGATTTTCTCTTCGACTTTGAACAGCCAGACTGCGTTTGACGGCAATCAGCAAGAGAGACTTGCACAACCAGAGAGCACCAGAGGTACACCGGGTCGGCTGATGTCGTGAGCGCTCATGCAAAACCACAGACAGACCGCAATCAGCTAAAACACACGTCGCGTGTAGTTAAAAGCTAATGTTTGTCGAGTGAAACTTTGCCTGTGTTTAGTGCCAAGAGCCTCAGAGAAAATGAATCAGATGCAAGCTCAAGCTATTAATTGCGCGCAAGTGGTTTCAACGTTCGTAAACGCTCATGAGCTTATAATTCACTCCTCTTTGATACTCTTATTAGATTGTTATGTTGAAAACCTGCGCTAGTTATCGCTACGATTCCGCTTGGCAAGCCCATCTAGCGCACGTCTTTCAGCTCGCGCGATCCGAAATTCACGCAAAATCAAGGTTTCAAGCCATTGTCATGAGATCGATCTCATCACGCTTGTACACAAATGCCATCGAATGGCTACGCGACACTCGCCCGCTGCTACGATAAGCATTGTCGACGGTGCATGCTCCGTTACGCTCCAGCCCAGCCGTCAATCTCAACAATCGCGCAGCGCTCGCCGCGATTCAAGGAAACCAGTGGAGACAAGCATTGCAAGCTCCTCAAGAAGATCCCTCGCTCCAACTTCTCACGCCCGCACCGGACGAGAAGCTCCAGTCATGGCTATCAGAGTTTTATGGCAAAACAGTCGAGATTGTCAGCCGCGAGCTTTTGCGCCATCGCGATTTAAGCTATGTTGAACGTATCGTCCTCAAAGACTGCCTGCCCGATTCGCTGATTTATAAACAGGTCTTGCCGCCCTGGGACGTAGAACAGGACTTGCATGAACGCATTCTGATTCCATCAATCGCCAGTTCCGCGCAGCTCTATATGACCGCGCACAGCGGGCAGCTCACGACAATGTTCCTCGAAGACCTCGGCGGCGTCAATTTGAAAGATCAGGCAGTGGAAACCAAAACTGCCCGCCACCTCGGCGAAGATATAGCGCGCATGCACCGCGCTTATTCGTATCGCACAGACGAACTGATTCAGATGAATGTTTTGAGAACGCTCAATCCAATAGATTTTGAAACATTTGCAAATCAAGTCACCAAGCCACTTCTGGAATGGGGCGATTTGAACGATGACGACGTGATTACTATTGCGCAAGCAGCCAAGGAGATAGCGCACGCACTTGCCGGTGAGCCCACCACGCTGGTTCACGGCGATCTGTATGCCGAGAATATTATTAAACGAAACGAGCGCACCTTCATCATCGACTGGTCATGGTTCACCCAAATCGGCGTGCCCACCATGGATCTGGCGTCTCTTATCTCGGACCATCCTAAAAACGGAGAGCTGAGAAAACACGTAGACGAAATTTTGGAAGCATATTGTTTCGAGTCAGGGCGCAAAACGGAAGACGTTCAAAAGGCGCTCCCCTACGCCGCGGCGCTAGAGCGATTGTGTTTCCTCCACTGGCTCCAGGTTCGCAAATCAATGGGGATTTTAGGTACCACTGTCGGTCCAGTCGAACAACTGATGCGCACTGTCGCAGACGACATCATGTCGAAACGCGAGGCGTGGAGCTAGTTTCCATACATACAGCAAAGTACACTGTTGAAACAGTTAACTGAAGCAGTATCGCAAACGGGGTCGCAGAGAACTTGTAGCGCGAAACGTAATGGTTTAAAACTTCCAGTACGGTGCCATCGTCAATCGCTCGGCACCAGTGGCGGTGACAACCAGGTCGTCCTCGATTCGCACTCCACCGACACCATCGATGTAGATTCCGGGCTCATCCGTGAAGACCGCGCCCTCGTTTAACGGAGCTTTCTCGTAGTCGAACGGGTCGTGCGCTTCAAGACCTAAACTATGTCCAAGACCATGCGTAAAGTACTGTCCATAGCCGCGCTCCGCAATGTAATCGCGCGCCACTTTATCGTAATCGCGATACATGATTCCAGGACGCAGGGCTTTGCGCGCCGCCTGATTGGCCGCAAGAACGATGTTGTAGATCTCTTTCATCTTCGCTGTGGGAGCCTTTCCTGGAACAAAGACCGTTCTTGTGATATCCGAACAATAGCCACCATCGAAGACACCACCAAAATCCATAACCACCGGCTCACCCGCCTTCAATTTCTTGTTCCCGGTCGCGTGATGCGGAATCGCGGAATTAGGTCCAGCAGCTACGATGGAACTGAAACTGTTGTCGACGGCGCCATGCTTCCGAAGTCGCATATCGATCTCGAACGCCACGTCGTTCTCGGTCATGCCCGGCTTCATCAGTGCCACCACTTCCTGATAAACCTTGCTCGTCGCCTTGCACGCCGCGCGCAATTCCTCGATTTCATGCGGTTCTTTATACTGCCTGAGTGCTTCTACCAGACCGGTTGTCGGGACAAGCGTCGCCCTCAAATCCTTCTGCCAGTCTTCCCAAATCTGATGAGGCAAGCGGTGCGACTCGAAACCGACTTTGCTCTTTGCAGTCAGTCCCGCCAGTTGCAGAGCCTGATTGATAGCGCCGGAAACTTTCTTGCCTCGCTCCACTTTGACCAGCTCGAAGTCTTTCGCTTCGGTTTTACAGCGCGCCCAGTAACGCGCATCAGCAACGATGAGAGCCTTATCCGCCGTGACGAGGAGAACGGCAGTCGAACCGCCGAAACCGCTCAAATAGAGAACGTTTTGATTATTCGGCTGAGTCGATTGCCCGGACTCATTAACTCGAAGCAAAAGCCCTTTGACTTTCGCTTTCGCCAGCGAGCCCTGCAACTTCTTAAGCCGTTTATTCATCACGCTTCCGCCTGTCCTGGTAACGAGAAATACTCTATCAGAACGGGCGGCTCGATTTATGAAGACACAGTTGTCAACGTAATCCCTGTACTTGATGGGTCGGCGAAACCTCAGTGAACAGTCAACTGCTCACGAATGGCGTCGAAAACCACTTCAACTGTTTCAAACATTGAATCGTCAAGCCAAACTTCCAAACCGTAGCGATAAGACGAGTCGTAAAACCTCGAGACACGCTGGTAGCTTCCACTCGCCGCGACCGCAAATCCGCGGTTTTTGTCCTGGTCAAAGAGCACAATTCGATCGAAATCATCGACTCGAATGTCGACGGAACGAAGCCCGTTCTGCTGGAAAGTGTTCGCCACGTCGGAAACCACCGCGCGCAGATCCTTCGAAGGCAGATCGCAGAGCAAGTCAATCAACTCCTCCGTCCGCCGGCTCAGAACCGCCTGATACAAACGTTCGGTTGCGGTTTCCAACCTGAGAGAACGCTCGCTCTCCTTCTGATTCGCCTCCCGAAGAAGGTCTTCGAATGAGCCTCTCGGTACTTCCGCGAGCAGTTCGCGCATCATCGCCTCGGTCCACACCCCAGTGCCGGATTCTCCGGAACCGAGCTTACCGTCGGACGCGAAATCGCTTGCGCTCAAATCAACTTTCAAATTGTCCATAATAGCTCCTGAACTCGCGCAGCTAAACACGAGTACGGATTTGCAGCACGCCTTCGGCTCAGGGTCTGAGTGTAGCTTGCGTTTAGTAAGTAGTAAGTGGTCGAACAGGACGCCTAAACCGTTTATACACAACCCCAATCAAAAAGTCAGTGGGGAAACTACGTAGTCCCCAAAAACCTCGCTACTATATGCCCCCATATCTTCACCCACCTACTACTATACGCCTTCGTATCTCCAAAGGTCCGAGAATCGTTGTGGTGTCAGCACCTGGAGCCCTCCCGAACTAGACAGAACGCCGAAATTTCCCGTCTTGGCTATCTGGCTATGACGGATTTCGAAAATTCCGGCATCGTGACGTAGACAGTAATCTCGCTACTATATGCCTCCACATCTTCAGAAGTCCCAAAATCGTTGTGGTATCAGCACCGTGCCCCCTCTCCGACTAAACAGGACACCGAAATTTCCCGTCTTGGCTATCTGGCTATGACGGAATTCGAAAATTCCGGCATCGTGGCGTAGACACCGGAGCATTCTATTCTGACAAAACGCTCGAAACTCCCTCTCTGTCTCGATCATTAATACTATCTTCTATAGTGCTCGCCTTTTCTATCCTAACAAAACGCTCGAAACGCCTGCTCTGTCTCGATCGCTAATACTATCTTTTATAGTGATAGCTCAAAAAAGGAGAACACGCTGAGAGCCGGGGCTATCAGCGTGTTCGGTTTGCGGTCGAAGGCTCGCCTCCGCACTTCGCGCCAGTCGTCATCGGTGTTTTCACCGGACTGGCGCGAAGTCGAATAGGTCCGTTTTGCAATAGCAACCTCCGCTGCGGTTGTTACTTCTTCACGGGCACGAGCGCACGCGTGATCGGCTTGGCCTCCAGCTCCGGATAGAGCTCCTTGGCCAGCTTGATCTGGTCGTCGGAAGCGACCACCATCAGAGTCACCGAATAAGGTGCCTCTTCCATGATCGCGTAGCCCTTCACCCGGATCTCGAAGACGCTCTTCACGTCATGAATCAGAGCGGGAGCCTCCTCTTCGAACTCGTCCTTGCTGGCGAAGGTCAGAACCAGGTTCCATTCCTTCTCAGCCTCGCGACGAGCCTGCATGCGGGCTCTTGCCACACGGCGCTGGAGCGACAGTCCGCGAAGCGAACCAGCCGTGTCGCCACCGTACAGCTTGAGACCTTCCAGGTTGCCGTCGACGTCGCCGTGCCCACGCGCGATGGCGAAGGTGAGCTTGTCCGACTTCCCGTCCCAGTTGACGCGGACGAGATCGCCGCCCTGGATGCGCTCCTCGTTGTCCGGGTCGAGCATGCGACCCAGCGAGGTCATCACGTGCGTTTCGATCACACGCTTCAGTTCCGCAACTTCACCACCCGTTTTGGCGAGCAGGAATTCGCGGGCCGAAGCCTGCACATCGAGCGTGAAGTCCTGACCGCGGGGCATCTGGTCAACGATGCGCTGCTCGATCTTGTCGACTTCGACATCGACGATCTTCGCAACATCTTCGTTGGAGAGCTCACGGAAGACCACAACGCCGTCGAGACGGTTGCGGAACTCGGGCTTGTAGGCACGCTTCATCTCCTGGGAGACGATGTTGACGATTTCCTTGTGGGTCAGCGTCTTCTGCGTGCTGGTGAAACCGATGCCACCCTTCTCTTCGCGCTCGACACGTTCCATGCCGATGTTGGAGGTGAGGATGAACACGGTGTTGCTGAAGTCGCATTCCTCGCCGTTGCCCAGGGTCTTGGCGCCCTTGTCGAAGATCTCCATCCAGAACTTGAAGAAGTCGTAGCCCGACTTCTCGAACTCTTCGATGACGACCACGTCGATGAACTCTTTCGAGCCCAGGCGCACTCGGGTGCGGTTCCACTGCGACACCTTGCTGTAGCCGTCAGTCTTCGCGAGTTCCTCGCTGGACATCTTGCTCACGTCGACCGGCGCGCGGTAGCCGACATACTTCGGCGTCGCACCGGTCAGGTCTGACATCTGGCTGTCGTCGAGGTAGTCCTCGGCGGTGATGCGAGTCAGAGCCTTCTTGTTGCCGTGGAACAGCTCCGCCAGGACCTGCGCCAGGAGCGACTTACCACGGCGGGACTTGCCGACGCAGTAGTAAACGCCCAGCGGGTATTCCTTGTTGCGAAGCGGGTTGCGATACTTGGCTCGCACGTCGAGTGCGATCTGCCGGGCTTCGGGCTGTCCGATGAGACGGCTGTCGAAGCGTTCGGCGTACTGCTCTTCTGCCGGAGTCATTGTGTCGAGGTTGACGACGACGAACGGAAGTTCGCGCTCCGGTGCTGCGTTGTTAGTTCTCGTATTCATAACTATTTCCTTTTTGGCGGACCGTGCAAAAGCCCCGGTCCTAGTCTTTGTGGGGCAATCAGGGCGCGAACGGCTCGACCGCACACGCGATCGTCGTCTCGCCCTGTACACACCCGGGTTAATGAAAACGGGTAACAGTCAGCGGAGAACACAACACCGTATCGCTACGGCGTCGAATTCGGCGCAATGACATACCCTGGTTACAAGCGCGGTTGCCCACGCCTGTCCACTCCGCACGAGGACTTTCCTCAGTTCGGTTGCAGGTCGTGAACAAACCTGTGTTGTGAAACAGTTTCAGCGCAACAAAAAACGAGCTCCTTTCGGAACTCGCTTCAGACTGCGCTTAGCTGTTTCGGTTTCGCCAAACAAAAGCTTTTGACTCTTGCTCGACTTCGTTTCGCTTAGTTCTTACTCGACGCCTTCCGCGAGCGCTTGAGCATCTCCATGTAGGAGATGGCGCATTCGCGATGTGAACCGAGCAGTTCCGTGACGAAACTTTCGACGAAGGCTCTGGCTTCGGCGACATCTTCCTGACGCTCGACAATCAACTCGATCTCGAGGTAATTGCCGGAGTAGTCACCAAGTCCGGAAGCGACGTCCAGCGCCACCGTGACAGCTCGCTTATCGCGGCGGCCGACGAATGTGGTGCGGTCTTTGCTGAAGGACATGAGCGGTTCCGTCGCAAGACGGCGCCCGAGGGACATGAGGGTGTCCTTGGTGACAGAGTCAATCGGATCGCTTTCGCGTTCTTTGCGTTCGCGCTCGCCGTCGACGTCCACCCACTCCTTGAGCGTGATGACAGTCACGGTGAGCCCGTCCACGGTTTCTTCGCGAAGACGAACCATGTCGCCGTCCTTTTCGGCCGGCAGGAAAGTGTCCACGATGGTCGCCTTCGATTTCTTCAAGAAGCCGAGGTCTCTGAGACGTCCGGACAACTTGTGGAATTCTTCTGGCGAAACGGGGTACTTTCTTTCGACCTCGAAGTGAGGCTTCGCTTGTTCCTGTCCATACGCTGCTGCAAGTCCTTTGAACTTGCGATTCAGCCAGGGCAGAAACAGCCATTGCAGCATTTTGATAATCACGCCCATAGGCTATCTCCCTTTCGCTGGCACGGAGTGAGTCACTAGTCGCCGTGTAGCGTCTAGATCTTATTCCGTTGTGAGGCAGCGTGGTTAGAGTTTTGCTCGGTTTTTTACTTGAGTGCAAAGCGAATGCAGATATAAATTCACCATACACAAACACTGGCCGGGCACAAAGAGTCCCGAGACGGCTACTGGCAGCCTACTGGCGGATGATTCGGCGACCTTGCGCTAAGTGTGAAATATCCAAAGTCGCCCATGGGTGGCGGTTTCCAAGCGCTTCGGCATCTTTGAAACGGACATGTAAATAGCCCGATTTCATTGCGTTTCGCTTCGATTTAGCTATCGCCCGCTCTTGAATACTAAAGAAAACATAAATAGTTCACCTCGCACGAAGCGTTTAAACCCCTGGCCGACCTTTGCTAGTGTTTATCGCCTTTTATTCAAACAGAAACTCAAGCAGAAGCACCTCAGCTAATTGATTCAGCAAATTTACTTGAAAGCCCTGCGTTATGGTCCCAACCGTAACCCAGTCTCGACTCGTGCCGCGCCCCAAACCGCCGACGTGAAGCCGGATACGCCTTTTGGCGGCATCCGATGCCCGCCGCCGACGCCTACAACCGTTCAAAAACGGTGAGCGCTGAGAAACCAGCCGAGTCATCTGCGCATGCCGTCAGGCACGTGCACAACCATGCCCCACCCCGGGCGGGAGTTAACTCATGGGTATCTTCAACCGAAACGCCAAGCCACGAAAATCGTGGTTGGCGCGCTACCGCGAATATGCGGCGAATTGTACGACCAGTGGCTTTATTCCGACCGAACATCGCGGTTTCCAGAGATTCGTGAAACTCATGTCGCGCTTGTGGACCTGGATTCAGGTCGGCAAAGTGACGATCGTCGGTCGCGAGAATCTCAAGGCAGCCGGACGAATCATCTACTGCCCGAATCACAGCGCCATGCTGGATGCGATTGTTCTGTACCCGTTTATGCCTCTTGGAACCCGCTTCATGAGCGCCGTCGAAGAGATGCGCGGCATGGGCGGCTTGAAGGCTATCCTGATGGGAGCTGCCGGCTCGTATCCTGTGGACCGCTCCCGCGGACGCTCAGTGATTCCGGCATCCATCAACCTGGTCGTGAAAGGAGCGCCGGTTACGCTCTTCCCCGAGGGCAAAATCAGCCCGACCGGCCAGTATCTCGAGTTCAAGAAGGGCGCCGCCTGGATTGCGATTGGCGCCTGCGATGCGCTTGAACACAAGGAAACCGTCGGTATCGTCCCGATTCAAATCTGCTACGGCACGCGCGATCCGGAGTCTGCGACCGACTTCCTGAAGATGAAGCTCACCTGGCGTCATGGCGTGACCATCACGTTCGGCAAGCCCATTTTTGTGCACGAGCTCGAACCTGTCACGCCAGAGGCTCTGATCGAACGCTTGAAGGACGGCATCACCGGTCCCGCCTGCGACACGACTTCCCTGGCCGACCAGGACGACACGAAGTAACTGTTTCTCCACGTGAGGGGCGAGCCGCCGAAATCCCGGTCCTTAGCCGGAACCCGTCGGCTCGCCTTTCTCACAATAACTGAACTCGCAAAGTGAGTATCCGCAGTGAACACTCGCAGATCTGACCTGTTTGTTCTGCCAGGCTTGGTCCTTGCGAACCTCGCCGTACTCTTTCTCTCAATCATCCAGGAAATCTCCACTCGGATTCCCTGGATGACAATCAAGTGGGGACTGATTCCGCGTCGCCTTACCGAGGCGATTATGTCGGGCAGCCTGCCGGACATCGGTTACAACCTGCTTACCATGCTGACCTCCACATTCCTGCATGCGGGCTTCGACCACTACTTCAACAACATGGCGCTCCTCCTCGTCATGGGCATACTGGTCGAACGCGAGCTAGGCTCAGCGCGCTTTCTCGCCATTTACCTGGTAAGCGGCTTTGCGAGCTCGTTCGGTCATTACCTGTTTCACGCCTTCGATTACACACCGCTGGTTGGCGCTTCCGGTGCTATCTCCGGCGTAATGGGAGCGTTCCTGGTCGTGACCTTCTGCCTCGGGCAGCGCCTCACGATGCCGCGCATGCTCGGCGCCCTGTTCGTCATCTACTGGGTGTCGGATCAGCTGATCAGCATCTACCTGGACAGCGGAACGCGAGACGGCATCGCCTATTTCGCCCACTTCGGCGGCTTCATCGGCGGACTTCTCTTCACCGCTCTCCTCGCCAAGTTCTTGCGCAAACGCTTTGAAGAAAAACAGCCGCGCACGCCGCCCAGCAGCACGCCGGATGACTAGCTGGTACGAGGAGTAGCTAGTTTGCTAGTCCTCCTAACAGCCCATCCGTCAACAAGTTCTCGGAACAATCCGCCCGTCAATGAGAGAGCGACGGAATTCGCTAAAACTGTCGCTCTAGCATTGACAGGGCTCGATCTAGAGTCGGCCTGTCAATCTATCAGCGACGGAATTCGCTAAAACTGTCGCTCTAGCATTGACAGGGCTCAAGCAACACACGAGAGCCGAACTCGTAACGAAGCTGCCACTTCCGTATCAGGCAGTGCAGCTTTCGTTCCTGTTGCGCTTCTCTGACGGCATATAGTAAAACACTAAAAGATGGACGATGAGGCTACAAATCACGAATCCTGGGAATAGTACAAACGGAGGTGCTTAAGATGTCCAACTTTCCTTCCGCACGCACAGCTGCATATTTTTTGTCCATCGCGCTGATAATGACCAACCAACTTCCTGCATTTAGCCAGGACCTGCCACCCACGCCGACTGCAACGGAAGAAGCAACGGCACCGGACACTGAAGCACCCAAGGCGGCAGCCACCGCGTCAGCCGATACGCCGGAACTCGCACCAGGACCGCTTCTCGATCAACGCAAGAAGCTTTACGAAACAATCATGACCGCCAAGGGTTACGGCTTCGGAATCACGGCATACATGTCGGCCTTCAACTCTCTCGAAGATAGCGTGAAGGCAGGAGCAAGCGAGAAAGACGTCCAGACCAGGCTTAACTCGATCGTTTCCGGTCTTACGGAGCAATTGAAGCGCAGCCAGCAGCTGAAGATTCAAAAGCCAGCGCCACCAATCGCCGAGTCTTCTCCGCCACCAAGCTCGATGCAAATTCCATCGGGATTTAAAAACGCCCTTCAGGGCGGCAATGCCGACAATCTGATAGAAAAGGTCAAGGAGAAGTGGTTCGGTGGTGAAATACCAGACTCAATCAAGAAGAAGATTCCAGCAAACTTTGACCCCAGCATGCTCAACAGCGACCAGGCGCGAGAACTGATGAAACGCTACCAGGGCGGACGTTGATCAAGCTGACAGCGATCACGCATACATTGACTTAAATCCTCGGTCGTTTACGAAACACTTTCGCCCATCCATTAGCAAACCTTGTGCGCCGTTCCGCTCACCCGAACATCTTGAAAGTTATAACACCAGCATTAAGAAGTTTGGTACTACCCACGGTGCTAACCGCATTCGCGCTCACAATCGCACCAGTTCGCTCGCAGCAGTATATCTTCGTTCCAGGAAGCCGCCAGGCTGTTCGAGCCGATTCCCCGCAGGCACAACAAGCTGCGCAGCAGCAGGGCTATTACAGGACCTCCGGCGGCATGGGAGGACGCAGCGGAGCGCAAGCATATCAGCAGCCCCCAGCGAATAGTCGCCAGCAGAGCGCATCTTCGTCTCAGCCATATACTTCCAGACAAGCCCCTGCCAATTGGAGACAGGCTCCAGCCGCCACTTATAGCACGTCCACGTCATCGCGCCAAAACAGTGCCGGTTCCACTCAAGACACACGCCAGAAGACTGGATCATCAAAGGACTACTGCGACTTCGTAAAGGTTGACGGAGGTTCGCGACCCTTCTGGGTACACCTTCCCAGCAACCACAACAAATCACGTGCAACACCAGTAGTTCTTGTTTTTCCCGGTTTGAACATGTCCGGCGAGTCAATGATTGGCGTAACTGGCCTAAGCGGAACAGCCAACCGAAATGACTTCATCGCAGTCTACTGTGAAGCCCTCGGCGGCGAGTGGGAAGACGGTATGAAAAACCAACGACACAATGACGTCGGCTATGTCGATGCTGTTTTGCAAAAGCTCGGACAGACAGCAAACATAGACACTCATCGCGTCTACGCCGTGGGCTTGAGTAATGGCGGATACTTCGTGCAATTGCTCGCCGCAAGCCGTCCCGAGAAGATTGCGGCAGTAGCCGTGGTCGCTTCCACCGGTATGGAAGGAGCAGTGACGCGCAGCAACGGTGACCGACCTATACCGATTGTCTTTTTCATCGGCTCGCAAGACCCGCTTATAAACTGGGGAGACGGCAAATCAAAGCAACTTGGCAAATACGCCTCGAAGCTGGGCATCTCCGAAATCGACCCTTCGTTTTTGAGCCTGGTGCAGTACGGCGGGTGGTTCAGTGTTCCTGACGTGATTCGGTTTTGGACCAATCACAACCACTGCCAGGGGTCTCCCAGCTCGAATTATCTTGCAGACCTCGATCCGCGCGACGGTATGCGCGTCAAGAAAGATGTCTGGGGAACACGGGGCCGCGAAGTCATCCTGTACACCATCGAGGGCGGCGGACACACCTGGCCGGGCTGCATCTTTCTAGCCGGGAAGCGTCAGAGCAACTGCTGCCAGGACATCAACACGGGCGAAGAGATCTGGCAGTTTTTCCGAGGACAATCACGTTAGTTGCAGTTCGAAAAGCCAGAAAAGAGAGTGAGATGCCATTGCTGCCACGACTGACCGAAACACATTGCTCCCAAAATCCTAGCGCAGCTCATCAAGTCACTAACAGATCTGCCAAAATGCCACAGATTCAGGCTCTTGCTGTTTAAAAGCTCTGTGAGCTTCTAGTGCTATGCGAACTATGCAATGTTCAAAGAGTTCTAGAAGAGTTTTGAGCAAGAGATCTATGAGAATTCAGAAACGTTCACTCCTTCTACGTTTCATGACTTTATTTCAGCACGGGAACTATTCAAAGCCCTTGGAAATACTATTCGTTCTTGCAAGTGCTTTGTGTACGGTGATGTTGCAATCCCTCATAAAGAAATTTGGATCAAAAGCCAAAGCCATTCCGAATCACCAACATGCGCTCAATAGCCTTGTCGATGGACATTCGGACGGTCACGGGGTTTGTTCTTTACGCTGTCGCTAAACTGCTGAGTGCTCTCCGAGGCTCACACCAGGCGACTATTGATCAACCTGCAACTAGAGGAGGTCATCATGACCAAAACTCTCCAAGTTGCCGACAACCGTCAGGACCAATGCCTGCATAACGGCTCTCCGATGGTTTTCGGTGCCGGTGGCTGGAACATCTTCCACCACTTCGGCGTTATCGAGGCGTTCATGGAAGAGGGCATCGAAGTCGGTGATGTTCTCGGCGTCTCGGCCGGCAGCATGACCGCTGCCTTCTTCACCAACGGCTACAAGCCCAAGGACATGATTCCGGTGTTCCTCGCCATGCGCGGGATGCGGGATGACCTTGCGGCTGTTCTCGAGGGCACTCGCCTCGCTGACCCCATCGCCATGTCGGTCGGCGGCACGTTCTCGCTCAAGCCGTTCATCACCAAGCTCATCGCCCAATACGGCCTCAAGCCGAACAAGCGCCTGAAGATTCTCGCGTGCGACTACTTCACGCGTGACCCGGTGCTGTTCGAAGGCGAGGACTACGACCTGGCGACGGCGCTGACGGCTTCGGGCTCGCCTCCGGGCGTGTTCCAGCCGGAGTGGTTCATGGACAACGGGCGTCCGCGCCTGCTCGTCGATGGCGCCTACTACCACTACAACCCGACCGAGTTCTTCGACCGGCCGGCGTTCGTCAGCAAGTTCCGCCCGGCGTCGGCGATGCCCAAGGAGTGGAAGTATCCGATCGACCTGTACTTCCACTGCCGCGAACTCTTCTTCCCTGTCGCCGGCAACTCGCGTTACGTCGACACCAAGCGTCACCTCGTCATCGAGACGGGTCTGCCTGAAGTGGCTGGTCTCAACTTCGGTATCTCCGAAGCGACCTGCATGCGGATGGTCGAAAACGGCTACAATACCGCGAAGCAAGTCATCGCTCACGCGAAGGCCGAAGGACGCCTGTGTAGCGCCTGAACTGGCGCGAAGGAAGAGGAGAACGGATGTCTCAACTGGAAGCGAGTGCAACAAAAGAACAGCACTCAAAAATTCTCGATAACAAAGTGGCAGTCGTAACAGGCTCGACAAGCGGTATCGGTTTAGGTATCGCAAGACGTCTAGCTGCAAACGGCTGCCACATTGTGCTGAACGGATTGGCGGACACAGCTGAGGTGGAGCGGGTAAAAACCGAACTCGCCGAAAGCTCGCAACGCACAATCGTTTACCACGGCGCCGACATGACCAAGCCGCAAGAAATTGCGGAACTGGTCGAATTCGCCGTGAATGAGCTGGGCAGCGTCGACATCCTCGTCAACAACGCCGGCATCCAGCACACAGCTTCCGTCGAGGACTTTCCAGTCGAAAAGTGGGACGCCGTTCTGGCGATAAATCTAAGCTCTGCGTTTCACACCATGCGCGCAGCACTGCCGCATATGAAACGCAACGGCTTCGGGCGCATCGTCAACATCGCATCCGTACACGGTCTCGTGGCGTCAGCCCAGAAAGCCGCGTACGTCGCTGCCAAGCATGGGCTCATAGGGCTCACGAAAGTCGCAGCGCTGGAAAATGCGGAGACCGGAATCACGGTCAACGCGGTCTGCCCCGGCTGGGTGAGAACCCCGCTCGTGGAGAAGCAGATAACCGACCTGGCTCAGCGGAAAGGCGTCTCGCAAGAGATTGCCGCCGAGGAGTTGTTGTCGGCAAAGCAGCCGAGCAAGCGGTTCGTCGAAGTAGACGAACTGGGAGACACGGTCGTCTTCCTCGCAAGCAAAGCGGCTTCGAACATCACCGGCTCCTCGATAACAGTCGACGGCGGCTGGACGGCGCAGTAGCTGCCTTCAATGCAGCGCGCGCATAACTTGTTTTCTTAACCGGCTCGGAGACTTTCTTTCCGAGCTTCAACCCAAACATCCCAAGGGTTTAGCCGCTGCAGCGCCCAACAAGAGGCGCGTCGCAGCCGCATGACCTGCCGGACGAAAGTAGAAAGCTATGGAAAACGCAATCCAAACTGACCCTCTGAAGGGTGTTTTCGTGTTCGCCACCGGCATCAACCAGACGTCGGCGGTGGATTTCATGATCATGATCATCAACTGGTGCCGGGACAACCCGAACCGGAAGGTCAAGATCGTCCTCAACAGTCAGGGTGGCAACATCCTGGACGCGCTGTACATGTATGACCAGATCAACATGCTGCGCGCTGCCGGTCACCACGTGACCATCGTCGTCCACGGTCGCTCCGCGTCCTGCGCCGGCTGGCTGCTGCAGGCGGGTGACGTGCGCGTCATGGGTGCTCACGCTTGGCTGCTGATTCACGAAGTCAGCTCCGAGATGAAGGGCACCCTGTCCCAGATGCGCGCGGAACTCCGCCGCTGCGAACAGCTTCAAGCCCAGACCAGCGCCATCCTGTGCAGCCGCACGGGCAACGTTGAGCACGGCCTGACGCTGGAGAAGATCAACACCAACATCGCCGGCGGCGTCGACTGGTGGCTCACCGCCGAGCAGGCTCTCGCCGAGGGCTTGATCGACGAAATCGAGCCCATCGCGCCGTTCGCAACGCAGTCTGCTCCCGCGTCCGTCGCTTCGGCGGCCTAAGCGGGAGAGGTGCGTTGATGCGAACAAAAGAAAAACTCCGACGACGACAACGGTTCAAAGCCAGGTGTCTGTTCAAACCAGACACCTGCGCTCGACCGGGCGGGAGGGCAGGATTTTAGGCGCGCAAGCCTGATGTTCTTGTCCCTTTCGCTTCCGCAGACTAGCTACTAAATTCTTTAGTACTATCCATCTCCCCCCAAACAACGGCTGGCACGCTATTTTGAGGATGCCACTGCTTCTAGCCTAGTTCAAAAACGGCGTCAATGACTCGCCAATAGGCTATCAGAACGGTCGCTGCAATTTTGATTGCAGGTTTGGCGGCAAAAGCTGCAAACCAATTTGCAGGTTCTTCATTTGCGCCTCAAATCAGCCTGATTCGAGTGACCCGGCGGCTTGCTGCAATTTTGATTGCAGGTTTAGCTGCAAAAGCTGCAAACCAATTTGCAGGTTCTTCATTTGCGCCTCAAATCAGCCTGATTCGAGTGACCCGGCGGCTTGCTGCAATTTTGATTGCAGGTTTAGCGGCAAAAGCTGCAAACCAATTTGCAGGTTCTTCATTTGCTCCGCGAATCAGCCTGATTCGAGTGACCCGGCGGCTTGCTGCAATTTTGATTGCAGGTTCAGCTGCAAAACCTGCAAACCAATTTGCAGGTTCTTCATTTGCGCCTCAAATCAGCCTGATTCGAGTGACCCGGCGGCTTGCTGCAATTTTGATTGCAGGTTTAGCGGCAAAAGCTGCAAACCAATTTGCAGGGGCACACATTTATCCTTGTTTCTAAGTATCGACAACCACCGTACCGCCCAAAATTTATTAATGGGCCTTTTCGGTAGATTTCTGCAAGCCCATCAAAAAAACGACTGCGCGAGCCTCGAACCTCGCGTCCCATCATCATCTCCGGCAATAATTCTTGATTCTGCGACCGCAAAATTTTTCGTACCCTACCCTCATACTTCCGAGCAATGAGGCGCAGTCCTCGTTTCTGGCGTCTATTATCCACAACAGAGGTGCTTCTATGCGCACAGCCGAACTTTTAAACTCGGCAGAATTCTGGTCCGCGTTCAAGGCAGACCTGCCTGGCATTAGATCTCGATTGATTATCCACAGCCCATTTCTGCATCCGAGGCGGCTCGCCGATGGTTCTCGACTATTCAGTTCTCTCAAAGACAGAGGGGTGGCATCGTGCCTAACGACACAATCCGTTGGCACAATGGAAGAAGCGCTCCCAGACGATTTGAAGTCCGACTACGCACAAAACCGCACAACGTCCCTGGACATTCTGAGGTCATGGAGGTTTCACCTCAATGCACGTAAGTTTCACCACAAGTTCGTGCTCATCGACAAACGCGTCATGTACTTCGGGAGCATGAACGTCTTTAGCCATTTCAACACTTCTGAGTGCATGCGACGAACCGAAGACCCTGATGAAATCGAGGAAGCTTGTGAAAAATTCGATCTAGATTACTGTGAGGAATGTATGAAACAAAACAACGAACTATGGGGCAACAGCAGCGTCAACGCTCCCATGACACAATTTGGCGTGCTGCTTAGGAAGCAGCGCGTTCGCCTCAATCTCTCGCAAGTCGACCTAGAGCGGCTTTCCGGAGTGCCGCATCAAACCATTGGAGCTATGGAGAGAGGGAAAAACTGTCACATGGACGCATTCTTGAGTGTCTTCAAAGCTCTCGATCTAAAGCTTGCAGTAGTTCCTGAGGACACGGCTGCAGCAGTTCTAAACATCACGCGAAGCTACTGGGATGAGGTTCCGACACTGAACCCTCTTCCGCAAAAGAGGACGCCGAGCCGTTCAAAGAAATCTGGGCGGGAAACTTCTAGCATAATCATCGCGCCGATCTCAAATCCAACGATAGTCAAATAACGCGAATCTCGAACCTCGAACCCTTGACGCTACTACATCGACTCGTTGGCTTGCGCGCAAGAGAAAGAAGCACCGGGTAAGCAAATCGAGCTCTCAAGCCCGACTCCCTTACCCGGTGTTTCTTGGTCAATGCGCGCCTACTCAGCCCGCCTTGACGGTCAGCCGAACGCGCCCGATGCGGAAGTCAGCCATCCCGTAATAAACATCGAACTCGCTGTCACTCAGCGGGTCGATGCCGGTCGGGAAGACGACGTTGTTGACGACACCGGTCAGCTCTTCCGGAGTTTCCGGGAAGAAAAGCGGCTCCGGCGATTCGTAGATGATGCGGTCAGGGCGCTCGATGTCGTGAATCACGAGACCGGCGCTGTAGCGCATCGACCACTTGCCGTCGCCCTTGGGCACAGCGTCGACGCCGTGCATGACGGACAGCCAGCCGAGCGAAGTGCGCACGGGCGGAGTGCCGGCGCCGTTCTTCAGCGAGCCCCACTTGCGATTCGGTGGCAGCAACAGACGCGACGACTTGACCTTAGTCAGGTTTTTGATGTCGCGCTTCACCGCGTCGAACGAGATGTACGCGATGCGCATGCACTGACGCTTGCGCCTCGGCAGGCTCAGAGCCGCAGTCACGCTGTCACTGACGTCAGGCAGGAACACCATCGGGCGGTGATACATCGCGATGCAGAGCTCGCCGGAGGGCGAAAGCACCGGTTCCGGAAAGAACGCCGCATCCTTGTCGTCGAGCGCACAGTTGCGCAGACGCGGGAAGTGCATCGGTCCGAGCCGCTCCCAGTTGAAACCATCTTTGGAAATGGCAGCCGCGACACGCGGTCCGTCATTTCCAAAAGCGGTATACGCCATGAGATAGAGGTCGAGAGCCGGCACGAAAGTGACGCGACAATCTTCGACACCCTGACCGCCGGGCTTCGAACGCAGCTCATAATCAGCCTCGGGCACCAACGCGTAACCGCGACGATTGACCGACAACTTGCCGTTTTCCTCGGAGGCGGTGATGAGACCGACGCGCGAGATGTTGCCCTTCTCGACACTGCGAGAGTAAATGATAAGTTCGCCGTCGCGACTGCGACTGCAAGCGGGATTCAGAATCCCTTCCGCTTCCTCGATGCTGCCATCGGGCTCAAGCACCACGCCGAGACGGGCGACGGTGGCGGAAACAGCGATGTTGTTCTTCTTGGTCATAACAAATCTCCGAACTACAACAGCGGCACCATGCCGCTGTCCGTGAAACAATAGCGAACCCGCAATTCAACTCTTGCCGCGACCAGCACCGCCAGTAATACCAAAATTCGGTATCGCAAAACGGGTTGTTTCTCCTCGCGTCTCAGCGAAAAATCTAATCCGAATTGTGCAGCGCAGCGATATTCGTTTAAAGAAAACCTGGGTTCATTAGGCAACGAATAATAGAGTTGATTCGAACCTACCAGCGCCGACCGCAAAACACCACCCTTTCCAGGGCTGGAAAAGCTCATTCCACCCGCCCTTGAACGTTAGCCCCATGAAACGAACGGCGTCAGAGCTCATGTCGTGGGCTCTGGTGCTTTGGATAATATGGCGAAACTCAAATTCTTGACAATTAGCGGGAGCTCGGCCAGCCGACAATTATCGACCAATCTGGTCGACTTAATGCCTTTCGATATCACACTTCTCTTCCGCTATCGAGCGCCTGCAAATTGGTTTGCAGCTTTTGCCGCTAATCCTGCAATCAAATTTGCAGCGACCGGCTTGGATGCTTGAATCGGGCTAGTTTGGGTCCTAAATCAGGCGCTTGCAAATTGGTTTGCAGCTTTTGCCGCTAATCCTGCAATCAAATTTGCAGCGACCGGCTTGGATACTTGAATCGGGCTAGTTTGGGCCCTAAATCGAGCGCCTGCAAATTGGTTTG
This sequence comes from Candidatus Obscuribacterales bacterium, assembly GCA_019637435.1. Taxonomy (GTDB): domain Bacteria; phylum Cyanobacteriota; class Vampirovibrionia; order Obscuribacterales; family Obscuribacteraceae; genus JADYXR01. Next base: position 447,431 of record JAHBVO010000003.1, on the reverse strand, counting down.
CAGCTTTTGCCGCTAATCCTGCAATCAAATTTGCAGCGACCGGCTTGGATACTTGAATCGGGCTAGTTTGGGTCCTAAATCAGGCGCTTGCAAATTGGTTTGCAGCTTTTGCCGCTAATCCCGCAATCTAATTTGCAGCGAACCGCTTGGACACTTGAATCCCGCTTGGGTCCTCCAATCACACCCCGATCAACAGAGGTCGAGCGCTCCGCTACTTTCGATAGTTGAACCTCGCCCAAGCCCAATAAAGAAAAGGCGGTGAAGACGCCGTTTGCGCGCGCATCCTCACCGCGAATCATCAATCAACCGACGCTTGGTCAGCTGATTTTATCCAACGTTTCGATACCCTCACCGTAGAGAGCGTCGACAAGCGCACGCATCTCCTGCATGAAGGCTTCGGCATTCTTGAGCGCGGCGACGTCGAGAACGACGGGGACGCGATACGTGCCGATGAGATTCTTATCTTTGCTGCCAGGGCTCGTCTTGAGCGCGCCGTCTGCCTTCAGCAGCATCGTGGCAAACGCCTCGAATGCAACTTCGGGAACAACCAGCTCACGGCGAATGGTCGCCTTGCGCTCGTTGACCAGCTGCATCTCGACTTCATCAGTCAGTAAGGACAGTTCGGCGGCAAACAAGGCTAGCTGCGAAGCAACCAGCTGCATGCCGATGAACGCTAACTTACTGCGAGGACCCGACGCACGAAAACGCTTGGTCGGATTCTCTAGCACGCCATTGACGCGCTCCAGGCTCGCCTGAAACGCCTTGTTGGCATGCACATTCTTGGCGGACATTGTCCTAATTCCTACTTTTCACTTTCTCGGAGCGAAGCTCTGCGCCTGAAACCAATCACGACTTTGTCGCAACCAGCTCCAGGCGCTCGAGCTCACTCAGTCAGCAGCAAATCAGCTGCCGCACGAACCGCAGGGGCACTTGCCGTCGGCCTGCTTGCGCTTGCCGCCGCAGCCGCAGCCCTTCTTCTTGTCCGGCTCGGCACCGCCGTTCTTGGCGGCGTCCTTCTTCTTCATCTCCTCGATCGCACGAGCGTCCTGCTCACGAGCCCAACGCTCCTCTTCGGCGCGACCACGGCCTTCGAGCGGATTCTTCGACATGGTGTGTCTCCTAGTTTTACAGGTTTACGGGGGTCAACCAGTCGTCCAGACTCGTTATCAAGGAGACATCGCGGAAAACGACGAGCTACGAGCGAACGCAGAACGTTCCCCAGCTCATCAAATCCGAGCGTCGATGCCACCACCAATAGTGCAGACCGATTCCCTCGAGAGCACGAAAGCTCGGGCGGAGTTTTTCTAAAGTCTGCTGGTTGGTAGGTTTTCCGAGATTTGAAGTCAAAAGAACGATTTGGCTGATGAATATTACTAGCAGAAGCTCTTATGAGTTTAGGGACCGAACGGAGACAAAGTTTTGCAAAGCACAGCCCGCAAAAATCCGTTACAGCACCGCAAACTCCGACCAGTTGTGCACTTCAAATACGTTTCAACTCGTTGGACAAGACTCGCGCAGTTCGTTCAATAGCGGATTCACCCGGCAATGAATTTTCCGTCGAAATTAGAACTGTCTCGTCGCACCTGAACGCAAAGCGAAAAGTCGATTCTCCTCCGCGCCCAGAGAGCGAAGACTCTGCCCCTTAGCCGATTTAAACAGATCAAGCCGAAAATGACGGTCCAAACTAGCGCGAGCCTTATGACCCAGCAAGATCCTCAGTTTTAGATCACGTTGACAACCCAGCAAAACCCAAAACAGCTCTTGAATTACTAGTAGTCAAGACCAGCGAGGCGTTAGCAGTTTTATTAGACCGGGATTACACTTTGAAACTTATCAATCAACTCATTGCAGATTTCACCTCTTTGCAACTACTTTCATTTTGTCTCTTCCGTCTCTCCTTTCCGCGTAACGTCTTCCAAAACCAAGAGTAGTTCGAACACCCAGCCCTCAGCGCTAACTGTACGTGAGTATTGCGGCGCAGCCCGGCTGGAGCTTTTCGACAACGCTAATGGTTTCGACTATGGGTATCTGACGCCACGCACGCTAAACCGCGCGCGGGTCGGCTGAGCACCTATCCAGAGGACATCGCAGAGGACGACGAAGCTTCCGGCTGTTCCAGACGGCCGAGTTTACTTACGCAGCCCGACTGTCTGCGCCAGCAGCGCAGCAGGCGGTTTCGATCACGTCAGCCAAATGGTTCACACCCCTGGCTGGCGTCGGTTTTCGACATGCTCTTCGCACAAGGCCCACAACCTTGCACGTCCCGAGGTCACCAGACCTCGTCGCATCACGAGGTTCCAAAATCTCGTTCTCATCGCACGAGGTCGCAAGACCTCCACATCGTTAACCGGGTAGCGCAACGCACCCAAAACCGAGGCTTAGCAATGATTACTCAGAATGTCTGTGACTCGTTTTCTCGCCTGACCGCCGAAATGGACAAGGTCGTCATCGGATACGCCAGCGTCAAGCGGCTTTCGATCGCGTCCATGCTCGCCGATCAGCACGTCCTCCTCGAAGGTCTCCCCGGCACGGCCAAGTCGCTGTTCGTCGAGGTGTTCCAGCGGTCGGTCAAGAACTCGAAGAGCGTTCGCGTTCAGATGACCGCCGACGTCAAGCCGATGGATCTCGTCGGCGTCAAGGTCTGGAACCCGGGCATGGCCGCCTTCGTCACCGAAGAAGGTCCGCTCAGCGGCAAGAACTTCGTCCTGATCGACGAAATCAACCGCGCCCCGGGCAAGACCCTTTCGTCCGTGCTCTCCTCGATGCAGGAGCGGCGCATCTACATCTCCGGCCAGGAGATCGTCCTGCCCGACCCGTACTTCGTCATGGCGACGCAGAACCCGGTCGAGCAGGAAGGCGTCTATCCACTGCCGGAAGCCGCCGTCGACCGCTTCGCCATGAAACTGGTCGTCCCTTACGCCTCGGCCGCGGACGAAGAGCTGATCCTCGCCAACGAGGCGCTCGACAGCCGCGATCCGCAGGACGTCGTGAAGCAGGTGATTTCGATCGAAGAAGTCATCGAGCTGCGCCAGCTCATCAAGAAGGGCGTCTACGTCTCGCCCGCCGCCATGCAGTACATCGTCGCCCTGGTGCGCGCGACCCGTCCGGGTCTCGAAGAGCACGCGGCTATCGTGAAGGCGGACTCCAAGTTCAACAACCTGATCGAAGTCGGCAGCTCCGTGCGCGGTCAGCTCTCCATCCGCGGTCTGGCCCGCGTTCTCGCCGCCATCAAGGGCCGCGCGTTCGTCACCCCGGAGGACATCCAGGAAGTCGTGCTGCCGACCCTGCGCCATCGCGTCGCCCTCACCTTCGAAGCCACCGCCAACGGTACCAAGTCGGACTCGGTGATCGAGAAGATCGTCGAGAACGTCAAGTTCTCGAAGGACACCGACCAGTACGCTCCCAAGGCTGCCTGAGAGCGCCTTCGGGTGTTTTCTTATTAGCTAAACGGAGATGTGCTCATGCAAACCGACCCTCAAACAATGGGGATCGTTCGCGAGATCGCACGCCGAGTAGCTGCAGTGGAGATTCCCGTCGGCAGAATGAAGTCGCATCAGCGGCTTCCTGGCGACAGGCGTTCCATCCACCGCGGTGAAGGCGACGACTTCGACGGTCACGAACTCTACGTGCCCGGCGACGACCCGCGCACGATCGATTGGAATGCGACCGCTCTGACGGGCGGTCAGCAGATACTGGTGGCGCTGTTCAAAGAAGAATCGCATGTGAAGAGCACGATTCTCTGCGACGTTTCGCCCACCATGAACTTCGGAAGCAGCCGCGTGACCAAACGCGTGCTCGCAGCGGAACTGGCGGCGTGCGGCGTTCGCTCCCTCGCCACGACGCACGATCCGATCGCACTGGTGACATACTCGCAATGGGGTGTGGAGCGGCGCGTCAAGAGCGGTTCACCCGCCTCGATGATGCTTCCCGTCATCCTGCATACGCTCAAGTCGCAGCACACGGTCCGCCCGGACAATCACAGCGGACTGGCGAAGGGGCTCGCGCTCCTGCCGCGCAGCCCGTCCATCGTTTTCGTCGTCAGCGATTTCATCAACACGACGGAAGCCGACTGGGAGGCGCTCAAGCGCGCTGGGCGCAGACACCGGGTGATCGCCATGTTCGTGCAGGACAAGCTCGAACGCGAGCTGCCCAAGGTCGGCTGGCTGCCCGTTCTCTACACGGTGCAGGATGCCGGCGGCGTTGTTCGCGACCTCTGGGTCACGAAGAAAACCGCTGCGCGCCATAAGGCCGCCGCGGAAGCACGCCAGATCCAGGTGATGGAGCGGCTGAAAGACTGCCGCGCCACCGCCATCAACGTGAGCACCGAGGAGGGCGACACCGCCTCAACCCGCGTACTCACACAACTTCAGGCTCCCACCCGATGAGGAGGCATATCATGACGCTGAAATGGTGCGCCTTCACGGGCGCTCTGATGCTAGCATTTGTTTTCGCCACCCTCATCCACAAGGGTGTGACAGCTGACCCTCGGGGCGTGGAAACGCGCTGGTGGGACGGCACAGTAGCGTCCAAAGAGGTGCGCTACCCCAACGGCAAGCTCGCCTCGCGAGTCGAATTCGGCGACGACGGCACGACCGTCATCTCCCTCAACGAGTGGAACGAGCGCGGTGCTCTGATTCATTCGAAGCAACGCAGCATCGAGGACGGAACCGTCGAGGAGAAGCAGTTCACCTATGACGGCAAAATCCTCGTGCTTCACAAGCTCTGGAACGGTGATGAACTCACGTTCCGGGCGGAGCGGACTTTCTGGCCGAACAACGGCAAGATCAGCACCGAAACCATCAACACCGAAGATGGGCTGGTGCCGGCGGAAGTGCGCCAGTACGATCGCGAGGGCAATCTCCAGATGGAGCGCAAGATCCTCGACAACGCCGACGCTGTCACAAGCATGTACAGCAACGGAAAGGTCACCAGCCGCAGTATCTTCAAGGCGAACGGCGACAGCTGGGAAGAGATGCTCTGGGACGACGGCTCGCTCAAGTACCGTTCCAAGACAACCCGCCTCGACGGCGAACAGGAGGGCGAGGGCTTCACGCCTTCGGGCAAGCTCCTGTTCAAGCTCACCGGCAACTTGCAGGCAAAGGTGCGTGAAGTTTACGCGCCCGAGTCAGGCAAGCTCCGCCTGCGCCAGTACTACAAGGGCTGGGGCATGGTGAAGGTGGAAGAGTACTCGCTCGAAACCGGCCGGATCACTCGCGTCTATCTCATCGACGACGACCGCGGCATCGTCAGCGCAGTTCAACAGTTCCGCGCGGACGGCACCCTCGCAACAGTGAAACAGCTCGATGTGGGCGACAAGGTCGTGAAAACCACGACTTACGACGCCGCGGGCACAACCATCGTCTCGGAGCAGGCCGGCGGCACGCCAGAAACCATCGACCAGGACGTGTTCCTGGACGAGGTCGGTCTTCTCAACAGAGTCGAGAAGGGAAGGAAACAATGACATTCGCGCAACCTCTCTGGTTCGCGGCTATCCTGCTTGTGCCCTTCCTCTTCGTCCTGAAGAAGCGAGGGTATCTCGGATACTCGGACCATCGTTTGCTGACCGCGACGAGCTCGCGGTTTCTGCGCATTCTGGCACGGGCGCCGATTGCGTTCGCGGCCATCGCGCTGACACTGCTCGTAGTGGCACTGGCTCGCCCGCAAGTTCCCGGCGACCCGGTCCACAAGACCATCCCCGGCCGCGATATCATCCTCGCGGTCGACATCTCGTACTCGATGAGCTTCCCCTGGAAGGGCAAGCTGGCACCGCAAGAGACGCCGCCCGAACTCGCGTTCAAGTCGGACTTCAATGACCGGCGCCGCGAATGGAAGGGCTTGCAGTTCAAGCCGCCGACCGACGGCCGGCTGCAGCGCATCCATGCAACGCAAGTCGCGCTCCTCAACTTCATCGAGAACCGCTGGAAGAAGCAGACCGGCGACCGCATCGGACTCATCCTCTTCGACGTCAACCCGCGCTACGGCTGGCCGATCACCGACGACCTCCGGATGCTGTACCGCAAGGCGCAGTTCATCCAGAACAACCTCGGCACCGGCACCAACTTCGGAAAAGTGCCGCCCGGTCCAATCGACCTGGCCGCCGAGCACTTCAAGGAGTCCGGTCAAGCAAAGTCGCGCGTTCTGATTCTGGTCACCGACGGCGAAGATGACATCGATTCGCAGACGGAGCGCCGCCTCATCCAGGTCCTCCAGGAAAACAACATCAAGTTGTACCTGGTCGGCATCGGCGAGACGCTCGCACAGAAGGAAGTCGGCATCGTCAAACTCGCCAACCGCGTCGGCGGCAGCGTCTTCCGCGTGGAAAACACCGAGGCGCTCAACGATTGTTTCGCCACAATCGACAGGCTGGAAAAGTCTGCCGTAACTATCTCCGAACAGGAAACACGCAACGATGTGTTCTTCATCTTCGCGTGGGCTGCCCTGGGTTTCCTCGGGCTGTTCCTGCTCTCGGAGGTGTTTGTACTCACGAGGTAACAACATGCTCAACAAAGCAAAACCGCTGGGGAGGCTCGTTCTATCCCTGGCAATCGCTTTAGCATTCGGTTACGGCTTCTACGGGTTCTTCACCTACGCGCTCCCCCTCTCGAAGGACAACTTCCGAGAGGCGCGCACCAGCCTGGTCGCCGACCAAACCGAAATCCTCCTCAACGGCGCCGCCAAGGCGTACGACGAGGGTAAGCTCGACGATGCCGCTCGGGTGCTGGAACTCCAGCTCGAGAAGCTGATCGACAAAAGCGGCCGGTACAACCGTCTCGACCGCTGGAAGCTCGAACGCACCTACTTCCTGCTCGGCAAGATTTACCACAAGCAGGAGAAGTTCGACAAGGCTATCCAGAACTATGAAGACACGCTGCGGATGAACCCCGATCACCTTCCCGCCAAGTACAACCTGGAGATGATCCAGGCGCAAGGCGGCAAGGGTGGCGGACAGCCCGACAAGGGCAAAATCCAGCACAAGATTTAGGAGCGACAGATGTTTTTCCTGAACCAAGAATTGCTGTTTTACGCACCGGTCGTCGCCATCCTGGCGGGTGTTCTGGTGTTCGCAAACTGGCGGCGGCGCAAAGCGATGCAGGCGCAGTTCGGCGACTGGGATTTGATTTCCCAGACGTCGAAACCGCTCTCGCCTGCTCGCTACCTGGCGCGCGCCGCTTTCGCCGCACTCACCGCGGGTTTGCTCATCGTCGCGCTGGCCCGCCCGGTCATCCCCAACGGGACCAAGACGATCGCAGAAGGCACCGTCGACGTGATCACGGTCGCCGACGTGAGTCGCAGCATGGCGGCGCTCGATTACGACGGCAAGGTGCCACCGTCAGCAGTGGCGAAGCGCCTGATCGAGCCTACCCGTGAGTTCGACAACTTCGGGCGCCCGATCGCGCGCAAGGAGGAGAAGGAGGACAAGGACGCGGGAACGCGCCTCGAGATGGTCCGCCATATCCTCCTCGACAAGCTCATCGCGCAGCTCGACGGAAACTACCTGGGACTGGTGAGCTACGCAGGCGAAGCGTTTCCGCAAGCCTTTCTGACCAAGGACGCCTCCGCTCTCAGGTGGGTCGTCGACCGCGGTCTGACGATTTCCAGCGCCCCGGGCGAAGGTTCGGGCATGGGCAAAGCACTCGAGCTGGCGCTCGCCATGTTCGATGCCGATTCGCCGGCAACGCACGAACGGGTCCTCATCCTGTTCTCCGACGGCGGCAATGACGACAAGCAAGAAAAGCTCGTCGACTTCGCCCAGAAAGCCAGGGAGCGTGGAGTGAAGGTGATCGTGGTCGCGATGGGCAATGTCATGCCCTCGAAGATCCCGGTCAGCAAGCTCGCCGCCGACGACGCCACTGCCATCGCCCTCAAGGACAACGGCAAGCGTTGGCTCGAAACCGACGGGCAGATCGAGAAGTCAGGCATGAACGCCGCCCTGCTTCAGAACCTGGCGAATATTTCTGGCGGTGAGTTCATTCACCTTCAGAACGACACCGACGTCGACCTGCTCAAGTACGTCGGCAAGAAGTCGACTGCCACCGTAGGCGGTACCGTCGAACTCTTCCCATGGGCGCTGATCGCAGCGTTCATTTCTCTTGCACTGTCCATCGCCGTCACCAACCAGTGGCGGCTCGGCAGCTTCGGACGGAGGAACAAGACATGAAGAAACGTCTGATTTCCCTGGCGGCGATTTTCGCAATCGTCGTCGCGGTCGGCGTCGCGTTCTGGTTCTTCACCAGACCGAGCTGGCCGGACTTTCCCGCGGCAGCCTCGAACGAACCCCAGGTCGTGGTCAAGGTCGAGCGCGACTATGCTCACCACCTCGGCGATCTGATCGAGGTCGAGCTGTTCGTGCGCAGTGCGCCTGGAACGGTGGTCGACCCCAAGACCCTGTCCATCGGCGGCGATTTCGAACTGGCGGACAAGCCGGCGGTTTCGCAGAAGGACCTGAAAGACGGCTCGACTGTTTATCGCTTCGCTCTCGCCATGCAGAGCTTCCGCTTCAAGCCGGAGCAAGTGATGGAGGGCTCGATCAGCTATCGAGTCGACGACAAGCGGCAAGATCTGACGATCAAACCGCTCTCGCTCTTCACCTCCAACACCTGGGATGGTCGCAAGGAGCTGATGGAAGGCGCCGATCCGCGCGTGCCGGTTCTCTGGTACACGCTGCGTCACGCCATCCCGCTCGCGCTCTCGAGCATCATCTTCCTGGCACTGACAGTGGTGGCATTCCGTCACTGGCTCAAGACCCGCGTCAGAGGTCCGGTCGTCGACCAGGTCTATGAACGCGCAGTCGCAATCACCGGTCTCATCCGGAATGGCAACTGCTCGAAAGCGGAACACCTCGAGCTCGACGGACTGGTTCGCGCCCGATTCAGCATCGGTCCAATCCCGGCCGCGCAGCTGAAGGACGACAAGCTCTACGACACGCTCGTCACCCGCTTCCTGGCTGGAAACGAGCCCGCGATCTACTCCGACCAACCCCTGTCGGACGACGAACGCGCCGCACTTTGGAAACAAGCGGAAGCCGTGCTGTCCAAGTGGAAACGCGCCAAGTAAGAGCGCGAAACAAGAGGAGACGCAGACCCCACCCGGGTCTGCGCCTCCTCCCTTTAAAAAAACTCGCTACTATATGATCTAGCTTCGCCGGGCGTCCCAAAACCCTCATGGAGAGGACAATACCTGAATTCGCCCCACCAAGCGCCCAGACCTTTGGCTATCTGGCTATGACGCAATTGCAAAAATTCGGCGCTCTCCCGTAGACAACACCGACTCCGCCAACGAACGCAATCGCCCAAGAATGCCTCGCCGACTCCATCTCGCCCCAAATTTTTCTACTATCTTCTCTAGTGCTATTTCGGGGAACAAAACCCTCATGGAGAGGACAATACCTGAATTCGCCCCACCTAGCGCACAGCCCTTTGGCTATCTGGCTATGACGCAATTGCAAAAATCCGGCGGTCTCCCGTAGACAACACAGACTCCGCCAACGAACGCAATCGCCCAAGAATGCCTCGCCGACTCCATCTCGCCCCAAATTTTCCAACTATCTTCTCTAGTGCTATTTCGGGGAACGGAACCCTCATGGAGAGGACCATACCTGAATTCGCCCCACCAAGCGCCCAGACCTTTGGCTATCTGGCTATGACGCAATTGCAAAAATTCGGCGCTCTCCCGTAGACAATACCGACTCCGCCTGCGACGAGATGGCACGAGAAATGGCTTGTGGTGCAGGTTTTCACGGAATCACTCCTATGCTTTCCTATAGTAGCAAATTCTTGCTATAGTATCGATCGCTTGGGGAGGCGGATTTCGAAACACGTTCCCTTTCCGACTTCGGTGGACACCACGATTTCGCCGTCGTGCAGGTCTACAAGTTTTTTGCTGATCGCTAGTCCCAAGCCGCTTCCCTTCTTCATGAGCGACTTTTCGCCCGTTTGCGTGTACTGCTCAAACAGCATTGGAAGAAACTCGATCGGAATTCCCGGACCATTATCCTTTACTGAAACTATAGACTCCTCGGGAGTTTCACTGAAACGCAGTTCGATGGTATCACCTGGTTTAGAAACCTTTAGCGCGTTCGAAAAAATGTTGGAAACAACCTGAACGATCCGTGCCGAGTCGCAGTAGATGAGCGTATCCACATCATCGCGTTTCAACTCAATCTTCTGAGCTTTGATGAGCGGCTCCAGCAAACCAATCGACTCTTCAATCAGGTCGTTGAAGGAAACCAGCTCCATATCTAGACTTAACTGCCCCGCATTCAATTTCTCCATATCAAGCAAGTCGTTAATCAGCGCCGTCAACTTCTTGTCACTCGACAAAATTCGACGAATCAATCGTTCGCCATCCTCTGATAACGAGCCCATCTTCGGTTCTTCAAGCAACATTTCCAGCGCCAATTGATTGGCAGCAATTGGACTGCGCAAATCATGCGTCACCATTGCAAGAAAACCTTGTTTCATGCGCTCAAGCTCTTTGCGAGACCCGATATCATGCCCTACACAGTAAAACGACCGATCACGCTCAGACCAATGCGCAGAAATCTCAACCTCAGCAACTTGCCCCTCGGCGCCTTTCAGCATTTCTTCAAACGTAAAATTCTCAAGTTCGACGCACTTCTCCAGCGATTTGACGATGGTGTCACTCCATTCGACAACCGAAACCTGCAACAAATTCTCGGGCGCAATCCCCAGCATGGAGCGGCTTGCATCGTTTATAAACGTCACGCGAAAGGTACCATCCAGGACAAAAATCAGATCATTCGTGTTGCGAAATACTGCCTTCTCCCGCTCCGTCAGCGCATTGATCGACGCAACCATCGAGTGAAACGTTTCATCCAACTGCGCAAACTCATCGGAGCCGGGAACCTGCGGAAGCAGCTCCTCGCCTCGCGCAAAGCGGTTCGAGTTCGCCATCATTATGTTGAGTTGAATCAATTGATCGAAACTGAATATCACCACCAGCAATACCACCAGGCTGACACCGAACGAGAATTCGAAAATAACGGTATTGCGCAGCTTATCTCGTTTCGCATCGAGTTCCTTCCGCGTCTTAACACTCATGCGTTCCTGCTCGGCAAGCATCTTCTCGGTTATGCGCGTAAGCTCATGCCCTAAATAAGAAGCCCGTTGAACAGCCATTACCTTTGTAAACGACTCGTATGGAACATTGGCTAGCTCATTTACTTTTCCCAACTCTTTTTTCAAATCGTCGATAAACGTTTTCAAATTTGTTTGCTTCGTGGCTCTCTGGCGCGCCAGTTGACCTTCAATTTCAGTCAGCTCGACGATTCTTTTTTGAAACCGTTGCTCGTAGTCCTTTCCGGCGCTGGCAGGATCTGTTTCAAAATAAACTATCTCGCGAAGCGCATCGTAAGCAGCCTTCATTGCCCGGTGAATAAGAACGACACCATCTGTGATGTCACGATCTTTCCGATAGGCCTCATCGACTTCTCGCTGCAGAGACAGAATTTGAAACCCAGACAATCCCACAAATGCAACCAGAACCACGCCAATGGTCGCCGCTTTGTAGAAAGCCTTGAGATTTCGAATCGGATTAAAGGACTTTGGACGCATCTTTTGTTCGCAACTCGAAACTTGCCGCTTTAGTAAATCCCAATAAGCTACCATACCAATCCAACAATGTGAAGGAATGGAGACTGCAAAATGCAGTCCCCATCATCCTTACCGCTACTGCTGGTGAAATGAAACTACAGCAGATTGCGCTTCATCGGGTTGTTCTCGTAGACAGCGACGCGGTCCTCCACGACTCCATCCTTGCGAACCACGACATTGCCATATTTTTTCTCGCCCCACGTCGGCTTGGGATCGAAATCCTGTTCAACGCCCACTCGAACATCGGAGCCACGCTTCTCAAGTTCAGCATTGATATCCCTCACCAGTTTCGCAACGGCCTCCGGACCCTTCTCGTAAGCTTCTTCGAACATTTTCGCTATTTCCTTTTTCTGCGTATCACTTCCAAGATCGCTATCATCGGCGATAATGTCGGCGGCACGTTTTGCGTTTTGTTTCCCTGCAAGGAAACCGCCCGCGTCGCCTTCCAGAAGCCCCTTCATGTTCTCGAATTCGACGTGAGGCAGAAGTTTACTCCCTTCTAAGAGCGACTTGAGATCTTTGCTGTTTGCCTGCTCGTCATGTAAAGCCTCTGGCTTAGCCAGCTTCCGAAATTCCTCAGAGATCCACTTCCGCGCGTTCGTCACCCACTCCCCATCGCCAATAGCGGAAAGCAGGTTCAACTGCGGGTTCTCAGCCGAAGAGACCGCATCGGTTTTGCCTGTTTGATTCTCAAAAGCGTGAAAGTTAGACATGATAGTATCCTCCTGTCCAACAACGTTGGACAAAAATGAGTGGAGAGGTAGAAACATTTCAATAGTTGCAACTAGTAAATGACGCGCGGAACTGGCTTAAGCAAACGTTCTTCAGACGCATCGGCAACTCGCAATTCATCGAACAGAATCAGTATGCGATCGCTTCCTGACATTTGGCTGACCGAAAGGCACCTTTTTCAAAAACGCCTACTCAGCCGCTCTGTATGCGGCTTTTGTCAATTTTGTAGCCCATTCCTTTTACATTGACGATGATAGATTCACCAGTAGAATCATCAAGCTTATTTCTCAATCTTTTGACTGCCTGCCAGACAGCAGCATCTGTCGCGTCCGATTCAGATCCCCAGACCCGGTCCAGTAGGGCGTTTACCTCGAAGAACTGATCGGCATGCCGCAATAGAAACTCGAGCAGCGCAAATTCTTTAGGCAAGAGTTTAATCGGTACGCCGTTGCGCGTAACAAGTTTCCGACCCACATCAATTTCAATAGTGCCGACCCGAATCGTTGCCGGCATGAGATTCGCCGGGCGCCGAAGCAGAGCTTGAATACGCGCACAGACTTCGTCGACATTGAACGGCTTCGTGACGTAATCATCCGCACCGGAATCAAGCCCCTCGATTTTCTGATTGACCTCATTCATGGAAGTCAGCATCATCACCGGCGCTAAGCCACCATGACTTCTGTATTGCTTTACGATCTCCGGTCCGGTCAATCCTGGCAACACCCAATCAACTAATGCAAGATCATAATGGTAAAACCGCAAGCGGCTTAAACCTTCAACGCCGTCCTCAACCCACTCGACTTCGTTTCCGCGCTTTTGCAATTGCAGCTTCAGCGATTCGCCAATCGTCAGATCGTCTTCTATCAGCAAAATTTTTGCCATCTTCCGCGCCCAAGCTTCCAACCGAATTGATTATACAGAGTATCTCCTCACGCCGACAGCATCACGTTTCTGGAACAGTCCGAGAAAACGTTCTTCCGGCATGCGCAAAATTGATGCAAATTTCCGGTCTTTCAAAACCCGCTCCTGGGAAGAGTACGAAGCTTGCTGCCATATCGGTAACGATGCAGTCACGTTTAACCCTAATGATCAAGATCATCAATTAAGTCGAGAACCAAATGGGTTCAAAATCCAGCGAAATTATTTCGAAGGCTGATGGGCAGCTGCCGCAAGTTGTCTCACCCGCTGCCATCCTTGATGGTGGCGGACTGCTCGCAGATGGCGCGCACAGTTTCCATGGTGCCGGACTGCTCGCGGTCGGCGCGCCCAGTTTCAAACCGGCAGAAACCACCGCAACCGCCCTCGCGAAGACAGACACCGGAACGGGCTCCGCTGATTCCAGCGAAACAACTACACACGACGTTCTCATGCAGACAGTTACCGATCTGCAGCGACAGCAAGACATTGTCAAACAAAGCATCAAATCGGAGCTAGATTCTCAAGGCTGGATCGGCAACACCGTCGACTACATAAAATCATTCGTCCAACCGGACGAAACCAGAGGCAGTCTCGCATCGAAAGCGGAGACTGAAAACGCACGTCTAACGGTGCTCAGGCAGTCAGCAGAGCTTGGGGACGTTGCGCAGTTTCACAAAACATACTTCGAACTCACCGGTGCCCGTTATGAGCCTCAGCAATCGCACGCCCTGCGCTCGGTCGCAGATCTGGCGGACTACAAAGCTTCTCAGCACAACTGGGTAGACAGCACCGCCAATGGTATCGCAATGGTGGGCGGACTGATGCTGGCTAAGAAAATTCCTGGAGCCACGGCACGCTCAGCTCTAGAATTAGCCGGACTCAGCGCGGTTTCCACTGGTGCGGTAAAAACAACACTAAAGCTTACCGACTACCAGTACTCCGATCCGGTCTACGATTTTGGAACAGGCGCGGCTTTGGGAGCGCTGGCTCTGGGCTCGGAGCTGGCTGGTACGGCGGCTTCCTTTCGACTGGCGAATGTTTACGGTTTAAGTTTGAAAACAGCATCAGGTTCTTTGAGTACAGCAATCGCCACGGAAGGACAAGGTCTTGGAATCAAGTATCTGAGCGCATTCGCAAGATTCGGCGTCCCATATAGCACCTACAGCGCCGCGAGTCCCTGGATTCACGAAACGATAAATTCGTCCTATTATCACCGGCCGTTTGACCTGGGCAACACCGCTCTCAACTCGAGCGTGGGATTGGCAAGCGGCCTTGCCGGAGGAACCCTTTTAGGTTTCGGCATGTCGAAACTTCCACCGGCACTCTACGGTTTCTTCAATTAGATCGAGATCGACCGCAGACAACTCGCGGTGCAGATAGAGATTTGCTCTCAACTAAATAGTGGGGCGCACCCTTTTCTTCACCACCACATCGATGTGACATTTTGGAAGACTCTTCCGAAGCCGCGTCAAGGCAGCATCGGAGAAGCCGAAACAATCCTCGAACTCGATGGATTTCAATTTCTTAAGCCCGCTCATGAGTTCGAACGCATCATCAGAGATTCGGTCATTATGAAAATACAAGCGCTCCAGCTTCAACCCTCGCAGAGGCGCCAATATCTGCGAGTCGAGTCGTGACTCAAAAAGGGCAAGCGCTGTGAGCTTCCTTAACCCCTTAAGCGCCGTCAACATCTCGTCCTCGATTGGCACTTCCTTAATCACCACTCGCTCCAGCTCAGGCATCGCGGACAACTTTGCGATACCGCCCGCGGTGACTCTTTTAGCATTGCGCAAATAAACTTCAGTGACCGAATTCAGTTTCGCAACTTCCGACATCGCATCGTCATCAATCAAAGGACCGCCAATACCCAGGCTTTGCAAGCGACTGAGCCGATTCAAATCGGACAACTTCCTCCCCTTAACATCAGAATTAGCCAGCCTCAAGACCTCCAATTTCTTGAAACGCGTTAGCAACGGCATGTCCATATCCGACACCTGGGTGGCTTCTAGATCCAGCTCAACAAGCGGCAACTCAAGCAAGAACACCAGACCTCGTCCGTCCACGCTATCACCCATGAGTGACAGCCGCTCGATATCTTTTCGCTTGGACAACACCACCAAGCTATCGTTTGTGACAGCTCCTTTCGAGTAAGTCCACATTTCCCCGTTCCGATCACGAGACTCGAATCGTGGCTTGATCGACTCGGTCGCGGCATCTACCATTACATCACCGAACAGCTGATGGTCCTTCACATCGACGGCCTTCTCCTCCGTCAGTTTCTCCGTTCCTTCAAAAATCGCAAATCCGAGTTTTACCACTAATACCACAGCTGATACCAGAAGGACCGTTGCTAAAGCATATCCGCCTTTTCTCGCTGCGCTCGCCACCGGTTTCTCGTTATCATCAAACTCCGGCGCCGCCTCGCGCCGCAAAGCGGCCAGCGCCGCTCCGAGCTCCTCCATCGATTGATAACGCTTGGATTTTTCTTTCTCCAAACAGCGTTTGACTATCTCTTCCAACTCGTCGCTAAACTCACCATCAGCGTTTCGCGATGAGAGCGCAGGCGGTGGTTCCTCCGCGTGCCTGCGAACAAGCTCGACGGGATCCTCACCAGTAAAGGGAGTGTCTCCAGTCAGGGCTTCGAACATCGTGCAGCCAAGCTCGTAAATCTCAGACCGCTCGTCGTAAATTTCCCCTCGGGGCACGTCAGGCGGCATATATCTCGGAGTTCCAACCAGCGTACCGCCCTTCTCCGTCTGCCCCTTCGAGACAGCAACACCGAAGTCAATTATGCTGGCAGCCAGCCGCCCCTGGTCGTTTCGATAAATAAGAATGTTGGAACTCTTGATGTCCCGATGAAAAGTTCCAGCGGCGTGCGCATGCGCCAGACCCATGCAGATTTGATGAAACAGTTCGATTGCATCATCTGCGGACAGCGTGCCCTGTTCGGCAATCAGCTGTAAAAGACTGACGCCATCAATGTAGTCCATAGACATATAGGGCACACCGCCTGCGGTGGCACCGAAATCCCTCACTCTCACGATCGACGGATGGGTGAGTTTACTGTGCGCGCGTGCCTCGTTTTGAAACGCCAGAAGTTCTTCCGCGCTCAATTGATGCAGAGTTTTTACCGCCACCACTTTATCGAGTACTTTGTCACGGCAATAATAGATGGTCCCAGAACCGCCTTTGCCTATTTCCATTAATGGAGTATATCGGTCAAGGGGAAACTGTGAGCCGTCTAAATTCAATGCTGGTTGGTCGTGACGAATAGAACGAACCGACTCGACGCCAGCTTTGAGAGCGCCTTCACGGAGTGTATTCACCCCCGGAGCATTCAAAGTGTTGAGACTTTCAGTTGTTTTATCAACCGGTTCCGGCCGGGCGCACGCGCACAAATCCTGCCTGAAGACCCACTGGGTCAGCGATCCTACGCGCCCTTCGTTGACGCGCTTACCGCACCTTGCGCACATTTTAAAACTCGAAGCGCTCTCACTTTCTGACGCCGATGGCGAGCTCACGCAGCTACAAACTGCAATCCATTGAGTTATACTGCCGGAAGGAGAGGCACCAGTGGTGCCACCACATCTAGAGCATCGCTCTTCGGGAGCACCCGCCATCAGGTCCGATATTTCTCGTCGAGCAACGGTATGGAGAAGCAAAAGGTACTGCCTTTGCCCTCCTCGCTCTGCACCCACAAACGCCCGTTGTGTTTTTCAACGAGTGCTTTGCAGATTGCAAGCCCGAGCCCGAAACCGCGTTTCTTGGTTTCCTTTGGTTGATTCAGTTGCCGGTACCGTTCGAAAATGGCTGATTGCAAGTGTTTCGGAATGCCAGGTCCGCGGTCGCGAACGCGAAACACGACACCGGCGCCTTCAAGACCAGCGGAGATTGTCACTACAGAACCGGCGGGGGAAAACTTGAGCGCGTTTCCAGCCAGGTTGACAATCACCTGCACGATACGATCCTCGTCGGCCCAGAAGACATCATTGGTGACGTCCTTTTCCACCGTCACATCCGCAGCCTTAGCAGCTCCCTGAATCGCGTACATCGCACGATCTACAACCGTTCCCGAGGTAGTTTCCTGATACTCCGGCTCAAAATCACCGTTTTCGATCTTTTCGGCATCGAGCAAATCGACGACCAGCGAAATAAGGAGATCGGCGCTTGACTGAGCGCGCTCGACCGCTCGATGCCCCTGGCTCGAGATCTCGCCATATGCCCCTTCGTCGACCATAGTTAGAAATCCGCGCAACGACGTCAGCGGCGTGCGCAAGTCATGACTTACCATTGCCACGAAATCTTGCCGTAACTTCTCCAGGCGAGCGCGTTCCGTAATATCTTGCACATGCACGAAGTTTAGTTGCGAATCGTACTCATTGACGAAAATTTCCGCAGGAAACGTTTCACCATTTTTCCGTTTTCCAAGCACCTGCACGGGCTTTGGATTGACTTCCAAACGGGTCACATCCGGGAAAAGCACGGAAATTTTTTGACTGACCAGCTCCTCGGATTGATATCCAAAGAATTCCTCGACCAGCTTATTGAGAGCCTCTATGCGCTGTTGATCATTGACGACCAGAAGACCGAGCGGAATGCTGTATAAGATTTCACGAGTCTTATTCTGCTGAAAAGTAAGAGTGCTTTTCAGCGTCTTGATGACAGACTCCTGCCGCGTCGCGAGCGCCAGCAGTTCCTCGTAAGTTTGAGGATAGGCAGGTTTTTCAATGTTACTCATTCAAGCCACGAATCTGGGTCTTACAGTAATGTACCCGCATTACAACTGTTTGGAGACCCGATAATAATTAACATTACACTGCCCGAAACCCGCTTGGTTCCAGCCTTCAGCGCATCGCGTTCCAGTAAACTCGGCTCCGCCGACCGAAATATCACAAGACGTTTGCTAGGATGGAAAGACTGCGGCAGGAGCAATTCAGATTGGCCGGCAAGTTGTCGCGACGTCAACTGCTTTTTCTAATGGGGGCGGCCTCCATGGGCGGTCTCACTTATTTGCTCGCCGACGATATAGAAGAAGCAGTTTCGGAGAAGAAAACCGAGGCGATAGAAAACGGTTTAGTCCCATTGATCTATAGCCCGCACTATAACTTCACCGCTTTTGGAATTGAAAAACTGCATCCTTTTGACTCGACCAAGTACGCAAAGATACATAAGGAACTCACAAAATCCGGACTGCGCTCGGACAGCGACTTTTTGAGACCAAACAGCATCACCGGAGAGCAGCTTCGACTGGTGCATTCGGAACGTTATCTCAAGTCGCTCACTGATAGTTTCGAACTCGCGAAAATCTTTGAAGTTGCGCCGACGATGTTCGTGCCTGCAATTTTGCTGGACTGGAGAATTTTAAAACCGATGCGCATTGCAGCAGGCGGCACACTTCTCACTATGCGGAAGGCGTTGAAACACGGTCTTGCGATTAACGTAGGCGGAGGTTATCACCACGCCTGCGAAAACAGCGGCGGCGGTTTTTGCGCATATTCGGATATTCCAATCGCCTCGAAAGTGTTGCAGAACGAGGGTTTAGTAAAGACCGTCATGATTGTCGATACTGATGCACATCAAGGTAATGGTTTCGCGACCGAAGCGAAGAAGAGCGGATCTGGTCTATTCATGCTTGATTTTTATGACGAAACTATCTATCCGCACCCGAAAGTCGAAGAGGACTGGTCGGTACCATTCCCGCGAAACACGAGCGGAACGGTCTATCTATCTACGTTGGAAGAAACACTTCCAGTTGCGATAGACAAGGTAAAACCGGATTTGATTGTATGCAACGCCGGCTCCGACGTGCTGGAGTCAGACCCGCTGTCGACTTTCATGCTTGCATCTACAGATATGAACAAACGCGATCTATTCGTCGTCGAATGTGCACGCGGGAAAAACGTTCCCGTCGCGATGGTTCTCGCAGGCGGCTACGGCAGAGAGTCCGGCATAGCGCACGCGCATTCTATAAAAGCAATTTTGAACAAATTCGATGACAAAACATAATCGGCGGCGATGCCACCGCATACAGAGTCGTGCTCTTGTGTAAGATCACAAGCGAGAGTTCGCGAACGTTGAAAGCGGTTTAAACCAACCGAGTTTCCATTAATTCGCAGATTCCCGATTGCGGAACGCCGAGCCCGTTCCATAGGATGGCGTCATCATTGCCATCAACCTTTTTCAACGAGCGACGAACCAAACAGCAGCAAGCAACTATTCTCACCACCTGCGATACCAACTACCTAGCCGAACGCGCTAAGAGTATCTGCTGCTTCGTTCCGATTAGCTGAAAACAACCGCTGGAAGCACTTCTGCGTCGAGCAGCAGCGCGACTGGCGTTTTCGATATTGAAATCGGCCGCTGTTCCAACTTCGCTGCTCGCAGATTGCGAGCGGTCAACACCTCTTTCGGGAGACGCTTATGAAGACGATCAACACGAACGTGGTCAAGGGCACCCGGCTGACCGGCAGCATCCGCGAGGTCCGCGACTACGGCGTCATCGCCGAGTTCGAGGGCGGCGGCAACGGGCTCCTGCACGTCAGCCGCTTGTTCGGCGGCTCCCGCCGTTCCCGCGACCGCCGCCTCCAGAGCCTCGTGGCCGGCGCCAAGGTGGAAGTGGACGTCGTCGACGTGCAGGGCGGCAAGGTGACGCTGTCCGAGCTGTACCGCGACGACGACGTCATCGCCGGCCTGCAGCCGGGCACGAAGGTCAAGGCGACCGTGGCGCGCCTGCTGGAAGTCGGTCTGGTCGTCACCATCGCGGACGGTCTGGCCGCGGGCTACGACGCCTTCCTGCACGGCAGCGAGCTGGTCGGCGCCACGCGCAAGGTGCGCGACCAGCGCCTGGCGACGGTCAAGGAGGGTGCGGCGCTGACGCTCGAGGTGTTGAGCGTCGGGCGCGACGACCGCGGCGACCTGAGCATCAAGCTGAGCGAGCGCCTGGTGTCCCTCCGCCAGAAGCTCGCCGGCTCGTTCGCGGTCGGCACGAAGCACACCGGCACCGTGCTGGCCCGCCGCGGGGACGGCTGGGTGGTCAACTTCGGCGACTTCACCGGCTTCCTCCCGGATCGCGAACTCGGCAAGACGAACGCCGGGTCCATCTCGGAGGGCAAGGGGCTGAAGACGAAGGTGCTCGAGATCGACGAAAACCTGCGCGTCACCCTGACCCGCAAGGACGTCTGACAACCCGCCTGCCACCGTAATTAGTGGCAGGCAAACCACCGTTCATGCAAGACAGGTCAAACAGCGATGATGGGCCACGAGCTTTACTCGGGCGACTCCGCGCCGCGTCTTGCATGAACGGTTTCACACGGTCGTGTTGTAACGGTAGCCTGCTGGTCTCCAAAACCATGCAGTGGGGGTTCGAATCCCTCCGACCGTGCTCTTCTTCCAGCACATTTCAGAAAGGATAAGCATGAACGTTTTTGTAATCTCGAGTTGTGAACGCGGCATCGACGAAGGTTTCAGCGTCGTCGCCGTGCGGTCGTCGATGGCTCTCGCGGAGCAGTACATCCGCGAGCAGGGCAAGCTGCGCGATTGGCGAAAGTACGACGAGAACAGCGCGTCCGCCGTCGTCTGGGTCGGCAGCCGAAGACGCGGCGGTGAGTACTGTTACTCGGTTCGAGCTTTCCAACTGACTTAGCAGTCGGCCCCGTTCTCCGTTTCACAGTTTCGACTTCAGTAGTTGAAACGACTTCGATTCCTCCAGGAGCTCACTTATGGATCAAGAGTACGTTGCGACCACCCTCCAGCTCGGCTGGGCGATTGAGGACAAGCGCAGCGCCGATGAGGCGCTCGCCAGAGCGCGCCTGGACCTGACGTTAGCAAGGAAGGAACACCTGGCTGTCGTCGGCGAGCTGAACGAGCTCTACCGTGAGCGCATGGACGTTCTGGCGAGCATCCGGAAAGACCGCGAGCGTCCGTGCTGCTGCGAGGTCAGCCTGAGCTTCCGCGAAAGCTACGCCGCGTGGTTGGAAGAGGAAAGCGAACGCCACAACCAGCGCCGCTACTACCGCGCCATCGACGCGGAGTATTGGGCGGAGAAAGAGCTGGAGCGCGCTCGTGACGAGGCTCGCGCTGCCGGTCGCAACCTTTATGAGTTGCGCAAGGCATACGCCGACGGGCTGGTGAGCGACGCGGACGCGCTGCCGCCAATCGGCCTCCGCTACGAACTCGACTACGACTACTCGTGCGGTTGCGCGTACTGCTGCGGGCTCTACTCCGACGACGAGCCGGAGGCTGGATTCGTCGAGTTTGAGGAGGAAGAGGACCTGGCACTGGAGGCGCTTCGCACCAAGCTGCGCAACAAGAAAGCGCTGGCGTACAACCCGCTTCGCCGCAAGCGAAGAGCCGCCCGCGCCGCAAGCTGAGCAGCTGCAGGGCAGGGGTGAAACCGACAGCGCCAGCGGTTTAAAACCGATTGCGCACAGGAGGAGAGAGACACCATGGACGGTGCCTCTCTCTTTTTGAAGAACCTCTACTATATGCCATACTACGACCAGAGTGTCAAAACCCTTGTGGTTCAGGCTTCGCCAGACCGCAGAACTTTCCCACACCCGTCCTTGTCTATCTGACAATGCCGAATTTACAGGAATTCGTCATCCTCAGATAGCCAGCCGAGGAGGAGATTACCTCCTGGGAGCTCACGTATCTTTCACCTATCATACCTTTCCGCCCTCGATCGGATCTGAACGTATGCCCGCTAACCGGACGCTGGCTCGTAACCCGCGATGGTCTTGACGGATTACCACGTTAACGCCCATTTGGCCTTTTCGAACTCCAAACCACAAGCTGGCGTAGATAAGTTCGCGCCACTACAATTGAGGGAGAGGAGGGCTTAATATGAGCGAAGTGAAGAAGATCGAATTCTTGACCGCCGAGGGATATCTGGCGAGTGAACGAAAATCGACCGTCCGACGAGAATTCGTAGACGGCCTGGTTTTCACCATGAGTGGTGCCAATCAGAAACATAACGTCATAGCCGGAAACCTGTATCGCGCCCTGAGCGACCATTTAGATGAAACGCCCTGCCTGGCGTTCATCGAGTCATTTAAAGTACGCATACAAAGCGCAAACTGCTTCTATTATCCGGACGTCGTCGTCGCTTGCAGCGGTCTCAACGACGATATCGATTTTACCGAAGAGCCTGTATTCATAGCGGAGGTTCTCTCTCCATCAACAGCCGTACAAGATAGAAGAGAAAAACTCATCAACTATTTGAACATCGACTCATTGCGGACTTATTTGATTTTACACCAGAAGCGAAAACGTGTAGAGACTTATCAACGCTCGGAAACGGGAGGATGGGAGCTCCGCGAATACATCTCCGGAGAAACAATCCATCTGAAATTCAAGAAGGGCGATGAGCTATCCGTCGACATCGATCGACTCTACAGAAACACAACAGTCCCTCGTGGAATTCGCGGTGTCAGCGAAGAAATTGCCGAAGAATACACGACCTCAGAAGAAGAAGAGATGCTCCTCGACTATTAACATGGGTAAAAAAAACGCTCGCCCCTGTTTTATCGGACCTTGCTGACGGACGCCGGTAGCCGCATAATGGCAGAGGCAAAGCAGTCGGCTCGAATCAATTAAACTTAGTGAGCGAGACCAGTCAAGTAGAAATCGAGTCAGCGGAAGCGGCTATTCATCCCGCTTTCGTTATCGGCATTGCGCTTGTGACGCTAGGCTCCGTGTATCTCGGAATATTAGCCTTCTGGCTTCATCACCCGCTTCTCCAGTTCCCTGACCAATCCATGTACCTTGCCACCGCGGGTCTCTTGCTTGACGGGAAAAAATTGTACGTCGACATGGTCGATTTCAATCCGCCACTGATTACGTATTTAAACGTACCAGCTATTCTAATCTCTCGCGCGTTCCATATCCCCAGCCCGCTTGCGTTTGAACTGTTTCTACTGGGGCTAATATTGGTATCGCTAGTGGTGTCCGGCTATTTGCTGTTCAAAGACAGAAAAGGCGTCGACTCTTACTGCTACATACCATTTTTGCTTGGATATCTTTTCATAAGCAAACTCGAAATCCTTGATTTCGGACAACGCGAACACCTGCTTCTTATCACGTATTTGCCATTTTTCGTCGTTCGTTACCTGCGCTGGCGAGGCGTCCCCATTCAGCGAGGGATAGCAATTTTTGCGGGGCTATACGCTGCAGCGACTTTATCGCTAAAGCCTCATTTCCTGCTCATGGCTGCGGCGCCAGAACTGGTTTACGTCCTGCAAAGGCGACGATGGAAGGAATTAATTGCCCCGGAAACGATTTCTTGCGCATTGCTGGGCATCACATACGGTGTGCACCTGATCTTCATGGATCCTGAAGTGAAGGACCGTTTCTTCTCATTCGTAGTTCCGCTGGTGAAGACCGGCTACGACTACTACACGGTTTCGTTCCTCAAAACGATATCAGACTTCAACAGAAGTCTGACCTACCAGTTCACCATCACCTTGCTAATCGCCCTGCCACTGAATCGATACTGCTCGCTAATCGCTCCCACTGCCGCTTTCACGGTAGCGGCTTTTGGAATATACATCGCGGCATCACAAGATTGGTCGCACCATTGGGTTCCGGTTCAGTATGGTGTTATCACTTTGAACTGGCTGATACTGGCAGTCGTAGTCCGTTTCATATCCGGTTGCGCCCCCCAATCGAAACAGCTCAATCTTTATATGAGTGGAGTAATGTGTGCCATGGCACTAGGCTACATGACACTGCTGGACCTGCCCAAGGAGACGAACTTAACGAAACACTTCGACATGAGCAGAATCGGTTATAAAGGACAATCTCCCGCCGACGACATTGATCCGTGGGCCGAAAAGGTGCTCAAATACTCGAACAAAGGCGACTACATTCTCTGCATTTCCGACGCAATTTCGCCAGGCTACCCAGTCACTCTCCAGACAGAAAGACAGCCCGCTTCTCGCTATCTTCACGGCATGCCGCTTATGATGGCGAAGTATCTGGCGTGGGAAAAACCACGAGTAAAAGACAAGAAAAAATTTGAAGGTTTCTACAACGAAATTATCGAGCAATATCGCCTTGATATTGAAAAGAATAAACCGCCGCTGATCATCGTCAGGGAGTCAGGCATCATAGAACCGCTTGAGAAGGGCGGTTTCTTCGATGTGCATTTGAATAAATACAAACTGGTGGAAACATTCGAGGAGCATCGATTCTATCAACGACAGTAAGATATGGACGAAAGCAGAGCGCGGAAGAGCGCTCGTTGTAAGCGGTTTAGCAGTTCTAAGCTTGCTGTCGCTTGGGTGTTTGCTTGCCAGAGTAGATGGAATTCCTCCTGAAGTCTGCGCGCGACTGGAAGCGGCAAAGCTTATGCTGGCAGGACGTACCGCGTATGTGGACGTCTTTACTCCGGACGCTCCGATGATGCTGATCGTCAGTCTTGCTCCCGCAAAATTAGCGCAAGCGTTCAATTTA
The DNA here is from genome assembly GCA_019637435.1 of Candidatus Obscuribacterales bacterium. Classification (GTDB taxonomy): domain Bacteria; phylum Cyanobacteriota; class Vampirovibrionia; order Obscuribacterales; family Obscuribacteraceae; genus JADYXR01. Next base: position 422,718 of record JAHBVO010000003.1, on the reverse strand, counting down.
GCCGGCTACGATCTGGCTCGCTGCGCTCTCATTTTTGAATGGTTACTGGCGACTGCGATGCTTGCACTCTCCGCGTCTCTGATTTTGAGCCGTTCTCGACTGCGCGATTCGCTCTCGTTCCAGATCTTCCTATTAACACTCGGTTTTCTAAACGTCGCCACCACATACCAGTTTGCAGAGCCGGAACACTACCTCATGCTCGGCATTATCCCTTTCGCAATCGCGCGCTGGCTCGAATACTCGGGGAGATCATTGCGCCCCTGGGAATGCATAATCTGCGGTATTGCCGGCGGTATCGCCGCGACACTAGACCCACTTTTTGCCACGGCGCTATTCGTCTGGGAAGTCGCGTTACTCCTCCAATTTATGAGGCTCTCCGTTAAGATCGCCGGAGTTCTACCGATGGCAGTAATCACATACATTGCGGTCCAAACAGGTTTAAACACCTTCGCCCCCCAAATGATGCATGGTTATGTTTCCAACGTTCTTCCAATCATTAATTGGGACCGCATCAGCTTTGACATTCGCATGTACGGCTACTTCTCGACGCCTGACGCCAGACCCTCGCTTTACCTCCTGATCCTTTCGACCGTTCTGGCACTGGGTCTAAAATGCCGGAACTCCCTCATGACACCACTTACGGTGCTAGGCTGGACCGCCTTCGCCTTCTTCGTCACCGAGTGCAAAGGTTACCTGCACAATGCGCTTCCAATATTCTGGGCAAGCTCGCTGACCATATCCCTGGCTTCAATTGCTCTGCTTTCCGACCTCCATCGAGCCGTCAGACGAGCGAAAAAACGATATCGGCGCTCGCAACTTCTGGAATTCGCCGCCAGATTGAAACCGGCAATGCTAGCCGCATTTGTTCTAACAACCTGCACACTATCGACACTGCTGGTTCAAGAAAAACAAATGGTGGTGGCGAAAAACGCGTCCCGAGACCTGCGCGGTTTCGAGCTAACCGACATACCGGATATTGCAGAATTAATTGCGGAGAAAACCCAAAGGGGTGACTCTGTGCTCGTCTTCGACAATGGACCGGCACCGGCATTCCCGGCTATAACATTGCAGGAACGCAAACCGGGCTCGCGAATACTCTGGGGATTTCACATCCCGGTTTTGGAACGGTCGCAGTGGGTACCGGGCGTCGATAACAAAGAACGCGAGCGACTGGAGAAGTTTTACGACGACATACTTCGGGAGGATTTGAAAGAGAATCCACCTCAACTCATCACAATTCAAGACGGAGCAACATACGACGAACTCAAGCGAATGGGCACAATGAAGCTCATTGAGGATCATTACGCCTTCATGGGCGAATCAAATTACTTTAGCGCAAACGACCCACCCAAGGAATTTGCCAACTACAGCTACGTTTCCAAAGTCTTCTTGTTCGCCCTGTAAACAGGATCTCGCTCTATAGTCAGTATCCGCCGTTTGACGGAGACGCTATCAACGGGGCAGCCATTCAGTACTTTCAGTTCTTCGCATCAGATGGTGCGATCGGGAAGCACCTCGCTGTCTATCCAGCAATGACGAAATTCGCGAAATCCGGCGCTCTGCCGTAGACAAAACGTCAATTTGCAAGGATTTCTGTCCAGACAAGATCCTCCAAACGCCTTCACTGACAAGGTTTAGCGAATCTTAGACTTCCGATATTTTATAGTAGACAATCGGGAGAAGCCTATGGGTCAGACTGTGTCTGACCCACGGGCGACGGGCTACTTGGATTTCGGTGGCGTGCCAATCTTCTTCAGATCGAGCACGCGGTGGGTTTCCGCGTAAGCGTAGTCCACCATCCCGAGCGCCTGTTCGTGACAGATGCCGAACGTCAGAGTTCCAACGTCGGGCTTTCCGCTGTTGACGACAACGTGCCCGGAGTTTTCGTCCGGGAAGTTGCGTTTGATAAACCGACCCGCTGCAACCTCGATGGACTGGAACACATATTCCGCCCAGGTGCTGCATTCGTCGTAAGTCTCTTGCGGCATCTGCGAGGCGACGCCCAGGCGGCTGATAATAGCCGGTCCTTTGCAGAACTCGTGTGGCGCAGGATGGTAGACGCCACCATCAACGAGGACGGTTTCGTCAACTTTGCCACGCACCCGATCGACAATCGTGCGCCCAGTTTTGCCCTTCTTCCAGTCGCCTGTCCAGACAGGACGCATGACGACAGGTATGGAGCACGACGCGGCAACAGCGGTCGCGATGTCGTACTTGAGCCCCTGGAACACGACGGGTTTCATCTGCAGAGCGTCGAAGGCGACGATGCGAAGATTGCGACGAGGTTTGACTTCGTAGCGCGTCAACACGTCCTGGAAAAACGGCAGCAAGTCGATACCACTGACCAGCGACAGCATCGTCGTCATGCTCGATGGTTTCTTGCCTTTGCCGATCACCTTCTTGTTGAAGATGGTGAATTCCTTGAGGAGGATTTCGAGCGCTTCATCGGGGGTGTAGCCGTTGCGATACATCGCGGCGACCGCCGACCCAATCGAAACACCTGTAACCATCCCAATCTTGATGGAGCGTTCATGAAGGGCTTTCAAAACACCGATGTGTCCGTAGCCTTTGATTCCACCTCCACCAAGAACGACCTCGTATTTCACCGAGGTCTGCTTTTCTTTAGCAGTCATAGGTTGAGTCCTCTGGAGGGGCTCGCAGCGGGAGAACCCGCTGCGTCCCTCGTAAGCACAACCGCATCAACTTTTCGAGAGCACCACAGGCAGTGGCGCGTTACTTCCCCGAACCCGAGTCGGAATCCTTATCGGGATCCGACTTGCTCGCTTCTTCCGAGATGGCCGGCTTCTTGCCGACACCGGGGATGGTGCCACCACGCAAGACGATCTTCTCGACTACGGGCAGGGCGAGCGCCGTCAGGATGAGCAGGACTGAACCGAAGACCGGACGGTAGAGTTCCGGCCAGGTGATCGCGAACGGACCGCCGAGCGCGAAAACCCACACGGTGAACGCAACCGTGCTCACGAAGGCGCAGAAACGCGTCTTGGCGTGCAGCAGCGATGGCGGGACATTCGGACGATAGATGGTGTACAGCGGCGTCAGCACGAGCAGACCGCCGAACGCAGCCCAGTAGAGCCAGAGCGGATTGCTGCCCTGATCGCGAATGATGCCGTCGATCGCCTGATACGCCGCGATGATGTCGAGCGGAATGTAGCGGATCAGCTTCTCGAAATACGAGTCCTCGCGCGCCGGTTCTTCAATCTTCGGTGGCGGGACAGGATTGTTTTCAGTACTCATGAGAATCTCCCATTTTGGGTTGCACGAGTTTCATTGAGAAAAAATGAGATGACCTGCAAGCGGCAGGTCGAGATTCGAGTCGCTGAGGTGATGGCACAACGAGTCGCTGTTGAGAACGACTCGTTGAAGCCTCACTTCAACAGACGAGCCCGAACCTGGTAGTGGACGAGCTGGCTGACTGTGACCACCAGAATGAGGTGGAGAAACCAGTGCCCGCCGACCGGCTGACCCAGAAAGAGCAGCCAGGTAATGCCGTAGCCGACCAGACCGGTCAGCAACTGCATGATGGGACGGTCATTGCGGAGGATGCCGCGGGCATCGCAGATGCCGCAGCCCACGCCCCACAGAAGTCCGACCACGAGGAAAAACAGATAGCTCATATGCGTGCCTCCTTGTCGATAGAGTCTCGGGAACTAGCGCCATGCGCCAGTCCCGAGCCTCGTTCAGCAATAATGGTCATCGCCTGTTAGTCGCACTAACAGGTCGAAACCGCTGCGCAAAACTGCTACAGCCGGTTTTGCAACCAGCTTTACTCCGGCGAGTCGCCCTTGAGCTTCGCCGCGATTTCCTCGCGATCGCGCTTCAGATACGACTCGTAGTTGGGCTTGTAATCGCGCCATTCGGGCGCGAAGGACAGAGCCGTGTCGATGTGCTGCAGGGCGCTTTTCCAGTCGCCGCGCTTCTTGCAGACCTCGCTCAGACCCCAGCAGGCTTCGGACATCAGCAGCGGAGCCCCGACAGCGAGCTGGAACGCTTCGCGGAAGCCCGCTTCGGCCTCGATGAGCTTGCCGCGCATCAGCAGCGAATTGGACTCGGCGATGCGTGCATCGGCGCGCTCTTGATTGCGACGAGAACCGCGCGGCGAGCTGCCGGAAGCAGAGCCGGAGCCATAGTTGGCCTGGCTGTGCATGAAGGTGTAGAGCACGAACACGAGCAAGCCCATGCCGATGAGAACGTAGAGACCGGTCATTCTGTGACCTTTCGAAGTTGGAGCAGGAGAGCAGCGCTGCTCCGTCGCCGTCTATTCGCGAGATACTAGATCACGAGGAATGGAATTTCCGAAGAAACACCCATCGTCGTCAGCCACATCCCGCACCGTTACTTCTGCTATCAGTCGGACCTCTCCGACTGATCAAACAAGCTCCGCTAACCACAACTGCTGGTAAGACAGAACCGTAACGACCCGCTTACAGTTCCGCCAGCAGATGCGCGAGAGTGCGCACGCTGACACCTGTGCCGCCAGCCGCTTCGATACCGTAGGCGGTGGCAGGAGTGCGGAACGCAGTGCCGGCGATGTCGGCATGGATCCAGGAGACGCCGTCCTTGACGAACTCACGGAGGAACCAGGCGGCGATGATGTGCCCCGGTCCGGAACCGTCATTGGTCAGGTCGGCGAACTGCCCCTTGTTCTCGTCACGATACGCCTCGTCGAGAGGCAGCTCGTGGACAGGCTCGCCGGCGACTTCCGAGGCGCGCTTGTAGAGGCGCGTGAAGCGGTCGTCGTTGCCGAAGATGCCGGTCGTGTAGATGCCGACCGCGGTCTCGATATCGCCGGTGAGTGTGGCGAGGTCGATGATCCGCTTGGCGCCGCACTTCTCCTGCATGTAATGCAGAGCGTCAGCCAAGGTCAGGCGACCTTCAGCGTCGGTGTGACCGACTTCGATGGTCAGGCCGGACATCGACTTGATGATGTCACCCGGCTGCATCGCCTTGTTGCTGACCGCATTGTCGGTCGCAGCGATGACGGCGCGGATCGAGTAGCGCGGCTTGATCACCGGCATGAGCGACATCGCCGCGATCACCGCAGCGGCGCCACCCATGTCCATCTTCATGTCACGCATGCTGGTGTAGTCCTTCATGTTGAGACCACCAGTGTCGTACGTGACGCCCTTGCCGACCAGCCCGACCACCTCTTCGGTGGCGCCGGAAGCCGGGTCGTAGGAGAGCTCGATGAAGGTCGGGGGCTCGGCCGAACCGCGGTTGACCGCGAGCAGACCGCCCATCTTCATCTTCACGATTTCCGCCTTCTTGAACACCCTGCAGGTGACGACGCCGTTGGTTTCGGCCGCCATCTTCGAAGCCTGCTTGGCGAGCCAGGTCGGGGTCTTGGTGTCGCCGGGCTCGTTGACGAGGTCACGCGCGAGACGAGTGGCTGCGCCCATGGCGCCACCAAGGGCGGCACCACGCTTGGCGGCACTCAGAGTGCTGCGCGAAGACAGCAAAGTCAGCGACTTGAAGTGCGTCGCCGGAGCCTCGTCGCGCCACTCGCGAGTCCTGCGGTGGTTGGGCTCGTAGTCGGCCAGGGTCGCGTACTCGGCGACCACCTTGGCGAACTCCTCGACGGTGAAACCGCGAAGGTCCACATCGATGAGCGGGAAAATCAGGTGCTCAGTGCGAGCCGTGTCACGCGCCTCGACAAACGCATCGGCGAGCGCCTTGCGCAGTCCGCCGAGCGTGAGCTTGGAGCGCTGGCCGAGCCCGACCAGGATGATCTTGTCGAGACCGGGAACGGTCAGGTCAGTATCGATCACCTTGGTCTGCTTGTACTTCGGATCGAAACCATCGTTGTCGATCCTGCGAGAGAGAAGCCCCGAGGTCGTGGCCTCGACAGCTTCGAGGTGAGCGCCCTTGAGCCCCTCACCGGAAAAGAGAACCAGGACGAGTGTGGCGCGCTCTTCCTCGAACTCGGGAAGAACCGAAGCCAACTTGCCTGACGAGACATTGATTTCGAGATTCATGGTTTTGCTCTCCGTAACAGCTGTTTAGCTGCGTTAGGGTGTGAGAATGGGAGCAGCGCATGACACCGTATCCGGTGGCGCTCGTGACGCCACCGGATTTCTTGTGGAACCGAGCGAAGTAGCACGCAAGCTCGAAGCTCAGCGCGACATTACCGTTCGCTCGATTCAGAAGATGTCGGGAACCGACTGCTCCATGAGGTTTTCGAAGCCGTCGTCGGAGTTGCCGACGTAGGCCGGAATCGCGGGCTGGCCCATCGGGGCATCAGCCTGCAGAAGGATGTCCACCTTGGCGGCGGTGCCGAGCTTCTCGGTCAGAAACGCAACCGCGGCGTCGACCAGCTCGCTGGCAGACGACAGCGCAACGCTCTTGTGGAAGGACGGCGGCGCGCCGCACATCAGATCGAGGTCGTTGGTGGCAGCGAAGAGCTTGGGCTCCTCGTGCTGGGCAGTTTCGATCTTGTCGACCGAAATCCACCAGAAATTGCGAAGCGACGGACCGTTCGGATCCGTGTAGCGAATGCGGGCACTGCGTGCGCGACCGCTCACAACAACGTCGACGAGCGCGGAGATGGACGCGGTGAAAAGGCTGACAGCCTTCTCGTTTTGATCGCTCATAAAACTTAGCTCCTTAGCAGTTTCGCGGGACAGACAGACACTGGAAAACCCGGTCCCGACTTAGTTGGGTTTTCCTCTGCTCGTTAACTCGATCCGGATTGACCGAAGTGATTAAATCCGCACACGAACAGACCGAGTGCAAACATTGCGCGCGACTTTCATCTCAAGCTCTATCCGAACTCAAAACCAAATCACACGAACATTACACACGCGGACGACTTCGGGCGCGCGACTAAACGAGCAGGACAGGCGAAGAGGTGTAAACAGAGATTTTGGAAAAGCGGTAGTGGTTTTCCGAAACACTGGTTATGAAACAGGCCCTAACCGTAGCTTTAAGACTTGGCAGGAGCAATAAAACTAAGTAACTAGCGAATTGATACTGCGACGAAGGAGCGGCGCAGATTAGACGAGATTCAAGTGTTCAAAACCCAGGCTGCACTGAACTCTGCGGAACGCCCCTTGCCAAAACTGGTCGCGATATTGAAGGTGACCGACGGCTACGCTGTGAGAAAAGTAATGCAGGAACCAAATTTGCTAAGAATGGCGGTGTTTGCGCAACCACTTGACAAACATGACATTTCTAGCCCTTTGGCACTATTGCTTTGTGAAAAACCATTCAGCTACGTTGCCTTAATAGCCAATTTTCTTTTCAGAAAGGAAACACCTGTAGCTCTCGAAAGCAGCATCCCCACCGGCAGTTAACAGTCTGTCCTCGCGCACGCAGCGAAGTAGTTTCGTCCGCGACAACGACGGTCCACTCACTCGCAGCATCAAGTCCAAACAAAGACCCGCTTGCGGAGACGTTCTCGCAAGCAAATCCAAGCCGGTTCTTTTCTGAACCGACAGTACTTTCACACAAGGAACACTGCATGGGTTTTTCAAACATCCGCAACTGGCTGGGCGGCGTGGTTCACGACGCCACTCAGAAAATCGACATCGAGGAAGCCCATGGCGCAGCCGGCGACAAGCTCCTGCGCCAGATGGGTCTCTTCTCGGTGATCCTGTTTACCATCACCTCGGCGGTTGGTTCCGGAATTCTCACCACCCCCGGTATCATCGCGCGAGATTACGCCGGACCCAACGCCTGGCTCAGCTTCGTCCAAGCCGGCATGATTTGCCTGTGCCCGGCTCTGTGCCTCGCATTCATGGCAAGCAGAACGGCGAAGAGCGGAAGCACCGGCAGCTACGCGTGCCTCGTACTCGGACAACTGCCCGGACTCCTGATGTTCGTCGACGTGATGATGGAATGCATCGGTGGAACCGCTGCCGTGGCGGTTTCCCAGGCGGACCACATCAAGCTGATCATCCGGCTCGTCGGCGAGGAATGGTTCGGACAGAACTGGAAGCTCAACGAATTCCTCACCACGACACCAGAGGTGGTGAACTGGAAAGCACTTGGTTGCGCGCTGGCATCCGGCATCGCAACCTGGTTCTTCTGGTCGTACGGTTCGAGGCGACTGAAGGAAGTCCACCACTTACCGGCCCGCAACTTTCAGGCTCGCCTCGTGCCGATGCTCTCACTATCTCTCGTGCTCTTCACGAGCGTGACTTGCTTCCTGTTCGCGCTCAAGTTCGCCGACGATCTGCCATCCATCAACCTGCTCTCAATGGGCGTGGTGCTGGTCATCACCGGCGTTCTGCTTCGTGGCGTGAAGGAAACAGCCATTCTGACGAACATCTTCACCATCACGAAGCTGTGCGTTCTGGCAGTAATCATCGTCTTCTTCGCTCGTCACTTCGACTGGGCGAACCTGGCGATTCCCGTTCCGGACAACCTGCCGGGTTCGCTTGCCGGCGCGTCCGTGGCGTTCTTCGCCTTCGTCGGACTCGACCTGGCAACCACAACGGCAGGTGAAGTGAAGAACGCAAAACGCAACGTCCCGCTCGGCATGCTGATCGGGCTCGTCTGCGTCACGGCGCTGTACTTCATCGCAGCCTTCGCTTACGCGGGCGCTGTACCGTTCACCAAGATCGCAGCGCACGGTCACGGGGGCGAGGCGGCACCCATGGTTCAAGGACTGGAGCTGTTGGGCTACAAATCGGCGGCTATCTGGGTTGCGCTGGGGTCGACAGTGGCGCTCGTTTCCGTGGTGCTGGCGAGTGCCTACGCGACTACCCGACTGCTGTTCAACATGGCGCAACACGGGCTCATGCCGAGCGCGTTCGAGCAAGTGTCGAGCAAACGCCAGGTGCCAGTTCTCGCGACGTTGGTCGTGGGCGGTTTCATCTCGCTGCTCACCGGTTTGATGGCGGTGGGCGAGTTGATGCACCTGACGAACATCGGCACCATGACCGCGTTTATCACCATCTCCCTGACGGTGCTCGTCTTGACCGTTAAGGAAACCGATTGGAAGACGCGCCAAAACGCACTGAAAGGCATGTTCTGGGTGGTCGTAGCGGCGCTCGGCATCCTCGGACCGGCGCGCCTGATGATGGAACTCCCCTGGGAGTCATTCGCACGGCTCGTCGCCGTCTGGTCCGCCGTCGTCGTTCTCTTCGTTACCTACTCGCGGCACCACAGCCTTGCCCGCCGCCAACTGCACAAGGAGGAACAGCCCAAGCAGGAACAATCCACGCAGGAACAGCACACGCAGGAACAGCACACGCAGGAACAGCCCAAGCCGGAACAGCCCGAGCAGTGAACTAGCCCAAGCAGAGCTCTGACCCGCCCGACCACTGCGAGCTAGACCGGTCCAAAACTTCGCCCTGTCAATCCCAGAGCGACGAATTTAGCGAATTCCGTCGCTGTCTCATTGACAGACCCAGTCTAGCTTGCGCCCTGTCAATCCTGGAGCGACGGATTTAGCAAATTCCGTCGCTGTCTCATTGACAGACCCAGTCTAGCTTGCGCCCTGTCAATCCCAGAGCGACGGATTTAGCAAATTCCGTCGCTGTCTCATTGACAGACCCAGTCTAGCTTGCGCCCTGTCAATCCCAGAGCGACGGATTTAGCAAATTCCGTCGCTGTCTCATTGACAGACCCAGTCTAGCTTGCGCCCTGTCAATCCGGGAGCGACGAATTTAGCGAATTCCGTCGCTGTCTCATTGACAGACCCGGTCTAGCTTGCGCCCTGTCAATCCGGGAGCGACGAATTTAGCGAATTCCGTCGCTGTCTCATTGACAGACCCGATCTAGCTTGAACGAGGCGGTGTCAGTACGGGCTGAACAAGAACGCCGGGAACCATAGGGTTTCCGGTGTTCTTGCCTCATAGCACTTTTACTGTCTTCGATAGTTGAACTGTTCATACTCCCGCCCACGCCGCATCACGCAGCCCTGCCGTCTCACCAGTAACTCCGAAACAGCAGCTCGCAAGCAGACACAAGCGCCGCTAAACTCGCCTTCCGCTAGACTAGCGCTACCACTTGTCATCCAGCCGGCCAGTCCTCCTCGGCTGGTCAAACCCCAAGCCAGCAAGCTCTGACAAGCCCACTGTTCACCCTTGCAGATTCTCACGAACCAAGATCTTTCCGCCAAGTCCACCTTAGCTGAATAAAAACCAAGAAATATCCAAAGAACATTTCTTGATTCAAAGTGGATCTCTTTCCTAGTTTTACGCGTCTGCTGTTTTCCTCGCACAAGGTGTTTCGTTCGCGAAAAATTTGTCTCTGTCACAACGAAATATCAGTGCTTCATTCCATTCAGTGGAAAGTTAACTCCTCGCTTAATCCGCTCGCGCTCAACGGCTTCAAACCCGAAGTTCGCCGCGGCTCTTAATCTTCTCCATCGCGAAGCGATTGGGGACCAGTCGAGCAATCGAACTCGACTGGAGAATAAACCTTGGAGACAACGAAGATGAATCTATCATCCGTTCGGCAATGGTTGGCGGGTGTCAAACACGACGCCAAGCTCACCATAAACATCGAAGAGGCTCACGGGCAGGACAAACTCAACCGTCAGCTCGGTCTCATTTCGGTGGTTCTCTTCACGATCACGCAGGCAGTCGGCGCCGGAATTCTCACCACCCCTGGTATCATCGCCCGCGACTACGCCGGTCCATTTGGCTGGGTGTCCTTTCTCTGGGCGGGGCTCATCTGTGCACCGGCGGCTCTCTGTCTCGCAAAGATGGCGAGCATCACGTCGCGCAGCGGCTCGACCGGCAGCTATGCATGTCTTGTTCTCGGACAGTTCGTCGGATTCCTCATGTTCTTCGACGTCATGCTCGAGTGCCTCGGCGGCACAGCTGCTGTAGCTGTGTCGCAGGCGGACCACATCAAGATGATCCTGCGCATCGCGTTCGGTCTTCATCTGCCCGATGTGATTACGAAAACGCCCGAAGTAGTTCAGTGGGGTCAACTGGGTCTTGCCATCGTCGGTGGTATCGCCAGTACTCTTCTCATCCGCTTCGGTCTGAGAACCCGCACGTCTTTCGAACCGCAGAAGAGGCGCTTTGCCTTCGCTAGCCTAACCGCGGGTGGTGCGGCCGGCGTTTTCGGTTTGATTTCCGTAATCGGTTTTGCGGCCGCACTGCCGTCCATCAACCTTCTGTCCATGGGCGTTGTCGGTCTCATCACCGTCATCCTCATGCGCGGCATTAAGGAAACGGCTTTCCTCACGAACGTTTTCACAATCACGAAGTTGATCGTGATCACGTTCATCGTCTTCCTGCTCGCCCAGCACTACGACCCCGCGAACCTTGCGTTGCCCGTTCCCGCACATCTTCCCGGCTCACTCGCCGGTGCTTCGATCGCATTCTTCGCATTTGTCGGCCTTGATCTCGCGACCATGACCGCAGGCGAAACCAAGAACGCGCGCCGCAATGTGCCCGTCGGCATGCTCATCGGACTCGTCGCAGTAACCGTCATGTACATCGTGGCGGCATACTTCCTCAGCGCTGCCGTGCCGTACACGCAGATCGGTGTAGGAGGGCATGAGGAGGCTGCTCCCATGGCTCAGGCGCTCGAAATCCTGGGCTACAAATCGGCGGTCGTCTGGGTCGCGCTCGGCTCAACCGTCGCGCTCATCTCGGTGCTGCTCGCCAGCGCCTATTCCACTACTCGTCTTGTGTACAACATGGCGCAGCACAAGCTCCTTCCCGAGGCATTCGAGAAGGTCAGCGAAAAGCGCCAGGTCCCCGTGCTCGCGACGCTCATGGTCGGCGGCGGCGTTGCCCTGCTTACCGGACTGCTCGCGGTCGGCGAACTCATGCATCTGACGAACATCGGAACGATGACCGCGTTCATCACCATCTCACTCACGGTCCTGGTCAAAACCGTGCGTGAAACCAACTGGAAAAACCGCGTCGAATTTCGAAGCGGCATCTTCTGGATCGTCGTCGCTGCGCTCGGCGTCCTCGGTTCCGGACGGCTCATGATTGAGCTGCCCTGGGAAGCCTTCGCGCGCCTGGCAGTCGTCTGGAGCGCGGTAACGCTGCTCTTCGTGTTCTACTCGCGCCACCGCTCTCTGGCGCGCTTCCAGAACGCGAACAAGAAAGACGAGACCAAGTAAGAATCGCAATTCTGCGATTCGCGGTGCCACCACTGGCGGTTCTCGCGGTTGAACGCTTGCCGTTCTTCCCGCGCAAAACCGCTTGAGGGCGGCACTGTCCCTGCTTATTGCGGAAATCGGTTGCTGACCGATTTCCGGCAATCAAAATCAAAGAGGTAAAGAACGAATGAGCAATTCTCGCAAGAAGACTCCTATCTGCGGCTACACCACTGCCGTGTCCGAGAAGCAGGACAAGCGGCTCGCCAACCGTTGCTATCGTCGCACGGTTCGTCAGCAGCTCGGCTTGGTGATGCAGGGTGAGGACGACACTTCCGTCATCACCACTATCCGCGCGGTCAGCAACCGGTGGTCGTTCGACAAGGACGGCAAGCAGTTTCTCCACGACCCGGACGTGCGGGATATGCGCAAGTAGGAGTCCTGAGTAGGGACTAGATGGGTGGTGTGACCGGCTCTCCAGCTGGCTCGCACCACCCATCACTTTCCCAAATTTTCCCTACTATATTCCAGCGTATCCGCAAAATCGAGCAAACAAATTTTCCCTACTACATTCCAGCGTATCTACAAAATCGAGCAAATCAAGCATCGGCAAGCTTTTACAGGATCACTCCCGAGCTTAGTGCGCTTCAAAACTTGTATTTGGCTACGAGCCATTGCCGAAATTCGCGAAATCCGTCTATCACACGTAGACAGCAGACTCCTTTTTCAGGCGAAGACCTTCTCTCAACTGATTAAGACTAACGTTGTTGCGGCATCTGCAAAATTCACTTTTCCTATCTTCGATAGTAGGTCCCTTCTGAAGACTCGGCAGCGATGACACCATTTCTGGTGCCATCGCGCCGAGCATTGCGAAGAGCTAGTTCAGACCTGTAGAGGTCTCCGCAAGGAGCAACTCTACTTCGCCGAGGCTATTCGCCCAGCGCTACTTCGCGGCGGTCAGTTCTTCCGCCGTGGTGTACGCGGGCTCGATGTCGACCGGCACGTGAGCCAGCCGATCGAGAGCGCGCTTGGTCGCGGGACGCATGACGGCGTAGCGCTTCAGCAGAGCCTTCGCGCCCTTGTAGTCGCCACGCGCTTCGATGCGCAGAATGACGGCAGCGAATTCCTTGAGCGCCGCCTTGACCCGCTTGACGTTGACCTTGAAGGTCTGCGTCTTGGTGTCAAAGGTGACAGCACGAGCGTCACGCAGCCAGTTGAACTGCATGACATTGCTCGCGCCATGCGCCTCGCCGATGCCGAAGCGAATCGAACGGAAAATGCCGGCGACGAACGTGTGATACATCTCGTCCGCCAACTTCGGCTCCACGACGCCTTCGTCGATGAGCATCTGCAGCGCGAGCAGCCCGCACACGTCCGCCTTCGCCTCCTCGATCGCGGAATACGTCTCCTTGAGTTCGAGCCGCACAGCGGTTTTCCGTCCCTTCACGGTGATGCCGTGCGGGCCGAGACCGTGGCACAGCTCGTGCATGAGGATGAAGGTGAAGAACGCGTCGAACGACAGATTCGCCTGATGGCTCGGATGCAGAAGCTCCGTGCCGATCGGGGTCAGCACCTGCGCGAACTTCGCCTCCTGCACATTGCGCAGCATCGTCTGCTTCGTACCATGCACGGCGACGATGGCGTCGTCGTTGGGCAGGTTGAACGCAGCCGTCTGCACACCGTGATTGGCGTTGCCGGTACCGAGAAGCAGATTGACCACGCGAATCGGCGCAGCGGAAGCCACATTCGGATTCCGGTAGCGCTTGTGCATGGGCAGCCGGTCTTCGATAAACTGCATGTAGCGGCTGAACTTGGCGAGCAGGTCGGTCTTCTCGTCATCGCGCAGCGCGACGTACGCCTCGAACGCCGCCTTGGCACCACGGAACTCGTCGAGATAGGTCTCGTACGGTCCAATGCAGACCTCGATCGGCGAATCGAGCTGCAGCCAGGCGATGTCGCTGGCAGCGTAGTCGTTGGAGAGGAAAGCGTCGGCGCGCAGGCGCAGGAAATTCGCCAGACTCTCGGAATCGGTCAGGTCGGCAGCCTCGCGAAGAAGCTGTGCCGCCGGTTCCAGAAACTCGCGATACTCCTCCGAGAACGGAACGGTCTTCAGACCGCCCTTCTCGTCGCGCCGAATGACGTGGAAGAAACCGGTCGCCTTGGCGCGCTCGGCGTCGTCCAGCGTCTTCAGCCACGCTTCGAATTCCGCGGTGGTGATGTCCTCCGGGTAGAAGTTGGCGTGCGGCGGCCGCGCCGGGACATCTTCCACGAAAGGCGTGTAGTGGTCGAGAGCCGACCAGGGACCGCCATTCAGGCGGAAAAACTGCAGACGCGACTGACCCAGCTCACTGGCGTCAGCTTCGAGCGATGAGCGCATGGCGCGAGAACCGCTCCAATACTGCTCGTCGCAGACCGCGTCCATGAGACGCGCCGCCTCGATGAGTTTGGCGACGGCAAGACGATTGCCCTCCGAAAGCCGCGACAGGTCAGCGCCAATCACGGTCGAAGCGAATCGGCTTCTCATTTGTCCGAGGGACTCGAGTGAAAGCCTCATGTTATCTCCTTTGCTCAAACATTGGTGAGAGCCGCAGCTAATGCTGCGTGTGAACGAACTTCTTCATCCGGCATTGCTACCAGCTTAGCGACTATTTGCGATGACTAGACTAAAGTTGCGGCGAGCGAGTCAGGCAAAGCTGGAAACAGGGGATGACTACTCGACCCTAAGCCATCTGAAGCGAAACTCAAATAGCTTGTGCGCAGTTTGAGATCAAAACCTTATCCGCGCCTCATGTGCACGAAACAGCAATAAGAACGCGCAACATGAGCTATTGGCTGGAGATGTAAGTTTCTAAACCTAAAGCTCGCATGGTTCCATCAATCAAATAAGCCTTAGTTCTTAAACAGGAGTTTATTCGTCATCGCGCTAGCGAAGTTCCGATAGCGGGCCTCAACCGGCAAGCGAACTTGCTCAGCTCGCACAACAATTTATTCTCCCTTTAGCTTTTTTCACGCCGCGAAACACCCTCTAGGACTGGCTCTCCGGTAACAAGCAGACGCACCACCGATTTCACAAGAGCATGCACGCAACGAGATGAACTAAAAACAACTCCGGAGCAGTTGTCACGCCTCTAGGTTTCACCCAGCTGACAGCGGTAGTTTAGTCTGACTACATCTCTTTCATTCCAAACTCAAGGCCAACACCAAAAACCACGCTGCATCTGCCTTGCGAAACAACAAAGCCGAAACGAACGATAAACCTCGTTCTCGGTTCTGTGCGCACGATGCACGAATGGCCAAACCAAACCTGATTCTACCAGGACGAATCCTATGTCCATGAAAACCAAACTCGCAATTCTCGGCGGTGGTCCTGCCGGCTTAACCGCAGCTATTTATGCGGCTCGCGGTCAGCTCAATCCAGTGGTCATCGAAGGACTTCCTTCCGGCGGCCAACTTATGTCGACTTCAGAAGTCGAGAACTTTCCCGGTTTCTCTGAGGGCGTTCAAGGACCAGTGCTGATGGACGAAATGCGCAAGCAAGCGCTTCGCTTCGGCACCACGTTCGTCTCGGAGAATGCCGTTTCCGTCCGTCTCAATCAGCGCCCGATCGCTATCGTGACTGAGGAACAGGAGATTCTCTGCGACGCGCTCATCATCACAACCGGCGCCGCCGCCCGCAAGATCGGAATCCCAGCCGAGCGCACATTGATGGGCCGGGGCGTATCCGTCTGCGCAACCTGTGATGGGTTCTTCTTTCGAGGAAAAGACGTCGCAGTAGTCGGCGGTGGTGATGCGGCTTTCGAAGAGGCTATCTTTCTGACCCGCTTCGCCAACTCAGTAACTCTTATTCATCGTCGCGACAGTTTTCGCGCGTCGTCCATCATGGTTAGCCGGGCTCAGGCGAACCCCAAAATCAAGTTCGTCCTCGACTCGGTCGTCGAAGACATCCTTGATGGTGGCACCGGCAGTGTCACTGCGGTCCGCGTCAAAAACTTGAAGACGCTGACAAACACTGATTTGGAGATTGCCGGACTGTTCGTAGCCATCGGTCATGAACCGAACACGTCACTGTTCCAGGGGCAACTTGAACTGACCTCACGAGGTTATATCAAGACCTTCGAAACCAAAACGAACATCCCGGGCGTTTTCGCGGCTGGCGATGTTCAAGACGATCGCTACCGGCAAGCGATTACCGCAGCCGGCGCAGGTTGCATGGCAGCGTTGAACGCGCAATGGTTCCTGGACGACTTGCAACAAGAAGCCTCCAGCACCAACACCACCAGCGATACCATCTGCGAAACCGGAGCGACACCGTCGCAGGCATGATTCAGGCATAAGCATTACGTTCCAGAACTGCCTGATTCAAACAAACATCAGAACGCGCACAGCGTTCGGATATGCATAAACATCACGACACGCGGCTGTCGTGTTGTGCCACCAGATCTCGCGGCGGACGCTCGTTGCGTCCGTCGCTTAGCGAATCGCATAGACGCGATTGCTCAGTTCTTGCGCTCGTAATCACGGGCGCAGCTTTTGGAGCTTCTCATGAAGCGCAACATCATCACCGGCGTCCTCATCGCCATGACCGTTTCCTGCCTGTCCTACGCGATCGTCAACAATCCCGGCTCTGTCGCCGTCGCAGTACCGCCACAGTCCGGAATGTTCAACGTCACAGTCGACGTCGACCACCCACCGGCGACAGTGAATCTCGCAAGCGGCGGCACCCTCACGTTTGTAAAACAAGGCGGGGGCAGCACTCAGGGAATTCAAATTACTCACTTCGCGACTGACGGTCGCGGCGAGCTGTTTATTAAAATGCCCGGCGGTCCCATCGGAACCGTTGCCGCTTTCCGCGCTCGCCGCGCCGGTCAGGGAGTCATTCAAGTGCGCTTGCCCGCGAGCAAAAACGGTCGCAGTTTTTACACGCTAAACGTTCTCGTGCATTAAGTTAAAACGTAGAACCGTCGCATCTGCGGATGGCGAGAGACGATCCTGAGTTACGAAGAGTGACTTCGTAAACCAGCAAAGCGGACCCGAAAGACCTCTCAGAACCGAGGGCTTCGGGTCCGCTTCCTCCAAACCCGCCTACTATATTTTTTCGTATACGCTAAACAGCCGAGACGTCCCAATAGTCTGGATTAATACGATTGTGGTTTCGGAAGCAGAGGCTCGTTGTCTACGACCCGATGACGGAATTAGCGAAAATCGTCTACGTACCGTAGACAACGAGCCGTTTTTGACGCCTATTCCGAGCAGGTCCTTTAGCTAATCGCCCAGGCTGTATGGTTTTCCGGGCACGGAGTGCCTAGTAAGTCATATAGTAGAATGTTTGCACGGAGGAACTAGCACTCCATCTGTAGCACGTGGCTGCGAAGTGTTTTCATAGTCAAGGGTCAAATAGTTTCGGTGCTGCTTTGACGCCTCGCCGAGACGTTGATACGATCTGATATTAAGAGCGGGAATCAGGGTAATAACCTATTACCATCCGAACCCTGACCTGCTCGAACCCGAGTCCGGCAGCGGACTCGCTTCCGGTCGCCTCCCGACCACCTTACCTGGATTCCGCCGTCTCGACTTCATCGCCTCGCACCCGAGGACAGGTTCCTCATGTCAATTGCGTCAAACAAAAAATCCGCGGATTGGTCGAAGCACGTCGCCAGCGCCGACAAAGCGACACTGGAAGGCAAGTACGAATTCGCCGAAGCCACCTGGATGTTGGCGCTCGAAGAGGCTGAAGACTTCGGCGAGAACGACAGACGTTTAGCTTTTACTTTGGAAAAACTGTCCGAGTGCCTCTGGTTCCTCAACAGACTTGATGAGGCCTTGTTCTACGGAGCACGTTCTCTGCGCGTATACGAGAGCGTGCTCGGTCCCGACCATCACGACGTCGGCGCCATAGCGGGAAACGTCGCCCGCATCTACCATCTTCAGGGCAACTATCCGGACGCCGAGCAGCTCTATCGCCGCGCACTGAGCATAAAAACCAGCACACTGGGACAGCAAAACCCTGACGTACAGCAACTCTTGAGCAGCTTCGCAGACCTTCTTCAAACCATGGGCAGGCCGCAGGAAGCTGCGCAACTTCGCACCAGCGCGTCGATGCCGACTAAGAAGCAATGGAAAAAAACCGGAACATTCGCCGCGTATCAAAAGCCTGAGAAATCCGTAGCAGAGAGCAAGCTCGACAGTCCATCAACGCCTCGACCACCCCAGTCGACAGACGAATTCTCACTTGGAGCAAACGCAACGTTCGCTCAGTACAGAGCCGAAGCCGAAAGAGCGTTGCAAAAAGGCGATACGATGGAGGCGCTCCGCATCTGGATTATGGCTCTTCCTGTGGCGCGAGGCACTGACGAAAACAACCCCGACCATTGCTACGCTCTCGAATCAATCGCCGAAATGTCACTGCGCGCAGAGAAGTACAAAGACGCTGAGCGTTGTTTCCAAAAATCTTTCGACATCAAACAGCGAGTGCTCGGGAAGAATCATTCAGCCGTCGGACACGCCGCAAGCAACCTAGCCAAGCTTTATTACGCGATGTGCGATTATCCGAAAGCCGAGAAACTGGCTCGCACTGCAGTAGAAACCTTCGAGAGCGTCGAGGGGAAAGAAGGCAAGGACCTGTCGTGCGCGCTTCACAATCTGGCGACGCTTTTTCACGTTCAAAGAAAATACGACGACGCCGAAACTTACTATCAGCGCGGCATGACAATGAAGCAGCGCCTGTTCGGTCCGAATCATCCGGAGACGCTCTCAATCTTGAAGAGCTACGCCAACTTGCTGAAAAGCACTCACCGAGAGGAACAAGCACGTCACCTCGATGAGTGCGCTGACGGTTTGATTACGGGAACCTGGAAGGTTATCGAAATCAATCAAAGCGAAAGCCTGACCAGTGGCTGGGGTCAGGTTTCCCTGGACGATTAGCTTTTATTTGGAAACCGCTTTCGCCTCTCGTTTCACATCACGCTCAGTGAAAACAGGCTTCGCATCGAATTCCACATCCTTGTCTTTGGAAACAGGCTTCGCATCGCGTTCCACATCCTTATCTTTGGAAACCGGCTTCGCGTCGCCTTCCACATCGCTAGCTTTGGAAACCGGCTTCGCGTCAGGCTTCTTCCCTTTTGTCCACTCGTCCACGGTCGCTGGAATTTTGTTCACTACTTGTTGCGAATACACAAAATTTTCCTTCGCCGCCGCGCCCCAGTCGCCCTTCTTCGATAGAGCATGCAGCAGATATCCACGAATGTCCTGATCGTCTGCGCTCAGTTTTAACGCCTCACGATACTCTTTTTCGCACTCGTCGACTCGCCCGGTCTCAAGCAACATATCAGCAAGTGCGACATTTTCCTGCTCGGGCTTATCTCCGAAAACCAGCTTGCCTGGACGCATTATGATCACTCGCAGATAGGCAGGCAGCTGCGGATTGAATTTCATGCTGTTAAACAGTTTCGCCTCGGCAAGCGCCTCATCACGTTTTCCATCCACGTACAGCTTCGCTCCGATAATGGCATGCGCATGCGCTGCCTCGTGAGAGGCATACAGATTCAACTCCGAAGCGGGCTGAGACAACAGTTTCAATCCCGCTTGCGCTGCTTCAGAGGCGCGCGTCAACTGATCATTCTTATTCAGAGCCTTTGCCTGCAGGAAGTGCGACGCCCAGCAATTCGGCATAGCCTTTACGAACTCAGCCGCCACAGGCAGTGCTCGCTCGGGTGTTTTCGTTTTAAACATAAAGTGCTTGGCCAGGTTTTCATAAGCGCCTGGTTGAAACCGATCGCGCGCAATCACATTATCGAACGTCTTCTCGCATTTCTCTGCGGCTCCCCTCGCATCGTAGATCTCGGCTATTAACGCCTGCGACTCTACCGATGCACGAACGCGTTTTTGATAATGCCGCATGCACTCTTCCGCTTCGTCATAGCGCTTATTCACCCAGAGATGTCTCGCCATCTTCATATACGCGGTCGCAGAAACGCGCTTGCCTAGCAAAGCTTGCTGCAACAGATCGAAACCTTCCGCCTCTCGATCGTGACCGAAATCAAACTCAGCCAGTTTCGTTCGCCAAATCGGGTCACCAGGGTAAAGCTTGCCAGCCTTACGAAGATGCTCTTCCTGAGCGGCTTCGTTCTGTTCTATCAGCGCCGCGTTCGCTAGAAAAATTTCGCGCATGTATAAATTGCTGGTTCTTGCAGCAGCCTCTTTGAACTTCAGCGCCGCCGGTTTACCGTATCCATCAACGATGAGCGTACGCGCATACAGGGCCTGCGAATTAACATCTCGTTTTTCAACATCCAGTTTTTCTACTTCTTTCACATGCACGAGAGCTTTCTTGTACTCGCCAATCCGCTTATAATGCCGCGCCAGCGTAATATGAACAATTACGTTTTTCTCTGAGTCCGGAAGCGCTTCGAGCTCAGCTATCAACTTCTTTTCCGCCTCGAAGTCAGGCACATCTCGCAAGCCGTTTGCCAAGCCACATTTGGCGACATAGTCATCCGGACAAAGCTTATTCGCGAGCGAAAACATCTGAATGCCGGCATCCAGATTTTCGTCTATGTAGTAAGCATATCCAGCCAGAACCAGAAGCCGAGCCATTGCCAGCCGACTCGCTTCTGTTTTAAAACCTCTTTTGCCTTGTTGATTGATGATGGGCACAAGATTTGTCAAAGCATCATCGGAGCGAAACTCAACCAGAGCATCGTAGATTCTGCGTAGACGAGGATTTTGAGGTACATCGCTGTTCATCTCGCCAGACCGATCAGAACCCTCGCCATCACCGGCGGTGCTCGAGCCAGCTGCCGGTTTCAACGGCGTCGACGCCCGCGCGAGCGGAAGCAGGTTCGATGCCACCACGCTGGATAGCAACACGGCGACGATCGCACCATTCATTCGTTTCATAACAATCACTCGCGGCTGTTTCTCACAGACTTGAAGAATTCGGCTAGCATGCGTTGGCACTCATCTTCGTTTATACCCCCGATTATTTCAGGTAACGGATAGCTGCGACCGGAAACAAAAAGATTGAACGCCGATCCGCAGGCGCCAGAGCGAGGATCGTAGGCACCAAAGACGAGTGTGGAAATTCTGGACTGAATAATCGCCTCGGCGCACATCGCGCAGGGTTCGAGCGTGACGATAAGCGTGCAATCAGTCAATCGCCAGGATTGAAGCTGTTTAGCCGCAGATCGTATGGCAATCAGTTCAGCATGAGCGGTCGGGTCCTGTTTTTCTTCGCGCTCATTGTGACCGCTGGCGAGAATCTCATCGTCTTTGAGAATCAGGCAGCCGACTGGAACGTCACGCACGGACCCGCTAGCCACTCTCGCCGCTTCAGCCAGCGCCTGCTTCATCCAGTATTGGAAATCGAAGGTTTTGCCACTCACGATTATTAAATCCAATTAATTTCCAAAATCGTGTCCAGAAATTTTTGTTCTCGCATAGATTCACTTACCAACGAACGAGCGAAATTCCAAGACGCAGGGGTGTTGTTGAGGAATTGTTCTAGGGACCCTGAGGAATTATGAGGGTGATTCCGAAGAGAGTTTACTAAGTCGCTCAAGTTGTTATCTAACTCGGTCAGGGGTGGTCGAGTTGTTTCTCTAAAAAAGGCGACGGCAAAAACGAGGTAATCCCCAGGCGGGGCAATCAAAAAAACTGTCAGCATACAGAAAGCGGCTAGCAATCATTAACAGGAGAGATCGAAAGGTCTCTCCATTTTTTTGCAGTCGTTTTCAACTAAACATATTTCTTGGTGACGCCCAGCTCAAGCGCAAATCGATAGCCGATCAGCTTATACGCCAACTTCGCAACCAGGAAGTCCGGTGCATGAAGACCGGCTATTGGTGAGAGTTCCACAATATCAGCGCCCACTACATTTTTGCGCACGCAAACATGCTTGATGAGCTCCATGAGCTGATACCAATTCATTCCACCCGGTTCCGGGGTTCCGGTCGAGGGCATTATGCTCGAATCTAAACCGTCCACGTCGATCGTGAGATAGACGTTGTCCGATAATGTATTGACGATTTCGTTGAAATTCCATTTGTCCTGCATGCGCGCCCAGAAGATATTGACCTTGGGCGTTTCGGTCTCCATCCAGCGCGCTTCCTGCCAGCTGACGTTCCGGATGCCGACCTGTGTGATGAGCGGATTCGGCAAACTTTCGTAGAGACGGTAACTGATCGAAGCGTGCGAATACGGGTCGCCTTCGTAAGCCGGGCGCAAATCACAATGGGCGTCGACCTGAAGAATCGACAAATCTTTGTAGCGTTCGGCACATGCGCGAACCGCGCCAAGCGTCAACGAATGTTCGCCGCCAATCACTAGCGGAAATTTATCGTTGTCGACAAGCGGCTTCACTGTTTCGTACAAAGTCTGAAACGGTTTTGATTCGCCACTTTGAACTCTCGCCATATCAA
This sequence comes from Candidatus Obscuribacterales bacterium, assembly GCA_019637435.1. Lineage (GTDB taxonomy): Bacteria > Cyanobacteriota > Vampirovibrionia > Obscuribacterales > Obscuribacteraceae > JADYXR01. The sequence goes on along the minus strand of JAHBVO010000003.1, from coordinate 400,272 downwards.
CCGGCTCAGCTGTGTGAACGCCAATCTTGAACGGTTCAATCCAGAGTTCGTCGTCGAAAAGCTCGACTTCCTGACTGGCTTCGAGAATCGCCCGCGGTCCCAGAGCAGTGCCCTGTTTGTAACTGGTCGTATGTTCGTAGGGAACCGGAATTACATGAACGCGAGCACTGGCAGCGGATGAGTACTTGGGCGACAATCCCAGAAATACCGGCAATTTCTCATCTGCCTTGGCGGCAACTTTAGCAACCGGGGCTTTAGTAGCAGCTTTCACCGGAGCTGATTTGGCAGGAGCTACTTTCGGCGAGGCCTTTGGAGCGGCTTTAGGAGCCACTTTCGAGCTCCGGTTCACAACCTTTTTGACTTTCGTCGGCGTCGCCTTTTTCGCTTTCGAAGCAGCTACCTTGCTGGTTGTCTTCGTTTTCGCCGACGGTTTTGCCTTCGTGGCAGCCTTCCCACCCTTGCTCTTGGCGCTGGAAGCAGCGCGCGAAATGGGTTGTCGATCGGCAGTAGAAGTTGGTTTTGGACCTTTAGAACTTTTTGTCATGGTATTGCAAAGAGAGCCTGGGTGGGAGCGAAGAACTATATTACCAACTACTCATCGAAAGAAGTGTCCTTTCGCGGAGATTATTGCTACCAATGTTCTGCCCGGAAGACTAAACAGACAAGCGCTTTGCCAAACTCGAATATCGGAAGCGAATTCGATATCGCAAGACCCTCGATAGCCGCGCTAGTTGAGGCGCCGAGAATTAAACAACGCTAATTACCTCCTGTAAAGAGCTTACATTTACAAGAAGTAACTAGTCATGACTTTTCTATTACTGGTACACAGAAGGTGTTTCTGACTCTCAAATCAAAAACAAGGTAATCCCGGAAAACCCAAAGCGCGCGCACTACAGCACCATCGAGAAGCTAGCCTTCCAAGGTCTGTGGTCATACGCGAGGCACAATGGGCTCCCGTGTGTATCGCCGAACTCTGACGTCCCCGAATTTCTGACCACACTTGGTCTCGGCGGCGTAGTGGTTCTGCGAATTCGTTGCAACTGTCACAGCAAGCGGGTTACCGAGAGTTGCGTTCAGGATGACGTGCCTTAACGGCGTTGTCTCTGGGACACGAAACTTCCCTATACAACAATTCAGTGAGCCAAAGGGCTCAGAAGGTGTCTTATGGAGCTTATCAAAGCAAAACTCCTTGTTGCGCAGTGCTTTTCGGATCCGGAAATCTCCGCTCTCTATGCGGCCGGCGACAAGCTCAGCCAACACCAGACCAAGCACGACATCGATCACGCCGAACAGGTCCGCGACCTGGCCGTGAAGATCTCGTCCGGTCTGAACGGGCGCAAGCCCGGTTTTCTCGACGAGTGGACGACCGACGTTGTCGTGCCGCTCGCCGCATATCTTCACGACATCGGTCGCGCGATCGACGTCGACGAGCACGCCAAAGCAGGCGCGAAGTGGACCAAGGGCTACCTCGGTCGGCTGCGTCTGCCTGGCGAAACCGAAACGCTGCCCGTCCCGGTCATCAACCGGATCGCGCGCATCGTCGCCTGCCACCGCTCGCAGATCGTGCTGAAAATGCCGTTCGATGACCCGGCGTGGGCGATTGTCGTGCTGGCGGACAAGTGCGTCGGTGACGAAGAGCGTGTACGCCCCGTGCGCGCTGCTGTGCTCTCGGTGCTGCGTATCTTCCGCGCCACCTGGATCCCGCTGCGCAAGGGCGGCGAGCACGACCGCGCCAACTTCGCCATCAAGAAGGCGGACGTCGTCTTCCGCGACAAGCCGGCGCCGGCCAACAACCTCAAGCTCGGCGACATCTGTCTCGACCTGACGATCGACACTCGCGTCTGCGGTGGCTCGCTCATCATTGGTCTGTACAGCGACCGTTTCCAGGCTTGCGTGAAGGCTGCCGATTACCTCGGCTACGACTTCCGCCTCGTCTTCAACGGCGAGACGTTCGTCTACCAGAACGCGGAATGGCGCAGTGCGAGCTAAGAAGCTCGCCTGCGTCACGCACTGAACGGAGGCTCTATGCCGTCACAAAAAATCCTCTTCGTCGAGGATGACCTGATGTTGGGCGAGCTTTTCATGACCGTTTTCGAGAAAACGAATCACGGCGTCTCGTGGTTCGTGCGAGCACGGTTGTCGCCCGACGGCAGCGGTTTGACTCTCATGTCGGAAGACGGCGCCGAGATGGTGTTGCGCGACGGAGACTACGAGCTCGCGCTCGTCGACTTCCGTCTCAAAGGCAGCCCCATCGACGGGCCGGAAGTGACCTCGTATCTGGTGGCAGCCGGCATCCCCGTAATCGGGATAAGCGGGCTGCCTTCGCTCAACAAGTTGATGGTCGAAGCCGGGGCACGGGGAGCAGTCGCGAAAGACGAGCTGTTTTCCCTGCTGCTGCGCGGCAAGGTCGAAATCACGCGAGACTTCGCCGGTACCGGTTGATGCATCTGATGCACTCGACCAGTCCTGGCGCAGTCTCGCCCGTGCGCGCCTCTGAGAAGCGTTAAGGCCAGGCGACCGCGGTTTCACCTGTGAAACTTGCCTGGTCGTGCCGCTTCTCAGGGGTGCGCACAAAAGTTCGAAAGGATTTGCTGATGTTCAACCGAGCCTGCTGGCTCCTGGGGAAGACGCTCGACGTGCTGCATCTGCCCCTGGCAGCAGCAGTTCTTTTGTTCGGGCGCCTCTGGATGTCGGAGCTTGCGTATTACGCCACCCTCGGCGTGATCGTAGCTCTGCAGCTTTATCTGCAGAGTTGTCCTCTCAATCCGATCGTGAAGTGGCTGATTCACCGTCACGACCCGGAATACCAGCACAAGTCGATTGTTGAGCGCCTCTACGCCAGGTTCGGCAAGAAGGCAGCGCTCATCATTCTGACCTCGCTGGTTCTGGGCTCGATGGCGATAGCCAGAGCGTTCGGAACGATTTAGGACGTCGCCGCCACCACTCTCGGTGGCAGAGCTAGCCATCGCGTTAGCTCACCGAAGCCGGCCGGATGCCGACACCTGCGTAGAGAAGGAACACGAGCATGGACCTCGTCACCATTCTGCTCATCATCATCATCTGCATCCTGACCAACCGCTGATGCAGGAACGGGTAACGGGAGGCTCTTCGGAGCCCCCCGTTACTTCTCCCGACTCCGCCTACTATACGGCAGCATATATCCCCTTCGCCAGAATCAAAGCCCAGATGAGCCTCTACGGGGTTTCCGCTCAAAAGCTCAGGCCTTTAAATCCCGATTTGGCGGCGTGGGCATGACGCTTTTTTGAAATTCCGGCTACGTAGCATAGCCAAATCTCTCTACTATATACTTTCATATCTCTGCGCGCCCACAACTCATTGTGCCATCAGCTTTTGCAGCACTCTCGACCAAGATGATGCTCCGAATTTCCCGATTTGGCTACGTGGCTATGACGCTTTACCGAAATTCCGGCTAAGTAGCATAGCCAAGCCTCTCTACTATATACTTTCATATCTCCGCGCGCCCACAACTCATTGTGCCATCAGCTTTTGCAGCACTCTCGACCAAGATGATGCTCCGAATTTCCCGATTTGGCTACGTGGCTATGACGCTTTCCCGAAATTCCGGCTACGTAGCGTAGACAAACACCTCTCGCGATCAGCCCCCAGGGGGCGAAAGCATCTCCCCATGACGTTTCGGGAACTCACTCCACACGATTCCTTATAGTAGTTTGCCGTTTCTGGCAGCCTCAATGCTTGAGCTCGTAAAGCGGTCTTTCGGCCGGTGCGTCCATCAGACGTTTCGACTCTTTCAAGTCTGCAGCAGCAAGATCGACCTTTCCCAGTTTCTCGTAACATCGGGCGCGAGCCTCGTAGGAGTGTTGCGAAAAGTCCGGCGCCATCTCGATTGCCTTCGAGTAATCGGCGACTGCCTCGGCATACTTGTGCAACCGTTCATAAGCCTCACCGCGCAAGCGATGCAATTCCTCGTCGAATTTGTCTATGGAAATGGCGATGGAAAGGACATCCGCGGCTTTCTGAAATTTCCCATCTTTTGAAAAGATCGAGGCTTCACGTTTCAAAGCCATCAGCTTGTACGGCATCTGATTCCCTTCCCGACCATGAACGATTGCTCCTTCATAGTCCTTCAACGCATCATCGAATTGCTTGAGGTTCTCAAATAACTGCCCGCGCTGGAAGTACATTTCCGCGTCTTCCGGCTTCAGTTTAAGAGCCATTGAGTAAGCGCCGATTGCTTCTTGCTTCCTGTTGTTAGCAGTAAGAATGGCGGCTTTTGTTCTGTACGCAGCTTGATCGTCCGGACGAAGCCTTATCGCCTCTTCGATCGCCTCGATCGCGCGTGGAACGTCTTTCTGAGCATCATAAGCTCGAGCAAGGCTATGCCATGCTCCAGCCGTGCTTGGGCCTCCCAAACCGAGTTCAATCGAACGCTTCAAGTCATCGATCGACGACTTCTCACCATCCGCCAAACCACCATACCGCGCTCGCCCTCGGACATAATATGCTGCAGCGGATTTTGGATTGAGCCGAATCGCTTCCGAAGCCAGCGTCATTGAACTGCCGTCATCCCGTTGATGGATTGCAACCTCCGCGGCCCTGACATAATCAGCATCGGTCAATGGCGTGCCCTCGTTGAAACGAGAAGCCGGAATATACTTGCGCGTCGCCTCACCAAGAGTCATGTTCGGAGGAGCCAGCATATCCTCATGTTCCGGTTTACTTCTCTTTCTTTTCTTCTTTTTTGTCGCTTTGGTTTCCGAGGGCGTTTCCTGTGAAACACACGAAACCAGGCACGGAGAAAGGATCGCCAGACCCAAGCTTACCGACAGCAAAGCGGTGCTCGACGCGAAATGCGTCCTAACTTTTTCTTTCAAACGCAAGAAGTTACGCAAGAGAAACCTGCGGAGACAATCTCTGTAAAACAGTCTTGCGAACTTTTTCCGCGCGCTGCCGCGCTTTTTCCATCACGTCGCCCGCCTCTTTCTCAGTTGCCTTGACGAATTCACTCTGCCCCTTATCGGCTTTATCAAAGCCATCCAGGTTAATGAGAACGTTGTAGTATGCCCCTTCCGTCGCCGCCAGCGCCATCAATCCAGCCACGCCCGCATCACTCAAGGAATTGGGATTTCCTTTCTCGACTGCTGTCTCAATCAGGTCAAAAGTGCTGGCTGAGACCTTCATCACGCGCAGAGGAACGAGAGTGGCATGTTTATTCGCATCGAGAATTGCTTGATCTCGCCGAGCGATTTCCTCGGAATTGCCTTTGGGCATGCGCCTGGCATCGATGATGCTATTGAACGCATTTTTATCATCATCAACCGCGCGAACCAACTCCGCCTTCAGTTTCTGCGCATGCTCCGCCAGTTCATTCATCACGGGCTTTTGCGCTTCGAAACCTTTCTTGTCGAACGTCAAACAGGCGACCATCGAAGTCAATGCCGCAGCAGTTGCACCCGCCAGAGCAGCAACGCTTCCGCCCCCCGGCGCAGCCGATTCGGACGCCAACTCGTCGATGAAGGCCGAGACCGTCATGTCACGAAGATTCACCGCCTGCGGTGCCACAGTATATTCGATGATTTTCTTCTTTGGCTCAAAGGGCGCCAACTCAGCCAGTCCCAGCGACTGAACCGCTATTTCTAAAAGTTCTTCTTCTGAAACACCGGTGCAGCGATTCTGTTTTTTCAAATAATGGCGACCCGCTTCCAGCATCGGACCGAGCGGCACAAGCCCTACGATTTCGCTGCCGGTGACCCGAATCCCGAGCCCATCCGCCACACGCACAACCTCATCGAAAGCATGGTGTAATGATGTTACCGACGGATCGATCAAGTTGATTGAAACTTGCGCGCGGCGGTACTCATCGACCGTCCAACCAACGGCACGGCAAGATTTCAATGTACCTGCCACCATTACCGGCTTGCCTTCCGCATCACGTTCGATCGCGCCTTCGGCGTTTCTCTTAGAACGACCCGCCTCTCGAATGGTCAACGCGATTTCGTTTGCCAACTTCTTCGATTTCGTATTCAGGTTGACGTTATAGGCGATTAAAAACTGCCGCGCACCAATTACGGTGGCGCCGGCGCCAGCGTTAAAACTAGCAGGACCGAAATCCGGTTTGAACCCGGCGTCGTTCATCTTCTCTGGCAGCGCCTCATACTCGCCCTTACGAATGTCCGCGAGACTCTTGCGCTCTTCTTTTCGGGCGGCTTCACCGTACAAATAGACCGGAATACCCAACTCTTTTCCGACGCGCTCACCAAGCTTTTCTGCAAGTTTCACACAATCAGCCATCGTCACACCCGCAACCGGGACGAAAGGACAAACATCAGTAGCGCCCATGCGAGGATGTTCTCCGGTGTGTTTGCGCATGTCGATTAAACTGGCAGCGCAGGCAATGCCCTGAAAGGCAGCTTCTACAACTGCTTCCGGCCCGCCTACCAGGGTCATGACCGTTCTGTTTGTGCTCACACCCGGGTCGACGTCCAGAAGACTAACTCCTGAAACCTTCCGCATTGCATCTGCTATTGCGTTGATAATTCTTTCGTCGCGGCCTTCGCTGAAATTCGGCACGCACTCGACAAGCTGCATGGCATCCTCTCCAATATATAAAGTCGACTGAGGACATATTGTACAGCTTCGAAAATAGCCGTCCCAGCCCAAACCATCTTGACTTTTTATAGAAGGTTACTAACATCTATAGTTCATGGGGTGGCGCACAGATTCGGCAATACGACTTGGATATGAAAGTTCAAATTTGCTCTCGCGCGGCGAGAGGACCGGCATGTTCATGGGTACAAAAGAATTCGGAAGGTGTGAAACCGCGATGTTCAGCTGTGTGTAGCGGAGGAATCTTATGCGAGTGAGTCAGCAGGTCGGCCGTCTTTTGGCTTCTTTACTAGTCTGCGCGTCGCTTTCAGTTCCCATAGCCGAAGCGAGACATCGAGTCAGTCACGTGATACATCATCACACCGCATCAGCCAAACATCACGGAAAAACAAAAAGCTCACATGTGAAAAAAGGGCGAACAGCGGCGCGTTCATCAAAAGGAAGCCGCAAGGCAAAAGTCGCACATGTAGCCAGACCTCGTCAGGAGATCGGAGCACTGGTACATTCTGAAAGCGGCGAAACCGTCCTCGATCAACTCTCGACAATGGAATTCAATCCGGCATCAGCCGTCAAAATCATTACAACATACAGCGCCTTATCGACATTCGGTCCTGACTATAGATTTAAAACCGCTGTCCTCACCGACGGCATTTTGGATCCGGAAAGCGGAGTGCTTCAAGGCGATCTTTACGTAACCGGCAACGATCCCGAATTTGACCACAAAGACGCAGAAGCACTTTCTCGCACCCTCGTCGAGGCTGGCATCAAAGAAGTTGACGGAAAAATTCTAGTCGACCCAACATTCTCGTATCGCTCCAGCCCTAATCCTCTTTCATCCGCAAAAGCATTAGTGAAGATCTGGCGCAGCGCAAGACCTGATAGCAGAGTCACATCACGGATGGGAGCTGCCGTTTCCCCACCGCCGACAACCGGAGAAAACGTCGGCTCCATCGAATCGGAAACACTGCGCGAGACGTTGAAGCGCATGATGAGCTACTCTCAGAATGGTGTGGCAGAACAAATTGGCCGCACCGTCGGTGGTGTACGCAAAGTCGAATCAATTGTCACCGAAGAGGCGGGACTTCCGGCCGGGTCTCTGAAACTAGCATCGGCAAGCGGTCTTGGACAAAGCCGCGTCAAACCGAAAGACATGATGCGCATTCTCAAATCGTTGCGGACAAAACTACAGGCAAGCAAACTCGACTATCAGGACATTTTCCCGGTTGCCGGAATCGATCCCGGAACCCTGGATAAACGCTTCACCGATTCACAGGAGCGCGGGAGCGTGGTCGCGAAGACAGGCACACTGCCGGGCACCGATGGTGGTACCAGTGCACTTGTCGGAATGTTCCGCGCGCAGGAACAAGACTTTTACTTTGTGATCTTCTGCTGGAAGGGCAGCGTGAGCGGTTTCCGCCAACAGCAAGACAACATGATTAGAGCCCTGCAAGCGAAACGCGGTGGACCAAAACCGTTCCAATACAGCCGCCATACCGAAAGCGACTCGTAACTCGTGACTCGTAACAAATTGGCTCGGTCAACGAGCTGACTTTCCGCGCACAATAACCGCCGGCTTCTTAGTCGCTGCGGACCGGGTGTCTACTTCATTTGCAGTTTTCCCGCCAGCAGGGTTCCCAAATGAGTACAAGGTTTTTATCCAGCTGAGATCTCTTGCGCTCAGCCTGGTGTGCGTATTTCCTTCGTTGTTCTCCCACGGAAACATCACATCGGCTGGACTCGAGCTATGGGGCAAACCTAATGCATGCCCGAATTCGTGAAGCGCCACCGATTCCAGCGCGAGGTCCCGAAACGGCTGGTTTGTGTTTTGGTCTATAGTCAAAAGTGAAATTTGAGCCGCAGAAATTTGACCCGGTTTTAAATTTCTCAAATTAGTCAAACCGACAGATTGGCTTCCACTGCCGCCCTCCTTGAGCGACTTGGTGTCATCCGTCCAACGAATGAGTATTTGAGCCGTTTCCGGCTTATCAACGAAGACGAACTTGATTAGCCCGCCCGACTGTTCCTGCCAGGTTTGCGCGGCCCGACCCACAAGGGCACGATAATTCTGGTGGTAACCTCGGACCGGCGTTACGAAATCGAGCAAGCAAACTTTCACAGGCATCGCCGGCCACCGACCCAACCACTGAGGCGGCTTGCTTTCATGTTTCAATTTTTCTACAGCCTGGACAGCTTCCGCGCGATGGGGTCCACTCGTAAACCGGGTCTGGTAGAGCGTGTAAACCTTTTGCGCTTCCGCCAGATTGCCATTTTTTTGCAACGAGTCAGCAAAATAAAACAAGTATTTCTCGACGGTCGGATTGAGCACAACTAGCTGCCTGTAAGCATCGGCAGTACGTCGCGTGTCCTTGAGCTTGCTATAACAGAACGCCATCAGTTCCAACATCTGTGATTTATCCTTTGCACTGGAAGCACTAGAGAAGCCTCTTTCCAGAAGGTTGGTCGCATTTCTGTAATCACCAGTCTCCTTGTAACAGTGAGCGAGCATCGACTTCACACCGGCGTCATCCGGCGCGAGTTCAGCGGCACGCCGGAGCGGATCCACGGCGTCCCGATATTTGTTTTGCTTATAGAGCACCCAACCGAGATTGAACTGCGCGGGTTTGTTTGACGAATCAAGCGAAACAGCTTGCCGCAAAAGCGTCTCCGCGCCGGCGAAATCCTGGCTCTTCAACAGATTGCCGGCCTGATAGGAAAGATGCGCAGACTCGGAGCGATTATCCTGATAGTCAGCAAAGCCCGCACCTGCGCAGGCTGCGGTAAGTCCAATCGCAATCGCAAATGCACTGTTTTTCGGTTTAGTTTTCAAAAAAAGAATCCTTAAGCGACATAGGGCGTTTTATACCCGAATTTACGTCAAAAACATTCGAAGATTTCTCGATTCAGCCGGGTGATTTCCGACACATCGCCTGTCGTTTGGCTTACGGCAATCACGTCAATATCAAGAGTGCCAGCCTGAATAGCCGGATTCAGCAGGACGTGCGTCGCTTGTCGTAACGTTGGTTGTTTGGAAGCAAAGCACAAAAGTAGTCTAAAACATACGCGTTTTTCCTCATCACTGAGTCTCAACCAACCACAGTCAAGCGTTTCCGCTACAGCCACAAATCCAGTTCGATTCTTGTGGAATCGACCTGGTAGTTTTGCCTGTGTAGAGACCTGAGAGAAAACCGTTAACGCTTGCCGGGAGCTGCACCGCTTATAGCTAGAGCGTTGCCTCCTTCGCATCCGCATTCCACGCACCGACAGGGAGCCACAGCTGAGCTTCTTGTCTCACTCCGATGAAAGGTCGAAACCTTGAGCACATCAACCGACAACGGTCTCGTTTTCCCAGCTCGTGATGCGGTTCTTCCCGACCGCCCCTGCCCGACATTGCCGGCGCACTGGACTTCGCCACTTGCGGCGTTCGTCACACGCGCACGTCAGAACCCTCATAAGCTGCTCGTCAAAGACAGCGCCGGCGAGAGCGCCACGAACGGCGAGGCACTTCTTTCTGCCTCGGCGCTCGCCTGCACCATCCTCGAAGACCTCGACGGGAGCGACTTCGTCGGCATCCTGCTGCCGCCCTCGAAGCACAGCCTGATTCTCAACATCGCCATCACGCTGCTCGGCAAGATTCCGATCAACCTGAACTACAGCTCGGGCGACGGTCCGATTAACAGCGCCATCGCGCAGACCGGGCTGACAACGGTCTACACGTCGAAGCGCGTGATCGACAAGGGCGGCTTCAAGATTGCCGCGAAGGTCGTCCACCTCGAGGACGTCGCACAGCAGGTGCCTGACGCCGCCAAAATGGTCGCCTGGGTACTGAACAAGGTGACGCCGACGAGCTTCTGGAAGTTCGTCTTCCCCGGTATGGGCAAGGGGCTGGACGACACTGCCAGCATCATGTTCACGAGCGGTTCGACCGGCGAGCCCAAGGGCGTGCAGCTCACCAACTCCAACTTGCTCTACAACATCGCTCAACTCGCCGAGCACGCCAAGGTCGGCGATGAGAAGGTGCTGGGCTGCCTGCCCTACTTCCACTCGTACGGCTTCGGCGTCACGCTCTGGGCCGGGCTCGTGCTGGGGTGGGAACTCTACCCGCACCACAACCCGCTCGACGCCCGCGGCATCTGCGAGTTCATCGCGGAAAACGGCATCACGGCGATGGCGACGACGCCGACCTTCATGCGCAACTACCTGAAACGCGGCAAGAAGGAACAGTTCGAGTCCGTCAAACTGCTCATGATGGGCTCCGAGAAGCTCAAGCCCGAACTGGCTCGCGACATCCGCGTGCAGCTTGGCAAGGAGCCGCTCGAAGGCTACGGCTGCACCGAGACCTCGCCGCTCCTGTCGAGCTGCAACAGTTTCGACGTGCAAAGCCCAACCGGTGCAATCGTCCGCGGGACCCGCGAAGGCTCAGTCGGGCAGATGGTGCCGGGCTCGGCCATCGCCGTAGTCGACCCGGCGACTAACGCCATTCTGCCACGAGGACGGAAGAACGAAGGGCGTATCTTCGTCAACGGTCCGCAGATCATGAAGGGGTACTACGGCAAGCCCCGTGAGACCGCCAACTGCCTTCAGAACGGCTGGTACTTCACAGGCGACATCGGTGCGGTCGACGAGGACGGTTTCGTCTACCTTACCGACCGTGAAAGCCGTTTCGCCAAGGTCGGCCCCGAGATGGTGCCGATCATTCGCGTGGAGGCGGAGTTGCGCACGCTCGCCGGCGTCGACGAACTCTCCATCGCCGTCTGCGCCATACCGGACGTAGCGAAGGGCGAGAAGCTCGTCGTGCTCTACACCGACGAGAAAGTCAATCCGACTGAGCTCACCAGAGCGCTGACCGCAAGCGGGATGCACGCGTTGTGGATCCCCAAGGCAAGCGACTTCTACAAGGTGACTGGTCCGTTCGCACAGACCGCGTCCGGCAAGCTCGACCTCAAGGCGATCAAGAAAATCGCCGTGGAGCTCGATGCCGAGAAGAGCGGAGCGAACAAAAGCGCCGGCGGCGAAACCCAGCCCGCGTAGGGCGACTCCGCTCAAATCTAATTCACCTTCACCTCAAGAAATAGAGTAGGAGAACAGAACCTATCATGGAACTCAACACGATTCGGCTGTTTGAAGGAGCCAACGGACAGTCGGCTCTTCTTTTCGACGGCGCCCTGGCGCTGTGGATCGTCGGCGGTCTCCTGGCACTAGCGGCCCTCGGCGGGCTCGCCTATCGGGTCCGCTTCTGGTGGCGCGAGGGAAAGAAGCTGGTGGAACAGCCCGGCTACGTCACCCCGCGCGCGCCGATCTTTGCGCGCATCGCCCGACTGATCGCTTTCAACTTCATGGCGTGGCGCTATATCGGTCCGATCAAGCGCATCGGTTCTCACCACATGAGAGACAAGCGGCGACTGATCATCCTCATCAACCACCAGACGGAGCGCGATGTGCTTATCATCCCGACCAGCTTGCGACTGCGGGTGGTGCGGGCTTTGATGGCAGTCACGCAAATCTTCGGCATCCGCGTGCCGGCGGCCGCCTGGCTCGGCGTCATCGCAGTGCACCACGACAAGAATCCGAGTGCGGCTCTGCGCGGCATGATTCGCATCATGCAACAAGACGAAGATAGTGATGCCATCGTCTTTCCGCAGGGACAGCTCATCCGCGACAACGTTTTGAAGCGCGAACAATTCTTCGACGGCGCGCTCATGATCGGCAAGAAAACCGCCGAGAAGAGCAGCCGCCCAGTGGCCTTCCTGCCGGCCGCCATCGCCTACGACCGCGACCCGACGCACGCAACCTGGCTGCAGCGGCTGCTCGAAGGCTTGGGCTGGAAGAAGTTCCGCGACTTCTACGGCGAAACGATGTACGGCGCCGCCATCGCATTCGGCAAGCCCATCCCCGTCGAAGATTTGCCGAACGACTACAAGGCAGCCATGACGGTCGTCTTCGACCGCATTGTCGAACTGTCGCAACAGGCTGACGAGTCGCTCAAGCGACCGGTCAAAGCGACGGTCTGACGCCCCGAGAACCGCATGGTCTGCCCACCGGCACCATGCGGTTCTCCCCCTCCCCACTGCCTACTATACTCTTTCGTATACCTCTTTTTCTCTCACAAAGCCCAAAAACCGGTCTCAGTGGGCCTTACCGAGCCCACTTTCGATGACAAACAGCGAGAGCAGCGACATTTGTCTTTCTCTCGTAGACGGATTTTCGGAAAAGCGTCTACGATCCGTAGACAAAAATGCTCAATTTGATAACTGAGCAATAAGCAGTTGCTGGAATAGCTTGCGCCACCTGCGTTTCGGAGCATAAAACCGTAACTCGCTCTGCGGTCTTTTATAGTAGACAGCTGTCACGTCACGGAACATGGCTCCAATAGTCGGAAGCTGTCACGGACGGGTCACGTTGGGTTTGTATCGTTCAGGAACGCAGCACCGCTCAGGAACGATTCTATGCCATTCGAACAACTAGACGCAAAAGCTGATACGAAGCAGACCCAGCCCGGTTTAAACATAACCGACATTCAAGACTTCACGCCTCCTTCGAAAAGCGCAAACCCAGCTACCCAAGAGAGCTCAGCGACACCGGCAAGCGACCAACCGTTTGACGTCGCACAAGCAAAACAAACTTCAACAAAGACCGTTTACCTCGATGTCGGTCACTGCACCAGCGCAGAGAAAGACCCATTTACCGGCAAGGTAGACCAGGGTTTCGTCACCAAAGACTACACCGAGTGCCAGCTCAACACCGCCGTCGGCAAGATGGTCGCGCGGAACTTGATTGATGCGGGTTTTCAGGTGATTCCGACGTGGAATCCGTTTAGCGAGCAAAAGCCGCCTCCGGTTCCGAAGCAAGAAGATCTGGCTCGCCGCAACGCAGTAGTAAATAACGACATATCAAAGTATTGCGACGACTCGATTTACTTGAGCATTCATCACGATATGGATAACTCAAAGAAGGGCGGTCAGTGTGTCTACATCGCCGACAATAAATGGGATCAGGCAATGCCGTTGGCTAAGTCGATTCAAGGCTCAGCCTGGCAAGTTCGCGAGCGTGCCAATGTTTCCCAGTGCATAAACAGCGACACAACTACTCAAAACGGTCAGCTAAAAGGTCTTCGCGGCGTCAATGCCGTGGGAGTGCTAGTCGAAGCGGCAAACGCCATGAACCCCCAAGATCGGGCGCTCATGAGCTCTCCATCGCACCTGGCCAGAGAAGCCCGAACGATTTCCCAGGGCGTGATCAACTATTTCAAACTGCAACCCGGAAAAGACCGCCCGCATCCCGCATGCCGACGCAGTCTCGGGTAAATGCATCGAACGGTGTTTAGAAGACGAAATTAGCTCGATAAACTCCTCCTGATATTTGCAAACCAAATGCGCGTGCGATCAAATCGAAGATCGAACGCACGCGAATCGCAATCGTGCAATCGCGCAATCGCAATCAGATACTATGCTTATTTTCGAATTTGCTACTATACTAAGTTTCAAACATTTCATGGCCGTTCGGCTAATAATTGAATCGGTAACACTGGAAACACTTTGGAAACACTCGTTCAAGCACTGAGTGACTGATCATAGATGCGCTTGACAGGAATCCCGGAACGGTGGCTCCTTCGGGGACACGGACACCAGAAGATCGCGTTATTCTTGTTTCTGCAGGTACGCGAACCCATAGCTGACCACGACGTCGATTTGTTTGAGCCGGAGCGCTGAAACATAAGAAGGCTGAGTGGCCGGTCACCAGGCAAATGCCACTACCAAAGCGCTTCTTCGGTTTAGATCAAGCGATTGAATTCAATCAGGAAACCCTTCGCTACGATATCGCCATAAAAAAGTTTTGCAAATTATGCACAGAAAGCGACAACTTCATGAGCAATCTAAAAGAGACGATGAAACCATCACACTGTTAGTCGCGGACGATCAAGAGATTATTCGATTCGGCTTGAAAACCCTACTTCGCGCCTTGCCACAATTTTCAATTATCGCCGAAGCATCGAACGGCAAGTCTGCCGTAGAGAAATGCCGTGAAGCAGCCCCAGATGTAGTGCTCATGGACATCCGCATGCCCGTTATGGATGGCATCGAAGCCACTCGAAAAATCAAATCGGAAATGCCTAACACGTGTATTCTGATACTAACTTCAAATGATGTCGAAGAACACATGTTCGCGGCACTCGCCGCGGGCGCCGATGGATACTGCATCAAAGAAAGCTCTGTTGAGCGACTTTGCCAGGCGATAGAAACCGTCAAAAGCGGCGGCTGCTGGCTAGATCCTCAAATTGCCAGAAGGGTTGTAAAAACATCTGTAGAGCACGCCGCAGAAAAATCCGCAGACCAGAAGACAGCGAAGGACACTCGCAACCCTCTGACAGAGCGTGAATTGGAAGTACTTCAAATGGTCGTAAACGGTCACTCGAACAACTCCATCGCCGAGATGTTGAACGTCCGTATTGACACAGTGAAGAGTCACATGACCCATATTCTAAACAAACTGGCGGTGACGGACCGCACGCAAGCGGCTGTAAAAGCGCTTAGACAGGGCTTCCTGAAGTAGCTCTGACTTGAAGCAATTAAACAACTGAAAGCAAAATTCTTCCTGCGACATGCTATAGTAATCGCGCAAAAAAAGAAAGAATCTATCCAAAACAAAAAATCGCGTCGCAAGTAGCACCCGTAACAACGCCAACAAACAAGGACCGCCGGATAACGGCGATCCTTGTCGTTGGACGAACAACAGAGCTTGTATTGGGCGAAACAGCAGAGCTTGTCACCGAGACCAAGCTCGCTGCGAAGAGCGACCTGAGAGTGCGCCCGTGTCAGTTCGTCATTGAGGACGAACCGCCCTTGCGCGCTCAGGCCACAGTGGCGGCGGCGTTCTCGACGTGCTGCGCGCTGGTCGGACCGAACACGTGCAGAACGTTCGTGGGCACGTGAACGAGGTACGAGCCCAGGTAGCTGTTGCCGCCGGCGAGCACCGCTTCACCGTCGAACGGCGCATTGGTGTTGACGACAGCGAATTCGACGGACGTCCTCGGACCGACGGCGTCTTCGAGCACGTAGAGGTTCGGCTTCGCGAAGCGAGCCTCGACGCGGAGTACTTGCCAGTTGCCGGTGAAGTCATAGCAGACCACTTCCGGACCACAGGGCAGGGGATACTCGCGAATAATCTTGGATTGTGCAAGCGTGGTCATTGGCGACCTCCTAGGTTTTCGGCGGTTGAGAGTATTCAGACGCCATGGCTTTGCGGCACATGGTCTCTGGCTAAAGCGGGACACGACGGGAGTATGCTCGGCGTCGCTGTTTTGCAGAAGGAACGGGTGCGCTCAGGTGGCGGTGCGCATCGGGAACGGGTGCGCTCGGCATCGCGGTGCAAGTCGGGAGAGCAAGCTCTTCAGTTGTATCGGTTGTTGGGGGTTCCTATTGGTACGTTTGCGGGATTGCCGATGAAAAAAGTGAGTTGGGAAGAAACGCAATTACTATCTCCAATCGTCTATATAGGAACCAAGCGGAGACGCCCATTTGTTAAGGCAAAGCAGCGACTAGCGCGAAGTTAGCGCGCATTAATACTTTTATTGAGTAAACCACAAATGACCCACCCAGTCGAACTTTTCAGGGCTTCGTTAACTAATCGCACGCAGAAAAAACATTATCCGCCCCTGCTTCTAACAAAGACTTGACGTTACGCGACTGGCGCGAACAGACCGTTTCACTGATATTGGGCTCGAAAAAGTATGCACTAGAAAATACATAATCCTGGAAATTCAAACAGAATCGATGCCGCGGGCGCTTTCCAGGTAACACTCCCGGGGGTTCGCGCTAGCTTTTCGTGTTAGCGCTAACGCAGCATTTTTTGCATAATCAATTCGAACATATCGCTCAATATGTCCATCTGGCGTACATCTGCATGTTCATTGATTTTGTGTATCGAAGCGTTAATTACACCAAGTTCAACAACTTCCGCGCCGGTTGGCGCCACGAGACGCCCGTCCGATGTACCTCCAGCTGTGGACAATGTTGTTTCAATTCCAACGGTTTCTCTGATGCTGGCAACGACAGCATCCAGAAGTTTCCCTCCATCTGTCAGGAACGGATGGCCGGACAATCTGAATTTTGCATCGTACTCCAAGTCGTGTTTATCAAGGATAGCTTCTATTGCCGCTTGCAGACCTTCCGCTGTTTGCTCGGTTGAAAAACGGAAGTTCGAAACGATGTCCAATTCACCTGGGATCACGTTATCGGCGCCTGTTCCCGCATGGATATTTGAAATCTGAAACGAGGTCGGCGGAAAGTATTTATTCCCTTTGTCCCACTCTTTGGCGGTCAGTTCGTGCAACGCAGCCAGGGCTTTGTGGACAGGATTGAGCGCCTTGTCCGGATAGGCTACGTGACCCTGCTGCCCTTTGATCTTCAATAAACAGTGGAGCGAGCCGCGCCGTCCGTTTTTAATAGTATCGCCAATGGTGTCAGATGAACTTGGCTCTCCAACGAGGCAGTAATCGATTTTGATCCCTTTTGAAGTAAGGTGCTCGACGACCTTGATCGTCCCGTCGCTGGCATCGGCTTCCTCGTCGCTTGTGAGCAGTAACGCAAGCGTCCCCTTATGCGAACCCTCTGCGCGCAAAAAACGTTCAACAGCGGTCACGAAAGCAGCCACTCCGCACTTCATATCGGCAACTCCCCTGCCATACAAAATGCCGTCGCGTATTTCCGGCTCAAACGGAGGCGATGTCCATTGTTCCAATGGCCCAGTCGGCACAACATCCGTGTGTCCCACAAAGGCGAAAATCGGCGCGCCTTCTCCATGAGTCGCCCACAGATTGGACGTCTTACCGTAATTCAACCGTTCTATTTTGAAACCAAGCTTCTCCAGCCTGGCGATGATAATGTCCTGACAGCCCGCGTCATCGGGACTTATCGACGGTCGTTTCACGAGCTCAATCGTCAGGTCCAGAGTTTCAGACATACTTTTCCTTTTGAAAACAGATGCGCTTCCAGTTGATCAGGTGCTGGTTCCAAGCTCAGGCATTCGCATGAAAACAGGTGCACTTCCAGCCACCCAGTAATGGTTTCAACTAAGGCGTTCGCAGCAGTTCGTTTAAACTAACCTTGCTGCGCGTCTTCGCGTCCACCTGTTTCACAATCACCGCGCAATAGAGGCTGCACGAACCGTCGGAACTGGGCAAACTGCCCGATACCACGACGGAACCTGCTGGAATTCGTCCATAAGTGACTTCGCCGGTTTCGCGATTGAAAATCCGCGTGCTCTGCCCCAGGAAGACGCCCATCGAAATCACGGAGCCTTCTTCGACGACTACACCTTCGACGACTTCCGAACGGGCGCCGATGAAGCAGTTGTCCTCGATGATCGTCGGACTGGCTTGCAATGGTTCCAGCACCCCGCCGATACCGGCGCCGCCAGACAAGTGCACGTTCTTCCCTATCTGCGCGCAACTGCCGACGGTCGCCCAGGTGTCCACCATCGTGCCACTATCAACATACGCGCCGATGTTGATGAACGAGGGCATCACGACAACATCCGATGCGATAAAGGAACCGCGGCGCACCGCTGCCGGTGGAACAATTCGAAAACCGCCCGCCTTAAAATCGCGTTCCGTGTATCCAGCAAACTTGCTTGGCACCTTGTCCCAATAGGAAGTATAGCCGCCCGGCATGATCGTATTATCTTCCAGGCGGAATGACAATAGAACCGCCTTCTTCAACCACTCATTCACCCGCCACTGTCCATCAACTTTTTCGGCGACCCTTGCTTTGCCGCCGTCGAGAAGGTCCAGAGCCTCAGCAACAGCCTCTTGCACTTTGCGGTCTGCAGTTCCCGGCTTTATATCGGCGCGGTTGTCGAAGGCTTCCTCAATAATTGATTGTATGTCGGACATGGTTTCTCCTCAGTCTTGTTCGCTTAAACCGGCTCAAGGCCTTTTGTTTTAAACCTGAATTCGGTCTTCCGTTTCAAATAAAGAATCTACAAACGCTTCATCAATCCCGCCATACGTTTGGCTCCCTCGACACACTCGTCAAACGGGGCCACAAGCGCCATTCGAACTCTCTGAGCACCGGGGTTAACACCTTCACTTACCCGAGAGATGTACGAACCCGGCAGAACAACCAGGTTTTCTTCTGCGTATAAACGCCTGGCGAAAAGTTTATCGTCAATCGGCACATGCGGCCAGAGGTAAAACCCTGCCTGCGGCTTTTGAACATCCATGACCGGTTGCAGGATATCGAGAACGGCGTCAAATTTCGCTCGGTATAACTTCCGATTTTCTTTGACGTGCTCTTCATCTTGCCAGGCCACCGTACTCGCAACCTGGGTCGGCGGCGGCAACGCGCAACCGTGATAAGTGCGGTAGAGGCGATATTTGTCGAGGATCTTCGCGTCGCCGGCAACAAAACCTGAACGCAAACCAGGCAAATTCGAGCGTTTCGACAGACTGTGAAACACTACACATCCCTTGAAGTCGCTGAGCCCATAGTCGTTGGCGGCTTCCAACAAGCCCACGGGTGGTTTAGTCTCATCGAAATAAATCTCGGAATAACACTCATCGGAAGCAATGACGAAATCATGCTTCTCAGCTATCGCCAGGAGCTCATGCCACTTTTCCATGCTCAGACAAGCACCGGTAGGATTAGACGGTGAGCACACATAGAGCAGCTGGCAGCGCATCCAGACAGACGGGTCGACGGCCTTAAAATTGGGCTGGAAACCGTTTTCAACAGTAAGGTTTAAAAAGAACGGATCGCAGTCGGCGAGAAACGCAGCACCTTCATAGATTTGATAGAACGGATTGGGCATAAGAATCAGCGCATCAGCTGCGGCGTTCACTACGCTCTGAGCAAATGAAAACAGCGCTTCGCGCGTGCCGGAGACCGGCAAAACGTTTTTCTCCGGGTCCAGAGAACCAGCCGGCAGAGCGAATCTGGTCGTCAACCAGTTTGCGATCGCCGTCCGCAATTCAGGAGAACCAATCGTCACCGGATACTTGCTCAAACCGTCGAGACTGTTTCTCAAAGCCTCTTTCACGAACTCGGGCGAGGCGTGAGCGGGCTCACCAATCGACCACTTGATCGGCGTTTTAGATTCATCCGGACGGCTATCAGCCAGCAATTCAGCGAGCTTTTCGAACGGATAAGGCTGGCACCTATCTAGGTTTCTATTCACAAAGTTCCTTTCGTATCTACTTCTTCGCGTCGAAGTGATGAATCAAGCGCTTGGCTGTTTCAGCCAAAATCGCTGTTCCAACATAAAGTCCGGACTCATCGATGTCGAATGTCGGACTATGGTGGCTGCGACGATCACCTTCAATCTCGGCACCAAGAAACATGAATGCGCTTGGAACCTTCTCGCCGAAAAACGCGAAGTCTTCGCTCCAGGTTTTAGGTCTTATGTCGACAACATTGTCAGCGCCGATCAGGTCGATCGCGGCAGCTCTCATCACATCAACGATTTCAGAGTCATTAACGGTTGCCGGATAACCCTGTTCGTATTTCAAAACATAGTCGCCGCCAAGTGCACAAGCCACCCGGCAGGCGCGCTCGAGTTCCACCTTCAAATGCGCCCGCACATCCTCGTTAAAACTCCTTATCGTTCCTTCGATGCGAACGTCTTCGGCGATAACGTTGCCTCTCGTGCTGGAACTGTGAAATGCGCCAACTGTAATCACAGCAGGATCCAGCGCGGATACGCGTCGCGACACGACCTGCTGAATTGCTTGCACCACCTGCGATGCTATTACGATTGGATCGACACATGTTTCCGGATACGCGCCATGCCCGCCCTTGCCCTTGATCACGAGCGAGAATCCATCGACGGCGGCCATGACCGGACCGTGCAAAATTCCGACCTTTCCTGCTGGGAGACTGGCATCGATATGCTGTCCGATGCAGGCGGTGACGCCCTCGAGCGCGCCGTCCTCCATCATGCGCACCGCGCCGGAGACACCTTCCTCATCGCCATATTCTTCTGCAGGCTGCATTAGCATGCGAATCGAGCCGTCGAGTTTTTCCGCGCTTAGAATCTTCGCGGCGGCTAATGCGCAACTGACGTGCGCGTCATGCCCGCAGGCATGCATCACGCCAACGTTTTTCGAGCAGTATCCAACCGCGTTTGTCTCCTCGATCGGCAACCCATCCATGTCTGCACGGATGGCAATCATGGTTCCCTTGCCAAAATCTGCCGTCACACCCGTTTTACCAACCCGCTCTCGGACCTTATAGCCCATGTCTTGAAGCTTTGCTGCGGCGAGCTTAGCGGTTTCGGTTTCAAAAAAACTGAGCTCAGGATGTTCGTGTATGTGACGCCGAATTTCGACGATTTCCTTTTGCAACTTTCGTGCGCTATCGAGCATTGTCGCTTGAGTAGTCATGGCGCTCTACGCGAAGAATTGCGGTCTGCCGCCAGAACCAGGCTTCCAGCTCGCGAATGCTTCTTCGACGATGGTCGACGAAATTTTGAGAATCATGGCGCTCAAAGCCTTGATTTGCTCTTCGGTGAATTCAGCTTCGTTTTCTTCGATTGCTTTTCTGATCGCTCTTTCTGCGTCGGATTTCAACATTGCCAGTTCCTCGTGGTGCAGGAGTGATGCGTTACGGCGGGCGCCGCAATAAGCCTGTCATCCTTGAGGGAACGAGGCTCATATTTGTACAGCACAAGAGTTTATCGCAATCGGCGCCTACTCGTTATGAATAGACGTACTTTTTAGGTATTGGAAACATCCGCCACGCTTGACAATGCCGGGCTCGCGCGGCTCCAGGCAGAGCCACCGAAATTGATGCCGCGCGTCAAGAATTCTTGTCGCTGTATCCGAACCGCACACAGGCGATTTTGCGTCCGCTTGACTGTAAGACTTGGGCGACGGTCAGCAAGCACTTTCCCCTTTCCGACGACACACTGATAAGCGCTGCTGCAGGTGCTGAAACAAACCTTTGGGGATGTCGCTGGAGCGAACAAACCAAGTTCGCAGCTCTCGACATTGACGCCTGGAGTATGTATCACTCAACCGAAGGGCTGCAACGCATCACAGATGTCCTTAACTCAGTCGGTTTACATATAGCGATTTACCAGAGCAGCAACAGCGGCGGTTGGCACGTCTACCTGTTTTTTGATGATTGGCAGCATTCAAACGAAGTTCAGAACACGCTGAAAACCTGGCTGAGAGCTAGAGGATACGCGCTCGGGAACGGAACGCTTGAAGTGTTTCCCGACGGTCGCGGCTTTAGACTGCCGCTTCAGAGAGGTTTTGCGTGGCTCAATGAGACCGGACAAATTAATCAGCGGCGCGAGGAATTGTCACCAGAGCAGGCTTTGAGCCGATCAATACCGGCGACCGTCTTGGTATTTCTCTGGTATCAAACGATAGCTGAACAGTGCTTCGAAACCGTCGGTATTAATGGATTTTCTATGGTCGTCGCCGGCGCAGCCGGCAGCGCGCTCAAAATCCTCAAGTTGGCTACTTATCAGGTTCTTGACGATCATCCAGTCGGACGCCTTGGAGCGTACATCATCGACGTCATTCCCAGATGGCGAGCTGGGCGTTTTAGTCGAAGTAGTTAATCTGAGCCCGTTTCCACTCACCATTTCTGAGCTTGGTCTCAATCGTCGTGACCGGCAGCGCTACTCAAGCTGCTGGCTGCCAATGTTGAACGGTCGGCCATTGCCTCAGCGTTTAGAGGCGCGCGAGTCGATTACGGCGTTTTTTCTCTGCCGCTGACATTGACATAAAGCAAGCAACAACAGCTTTTGCGCGGATTACATGCGGGATTGTGTCAGACGGTCACAGTCCAGCCTGGCAACAAATCACACATCGCGACTGACAGAAACAACAGCAGCTAGAGCCGAATCTACCATCTACAGCCGGGTTGTAAGCGCGCCTATTTCCGCGCTGCGGCTGACAGTATATCGATCTGTCCATCTATGCCAGCGACGGCAGAAATGCAATGATCACCGCTCACTCAAAAGGAGCAAGCATCTAATGAGCATCACAAAAAGCCCGGAAGTTGAACTGTTTTTGAAGCAAGCTCACGCCCAGGACAATGAAAAACTAGCCAATGACGAGGCTCTTAAAGCTAGAACAGCCCGCAGAGATAGCGAGTTTTTCGCAATAGCCCGGTTCCTTCATGACTGGATTCAAGAGCTGATAGCTAGTGGTGAAAACATGGCTTCATTCGCGTTGCCTGAGGAATCTGTTCACCGAATTTCAGTTGAAATCCGTGGCGTGGAGCTAAGTGGCGTGGAGCTAAGTAGCATGAAGTATGACGGCTCAAGTAGCGACAAAATCCATATCAGTTCTGGTGATAGTCTTGTGGTACTTCAGGTTGGTGAAAATGGCTCTGGAAGCGTCGGTTGGACACCTACAGACAATCGCAAGCTAGCAGGACAATCCTTTCTGACGAGCCGACAAATTGCCTCAATCATGCTGAACGAGCCGATGGACAAACAAATCCAGAATTGTCCAAGGCGCTAGACCGGAGCAAATTGACGCTCGTCAGCATCTACTTACTTTGTGAAACATTTTGCGCTGGCGGCATCAACGATCGACAGCATCGCCGCACCGTTTTCCTCAAAAAATGAGGCCGCCAGACCGCTGTATCCAGATCCTCGCAAATCTTTCAGACCAACGGTTTAGCGAGGCTCCACTATCCTCGGATTCGGGCAGCCCTGTAAGTTGAGAGTGGCGACACTAGAGCACAACAGTCCGGTGAATGTGAAGTAGTCCATTTCCCTCACCCTGCGGGCTTTGTAGCTTAATGAGATAGTTTGTACTTTCGAGGTCGTCAATAGTCGCGGAAAACCTATTTTCGTCACATCGGAGGGCACCGCAAGACGGTTCAAGCACTTTCCAGAAACCTCAAGCACAACTCATCAACTCAAAAGAAGACTTCTACAGAAGACAGGTGAATAGAGCAATCGAGAAGAACGGCCCCAATAGTTTGGACACCGGCGTCGCCCTACTGGACGTCGCCGAGCTCTACCACCGCCACAACCAAGAGCATGATTCAGAGCCAATCTGGCGCGAGATTGAAACTACCCTCGCCAACTATGTGAAATCCGGCAATCTTTGGAAAACAACTTTAGCCACCTGCTCACCAGCCGCACGCAGCGCTGATGACAGCAGGATAAAAGAGAGTGCGCACATCGCTCCGACCTGCGATTCTTACCAGATCTACGAGCCGCGCACCCTCTCGGAACCGCCGTACAAAGCCGCACAGCATTTACTGCTCTTTTTTTGCAGAATACATCATCGCAAAATGCGTTACAGCTCAATTCCCGAAAGGTTCGCTTGGTGGAGCTTTCGGGAATTGCAGTGTAACGCATGAAACAGAATATTCATTACCAGCCACCTCAAAAACACAAACGTCCGATCCCAGAAATGCCGATAAATAAAGGGATCATAAACCTAACGCAACAGCCTTAGCGCCACCTCCGTCATCGCCTGTTCGGGTGATTTCTGATTGTAAACCGCATGGTTAGCCAAGTTACGAATGCTTTATGAAGCATCGTGATCTATAGCTCTGTCACGGCTTTTCGCCTGTCTGAACCGACACTCATTTACTTCAACAGTCGTAACCGCAACGTGGTAATGGCTGCGGCTAGGTGATAGGAAGGTGGAGTCATCATTTCGCAGCATTCATCCAGGAAGAAAACGACTCAGCAGCCAACAGCATAACCAAAAAACTTCTCAACGTAGCAAAAGTGCTGCGCAGAGCGCTTCGCTACAATCGCTTCCATGATTGTCGTGTGATGACATCCATCAATAACTGAAAGAGAAAAGTCATATGAGAAAAGCACTAACCATGCTTGGAGCCATCGCCGCGCTAGCGCTCGGCTCCCTCTTTGCGGCAGCTCCTGCTCAAGCCGCAATCAACTGTTCCCGAATCGACACGAACCCAACGCAAACGGCGTGGCCTAAAGGTGATTGGGGGATGAAGTGCGTCAACTCATCAACGCCCACATTTCCCACCCAGACCAACGGTAATAACATGCTCAACGCGATTCCGGGCGTCGGCCAGGATGAACTTCGACGAGCCCCAAACGGCAACTTCACGAACTTGAACGGTGTTCGATATTATCTTTTCCATACGGCCGCTGACTATGACACATGGGCGGCTTCAAACGGGGGGGTAGTATCTCACACATCGGCAGATTTTGGCGTGACCAAAGTCGATGCCAAAGGCGTTCCTATTTACTCCGCAATCTGGGAAATCAACGGTAATAACGAGACAACTAACATAAGGCGGGCCGTCGGCACGCAAATGGGGGTTTCACTCGATTATCTCTGGGGTTACATCAAAAGCGGCGGAATAGTGCCCACTGTTCGTTTCCGTTTTTCAGATACCATTGCCTCACCAGCGAACGCGTGGCAAAACATTTACAAACAGAATGTAGACAGAGATTGGGCATTGTTCACTGGTGCACCATGCAAGGTCGGCTCTTCGTTTGGGCTTTTCAGTAAATTTGCTGACAATCGACTGCCGGTCAGCGCATCGACATACATCTGCACAGATGACACCGGAACTGCTGGGTTCGGTGATGGCACAGCTCTTTCTTCCACATATGCAAGCTTGCCTGCCTGCGTAGGTGTGCCTCCGACCGGAAGTGCAGCGTGCAACAAGGCAATCGTCATCCAGGCATGGCCCGAACTGTATGGTGACATTCACGGGCTCTTCGCCCAAGAGTACGCATTTATGAACGTTGCCAACGACCAGGCCAGCACAGGTCGCACAAGAGATGTCTACTTGAATGGGCGATTCACTTGCTCAAAAATGATGCTACGGTTTGCCGGTCAAGGGAAGCTGCCGGTCGCTGCGGACTTGACGGCGGCTGAGACAGCGGCAGGATGCATTTTGCCGTCCATGACCACTAAGTGTATTAAAAAGTGGATTGACACCGGCCACTTTCCGGATGGCAACGTTCTGGATTGCGTTTTAAACGCCTCGGGCTCTTCAGTCAATAGCGTTGCCCAAAACACCGAATATGCTCTGGATGATCTTGGCAGAAACGGTCTCTCGACGTCGTATACATCAATCAAGCAACTTTTGGATGCAAAACAGGTGAATATCTACTTTTTTGGTAACGGAGCCAATTACACAACCGCGTTCACTGGCGCTGGTGAATATAGCGCTCCAGTTCCCTCCGCCTGGAATGCTTTTACTTATCAGAATGGACCTGGATGGAACATCATCATGAATGAGGGCTCCCCAGCGGGCACAAGTGGTGAACAGTTTTACATTGCTCAGCACGAGCTAGGTCACGTTGTTGATTTTACGAGCGTCAATCAACAATCCAACCTTCCGGCTTTCGACACTGCGATGCAGAACGACTGGCTGGCAATGGACTACAGCTTTGTGAGCTCTACTGAAGCAACTTCGACTCGACGCAACCCTTGTGCTGTCACAACGGGACCACTCGTAGGAGCAATCAACCCGATCACTGGTCTTGCGTTCTGCAGTGGGGGTAACTTTCGGACTGGGGACACTTTCGTTGGAAATAACCCCGCTACAGGTAAGCCGTATTTGACAAGCGAGGTTCTTCGAGACCCGCGGATTGATGGACAATTTGTGGGAGCTTATCCGTACGGACCGGCGTTGTACCAAACCGATACCCCGACAATCGGTGTTCCTGGATACCTCGAAAAGATCGGTTGGCGCGAATGGTTCGCTCAAGCTTTCGCCATCCAAGGCAGAGCGGATACCGGCTCCAGTTCAAATCTCCCAGAACTGGATAAAATCGTGTCCAACGGTTACTTTGCATGTACCGCAGGTTCTTCAAGTGGATGGTTGCGTCAGGTTTACCTCGGCCAGACGGTAGCCCCGCCCTCTCAGTGTCAATCTGGTAACCTGCCCGGTTGGTGGGTACCGAAACAGTAGCAAAAGTGGCGGGAGGCCGGTCTTTGACCCGCCTCCCCTTATTCGGAAAAAAGATTTGTATATTTGGTTTTCATTTGCTGCGATTTTTCATTAACTGCGGCGAAAGACAACTTGGAATTATTGATAAAAAAATCGATCCAATCCTTGCGAAAGCGAGACAACGAGGGACTATTGAGTTTGTCTATTCGGATTTTGACTATGTTTGTCGGAGCGTCAACATCGAGAGTGCCCTCGGATAGCTTGGCGGCAATGGAAGCTGGTATGAGATGCATACAAACCATGCGCATTCCCTTTTGCGATAAATTCTCTTTCTCCGCAACCAAATTGTCCCAGTAGCTATGACCGAACCTTTTTTCGTTGCGCTGCGAAAAGTCTAAATTGAACTTAGCACCGGAAAAGGCGGGCGCCCACTCCTTGCTTGGGCGAATAGGAGCGGCTTCCCAAACGGCTTGCTCACAATAAAACTCGTCCGCAGCGCATGTATTTACACCTCTTACAATCCGACAAGCTGGATATCCCTGGTCTGAGAGGTCTACATGCATTGAGAGTTGAGTATTATCGCTTGAAAGCAATTTTGGTGAAAAATTTCGATATGCCTCGCTTTCACACCAATTTCGGACGTTCGCAGCATCTGCTCGAATAATTGTATTTGCTCCTGAATGCTCTACCACGAGACACATGGGTGCAAATACCAAGACTGTAATTATCAAATTCTTTCGCATGGCTGAAAACCTAAGAGTTTGTAATATGGATTATTTTAACTCCAATCGAAGGCGCAGAGCTTGCGAACTGAATGTATGCGTCAATAATTCATCTGTGCCACTATATTCGGTGTCGTTTATACTATAGCATATAATCGACAATTGAGAGTTTTGAATGGCAGTGGAGCGGCGAAGCGGTGGCGAAAATTTTTCGTACCTGCGCAAATGGAGATTCGCCGGTGTGACGAAGCCGAAGCTTCTAAATCCTGCGTATATCTGTTGTTTCACCGCTTCGGTGGAGTGGTGTTGCTCGGCGAATTTGACAAGAAAATATCTTCGGAGCTTTTCGCCGGTCGGAGATCCCTTCCATCGTTTGATTGCACCGGGCGGTAAAATTGAGCCCTATAAGCGCCTTCCGGCGACCGACGAAGTGTCATCGAAATTTCGCCGGGCGGCGAAAAGCGCCGATCTGGGACTTTGAAGATCCAAAGTATTGATCAGTGTCACCGCAACATTTATAGTGGCTTCAATCGATGCTACCACATGCGGTGCATGTTGAAAAGAAATATATTGGAATAGAGCTCCCTAGAAAGTAATTGTAAAGGTCAATCACTATTCAACTGTGGTCTCAGCTTTCTTTGGTAGAGTTTCGCTGAAGTACAACACTAATAATTGATTGAGCCGGTTAGGTCAACTCGTCTTTTCTTATCGGAAAGGTGCATCCTGACTAGCTCTGTAACAGCAAGGTGGTTTCCGAAAGACCGGGAATAATAGCCTCGTCAGTGGAAAAACGCTATCGGAAATGACCGAGGAAAACAGCCCAGAGCCAGCCAAAGATAAAGCTCACAGACCCGGAGACGAGAAGAGCAAGCGCAGCAAGCACGACCTGCGCCCATCTTACGCTGAAGGTCTTCAGGCAATAAACAGCTCCGATTTGCCTGCGGAGCTGCGTGACGCGCTGCAGCTGGACCATTCAAACGAATACATGGAACGGAAGTTCCGTGAGTGGCAGCAGCAAGAAGAGCAGGAGCGCTCGGGAGCGTTAGAGGGATCAGAGATAAATGAAAACGGCACGCCTGGCTCGACTCCTCGCCAGTCACCCAGCCGCCCGGACAAGGAAAGCTTCCCCTACAGAGGCATTGAGTTTTCTCATCTGTCAAAATGCGCTCAAGCCAGTTCAAAAGTCTGGAAGAACGCTTACCTGTCCTATCCGAAGCTGCGTGAAGGTCTGTCCCTCAAAGACGCCTCCGTGCTCATGAAGGCGCTGGTTCTAAACGAAATTCAATACTACGCGCCAAAGCAAATAAAGCGGGACGCGGAGGCGCGTGAAAGAACCCCAGGCGCGCAAAGCTTGGAGCCACTGGGATACGCTCAAATGACCCCAAAGTCCGTTCGAGATCTTGAAGAGGGCTTGGTTGGCGGCAAAAAGGTCCGAGCGGAGCTCACTCAACTGTCGTATTATTTTTCGACTCGTGGACATACCGGAGAAGGGCATGAAGCGAGAGCCTTGCTCGATCCGACCTGCGTCCCGATGATAGTCGCGGCGAAAATCGAAACACTGCTCGACGCTTACGAGAAGGTCCTCGACAAGTTTTCTAATAAACCGATGCGAGTCGATATGGAAACGCTTGCGTACGGCTTTAAACCGGATGTGTTCTGGAATCCGAAAGACATAGGCGACCCGAACTTCCACGCCGTTGCCTCCGCCGAACAAGCCTTGACCGAGCGAATCAAAGGCTTCGAGCTGCTTTTCCCATGCTCGCAGAAGTTAGCGCTAACACAATCCATCCACCTCGCTAGCGTCGCTAAGTGGGTAATAAGGCTTAACGAGCCAATTTCATAGTCGAAAATCCTTCTACCGTTTTGCATAAAAGCTAATAAGTGACTCACGTTGACCACAATGTGACTTAAGTCACTACTTATCGAACCGCCAGTCGAGCTAGATAGTAAATGAACGGCAGGAGCGAAGAGATGACTGAGACTTCGTACGTAGACATGAGCGGTTCAACTAAACCGCTGTTCAAGAGAAACTTCAACTCCAGGAAAGTCTTCACGGCCATGATGGTATCGCTGGTAGTAGCAGCCGGCTATATCGGTTGGTTCTGGTACAACTTGATGTACGCGAGTCCGGTAGAGGTTTATCACAGGACCTGGCAGACCGCGCGCGATAATTTTTTTGATAAGGAACAGTTGCGAGAATGGACGCGGTTTGAACATTGTTTTGACAGCAAGATCAAAACGGACGCCGATGCCGTTCTTTACGCCAACAAAATGTTGAAGACGCTGGGAGACCCGTACACAGCACTCCACAGCAAGGACGAGCTGGACAGGATTGCTCGTCTGCAGAACGAGAAATTCGTTGGCTTAGGAGTATTTCTGGAGCAGGTAAAATCGGCATTCAACGGCAAACGGTTTCTTGCAGTGAAAGGGCTGATGCCGGACGGACCCGCTCTGAAAGCAGGACTGAGGCAGGGCGACAAAATTCTGAGCATCGACGGTCATAAGGGCATCGACCTGACGGTTGAGAAACTTCGCGAAATCGTCGGAAAGAGAGAAAACCAGCCGACTTCGGTGGTGGTTGAACGAGGCGACTCAAAACTTTCGCTCGTGCTTAAACCGCTGACCGTTATCCGCAAAGACGTAGAGCTGAAGCCATCCGATAGACGCGTTGCTCATATCGTCATTCGCAACTTCATGAAGAAAAACACTGCCGACCGAGTAATGGCTTTGCTAAAGAGAACGGCTCACCGCCAGGCTATCGTCATCGATTTGAGAAACAATTTAGGCGGCAGCGTCGACGAATGTTTAAAACTGGCAACTGCGTTCATCGACGAAGGTCCGCTTGTGACGCTGAAAGTCAGAGAAGTTGGCGGCGGACATACGATGAACTCGTACATCGCTCGCGCAAACTGCATTGAGTTAAAGAAAACGAATGCCGAAGGCACCATTGTGGAACGCAAGGAGCTGCCACGCTTGCGACCGATCGCAGGCAAACGCCCTCTGGCTATTTTGATAAACGACGGTAGCGCAAGCGCATCCGAGATGCTCGCGGCGGCGCTCACCGACAACAATCGCGGAGTGACAATCGGTTCTCGCTCGTTCGGGAAAGGAGTTGCTCAGGCAGGGATTCCGATAGCGAATGGAACGGTGCTCACGGTGACGTGCGTTCACTACCTCACGCCAGGCGGGCGCTTCCTTGGCAGAGGGAAAAACGGGTACGAAGGCACGCACGCGAGTGGCGAGGGAATTGAACCAGACATCGCGGTTACTGAATCTCCGGAAGACACGGCTGTGTATCGCGACAAGCCGCTGGCAGCGGCATTGCGGCTGTTTGGTTTCCAGAGCTAAAGAGTTCGGTAAACAAACATAGATAAACGTTGTCGTTGTGGTTTACTCAGATTGTGCAACGAGCGTCTGTTCGCATGAAATAAACAGTGCAAGTCGATAAAGGGCTTCTGCGCGAACCGAATGCCTGGCCTGGCGCTCGAACTAATGCCTCAAGGAGGAATCATGGCGGAGTACACAGTAAACGAAGCGAAAGACCGGAACTACAATGTTTTGAGCACTAAAGGCGGCGTTCCCGTCAAAATGTGGACTCGCGGAGTCGCGTTGGAAGATCCGGCTGCGCAACAGCTGGCAAACATAGCCGTCATGCCGTTCGTGTACAAGTGGATCGCGGCGATGCCGGATGTTCACTGGGGCATGGGCGCCACTGTCGGCAGTGTCATCGCTACAAAGAAAGCGATTATTCCGGCAGCAGTCGGCGTCGATATCGGTTGCGGCATGGTCGCAGTTAGAACAAGCTTGAAGGCTGACCAACTGCCCGATGATTTGAGCACACTGCGTGCAAAAATCGAAGCAGCAGTTCCGCACGGTCGGACAAACAATGGCGGACCTGGAGATCGCGGAGCATGGCGTGACGCGCCGAAACCGGTCGAAGCCGAATGGGCAAAATTGAAGGCCGGTTACGACCGAATTCTGGAACGCCATCCCAAACTGGACCGCGGCAACCACGTCAATCATTTGTCGACACTCGGCACAGGCAACCACTTTATCGAAGTCTGCCTGGACAGTGAAAATCGCGTTTGGTTCATGCTGCACTCCGGCTCACGAGGCGTGGGAAACCGCATCGGCACTTACTTCATCGAGATGGCGAAGAAGGATATGCAAAAATGGTTTATCAACCTGAAAGACCAAAACCTTGCCTATCTGCCGGAAGGCACCGAGCACTTCGATGAATACGTGGAAGCCGTCCACTGGGCTCAAGATTTTGCGATGACCAATCGCAAATTGATACTGGACGCCGTGATCGAAGCGGCAAGAAGATGCGGCTTGCCGGAATTCGAAGTCGGTCTGGAGGTTATAAACTGCCACCACAACTACGTCTCCATTGAGCAGCATTACGGCGAGAATGTTTTTGTCACTCGAAAAGGCGCCGTGCGTGCCAGAGAGGGTGACATGGGCATCATCCCCGGTTCGATGGGCGCGAGATCGTACATCGTGCGCGGCAAGGGAAACCACGAGAGCTTCCATAGCTGCTCGCACGGCGCAGGTCGGGCGATGTCGCGAGAAGAAGCGAAACGTCGGTTCACTATCGACGACCACGTAAAGGCGACAAAGGGCATCGAATGCCGCAAAGACAAAGACGTCATCGATGAAACTCCGGCCGCGTACAAACCGATCGACAAAGTGATGGAAGCGCAGAAAGACCTCGTAGACGTTGTTTATGAGCTGCGTCAAATCGTTTGCGTGAAGGGCTAGCTCAGCTTCACAAGCGAAAAAATCGATCACAATCCGCGCGAAAGCATCGGTGGTGGACCAAACACTGCCGGTGCTTTCGGGCATCTGTCGCTGCTCGGCGCAGCGTCTAGAGATATCTTGGCTTAGATTACTTGTACTTAGTGAGCTTAATAGCTATAGGAATCGAGATCTGGTGTTTGTTACCGTCACAACGTTTCTCACCCTTCCCTACAGACCTCAAACCGCTTCAACCCGTCTTATCTCACTCCCCCACGAATCGTCCGCGCACTTCCCGTGCTGCGAACCGTAACCACATCTCAGGAGACTGATATGAGCAATTCTATCAAGGACAGCCTGTCCACGATGATTTCTTCTACTTCTTCCGCCGCGTCGTCCGGCGATCTCGGAAACGCTTGCAACTGGGCCGAACAGGCTGTGCAGGCGGCTTCGAAGACGTCCGACAGCGAATTGCGCGCCAAAGTCACCGAAGCCGTGACCGGCGTTTTGATCAAGGCTACCGTGGAAACCCGTCGCGCCGTCATGCGTGGCAATGGTCTGTTCGGCAAGCTCGACACCAACGTCCAGGTGATCGCACGCAGCTCGGCGCTTCTCGTCCAGTTGGCTCGGGATGCGAACGATGCAGATGCGATCGCCAAGGCGCTGGTCATCGGCGGTTTCGCCAGGGAGCTCACCGCCGCCGTCGCTCCGCACACGACCACCGTCTACCAGCACACCGATGGTCCGACGCTCGATGCCTTCCTGACCGGTCTCTCCGAGATCCTGAAGGCGTCCGCGACGGTCACCGAGAAACCGCTCTCCGACGGTCTCACCCAGGACCAGCGCAACAAGATCGCTGCAACCGCACTCTCCAACGGTCGGCACGCACTCTCGGCGATCTTCTCCAAGAAGTTCTCCGACTGGGACCGGGCAAGCGTTCTGAACAAGCACGCCGGTCTGCTGGTCGCCGAATCGCATCCGCACCTGAAAGCCGACTTCGCCGCCGCCGAGGCTGCCCTCGCCGCGACCGACTACAAGCCGGCCGAAGCGAAGCTGAAGGCTCTCGAAATCGCCCTGGGCGGTAGCGGCGAGTAACACCCGTTTTTCGTGAACTGGAAGGTCCCCCCTCCTTCCAGTTCACTCTCGAAACTTGTTCTACTAGACTCGAAAGTAATTCAATTCTCCCAAAAAAGCCCGCGCAGTAACGCGTTCCAGGATTTACCCCGCCGGCAAACATCCAGTTTGGCTATCCTGGAATGCCGGATTTCACCAAATCCGTCTATGCTACGCCGCCAAACCGGTGGGAATCATGGTCAACCCGGAGAAGCAAAGTCTATAAAGCTAACTCCAGGAGTCATTTCGGGATTTCTAGGGCCTACCGAAATTTATAGTAGCAAAATCGGGGAAAACAGAGGCAGCCTTGGGGGCTGCCTCTGGAGAAACTGTCTACCGGACTACATCAGCAGCTTGCGCGCCGATGCGGATTAGTCGCCTTAAGCGTCGGCGATTTCATCCTCCGTCCAGAGCGATTGGCTCACGGGGCGACCGGTCTTCACGTCTTTCAACGCGAGGTGGTAGACCGGACCGCTCGACCACGGGCTGCACTGGACGTACTCCTCGTACACGCGACCGTCCGGCATGGTGTACCGGTGCAGGTCGGCGACGTAGGGCTTCCAGACGCCCGCGATCGTTCCGATGACCTTGATGCGCGCCGCCGGGACTTTCGCCCATCGCGAGAAGCGCTTGCGCTTCCCGTCCTGGAAGATCATCTCGCCTTCGATGCGCACCTTGTCACGCTTGAGAACGGTTTTGCGGGCCCAGTCGTTGAGTCCGCGGAATTGGTCGAAACGCGCCATGGTTGGCTCCTTCAGTTTGGTTGGGGTTGAAGAGACTTCCAGCAAGCGAAGCGCTGCAGGAAGATGAAAACGAAAGCAGCAAGAGCGCTCGCACGAACACCCATCCGAATATCGGAAAAGGAGCACGGCGAAGCGTTCAAGGGTGAGTCCCAGCCTTCCCGGTCGGCAAGGGAATCGTTCGAAGTGACCGCATAGAGAGGCGAAACAGGCATTTCGACTCCGTCCGCAATTGGCTGCTTGCGCCATATCGAGGACTGTAAGGTCATCTAAATTGAGCTGCAGATGTTTCTCGCTCGTTCAACGAACAAAGCCACTCTGATAGAGAGTCAGAAGCATTTCGCGTACGACAGTTTCTCTGCAAGACCACCTGCTCCCCAGTAGGTGCTTGCCCAACTCCCAGAGGAGAAGTGTGTGATTTGCCGCAGTGAGTCATCGTCGAAGACGACAAATCACTGGCAGACGGCGTTCCTCATGCATCGCGTGCATTATCTAAGAATCTCAGAATGTAGTCGGAATAGACGATCCGGGTATGTTTTCCAACAGTGCAAGCGATGTGAAAAGGCTCTTCAGCGTATCAATATCCCTGGTTGCCAAGCAATACAGTCATAGCTTAAACAGCAATTGTCAGATTAGCGATGCTGCGCAAGCTAGCGATATGAGCACAAATATCAGCTCGTCTGTTCGCTGAGAAACCTGATATAGCGCCGATCTTCATCGGATAGCTCCGCTGTTTCAAGCAAATCGGGGCGGCGCTCGAATGTGCGCCGAAGTGCTTCCTGGCGTCGCCAGGCTGCAATCGCTTTGTGATTGCCCCCGCGCACGACTTCGGGAACCTGCATTCCGCGAAATTCCACTGGTTTCGTATAACTCGGTCCCTCAAGCAGACCGTCGCTAAAGGACTCTGTTTGCACAGAAAGATGTTTCCCGACAACGCCAGGAACAAGCCGCCCCACAGCATCTATGATCACCAGTGAAGCAAGCTCGCCACCTGTTAAAACATAATCGCCGATCGAAAATTCGTGCGTCGCCAGCGTGCGAATGCGCTCGTCGAAACCCTCATAGTGCCCGCACAGAATGGTGATTTCCAGAGAATCGCTCAGCTTGCTAGCGCTAGAGTGCGCGAACCTCTCACCTTGCGGAGACATCAACAATACCGGCGAATCAGCGTTTCTCGGAATGCTTTCGTAGGCAGCAAAAAACGGCTCCGGTTTCAAAACCATTCCGACCCCGCCACCATATGGAGTGTCATCGACCTTGCGATAGCTATCCGTCGTGAAGTCGCGCGGATTGTACGTCCGCACACACAGCTTGCCGGCTTTGATGCCCCGGCCGATGATGCTGGTTTCGACATAGTTCGAAATCAGCTCCGGAAAAAGCGTTATGACGTGAAAAGTGAGCATGACACGACATCATACCGGTATCAAGCAAGATCGGCATCTAACAACCGTCCGAAAGACTTAATATGAAATACTTTCGAAGAATGATTAAACTGATTTAAACTAGGGCATTTTTGAACTATGGGCATTTTGTTTACTACGCTCTCGTAGCTGTTTCAGGAGATCCAGCTTTGGATTCCAGCTGGGAAAAACTAAAATTCGAAGCCGACCAGGCCGTCAGCCTCGGCAACTTCGCAAAAGCATCCGGTCTGTGGCAGCAGGCTTTGGAACAACTGGACTACGTAGAGGACAGGGACCCCCGCGTCGCTTTGACGCTGGACCAGCTCGCCGAGTCGCTTTGCCAGCTTGGGAAACGTGCTCAGGCTATTCCAATTCGCCAGCACCTCGTGATGATTCGCGAAAACGTCAACGGCAAAGACCACATCGAAGTTGCAAATTCGCTCAACAGCTTAGCCGAGCTCTACTATTCGATGGGAAAATTTCCCGAAGCACAGCCGCTTTCCGAGCGTATCATGGACATTTACGAGAAGATCTTCGGCAGCGAACATCTCGGATTAGCGATGATTGCAACCTTTCTCGCCTACATCTATCACGGCCAGGGCAATTACGAGAAGGCTGAAACCTTCTACGACCGCGCGATTTCAATTAAACAGAAGGTACTCGGTTACAACCACAACGAGACCGGTTTACTGATGGAAAACTATTCTGCATTGCTCTATGCCACAAACCGCGCCGAAGAAGCCGAACAGGTTTACGCCAACGTTGGAACAGCCTCGGGATTATGGCGCCTGGTCGCTGCGCAAGCCACTGAACAAGCCTCGCGCGGCAAGTCCGGCTTGAAAGAGTCGGGTCTGTGGCAAAGCAAAGGCAAGAAACAGCCTTAATTCGACCGCTCGAACTACGCCTGAGCCGACATCGATTTTACGATCTAGCTTTTTCTCGTGAAAGTTGAAGCAACGCATAAGCCGGGTTCTGTATTACGACCGTCATCTCTCTTGGAGCCCAGTTTCCTGAACCCTCTAGCAGCATCGGCAACTCAAGGCGACGGGCCGCCGTTCTCTCGAGCTATACCTTAGCCTTGCACCTTCAGCGGGGTTTACCTAGCCAAAGCCTCTCGACTTTGCTGGTGACGCTCTTACCGCACCGTTGCACCCTTACCAGGCAAGCCTGGCGGTCTTCATTTCTGTGGCACTATCCTCACGCTCACGCGCACTGGGCGTTACCCAGCAACCAGCCCTGTGGTGCCCGGACTTTCCTCATCCTCTCGGACGCGACGATCCGCATTGCTTCAACCGAAATTATAGATGGTTTTCGGCTTACAGGTCTTTGCGGCAACTCTTATATCGTTTCACCTGACAGGGGACATCGTCCTCGACCCGAAAGCCAATGAAATCGTTGGTTATGCAACCGTGAAACGGCACTTTTAAACGCGCAACCTGGGCTACTAAACCGCGAACCCTTACGGCTACTTCTTTTGCAAGAAGCCCCTGCGACCCGACGAGTAGTTCCGCTATTAACGGAACGAAAATAACGACAAAATTTCACCACGGTGAGCGCCAGCCCGAAGACTCAATTGTTAAGCAGTCTCTCCAATAATTGTTGCGCCGAAGATTAGAGACTAGCGAAACTGGCGCTCCGTCTAATCTTTCGCCGATTGCAACTGTTTTTGATTAAAAACCGAAAACGCCACCCCCGTGGCAATTTCATTACCTATCGCAGCTAACGATATTGACGGAATGCCGAGTTTTTCGAATACCAGCGTCTGTCGCGCTAACCTCCGACGGGGTTCGAAAGTCGCATTTTGCTTCAAATTTCGTTGCTTTCGATATGGCGCGCAATGTAGGGTCGGTTTACACCTTTACAACTTCGCCGCACTGGTTCGAAACGCACAACTGTAGTTAGTTCAAACGAAAGTTTTAGCCTCCTCAAGTAGTCATCCCGACGACTTGGGGAGGTTTCGCTTCGTGCCGAGCGGTGTGTTGGACGGGTTGCAACGGTTCTTTTTTAAACAACACAAAACCAAAAATTCCGAAAAGGAGCAAACTTTGCAGTTATGAAACAGACAAATCAATTCCGCGACTTCGCCTTCGACGGCGACAACTCTCAATCGTCCACCGGCTTCAGCATGGCTGAACTGATGGCACAGTACGAAATGCCCGCCGCTCTGGCCCGCAAAGCGATCATCAAAGGTGAAGTGGTCGCCTCCGTGAAAGGAGGTTATCTCGTCAGCACCGGAGCAAAGAGCGACAGTTTTGTGCGCGACGCCGCCCCGGGGGAACTCGTGGTCGGTCAGACGTACAACTTCTATGTCCTCGACGAGACCGAGGCCGACGAAGAAAACCAGCTGTCCTATCGCCAGGCCGCTAAGTGGGAAAAGTTCTCCAAACTCCAGGAGGACGGAACCATCGTGACGGCTCAGGTGCATCGCGATCCCAAGCGCGCCGTGGTTCGTTCGCGAGCCAAGGACTCGGTTGGCGGACTGATCGCGTACTTCGAAGAAACCCGCTGCTTCATCCCTCGCAGCGAAACCCAGCAGCACGGTCGTCTCGATGACCTGGCCGGCAAGGAAATCTCCGTGGTGATTCTCAGCGCCGACTCCAACAAAGGTCGTGGCGGTGAAGTCATCCTCAGCCAGACTCGCGCCCTCGCGAAGCAGCGCGATGAACGCCTGGCGGAAGTGAAGAAGGACGATGTCCTTCCCGGCACCGTGGTCAAGGTCATTGACGCTGGTGTGCTTGTGGACGTTGGCGGTGGTCTCACCGGTCTCGTTTATCGCACCGAAGTCAGCGGCGACCGCAACGCTGAGCCGTCCAAGCTCTTCCGCTCCGGTGACGAAGTGACCGTGAAAGTCGTGTCGATTAACTTGGCGAAGAGCCAGGTGTCGCTCAGCATTCGCGCCGCTCGTCAGGATGAGTTCCTGCGCACGCTGAAGGAGGGTGATGTCATCACGGGTGTGGTGGCTCGCTTCGAAAACTACGGCGCCTTCGTGAGCATCGGCAACTGCATCGACGGCTTGCTGCACATCGCGGACTACGGCTCCGAAAACGGACGCCGCGAGACTCTGACCTCCGGTCAGACCATCGAAGCCCAGGTCAACAGCATCGACCGCGAACGCGGCCGCGTCTCGCTCACCCGCAAAGGGCTGAAGTAAGCGCCCCACGTTAGCCCAGCCTCCGGACGACAAGTCCCAGGCTAGCTAACGAAACCACATCGCACCTCGAAAGTGAGCCCAGGGTCCCATCCCCTGGCTCCCTCCTGGTGCCTTGTGCCCTCATGTCTTTCTACTATATCAGACAGTCTCCGCAAGACCCGACGGACCTTGACTCCAGCAAGACATTTCTACTATATTTAACAGTATTGCCAAAATCCCGCAATCCATGAACCTACCTAACTTCTCGCCCCTTAAACATCCACCCCTGCCTCCGTTTGTCTATGCCACAATGACGGATTTCCGAAAATCCGGCATTCCCACGACGACGACACGCTCCTTTTTTCACAAGCCACCCTCTGGCAAATCCCGAAGGAAACACTTCTACTGCATCAGACAGTATTCGCAAAATCCCGCTAGCCATGAGCCTGCCTGACTTCTCACCACTTAAACATCCACCCCTGCCTCCGTTTGTCTATGCCACAATGACGGAATTCCGAAAATCCGGCATTCCCACGACGACAAAACGCTCCTTTTTTCACAAGCCACCCTCTGGCAAATCCCGAAGGAAACTTTTCTACCATATCAGACAGTATCACCAAAATCCCCCTAACCATGAGCCTGTCTGACTTCTCACCACTTAAACATCCACCCCTGCCTCCGTTTGTCTATGCCAAAATGACGGAATTCCGAAAATCCGGCATTCCCACGACGACAAAACGCTCCTTTTTTCACAAGCCACCCGCTGGCAAATCCCGAAATACCATGCCTTGTCGCCCCTTACGGATTTCACTTGCAACCATCTTCTATAGTAGTAAATGGAACGCCCTCTGGCAAATCCCGGAATACCATGCCTTGTCGCCCATCAGGGATTTCGCTAGCGACCATCTTCTATAGTAATAAATCTGGCAAACCCCGAGATCCATGCCTTGTCGCCCCTCAGGGATTTCACTAGCGACCATCTTCTATAGTAATAAATCCAAAGAAACTGGATGTGCTCGTCGCACATCCAGCTCACTCACTCGCTGTAAAAACCTTCTGCCTAGTGCCCTTTTCGAGCCCGTTCGTTGCTCAACGCCTGCATCTGCGCGTCAATATAAACACCGCGCATAGCCTTGTAGCCTTCAGCCGGATTGTCTTCCAGAGCCGCTTTCAAGTCATGGTTTTGAGCGCCCTGCACTTTATCAATCAACGCTTTGCCGAGATCTTCTGCGGTCGGATTCTTTGGCAAGTCCACACCCGAGAGCCGGAGCCCCTTTTCGATGTATTGATCGTACGATTTTTCCATGTAATCCTTGACCGCTTTGTCATCGTTTGTGTCAACACCTTGCCCGGCAAGCGTGTCGCCGAGCCGTCCGACTTCCGAAGCACCCATGAGCTGATCCGGATCGAGCAGAGGACGCTCGGAGCTGTTTTTCGAACCTGGACCGGCATCCATGTTTCCGTTCAGAAGTTCAGGAGTTCCAAAAGTCTGATCGATAGTGCTTTGAGCCCTGTCCGTCGATCCCGCAGTAGCTGTCTTTACTTCATTCAGAGAAGGAGGGGACGCCTCGAACGGCTGAGTTGGAGCGGCTACCGCTTGGGTCGGTTCTAGCTGTTCCATGCGTTGTGTCATTTGAATGACCTCCCTGAATTAATCGAATGCCTGCAGAAACGCAATGGCTTAAACCGCACCGGAAGCCGCATTCGGCCAATCCGCTCGGGTGACATTCGATTGGTGTGTGCTGCGTATGAATATCTAACCAAACCGATATCAGCGGTTTGTGACAAACTCAATCCATCTAAAAATCCGTTTGTTCAAGTTTCGACTGGCACCAAGAAAGTCAATCGATCAATCAATAGGTTACGCCTGCCAAGCAGTTGTCACTATATATACAGTGCACACCCAACGGGCAACTTGCGCGCACCGCGCTAACTTCACCCTGCCTTCCGATTGGCAACCTCAAAACGCAGAACGGACAAGAACCGCACGGGTCGCCACTTTTCAAGGGTCAGTAAACGTTTATCCAAGTCTTCATCTTGTGTTCATGATTAAAGCTCAAATCACACCTGTTCATAAGCTAGAAACATTTTGCATACATCGTTTATTCCAGACCTTGGCTCTTTAACTCACCAGAGTTGTTTCCCATCGAGAACCTTTTCCTAGATGCGCTTCAACAGCGCGCGGTGAAGATCGGCGAAACGACTGTGGCTGTTTTTCTTTAAACAGCATCCTCACTGGAGTTGGTGACACATATGACGAAACGACAAACTACTCTGGCGGAAGTCACGCCTCTCTACGATTCTCTGCCCGAAAAATATCGCGTCGCACGCGGACGCGCCGGGCGCCCCCTCACGCTCGCCGAGAAGATTCTCACCGCGCACCTCGACCGATGGAACGAGGGCGAAACCTTCCCAACGCGCGGCAGTTCCTACGTCTTCCTTCGACCGGACCGAGTCGCCATGCAGGACGCGACGGCGCAGATGGCGCTGTTGCAGTTCATGCAAGCGAATCTCGACAAGGTTTTCGTTCCCTCTACCGTCCACTGCGATCACCTGATCCAGGCGCGCGTGGGGGCGAAACTGGACCTGCTCAACGCCCTCGACACCAACTCGGAAGTCTACGACTTCCTGCGCACGGCTAGCACCAAATACGGTGTCGGTTTCTGGAAGCCCGGTTCGGGCATCATCCATCAGGTGGTGCTGGAGAACTACGCCTTCCCCGGCAGCCTGCTCATCGGCACCGACTCCCACACGCCCAACGCCGGCGGTCTCGGCATGCTCGCCATCGGCGTGGGCGGCGCCGACGCCACTTTCACCATGGCTGGCGAACCCTGGGGTCTGCGCTGGCCGAAGCTGATAGGCGTGAAGCTGACCGGCAAGCTGAACGGCTGGGCAGCGCCCAAGGACATCATTCTCAAGCTCGCCGGCATCCTCACGGTCGACGGCGGCACCGGTTCCATCGTCGAATACTTCGGCGAGGGAACGCGCTCCATCAGCGCGACCGGCAAGGCCACCATCACGAACATGGGCGCGGAACTCGGCGCGACGACCTCCGTCTTCCCGCTCGACGACCACATCCTCGAGTATCTCGCGCTCACCGGACGCGAGCAGATCGGCGCCCTCGCCAAAGCGAACGAGCGCTTCCTCACTGCCGATCCGGAGGTCGAAGCCGACCCGCACAAGTTCTTCGACCGGGTCATCGAAATCGATCTTTCCACGCTGGAGCCGCATATCGTCGGTCCGCACACGCCGGACCTGGCGCGACCGATCTCGCAGTTCAAAGCAGAAGTCGCGGCGAAGGGCTACCCGAGCGCTCTGCGCTACGCCCTGATCGGCAGCTGCACCAACTCCAGCTACCAGGACATGACCCGCGCCGCAGATGTGGCGCGGCAGGCGGCGGAGAAGGGCATCAAGGCTGCGGTCGGTTTCATGGTCACGCCTGGCTCCATCCAGGTGCACGAAACCATCTCCCGCGACGGTCAGCTCAAGGATCTGGAACGCGTGGGCGCCAACGTCCTGGCAAACGCCTGCGGTCCATGCATCGGGCAGTGGAAGCGCGATGACATCAAGGAAGGCGACGCCAATTCGATCATCACGTCGTTCAACCGCAACTTCCCCCGCCGCAACGACGGCAACCCGGAAACTCTGGCGTTCATCGCCAGCCCGGAAATCGTCACCGCCTTCGCGCTCAAGGGCAGCCTGGATTTCAACCCCCTCACGGACACCCTGGAGGCGCCTGACGGAACGAAATTCATGCTCGAGCCACCGGGACAGGGCGGGCTTCCGGCCAAGGGCTTCAGCGAGGTCGACTTCGGTTATCTCGATGCTGAAACCGAACGCGCCAACCGTGCCACCACCGGCGAGACCATAGAGGTCGCCATCAAGCCGGACTCGCAGCGCCTCGAGGTTCTCCTCCCGTTCGCCAAGTGGGACGGCAAGGACTTCTCCGGGATGCCTGTGCTGCTCAAAGCGGCCGGCAAATGCACGACCGACCACATCTCGCCTGCCGGTCCGTGGCTGAAGTACCGGGGACACCTCGACCGCATCAGCGAGAACATGTTCCTCGGCGCGAACAACGCTTTCTCGGCCAAGCCAGGCGAAGGTCTCAATGTCCTGACCGGCGAGACCATGCGACTCGCTACGCTCGCTCGCGCATACAAGGCGAGCAGCGTCGGCTGGGTGGCAATCGGCGACCAGAACTACGGCGAGGGCTCAAGTCGCGAACACGCCGCGATGTCGCCACGCCATCTCGGCTGCCGCGCGGTCATCGCCCGCAGTTTCGCTCGCATTCACGAGACGAACTTGAAACAGCAGGGCGTTCTTGCGCTCACGTTCAAGAATTCCTCCGACTACGACGTGATTCGCGACAAGGATCGCGTGTCGATCGAAGGGCTCTCGGAACTCGCTCCCGGCAAGGCGGTAACCGTTATCATCACTCACGAGGATGGGACGAGCGACCGCCTGGAAGCGAAACACACGATGACCGAAGAGCAAATCGACTGGTTCAAAGCCGGTTCCGCTCTCAATCTCGTGCACGAACGTCGGAAAGCCGAGCAAGAAGCGCAGTCGGTTTCGACCGCGAATGAAACTGCAATAGCCGGCGCGAGTGAGACGGCGCCTGCCGACGCGAACGGAACGGCGCCTGCCGCACAGACCACCACCGGCGGTGACACCACAAGCTCCGCGAAACCTACCGCCACCACCAGCGGTGACAGCGCAAACGGTTCCTCCCCGGCAAAATCTCCTGCAGCCTCGCGCCCGAAACGGCGCTCAACCACGAAGAGATCCTCCATGAAGAAGGTATCCATCATCGGCGGCGGCGGCAACGTCGGCGCCACGGTCGGTCAGATGCTCGCGCTGCACAACGCCGCGGACATCGTCCTCCTCGACATCAACGAGGGCGTCGCCAAGGGCAAGGCACTCGACCTCTCCCAGGCAGTCGCGCTCAACGGCGGCTCGGTACGCATCACCGGCACCTCC
The DNA here is from genome assembly GCA_019637435.1 of Candidatus Obscuribacterales bacterium. Lineage (GTDB taxonomy): Bacteria > Cyanobacteriota > Vampirovibrionia > Obscuribacterales > Obscuribacteraceae > JADYXR01. The sequence goes on along the minus strand of JAHBVO010000003.1, from coordinate 357,012 downwards.
GATTACGCCGACACCAAGAACTCCGATGTGGTCGTCATCTGCGCCGGCAGCCCCCGCAAGCCGGGCATGACGCGCGACGACCTGCTCAAGATCAACGCCTCGATCGTCGGGACCGCGGCGCGCGAGAGCCACAAGATGTCGCCGCGCGCGACTTTCGTGGTCGTCTCCAACCCGCTCGACGTCATGGCGTACCTCGTCTGGAAGGTGACCGGCGTCGCCGCTCGCAAGGTGATCGGCATGGCCGGCGTGCTCGACAGTGCGCGCTTCCAGTCGTTCATCGCCGAAGAACTCGATGTGGCGAGCGATGACGTTCGCGCCATGGTGCTGGGCGGACACGGCGACCTGATGGTGCCGATGCCGCGCTTCAGCACGGTCAACGGCGTGCCGGTCACCGAGCTGATCTCCGCCAAGCGCATCGCCGAGATGAGCGATCGCACTCGCAACGGCGGCGCGGAAATCGTTCAGCACCTGAAGACCGGCAGCGCCTGGTACGCGCCGGGCGCGGCTACCGCGCAGATGGTCGAAACCATCCTCACGGGCGGTCGCAAGCTCGTGCCGTGCTCAGTGCACAGCCTCGGCAAGCACGGTCTGCCGCCGGTCTTCATCGGGCTTCCCATCGTCCTCGGCAAGAAGGGTGTCGAACGCATCGTCAACCTCAAGCTCAACGACGACGAGCTCAAGGCGCTCCACGCCTCGGCGGAGAACATCCACTCCAACGTCGAACTGCTCGCCAGCTTGATGGCGGACCAGCCGAAGTCCTGAACGCCGAAGCCAGGCGCCTTCTTACTGCGTCCATCCCAGTACACTGCCCCATAAGGAAACCACCATGAACACTCCCGCACCATCGTTTGCCGCCGGTCTCGAAGGCGTTATCGCTTGTGCGACTCGGCTGAGCGACGTCGACGGCACCAACGGCAAGCTTACCTTCGCCGGCTACAACGCCGTCGACCTCGCCGAGAAGAAGACCATCGAAGAAGTCTGGTTCCTGCTGCACTACAACCGCCTGCCGACCGACGCGGAACTCGACGCGTTCAAGGCGAAAGTCGAGAAGCTCGGCCGCCCGAACGCGCAGGAAATCCGCATCATGAAGGGACTGCGCGCAGGCGAGCCGCTCTCGGCTTTCCGCAGCATTCTCTCCGCGATCGCCTCGCAGCGCGGCTACAAGCCGTGGCTCAACCGTGACGTCGCCGAAGTCGAGGAGGAGCTGCTTGCGCTCTCCGCGCTCGCTCCCGCCATCGTCGAGGTGATCCACACCGGCAAGGCGCCGCTCAAGAAGCGCAACAACCTCGGTTACGCCGAGCGCTACCTCTGGGGCATCCTCGGTCACAAGCCCAAGAAGGAAGCGCGTCAGGCGGTCGAAACCTATCTGATTCTCACCATGGACCACGGTCTCAACGCCTCTACCTTCGCTGGCCGCGTCTGCGCTTCGACCGGTGCCGACGTCGGAGCGGCCATCACCGCGGCGATCGGCACGCTGTCCGGTCCGCTGCACGGCGGCGCTCCGGGTCCGGTTCTCGACATGCTCGACTCGATCGGCTCGGTCGACAAGGCCAAGGACTGGGTCAAGGATCAGCTCACCGCCAAGCGCCGCATCATGGGCTTCGGCCACCGCGTCTACCGCACGGATGATCCGCGCGCGCTCACGCTGAAGCGCGTCGCCGAGAAGCAGAAGGGCCCGCGCATCGAGCTGGCCCGCGCCGTCGAGCACGAAGTGCTGTCGGCTCTCGACGCCCACCAGAAGGCGAAGGCCGCCGCCGGAACTCCTGTCCGCGCCCTGCGCGTCAACGTCGAGTTCTGGACCGCCGTCGCTCTCGAGCACGCCGGCATCCCGCGTGAACTCTACAGCTCGACCTTCTGCACGAGCCGCATCATCGGCTGGAGCGAACACATCCGCGAGCAGCTGAAGGACAACAAACTGTTCCGCCCGCTGTCCCACTACAGCGGCGAGCCGGCACAGCCCCTCGTTTAATCCCGTCAGAAACACCGGAGCCCAAGCCGCTCCGGTGTTTCCCCTCCAACTCTGCCTACTATATGCCGACGTGACCCCCAAAACCTCACATAGCTCTCCCTGAGACAGTTACAGCGATTCGGTCCGCCCGCGAGCCTCTCGCAAAGCGGTGTTTGGCTACGCCAGAGCGACGAAATCTCGAAAATCTGTCTACGCCACGCCGACAAACACGCCTACTATATGCCGACGTGCTCACGAAACCCCCAAACCCCGGGAGCACAGCGGCTTTTATCGAATCGCAGAACCGACAGAACTCTCTAAAAGCGAGGTTTGGCTACGCCAGAGCGACGAAATTTCGAAAATCTGTCTACGCCACGTAGACACGAGCCGAGGCAACACGAGACAAAGCTAGCTCTTAAAATCAAAAAAATCGGTTTCCTTTCGACGATTCTGCAGCGACTTCGACTTATCCAAAACCGAGTCACCAACAGGTTGACGACCAGCGGTTGTTTTCTCCGCTGTAGATTTCGGCACGAAAAAATCGAACGCACTATTCGGAATCTGTTTCGGCTCCGATTGCACAATCGGTTTATTCATTGCAGGCGGCTCTGCAGCAGGTGTTTCAATCAAAGGCGGCTCCGAACTCGCTGCCGGTGTTTTAATCAACGGCGACTCCGATTTCGCAACAGTCCCCTGACCAGCCGACGGTTCCGGAAGCGCTCCGGCAGGGTCAAATTTCGCCAACATCGATTCCATACCAGCATCCCGATAACCTTTGTAGATGTCCATGGCATCGGTCGCGACGTAGTAAGGACGCTCATACTTATCAATTTTCCTGGAAATTCCAAAACCCAAAAGCCCACCCGACGTGATTCCCTTTTCACCTTTGAGAAAATACCCGGCGATGCCACCACCGACAGCGAACATCAGATCTCTCCACTTCAGCCCGCTATGGTCGTCCTCAATCCGCTCTGCAATAACCGCCTGCTGCTTCCAACTCTCAACATCGCTCGCTCGCAGCGCTTCAACACCTGCCTTAGTAATGCCATCCGACTGCTGGTTAAGCAGACCGGCATTACGCATCACATCACGCGCTTCTAAAATCCCCTTCAAATTTTTCACCGCCCGCAGTGCCTCTTTAGCGCCTTGACTATACTCCGCCTCTTTCGGAAGCTGGCTGAGCGCACTCTTTATCTCCTTACGACTGATCTCGCCATCATTATTCGAGTCAAGCCTTTCAAAGTTCCGAAGGACGAATTCACGCGTTTCATCCGTGTGCAAGAGCGCATCAGTCCTGGCTTGCTGAAGCCGCTGCATGGCATCGATGTCTTCCCGCGAAACGCCTTGCTTTTTAGATGGACCAGCCATCCCCGAAGCCAACTCATAATGTTCCGCGGCAGCAGCCAAAAACTCGCGCTCCGAATTGGTCAGGGCGTAATTCCCGCTCGCCGCCTGCATTTCCGCCTGCGATAGAAAACCATTGCGATCACCATCAACGGTTTTAAACCAATCGTACTGACTGCCCCGCTCATCAAACATGCGTTGAAACAGATCGCGCGGCTCGCCCGGCTCTCCTGACTTTTGAGAAGGTGACTCTCTGGTGAAATCAAATACGTCTTTGCTCATGGAGTTACTCGAAAAATATAAACACTGCACAACACCCGAAAACCATGATTTATGTTGAGTGATTGTTTGTCACTGAACTCGGCTCTGATTCGTGTCTATGCAGCATTGCCGATTTTTCGACATTGCGTCATAGCAGGATAGACAAGCTCACCAATTCAGGAACAGCCAGAATTCGAAACGAGCCTGGTCAGCCGGTTTTGACCATTTTATACATACGCTATCTTATAGTAGCGAAGTTTGGAACTCGGAGCTCGGCTCTGATTCGTGTCTACGCAGCATTGCCGATTTTTCGACATTCCGTCGTAGCAGGATAGACAAATTCACAAATTCAGGAACAGCCCGACTTCGAAACGAGCCTGGGCTGCCGGTTTCGTTCATCTACACATACCCTCTCTTATAGTAGACAAGTTTGGGGTAAACTAAACTTCGTCGCGAAATACAGTTGCTGCCTGACGCGCCGGACAAGCTTCTTGGGCGGATTCAGTTTCTGATTCACGACCAAACCGGTTACCTTCTGCCTCGAGTTCGGTCGCGCCATCTTCAACTTATTTGGATTGGCGCGAAAACCGCATCGCTCAATGGCTCTATAGAAATCAGCCAGGTGAAACGCCAACTCCGGGCCACCAGATATGGTGATATCGTCCACGTAGCGAGTGTAATGGTGCGCGTAGTTTTCAAAAGATTTTTCGCAAACCGCAATCAACTCTTTGTCGAGATCCAGCGCACACAAATTTGCAAGAGTAGGACTCGTGGGAGCACCCTGCGGAAGCACGCCGCGAAAGGTACAGAGCCTGGTAAAAATCGCAGCGGTTTCAAAGTCGCATTTGAACGCAGTCTCAAAAATCTTTTGAACAGTTTCAGCCTTGATCGATCCAAAAAAATCAGACAAATCAATGTTAATAACAAACGGCTTCTTCACGTGCCCTTCAGCGTTTGAAACCGCCGAACGCCCCTTCACGCAACCATGCACATGTTTCGGCATCGCATACCTGCAAAGTAAACCATGCAGCAGCGTCCGCTGAACGTTTTTCAAAACATCCTTCGGAACCGCGATGCGACGCTTGCCACCGCCTCGCTTGGGAAGCTCGAACGTTTCGTACAGCTCATCGCCACGAGCCGCAAGTAGAAACAAGAACTGGGGCGAAAGCCCCAGCTCGGAACAGATGTCGTTTAACTGCAATTGCGTTTGCGATTCGGGCATCTGCCTGGATTACGCGGGAGTAGGAAGAGAAATCTAGGGATTTCGACGAGCGACTCGCTAGTCATTAACCGTAATCGCATTCGTTATACCCCGGACACTCGGAAACAACACGACGTTTATTTATCAGGCGACAGGACGAAGAAACCAAGCTCCTCACGGGTGTTAAAACCAATTGATTCGTAGCTTTTTATACCGGCAACATTCTCGCTTTTTACATGGAGGAACGGCACATTGCCACGTTCCTGAATCAAACGCGCCACTTCGAAAACCAGTGCTCGAGCGTATCCCCGTCCCTGATAATCCGGATGAGTGCAAACGGCACTGATCTCATCGAATCCGAAAACTTTCATTCGTTCACCCGCCATCGCGACCAGCTTGCCACCGTCCTTGATACCAATAAAAGTACCGAACTCATTCGTTCGAGTTGAGAACGGGCCGGGTTGGGTTAGCTTCGCCAATTCACGCATTGCCGAGACATCTGCTGGGGTGAGCGTTTCAAACTCAACGGGACGACAAGGTTTCAACTCCTCGCAAATCATTTGCAGAATGGGAAACTGCACTCGGCAAGTCCAACCCTCGACATTGGAGAGATCGGCTAAAGAGCGCAGCCCGACGAATTCTCCAGCCGCTGTGATCTGTTTCAGTTCATCAAACGCCTCGGGCGTCTCACTCGCAACACCGGCTAAAATCGTAAATTCCGGTTTGTACTTGCGCGCAAGTTTTCCACCGACGGCGAGCTCCGACTGCCGCGTATACAGAGCGTTCCAAACAGCATTGTCGAGGACGTGAGACATTGATTCGAATCGGACTTTCAAACTGATGACAGAGTTTAACGCATTTGCTTCAGATTGCAGCGAAGCCAGCGATAGCTTCACGAAATAAAATCGCTCTAACCCCAAAGCCGTTGATACTACGGAAACCGTCGACAGCACGACGTTTACGCCAACTGTTTCGCCCCTAAAACATGGTCCTGGTTACATAACTAATTAGGTCATAAGCATTGAGTTTGCTAAACCGAGTTGTTCACCTTCTCCTTTTCGTCGCCGGTCCAAAACAAATATCGACTTCACCATCTCCAAGAATTTTTGGTCATGTGTTGTCGGCCGGTTTTAAACCGCAAACGCTCGCGCAACTCAGAAACCTGATTGCGTCAGCCGTCTGCGTCGACTTGAAGCGAGAAAAATCGAAACGCACACAAAGGGAATCAAGATGCGTTTGACCATCTGCCTCGGAATCATCGTCGGAGCGCTGCTGTCGGCCGCCTTCGCCACCGTCACCAATTTCGTCGCCGGCGCACAGCTCATCGGCTACAGCTTCCTCTCCGCCATCGTCATCGGCGCGATCTTCGGCGCCGTGGGCTCGTTCGTCGTCGGCGTCGCCTCGGCTATCACCGGCAAGACCAGCGTGCTGTTCTACCTCATCGCGGGCGCAATCTTCGGCGCGGTGATGTACCTGGTCAATGTCTACGCTGGCTGGAATGCCGGCTTCTCACTCTTCGGTCTGGGACTGATCAGCGCGTTCGGTTTGATGTCCGGCATCGGCCTCAGCGTCGCGCAACGCGTCCTCAAGCCGTTCGAGAATCTGCAACGCCTGACCTGATCTAGGCGCCAATCTACTTTTCCGGCAAATGAGTCCAGAGGGGAGCTGCATGGCTTCCCTCTGGATGCACGTTTTCAACCCTAAAGCTTTTCAGTTACAAAGCTTTTCTACTATACGCTTTGGTATCTTTAACAACCCACGAAACGAGGACTGCAACAGCCTTTCTAGAGTTCAGCAACAGGCACAACGAGCTACCAAGACCTCGTTTGGCAACGACCGATAGACAGTTTTCCGCAAATCCGGCATTCCCAGATAGACAAAGGAGGCAAACAATCCGCGCCAATCGCCGGAAACGAAAACTGGCGTTGAAAACTTTTCCTGTCTTCTATAGTAGACAATCTGGGGACCATGAGGCAGGAAGAGCGCCGTTTGGGCGATCGTTCCTGCCTCAGTTCAAAGCACTATGGCTGAATCGTCAATCGACTTACAGCAGGGTGCCTTCGATACCGCCCTTGCGGGGCTCGAACTTGTCGATCATGGCGCGAGCCTCGTCCGCCAGAGCCTTGCCGTCGTCATACCAGCGCATGACGTCGCCGGCGGTGGTGATGCGTTGCGTGTTGCGCCAGGCCGGATTCGAACCCATGTGCGAGCCGGCAGCGACCAGCTTCTCGAGGATGGGAGCCAGTTCGGCGTCGGTGGCGGTGCCGAGCTTGCGAATCGCGAGCGTGTGCGTCTCGTTGAGCGCCTTCACGAAGGCGTTGTACTTGTCGGAGATGACGCCGCTGTCGACCTTGCTTTGCTTGTTCTGCGCGAGCAGCTGATGCACGAACAGCCCGAGACCGGCGGCACCGACCACGAGTCCGAGCGGCAGGGCGTTGTGCGTGATCAGGACGGCGCCGCCGAACAGGCAGGCGAGCGTGAGGAGCAGTTTGAGCAGTTGGGTCATTATTGATCCTTGCTGTTTTGGTTCCGCGAACCTGGTTGAGACGGCAGATCTACTCTCTTGCGAACTGCGTGACTCTCGAATGCGCGAACATCCCCAAGCGTCGATCAACGCACGAGTAAGCCGAAGGGAGTGTTTAAGCGTTCGAAGGTTTGTCTTTGTTCGGAGTGAGAGAAGAAATGCTTCCCAGACCTTCGCAAATAGAAGTCACTCAAAACAAACGATTTGACCGTATGTTTAGTTTGCGTACAAAACTTAAACCGATTCGCCTCGATCAAAACCGAAACGGCTCTGGCTTCAAGAGCATTGCATTGACCACAGTGAACAAAATTTGAGCAGTCGCGCAAGCTGGCAACTGGGCCGAGTGCTTGCGCAAGCTCACACTTGAGAACTGTTTAACCGAGTCACCTACTGCCCGTTGACTCAGTTAGCACTAGGTTGTCATATGAGTCCATATCATCAGGCCGAGACCGCCATCCCAAGCCAGTCAAGCCATTACCGAAGCGCCCAACACGGCTCGATAACCGCGCTAGCTGAGTAACCAAATAGCCAGGCCCTAAATTGTCGTTTTTATAGACGTTGAGAATCAGTAATAACTCTAGACTGAGTTCTAGAAGTTGCGTCATGTTAAAAGCACACTGTTTCCTCTTTTTTCAGCTCGGTAAACCTCACTCACTCTCACCGCCGCACTGTTACCGACAACTTCGCCTCTCGATCCACCCACTCGGTGAGTTCGAGCGACGACTGCGGTGCGCGCGAGCTAGTTTATCGAGTCTGTTTCAAGAACAGGAAACTTTCCGCTTTACTGGGTGCTTCGGCGTCCAGTCGTCGCTGTCGTGCCGGATATCTGTTTTCGGCATTCCCGCCTTTACTCAGGCGAAACCTATCCGCTTCGCGAAACACCATCGTGGCGCGAAGCATCACTGACAACGAAAGCGAGCCTCCACAATATGTGCATCTCCATCGCACCGGTCACCTTCGGCAACACCGTCACCGGTCTCTACGAAGCCGACGAGAACACCCACGTCATCTTCTACCAGAACACCGTCAGCGGTGCCTCCAATCTGCGTCGCGGACGCTCCGGCGGCGCCCCGATGATGTCCATGACCGCTCCGGCCACGCGCGGTCGTCGCAGCGCCCCGAAGACCCCGAGCAACTGGAACACCGGTCGCACGCCCGGCTCGGATGCCGCGAAGGGCAACGCGCTGGTCATCCCGATCATGACGGACAACTTCGATTCGATTCGCCTGCTGCGCGAAACCGCCAACACGCCCAACCTGCTCAAGGACATTCGCCGCGCCGTCCAGCCGCCCGCCTCGCGCGGCGGTCTGCGTCGCGGTGGAGCCAAGGGCATCAGCTTCGGCGCCGATTCCGTCGTGATCGAGTCGTTCGACATCTACACGCTGGTCCTCGCCAGCCGCGCCTCGCTCATCCCGGACGCGGTCAAGGCGATCGAGTCGCGCAAGCGTCCGCCGCTCGCGAAGGAAACCTTCGCCGCGCTCGAGAAGTGGTACGACTGCCCCTTCGCCGTCGCCTGCTTCAACAACGAGGACGCCGGCGAAGCCAAGCCGATCGCCTACGCCTACGAGCCGAAGTACCCGGATCAGTTCCTGATCTACACGCTGGATGGTCACGACGGCACGGTGCCTGACCTGGACGCGACGGTCGAGCTCGACCATGCCGTCTTCGTCGGCTCGTACCGCGCCTCCACGGGTCGCCCGGTCAGCTACGGCGACTACATCCAGGCTACGCTGAAGAACTTCCTGCCTGCCAAGGTCGTCGGCACCGCCTTCCAGAAGGGCACCCGCCTGATCAACGGCGACATCCTGGTCGCCGTCGACGACGTCGTCGAGGGCAAGTTCGAGGCTTTCCGCGTGCTGCCTCCGAACGCTCCGGACCGGGCGCCCGTCTCGTTGGCGGACGCGCTCAAGGGCTGATTCGCTTCGAGCCTCAACGGGCTCAGGCAGGCAGCCAGGCAATAACGCACACGTGCGCAGGTGGTGAAAAACCGCCCGCGCACGTGTCTGCGCACGCATCTTCTGATTCCGAAACCTAATTTCAGAGGAGGTTCCTGCTATGGAAACACCACAACAGCTCAAGGCCCTCGTCGGTCTGGGCAACCCGGGTCCCGAATTCGAATGGACCCGACACAACGCCGGTTTCGACGTCATGGACGCGCTGGCTGCCAGGCTGAATTGCCGGTTCAGCTTCGACACCGAGCTCAACGCCCTTGTCGCGAGACCGGATGCGCACACGCTCATCGTCAAGCCGCAGACGGGCATGAACGACAGCGGTGCAACCGTCAAGGCGCTCGTCGACAAGCTCGGCGTCAACCCGAGCAACATCGCGATCATCTACGATGACGTCTCGCTGCCGCTCGGCAAGCTGCGCTTCGCAGCGAAGGGCGGTGCCGGCGGACATCACGGCATCGAATCGACCGTTGCGCAACTCGGTGGCGTCACGACGTTCACCAGGGTCCGCGTGGCTGTAGGTCCGGATCCCGGTGGTGCGGAACGCTTCAAATTCGTTCTGTCGCCCATCGCGACTGACCTGCGAGACCTGTACCGGCGCGCTGTCGACACCAGCGCGGAAGCTTGCCAGCTCTGGCTCTCCGCCTCCGTCGACGCATGCATGTGCAAGTACAACGGTCTGGACCTGACGCGCGCAAGCGCTCAGTAGGCTCAATCATCAACCTCTAAGGCGCGCTCGTTGCACGAGTGCTCGGCAGCAAGACGCGCGCAGTTCTCTCCTGAATCGCGCGTGTTCCTGCTGCTGTTTACGCCTAACAGAAGGAGCTTCTATGTTCACACTCATTCTGATCGGGGCGCTCATCACTGCGTTGATGGGCGTCGCGCTCAAGTTTTTCTTTGACAAGAAGTCCGCCAGCGCCGAGAACAAAATCACCAACACCGAGTTCGGTGTGGCGATGGCGGTCATGCTGGTCCTTGTCATTCCGTTCACCGCGTGGATCGGCATCAAGGTGGCGATTCACAACCAGGTGACCTACAACGAGAACTGGAACGGCTGGGAAGTTCAGGCTCAGGTGCTGCGCAAGTCGACGTCGGAAGACGGCTTCATGCGGCACTACTGGATCGAAACCCGCGAGGAAACCTACTGGGACGACGAGGAATACACCGACTCGAAGGGCCAGAAGCAGACTCGTCGGGTCCAGAAGAAGAAGAACGTCGACCACAAGATTCCGTACACCACCGAGGAGTGGGACTTCGTCGTCCACACCACCATCGGCGATGTCACGATCGCGACGGGCTATCTTCCCGAGAACCCCAACAAGTACCGCTTCCGCTGGCTGGTCAGCGTGCCTGAGTGGAAGTACGAGTCGACCACGGGCTACCACCCGTATTACCTCACCGTGAAGGACCGCCTGGATCACAACAATCCCGGTCCGGTCACCTTGCGGATGACGTACGACAACTACATCCTCGCGTCGCAGTCGACGATTCTTCAACGCTTCAACGACTCGATCGACAAGTACAAGACTGCCGGTCTTCTCCCGAAGATCAACACCCAGGTCACCGGCTACTACGACGCTGACCGCGTCTACTTCGTCGGCGGCGTAAGCGGCACGGGCGACTGGCGCAACGCCGGCCGCCGCTTCAACTCGGCACTCGGTCAGACGCTGCAAGGCGACCTGCACCTCGTCATCGTCCCCGCCGACAAGGTTCTCGATCGCGACAACTACATCGGCGCGCTGGCCGCTTACTGGCAGTCGGCGGAGTTCGGCAAGGACGCGCTGTCGAAGAACGGCATTCTCGTCGTCCTCGGCGCCAGGGACGGCAAAGTCGCATGGGCCGCCGCCACAACCGGCATGCCCATGGGCAACGAGCACCTGATGCTCGAAATCCGCAACTCGCTGCAAGGCACGCCGGTCGACGCGGAAGCCCTTCTGGGCAACGCGTACGCCACGCTGCAAGGCGATGGCGTCCAGGTGCACAACACCCAGGGCGCCCTCGAGAAGATCATCTGGGGCAAAAACAAGTTCCAGCGGGTCCACATGACCGACAAGTCGGGCAACGGAGTCGGCTACGAGTACCTGCTCAAGGAACTCCAGCCCACCACCGGTCAGCAAGTCGGCATCCTCTTCGTCGTGTTCTTCCTCTCGGGCATCGCCTGGGGGCTCTGCATCTACCTCGGTCCGGACACGTACCGCCAGATCAGAGAGCGCTTCGGTCGCCGCTAAACGCGAAACGTTGAAAGCCGGTCGGCAAGCGCCGCCGGCTGCGTTTCGTTCTGTTCAATCCTCAACCATCTCAACTCAGAGTTAGAAACAGGAGAATCAATCATGAGCAAGGGTCTTCTCATCGGCATCGGCGTGATCGTCGCTGCCGTCATCGGCATCTTCAGCCTCTACGGCTACGTCAACTCCACGCGCAATGAAGGCATTCGCATGGAGACCTCGCTGTCGGCTCAGTATCTGGACAACCAGAACGAGCTGTCGGCCTTCAAGTCCAGCTTCTACGAGCAGATCGGCGTCGCCAATCTGAAGTCGGACAAGCTCGACCAGATCCTCGAAGACGCCGTCAAGGGGCGCTACGAGGGCAAGATGGAACCCGGCACCGGCGGCGCCATGTTCTCGGCGATCACCGAAGCCTACCCGGACCTCAAGGGCCAGCTCGACCTCTACGACCGCATCGTCGACTTCGTGCGCGCCGGCCGTGAAGCGTACAAGCAGAAGCAGTCCAAGCTGATCGACATGCTGCGCGCCTACGATCTGTGGCGCCAGGAAGGGCTGATCAAGTCCTTCTTCCTCGGCAAGTTCTTCCCGTCGCAGGCGCTCAAGGCCCGCATCGGCTCGAACGTCCAGTCCGGCCAGCAGGCACTCGACCAGATGTACATCATCGTGCTGACCTCGGACACCAAGAAGGCGTACGAGACCGGCACCGACGAGCCCATGAAGGTCCCCGGCGGCAAGTAAGCGCAACCGCGGGCGCCACCACATGAACGGCGGCAACGCCTTCTAGTGGTGTCATATCCGATACCAGCACCCGCGGTTTTGCGACCGCGGGCTGCTGCGTATCGTATAGCTGAAAGTCTGTTTCGCTGTTCGTTTCCAGGGCGGTTTGAAACCGCTCGTGTCTCTCAACTTTCCAAACTCGGTTCGCCACGCGAACCAACAGGAGAAAATACACCATGAGCAAAGGTCTTCTCATCGGCATCGGCGTGATCGTCGCTGCCGTCATCGGCATCTTCAGCCTCTACGGCTACGTCAACTCCACGCGCAACGAAGGCATTCGCATGGAGACCTCGCTGTCGGCTCAGTATCTGGACAACCAGAACGAGCTGTCGGCCTTCAAGTCCAGCTTCTACGAGCAGATCGGCGTCGCCAATCTGAAGTCGGACAAGCTCGACCAGATCCTCGAAGACGCCGTCAAGGGCCGCTACGAGGGCAAGATGGAACCCGGCACCGGCGGCGCCATGTTCTCGGCGATCACCGAAGCCTACCCCGACCTCAAGGGTCAGCTCGACCTCTACGACCGCATCGTCGACTTCGTGCGCGCCGGCCGTGAAGCGTACAAGCAGAAGCAGTCCAAGCTGATCGACATGCTGCGCGCCTACGACCTGTGGCGCCAGGAAGGGCTGATCAAGTCCTTCTTCCTCGGCAAGTTCTTCCCGTCCGACGCCCTCAAGGCGCGCATCGGCTCCAACGTGAAGTCCGGCCAGCAGGCTCTCGACCAGATGTACATCATCGTGCTGACCTCGGACACCAAGAAGGCGTACGAGACCGGCACCGACGAGCCCATGCAGATCCCCGGCGGCAAGTAAGCGTCGGCGTTCACAAATAGGGAGCGAGCGGCGGTTGGAGACTGGCTCTGACCGCCGCTTTTGCTCAAACCCAAACAGTACCAAAAACTCAGCCTGCCAGAAGTAGGCAGCTGGAAAGACTCAATCATGAACACGTTCCTCGTTGTCGGTCTGGTGATCTCGATCATCGGCATGTTCACGTCCAAGCCCGTTTCCGAGTGGCTCGCGCCGAAGAAGGAAGGCTTCTCCGCAATTCCACGGACGCTCCTCTCCGTCTTCTGGCTGGTCGGAGGCGCCGTCGTCAGCTTGATCTTCGCGCTCATCTTTGCGCTGGCACTCGCGATCGTCAACTGAGAACCTCCAGGTCAGGTTTCCAGTCCCTGTGAGCAAAGCGGCTGCCCCGTGCGGACAGCCGCTTTGTCTCCCTAAATTCTATCTACTATATGCCGACGTATCGCAATAAAGACTACTATATGCCGACGTGCTCTATCAATTCCGAAGACCTCGGACAGGTGAGGGTCTCAGGAAACAGTCTCCAGCCATACCAACTGAAAACGGGCTGCTTGTCTATCGTGGAATGACGGTTTTCGTGGAATCCGTCATTCCACCATAGACAAAACCAGTCTCCGAACGGGAGGAAAGCCCAGCGAAGCATCTCTGATCTTGCGTGCCAGATTTCGCAGATCCTGTCTTCTGTAGCAGGAACAATCGGGAGGCCGATTGATGCAGTTTGAAAATTGGATATTTTGTCTCAATAAAAGCTAGCTCGAAAAAAGAATTACGACTGGTCAGCCAGACAAGATGGCACCATATATAACACTATCGATATTGAAGTTTAAGACCAGATAAGAAATTCGATAAAGCGGTCTAAAATGTGTTCAGAAGCCATTGTCAGTCGTTTTCTGTTTAAGGCAACATCGGTTTATGTCCAATAGATTTAAACCTCAAACCAGGAGAACTGCAAACAAGCAAAGTTAGCAGTAGTTCAATGCAATACCGTCAAGCTTCCTTCAGCATGTTGCTGAACGGAAAGACCGGCTCTTCAACCACGTTTTCTTTTCAAGGCATAGACTCGTTCAGCGAGTCGCTTCACAAGGAACCGTACGATGACTACGACTCTTCAGACTAACGGTCGCGCCAGGGTCAAGGCTCTGAGCGACGCGCTCAACGCCTCGGTGCTCGGCTACAGCGACCAGATCGAAACCATCATCTGCACTCTGCTCGCCGGCGGACACGTCTCGGCGCTCGGCGAACCCGGCACTGCGAAGACGCTCACCATGCGCGCCGTGGCGTGGTGCATCGGTGATGCGACCTACCATCGGGAGCAGCTCGTTCCCGACACGATGCCCGCGGACCTGCTCGGCACCAACGTGTACATCAAGGAGAAGAGCAAGTTCCGTTTTCGCTACGGACCGCTCAATCCGACCGTCAACCTTTTCCACGCAGACGAAATCAACCGCACCACGCCGAAAACGCAATCGGCACTGCTGCAGGCGATGGAGGAAGGGCAGATCAGCACTCCGCGTGGCGTGAAGTCGCTGCACGAAGTGTTCATGCTCCTCGCCACGCGCAACCCCATCGACCTCGAAGGCACCTATCCGCTGCCGGCAGCGCAGCTCGACCGGTTCGCGGTCGAACTGTACTACGACCGCCTGCCCAAGGAGCTGGAGCTCGACGTCCTAGCCAAGACGGCATTTAACCGGCACGGGCTCGACCCCGCGCTCAAGGGCGTCATTTCGGTAACCGACATCCCCGCCATCCGCAAGGAGCTGGAGGGCGTGCACTGCAGCCGCTCCATCGTCGCATATGTCGAGGAGCTCATCCACGCGACGCGACCGGAGGTGGCGGAGCTGCTGCACGCAGACCTGAAGGGGACGTTTAAGGCCGGTGTGTCGGTGCGCGCCGGTCAGTGGCTGCTGCGCCTCAGCCGCGCCCGCGCTTACATGAACGCGCGGAACTACATCACGCCGGACGACATCAAGTTCTTCGTCCCGGCGGTGTTGCGTCACCGGCTGTACCTCACCGAGGAGCGGCTGCTCCACGGCGTCAAGCCGGACCAGGTGATTCAGACGCTCCTCGGAGCCGTCAAAGTCGTCAACCAGGACTGAGTCAGGACGGGAAACTCCCGAGCCTGACTTGAGCGTAGGAGGGCGCGGTCAGCGTGATCGCGCCTCCTCTATTTCTTGTCAGGCTTTCAGGGAGTAAACCATGAACATCACCTCAGTGAGCGAACAGCTGCGAAGGCTCAACGTGCTGACCGTCGAGTGCTTCATCCAGATCGGCTGGCTCTCCACGCAGCACCACGAGGGTGTGCGTCTCAGCCCGTATCGCGGAAACGGTCGCGACTACTGTGACTTCCGCGACTACCAGGAAGGAGACAAGGTCAGCCGCATCAACTGGAAGATGCTGGCGCGCAGGCCGGAACGGCCGGTCATTACCCTGTTGGAGGAGGAACGCAACGCGTGCGTTTGCGTTCTCGTTGACGTGTCGCGCGGCATGGACATGTGCTCGGTCGGGCTCTCCAAGCGGGAACTCGCGGCTGTCATCACCAAGTCCGTGCTGCGCTCGGCGACCCGCACCAACGACACCGCCGTCTTCGCGACCTACGACGAGCGAGGTGTCAAGCGCTACTTCGGCAAGCGCGGAGCACATCAGCTCACTACGATGGCACCGACCGCGGTGCTGGACACTCAGGAGTCTGCGTATCTCGACAAGGGAACAAGCGGCTTGGCATGCGCGCTTCGGCGCTTACCGCCCAATCGCTCCCTTGTCTTCGTAGTCACCGACCTGCACCACTTCACAGCCGAAGACCGTGAAATGCTCCGACTGATGGGGTCTCGCCACGAGATCGTGTTTCTCTCCGTGTCGGACTTGCGCGAACGCGAGCTGCCCGCCGAACGGCTGATTCCGTTCCTGCCCATCCCCGGTTTCTACCCGGTGGTCGATGACAACGGCTCGGCCAGCGTGATCTGCACGACCAAACGTGCGCGCGCGGCGCATAGCAAACGTTTCATCGACCAGGAAACCGAGCGTTTCCGCCAACTGGCAGAACTTAACTGCAAGTTTGCGGCGATGCGCACGGAAGACTCGCACGAAACGCGGCGGAGTCAGCTCACCCGAATTCTCTCAGGTGGGCGCCGCTGCCTGGACCTCAAACAGGAGGGAGCACAACAATGAGTTTCGTTAACCTCAGCTGGATGTTAGCGGCACTGGCGGTGGTGCCCGTGCTCTACCTGGCCAGAAACGCGGCTCGCATCCTCGTCTCAACAGGCGGCGTCCACAAGACCACGGCTTCCGGAGTCGCTCTCGCCGCACTACCGCGTGCGCTCATGACGCTCGCCGTGGCACTGGCAGCGGTGGCACTCTGCGAGCCTGTGATTCGCGTCAACGAGAAGACCACGACGGTGGTGCAAGGTCGCGACATCATCCTGGCGCTGGACTGGTCCGCTTCGATGGCGGAGCCTTACAAGGGCGAACGCAAGGTGCGCGCGCTCGATGCCTGGTACGACCCGAACGCTAGCAAGAAGACCGAGTCGACTATTCCCGACGAAACGACTGAGCCGAAACCGTTTCGCCGGATCGACGCAGCCCAAGACGCGATCGTCGCCTTCACAAAAACGCGGCAGGCAGCCAACACCGGCGACCACATCGGGCTTATCCTGTTCGACCACAAGCCCGAGTTGCGTTGGCCGCTGGACCGTGATCTGAAGCAAATCACACGCCACAGCAGTTTCTTGCCAAAGGGCAAGGGCGCGCAGCAACTTGGCGTGGGCACCAATTTCGGTACCACGATACCGGGTCCGTTCGACAAAGCGAGCGAGCACTTCGATCTTAAGGGCAAGTCTTCTACTCGAGTGTTCATCCTGATCACCGACGGTGAGAATGAGATGGACGTCGATGTGATGAAGCGCTTGAACAAGGTCATCGATGATGCTCGCATGAAGGTCTACGTCATTGGCGTCGGCGAGAAAATCGGCAAGGGCGAACTGAGCCTGGAGCGCCTCTGCCGCGATGCCGGCGGGGAGGTGTTTCGCGCGGAAAGCCAGGCGGACCTCGATAAGTGCCTCGCGCGTATCAACGCGCTCGAGTCTTCGCCGATTCCCGTGATGGGCGACAAGTCAGTTGAGCCGGTATTTTACTACTTCCTGATCGCCGCAATGGTGATCTTCGTGCTCAGTCAGTTTTTCGAGGCTGTGATTCTGGGTCGCTAACCGGGATCGGCAGCCAAAGCGTGTCGGCGGAGACAGAACGTCACCGCGGCGCTGCCGATTCCTTCCACCCAGAACACCAGAAAGGGGTGCAACATGCGCCAGTTTTTCTCCAAGATGGCGCGACAAATGGTCGTCGTCATCAGCTTCATGGTCATGAGCGTGGTTCACGTGTTCGGCGATTCTTCTCGCTGGGCGCTCAAGAACTGGCGACCAGTCGGGCTGCTCATCGGAAGCGCTCTGCTTCTCGCCACCGGATTCGTCCGGCTGAATCAGTATTCCGTGCCGATGTTGCGCGGCGACTACGAAAAAGCGGCCAAAGGACTGACCGACTACAACTTCGCCGACAAAGAGGAAGACCCGCTTCCTGAGCTTTTCGCCGAAGAGACCTGGCTGAGCAAGACAGTCGTGGCAACGCTGCGCGCTAGCTGGCAAGCAACAGACGCAGTTGTAGGGGACCGCCGCGGAGCTCGATACAATCTCGGTTTCGAGCTGTATCAGAACAACCAGTACGAGGCCGCAACGACGGCATTGACGAAGGCCTACGCTTCACTCACTGATCGCGATGGCAACGTCGAGCCGCGTCACAAACAGTTGGCCGCGGACATTCAATTCCTGATCGGAAACGCCTACGCTAATAGCCATAAAAACGAGGAGGCAATCTCGGCTTACAAACTCAGTCTCAAGCACGACCCGGACAACATCATCACAATCTACAACCTCGAACGGTTGTTGAGCAGTGGTGGCGGCAAGGGCGGCAACGACGGCGACAAACCGAAGCCCGTCAATCCCTCCAACACCAAGCTATAAGGAGCACGCCATGAGTTTTCTCAATGAGCAAGCGTGGCTCTGGCTGCCGCTTGCGCTGATGGGCGTCGCGATCGCCTGGCTTGCGTTCCGCAAGCAGCAGTCGATGATCGGCGCCTGGGGAGCGGCAGACAATGCCGAACGCTACAGCAAGAAGATTAGCGGACGTGCCTACTTCGCCAAGGGCGTGCTCGCGAGCCTGGCTCTCGCAGCCGGTTTCCTCGCGCTCGCTCGTCCGGCAGTAGAGAGCAAGCACGTTGAGTTTCCCGCCGGTTCGGTCGATGTCGTAACTCTGTTCGACGTGAGCCGCAGCATGGCGGCGCGCGATTGCAGCGGAACGACCCGGCTCAACATGGCGCGAACAATTCTGCGGGACGAGATCATCCCGTCCCTGGACCGCAACCAGCTCGGCGTAGTCTCCTACGCCGGGCAAGCAACGCCGGTCGTTTACCTTACGGGCGAACTCGATACTGTTACGTGGCTCGCCAGCCACGAACTCAAGATTTCGAGCGCGCCGGGACAGGGTAGCGACATGGGCGGCGCCTTCGACCTGGCGTTCAAATACTTCGACCACGACAGCGATACGACGCGGCGCAAGATGATTGTCTTGCTGTCCGATGGTGGTACCGACGACGATTCTAACCTCGAGGAAATCGTCAAAGGTTGCCGTGAGCGCAACATCGCGCTCATTGTGGTCGGGCTCGGAACGCCGCACGCAGCGCTAATCCCCGTGGAGGAGCTGGGCGAGGAAGACCGAAGGCTGGCCATGGACCAGTTTTACAAAATCGAGGGAAAGCCCGCTCTCACCTCGCTCGACGTCGCCACTCTCAGCCAGCTGACCCAAGCGGTCGGTGAAAATGCCACCTTCCTGCAGGTCAGCAAGCCTGGGCAGTTCCGCTTCAAGCCCCTCGCTTCGCGGATGAGCCCGAAGGAAAAGGTCGGGGTGAAGGAATTGTACTTCTACCCGTGCCTGGTGTTCCTCATCCTGATCAGCCTCACTCCACTGGCGACAGCGGCGCGGCGTTCGGGGAAGAAACCGCAAACGCCATCCTGAAACGTTCTGTCAATCCAAGAGCGACAGTTTTAGCGAATTCCGTCGCTGTCTCAATGACAGACCGGGTCTAGCTCGAGCCCTGTCAATCCAAGAGCGACGGTTTTAGCGAATTCCGTCGCTGTCTCATTGACAGACCTACGCCAACGCCCGCGCCTCACGATGAGGCGCCCCAACTTCACAGTGTCAATTCGTTGACCCCTTACGAAAGGAAGAACGGTATGAAGAAGAAACCGATTATCGCCGCAATTGCCATCGTCGCCCTCGCAGTGGCGATGACGGCAGTCGTCGTGCAAGCGCGACGCGAACGGCAGTGGCCGGACTTTCTCACTGCAAAGCAGGATGCTCCGCGCTACAACACCGAAGTCAAAAACCGCGACTTCGGTTTTCGCACCGGCAACCACGTGCCGGTCACGTTGTACTTCAAGCTCCTTCCCGGCATGGAGTTGATGACAGAACAGATGGTGGTCAACGGTGATTTCGAGGTGGTTTCGCGCAAAGAATACAGGGAGATGAGGGGCGAGGACACGCTCGTCCGCGTCGACCTTGTACTCCAGGCATTCGTGCTGAAACCGAAGCTCGAAGTCAAACCGACCATCACTTACAAAAGCACCGCCGATGGTGACCCGAAGAAACTCGACCTTCTCACGGTCGAGGTCTACACTTCGCAAACCTACGACGGTCGAAAGAGTGAGCACCCTAAGGAAGCCGACCTTACCCTGATCAACGACGGTCATCTCTGGCTGACTGCGGCGTACATCCTTGCCGGCGGCTGCGGAGTTGTGGTCGCCGTGCACATGCTTGTCGGTAAGCGCCTGCCGCGCTTGAAGCGCCAACCGAAGGTCAATCCGGGACCGTTCCCGGCGGGCTGGTCCGCAGTACAGAAAGCATGGAGCGCGATCAGCGAAGGAGACCGCACCAAACACGCGTTCACGAACGTTGCCGCGCTTGTCCGCACCTTCTTCGGCGTCGATCCGCTCACGATTTCGGAGCTATCCAGCAGCGCGCTCCCCGAGAAAGAACCGTTGATCGCGTTCCTCGCGATTTGCGAAAAGGCGCTCTGGACCGACACGCAGATCGATGAAGTCGAGCTGGCGAAGGCACATGAGTTGATGACGGTGATGGAACAATTGCTGCTCGCCCGGCAAGCTACTTCCAGAGCAACGATCAGTCCGGTCGTCGCATAGCGAAACCGCGTTTCGAAGCAGTGTAATCGAACGGAAGCGCCTCGCTGTGAGGCGCTTCCGCTTCTCAAACAACAACAGTTCATCCAAGGAACAAATACATGAGTAAACCGCAGAATCCAAAACCCGAGCAGCCGAAACTGCCACCCACCCTCGATTTTGGTGGCGCGCTCGGAGGTTCGTACGGGTTCGTGCCGCCCCATCTCCAAGAGGAAGCCGAACGGCGCCGCCAACGCGCACGGGAAGCGCAACCCAACTTACCGGCACCTTCCAATCCGTTCGGTCACAAACCGCCGGACTGTCCGTCACTGTTCTAGTCGGAAACCTCAACATCCTGAAGCCATAGCGTAGCGCCATTGCGTTGCGCCATCGCCGAGGAGGAGCGCAGGCAGTCCACTTGCTTGCGCTCCTCCTTTTTGGAAACCATAAAAGCTCAACCCCGCCCCCACTTTTAAACCCTCCAGCCCTTCTACGATATCCCACAGTAAGAGAGCTGCACAGAGAGCGTTCAGGCGAGACGACAAAGCCGTTGAGAAACAATCCAATCGTACCAACACAAAAGAAAACCCGCTTGCTAGGCGGGTTTTCTGCTTACCACTCATCTACTTCGGTGAATGCTTCTAACCGTTGCCTCAATGCAGAGCGAACGCCGCGACTCGATTAGTCAAACTTTCCATGACCTCTGAAGAAACAGCCGGGGTGCCGGAAACACCAGCGTAACGTTTCGTTGTCTCCAACGTTCTATGACCTCCGATCGCCGCCACGAGCATAAGATCGTTGCCGTTGCGGACCAAGTTTGTCAGACACGTATCTCTCAAAACCTGCGCAGACAGATTGAGATGAGCGCGATGCCCGATCTTGCGGACGATACAGTCGACACCTACAGTCGAGATTCTGCGGCCCATCGGATTCAGAAAAACAGCCTTTTCCTCGCAATCCCCAAATCTACGACTCCGCTCTGTGAGCCAATCATAAAGGGCTTTTCTGGTCGGTGCATTCAATGGAATTACTCGACTTCCTTTCACCATCACGCGGCCGGTATCAGCAGCAAGCAAAACATCATCCATGTTAAGCCCGACACACTCACCGATTTTCATGCCGGTATAGAGCAATAGAAATGAAATCGCGCGATCTTTTGCACTGCGATGACGATAGGTCGCTTCGACAAACCGTCTCTCCTCATCTTCGGAAAGCGGTCGCGGAGCCGATTTCGGCCAGGATTCACGAGCCACCCTCGGCATGTCCGCACCGAGAAAATCAACAAATTTTTCCAGAGCAGTGATGACATTGTTAACCGTATTTTGACTCGCAGCCTCAACTGTTTTTAAGTGATTGACGTAGCCGTTAACCTGCTCATGCCAGGTTCCGCCGTCTTGCTGAATCGAATTGTTGCCCTGTTCATTCATATAGGAAAGAAATTTTCTTACTCGAGAAACATATGCGCGTTGCGTGTGTGCAGCCATAGACTGGCTGTCCAAGCTCGTTTTGAAACCTTCAAGCGCCGCAGCTTCTTCAGTTCGAATTGGGTTAGCAGAGTAAATCACTTAGATACCTCACGGGGGGAGTGGCATGGGGTTTGATGGGTTCAGAATAAGATTGATTGTCAAGATGCACAATTGGCACCTGCAACATTTAATTCCACACGGACTTCAGGGTACCAATTCACAAAATTGGCACCCTCCACTGCCAGGCACGCAAGAATGCAGACTAATTAACCTTTTCAATCATTAGACCGGGTTTATTGGTATCCCTGCTTGGGCACCATTAACAAAGTAATGTTGCAGAACCGGTGACCCTCAATCGCAATATCTAAAGCTCAGTGGGCATTACAGGACAATATCCCAATTCCGAACCGTTCAATGCGCCTGTTTACGCCCTACCAGAGCCGCGAACCGGACCCGGACACAAGAAATTGATGTTATGGAAGCAGACGTATTCAACTTATCAATAGACCCTGATGCACCAGAGCAGCTTCAAACTCAGATCTACGCGCAACTCCGAGAGCTTATCCTCAGTGGCGAGCTCCTTCCCGGAGTCCGTTTACCTCCATCGAGAAAACTCGCAGAGCTTGTAGGGGTATCGCGAAAAACCGTCGTCAACGCTTACGATCAACTTCTAGCGGAAGGCTATTTGTCCAGTCAAACTGGCTCTGGAACGTTCGTTACGGACAGGGATCGAGCAAGTCGTGCCTCCACACATATCGAGCAATCAAGGAAACGTATTGACGACAGGCGATCACGCGACACAAGGAACCGAGCAACCGATGGGCATGAAGAGCGCGATATCTTGTCCACTTTTGGTCGACGCCTATCCTTGACGGAAACACAATCACCTCGGCTGGAGCATGTTCGATTTCCCTTTTTCAATTGGCAACCGGCTTTCGATGAGCTTCCGCTGACTGACTGGTCGCGAATTGTGTCAAAGACTTTTCGGAAACCAGACTCGCGCTTGCTAGACTACGCTTCAGATCCGCTTGGTCATATGCCCTTGAGAGCCGCTATTGCAGAGCGGCTTCTTCGCACCCGAGGGCTCACGTGCCAGCCCGAACAAGTGGTAATCAATTGCGGGCTTGCACAATCACTAGACCTCATGGCGAAGCTCCATGCAGAAGCCGGGATGGAGCTCCTGGTCGAGAACCCCTCGTACAGACCAATACGAGATGTGTTTCGAACTTATGGCGCGCAGATTCGCAGCATCGATGTCGACCAGGGAGGAATGAAAACGGAGCGCTTGGCAAAGCTGTCTCGCCACAATGTCAAAGCTGTGTACGTTACACCATCTCATCAATTCCCAACCGGAGCCGTTCTTTCGCTTGCCCGACGACTGGAACTGATAAAATGGGCCACCGAATGCGGTGCCCTAATAATCGAAGATGACTTTGATAGCGAATTCAGATACAAGGGCACTCCGATACCAGCGATGAAAACGCTCGACAAGGAAGAACAAGTTCTATACTTGAGCTCCTTCACCAAAATCTTGTATCCATCTCTGGCGATCGCGTTCATGGTTTTGCCGCCAAAACTGATATCGGTTTACACAAAAGCGCGTTGGTTAGCTGCAGACAACATCTCCATCCAGGTTCAAGACGCCCTGGCAGAGTTTATCTCCACGGGATTGCTGGAACGCCATGTGCGGCGAATGCGCACCACTTACGCACATCGACGCAAGGCATTACTCGAAGCCATTCAGGACCACCTGAGCGAATGCGCCACCACATATGGTGACCACGCAGGACTATCTACACTAATCCGAATCAAATGCGATCTCGAGGACGACGAAATATTGGAACGGGCGCTGGCGCGTGGTATTGCCTTGACCAGCACGCGCTCTTCGTATACTCGAAACGCTGCGCGCGGTGAATTCATTCTTGGATACGGAAACATGAGCGAAAGCCAAATCAGGCAAGGCATAATCGAACTCAGAATGATCGTGCGGGGTAAATGAATGCGTAGAGTCGCCTCAGACAAAGCGTTCGGAGCAGCCGCATGGTGAGTCACACAAGGCGTTTCGAGTATCCGCGTATTCGAGTCTCACAATGCGTTTCGAGTCGCGTAGTTCGAGTCACACAAGGCGTTTGGAAGTATCCACGTAGTTCGAGTCGCACAATGCGTTTGAAGTATCCGCGTAGGTCGAGCAGGCGTTCAAGCATTGATATTACTTCGATATACTTTAGCCAGCACCGCGTGAGTTGCGCTAGCCCGGACTGGATGGCGTTTTCCTAAGTTCGCTCTAAGTGAAATATAAAGACTTTCAATGGTAGTTGATGTGCTTCAGCGGCGACTCTTGTGACACATGACATTCCGGAACCGCAAACCGGCGCGAGGTTCGCGCGAGCACATTGTCAAGAAACAAACATTTGTTTCAAACCGAATATAGAGCTCTTTGGTAAGAGCCAGTATGAGCCTTTAGGCTATGCGTGCTTTATATCAACGTTTCCGCGAAGAAAACACACCGACTCCCGACACACCAAACTCTGCAAGCATTTCCTGCCACTCTTTCGAGAGGGGGAGTGTGTCGTCGTTTTCGTGGAAACATCACTCTGAAGACCGGAAGGTGAACTATGGACCGAAATATCCTCGATGCCGACACCGTGAAGAACCCGACGGTTCATTGCGGTATCGGTTTGACCGGGCACGATGCCGGCACTTGCAAGAGCTGCCGCCGCCCGTCCGCGACCCTCATCAATGGCCACTGCGTCGAATGCATGAAGCCATGCGACCTCCACGACGGCGGCTCCTGCGCGCTCGACCTGGGCGACGACGACGAGACGGACTGACAAGCGAATTTCGGCGAATCGCTTGATTCGCTGACTCGCGAACTTGGATCTAACCGACGCCAGGCTCCAATTCACCGAGAGGCTGATGCGGAGCCGAACGCCAATGACCCAGACTAAACGAAGGAATCAACCATGCGTGTTGAACTCTTTGACCCACTCCAGATCGACGCCAAGATTCGAGTGACGTACAACGGGAAGGAGCTGCATACCCAGGACTTCGCCGCCGGCACCATCCCGAAGATCGACATCCAGACGCCCAGGGAGAGCGGCCGCGCCGTTGCGACTCTGATTGTCGATGACGTCGAAACCCCCATCGGCCAGGCGGTCTACACGTTCAAAGACGTGGCGGGCGCCAAGCTGATGCTCGAAGATGCCGACGCTCTCTACAAGAAGAGCGACTTCCGCGGCGCCTACTCCAGGGGACGCGACGCCGTCATCCTGCTCGAGAACATCGCGCCGGACAGCAATGAGATGGCGGAGGGCTACCTCTTCCTCGTCTTCTGCTGCTTCAGCATGAAGTCTCGCCCGGCCAACCGCGCCGCCACCCGACAGGAAGCGCTGGACTGGTACCAGAAAGCGCTTGCTGTTTGGGAACGAAACGGCAACTTCGACGCTCTCTGCGGCAATCTCACGAATGTCGCGGCGATGTATTTCCGCTTCGGCGACCTGAAAGCGGCTGTCGACCACTCCGAGCGTGGCCTCAAGCTCGCGAAGAGCAAGAAGGTGAAGCCGAATGCCGAATCGCTGCATGCCTGGACGCACGCCGCCAGCTACAACTGCAGCGCCGGCAACCTCGACCGCGCCGAACGCATCATCAAGGACGGACTGAAGCGCTTCCCCGACGACCCGAATCGCGCCTACCTGCTCTCGACGCAGGCTGACGTGCTCGAGGCACGCGCCAAGCTCCTCCGCGAACAAGCTCAAGCCATGCTGCCGCCGGAGGCGTGCTCGCTCGGCTGAGCCCAAGCCGTCCCTGCCTGAATAATCCACGTTTTGCAAGAGGGGAGCCATTCTTCGGAATCGGCTCCCCTCTTTCTTTCCTTCAAACCTGCCTACTATATTCCTTCGTATTACAGGGTGCCTAAAACGCTGCGCATGATTGCGTTTCGAGACACGGCCCTCCGCGGCACTCGACAAGAAGACTGTTTTGTCTACGGTACGTTGCCACTTTTCGCAAATTCCGGCAATCCCTCATAGACAAACAAAAGCTTCATCTCTCCGGAGATTCGCTATTTAAGCTACATCGGATTTGAGTGCACGAACCTACCAATCAACCGCCTTCGAGTACCGCCTGAAACTATGTGGGAACTGCAAACACACTGCCTGGAAATCATCCTTCGCTCCGCAATCCTCTACGGCACGATGCTTTTCTTGTTTCGACTGAGCAAAAGACAAAGCGGCGAACTGTCGCCAATGGACATTGTCGTTCTAACGACCGTCGGCAATCTGGCAGCCTCAGCCGCGCTAAAGTCAGACGATTCGGTGAGCGCTGCAATGATTGCGATTGCGACTTTCGTTTTTCTAGGTATTTTTTCCGAGTTTGTCACCAGCAACAGTCGGCTCGGAAGGCGGATCCTGGAGGGCACCCCAACTCTTTTAGTTCATAACGGAAAATTTTTAGAGAAAGGGATGAATAAAGAAAACGTCTGCGAGGCTGACGTTATGGAGTCGATTCGCGCAGCGGGATTGGCTTCCATTCAGCAAGTGCACGCAGCGATTATCGAAACGAACGGAAAGATAAGCGTGATCGCGAAAGACGATACGACCGCAAAATGATTCATGCAAAACTCGCCTCTGCTACGCCGTCTCACACAACACCAGAACATGGCTTGACGGACGCAAGTTCTTAAGTTCTTCGCAAAACTTGGCTATCTACCGATGACAGATTTTCAGAAATCCGGCGCTCTGGCATAGACAACGGTGAAGTCCAAAACGGCTCAAAGTCTAGAAACGCTCGACAGGTAGGCATTTTAAGATTTTCCTTATCCTGTCTCATATAGTAGCAAATTCTGGGAAAAGAATGTGAGCCGCTGGGCACCAGAGAATTCCCGAAACGG
Source organism: Candidatus Obscuribacterales bacterium (assembly GCA_019637435.1). Classification (GTDB taxonomy): domain Bacteria; phylum Cyanobacteriota; class Vampirovibrionia; order Obscuribacterales; family Obscuribacteraceae; genus JADYXR01. Next base: position 330,412 of record JAHBVO010000003.1, on the reverse strand, counting down.
GGTCTCGTGGTACTCCAGCAGCTCACACATTGGTTATGGTGCTCCGTTTAACACCCGTTCCGAAAGTTACTCGGACTCGACGCCGTTCTTGCCAGTGTTGACCACCGGCTCCGCTTGCGTCGCGTCGGGCGTTTCGGAGGCTGGCGTTTCGACGCCGGCGGCAGACACAGTACCACCAGCGGTGGCAGCGTTGTCCGTGGCCTCGCCGGGCAGATTGGCATGCACGAGCGCGAGCATCTTGTAGATCTCGGTTTCGTCGAGCCCGAGTTCGTTGAGCGACTCGAGCGCGATGTCGACGTAACCGACAGCGGCGCCGATGTCGCCAGCCTTCATCGCGGCGAGAGCCAGGTTGCCGAGAATGGCGGCCTTGCCGAGTTCCACCTTGATGAGGGCATCGGTGAGTTGACCACTCGCCTTTGCGACGTCGCCGCGCTCGAGGAGCGGCAGCGCGCGATTGACGAGCAGCGGCACGCCGGAAAGCTGATGGATGAGCCCATCGAAGCCGCCCATTCCGACGGTCAGCGATTTGCGCGGCGCACCATCCGGCTTCGTCGCCGAGTTGTCCTTCCCGGCGGATGCACCACCAGCGGTAGCACCGTTACGAATGGCGGTCTGCAAATGCGGCGGCACGATGCCACCGTTGCGACCTGCCTGTCTGCGTTGTTTCCTGTTCATCGAATTTCTCCTGAGAATCAATGGCGCTCGCCGAACATGCGTGCGCCATTTGAAACACGCTCCCACAAAGGGAAGCGTGCTCCTGGTTTAAAAGATGACACCCGACAGGTCGGAGCCGCCTACACCTTCTCCGCGACGATGACCGCCGTGGTATCCGGGTAGGGAAGCTGTTCTCCGGGCTTGCCGTTATCGTCCGCATGCAACCACACGTGGTTGCAGTAGCGGTTGTCGTTGATCCACGGATTGAGGTAACTCCGGCACTCACGGACTCGATAGCCGAGTTTCGCGAATTCCACTTTCCACTCGTCGAGCGTCCAGACACCGAATTCCTCGTTGACCTCCATCGCCCAGTTGGCGAGGTAGTCTTTCTTGGAGAGGAACTCATTGGCGCCATGGATGTCGAGGTAAAACCACTTCAAGCCATCGATTTCGTGCTCGACGAACTCGACGCCGGGCTTCGGCGACTTGTTCTTGAACTCGCGAGCGAAGCGGCGGAAGCGCTCTTCGGTTTCTGCATCGCAACGCATCCAGACGTTGCCGGTCAGGCTGGGCTTGATGCCGTCGCGAATGACCACACGACCACCCAGCTCGAGCTCCGTCCGGGCGTTGGTGAGCGCGATGCGCACTTGCTCACGGTCGTAACCAGTGTACGAATAGATCTCGTGCACCACCGAGCTCAGAATGATCGTCGCCACGGAACCAGGCGCGAACCGCTGATGGATGATATTACCGCGAACGACCGAGACGTTTTGATTGGCATAGTATTGCCCGTCCGACGTGCGCAAAAGCTCGCTGGACAGGTCCATGCCGACGATCTCGGACTCCGGGAAGAGGTTGCCGAGGTGGACGAGAAGCGTGCCCGTACCGCAGCCCTTGTCGACGATCTTGCCCGGTTTCACATGCGGGCAGATATCCTCGATCTTGACGCTGAGACTGGCATCCATGCCGGCGCTGTAGACCTTGAAGTCGCGGCCGTGCGACAGCTCGCCGTCGTCGTTGAGCAGGACGTCTTCGAACAACTCGTTGATGAGCCGTTCCAGTCCGTCTCGCTCGAAGACCGAAACCGTCGCGTCGCTCGCGATTGCTCGCCAGTCGCCGCCGGTCCGGATCGTGTTGTGAATGTCCGTCGGAATCTTGCCGGCGGTACTCGGGACGAGGCTGTTGTAGCCATGTTTGGCGAACAGCTTCAGAACATCCTCGTTGGACGAAACCAAAACAGCGCTTGCCGGATCGATATCCGTGGCGCCATCGCTCTCGTCCTTCACGACATTCTTGAGGTGCTCGACCCAGAGCTCGGAGTCCGCGATGTCGGCGACACCGTGGATTTCGTACGAGCGACCGAGCCTGACAGCCAGCCCCTCGACGATCTCCCGACGCTCAGCGAGCGTGAGCGGATGGCGCTTGGTGCGCGATTGTTCGCAGGCAGTGATGGCGAAGACGAGCTTGCCGGGACCAGCGCCAGCGAGAGCGGCTTCGAGCGCACTCTCCTGATCGCGAGTCACACCATGCCAGCGACCAACGAGAAGCAGGACGGTTTCCTTCTCGACAGATTTGCCGTCGCCGGCACTGCGAGCGGTTTCCGCCAGAGTGTTGGATTTTTGTGACATAGAACTGGGGTCCTTTCAGGAAGAACTGGAAGTATACATCCGTCGCGAAACGCAGTGGTCAAGCCCCTGACGCGACGAATTTGAATTCGGCTTTCTCCCTGATGGCAAGCAGGAGCCGCGCGATGTTGCGCGAGTCGTCCTTGCCCGAGTGGAGAACACCCTCGAACTCCAACCCGAACAGGTTGAGCTTCTCGGGCAAACTGACGTTGCGCAGGTCACCGGTCAGAACAGACAGGACGGTCGACACATTCAGGTAGCCGCCGCCGAACGGGCAGGGCAGGTTCATGAGCGCGCACTGCGCACGCACGGTGTCGAGCTCGTCATTCGAGTCGGTTACCAGCAGACGATTCTGCGCGCCGTGCTTGGACTCGAAGCGACGCAGCGCCTCGGCGAACGGCGTTCCCTGTTTGCGAAGCTTCGCCTCCGTCCAGCCGGTCAGCTCCGTGCAGTAGGGGCTGATGCGCGACATGGTCGGGATGATGGGGAAGCTCAGCGACTGGACAATCGCGAGTTTCTTCAAGTCGACCGTGGTCAGGCCGAACTCGATGATCTCTTTGCGCTCGCCAAGCGGGAAGTCGTCGTTCGGATAGCAGGACAGCTCGAGGTCAAGCACGTTGACGATGTGGGATTTCATAGCTAACCTCCTTTCAGACGGCGGCTGCCGTCAAAGTGGCGCTGCCCTGTTATTGTCGCAGAGTGCGTCTACAACGGGAACAGCAGCAGCCAGGCGAATGCGAAAATCGGCACGGACCAGAGCCCGAAGACCGAGACGGACAGCAACAGGCAAACAGCCACACCGGCAGCGATACCGACGCCGACCGAGATGCCGAGCTTGGTCATATCGCCTCCATCCCAGCGCACCATCTGATCGGGGCGGCGGAAGCTGAAGCGCAACAGGCTCCAGCAGGCGAATGTCGCAAAAGCGAAGGCGAAGGTCGGCATCATGACGCTGTTGAATGTGCCAGCGTACCATGAAGCTAAACCGACGGCGATGACGGTGTTGATAGCGGCGAGACCCGTGTGCTCCTCCTGGAAGAAGCGGTCGCGCCGCTCCAGGTACTTGAAATAGGCATCGTTGGACTCGAAGTCCATGGACGAGCAGGCCGGATGGAGTTTGCCCAACAGCATGCTGCCGACAATAGTCAGCAGCACGACGGAAACGAGAGCGATGAGGTATTCCATTGCTGAAACCCTTTGCGAAGTTCGAAGTTCGTGTTCGACGTTGCGCCACCACAGGCGGTGACGGGCGTCACGAGGCTGGCGAGACCGGACGCCGGTCGCCGAGAGACGACCGGCGCCGGACCGCCACAAAACGCGCTGGGGGAGCTAGCCCGGTATGACCGAACTACTCTTGACCTGAGCGCTTGTCGGCCTTGATGCGCGAACGGATGTTCAGCATCTCGACGCCGAACGAGAATGCCATCGCGAAGTAGATGTAGCCCTTGGCGATGTGTTGACCGATGCCTTCACCGACGAGGACGACACCGATGAGCAGAAGGAAGGACAGCGCCAACATCTTCATGCTCGGGTGTCTCGTGATGAAGTTACTCACCGGCGTAGCTGCAGCCATCATGATGCCGACCGAAACGACGATGGCGAGAACCATCACCGTCAGGTTGTTGACCATGCCGACCGCGGTAATCACGGAATCGAGCGAGAACACGATGTCGAGCATCATGATCTGGACGATCGTCGCAGCGAAACCGGATTTGCCTCCGGTTTTCTGCTCATGCTCACTGCCCTCGGTTCGCTCATGGATCTCTTTGACGCTCTTGTAGATGAGGAACAAGCCGCCAAAGATTAGAATCAGGTCGCGACCGGACACGGCGTGCTCCCAGACGGGCACCGTGAAGAACGGCTCTGTGAGCGACATAATCCACGAGAGCGAGAAGAGCAAGCCGATGCGCGTCAACATCGCACCCAGCAATCCGAGACGTCGGGCGCTGGCTTGCTGGTTCGCGGGAAGCTTGCCGGCAAGGATGCTGACGAAGATGATGTTGTCGATTCCGAGAACAATCTCCATGACTGTGAGCATGGCAAGCGCCGCCCACAGAGAGGGATTGGTCAGAAGTTCCATAGGTTTATGGCTCCATGTTTCTTGAGGGCAAGCCGATTGAATGACCGCCCTGGTTGTTCAAACTCAGCGAGTTCGACGCTGAGCACCACAACAAACCAGCCCGAAACTAACTGCGCGGACTGGGTGAATCCCCTCACACTCCTGGGAACAAAAAACCACCACCAGCAAGCCGAGACCTGCCGCTAACGCGACGGACTCAGACAACTTGAACCAGGACCTGCTCGACCACTCGGCGGCGCCGAATAGAGAGAAGATCAAAGGTTTAGTTGCTTAGCTTGGCAGAGGTATCTGAAGCGAGGAAGTATATAGGTACTTATAGGTTTAATCGCAAGCGCGCGAGATCGACAAGGATCAGTAATTAGTTACGAAGCGAGGGATGCGGCACTAAAGCTAACTAATATTTGGTTCAAAGTCTGACTATTAGACTAGTTCAGCTCATGAAAGTTCTTGAGTTATAGATCTTCATTAGTAAAAACACAAGTTGTCATTAGATAGCGGAGCTAGCAACCTCCATAGCGCATACCTACAATTTCAGGTAAACTGAACCACCTGTCACGAGGCGTCAAGCCGCGTGCGATCACGTTTTCATAGGAATTCAAACGATGTCCAACCCAGCTTCTGGCGATTCGAGCAATGCAAAAATGGAACGAATGCGCGCACAACCTCCGCGAGGCATGCGAGACCTCCTGCCAGACGAAGTTGCACTGCGGGACTGGGCTACGAATGTAATTATCGAAACCTACAAGACCTTCGGCTTCACTCGGATTGAAACACCTGCAGTCGAATCGATCGAGTTGTTGAAACGCGGAGAGGGCGGCGAAAACCTCTCGCTGATCTACGAGATTTTGAAGCGCGGCGAGAAACTTGAGAAAGCCCTGGCTGACACTAGCAGTGGTGGCGTAGACAAAGACGCGTTAAGCGATCTTGGTTTGCGTTTTGACCTGACAGTACCGCTGGCGCGGTTTTACGGCAACAACAACGCCAATATTCCAAATCCATTCAAGTCAATCCAGGTCGGTTCAGTCTGGCGCGCAGAGAGCCCTCAAGCAGGTCGTTTTAGACAGTTCACGCAATGCGACATCGACATTATCGGCGTAAAAAGCAATTTTGCGGAACTGGATCTGCTCCAGGCAACGGCGTCTGCACTGTCGAAACTCGGATTCGACAAATTCATTATACGTATCAACGACAGAAGAATTCTCTCGGAACTGGCTCTACACTGCCAGTTCGACCCGACGCGCCTTGACAGCGTATTCATCGCAGTCGACAAACTCGACAAGATCGGTCTCGACGGAATCGCCCAGGAATTACGAAACGGCGGACACGATCCCGCAGCAGTCGACAAGCTTGTTGAACTGTTCAAACCTATTCAACCGCTTATCAACGACACCACCCTCAGTGGCAGCAATCAATTCAATCGCATAGCGGAAACGCTTCCCAAGTTCGCGTCCAATGAGGCTGTAGAGGAGCTCAAACAACTTATCGAAGCAATCGATTCGGGCGTTGATGGCAAATTCACACTTGCATTCGACCCGACGTTAGTTCGCGGAATGGGCTACTATACAGGTCCCATCTTCGAAGTCGGCGTTCCCGGCTTGCCGTACTCAGTCGCAGGCGGCGGTCGCTACGACAAAATGATTGAAAAATTCGTCGGCAGAGAAGTGCCTGCATGCGGCTTCTCAATTGGTTTCGAACGCATCATAGGCGTCATGCAAGAGCGCGGTTTCAAACCGCCGACAGCGTCGCAAAAAATCGCATTCATCTACGATCCAGGCAGAGACACACTCAAGGATGTTTTCAAAGGACAAAACAGCCTCCGAAAAGACGGCGTTACCGTTTCCCTCGTTCCAAAAAAGAAAGAGCTAAAGAAGCAGATCGACCAGCTCGGCGAGCAGGGTTTCACATCCTTCGTAGTTTTCAAAGGCGATCCGGACAACCTCGAAATCAAAACGCTTTAAACAACTACTGCCACCAGGGATGGTGTTGGGTTTGGAGGTAAACAATCACCGCTCCCATTGCGCCGAAACATGCCCCGACGCCAGCTCCGACGAACCAGTTTTTGCCGTCGCCAAGCGTTCTCACAAGCAATCCACCGGCCAGGCTGAGAACGAAAGCGCTTGAACTAATCACGAAAATCAGCAAGAGCTGCCCGTGGAAATCGAACGCGCGCGCCACCATTAGCGATGTCGCCAGCGATCCGCCGACGAACATCAAGAGAGACGCCGTCATCATGATCGCGCTGGGACCAAGCGCCTTGCTGTTTTTAGGCACATACACTTCCCGTCCGGTGACCGGATGAGTGTATGTTTCGGTCGGTGCTGTCGATGCCGAATTGTCGTCGAGCAGCTTCAAAAGCGCCTCTTCATCCATCGGTACTTCCGGCTGATCGATGCGATACACAGTTTTACCCTCGCCGGCCAAATTGCCCGCTCCAGCCGCATTACCGGCGGAAACATTTGACAGACTCGTTTCGTTCGCAACCACGGCGTCGCCGACTGAGTCGCTGGAAACGGCGCTCGCGTTCTCAATGGCGTTCGCGTTCTCGATGGCGTTCGCGTTCTCGACGACGTTCGCGTTCTCGACGGCGCTCGCGTTCTCGATGGCGCTCGCGTTCTCGATGGCGTCCGCGTTCTCGACGGCGCTCGCGTTCTCGATGGCGTCCGCGTTCTCGACGGCGCTCGCGTTCTCGACGGCGCTCGCGTTCTCGACGACTGGTTCGCTATCGCTAGGTTTTTCGATATGGCTGTTTTCGCTAGACATAAGCGTAATTATCCAACAGAAACACACTGAACACCATATGAGGTACGCTAGCTCGCGGAGCATCACCAATCAGAATTAAGCTAAAACCGCCAGGGAGTCTCCACCGGTTCCGTTCACAGCACTTGATTACCACCTCCAGGTCTCGATACAGTTGGGTGTCACAAATCCATCCCCGTCCAAGAGCACTGAGTTCCCGAAGGTTCTTTCTCCGCCTATTTCTCGCAATCGAAACTGTTTCCACCTCGTGGACGGTTTGAAGACGCGGTGAAAGAGGCGGGATTTTCTTCGTGCGATCAAGTGTGCGACGGGTTTCGATTGCCCCATGCTGGAAACGTGCACTGTCCGCATCTCCACCCGGATGATCGCAGGCAGCAGGCGTGCGGGTTCGTGAATGCACACCAAGAAAACCGAAGGAGCTCCAATGAAGACTCTCGTTCTTTTCCGACTTCCGGACAACAGCTTCGCGAGCTGCAGCCTCGATCGGCTCGCGGCTTTTCCGGCGACCGGCCACACGTATCTGTTCAACAAGCAGCAGTTCGAAGTGGTGGACGCGGTCGAACCGCTCACCGCAGGCGGCGGCCACAGCCAGATCATGGACCTGATCGCGCTGGAGTTCAACGACCCCGCCGACGCCGCCAAGGCGCTCGCCGGAATGGTCAACCTCGACCTGCCCGCGACGCCGTCGCTGGAACCGAAGATCGTCCTCGCGGCAGAGCCCGACAAGGTCGTCCTCGTTCGGCTCAAGAAGCCGAACAAGGGCACCATCAAGGGCAAGCAGCGCGTCAGCGACTTCACCATCGACATCCAGGGGCTGCTCAGCGGCAAAGCGCCGGTCATCGACACCGACGCGCCCGGCTCCAAGCCGCGCCGCAAGCGCTCCTGACGGTTTAACGCGAGAGGAAAATCCAATCGCGTAGAACCGCAACGGTGCCCGGTTCAGGCGCAACGCTCTCAGAGTGTCGTGCCTGGACCGGGCTGGTCATCAGCATCTTCAATTAACCGGAGGCTACTGCAAACAACGATAACAACATGACCGTTCGTTCTCGCCAGAAATACTTCCACGGAGACAATAAGCGTATGCGCGAAGACTTCCACTGCCTCATCAAGGAACCCGCCCTCGTCGGTGCCGGGCGTGCCCGCATCAAGAAGGTCCGCGTCACCGCCGACAGCGAGGACCTCGCCACCCGCGAGCCGATGACGCCGCGCGTCCGGGGCTGGAACCTGAAGGAGCGCCACGACCGCTGGGGTCTGCTCGACCGCTGGCTCCGCAGCCGCGTCGGTCAGCTCTGGAACGACGTCTACTCCGAGATCTGCGCCGTCAACGACAACCGCGTGAAGACGCAGTGGGACGTGCGCGACCAGCTCCCCTGGAAGATCCACCAGGACGTCATCCTCATCGACGGCGTCGCGCACGACTCCAAGGGCGACAAGCTCTTCTGGCGCGACTTCTGGGTCCACCCGGAGACCGGCGTCCTCATGGAGGTGCCGCGCAGCAAGCGTTACCGCTGGAAGGGCTGGCGCAAGACCTACAACCAGGTCCCGCTCAGCGACACCCAGCGCTACGTCCAGGTCGAGGGCATCTGGTACCTCGTCACCTTCGCGCCGTTCAAGCGCGAGGAGTACGAGGCCGCCGTCGCCCTCGGTCGCGCCGAGCGCCGCCCCGTCCTCTACGACAAGATCTTCCGCAAGGGGCTCTCCTGGAGCTTCGACCGCGCCCGCGACGAGCTCTCCCGCGAGTGGGGCAGCTGCGTCTACGTCGCCTCGAAGCGCCAGATCGGCAGCCGCGAGGTGAAGAAGGTCGCCGCCCAGTGGGACGCCCTCGAGGCGGCTCGCGAGGCGGCCTGACACTCGTGAGGTGAAGGAACCGCCTTCGCCGTCCGTGAAGTAATGCAGTAAGAGCAAGGAGGAAACCGGCATAACAACCGGTTTCCTCCTGCTCGTTTTTGCGATGTCTATCAGTCCGCTAGCGCTAAACCCATTCGCGCCGCGGCTCTCGTGCAAAGTTAGTTCGGAAATTCTCCGAATATTCAACTCAATTATGGCTGTGGTCACAAGGTGTGAACCGGATGATAGCCCGGCCAGGTTCGATTCCTGGGCAGCCGCCATTTTGCACGCGACATGCTACATGGCGTAGTATGTCACATTGCAGACAGAGACGTAAACCACAGAGCAAGTAGCGAAATGACCGGCGCTTGCCTCAAAACCTAGGGCTTGCAAATTGGTTTGCAGCATTTGGCTCAAAACTTGCAATCTTGTTTGCAGCGACCTGTTTGGAACCCATAACCGGCGGCAATTACCTCAAAACTTGAGGGTCTGCAAATTGGTTTGCAGCATTTGGCTCAAAACTTGCAATCTTGTTTGCAGCGACCTGTTTGGAACCCATAACCGGCGGCAATTACCTCAAAACTTGAGGGTCTGCAAATTGGTTTGCAGCATTTGGCTCAAAACTTGCAATCTTGTTTGCAGCGTATGACTCTGACGGTCGCGAAGGCGAACTAAAACAAATAACGCTGAGCGGCCCCGACGTTATTTGACTTAGCACGCACCCACTATAAACGATAGTTTACTTGGGCGGACATTGAAATTCCTGTGGCGATATTGAGTTGCGTGTCCAGTCATGCCGTTTGCGGAATGTGCCAAAGTAGATTCCACTGACGGCATCAAGGTTGACCGGTTTTTATGCTGGGAGGTGAATAGTCCGTCGGCTTTGTTATGAATGGCAGAATTCGAAGTGTTCATGAACGAAATCGGTCATGAGGTCGAACCGGTCGGAACGCTAACTGGTCATGAACTCAAACTGGTCGTGAATACTAACCGGTCATGAACTCAAACCGGTCGTGAACGCTCACCGGCTCAAGAAAAAGTGACCAGGAAGAACCTCAGCTAACGCCGAGAATCTCCCTGATCAAGTTCTGTCCCGGAGTTAAACGTGTAGGCGGTCATGGGGCTTTAGAAAAAGACTCCATCATGACCCCCTCTCGGACTCCGTCATGGAACGCCTCTCAGACTCAGTCCTGAGCCGCCATCACCTCGGCCTTAATCGACTTCCACTCGGCTTCAAGCAAAGTTTCCTTCTCTACGAGAAGCGCCGCCATCTTCTTGATCTTCTCGGCATCAGCACGGATCACATCGAGCGCGACCTTGCGGCAGTCCTCGATCAACTTACGGCACTCGCCATCCACAACATTCGCCAGCTCGGAGCCGGCGGGCGGGAATTGCCCTTCCGCAGCGGCGGCGAGGGTGGCAACGGGACCGAGTTCGGTCATGCCGAAATTGACGACGTATTGACGCGCCAACTTCGCAATCCGATCGAAGTCGTCCGATGCGCCACTATCGGCGATACCAAGCAGCTCGACCTGCGCAATCCGCCCCGCGACGAGAACGGCGATGCGAGCCCGAATCTGCTTGTCGGTCATGTTGCCGCCGTCGGTTTCAGGCAGCGCCGAAGTGTGACCGAGCGAACCACCGCGCGGAAGCACCGTGATTCGATTGACTGGAAAACCTCCCTCGACCGCCTCGGAAACCCAGCCATGCCCGAGTTCATGCACCGCGGTATTGTAGAGCTGCTCGGGCGTCAACGCCTTCTTCTTCGTGTCGAGCGCGATGCCGACTTGAACACGCAGCAGTCCTTCATCAAAGTCCGGCACGACGAGCGGCGAGACATCGATAACGACTTCTTCCTTTCCATCGGCATTGACGATGGTTTTCTTCGGTTTCGAAGCAGCCAACGAGATCGCACGGCGAGCAGCAAGTGTTGCCGCTTCGTTGCACACTGCCTCGATTTCCGCGCCGCTAAAGCCGGGCGTCAACCTGGCGAGCTGCTCAAATTTCACGGACGCATCAAGCGGTTTATTGCGCGTATGAACAGCAAAGAGAGCCAGTCGGCCGGTCACATCCGGAAGGTCGACGTTGACGCGACGATCAAATCGACCGGGTCGAATCAATGCCGGATCGAGGATGTCGAGCCGGTTTGTAGCTGCGATGACCACAACGCCCTTCATCTCGGCGAAGCCGTCCATCTCGACGAGAAACTGATTGAGCGTGTTCTCGCGCTCATCATTGCTGTTGGGCGCGTTCGACCGCCTGCGACCGACCGCGTCGATCTCGTCGACAAAAATAATGCAGGGGGAGTTCTTGCGCGCCTGTTCGAACAAATCACGAACGCGCGCAGCGCCGACACCGACGAACATCTCGACGAAATTCGGACCGGAGATGGCGAGAAAGGCAGCGTTCGACTCGCCTGCAACAGCCTTCGCTATCAAGGTTTTACCGGTGCCCGGAGGTCCAACGAGCAGAACACCTTTCGGAATCTTGGCGCCATGCCGTTCGAACACTTCAGACGCAGAAAGGTATTGCACAATTTCCTGCAACTCAGCCTTTGCCTCGTCGCAGCCGGCAACGTCGGCGAATCGAACTTTGCTGGAACCGGCTGGAACAAGAACCGCGCCAGATTTGCTCATTGGAGATGCGCCACCTGCCGGTGGAGCCTTCTGAGACGGAACCTGGTAGGAAACAGCGCCAGGTGTTTCGCCACGCTTTGCGGCTCGGCGGTTGTAGATGGCGAGCCCAACAAAGAGCGCCGTCATACCCATGACCATCGGACCGATGATCATGACCGGAAGAAGCCAAGAGTAATCATTCATGTGAGCCTCCGCTCGGAAGTGCGCGCCTCATGCGAAAGCACTTCTCTATCAGCCTGAGCGGCATTAGCGCACTCGGACCAGGGTTGTCGTTGATTCTCAGCTCGCCGGAGAGGCTTCAGAGCTTAGCGAGAACGGTTTTTCATCAGATAAATTTTTTGAGATTGAAACTGCGATCGCCGGAAGCGCTCTATCGAGCCGACTGGAGAGACGGCGACAAACCTGCCACCGTCCCTCTGTCCTGGTCGTTACCGGTCAGCGATTCGCATCACGAACAGCCGCAGTCCTTTGCTTTGCGCGTGTCCGTGTGCACCTTGAGACGGGCATGGTACTGCTGGCGAGCCTGGGCGGAGACCTGGGAAGCTGTTTTGAGCGCCTCGATCGCGTCGAGGTACTGCTGATACCAGTCGGCTTCCTTGACCGTGTCGGCGTCGAACTGGTCCAGGCTGGCCTTGGTCAGATCTTCGGCCTGGAAGTTGCTCAGCTCGCGGGTCTCGTGGGCTCCACGCCAGTGATTGGCGAGGTGGTAGACCTGGGCGGCAGCCTTGACCTCCGCCGAAATGGCGTCAGCGAGGATGGAACGAGTTTCGCAGATCGGGCACGCGAACTTGGGCTTGGTGGACGTTGTCATCGAGTTCTCCTTCGAGATTGGTTGGCTGGATTCTCTTCAGTTGAACTTCTCCCGCTCGGTCAGCCGAGAAGGAATAACATTGGTGGCGAGTTTCGCTGGGAGTGCTTTGTCCAAGAGAAGGAAGAAGAAAAGACTCTCACTGCCTAACACGTCTCGCAGCCACATTCCCACAGCTTGACAGCTCAAATTGACCTGCATGAGAGCACCCTAACCGATTTAAGCTAGCGAACTCGTGTGACCCCATACCCGGGATGAGCATATTGAATCTGCCCAGACGACTCCCACGTAAATGACCGAAACGTGACCACCGTTGAGGAATCTTGCGTATTTTCCTGATTGTGAACCGCAGAAACATAACTTAGTTTAATGAGACAGCCAGTTGCTCCTCTGGCATTCCAAACCATCTCCGCTCTCCGCAAGCCGCTCTCCCATGACTAACACAAAGCTCGATCATTCTGATGATCAAATCAGCCGCATACCTAAAGCCGGTGAATCATTCAGCGGCGCAAACCTGGTCGACATCAGCCTTTCGGACGCACGGCCGAAAGCTACCGACGGCAACTCGCCGAAGCGCTTGACACCCGAATCTTCAGCCGGCGCGAAGCCGGAAGCAGCAACGGTTGCGCAAGGTGAAGAAAAACCCTGCCCCTCTTCGCCGGCCTATCAAAGCTACATCGACCGTATCGCACAACAAATGTACGATCCCGCCACACTGGGCGATTTGGACAGTCTGAAAAATAAGTATAACTGCCAGATCGCGCAAGGCGGATCGCCGTTTGACTACGCAAAAAAAGTTTTCGACGAAGACAGCGACCCATATACAGCCATTCTTACTCCCGACCAGTTTCAAAAAATGATCGAACTGCAGAAAGGTCATGACGTTGGAACAGGAGTCATCATTCGCATGCCCACTCCGGCGGAGGAAGCCGGCAGTCAACCTCCGAAACTCGTCGTTCAGGAATTCGAAGCGACTCCCGGGCGAAAAGAACAACTGAAACCTGGTGACGAAATTTTAGCCGTCGACAATCAAAGCATGACAGGCAAGTCGTGGCGCGATGCGTTGAAATTTTTCGACGGAAAAGAGAACACCGAAGTCGACGTTCAAATTCGCCGCGACGGCGTGGAACAAACCGTGCGCTTGAAGCGCACCAATGAAGATGCGCCTGCCGCAACATCGCAAATGGTAGACAACGACAGCTTCGCCCACATTCGTTTGCGAACATTCATGCAAGATGACACTTCTGCGGAACTTGAACGCGAGGTTAAAGCGCATCCCAACGCAAAGGGCTACATCCTGGATTTGAGGCACAATTCCGGAGGTCTGCTCGACCAAGCCTTCACCTCTGCATCTGTTTTCATTAAGGAAGGAGATGTTCTTACAATCAGACAGCGAGAGCGTTCCGACCCTGCCAATCCACAGTTCAAAAGTTTGACCTATCGCGTCACACCAACAGACATTCAAAAAATTCAAGATGGAAAGAGCACCAGCTACATGGCTCGACACCAGGATCAGGTGCAAAAGCCGGTGGTAGTTCTGACCGATCAGGGCACGGCTTCGGCCGCGGAAATTTTAGTGGGCGCGCTGAAAGACACTGATGGCGCGTACGTTATCGGAACGCCGACCTACGGAAAGGGCATCGGTCAAACAATTATGTCGGACTGGTCTTCCGGTGGCGCAATCAAAATGACGACGTTCCATTACTTTACGCCAAAAGGCAACTGGCCCGGCGACGCGCATCACAATCGCATCGGGCTCAAACCGGATCTGCTGGTTCCCAACCCCGCCCCTCAATATTACGGAACCGCTCAAGACGGACAACTAAACGCTGCTATCCAATTCCTCAGGAACAAAACCGCAATCGACAATCCGAAGCCCTTCCGTCAATGAGAGAATGACGAATCCAGCCAAAATCGTCGCTCCCTCGTTGACAAACAAACTCTAGAAGAGCCCCTGTCAATGAGAGCATGACGGATTCAGCCAAAATCGTCGCTCCCTCGTTGACAAACAAACTCTAGAAGAGCCCCTGTCAATGAGAGCATGACAGATCCAGCCAAAATCGTCGCTCCCTCGTTGACAGGGCAACATCCGCGACATCGCAACATCCGGCGGCATCGCATCATTACGCATTACGCGGCATTTGACGCATTGCAGCACTACCTCGCACCACTATACTAAACAGTAGCAAAACGGGAAGGACGAAAGCGCGCTGACCACCGTGGAGAAACACGATGGTCAGCGGCTTCGCGAGATCAGGACGCAACCTGGTCGCGCCAATGCCTCTTCTCGATCTTTCGGAAATTGGGATGGGAAGCCAGCGACTCGAGATAGGTCGCCAGAAGCAAAAGCTCGTTGTCGTCCTGCTGACCGGTGAACTCGCGGACGGTGACGATGTTGCCGAAGTTGCGCTCGCCGTTTCTCGCCGTGTCATCGACGATCAACATGCGCTCCTTGGAGAACCCCTGCTTCCGAACCTTCTTCAGGTCCTTGATGTGGTACTCCTCATGATCCCAACTGTCCCAACGCCGCGTGCAGCGTGGAAAGCTCCACACGAACAACGGCTTGGGATGCGGTTCCATGAGAACGCGAACCGTCGGCTCGACGTAGTCAGTACCACCCTTCGACCACACAGCCAGGTTGTACACTGCCCACATACGCGCGAGGAACGCGTCAACATGCGGGCGCTTGTGGACGTAGTAACCAGCCGCTCGGAAGTCTGCATCGACTCCATCGAGCGGCTTCTCCGTGGAGTAGACCAGGCACTCGTCCAAATCGAGGACGAGAAGAGGCCGACCCACTAACAGATTCTGCGAAGAATCGCTCATCTTGTCCTCCTTTCTGGACATGCGAAACCGCCCTGCTGGAGCCGTTAAACAGCTTCGCAACAGGGCGGTTCAGAGTTATTCGGAAATTGAATTCAGCTCATCAGCGCACGAATGCGCTGGGACTTACTTTGCGTCCTTGCCGGTGGCAGGCGCGCTCGGGCTCGCTGCCGGCACAACTGGCGCGGTGGAAGCCGGTTCCACGGTATCCGAGCCGACAGTCGCGGACGACGAAGGCGATACCTTGTCACCAGCGACCACGCTCTGCGCAGGAGTGTCCTTGCCGGTCGAGTCAGTCGGAGCCGAAGCTGCAGCTGCAGCGACCGGAGCCTGGACCTTAACCGGTTCGGGCATGTTCGCGATGACGGCATCGGCGAATGCGCTCGTCGAAAGAAGAGTCGCGCCTTCCATCAGTGTGTGCAGGTCGACGGTGACGTTCTTCGACGCAATCGTCTTCTCGAGACCGGTCACGATACGCTGGGCGGCTTCCTTCCAGCCCATGAACTCGAGCATCATCACGCCCGAAAGCAACAGCGAGCTCGGGTTCGCGAGATTCTTGCCGGCGCCCTTTGGCCAGGTGCCGTGGGTCGCTTCGAAGATGGCGCAGTCGGTGCCGATGTTGGCACCAGGGGCGATACCGAGGCCACCGACCTGCGCGGCGCAAGCGTCGGACAGGTAGTCGCCGTTGAGGTTGCATGTGGCAATGACCGAGAACTCGCTCGGCTTCGTCAGCACCTCGAAGAACATGGCGTCGGCGATGCGGTCGTTGAGCAGGATCTTGCCGTCCGGCAGCTTGCCGTTGTGCTTCGACCAGAGTTCGTCTTCCGTGACGATCTTGTCGGCGAATTCCTCGCGAGCCAGCTCATAACCCCAGTCTCGGAAGGCGCCCTCCGTGAACTTCTGGATGTTGCCCTTGTGGACGAGAGTGACGGTCTTGCGGCCGGACTCGAGCGCATACTCGATGGCAGCCTTGACCAGGCGCCGCGACTTGCGACGCGAAATGATTTTGATGCCGATGCCGGTCGTCGCTTCGATCGTGTCGACGCCGAACTTGCCGAGCAAGTCGACGATCTGCACGGCTTCGGCGGAGTCGGCCTTGTATTCGATGCCGGCGTAGACATCTTCAGTGTTCTCACGGAAAATGACGACGTCGAGTTTCTCGGGATGCACCACCACTGATGGCACACACGAGAAGTAGCGCACCGGGCGAACGCAGCGATACAGGTCGAACTTCTGACGCATGGTCACGTTCAAACTGCGCATGCCACCGCCGGTGGGAGTGCCGAGAGGCCCCTTGATGGCGACGCCGAATTCGGTGATGGCGTCGAGAGTGTCCTGCGGAAGAGGCACGCCGGAAGCGGCTTTCGCTTTGTCGCCAGCAAGCACTTCGAGCCATGCGATCGAGCGAGTATCGCCGTAGGCACCACGCACAGCCGCGTCGATGATCTTGCGAGAGGCGGGCCAGATGTCGGTTCCGATGCCGTCGCCCTCGATGAACGGAATGATGGGATGGTCAGGCGTGACCGGCTTCCCGTTCTGGAAAGTAATTTTCTCGCCAGCCGGGACCGCAATCCCGTTGTACGTCTTAGCTTTGTCTGTCATAGCGATGGATCCTTTCGTGTCAAAGACTACCTGGACAAACCGCCCTTCACGAGCAGGTGGTCCGTCCTAATTCGCAGTTAGCGAAGCGCGGGGCTAAAGTATAGGCTATATAACCGGGCGGTACTTCGCGGATCTGCTGAGAAGAGGGACAAAAAACAAGCTTTTACGATTTAGCACACTGGGATTTTTTGATTCAAGAACCGAAACTGTTTCTTGTTAAGACGGCTACATGAATATAAGCCCCCACAGGATCGAGGTTTTCGCGCCCGTCTACTGATAACCCTATTGTCAAGATAGCCCACCCGCGCAAGGTTTGCGAGATGTTAGGTACTTCAGGTGAAATCACGCGCTGTTTCATCACAAACCGAAACATTCAACGCTAAACGATCACCGTTCTCTTACAAAACGATCGCTATAATATTGAACACCTTCAAATTGGCTCACCATGCAAATCACCATCAACGACATAAATACGAAAGTCGAAAGCGGAGAAAGAATTACTCGCGACGACGCCGCCTGGCTCTGGCAAAACGCTTCCGACGAAGATTTGATTAGACTGGCAAACATTGTACGCGATCGTTTTCACGAGCCGAAAACCGCTACATATCTGCTGATGCGCATTATTAACTACACGAACATTTGCGTCGCACTTTGTGACTATTGTTCGTTTTACCGCTTGCCCAACGCCGAAGACGGTTACGTGCGCTCCAAAGAATGGGTCTTCGAAAAGATCGACGAGCTCGTAAAAGAAGGCGGAGACCTGTTCGGTTTCAATGGCGGTTTCAATCCAAAGCTAAAAATCGACTATTACATCGACCTGTTCAGTTCAATCCGTCAACGATATGGCGACTCAATCGAGTTTTACGCAATGACAGTCGTAGAGCTACTTTATGTGGCAAGACTTTGCAAAATGCCCGTCGAGGAAACGCTCAAAGTTTTAAAAGACGCCGGCGTTAGATGGATCACCGGGGGCGGTGCCGAGATTCTCTCGGATCCATTCCGAAAGCGTCACAGCCCGCATAAATACACGGTCAAAGAATACTTCGATACCCAGCGCGCCATTATCAACGCAGGTCTAAACACAACCGCAACTATGGTAATCGGCTTTGATGAGCCGCTTGAAGAGCGCCTCGATCACCTGGATGCCGTTCGCAACTTCCAGGATGAAACCAACGGCGGTCTATTCAGTTTCCTCTGCTGGACTTACAAACCATACAACAACGAATTCGGCGGAGTCGAAATACCACGCGAAGAATACCTCCGTCACATCGCCCTTTGCCGCATCTTCCTCGACAACGTAAAACATATTCGCGCATCTGTTTTAACCCAAAACGCAAACGGCATCAAAGCTTTGAACTGGGGAGCAAACGATTTCGATATTCCGTGGGAAGATGAAGTCACGCAGATGGCTGGCGCAGTGATTGAACAGGACATCGAAAAGGTTCTCGCCTATGCGGCAGACGAAGGGTTTAAAACCACCTATCGCCGAGTCGCTCAGGGAGCGGCGCCCGGAGCTTCAGCTTTACTCACACACTAATCGGAACAATGTTCCAGGGTCACTTGAACTCGTAGAGCGGCCGATATAAAAGTTTCTTGGAACCAAATTCAGGTTGCCCCGTCTCGTCTTGCGTAACTCTTCCACGAGCGTGAGATGAAAAAGGCTAACCGTTTTCCTCTATTTGTGAAACTGTCCCTGGCTGCCTCAATGCTGCTCACATGCGCTTCTTCGGCAGACGCGGGCGATGGCAGCCCGCCGTTGAAAGTAAAAACGGATGCGAAGTCCGTCGCGCACAACAAAAACGAGGTTCCCCTCGCGCCGGAAAGGCCCATCAAGACAGCGTCCAAGATGCCTCCTGTCGCACCCGATGTTATGACACCAGCGGAAACGCAATCGCACATCGCGGAACTTCGAAGAAAGAAACTGCGCCTTCCACTCGATGGCGCAGACATCGAGAAGGTAAAAGGAAATTTCTATCTCGGTCGCGTCGGACATATGCACGAAGCAATCGATTTGGTTGCGCCACGAAACACCCCTATTCATGCCGTAGAAGACGGAACGGTCGAGCGCCTCTTCGAAAGCAAGAACGGCGGCTTGACGATTTACCAGAAGGATAAAAGTGGCAAGTACGTCTACTATTACGCACACCTCGAACGCTATGACGACGGCATTAAGCAAGGCGATGAAATCAAGGCGGGACAGGTTATTGGCTATGTCGGCACAAGCGGAAACGCGCCTCCGAACACACCTCATTTGCATTTTGCTATAAGTACCTTGGGTCCACAAGACAGCGTGTTCCGTGGCACGGCTCTCGACCCGTACGAGGTCTTTAAAACGAGGTGAGCAATGCAGAGTTTCTATCGCGCCACGACGGCCAGTTTTCTTACCCTGAGTGTTACTATCGCAGCAGCCCTGGTGGCGCCATTCGAAGCGAACCAAGCGCAAGCGCAGAACCAAAAGCTTGCCGCCGCAAATCAATCGACAAAACCCACACAGAAGGCACCACAGGCGGTGAGCCCTCCACCGTTCATAAACGGCCATTATGTTTTAAAACCAACAATGAAAACAAACGGCTACCACTCCTATGAGCCGGTAGTCGTGGTCGTCGATAAACACAGTCACTACACACACGTTCTGCAACTTCAGGGCGATGAAATAGTCCGAATTTATACACTATCGAACGCGATCGGCAAAGACGCTACTCCGACGCCACCAGGCAGATACGTGGTGACGAAAAAAGAATTGGATCCCGAGTGGATACCACCAAAATCGATTGACCCGAAACAAAAGCCGGTGCCGCCCTATAAAGAAGATAAGCGGAACGGGCTGGGAGTAGCGAAGATCAACCTCAACAAGTTTGCAATCGTTCTACACGGAACAAACGCTCCGAACAAAATTCGCAAAGACGTAAGTCATGGCTGCGTGCGACATTCCAATAAGGACATTCTGCAACTGTACTCGCTGGTCAAACCGGGAACAGTCGTTTACATCGTCAACAAGTGGAACGGCAAGGTTCTCAATCAAGAAGATTTCGGAATCAAGCGCGAACCTTCAAACGCAAAGAAGACGGGTTGACGACCGGTCGCGAAACCCGCACCGCACCTCGCCCGAGACACAATTGAGATCGAGAACACCGTTTCACTCCGCCCCATTACGGATGGTTTTCAATGGGCGCAACCACACCTCCGGGCACAGCTGGCGCCACTACCTTTGGTGCCCGCCCTAGCATTTTATTTATCTGCGCAATTCCAGCCTGCAGTTGCAAGTCTTGCTCGGAGCCCCGCTCTACACCCGGCTGAGTCGGCACGAGCTGATCGGGCATTATACCGATGCGATTGCTAGCCGCGTCACCAGGCCAATGTCCGCTAGGATTGAAGTAATGGAAATTGGTGACGCGAAGTGTGCTTCCACCAGCCATTCCGTAAAAGTTCATCTGGCCGATTCCCTTGCCATATGTGCGAGTTCCAACGACATACGCATCGCCGTGGTCTTTCAATGCGCCGGTAAACACCTCTGAAGACGAGGCGGAATCAGCATCGACGAGAATCACCGTCGGTTTATCCACCAAATCCGGAAAGCGGTCTCTGACCTCTGTGTTCTTCTCTTGCGTGCCCTCGTTGGTCATGACCTTGTTCAAACCGGTAGCGGTCAAATCGTAGCTGGTGTGCTGATAGTTGAACCGCGGTTCAACCCGCGCAACAGGCTTTTCAGGCACGAGCGCCGACGGCAAGACTGGTGCTGCGCCGGGCACTGAGATCGCATCGACAGGCGCAACGTTTTGCGGCGGTGTAATCGTCACGTTTCCCGTCGCGGCAATTTGTGCAGGAGGAATGCGCTCCCGAACAGTCACAACCGTTCCATCCTTTACGAACAAAGACGCAGCTTTGATTGCTTCATCAAAGAAACCGCCGGGATTGTGCCTGAGATCGATGATAAATCCATCAGCATTGACGTTCTTCTCAACTGCTTTCTTAAGTTGCTCCGCCGTTGTGGCCTGTCCAAACGTCTTGAGGTTTATATATGCGATGTTGTCGTCAAGCCGCTTTTCGGTCACTGCAGGGATTGGAATATCACCGGGAGTCACCGGCACATCGAATTCCTTTCCATCACGCGCGATAGTGAAGACCTTGGCGCCATCTGCCTTAACGAGGGCGTATGCCTCATCGAACGTCTTCCCTTTCAGTGACGTCTGATTCACTCCGACGATGAAATCACCAGGTTTGATGTCCTGCTTCTCCACCGGACTTCCGGCAAAAACGCCGGTCACTTTCAGCGGGCTTGGGAACGCACCCGCGCCAGCCTTCTCTACATCTTGTTTTGAAGCGAAGTTGAAACCAAACCCTTTCCAAACACCACGCGATTCATCGCTTCGACCTTCCGACTGTTTCTTATCAAACACGGAATTGTACGGATCTTTCGTTATAGCAAGCGCTTCTCCAGCATACTTAACCGCATCGTCCACACTTTTGATCTGGCAATTGTATTTCGACTTGAGCGCATCGTAGTCCCCAAGCCGGTCAGGCTCATACATATAATCATACGCCTTGTTCAAGAGCTCCAGATAAGCATTGGATGCCGCACAGTCAGCCGGATTTTGAGGTACCGCCCCCTGCACTTCCGCCGGAGGTGAAGGAGGCTTATCAATGGGCGCGGGCGCTCCTTTTCCTTTCGGTCCGGGTAGCAACTTCTCATTCGGAATTTCGGGAGCAGGCAAATGCTTAGGCGAGCGTTTTTCCGACGGCGTCTTATCCGAGGGCTTCGCTTTCTGCTGAGCCGCTTCGAGGAACAAGGCGCGGTCGGTTTCATCCATGAAATCCGGGACGATATGAATATGGTCTTGCGCGTTCTCGGGCGAAAACGGCCGACTATTTGAACCGCCAGTAGCGGCAGAATTTATTTCTTTCATTTTTCACTGCGAACACAACCTGAGTCTTCATTCTACGTTTGGATATTGAATTTCCAAACCGTACTTTCACCATGACTTATGGTGATCAGCCCATCTGGTCCATTCCCGAAACCTTCAACGCTAAAGGCTTTCGGCTTGCGAACCATGCTGAATCTCGATCGCGCGCGCCTCTTCAATTTCGCGCATGAGATCTAAACCGATTGCGTACGTCTGCCCCTGTTCATAGCCTTCCAAAACCGGCAAGAAATCAACTTCCGCCATTGCCTTCAGAAGCGGTCCCTGGAATTCCGGCGTGACGCTATCGGAAAATGTTTTTAAAACAAACTTGAGGTCGTCAACCGTTTCAAACGCGTCTAAAGGCAGATCAATTGGGGCTCTACCGAAGCCGGTTTGATACGTGAATCGCAACACCATCGCGTTCTTTCTCTTATCACTGACCAGATCGGCCTTGAAGATTTCCTGCCACAAAGCCAGATTCGGATAGTTGTAGAAAAACCAGCCACGCACATAGAGTTTAAAACCGGAATCGGTAATTCCAATATGCGTCGGTCCAAGAAGTGTATGGTGCCAGTTCTTGCCCCACCCAAGGCGCATATTGAGCGTGACAAACATAGGGTAAAGAAGAAAAGCAAATCCTAAAAAAACAATAGGAAAGAAACCCAGGATACCGAAGAAGATTCCGAGCGAACCGTTCAAATGCATCAACCAGCGACCGAGCGCCATGCACAGCGCCGAAGACACGGTTCCCGCAAGCGCTGTACCTATGACCAAAATCCAGGGGAAGTCCATGTTCCACAAAGTCACCGAACGCGGCTTCAAATACGTCGCTTCCCACCAGGTTCCAATCATCGTCTTAGGAACTTTTCGAATCCGGTACGGAATCAATATCTCGGCGGGACAGCGATAGCGTTGATATACCTCAGCGATTTCCAAAGGTCGATCGATATCAGGTTTAGCGATGTTATCCATCACCGCCTCCTAGCAGCTTTCCAAGCTCGTCTCGTACATCTGCAATTGTTTGAAACCGATCGCTCTCTTCCAGTTCAGTACATTTGGATACGATTCTGTCGAGCCGCAAATCGACTGTTTCAGCCAACCTCGACGGACGCGCCACGGTAATAGGCTCTGGCTCTCGCGCGGTCAGAAGATAAAAAAGAGTCGCACCCAGTGAGTAAATATCGCTGCGCGGCGAAGGTGTTCCTCGATACTGTTCAGGAGCCATGTACCGCTGCTTTCCCATAACCGTGCGGGTGCGCATCGAATTTTCTTCAACGGAGATATTGAAGTCGATAAGAATAATTCGATCATCATCCGTAAGCAAAAGGTTCTCCGGAGAGAAATCGAGGTGCATGATTCCCGGTTTCATCGAATGCAGGTAGTGGAGAATGTCACACATTTGTGTTGCAAGAGCAATGACGGTCTGCGAGCAGAGCGGTCCCATACGCTCAACACGCCTTCTCAGAGACTCTCCATTGACATGATGGAGGACGAGATAGGCGCGGTGATCTTCAACAAATGCATCGATAAGCTTGATTACGCCATCATGAACTACCAGACCGAGCAGCCGAATTTCTTTTTCGAACTGCTCGCAAGCCGCTTTATGCTCGGATGTGTGATCGAAGTCCGGAAGAACGTATTCTTTGAGAACAATGTTATGAACACCGTCCAGCTCCCGCATTTCGGCGCTGTATACCGTTCCCTGACCGCCGCCACCAATGCAATCGGTGATGACGAAACGGCTGTCTTGCAAATGCGTTCCTGCTGTCAAAGGTGCGCTATTGACGCGCGGACGTGAGTCCTGAAGCGCCTGGCACCAGAGCTTGGTAAACGGAACATCATCTCGCCGGCCGACACGAAGCAGGTTGCTGATTACCGGTTTCACATCGATGTGTCTTACGTAGTGAAGAACGAAGTCGCGCAGCATCTGCCGTTCCTCTATCGTCTGAATGTAATCCAACTGCAAAGCGATGTGTCGATTCTCATGGTCTTGCATTTGCAGAACCGGACCGCTGCTGCTCGTCAAATCCTCAACCAGCTCGACCTTACTCAGCTCATCCCAGCGTATGGATTTAAGAACTGTGCCACCGTGGATGATGCGATGATGAATGTTAATGCGCTCCGGAGTCAACCCGATCTCGGTTGGCTGAAGGAACTTTTCATGGTGCCGCTTGCGATACTTTAATCTACGCCGCATCACGTAGAAGATGACAGAACTCTCGAAGAGAAGAATGAAACTGTGAACAAGTGACTGCCCATGCACCTGATCGAGGTTGAAGTGCAACGTGATCCAAACATTCAAAGCCCAAATTGCAACGCCGAAGCTGGCAAAAACGCTCGTAAAAGTGGCCCCTTGAATCAAGGCGTACTGCCGCAGAGAGGCGCAATCCGGAATCAAGAGATAGAACTGATCAAGAACGCGATCGCGCGCATTCGGAGCGATTCTGCCGTAGCGGATGAGTAATTCGCGCTGACTGATTGGACGACGCTCCACTCTAATTCTCCTGTGCGCGCCCCGGCTCTCGCAGAAACTCAAGACACTCTCGACTGCTCGCGAACCGTTCATCACGGTCCAGATTAGTCAGCCGCTTTACCAGATCTTCGCACCAATCTGAGATGTTGGCACCATGAGCCCGCGGAGAAGATCGTCGAATCGGTTCCGGATCCCGCCCCGTCAGGCAAAAGTAAGCGCATGCACCCAGCGAATAAAGGTCGCTTCGCGGTTCGGCCGCAGCGCGAATCTGCTCTGGAGCCATGTACGCATGCTTACCGACCAGCGTTCCCGTCGCATTACCGACAAACTCATTGGCTGCGCCAAAATCGATCAAAACCAATCGACCATCCTTGCCGACCAGAATGTTGTCCGGCGAAAGATCACGGTGCACCATGGGCGGTGCGAGCTCGTGCAAATAAGTCAAAATCTCAGCGAGCTCAGTAACCCAAGCGATGACGACAGCCTCAGAAACTGCATTGCAAGCGCGAATATGGGCGCGAAGATTATCGCCCTCTATATACTGCATACGCAGATAGCTGCGGCCGTTTTCAACAAAATGATCGTAAACGTTGGCTATTCTCGGATGGTTCAGCTTTGTCAGCAATCTCGCTTCGCGTTCGAATTGTTGCTGCGCCTTATCTTTCAACTCGGGTTCCAGATTGAAAGGAACTACGGATTCCTTGACTACAAACCGCTCTCCATCGTCCCCCTTAACGACGTAAACTGCCGAAAACCCGCCGGCGGCAATCTGTTTTTCGACTCGGAATTGTTCTTGCAACAATGTGTCCGGTGTAAGTGGGGTGAACGATGTCAGCCCGAACGACAGGGCCGCACCACTTTCCCAGAGTTGAGTGTAACAAACGCCCTCCAATCGTTTATGTTCAAAATCAAAAAATCTTTCGAGGTCGCGCAGCAAAACCAGTCCCTTGATGTGAGGAGCGTATGCTTCAATCGTTTCCCGCAACTCATCGAGATCTTCACGTTGAAGCGCGGACAGCAAAATATCGTGCTTCTCACCGGATGCCTCGTGAAGTCGAATGGCAAATCTACTGCCTGATGCGTTTTTCTTCAAATCGACTATCGATAATTCTTCGATTCTGGACCATAGAACTTTGGAGTTAAATAGTAATGGATTGCGGCTTGGAATAATGAACGAAAGCCGATCCATGTACATGCGATCGTCCTGAATCAGCAGCGCGGCGATGAACAACAACATGGACCCGATTAAAAGATACGGCACAGCGACGAGAGTTACGCCGTGTTGAAAGAGTAAGGAACCCACAAGCGAATACGCTGCCGCAACGCCAACAGCGACAGCGAGTCTGGCTTGCGGCGGAGCCGGCAGCTTGCTTCGAAGTCCATGCCCCCAGCCCTCCCGATAAGTAATGAAGACCGGACGGCTTAGGTTCTCAGCGTCATGAACGCCGGGGTCGGAGAGCTTCCGCATAAGAAGCTTCTGTAATTCAGACTTAGTCGGCTCGTTTTCCATCTGAAGATAAACAGAAACAGATCTGGTTTAACCTTATGAAACCCGAACCGCTGGGATTTTAAACCGGACGCCCTACGAGCGCTTAAACTTAGTCGTCTTTAGGCACGAAAGAATGCTCGGGCTTTGGTCCGAACATTTCGCGGAACTTCAAGAAGTTCATGACCGGCGTGCGTTGCTCGACGTGGCGACTGCCGAAGAAAAAGTGGTGGCGCACCATACTTAGTGGCATACCGGCGTCATATGCGAGCGCCGGAACTTCCTGCTCCATGATCTTCGGCCGCTCTGCGTGCTTCGCGGTAAGCGAGCCCAGAAGCGAGAGCCGATGCCCTCTGAGATTCTCGTTACTGGCTGCGATATTTCGCGCGAATTCAGCAAACGCCGGCGAGGAAATTCCGCCACCTTGTGTTATGTGCTGGTTGGCATGAACGATGGTTTCTTCAAAACCGAATATAGCCGTTTCCGCCAGGACTCTCTGCCCGCCGGGGCTCTCGCGCAAGGCTTGTATCTCTTTTGTTTGCTCAGCGCTCAGCGGCTTCCCTTTGATATCGTGCGTCGGAAATTCCATTTTGTATGACTGACGATAACCTGAAGATTGAGTGGGAACGATGTCCACCAACCGCACATCCGCACCGCTTTTCAGTTCTACGATCGTTTTCGGAATTACGACCTCAAGTCGAGAATCGCCTGGAACGCCATCGGCGACGACCTGACTCCATTTGAATTCAGCATATTTGCTGAGCTCATTCATCTTAATTTCGACGATCTCCGGCTTCGCAAGATCCGCCGCGTTGATTCTGACCTCATGCACTCTGCTCGCCGGGTTCAAATTGATGCGCTCCATGACAGGCGCTTCAACAGCCACATTCAGCGCACCCGCGTAGTCGCCCTTCATAAATTTGTCGACGAAACTCTGTGCTTGAAGACGGACTTCCGTGCCTTGTTCGTTGGGATGCCACTGCCAGGTCTTGCCGGGTTGGATTTCCCAATCGACCACATCTGTTTTCTTAACGTCGATTGTTGGCTTGCCTTGACCGTCTGTCTCTACCCGCGAAGAGAATTTGTTTGCGGTCAATGGTCCTTCAGGATAAACATCGAACGCCGGAAGATGCCTGCCATCAGGCTCCATATGCGGCTTTTGAAGAGACGCCGATCCCTCTTCTCTCAACTTAGCCGACTGATTAGTACCTGCTTTCGCGAGGTCTTTGCTCAGAGAACCGGTCGAGCGCTCGAATGAAACTCCCGTCGATTCAGACATGCTGCCGAACGGGCGCGATGTGGATTTAAACAAACCTGGCGTCGTCGATTCTGTAACCGCACCGAGGGCGGCAGTCGGTTTTTCAACCATACCAGTAGAGAAACCGTGAACATCAGACTTAGCGGTCGCTGCGCGCAACTCCGAATTTGTGAAAAGTGCACGCGTCGAGGTCTTGAGATTGCTGACGCCGTCGGACATCAAACTGCGGAGATTCTGTGCGGCTTCCGAGCGACCGATTTTGACACTGCCAGCACCGGCGATACCACCGGCAGACATGAGCACGGTGTCAAAAGCGAAATCGCCCGCATGCTGTTTGACGAGCGCGCGGTTGTAATCGAGTTGGGTTGGAGAATTCCAGGTATTCGAGACGGCAGTGGTCAAACCGTTGATACGCTCCGGACTGGAGAGGTCTTTGACCATTCCCACACCGAAAGCCAGGCCGATCGCCTGAGCTCCAAGCTTGACCATGCCACCTTTGCCTTGAGCCGCGGCTAAACCAGCACCAAGACCGAAGGAGAGGAGAAGTTCAGGACTTTTCTCGACAAGACTTTTCGAATTTAAATGAGAGGTAAATCCATCACTCAGACCGCCGCCTACGACATAAGCCTCACGCGAGACCCGGTCCCAGACCGTATCTTCTTTAGGCGCGGCTGGCGTCGCGACTTTCAAGTCGGTCATCGCGGCAATTTTGTTGCGAACGGCATCTTCCATAGTGGTTAAAAGAAACTTGCGATTACGCTAGGTAAGTGGAGATTTGGTTTCCAGATGCAGCAGCGAATTAAGCGGCATCTCAGCGGTGTCCACCCACTATATTCTTCGGATATTGCGCCCACAATGGGGAAATTCCCCCCGCCCGAACTTTCTACTATATGCCGACGCCCTCCCTACTATATGCCGACGTGCTCAGTCAAAACGCGAGAGCAAGACTAGACGGAGCTTTAGAGACTTTCGCCCGAATCAACCCCCTCTAAACGAGTGTCCTTGTCTATCACAGAGCGCCGGATTTTCGAAATTCCGTCTATGCCACGCCGCCAAAAACTACTACTATATGCCGACGTGCTTAGTCAAAACGCGAAAACAAGACGAGGCGGACCTTTAGAGACTTTCGCCCGAATCAGAGCCCTCGAAAAGAGTGTCCTTGTCTATCACAGAGCGCCGGATTTTCGAAATTCCGTCTACGCCACGCCGCCAAAACCTACTACTATATGCCGACGTGCTTAGTCAAAACGCGAGAGCAAGACGAGACGGAGCTTTAGAGACTTTCGCCCGAATTGGAACCCCTAAGAAAAGTGGCTTTGTCTATCACAGAGCGCCGGATTTTCGAAATTCCGTCTATGCCACGCCGCCAACGAGCTAAATTTGAGCACACTGAATTGACCGCAGGACCGCAATACCCCGCCTGCACAATGCTCGCAGGTTTTAACGGATACGCCCGCATATAGTAGTTAAAATCAAGCGCCGCCAACGAGCTAAATTTGAGGCACACTGAACTGACCCCAAAAACCCAATACCCCGCCTGCACAATGCTCGCAGGTTTCAACGGATACGCTCGCATATAGTAGTCAAAATCAAGAAAGGAAGCTGGCTGTCACACGGGGTGAGCAGCCAGCTTCGGACGGGTCAATCGTCGATGAGCAACGGGTTGAGAATGAGCGGGTAGCCGTTCGAATCGTGTCTCGGATTCGCGAGTATGCGTCCCGATTCCCACAATTCAAGGACGAAGCCGGGCGGCATCCCCTTCAGTTCCCAGATGAGACTGATCGGAGCGACAAAGCCAAATCCGAATCGATTGTCGTACAGCGACTGCTTCGCACGAGCGTGTGCCCGGGCGATAGCCAGCGCGTCGACAGGAAACGTCGCAGTCTCCAGTCGCGACAGAAGATACCAGAGCCAGTAGCGGTTCCGGCACTTCGCCTGAAGCAGCTCAATGGCCGCATCTTGAAAAACGACCGCGCGCACATCCGCCGCAGCGTGATTGCAATCGACCTTCACAAGATCAGCCGCGGGAGCAAGTTGCGCGAGTTCGTCGAGAACGGTTTCAACCGGCTCGATGAAACGCTTCGCCGAATCGAGCTCCACGAGTCGCTTCTGAGCGACGCTCTTTATTGTGTGCACAACCTTGCGCTCATCGATAAAACGCTGCGGTTGCGCGAATGTCCAAACCATAACCTCCTCCGGTCTATCGATTATCGAACCTTCGAGTCCGATCTTGAGGAAAGACCATCGTCGGGATTCGAGCTTGCGACTCGAACCCCGACTTGGTTTTCAGCGCCGAGCCTAACTCAGCTCGAACACCTCACGTGCCTTGGGAATGGTAACGTCCCAGTGCAGGCGCGACACGATCTGATCGCGCATGCCGGCGAGAGCGTCATCATCACCGTGGACGACGAAGGTGTTCTTCGGCGTCTGCTTGAACTTGCCGAGCCACCTGCAGATGTCGACGCCGTCAGCGTGACCCGAGTAGTCCGACATGAACTCCACCGTGGCGCGAACCTTGATGGACTTGCCGGCGACATTCGCGGTCTTCGGGGTCGCATCACTGTTAGCCTTGTGAGCCGTCGAGTTGCGCTCCGAGAAAGGATTGCCGTCGGCGAAGCGCACGAGCGCGTTGCCGAGCGTGCCGGTGCCCTGGTAGCCGACGAACACGACCGTGTTCTCCGGACCGGAGAGGCGCTTGGACAGGTGGCTGACGATACGACCGCCGTTGGCCATACCGCTGGAACCGACCACGATGATCGGCTCGGACTGCGGCTCCTGCAAACGCGCAGAATCGGTCCACTCACGGCAGAGCTCGAAGCGCGGGGTCGCGAACGGGTCGCCGCCGGCGTTGATCACCGCCTGCGTTTCAGCGTTGAGCAGGTTGGCGTGCTTGCGGTGCACGTCGGTAGCCTTGATGCTCATCCGACCGTCAAGATAGGTCTTGAGGTTCGGAATCATCTTCTTGTCCATGAGCTGACGCAGGTCGTCGAGAACGATCTGCGCACGCCCAACGGCAAAGGCAGGAATCAGGATGACGCCGGCGCCGTCCTTCTTACCCTGCTTGGCGCGCTCGTAGCCCTTGTTGATGATCTCGGCGAGGCGAGCGTGGCGGTCGCGCACCTTGTGCACGCGATTACCGTACGTCGACTCCGTGATCACGTAGTCGGCGCCCTTGATCTGCGCGAGAGTCTGCAGAACAGGCGGGTTGTCGCGGCCGATGTTACCGGTGAAACAGAGCGAGCGCTTGTTGGCGCCGCTGCCCAGGTCCATGGTGACAACAGCAGAGCCGAGGATGTGACCGGCATCCGTGAAGGTAACGAAGATGTCTTCGGCCAGCTTCGTGCGGACGTTGTAGTCGATCGTCTTGACGCACTTCAGGCTGGCGCGGGCTTCCTCTTCGGTGTAGAGGGGCTGGCGGAGCCGAGGGGCGTCAGCGACAGCGGAGGCACTCGCGTTCACGGCGACGGCCTTCACACCACGCTTGCCCTTCTGCTTGCCACCATCAGCACCACCACGAACCTTGCCGCCCTTGCTGACAGCAGTGTTCTGTGAGGCAGACTGGTTGCCGGCTTCGGCGCGACGGGTGAGCCGGTTGTTAAACCGTTTCACCGCCTCCTCCTGCAAGAAACCGGAGTCGGGCAGCAAGATTTCCATCAGGTCGAAAGTCGCCGGCGTGCAGTACGCAGGACCGGTGAAGCCTTCCTTGATGAGTTTCGGGAGGTAGCCAGAGTGGTCGAGGTGCGCGTGACTGATGACCACAAAGTCGATGTCCTTGCCGGTCATGCCCTTGGGCAAGCGGTTTTGGAAATCGAGACTCTGCTGGTCCACGTGCAAACCGACATCGAGCAAGAAACGCTTCGCTCCTTCCCGGGAGAACATCTCCACGAGCATGAGGGACCCGGTGACACCACCGGCGGAACCAAGGAAATGCAGCCTGTACACCGGCTTACCCGTGCGTGCAAGCTCTTTCTGCATGCGTTTATTCATTTTACGTTTCTCCGTCGTTTCGTTTGAAACGAGACAGCTAGCGCGCCTGGTCACGACTTTCGTGAAAGCGGCCAGACGCGATTGACTTACGCCTTGGAAGCAGGCGTAAAAGAAAAGCTGATAGGCAAGAGCAGTTGGACGGAGTTAGGGGTTGGAGATACTGGATAAAGTTTGGAAGTTAACGACTCCAAAACCTAACAGTCGAGCTAGCGATATCTCAATTCCTGAGAACCTCTAGTCAAGTTAATACGAACACATCGGATGTTCGGCAATAGCGAAGCTTACAAACCGCTTGACTTCAACACCCAAAAGCCCCACAGGGACAACTTGTCAACATAACACAACTGTGCAATATCTCAAGTCGGCTTGACATCCACGCACAGTTCAAGCCTCTCGGTCTAAACCTCTCGCTTGAAAGGGGCTCTAAATCAGACGTTCCGCGCTCTCTACCAGAGATACTCTGAATATATTCTCGAAAGAATCTGATTGTTTTCTTCACACGCTACTCCGTAGTGTTAAATGTCCAATTCTCTTTTCTCCGAAGACTTAAATTCCGAAACCCGTCAGAAGTCTCCTCCACTCCTCTCTCTCCACCCTCTGGTTCAAACCGGAATGAGTTTTATCGCTCACAGGTAGACAGAGCTGGGTTTGGTTGGACATCCAAACTTCGGTTGCCCTGAAACGCAACCAGGCAGCGGACGAACTGACTGACTGCTGCTTTCTTTCACACACAGCATCCCTGTGTGCCACCAAAACCGCACTCAGAAAGAGTCGCGGACAAAATTGGAGTAGAAACAAATGTTTCCCCTCAAAGACAACCTGCGTTGCCTCACCTTCCCCCTGGTGACGGTGCTTCTCATCGCGGCGAACTGCGCGGCTTTCATCTGGGAGACCATCCAGCTGAGCGGCGGCGCCGGCGATTCCATGCTGAAGTGGATGCTCGTTCCGTCCACGATCCTCAACGCCTTCGGCTCCGGCGATCCCTACCAGATCAAGTGGGCTGTGGTCGCGATCTTCAGCCACATGTTCCTGCACGGCGGCCTCATGCACCTTGCCGGCAACATGATCTTCCTGTTCACGTTCGGTAAGGCTGTCGAGGCGCGCCTCGGTCGCCTGAAGTTCCTCGGCTTCTACCTGCTCGGCGGCCTCGCTGCCGCAGCTGCGCAGATCGCCTCGGACCCGACCACCTCCGTCCCGATGCTTGGCGCCTCCGGTGCCATCGCGGGCGTCCTCGGCGGCTATCTGCTGATGTGGCCGAAGGCGGACATCACGGGCTTCGTGCTCCCGATGTTCGTCGTGCGCATCCGGGCCTACTGGTTCCTGCTCGCCTGGTTCATCATGCAGTTCCTGCCCATCATCCAGTCCGGCGGTGACCTCACCGGCGCGGGCGTGGCTTACTGGGCGCACATCGGTGGCTTCATCGGTGGTGTCGTGCTCGGCGGTATCGCGCGGCTGATTCAGCCGGTTTCCGACGTGTGCTACATCCCGACGGACTGCCCGCCGTGCGACAACGAACAGTCCGACGAGGACAACTAAGGCTGTTCGTCCGCAATGTAAGCGGCATTCGACAACCAAACCGCTTGTGGCAGAGGAAGGGCGCGCGTAACAAACGTGCCCTTCCTCCTGTCATTTCCAGACCTCGCCTACTATTTCATTCAGTATCCACAAAATCCGGCATCGACCGCCCAGCAAGCCCTCTCAGCTCACACCTCCTCCAAACCAAAGGACTTGTCTATCAGCGAATGACGAAATTCACGAAATCCGGCATTCACTGATAGACAACACAACCTCCGCATCACTATCAAGCGCCCTTCTTCTTCAGCTCGGACACATCTACATAGTCGATAATCCCGGCAGCGTCGGAATTCATGCCGCCCTCACTGGTGAGCGTCTTGCCGGTCCACTTTGGCGACACTTCCATGCTCGCCTTGATATGAAGCGCTTTGTCACTCGGGAAAATGTTCTTCGCCGAATACTCCTTCTTACCGTCGATGTATTGGGTCACATCTCCGCGCCCCGTCTCCGGATTCTTGGTTATCGCGACTGTGTACGTGTGGAACTGACCGTCCTCAAAATCCACATCCTTCGGGTGAAAACCGCCCGGGTGCTTGACCTTGGTCTCACCATTCGCGTCTTTATACGGCCAGTGAATGGCAATGTCGGCGCCACCACCCTCGGCGGCATCGTACTCGACAGTCGAACCGGGCTTCTCTCCTTGCTTGGCAGTCCAATCTCTGGTCATGATCCACAGCGCATTAAACTTAGCGCCAGGAGCCGTCGGATGCTTCGCTCTCACTTCAATCACGACGCCGTCCGGATGGTCATCCAACTTGAAGTTCATTCCGTCTGAGGTGTGATAGCTGCCCTTCGTGTACGGCACATACTCCTTCGCTACCGGATCCCAGGTCTGTTCTTTCTTTGCAAACAGCTGCAAATGCCCATTTCCATCCATAACGGTATTATTCTCACTGATGATCCCCTTCTCCTGAATACTGTCTCCTCGCTGCCGCGTCTTTCCATCGGCACCGATGTGCTCTGTATCGAATACCTCGCGATTCGGCTCCTCTCCTAGCTTTCCATTGAAGTCGTCTCTGAAGAGAGTACGCCCTCTTTCGACTCCGGTGTCGGCATAGCGCTTGTTAGGGCTATTCGCATCCTTGCCGCTGTCCTTAATGCCGCTAGAGTCTTTCGAATCATTGTCCGGCTCTGGAGATTTCGGTTTGTCACTTCCGGGTTTAGCCGTTCCTCCGTCGCCCGCCCCGCCACCAGTGGTGGTGCCTGCTTTCCGGTCATTGTATTCTTTTTCAAAGTCTCTACGTCGTTGTTCGATATCATCTTTGGACGTCTCCCGATGCTCGTTATCTTTGCTTGCTGAATTTGTTTGCTCATTGGAACCATCTTTACCAGGCTGAACAGCACTTCCGTCCGAATTACGGTGGCGGCTCGTGTTATCACAATGATGCCCTCTTGCAGGAGCGTTATACTGCCATCCGTCACGGTTGTCGCTACCCGCGCCTGCAGAGTCGCCCCAGGTGTTTCCGCCCGTCCATCGGTCGGAATTGTTGCCCCTTGAGCTTCCGCGACTACTGCCGCCGGAATTTGAACCTTCGCCTGCGCCACCACTGGCAGCACCATTGTTCATCGCCGCAAACTGTTGCGCGATCATTGCAAACATCTGCTCAAGCGATCTGAGCAATGGCTCGATCGCCTTCAAAACCTGGCGGAGATCCGCGTCTCCTATCGAAGCAACCGCATCCGCTGCCGTACCTCGAGTCGAATCACCGGTCATGGCGGACCTATTAAGACCCGCATCGTCAACAGTTCTCAACCCTGAATCAGGTATGGGAAACCGACCGGCGCTATCACTGCCGCCCAAGTTAGTCCGTCCTGAAAACGGCTCGTAGTCGGACCAGACATTCTGATCGCCAAGTGACCACGGCGCCTCAGTCGGAGCCCAAATATCATCTTCGTTGTAATCAGACCGGGCATCGTCGCCCACCGACCAGTTATTTCCTTGAGGCGACCAAATATCATTTTCGCTGTAGTTCGATCGCAAGTTATTACCAGTAGAAACGCTTCTGCCGAAGCCGCTTCGCAAGCCACCTGCAGTCGACATCCCATCGAACAGCTGCAGCCCCGGGAGATCCGGAATGCCACCGCCAGCGGTATCATTTATAAGGTTATTCAAATTCGGCAAACCAATATCCGCTCCGGGCATCATCGCACGGTCAACCAGTCCGGCCAGATCCGGAAAGGGAAGCCCCATAGACTCCGTATTCATACCGGGTACAGGAGGCTGCGGCAGTTCCATATTCATGCCGGGAACAGGCATACGCGGCAGTTCAGGTACAGGAGGCTTCGGCAGTTCAGGAACTGGCAGCTTCGGCAGTTCGGGAACTGGCAGCCTCGGCTGCCCCGGAATAGGCAACTTCGGCAGTTCCATGTTTAAACCCGGCAAGGGCAGCTTACCGATACCTGGAATTCCGCTATCAGAACCAGTTTTCTCAGATGCTGACGAACCAAACAGCCCTGGAAACTCTGAGCCAAAACCTGGCAGAGGCGGCACCGAAAGCTCGCCTATGAGCGGTAGCTTCATGCCACCCGACTGCTTTGCTGTGGAGTCGGCTTTCATCTCGCCGATCCAGTCGATCGGGCTTTGCAGAAAACCGTGCGAATTGTTCGATGAGCGGTCGCTAGACTCGAATGGATTAAGGATGTTCATAGTAATTAGTGCCTTTGGAGCGGGAGGGCAGCGCATTAAGTGTTCCTGCAGATTAGTTTCGATTTGTGCATGTTTGGTGAATTCAAGAGAAGCCCCACGAAGGCTAGCGCGAACGCTTGGCAATTCAAAAACAGTTTCGCCCTCTCAAACATCCTAAACATGGGCTTTTGAACCACGCACGTACTCAAGCAACCTTCGCGCTACCTCTTGATGTCTACGAGCCGGCGGCAATACCTCCGGCCTATGGCACAGCCGCGCCACCCTTTGATGTCAACATGAGAATCAATTTCAGGCTATGGCCGTTACAAGGACTTCGAGAATCCAGAAAATACCTCTTCCAGAAACCTAGACTTCCTGCATCTCTCGCTTGTCATCAACGCCCTGAAATCCTACAACACCTAACCCTTTTCCCTACAAGCGACGCCTGCTTTAGAGCCTCACTGAGTCTCCAGGCGAACAGGGCCCCATACACCTTAGTCCGAGGAAAAAAACATGGACAACTTGTCGAACCTGGCCTACACCGTCATTCCCGCACTGGGTCTGCTAACGCTGGGTGCGATCTGGCTGGCAAAGTCTGTTTTCAAAGACGTCAGCCTCAATGATGAACGCAGCACCGACAACCTCACTGCGATTGCTGAAGAGCGAGCCGAAGGTCTCGAACTTCAGCGAGCGATCGCAGAGGATCTGGAAGCCGATCCGGCAACGCTCAATGCTCTCACGGACTCTGTGGAGAGAGCACATGCAGACGTCCGCGTGGCCAGAGACGCTGCCGAACGTGCTCGGCAAATCGCTGAGCGTACCGAAGAAGAAGGTCGCCGCACCAACCAGTCGCCCGGAACAGTTCCGTGGTTCAGTCCGGTTGCAGCGGCTCACATCATGACTCCCAACAGCATCAACGAATCACCTTCACGCTTTTCGCGATAGCTTCTCTGGTTAAGCCGCTTCCCTCGATCGGCTCCAAACCGTTTCGCCGCTCGTTTGCCACTGGCACGCGAGCGCTCATCAACTGTCAGAGAGATTTAAAAAATTATGCCTACCGTAGCCACGGTCCTCATCGTCCTGTTTGCAGTCTTCGTCATCACCCCATACCTTGCCTGGCGCCTGTGGCTCAAGCCCAAGCTCCGTCGCGGCGTCGCCTGGGTCAAGGTCAAGGGTCTCGAACAGGGTCTCACGGAGCTGCGCGCCAAGCAGGCGAAGCAAGACCCGGAAAACCCGGATACTGAACTTGCCGCGCTTATCGCTCGCGTCGAAACAGCCCATACCGCAGCGAAGGCTGCGCTCGACAAGGGCGACATCGACGGTGTCAGCAAAGCCGCCGACGACGTCCTCAAGGAACTGATCGAACTCGCCGAGAAGAAGGCGAAAGAGGAAGCCGCGCGCCGTGAAGCGGAACAGCACAAGACGCCGGAGCCCGACGTCAAGGCGCTGCCGCCTGCGAGCGACCTTCCACCCGCCAGCGACGCGGACAACGGCTAATCGATCACGCGCCGACTTGTTCAACTCGCACCGCTAGTCGCCTAACAGCGACAAATCGTTGATACGAGAGGGAGTGGGGGACCGAATCAAAGCGGTCTCCACTCCCATCTCGTCCAGAACGACTCTTCGGAGCCCTTCGGCGCAGCCGTTTTCCACCGGTTTCTTCCGAACTGCTTTTCAAAAAAACTAATCGTTTCAACGATACTACGATATCGAGTAGTATTTCCTTCGGCAAAGAAAACTCTCGATGTCGTCTTCGTTCAGATCGAAACTGTCTTCGAGAGCACTGACTCAAATGCAGACCACACGCGTTGAGGTCGTTCCACGCAAATGGGTTGGAGACCGCAGCTTGCACGAGGCAGGTGGATGCTATCCCACCCGCCTCATGCGCACCACTGAACCGGTTCCAAGACCGAACTTACATTCGGTGAAACCGCTTACGCCTCACTTCAAGGATGGTTCGGCCCGAACGGATACTCCTCTCCGTAGGGATACCCTTCACCGTACGGATTGTACGGCTCCTCTTCGGGCATCACGGAAAGCATCTTCGGATGCGACCTCGGAGACAGTTTCAAATACTCCTCCGGCAACGCTTCCCGGACATCGTCTTCGGGTTTGAATTCCTTACTCTCCTTGACCTTGTCCGAATCCTCCTTCACCTCCTCACGCTCTAGAGTGCCATCGGGGCGAAAGTAGCGATACTTACCAGAGTAATAATTCGCCCCGTCCCGCTCCCAGGTTCGCTTGACCGTCTTGCCGTCATCATGAAGATCGATTTCGCGAGAAACCTTTCCATCCGGTTTCAACTCCTCGATCTCCGTGATTTTCAGATTGGACATATCCGTCCAGTCACTGCCGGAGCGGTTTCCACGCCATTCCTGACGGTATCGCGGCTTACCGTCATCACCATACGTGGTGACAGTCACTCCGTTGTAGCTCGAGTAGCTCCGCTTCTCGGCAAGCGTACCATCCGGGCGCCGATACTCGACCTCTACCGAGTATGAGGTGTAGCGCACCTTCTGTTCGACCATCAACCCGCTGGAATCGAACACGACCTTCTCGACAGGCGACCAGCGATTGCCACCGCTGGTGGTGACGGACAGGCGTGTACCGTTGTCCCGATACTCGGTGACTTCAGTATCGCCGTATCCGACCTTTCGAGTTTGCGTCTCGAGCCTACCGTTCTGACGGAAGGTCTCCTCGAGAGTTACCTCGCCTCTTCCGGTCACGATCTTGCGCACCCTGGTCGTCTTGCCGTCGGCATAGAATGTTTCGGTTTCAAAACCGCCATCGGCACGGCTGTGTTTACTCATCTCCGTGGTGCCGTCCGGACGCATGCTTCGCTCGAATAGAACGGTCTTTCCATTCTTGTCAAAAAGCACAGTGCGTTTGGGCTTGCGCACCTTCGCCTTTTCGGCGAGCGGGTAGAAACCGTTGATCTCGCGAAGGGTTCCGTCATCCCTGTATTGCTCATACTCGGTGACACCGTCGCCGTATTGGTTCTCCGCACCGATCAACTTGCTCTGATCTTCGCTGTAGATCAGAAAACGAACGCGACCGCCGCCGCCGTCCCTGTCATTGGCAAGCTCAACCTTCGTCTTGTGGTAGACGGGGTAATCAGCCTGCGAAATGTCCCTGGACTTCTCGCCACACCCGGCGAGCACCAGTAGCGATACCATCAAAACCAGACTAGTGGGTCTCATTGGAGACTTCCTCTCGTTAAAAGGGCATGTTTTCAATGCTTTTGAGTGAATTGATTCTGAGAACACGAATCGGTCTGCGAGCCGACAGCCTCCCCTGTGAACACAAGGTGTTCATTTTGGTTTTGTCCAAAGAGCTAGGGAGGTGAGTTCTGGATACTGCGTCGACTCGCTTGGAACCTGGCTTTCGTGTTCGCAAAAATCAATTCAACTTACGAGACTGGGAGTTATACCTTCAACAAAACTCAAAAGCTAAAGATGATATATTGGCAATAAAAACTGGCGGCGCTGAGCGGCTAGACAAAAGCAACGCCGCTCCTGGCCCGCGATACAAGACACCGCTTCGTGGATTCATTCTCAATCTAACCGCCTAGCATAAGTGCTTCTTTCGATATTTTTCAATTTCAATAGAACAGCAATCTGTTTCAAAATCAAACAAAATCGGGCGATTCGAAACCGGGTCGTTGAAACAACAGCGGTCGATTCATCTATTGTTGTCATGCTTTCCCACATCTCTTCTTTGGAAACCGAACCACCTCAAACCACTCAGCAGCAGTAGATCTTAGTCGCGCGCATGGGCTCACCAGGAGTTCCGGCACCTACATGTTGCGCATGGCGAGTGGTTTCGCAGGAGAATGTGGTCCGAGAGGCAACGCCATCGAAGAGATGTGGAAGTCGCCGTTGTCCACAAGAACCCGAACTTTCAGCGGGGCTGGCACAGCCCTGCCTCAACAGGAGAACGAATGCAAAATCCGACCAAAGACCTCAAGCCCGCTAACAAGCTTCTCGCTCACCGCGACGGCACCGGCAACTCGTCCGCGGAAAACGTCACCGCCGCAGGCAAACCCGTTCCAGTGCTCGACGCGTTCACGGAAGTCGCTCCGCTGGGTGCATTCACTGACACCGCGCCGCTCACCGCTTTCACTGATACCACTCCACCCGACGCGTTCACTGACGAAGCTCCGCTCGAGGAGCCGTGCGAGTTCTTCACCGACTGGCAGCTACCGAACCCGATTCGCAAACCCGCCACCGGACGGTGAGACAGTCGAGCGCACCCCGCTCGAACGCGTCGTCGAGTTAACCGATTACTGCCACCGTCTTCGGTGACAGTGAAACGTTCCGCAGTCGCGAGATCGTCTTGACCTGAGGTCAGAAAGCACGACACACCAGTCGTGCTTTCGCCTTCGAACACCTCTCCGCTCTTTTATAGTAGAAACGGTTCACGCTCGAAAAGAAGAGAAGAAGAACAACAACACCAACAAGCAAAAGAAGGAGAAACCAGATGAAGACGCTGAAGGCAAACCGTCGGGAAAAGCTACAGCCCTTCCCGACGGTCGCTTCGAAACACGATCGTCTTCTCTTCCTACTCCCGCACTACCCGAGCGATCGCGTTCGTTTACAGCGAACTGTTATTGCGCAGGTTCTCGAGAAGAGTCTCCTTTTGAAGGTTGCGGCTACACCACTGCCACGTGCGAGAACGAAACCTCAGTTCGTGCGAACGCGCAGCGTGTAATTGAGAGTGGCATCCTGACCGGGCTCGACGTGGACCGTGCCGGTTGCGGTGGTCGCATTCCGCCGCGTCAAGGGCGCGAGGTTGCTCTGCTCGGCAGGCACGGTCACCTCGACGAGAACGTCGACCGCCTTCTTATCCTTGAAGTTGTGAACCTTGACCTCGAATTCCTGATCCTGATACTCCGGCGCCTGCTGATTGGGGCGGATTCGGAGGTTGGGGTTGGCAGCCACCGCGTTAGCCCTCGTCAGAACACGCTCGAACTTCACATCGCTGCTTGTGCCGATGCTGATATCGAACTGTTCGTCCTTGGCCACTTCGCGAATAGTCGCATTCGCCGTGAGCTGGAGCTTGCCCTCGGAGTTCCGCTGCAGAACCTTCACGGAGCCGCCGGGCAACGGAGTGCCAAGGTTATGCTCGGAGCAGTTCTTGAGCTTCAGGCGCGCGCTAACAGGGCTGAAACCATTGCTGGGTTCGCCGTAATACTGCGGAGCAGGCACATAGTACTCGTGCTCGACCGTGACGTTGGCACCGCTGAAGAGCGGCAGCTGACGGCTCTGCCCATCACCGATCGTGACCTTCCCAGGGATGCGGAAGACCTTACGCTCGCCAACAGACTCGACCTGGGCGCTATCAGCCATCATCGGAGCTGCGGCGTATTCGGCAGCAGCGGCACGCAGACGCACACCACCAGGGGCCGGTCGCACCGAGCCGGACAACAACCAGAGATTGGCGTTCTCGAACGAAGTGCCGGAGGCATTGACCACGTTTACGGTCGTACGGAAGCTCTCGAGCGCCTGCTTCTCCTCGTTGTACACAAGCGTGTGCTTGGCGTTCCAACCAAGTCCGTCCGTCTCGTACAAATAGTTGAGCGTGTAGGTGCCGGCACTGGTCACCTCCGCCTCAATGACCAGAGAGGCGCTGTTGGAGAGCCCCTCGGCGAGCTTGCCGACCTGAATGTCTCCGGTCGAGGCGATATGGGTGGTATCACCTGCGGTGATGATTACTTGACCACC
Organism: Candidatus Obscuribacterales bacterium; assembly: GCA_019637435.1. Classification (GTDB taxonomy): domain Bacteria; phylum Cyanobacteriota; class Vampirovibrionia; order Obscuribacterales; family Obscuribacteraceae; genus JADYXR01. Next base: position 289,571 of record JAHBVO010000003.1, on the reverse strand, counting down.
GCGCACACTCGCGAGCGTGCCGGTCACCTGACGCGCGGACGCGCCGCTCCCGACCGTGGCAGTCACCTGCCTGCCGACCGAGAGTTCGAGGACTCTCTCGGCAGTGAGGTTCGCCGGTTGGTAGGTAGCAGACTTGAACTTGAACTCTCCGGGACCAGCAGTGCTGATAATGCTCAGGCTGTCCTGCCGGTACTTGGCTGCGATGCCGTTGAGCTGAATGCGATTCTTGCCGGCAGAGAGCCGGACCTGGCGCTGCTCTTCGACCTGTCCAAAGCCCTCGCCGTAGACGGTCACATCGACCGAGCTGGCGGCCTGCGTGACGGCGAATTGTTCATCCGCGAGAGCCGGAGCAGACGTGGTCGAGACGCCGACGAGCGCGGCGAAGGCAGCGATGGAAAGCCCGAGGCCCTTCAGTCCGAAGTATTTCATTCGTGTGTGTTCCTGTCGTTCCTTTGTTTGGTCCGGAGCAGATGCCCGGGAGTGCATTTTGGAGGCAAGCACTCCTGCCCGTTCTTAAACACCCGCAACCAACCGACCGACCCACCGACGCCATGTGACGCCGTTTAATCGTGGATGTTTAGCCCTGAATCTGTGTTGGCTGGTTGGCTGAAACTCGGAGGTGGTTGCGATAAGAACGCCTGACCTTAAACAGTGCGCTGCCGCCGAACCTAGCCCGGCCGGAAGTCCGGAAACAAAGCGTAGTTATTTTCCGTTTAAACTGGCGTAAGCTTAGCGCGAGGTCGACATGCTATAAAGCAGCACTGGATGCGACTGAAACGGACGCACCTTTTGGATTCCCGAACCCACTAAATCTGGACGCGATTAGCACTTTTGATATGGCAGACACAGCACAAGGCTACTTTCTTGAACATCTAAGTTGGAAAGACGCGGAAACAGTCCTGACCGAAAGGTCCGTGGTCGTAATTCCCATCGGAGCTCAAGCGAAACAGCACGGGCACCACTTGCCGCTAAACAACGACTTTTTGATAGCGGACTATTTAAGAAACGCAATCGTGAAACGGCTGCCTGTAGTCGTTGCACCGACGATCAACTACAGTTACTATCCGGCGATGGCCGAATATCCAGGAACGGTTTCTATTTCTTGCGAAACGGCAAGCCGCATGTTTACTGAGATTGTGCGATCATTCGCCAGGTTCGGACCACGTCACTTCTATTTTTTGAATACCGGCATATCTACTATCGAACCGCTGCAACTGGCAGCTGATGCGCTTCACTCGGATAATGTAAATGTCGCATACACCGATCTGCGGATCGCGTTGAAAACAATTCGCAGCGATCTGGAAGAACAAAAAGGCGGCACTCATGCCGATGAAATTGAGACTTCAATAATGCTGTTCATCGCGCCGGAAGTTGTGCGGATGGCGAAAGCTTCCCGCGATTTCACCGGGGACGGACCCGGCCCGCTCTCGCGCGAACCCCGACCGGATGCAGTTCATTCACCGACAGGAGCCTGGGGAGACCCCACTCTGGCGACACGCGAGAAAGGCGAGGCGCTCGTTAGAGCACTCGTCGATGGTATCGCCGACGATATCAACGGTTTATTCAATCAGATTGCGAGTATATCCAATCGGATTTGATATGTTTCTCACTTAATCATATCTTGGCGCGTTGGGCGGATCTCAGTAGGACTGCTCTCAGGATCACATATAAAGAGTAATGATACGATTGCTTTCTTCATAGAATCAATTTATGGTGCGCCGCGCGCAACCTCTGAATTGACCGGACATCACTCGTTAAGCGGGACATAATGCCATGCCGAAAGTAGCCGTATTGCCAGATCATATAGCCAGTCAAATCGCAGCGGGAGAAGTTGTAGAGCGTCCTTCGTCAGTTATTAAGGAGCTCGTCGAGAACTCGATCGACGCAGGCGCCACACACATCTCAGTTTCTGTCAGTCACGACATGCGCGATATCCGTGTCGCCGACAACGGATTCGGCATGGATCCGGAAGACGCCGTCCTGGCTTTTCAGCGACACGCCACATCAAAGCTACGCTCCGCAGACGATCTTACAACGCTCGCCACCCTCGGTTTTCGCGGTGAAGCGCTACCAAGCATCGCGTCGATTTCAAAATTCACCTGCTATACACGCACGAAGGAAGCGGCTACGGGTACACGGGTCGAAGTCAAAGAAGGTGAGGTCATAGCGACGGAAACCGGCTGTGCACAGGGCACGGTTATGGAGATCAAAGAACTTTTCTATAACGTGCCTGCTCGATTGAAGTTCTTGAAGAAAGCTGCAACCGAGTTCGGACACTCACAGGAGATCGTTCAAAGCCTGGCTGTAGCGCACCCGCACATTGTTTTTGAGATGCGCCGCGGCGATACCGTCGCATTCAAGACTAGTGGCACGGGCGATACCGCCACGGCTGCCAGAGAGGCGAAATTGTTTTCCGGACAAGAAGGCGTTTGCAGCGTAACAGGCTCGGATGAACGATTCGGCTTAACAATCACTGGAATTGTTGCAAGACCAAATCATTTTCGCGGCGACAAAAAAGGAATTCTGAGCGTCGTAAATCAGCGCCCTGTGCGCTGCCCACTAACCTATAAAGCTCTCGAATACGCGTATTCAGATTTAATTCCGAGAGGCAGAAATCCGTTCGCGGTGATCAACATCGAGATAAATCCGGAGCACATCGACGTTAACATCCATCCGACAAAAAAAGAGATCAAATATACCGACAGCAACGCGATCTATATGGCTTTGCATCGAGCCATCGGAGATGCGCTCCGGCAGCCCAGAAGAGAAATGATGGAGTCTCTGCTTCACAGACCCGACCAGCAAGACGAATCGCAGCGGGAAGAACCGGCGAGCAGTTCAACTTTCTTCGCCGAAGACTCGAGTCGCTCGATGCGTCCTGCATTTGAGTTAAAACAATCACCCGCCGCTACCGCGCGCAACTTCACGGTCGAACAAGATGGTGCCATCCAGATTCCACCAGGCAGCAGCAGGCAGATGGCTGAGGCTGTCATTCAATCTCTGAAGATGTACAGCAGGGGCGATGATTCGGACGCCGCTCCTCACGAACAGTACGGTCACCGTGATCAAACAAATTTCGCACCCGTTCAAAACGGCGATTCATCTTCCCTGCTGAACGAGCGCGCGGAGCCTTACACCACAAACTATTCACCCAAATCGGTTCAGCAACTCCATTTCCGAGAAGAGCTGGATTATGTGCCAAATCAGCAGCAAACGGAAGACGACACAATCGCGATGCCGTTCGACACTGATGTTTCCCTGCCTGCCGGTTGGCGTTTGGCCGGATATTTGCACAACACTTATTTCTTGTTTGAAACGCCCGAAGGGATGGAAATCATCGAGCAACACATCGCTCACGAGCGCATGCTGTACGAGCGAATTTTGGCTGGACAAGCCATTCCAGGACGGATAACTGAACACGTCCAACGCCTCTGCATATCAGCACCTCTTAACCTGACTACGCAGCAAGTAGATGTTTTGAAAGCGGGACAAGCTGCAATCGAAAAGTTAGGTTTTGAATTCGATTTCGCTGAAGACGGCTCTGTATCCTGCTTGCAAGTACCGCTGGAGATGGCGCATCAGAATTACCCAACTATCATTCAAAAGATGATCGAGGACTTGACCGACGTCGAAGCGGCAAATATAGAGCTGGAGGCAACCAAGTCAATCGCCTGTCAGTCAGCGATTAAGAACGGTATGACATTATCGAACAACGATATTATCAAACTCGTTTCCGCATGGTTGAAGACGCCGAGAAACGATACTTGCCCACACGGACGGCCGGTTCGATTGAAGTTTCCGATGGACAGATTGTTTGAGATGTTCCACCCGGCCTGAGCAGGTGCTGCAAATATCATAATAACGGAAACAGTTTCCTGAGCGAAACCGTTCCTTTTTGAATTCCAGAAACTGATTCTCCATCGCCGCGCGACGGTTTATCAGCTAACGGAGCGGCTGCTGCTTGGTGTAAACAGCAGCGACCTGCGGTGGTATAACGACACCACGCGACTTGAGAGCATGCGCGTAGAACTTGACCAGTTGCGTGTTGAAACGCAGCAGCGCCTGCCGCGCAGCCCGACTCGTAGCCTCATCGCTTCTGCTTGCCGCTTCCAGCAACGGTTCAATCACTCGCTTATCCGCGGTTTGAGAACGAACAATCATCTCAACTCCTTGCGCGACACCTCTTGGATTGTCACTTTTCAGCAACTCAATCGCACGGCTTTGATTAGATTCAAATACCATCGTACGAAGAAGCCCATCCGCGATCTCCTGAGATTCGCCGTCCCAGCGCCTTCTAGCTAATCTGCGTAACTGAGGCTCGAAGTCGATAGCGGTTTCCGGCTTGACATAACGCAGCGCCTTTCTTGCCAACCCCGGCACTTCCAGCGCCTTGGCGACGACACTCTTCGTAAACTCAGGACTATCGGCACCGAGAACCATGGCTTCGTCGAAGGCCATCGATCTTACGTTTTCATCACGAGAGTGCGACATCAAATCCAGCAACTGCGGCAATTTTTCCCGATTGCCGGACGCATTAGCAACTTGCGAGAAGTCCTTGCCGACTGTTTCACGGACGCGCCCGAGCCGCTGGAGAGCAAGGTCCCGAGTAGGCGAACTAGACAGACCTTCATTAGCGAGAAACTTCAACTGGTCGCCGGCAGTTCCCTCATTAAGCCTCAACATGGCATCGAAAGCCACATCGGCAACCGTTCGCTCCTTACCGCTGAAGTCAAAGCTAGCGGCGCGCTGGACACCAGGGGCGGTGCTCTTGATGACAGCACCGACGTAACCTTTCCCGGCAAGTCCCAGCCCCTCAGGAACAGTCCCGAGCATTTCGCTATCCGATGCGATCCTGCGAAGAATCGGTACATGCCGATCGCGATCCCCTAGATAGCCGAGCAGTTCTGCCGAAGCCGCTTTCTCAGTAGGATCTCCAGTCTTCAAGCGCTTCTCCAGCAGCTTTATGGCTTCCGGATAAACTTCCTTTTCGACAAACCGAATGCGATTCCAAATCTTATCGGCATTCACACTTTGATCGCGTCCTTGTGCCTGAAGCATGACTTTCATGAGTGACTTCGAAAGTACTACTGTGCGCACCGGCGCCTGTTCACCGAGGATACGAAGATTGGTCGACGACTGATGGAGCATCTCTTCGCCCATGTGCACCGCACCATCTTCATCAAGATTTTTCTTTGCGTACTCGCGAGCGTAATACTTTGTCGTTGCCTGTTCCTTACCGCCCTTCAGCGGCGTTGAAAGGTTTTCTCCTGAAATCGTATTGACCGGGAGCTTTGAATCGGCACCACCTGTGGTGACCACCTCAGGACGATAGTTCGGGTTTGGAATGTCTTTATCAACATGTGCTGCAAGACCATAAATGGCGGTTTCTTCAGGCGTATTGTTAGCTGCGACATGACCGAACTCGTGATTCATGAATGTGCGCAGAGTGCCGATAGAATGCCTGGTGCCTTCCGGCATGTAGAAGGTTATTCGACCGTCCCTGCTTGCAGACGCCGCGGAGGCAAAGGTCGGATCGTTGAACTGTTGCGCAGTCCAGGGATCTTCTGGATTTTTTCTGTGCAATATGTCGACGCGCGAAATCTTCGAGCGGTTTGGCGACTCATCCATAAGAGCAACAAAATCTTCCGCGACCGGTCCATTTTTAGCGCCGTTTTGAACCAGATGCATGCGCGCTTTAACCGCAGTCAAAGAGGCTTTCGCGTCCTCAGGCGACATATAACGTGCCAGCAATCCCTCGTGATCTTTCGTCTGCGACCATTCCAAACTGATCATTCGTCGGTCGCCGGCAGAGAGCTTGTCGTATGGTACTTCGCGCTTCGCCATGTACTCGAGAGCGATTCGATCGTTTCTCGTCTGATCCATTTTCAGCGCGAGACTCTCTTCAATAGCCAGTCTCGCGCTGTGACCTTCCACCTCATACACACGCATTTTCACTTCGACCGGATCTGTGTGCTTCAAAAAGTCGCTAAACGAGTCGAAGATTATTTTCGTCGAACCGGGCTTCAGCACGCGAAGCGCCTCTGTTTGAACCTGGGGATTCTTCAACCTGCCCGTGATATCGGCAACCCGATAATCACGCGGCACGAAGTCCATTTTGTCCAGAGACGTGCGTCCCTGGCGCTCCTGGACTGCGGCTCGCTCTTCCAAAATAATCTCTTCTTGAGTCTGTCGCCGAATTGGTCGGGACGGCTCCAGCTGTTCACTTGCAGGTGAAACAGTTTTCTCTTGAAGCGAAACCGTGTTCGCTCTCTTCACTCCTTCGACAATCTGGCGATACTGCGAGGTCAATTTTCCATTATCCGAGGCGCCAAGCACGCCACCAGTCAACATTCCGACCTTGCCGGCGAAATGCATTTCGTCGAGTGTTTCGGAAAACGACTTGCCGTGACTCACAGCATCAATGCCACCCATGAGGGCACCACTGGTGTAGCCGCTGCCGGCGCCAGCGAGCGTGGTTGCTACCCGCTGCGAAATCTGCCGCTCTGCCAGCAAGCTCATCGATCCGTGCATTACTCGCATGCCGACCATACCGGCAGGAACGTTCAACAAAGCACCGGCAGTCGTGCCGGTCACCATTTTGGTTGCGAGGGAACCAGGCGCGAATTTGCCATTTTCATCCACCCAATTGCTGGGATTGAAGCCCGTTTTCACAGCGCCGAAACCGCCACCAACCGTCAAATGAGTAGCAATTTCGCGTGCCAGCGGGTTTGCCACATTTCGGGCCAAAGCCGCTTGCACGCTGCTTCCCGGAAGCATCATCTTGCCGACTTTGTTAAGGGCGGCGCCTTCCGCCATGTTCAGGGTGAACGAGCCGGCATTCTCAGCTACGCTGGCGTGCGGATTGACGAGCAACGTCGCACGAGTCACGCCGGCGGTCAGTGAATTAAACTTGGGGATAATTGCGACGGTGTCAGCCACGATCAAGTTCGCGGTGTCGTTCTCTTTGGCACGCTGAAGCGCTTCCATCTGGGTCGGCGCTTCACTCACCAGGTCGCGCGCCACGCCAATGGTCGCGCCGCCAAGGGTCTGCTCCAAACGGTCGCTGAAAACGTCCGTTAGCGAGTTGAGTGTCGACTTGTGATAGTCGCTGAGTTCTGGGCGGTGTTCCGCTCCTGAATCTGATCCCACAGTAGCAGCCTGTATAAGTGCAGAGAAACGTTATCCTCCGACAATAACAAAACTCCACCCTGATGGGGAGATCTCCCATGGTGAGTCTACGTAGAGAAAACCGAAAATCTAATCTCGAACCGCCGCGAACCGCCTCGAACCGCCTACTATATCCGTTAGTCTCCCTCAAAGACGAAGACTCCCTACCGGGCTGGTTCTTCATCGCCCGAACCGTCTACTATATCGGCTAGTCTCCACAAAAGACGAAGACTCCCTACCGGTCTGGTTCTTCATCGCCTAAGATGAGAAACATTGGTCCTCACGGGCTCGTTTGTCTATCCCACAGCGCCGGAATTTCGTAGATCCGTCATTCCTGGATAGACATTCGCGGTCGGATAGACACAAGTACTGGTCGGATAGAATCGAGTACTTCAGGACCACGTTTCGCCATTACCAGTGGCTGGTGCTCGAACTGCGACGGTCTCGGAGCCGACTTTGTTCTATTGCCAAGGGTTGGTGTCGGGTTTTTGGTCCACTAAACTATTTGAAGGCCCCTCTGGATTTAACGACTCCACGCGCATGTTCACAAACTTTCAAAGGTCGATACTCATAGCCGCCATTGCAATCGGTTTCTGCTCGCAGCCGGCTCAAGCGGTTTCACTAAGCGAGATTGAAGAAGAGGTCAAAAACAAAAAATTTGCTCTCGCCTTGAACCATCTGGAATTGCTCGCCCCCGCCCAACTGCAGGAGCCCAAAGTCGCTTTCCTTTACGCACGATGCCTGGTCGAAGCCGGCCGTTTTGATGACGCAACGGAACAGTTGCATCGCTGCACTAAGGCTAAAGATGCGACGCTCGCGGCAGAAGCTAATCGCATGTTACGCGCGATGCCGTTGATGAAGAAGAGCATCGGCAATTCAACCAAAACAAAACCGCTCGGATACACAGGTTTAGGCTTGAGCGAGACCGGAACCATCAAGGATGTTTTGGTCGGCTCATCGGCGGAACGCGCCGGAGTCAAGCCGGGAGATGTCGTAGTGGAAGTCGACGGTGCACCAGCACCCAGCGACTATCACGCGTTGCTCAGTAAAATTCGCGGTCCTAAAAACACAGTAGTCACTCTGGGAGTGCTTCGTGCCAACAAGAAAATGACCTTCAAAGTAACGAGGGCAAGCACAATCGGTGATCTTGGTACACCGAATGTGCAAATGAATAATTGGAACGCAGGCAAGAACAACCTCAAAAAGGCACCTTAGCATGCACCACGGGCGCTACCAGTTAAGACCATTAGCATCGGCGCTAATAGCCGCCGCACTTCTTATCATTGGTTCAGCGGCGGACTGCAAAAGCAAGTTCCGCCTGGATCGGCACGATAAAGACCCTGCAACAAGAACAGTACTCTATGCCACCACGCGTTGGAATGAAGGGCGAAGCACAGATCCAATATTCGGACCAAAACGACACCTGGACGTTGGAGCAGGCTCCGTCATGTACGGCAGCGCACGCGTTACACGTCCAGCCAAACTTATCGCACAGGAAAAAGCACCTGATTGGTTTAGCTATTTAAACTCGTTCAAGGAAAACGACGGCAAATGGAAAACCACTAACCTTGGCGATCTCCGCCCAATGGACGACGAAGAAATGTTTTCGCAAGTCAAAGACTGGACGGGAACGATCTGCGTTTTCATACATGGCTACGATGAGTCCTTCGAAAGCTCAATCCGAGATACAGCCGCGGTTTCCTATGAATTCGATCGACGTGGCGCCTGGGAAAATCCGACCATGCCAATTCTATTTTCCTGGCCGTCAGCGAACAAACTATCCGCTTATGCCGAGGACGAAGCCAGCGCCGAGTGGAGCGCTCAATGTTTCATTGATTTTATAAACCGCTTGAGCCGAGAAAAAAATGAATCGGCACGCATTTACGTCGTCGCTCACAGCCTGGGGACTCGACTGGCTTTTGCGTTGCTCAATGACGACGCGCTCGTCGCAAATTCCCCGATCGACAAACTCATCCTCTCCGCGTCCGACTACGACTACTTCCAGGCTATACAGCGCCTTACGAGACTGGAGGCGCTTGTCAAAGAGAAGATCTTCGTGTTCTCCTCCGACCGCGACGGACCGCTGATTACGTCTCACTATTTGCACGGCTCACCGAGGCTCGGTCGTCCCTTTGACGCTCCGAGGGCTGCGACGAAACTCGAAGACTACATGGCAAAAGGCGCCTGGGAACAGCTTTTCAATCAGTTCGCCGACATTGCACTGGAAGGCGGATTGAACAATCCACCCGAAGCCGCATCCTGGATCGCGAAACAGCCGAACATAGTCGGAGAACTCGGCAAGAAGTCGACATGGATAGACGTATCTGAGTTAGTGTCGAAAGACGCTGGGCACAGATTAGCCTGGCCGCTTGTCGCCAATCTTCTGGCTGACGACGCTTCCCTCGCGCCCCTGTCCACTACGGTGGTTTACAAACGCCCGTTTCAAGCGGTTCTCCAACAGAACTTCGGCACACCACCAGTGCTTTACCGCTTTCACAGAATCACCGGCGGTGCATTCGGCACCCGACCAGCCACGCCGTGAATGAGCACAGGTTGGACGTCCGTTTCAGCCTACATTCCCAGTCGAGTAAGTCGAGTGATGGCTTTGTCGAGCACTTCGAGCTCCGAATGCATCCGTGATACCTCAGCCAGGCTAGCCACTCCTCGCGCAAGTTCAATTTCATTCTCTAACTGTTCTTTTCGTTTGGACAGATTAGCAACGGTCAGACTACTGCGATCTGACATCAGCTTTACCCTCATCTGAGAGCGTTTTCGATTCATCACTGCAGATTTATCGGCTTCAATTCTCTTTGCCGTTTTCTTTTCCTGGTCACGCGCGCGACTGTTTTTCTCAATCAAATGTTGATTGGGAAACAGCTCCGGAGCCAATCCTGGCAATGTATACATGTCCCGAGTCGAAGAGGCAAGTTTCTTTTCCTCGGAAATGATTGAATTCATTTTCGAGACATCGCTGTTGTACCCCTTCGGTGGAGCGAAGTTCAGACTACCGGTGGCGAGCTTGCCGGGCTCCAGCCTCGGAGCCACCGTAGCGGCATCGAGACGGGTAGCTGATTGCGCTTGCTCGGGAGTAGTAACTAAACGTTCGGCGCTTGAACCTTGTTTCACTCCACTGTTTGCGACCTCTGCAGCACCGCCCAGCTGCGCGCGAAGCCTGCCGGACTCGCCACGATGCTGCTCGGATTGAACGTGATCTGTCATTGAAGATGCCGCGCCCATTCCAATCAACACAAATGGTGACCCGAGAAACAAAGCTGGAATTACAGTCGCATTTCTCTGCGACGCCTGCTCCGTCGCAAGTTTCGCATCATAGTCGATGGTGCGACCGCCGCCATCAGTGGTCAACAACTTTCCAGTCGCGGCATCCAAACTGACTTTATTGCCACCAGTATCCAGCATGCTGTTAACAAACGCTGCCGAGAAACCTCCCCGATGCCGGCTAGCATCAAGCATGCCGCCCATAACGAGGAAGTCCATAGCGCTTCGCCCTGCCTGGGATTCGGGGCGGTCGGTTAAGTGCGTGAAGCTCAGACCGGCAGCCTCGCAATTCGCGACTTTGGCAGCCAAAGATCCGGATAGAAGTCCAGAAGCTTCTACGGCAAGCGACTGCCCTGCCGCCTTGTCGGCTCGAATGTCACGCATTTGCGACTGTTCGACCTGTCCATCATATGGTCGATCCACTGCGAGGACCTCCATCAATTACCGGGCAACACCGAGGATTGTGAATGATTCATCATTATGTTTCACGAGCGAAAAGGTCGATGGTGTTTTCACCACCGAAACCCAAAAGCATTTAACGGCAGGCGTTTCAGGGTTTGAACAAATTGAAAAACCCAAAATATCACTAGTGTGCAAATCCACAGTTGGTCGTAGTGAACGGTTTGGAACAACTAGCGAAAATGAGAAGTGCCGGCTTGTGACCGGCACTTCTCGGGATTCCAGTGTTTCCAAACTTGCGTTTTAGTGAACGGTTTGCGGAGTTCCGGCAATCTCACTCGACATAGCCATCGGCTGATCGAGAGCAAAGCGAAGGCGAGTTCCACTGGGGATTTTCACGTCCTTACCCTTGCGCCAGAGGTTGCTTCCCAAACCGACTGCGCCACCAGTGGCGACACCAGCAATCGCACCGGCGCCGACAGCACCGCCGACAATCGGAGCGAAACAGATGCCCAGCAAAGTTCCACCAGCTGTCCAGGCAGCCGTTCTCACGACGCCGCTCTTGACGCTTGAACTGGTTGTGCGACCTTTGAGTTCGCCTTGCTTCTCATGAACAGACTTTTCTGTTTGATCGGCGGTAACGACAGCGGAGAGCGGGTAACGCACACCGTCAGGTGTCACAGCACCGGTAAGACGCAGGCTGATAACGCCATTTTTTCCTGCAAGCGCACCTTTGTCCACACCAACAACTTGACCTTCAAGTTTAGTATTGGCAGGGAGAACCAGGTCATTACCCAGATACATGGGCGAATAAAGATTAGCATTGAAAATATCGCCGGCTTTCGATACGGCGCTGTCGATCGGACTCGTCAATGTCGCATCGACAATGGTGCCCGTGGGAACGTAAGAAACACGACCCTGTAAGGGTTGCCCGTTGTACGTTTGAGCCATTGTCGGACCAAGTGGACCCAACAATAGAACACCTGCCAGGGCAAGTATTAGTGGTGTTCTTTTCATGCAAAGCTCCTTCTAGATGCGGCGATTTTTGTACTCGGGAAGAATAGCATAGGTTTGAATTCGCGCGTAATTTTTTCGCTGATCGCCGCATCGACCGTGACACCACCCGCGCCACTAAGATGGCGTATATGGTGCCTTTGCAGCTTCGCAGGAACCAAAACTTTGCACCGGTTTGAAAAATTCGAAGATATTTTATCAGGCTACTTGACATGAAGCCAATCACAGGACTGTCTCTCTGCTTTCATTCCTGTGTCCGTATTCTTTCGAAGACATTGTGACTCTGGTCCGCCACCACATGCACCACCACGGGCAGCGCGCTGAAGTTCCGACTTCGGGTATGATCTGGCCAGCCACACTACTATAAAGCTCCGCACCCGACACGCCTCGAAACAGGCATCCGCCCTGCACTTACGCTCTACGAACGCTCTCGTTCACCGCGTTTGTCTACGGCTCGTTGACGGATCTCGCGAATTCCGTCGCTCTCTGATAGCCACCACTCTCTACTATAAAGCTCCGCACCCGACACGCCTCGAAACAGGCATCCGCCCTGCACTTACGCTCTACGAACGCTCTCGTTCACCGCGTTTGTCTACGGCTCGTTGACGGATCTCGCGAATTCCGTCGCTCTCTGATAGCCAAGGCAGCAGTTTTAACAGCAACTTTCTACTGCCAAATCTCGGAATCCCCATCGCGAGAACGTTGGAGAGAGTCAGGTACTACTTGGACGTACAGTAGACAGGATTAGTAGACAACGGGATCGCTAGCGGCGGCTCGCTATGTTTGATAACTAAAGCCAAAAACACGGCACCGGTGGCGCGGCTTTCCTCTTGAGAAGCACGGAGCCGATGTACAGATCAGGCCGCGCGTATTGATCTGATATCAGGCCTTAGCTAATATTCTGCTGCTTTACTTTCTTCCTTCTCCAACGTCTGAACCCAACCGCCTAACCCGATAGCAACTGTTTCTCGACCTAAACACCCGCAACACTAGCGGTGTCGGTCAGGCTCGGGAATCGGTCAGGTTCAGCCTGAAAGGCACAAACACATGACGCTCGCACTTCTCGCCGCAGTGTTAGCAATCGCCTTGCTGCCGCTGCTTCTCGCGCGCATGCACAAGTCGACGCGAACAGTCGTCTACACCGGTCCTGCTGTGCCCATCACCATGGGGCTGGAGGACCTGGGGCAACGCACCAAAACCAGATACTGCTGGTTCAAAGTCGCAGATGAGATGCACCTGGCGGAGCTCACTCCGGAAGTGTATGACAAGATACGCTCTCAGACCGGGCCTGCCAACGTCACGATCGTGAGGTATCTGGGCAAGCCTCAAGTGGAGAGCGTCCAGTTCCAGGGAGACCAGCAGCGCGACAAGGTCGCTACCCCCGGCGACGCCGCGATGTATCTCAGCCTGACGTATTTCATGGCCGCGTTTGGAGCGATTCTCGCCGCCGTTCAGCTTCCCGAAGTCGCGGCTATCGCTTTCTATGCGTCCGCTCTCTTCTTCGCGCTGACCGGCTTCAGCTTGACGCTGCTGCAGCCCCGCAAGGACAAAATCAGCGACATGTCGGTTCGCATTGCCGGCATCAAGCTCGGCTCGGGACTGGTACCACTGCTGGTGATGTTCGCGATTGCTGTTGCGCTGACTTTCGCGTGTTTCACGTGGGTCGGCCTTTTCACTTTGTTTCCGGGTATCCATGCCGCTTTCGCAGTCGGGAGCATCGGTGCTCTCCTGCTGAAGAGCCGGCAAGCGACGTAGCAATCCAGCGTGCCTGGATCGTCGCAAGTTAACCATCCAGGTGCGCCTGGAGGAGCGCTCGGCTTGCGAAGCCGACGCTCTTTGAACATAGGGTAGGATCATGAAACCCAATCTTGGGCTGTCAATTCTGATTGGCGGCATCTTCTCGACTTTCATCACCTCGATCTACATTCTGATGAGCGTTGTTCCGACCTTGATCGGAACGCAGCCTGCCGCCGGCAACCCGCTCGGCGACGCCATTACGGTGTGGTTCGTTCTGACCTTCGTCTTCAGTTTCCTGATGCACGAATGGCAGCGGACGCTCGAGGAGTTCAACAAGCGCGGCCGCGAAGAAGCCGAAGCTCGCGAGAAACGCGAACGCGAAGAGCAGGAAGCGCGCAAACGCGACCGCGACGCTCAGTAACACGCCACTGGCTCTGAACTGAACGTTGATTACTTCAAGGATGCGGAACTTCCCCCCCGGAAGTTCCGCATCCTTTTCCAAAAAGCTTTTCTACTATATTCGACAGGATTTATCAAACCTCCGCAGTCCACGCCTGCGCGTGCCCCTCCGGATTTAAACTCGCGAATAAGAAGCATCGTGTCTATCTAGGAATGACAGATTTCCGAAATTCCGTCGTTCCTGGATAGACAGTCGAGATGGTCGCTCGCAAAGATTTTGCCCTAAACCATTCCAGGTCGGGACATTCGAACGAAGAAGGGCCCTACTTTGTATAGTAGGCAAAGTTGGGGGTGACCAGGGCATGGCTAGGTAGGCGCCATGCCCTGGTCGGGCTCAGTTCTCGAAGGTCTTCTCGACCGGACCGTCACAGCGACGGCAACGGAGAGGGACGTTCGGCATCACGTACGGATGTTCGCATTGCCTGCAAACATAGAAGACCTGAGCAGCGTCACGGCGCTCAGCTTGCTTCTTCTTGACCCGCACGAGAATCGCGGTGGCTACAACCAGCGCGAGAAGGGTCAATGCAATGGACATTGAAATCACTCCAGATGTTTACGGCAGCATTAAACTGTCAGCTGCAAGGCTCGGCTTGCCAAGCCTGTCTGAAGTAATGGGGAGTGGCTCCTATCGGTAACCACCCGGGTAATACGAGAACTCGGATGGCACCGAAGGTGGTGCCTCATACGAGCCCGGGGCGAAGAAGTCGGCAGGAACGATTACACGCCCACCCTCTTCACCAGTGAATTTGCGCTCGACTCGTCCACCAGAGTAGCTGGCCACGGATTCGGACTCGACAGTGCCGTCGGCGCGAAGCTTGCGCGTGATGCGCTCCTCGACGCCCTTGTCGTTCTTGCGAACGAAACGAATCTCGACCGGAAGCTGACCTTGCCCGAGCGAGATATCGACATTGTCGATACCATCGAGCTTGGCGACGCTTACCGACTGGAGCTGGAAGTTGTCGATAGCGAGACGGTTTTGCGCCTTCTTCGCGTCGACGTATCTCCAGGTCTGCGTGAACGCCGGCTTCCCGTTTGCCGCGGGATAGCTGACTTTCATGCTGTTCGTGTCCCACACACGCGTGTGATTGAGCGTTCCATCGGCGTTGTTGTACACCGCCGTCACCACCGAGACACCCATGAAGTTTCGCGAGATGAGCTCTTTCATGAACTTGATGCGAACCGTCACACCGTCCTCGTAATAGAACTCACCACGCTCGGTGTTACCCTCGACGATGTGGAAAGCAGCTTTCTTGCCGTCGGGGAAATAACTGACCCAGTCCTTGTACAGGCCGTTGTACTTGTTCTTCAGGACGCTCTTGAGGATTCCGGTCTGATAGTACATCGACTGGATTTCGAGCACGCCGGTATTGGAGAACAAGGTGCTCTCCGACATGGTGACGCCGTCGCCGAAGAAAGCGGTAACCTGATAGCCGCCGGCAGGAAGCCGCTGCCCGAGGCGCTTCAGCGTTCCGTCCTCGTACCAGTGCCGTTCCGCCATGATTGTTTTTCCATCGGCAGCGCGTTCGACTCGGCTTTTCATGCCCTTCTCGGAAAACGCAGACGCTTTCCAGTCGAATCCATCACCCGGTGGATAGAAGCGGAACACAATGGCGGTGCGGTCGGGATTGAACACAGTCACGCCGACGTCGCCGTTGGTGAAGAAGACAACAAGCCGCTCTCGAGTGAAACCATCGGGCGCAAACTGGACGCGACGCTGGATCTCCTCACGACTGGCCGGTGGAAGAATCGTCTCGCCAGACGCCTTCTCAAGATAGGAAGGCACCCTCACGGGCTCAGGACGAGGCGACCAAAACGAGTTCAGCCCAACGACTGCTGCAATGACGACTGCAACAGCTCCAAGGGCGAAGTAGGTTTTATTCATGCCAAACTCCGTTCAGCAAATGCGACACCCACCAACCGTCTCGGTCGGTTTATCAGCATTGATTGTGATTCTCGGTTTATCGGACCAGAAGCGATAGGGTGTCGGGGTTGGGTTGAGTAACGTCTGTTTTTAGAAGAGATCAGATACTGGACTCAAGAAACTTTTGTTACAGCTCACTACCTAGTCCTCGCAATGAATCTAAACGTTCAACGAGAGTCGCGCGAACACCGCCACCCTCTTAACACCTTGGCAATCAACAGCGTTAAGGGTTTCTTTTTCTATGAAATTTGGGATAGTGGCTATATGCACTGGGGTATAAACTCAGTACCGAAGTACACACTCGTTTGCAGGGGAAACGATGACTAAAGTTTCGTGGCAGGTTGCCTCCGTCACTGATCCTGGAATCAAGAGAACCGAAAATCAGGACAATATGTTTGTGAGTTCCGACAATCGACTCCTCGTAGTCGCTGACGGGATGGGCGGCATGAAAGGCGGAAGCAAAGCGAGCAAGCTTGCGATTCTCGCAGTTGAAAAGTTATGGAATGAGCGTCAACCAGAGACCGTCGACGCCAACACCATCCAAAACTGGCTCGTAGAGGCTGTCTCGAACGCCAACCAGGACGTTTTCGATGCAGCAGCGGCGGACCCTGCGGTCAAAGACATGGGTACAACGATAGTCGCGGCAATCCATTGTCCCGATGGAAGTCTTCACATCGCGCACGTCGGAGACTCGCGTGCCTATTTAATTCGCGATGGCAAAACTGTTGTGCTAACTCAGGATCACTCAGTGGTCATGGAAATGGTACTGCAAGGAAGAATGAGCGAAGAGCAGCTTCGCAACAGCCCTTTCCGTCACTATCTCACGCGATGCGTCGGCCACAAAGCCAAAGTCGAGATCGATAAAACACCTGCGGAGATGAAACCAGGTGATTGGCTCATCCTCTCGAGTGACGGTCTATCAACGGTTGTTCTAGACGAAAACATCGGCGAGATTGTAGCGACCTGTGAAACGCCAAAAGACGCCTGCGATAAGCTTCTCAAGGCAACACTCGATGGCGGCGCTCCGGACAACGTCACCATGATTGTCGTGCGATACGCCGCCGCAGAGGGCGGAAGTAACTCGGGCGGTCAAGGTTCCGACAAAGAGGTCGCCGAATCGGCAAAGTAAGCGGCAGTCCGGGGATTTTGAACCTGCCCGCCAATCCTACTATAAAACTCCGCATCTTCGAGACGCCCAAAGCCACATAGCCCAGGGATTTGCACTTCGACCGCGAAACGGTCCTCACATTTGTCTACGCCACTTATGACGGAATTCGCGAAATCCGTCGCTCTCTCGTTGCCAAAAGACACCGCCAATTCGCTGCCTGTCTTTCTCGCATCGGCATGACGCAGTAACAGCATGCCTTTCGAGACACCGCCTCCAACAATGTTCAACGCCGGCATATAGTAGCAAATCGAGAAAGAAGGGCGGCGGAAGTTCAGGGGTGAGCCTGAAAATCCGCCGCCACGAAATGTTATTTCGAACCCGCCGCGGCAACAGCTGCTGCTGAAGCCTTGGCGCGCTCGGACAAAGGCTTGTACATCCAGAGGTTCTCGGGACCGATGTTGTCCTGAGGCCACTTGGCGCCGCCGAAGTAAAACTTCTCGGGAATGAATTCCTTCGGCAGGCTCTGCATCGCGACAAGCCAGGATTCCTGCGGACGAGTCAACGTCTCACCGGCGGCCTTGACGCTCGCGATACCGGCACCCAGAGCCTTGAGAGCAGCAGCCTGTTCCGGATCGGAATACCAGTACTTGCAGCTCTCCGCCCACTTAGCCACATGATAGTGGCTGGGTGCGTTTTCCATGTAGTCGTAACCACGCTCGAAAGCCATGGCTTCGACGATGTTCGGCACCAGGCGTGCGACATCGGGAACTGGGTTGCCGTTCTGACCGGGCGAACGCTTCGACTTCCACGCCTTCTTGAAGAGGCGCAGCCAGGTTTTCGGCTTGCCGACGAACAGATACGGGTTGCGAACGAACTCATCGAGCTGCTCGTCACCAGTGGCGTCGACAATGCGACTGCCGGGCATGAAGCCGTAGGTGGAAAGCTCGACTGCCGTCGCATTCTCGACCAGTCCCGGAATCTGCAGGGTGTGGTTGAGCGTGGGATCTTCGTAGCCGATGAAGTCCACCAGCGAGCAGTCGTTGGCGCGAGCGGTACCGTCGAAACGGCGGTCACGCAGAGCGACCTTGAAGATCAGGTCGAAGGGACCCTTCTCAACGTTGCCGACGTATCCAAGAACCTTGAACTTCGTCCCGTCGCGCTTGATCACGAGCGAGCCGTACGTGGTCTTGTAGTGCGAGTGAATGTAGGGGAAACGGATGAAACCCTGCTTGCCGCCGTAAAGACGGTGGTCGTTGAAGTTGGTCACCTCATCGCCATTGAAGGTTCCATCGACGGTTTCACGGAGTTCAACCTTGCTGGAAACGATGTCACCGAGCAAAGCCTTGACCTGGGGCGTGACCAGCCGCGTCCAGATCTCTTCGTCCGTGACAAGAGCAATAGGAGTAACCCCGAGCATTTCAGTGATGTTCGGGCTAGAGAATTTGTGGTTAGCCATATTAGGGGTCTCCCGTGTTATAAGCTATCCGCATGGTTCGGGGAAACCATTGCACTTGAAGTAAGAGGACGCTTGATAAAAATCAACGGGAGTGAGGCGACTGCCCCACTCCCGTGCGCTCACTCCTTGGGAGCAACAACAGCGGAGCTGGGAGCAGCAGAGCTACCTCCAGCGACGGAAACAGCAGGCTCAGCTGCGTGGAGCGGCGCGGGCTTGAAACCCTTCGCGCGCTCGGACAGCGGCTTGTAGAGCCAGAGCACCTTGGGTCCGATGTTGTCCTGCGGCCACTGGGGACCGGAGAGCCGCAGCGCAACCGGGATACGGCTGGACGGCTGCAAGCTCTGGACAACGCAGACCCACGACTGCTGCGTGCGAGTCAGCGGCATACCGGATGCGCGAATGCGCTCCAGTCCCTCGCTGAACGCATTGAACGTGGCCTCCTGCACCGGGTCGCGGAAGAGGTAGTCTCCGCCGAGCCCCCAGCGAGCAACGTGATAGTGGCTCGGAGCCATCTCCAGGAAGTCGTAGCCCAGGTCTTCAGCGATGCGCTGGAAACCGCGCAGAACGAACGGAGCGACGTCCGGAATCGGAGCCGCCTGCTGTCCTGGAGCACGCTTCGATGCCCAAGCCATGTTGAAGAACTTGATGAATTCCTCGGGCTTGTTGCAGAAGGTGTAGGGCTGCGTCACGAAGCGCTCGTACTCGGCATCGCTGATCACGTCCGTGATGCGAGAGCCGGGCAGGAAAGCGTAAATCGACAACTCGAGAGAGCTGAAGTCCGGACTGAGCGGACGGTGCAGAATCGGGTCGTCGTAAGGATAATCGAGCAGAGCTGAATCGTTGGCACGCACAGTGCCGTCAAAGCGACGGTCGCGAAGACCCGCCTTGAGAATCATCTCGCCCTTGCCTTTCTCAACGTCACCAAACCAGCAGAACACCTCGAACTTGACGCCATCGCGCTTGACGATGAACGCACCATTCTCGGTTTTGCAGAAGTTGGTCACATAGGGAAAACGCACGAAACCTCGCTGCCCACCGAACATGCGGTGGTCGTTGAGGTTGGCAGCGTGGTCGCCGGGGAAAAGACCTTCGAGCGACTCAATCACTCGAGGAGGTCGAATCTCGACGATGTCTCCCAAAAGCCCCTTCGTCATCGGTGACACGAGGTGCTGCCAGATGTCCTCATCAGACACCTGACAAACTTTCGTGTACCCGAGTAACTCAGGATAGTTTGCCACGGTAAATTTGAGCATCTATTTAGCCCTTCTCGTTCGCGGCTTTGCAGCCGAGTATATGTTCACGACCAGGCGAGGAACGCACTTGTCTTGTACGCACCAGCCGTGTCCCTTGCGAAGAGTCGGAAATCGTTAGCGCGATCTCCGGAGTGGAATCCGCTTCGAGCAAAATTCCACGTGAAAGAAAAAGACAGCTTCCTACCAGTCACTTAGTGACAGTGAAACGCGCGGTTAGGAGGCTATGTGCTTGTCTTTGGTGAGATAAGCCGAAAATGTTGGCAGGATAAAGTAATGAGTATTTAAAAGTATTGATATAGCAAAGGTCGGTTCAAGTTCTTGAAAACCATCTTCTTGAGCGAATTCTGGACGCACGCAAATCATTTCCAAGCCGCTTATGGGGCACCAAATGTGCCACCACTTGCTACTGACAACAAAATCATGACGCAAAGCGCGCAATATATTAAGCAAAACGAAAGGCGTCAAAACCGAATTCAAATCAAGGCTTGCAAACTTGTCAACAGACAAAACTACTTGTCAGCAGGATCAATTGCGACAACCCGCGCAAGCACCTGACATCAAAAGAAATCTTGATCACCCGGAACATCTGACGCAAGCGTTTCGTTCTTACGAAAACGTTTTCGTTTGAAGAAAAACCATTCCCGCCTGCCGTTCAGGCGCGAGAATTGGAAAGATGCAATTCGATCAATCGTTCAACCAGACAACGATCAAGCGTTCACAATCTCGATGATTTCTTCCGTATCAAACCCGATCAAACCTAACGACGAAAGCTTCCTTCCGCGCTTGTTCAAGTCTTCTCCAACCACAACCGATGCCATCTCAACAATGCTCGAAATGACACCTACTGGAGAATGGCTGAGTACTCCCATATCCGCAAGAAGAGTAAGCGATTCGCACACATCTTCGATCAGCATCTCGATATAAGTCTCTCTGGTCGCCTCTGTTCCGCCGAACAAACCGACGCCCAGCGCCGACAAGGTCCCTTCCAGAGTCGCCGACTTGGAGCGGCTCACACCCGGCTCAAACGAGGCAAAGTCCTGCAGATTACGCGTGAATCCAGGAACGACACATTGAAAAGATTTTGCCAGACCTTGAACTTCGCGATCCAGCGCCTGCAAAATTTTGACTACCGATGCATTGACGGCCAGCTCCATGTCATCAGCAATCAGAGCAGACAGCAGAATTGCCGGTCTCACGACGCGCTCGGCATCGGTAAGACCCCGTTCCAGAACACTCGAGAACGGAACAATCTCTTTCACTACAGCGCTAGCCACAGGCAAACCGCGCCGAGTTTCATTGCGCTCCAAACCGCAAACACCCACTTTATGGCGCAAACCGGAGATCAGAAGAACACCTGATTCAACTCTGGCCGAATCAAAAAGTCTTCCTGTTTCAATTATATTGACTTGGTGTTTGACTTTATGTTTACCGAGTAACGCTCGGAACTCAAGTCCCGCTCCGAGAGAGGCGTTTATCAAAACAATAGTTTGATGATCGCGGAACGACGCTGCAAGTTTTTCGACGATGGCACCGTATCTGGTGGTAGGCGCATCGATGACGATTCCGTCAGCGTTACGCAAATCATCCACTCTGTCTACGTTTTTAACATCAATTCTAGTAGCACCACGCTGGGAGCAAACAGCAGCGCCCCGTTCTCTAACTTCATACTCTCGAACTTGCAATTGTTCAAGATTCGGATACGGGCTAATAATGCCGTCTGCGAATATCAAAACTTTGTGCGCACCCACTAAATTTGCAAGAGCCAGTCTCTCTGCTGCGCCATCGCCGATGATGCACACCTCTGCGACCTGAGTGCCCGAAGCTTGCAACTGGCCCAGCCCGCCGGCTACCGAGTTCGGTGTAACTTGTCCCGAGAAAAACACGAAACGCCTCCCGTAAATGCGCAATCGCCGACCGCGGAGTGATTAATGTAAACCCATCAAACTCCGGTTTTTTACTAAGGTGGCCGACCGCACATGAACAGAATAGACAGGTTAATATCGGAAGACAAGACCTCTCCCGAAGGTTTAACCTTTCCTGTAACCAGCAACTGAAAAATGGCACCAATACTATATAAGATGCTGTTACATGTCGCGTGATACCAGTAGTACTTTTGTATAATCGCGCAAAGATAAAATCTTCGGGGCGGCATCTCAAGCGGGTTCTCACCATATATGGCAAAAATATATTACGATCGCGATACAACAATCGGCGAACTTCAAGATTCGGTAATTGGAATAATCGGGTACGGAAATCAGGGCAGAGCACAAGCCCTGAACCTGCGTGATAGCGGGCTTTCGGTCCGCGTCGCCGCCAGACCCGGAAGCCCGTCAGAAGCGGCAGCTCTGAAAGACAAATTCGCACCGCAAACAATAGAAGAGATTGCAGCAAATTGTGATGTTCTTGCAATCCTGCTCCCAGACGAGGTTATCGAGAATGTTTACCGACACTCTGTCGAGCCATACTTGACATCTCATAGAACGTTTGTTTTTGCACACGGTTTTGCCATACACAACAAGATCGTCCATCTACCAAGCGATTCGGACATTATTCTGGTTGCGCCAACTGGACCAGGAAGAAAATTGCGAAGTTTATATGAAGAAAACAGCGGTTTACCTGCGTTAATTGCAGTAGCGCAAAACGGCAGTGGGCGCGCTTTTGAGAAGTGCCTCGCCTTTGCTCGCGGCATCGGCTGCACAAGAGCAGGAGCAATCGAAACAACATTCGAAGAAGAAACTGTTACAGATTTGTTTTGTGAACAATCCGTATTATGCGGTGGCGTTCCCGCCTTAATAAAAGCCAGTTTCGACACCCTGGTCGAGTCGGGATACCAACCGGAACTCGCATACATTTCTTGCCTCAAAGAAGTCAAATTAATCGCGGACCTTTTGTTCGAACGCGGCATAGACGGAATGCGCGAGGCTATTTCAACCACCGCAAAATACGGCTCCGCCTTGACCGGCGACGAAATCGTCGATAATCGAACACGAAATAAATTGAAACGTATTCTTCAAAGAATCGAGAGCGGCGATTTCGCTCGCGGTTTTCTAACACCAGAACTGCGTAAGCAAGCAATAGATGAGCTGCTGGTTACCGAAAAACGATCCAGGCTCGCAAAGACCGGATCGCTGCTTGAAAAAACCTTGAAGTTCTAAATCGCGTTTACGAAACGATCATATTATCGATCAAACGCACCTTGTCCAATTTCGCCGCGACCAGTATGACCACCGGCTTTTCGCCATCATTTGCCGGCTCCAACGTGTCGGCTCGACAAAGTTCCAAATACTGAACTTCGAAACCATTGTCGATCAACTTTTGTTTTCCCTTCGCGATTGCCTCTTGAACAGACGCTTTTCGCTGCACGGCCGATTTGACCTCGCTCAAAACTTCGTGAATGATCGGTGCCTTTTTTCTGCCGGCCTCAGACAAATAAACATTGCGCGAACTCATCGCCAGCCCGTCGGACTCACGCACAATCGGAACACCCTGTATATTCAAGTTCATGTTCAAGTCCTTGACCATGTGCTTGATCACCAGCAACTGCTGATAGTCCTTTTCTCCAAAATAGGCGATATTGGGTTGGACAATGTTGAACAGTTTCGCAACGACCGTGGCCACACCTTCGAAGTGACCAGGACGAAACTCTCCGCAGAGACGCTCGATCAGCCATTGAGGAGGCACTACATGCGTGCCGGGACGATGGCCGTTTCCATAAACATCTTCGGCTGTCGGATTGAAAACACAATCGACTTTCGCACCGCGAAGCAATGATAGATCTCGTTCCAGATCACGAGGATAACGCTCGAAGTCCTCAGTAGGTCCAAATTGGAGCGGATTGACGAAGATTGAAACCACAACCAGATCGCAGGACTCTCTAGCCCGCTCAACAAGCGACAGATGCCCCTCGTGCAGATAGCCCATAGTCGGAACCAACCCGAGCCTGAGACGACCGGAGTCATCGCCGGATTTGAGCATCCTCGCCCTCCACTGGCGCAGCGACTCAATAGACTGTACAAGTTCAAGCACTGACGGACCTGACTCCACACGAGCGTAAGACATCTGAAAGCTCTCACTCAAAGACGGCGACACGCAAATGTGTGCCGAGTTGCGCTATTTTACCCGATGCTTCGCCGGAGTTTGCCATAATAAGTATTTGTTTCTCCTCCGGAATCTAAAGCATGGAAAGCAGAGCGCATTGTCAAGCTGCACAAAGAAGAGCGCTCTTCTGCGCCTTGTCGTCCTTGCTGGCAATATCACCACTTGCGGTTTCGCCGGTCGTCGCAGCTGACGCTGCTGCAACTCCACCATCACTCCCTACGGCCAACGCAACCCTTCTCAGGTCGGACGGCTCATCTGCATCAGCGCCAAAGGCGCTCGCACTAGCAGAAAAGATCATTGAGAAGTTGGGAGGTCTGGAGAAAATCAAGAAGTTCAACTCGACTCCTTATCGAGCAAAAGGGAATGTCGAGCAAATCTCATCTCTGTCCGGTTCTTCCAATACTTTGCCTTGCGAGATCGTTTCTCAGGGTCGCAAACAATGGATATCCGTCACCTTCATGGGTCAGCCGGTAGTCACCGGATACGATGGCAAAGAATGTTGGACGATGCAGGGCAATAACGCTATGCCAACGGATTTAATAACGGCAAAGCGCGTAAAAGAAGATTTGGATCATGGACTCCTGCTGATCGAGAGGCTCCTGGACAAAGGTCGAAAACTGAGTCTTGCCGAGCCGAGAGTGATCAACGACGTCAAATGCGAAGCACTATCCGTGGTGGCAGATGATGACAAACCTACCATCTTCTACGTGGACCCGGGAACAAATCTTGTTGTCCGCTCCGAGTACCAGGGCGCCGACATCGAACAGGGCGTCGATTGCCTGAAGGCTTATGAATACTTGGATTACAGAGCGGTCGACGACACCCTTCAGCCGTTTAAAGCAATTGAATATTCCGACAAGAAGAAGGTCAGCGTTTTAGAAATTACAAAGCTCGAGACCAATATCAAAGTCGCAGATAATTTCTTCAAGATGCCGACGGAATCGAAGATCGCAAGACTGCGCAGCGGTCCGGTTCGCGTGCCGTTCCAATACACTTCCAATGAAATTCTCGTCATGGCCAGTGTCAACGGTTTACCGAACCGCCCATTTATCCTGGACACAGGCGCGACTCAATCAATCGTCGACACCGCTACATTCCGAGACATGATTGCCAAACCAAGCGAGGAGGTGGCGATCACAACCGGCTCTGGCGCAATGAAAATGGGTTTTGCGAATCTAAAGACCTTTCAAATCGGAGACATCGTCCTCGACAACGTGCCTGTCGCAATTGCCGACCTGTCCAAGTTTTCACAATTCCTCGCCACCAGACCGCATGGTCTTATCGGCGCCAATATTTTGAAACGGTTTCTCATCACCATCGATTACGACAAACAGGAACTATTGCTTCAAGACCCTGACCGCGTCAAGATTCCAGAGGGCGCGGTCGCCGTGGAAACCAAACCGTCGCTGGGCGTATCCGGTCTTGCCGTTGAAGGAGTGATCGACAACAACTTGAAATTGTCCTTTCTCGTTGACAGCGGAGCTGCCTTCAATCACGTGTCTGAGTCTCTGATCAAGGCGGTTGCGGCTGAACCGCTTCTGCCGGTGGGGATCATCAAAGGTCTCGACGGGACGCCGGTTAAAACCGGAGCGATACGCTTTAAGTCGCTCGACATCGGCAAGCTGTCCATCAAAGATCCGATTTTTTCGGTAGCGCCTTCAAACGAAAACGAAGAGACTCCGCGCGGTATCATATCCGGTGGCGCGCTTGCAATCATCGGCAATCCCCTTCTCAGTCAGTACCGGGTCACAATCGACTATCGCAATCAGAAAATCTATTTCGAGGATACAACGAAAAAGGCAGAGGCAGAGCTTGACGCCCGACTGAAGAGAATCCTTGCGGATTACTACAATCACGGCAACGCCAAGGCAGCGACGAATCAACTGGCGCACCTGGCAACTGATGCCGTGTCCCAGGGATGCACCGCCACCGCTTCCCTGGCAATGGCAAACGAGGCTCTCTATTTGTCAAAAACCGGCATTGCCGCTCAAAAGACCGAGATGGCAAAGGTAAACAAGATAATCAACGACAAATTCATGACTGCGTTTGATTACGCCAAACGCAGCGACAGGAAACCTGTTATGGCAAAAGTCTTGTCTCTCTGGGCGCAATACTATTTGCAAACGGGCAATGCCAATCACAGCAAAGCACGCCCGCTAATCAACAAAGCGCTGGCGACCTGCCAGACCGAGCCCTCCGTTTATGCTGCAGCCGGGTTACTGCTCGCAAGTTCGGAAGATGCGGCGGGCGAAAGAACGTCAACAGACTCACCAATGGAAAGTTCCTCGCAAAACACAACCAAGGCAGATTCGCCAGCAGATATGATGCTGAATCAATCGCTGATGCTCGATCCGTCGAACTGGCTGGCGCTGTGGACAAAGTACAAACTGGCAGCGAAATCCGGCAATGCGGCCGAAAAGCTCGCGATCGGAAAACATCTGAAACGTTACTATCCTGAATCCGAGCAAGTTAAGCGCCTCGAAAACTAGCAGCTGTTTCGTCCCGAAAAAAAAACTCCCCTGCGTACAGAGGAGTTTATAAGCTATTCGCCTTTTGTGAACTAAACGCCGGCTTCTGCAGGCTGCGGTTGCGGCTGCATGACGAGCACTTGGAACGGAAGCGAACCCAACGCTTCTCCACCGACGTAGAGAATGATTTCGTAGGTGCCTTCTTGTTCGAAAGCCAGGCCACTGAAAGCGCTGATGATCTTGTGGGTCATGAACTGACTCGGTAGAGGCTCTACCTTTGCCGGAGGAGACATTGCGATAACTCTGCCACCGCCGTCAGCGATTTTGAACTGATATTCGAATCCTTCCGAAGAACCGGAGATCTGAGCGAATGCATAGACCAACGGAACAACCGCTGGGAAAGATTGTGCAGTGATGCCGTTATAGATGTTGACGCAGGAAACTGCATCTCTACGCAATACATCTTGGAGAACTCTCTCGCACAAGATGATGCCAATTAACCGTGGTTTCTCAGCCATTGTAAACTCCGCTGGGGTGTAAGTTTTGCCAGAACGAGAGATTATACTAGTAATGAGAGGAACTTTCGCCCTGAAATTGAGGGCCAGCCGCGCAAGCTACTGAAAGGACTCTTTCGACAACCCTGAGGAACTGCGTAGATGCTTGATCCAGAAGAAATGACCTTCATGCAATGGTTCGGAATCTGCTTCGCAATAGTTCTTATAGTCTTTTTCGCATGCCGTTGGCTTGACTTCGCCTCGTACGACTGCATCCACTAAACCCATGACCGTATACAGGGGTTGCGGAGAAGGTCTAGGCAGGCTTGCGGCTACTGCTGAGCTTTTACGATTTCTGCTGAGCTCTTGCCGTCACTGTCGAGCACTTGCGGTCACTGTCGATCAAGTTTTGTCTACGCGGGCATGACGCATTTGGCCAAAAGCGTCGCTCTGGCGTAGCCATGTAACCATCTTTCGAGTGGAGAACAACACTTGAAATACCACGAAGCCCGAATGCACCGAACTTTGAGAACACCCGAAGAAACGAGATCATATAGTAGAGAGGTTTCGACACCGAGAGCACCAGAAGAATAGCAGAGCGGGTTTGACACCACCGGCGCCACCACTGTTTGCTCTCCACCGGAGTTTTTCTAACAAGCTTCGCGAGCTGCGCGAATTACTTAAAATAATTAGATCTCGATCTATAGCGAAGCTAGTACAGTTTCATTAAAGCTCATGAACTTATAGCTACCGCGTGACGTTCAACTCTCATCAAAACCGTAAACCCTTAAGCTGCTTCGCGTAAGAGATCTTCGCGCGAGCCAGCGTTGTACCTGGGAGAGGCTCACAGCGGTTCAGGGCCGAGCGCGCAAGCGGTTTTAAGCATTGTAGCGATATTGGCACAGGCGCCTTAACTCGTTGACTTCCAAGCCTCTTGGCCACTAGGGTGTCAGGCACATCTTCTTTCTCTTGAAACAAAGGTCTTCGTCCAGCAAACCACCAACAGCACCCGGACCTAACCGATCTTTCCCTGAGACATTGTCTCGCGGAGAGTTTCAAGTGTCTCTCGCACTCGCAGAACTCAAGTTCTCGCGGGCTGCTTTCTCTGTTACTCAACAACTAACCAGGTAAAAGGAGAACTAGCTATGAGCAAGCCCTTCTGCGGTAGCGGAAGCTTGCCGTCGGCTGGCGATGTCGTGCGTCCGTATCTCGTGGGCATCACGGGTTCGCGCGCTACCGGCAAGTCCGTCGTCGGTGAAATTCTGCAAGAGCGCCATGGCGAGATCGTGATCGACACCGATCTGATCACGCATGAGCTGCTCAGCGGCCCCTGCGAGGCGTACCACGAAGTGCTCGCGCACTTCGGCACCGACCTCGTGGACGCCGAAAACGGCCCGATCAACCGCGACCGCCTCCGCGCTCGCGCGTTCGATTCCGACGAGGCCAAAGCCTGCCTCGAGGCCATCATGTTTCCGCGCATCAACGAGCGCCTCGAAGCCTACGTTGCTCAGTACAGCGGCGAAGGCAAGAAAATCGTTTTCATGCTCGTCCCACTTCTCCACGAAGCCGGGATGAAGGAGTACTTCGACGAAGTCTGGTGCGTCGTCGCCAACGAGAAAGTCCGCATGGAGCGACTCAAGGCGCGCGACAACGTGGACGAGACCGAAGCGGCTCGCCTCATCTCGCTGCAAATGTCGCAGACCGAGAAGGCGAAGCTGTCCGACGTCCTCATCGACAACTCCTTCGACATCGAGACGACCGCTGCCAAGGTCGCGGAACTTCACGGTCCCGTCATCGAACGAGCCGAGAAGCACGCTGCCAGCGCTCCGGCACCCACCGAAGGCGAAGCGAGCAGCGAAGCCGATGGTGCCACTGTTCCGCCTGCTGGCGAGCCTGTGGAACCGCCCAGCGGTGACGGCGAACCGGCGGACGAGGGCGACGGCGATGGCAAGTCGGAAGACGACAAGCCCGCAGAGCCCGGCAAAGACGACGCCAATGCCCGGTACCGCGAGTACCTCCGGCATGCGGCGGGCGTCGGCGCCGAAGAGGCTCTTGCGCAGCTCGGTGATGTGGCTGGCACCCAACACCAGGAGGCGAGTGCGCATCTGTCGCTGACGGTGGACCGTTCCTCGGACACCGGCGGCGAAAAGCTCGCTCGCCAATTCGACGTGGAGGTCAAGATGAGCGCTCGCAACAAGCCGGGAAAACCGGATGAGCCCAACCCGCCATCTCCGCCGCCTCCGCCGGCGGATGGGGACACCAGCAAGAAACAGCGGGACAACAACCGCTGGATGCTGTTCGGCTTCCTCGGGTTCCTCGCCTTCCTGTTCGCCTGCATCATGCTGTGGATGTGGCACGACCACAATCACAACACGAACAACGGCGGCGGGTCGGTGACGGTGATCAACAACATCCCGCCTTGCGCGGGCTGCAAACCGGTCGAGCCGCCGACCAAGCCCGTCGACCCGCCTCCGCCGGTGGTGGTCGATCCGGGTCCGTTCAATCCGCCTGCCGAACCGCCAGCCGTCGAGCCGGGCGTGAAGCAGGAATTCACCGAGGTCCCGGGGTTCGCGTTCCGCTTCGTCCACAACGCCGTGCGCGTTCAAGTGGCGCGGTGGGAAGTGACCTATGGGAGCGGCTTCCAGTGGGCCAAGGTGTCCGGCTATGACGCGGATCGTCGCCTGGTCGTGTACCAGGAGTATGATTCGAGTCAGTACATGACCTTCCAGCTGGTCATGAGCTACTACCGCGACGGCGCCGTGCAGGTTGACCGTTTTGAAGGCAGAGGCAACATCTTCACGGGTCGCTCCATCTACCGCGTCAGCTCGACCGGTAGCGTGGTGCGTGCCGAACACTACACGGGACTGAAGCGTCTGCTGTACGTCGTCGTCATCGTGCGCAACGATGTCGGCACGCCAGTCGCGCTTTCCGTGGAGGAGTTCGACGCCGCGGGGAACTCTGTCGCCAAGACCAAGGTCGACGGCACGGCTGCTGTTTCGGATTTCATGCGACTCCGGTTCTACGCCTTCGACTGGTTCGGCCAGCCGTAAGGTCCGCCAGCGATGAGGGTTCTCGGTTTCCAAACCGAGAGCCCTCTGTCGTTGTGTAACTCAAGACCAAAAGGAAACCCATGTCACGTTCGAAACTCCCGCCTGGTGTCAATGCCAGGCTCAACGAGCGCGGTATCGTTCAGGTCGCTCACGCGAACAAGAACCCGACTGCGCCTTACTCCAAGCCGGGCGACGTGCCGGATTACTTGTCGCTGCTCGACCACGGTCGCGCGCTCAAAAAGAAAACCTACGAGAAGGCCCTGGCGAAGGAAGAAGAGCGGCTCAACGACCTGGTTCGCCAGCTCCAGGAGCCCAAGCTTTCTCTCGTCGTCACGTTCCAGGGTCGCGACGCCGCCGGCAAGTCTGGCGCCACGAAGCGCATCATCACCGGCGTCGACTTCGACATGAAGACGCTCGCCGTCGTTCCCGTCGGTCCGCCCAATGACGAGGAGCGCAGCCAGCCGTACCTGCTCCGCTTCTTCGAGCGTGACCGCATGCCCGGATTCGGACAGGTCCGCATCTTCGACCGCGGCTGGAACGAAGAACTGCTCGTCGTGCCGGTCATGGGGCTCGCTTCCAAGGAGCATGTCCAGGCGGCCTACGGTCAGATCAACACGATGGAATGGCTCATCTCGCAGAGCGGGACCATTCCGGTGAAGATCTGGCTGGAGATCACCCCGGAAGTGCAGGAAGAGCGCTTCAAGGAGCGGCGCGAGAGCAAGGGCTGGAAGTACACTGAAGCCGACGAAACCGCTCGCAAGCACTGGGACGACTACACCAAGTACGCCAACAAGATGTTCCACCTCACCGGCACCAAGACGGCGCCGTGGCACATCATTCCCAGCAACTGCAAGCGCTTCAGCCGCGTGACGGTGCTGCGCATCATCAACGACGCAATCGAGCAGCGGCTCCGTTTGGCGAAGAAAACCGCCTGACCTTGCCGCTAGGCGGAAGCCACAATTCCGGACTAGCCCCCCGGGATTGTGCGCTTTCGCCTCCCCACTTTTTCTACTATATGTCGTCATGCTCGACCAAAACCGCGCAACGCTGTGGAAATAGGGCTTTCCAGTCCTTGACCAGAAATACTCTACTATATGCCGCCGTGCCCAGTCAAAGTCGCGTCACCCTGTAGCGATAGGACTTTTCAGACCTTGACGTCTCATTGCCATCGAGACAAAAGTCTCTTTGTCTATCCTGGAATGCCGGATTTAGCCAAATGCGTCATACCAGGATAGCCAAAACAGTTTGTCTTTGTGGATCTACTAGTGAAGCAAAGTCGAAATGCTCTACTATATGCCGACGTGCCCCGTCAAAACCGCGCGGACCTGTGTAGATAGGACTTTTCAGACCTTTACGTCGCGTTGTTGTCGAAACAAAAGTCTCTTTGTCTATCCTGGAATGCCGGATTTAGCCAAATGCGTCATACCAGGATAGCCAAAACGGTTTGTCTTTGTGAATCTGCTAGTGAAGCAAAGCCGAAATACCTTGCCGCGTCTTACTTTTCGGCATTCAACGAAGACTATCTCGTCTAGTAGTTCTTTTTGAGGGAACCATCGGCGAAGTCGCCCGTCCCGCAAACATGCTTACCGGGGGGGGACTTTATGCAGACTTTCAAGAGAATCATCGTGGCTACTTACGCGGCGGCGTTCACGGCGTTAACTTTGCCATGCCTGGCGATGGCTGCCGAGCCGCACGTGGGTAGCGTTTCAACCACTGCCCCAGCGGTTGAGCTGGACGACAAAGAGGTGACTGAAACCGAAGCGAAACTCGACCAAATCCAGGTGAAAGATGCGAACAAATTCGCGAAAGAACAAGCGGAAGTTTTGAACAGAGTTCCCGGCGTTGAGGTTTCCACAACTGATCTCAAAGAAAAACCAGCTAAGAAGAAGGGCTTCTCTCTTAATCCAATTCGATGGATCTTCTCACCGGTGATTAAGCTGCAAGAGCAGACTGTGCGTCTTCAGCAGCAAATGATGAAACTAACCGGACCGATTGCAGCGCTGCAACCGGCAATGCTGAATCTTCAGAATCGCGTCGACAAAATGGGCGGGCAGCTCAAGGCCGTGCAACACGACATGCGTGATGTTCGCAGCGAGATGGGCGGAATTTCGAATCGCCTGGACGAAACCGTCGGTCACATGAAGGGCGTCGAAGGACGGCTCGGAGAAACAGTAGGGCACATGAAAGGTGTGGAGGATCGCATTGCAACTGTTTCAGCCCAAATGAACTCGGTGCAGTCGTCAATCAAAGGGACGTACACGGAGTTGAAGCGAATGCGACCCGACATATCGCGGGTGCGGTCAGATATAGACCGAATTCGTGAGCCGATCGTGGAGTTGAAAGAACCGTTGATCTCCATGGCAGAACCGATTCACAATCTAGACGCTCAGGTGACGGGCGTTCATGATGACATAAGCAGCATACGCAAGCCGCTGACGAACATGGAAGAACCAATCACGAACCTGGAAAAGCAGCTCTCCGGGCTATCAGGGGACATCGCCGCTCTTCGAGACTTATTGAGCATGGTCCTGACTTCGATCTTCGTGACAGCTGGTCTGGTCGCAATTGGAACACCGATCGCAGCGATTCTGATTTGGAGACACAAAAACAAATTTCTACCACCGGCGAAACCTGGTGAAAGCTCTGAAGACGAGCTCACTACAGGTGGGCAGCGGAAAGCAATGTCCGGAAGAAGATAGGAGATCTGTTGGCAATCGCGACACTATTGCAACTTGCGCTAATTGTTTCTGCTCGAGGTTGAACCTGCGCAAACCTCGTTCCAAACTAGATCCGAAACTCATGATTGTTTTATGGAGCTGTTCTATTAACAGAAATCAAAGAGCTTTCGCGGATGTTCCTTAGCTAGGATTGAATTCCAATCCATGCCCCACCGCAATTGACCCGGAGAAAACTTAATAGCTCCAAACATCAAGCGCCTCCGCAAGAAGCTTGATTCTGCCCGCTCACTGTAGTGGTCGGATCGGGCACGGTTGTAGAGGGAGCATGTTCTTCCAGCGCAGTTCGAAAAACTAACATGGGAATCAAACCATGGCGCAGGTCACCGTAAAACAGGTTACCGGTCAGAAGTTTCAAGTCGAGTGCAATTCCGGGACTCACACGTTCATCAGCGATCAACCCGTCTCCGCAGGCGGTGCCGATGGTGGACCGAATCCCAAGGACCTGTTTCTCGCCGGACTTGGAGCCTGCACCGTTCAAACCATTCTGATTGTCGCTCCGCGTCGCAACTGGGACATCCAGGAGCTTGTCGTCAAGGTTGGCGTCACCTATCCGAACGGCACCGCAGCTGACCCTGTGGTAACCGAGGATATCGAGGTGAAGGGCAACCTGTCACAAGCAGACCTCGATGCCATCAAGCGCACCGCGGAGAAGTGCCCCGTCTACAAGCTGATGTTCGGCTCGAAGACGCTGGCAGCTACCGTGACGAAGAAGTAAGCAGACCGCCGAAACTCGTCATCAGGAGAATCGCCGGTGAGTCTAACGGACCCAGACTCATCAATCAGGCATGGCGTGATGTCACCGGATGTGGTATCACGCTGCGCCCTCCTTTCGTCTGGAGGTCTTTGTGCGATGTTCGCGCAATCAAAGTGGCACTGACGTTCGTGTCACATTCGCAACGTTAACCCGCGCCCATCAAAGCGAAGTCTTCTCGTACCTGCAATGAACTGACGAGCGTCCTTTCCGGCATCGTCAGTTCGCGTTGTGCTGTCGGCGGAGCCGACACACTGCAGGAACGAAGCCTTCGCTACTGCGCGGTTCGGAAAGGTATCAACCATGGGCTCGCCCAACAATGAGAAAGGCCGCGGCATCGGCCTGATGCTCGTTTACTTTGGACTTGTGTATTTCATGCAGGGGCTCGGACAGGCAAGCGGTCTGGTTAGCCAGCCGATGCAGTTCTTCTTCAAAGAAGCGCTTGGTCTCGACCCCGCACAGGTCACTGAATATCTGTCGATTCTTACCTTCCCCTGGATCATCAAACCGCTCTACGGCTTGCTAAGCGACTACGTCCCGCTGCTGGGCTACCGCCGCAAGACCTGGCTGATGGCTATGAATGGTATCGCCGCCCTCGGCTTCCTCTGGCTCTCCGGGCTGACGGCACCTGCCATGATCGTTACCGCGATGATGCTCACGGCGTTCGGCACAGCCGCGTCGGACGTCATCGTCGACGCGCTCATGGTCGAAAAGGGCAAGGCTCTCAACGCCACCGGACGATTCCAGAGCGTACAGTGGTTCTGGTTCTACGTGGCCGCCATCGCAACATCGCTGATGGGCGGCTACCTCTGCAGCACCTTCACGCCGACAAAGGCGCTCTCCATCTCGGCGATGATTACCTTCCTGGCCCCGCTGTCCGTCATGGTGGCAAGCTGGTTTATCATCAAAGAAGAAAAGGCGACTGCGAATTTCGCGGGTCTGAAACAGACTTTCGTGAAGCCGCTGTCGCGCGTCAAGCCACTGTATCTGGTGCTTGGCGCGGCAGGCATGATTGCCGGTTTCGTCTACCTCGGACAAACCGCGATCTGGGCGCTGCCGTTCCTCGTGGCGTTGTTCGCGCTGCGCACGAAGACGTTGTGGCTGGTCGCCGCGTTCATCGCGCTGTTCCAGTTCAGCCCGAGCTTCGGAACCCCGTTCTATTACCACATGGTCGACACGCTGAAGTTCTCGCAGGACTTCATCGGTCAACTCGGTGCGGTGAGCGCGGTCGGGTCCGTCATCGGCTCACTCGTGTACGGAAAGTACTTCGCCAAGAAGACCTTCAAGTTCCAGCTCATCTTCTGTGTCGTCACCGGCGTGATCGGTACGCTCGCGTATCTGTCGCTGATTGCGCCCACGCCGCACGCCCAGGCGATTGCAATCGCGCTCAACCTGGTGTTCGGGGTGACCGGAATGATCGCTGTTCTGACGGTGCTCACCGTCGCTGCTCGAGCCTGCCCCGAGGAGTCCGAGGGCTTCACTTTCGCCGCGCTCATGTCGGTGTACAACGCGTCCACTCAGGTGAGCGCGATCGTCGGCGCGAAGCTGTACGTGAGCGTTTTCGCCAACACGCTGACGCCGCTGATTTTTGTGTCGGCCGTCTTCACCGCCGCATGCATCTTCCTCCTGCCGCTCCTGCGCGGCGTGAGCGATGAGTCGGAGGCGAAGGACAAGGACAAGTGATCGCTGAAACGGTCGCAAGGCAAGAGTGTCAAGCGGCTCGTTGAGGGGTTCGGAATGCGCGGTTGGTGATAAACCTTCTGCGCATTCCAACTTACACTCCCGTTCACGATATCAGATAGTACACCCTGGTGCATTTCGACCAAAACGAGTCAGTCCCGACACAACCGATACCTCTGAAGTCTGCAGACAAACGCCACCTTGCAATATCAATTCATAAGCGCACGCAAAGCAAACTTTTCGTACCAGAAGTTCCGCTCGTTTATACAGATCTACATTGCAAGCCGTTTTACGCACTTTCGACTGACACTTATGGCGCTTCTTACTTGTTCAACATTCGTTGATCGACTTCAGGTAAATCGATAATTTAAGGCACATTCTCGCCTATCAACGTCTGGACCAAACCGCTTAAACCATCTACTGAACATCACCAACAAGATAAATTGTCGACCAAGCGTCGGCAGTATCAAGCGGTTCCGGTAGTTGATCCGAGGATGTAAGTAAACAAAACGACGGTATCAGGTGCGGTGACACCTGATACAACCACCTCAACCCAAGGACTTCTATGAGTATGTCGCGATGGCTCGCCTGCGCCCTGTTCGCCTTCGCAGTGATCGGCGCTTACCATGCCGCAAAACCGAAACACAAGACGGCAATCATGCCGGCGACCCCTCCAACGGACTCGCACAGCGACAGTCTGAACATCGATTCGCCGCTCAAGCGCGGAATCATGGTGCAACCGGAGCCGCTCAAGGTTTCCAGATTCCGCGCCGGTTAACCGCTGCAGCGCCGGACGGTTTTTGCGTTATAAGGCATGACTGTTTAATCCACTTCACACGCCCACTTTGATCACAGAGCGGTGCCGGCGCGCGTCGGCACCGCTCCTGTCCCAACAGGAGGAGACCATGCTCAAAGCGCTGAGCGCTCTGACTCACTGGTTCGCGTTTTACTTCCTGCCCGTCTACGTCGTGATGTTGCTTCTAATCGGTTTCTTCATAACACTGACAATCGGCTGGAGTGCAGTTCGTGAACTCTATCCGGTTTTGATGATATTGAACGTGCCCTTAGCCGGCTTAATCGCCGCGTCTCAGGCAATTCCAATTACGAAACGGCACTAGTCCGTCGCAGTAGAGACGGAATCACCTGGCCCCGGCTGGGTGGTTTCGTTTTCATCCAAAACCAGCGACATCGTATAGTATGTCTAATCTAAACGAAAAGCCGCCAATCAAGCGGCTTGGAAGTCTAAACTTGAAAGATCGCCTATTGGGCGAAGTGGTGCGCGCTGGCAGCCAAAACCCAGACCAGGAAAACGAGTCCGAGGAGGAACCATACTTTGTCGGCGCTACTGATGGGCGTCATTCGAACCAAACTCCACTTCAAAATCAATGTCGTGTATCTCAACAATATATCGGAAAAGCAGTCGAATTTAAATTAACTGTTTCAAGTGAAACAAATATCGCCTTTCCACCTGACAATAGTGCACCACCAGCGATACCACCAGCAGGGTGAGCGCAATCGGTTTCGCTCCAGGACTTTACCAGAGCCAGGGATACTCTTTGCCCTTTCTGGCAACAAAGCGCTCCATCTCACCATCGGTAACGCTGCCGAGAATCTTATCTTCGATCGTCTCAAAAGCGGCCCAGGTGGAATCTTCGAAGACGCCATTGACAAATCCGTGCGCGCCACTTGGCTTCGCTACGAGCCAACCGGAATTCAACAGCGCAAGTATGTCGCGGTCGGTTCTCAACAGTTGAATCTTCCACACGTCGTTAAACAGTGCGTACGCAATGAGAAGCTGAGAGCCGCGCGGAAGCTTGTGAAAGTTTTCTGCTGTGACTGGTTCTGCGGTTTCTGTCGCCATTTAATAGACCTCAATTGATTTCAAAATCATATCAACCCCAGAGCGGTGGCGGCGCTTGACTACACTAAATTCAGGGGCGAAACCTTTTCAAACGATACGCAACCCCTGTCATAATGTGCTTGAGAGAGTTGAAGGGGCGTAAACGTGTCTGAGATTTGGGACGCATTAAGATCCAAGGCGGAAGAAGCACAGCAACAAAAACGGCTGCAGGATGCCGAGCTTGCCTGGAAAGAGGCACTCAAAGAAGCTGAGCGTTTTGACCGCACGGACCGGCGGACGGCGCTGACTCTCGAGGGTCTGTCCGAGGTTTACTGGCACCTGGGTCGCTTCGCCGACGCGACGAACTGTTGCCGGCAGCTTCATGCGATTTATTCCGAAATTTTCGGCGAAGACCAGTACGACGTCGGAGTGATCGCGACTAATCTGGCAATGCTTCTGCATGTTCAGGAAAAATATCCGGAAGCGGAAGAGTTTTACCAGCAAGCTTTAGACATAAAAACACGCCGTCTCGGCAAGGATCACCCGGATATAGCGAAACTGCTCGGCAATTATTCAAATTTGCTTCGAGCTTGCGGGCGCGTCGAAGACGCTGAAAAACTCAAATCAGGCGAAGTTTTGATCACCGCAAAAAACTGGGCCAAGACGAAAGCCGAAGAGCCCGCGGCTCCGCCTCCGCCACCACCCCCACCGCCGCCTCCACCTCCGCCACCGCCTCCTGGACGGCGCGGCGAGCAGCGTGGAACGAGCGAGAACGTTTCACCTCCAATCCCACTGCCACCACCGGTGAAACCAGTTCGTGAACCGCTAGGACTGGCGGTTGCCCGCTGGGAAAACCTTCGAAGAATGGCTGAGATGGCGGATAATGAACGTCGTCTCTCAGATGCCGAGGCAATCTGGGCCGCGACCGTTCGCTACTTTGAACCGTTTGCAAACGAAGATCCCAGACGATTGGCTTACGCGCTAGACAGCTTCGCAGACTCGCTCTGCGCGCAAGAGCGCCACGACGCCGCGGAACAGTTCTACAGGCGAGCTATCGACATCAAAGTCAAACACCTGGGCGCCCAACACATCGTAGTTGCTCGTTCGCTGAACAATCTGGCTCGGCTCTACTACCAGCTCAACCGTTTCAATGAAGCGGAACCACTAACGAAAAAATGCGTGGAGATTTACGCCAAGATTTTTGGCACTGAACACCCTGATTACGCGACCGCGTTGCACAATCTTGGAACTCTTTATCACATCCAGGTTCGCTTCAAGGATGCTGAGCCTCTATACAGACAAGCGCTCAGCATCAGACAGAAGACCCTCGGTCCCGACCATCCGGAGACAAAAGGTTTAGGACGCAGTCTGGCAAACTTGCTCAGAAGCACAGGCAGAGCGCAAGAAGCCGACCGCATTCACGGACCAGGAGTACCAGTCATCACCGGAACCTGGCGCGCGTTGAACATTCCGGAAGATCAACAACTCTATCAACCGTAGATCACTATCGAGGACGAAAATGAATCTGGAACCTGATTTCGATAAGCTCGAATCATCCGATCTGGACGATGAGACTTTCACGAACATCTACGCAAACCTGATTCAGTCATCAGTCGCGGGCGCACTGGCGAACGTGGTTGGCGCGCTCCGCATCGAGGCTCAAATCCCATCGCAGTCAGGAGAAACCCTTACAGCACAGTTAAACCTGGAAAACGTTTGGAGAGCTTGCAAGGATCAGCCCGGCAAGCGGCTCGCCTTCATCGAACCGCAAATTACCACAATGCGCGATTCGACTAAACTGACATCTCTGTCCTCGCAAGACGTTGAAAACAACTTGATTCCGTTGATTCGAAGAACCGAGGAAGTCGACCAGATGGAGGAGAAGATCGGACAAAAACTTGTTCGAGAATCGCTTGGTGCGGACCTTTCAATGGTTTATGGTATAAACTCACGAGCCGCCGTCGGCTATTTGTCTCCGGAAGGTCGCTCAAGCGTTCCCCTCGATGACAGCGACTTGCGCGAGAAAGCTGTTCAAAATTTGAAAGACCTTTTGGGTGGAGAAATATCGCTAAAGGGCGGACCGACTCTCTGGGTTCTGGCTTCAGGACGCGATTTCGAATCGGGACTACTGTTGAACCGAAAGTTCATGAGAAACATGACCGATATGGTCAAGGGCAGCCCAATCGTTGCCGTGCCCGCACGAGACATCCTGGTAATTTGCGGCGAAGATTCCCAAGAAGACCTCGTTAAGATGAGAACGTTCGTGCAAGAGATGTTCGAATCCTCGCCCCATCCAATCTCCCCGAAACAATATTTCTATTCGGAAACGGAACTGATCGAAATCGGCTAATCGACTCAACAGGACAAGGGATTTTACTACTATACAGGATAAGATAGAAAAATTCTCAAAAGTGCCTACCAGAGACGCTTTCTGAAGTCTTCCGTTCAGAGCCAGGCCATGTTGTCTATCGCTCGATGCCGGATTTACTGAAAATCGTCATCGAGCGATAGACAACGAGAGGAGATTTGACCGTCCTAGCGCCTGCGATCCGTACGTTGTCTGCCATCGCGGAATTCGCTTGTCCTGTCTTGTATAGTAGGCAATCTCGGGAGACTGAAGAAGTTGGCTTTGGGCCAACTTCTTCAGCGGTTTCCAACTTTAGTTCTGCAGCAGAATCCAGTCGGTGGCTTCCTTGAGCGAGGGGACGACCGGCGTTCCATCGGGAACACGATCCTTATCCTTCGCCTTGTCGCCGTCGGGTCCGCTGAGAACCAGGATACCGGTAGCACCAGCCGCGATACCAGTCGCCACATCCGTGTCACGGTCGCCGACCATGAAGGAACGCTTCAGGTCGATGTTAAGTTCGCCGGCTGCCTCGTTGAGCATACCGGGAGCCGGTTTGCGGCACGGACAGTCCACCGACTTGGAGTGCGGGCAGACCTTGATGGCATCCGGCTTGGCTTCCTCGCCGAGAAGCTCGAGCATGCGCGCGTGAATCTCGCCGAGCGCCTTGCGCGAAAGCGGGTGGGCCTTCCAGCGAATCGACCCGTCAAGGTTTTCTCCAAGTCCGCCCTGGTTAGTCGCGACCACGACTTTGAAGCCGGCTTGCTTCAATCTCGCAATCGCGTCCTTTGAGCCTGGGATGAGCTGGAAGTCGGACGCTTGCGTGACGTTGATGCCGACGTTGATGACACCATCGCGATCGAGGAAAACGCAACGCTGCGTGGTATCGCCAGCGGTGTCGGCGGCTGCCGGCGCCGCGGCAACGGTTTCGACCTCGGCGACGAAATTGGCTGCAAACCTATCGGTCGCTTCGATCAAAGCAGAGGCGTTGCCCGGCTCCTTGGCGGAATGACCGGCATCATTGACGACCACCAGTTGAGCCTCGGGGAACGCGCGGTGCAGCGCCCACGCCGACTCGATCGGACAGACGACGTCATAACGGCCCTGGACGATCACGGTCGGAATGTGCCGGATCTTGTGCACGTCTTCGAGCAGCTGACCTTCGCGCATGAAGCCCTTGTTGACGAAGTAGTGGCATTCGATGCGGGCGAACGCGACGGCGAAATCGTCGGCGGCGTAGCGTGAGAGGAACTTCGGATCGGTGTAGAGCTTGCTGGTGCTGCCTTCCCAGATGCTCCATGCCTTCGCGGCAGCGAGACGCACAGCCGGGTCGTCGGACGTCAGGCGCTTATGATAAGCCGAGACGAGGTCGCCGTGCTCCGACGCCGGGATGGCCTTCAGATAATGCTCCCAGGCATCCGGGTAGATGGCGCTGGCGCCGCGCTGGTAGAACCAGTCGATCTCCTGCTTACGGACCAGGAAGATGCCCCGCAGGACGAGCTCGGTGACGAACTCCGGATGCGTTTCCGCATACGCGAGCGCCAGCGTGCTGCCCCATGAGCCGCCGAAGACCTGCCAGCGAGCGATACCGAGATGCTTGCGCAACTTCTCCATATCCTCGACCAGGTCCCAGGTCGTGTTGTCGACGAGCGACGCATACGGCAGACTCTTGCCGCAGCCGCGCTGGTCGAACAGGACGATGCGGTAGACGTCGGGGTTGAAGAAGCCCCGTTGACTCGGGTCAGTGCCACCACCGGGACCACCATGGACGAAGACGACCGGCTTTCCATTGGGATTGCCGCTCTCCTCGAAATAAATCTCGTGCAACTCGGAGACACGCAGCATGCCGGAGTTGAACGGCTGACGCGGCGCGTAGAGTTCGCGGAGCGGCGTGGCCGATCCGTGGTTCGATTCTGTGCTCATGCGATTTCTCTTTCTGTTTATTCTTCGAGGAGAATCACGAAACCTTGAGGTAACGCGACCAGCTCTCGAACGCCGGGTTTTGCGACCGGTGTTTCATGATCAGGAATGACATCCGGTCGCGCGGACGCGCCGGGGTAGAAAGCAACTTCATGCCAGATTCGCTCAGGCTGCGATCGCCCTTGCGTGCGTTGCACTTCTGGCAGGCGGTGACGAGGTTTTCCCAGGTGGACCCGCCGCCGCGAGAGCGAGGGATAACGTGGTCGAGCGTCATCTCGCCGCGTTTGGTGGAACAGTACTGGCAGGTGTGTTTGTCGCGCGCCAGGATGTTACCGCGACTGGCAGAAAGAGGTGCGTACGGCACAAAAACCTGCGTATGCAGACGGATGACGACCGGTAAGGGGAAATCATCTGCCAGCAAGCGCCTGTCGCTGTGCTCTACAACCTCGGCTCTGCCTTTGCAAATCAGCGAGACAGCTCTTCGCCAGTCGCATACGTGCAACGGCTCGGAAGAACTGTTCAAAACTAGTACCGATGACATAGTACTCGTCCTTTCACCTGCGCCTCACAGCGACAGGGCGATGAGAGACGCACCAGTGGCTCCTGGTGGTAGAGAGTTAAACGAGAGCGAGCTCTGACTGTGGCTGTTGTTTTAGATCTACGAAATGGAAAAAGAAGTGTGTCAGTATGAGGCTACAAAGAGCTCTTACCTTGGTTCTCTCTTTACTTCTCCGAAATGGTCGTTCTTTAAAAGAAATAAGAC
Source organism: Candidatus Obscuribacterales bacterium (assembly GCA_019637435.1). Taxonomy (GTDB): domain Bacteria; phylum Cyanobacteriota; class Vampirovibrionia; order Obscuribacterales; family Obscuribacteraceae; genus JADYXR01. The sequence goes on along the minus strand of JAHBVO010000003.1, from coordinate 247,635 downwards.
GCTTCAGCAGCTGGCTTGACGGTGCTTCCAACTGTCTGGGGTCGATGAGACAACAGCAGAGCCTCGCACAGCTCTGACATTATCCGAACGGGGCTCGACACTTGACTAGCCAAGCCTCGACAACCGTTTCAAAAAGACCTGGTAACTTCTAGGAGCTTGCCTGTCTTCGCGGCTCACAGGATCTCGCCTGCCTGGCTACGAGAGAGCGCCGGAATTTTCCAATTCCGTCATAGACAGATAGCCAAATCCGCTTTTTCACGCCCGAACTGAGGGACCTCTTCCTCCAAAAGCATCATTACGACTCCATTTCCGCCCTTGAAATCTTACCAATCCATCTAGTAGGCGTCCGGTTGAAAGCTTGCGATGAGACGACAACAACAGACGTCTGCGATGCAGAACGGTCGTCGCCATCGCTCATCGCAAGCCGGTTTTAGCGGAACGTCATCTGAAAGCAGACGCCCACACCCCGCGTTTTACAGCGCCGCGAGTAGATGTAATCGATACGAACGTGATTTTCACCGAGTTGAAACTCGGCGCGACCGAAACCCGGAGAGATCATGTCGGCGATGCGGTCAGCAGTTCGCTGCCGCTGAGTTGAGATTTGACGCCGAGCATCATTGGAAAGCCGATCGGAATCGTACGGATTGAAGTCGCTGGAATCGTAATAGGAATAGCTGTCCTTTCGATCGAAACGAAGCGACTTCTGACTCAGGTTCGGGCTTCCACTGACGCTCTGCGACGGACCATAAACCGGTTTGGGCTTGATGCCGAACGGGTCGTCCTTGACAGAACGGTCGTAATCACGAAGTGCTCGACGAACGAGTTCTTCCGGCGACAAATCCTGCTGGTTCGTGGATTGAAGCACCAACGAGTCCGCCGAAACCGGTTCGGAAAGAGACGCAGGGTCCGACTTCAGTTCGAAGGAGACGGGCGCGGTGAGCGGTTTTGCCTCGGGAGACGCAACTGGAACTTCAGCGGACAGAGCGGCACTGCCTGTGGTGGCAGCGAAGAGCAGGGCAGAGAATGAAAAGAAAATACGTTTATACATCACACTCTCCTATGGTCAGGACCGTCTAGTACAGCTCGTCTGAAAAGGAAAATCCTTTTCCAAGAGCCAATGCCGTCAACGATCGAGAGCGATGATTAGTCGTTTGGGTTTAAAAAATTGCAGCAAAAGGTTTGACAACAAAGTCTACAAAGGCGCGGCTGTTTAAAACCACAGCTTTGCCTCTGATGAGAAACCTTTTGCAGCGATCGCAAGAAACAAGGAGTGCGCAACTAAATTGGTATGCGCAGAATTGGTTTGATTGGTATGCTTTTGAGGACGAAAAATCCTCGTGTTCTGCTTTAGAATCTGTCCATGGAATTCCCGCTCACACTAGACAAAGACAATCAAGAACCCCTTTTCATACAGCTTTCCAAAGCTTTGAAGGAGCGGATTATAGCCGGCACCCTACCGGCCGGTGCGCCACTACCTCCCACACGCGAGCTGGCCAATTCGCTCGGCATCGCCCGCGGTACCGTCGTGAAAGCGTACGAAGACCTGATCGCCCAGGGCTATTTAGAATCGATTACTGGCAGCAGCACTTTCGTAAGCAAGCGCGGTCAATTCGAAAGGAATTTCCAGACGGACATCGTGCAGAAGCGCAGCGCAGCGCAATCGGCACCACCGAGAATTTCCAGCGACGCGGCAAAACTCATGCAAATGTCGCTTTCGACCGGTCTGGCCGGCAATCTCAAGGACTTGAATTACGGCGCTCCCCCGTCCGATGAACTCCCGATGAATCAGTGGAAGGAGATTCTGACGAAACAATATCGTCAGCTCCTTCCCCACCACTTCGACGCCGCACCGGAGACCCTCGGTCAATACAAATTACGCGTCGAGATCGCGTCATATCTGGCTCGTACTAAGGGTTTGAACTGTCAGCCTGAACAGGTGATCGTATTTCAGGGATCACAGCAAGCGCTCACGTACATCGCGAAAGTGCTGATTGACCCTGGCGATAGAGTGATCGTCGAGAATCCTGGCTACGGAGGAGCGCGGGACTCTCTGTCCGATCGAGGCGCCACACTTGTCCCCATCGATATCGACAACGACGGAATTCAGGTAGATCTCTTTGAGTCGGAAGCGGCTAAATTAGCCTATGTCACTCCGTCGTACCACGATCCCACAGGAACAATTCTATCGCTGGAGCGAAGGAAAAAATTGCTGGATTGGGCAAAGCGCAAGGACAGCTACATCATTGAAGATGCCTGGGACAGCGACTTTTCGTACCTCAATCCACCACTTCCGGCGCTGCAGGGAATGGATGATAACGAGCGCGTCATCTACGTGTATAGCTTTTGGAAACTTCTTTACCCGTTGACGACAGCGGGTTGCGCGGTCGTGCCACCGTCCCTGGTGCCCGTGTTCGAGCGCGTAAAATTCCTGTCAGAACGGCAGTTTCCCATCCTCGAACACTACGCATTAGCTGAGTTCTTGCGCACAGGCGCGCTTGCTCTGCACGTAAAGAAGACCAAACCGCATTACGAGAAACGCCGGAAAGCTCTTACCGGAGCGCTGTTCACTTTGTTCAAAACAGAAATCGAGGTCCCCCGCCAGAGCGCCGGTCTGCATTTGTGTATCCGAATCTCTCAACGACTTATGGACCGCGGCCTCGTATCAGCCGCAGCTGATGCAGGTTTACCACTCACCAGCACGGTCCCTTACTATGTGTCGGGAGCAGAACTGAATCAGTTTCTAATTCCATTTGCCGGACTGCCCGCCGAAGAACTAGAGCGACGCGTATCCCTGCTATCTCCCCTTGCCCAGTAAAACCCCCGCTAGCATCTCGCACAGTGAGTCTAAGTCCAAACCCCGCTAGCATCTCGCACAGTGAGTCTAAGTCCAAACCCTGCTACTATCTCGCACAGTGAGAACAAATCCGCTAAAACATGTCCCACAGACCATCTAGAGACACACGTCTTTCCGATAGCTCTAGGCTGTCTATCTGGCTATGACGGAATCACGAGAAATCGTCGCTCTCTCGTTGCCAAAAACATCGCTCTAAACATCACGTCCCACGAAACAACTGGCGCTATAAGGTTTCTTAAACGGAGCCGCCACGATACGATCTAGTAGCAAAAGACAAGGAAACGGACGGCGAGATTATTTCTCGCCATCCGCTCCACTACTGATGTTTGGGGCTGCTCGATTACTTCGCCGGCGCGGCGGTCTCGTCGAGAACCTTCTCCAGTTCGCCCATTGCTGTCTTCAGCTCATCAAACAGTGGCTTGAGCGCGCGCTTCTTGTTGGCCTTGACGGTGTCCACCGCGTCGAAGTGCGGCTTGAGCATGAGCTTGCCTTCGGCAGAGATCTTGCTGGCTTCGTCCGCGAACGGCTTCGATGCCTGCTCGATCTTGGCATAGAGGTCGGCGATCTGAGGACCAAACTTCTTTTCGACGGCATCGAGCTGCGCGGCAACCGGCTTGGCCTCTTCCGCGAACGGCTTCATGACCTCGACGGTACGAGCGCGACCAGCCGTAACCGTGTCGCCGAACGACTTGTCGAGCGCGCTCATCTTGTCGGTCACCGCCTTGAAAGCGGCATCCTTGCCGTCGACGCCCTTCTCCTTGAGCTGCTCGAGTTCGGTTTCCGCATCGGCAAAGGACTTGCGCAGGTCGCCGATCGTCTTCGTGTGAGCCACGATCTCCGGATCCGCCTCCACGGCAGCGCGGGCTCGACCGTCGATCTCGCGAAGCTTGGCGACGAGCGGATCGCGTTCGTCGTTCGCCTTCTTCGAGAGAGCGGTGAGTTGTGCTTCGAACGGTGCCGTCGCCTTCGCGGCCTTGAGGCGCTCCGCCTCGATGCGATCGGCGTAGGGCTTCCACAGCTCTTTGAACTCGGCGTTCAGCTTCGCGAGGTCTTCGTTGAACGGCTGCGAAGTCGTCTTGATGCTCTCGCGCACCGCTGAGACCTTGTTGGAAGCAGCAGTCTGACGCATCGCGACAGTCACACGTTCCGCGATGAACTTGTCGAGGTCGGCGGGGGCGAACTTCTCCTGCTGGAACGTCGGGCCGACGCCGGGGACGCTGACGATGGCGAGCGGGAGGATTCCGACGTGGACGACATCCGGAGAATCGAAGTCGCTAGCCTTTCCCTGGAGAAACTTCATCTGCGGGTACTTCGCTACGAGCTTCGCAATCTCGGTGCAGACGTTGCAATCCGCGCCGGTCAGGATGATGAAAACCGGCTTATAGCCGGCGAGCTCCGCATCGACCGTCTGCGGCGTCACGACCGGCAGGGCAGCGGCTTGCGTTTGAACCTGAGCCTGAGCGAACGCCGCCTGAGAGGTGGCGAACGACAAAGCCGCCGCCAGCGCAGCAGCGAGGACCACGATCTTCTTGGTCATTTGAACTCCTGATTTGGTTGTGTTCAATGCGTGAGTGGATTCAACGACGACCGCGAAAAGGCGGCCGTTCTCGTTCTCCAGCCAGACGAACCATGACGCGACTCCATGAAGAGACACGAAAAGCTTCGAATGAGAGGGAGTTTCAGGAACGCGTGACGATGAACTCCTGAGGCAGAAACGAGAATGTTGACATCTCTGTTTATCAGTTGGCCTCGCTAGTAATCACCAATACATTTCGAAATGAAACACTTAAAACCCCGTAACATCGCCGTCCGCACGGCGTTTCCAGTCCTTAGCGCAAGCCGTAACGGTGCCGTCACGCAGAATTTATGATGCGAAGCTCACGCACGGCGCCCTTCGCCACACACCGTCTAATCCAGCTCTCCATAAAGCCCGTCTCAATTAAACCCTGCACCGAGAGACTTCAGGGTTTCAGACTCCAGGGCCAACCAAACTGTCTACGTGGCGTTGACGGAATTTGGAAAAATCGTCGCTCTCTCGTTGCCAAAAACACCAAACCGCAAACGCACAAATCCGGAAACCACCACTGAGAGGCTGTCTTGAAAACTTTATATCACGATACGATCTAGTAGCAATTCTCAAGAAAGCCCATCTTGAAAGCTTTGCACCACGATACGATCTAGTAGTAAAAGATAAAGACAAACTGGAGGAAGGTGACTTGTGGTCACCTTCCGTCCAGCCGGAGATTGTTTTATTCAACTACTCTGTCAATCTCAAACAGTGAAGCTTACTTGCGGAACGGCTCGCCGGTCGCGCCCTTCTTCTTGAGGAGGTCGCAGGGCTTGTAGTTGTCGCCGTGCACCTTCGACAGATAGAGCAGCTTCTGGTAGGCCAGAGACGTGCCCATCGCGTCGGCGTAGGCGAGGGGACCACCGATGAACGGCGGGAAGCCGGTTCCGTAGATCATGGCGAAGTCGAGCTGCGCCGGATCTTCGATCACGTTCTCCTGCACCGCCAGCGCCGCTTCAGCGACCATGGCAAGGAAGAGCCGATCCTGGATCTCGCCCTCGGTCTTGCGATTCACCGGCGCCTTGATGGCATCGGTGATTTCCGGGTTGAGCAGGTAGCGCTTCTTCTTCTTCGAGAAGCGGCCGCCTTCCATGACGAAGCGACGGTCGTTCTTCTCGTCGTAGAGATAGATGCCCTTGCCGCCCTTGCGACCAAGCAGCTTCTTCTCCTTCACGACCGACAGAATCGGCGGCGGCGACAGCCGGTCACCGAAGGCGCCGTGAAGCGTCTCGATGACGTGGCCGGCGATGTCCAGACCGACTTCGTCGAGCAGGGTGAAGGGACCCATGAGCATGCCGAAATTGAGCGCCGCCTTCTCGATGTCCGGAATCGGAACACCGGCTTCGGCAAGCACCATCGCTTCGCGCATGTAGGGGGTGAGGATGCGGTTGACCACGAAGCCGGGGGCATCGTTGGTCAGGACCGGGAACTTGCCGAGCTTGGCGACGAACGCCTTGGCAGCGGCGAGGGTCTCATCGCTGGTGGTCGAACCGCGCACGACCTCGACGAGCTGCATCTTGTGCACCGGGTTGAAGAAGTGGATGCCCACCGTCATCTCCGGATGGCGCGAAGCGGGAGCGACCAGCTCTTCGCCCTTGCGCAGCTCTTCGGTCATGCCGCCGACGGACAGCGACGACGTGTTGGTGGCGAAGATGAACGGCTTGCTGATGGCCTTCTCGCACTCGGCGCGCACCATCTTCTTCACGTTCATCTTCTCGACGACCGCCTCGATGACGAGGTCGCAGTCGGCGAGGTCGGCATAGTCGAGCGTCGGCTTGACCGCGGACATGATCACGTCCATCTCGGTCTGGCTGAGCTTCTTGCGGTCGACGAGCGCCTGGAAGAGACCGCGGATGGTCTCCATGCCCTTGTCGAGCGCGCCCTGGTCGATGTCCTTGAGGACGACCGTGTAGCCCTTGTAGGCAGCAGCCTGAGCGATGCCGGCACCCATGACGCCAGCGCCGAGCACACCGATCGTTTTCACGTCGATGTTCGGAGCGACGCCTTCCATCTTCTTGGACACGGACTGCCCGAAGAAGATGCTGACCAGGTTCTTCGAAACCTGGCTGGTGGCGAGCTTGGCGAACGCCTGGGATTCCGCCTCGAAAGCCTTCTCGCGGTCACCGGTGAGCGCGAGCATGACCACCTTGAGCGCCTCGACCGGAGCCGGGTACTTGCCCTTGGTGGCGGCGTAAACAGCCTGCGACGCCATCTTGCGGAACAGCGAACGGCCGAAGCTGTTGCCTTCCAGACCGACGGCGGTCAGCTTGCGCACGAGACCTTCCTTGAAGCGCGGCTGATAGCGCTTGGGACGCGAGCCCGACAGAATCTCGGCGGCGCGCTCGACGAGCTCGTGCTTGGCGACGATCTCATCGACGAGCCCGAGGCGCCATGCCTTGTAGCCCGACTCGGCCTTGCCGGTCGAAATCATCTTGAAGGCAGCCTGACCGCCAATCAGCAGCGGCAGACGCACGGTACCGCCCCAGCCGGGGAGGAAACCGAGCAGCACTTCGGGGACGCCGATCTCGGTCTTCGGATCGGAAGTGGCGATGCGGTACTTGCAGCCCAGTGCCAGTTCGGTGAACCCGCCCAGGCAAGTGCCGTTGATCGCCGCGATGGAGTTGAGCTTCTCGAGACGCGCGAACAGCCGTTTGCCGTCCTTTGCCGCCTCGTAGATCTTGATGGCAGGCTGACTCTGGAGCGCCTGAATCTCCTCGACGTTGGCGCCGGCGCCGAAGTTGCCTTCTTTGCCGGAGACGATGATGACGCCCTTCGAGCCGTCGCGCTCGATGGTGTCCAAAGCTTCGTTGAGCTCGGTCATGACCGAACCCGACAGCAGGTTCATTTTGCTGTCGGGAAGGTCGATGGTGATGACGGCAATGCCGCTACCGAGCTTACTGAGAGTGATGGCCTTTGACATGGTTATTGTGTCCTCTGGTTTTTGGTTAAACCGTTAGAAAACTCCGTTAGGGCAGCTCGATAAGGGTAGCGATGCCCATGCCGCCGCCGATGCACAGCGAAGCGATACCACGCTTCAGACCGCGCTTCTTGAGCTCATAGGCGAGCGTCAGGGGCAGCCGGGCGCCGGACATCCCAATCGGGTGACCGAGCGCGATAGCGCCACCGTTGACGTTGACCTTGTTGCGGTCCAGGCCGAGCAGCTTCTCGCACGCCAGGTACTGAGCGGCGAACGCCTCATTGAGCTCGATGAGGTCAATGTCGGCGAGCGTCAGACCGTTGTCGTCGAGCAGCTTGGTGATGGCAGCGACGGGACCCAATCCCATCTGCTCCGGATCGACGCCCACCACGGCGTGGTCGACCAGGACAGCGAGCGGCGACAGGCCGAGCTCGTTGACTGCCTTTTCGGACGCCAGCACGACCATGCAGGCACCGTCGTTGATACCGGAGCTGTTGCCCGCGGTCACCTGACGAGTACCGAGCACCGGACCGAGCTTGGCGAGCGCTTCCTTGCTCGTCTTCCGCGCGTGTTCATCACGCGAGAAGAAACCGCGCGAGCCGACCGCAATCGGGTCGATCTCGAGGTCGAAACGTCCACTCGTGATTGCCTCGTTGGCGAGCAGCTGCGAGCGCAGCGCGTACTCGTCGGCGGCTTCGCGAGAGATGCCGTAGGTTTCGGCCAGACGCTGAGCGGTCTTGGCCATGGCGACGGTCTTGGTGTCGTTGATCAGCTTCAGCGGGGCAAGCCCGTTGTCAGCCAGAACGAACGGCGTCGGACGCGGTCCGAGACGCGCGATCTTGACGTACTTGGCGATCCAGCCGTTCCAGCGCAGGTCGCCGGGAATCAGATACGGGATCGTCGACATGGACTCGGCACCGCCAGCGAGCATCAGGTCGGCCTTGCCGAGCATGATTTTCTCGCTCGCCATGTTGATGGCTTCCATGCCGGAGCCGCACTGGCGCTGTACGGTCACGCCAGGAACGGTAGCGGGGAGATTGGCATCCAGAGACGCGACACGCGCCGTGTTGGGCGTGTACGAGGTCTGGTAACCATGACCGAGAATGACGCCGCCGAGTCGACCGGCGTCGATACCTGCACGCCGGATGGCGTGGGTCATGCTGTGGCTTGCCAGCTTGTCCACAGGAACGGAACGCAAGCTCTTGCCGAACGACCCGATCGGGGTCCGGCTGCCGCTCACGAGAAACACTTTGTTCTTCTTGTCACTCATTGTGATCGTCCTATGCTGAAGTGCTAGAAAACAGCGTTCGGACAGCCACCGACACCGTGTCGGTAACTGGATGTCTGAACGTTGATTGGAATCAAACGACGCACTCCTGAAGGGGACTATGAAGTCCCTACGAGGGCTCCTTAAGTCTCAACTTAAAGCTTATCAGCTACGCACCGGTCACGACCGAGAGACTGTTATCAGTCCCCTAGCCGCGACCGGATGCCCAGCTTCAACATCACAGCAAGCCGTTCTTCGACAGCATGCTTTCGACCAGCTTGGTCAGATCACCGACCTTGCCGGTCTCGGTCTGCCGCAGAGCAGCCTCGTATTCCTTGACCAGCGCCTGAGCGCCGACCAGGCGATCGCCGGTCAGGATGCTCGACAGAGCGAGTTCCGGAACGGACGCCACGAAGCCAGCCATCACCGCTTCCCACTTCTGGTCACGGGTCAGGTTGAACTGCAGAGACCGCACGGAAGTGATCTTCGGCTCGATCCACGTCAGTCCATGGGACTTGTTGTAGATCGGGTCTTCGACGGCGGGGACGCAGTCGTCACCGCAGACCATCTTCCAGAGCTTGGTGACGCGCTGCGCCTGCTTGCTGTTCTCGTCGCCCACATCACACGCGATGATATCGCGCGGCTGAGCGCCGTAGAGACGCATCGGGACACCGGCGGGCACGCGGCTCTCAGGACCAAGCGCGCCGTCGAACAGAATCTTGTTCTTGTATTCGACAGCCGAGATGATGCCGGGGACAGCGCAGCTGCCGCGAACCGCAGTGCCGAGGGGGCCCGGGTCACACGAGATGAAGCGCAGGTGTCCATCGGGGCGGATCTCGAAGACGCCATTTTCCGAGAACACGATTTGCGCATCCTCAGCAATCGCCATCGTCCAGTAGCCCTTGGGCCACAGTTCCCCATCCTTGAGGAAACTTTCGACGAAATCGCCGAGTTTCTCGGAGGTGAGGACGCCATTGACGGGCCGAACCTTCTCGTTGCGTCGTTGCATGAAGTACGCGACCAGGATGCGGAAGAAACTGGCGCGGCGAGTGAGCAGGCTGGAAAAATCCATATCCAGAGCCGTGCTCAGGCAAGTCTTCGCATCCATGCCGGAGGAGTAGAGAACGGTCGGGATGGACCCGCCGCTGATACCACCGATGGACTTGAACTTGCTGATGCCGGCCTGATTGCAGGCGAGAAGGACTCCCGCGCTGCCGAGAATTGCTCGCGAACCACCGCTACTGCATACGAGATGGAACTCGCGCTCAGGCGTGGTCGGAGCAGCAGAAACATTCTTGTTAGACATGATACACGCTCCTTTTGCAGCCCGATATGGAAACCGGCAATGGCTCCATTAGCGGCTCTTGTGCTACTCCGGCCACTGAACGTTCAGTAGTGGAGATACGGGATGGCTGAGCTATTGGGGGGATGCTGGAGAAAAAAAGTTTTCGCAGAACTTCCGAAGAGGTGTTATTGAAATAAGCCTCTCTGATGCTAAAAATCTGAGCAGTCATATATCAAGTACTTACAGAATCTTGAGCTTCTGCGATTAACTCATCAAAAAGCTCTATCGTATGTATGCATTTTGTAAAGCTGTGCTAAGCGAGAGTGGCTTTCAGCGCGGCTCTTGACAGCCGCCACCAAACAACCGCCCGTGAGTGGTTTGACAAGCTGCCAAGAGAAACTCCACCTCCAACACCGATCACAAAGCGTCGAAATATCCAAACCGACCAGTTCTTGACAAGCAGACTTCGAATAATGTTTCGTCTGTGTGTGAAACGCAAACAGCGCGCGTGATACTGACAGCGACACCATCATTGAACACGGTCAAGAGAACGGTTTTGGTGAACCTGTAAAAAGACTAACACCATAGGTGACACCACTTCATGACAACGGCAATTACGGTTCGCGCAAGGCTGTCATCTTGAGAACCTTGACTGCCAACAGTTTCAACACACAGCGTTAATGACAACCATCACAAGGTACTTACGCCAGTTCTCCCACGAGTTGATAGCTAGCGATCAAGTGATCTACTTGAGAACCATCTTTGGTCAAAGTCTCTCTTCATCAGGCTCTTATTAGCTCTTGAGATTAGAAGGCTCAATAAGTTAGCTTCGTTTTGTTGTTTTATAAACCGTCACTTCTTCCTTCAGCCGAAATCTATCGGATCACTTTTAATCGAGGCTATCTCTTGAGCGCGGAGCGACTGAATTCGTCGTTCACCTTCTTCCAGCTTCGCAAGAAAGTCAAGTAGCACTGCTGCTGGTGGCACATATCGCCCTCTGTCGGACCCGACTGAGAGCCGTTCGTGCCGGCCTGACTGCAGCCGCTACAGAAAAGGCACAGGCTAATATGAGTAATAAAACTCTTGTGCGACAGTTTTGGTCGCATGTTTTCAACACGCCCGACAAGGCCGCGATCCTGGCCAAGAACGAGTCGAAGATCGGTAGCGACTTGTATCTCATGTCGGCGGGTTATCCGGGAGGCGGACCCATCTGGGTCCCCGAGGCTTCCAGTCACCGCAAGGTGACGTGGCGGGAATGTGGTCTGATCGTTGCTGAACTCATGGTCTTCCTGAAGGACCGCGGGTTCTCCAGAGGCTCTCGCGCCGCGCTTCTCGCCTGGAACTGCCCGGAATGGGTGTGGATGGATCTCGCCATTCAATCCCTCGGCGGCACTTCGGTTCCGATTTACCCGAACTCGGCTACCGATCAGGTCAGCTACATCGTTCGCGACTCCGGCGCCATGACCATCTTCGTGGACGGTCCCGATCAGCTCGCCAAGTGCGGCGGCGTCAAGGGTCTTGTTGCGCACGCCTTCTCGGATGCGACGGCGAACGCTCTCGACCACACCGGCGCGACGCAGCGTGAAGCCAGCCTTCGCGCGCAGGACATGCTATCCGCCATCGGCCGACAGTTCCACGGTACCCCCGCGTCCGGCAAGTTCCTCGGCATCGACGGCGATGACATCGCCACCATCATCTACACGTCCGGCTCGACCGGCGTGCCGAAGGGCGTCGTGCTCACGCACCACAACATCGCCTCCGCTTGCGAAGCGCTTCTCCGGCACGGCTTCACCTTCAACAAGGACGACATCTACCTGTCGTACCTGCCGCTCGCCCACGTCTACGAGCGCGTCAACGGCACTTCACTGTGCCTCTGGTGTGGCGTCACCTCTGCCTTCTGCAAGGTCGAGGAGATGGCAGACGTCGTGAAGCAGATTCGTCCGACTGTCCTGCTCGGCGTTCCTGCCGTGTGGCGCAAGATCAAGGACAAGGCCGAGGCGCAGATCCACTCGGCGACCGGTCTGAAGAAAATGCTGATCGACTGGGCGTTCAAACAGAATCAGCCCGGCTTCAAGCGCAAGATCGCTGACGCACTCGTGTTCAGCAAGATCCGCGCGGCACTCGGTGGCCGGGTTCGCGTCATGCTCTCGGGCGGCGCACCCATCGCTGCGGATGTGGTCAACTTCTTCGACCTGACCGGCTTCACGCTGCGCCAGGGCTACGGATTGACCGAAACCTGCGGTGGTATCGCAGTCAATACCATCGACAACAACCGTCCCGGCTCTGTCGGACGGGTCGTGGACTGCATCAACGTGAAGATCGTTCCGGAGCCCGGCGACACGTCCGGCGCAGGCGTGATCTGGCTGAAGGGCGACTGCGTGACGCCTGGCTACTGGCAGTTGCCGGACGCCAATGCGGCGTCGTTCAGCGACGGCTGGTTCAACACCGGCGACCTCGGCCGCTTCGACGCCGACAAGTATCTGTACATCACGGGTCGCAAGAAGCGCCTGCTGAAGACTGACGGCGGCAAGTACGTCGCTCCGGAGAAGCTGGAGAACGCCTTCGACGGCATCGATGAGCTCGTTCAGTACGTCGTCCCGGTCGGTGACGGCAAGCCGTTCATCGGCGCGCTCATCTTCGTGAACCAGGACAAGGCTCGCAAGCTGATGTCCGACAAATCCGTGGCTCTGCCCGGCGACGGACTGCCCGCGTTCTTCGCAACGCACCCGGCGATCGTCGCTCGCGTCGCGGAGATCGTGGAGAAGGCCAACAAGAGCCTGGAGCGCTGGGAAACGATCAAGCAGTTCTCGATCGTCCCGGTGGCTGCATCCGTCGACAACGGTCTTCTCACCAACAAGCTGTCGATCAGGACCGAAGAGGTGCTGAAGCGCTACAAGGCGATGGAAGAGGAACTGTACACGCGTCGCAAGCCGGACTGAGACTCCGGTTCTCAACATTAGTCATCCCGAAACCCTAAGCGGGTGACGTCGTCGAGGAGGCGTTAGCCACTGCCCAGCGCTAGGCTATGCCTGGCGTAAAAGGTCAGCGTTAACGACTCTAAAGCGAAGCGCAAGCGAGTCTCTCACGAGGCGTTGGGACGACGAGGTTACGCTCCTTTCGGGGTGCGTGACTTTGTCGTTTCCAATTACCCATACGTCTACTATCTTTTTTCGTACTACCCCTCCGTTGATACCACAATGATACCAACGAGAAACTGCTATCGATCTTGACACAAGGCAAATACAGCCGGTGCATTGCGTCGCCGCGGTTTGAATGAACGATGAGGACAAACTGCAGATGATTTATTTACGGGAGAGTCGTTGAGTGACCGATCTTCATGCCGAAATCCAATTCTACGTCATCGAGCTTCGTCAGGCGTCTTTCCGGCTTCGTGTTCTTACTGAGAGTCGTTTGACTGGCGCCTTCAAGCTTGTAGTCCGGAGTGGTTGGGGAGTTTGAGCGCATCCTCTGAAGCGCCTGGAGCCTGTTTGATGTTATTCGTGCAGCCTCGATTCGGTCATCGCAAACATCATCGGCGCTCTCTTTTGAGAAAAGGTTTTTGATCTTACTCACACAGTTGTTAAACAAATCACTCATCACAGTCCCCTTGGTCGTCCTCTACATATAGTTTGCCCTAATCGCCCTCAAGAATCATCACGCATTTAAATGATTTTGATGTCCCCTGAATGGGGGATGTTCCACCAATAAAAATAACTGGCAAAATTTCAGATTTAAACCAAGAAAGCGTTACCGCAAGAACAACCGCAGCACGTCAGTGTTTGCGAAAGCACATCAGTGTTTGCGAATGGTCCAATAACGTTTAGTAGGCTACTCGTTCCGACTCAAAAAGAAAGAGCGACCGAAGTCGCTCTTTTTATTCATTCGATTTTACTGCTAACTAATTGATGACCCTGGGGTCATTAGTCTTACCGCATTCGCGGCAGACAGACTTTAGTTATTCGAACTCTCTTCACTCTTTTCGGCATCGCCGTCAGAGGACTTTTTGCTCGATTTCGCAGTCTTCTCACTTTTTACCTTGTCCGCCTTGTCGCCGCCGTTTTCTTTGTTTTCAGCGGGTTTCTCTACGGTCTTACCGGTCTTTTCGAAAACAACACTATCACCCTCGAGTTTCGTGATGATGATGTCGCCTTCCTTGAATTTGCCCATCAATACTTGCTCAGCCATGTTGTCTTCGAGCATTCTTTGAATAGCTCGACGCAACGGTCTGGCACCATAAGTCGGGTTGTAACCCTCTTTGGCGATCAGGTCTTTGCACTCGTCTGTAACAACGAGTTCCATACCCTGACTCTTGATGCGGCTTTGCAGATCTGCCGACATGAGGTCGACGATGCGGCGAATTTCTTCGCGGGTGAGCTGTTGGAACACGATGATCTCGTCGATACGGTTCAAGAACTCTGGTCTGAAGGTCTTCTTCATCGAGTCCATGACCTTATCTTTGATGATCTTGTAGCGATTCTCATGCTCCTCAGCTGCGCTTTGAACCTGGAAGCCCAGGGTCATCGCGGTCTTGTCGATGAATTGAGCACCGACGTTGGAGGTCATGATAATGATTGTGTTCTTGAAGTCGACTGTGCGTCCTTTGCTATCAGACAAACGTCCGTCATCGAGAATTTGAAGGAGCACGTTGAATACGTCAGGGTGTGCCTTTTCAATTTCATCGAACAGAATAACGGAATATGGTTTGCGACGAACTGACTCGGTTAGCTGACCGCCTTCCTGATATCCAACGTATCCGGGTGGTGAACCAATCAACTTCGAGGTTGTATGGTGCTCCATAAACTCGGACATGTCGATACGAATCAAGTTGTCTTCTGAACCGAAGAAGTAGCCGGCAAGCGCCTTTGCAAGTTCGGTTTTACCAACCCCGGTCGGACCGGAGAAGATAAAGCTTCCGATTGGACGCGCCGGGTTTTTCAAACCGACACGAGCTCTTCTGATTGCTTTGCAAACCGCATCAACGGCTTCGTTCTGACCGATGACACGCTGGTGCAGAACATCAGACATGTGGAGCAATTTTTCGGATTCTGCTTCGGTCAGCTTGAGTAGCGGGATACCGGTCCAGGCGTTAACAACGTGAGCAACTTCCTCAGCGTTAACGTAAGGCTTCTCGGTCTCTTGCTTGGCTTTCCATGCAGTCTGGATTTCGCGAATTTTTTCCGAGAGCTTGGTCTCCTGTTCGCGAAGAGAAGCTGCCTTCTCGAATTCCTGGTTGCGAATAGCCATCTCTTTATCGCGACGAACCTTGCGCAATTCCTTCTCAACTTCCTTGCCTTCCGGCGGAAGGGAACTGGCTCTCAAACGTACGCGCGAAGACGCTTCGTCAACCAAGTCGATTGCTTTGTCCGGGAGGAAGCGATCTGTTATATAACGATCCGACAGTTTTGCTGCGGATTCGATCGCGTCATCACCGATTTGCAATCTGTGGTGCTCTTCATACTTAGGACGCAAACCGCGAAGGATTTCAATCGTTTCGTCCACACTGGGCGGATCGATGATTACCGGTTGAAAACGACGTTCGAGGGCGGCGTCACGCTCAATATGTTTGCGGTATTCATCCATGGTGGTGGCGCCGATGCACTGCAACTCTCCACGAGCCAGGGCTGGTTTCAAAATGTTCGCGGCATCGATAGCACCTTCTGCAGCACCTGCGCCGATCAACGTATGCAATTCGTCGATAACCAGCATAACGTTGCCGGCCGCGCGAATCTCATCCATGATTTTCTTCAAGCGCTCTTCGAATTCGCCGCGATACTTCGTACCGGCAACGAGGAGACCAATGTCGAGCATGACGATTTTGCGTTCAGACAAGATGTCCGGAACATCGCCATTCGCAATGCGAATCGACAAACCTTCGGCGATTGCTGTTTTACCAACGCCGGGTTCTCCGATCAATACAGGGTTGTTTTTCGTACGGCGACCCAAGATCTGAATCACACGTTCGATTTCTTTTTCACGACCGACTACAGGATCCAGACGGTTTTCCTGAGCGGCTTGTGTGAGGTTTAAACCAAACTCGTCCAGCGTGGGTGTCTTACTGCGACCCGTGCTTGTCGAGGTAGACGCGCCTGATGTCGAAGCGCCGCTCTCTCCGAGCAGACGAATGACATGGCTGCGCACCTTAGTCAGGTCGACACCGAGGTTTTCGAGCACTCTGGCTGCCACACCCTCACCTTCGCGGATAAGCCCTAACAGGAGGTGCTCCGTTCCGATGTAGTTGTGTCCTAACTGCCTGGCTTCATCCCAGGACAGCTCGAGGACTCGTTTCGCTCTAGGCGTGAATGGAATCTCCACAGCCACGAAACCGGATCCGCGTCCGATGATTTTCTCGACCTCTACTCGGGCATCTTTCAAGTTGACTCCCATCGACTTGAGTGTTTTGGCGGCAATACCAGTGCCTTCGCCAATCAACCCGAGAAGAATCTGCTCAGTGCCCACAAAATTGTGACCAAGTCGTCGCGCCTCTTCCTGCGCAAGCATGATTACTTTGATCGCTTTTTCGGTGAACCGTTCAAACATGGCTGTTTATCTTCTCCCAGAACCAATGTGATTACATTCTAACATCAGAGTATGCGGTTAAACGCAACCCGATGACTATTTCGAAAGCCTCATAGGTAAAGACTTTCTGAAGATCAGTCGACTTTGACTCCTCTTCACATCGTCGCTATTTGTCGCTCATTACTAATAAGGGAAACAAGAATAGGACGAAAGCATAGCGCGATCTACTCCTTTAGGTGACAGTTCCAACAAAGTTAATCAGCAGGTACGAAACATTAGATTTGCCAGTTGCCAACAGCAGTTGGCGAAAAAAATGCTACATGCGAACTATGGAAGTTTTCAAAAACATTTGGAAGCTCCCCAGGAAAGTGAAAAGAGGAAACATCAATGAACCTCAGAAGACACACTGAAGAGCTCGACATGAGCCAGGCATTAACTCAGGATGTCGCCGACCAGGCCATGCAAGACTTCGACTCGAATCTCAGAGCAATCTGGTCCAGTCATCTTGCCAACAACGATGAAGCCCTTAGAAAAGAGGCAGCTTCACGTCAACCTCTGGCGCAGCAATTCTACGACAAGTTGATCGCTTAGCCAGCATCGAAACGGGCAGACTTACGCCTGCCCGCTCAAGTTTCGAATCGAAGTCTCGCTTATGCGTGTACTTCCTTACCAGTTGCCAATTCGGCGAATGTGCATTCTTTGCTGGAGCATTGAACCTGGTCGCCGCGCTTCAACGTCTTGTAGAGCAAGATGCTGTTGCACTGCGGGCAAGTATTCTTGCCGTAAGGACCACCGGAGATAACCGGTGAGTACCAGTATGCCGATGTGCACTGGTTTTGCGAGTAGTTGCTGCAACCGTAGAATATCTTGCCGCGGCGCGATTTCTTCTCGACAATCGCTCCACCGCAACCTTCTCGAGGGCAATCAACACCTGTTGTTTTCAGGATTGGTTGCTTCTCGCCGCATTCTTCTTTACTGCAAGCAAGGTAATCGCCGTAACGACCATATCTAATGATCATGTCAGAGCCGCATGCTTTGCACTTTTCTTCAGATGGTCTATCTTCCGGAACTGGTGTTCCTTCTTTAGTCAAAGCGATTTTGGTTTTGCATTCGGGGTAACCAATGCAACCAAGGAATTGACCGAAGCGCGAAGAACGAATCGCCATCTGCTGTCCGCAAGCAGGACAGTTGTGCTCAGAGAGAATAATCACTTTGTTCATATTCTCTTCGGCCTTTTTCAAAGTCTCACCAAATGGTTGGTAGAAGTCTTTGAGCATGCCGTGCCAGTCGACTTTGTCTTCTTCGATCTGGTCGAGCTTCGCTTCCATGTTGGCGGTGAAACGAACATCGACAATATTGCCGAAGTGTTCTACCAACAGGAGATTGACAGCCTGACCGAGTTTCGTCGGTACAAGAGCTTTGTTGACACGCTCCACGTACTTACGATCGATGATCGTCGTAACCGTGGCTGCATATGTAGAAGGACGGCCGATGCCGAGTTCTTCCAGTGTCTTAACCAGCGTAGCTTCGCTGTAGCGCGGAGGTGGCTGGGTGAAATGCTGGTTCGGATTCACGTCTTTCAGCTTCAGCTCTTCGTTTTTCTTGAGCGCAGGCAAGTTGTCGGTATGCTCTTCCTGAGCATCTTCACCCTCACCAGGCTCTTCGTCTCCGGTTTCCGCTGCGCCTTTCGGCAAGCGATCGTAAACTACGGTGAAACCATCGAACTTCTTCTCAGTCGCCGAAGCACGGAAAATCGCTTCGCCTGCGTCAATCTCGACGGTGGTCGTCTGCAGTTTAACCGGCGACATCTGGCTGGCCATGAAACGTTGCCAGATCAACTTATAGAGTTTGTACTGATCCGAGGTCAGATACTTCTTCACTTCGTCCGGCATCTTATCAGGATAAGATGGGCGGATGGCTTCGTGAGCATCCTGAACGTTTTTCGCTTTACGCGTATAAACCCAGGGCTTAGCAGGAATGTAGTCTTTGCCGTACTTCTCTTCGATGAACGCGCGCGCATCATCTTGTGCTTGCTGCGACACACGAGTCGAGTCAGTACGCATGTATGTAATCAAACCGGTCGGTCCGTCCGGACCCAGTTCAATACCTTCATAAAGCGCCTGCGCCAACTGCATGGTTTTCTTCACCGGATAACCGAGCGCATTCGACGCCTCTCTTTGCAGAGTCGAGGTGATGAATGGCGGCTGCGGCTTTCGTTGGCTCGACTTTTCGGTCACCGAGCTAACCTTGAAGTCCTGGTTTTCGACTGCTTTGACGATTGCCTTCGCTTCTTTCTCACTGTCGATAGTCATGGTCTGCGCCGTCGCTTTGTCTGACGCGGCGATTATGCGCTTCTCTTTCCACTTATATAGTGGAGCGGTGAACGTTTGTTTTGCTTTTGCTTTCGAAAGACTGGCCTTGATCGACCAGTATTCTTTGGGCTCGAAACTGGTCACATCCTGCTCGCGCTCGCAAATCAGTCTGACGGCAACTGACTGTACTCGTCCGGCAGAACGACCGTTGACCTTTCTCCAGAGCAAAGGACTGATCTTGTAGCCTACAAGTCTGTCGAGCACACGTCGAGCTTGCTGAGCATCTACAAGACGTTTGTCGATTTGTCTTGGCGATTTGATTGCCGCAAGGACGGCTTCTTTTGTGATTTCGTTGAACTCAATTCGGTGCAGCTTCGACTTCGGCAAGTCGAGCAGCTCAGAAAGATGCCACGCAATCGCCTCACCTTCACGGTCAGGGTCAGGCGCGAGGTAGACTTTCTCTGCATCCTGCGCCGCTTCTCTCAATTCTTTAACTATAGGTTCCTTCTCGCGCAGAATTTCATACTGCGGCTCGAAGTTCTTTCGGACATTCACGCCTAACCGATTCTTCGGGAGGTCGCGAACATGTCCGATGCTCGCCTTAACCTGAAAATCGCGTCCGAGGATCTTACTTATGGTCTTGGCTTTCGCCGGAGACTCTACTATTACTAGGGATTTGTTGCTGTCTTCCACGTGCATCTACCTGATATTTTGTCAAGGTGTGTCAGTGGGGGTTGAGTATATCACGGCACACCAGATTGAAAAGATGAACTCCTCCGGTTAATGTTCCGAACCGATCGGAGTAAACCCAACGTACAGCTATGGTTTTACCAGAGAAGAAATCTTTTTGCGGGACTTCGTTACATATATAGAATGATCTATTTCATTTATTGTGGTTGCCTGAAATCACCGACCCGACTTTTCAGTCGATCGATCAAAGCGGCTGAAACCGCACCAGTGGCAGACATCACGACATTTCGGCAGTCCTCTAATCCATCCGGAGAAGCGCTCGCAGTCAGGGTTACGTTCAACCTGTCTACGGATTCGAGATAGTTTGCCCCCTCAACGCGGAAGTATTCCGGCCACTCAATCATCATTAGTGCTCGACCAGACTCGCTGATCTCATCGAACTCACTGGCCACCAGATCGAGCGAAAGGTCTTGCTCCTGTCGCTCAGCCATTTCCATCACTCTATAGAAGTCGAAGTGAAAAAGGGGAAGGCGACCGGAATGATATTCGTTCATCATTGTGAACGTAGGACTACTTATGACTTCACTGATACCAAGCGCCTTTCCGAGAGCTTGCACCAGGGTCGTCTTTCCAGCACCAAGATTTCCAGTCAGCGCGATCACGGCGCCACTCTCTAATGATTCCGCCAGAATCCGCCCGAGCTCACGCGTAGCGCCTACGTCGGTGAGTGTGAACTCCACCACGCTGTTGTCGCCAGTTTGCTTCTCGAGGGACATGCCCTATTCTCTATTAATAGTAAGGTCTCAGCCAAGGACCGGTTAAGCGAGTTTTGACCCGGAAAATCCCAGGTGGGGAACCTCCTGACACATTCCCGTTTCCTACTCCTCATCGCCTACTCATAAGCTTTCGCTCTATCAGCAGTCGCACAAAAGTGCCGCGAAGAGGGTCATAAGTATACGTCTGTGTTTCGAGCCGGAACCCCATATACTCGATACAATCGGACAAAACTTTAATGCTCTGTCCTCAACCGAGACTACTTCGATCATAAAAAACCGCGATGCGACTGTCAAATGATTTTCTGCGTTTTGCAGCAGTGTAAATTTTTTCGCGAAACGCAATTTTTCTGGCACCATCTGCGGTGCATGTGCTAAACACGAAAGCCGGTCTCTGTCAAGAGCGCGAAACGGCTATTTACTGTCAGACTTACCCGAGCCACGATCTAATTGCAAATGCGGCTCCTTGTGTTCGGGCTTCGGCTCTTGGTCGACGAAGCCACGATCGATCATTCGCACAACACTGGAATGCGCGTCGGGAATTGGATGCTTCGGTTTAAAAGTAGAGTAGTTGCGAACGTAAAGTCCAGTGCCTACCGGGTTCAGCAGCACCCCTGACCGCGAAGTCGATGTCGATGACTTCATCTGTGACTCTAAACTATCACTGACGTAATCTATATCTTCTTCTCTGGCAGAATACCATTTCTGATATTGACTGGACTTGTCGTTGGAAACCGACAGCTCCAGCTGTGCTCTTGCTTCTGCCTCTCTGCGAATTTGATCGGCTCGCTCTTTCAAATGATCTTGCAACACCGGGTTCAATTGCCAGGCCGGAGCCCCTCTGCCTCGAGGATTTCCCTGCGTATCATAGAGAACCGGTCCTTCGTACAACTCCTTTATTTGCTCCTCTGCGTCGGCTCTAATTTTATTGGCCTTAGCAGCACCAGTCGAAATTACATTAGTAGCCAGATGATCCGCGTACTGTTTCTTCCTCGCTTTTTCATCGGCAGCCTGGCGCCGTATCATTGCGCTGGCGTTATTGACGTGATGATCTTTAGCTGAAATTTCTCGAGAGCCCGATTCCTCCTCGCCCACGGAGTTGGTATCTTCATCGGCAATTGGTGCCTTCGGCGCAACGCTCTCTGATTTGCTTTTCCACGCTTTGTTTTGTGGCGAACCTTCTTTGTAAGACGGAAGCATCTTTGGCTTTTGCAGCGGCCTTTCAACGACAGGAACGGCTACGTTGTATGTCAAAAGAGCTTGCCGGCAAAATCCGGATACCGTGCTGAAAGGATTCAACTCGTAAGAACGCCTGTAGCACTCGATGGCCTTCTCATGCAGCTTCAGATGAACGTAGACGTTCGCTAAATAGTAGTAGTAAAGGCTATTAGTAGGTTCGGCCTTTACTGCCAATTTCAAATGTTGCTCGGAAAGTTTGTACTGCTTCGATTTCTGAAAAGCCAATCCACTTGCGGCATAGCTTGCACCAGATACACCGGATGAAAACGTTTTACGCTCTTGGATTTGCTCTGACGGAACCGTTGCAGGATAGAGCAGTACGTCAGGATGCGACGAAAGAGCAAATGCTGAATTCACTCCAAGCGAAATGCAAATTGGAAGTATCACATAACGCATGGGCAAATCGCCTCTATATCCAACTGCGCCTTCCGGCTCCTACTTCTATTCTAAGCGCGGCAAGCCCCAGACACAACCGGCAGTTCGCCACAAACCTGTTCCTGAAGGTCTACGGCTTCGGTGTGGAAACGTCGTCTTCCATGCCACGATCAACAAACCTCACTACGCTGAAGTGCGGGTCAACCAGTTTTTTCTTGTTCGAAGATGCCTTGTAATTCCGCACGTAGAGCGAAGTTCCATTGGGTACGAGATCCACCCCATAAGGCGATGATTTCTTTGTCAGCTGATCCTTCAGATTGTTGGCGGCCTCGTCGATCTCTTTCTGTTTGCTGTCCGCCCATTCCTGGTGGGCGACGTACCTTTCCTTCGCCATCTCCTGCTCAGCCTTAGCACGCGCTTCGGCTTGTCTGCGTAAATAATCGCGCGCGGACTGTTCGTTCTTTCCTGAATGAAAGATAGCTATTTCCTGTTCCGCTACAGCCTTTATGTCATTGGCTTTCCAATCTCCACCCTTCAAGGTCGTGCGTCCGAGGTTGGAGGCATAATTCTGTTTGCGATTCTTCTCGAATGTGGCACCTTCGTCGATTTTTGAAAGTGCACCGTTGACTTCTTCGCTGCCCAGTGGAGCAGACAATGATGGTAGAACAGCAGGTTGAGCCGGTTGCAACGGAACCCTGAGTGTCGAAGATCCCGGCGAGCCATATACACTCAAGCCACTCGACATCGACAAACCGCCTGGTTGTTTGCTCTCTGAATATTCTCTTATCGAAGTTCGCTGCGACCGGACGGCGCGAGCCCCTGAATAAGCCGGTCTCGAAACCATCGGCGGTGACGCGACCGGATACGGAATGTCCGGAATGGGAGGTACAGTCGGTGCCGAGGACGACGGATCGTCAGGGGATACAGATAAAACCGAAGGCATGGAAACGCGCGGTTGAGACTTCAACCTCGGTCTTCCGTAAGCCTTCAGCGCCTGCGTGCTGTATGCAGTTAAAGAAGTTCCCGGATCTAACTCGAGAGTCCGCAAATATAACCGGCGCGCCTCGTCATGTTTTCCGGTTCTTACTAACAAATTAGCGAGAAGATAGTGCGCGTAAGGATCTTCGGGGTCCTTTTTGATAGCTCGTCGAAACGCCACTTCCGCAGCCATCGTATGACCCGCAGTAAGCTCCGTTCGACCCTCCTCGACATAGCGCTGGGCTGTTTGTTTCGCGACAGACTCTTGACCATGCACCGATAGTGGCACGGATACAGCAATTGCAATCAAAACTGCGGTCTTGTGTAGTCTCATTTGAACACCCGTTCGTGCAAGGAAGTTCCCGGATGTGCCTGTTATTTTGTCAGCGCCTACCTTCGATATCGCTGGCGACGCCGGTCAAAGCTGAAGTTCAGAAACTGACGACCTCCCGTGTGTATTGTTCCCCGTTTGACCTATATTTAATTTTGACAACACTGAACGCTGCGGTCGCATAAGAGCTAGACTAATACTCGGCAGTGACAAGGGTGTGATCGCCACAGATGTTTTGGACCAACTCTACGAAATTAGTTCTCCCATTTGCGACCATCACAATCGCGCTTGCGGCAGCACCACCCGCTACGGCCTCGAATGAGACACCGCATGCGGCAGCAGATGAGACCGCGACCTCACCACCGATCGCACCGCCTGCGGTGCCACGCCGGAAATTTTTCCCGTACATTCCTAAAAGTCCGTTCTCGCCATTGCGCTCATCGACAAATTCATTTTCTGCAGAAACACCCCCGGCTAACCAACAGATGATGACAGCTCCTTCAGGCACAACATCCGAACAGGTCAAACAGCCCTCCAGTTCGAACCAAGAAATACAAGATTCGGTTAACAACCCAGCGAACACACAGACGCTAGAAAGAATAATTCAAACAGACAGCAACTCGAATACCACTGCTGCACCCTTGAATTCAATACTTCCTTTATCGACTTCGCCTTCTAGTCCTGCTGCCTCCGATCAACAAACCTATTCCGTACGACTCCCGCTAGCAACGCCCGGTTCCATACTTCCTAAGATTTACTCACCGGCACCATCGGCACCACCATCCAGCACTTTTCTTCCGAGTGCGAAACAGACGCAGACTTCTGAATATAAACCTCCGGTTGCCTGGAGAGCCACAGCTGAAGCCATTCGCAACCAACCCGCCGGAAGTGGTTTAATCATTGCTACGTTAAGTGCAGACTTTAGAACAGTGTATAATTCCATTTTGCAGGAAACACAGATCTCTGGTTGGAACGTCATCGCAGACTCAGTTCCGGCAGGACACCTTCTTCTCAAAATTCCCAAGCAAGGCGACCAGGACGATGCAGCTGCATTCTTAATTTTGGTGGTAAGCCCGATGGATGCTGGGTCCACGGAGATTCGCATAAAGACTCAAGCTAAGCGTCCCTCGGTTTATGCGCCATCGGTGAATGACTTCGTGCAACGTTTGCAACTCAAGGCAACAGGCAACAAACTTCTGTGAGCAAATCACCTTACGTCATTGGTATCACAGGAACGATAGGCTCGGGTAAATCCGCTGTCGGACACGTTCTTGAACGTATGGGAATTCCAGTGATTGATTCTGACGCAGTTGTTCATGAATTGTTCGAAGACAGCGTCGATCTGAGATCGGCTATTCGCAACCGTTTCGGTGATTCTGTGATAGTTTCACACAATGGAAAAGAGAAGGTGGACAGGGCGGCACTTGGTCAGATTGTTTTTAAAGATACCGACGCCCGCAAAGCTTTAGAAGCAATAGTACATCCCGCGACTATCGCCGAGTGCCGCCGACAAATTGCAAAGGCGAGCGAACGCAGCGATGTCGTAGCAGTTCTGGTGCCACTTTTGTTCGAAGCTAATCTCGAAGAACAGTACGACGAAATCTGGGCCATATACGCCGATGCAGAGACATTGAAGAAGAGGATTCAGCAACGAGATCAATTATCAATGCAGGATGTCGATCGCCGAATCGCAGCCCAGCTCCCACAAGAAGAGAAAGTGTCTCGTGCAGACTACAGCGTCGACAACTCCGGCACTGTTGAGGAAACCGCAAAACAGGTCGAAGAACTGATTTCACAACTGAGAGTCCGGATCAGTTCGCAAACTTAAACAAGTGAGTGACCGCATTCTCCGCAGAATCTGGCATTTGGCTCGAGAGGCTCAGCGCAACTAGGACAGGAAATCCCGACCGGCGCAGGAGCCGGGACGGCAGCTGGAGCCGGTACTTGTGGCTGAACACTGAGGTGCAGGCCGCACTCGCCACAGAATCGCGCATTCGGCTCCAGTGGATTCGAGCATTGGGGACAAAACGGCAGGCTCGACTGTTTTGGCATAACCGGCGTTATTTGTGGCGCAGCCTCAAAAACTTGTTGAGCAGGCGCAGGTGTATATGGTTGTGATTTAAACTCCGGCGCTGGTGGTGCTACCGCCGGCGGTGGCTCTTCCTGATACACAGACGGACCCGGTTGCTGAGTGCGAGAACTGGAGAATGAGTCGAGTGGATGCTGAGTACCTGCCTGCTGAACAGGTGCTTGCGGTAACGATTGTCCGTAAGGATCCGGAGTCGGACCATAGGGATTAGGTGCGTTCGAATATGGATTCGACTGCTCTGAGCCGGCTGACGATGCCGCAGCTGGCAAAGTTGACGGCTCAGGCGTTGCTGGCAGCGGAGGCGTTGGCATTGATTGCACCGACGTTTCCGCAGGTTCTAAAACTGGTTCCAGAGAAGGTTGGAGAGATGGACGTGTGGCAAACGGCTCACGCGGCGGAGGTGCTGGAGTCGGTTCCGGAGACACTTCGTGAGATGGAGCGGCTAAAACTGGTTCCACTGGAACTTCGCCAGGAGCCGCAACCGGTTCTTGCGACACCGCTGCTGGTGCAACTTCCGAAATTGGCTCTGCCGACGGCAGAGCATCCGTTTCGCCGCCTTTCTTTTTCCGTCCCTTGGAGAGCTTCTCTCGGGCCTTTTTGCGAAGTGCATCTTGCTGCTTGCTTCGCTCGGCAGGACTCAGTTCTTCCAAACTTTCTTTGATTGAACGAACCTCTTCTTCCTGCTTGGATCGATCTGATTCCGCCTCTTGCTTTATTTCAGAATCACCTGCAGGAGGCTGGATTTGCGAGATTGGCACACCTGCAAAATTGAACTGTTCGTCCACGAGTTTAGTCAAGTCAGAAGTGGAATTTGCTTGCGCTGCACTTGACGGGTTCTGAACGGGAACCTGCTGCTCGCTCCTAATCGCTGCCTCTTGAGACATTCTGAGTTCCAGATCGATCATAGCTCGCTGAGCGGCTTTCTCCTGAACGCGAGCGAGCGCCTCTTGTTGGGCACGAGCAGCAGCTTCCTGTTGAGCTCTTTGTGGATCGAGAGTAGGCGCTTGCGGAACCGGCTGATGCTGCTGGGCTCGCAGAGCGGCTTCCTGTTGTTGTGCTCTGTACTCCGCTTCCTGCTGCGCCGCTAACGATGCCTCAATCCTGGCGTTGAACTCGGCTTGGCGTTGAGCTTTCAGAGCAGCCTCCTGTTGTGCCTGGTATTCTGCTTGTTGCTGCGGTGTGATCGCAGATTGTTGAACCGCTCCAAATTCAGCTTGCTGCTGCTGCTGCTGCGCCTGCGCGGCCAAAGCGGCTTGCTGCTGGGCTTGCTGCTGGGCTCGCAAAGCCGCTTCCTGCTGAGCAATGAACTGTGCCTGTTGCTGCGCGGCAGCCTCCCTCTGGGCCTGCAATGCTGCTTCCTGCGCCTGAGCCTGTCGAGCAGCCTCTTCGCGCACCAGCCGCTCTGCCTCCTGCTGCGCTCTTAATGCAGCTTCGCGCTGCGCCTGCTCTTCCGCCTGACGCTGAGCGTGAAGTTCGGCTTCACGAAGCGCCTGTGCCTCCGCTTGTTGTTGCGCAAGCAGAGCTGCCTCCTCTTGCGCTTTCCGCTCCGCTTCCTGCTGTATCAAAAGGAGCATGGCATCATGCTGAGCCTTGGCTGCAGCCTCATCCTGTGCTCGCTGTGCCGCTTCCTGACGAGCTCGTTGCTCTGCTTCCTGCTGAGCGAGGATCGCCGCTTCGCGCTGAGCCTGGAGTTCCGCTTCCTGCTGTTTGCGAATCTCAGCCTCATGTTCGGCCTTCATCCGCGCCTCATGCTGCTCTTTGCGCGCAGCCTCCTCCATTGCTCGTTTGAGCGACTCTTCTTGCTGAGCGCGTATCAGCGCTTCTTGCTGCTCGCGCATTTGCTGCTCATGACGCATTCTAAGGTAAGCATCTTGCTCTGCCCTTTTCTGAGCCTCGAGTTCCGCCTGGGCGGCCGCTTGCTGTTGAGCCACGATGTGGGCTTCATACTGAGCTTTCAATCGGGCCTCATTTTCCGCCCGCTGTCGCGCCTCGTCCGTAACTCTGGAATGGTCCGCATCGAATCCGACAAATGGATTGGCCTGTTGTCCGGGAGTAGTCTGACCGGCAGGATTCTGAGGCATCTGATTCTGTGCGGGTGCCGACGGATTCTGAGTCGTACCGTCTCCAGCAGCCCCCCTCGCCAGATTCGCACTGTGTCCGGCGGGTCGTATTATCGGCTGAGCACTTCCGCCAGGTGAAGCAGCACTTCCAGGTGAAGTGATCCGCCCGCCTAAAAGATCTGCGACATCACTACCGGGCCGGTTTCCGGCTCGCTGTTGGCGTGCGCCACTCTGAGGTGGAGGAGCACTACCCGCAGTACCACCAGGTTGCTGACCCGGCTGTTGCTGTCCTGGACTCGCAGCGGGAGCACCTTCACGGTTTCTCTCTCGGTTTGCTCCCGGTCGAACTCTTTCAGGTCTGCCGGTCATAATCGGCGTCAGCATACCTGAGCCAGGAGCAGCCGGCTCAGCCTGAGCGTTCGGCTTCGCAGGAAGTTCATGTTGAATCAGACTAACAGCCTTACGATAAACGTTTATAGGCAACAATCGCGCCTCCACAAGGAAGGGCGAGGGCGGTACCGGCTTCTCTTCGTACGTCGCCGGATAAGAAATATAAAGCAACTCCTTCGCGCGAGTCATCGCTACATAACAGAGCCGCCTCTCCTCTTCGACATTCACCGCTTGATCCGAAGGACACAATCCCTCGGCCATACCTGTTAGAAACGCAATCGGATACTCACATCCTTTTGCGTCTTCGAAACTCTTGACCTGGATGCACGACTCATCAATGGAAGGGTCCTTGTTCTCCAGGAACTCCTGTTTCGCTTTCACAAACTCTCTGACGGTGCCATACGCCTTGGCTTCTTCTTCAAGTTGCTCGACTTTGCGCATCGGCTCATACACCACTCCTGGTGGCACGGTCACGGCAGCATAAATTTCGTTCAGCTTCTGGGTACGTTTAAGCAGACCTATCGTTTGCGCCGGCGGAAGCCCCTCTTGATTCATCGTTCGCACGATGCGAACTAGCTGCGCAAGGTCTTCGCATGAACTATCTGCGGTGGCGTCATGGTAGATCTCTATTGCTTTCAGAAACGACAAATTGTTTGCTTCAGCAAATGAAGCGATCGTATTGGACAGCCGGGAAAGTTTTTGATCCATTTCGCGCGACTTGAGCTGACAAAAGCGTTCAAAAGAAGCTCGGGCTTTCGGCCCATCCGGATCCATTACAAGCCGCAAAAACGCCATCACGTCACCGACTTCGTCAGGTACGGACTCACTGCCCGCGGTTGCAGAAACACATTTGATGTTCTTTTTAAACAGGGCCGCTTCCAGAAGCGAGGCGTAGCGCTGATTTCGCCAGAGTACGACTATATCGTTGAGCGACTTTCCGCTTTCGATGAGAATTGCCACTTCGTTAGCAACCCAGTCAGCTTCAGCCTCCTCGCTCTTGCATTGCTGCGGTCCGATCACGGCACTGGTCGCAGCCGTACCGTAGCCCGGAAACATATCTTTGACGATTCCGTGAAAACCCAGCGCCGCTGCCAAACTTCGCGAGTGATCGACAATCGCCGGGTGACTGCGCCAGTTCTTATCGAGAACATAACAACGCGCATTCGGCATTCTAATCGAAGTGTCCGCAAGATAGCGCGGCATGGCGCCCTTGTTTTCGGTCACACACTCGTCCTCATCGCCGACCAGGAACAGGTTTTCCTGGGGAAAGGCAAGCAGCCTTGCCATTAAATCGGCAGCTGCGGTGCACTCTTGGTACTCGTCAACGATCACAAACTCATACTTGTGTTGATACTTCGCACGCACCTCAGGATCGTCGGCAAGCAGCTGGGCACATAGAGAAATTGTGTCATCCGGATCGACTTTGTTGCTTTTCTTGAGAGCCTCTTCGTATGCAGAAAATAGCCTTGCGACAAGGTCTTCAGCATCGGTAGTGGCTCTTTCCTTAATGCGCTCAGGCGTAATCAAATTAGCCTTGTAGAGCGAGATGAGCTGTCCGATGGTGGCTTCATCGACCTCAGCATCCATCATCTCCAGCTGCAGTGGGTCAATGTCCTTAAGCTCTTTCTTCAACACGCGCTGAAGAACTCGGTGCGGAGCAGCTTCAAGTTTTAACGGCGGTTTGCGTTTCACAGCCGCGGCGTTTTCCTTGAGGATTCTCAGTCCAAGGTCTTTCCAGTCGGAAAAACCGATGCGCTGGACCGTTTGACCGTCCGAAAGAATTTCCACTTTCCTCTTGAGCTGAGCGACTGTTTCCTCCGAATGCGAAAACACTAGAATCCGCTCCGGGCATACGCCTTGTGCAAGCAGGTAAGCAACACGATGCGCAACGGTACTGGTCTTTCCAGTTCCAGCCCCGCCGGTTACAGCGACCGGTCCCGCACCATGGGTGATGGCAAGCTTTTGAGAGTCGTCATCAACCGGCAACTCATGAATTTTCGGTTGTTCGCGCCCGGACATCAGTCTGCCCACAGCAGACTTCTTTCTACCAGCCGTCCACACCTGCTCAACTGCATCAACGCAAGATGTCAAATCTCCGAGAATTTCGGCCGTTGTAAAACGAAGAATTTTCCAGCCGTCGCTCAAAAGTACGAGGTTCTTCTTCGCATCGCCGCTGCCGGGCACATTAGGATCTAATGACGCTAGAACGTCAATCTCGATGGCAAGCCGATTATCACGATCGGC
Organism: Candidatus Obscuribacterales bacterium; assembly: GCA_019637435.1. Classification (GTDB taxonomy): domain Bacteria; phylum Cyanobacteriota; class Vampirovibrionia; order Obscuribacterales; family Obscuribacteraceae; genus JADYXR01. Next base: position 217,748 of record JAHBVO010000003.1, on the reverse strand, counting down.
AATGGACATATCCAGCATGTAGTCGCCGAGAACCTGTTGAGCAGTAACTGGTAAGCCCCGCTCATTCATGGCATTGAAAAGGTTGTATTCAGCCTTGAGCATAGGCGGATGCCCATCGGTTTTTACCTGACGGAATTGGTAGAGATCGATCATTGTCGCCTCGACCAGCCACATCAGTTTTTCCCATGACAGCTTGCGGCCGGCGTATTCAAAATCTTCGCATTCCGAGCCGTACGCGACGAACTCATCCAGCCCCAGAGAGGTTGTAATAACAGTGGCTTTGTTGAACAAAGCTCGCGGATAGATTATGTAGTGGTACAAATACCAGAGCTGCGACGGCGTCACCGGCGCCTCGAGATCCTTGATGATTGCGACTTCCGCGCGCAGCATGTCCAGCTCGAAGTTGGTGACATGAGGTTGATTGAATGGCGTTCCAGACGTTGCCATCGCCCATAGTGCCTCTGCTTGAGCGACGATTTGATCACCAACAGTGAGAAACGGCTCGATGCCGCGGGCTCGAAGATTTATGACCGATGACTCGATGTAAGCGTCATACTCTGCGCTGAAGTCGCTCACGAAAAGTCCACGAACTGATCCGGTGTACAACGCGAAGTTGTCGACGAACCAGTGCATGGCATCTCGACAATCTGTCGGTTGTGGTGGCATCCTACGCGAACGAATGTCTGGGCGACGAGTCTTTGACACTGAACAGATCTTTCTCTAGAGACTTGGTTATATGGATCACATATACAAGAGAGTGTAATACATTCTCTTGAAAACCCAAAATGTGCCTAGTTCAACCTGCCCAACAATCTCGGGTAATACACAATCGAGATGCAGATAATAATCAAAGATGTTTTTCGACAAATCTAGTTTCAATCGGCAACAAAGTTGTAAACCGCGCTAATTAGTATCTATTCGGGGCTTTCGCGACCCTGGCTTGAAAGATTCCGATTCTTGACATATTTCAGTTCGACCGGGGAATAGTACAATCACTTTGGGCTCTTTGTTGGGAGTCACTGGTCCGGATAGTCCGAACCACTTTTACCAGTAAAGCGAGCAAAAACCTCAGTTGAAGGAGAGGCATATTTCATGAGAGCACTCGTATTGACAGCACTTCTGTCTATGATCGCAGCACCGGCAGCACTTGCCCAAGCTTGCGGCGATGAAGGGCGTTATTTCCACCTCAAGCCACCGGAATACTCATATCCGAGCCACAGAAAACGGGTAATCCACCGCAAAGCTAAAGCTCTGCGTTGGTACAGAGAGCACAACGGCAACGTTCTCGTCTGCCCTGAGTCCTACATCGAAGGAATCACGGTTACGACCAGCAAGTAATTGCTGAGCGCTTAGCGTTGTAATCTGGACCGATAACGACATCTCGATGCGCGATGCAAGTCGCCATTTGATTTGTTGCAGGGATTCTTGTACGTTATCGGACACATCAGTGAAACCGCAGCAAAACAAACCAACCGTATGTGCTGGATTTGCTCGCTGAACACGGTCGCTGCGCTAAACCGATAATTACACCGTATAGCATTCAGAGCGCCTCCTAACCGAGGCGCTTTTGCTTTGGATTACTTTGATACCCGCTTCCAGTTGCCGGCATCAAACAGCGGATTGTCCCAGGGCATGCCGTTGTCGTTGGAAATTCCCTCGCCGATTCCCTTAATGTAGGTTTTGTGAGCGATAGTCAGGCTCGGTTGGATTAGATAGACGAAAGGCAATTGTTCGGACAGCAACAGCTGAACGCTGTCGTAGAGTTCCTTTCGTCGCGGTTCCGTCTGAGCAGTGTATGCCTCTTCAACCAGGTTGTCGAGTTGATCGTTTTTATAACGCGCATAATTCAGAGGGCCTTTCTTCCCCCAAACCAGCCTGCAATCAGGATCCGGTCCCTGGGTGCGACTGAACAACACGGCGTCGTACTCGCCGGTAGTCAGGTACTTATCCTTCATCGTTGAATATTCAACTAATTCCACTCGCACGCCAATTTTGGCCGATTGTAGATCTCCTGCTACTACCTGGGCAACATCCATAAAATCCTTTATGGTGACAATCTTGAAAGCGAGACGTTCAGAATTTTTCGATGACTGTGAAACCGGCTCCTTCTGGGTCTCTCCGCTCGCCTTCTCATACCAGCCGTCGCTTCGCAATTCAAATCCACTGGACTCTAAAAACCTCACGGCTTGTTTTGGATCGTGCGGCCAGCGGCGCGACAAGCGATTGTACACGGGTCCGTACTCTGGAAAATCACAACTCGGCACAACTGCGAAACCGGCATAAAGGTTGTTGACGATTGCATATTTGTCGATAAGCATCGAGATCGCCTGACGAAAACTGGGTTTCGAATATGGTTCTTTCTCCGTGTTGAAGGCAAGAAACAAAGTCCGATTGCCTGGAAATTTCTGAAATTCGACATCACTGTGCTCGCTCAGGACGCCAAGTTCGATGCGGCCATCCACCCTGGCTACATCTACATCGCCACGAAACAGAGCAGCAGATAGCAAGTTGCCATCTGGTATCACTCGCCAGACCAGATAATTACTCTTGGGTTTCTCTCCCCAGTAGTTCGGATTGGCTTTGAAGACCAGCTCAAAACCTGGGTCCCAACGCTCGAGTGTAAACTGACCACATCCGACCGGTTGACGCGACAAGACATTGGACGTCTTCATAGATTCCGAGAAGCTGTTTGCAGGAACGACTCGCAGATCAGCCATCCGTAACATTAGCGACAAGTTTTTCGCTGATAAATGTAGCACCACCTGTAGTGGCTCCGGGGAATCGAAGGATTGAATGCATTCGTAGTTGTTTCTAAATGGAGAGCCTGGCCCAACCGTCGCTTTTATGGACGCAAGCACGTCTTCGGAGGTTAGAGGCGAGCCGTCACTGAATTTCAAATTCTTGCGGAGAAAAAAAGTATAGGTTTTTCCATCTTCTGAGATAGTGAAACGTTCCGCCAGACCCGGCTTGATTTCGCCCTTTTCGTTGTAACGAACCAGACCGCCGTGAATCATGGTTTGAGCGAAATAAGAGGCGGAATCGACTCCGCGAAAAGGATTAAGCGTGCGCGGCTCCCAGGGCATTCCAACCACAATGCGCCCGGACAAATCGGCTTTCGCGTTTTCGCTTAGAGGCGAAGCGCACGAAGTGGCCAACACAGCCGAGGCTAAGGCAGCGGTGAGGAAACTGAGAAAACGACCGGGCGGTCTTTTCAAACGACCGAGCGGCAGTTCCATAACCAGCGCATCCTTCTATTCGACAGCCTAAGGACCCATCTGCGACAAGCAGTACATGCTAACCAGCATAACCAGCATTGCGCTCGTCACACCGAGCCAGAAACCGGCGACGAGAATTTGCCAGACGATCAAAGCCTGACGAGCGGTCAAGCTTATGATAATACCCATGCGGTTTATGATGTAAAACAAAACCGCACCAACGGTGAACGCAAGCGGCAAGAACTTGACTCCAGGCGGAACATCAAGCGAGACCGCTACAACAAGACTCAGAATACAGAGGACGACGAGCGCGATTGTGACATAGTCGGAAAAACGTTGCTTGACGTTCTCCGCTACTGAAGCCTCGTTGATGTGTTTCAACGCCAGAACAAAGTTCTTAAGCCCCTGACGACGCGGGGTCTGAACGCTGTCTTTACTGGCAGCGGGCGAATGGTCTCCCTTTGGAACTTCAGCTGGCTCAGCCACAATCTAACCTCCGACTGACCTACTTATATTACCAAGACCACGTTTAGAACCGGTAAAAAATAGGGCGCACTGAAATCGTACCCATAATGCGGGTAAATCTCCCGCCTGTCACACTTTATCCGACCAATGTTTTCGAATTGAAACCGGCAGATAATCTGATCAAGATGGTTTCACGACAAACCAGACACTGTTTGAAACCAGATGCGTTCCGAGCATCTCTCATCAAAGACAGGCGACGGTCCGCGCTATTCGGAAACCGGTTTGCCCTCGGCATCATAGACTTCAGTCAAGACATGACCTTCTCTACTTCTCATTACAGAAACCAGTGGAACGACGGTCTCAGTCTTGGTCTTATGAACCACTTCCAAAACGCCTTCGGGAGTGATTGCCGCCTCGAATCCCATTTTGTTTCTGCTCATTACCCAGTTCAACTCGGTCACTACATCTTTGCCTTCCACACCAAGCTGTTTCATGTTGAGCGCCGCCTCAGTCAGCATGTACTGCGCGCTCTGGATCGTTTTTGCGCCGGCTAGATGTTGTGCGAAAGTGTTGGCGATCTCGTTAACCCTGACAGCATCAGGTTTTGCAACGCCAGCTTCTACGGCACCACCCTCGTTGTAATCGACCGCCAATCTCGAATCGGTCTTCACGACAGTCTTGGGCCGGTAAAGAACAATTTGATTTTCGCCTTTCATCTGAGCGAACGTGGTCGTGTTCAGACCCTGCTCTCTCAGAACCGAATTGACATGCTCGACCAGGAGTGGAAGACGCACGTCTCCAGACTCTTTCATCAGATTCGTGAAATTCTCGACGATCTTTGCGTCGTACGGATACTCGCCAACCTGGTCGGCAAATTTACTGGACAACTGACGCAAACTCGCCAACTCGCTCATTGTCACGGGCTTCGAATCGAAGGTTCCATCTTGCACTTTGATAAACCGATTCAAAATGTTGGTTTCAAAGTAAAAATCAATCGGTGCCGCCTGATTGCTCATGCTGGTTTGCTCGGCGAACTGCCTCGCCCAGTTATGCAAATCGGGATTTTTGTTGAGCCAGTCGAACACGTTATTTCGGTACAGGGCATAGCTTTCTACGTCCGTTGGGTTCGACTTCTGCATGATGTCCAGAAAATCGTACCAGCGGTTAATCTGCTCCTCGGTCGGCTTGGTGCCTCGGTCCGGCAGGATAGTCATCTCGCCAGGCGTGATGCGATGATGCATTCCCTCGACAGGAAGATATGCTTCTCTGACAATGGTCATCATCCGCTGATCGCGTGTCTGCTCGGCGACATCCAGCATTGAATCACGCAGCTGCTGCCCTTCCGGAGAGCGCGCAAAATTGAAGAAATCAGCGACCTCTCTGGCGGACGCCGTCGCTTCGGACGCACCCATCGCCATTTCCGCTCCCTTTTGAAGGAACGGCTGCAACTCAGGAGTTACGCTCGTCTTAACCTGACGGTCTCCGCTTGCGAGCGCTCGGCCACGCATGAGACCTTCGTTCACGATGGCATCCGTTGCGGACCCACGGCGAGAACGGCTGAATAAGCCGTCTCCTATTGAGACAGGACGAGATGTTTCTGTTTTTGCCCCATCTAGCCTCAGCTCGCCAAGACTGGCTGAGCGCGCACGTTCTCCCAGCATCGCCTGCAAGTTATCCACTCCCGCTTTGTGCTGCTGAGTTTCAAGCGCTCTCTCGGAGCTAGTCCTCTCCTGTCCGGGTAATCTATGGAGAGCGCTCAGAGTGCCGCCGACCATAGACATGGTGTACATTCCCTTGAGTCGATCTTCACCGGATGCCAGATGTCCGGTCTTTAAAAGGGACGTGACGTCCGCATTCAATGACCCGGCGGGCAAGCCGGACGCCGCACCAATCCCCGTTTCATACGCGAGCTTTTTAACTCCAACCAACTCTTTTGCCAGCGAGCCACTGACATGACGCAGACCGACACTGCCGGCGGTAAGCGCGCCAAACGTTACTGCCCCAGTGGCTCCGTGCTTGAGCCGAGCTTCCCAGAAATTGCCCTCTGACGGCGCGACCGGCCGAGCAATGAAGTCATACGCGAAGCCGGTTATCGCTCCATCCGCGACAGCCGCACCGTTTGCCAGGGTCAGCAGCTTGCCGGAAGTGGCTGCAGTGGCTTCGGTTCGAGCCACGAGTGACAAACCAGACTTAGCAAGAACGCCTTTGGTAGCCAGAAACGGAGCGGTCATACCCAGGGCACCGCCGATCTGCTGAGCATGCCATCGCGCTGTACCAAACTCCTCGTGCGCGGGAGCGTTCATGAATTCAACTTTCTTGGCGAGCCCGGAGGTGAGGTGGACTTTGTCCGACAGCTGAGCAAGCCCGATAGCCGGTTCCTGAACGCCAGAATAAGCAGCGGAATACAGACCCTCTCCGACCAGGTCCGTGACGTTTGGATTAGCTCGCTCAACCTGTGACATCTGGTGCTTGAGAGCGGCTTGAGTCAATAATTGGTTTTGCGTCTCGAGACTGAGCTTATTGCCATCGAAGCCATCGGCTTTGTGGTCCGCGCCTGACTTATCAGTGACGCTATTTGCCTCGGAAGAAAACGGTCCAGCCATAATTTTTCTTGAGTGAATAGAAACGGGGTGTCGTTATGGCAACCATAACCCCTGACATCCACCGCACACAATGGGGAGTTTCCCATGGGCTGAATTGGCAACGGTTTTTAAAACTGAACGTTCCGGTCTAGAGAACTAATCTTTTACAGCCTCGGCCTTTTCTTCTTCGCTGTCGTCAAATTCGTCTTCTTCGTCGCCATCAAAATCGCCTTCGAAGTCGTCGTCACTATCTTCGGCAGGGGCGCGTTTGGCTTTCTTGTTATCAGAAGCATCTTCGTCTAAACCGCGATAGCTGATAACAATGTGACGCTCTTCGCCCTCACCTTCACTGTCCGACGATAATTCGGGGAAGTTGTCCTGCAAGTAATTGTGAACCAGACGCCGATCGTAGGGATTCATCGGCTCGAGTGCAAAGCGCTCCTCATCACCGTTTAAAACAGCTACGGCGCCCTTCTTCGCTTGTTCTTCCATTGTGCGCCGGCGACGGGCACGGTAGTCGAGAACGTCGATCACAAACGGATTGTGAGTAATCATGTTGCTGCGGCACATTTGTCGAACTACGAACTGGAGTGATTCAAGAGTCTTGCCGTTTCTACCGATCAGCATTCTGGCATCATCCGCCTTGCATTCGATCCGGTAGCTGGTTGTCGTGTCGTCGAGATCCTCAGGAATAACCGTGGCTTCGATGTCTAGAATTGCCAGGATCTTTTCCAAGTAGCTCTGGGCGTTTTCATCAAATGTGTCTGCGAATTGATTCATGACTCACTTCTTCTTCTTTTTCTTTGATTTGCCTCTGCCGAACGCGTCCGGAGAGACACTGCCTTCCACATCCTTGGGCTTATCGGCTACATTCACGTCCGCCGCCGAATCGCCGTCCGGGCCATCAGTCTTCGGGCCCTTCTTCTTTTTACTGCCGCCTGAGCCGCCACCAGAAGGTGGTAATGGGTCATCAAGACCAAGTTCGTCAATTCCAACCAATGGCTGAGCGGGCTTCTTCATGAGCAACCAGGTCTGGAATGATTGCACCATGTTAGATAAGACTATGTAGATTAGCACACCAACCGGCAACGGGATAAAGAAAAACGTCGCCGTCGTGACAAGGGGCAAGATCTTCATGGTGTCTTGCTGCACTCTTGTCTGCTCATCCATCTCTTCGTCTTTCGGACGACTTGTCGACATTGTGTATTTCTGCGAAATCCACATGCTGATGCCGAATGCGATGATCAATCCGAGTGCGTCGAAATTCTGCGGTTGAAGCAATGCCATGCCGGATGCGACTTTACCCAATCCAGTGACGAAACCGAACGAGTCGTTTTTGGCTATACCTGGCACCATTGCCTGGACCTGATAATCACCCTCTTTCAAGAAAGTAGCGTGGCCTTCCTGATCGATGGTCGCCGCGTCCTCTTTGGCAGGCTGGTTATCCTTAACTACGCGCCATTCGACTTTGAATTCCGGGGGCAGCGAGCCATCCACAGCGCGCGTGGCGAAATCGATCTTGCCGCCGGGGCTGATCTCGGTTTCACCAGGGAAAACGGTTACTTTACTGAGAGCGCCTTCTTTGGAAACGTAGGGGATGTTGTCACCGGACGTTTCCTTCTTGGTCGAATTGACATCTTTTGCTGAAACAACCTTGACGTGGACTTGAACCGGCTTGTCACCGAAAGGCGGACCGCTGAATGTCGCGAAAAGAGCAAAGAATATCGGCAGTTGCAATAGCATCGGCAAGCAGCCGCCCATGGGGTTGACCTTGTTCTTGGCGTAGAACTCCATGAGCTTCTTCTGCATGAGCTCTGGTTCGCCCTTGTACTTGTTCTGCAACTTCTTCAGCGTCGGAGACAGCATCGACATGCGTTGCATCGACTCGGTCTGTTTAGCGACCAGCGGCCAGAGAATCAGACGCACGAACAGGGTGAGGAGAACAAGCGACCAACCGTAGCTGCCGCTCCATTTTTGGAACGCTTGCAGCAAAGGAAGCATGAAAGAATATGTCAGATCCACCGGTTACCCTCTTGTTTTACTTGCGGCTCTCTCATCGGAACCGGCTCGTACAGCGACTTCGTCAACACCACCAGGATGGAACGGATTGCATTTGCAAATTCTGATTGCACCAGCAATTACACCCGGAATCAGCCCGTTGGCATCTATGCTTCTTGCCATATATTCTGAACAGGATGGATAAAACCTGCATGATGGCGCTCTCAAAATCCTGGTTTTCTGATACAGGCGAATCAAGCCGATCGCCAGAAAACCAGGCAGTCGCTTAAAACTCGAAGATCTCATTTGTTACGTATAATTCCAATTGAGCTAAATACGGACGGTTCGGTGATTCCGGTTGTAAGTTGAAACAGTTTGATTCAACCGGTTTAAAACATTATCGCCGTCTATTGGCAACAGTGCTCACTTATTAACGAGTTGATCATCATTTGGCCGGTCGCCTCTCCTTGCGCGTTTTGCCGGAGGCGCGAACAAGAACGTCGGTGACCGATGCTTTGATTTCGTTGAAATCAGCTTCGATGGCTCGCTCGTGAGCCACAAAGACGATCGCGTACCAGTCTTGAAGAGCGATATCCTCGCGCTCGCCGTCAAAAACAGCCGATCGCAGAAGCCTGTAGACTTCGCGAATTTGACGCTTCGCCCGGTTTCGCTTGCATGCACTCTTCGATACTTTCTTGGCTACGACAAAACCAGCGAGCGGGCGCCAAGTACTCTTACCCCTTTCGCTGGTCTTCTTTTCTTTCGGTAATACATACAAAGACAAAACCGACGTGCTTACAACCATTCTCCGGTTATATGCACGTTGGAATACGCCTGCCCGACGAAGTCTCTCAACCGACGGTAACACCGTCAGTCAGCCTAAACGGCTAAACGATAACGCCCTTTTTGGCGACGTTTTTTGAGTACTTTTCTTCCGGACTTGGAAGCCATGCGGCTGAGAAAACCGCTGTCTTTCTTCGCTTTCAGTTTTGATCCACGCAATGTACGTTTCATGAGCCAAAGTCTCCTGGCACAGCGCCAATGTTAAAAATGTTGGCATGTCTTCTGATGAAACGTCATGCTATCATTTTTCGCAATAAAGTTGGCGTCGGTCACAAGCCCGACCGATGAAAAATTTACAGTCCTTAGGCTGAATTAGAGCCGGCACGAATTCTTTTGTGTCGGTATTGTTTTCTAGCTCAGCATGAGGATCGTCGTCTCTTGAAGCTTGCGAATTTTCTTGCGGGCATGCTTCCGGTTGATCGACTCTTTGAGAAATTTTTCAGGGTACATTTGAGAGCCGCATCTCGGCAATCAAGTGATCATCGGCACTTAGCCGTCCTGTAATTTTCTCGAAGTATCGAAGGGTCGCCGAAGCGCCAGCAGTTTTTATTGATTCGTTTTGAAACGGATCGCGTTAAAAGCAGCACAGAAACCAGGTCTTTCAAGAAGATGCACACAAGTGACGATGTCCGATATTTAAAACCAGTTCCGCAAATATGGGCCGACGCCCTCAAACAATTATCGTCAACTGCTTCTCCGGGCGTGTTCGCGGTTCTACAGACAGCGGTGGACTTGACTAAGTTCACTAACGGCTTGGCTGTCGTAGCAGTCGTGAACTCGTTCTATCAGACTTTGCTTCTTCGTCATAAACAGCAGATCCAGGAAGCACTCGAGAAGGTAACGGGTGTTCCGGTCAAAGTGGATTTCGTTATAGACTCTTCTGTCGCGCCGGCGGTTTACACCGGAACGTTTGCGGATCTGGCGAGCGAAACGGCGGCGCCAAGCCCATTCCCTCAAGCTGGTGCGTCTCCATATTCAACCGGACCGAAGATACCGGCATCACATGATTCTGGTTTCGCCCAATCATCGGCGGCGTTCTCTCCCTCGTTGAACAGCACTACTCAAGGCTATTCTCAGCAAGAGTTGTTTAAACCGACCGCTGTGCCCGTGACACCGCATACAGTGCCGCAGGTACAAACAGGCGGAAACGTTTCAATCCCGCAAACCAACTATGCTCAAAACGGTTTCGGCTCTGCGACTGGGTTTCAGCAACAGGATTTACAGGCGGCAAGAACCGGCGCGTCTCCGCAGATGGGAAGATTGCCCGCGAATCCGGTTCCAAGACCATCACGCCCACTCGATCTCACTCGCTCAGGCTTAAATCCCAAGTACACGTTCTCAACCTTTGTAGTCGGTTCAAACAATAGTTTCTGCCACTCCGCCGCGCTTGCAGTAGCGCAAAATCCAGGCAACAACTACAATCCCCTGTTCATTTACGGCGGAGTCGGGCTCGGCAAAACACACTTGATGCAAGCGATCGGTCACGCGATTCTGGAAAACAATCCAAACGCTCAGATTCGATATTTGACTTGCGAGCGATTCACTAATGATCTGATCAACTCTATTAAGGACAAATCGACCGGCGAGTTTCGTAAACGATACAGATATAACGATGTCCTGCTGATCGACGATATTCAGTTTATCGAAGGCAAGGAATCGACCCAGGAAGAGTTCTTCCACACCTTCAACGCGCTTCGTGATGCAGGCAAGCAGATAATCCTGACCTCGGACCGCCCGCCGAAGGCATTCTCGCGCCTGGAAGAGCGCCTACGCAGCCGATTCGAGTGGGGTCTCATATCCGATATTCAAGCTCCCGATTATGAAACTCGACTGGCAATCCTTCGCAAGAAGTGCGACCTGGACGGAATCGTCATCGATGATTCGGCGCTGAATCACATCGCTAGTTTATTCACTACCAATATTAGAGAACTTGAAGGTGCGCTCATACGGGTCAACGCATATGCAAATCTGACCGGACAGAAAGTCGATCAACATTCTCTCCACACCTTGCTGACACCACACGGAACACCTGTTTCCAAGCCGTCCTTGACGGTCGAGACGATTATCAAAGCGGTTGCCGAGCACTACAAACTGGACCCGGTTGATTTGAAAGGCAAGAGCAGAGCTGGCGATCTGACGACTCCTCGCCACATCGCCATGCACCTCGCTCATGACTTGATGAGTTTGAGCTTTCCAAGAATCGGTCAGGCATTCGGAAATCGCAAACACACATCCGCTATATATGCAGACAATAAGGTAAAGGAACTACTGGTCGGAGATCCGGCAGTGGCGGCAGCTGTTTCTCAAATCAAGCGCCAGTTGGGCAATTAGCCCCTGTGTGCAACTTGTAGAAAACCTGTTGCAGGTTTGTAGGCCGAACGTCAGTAATTTCAATTTCGAGTTAGTTTTGTCATCCCCTGTATTTTCCGCCTACAAGTTTCCTACATGGCAGATCCGGTACCAGCAAGCGTTACAAGCGTTACTTACAGAAAATCGGGTCCCCTATTACTCCTTATTCAATCAATTTTGTTAATTCAGAGTACATAGTTTTATTGGTCCGCACTAAAGATCGAAAGCCTTCAGGGCTGTACCATATAGGCTGTTCCAAAAGTGGTGAGGTAGGCATATGCACTTTTCAGTCCAGAAGGACACTCTAGTTCGTGCATTGAGAGACGTGACAAGCGCTCTGGCAACAAGAGTTGTTCAGCCAATCTTGAGCAATGTGCTTATCGAGTCGAACGGTGAAACACAGATCAAGTTTCAAGCCACTGATTTGGATCTATGTATTGAAACCAAGGTTCCAGCCATCGTTCACACAGCCGGCGCAATCACCTTGCCCGGTAAGAAACTGCTTGAGATCGTTTCCAAGCTTCCGAATGAATTGGTTTCGTTTCAAGTGAACGTTGAAAACAGTGATGTCGCGGTCACCTGCAAACGCTCCAAATTCAACATCACCGGTTTGCCGGCAGCCGAGTTTCCCAAAGTGACTGATGCCCGCCCGGAAAGCTCGGTTCTCATGCCCGCGATGGTTCTCAAAAAATCAATCGCTCAAACCGCATTCGCCGCTGCAGGATATGATGCAAGCAGCATCCTCGGTGGTGTGTACATTCTCCTCGCTGATGGCAATTTCGAATGCACCGCGACCGACGGCAGCCGTTTGGCGCACAGAAGAGAAGAACTCACCGCACTCGTTGCGCAAGCAGGGAAGACCGAGGGCGATAAGGAAACGGAAGGCAAGGCTGCAACAGCAACTCTTGAAAAAGGTGGAATGCTCCGCGCCATCATTCCAGCTAAAGCTTGCAACGAAATCGTCAAGTTGATGGATGGTTCCGACGCCAGCGCGAAGAACGATAAAACGGCTTCCGATGAGCCGAAGAGCGCAGACAAATTTACTCCTGGTGAAGTGAGAATTGGTTTGGCAGATGGTCAAATCGTGTTCGAAACCGAAAGTCATTTCCTCTCGACACGCCTGATTTCAGGTGAATATCCGCGCTATCAGGAACTGTTTCCTACAGAATTCAAACATTGTGCACACTTCAATCGTGAAGAGCTGGTCCGCGCAATCGAGCGTGTATCGGTCATGTCCGACGATCGCACTCACCTCGTAAAAATGCATTTCGAGGACGAGAACCTTCAAATCACCGCTAACACGCCGGACGTAGGACGCGCTCAGGAAGAGGTTTCCGTGAAGTTCGAGGGGCAGCCTCTCGATGTCGCGGTCAACGTGCGCTACATTCTCGATGTGCTTCAAAGATTGAGCGTCAATGAGATTCGGCTGGAGATGACCGGTTCATTGAAGCCGCTCATTCTTAAGGGCGTTGGAGACGAGCAATACAAGTATCTGCTGATGCCGGTTCAAGCGAAGTAGGTTTGGCTGTCTGATGAGGTGGCGTTCTTTCCGCCTTTCAGCTCAGGTGGACGCGTAAAGACAAGCTGGGTCAAGTTTTCTGGTCTTTCCTAATATCGAATTGGATATCTTGAGGCTCAAAGAGTATTGCGTACGAGCAACAGGTAAAGCTCCTGACAGATAGTAGGCATAAACGATCCGGTTGGTCTCGATTCTGGTCTTGGTTTACTGGAGAACGATGACTGGCTCAATGAGTTGAAACGCCGCTCACATAAAAAAAATTATGTTACGCCCAAGTTCTTATTAACAACTCGCCGAATTGTATTGGGGTAGTCAAAAAGCCGGTAATTTCCGCATTTTCGTTTCTTTTCGGACTTCGAACGTCTACCAATAGACTATATTAATTAGTACAATAGGCACCGAATATAGTGGCTTGAAACCTTTCGTAGATTCATCAGTCCTTGACATTTTGATGGATTATCTGCCAGATTACACCTTGTCCCAAAACCAGGTGATGTAGCCAATGACAAGAAGACTAATTTTGATGACCGTTAGCTCAGCCTGCCTATTCTCCACTATTGGAGCAGTTTTCGCTGTGTCAGAACCTTCCGAGAAGACGAATGGAAGCGTCCAGCCGAAAGCAGCAAAATCATTGGTCCTGCCTGAGAAGTGGACAAAACGATTAGCTCCTGCTTTTATCCTTGACGCTAGAAACATTTGCGGTGTGAATGTTAATTACGCGGAAGTCTATCAGCGTGCCAATCTAGGTAAGTCCATCGATATGAACAAACGCTATCTTGTCTACGAAAGTCGCGACACTCTGCGCCAAAAACCTTTTACAGTCTTAGAGGTGAAGGAAGGTAGGGCAACTTTCGTACTACCAAAGCCTTCCTCACTCAAAGCTCTTGAAGAACGTCTCGGAAATTCTACAGAGAACGCATATACCATAGGTTCTGATTCAGCTATTGAGCAGGACTGTCGAGTCTTCAATTTGATCGCGTCGGATGAATCAAACGTTGATAATGTCAAAACATTTGCTATCTACGTAAAAGTACAGGACGGAGTTCCTTCGAACTATATTGTGGATGGTCCAGGCATCGTCAGCATCGAACCCAAAGAATTCAGTCAATAGAAACAGAGGGGGATTGCTCCCCCTCTGCCGATATTAAGTCAGATTATCTGCTTGCCTGTTTACGGGTGACCGTTTGTCCAGATGTAATCCATCTTGTCTTTGATACTATGCGGAGTCAAGGCCCAGACCTTTCCTTCAATATCGATTGACAACGGTGAAAAATTTTGACACCTTTACGAAACAAACCTCTTTCTCCTTTCTGGTCCATATGCAAATGCCTAAAGCCAACGCTAAAGTGCGGATATCATCTCTGGCGATCAGTGTTTTTATCTTCTTCATCGGTTCAGTAAACGCTGAACCACCAGTGACAATGGATAGTGTTCCTGGCAAGGCTGCGGCAATAACCCTGGACGACTGGCCTCGGTCTTTAGATTTTTTGGCTGGACAATGGATCTACCAGTCCGCGAACCGAAAAATTGAAATCAATTGGCTTAAAGTCAGTGGGAAACTAGAGTGTGTGTACCACAAGTGGGAAAAAGATATTTTAGTAAGAAACGACCGCATAACTGCTCATCAGGTCAAATCGTCATATGCAACAAAATTATTTGATCTCTCGGCCGCAAAACATTCCGAGCGCGCAGGTTCGTTCAATTCTGACGGTGACAAAGCAACCTTTGACTTTTCGCCAGTGTTGACGGTTTCATTTGAAAAGAGCCTAAAGAAAAATGAGCTTAAGCTAAGTGTTAAAGAAGGTTCTGTCACGAAAGACTATGTTCTGTCTCGATCGCCTGAAGAAGAGTCAGGTTTGTAAACCTGATTCTTCCAATCTAGAAAGCGCTGTTCAGGAAGTTGCTACCATCCTGAGATGGTCGGGCATCCTTTGGTCGTTAGCTCAGCGTTCGTCGGATGAGCGCCCGTCCGCACCAGAGTGAATACAAGGAACTGGGTGCATACAAAGCGAGAGCCCTCGCCTGTGTCTGAAAAATAGTGGCTCGCGCCGTCAAGTCCCGTGTCGGGAACAGACGTTTGAACGGGCAGTTCCTCTGCAAAAATATGTTTGTCGGCGCCATAGATTTGGGGATAAGCGTTCCAAGAGGGCGACGCTGGTGCCAAAACTATTGCGCCCGTTCTGTTTGCTCGGTATCTCAACACAAGCGAGAGCACTGTAGAAAGTGGGAATCAGGAGCAACACGCCCTCAGAGAGCAGCTCTTAAGCTGTTAGCGGTTGCGGAAAAGCACGGACTGGAGATTTTGACCTGAGCTGAAAAGTGCTTATAGGCGCTTCTTTGTTGTACGATCTTTCATTCTCCCACTTAAACGGCTACGGAGCTGAGAATTCCACCATGACTATCTGCCAGGATGAGCCTAAGACAACTGTCTTCACTCACGAAGTTTTCAATCAACCGACACCGCTGGTTGACTTCAATTTGTTTCTGTCAGACATCGTTCTTGTTGATGGATTGAAACGGCACCGCGGATCCTGGGCTTATGAGCGGATTTCGGATTATGGACAACGCATGGGAAGCGCGGAGGTTCTTGAGTGGGCCGATCAGGCAAATCGCTACACGCCCGTGTTGAAAACCTTCGATCGATTTGGTAATCGCATCGACGAGGTCGATTTCCATCCGGCGTTTCATAAGATGATGGGATTGTCCGCTGAAAATGGCTTGCACAATCTGCCTTGGGCGCAGCAGCAAGAAGGTAGCCATGTCGCTCGCGCTGCTCTTATGTACCTGGCGTATCAAACGGAAGCCGGTCATTGCTGCCCTATGTCGATGACTTACTCGGTGGTTCCGGCGCTGCGTTTGCAACCCGAACTCGCAAAGATCTGGGAGCCCAGGCTGGTTTTAAACGGATACGATGGTAAGTTGAAACCCGCTGGTGAGAAATCCGGCGTGATTTTTGGTATGGGCATGACTGAGAAGCAAGGCGGTTCTGACGTTAGAGCGAATACGACTAGAGCAGTGCCGATAAGTCAGCGTGGACCTGCGCAACCTTATCGAATCACCGGTCATAAGTGGTTCTGCTCGGCTCCGATGTCGGACGCGTTTTTAATTCTCGCGCAAGCGCAAGATGGCTTGTCCTGCTTCCTCGTGCCGCGTTTTCTTGAAGATGGAACGAAAAACAATTTCTTCATTCAGCGTTTGAAAGACAAATTAGGCAACAAGTCGAACGCTTCATCGGAAGTGGAATTCCGCGACACCATCGGTTATCTGGTTGGTAACGAGGGGCGGGGCGTGCCGACGATCATCGAGATGGTAAACCACACGCGTCTGGATTGCGCGGTTGGAAGCGCTAGTGTTATGAGACAGGCGACACTACAGGCGGTGCACCATTGCAGTCAGCGTTCTGCTTTTGGAAAGAAACTGATTGAACAAGAATTGATGCAAAACGTGCTTGCCGACCTGGCTGTAGAGTCGGAAGCGGCGGCGCTGTTGGTTCTTCGTTTAGCCGAGTCTTACGATACGGCTTCTTCAAATGAAGAGCAGGCCTTCAGAAGAATTGTAAGCGCAGTTTCAAAATTCTGGATTTGCAAACGGGCTCCGCAACACGCTTACGAAGCCATGGAATGCATGGGCGGCGCGGGATATGTGGAAGAGTCTGTCATGCCGCGATTGTTCCGCGAGAGTCCGTTGAACTCGATATGGGAAGGTTCCGGCAATGTGATCGGTTTAGACGTTCTTCGCGCCGTAGCCAAAGAAGAGGGCGTCGTAGAGTCGATTCAGGCGGAGTTGAACAAGGCAGGCGGCTCTGATATTCGTTTCGACAAATATGCAGACGAAGTCATCACTCAGCTTCAAGCGGTGAAACGCGCCATCTTGAATAAAGACCTGGGTGTCGAACGGACTACGCGCCGTCTGGTGGAACGCATGGCGCTTGCGCTCCAGGGCTCGCTCGTCGTGCGATTCTCGCCGGATAGTGTTGTTGATGCGTTTGTTTCTTCGCGTCTCGATCACGATCATGGAATGAACTATGGAACGCTTCATCCGGGCGTCAATATGTCCGAAATCGTGGAGCGGGCCTGTCCGCTTAATTAGAATTTCGGGGTGCCGAAGTGCGTCAGGGTTTTTCCTGTTTTGCGATCGTAAAAGTTGAACTAAATTAGTTTGGAGCAGCATTTCGCGGCTCTTTTACTAGACTACCACCACCAACCTTTTGCTGCTGCGAACTAGTTTCGCGGAGGTTTGTTGCATGCACAGAAATCGCTTCTTATCGTTTTGTAAGCGCGTCAATTCCAGCTGGCTGGTAATCGGAATGGCTAGCATTAGCCTGTGTGCTTGTGCTGGCTATTTCTATGGTGCTGCTGAGAAGCCGGCTGAATACGAAATCGATCGCAGTACTTGCTGTGATGCGGGACCTCATTGTCCGTGTACCGAGAAGGCGATGAGCTGTCACGGCGGATGTGGAAACGGTGCCGGTGGTATAGTCGGCGCATTTAACGGCAGGGCGTATGGATGTTGTTTGCCTGACCCATAAAGGGCAAAAGTTTATTCTGGTTCAAGCAGGCACGATCTTATGTATTAAGCCGCTCATTTTTCTGAGTGGAGTGGTACTCTTTTCCGGAGCGTGTGTGCTGTATTGCGATGCTCGACAGTCTATTGTTGGAAGGGATTGAAATGAACAGATCAGTTTCTTTTTTCTTGGCGGCAACCGTATTTCTTCTGTATTGCGGTGAGTGTCGAGCGGATAGTGCTCAAGAGGCGAACGGCTCGCATGGCGCGCCTGGAGGGAACTCGGCAGAGTCCGCTAAGGCAAATATCGAACAAATGTCTTTTCTCACAGGAAAGTGGCGTGCTGCCGAAGGTGATGAAATTACCGAAGAAATCTGGGGCAGCGTTGAGGGCGACAGTATTGTCGGGCATTGCCATTCGGTGCAAAATTCAAAATCTACGCTCTATGAATTGATTGCGATTTTAAAGGGTGGAAACGCGCTGGTGATGCGGATTAAGCATTTTAAGAACGGCTTTGTTCCATGGGATGAACAGGCAGAACCAGGTGATCTTAGTTTGATCAAGGTCGCGAATAATGAGGCGACTTTTCAAAATCGAAGCAAAGACACTGTCACCATTCACTACAAGAGAACGGACGACAAGCTAACAGCTGACGTGACGGTGCTTAGAGACGGGAAGGCGAAGGTTTTTTCCTCTGCATATCAACTCGTCAAATAGGAAGACATCGCGACTTCATCATCGATGCTGCAGTGCAAGTGTATGAACGAATTAAGAACTTATTTCTTCTTTTCGATCGTTTTGGCCGGTTTGCTTTCGGGTTTGAAAACGAGCATACCGAGAGGCGGTAGCGTCAATGACAGACCGTGCGGTTTGCCGTGAACGTTTCCGTCGTAAGCATCCGTGCCGCCGTAATTACCGACGCCGCTGCCACCATAGGCGGTGCTATCGCTGTTTAGAATTTCCTTCCAGTGACCACCAAATGGAACGCCGATTTGATAGTGGTGACGGACCACCGGTGTGAAGTTACAGACGACCATTAGAACTTCTTCTGGATCTTTCGCGATTCGCAAGAAGCAGACTATGCTCTGTTCAACGTCGCTGCAATCGATCCACTCGAAGCCGTGTCCGATGCAATCTTGTTCGTGCATTGCCGCTTCATCGGAATATAGGTGGTTTAGATCGCGCATCCAGTTTTGAACGCCTTTGTTCAAATGGTTGTTCAAAAGATGCCAATCAAGGCTGACTGCGCTGTTCCACTCGTTCCACTGTCCGAACTCGCCGCCCATAAACAGAAGCTTCTTCGCCGGTGTTGTGTACATGAATCCGAACAGCAGGCGCAAGTTGGCGAATTGCTGCCATTCGTCGCCGGGCATTTTGTTTAGAAGAGAACGTTTGCCGTACACAACTTCATCGTGAGATAGAGGTAGGATGAAGTTCTCCGAGAAAGCATACAAGCCGCGGAATGTGAGTTTGTTGTGGTGATATTTGCGGTGAATCGGTTCATGCGCCATGTATTCGAGGATGTCGTGCATCCAGCCCATGTCCCATTTTTGATGAAAACCGAGACCACCAACATAGGTCGGTTTTGATACCTGTGGCCAGGCTGTTGATTCTTCTGCGATCGTCATCACGTCCGGGTAATTGGAATAGATGCGCTCGTTCAGTTTGCGCAAGAAATTCAACGCTTCGATATTTTCGCGACCACCGTATGGGTTCGCGATCCACTCGCCGTCCTTGCGGCCGTAGTCCAGGTAGATCATCGAGGCGACGGCGTCGACGCGCAGACCATCGATGTGGTATTTGTCCAGCCAGAAGAATGCGTTGGAGGTCAAGTATTCATCAACTTCGTAGCGACCGTAATTGAAGATGTAGGTGCCCCATTCTTTGTGTTCGCCCTGGCGCGGGTCGGCGTGTTCGTATAAATGTGTGCCATCGAACATGCCCAATCCATGCCCGTCTTTGGGAAAGTGAGCGGGCACCCAGTCAACCAGAACGCCAATGTCGTTCTGGTGTAATTGATCGATCAGATACATCAAATCGTCCGGTGTACCGAAACGGCTGGTCGGTGAGAAATAGCCGATCGGCTGATATCCCCATGAAACATCGAGCGGATGCTCGCCGATGGGCAGGAATTCGACGTGTGTGAAACCCATATCTTTGACATAGGAAGTGAGTTTGTCGGCGAGCTCTCTGTAAGTCAGCCAGCGATTTTCTTCCTCGGGAACGCGCATCCACGAACCCAGATGGACTTCGTAAACGGAAATCGGCGCATCGAGCGCGTTTCGGTTTTTCCGCTTCTCCATCCAAGCCTTATCTTGCCACTTGTATTGGTCGAGATTCCAAACGAGTGAGGCGGTTTTTGGTCGAACTTCTGCGTAGAAGCCAAACGGGTCGGAGCGCTCCGAGGGCGGCTGGCCGTTGTTTGGGGTCACGTGATATTTGTAGGCGAAACCGCTTTTGACGCCTGGAATGAATGTTGTCCAGAGCCCGGACTGACCGACTTGCGTCATCGGGTTGGCGCCGGCGCGCCACTCATTGAAGTCGCCGACTACGGAGATGCGCTCTGCGCTTGGCGCCCAGACGGCGAAGTGCGTGCCGACCTGACCGTCTTGCTCGATGACATGAGCGCCCATCTTGTCGTACAGGCGGTAATGCGAGCCCTCTGAGAAGAGATGCACGTCAAATTCAGTGAGGAAGTCCGTTTTGATCATGGTTATATCTTTATGGCTGGGGGATCGGTATTGTATCTCAATAGACTTGTCGGGCAGCCTTGCTTCGCCACTATGTCACGATCCCTGAACATGTCTACTATGCAGTATCGTGATGCTAAAGTACTCA
This sequence comes from Candidatus Obscuribacterales bacterium, assembly GCA_019637435.1. Lineage (GTDB taxonomy): Bacteria > Cyanobacteriota > Vampirovibrionia > Obscuribacterales > Obscuribacteraceae > JADYXR01. The sequence continues at coordinate 197,436 of JAHBVO010000003.1, read as the reverse complement.
AAAGGGTTTCAGGTGCGAGCTTTTAGTCTGTTCCAGAAGTGGAGAGGACGCGTCGTGTCTACGACACGTAGACGAAATTCGAGGAAACCGTCGCTCTGTCGTAGCCAAAGCCTGTTCCGGATTGCTACTATAGAGCTACGCACAAGGCGGCGCCCGAAACCGGCATACGCCGAGACTCATGCTCCACGCCCTCCTTCACGGCATTCGTTTGTCTGCGACGCGTAGACGAAATTCGAGGAAACCGTCGCTCTGTCGTAGCCAAACCCTCGTATTTGCTGACCACCTGCGAAGCGAAAATAGTGGAAACCCTGTTGGCTTCGTCATTTCGGTGAAGGGTGGATCACGTCTGCATATAGTAGACGTGAAGGAAAAAGTAGCAGGGTGAGAAGGCTTCCCACCCTGCTACCGTCTTGGGTTGATGATTTAGAGTAATTATTGCCTGGCGTCATCGTTTGACGACAAGCTACCAAAGACTCAGGCGCGAAGGCAGGCTCGGAGTGTTACTCGAGAGGCATGTCTTCGACAGTCGGCACGAGTGAATACTTCGCGAGCAGCTTGTGCAGCTCGGTGGACGTATTCATTGCCGAAAAGACGTCGCGCAGGAGTTTTCCTAGCTCGCGGCGAGGGGCAGTCGCAATGCGGGGTTCGACGTCGGAGACAATCTTGCGGGAGCGCGACAGGAGTTTGTCGGCTTCGGCTTGATCGTCGGCGGGCAGAGACTTCGCAAGCGGCGCCAATCTTTCGAGCTCACCTTTCAGAATGCCGAGGTTGACTTCGATGGTGTGTCGAAGCACTGCCTCGTCCTTCTTGTTCAGTCGCCGGTTTTCGGCGACTGCGATGGCGGCGAGCACGAGGACAATAGCAAGTGTCCAGAACATGATTTGGCTCCTTGATTCAGTCTCGTGGTTTTTGGGCCACGGGGCGGCGGACGGATAAGTCTGCCGACTTAGGAATGCGAACCTGAGGGCAGGCGAAAACCAGCAAGTAACGGGACGGAGCGACGTTCCTGGCTGTTTCGAGGTTCGTTATCGTTGCACATGCAGTTTGACTCGGCTCACGATCTTGTTGAGTGCACGAGTTTGGAACAGGCTGGAATGGGTGGTTTAAGACAATCCTGTGAAAGCAAGCATGGGACAAACGATTTCTCGATAATGCGCCTTTGGGACCATCGTAATCAAGACCGCGTAAAAATATGAGTCTTGAGTCTAAGAGGCTGGAAAGGCAGACAGGAGGCTGCGATCGGTTTAGTTGACAAGGTGTCGCGCGATGTGGCGGATGTTAGGATGGAATTGATGCATCTCTTGGAATCTTACTCCTGGATTTCTTTGTTGGTGTTTCGAATACGAACTGGCGACGATTGTTGCTGTAAAATATCCGAGCCCTCGGGCTGAATCGGATTGTTCGTCCGATGTGTGCGGTTTTGGCAAACAAAGAATGCGGCGATAAATGAGTGAGGTCACAAGTCAGTCCGGCGAATACAAGGGTGTTTCACCTGCCGGTTCACCTCCAGGCGATGGTGACGCCGCCTCTTTTTTCGTGGATGAAACCGAGGAGCAGCGCAATGCTCGTTGGCAGAAGTACGTTCTTGAGACGGAACAGTGTATTAAGGACGATAAGCTTGATGAGGCTGAACATGCGGGTCTTCGTGCTTTAGAGATTGCTGAGTCGTATGATCGTGACGACCAGCGTGTGGGCATTACGCTGGAGCTTCTCTCGCAAATTTACTATCGTAGCCGGAGATATCATTATGGAGCGCCCGTAATGATGCGGCTTTTGCAACTCTATCGCCGGCGTCTTGGACAGGACCATTTGGATACGGGAACGATTACGCACAACGCCGCGTTGCTCTATCACGCTTGGCGAAAGGTTGATGAGGCGGGCGTTTTCTATCAGCAAGCGATGTATATCAAATCCGCGAAGTTGGGTTTGGAGCATCCGGAAGTTGAGCAGATTCGGGATGACTATGCCACTTACCTGAAAGACTCTGCTGAGAAAAATTCTTTTCGCGTCACGTACAAGCCGCTGCCGGATGAGAGGTTGTCCGATGCGCTTGGTGAGCAACCGAAGGATGATCGCTTCACGCTGTCGGGGCAGTTTGACTCGCTGCCGAAGGAATTTTTGTAAGTCGGGGCAAACCAGATTCGCTTTTAAAGGCGGCGTCTATTGCTACCGGTACTGCAATCGGCGAATACCTTGGAGAGCACAAAGGAGTCTCGACAGTTAACTCTGTTCCAAGATTTTTTGCATGTAGGGGCGAAGTTTCTGAGCGACTACAGTAATCTCGTCGAAGCTCACATTATGTGCTTTGCGCTCATCGTCGAATTTTCGAAAATAGCCTTCGGAGATCTGTTGTGCCAGCGGCTCATCTTGCGCAGCCACATTGCAGGCAAGGCCGGCTAGCATCAAAACGACTCTTTCACGTCCTACCGAATTATTAACCAAGCGCCATGCAACCAATTCGTCGGGCTCATAATCGGCATTCGCCAAATCCTTAAGCAGAGCAGAAGGCAGCTCGGTACAAGGCTTCAAGATTGCCTCCCAGCCGCCGTAATTTCCGATGATTTTGTTCAGCACTGTATCTTCGCAGGGCACAGAAGATGGTCCTTCTGGGAATTGCGGAAACATTTGTTTTGTCATGGAAACACCCACTGTTCACTTAATCGATTATTGCATATCGCTCTCGGAGGCAAAGAGAGCAGGTCATTGGTGTCTTCGCGCCGTTTTCTCGGTTTCGCTAGCTCGTTGTCGGGCCGAAAAATAATTCGCCAAACCGGAAGCCGGATCGTAGAGAATCCGGAAATAAAACTCGCCAATTTACGACCAGATTGCCTCTCTGTCTATTTATCTAATACCTTCGAGTCTGTCTATCAGAGAGCGACGGAATTTCGCAATTGCGTCATTGGTGGATAGACAAATCGGATTTTTGGCGCAGGGTAGCTGGGTCTGGCGGGGCGTAAACCATGACTGGGCGGGGCTTTGGGGTGTTGCGTTTAGACTGTCTTTTATAGTAGACGGCTCGGTCCCTGACTGGGCGGGCTGTTTGGTTGGTATGCTAAGACTGTATTCTATAGTAGGCGGATTTGGGAAAAGGAGAGGGGCTAGGTCCGTTTGGACTTTGCCCCTCTCGCAGTCAGTCGCGAGCGTTAGCCGGCGACGGTGATGCCGACTTCACCCCAGGCTTCCTTCAGGTTGTTCTTCTGGCGGGGAGCGATCGTGGCGCAGTGCACCATGGTCTTGTCCGCGAAGTCCTGGAAGGAGGCGTTGGCGCCGACCCGGTTATCACCGCAGTTGGTGGCGTACCAGATCGCGAGCGGACGCTCGAAAGCGTAGCCGCCGACGGCCTTGGCGAACAGCGCGAAGGCGCGGTTCGGGATGCCCGAGTTGATGTGCACGCCGCCGTTGTCGGCCCAGCCCTCGAACTTGTCCTTCATGTGCGCCGGCTGACGGTCCTTGCCGAGCTTCGGATCGTCGTAGGCGGTGCCCGGCTCGATCATGCTGCGCAGCGCCTTGCCCTTCACCTGGTCGGTGAACAGGCCCGGGCCGACCAGCCAGTGGTGCGCGGCCGAGGTGACGTTGTCGCAGAACTGGTCGACCAGAACGCCGATGACGTCCGAGAAGTGCTCGTTGAGCGCACCGCTCTCGTCCTGGTATTCCAGGCCGGAGGTGTGGTGCGTCACGCCGTGCGCCATCTCGTGACCGATGACCGAGCGGATGATGAACTTGGCGAAGATGACGCCGTCACCGTTGCCGTAGACCATCTGGCGCTGGTTGAAGAACGCGTTGTTGTAGCCCTTGCCGTAGTTGCAGCTGCCGATCAGGTCGAGACCCTTGCCGTCGAGCGAGTTGCGCTTGAGGACCTCGAGCAGGAAGCGGCGAACGTCACCGTGGAACTGGTAGGCGTCGTTGACGAGCGGGAAAGCGGCGTATTCGCCGTCGCCCTCGTGACGAGCCTTGTCGCCCGGGAGACGCTCCAGGCCCTTGCAGTCGAAGATGCGGCGGTCGCCCTGGCCGGGAGCCAGAACGGCGAAGCGCAGAGCCGGATGCAGGGGAGCGCGACCAGCGATGGAGAGGCGCTGGGTGATGCCGATCGAGTCGATCAGCGAAGTGTTGGTCGGGTTCAGGATGGCGGCCTGCTGGAGCAGGTAAGCCGGAACGAAACCGTCGAGAGTGCGAGTCATAGCCATAGTAATCACCTTTGTGTTTGTGTGGCGCGATTGCGTCACGGGTTAAAAAGCGCACGCGAATCTTCCGGAAGCAGAAGCAACCGGTTTCACGTGCATGGGTAAGAACCGCCAATCGAAACGACTTCGAGAGGCGACGTGCGACAGGACCCATCCCACCGAACGAACATCGTTTCACTCAGAAAAGCCAGGCAACTCACGGACGTACATGCTGGTTTACGCAGATGCGCAATTCGAGTAGCTCGAAACCAGGCTTATAGTTACGGGTGTGGGTTGGTTTGGAAGTTCCTGGGTGAAAAATTAAACGCGATGATACTTTTCAACCTAGGGGTCTGAAGTATCAAAAATCAAATGCGTTTAATAAAAGCATCGCGCGCCCGAAACACCTGTCGATTGAGTTCCCAGTAAAGCTTTCGAGGTTAAACTTCTGAATAATCAGCTTCTGAACATGCAATGAACAGATTAATTCCGCGCGTAAATGCTTTGCGAGGTTAGCGCAGGTTAATCTGGTGATTGTCACAGACGTGAGGAGGCGGTCCGCTAGCGCGGCTAGCTGCTTCAGAGTTAATCGCGCGTAATATTCCTAGCGCTAATTTGCGCAGATGGCCTCAAACAGAAACAAAGACCCTGTTTTCGGGTTCGACGACAAGCGTGAACGGTTTTGAACCAAATGGCTTTTCAAGTGGGAATAAGAGGTCTCTGTTGCTCTAAAGTCGCACCGTTCTTACGCTCTTATTTCTTTGTGTCTCAAGACTTCTAAACTCCGCTTATCTCGTTTTTGCAAATCTTTGATTGCCCTCGGGTAATCTGAGAGAGACCGTCCTCGACGCGTACAAGACACAGATTAAGAGCGGAAAGGAAACAAACGAATGTCCTACCTGGTAATAAGCACCAGCCTCAACCCCGATAGCAAAAGCTATCTGCTTGCTCGTGAGACCGAAGCGCAACTGGTGGCTGCCGGTCAGGTAGTGGAGTTTCTCGACCTGCGAAAGGTCAAGCTTCCCCTGTGCGACGGTGCGGCTGCTTACAGTCGGTCGAGTGTCAAAAAGGTCACGGATAAAGTCAGGGAAGCTTCGTGCATCCTGCTTGCCGTGCCGATTTATAACTACGATGTCGGCGCTGCGGCGAAAAACCTTATCGAACTGACCGGCGAAGGCTGGACGGAAAAGACGGTTGGTTTTCTCTGCGCTGCCGGCGGTCGGTCCAGTTACATGTCTGTGATGGGGCTCGCAAACAGTCTGATGTTGGACTTTCGTTGCCTCGTCATTCCACGTTTTGTTTATGCGGACAGGACCGCTTTTCAGAGCGGTGCCATCGCGGACGATACCATTCGTCAGCGAATCGGTGAATTTGTTGCCAAGGCTGTGTCTCTCAACGGAGTCAATCTGACGGCTCCGCCAGCCTGAGCAACCTTCAACAACTAAGGAAACCCAATGGGTCACGCATTCAAGAGCCGACACTTCCTCATGATGAACGGCTACTTCATCGCGGCTGCTGCAATCACGCTGTTGCTCGGCGTCGGCGTGTCTGCCGGCAGTTTGCTGACCGGTATCATGGCTGCCGCCATCATCGGCGTCACGGGCATGTTCTTCGGTCTCGGCGTCACGATCGCCCTGCGCGCCGTCCTCGGTCTCATGCAGACCGGACGCGTCGTTCAATATCTGTGCTTCATTCTGGGCTCGTGGCTGGGCGTCGGGCTGGCGTCGCTGCTGATTGGCTCGCTCTCTGTCACGAGCGGGTTCGGTGCGGCGCTGGCGACGTTCTCGCTTGCCTTTGGCGCCGCCACGCTGGTCGGTGAAGTGCCCTGGAAGGGCCGCACCTGGCTGCCGGTGCGGATGCCGAAGCGCTAATTCCAGCTTTTGAGGCTGGATGTGTCCTGGCTCGGGCACACCGGGGATAGGCGGCTGCGGTCGCCTATCCCTCTCTTCTTCAAGAGCCACTGCGTGCCGGCACCCGCGTGTGTGGGTGCTGGAATCTGAAACAAGCAGAAGGAATTTAAGAATGCTCGTTGAGCTATTCGAACCCCGTGACAAAGCGGGCAACGTTCGCGTCACGTACAATGACGTGCAGCTGGTCAGTTACGGATTTTTGGCGGGGAGCCCTCCTCGCTTCAGCTTCGGCACGCCGAACAAAACCGGCGTCGCGAAGGTTTTCCTCGAGGTCGATGGTGTCGAGACACTCGTCGGCGAGGGTACCTATACCTGGGAAGACGGTGTTCTCGTCTCCTCGAAGGAGAAGCTCTATCCGCAAGAGACCGTGATCTCGGTCAAGAAGCGGATCAAGCAGCTGCAGGGTGAGCAGCGTGCCGCGATGCGGATCGTCCGCTCGCTCGCCGAAACGCTCAAGAAGCAGCTGAACAAAGCTGTGCATCCGGTCATCTCCAGTGGTGCGGTTTCGACGATACTGGAGACCGTCGAAACGGCATCATCGGCGGTGGCAACCATGTGTGCCCGGCTCGGCAATGATCCGGACAAGGCAGAGGATGCGCAACTGATCGCGTTCCTCGGCTCGCCGGAAGGCGAAGACCTGGCGCGCACGCGCGACAACATGCGAAAGAAACTGGCTCAAGCGATCGAGTCGTGGGACGATGGTCATGCCGTCGTTCGCGCCCAGATCGAGGCGTACCAGCCGTCGGCGCTCACGATTCGCGACCGGACGATGCTGTTCGAGTTCACGGCGCTGTTGCGTCAGGCTGAGGCGCTCGACCACACGTTGGACGCGCTCCTTGCCTCCAATTCGATCCAGTGCTGGTTCGATGTCGACGGCAGCTATCATTTTGCCGGGCAGGAGGAGTAACAGCCATGAACACGAGACAACATCAGCAGCGCATGCGTTCGCTCTACACCATGCAGGCGGCACTGTTCGACCGCACGTTCGAGAACATCCTCGCGGAGTTCAAGAGCGTGCTTTGTGCGGTCAATTTCCTGCGCCAGGCTGAAACGCTCTTCACTGCGACGAAACAGCAGCGAGCGGCCTTCCTCGAGATGCTCGCGCTGGCCGAGTCGTTGCCGAAGAGTGCCACCACGGACGATGCCAATCGCAGCCAGGCGTTTATCGACGTGATGCACGAGAGTAACGTCGGCGTCGCGCTGTCCAACTGGTTCGATGTGCGTCGCAAGTCCGAGCAGGCGATCTGGGACATGGAGATCAATCATGTTCTCGGCGCCGACGTCGCGCTGCGGGAGAAGGCGAAAGCCAACCCGGAAGATAAGGAATTGCGCGAGTTCTCGGATTCGATGAGCTGGCGTTTCGGCGCCTGCCAGGAACAGGTCCATGCGCTCTGCAGACAGGCGGAAGCGATGGCCGAACTGGAGCAAGCGATGCTTCGCAGCCACGGTCTCAAGATCTGGCAGGGGCGCAAGCAGCACCTCCGCTGGGAAGGTGACGAAGCGAACCGCTGGCAGATCGCCCGCTAAGCCGCTTCACTTTAGGACGAGGAGTCGCTACCCATGCGACCCCTCGTCTTTTCACCACCCTTGCTACTATATGGAGTACTCGTTTCGTTTTGCCCGCTTCGCTACTATGGGAGGTACGAGATAAGCTTTGGTGAAAAGATTCGATAGGTGGGCGTTTCGCGGATCTGCGTTCTTTCACGTTTGGTTTTTGTCTACGGTGCGATGCCGGATTTTCGAAAATCCGTCGCTCTCCCGTAGCCAAACGAGATTTCTCTGAGTGAGAAAGTAGTCGAAACGTCCACAGGTTCTGTTGTTACGCTGGAAAGATATTTGATAGAATATAGTAGACGGGGTGCATGCCCACGGTTCCTCAGGTGGGTTTGAGTGAGGCGCCGAACTTTTGAATGATTGATTCGATGTGTTTCTCGTCCAGATGAGAAAACGGAATGACGAACTCGTTCTGTCCGCCGCCGGCGAAATAGTAAGGACCGGCGGGAATGAGCTTGAAACCGGCTTGTTCAGCCATCGTGACTAGCAGCGAATCATCCGCACCGGCTTGAAATTTCACGAATAAATCCATGCCGGCGCTTTCGCTGGCAATCGATAGGTTGCCGATGTGCTTCTTTAGCGCCTCTACGAGAAGTTTGCGTCTTGTGGCGTAGACTTTACGGTTTGCGGCGATCTGACGTTCCAGGTGTCCCTCATTGATGAAATCTGTGAGGACGAACTGGTCGATTAATGGCATATCTCTCTCTACCAGGGTCTTAGTTGCTCGAAACACCTCGATCAAACAATTGGGAATCGTCAGAAATCCTATTTTGGAAACGGGTGAGAGGATCTTCCAGAGGCACGACAAATGAATCACGGAATCCGTTTCGTCCAGTCCTTGCAGTGATGGAATTGGACGTCCGTCGTATCGAAACTCAGAGTCGTAATCGTCTTCGACAATAAATGCGGAGTTCTTTTTCGCCCATTCAATCAATTTGCGTCGGCGAGAAAGCGGCATCACTGCTCCTGTGGGCTCATGGTGTGAGGGCGTTACATAGACAAGTTTTACGCGCTCCTGAACCATATCCAAATAGTCGACGTCGAGACCCTGATGATCTACACGGATGGGCACCACGCGAGCTCCATTTGCGATCAGCCGTTGTCGGACCGCTGGATAGCCAGGGTTCTCGACGGCAACTGCATCGCCGTCCCGAAGAAGTATGCGAGAGATCAGGTCGAGCCGCAATTCGCGAGCACTGAACACAATGACCTGGTCAGACGTACATTGGAGCGCGCGCTTTCGCATCAAGTAAGCAGCGTATGCTTCGCGCAATGGTGGTAGTCCGAATGGATCAATTCCGCATTCGGCTTGATTGAGATTATGCCGGCAGTGCTTCTCTAGGAGTTCGCGCCACTTCCGAATCGGTGCAGCATCGGACGGCGGTCCCCCTGGATTAACGGCTCTGGCTGACCTCGGCGAGCCGACCTCGGCGACGTCGAGGATTCGTGACGCGTAACGTGAAAGTCCAACCTTGTTTGTGCCAGTTTCCTGCGTTGGTACCACAGGTGGTGCGATCTGTTGTGCGGACAGTTCGCCTGGAAGCCTGTTGCATACAACAGTGCCAGAACCTTTGGAAGTGGCAATATAACCTTGACTGGCAAGCTCCTCGAAACAGCGAACTACAGTCGAGCGAGAAACGTCAAGTCCGTTAGAAAACTCACGAACGGACGGTAATCTGGAACCAAGCTCGATAGCTCCTTCGATGATCGCCCGTCGCAATTGATCGGTCAACTGTCTCTGTCGCGTTGCTTCACCGGATCTATCGAGATGGACAAACGAATGACCTATTTTCATTATGCTTGGCGCAGCAGATTTTTTCGTCATTGTTGCAGCCTCGTGTTGAGGCACAACGCCCAGTTGGCGAAGAGCTCCTCGGCAGAGTCCTCATCAACACCCGAGAACGGAATTATGTATTCGCCCTGCCGCCGTTGTTGTTCGGCATAATAGGCGGAAGTTGCGGTGAGAGTGATTCCGCATTCGTGCGCGGAATTCTCAATGTGAGTTTCGGAGATCCCTTCGAAAAACCTTACAACAAGGTGCATTCCCGCAGTTTCTTTGGGAACAGCCAGAAAGGATTGCATGTACTTTGTCAAACCGTAGATCATGATTTGACGCTTCCGAGCCAGGCGCTGTTGGGTTCGCCGAATGTGTCGCTCAAGCAAACCTTCGTTGATGAAATCCGTCATCACCAGCTGATCTAAAAGAGGCAAATGCCTTTCCATATGTAATTTGGTTTGCACCGCTGCCGGTATCAACGGTTTCGGCAAGACGACTATGCCGAAACGATTTACTTGAAACAAAACCTTCCACAGAGAAGCCAGGTAGATCACGCTGTCGTTCCGATCCATCGCCATGAGAGAGGGCAATGATTTCTTGCCGTAACTGTATTCGCAATCGTAGTCGTCTTCGATTATATAAGCGCCTGAAGTACGAGCCCAATCGAGAAGCTTCAACCGCTTTTCCATGGACATCGGAACGCCGGTTGGATCCTGATGAGAGGGCGTTACGTAGACAAATTTGAAGGGTAGCTGCTTTTCCATCAACCAATTGACATTGATACCATCAGCTTCGATCGGTACGCTTAAAACCTTGACCCCGTGCGACAAGAAGAGGCGTCGTGACTCTGGATAGCCCGGATCTTCGAATGCGATCAGATCACCTGCGTCAAGAAGCATTCTTGCGATCAACTCGAGCCGCGCTTGCTTTGTCGAAAAGAGAGCGATCTGATCTGCCCCAGACCGAATCGCTCGGGCTCGATGGAGGTAGGCAGCCAGAGCCTGTCTGAGTGGTTCAAACCCAAACGGTTCAATCTCGTCGGAAAGAAGCGACAATTCGCTGGACTCCGACAAAAACGATTTGCGGCAATAACGAAATAAGAGTTGGCGCCACTCATGAAGTGGACTCAGTTCAGCAGTTGGACCGCCGAAATTCGTAGCCGGAATATGCACGATTGAATCGTGTTTAGCTAGAGCTAAGACTCGGTGAGCGTAATCGGATAGCTGCAGCGGTTTTTCCACTGAGGAGTGATCCGTAACAGCCTTTTCGACGGGAGGCGTGTAAAGAACAAACTGGCCTTTTCCCGGTACTGATTTGATCAATCCTTGCGTTTCTAGATCGTCAAAAGCCTTAAGCACAGTGGCTCTCGAGACCTTCATAGTTGCCGACAGTTCGCGTGTCGACGGTAAAAAGTTTCCGTGTCGCAACCGCCCGTCCAATATCGCCTTCCTCAAGGCATCCGAAAGCCTCCTGTAGAGCGGAACGTAAGGTTGATACTCGAGGTTGATTGCAAGGCTCATTTTGCCGACCAGGCAGACGCTTTATTTTAATGCATGTCGGTGTTATGTGTCGGCAATAGGCCAGTTTGGCGGAAACCGACGAGACACTTCTCGCTCGCATAGATAAAATTGGCTAGTCGAGCGCGTCTAGTAGCTGTGCCAGCAATGTTGATGCGTCAAGAAACATTAGTGATGAACCCTCTGAGTGTCATAGTGGCCCGTGACTTTCGCAAAGGGACGGCCCATCTCAGCCAGTTTTGACTCATGTGAAACATGGCGAACTATGCCACGGCGCCACGAATGATGGCGTTTTTGAGCTATCCGCCAAAAATTCCAGGCGGCGGCAAAGCTGAATTCATTGTTGCGGTCAGATCGGCCGGTTGATAGGGTGCAGACATTCGTCGTCGATACCCCTCCGGAAGTGAATGAGCCGCCAGCATTTATAAGTGTGTCAAATCGAGAGGTTCGCTGCAGAAGATTTGATCTGCAAATCAAGCACGACCCTCAAACTTTCGCTCCATGGGATTGCTCGACGAAAAATCGACCTCAGTGTGAGGTCATTCTGAACGGTTTGGAAGATGAAATTCGTTTGTGGTGCCGCGGCTCGCTCCAGAGACGAATTCTACTGCTAACCGTCATTCACCGCGCAGTAAAAGATCTGCGCACAAACACAAGAGGGTAACAATGAACTCTTTCAAAGAACCCCCGAAATGGTTGCTCTGGGCTGGCTTCGGCATGCTGTTCGTCGCGGTTTGGCTCGGCACTTCATCAATGGAACGTCCCTATATTCCCGCCGCCGACTACGCATATGCCAAGCGCATCGACTTCAGCGTAGCGCTTGAGCGCGTCAAGAACGAGCCAGCATCTATCGAAAAGCTGGTGTTCGTGAAAGGGCTGAGGCAGTTTCCCGACAAGGTGATCGTCGATGGTGTCGGCGATTCGAGCAATGTTGTTGCCGACATCCCCGGTGAGTTCGACTACAACATAATTACAGGCGAAGCTGAGAAAGCCGGTGTGAAGAAACAGTCGTTGCCGATGGCCGGCAAGGACGTGCAACAGGAGTACACTCAGGGACCGTCCGAAGGCGGCAATGCGTCAGGCGTCGAGCGTCTCCTCGGCACATTTCTGACCTTCATCATGTTTGCTCTGCCGATCGCAGGTCTTTTCTGGATGTTCCGCTCGATGCGCAATATGCAGCAAGGCGGTGGCGCGGGCGAATTCGCCAAGTCAAAGCACAGGAAGTTCGAGCCGGAGAACGGTCCGAAGGTGACGTTTGCTGATGTCGAAGGCGTGGACGAGGCTAAAGAACAGCTGCAAATGGTCGTGGAATTTCTGAAAGATCCTGCCGAACTACGTGAGCTGGGCGGCAAACTCTCGAAAGGTATTCTTCTGGTCGGCAAGCCCGGTACCGGCAAGACGCTGCTCGCCAAAGCCGTTGCCGGTGAAGCAAACGTACCTTTCTTCTACGTCAACGCCCCGGAATTCGTCGAAATGTTCGTCGGAGTCGGCGCTGCGCGTGTGCGCGACTTGTTCTCTGAGATTCGCAAGAATCTGCCTTGCATCCTGGCTATCGACGAACTCGACGCCGTCGGTCAGCATCGTGGTACCGGAGTTGGTGGCGGAAATGACGAACGTCAACAGACGCTAATGCAGTTGATGACTGAAATCGACGGCTTCGATACCTCTGATGGTCTTGTTGCCTTCGGCATGACCAACCGACCTGATGTTCTCGACCCGGCTATCAAACGCGGCGGTCGCTTCGGCACGCAAATTATAGTGTCAGAACCTGATCGCCAGGGTCGGCTCGGAATCATTAAAGTTCATGCTCGCAACGTCAAGCTGGACCCTGCCATCGATCTTTGGGAGCTGGCTGGTGCTATGGCCGGCATGGTTGGGTCGGACATCGCCGACGTCATTAAGGTACATGCTCCTCTTGCGGCTATTAAGAGGACTCGTAAGCTCTTCGGTCGCTCCAGGAAAGCGGAGTTTGTCGCGCGCGAGGACCTTGATGTCGGTATCTCTCAGATCTTCATGGGAGGTCAGGCGACTGAGGGCAAGTCGAAGCGTCTGAGTGCGAATGTGAAGCGGCTTCTCGCTTATCACGAACTCGGTCATGCGCTCGTCGGTGAATACCTCTATCGCTTGAGCCGCGACTGGAGCGGGCTCTGGCACGATCCGGTTCAAAAGATCACCATCATCGGTGCTGGTGGCGCCGGCGGTTACACGGCCTTTCAGGGCGACGAGGAGCCGTTCTGTCAGACCAGGGAACAGCTGCGCGGTCGCATCACCACGCTGCTGGCGGCTACCCGCGCGGAGCAGATGTTTCTCGGCACGCGTTCGACCGGCGCGCAAAACGACATCGATCGCGCGTACGACATCGCCAAGCACATGGTCACTCGCTTCGGCATGAGCAACCTCGGAACCATCTCCGTGGGCAGAACCAGTGACAATCCGTATCTGGGCATGACTATGGCTCAGAGCGGAGGCTATGGCATCGGGCCGGAAAGTTCCAACCAGATCGATCACGAGATCTTCTTGATTCTCGCCGACTGCATGTTGCGCGCAGAACGCGTCCTCAAGCCGCTGACAGAGCTTATGCATGAGTTGGCTCCGGTGCTCACCGAAGACGAAACCATGCTGCGTGTCAAGTTCGCGCAACTCTGGGATGGGCATTTTGGCGAAGGGCTGCCTGAAGTATCACTGGAGCCCCTGTCTGAGGATGAACTGCTGAAGGCGCTTCCCCAGCTGGAAATCCGCATTCCTCAGCGTTTGCTTGCAACTTCCGCGTGAACTGGCGCGATGCGGAGTTCTTCGTAAACTGACGAGATGTGAAAGTTAAAGCCATGACACCATATCTGGTGTGATTTGGTGGCTGTGGAATATCACGCGGTCTCTGCGCATCAAAACAGCAAGTCGCGGCACGTAAAGGCTGCGGCTTGCTCCTCTGAACATTCAAAACGTAAGTGAGGTACTAATAATGAAAGTACTCTACATTCTGGTCCTGGCTTCCGCGCTGCTCAACCTGGCGCTTGACACATATAGCACAGGTGCATTGAGTGCGCTTCTTGCGATACTGCCGGTGGTAGCATGGTTTTATTTCTTCTGTGCGAGGAAGAAAGATGCTTCATCCTCTTTAGTCACTGACAGCGCCATCTGCATGGCGATCGCCTATGCTGTTTCTCCGCTGTTTGTGGGACTCGGCGACTTTCTGGGCGAACCAATTGCCTGGTTGGTGAGCGGTGACCAGCTCGGTTGGTTCGTCGTGCGCGCGGGTGTGGTTGAGGAGCTGGCGAAATTTTTCGCTGTCTTCTTACTCATCGAGTTTGTCAATCCGGCTGGTATCCGCCATCCTAGAGATGGAATGGTATTGGGTGCTGCAGCCGGATTGGGCTTTGCTCTGCACGAAAACTTCTTCCACAACATCTATCTGCTTCAGCAGAGTGCCGGAACGGCTTCTCAGTTCTTCCTTCTTGGAGCTCTAGTGCGCGTTCCGCTGCATTGTCTGTACTCGTCGATATGGGGAGCGGCATTTGCTGTTTCTCGTTTCATGCATGGCAAGGCGCGTTTTGGATACCCGGCTCTCGCGCTCGCTTTCACGGCTTTCTTGCATGGATTGTGGGACACCACGGCGCAGTATTCCGGAAGCGCTGGCCTGCTTCTGACGGTGTTCTTTGCCGGCATGTGGTTGTTGCACTTCAGGTTGAAGAAGGAGGTTTCCGGAGTAGAGATTGAGGTGGTCACCGGTAAACAAGACTGACAGAAATTCGTGCATACGCTTCCATGTTGGCAGCCAGCTGACATTCAGTGATGAAGGAGAATAACAATGTTTAAGGAGGAAACATCGTTAGCCGTTCGCGATCGCGAAGGTGATACCGCAAATGGTGGCTATCACCTGATTGCGGGTCCAGGGGGCTCGCGCGCCATTCTTGCTACTTCTGGAATGCTGATGGCGCTCGAATTCTTTGGCGTTCGCACGTTCAAGAGTATTGGTGGCATCAGTGGCGGCTCAATTCCACTGCGGCTTTTCGCCGCTGGCTTGAGTATCAAGCAAATTGTCGACATGGCGCTGGAGCTCAATTTCGAAAGCATGCTCGATCGCGAGTTGTCGATTGCCACAGTCATTGCGGCGCACTATCGCGATGGGCGTTACCGTGGGAGTGTTCCCAGTAAAGGAGTATTCAAGACAGATCGCATCGGTGTCTGGTTGGAGAGTTTTTCTGCGTCTTGGCCGGCTGGCTACTGGACTTTGGCTGTGAAGGATGATGCTCAGGTGCTCCTGACCGGAAGCGGCGTTTACTCACGCGTTCGGGGCGAAAAATTTCGCTGCGTCTCGTCTGCGGCGCCGCCGATTGGATTGTCTATTCAGGCTTCTTGTTCGGTTCCAGGTATCTTCGCGCCGGTCGATATTCCTCTGGAGAGTGGCGAGATTATGCACCTTTGCGACGGTGGGGTGAGCTGGGAGGGTTTTCGTCCAACTTCCGTTGCCGAAGAATTCTTCTGTGCCAAACCAGGCGAAATCATCGTCTGCGATGTCGGTCCCGAGCCGGGTTATTACAGTCGGCTTTTGAACTCCGCCTGGCGCATACTCTGTGGCGGTCGTTGCGTTCCGCCCAGGGGGCGAAGCTCAGAAGCAGAAAACGAAATGCTCGTGGTGTCGCCCGTGGTGACGAGCCTTGCGTCTTTCGATTTCTCCGCCCACTCGGATAAGAAGTGGCAGGCGATTATGGAAGGATTTGCTGCGACTACACGTGCGTTGAATACGGCGTATCGCCTGACTGAGGAACAGTACGCAGTCGCCAGGAATACCATGGAGACCTTTGCTGGATTCGTGGATGCATTGAGAGTGGCGCCACAGGGAGAACTTTCCGAGCACACGCGCGCGCTTCTCAGTCATCGTGGAATTCTCGATTGAGGTCAGATCTGTTGTCTATGAGAGAATGACGCTTTTGGCGAATTCTGTCATTCTCTCGTAGCCAAACCCGAATATTGAGCGGGTTGGCGAAACGGCTGGTGTTGAAGACTGTTACAGGGGCGCTGTTTTGGGGCTTGAAGTGTACGAAAGAATATAGTAGACATATTGGGAAAATGGGAAAAGGGGAAGCGAGGCGGCTCGGCGGGTTTAAACCGCTTTGCTGGCCTCGCTTCTGTTTCATCGACGGACGACCGAGACCGGTAGCGTCGTTTCCACTGCCTTGCCGCCATCGAGGAAAACGCGATGGCAAGCCGATTTCCCGTCGCCGCTCAGAGCCCGAACGTTGTCGCGTCCGGTGATGTGAACGGCTGCGGTTTCGTCGACGCCGATGCCATCGAGGGCGATGCCGGTTTCGATGAGCTTGTGGTATGCCGGACGGCGTTTCGGATCCGTGTCGTAGTGCGGGTTGAAACTGCCGCGCGCAAGACCGAGTCCCTGGAGTGCCACCACCTTGTCGGTGTAGGAACTTGCAGAGATGCCTTGTTCGAACCAGCAAATTCCGCCTGCGCTTGCGCCACCACAGACGACACCATGCTCCCACGCAGTGGTGAGAGCTTTGTCGAAGCCGTAGGCGCGCCAGACGCCAAGAAGCGCCGTGCTGTTGCCTCCGCCGACAAAGATCGCGTCCTGCGAGAGCACGAGTGAAGTCAGGTCGCTCGGAACAGGCTCGAAGAGCTTCAGAACCGAGGGGTAGCAGTTTCGACCGGCGAGCTGGCTGTAGAACCAGACGCGCCCATAGTCGTGATCGCCTGATGCTGTGCCGACGAACATAATGCGCGGTTTGCGCTTGCCGGTCAGCCGCAACATCAGTTTCAAAAACCGTTTACCCGCGTCGTTGTCGTAGCCGAAGGCTCCGCCCATGGCAACGATGTTGCGAGCAGTTTCGGGAACTATTGATCGCATTGGATGTGCTCATGCGTTCGTGTGAAGAGGCAGTCTGCAGGCGAGAAGGAGCGTGCTCCCTCTCGCCGCAAACCGTATGCGTCAACCGCGCAGATATTCCTTCGCGTCAAAGTCGAGGCCGGCGAGGACGCTCGCAAGGTCAGCCTTGCGGAACTTGCCCTCGATGTAGCCGGTCAATTCGCTGTGCCACTTCCAGCAGCCGATCAGATGGCTCATGGCGATGGTCGATTCGAGCGAATTGGTTTCCGTGATTGTGTCCGCCGCGCGATGGATGGCGGCTTTGAGATTCTCGCGAATCTTCACCATCCGCGGGTAAGCGTTGACCCAATTGGAAGCGGCGACGAAGACCGCTCCCTCGGCGTCACGGCGGCTGGCGCGAATGCTCTCGATCTTGGCTTCGTCGCCTTCGGCAACGGCTTGCTCCATGCGCTGCGTGAACTGCGGCACGTTGAAGCGTGCCTTGGCGAAGCTGTAGAAGTTCCAGTGATCTTCGAACTCCTGGCGCACGGCGATCGCGGGCTGGAGAGCGTCTTGCACAGCCTGCAGCTCGGCGGTCGGGTCGGTGATCAGCAATTCGTAGGAGCTGAAGGACGTCGCCGCCATCATGCCGGACTCGGCTTTCTTGTGTGCGAAGATGGTGCGAACAGCTTCCAGCAGGCGCTCGCGCGAGATGTCGCTGACGTTGTCCAGCTCGCTGAGAACTGCGTCAGGGTTGATGCCGTCGGTTTCGTACGCGATTCCCATGACCGCAATCAGAGCGTTGCGATTGCTCGGGTCCTTGGCCTCGGGTTCGAGACGTGCGACCAGAGCGCGGATGTCGGCGCCGACCTTGACGAGCGTCTTGCGAGCCTGGTGCACGCTGAAGACGGCGTTGGCGAAGGCGTTGCGATATGCGAACTGATGAACTTGCATCTCGGTGCGCTTTTCGCTCGTCATCTTTTCCGCGATACGGCGGGCGTATTGCCGTTCGTTGGTGCCGGCTTTGTACTTGTGCATGGCCGCCTGGCTGGAGGAGTCGGTGTCCTTGGCCAGCTTGGTGGTCTCGACGAGCGCCTTGAGCTCAGCCTTCACAGTTTCATCGAAGTTCGATGCTTCGATGGTGGCGATGGTGTTTTTCATTAGGTGTATCCAATCTGCCTGAGTTTGGGTTGCAGAACACGCGCTTGTACTCAGGCGCTTCGCGTGTTCCATCCGGGCAATCCGTTCATGATCCGATCTGCTGGATTATGGGTTAGGAATGCCCTTCGCTCGCTGCTGACGGTCTTCTCCGGAGCACAGACTGCTGCGGAAATTCGGGGTTGATGCGGGAGACTGTGGGTGTGAGAAACCGGTGAAGTTGATGTCAGAAGCTGAGTTCACTTTAGTTTGTTCAGGCTGCAAGATCACAAGTTAAGACCAGTTTAGTATTGTCAAGATGAGAGAGCCTGTAGTCTAGTTCAGAGTTGCTTGCGGGTCCGCGGCCTTGGAATATCGGGTTTTTCTTGGCAGATAAACCGACTCAGCTTTTTAGCGCCTTTTAAGGTCAATCGAGTTGGCGAGAGCTGCGCAAGGCGGGACGCGCAAGTGTGAAACTCTCGCCCCACGCATGACGGGTCTGCCGGAAACTCGTTAATTCCGTTCCGGTGTCAGGGGAACCGTTTTGCTGCGATTTCAGCCTTCAGGAATTGGACGAATCGGTTCAAACCATTGCAGGCGTTGCTGTTTGAGGAATTCACTTGTGGAGGGAAACAATCTAACGAGTTGGAATGGCTGATGTCATGCCGCCGAGACGCCAAAGTGTGCTGGGTTTGTCTATGAGGCGTTGCCGCTTTTTGTGAAAACTGTCAACGCCTCATAGACAACCACGCGACCCTGATGGAAGGCATCGGCGAAAAGCCCCGTCCATGTAGTCTTTTGGGATGTCGGAGTAACGAAAAAATATAGTAGGGAGAAAGGGAGGAGTGGGAAGGCATCGGCGCAAAGCCGCTTCCACGTAGTCTTTTGGGATGATTGCGGAACGAGATGATATAGTAGGGGTGGTTTAAAAAAGCGAGGACCTGGGGAGGTCCTCGGGAGGAGGAGACGTTCACGGAGATTTGGAGAAGCGCTGGCGGGACGCTGGTCTCTCATCGACGTTTTAGTCTCTGGGTGGGACGTAGGTCACCATCTGCGGTGGCGTTTCGACAGAATGCCAGACTGCCCATTCCGAGTTGATGGTCGGGAGTATGTTCTGCTCCGCGGTGAACTTCTCCTCGGAAATCGTGGTGCTCGTGTTTTTGTTTTGCTTCGCGACTGCGAGCGTTCCATCCTTGCGGTATTCGCGCCGGACGTGGGGACCGCTCCAGCCCTGGTCGGAACTGAAGGTCGCGTCTGCTTCAACCTTGCCGGCTTCCGGACCGCTGGTGTAGTACATGACGAAGTTCGTCAGTTTGCCGTTGCGGTCGAAGACCTCGACGGAGCGGAGCTCGAGCTTGTTGGTCTGGTAGCCCCACCAGTAGGTTTGCTCGTAGCGCTTGCGCCCGGCGCGGTCGAAGATGTTGACCGTGATTCCGGACTTTTGCACTTCGCCCCACCAGCTGTAGGTTTCAGCCACCGAGCCGTCCATGCGCATCACTGTTGCCTTCGTGCCTTCGGAGGTTTGCTCGACCAGGCGAAGAGGCGTTTTGCCGTCGTCGTGATACCAGGTTTCGGTGTACGTGCGCGCGATGTAGTCGTGCTTCTTATGAGCCTGCAGCGTTTCGCCGGCACCGTATATGGTGTCCTCCAGCGATTTGCCGCGGGTGATCAGGAAGACGCGAGCTTTCTTGCCGTCGTCGTAGAAAGCCTTTTCGCTCATGAGCTTCCAGACTCGCCACTCGTACTCCATCACCTGATCCTTGGCGAGGACGCCGTTGGGATGGTAGAACATCCTGTGCGTCGTTCCATCGTCGGCAAGCACGAAGTCCTTCCAGACCGAGCCGTCCGCGAAGTAGGTGATGTCCTTGACGTATGTGAAACCGTCGGCAGCCATCGTCGAGTCACGAATCACGGCGCGATTTCCGGACTGATCGGCGGCGGCGTAGAGCGTCGCGCTCGCGAGCGTGCCGTCGGAGCGGTAGCGGTAGTGCGTGGTAGTGCCGTCGGCGTGGTCCTCGACACCGAACTTGGGAGTGCGCTGGTCGGACCACATCTCGACTGAGCGAATGCTTCCCGATTTCTGAGGAAGCTGGAGTTCGTTGCCGAAGCGCTCGGGAAACAAGTCGCTCGTCAGGTCCGGCTTCGGGGTGAACGCGATGACGGCGGCCGCGGCGATTGCCAGGACCACAACGCCGATGAATGCCACGAGGGCGAGTTTGTTTTTCGTGAACATGTCAATCCTCCTCACCGACTGATACCATCGGTGGTTCTAGTTGAGCTGTTGAAACAGCGATGAAGAAAAGAACCCGAGCCGTCCGCCAAAACGGCTCGGTAGCCGGTTTCACTCTTGCGCGAAAGAGAATTACTCTTCGCGGTCGATGATGTAGTTGTCGTGCGCCGTCATGGGGACGTGCACGCGCGGAGCCGCGCTGCCGGCGGGGCCGACGGGACGGAGACCAGGACTGACGAACTCGGAGACGGGGGTGACAGCGTGCCGCTTCACGTGCGCGTCGACCGTGTGCTGCGGTTCGAACACGGACATCGGCACGGGGAGCATGCGACCGCCGCTGTGCACGACGATGCCCAGGCGCTCGCGACGGTCGCGCAGCTCGCGGCGCGTGAGGAGCGGAGCGGGCATGGTGGCGCTGTTGTTCGAGACGACAGAGAGAGTAGCCATGGTAATCACCTTCGAAGTTAGCTGGTGTTGTTGGTGAATGGTCCGCGTTTTCAGCGCGGCATTACTCGACGTCGCAGGGTGCCTGGACGTAGTCGTCGTCGCAGGCATTCTGTGCGCGCCGCTCGGCAGCCAGACGGTACTGCTCGGCGACCGAGAGCTCTTCGCGCGCGGGCGCCCGACCGCCATCGTGGCAGACGAGACCGAGCGAGGCGCGACGTTCCTTGCGTTCGCGACCAGTGCGGAACGGCTGGCTGGCGCCGGGATTGTGTGATGCGAGTGTGAGCATTTAGTTTCTCCTCGATGTTCTGAGTTAAAACAGAGCTCCGGCTGAAGCAGCAGGTGATGCTGCCCCAGCCTGGAGGCGCGTGCCTGGTCAGACCAGGAACGGAACGACGTTGACGGGCAATTCCTTGACGAACGACGCCAGGAACTGCACGGTCTGGTACTGGGCGGAACCGATAACTTTGCGGATGACCGGGTCACGCTTCGGATTGCCGAGCACAAGCGAGGTCGGCGCGCGGAACCACTTGCCGGACATGACCTGCCCGAACAGGTAGCGAGCGTACATCGACGCGGTGGTGAAGCTCAGGATCTGGTCGGCGGCTCGAACGAGCATCAACAGACGAATCCAGAGCAACGCCGAGACGACGTTGACGATGGCGACGACGGCCAGCAGCAGGTACATGAAAGAAACGCTGTTCATGATGAACTCCTTTCTGTTTGCCGCGTCGCCAACTGGCTAGGCGGCCTTGAGCTTCGAGACGACGGCGCCGGCGATGCGGCGGCCGAGGTCGAAGCGGTTGTACGGCGAGACGGTGTCGTTGCGGTACCGATGCGACAGCACCGGTTCGACGAGCGCGAGAACATCCGAGCGACTGACGACCGTGCGACCCTGCGAAGCAGCGACCACACGGGACAGTTCCGCCAGGTGAACCCAGGTTCGCGGTGCAGGACCGTCGGCGACGTATTCGTTGAGCTCGTCGGGAATTTCGTCCGACGGACTCGGTGTTGCCGCCTTGTTGATGCGGAGGATGAACTGCACTGCCTCGTCGTCGAGGACGACGTTGTCACGGACATACTTGCGCATGTCGGCAACATCATCGAGCGTCACAGCAGCCTTAGCCCTGGAGACGCTCTCGCCATCGAATGCGACGGTGGAGAAGCAGGCGAACTGGTCGATCAAGCACGTGGATGCCATCGACTTGCGCGAGTGCGGTGGGCTGATGTGACCGATGAGAACGACGATGCCGTCATTCTTGTTCGCAGGCTTGCCGACGGCTTGACTGGCGAGTCGCAGACAGCCGGCGGGCAGACAGTAGCAGTTGTCCAGGTTGCCCATGTAGAGAACGTTCGAGTTCAGCGTCTGAAAGCCGAAACCGAGCGATTCGCAGCTGCCGCTTATCACGTTGGCGACGGCAAGTGCGAGCTTCTCCTGGGACGTCTTCGAATCGATGAGCAGCGGCATGCCGCTCACGATTGACAGCGCGGCGAGCCACGCGGTCTGTTTGTCGCCGATAGCCTCTTCCAGATTCGCCTGAATCTGTTCGAAGCGTTGGGCGAACGGTGTTTTGTCGTTCATGAATTCTCCTTGTTTGTGAGCCTGAGGCATCACGGTTAAACAGACGTTCTGAAACGCCCGTCGAGTCGAAAACACGAGGGCATGCGGCTCCGGGGAGTCGCGGTGGTCACACAGGTGTTCAACCGTTCGGAGAAACCGAATCGGAGAAGAAAGCTAGGGGCTGAACACTTTTGGTTTTTGAGAGATTTCCTGTACGACTGGAAGGTAGAAGATAAGTCGACCTTAAGTTCAGTTAAGGAGCCTTACAATAGCTCATGAGTGTTGATATTGGGGATATCACGATTAAATTGACTATTTAAAGCTTGGCCCAGTTAGCGGAGATTTGATCGCGAGGAGCATCTCAGCCTCTTGCCAATCATTGCGCGTTCAGAGCCCTGGAGACGACAGGTTAAAATGGGTGGCTCAGAGCCAGGTGGTGATAAATGAAACTCGGCGCGCTTGCTCGATTTCTTGGTGCAATGGCAGTGCTTTTGGTTGGAAACAGCCTGGCGCCGCTTGATGCGCGGGCGGAGGGCGCTCCGGCAGTTTCTGGTAAAATCCCGGCGAACGAAACGATGTTGACTGTTTGGTCCGACGGAGAGATGCTGAGCAAGGCCGAGGTCACCTACAGCAGTCTCGGATTTCGCATCAAGTCTCAGATTGGCAGTTCATTCTGGCTAGTGAGTAATCCGACGAAAGCCACACTCATGAATCCTGAGAACAAAGTTTTTCTGGTGATGCCGGTCGAAGATTACATCGAGGAGCTGCGCGAAGGAATGCAGCCCATGCCGCTCGCTAAAGTTTCGGCTGGAGCAGACGTTACTCTTCCCCACAATCGCAAAGGAAAGAAGTTCGACTGTTTCACGGGCGAGAAAGACGCTGAGGGAAAAGACGTCAAAGGCGGTGAGTTCACCTGCATCACCGCTAAACTCCCCGTTGCTGTGCACCAAATGTGGTGCCGTTTTATGACCGTTGATTACTCACCTAAGCGTGGTTTGCCGATTGGCGCTAAGCAAACTCACCGAAGGAAAAGAATGCGAAATAGAGCTTCGGAAGGGCGTTTGCGCCCTATGAAGGTCATCATCGAACCTCGCCAGATCAAAGATGTTCCACTCGATGCAAAACTGTTCGAGATTCCCAAAGGCTATCACCGTTCCAGGGACAGAGCCAGTTTATACTTCTCGGTGGATGGTAACATCAAGAAAGACGACATCGAAGATCTCTTTATGCAGCCGATCAAGTAGGTCAGTCTAGCCTCTCAGGTATGGCCATTGAGCGGCTCAGGCAGGCGCATCAAGTTTGTTTGCTTGACTGATTTGAACATCCCCATTCGCCCACTTTCGCGTACAAAAAGCAAGAGCCCAGCCGATTAGTAATAGGGCTAAACCGCCTGCCAGTACTGGAAACAGAGGCGGCTCGTATTCAACTCGCAACTCGGCACCTCTGCCTGGCAGTTTAATTGAGACTCGCTCGTAGGCGTCTGCGATGATTGGAATCGGTTTTCCGTCCAGACGCGCAACGAGCCAGGGACGGGCGATGAATGCAGCGAGAACAGTTTCTCCGCTTTGAACAGTGTTGACGTCGACTGTCAGTCCGCGAGTCGAAATTTTGGTTGGCAGACCCGCTCCCGGTTTCTCTTTGGAGAACACAATTGGCTTCGCATCAGGATTTTCGTACAAAGTGACATGCTGGAGCTCAGCGACTTTGACGCACTTCGAAAGTAGAGTGTTTGTAAGGCGGGACTGGAAAAAATCAGCTTGTTCGTATCGCCACAACCAGGGTGTGTTGCCGTAAGACGGTTTAACCATGCCGTCATGCACAACTATCCAGCGGACGCCGTAGTTGCTCGTTACGTCCGGAGCGTCCTGGTACACGTGTTTTAAAACGCCGAGGGTCAAAGCGTTTGTGGACACGAGTAAATCCATTCCGTTCAACGATATTACGTTGTAGTAAGTCGGAAAGTTCTGCGCCAGCGAATCTGTGAAACCCCTTTCTCTAGACCGTTCCGGAGAAATTGCCAGAATTCTTCCAACTTCGTTGATATCGTTTTTAATTACACAGCTCTCTCGGAGCCTTGTGGGCAGCGCTGGATAAGCCGGCGCATCGGCAAAGTCGTAAAAGCTGTGCTGGCAGCTGTTTAGATGAACGAAGAGCGCGAGGATTGCGGCTACGAAAACGAATCGCTCTGTGCGTTTGCGGACTCGTGTAAGTAAAAACAAGCGCTCCAACAGAACGGCAGAAACGATGACACCGAATATGGTGACAAACGCGAGCAGCTTTCCGGATTGAGTGAATTTGTTGAGTACGGGGAGCCAGGAAACAGCGTCCCAGAGAACGCCCTGGCTGCCCCACGCGAGCAGCAAGGCCATTAGAAACGCGATCAGCCAGATGTTTCGTTTAAACACCTGCTGCAAGAGCGCTTTATCGGTTTTGAAGAAACTGATTCGCGCAATTAACAAGAACAATGCCGTCAGCACCGTGGCGCCGAAGATAACTCCGAAGTGGCACATCTCAGCTGGAAACGTTCGACCGGGCGCAAATGTTTCCTCATGGGCAAAAATCTCTCCCAGTGGAAGCAGCATGTGCAGGAGCGAGACCCCGGAAATATCGCCAGGATCGTGATGTCGCCAGACGCTTTCGGTTTCAACAAACTGCAAATAGAGAAGTGGAAACGCGATGCCAGTTCCTGCGATCACGGCAGGCAGAGCGGCTATTAATCGTTTCACTCCAATGAGTTTTAAACCGCAGCCTGCGATTAATGTTATCGCGCAGAACATTATGGTGTAAAACCACATCTGGGCAT
Source organism: Candidatus Obscuribacterales bacterium (assembly GCA_019637435.1). Lineage (GTDB taxonomy): Bacteria > Cyanobacteriota > Vampirovibrionia > Obscuribacterales > Obscuribacteraceae > JADYXR01. Next base: position 172,528 of record JAHBVO010000003.1, on the reverse strand, counting down.
TGCCGGAATGGAAGAACATGCCAACGGCCAGAGCGGTGATAATGAGCCAGGATAGACCGCAGGGCTTACGCAATAACCGGTTTGTAAGAAGCACCATAAGTGGTGCCCAGACCGCCACGGGAAGCATGTAGTACCAGGAACGTCCGGCGATAAGAAAAAATCCGGAAAGCGCATAGCTAAAAGCTCCGCACGCACTTAAGGAACCGCGTACTCGTGAGTCTATGAGGAGTAGATACATTACGGCATACGCAGAAAGCAAATGTAGGATCGCAAATGCGTCGAGAGTGGCTTCAGGCGCCTTTATTAGGCAGGCACAAAAATAAGCGATATAAATGCCTGGATATGTAAGTGCATATGTGCCGATGCTGGCGGTTGGAGCACCGAGGAGCTGCAGCGGATTGTACAACGGGAAGTCGCCGCTGAATGCGCTTTTGCAGCCCTGGAGGATCACAGGGAGAAACTGAATGTAGTTATCATCTTGTAGGAAGAATAGTGGCTGTTTGATTTCTAGAGTGGCGATCGCGGCTGCGGTAATTGAAAAGCCAAGGGTAAACCAGCCCGTTCGGTGGCTTGGTAGGCGGCTTGCCTCAGTAAGCAATGTTCCGGCAGTGAGTCGTCGGAGCTTATCTTGACGGAGGAGCAGGGCGGCTGCGGCAAGAAGCAGTGCAAGGGAAAACCACAGCCATAGCTGGTTTGCAACCACGGCGCTGGTCGGATAGAGAGTTTCGTTCTGACAGAGTTGTGTTAGTCTGCCGGTGTGGGTTTCTAAAACATGGTCGGTTGGCTTGGTTAGATCGAGGCGCATAGCTGGTTTTCCCCGCTCAGTCACCTTAATCGAATTCAGTTTGGACCTTAGAGAATTTGGAAGCGTGACTCGCAATTTCCCATTAGGTGGAACCAGGCCCGTGAAGGAATTCGACTCTGGGAGACGATGCACAAGGACTGCAGAGGCTGGTTGTTCTGAGCCGGTCCAATCGAGCGTGACCTGCTCCAACTCGTTGGGCTTGAGTCCGTCAAGGTTTATAGTCACAACATGGTCTGTGAACGCCGCTGGATTTTTCGAACAAGTCGACGTGTGAAAATACAAAGAGGCGCCAATCAAGCCGACCAGACACGCGATCGCCAGGCAAAGTTGCCTGACGGACGGCGAAGCCAATTGGCAAAAGTTATTTCTCTCGTTCAATCAATTGCCTTTCAGGACGCCGCGTAGCCGTGGTCATGCCTTTGAAACGTCTACTTCGAACCACCCGTGGCTCTTGGGGCTTGACTTGCCGCCATCACCGCAGATGGTGGCAGGTAAGACTCACCCACTGTTTCGGTTTTAACTAATTTCCAAACTAAATATTTGTCGATTCGAACTATGTTCACGAGAAACCGGGCGCCGTAAGTGCTTTTAACCGTGCCTCTGAAAATGCCATTCTCGATCGTTCCCTCAATTGTAGGAGTGGTGTCGTCAATGGTGCCATCAATGCGAGTCCCGTTTTTCGCTACCACACAGTGTGAACCAAACACCTTGCCGTTTTTCTCATAAAACTGAGCCACTATGTTATGTTCAGACCAGAAGCCGTTCAAGTCTGTTGTCGTCAAAGGAGCTTCTGAAGCCAGTTTTGCCTCCCAGGGGTCGAGGTGAAAAGTCATCTCCAGCTTCGCTGCTTCACGCTCACGCCCGGTTCGCCACAGGAAGTCGGCATAGTCACGGTAGAACCAGTCGGAAGCGTTGATTTTGCCCATTGAGACGTTTGCGTTAACCAGGGCAAAACCCTTTTCGTAAAGCTTTCTCGCTTTGTCGAAAGCACCCTCCTGGACGTAAATGTGAGCGAGGTGGAAGGTCGCTTGCGCTTCCAACTCATTAGCGTCCGTGCCATCGTCCTTCAAAGTTTTTCGAACGCGCTGCAGACCTTCGAGTGACCGCTGAAGAATTGCTTCAGGCAACCGGTACAGTGGGTTCGGCTTACCGTCGGCGAGCAGATTGCCACTTGCTTCGACCTGCGCGATGTCCGTGGCAGCGAGCTCCATTTGCGCTTTCAGATACTCCACGCTGTCTGGTCCGAACACCCTCGCCGTTTCCAATCCCGCCCGTTCGAGTCGCTTTCTCGATGCGCTCAAGTTGCCTTCTTTTCGCTCCACCACACCAAGTTTGATTGTATCCAGAGCTTGTTGTCTGGCTTCGGTTTTGTCCGAATGGTTCGCGCTCAGATAGGTTCGCACGATCGAGTCTTTGCCTGCCACAGCAAAAACGGTTCCAGCAAAGAGCGTCAAGAATGCAATGCTGACCAAACCGATCTTTTGCTTCGACGGTTTCGGAGCGGCTTGAATCGAGGGAGTTCCAGTACCAGTCTGGGGGGGTTGAGTCAAACGTTGTCGGGCAATTTTTGGCAGGTGAAGAAACCGCTGTATGCTCATCAGCGCAGCTTCCATTTCCTCTGCGCTGTGAAAGCGATCTTCGCGATCCTTGCTCATCGCTTTTTTGATAAACGCGTCGAGCTGCTCGGTGAGCTGCGCATCGCCGGTTGCTTCGTACAATGTCGGGGTTGGTTGCGAACATTGCATCATCAATGTTTCAATCGCACTTTTACCTTGAAACGGTGGTTTGCCGCTCAGGGACTCGAACATGACGCAGCCGAGTGAATAGAGATCCGTCCGCGCATCAATGTCCGCGCCACGGCATTGCTCTGGGCTCATGTAGAGCGGGCTTCCGAGCAACTCGCCTGTTTGAGTCAGGTGATCGATGGAAGATTCGCTTTCAGGAAGAACTTTCGCGATGCCGAAGTCCACTAGTTTTATGCTGTCCGGTTTAATCTCTTTATCCGTGATCAGAATGTTGCTGGGTTTGATGTCGCGGTGCACAATTCCTTTCTGGTGGCAGAACTTGAGACCGGCGAGCACTTGAGAAAAGATTTTGAAGAACGAGTCTATGCTGAGCTCCTGTTCCCGCTTCAGCTTCCTGGTCAGGGTTTCGCCCATCACGTAATCCATGGCGAGGAAGAACTGTCCCTCTTCCGTGTAGCCGAAGTCAGTCACCGAAACCAGGTTGGGGTGCCGCAGAGCATGTGCCGCCTGAGCCGAGAGTCGGAAACGATCGGATATGCCCTGGTGGCTCAAAAGGTGCTTGTGGAGAACTTTCACTGCGACATAGCGCTTCAAATCGAAATGCTGTGCCTTGTAGACGATGCCCATGCCGCCCCGCCCACAGAGCGCGTGAATCTCGTATTTAGCCGCGAGAACAGTCCCAACCAGCGGATCGTTTTTCTCTTCTTCAGTGAGTTGACTGGCTGAGTTTAAACTGGACAGCAAAGGCGTACGCTTGTCGCGGTCTTCGGCGCAAACGAGTTCAACCTGTTCACTAATGTGAACCGTCTTGCGTTTCCGAGGCTCTCGTTGTCCACTCATGCTTCGAGTATATACCAAATCCGCCTACTATAGAACTTAGGATTATGTTTTGCGCGAAATGGTGTCAGGCAGGGTGATTCGGGCATCAGACGTAAACCGCTTGGTGATTTTGTCTATCCCTCATTGCCGGATTTCGGCAAAACCGTCATCGTACGATAGCCAAAGTCGTCTTGGTCAGAGGATCGCACGGCGTGGTGATCGTGGAAACCCCACGCTGCCGAGCCCTTTCGTCACCAATAAGTACTTGAGGCTATGCCAAGAAGTACTTCGGGGTATAGTAGGCATCCTTGCGCGAAATGGTGTCAGGCAGGGTGATTCGGGCATCAGACGTAAACCGCTTGGTGATTTTGTCTATGCCTCATTGCCGGATTTCGGCAAAACCGTCATCGTACGATAGCCAAAGTCGGCTTGGTCAGAGGATCGCACGGCGTGCTGATCGTGGAAACCCCCACGCTGCCGAGCCCTTTCGTCACCAATAAGTACTTGAGGCTATGCCAAGAAGTACTTCGGGATATAGTAGGCATCCTTGCGCGAAATGGTTTCAGGCAGGGTGATTCGGGCATCAGACGTAAACCGCTTGGTGATTTTGTCTATGCCTCATTGCCGGATTTCGGCAAAACCGTCATCGTACGATAGCCAAAGTCGGCTTGGTCAGAGGATCGCACGGCGTGGTGATCGTGGAAACCCCCACGCTGCCGGGTCCTTTCGTTGCCAATAAGTACTTCGGGGTATAGTAGAAGGACAGAAGAGGGGAAGAGCAAAAACCGCTTGGGGTCTTGCTCTTCCTACCGTTCAGGCGGTTTCAGATTTGAACGATGGTTGCCTGACCGGTGGTCGTGTCGAGGTCGACAACGACCGGTTTGTGGACGGGCTCGTAAGCGGAGTCTACGCTTGCGGCGTTGACGCACAGGGTGGTGTTGTTCAGCTCCTGGCCGCGCCCTTCGTGTACATGACCGAAGACATGCAGCTTGGGGCTGATGTTTTCGAGTCGCCGGCGAAGCAGCTCACACCCCACACTCTCTTGTCCGGACGACGAGAAGTCGAGAATTCCGAACGGCGGTGTGTGTGTAATGAGCACGTCGGTGTCGTCCGGGATTGCCGCCCACTTTGCTTTCAACTCCGGGCAGCGGCGCTGCAGGTTGAAAGCCCAGAAACGGTAGTCCGGTTGCCACGGCGAGCCGTAGAACTTGATACCACCAATGGTGACGAAACCGTCCTCGATGTAGGTGACGGCGGTCAGCAAAGCCCGTGCCTCTTCTGCCTCGAGCTGAAGCGGCCAGTCATGATTGCCTCCGACGAGCAGTTTGTGCTCGTGAGGCAGCGCTGCCATCTCATCGTTGAAGACCCGCACGGCGTCTAGTGGAACGGTTCGACCCTGGCAAAAATCTCCTGCGTGGATGAGAACATCGCCGTCAGGAATTGCCCACTTCGAGAGTGGGAGAGCGTGGGTGTCGCTCAAAAGAACGAGACGCATCATACGCCTCCTTCGTTCGGGCCCGGCGCGATACACGTTTTCACGAGACGCGCCGGGCAGTTTCTATTTCACGTTTCGCCGCGCCGGGCAGCGAAACTCTAGTTGATCTTGGAACGCTTGCCGGACAGGAGCGAAACTCCGGTCAGTCCGCCCAGGATGCCGTCGGCACAGAGAACGCCGAAGCCAGCCATGAGTGCGCTGTTCCAGCCGGTAAAGCTGACCACGGAAGGGGCAGCTTTTGCGAGGAGGAACAGGAACGCCGCCGGCCAGGCCATGACGACGGCAAGCGAGGCCAGCATCAGGATCAGGGTGGCGACGCCGCGCAGCCAGTTGTAGGGGATGGCTGCAACCAGGCGTTTGCACCCGGCATCACAGAGACCGATGAGGAGTTTGCCGCCCATGACGAAGCCGAGAACGCAGGCGACTGAGAGCAGCGCTTTCAGCGGAAGTCCTGCGGTGGCCGCGATCGCAGCAGTGCCTGTGAACAGGAGGGCGAATGCGGCGAAGTGAACGGCGAGGGTCTGGTACATCAGTCCCAGGGTGCCGGAAACCGACCATTTGTCGCCGTCGGCGAGACCGTAGTGGGTCGCGACGCGATTGCCGGTAAAGGCGTTTTTGAGGTTCATCTTGTTGGTCCTTGGTTTGCGATTCTTGTTTTAGACCAAGCGGAACATCGCTTGAAGTCTTACTTTCGGCCCCACCGGTTTTTCACGAACCGGACAATCTGAGGCAGAAGCGCGAGCAAGACGAGGCTGCCCAGGGCCGCGAAGACCTTGACGTACAGCCATCCGGAGCCACCGTCTGCGGCGTTTGCACCGGCGTAGCCGATGTAGACGAACGCGAACAGCGCCGGCATCACGAAGAAAAAGCTTGTGACGAGGTAAGTCCAGAAGCCGATTCGCGTGAGCCCGAACACGAGGTTGAGCAGCGAGAACGGAAACAGCGGGATCAGTCGGGTGAACGCAATGTAGCGCCAGCCGTGCTTCTCCACGTTCTGTTGAAACTTCTCGACATTACCTTCGATTGACCCGCCGACCATCGAGAGCAGCCTGTTCAAAAGCTTTCGACCGAGCAGGCGGGAGAACCAGAAAGGCGGTATCATCGCGAGCAGAGCGCCGATCATCGTGTACAGATAGCCTGTCCACAGACCGAAGATGGCACCACTGGCGATGGCGAGCGCCGAGGCGGGAATTCCGGGACTGAAGATGAACAGCCCGATAAAAACCACTGGCGCCCACGGACCGGAGTCCTTGACGAAGTTGAGCAAGTCCTCCGGTTTGATCATGCCCTTAAGAAAGTAGCCGGCGACGAGATACGCGGTGATTGCCAGCGCGAGCCCGACTCCGACTTTGAGAAGGAGCCTCAGGTCGAAGTTCATACATTTACCTTCCATCTCAGGCGAGAGGGCGTCAGCCCTCGAACCGAAGAATTACAGCAGCGTTAAGGTTGAAACCGGTCACGCTGTTCGGCGCGAGGGGCGGGAGGCAAGTGATGTCACCTGCACTCCCGTCCCTGGCCTTTGTTGTTGTGAATTGCGCACGATTGCGCGTAGACCTTGCGCGGTCGTACCGTTTAATCGGCACCGCCCGCGGTGCGGTCTGTTCCGCTCTCATCTACTCTCAGTGCTTCACTTCGAGCTGGATGAGTTTGGGACCGAAGCGGTCGTTGTGCTCCGGATCGTCCGCGGGAATGGCGCCGAGCACCGGGTTGCGCTTGCCGTCGGAGCCGTCTGGATAGGGGTGAATCTGATCCATGTAGACTTCGCGCATCGGACCGGTCACCACTTTGAGGTGGTGCCTGGTCAGTTCCCAGGGATTCGACACGCCGGCGGCTTTGAGGATGACGAGCAGCCCGCGCTGCAACACCATGTTGTAGTTAGCCACCTTCACGTACTTGTCCGCCGGGTCGAGACCTCGCCGCAGGCGCGGGTCTTGGGTCGCGACACCGACCGGGCAATGGTTCGTGTGGCAGCGCTTCGCCATGATGCAACCTTCGGCGATCATGTTGGCACGCCCGATTTCGACGGCGTCGGCACCAAGGGCGATGGCAATCGCCACATCGGAAGCCTTCGCCATCTGACCGGCGGCGATCAGCACGACCTCGTCGCGAACACCGTGTTCGCGCAGAATGTTGTCGACGTCAGGAATGGCATGCAGAATCGGCAGACCGACATGGTCGGCAAGATCCACAGGCGCAGCGCCGGTTCCGCCTTCACCGCCGTCGATGACGATGAAGTCCGGACCGTCCTTGTGCTCCTTGTAGAGCTTGGCCATTTTGTGCACTTCCGCTTCCTGACCGGCGACGATCTTGATACCCCAGGGCTTGCCCGTCAGATCCTGCAACATGCGGATCATGATGAACAGCGTCTCGGCATCGTTGAACTCGTCCCAGGCATTGGGGCTGTAGCAGTCCTTGCCCATCGGAACGCCGCGCCATTGCGCAATCGTCGGCGTGATCTTCTCTTTCGGCAGCTTGCCGCCCTGACCGGGTTTTGCACCCTGAGCCAGTTTCAACATGCCGCCCACGATCTGCGGATTCTCCATCACGCGCTTGACCTTGTCGAGATCCAGCGCCACGAGCTCGTCTTTCTCGGCGAGTTCGCGCAGAAGTTCCATATCCAGACCGTTCAAGTAATACGCCTTCGCCAGCCGGCGCAGGTCGTCTTCCAGCATCTTGTTGGGCGCAAAGTCGATGCCGATGCCGCGGAAGGCGTCCTTCAGCGCTTTGCGGAAACCGAACTTAGCCGGACCGATTTCGAGAATCAGCCGGCCGCCGCCAACAACCTGCCCCTGCGGCATATCCGGTTTTGCTAGAAATTTCAGACTGGCGGAATGCAAGAATGACCGCCAGTGGTAGGCAGCCATCTGCTTGAACGGCACTCGACGGACGACGCCGTCGAGGTGGAAAGGCGTGAGTCCGCCTTCGCCTGTGCCCATGTGGATGTTGGCGAGCTTGGCACCCGAGGAGAGCGCCATCACAGCCTCTTCCGACAGGGCGCCCCAGCTCATGTGGGCGATGTTGATCGGCCACGGGCACTCGTAGGGGACGCGGCGCCGTTTGCCGATCACGAGCGGCGCGAGGCGATTGCCGCGGTTGCGACGTTCGCTCACCGGGAAGTTGGTGGGCATGATGTGAATCTCGCCCACGGCGCGGTAGTCGCGGCTCGAGCCGAAACCGAGGTTGTTGTTGATGCCCTTGGCGCTGCGGTAGATAAACCGTCGCGTCTCACGGTTGTAGGGCTTCTCCTCGATATCGGACATGAACCAATACTGGCGGAGCTCATCACCGATGAGTTCGAAACCGTAGCGGCACCATCCCAGAATCGGGAAGTTGCGGCGCACGGAGTGCTTGCGTTGCAGGAAGTAGTCTTCGATGCCGACCATCGCGAAGAAGGTCAGCGCCGCTGCCACGAGCCCAGTCATAGAACCGTCGAGGTGCCACCCCAGCCACCATGCCGTGCCGGAGCCCAGGAGGAGCATCGGCAATGCCACAGACTTCTTGAGAGAGAACTCCCAGATAGCCAGCTGCACGGGGAATACGAGAAGTGCGGTCAGCACGGCAAAGGCGAAGCCGCCGAAATACCAGCCGAGAACCGCGAAGAAAGCCGTCCCCGCCAGGAGCGTGTGACGGTGCTTTCTCAAATCATGTGCGCCGATTACGGCGAGAATTCCGCCCAGAGTGAAGGCGAGGGCGGCGGCGTGGCCTCCGATGTGCCAGCCGAAGAGGCCGGCGAGTAAGCCAGTCGCCAGGGTCAGGATTGTCCAGAACCAAAACATGGCTAATGTCCTTTTCATGAGTGGGAGCGGCAAGCGGCTGCTATGCAGCGTCACTTCGCTCCGGAAAAATGAGTTGCGCGGCTGCACCGGGTGTGGTGTCAGCTACTTGCGCGCAGCTCGGACGCGGTGACAGGAGCATGCACCCGCGCCGCGACGGCACTCGTTTTCAACGAGTTTCTCCGTCGCGGCACGAGGCATGACCTGGAAAACTACTTGCCGGCGTTCTTGATGAACGCGTTGACTTCAGCCGGGTCGAACACGCCGATGCGGCTGGCCAGCGGGCTGACGTCGTCCCTGACGAACACCATCGTGGTCGGGATGCGCGTGATGCCGAGGCGGCGCGCAGTGGACTTGTTGTCCAGGACGTTGATGGTGACGAAGCGGGCGTTGCCCTCGTGCGCGTCGGCCGCTTCCTGGAAGTTGGGCTTCTGGGTGTGGCAGGCCGGGCAGTTGGGCGAGTGGAACATGACGACGACGGGGTCGGCGGAGCTGGTGACGAGGTCGCGCAATTCGAGCGCGGAGATCTCCTTCACCGGGCGATCGCACTTGCCCTTGGGCGCCGTTTTCTTGCCGAGATCCCGGCGCAAAGCAACGAAGATGATCCCGCCTGCGAGCAGAGCGAGACCGGCCATGACGTATGGGAACATGGTGATATTCCTTGTGTTGGTGGGAACGGCTTGCGGTGCCGTTCTCCGGTTATCGAAACAGTGAGAGCCGGTTGGAAACCAGACCAACTCTCAACAGGAAAAAACCGAGCGAGTCGCTCGGCGGTTTCAATCCGAAAGCAAAACCGTACCAGGTCTCCGGTTCACACCCGAAGACGCTTCTCAGATTTAACAGTTTCGAATCGAAACCAAACCGACTTCAGTCAAGTCGAAATCGGTTTAGTTTTAAACTCGGTTCTCAAGGTTGAAGTTCTCAAGTTTAAAACTGAACCGACCTCCGTTTTGCAAAATCCGGACGGTGTGGGCATTTCGAGCGCAATTGTTAACAAGCATTGCAGAGCACGTTCAAGCTCCGCCGAACTGTTGTGCTATACTGCAGTTCTCGAGCACATGCATGGGGTCGTAGCTCAGTTGGTTAGAGCGCCTGCCTGTCACGTAGGAGGTCGCGAGTTCGAGTCTCGTCGGTCCCGTTTTTCCCCATTATGTTCTGAGAGCCGCTGACAAAGCGGCTTTTTCTTTGTGGCGCATTCGCACGTTGATGCGCTGCTGCTCCAGCATCTGACGGACTGCAGTCTCGCCGGCGTTGATGCGATTATTCGCGAAGAACTTACGCACATCGCTCTCCAGTTGCCGAGTGTCGAGTACGCTGAGAGCATTGACCAGCTTGTGCATTGCCAGGTCCGGGTAGCGAGCTTTCATTTCTTCGAAATTGGCTTTGAAAAACTCCCAGGCTTCCGCGGCTGCGGCTGGATTGCGGATGAGCGCGGCGAACAAGAATGGTGCATCCTGTGAGCGCACTTTCGGAGACAGGCATAGCGACGCAGTCTCTGCGAGCAAGTCCTTTCTGCGAAAACGCGCCAGGGCGTACAGGTAGCGGATCGTGTCCTGAGGAGTCCTGGCGGTCTCCGACAGGTGCAGGAAGTCTGCGAAAAGTTTCTCGTCACCGTCCTGGGCGACGATGTGTATCACGGTTGGCACCATCTCGGCATCGAGCGAGTCATTGTCTGAGCGCCACTTCTGGTAGCACTCCCGCCCGCGAGTTTTGACAGCCTCGTCTTCGCCGACTACTCCGGCCAGTCTCAGAACGATAGCGCGCAGCTTTCGCGTGGCAACACTCTCGCCGGATTTCGGTTCCCAGCCGAGTGCCGATATATTCGGCGCGCAAAGTTTTCCTATAAGACTTGCCATGAGTGGCTTGTCGTCTGGCTCGAGCAGTTCGTTTAAATGTTCGAGCGCGTTGTACAGAACTTGCCAGACTGACGAGTCGGCTTCGTTGTCATACAACCGAACCAGTTTCAAGAATTGTGAAACGGGTTGCTGTCCCGCTTTCAGCATCGACCAGGCGTCGTTTATCAAGTTGAACCGTTCAACTACCGACAACTTTCCAACGTCGTCGGTTATCGATTCGATCATTCGACCGTCGTAAACCACCCGGTAGAAGCCGCTGCCCATCGCGTTCACGATAAAGCTGCGCGTGTCTTCTCCGAGGAAGACGGTCTCCTCTCGGTTGTTCATCAGAAACTTCTTGGTCTCAATCGAACCGTTTTCTTTCGTGACGCGTATAGAGACTGGAACCGGCCAGTTGAACCCGGATGCGTCTTGTTCTTCCAATCGAAACATTTGCTGTCGCAAAACAATGCAGCCTGGCTGTTCATCAGGTGAAACAGTGAGGACCGGATGTCCGGAACTGAATACCCAGGTGTCCATGACGTGACGCACTGGTATCTGCAAACCGGCTTCACGACAGGCCTCCTCTAGTGAATCCCAGAGGTGATGAGTTTCGGTGTTGCCAAAACTGTGCTGTTTCAAGTAGCGTGAACAACCCATGCGGAATGGCTCTGCTCCGATGAATTCATGCAACTGATAAAGCACCGAGCAACCTTTCTGATACGAAATCACATCGAACATTTCGGTTGCTTCGTCGGGGTGATTGACAGGGTTTTCTATGGCGTGCGTGGTTTTCAACGCGTCTGTTTCCATCGCATCTGCGCGCGAAAGTGCAAAGTCGTTCCACACTTTCCATTGCGGACGGTAGGCATCGACGCACGCGTTTGCCATGAAAGTGGCGAACGATTCCTTGAGCCAGAGCCCGTTCCACCATTCCATTGTGACCAGGTCGCCGAACCACATGTGGGCGAGTTCGTGCATGATGATCTCGGCAACGCGCACGAGACCGGCATGGGAAGACTGTTCTTCGTCGACCAGTAAAGCGGTTTCCCGGAATGTGATTAAACCGAGATTTTCCATCGCACCGATTGGGAAGTCGGGGATGGCGATGTGGTCTATCTTTTCAGCAGGATATGGTATCTCAAAATAGCGCTCGTAGAAGTTGACCGCGAATGCAGCACAGTCGGCGGCGAAAGCCGTGAGGTGCTCCTTGCCGGGAACACAGAAGATGCGAATCTCGGTTCCGTTTACCCGTTGAGTGGGAGAACCGACGAATTCGCCGACTGCGAAGGCGACGAGGTATGTCGAAAGTAGCATGGTTTCAGCGAATTCGACAATCTTCGTTGCGTTCTGGAGTTTCGTCTCACGCAAAACCTTCCCATTCGACAATGCTGTAAGCCGTTCATCGACCTCGAGGAAAACCTTGAAGGTTGCCTTGAACTCCGGCTCGTCGAAGCAAGGGAAAGCGCGACGAGCATGGGTCGGTTCGAAGTGCGTGGATGCGATGACATGCTTTTTGCCGTCATCGTCGATCCAGATACTGTGGTAGAAACCCCTGAGCTTATCAGAGAGTTCGCCCTTGAACGTTATTTTGAGATGCCAGATTCCGCGTCCGAGCGATCCGTCGAAGATGATGGCGGCAAGCTCGGTTTCTGAGTCGACTTCGACCTTGCCGTATAGACGTGTTCCGTCACTCGCCTCGGCGAAGACTTCATTGAACGTGATGTCGACGGCGTTTAAAACAATTCGGTCGGTTTCTTCCCTGACAAAAATCTCGATTGTTTCGCGTCCGGCGAATTCGAATGTTTCCAAATTCGGGGCGAGGTGGATTTCGTATCTCTTCGGGACCGCGCAGTTCGGCAGTCGAAAAGATTTCTGTCTGGTCGCGGCTGGTTTGTGCGCTTCTTGCAGTTGGGCAGGCATTAAACCCTCTGTTCGGCGTGGGGTCCAACCCTCTTATGCCAAGGTCGCAACAGACCTAACCTAAGTTTTTCGACCGGAAAAGAAGGAGGGCGATCCGAGTGGACCGCCCTCCCAAAAGCGTGCAATTTCAGGCTCGTCGGCTGAGGTGAGGAGAGCCGGTCCGAGGACCGTTCTCGCCCCACCTACCGAATTACTTGGACTTCTTCGAGCCCGCGGTTGCTTCCTGCTTGGCACCGTCAGTGGTGACAGGCACCAGGTGCATCTCGAGAGGCGCGGCCTGCTCCTTGCGGAGTTGCAGGTTGATTTCGAGCTGCTCAAGCATCTGAGCGACAGCCATGTCACCCGATTTCACCTTCTTCGTCGAGAAGAAAGTGCGGACTTCGTCGGCGAGCGCCTCTTTGTCGAGGTACTCGGCGGCACCGCACATGCGCACGACGCCGTTTTCCGGATAGGCGGCGACCATGTCGTCGAACTTCTCGGTCAGGAACTTCCAGGCCGCCGGACCGGCATCTTCGTTGGCGAGCAGGCTCGCGAACAGATACGGGGCGTCCTGAGTCTTGACCTCGTCGGAGAGGCACTTGGCGATCGTGCGCTCCAGGAGCTTGGCGTCACGGAAACGCGCGAGCGCATTGATGAAGCGCAGCGTGTCCTGTGGCGTGGTGGCTTCCTTGGAGAGCTGGTCGAATTCGTCGTAGCGCTTTTCGTCGCCGGTGTAAGCCAGGATGCTCACGAGTGCCGGGACGACGTTGGCTTCGACGGATGCCTTGTCCTTCTTCCACTTGTCGAAGTATTCGGCCGCTTTCTTCTGCACGGCGGCATCATCGCCGATGGTGCCCAGGGTTCCGATCAGGGTGCCGCGCAGCTCGCGCGTCTGGATCGAATCGCCCGGACGCTGATCCCAGCCCAGCTTCTCGACGGCAGGTCCGATCAGTTCGCGAACGACCTTTTGAAGAGCCGTTCTGTGCGAGCCGGAGACGAGCCGGTTGAGCGCCGACATGGAACCACAGATGGTGGACCAGACGTTCGGGTCTTCTTCACCGCTGAAGAGTTTGACCACTTCCAGGTAGTCGGTGACAGGCGTGATGCGCGCGCGCACCGTAGCCCAGCTGTCGTTGACGAGATTGAAGCGCTCCACGACCGAGAGGCAACGCTGGACGTCGCCGATCAAGCGCTCATTGAGGCCGTGCGAGTAAACCACACGGTAGAATCCGGAACCGCCGGCGTTGACCACGACGTGATCGTAGTTTTCGCCCACGTAGACCGATTCTTCCTCGCCCTTGAGCACGAGTTTCTTTTCCTCGGAGGAACCGTCCTTCTTCGCGATCCGCATGGTGACGGGAATCGGCCAGAGCGTCGCTTTGGCGTCATTATCGGGAGGGAGGAAGGTGAATTGCTTCTGGCGCAGGACGACAGTGCCTTCGGCGCTGCCTTCCTTCACTTCAATGACTGGATGGCCGAGGGTGAACACCCAGGCATCCATGATGTCGCGGACCGGCAGGTTGAGACCGAGCTCTTTGCACGAGGATTCCAGCGCGTCCCAGAGGTCATGCGTCTCGGTGTTGCCGAACGAATGCTTCTTGAGATAAGCGCGGATGCCGTGCTGGAACGCGTCCTTGCCGATGAACTGGTGGATTTGATAGAGAACCGAACAGCCCTTCTCGTAAGAGATCAGGTCGAACAGTTCGTCAATCTCGTCCGGATGGTGGACGGGGCACTCGATCGGGTGGGTGGACTTGAGCGCATCGAGACGGGCAGCGGCGGCGCGACCGAGAGCGAATTCCTCCCAGACGTTCCAATCCGGCTTCCAGTGATGCAGGCAGAGGTTTTCCATGAACGTGGCGAACGATTCGTTCAACCACAGTCCGTTCCACCAACCCATCGTGACCAGGTCGCCGAACCACATGTGGGCGAGCTCGTGGAGAACGACTTCGGCGACGCGCTTGAGCGCGGAGTGCGGAGCGGTTTTCTCGTCGACGAGCAACGCTGTTTCGCGGTAGGTGATGGCGCCGAGGTTCTCCATCGCGCCCGACGCGAAGTCGGGAATGGCGATGTGGTCGACCTTGTCGCCGCCCGGGTAGGCGATGTTGAAGTACTTCTCGTACCAGTCGAGCCCGAAGGACGCGGCTTTCAGAGCGAAGTCCATCAGGTGTTCCTTGCCGGGAACGCACCAGATGCGGACTTCCTTGCCGTTGACGTTGACCGGCTTGGAGCTCTTGAACTCGCCGACGATGAATGCCACGAGGTACGTGGACATCTTCATCGTTTCCGCGAATTCGACGCGCTTCTTGCTGACCGGCTTGGCGTCGGAAGCGCGCACGCTGACATACTGGATGCCGGCGTCGAGCACTTCTTCCTTGAGCACGCGACCGTTGGAGATCGCGGTCAGGTTTTCATCGACCTCGAGCGCGCACTTGAAAGTGGCTTTGAACTCGGGTTCGTCGAAGCAAGGGAAGGCCTGCCGCGCGTCGGTAGCTTCGAACTGGGTGCAAGCGATTGCATGCTTGCCGCCCTGGTCGTCGGTCCAGAAGCTGCGGTAGAAACCCTTGAGCTTGTCGTTGAGCACACCGGAGAAGGTGCAATGGAGTTTCCATGCGCCTTTCCCAAGTACGCCCGCGAACGTGATGGTTGCGATCTCGGTCTTCTCGTCAATCTCGACTTTGCCGTTCAGGCGCGTGCCGTCAGCCTTGACGACGAACGCGCTGGGGATCTCCAGCTTCTTGGCGTTGACCTTGATTTCACTCGTCGCTTCGAGAATCTCGATATCGACGACTTCGTCGCCCGTGAAGGTGAATTCCTTCAGGTCGGGGCGCAGGGTCATGTCATAACGGCTGGGGATGACGTGGCGGGGCAGTCTGAAATCGGCCTGAGAAATTGCGATTGAATCGTCAGGCTTAGTCATTTGCTTACTTACTCCGAATATTTTTCTTGTCTGCAGTAATCCATTCTTCCGGCTGGCGTGCGCTTCGAGGTTGAGCCCGCAGCGGAGCAGCCGTGTTGAACTGATCCTGATCGAGACTTATTGTCTCTCTCTCGTCGCAAGAAAGTAAGCTACTGTTAACCTTCACTCTCGTCTTGACAGTTATTAGGAGCCGCTCATGTTGAAGTGCGTCTGCCTGTAAAACCAGTCGACAACAGTTCTTCCTCTCATCTGGCCGGAAAACACTTTTATCGAAACGCGCATCATGACTGAGTAGTCACGAAACACGTTAAGGTTCACGCCGATTAAAATCAGCTCTAGAACAGGTTTTCGCGCACATCGAGGAACTGTTACTTAGTGGCCTGTCACGTAAAGATGCAAAGGTTATAGCGAGTAAACAGTACTTTCTACTCCTCTTGAGATTCAAATCAGACATAGCTAATTCTGGCTCTGCGCGCGCGTAAACCCTGTTCTTGGCAGCCTAAATGTCAAGCACTGCATATGGTGGCGCAGGGTTGGCTTTTGGTTGGACTGATCATGGCTCGCGCTATTGGCGTCAGCTCTGCTAGCTGTTAGCCGGCTCCTCTCATAAACTGTCTTTCACGAGGCGCGGCAATGCCAAGTATGTATATAGTGCTTATACACATCTAATGCCTGAGAGTTGCTTAGTTTCGGTCTTTACAGCTAGGGTCTTTCTGCATCCTTAACCTTTACTGTTTAGTCGAAGAAAACCTCCTACTTCGCGATCACTTAACCAACTCGCACTTCTCCCGGCTCTGTCTTTGAGTTCGGTGGAAGAGCAGGTTTTGTGTTTCGCGAGGTTTTCTAGGCTGGCGTTTTGGTTCGGGAGACTTCTCTTAGTCAGGCTCCGGGTCAATACATGACCGGGGTTTTCGCCTGCGAAATTCAACCTCTGACAGAAGCACCGTCGTGCTTCTCCTAACCTGAAAGGTAATTCAAATGAGTCACCACATCGAAGGGTACATCTACGCGGACCTGCTCCTCGAGCTCGCTCGCCGTAACCCGAACAACCTCAACTACGCTCTCACCCTGGTCGAGACCCAGAAGCTGTTCCAGAAGGGGCAGTCGCTCGTCGCTCGCCGCCCGGGTCTCTTCGCCGGCGCCGGCAACGGCGACCGCAAGATCTACGACGCCCAGGGCCGTCAGTCGCTGCCGGGCACCAAGGCCCGCTTCGAAGGCGACAAGGCCACCGGCGACGTGGTCGTCGACAACGCCTACGAATTCCACGGCGGCGTCAAGGACTTCCTGGCGCAGGTCGTGAAGCGCAACTCCATCGACGACGCCGGCATGGCGCTGGTCGGCACCGTGCACTACGGTCGCAAGTACAACAACGCGTTCTGGAACGGTTCGCAGATGACGTACGGCGACGGTGACGGCGACCTGTTCCAGACGTTCGTCATCGAGGACGTCGTCGGCCACGAGATGGCGCACGGCGTCACCGAGCACACCTCGTCCCTCGTCTACCAGGGCCAGTCCGGCGCGCTCAACGAGCACTTCTCCGACGTCGTCGGCGTGCTCTGCCGCCAGTACCGTCAGAAGCTCTCCGCTGCCGACGACAGCTGGCTGGTCGGCCCGGGCCTGTGGACCAAGAAGGTCAACGGCCGCGCGCTGCGCGACATGCTCAACCCGGGCACCGCGTACGACGACCCGAAGACCGGCAAGGACCCGCAGCCGGCCCACATGAAGGACCTCTACACCGGCTGGTCCGACAACGGCGGCGTGCACATCAACTCGGGCATCCCGAACAAGGCGTTCGCGACCTTCGCGCGCGCCGTCGGCGGCAACGCCTGGGAGCGTCCGTTCGAGATCTGGTACGCCACCAACTGCGGTGCCAACCGCGTCACCTCGAAGGCCGACTTCAAGGCGTTCGTCGCCAAGTCGCTGGAGAACTGCCGCGCGCTGCACCCGACCCTGGAAGCCGACCTCAAGGCTGCCTGGGCCGCCGTCGGTCTGTGATCTCGGCTTACCGCTGAGTGTTTACTCGGAGCGGAGCGGGCACTCGCCCGCTCCGCATCCGTCTGAATTCGGTTTTTGTCGTGGCTCGCGTTGAGCCCTTCTTGCTGCAATTCACTTCCCCTTCGGTCCGCGAGGACTGGAGTTCAAGGACAATAATCATGAGTCTGAAAAACGATAAAAATCCGCGGGGCAACGCCGCGGAAGGTTCGATCAGCGGAAACTCCGGCAAGGGACGCCGTGGTGACCCCGTCTTCCGTTTCATCATGAACACGATGAAGAAGATGAAGGTTCTTCCGCAAATCTCCGAGACCGAGCGCCAGGCGCTCGAGGCCGGGGATGTCTGGCTCGATGGCGATATCTTCGCCGGTAAGCCCAACTTTCGCTCGATGCTCGACAAGCCCTATGGTGGGCTGACGGCCGAAGAGCAGGCTTTCATCGACGGACCGCTCGTCGAGCTGTGTCGCATGTTCGACCATCACCAGGTCGGCAAGACGCGCCGTGTCCCCGAGCACGTCTTCGACTTCATCAAGGCGCAGGGCTTCATGGGGCTGATCATCCCCAAGGAGTTCGGTGGCAAGGGCTTCTCCCGCCTGGCCGTCTCGACCATCCTGCACACCCTGACGCCGTACTCGTTCACCGTCGGCGTGCGGGTCATGATCCCGAACTCGCTGGGCGCCGGTGAGCTCCTCATCCACTACGGCACCGACGAGCAGAAGCAGGCTTACCTGCCGAAGCTGGCGTCGGGCGAATACGTCCCGTGTTTCGGTCTGACCGAGAAGACTGCCGGCTCCGATGCCGCCAGCATGAAGTCCGAAGGCGTCGTTTTCCGCGACACCGACGGTCAGGTCAAGATCAAGATGAACTTCGAGAAGCGCTACATCACGCTGGCGCCGATCGCCAACCTCTGCACCGTCGCCATCCAGCTGTCGGACCCCGACAACCTGCTGGGCAAGTCGACCGCGGAGAACAAGGGCGATATCGGCATCACCTGCGTGCTGATCCACAAGGGCACCCCCGGGTTCGTCAACGGTCCGCACCACATCCCGATCGGCGAGCCGTTCGAGAACGGCACGCTCAAGGGTGATGACGTGGTCGTCCCGCTCGACAACATCATCGGCGGTCCGGCTTACGCCGGCGGCGGCTGGAAGATGCTCATGGAGCAGCTCGCCGGCGGTCGCTGCGTCTCGCTTCCCGCTGGTGCGGTCGGCAACCTGAAGATCTCGGCCGCTGCGGCCGGTGCCTATTCGATGGTGCGTTCGCAGTTCAACCGCCAGATCGGTCAGATGGAAGGCATCGAGGAAAAGGTCGCTTCGATCGCGGCCATGACCTACATGCTGGACGCGGCGCGCATCTTCGTGTGCTCGGCCGTCGACTCGGGCGTGCAGCCGCCGGTGACCTCCGCGGTCCTGAAGGCGTACACGACCGAGATCGCGCGCAAGAACGGCATCGACGCCATGGACATCATGGCTGGTTCCGCCGTCATGCAGGGCCCGCGCAACGTCCTGGCCAAGGGCTACACCGGTGCTCCGGTCGGCATCACCGTCGAGGGTGCCAACATCCTCACGCGTACCCTGATGATCTTTGGTCAGGGCGCCACCCGCTGCCATCCCTACGCGCTCAAGGTGGTGCATGCGGTCGACGACAGCGACGTTCCGGCCTTCCGCTGGAACCTGCTGGGCTGGATGACCCACTTCGGTCTGGGCCTCGTGCGCACCGGCGTGCGGAGCCTGACGCGCGGCTGGACCACCAGCGTTCCCCGGGTCGCTCCGGAGACGCGGTCCTACTACCGGCGCCTGGGCTGGGCGGCTGCCCACTTCGGCACGCTCACCGACCTGGCGATGTTCACGGTCGGCGGCAAGCTCAAGGCGCGCCAGATGCTCACCGGTCGGTACGCCGACGCGGTGGCCTGGATGCTGCTCGGCTTCTCGGCGCTGCGGCGCTTCGAGGCTGAAGGTCGTCGCAAGGAAGACCTGCCGCTCGTGCGCTACGCGCTGACGCAGGCGCTGAGCGAAGTGCAGACGGCGTTCGAGGGCATCTATGCCAACTTCGACGTGCCCGTCCTTGGCTTCCTGATGCGCACTGTCGGTGCGGCCACCCTGCGGCTCAACCCGCTCGGTCGCGCTCCGTCCGACGCTCTTGCCCGCAAGGCGGCGGCGACGGTGCAGACCTACGGCGAGCAGTTCAACCGTCTCACCGACGGTGTGTTCGTGCCTGCCGGCGACGAGCTCGGGCTCGGTCAGCTGATCGAGGCTTTCCGCCTCACCAGCGAAACCCAGCCGCTGGTCGACAAGGTCATCGCTGCCCAGAAGGCGCGCACGCTGCCTCGCGGCGCGATCAACGCCGAAGTCGCCGCTCAGGCGGTCGAGATCGGTGTGCTCACGAAGGCGGAAGCCGACCGGCTCGCGGTCGCGAATGCCGCCAAGATCAAGGCGATCGAGGTCGACGTGTACACCCACGACGAGTATTACCTCGACTGAGTCTGATACCGGAAGTGGTGCCTGAGGGTTGCGGCTCTTGGGCACCACTAATGGTGCTGTGATGTTTTGAACGGGGCTGGGGCTGCAAAGGATGGTCGATTCGGTTTAAAAACCGAGTCGCCTGGTCGATGCAGCTCCAGCTTCCGTTTTTTTCTCGGGGACCAGGAAAACGCCGTCGCTGTGCCGGCGCTTTCCTGGTCTCCGTGAATTCTTTATGGAGCCCAGCTTCGCATCCCGCGAAGTGGTCGAACGACCGTGCTTACGGCCACGTTCGAATTTCCGATTTGAGGAAGCTTCCGGCTGGAAGCGTTTCAACCCTTACTTCAGTGAGGTCTATATGAAGAGATTCGACCCGATTGGACAAGGTCTGGTGGCTCCGGCTGCCAGTCTCTCCCCGGTTCCAGTCCACGGTGTGGCCTGGAAACAGAAGTGGCGCAACTGGTGGGCCGGCACCAACATCGCCTCGCCGACGACCGAGATGTTCGCGCCGGCGAAGAACAGCATCGCTTCCGTCTTGCGCTTTGTCGGCGCAGGCGACGTCGATGCTCTCAACGATTATTACGAGCAAGAAACCGACTACGCGCGCTACTGGACGCGTAAGGTTCTCGCGCTCTCCGACGATGTTCCGGTCATCCTGGATGCCTCCGGTCGCTCGTCGGTCACGCTCGCCACTCGCATGCTGTTCCACGTCGGACGTCATCCCGACTTCCGTGGGTTCGCAGGCGGGCTGCCGAGCTATCTTCGCAAGGTGTTCCTCGTGCGTGTCACCGAAGATGGTGGCGACGCCGTGGAAGCGAAGAACGCTTCATTCGCTCCTGTGACGAAGGTGTTCTTCGAGAGCGGCTCCACGCTCGCCTATCCGGTGGGTAAGGAAGTCGAGGAAAAGTCGATCAATCTCTCCAGTCTCGACAACGACCAGCTCGTTGGCGCGCTGGAAGAAGCCGTCGTCCAGTCCTCCTCCGGAGCCGGCACTTGCGGATGCATCGTGTTGCCGACCGTGAGCGAAACCGGTCGGTTGCTGCCCGTGAAAGAGGTGGCCGCTCTGGTTCGCGACCTGCGCAAGCGGGGCCACAACCTCTTCTTCGTAGTCGATGATGAGCAGGGCATGGCTCGTCGCGATGCCGAAGCCACCGCTGACCCGCTGTCGTACTGCGACGCGTATCTGTTCAGTGCCTCCAAGGCGCTGGGCGGTCTGCTGACGGCATCGGCCTTTGCGATGCGTGAAGAGCTCGTCCAGATCTTCATCGAGAAGACGCAGGAAGCGGATTTCCCTCAGGAGGCGGCACTTGCTCACTTCCAGTTCGAGCCGCGCTTCGAAGAGCGTCTGCCCGAGTGGATTTTGAAACGCGGTGCGGTTTCGCTTCCCGAAATTGCGGCTATGAATGCGGCGTTCATGTACTTCTATCAGCGCGGCAAGGGCGATTCGTTCGCAGAACGGCGTCGCAACCAGCTCGCCCTGGTGGAAGCGGAACGCACCAAGATCGTGAAGGCGCTTTCGAGCATTGCCGGAGTACGGGTGCTCGAATCGACTGCGTCGCGTCCTCTTGTGCCCTCGATCGTTTGCTTCGCAATCGAGCAGGGCGGAGTGACGGCGGGCGCTGTCAAACATGCTTTGCAGGAAGGCGACACGGTCGTGACGCCCACTGCCGTCGGTCCGTACTTGCGGCTCGACATCCCTGAATACCGCTCTGTGCCGCCGGTCGACGTGCTCGCCGCCAAGCTCGCGCGCGTGCTCGGCAACCTGGCGCAGCAGTAGGTTTTTCATCCAGAGCAGTCATCAGGCGCTCGCGAGACCGGCTTTGTCAGCCGGTCTCCGTTTGCGGGCGCCGTCAAACCTAAATGAAGGAGCGATCAAGTATGACAATCGTTCTCGACATCACCAAACGCGACAAGCACGAGCACAAGCCCGGTGGTTGCCGCCCCAACATGGTGATTTGCCCCGGCTACGGGGATGAGAATTTCAACTTCCCCACGGTCGAGGAGGCGGTCAACCGTTCCCTCGCTCGCCTGGGCGAGAAGATTGCCGCTGACAAAGGCGGCAAGGGCAAAGGTGCCAAGCCCACCACGGACGCCTCGCTGAAGGTGACCGATGTGGGTTTTATCCCGGGTCTGCCGAATAAAGGAAGCATTTCGTCGCAGTCGGCAGGCCTGATCCCGCAACTTCCCCGCGCCCGTGTCTCCGGCGTGGATGCGACCCTGTTCTCCGCCGCCGAAGGTCTTCGGCTCATGATGGACGCCGGCAAGTACGACGCCATCGTCGCGGAGCGCTTCGATGACCACGCCGACAAGGTGACGTGGGCAAAGTCGGTGATCGTGCCGCTCAAGCCGCGGTACCTGCCGGCGATCGAGAGCCTGGAGCAGCAGCTTACGAAGCTGCGGACGCTCTATCTGGAGACTCTGCCGCGGGTGCTGTCGGTGCTCGTCGCGCAGAACCCCAATGTGCCCGAGGGTCAGCTGCTTCAGCATGCGATCCAGTCGCTGGACGAGCAGCTCGCCCAGATTCTCGGCGTGCTGCGTATCTGGACGGACGCCTTCGGGCAGCTCCGCTCCGGCAACTACAAGCAGCTGGAGGCGGTCGTCTTTGCCGTCGAGCAGGCGTTCCGTCTGTTCGAAGGTCTGGACTTCGGCATCAAGCTCGACGCTGACGTCAAGGAGCGGCTCAAGACGTCGAAGTTCCACGTCGGCAACGTCTTCGTCGCCCGCTTCAGCGAGCACGGTCCGGCTACCCTGCCCGGCACGCGTGGTCCGGTCGGCGCGCACGCCATCGAAGTTCCGCATGACGAGCGCTCGATCATCACTCTGATGCTCGTGCTCTACATGCACGAGTTCCGCCACGACATCTTCGCCGATGTCGAGGGGCTCGGCAGCGAGCTGACGATGGTCGTCGCCAAGGCGATTGCCGAGGCGTGCGAAAAGCAGGAGATCAAGTTTTCGCAGGACACCGTGCGTATCGATCGCACGGAGGTTCCGACCTCGAACATCATGGTGAAGCTGTTCGCAGACACCATCGGTGAGGTCGACGCCGACATCTCGGGCGGCATCCTGCTGTCCGGACCGGCGTACCTGTACAACATGATCTCGACGTTCTCGGCGTTCAACTCGAAGGGTGACGGTGTGTTCAAGACGCCGCGCCTGCTGCGCGCCGGCTCGTACTTCAGCATCAACAAGCTGGAGAACGACCAGAAGACGATCGAGTTCTGGCCGCATCCGCCGGATTACATCCGCGCGTACATCGTGGCGGCGGCGCTCGACGAAATCGGCTTCCCGGCCGAAGCGACCCAGTGCCGGCTGCTCGCCGACCAGGCTGTGGGCGAAGTGCCCAAGTTCATCACCTGGCGCAGCGACAACCCCAAGTCGAAGGTCGCGATCCGTATCCCGGTCGAGGACCTGAAGGTGGTGGCTCCTGTGGTGGCAAAGGCTCTCATCCGTTCGCCGCTCGCGGCGCTCGGTGGGCTCGCCACGGTCGACATCATCAACTGGACCGAACGCCGTCAGCTGAAGGTCGACCGCCTGGTCGACAATCTAATGAACGGCTCGGCCGCTCTGCCCGACGACCTCGGCGACATCCATGCCACCTACGTGGCTGCGGCTGCGTCGCTGGCGTACTGGGGGCTGGTGAAGTCGGGTGTGCCGGCCATGAAGGCGGCTCGCTTCGTGGAGGCGAATTCGCTGGCCATGCTGGACGCCGTCCGGCTGCGCTTCGAGAACATCGACAGCGCGGACCCGGATGCCCAGGTCGAGCTGACCGACGGCTCCGAGGCGGCTTCCGAGCCGTCCACGGGTTCGGTGGCTCCGGCTGCAGGTGACACCCTGCCACCGCCCTGCCAGCCGGGTCAGAAGGACACCGGTTGTCGAGGCGGCACGGTCGGCTGAGATGAGCCGCACACGACCGGTCAGGTCCGCCTGACCGGTCAGACGCGGTTTGGACTGTAGTTTCAGGCGCGGCGTCACTCCCGTTTTGGATTGGAGTGGCGCCGCTGCCTTTTTCCGCTAACGGACGAAGTCAATTGCGACTTCATCCGTCATTCAGACAGGCTTGCCTGGTGGAAACATCAGGCATTCTCTTTCAAGTGAAGAAAGCTGTTTCACGACGTGTACTTCCTAGGTGCACGCCCTGAGCCAGTTTTTTTTACTAAACCACCTTGACTTCGATGCAAGGAATGCATCGCGAGGAAAAGTCTTATGTCACGAAAAACTTTCACCAAGACAGGTTTTGTAGCGCTCGCTTTCCTGCTGGTCACCGCTTGCGGTGGCTCGAAGGATAATCTGGAAAGCCGCGCCGACTTTGCGCAGAAGCTCGACAGCGAGCTGTATCTGCGCGCCGACGGTCAGAAGGAAAACCGCCGCGAGGTCGAATATTGGAAGGGCACGCAGCTTCTCAAGCGCGTTACCATCTTCTACTCCGCCGGCGGCAAGCAGATTTCGCTCTATCGCGAAAACGGGACCATCAGGGTGTTGACCGAGTGGTATCCGGACCCCAGTTTGACAGTGGCTCCGCCCCAGGAGGTCGCGCCGACTGTTCCTGCGCCGACCGCGGTGACCAGCGCCGATCCGAACGCAGTGCCGGCTCCGCCGTCTTCTTCTGGCTCGAACGCAATATCCAATGCGCCTGCCGCGGGAGCCGCGCCTGCTGTTTCAAGCTCAGGAACGGCTGCTGCTGCAAATGGTTCCGATACCGCCAGTGGTGTCGCACCGGTGCCGTCTGCGCAGACGCCGGAAGAGGCTCTCTCGACCGGTTACACTGCGAAGATCTACGACCCGCCCACGAAGTTCGGCAAGGTCAAGCGTTCCATCGAATACGCCGCCGACGGCAAAACCATTGTCAGGTCGAGCTTCTTCCGAGAAGACGGCACGATGGCAGCATTCGGCAGGCAGCGTTCGAAGAGCGAGTTCGAGCTGTTGGAGTATTTGAAGGACGGGCGTTCGCTCGCTCGCATCCAGCAATTCAACAATGATGGCGACGTCGTCTACATGCGCGTCGTCAGCGGCGTTCCGTCCGACAGCCTCACTCGCAAGGCCGAAAACGGTGACGAGGTCACTGTCACTTTCGGCGCCGACGGCATCCGCTCCAGGCGCACGTTCAAGCACCAGACGGGCTACGAGGACATCGAGTTCTACAAGGCTGATGGTCGCTCGCTCAAGTACATCGTCTACCGGTCGTATCGAATCGAGGTTCTGTACTTCAAGGACAATGGCTCGATCGACCACTACCGCGTCTTCCAGCCCTACGACAACAGCATGGAAGTGACCGTCTATCGCGACGGTGCCGGCGTCAAGAAACCCGAAGCCGTCGACGGTAAAACCCCTCAGGTAGCCTATCGGCAGACCTGGAAGGTGGTTGGTAAGGACGCGAACGGCAAGGACAAATACTTGCTCACGCAGCTCGAGGAAGTCGACGCCGCGGGTTATGTTTCCCGTCGTCTCCGCTTCAACGATAAGACCGGTAAGCTCGAACGAGTCGATTATCTCGACGACGTCGGGCGGTTCTTGAAGGTTGTGAACGTTCGCGAGGACGGCACGACCGACAACTACGACACCTACGTTTACCCGCCCAACGCCATGAGCGAGACGACGAACACGAAGGTGACCGGTGTCGAGCGGGAGACCGTTCCGACTAACCTGACCAGACCGCTCGGGTTTGATGATGTGCGAAACGTTGTCGGGCCGCCGGTGCAGCCTTCGTACAACTGGTACGGGGGCTACGACTTTTAACGGGACTCTGTCCCAGTGGCGTTGAGTTGGTCCGGTATGTAAACGGCCGGACTGACTGAACGCCAGCTCGGCGAGCGGCTTTTCGCAAGGTCGCTCGTCGAGGATTTTCCGTTTGCGAATTACGCAAGGATTCAACTATGAAAAGGAAACTCGGATTTGTTTTGCTGGCGGTGGTCGCAATCACGCTTGTTATCTTCGCCTTGAGCGGTGGGGACAAGAGCGGCGATATTGCCAGGAACTTCCCCGCTCCATCGGGGACCCGGGTCGAACTCCCGCCACAAGCGGGTGAAGAGATTCGGTATGTTTATTTCGCGGACGATAAGGTCACGAAAAGGATGATGCAGATCGAGTATCGGTCAGGCGTCACGTCGTTCACGACCTATCGTCCGGATGGTGCGAAGATCGAAACGCGTGCCTTCTATCCGCTCGGCGCGGGGGAGTCGAAGCGTCAGCTTCGCAGCCTGGTGACTTACGCGGACAACGGCACGTCCTACAAGAGCCATCAGGTTTTTCGTGAGGACGGTTCGCTGGAGCGCAACGGCGGTCGGCTTTCCAACGGAGGCTACCAGACCCTGTACTTCAATGCGAAGGATGGCAGCATTCAGCGCACTCTCGTCTTCGACGACAACAGCAAGCTGGAGCGTGAGGATAGCTTCAACGATGACGGCAAGCTGATCGAGAAGACCGAAAAGGTTTCGGAATATGCGCTGAAAACCACTCGCTATGCGGCGGATGGAACGATGCTGTCCGAGATCGTCGACGAGACTGATGGTTCGCGTTCCGGCAAGTTCTTCTACGAGGATGGCGTCACTTCCCGCATGGAGTTCAAGGTGAATTCCTACTCCATCGAGGTGAATTACTTCGAGAAGGATGGCACTCAGAAGTACGACGTCGAATATGGCACCGATGGCATGACCGTCATCCAGTTTGGCGCCGACAAGAAGCCTGCCTTCAAGCAGTACTTCGCGATAACCGGCGGCAAGACTCTTTGCGACGCGACTTTCCGTCTCGTCAAAATCGAGGAGTTCAAAGGCGCCTCCGGCTCGTACATCTATGAAGTGAAGCGATTGATTGGTATCGCCCCTGATGGCAAGACGCCGAATCGGGTGATCTCATTCGTCAACAACACCTGGTCGTACGAGCGCGACGACGCTGAACTTCATCCGGACGGAAGCGTCATGTCGATCAAGCATTACAACTCGAGCAATCAGGTTGATTCGACGAAGACCTTCGCGCCTGGCGCGGAGCGAATCGCGATGCCGCCTGCCATGTTCGTGAAGCCGACGTTCGAATGCCTCGACCCGCCTGAGTCCAAGATCAAAGCTCAGCCGGAAGTCGAGGAAGGTGACGTCGACTAGCTGCGCATCAGAGGGGCAGGAATCCTAACCGATTCCTGCTCCTCTGTTTTTTTATGTGCGCTACTATATGGCATGATAAGGCTCTTCGCTCGAAGCCACGTCCGGGTGGTCGTTAGGAGCTTTTGTGCACTTTTGTCCGTGTCGGTTGTCTACGGTGCATTGCCGGAATCGGCAAAATTCGGCATTGCAGGATAGCCAAACAATTGTTTCTATCCCATAGTGTTACCTGAATGTTTCTACCTAATTTGGTTCCGAAACTCGTCGACGGGTTAGCGGTTCGCGTGGTCGCCCTTCGGGTAAGTTATGACCAGTGGAGACCGCCCCAAACTTCCGAGGTTGAGTTATGCAGATTCTGGGCGCAATCATATTCGTGGCCGGTGCCGTTATATGGTGCGGCAACGTTTTTGGGTTTATGCCGACCGTTCCACTTCTCGGTTGGATCGTGATGGCGATTGGCGGCGCGGTGTTTAAGAAGGGTCGCGCCTGAGGTTGCTTCGGACGTATCTATATAAACGAAGGCGCTTCGTCGAACACGCGTCAAGAATTTTTTGAGATGCAGTTTCAATATCAAAACATTTAGGCGCGCTGTCTGCTTGCTGCATTTTGCCTCGGACTTCGCAATTCGGTCGGCACCATATGCGATATCATGGCTCGAACCGTTCCGTCAGGAGCGTCCGATGTTTTCCGTTCATTTAGTCCGCCGGGTGGTTTTGCCAGTCAAAGGTAGCTTCGTGTCTATCTGGCTATGACGCATTTCCAAAATTCCGTCTACGCTAGAGCGACAAAACGGGTTTTTGGGAGTGTTTGTAGAGGGGGCAGATCCTCGAAGTTTCCGCTGGTGTTGGATTTGTGGGCAGTAGGAGATACTGACTAGTATAGTAGGAAGCTGGAGGGAAGAAAGGGGGGTTGGCTTGCCAGGCCAACTCCCCTTCCTTGCTACAGTTCGAAGCAGTTTCGCGGTTGCGGAATCACGACATTCCAGTCGGGCAGCGCCGCGCCGATGTGTCCTTTGAACGCGATCAGCGCTTCGGGATCACCGTGCACGAGGAAAACCTTCTTGGGTTTACGGCGGAATTTCTTCAGCCAGTCGATGATTTCAGCGTAGTCCGCGTGTCCGGAATAATCGGACATGTACTCGATCTTGGCGCGCACCTTCACGACCTTGTCGTGAATCGTGACTTCGCTCGGCTTCTCGTTGACGAGGGTGTAACCGAGCGCACCAGTTCCCTGGTAGCCGACGAAGACGATGGTGTTCTCGGCGCGATCGAGACGTTTCTCGATGTGACCGAGGATGCGACCACCCGCAGCCATGCCGCTCGAGCCGATCAGGATGATCGGTTCGCTTGCAGGCTTGTCCAGAGCGCGCGACTGTGCCCAGCCTTTGCACTCCACGTACTGCGGCGTCCTGAACGGATCGATGCCGCGCGCGACGAGTTTCTTCGCCTCGTCGTTATAGAGATTGGTGTGCTTCCGGTGCACCTTGGTCGCCTCGACTGCCATCGGGCTGTCGAGGAAGACCGGGATGTTCGGAATCATGCCTTTCTCCATCGCGCGCGCCAGGTCATAGACCACTGTTTGCACGCGACCGACCGCGAACGCCGGTAGCACGATTACGCCGCAACCTTCTTTCGGGTCGCGTCGCTTGGCGCGCTTGTAGGCGTCGTTGACGATGCCGGCCAGGACAGCCAAGCGGTCACGCTGAGCGTGCAGCTTGTTGCCGTAGGTCGACTCGGTGATGATGTAGTCCGCCTCCAGAACCGGCGCCAGGTCCTTGAGGAAGGGCATGCCGTTACGTCCGACGTTGCCGGTGAAGCAAACCGTTTTCTTCGATTTGCCGCTGCCGAGAACCAGCGTCACGACTGCCGCCCCAAGAATGTGCGACGCCTCGGTGAACTTGCACGAGACGCCTTCGGCCAGTTTGTAGAGACGGTCGTACTGGAGCGTCTTGATGGCGTCCAGGCTGCGACGAGCTTGGGCAGCGGTGTACAGGGGGTAGACGCGGCCGCTGGGGGTGCCACCGGAAGTGGTGCGCCTGGCTCCGCGTGTATTCCCGGCACCGCCTTTGGTGGCGCGTGCATTGCCTGAGTCGGTTTTGAAACCGTTTCGCTCATTCTCACGTTCCGCCGCACGCTCTTGCAGATTTCCGGAGTCCGGGAGCAGGAAGCGCAGCAGGTCTTTGGTCGCCGCATGCGTGTACACGGGGCCTGTGAAGCCGTCTTTGATGAGCTTCGGCAGGTATCCCGAGTGATCGATGTGGGCGTGCGAGATGATTGCGAAGTTGATGTCCTTCGCTTTCAAACCTTTCGGCAACCGATGGCAGCGGTTGATGTTGTCGTCATCCTGGTGCAAGCCCACTTCGAGCAAGAACCTGATGACTGCTTGCTCTGAGGAGACCTCGAACAAGATAAGCGAGCCGGTGACATCGCCGGCGGACCCAAGTAAGTGAACTTTTACTCGCGACTTCGGGGTCGTCAGTCGCTTTTTATTTTCTCCAGACATAGAGAACCTTTCCTCGCTGGCTGCCTCAAAACTAAGTCCTGGTGCCAGCTTTTCTATCGAGAGGAAAGCAAGAGAGCGCTGATCTTTGCGAACGCTGATCAACGAGAACGTTTCGATTCTGTACGTCACATCGTGAAGAGTTTTCCAACTCCGTGCGACTATCTTGCTGTGAAGAGTCTTGGAAAGCGGCATTCTGAGCGAGCGCCGTTCGGTGTGTTTCAAGACGTTCGAGAGTGCAACCGACATCGGCTGATTTGCTTGCGAACGCTGAATAAAACACACGCACGAGTATTCACCGATGAGGCGGTGCGATCTCGCTTCAAGTGCTCTTCGGGGATGAACGGGGTGGAGAGCGGTTTGAGTCGATTCACGAAAACCTTCGCGATGTCTTCTCGAATTTCGCTATCTAATTACTTATCCCGTCCGATGACCTTTGAGTTGTGTTACAAAAACGTATATAGAGAAGCTATCAAAACAGTGTGTCTCCTTACAACCGGTGCTTTGGTTTTATGGGTGAGGTTTTATGTCTGCTTGACAATAAATGTCGTCTCGTTGTCTTCTTAAATAAACTGCTGTTAATTGCAGTGCGTGTGTAAAGTGGCTCAGCAAGCTGCGCTTACATACTTCTGATTAGCAGGTGTTTAACTGCGCCGTAATGTACTTCCCAAACATCAGGTCCGTAGCCGCCGGAGAAGACCATGGCGAGCGGGATTTGGCGGTCCGCCATCGTATCAATGACAAATTTATCGCGCTCGAGTAAAGTTTCCAGCGATAGTTTTATGAACCGAGTTCCAGGCAGGACGTCCTTTTCGTAAGGATCGGAACCAGCCACAAAGACAGCGAGGTCCGGTGAGAAATTGTTCAACGAGTGAAGAACGGCTTCCTTCGTCCGTTTCAAATACTCGTGTGTTTCGTGCTCGGCAATTTCCACGTCAAGAGATGAGATCTGTTTTTCGTCTGGCCATCCTTCTTTTGAGTGGACGGAGAGTGTGAATACTGCCGGATCATCTTTAAAAATTACAGCGGTTCCGTCGCCTTGATGAAAGTCAAGATCGATGATGAGAACGCGCTCCACAAGAAGTTTGCGTTGCAGATCTCTAATAGCAATTGCTATGTCGTGAAGCACGCAAAAGCCGCTGCCGTGATCCGGATAAGCGTGATGGTATCCGCCTCCTAGATTGGCTGCCATACCGGTTTCCAATGCCAGTTCGCAGGCCAGGCGTGTTCCGCCGCACTTGAGGCGAATATCGTCGAGGAGCTCCGGGAGCGGTTTCTCGGCAGCGTCTGCCTTGTATTCTTCATTCTTGAATTCGAATATATTCAGCCAAGTTTGAGTTTCAGCAAGCTGATCCAGGTATTCCTTCGTGTGTACAAGAAGGATCTGATCGTCGGAAATCGGCTCGGGTCGCAACACCGGTATCTTCTGGTCGAAATCAATTGCCAGCTGTTTCAAAACTAATTCGCCGCGATCGAGCGCAAACGGTTTATCTACACCAAATAAGGCTAGGTCGGTGTTGTACTCGGGTGCATGGACGAGTCTGGTTCTCCCCAGTGGCTGTGCATTTGAGCTCGGCATAAGTCTCCTGATCGATAATCTCCCGACTGTTTGGCCGGCCGCCGGGAAGATCAGTCAGATTAGCATTAACACAGAAAAAGTTAGTACTAACTGCGTGAGGTTGTTACCTCCCGGACGCTTTCTTATAAAGCACTTATGATCAGATTCTACGTAGCTGTTGATATAGCCGCTAGAGAGCTATTAGATTTACCACGCTTGTTTTTTCTAAACGCTGGACTGAATCTCTACTCAGAGAACCGATTATTTCTACGAATACCTCGATCTCTAATGCTTCCAGCGAGCAGTGACGATGATCGAGTGTTCTTCATGTTGACGGGAGTGGATGTCCGGTTGATGTAAAACCGCTTGCCACGCCCGAGTAACACCTTGGAGACTACATGAGCACGGGCTCTATTTTCATGTGGCTTGGCATTGTGGCGCTGTTCATCATCGCCAATGGTCTGTTCGTGGCTGCCGAGTTCGCTGTTATTCGGCTTCGCAAGAGTCGCGTTCAGGAGATGGTCAAGTCTGGTGCCTATGGCGCGCCCATGTTGGCTGCGCTGCAGAAGGACATCGAAAACAGTATCGCCGGCGCCCAGCTGGGCATCACGCTCGCCAGCCTCGTCGTAGGCGCGATGGGTGAGAAGGCTGTCTCGGCGGCGCTGGAGATGGCACTGAATGCGATACCAGGTTTCGAGCACGCGCATGTGCCGCATCTGGTCGGTCTGGTGCTGACGTTCACGCTATTGAGCGGCGCGCATATCATCATCGGAGAGCAGGTCCCGAAGTTCATCGGGATTCGTTTTCCGGAGAAGACGTTGCTGCGGCTCGGATTGCCGTTCCGTTTGTTCTGCAGACTGACCAGCCCTTTCCTCTCGGTCATGAACTTCTTGTCGAATCTTGCGATTCGCGTCATGGGGTTCGAGAACGAGAAGGAGGAACAGCGTCATCCTTCCGCGCGTGAATTCCAAATCATGGTGGAGGAAAGCGCTAAGGCAGGGACTCTCGGCAAGCAGGAATCGGACCTTCTGGTCAGTGCGCTAGAACTTCGTGCGCTCACCGTGCGCGACGTGATGCGTCCAAAGACACAGGTCCAGTACCTTCGAAACGACTTTACGCTCGCGCAGGTGATGCGTGTTGTCGTGGAGACGAAGCACGGCAAGTTGCCGGTCTTCGATTCGCTCGATAACAAAGTCGTTGGTATCCTTGGCACCAAGGACCTCTTCGACGTCTGGTTCAGCCGGTTCGCTGCCTCCGGAGGTGGTGCCAAAGCGGTCCCGACAGCGTTGCAAGAGTCGTTCAATCTGTCGCATCTGCTTCGTCAGGCTCACTTCGTGCCCGACACGATGAAAGCCAGCACTCTTCTGGAAGACATGCGCGCCAAGCGGCTTTCGATGGTGATGGTTGCCGACGAGTTCGGCAATACTATCGGCATAGTATGCCTCGAAGACCTGCTGGAACAGCTGGTCGGCGACATCTGGGACGAGTACGACAAGCCGCAGCGCGACATTGTCAAAACCGGGGAGAACACCTGGAAAGTCGCCGGTGGTGTGACGCTGTTCGAGTTCAGCAAGGTTTCGACCAGAGTGCTCGAATTCGACGGCTACAACATCACGCTTGCCGGCACGTTCGTCGAGAAGTTCGGGCGCACGCCCAAAATCGGCGACTCAATCTCGCTGTCCGGCTATACCTTGACGGTTCTCGACAAGGAAGGCCAGACGATTACTTCGCTCGAAGTCAAAGTGCAGGCATCCATCTCGTAGGTTGGAGTTGTCACCGCTGGTGGTGGCTCCCCGAATCGGCGCCTCACTCTCACTAACCGCATGCATGAGACGGCAACGACTCATGTCGTGCCGCTTTGCTGACGAGGAGAAATACGCTATGGGCAAAAGCATCGCCCTCTACATCTTGCTTCTCGTGGGCAACGCTGCTTTCCTGTTCTGGGTCTGGAGAAAGACTCGGAAATCCGGAACCGGTTCCAAGACCGGTTCCGACGGAGGCGGCAGCACCCGCGATCATTCCACGGATACTTCTAGCAAGTCGGATGGCTCCGGTCATGAGACCTGCGGCTGTCCTGATTTTTCGAAATGGCGCGAGCCGACTGGCACCGCGACCCATTTCCCTGATGGTCGACCGCGTCCGAAGCGTTCCGCTGACGGCGTCTCGCGTTCCGCTGAGTCGCGCACTGCCGGTGGTGACGTCGTGTATCACGATTCGCCGGACAAGCCGGAGAAAAATGAGGCGGATACAGAACCGCCGGTTCCTGTCCCGGTCTGGACGCGACCGGAAGGGCCCTTCATGGTCCCGCCCATGGTGCAGATCGGCAGGGATGAGACGCGGCTCGACTGCGTTGAGATCCTGTTCTTCCCGCACCCGGACCAGCATGGTTTCACTGTCGGAGCTTTCTCTGACCGGCAGCTTGCCGTGTCGGAGCCGGTCGCTTCGTCGGTCTGTCTGGAGGGTGTCCCGCCGCATCGCCGGCTCGCCTTCACGGTCAGCGGTCTCAAGCCCGGCGAGAAGTTCAAGTACTGGGTGACGCAAGGCGGCAAAATCGTCTTCGAAGCCGAGTCTCGTGCTCGTCTGCCGAAGGACACGCCTCACCGGATTGTGATCGTCGGTGACACCGGTAACGGTTCGGTCGAATCGACTCGAATTGCGCACCGGATTTACACCGACTTCAAGCCGGACCTGCTCTGCATTACCGGTGACGTCGTCTACATGCACGGTCGCGCTTCGGAGTATTTGAGGCGCTTTCTGCCTGTCTACAACTCACGCGTGGTTGAACCGGGAGTCGGCGCGCCGCTCCTCTCGGAGGTCCTCACGTTCACCTCCCTGGGCAATCATTGCGTCGGCAAGACGGAGTGGTTCCTGACGCCGCTCATCGACGTCTACCCCGACCTGCACGCGCACTTCATGTACTGGTCGCTGCCGCTCAATGGCCCGCTCGTCGACCCGCGCGCTTCGAAGAACATTCCCGAGCTTCGCGGTACCGAGGAGCGCATCAAGCGGTTTCTCGCAGTGGCAGGCGAGCGGTTTCCGCGCATGGGCAACTACTCGTTCCCGAACGGCGACGTTTTCTGGCTGGTGCTGGATGCGAACGCTTACATGGACTGGACGCTCAAGGAGCTTCGCGACTGGGTTGAGCAGGAGCTCGCCGGTGCGCAGTCGTACAAATGGAAGTTCGTCAACTTCCATCAACCTGGTTTTTCGTCCAACCCGAAACACGGTCAGGAGAAGCGTATGCGACTCCTCGCCGAGATGTTTCAGCAGTACGGTGTGGACGTTGTTTTCAACGGTCACTGCCACTACTACGAGCGCAGCTACCCGCTGAAGTTCAAGGTGGATGTGCAGCCTGACGGTTCGGTGATCGACAAGGACGGCTATGTTGGCGGCGAATTCGCTCTCGACAAAACCTACGATGGCGAAACCGTCACCAAGCCCGACGGCGTCATCTACGTCACCACGGGCGCTGGCGGCGCCAAGCTCGATCCTTCCGGCATTCACTGGCGGACGGAAGATTGGAAACCGTTTACTCACAAACTCATCGGCGATCGGCATTCCTTCACGGTCTG
Source organism: Candidatus Obscuribacterales bacterium (assembly GCA_019637435.1). Taxonomy (GTDB): domain Bacteria; phylum Cyanobacteriota; class Vampirovibrionia; order Obscuribacterales; family Obscuribacteraceae; genus JADYXR01. The sequence goes on along the minus strand of JAHBVO010000003.1, from coordinate 138,066 downwards.
CGACATCGATGGGGGTACAGCAACGCTCAGGCAAATCGACATGAGCGGTAAAGAGATCGATAAGTTCGTCATCACGAAGTGAGGCGGGCTGCCGGTCTCTCTAACTTTCCTGGAAACAGGAGTAGGAGGTCTTGTGAGAGACAAAACTGCCGTAATCATCATCGATACCGGCTTCTCACGGTCTTCGCTGCAGGCGGCGGGGAAGATCATCGCTGCGTTGGACGTGGACACGTGCCGCGTCGCGACTGGCACTGAAGATTCGCCATACTTGACCATGGAGCGCAATGCCGATGAACTCGGCATTGTTGCTCGCGATGACCTCAATCATGGCTCGCTCGTTTTGCAGAGTCTGCTCGGCGTGAACCCGGACCTTCCGGTTGTTCTCGTGCGTGCATATAATCAAAACGTTCGGCTGGTCAGAACCGTCTTCGCTCACGGCCGGCAGGTCAAGCCCGGTTGGACCGAGGCGTACCGCACGGCTGTGGCGATCTGTCGCGAACGAGGATTGGCTTCGGTAGCCAATCTTTCGTTCGGCGGATACACTCATGCCATGGATGGCACCGGTTGGGAGTCGCACAGTCTCGCGCAGGAAACTGGCGCAGGTAAGCCTGGGCACATTGTTCTGGCTGGTGCCGCCGCCGGTAGTGGCGCTGCAATTCACGCATCCTGGTCCACTCATCCGGGCGAGACGACCGAGCTGCGCGCGGTTCAAGGCGGTCCCACGATGTACAACCTGTGGTGCGCTGCTGATGCCGCCGCTCCGGAATCGAGCGACTGGGCGATGGAGGTTTTCCTCAACGGACACCTGATCAGTCGTGAGATGAGCGACCACCTGGCGCCGAATCTCTGGAACAACCGAAAGCAGGTCAGCATCAATGTTCCCGGAGCTGGTCAGGTTCTCTTCCGAGTCAGTCGTTTCTTCAAAGACGGGAGCGATTTCGGTGGAGTTCACTCGAATTATCGCTTCGACGGCTGGGTGGTGCAGAGTGAGGCTGACGCGGTTTTTCTCGACCACAAAGATGTGATGTCGATCGCCGAACCGGCGATCTTTCCGCACGTGATTGCGGTCGGGTTGAAATCGGGCGAGTATGCCGAAAATCAAAACGAGCCCGGTGCCAAGCCGGAGGTTTTGATCGATGGCGCTGGTCCGATCAGCTTTCGCCTGCCCGAGGTGGCAGCGCAAGTCGCGCAAATGCTCAACGAGGACCCGGCACTGGATGTGGTGGCGGTTCGCGATAAGCTGAGCAACAAAAACGCGGCGTAATCTGTTTTATTCACTGCAAATTCGCAAACACAGACAACGTAATTGACTGGAGTTCTCATGAACGAAATCACCCAAATCAACGGTCGCATCAAGCTGGCCGTTCAAGTGACCGAACGCGCCGCTGTCGTCATCGCCAACGCGCAGTCGGACAAGTGGCCGTACTCCTCGCTCAACCACTCCACGCGCATCTTCTGCGCCATTCTCGCCGCGCAGGCTCGCGAGCTTGCCGAACGCGCCACCAAACAGGTCGGTGTGGAGCTGAAGGACGCGGGGTCCGAAGGGCTGCAGGCGACGGTCGAGGAGTTCCTCGCTCGCTCCGCCGGGCTCGTGTTCACCAACTTCGAAGCGATGGCGACGGCCCGCATCGCCAGCCAGAATGCCCTCACCACGATGGCACTGGATCTGGTGGCACGCGCCGAACGCGTCCTCGAAGGTGACGAAGACCTGAACGGTCGCGAGATCGTTCACGGCGAGCTTTACTACAAGTAAGCTCGCGCTTGTTCGGGTGCGCAAGTACCCGTCGATTTGACTGCCTTTGTCCGCCGGTGGCGTCGTGCTGCCGGCGGGCGAGGCTCGATCGTGGCGTGTGCTGCGACCGAGCCGACTGTTTATTGCAGATGACTGACCTCGAGGTTCAAGTATGTCTCTGAAAGACAAAGTGATCGTTATCACGGGAGCGTCCCGCGGAATCGGTCACGCCATCGCTGTTCGCGCCGCACAAGACGGTGCGAAAGTCGCCATTCTCGCCAAGACCGCCGATGCCAATCCGAAGCTGCCCGGTACGATTCACACCGCAGCAGATGACGTCAAAACGGCTGGTGGACAAGCTCTGGCGATCCAGTGCGACATCCGTTTCGAAGACCAGGTCGCAGCGGCCATCACGAAGGTTGTCACCGACTTTGGTGGCATCGATGTTCTCGTCAACAACGCCTCGGCGATCAGCTTGACGGGCACGCTCGCCACCGACCTGAAGCGCTATCGGCTGATGCATGAAATCAACGTCGGCGGCACATTCCTCATGTCTCGCCTGGCGTTGCCGCATTTGCTGAAGGCGACCAATCCGCACATCCTCAATATGTCGCCGCCGCTCAACATGGACAAGAAGTGGTTCAAGAACCACGTCGCGTACACCATGGCGAAGTACGGCATGAGCATGTGCACGCTCGGTATGGCCGAAGAGTTCGCGGACAAGGGTGTTGGCGTCAACTCTCTTTGGCCTGAAACAGCGATCGCGACCGCTGCGGTTCGCAACTTGCTGGGCGGTGACGACACCGTGAAGGGATGCCGCTTGCCGGCAATCGTTGCCGACGCGGCCTACTGGATCCTGACCCAGCCGGCGAAGGACACGAACGGCAATTTCTTCATCGACTCGGAAGTCCTGAAGAAGTCCGGCGTCACCGATTTCGCGAAGTACGCGGTCGACCCGACTCAACCGCTGCACCGTGATTATTTCCTCGACTAAACCGAGGACCGAGGCGGAAGATGGACTTCTAACCGAGCCCATCTTCCCGCCTTTTTCTTTTTTTTAAAAAAACTCTTCCCAAATGACATGATGTAGTAGAGGTGACCGGAAGTCTCTACCAGTGTGCGTTTCGGAAGTGTTGAGTTAGTCGAAAGCGGTTTAGTCCATGCTTGTCGCTGTGGGTATGACGCATTTTTGAAATTCCGGCAATGGCTCGTAGACAAAAGTCTTCGATGCGGTGGGGTAGGTGGGGAGAGTCTTGCTGGCAGACCGTTTCGAAAGCACAGGGGCGCGACAAGAGATAGTAGAGGTTTTCGAGGTGGTCGAAAGCGGTTTAGTCCATGCTTGTCGCTTTGGGTATGACGCATTTGCCGAAATCCGGCAATGGCTCGTAGACAAAAGTTTTCGTAGCGGTGGGGTAAGGTGGGGAGAGTCTTGCTGGCATGTCGTTTCGAAACTATATGGGCGCGACAAGAGATAGTAGAGGTCTTTGAGGTAGGCGAAAGCGGTTTAGTCCATGCTTGTCGCTGTGGGTATTGACGCATTTGCCGAAATCCGGCAATGGCTCGTAGACAAAAGTCTTCGAAGCGGTGGGGTAGGTGGGGAGAGTCTTGCTGGCAGACCGTTTCGAAAGCACAGGGGCGCGACAAGAGATAGTAGAGGTTTTCGAGGTAGTCGAAAGCGGTTTAGTCCATGCTTGTCGCTGTGGGTATGAGGCATTTGCCGAAATCCGGCAATGGCTCGTAGACAAAAGTCTTCGAAGCGGTGGGGTAGGTGGGGAGAGTCTTGCTGGCAGACCGTTTCGAAAGTACAGGGGGGGGGCGACAAGAGATAGTAGAGGTTTTCGAGGTAGTCGAAAGCGGTTTAGTCCATGCTTGTCGCTGTGGGTATGACGCATTTTTGAAATTCCGGCAATGGCTCGTAGACAAAAGTTTTCGAAGCAATGGGGTAAGGTGGCGAGATACTTGCTGGCGCTTCGTTTCGGGGCTTGGAAGAAATGATAGAGTATAGTAGGGGGATTTGGGGGCGGGCGGGTGTATGATAGCGGGATGAAAGTTGAGAATATAGTTTTGGAGCGCGATTCGGAGACGCCGATGCATCGGCAGTTGTACGATGCGCTTACGAAAATGATTATCAACGGATCGCTGAAGGCGGGCGATAAGTTGCCGCCGGCAAGAGACTTTGCTAGTTTGCTCGGTGTTTCGCGACCGACGATCGAGACCTGTCTGTTTCAGCTGGCCCAGGAGGGTTATGTCGAGACGCGTCGAAGTTCGGGCACGTACATATCGCCGCAGCTGGGCGACGCGCGGCTCGCAAATTTGAAGATTTCGCCTGTGAAGACGCGCAAGGGCGCAAATTACCCGCTGTCCGACTACGGACGGTTTGTTTCACAGATGCCTGCTTTGGAAACTCAGAGTAAGGAGCCGGAGATTTCGTTCTATTGCTGGAGACCGGCGCTGGATCAGTTTCCCCTCACTGAATGGGCACGCGCGATTGGGCGGCACGCTCGCGGCGCGAGTGTCACCATGCTTGATACCAATTCCGATTCACAGGGCTCGCTTGAATTGAGGCAAGCCCTTGCTGGACTGGTTAAACGGTTTCGAGGCGTTGATTGTGATCCGGCGCAAATTATTCCCGTGTTCGGTTTAAACCAGGGACTTGATCTGGTTGCGCGAATGCATCTTGGACAGGGAAGCAATGTCGTCGTCGAAGATCCTGGTTTTCCACCAATCATAATGAAGGCTCTCGGTGCCAGGATCACGCCAGTGTCTGTCGATGAATTCGGTTTGAGAACAGACTTGCTGCCGTCGACAAACGACGGAGTCGATATGGCTTATGTCACGCCCACGCGCCAGTTTCCAACCGGCGGAGCGCTCCCACTTTCCAGGAGATTGGAATTATTGGAGTGGGCGAAAACCAACAACACTCTGATTCTCGAAGACGATTACGACAGCGAGTATCATGGAACGAGCCGCCCGATTCCCGCACTGATGACGCTCGACAAGGACCAGCGCGTTGTTTATCTAGGCACTTTAAACCAACTCATGTTTCCATCACTTGCGCTGGGCTATTTGATTGTGCCACCGCAATTGGTGCCTGCTTATAAACAGGCGCGTGCATTGATGAGCGAGCAATTGTCTCCGCCTGTGCAAGCCGCTGTGGTTGATTTCATAAACGAAGGTCACCTGGAGCGCCATGTGAAGCGCCTCCGCAATCTCTACAAAAGCCGTCGAACTGTTCTGGTGGAAGAGCTTAAAAGGCGCTTTGGCAATAAGGTCACTATCGGTCCGAATAAGAACGGAGTCTTCGTTCTCGTTGAGTTTCGCGTGAACTTGAGCGAGTCAGAGATCTTGAATCGCGCTTCTCGTGCGGGGATTGGATTGACCAGCAGCCGAGGTTTCTACCTTACGAAAAATCGAAAAACAGAGTTCATCATGGGAATCGGCAGTCTGAATGAGGATGAGATTCGCAAAGGGATTCGAAAGTTGGCCAAGGTCCTCTCCCAGTAACTAGGTTTTTAGAAGGCTCAGATTCCCTAGAATTCGACGAAGAACAGCGTTTATCTCCCTTGGATTCTCATAGTCCGGATTCAGCCGCCGTCCGCTTTCGCGCGTGACCAGTTTCCATCTTAGCGATTCCGTTCGAGGCAGACACGCGGTAAAAGGCATGTCGCCCCGGTTTCCGTTGACTATCTCTTCGGTGCTTACAAAAATTGGTTCGTTCAAAGAAATTTCCGATACGTTTCTTTCACGTGCTTCGATCGTTCGTTCGATTAACGCCTGAGCTAAACCGTTCATAAGATAAACAGTTGAGTCTGCCAGGTCCGGTTCAACGCAGTTAATCTCGAATTCCGGCAAACTAAACCGAACCAGACCATGACCGGTCATCCACACTCTATCTCCGTAGCGCGTCGCGGTCACACTTAGAAAAGGTCGCAACGACGGAGTTTCGGATTCAGTAAAAGTTCGGACAGAAGAGCCGTCGCGTTGAAGCATACGGTCCACCTCGGACCGTGTATAGGTGCGTCCGGAGCTAGCGTCCAGGCAGATGGCGTCATGGTGCATAATGATTTCAGCCGCGAGAAACTGAAGAAATTGGTAGGCGGAAAGAGGGCGATCGTAACGTTCCGTGCACTTTACTGCTAGCAGCCATCGAAGTTCCCTCAGCATCTCTATTTGATGTGTCTCTATGGGAAGATAGTCGAAGAAGGGCTCCAGAGGCGGGATAATCCAATCGGCTGGAATTTGAGCCAGCCAGCTCTCGTCGAAAACCGTTGCCGGCAGGTCGGCAAACTTAGACTTCGCGATAATTTTGAGCAACCGTTCTTTCTCCTCGGGTACATCGATATCGCTAGACGACGGACTTCCTATGAATAGCGGAAGCAGCGAGGTGGTTGCTAGCTTTATAGCGTTCGGACTGCCTGATTGATTGCCGGCGGCAATTGGCAGTGCCGCGGTGGCATTTCTTGGAGTGACGGGTTTCTTCTCTCGGTCTTTTTTGAAGCCAAAAAACTGCAACATCAGGGTTTAACCTGCTGAGAAAAAGGGTTTCTAAACACAGCGATGCATGCGCTAGCTGCGCAATGCGGTGCCAATCTCTGCGGATACCATTTAAGCGTTTTTGGCGGTTACCTGATCCGAGTGTAGTTTCGATACTAAACAGCTGTCAATGTTGGAACACAACGATCCAGTTCCTGGATCCGTTTCTTTTGGTAGATTGGTAATATGCTTTTAAAGGAATTATCTAAGACTGTACTTGCCAACCTTGAGATAGCCGCGCGAGGTTGGTTATATAGGAATGGAGCGAAATTAATCTATTGTAGCTAGCCAATTGTCCAAGCGAGTTTACAGCGAGATCCCGCAAGACCATAGTGCGTAGCTTATTCCAGGGTTTTACCTCGAACACCGTTTCAACCAGTCCGATTTTGAGAAAAAGCCAAATCTGTTTAGTGTTTAATTCTTGTCTTTTTGAAGAGCTTTGAGATCCTAAATCGCCAACCTCAGAATTCATGCGCTAATGTCGTTTCACTTCACTGTTTCAATTACAGCTGTATCAGACCGCGCTCAAGTTTAGTTGCGACGATCAGGCAGTTTACCAAAGTCATTTCGAAAACAGCCTTTCCCGGCTGTTCTCGAAAGCGTTTCACCGTTCAGCTGAATGGATGGAACGTGACCGCAAGTTGTAGCAAACGGCTGCAGCTGTTTGGTGAAAACGAAATCGATTGGAGCGATTGAGTTTAACCACAACTTGCGGGTTTGGAACTGAACAGCAAATTGCTGGAGAATGAAATGAAGAAACTGTCCACTGCCGTTGCGCTCGGAGCCCTGTTCGTCACTGGTCTCTCCGCTGTCGCGTCCGCGATGATTCGCCCAATCCCCGTGCATTTCGTAAGCGTCGCAGAACTCCCTGCGGAGATGACTCTCGGCGCTAGCGAAATGCTCTGTCTGACGCGGCCCGATAACGTCGGTCCCTTTGTCGGTTTGAGCGTTGATCCTATCGATCCTGGACCACTGCTTTGGACGAGCGAAAAGGACGAGCGCGGTTCGATCAAGACTGTCGCTTGTTTCCACACGGTGAAATACGGTGAGGCTGACATTCATGTTCTCACCAACAAGAAAGTCAACGGCGTTAACGAAAAAATCGACGCCACACTGCACATCAAAGTCACCCCGTGATGTGCCGCAACTAGAAGCCTAGATCCGCCATGCAGGCGGGTTGTATTGATGGAGCTTATCCATGCGCAAGCACGTGATAACACTATTAGCACTATTGATTGTTTCAGCCGGCTCGATTGGTTTTCTTTTCGCAAAGGAAGATTCGATTGAGCGCGACTGGAAAACTTCGAATCCGCCGGTGACGAATCGCGAGCCATGCTCAGGCATCGACGGGAATCCCTATCCAGGTCGCTTGTCGAGAACGGCTCTGCTGCCGGAACGGAGCACGAATATTCGTGCTGGTTATGATTGCTGGGTCGACGATGTTAGAGTCGCCCGCCACCTCGAGTTCCGTGACGGCCAAAAGGAGGAAATTAAGTTCCGCCCTGATGGAACCGTTTCAGAGCGCACCCGAACCTTTGCCACCATCAATGGTGACATCGGTATGGTGCAGTCGCATGCCACCTATGCCAAGGACGGCATCACATTCGTGACGCATGATGTTTACCGCGGCGACGGAACGCTCGAACGCTCCGGTCGCGGCGAACGCGACGGTCGTTACACTCAAACTTATTACTTCGAAGATGGGCAAACTATCGAACGTTTGCGCAACTTTGGACGTCTCAAAGAGTTTGTCGCCGAAAAAATCTACCGGCGGGATGGCACTCAGCTTGCCGGCATTAGCGTGACGATGGACGAGCTCGAACTCGGAATCACGCTCTATGCACCGGACGGCAGGAAACAGGCGACGATGTTTCGGACCAAAGTCGGCGAGAGAGGTTACGTCTTCGCCGACGATGGAATGACAACTGTTCTCGAATACGCATTCGATCCGTACAGCCGCGTCGCCGGCTATTCGGATGCGAATGGTCGCTTGCTGCAGAAAGTCGATATGCACTTCAATCGGCTCGTCATCGCATTTCTGGCGAAAGACGAGAAGCGAACCTATACGCAATTTCGTCGCGACAACGACGGGGTTTTGCGCAAGGTGGAAGAGCGCGCTTTTGGTAGCGGCACAGGCGGACAGTTGATTCGTGTCATCCAGATGAATAAGGACGGCTCTCGTCCTGAATCTGTCCTGTATCCGGGAGAAGAAAGCATGATCAAGATTTTGGACGACGGCGGTGCTGTTGTCCGAATCGACTACGCGAAAGGCGGACGGATAGTGCGTTCTGAGACACCATCGCAATCGCAGCAGGAGATAATCCCTGCCGAGGCTCTGGAAAAACCGCTTCCGACGGCTGAACAGCCGAAGTTCCGCCTCTACGGCCCGCCGCTGGTATACGACTACCCGTAGCGGAAATTGGTTTTCACCCAACCAGGCGAGTCGGTGGTATCCCTTATGGATACTGCCGATTCGTCGATTGCCTTGTTTTACTAGATGTATGAGTAGGCTCTTGACGAACGTACCCGAGTTTCGAAGATCTACGTGATTCAGGGTGTTTAAAACAGCTTCCCGGCTAGCTTTTGGCGTAGTAGAATCGAATTCGTTGCTGGAGAAAGGGCGATGTCACTTGAGAAAAAGGCGTCATACATACTTATCGATGATTATTTGAAACTGGAAGCGTCATCTCCATCGCGGCATGAGTACGTGGATGGGCAGATGTTTGCGATGGCAGGAGCAACCCGCCGGCATAACATTATCGTAGGAAACTTTTTTGCGCTTCTGCACGAGTCGCTGCGCAACAGACCCTGTAGACCGTATGTGGAAGCGGTGAAGGTGTTCATCAAGCAAGTAAAGGCGTTTTACTACCCGGACGTCATGGTCGCTTGCGAAGACCTTGGCGCCGAAGGCGATGTAATTGAGGCTCCGGTTCTTATCGCCGAAGTTTTATCGCCATCGACGGCCGCCATCGATAGACGTGAGAAGCTGACGAATTATCGCTATCTCGAGAGCCTGAAAGAGTATCTTATTGTTCGCCAGCGAGAGATGATCGTAGAGGTTCACAGGAAGAATGAGAGTGGGTGCTGGTCAACAGCTTTGTTTCGATCCGGGGAATCTTTTGAGCTTCAGTCGTTGTCTCGAGGGACCGTGACTGTTCCAGTTTCCTCCCTCTACGTTGATGCCGGAGTGACGGATTCCAAAGTGCACGAGTCATCGGCTGGTTATGCGTTTTCGGATCCGGATGTCTATCGATTCACCGAGCAAGAACTCGTTGATTTGGATTATTGAGACAATCTGAAACGGTTTCCAAAGAAATTCCATGTGGCCAACTGGCGACGGTAAACATCTGTATAAGGCTGTCGGAGCGGTGTAGGCAGTTATGGCGGTAAAAATTCACCGTTGAGAACTTTCGGGCTATTTGTGATCGGAAAGAAGATCGAAGTTTGGCTGGGTACAATGTTTTAAGAGTAAATTTCGGCAGAGACACATAACAATTATCAGCAACTAAATGCTTGAACAGTCCACGGATTCGCAACGATTTAAAATTCTTCCCAAAGAGCCGGCTCCGGAAGACCTTGAAGGGATTATGGACGACGCGTCCCGCGAGCCGGGCGTAAAGTTCTATCTCGGGTGGACCCTCCCTGACGACCGGAATTTTGCGCTCTCGATCGAACGCGGTGGTTCTATCGACGAGGGGTGCGAGTGGAGGATGTTTTCCGGTGACGGCAAAGAAGCTGTTGAACTCTGGTATTTGGCTACAGATGATCCTGTAATTATTCGAGAATTGATTCGCGAAGCGTCGGCTAAAAATCATGGTGGAGCGTCGAGCAGCATGCCAGCGTTCGGCGGAAATAGACCGAGCACGCCGCCGCCACCCGTGCCGTTTTCAGGCTCCTCATCAAAGATGGCACCAAAGCCCAAGCCGGTTCCGCACTCGGGTCAGGCGGGTATCAGTTCTTCAACATTGACCCCAGCAACTCCTTCCTATAATTCGGCACCTTCGCCACCGGCTGGCGCAGCAATACCAGCCAAACAATCGGCCGGTGCTCTGAGCAAGAAGAGCTACACCAAAGTGAAGAGTCAGGAACCCGCTTCCCATCAGACTTTTACGAACCTGCCCATCGACGATACGCTTGCTCTCCTTCCCAAAGAGGAGATGCTCAAAGGGAATTTGAAGCTGGTTCATATCACGAACCTTTTGCAGTCAATCGGTATGGGCGCCATGTCAGGCAGGTTGAAAATCCAGCGCCACGCAAGCGTTTACGCGGACATCTTTTTCTTGAACGGCATGCCTGTTCACGCCGAGGGAACGAAGGGCGTCGGCGATGATTGCTTCCTCCAGGTTGTTTGCTGGAGCGAGGGCGATTTTATGTTTGAGCCCAAGCTCAAGACCGACGAGAAAACCATTAATAGAAGTCTAGAGTCACTGATACTCGAAGGCTGCTTGTTGCTCGATCACACCAATTCGCTCATGAAGCAGGGCGTTCGCATGTCGTCGGTTTTCGAGCAGACGAATGAAGATTTGACCGAGGCAGAATTTGAAGCGATCATGGCTAAGGGCGATCCGCTCGACATGGCTAAACTCAAGGATTTCTATGTTGAAGTCGACGGTCGCGAGGTGCTCGAAGATATCGTCAACGAGCTGGATTTGCCGCGTAGCCAGTGGGTGCCGATTGTTTCAAACCTGTTGCGGTTGAAGGTAATTGAACTGTGCGAGCCGGCGGAACACATCAACGCTTTCTTGCAGCCCAAGGACATCAACTCCGGGCTCATCGAGTCTGTGCGGCAGGGAATGATTGCGGAAAAAACGGGAATCTTCTCTTACGCCGCTTTTCTGTTTCTCCTTGGTGTTCAGATAAAGTGTTCGACGATGCCGCTGTCGGTTTTGCTGATCGAAATGAAGGCGGGACCTTCCAGAGCTAAACCGCAATTGACTGCAGAACAGGTGCAGGAGCTCGCGTATAAGGTCGATAAGCTGACGAGTTCGCGCAACATATTTGCCCATTATGAGGAAACCGATTTCGCTGTCATTTTGCTTGGAGTCCGCGCCGAAAAGGCGGCAAGAATCGCAGAGCGGCTAGTGAAACAGCTGTCCGAGTCCGGACTTGAGTCCGCCGGCGGCTCGCCTGTCTTTGCCGCCATTGGGGTTGCCAGTCACCCTGATGATGCCCCGGATCTGGGCAGCCTGCTCGGTGAAGCGGAGCGCGCCAAGTCGCAAGCGTCGACGAGCGGTTCCGGCGTCACCCTCGCCAACGATTAGTCAAGGGCGTAGGATCTTCTGACCGAACCGTCAGGAGGTTAACTATGCCGATTATCACTGGATTGTCAGGAAACGAACTTTATTGTCTCCGGGAAAAGGGCTTCGAGCCTGGGAATCTTGTTGTCGGAAACAGCGTCTTTGCGCTTGGCGTCGTCGGCAGTGTGGCATCGAGTTTGAAAACGATCGGTGGCGGAGAAGTGCACGAAATGACGCACATCATTCGCGAGGGGCGGCAACTGTCCTACATGCGCATGGTTGAAGAAGCACGCCGACACGGCGGTGAGGGCGTCACTGGCGTAACCAGCCAACTGATTTTTCATGACACGAATATCGAGTATCTTTCTATCGGCTCGACCATCCATCATAAAGGATACAAACCGCACGCGGACGACCACGTCTTCTCCACGTCGGCGAATGGACAGGAATTGTATTGCCAGCTTGATTGCGGGTTCAATCCGGTTCAGTTTGTGTTCGGAAACGTCGCCTACTCGATTGGTGTCGGCGGTGGTGTCATGGGCGCGCTGCGCAGTTTGAAGAGTGGTGAGGTAATCGAATACTCGAATATGCTAAACAAGACTCGCCACCTTGCTCTTGAGCGAATTACCGCTGAAGCTCGTGAAGCTGGAGCAAATGCGGTGCTTGGTATTCAAACTACGATTTCATCTTTAATCGGCATTCAAGAAATGCTGATGATTGGAACCGCTTCGCACCATCCTGGTCTGCCCGCCGAGTACATGGAGGCGCCCATCACAAGCGATCTTACGAACGAAGAGATGTGGAATGTGATTCACGCCGGTTATGTTCCTGTGAAGCTGGTTTTGGGCGTATCGGTTTTTTCTGTTGGTTTCGCCGGTGGTGTCAAGGCGATGCTGAAGAGTTTTGTTCGTGGCGAGGTAAAAGAGCTTACCTATTTGATCTATCAGGCTCGAATCAAGGCGCTGTCAATGATCGAGGAAGACGCGGCCGGTTGCGGCGCAGAAGATGTCGTCGGTGTGAAAACCTACGTTTACGATCTAGGCGGTGGCGTTATTGAATTGCTCGCGATTGGCACTGCGATCAAGAAAATGCCGAGCATCAAACAGCAGTCTCCAAGCCTGATTCCGCAAGCTATTATCAAGGACGTGGAGACGTTTTCGAACCTCGCGCCTTACTTTGCGGCCAGCCAGATGTAGATATGGTCTTTGGCTGATAGTGCGGTCAGTCGTTCAAGTGGAAACTGTTCGACCGTGGCAAACGAAACGTGCAAGTTTAAATTCCTCTGATATTGTTGGCTCTTGTTGCAAAGCGAACCCTCGAGAGGCAGTGATTGTGCGCGTTTTGGAAGCGCCTGCTGTTTGACCCTTGAAGGTTAAAAGACTCGTCCCTTGACAGCACTTTTAGATAACTTAAAGTGGTTCACAGGATCCTCGTGCTGGATATCTCAAGATAGTCGTCCTTGCATCTCCGAATATCACTTGCGACGGAGAACGCAAGCGAGCAGCAGTCGGAACATCGATTGCGCGGCGCGAGTCCACTGTGAAAGCGGCTCCACAACTAGCGTATGGTGGGAAACAAAAATGACCGAAACTCGATACACCGTGACGAACACTTTCAGTTCTACGATCGCAAGCGAGATGGAGGACTTCTCTCCAGGGGAAGTCGGCATTACGATGACGACGACGATTCCGGTCGAGGCTGTTGCTGATGCGGAAGTTGAAGCAGGCATCATTAGCCGTCTGAGCGAATTGCAAAACGACAAGTCCAGCAAGGAGTCGGTAATCGAGGTCTACAACAAACTTGTTCGCCATTATTTGCGAAACGATAATGTTGTGAAAGCGGCTGAAACACTGGAAAAGGCTCTTGTGTTTGCCCAGAAATCTTACGGTGAAAAACATCCGGCAGTTGCGCCTGTTCTGATCGAACTGGCTTTTGTGAATTACAAGCTCGATCAGTTTGCAGAGGCAAAAGCGCATCTTGAGCCAGCTTTGGCTATTCAAGAAAAAGCGTACGGCAAAATTAGCGAACAAGCCGCTTTCGTGGTGCATAAACTTGGACGAGTTCACGAGATGCTTGGCGATTACGAGACGGCAGAGGCGATGTACTTGCGCTCTGTAACCACGTATCAGAACACTTATTCGGAAGACGATTCGCAAATCATAATCGCGCGTAATGATCTGGCGCGAATGAGAAGACTTCGGAAGTAGCCGCGCAGGCGGTTCTTCGACATTGCTGCTCACTGCTGAGGCCCTCTTCATCTCATCCCTGTGAAGAGGGCCTTAGCGTATCCCCGGGAAGGGGATTATTGGCTGCGCTAGGCGAGGTTGGTTGATTTTGGGGCGATTGCCGTGGTTTTGTGCCGATATTGAGGTTCTCAAGTTCAATTCTGCTGGCTCATATTTGTAGGCTAATGTGACTTTCAAACTTCTCGTTCTGGAAACACATTCGACTTACCGCACGTTCTCCTGCTGACTCTGATAACTCTCTCTCGTGACTTTGTGCGAGCGAGTGTTGTTCGTCGGTAGTGTTGCTTGCGTGCTGAGTTCGCGAGTGTCGATTCGGAGCGGAGCTTCTCTCGGTTTCACAATAAACGCATGGAGATTTGCTATGCATCATGACCACCACATGATGACTCAATCGATGAGTTTCGACTGGGTCTCTGTCGCTTTGTCGCTGTTGTTCCTCGGCGGCACTCTCTTCTATCTGTTTCGTCTCGTGAGCCCCGGCTATCTGCGGACGGCCAACGGCTACTACGACGGCGAAAACGAATTCTGGCACGGTGCCTGTCTGCTCGGCATGTCCGCCTGCCTCACGCCTGCGTGGCTGCCGGTGCCGGTGTTCGTGTGGACGTCGCTGTTCACGCTCGGCACGCTCTGGTATCTGGTGCGCGCTTTCACCTATGGTCGCAAGCTCGCGTACAACAAGCAGTGGTATGACTTCGCGCACGCCGCCATGCTGTTCGGTATGTACTGGATGTTCGCGCAGCCGATCCAGCACTGGCTGGTGACGCTCGCCTTCGCCGCCTACTGGACCTGGTTCGGTTCGTACTACGTCTACCGGCTCAGTCTCGACTTCAAGAAGCCCTCGTGGCTGTCTTTTGGTCAGGACGGCGCGCACTTCATGATGTCGCTGGTCATGCTGATCATGACGGTGTGGCCTGCGGCGTTCGCCGGACACAGTCATCATCACATGACGATGACGCCCAGTGAGGTGCAGTCGGTGAGCACGGACACGCGGCATCAGGTGGCGAGCACTGCCGATGGTGTCACCGTCGTCGATGACTCGGACTTCCCGCTCACCGTCGGCAGCCAGTGTGGAACCGTCGTTGTGCTGGTTTCCGGTGGATGCGTCAACTGTGCCACGGAAATTCCGGTTTACGAAAAGCTGGCGGGGACGTTTTCGAACAAGGCACGCTTCGTTCGCCTCCAGAAGGACAAGGCGCCCAACGCCTGCGCCTGGCTGGGCTCGAAGGAGTGTCCCGCTATCGCGGTCGTGAAGGACGGAAAGGTCATCGACAAACTCGACGGCTTCGCCGACGAGGCTGCGATGCAGAACTTCCTCCAGAAGAATCTCGGCGGCAACTAGAACCTGCTTGCTCAGAGGGTTGGCACCGCCCAACCCTCTGTCTCCCCAAATTTACTACTATAAAATATCGTGATAGTTTTTTGCTCAAGACTAGGCTCACCGTAGGGGCTTTGGGGATCTGGTACTCTGGCCCGATCTGGATTTGGCTACGCAGATCCTTACTACTATAAAATATCGTGATAGCTTTATGTTCAAGGCAGGCTTCCTGCAGGGGTTTTGGATATCTGGTACTCTGACCCGATCTGGATTTGGCTACGTACGATTGCCACTTTTCGCCGAATCCGTCATTCCAGCGTAGCCAAATCCAGATTTTCGGAGCGAGGCGACCGGGTGAGTAGGTCCAAAAGCCCTGTTTCGTCGGCGTTTGCCGGGATTTGCTAATACGCTTAGATATAGTAGGCATGTCCTTGCCGGGATTTGCTGATGCGCCGGGATATCGTAGGACTGTTCTGCGGGTTTGCGCAGAATGCTGTGCGGTTTGTTCCATATCCGGAGAGGCGCTGAAATCGTACTATCGCATCACAGCCAAGCTTCGAACACCCCACGGAGATGAGCAAAGATGATTGCAAAAGTTGAGTTCGATTCATTTACTAGAATTTCCGACTACGTGAAACAACACCCCCTTCATGTTCGATTGGAATACGAGCGGCGAAAAGCCGAGCCCGCTAGCAGTTCCGCCGGAATCTGGACGAGGCAGGAATCCGTTAAATCCTCCTCGTACAAGATGGCAGAGCTCCCTGTTGCCAGTTAGATTGCCAGTTTAAAAAGAAGAAGAGAGCGAAGCGTCGTTTCAATTCAACCTGGGTGACCAAGGTTGAGTTCTGGAGCGGCGATTCGTTTTTCTCCAGTTTGGAACCTTAGAGCGCATGAGGTGACAAGCGATGCGCAAAAGTTTAAAATGGGCGGCTTGCAGCGCCATGAAGCGGCACTGCATCGAGCCGTTCCGCGGGTGAAAAGACATGACCAGTTTGACTAAACAGATTTCCAGTGCTGCGATCCTTGAACGAGCTAAAGCCATTCAAGACGACCTTCTCAGCTACAGGCGCCACATTCACGCCAATCCCGAACTGAGTTTCGAGGAAAACAAAACCGCCGAATTTGTCGTCGAGACTTTGAAAAAGTTTGGTTTGAAACCGAAATCAGGCGTCGGTGGCACTGGAGTTATCGTCGACATCGGCGAAGGCTCGGGCGACATGGTCGTCATTCGCGCGGACATGGATGCTCTGCCAATCGAAGAGTCAAACGACAAATCGTATTGTTCGAAGAACAAAGGTGTAATGCATGCTTGCGGACATGATGTTCATACCGCATGCGGGCTTGGTGCAGCCCAGATGCTTGCCCTGGACCCGCCGAAAAATGGGCGCATCCGGATCGCATTTCAGCCGGCAGAGGAGTCGACCAACAAGGACGGTCTTAGCGGTGCTAGTTTGATGATCAACGACGGCGCGTTCGAAGGCGCCAAGCGGGTTGTGGCGCTTCACGTTTTTCCTGAATTGGAAACCGGCAAAATCGCGTTGAAGTCTGGTCCATTGCTGGCCGCTTGTGACAGTTTCAATATAAAGTTGCAGGGGCGCGGCTGCCATGCCGCCTGGCCCGAGCTTGGAGTCGACGCGATTGTGGTGGCCAGCCAAGTTGTGCAGGCGATTCAGACAATCGTGTCCCGCAGAATTTCGGCCCTGGACCCGGCAGTTGTCACCATCGGTGGTATCAGAAGCAATACGTTTAAAAACAACATCGTCGCCGATTCGGTGGAACTCACTGGAACGGTGCGTTACTTTCACGCGGATACGCACAAAGTTGTCCGCGCTGAACTCGAGAACGCCTGTCGGATCGCTGAGGTGATGGGCGGCTCGTATGAGTTGCACTACATTACCGAGAATCCGGCGGTCGTCAATCATCCGGAAGCCGTCCAGATAGTCGAGAAAGTCGCGACTGAAATGATCGGCCGTGAGGCGATTATCGAGGCTACGATGAAAATGGGTGCAGAGGACTTCAGCTTCCTCTCGGACAAATATCCTTCGTGCTTTATTTGTCTGGGTGTTCAAATCCCCGGCTCTGAGCGCTTCTTGCACACCGCAACCTTTGATGTGAACGAAGACGCGCTCCCAATCGGTGCGGCGATGCTCGCCGCTTCTGCGCTGGCAATGCTTTAATAAGCGGACTGTTATGGCGAAATTTGATTCACAGGCGTTTAAAGCCTGAACATTTGCGGGTGATGTTTGTGTTGTGCGAACTGCGCGAACGCTCGATTGCGCTCGGGTTGGCGCAGGTTGCGTGAGCACTGCTTCTGCGCCTCTCAAAGTCTTGAATGGCTGATTCTCGCGAGTGTTTCGATTGCCGATTGAAACGTGATCAAGTGTAAATCCACTTGTTAAGCGTGCTTTATATAGATCTCAAGTGTTATTTAGGAGATATCGATTTCATTCCTCGTTGCCTGGTATCAACTGACCTAAATTCTCTGTTCTGCAACTAAATCGCGCGTTTTTCTTTTGCGAATTGCGAAACAGTTGGGTCCGTTGGTCAGGCTTCGATGATGCGCTCTGTCTCCGGAAAAGTTCGGCACCGGATGTGGTGGCGAACGGTTTGAGGCATCGGTTCCGAAATCTTCAACTCCGTACTGACTCATTCTGGTCGGTGCGCTGCTGCGAAAGGAATTGTGGCTATGAATGACCTGTTTTCGTCGTACCTCGACGGCTATCTCCGGAGCGCATACGCCGCCCCGCTTCTTGCCCGCGAAGAGGAGCAGGAGTTGGTCACGCGTATGCAGTCTGGCGGTGCCGCCGGCGCTCGTGCCCGTGACAAGCTCGTCACCGCACACCTGAAGATGGTGGTGCCGGTTGCGCGCAAGTTTCTGGGCTACGGCGTGCCGCTCGAGGACCTGATTCAGGAGGGCAATCTCGGACTGCTTCGCGCCGCGGAGAAGTTCGACCTGTCCGCTGGCACTCGTTTTTCGACCTACGCCTGGTTCTGGGTTCGCGCTGCGATCAAGGACTATGCGTGCGACAACAGCTCGACCGTTCGCATTCCTGCGACGAAGCGCAAGCTGCTGGCGGGCCTGAAGAAGGCGCTCCGCGTGCTTGCCGACAGCCAGGAAGCGCCGACGGAGGAACGTCTGGCCGCGCTCATGAAGGTGAGCGTCAAGGACATCCGGGAGCTTTCCGAGTATGCGCTCATCGAGGTGTCGCTCAACACTCGCGTCGGCGAGAGTGGTGAGACGGAACTTGGGGATCTGATGGAAGACGGCTCGTTCGAGCGTTTCCATGAGCGTCTCGAGTCCGACGACACCGCCAAGGCGATTCGGGCGTCTCTCGATGTGCTGAACGAGCGCGAGCGCATCATCGTCTCCGGCCGCTTCGGTCTCGACGGTGACCCGCAGACGCTCGAAGACCTGGCTCAGCAGTTCAAGCTCACGCGCGAACGCATCCGCCAGATCGAGGCGAAGGCGCTGCAGAAACTCGGCCGCGTCGCCGGTGTTCAGGCTGTTCGCTGATGATTTCTCTGACCTGGCGGGACACTCTCCCGCCAGGTTCTCTCTTCTCGATCTTCTACTAAAAAAGATAGTACAAACTTCGTCCTTGAAACTTAGCAATGATGGGTGTCTTGGGGTTATACCTCGTAATTTTCTTGTCGCTGATTTTTGCTACTAGAAAAGACAGTACAAGCTTCGTCCCTGAAGCTTAGCAATGATGGGTGTCTTGGGGTTAAACCTCGTAATTTTCCTGCCGCTGATTTTGCTACTAGAAAAGACAGTATAAGCTTTATCCTTGAAACGTTGCAATGATGGGACTTTTGGGGCTATACCTCGTAATTTTCCTGCCGCTTGGCTATGGTGCATAGACGGATTCTCCAAATTTCGGCAATGCAGCGTAGCCAAAGGCCCGCGTTTTGTGAAGACTAACGTAGGCATTATCGCTCCTAGTCAACACCGCATCAGGGTTTGCTCGATTTTGCTGATACGCAGGGATATAGTAGGCGATCCGAGGAAAGAGGCGCGTGGCTGGATGAGGGGTCGGTGCCCCGTCATCTGCCACGCGGCCTGGACATTCTGCATGAAGATGGACTGTTGGTGCCAGACTACCTATCTCGGCAGTACCGGCTCAGCCTAGAAGATGCAGGCGCAGCTGTCGGTGTCGCACGCGTTCTGCAGCATGGGGTTGGCAGTCATGCTGCGACCGCAACGGTTGCAGCGCGACTGCGCCTTGGCGCAGGTCGTGCAGAGAGTGTGAGCGGTCGTCGGCGTCTTGGCAGAGCAGCTGGAGCAATTGCCCGCACGGGCGCTGGCCGGAAGGGGCATCTTCTGGCAAAAGTTACAGGTCATCTTCGTACCTCTTAGATTTCTGAGTTCACTGCGAGTAAGTCTTCCGCAGCCTAAATTGCTGCGGTCTCCGCAAGAAGCTTGTGGTCGTTAACCCAGCTTCTTCAGCTGAGCTCGCTGCTCGCGTTCGACGCGGGCGCGCAGTGCTTCTTCCTTCACAGAGGGATCATTGTCCGAGATGCCCTTTTCGACGAGACCGTTGGCGTCGTCGATATCGAGCTCGGCGGCGGCGCCGATGATGCATCGGCGAACGGAGTCGCTCGCTTCCTTGCTGTACTGACGCTGAAGGACTTCAGCGATCAGCTTTTCCTGCGATGCATTCGAAGTGGGCTTCTCGCGGGCGGTGCGCGCGAGAGTGCCGAGCGACGAAGCTGCTTGCGCTCTGACGACCGGGTCCGGATCATTCGTAAGTGAGTCGCCGAGCGACCGAATTACGCTTTCCGGATTGGCGGACGCCTGGGTCGAGAGCCAGCGCGCGGCGCTGATCCTCTGGCTGGACGAGTCTGCCGAGGAGAGGCGACCGATGGTGTCGGAAATCATCGAACCGTTGGTGGACATGATAGGGGTGCCCACGGTGCTCTTGTCAGAGAACAGCAGTGGTCCCAAAATCAGAGCCAGGGCGAGACTGGAGCCCAGGGCGAAGAGCAGGTTGATACCCGCTTGGTTAGGATTCTTTTTCTTGCGTGTGTTCGCCATAGATATGTCCTTGCCGGTGGTGACAACAGGGGGAGAACCAGCTATCAAGGCACTCTCGGCGCAAGCGTTACTCGTCTTCCGTGCACGATGCCGGGAAGGTTGGGAGTGGAAACGCTTACGTGATACGAATGTCCGAGAGGTATTGGTCCTTGAATAGCAATTGAATGAAAGAAGCAGCGTCAACCTATTCAGTCGCCCCATGCCGTTTCAAACCAATCCGCCTTTATGTAACTGAAACCGCTCTCAATTTCGGCGCCCACACGGCGATTTCAAGCCGAAATTGGAGCGCCTCGACAATTTCTTCAGAATTTGGGTTAGAACTCGGAATTCTGACCGTTTCGAGGCTTGCGGCGATTGACAACGACAAATTTTCAGAGCTCGCGCTAGATCTGATTAAGAAATCGTTTTTGCTGACAGGCGCATGCTCTTCGGATATCTTTTCGATACAATCCCGGGGTTGGCGGGCTGGATTTGAGGACGTTGAAATAGTGATAAGAGACAGCTACGGTTACGGTCAAACGCGCGCGCTCTATTTGAAACGAAAAGCAACTTGGACACCTTCTCAACACCAAGCCCGCTGACGCGAACAAGGAGTGGGAAGATCGGCGCGGACTTCTCAGAGCCCGGCACTGACAGCTAATTGAAGCCTCCGCAGGTGCACATTACTCAGGAACTTCGACTCCCAGAGCCGCAACCTTATGTTCGCGTAAACTGAAGCGTATGGCCCAAGCGTAATGGGATAAAGTAAGCACCAAATATAGTGGCAGGGAAATCCTTCTGGAAGATTTTTTTCCTTGACATGGCGCCGTAACGTGTGCCAAATTGCCAATTCACAATAAGACCGGTGGATCGAATGCGAAGCACGAAAACTAAATTGGGGGTTGTTCTTGGTTTGTGTTTTCTTGCGAATAATTCTGCCACTGCAAACCATGACGACAAGCAAACAGAGCGCATAGAAGATCCAACCAAAGCTAATATCTGCGTAGTTGGAGATGGTTCTGTGCCCACTAACGCTACCACTAACAGGAGTACGAGTACTGTTGATATTCGATCCGAACTCGCGAATGGCATAGGTAAGGGGCTTACAGGCAGTGATGGTGTCTACGAGACCTTGAAGCGGAAAAATGACGAGGTGTTAAAAAATGGGCACCGGTACGGTGGCTTTGGTGATTTCGAGCTTGGACTCGGCAAACATAAGGCGCAGGTACTGCGTGCGTTTGACAAGAGATGTTTATCCAAGCCCAGCGCTCGTCTCGTTTATAGTGTTTTCTATGATGAGAATAACTATCCCGTTTATAAAAAAATTTCCAACATCGATTCGACTTTGACGGACGAATTTTACTGTGAGCAAGCGATTTGGGAAGTCGTGCCTAGCTATTCCGTACAAGGTCCCGAAATAGTTTTTGAGTTTGGGAGCGCGGATATTAGAACAATGTTCGGCGAACATCCTGAATTATTAGCAGACAAAGCTCTCCGAGAAGCCGAGCACGTGTGGTCTGGCGCGAAAGTTAGTTCAAGCGCAAAGCTTGATTTTGTGATGCTACATGTGATACCAGACGGTTTAAGATCGAGTATATTGCCGACCGGCACTCGCTCTTCGCATCACAATGTAGTTCGTCTCGAGGTCTCTAAACTTGCGGATCCGCGTCTTTCCCAATTTCGAAAGGAATGCAGAGAAATCTTAGTCTTGCCGTGCGGCACGAATTTCATAATCGAGCGAGCCAAGTCTCTCAAGAAAAAATACGCAACCTTCTTTCTACCCGAAAAGGAGCAGGCTTCAGATCGTCAACGCCCAGCCGGTCACAAGACTTTTAACCTTTGATAGTCTGCTGGTCCTATGCCAAATTGCTGGTTGGGCGATACTTTTAGGCACGATGTCGAAGGAGCAGTAAATGGCAACAGAAACGCCTATTTCCATGATTAGCAATGAGATTCACCTGACAGCAGATGATGACGGCCGGAACAATCATCGAGTACGTCGCTTTGAACGACTTGTCGGATATGTCCAAGCGCTCGCAGACGCTGTTGGTGCAGAAAACTTGTTAGACAAGGTTGGAGCAATTCACGACCACGAGGGAAGCCTCACCATCACGTGGAAACAGGTTTCTACCGAAATTGAGAAAAAGTTTTTCTACAAGGGTTGGGATAGCCGAGTGTGCGATTGTGGTGACGCTAGCCTAACGACAGAGCATGTTATTTCCAGATAACTCTCCCGCCGGCTCTCTTCGCTAAATTAGGCGAAGTTCCCGCCGAAACAGTACCCAGTTCAAACAACCTTCCTAACGTAGCCTGGGTGAACCTCTTGCTTGCCATTGGCGCCCCAGTCAACATAAAGGCAAGTGCCTAGTGTGGTGTAAGTCCAAATTCGAAGTATTTTTCCCTTTCCTAATTCGGCATGTTCAACCATATCGCCTTCGTTTAGAGTGACGCCATTCTCAAGCTCTAATGGTCCATCCAGGATGTCTGGAAGTTGCATTTCCATTTCCACTTGGGGAACTTTTTGATCCTGTTTTCTTTCGTCCATGGCTGCTCTCTATTGTTCTGGCGGTAATTTCAAGTACATTCGTGGCGGTATTGAACCGTCTTTCAAATGGGGAAGATTGCGTATCCAGCCCCGCTCTTGTTGCGGTGAGGGCGTGGCTTTAAGTGTTTTGAGACAGACAGAAGCAAACGGCTCTTGGGCATCACCAAGACTAATGTCAATTCGGGAAGAGCCAAGTTTACCCCAAGTTGAAGTGTGCCCCTTTAGATAGCTAGCTTCGGTGCTAATTGCAGGCTCGCCCGCATTATTCAGAGACTGCCTCAACATCTCGTGAAATCTGTTGCCGTAAGCTCTTTCTGACCCATATTTTGCAGCGTCATATTTACCAAGTTGTGCGTAAACGTCCTTCACTGCATCCGCGATTTTTTGAAGTTTCTCTGTTACTGCTTCCTTGTCAAACCCTTGTAATTCAGCCGCTTTCAAAACTTCGTCCGAAACCTGGATATCATTGACCACTCGCCCGGATGAAGTGAAATGCTCCGTAACTAAAACCTGTTCACTGGGCTTCACGCCTTGAGGTAGCCCCTTATCACCCTTCATGAATAAGACATGATCGTCAGGCTTCGCCGTTTCCAGTCCGTCAAAGTATCCTTTCGGAACGCCCGCATACTCCAACTCTGGACCGGTCAGCCCTTTTCCACGCAAGTAATTTTGAAGCATTTGCTTCATTTCCTGCGCCACTTCCGGTGATGACTTAGCGGCTTCCTCAGCGGCTTTTAGGCTTTGCTGAATAGTTTTCATCACCGCTGCGTCAACGTGAGTAGCAACACCATCAGCGATCTTTAGTGCCAGCTCGCCGCCTTCCGTGCTGCCTTCCGGGTTAGCCAGCCCGAACATTGTTTCACCGATCACGTGTCCTTTTTCACGATTGGGCAAAGCAGAATAGCGCTCGCTCGCGTTCAGGATGGTTACTCCGACGCGCTCTAGCGCTTGGTTAACAGCGTTTGGATCTTCCGCCATTGCGGTTAGCGCGCCGCCAACGGCATGAAAAAGCGGGTCATTGATTGCATTTGGTTTAGCAAGACAGGTAGCTACAGTACCATCAGTCAATGCATTCCAACCGGCTGCTACTGCGCCTTTTGTGCTGTCTTTGGCAATGTTCAACCCTTCGCCGACGCCTATCATCTTGTCTAACTCGCCTTGAATGTAGGATTTCCATCCCTCTGGATCGGCGGCTCTTTTTCCGGCAGCCTGCGCAAATTCGGTCATCTTCTTGTAAACAGAGCGGTGATCGCGCTTGTCTTCGTAGTCCATGCCTAGTGCAAAAGACTGGTTTTTAGCCACTTCCTGCGGCCTGTAGTCCGTCACGGTGCCCGTGTCTTCCGCTGAGCCGTTGCCCGGCCCGGACAATCCCGTGATTTCAAATTTTTGTCCAAGACCGCGCCTTTCCAAGTCGGCAATCTGTTCATCAGTTAGGCATTCGTGAGTTGCTGACTGCCGGTTAGTGACCCGGTTGCTCTCCGTTGCCTTTGTCCATTCGCCTTGTTTGTTTTCGTCAGTGAACTGCCCTTCGCGTCTGGAGACTTCAGACGGTCTTAGAACTTTTGCCCTTTCTAGGTTTTTCTCGCCTTCTTCGTACGCCATGCCCAGGGGCCTCAAATCCGCGTTGATTAATCCAGTATAGATGCTGGAAAAGTAAAGTCCGTCAGAGTCGCTGAAGCTAGCTGCTGTCGCTTTGTTTGCAGGTTTTGAAAGTGGCGCAAACAGGGTTTAGGGCCTCGCTCTCTAACGCGAGCTGCATTTAATCGCGCTTCACCCTTTGACCTTTGACGGAAATGTAAAACTATTGTGCGTAGTAGAAACGCCACCGAATGTAGTGTTTAGATGAAACTTGCGCACATTTTTCGCTCTTGACAGGCGTTTGATGCTGTGCCACATTCGGGATTTGTTAAATTTTTCTGCTAGAGGACAAACGTTATGACGGTGCGCGTTTTAACCCTGGCTGTAAGTACCTCTATCGTTCTCGTAGCCACGGCAACTGCTCTTCTGTGGCAACAAGCGGCTCATGCTGAGGATCGTGAATTCCCACTAAGCCGCCCACCAATAAAGCATGGATTGCCGGCAGAGCGGGGTGGAGGAAGTTCCCAGCTTTATCAGCGTATTTACCAGTTTATATCGCTAGCTAACTTTCCCCCAAGTATCCCTATACAAGTTAATTACGACAGAGTTGGATGTGAAGTTACAGATGTGAAAGTGAAAGGTCTAGATGAATTTTCTTCGGAGGTGGCTTGTATTGAAGCGGTCTATCAAGCCGTTTCACTGGAACCTGCTGATTCAAAGACGAGCAATTTATTTCTTTGGTTTCATAGTGCCAATAAGACTCCGAAAATCGATAAGTCGATAGCAGACTTTTATCGAAAACATCCCGATCTGACAGGGAAGGCAGTGATTCATTTGATTCCTCTATCGTTATCCGCACAAATGCAGAACGCGGATCTTCGGACTGCTTCAAACCTGACATGTTTAGAACACGACGAGAATGACAGAGCTGTCGCTCTCCGGAAGCTCCGAGAAATCTACAAAGATTGGTCTCCCTACCTTATCTCACCAAAGTCCTATTCAAGAGACGACATTATTGAACATGCAATTCGAATTAAGGCGAAGTACAAACTCCAGGAGGGACGAATCCCTCCCGGAGCCGATTAACTACACGGATTACGGATATGTGTAGCCTGAAGGAATCTGGTTAACGCAAGAAGCGCTGTAGATTGCAGGCTCCTGCGAGTTAACTCTCAGACTCGACATCATCGCTTGAGTACAGGTGAACCTAGAGCCCACAAATTTGTGAAATGCTGCCGAGAAACGGGTGAATGGTTGATCACTAGTATTGTAGAGCGCAGAGGTTGCGAACATCGTCGCAAATTTTTCTGCAAAATATTCCCCAACAGGGTTTTTTAGCGTTATTGCACCACTGCTTACGCTGCCAAGAATCGTCGCGGTTTGAGTGAAATATGTAGGCATAGCCGTAGCTGCAGTGATTTCGAGTGCTCCTGTTTGGCTCAAAGCAGTAATACCTACGTTCTGCAAATCCGTATCGGAGTTGATTTTACAAACTATGCAACCATCGGCTCTGCCGACCGAGGCGCTTGCGGCTTCGAGTCTTGTTTTCTAGGATGAGCCTTGAAGAAGTCCCAGATTTTGTCGGTCGCATTGAAACGCGCTTCGGCGCTGTTTGGATTCGTCTTGATTGCTCTCGCGCTTCCCGGCCACTCGTGTTTGCCGCCTTCAACAACGTACGAAACCACTTCGGCGCCGGTTTTCTGATTGACCGCGCGAGCCGAGAAGACATCCTGGTCTTTGTAGAAGTCCGGTTTCTCTTCAACGCCGATGAATTCTTTCCAGTGTTTGAATGAATCTTTGAAGGATTGGAAATCGGGAACTCCTAGATCAACTAGCCGAGAGCCAAACCACGAGCCGTCTTTCGGGACGACGTGATCGCGACTTCCGTGAATTGCCATTACCGAAACGTCATTGCTGGGTTTTGTTTCCTTCCCATCAGATCCGCCTGCGACAACAGCTACGGCGGAAAATGTGTCCGACATTTCGCTCGCTAATTTGTAGGTCAACATTCCCCCGTTTGAAAAGCCGGCTGCGAAAACCCGCTTATCATCGACTGCCATGTTGTCTTTGATCGCGTTCACCATGTTACGCACGAAGCCGACGTCGTTAGAATCAGTGCCGGGGATTTGTACTCCGTTGTCCACGTCCCAGGCGCGGAGAGAACTCACGCCGAGCCACTTGGTGGCATTCGGGTAGGCTACGATGAAACCTTCTTTGTCGGCCTTTTCCGACATCGCGGATAGTTTTGCAATCGAATCAGCGTCTTGAGAGAGTCCGTGCAGCACCACCACTAGTGGCATGGGCGTTTTGCCGTCGTAGCCGGGCGGCACGTGAAGCGTGTATTCGCGCTCTCTGCCGTCAGAGGTTATTTCGAATTTCTTGTCGAATCCTTTTTCGACCTTTAACGGCGCGGTCGTTCTATCGCCAACATTGTCGGCGTGAACAAATCCGCCATCACGTCCGCCGCTGTTCGAAACCTTTGAAAAACCATCAAGCTGGCTGTGGCGTGCGGTCGGCGAATTGGCTGAACTGTTTGTCTCCGGCGACTTGAAGAACGAGAGTTCGGGAAGGTCTAACTTCTTATCGTTATATACAGTCTTTTTGACCTGATCCTTGATGATGTCCAAACCGGCTTGCGCGTTATCAACAAAGAAGTCGCGCAGAGTGTGTTTGATGTTTTGCGTGTCTAAAGTCGGATGCGGAATTCCGTTTTCAATTCCTGCCCAGGATAAGGAAGAGTAATTCATCGGTTGCCTTTAGTAACGTTTGGGTGTTGGCTGTGTATATCCACACCTCTTGGAAATTGGACATTCCTGGTTGCGAAAATCAGTCGCTCTGAGCTGTAAGAATTGTTGAGAATGATTTGCATATAATTTGAAACCGACGCACATCGATCCATAATCGAAAAGTAGTTCCCGATTTAGAGGTCCTGTCATGCAAGGCGCATTGGCGAAGAGTACCGCTTCACTGGACGAGTATCTGACGTTCGTGTCGCGTCTGGCGTCGGTTGATGGTTTCGTCCTCGACGCTATTGAGCGCGAAGTTATGTGTCCGGACATCGAGTGGCACGAACCCTATGCCGAATACGCATCTCCAGGTCTGCAGGTAGCAGTGCTGATGAGTCCTGACGGCGAGGAGAATAATTTCTCCTGGAAGGATTGCAGGGAGCCGAAACAGACAGCACTGCTCAAACGCCTACCGGTTCTCAAACAGCTTCTAGAGGGATTTGGCTTCAATATAATGGCTTCGCGCCTGTTGAAGTTGCAGCCTGGGTGCTATTTGCACGAGCACCGTGATTATGTTTATCTCGAACAGGTTCCTCGGTTTCGTCTTCATGTGCCGATTGTCACCAATCCGAACGCCCATATCGTCATGCCGGGTGCCGCTATTCACTTGAACCGCGGTTATCTCTGGAAGTTGAATCCGAATTCCGCGATTCACAGCGCTTGTAACTTCGGTCCCGAACCTCGAATTCATCTGATGTTGGACTGCTATCTGAATGAAAACCTTCAAGATCTGATAGATGAAGAAAGTCTTCCACCTAATAGCGTCAAAAAGCTTCCGGTGCTGACTCAGTCAATTCGCGCCCGAATTCTCGATGAGGGGCGTCAGCTCCTGAGGGGGCGTCGTCAGGAACAGGCGGAAGATCTGGTTCTTCGACAGTTCTGCTATTACGACCTCGGCGATGACACCACGTACCAGCTGCTGTACGAGCTTTATGGCGACGTCAGTTTCTACGAAGAGCGCCTTGAATACTGGCGGACGAGAGCTCAGGATGTTTATCCTGTTATCGCGCACTAGTAAAAACGCAACAGATCGGGATTTGTTGAGATAACATATATACAACGACGTGGTGATTTGTCTGCCGCGACGCTTTCGCTGTTCTCAACAAATGGTTAAAAGCAGAACCCGACCCAAAGAGCTCTTGCTCGACATCTTCGCTTCTCTGCCACAGGGGCAGCATATTAGCGCGCAAGAACTGCGTGACCGGATAATTGGTCAGGGCGGCGAGGTCAGTTTATCAACCATTTATCGAGCTCTCGAGCGGCTTTCTGAGCAGGGCGAAATTCGCAGCATTATGAGCGCGCGAGGCCAGCTCTGGGAAGCCGTGAGTGGCGAAGAGCACCACGACCATTTGATTTGTACTAAATGCGGCTTGACCATTGAGTTTCACGATGATCTGCTCAGCGGTTTCGGTCAAACAGTCGCAGAGCGAAAGGGCTACATCTATCAAGAGAGCCGCTTCGACATCTTCGGTTTTTGCAAGGATTGTAAGGCGAACCTTGACTCGAACACGGTTTCGCAAGTCCTGCAGTCGCTGGATAACGTCTCGACCTTGTTGGATGAAGGGAAACGGGTGGTCGACGCCGGCGTTCGTTCGCTCATGAGCGACAAAGACCGCAGTGTGGCCGCCAGCATCGAGCGCGCCCGGAAACTCCTGCAACAGTCCGTCGACGAATGCGAACGCGCCCTCGACGCCCTCGAAGAAGAAATCTAAACGCCCGCAGGGCTTTGCTCTATAGGTTACCGGCTTTGCTACTATATGTACGCGTATGCAGTGAGGCGCTAAACCCTTGTGCCGTCAGGGATTGTAGGAGCACCTGCTCGGGCGAACGTCTGTTTGGCTATCCTGCAATGACGGAATTCGCGAAATCCGTCGCTCTCTCGTAGCCAAATGGCGTGTGGGAATTCTGTAGATTGTACAAAGCCATGGCTGGTAATGGTTTCGCGCCTTTGCTTATTCTGTCGTTTATAGTAGAAAATCTTGGCTATCCTGCAATGACGGAATTCGTGAAATCCGTCGCTCTCTCGTAGCCAAATGGCTGTGTGGAAATTCTGTAGATTGTGCAAAGCCATGGCTGGTAATGGTTTAGCGTCTTTGCTTTTCCTGTCTTTTATAGTAGAAAGTTCCGGGCTTGGCTATCCTGCAATGACGGAATTCGCGAAATCCGTCGCTCTCTCGTAGCCAAATGGCTGTGTGGAAATTCTGTAGATTGTGCAAAGCCATGGCTGGTAATGGTTTAGCGTCTTTGCTTTTCCTGTCTTTTATAGTAGGGGTGATGGAGAAGCTCGGCTTGCGCAAGTCGGTTTCATTTAGTAGGATAGATTTGTTGAGAATCACTTGCAAAAAGGAATTGGTGGCGCCGCCTGTGGGCGTAGCTGCTGCATTGTTATGGTTCCAGATAGAGCATTTGTCGCCGATCGATTTTTCCGCTGGCTGAATGGCTTTCCCGAGCCTACTATCAATCGCTTGAAAACAATCAACAACTCGGCGCAGGACGCCAGGCACGTGATCATCTCCCTGGGTTTCGGCGTCTATGACTGCCGCATTCGCGCCGTCAATAACCTGATAATCAAGCTCCTGGTGGCTCGAATGCAGGCGGAGCGCTGCCACAACGAACACACGGTTGAGCGGATCAAGGCGATCCTCACCGGTCTGCACATCGCCATTGACTGGGTCACCGGGAAACTCGAGCGGGGAGATTATTCGCACCTCGAACAGGACAGCTGTAACAAGGTTGTGAAACAATTAACCTCCGCTTGATATCCCCAAAGAAGCCTGTGTGTGTGGGCTTCGAGAGCTTCTGGTAATGATGTGACAATGTTTATGAAATAGACTGTTTCCTTCTTGCGAATAGTAATCATTTCCGTGTTACCTTTCCGGTTGGATATACATCCGATACCTCCAGAGGCGAGACAGTCTGTCGAAAGCCGACTACGCATCAAGCCTCCAAGTCACGCAAAAGGGACGAACCGAACATGGTAGCGACGTTGAAAACAGAAACCGAGAACGCAAACCAGGAAGCCACCGCGGCGAGCGCGCCACCGATCGCCAGCTATGCAGCCCTCACATTGACCCCGAAAGTTCATCCGGTCATCAAAGACTTCCTCGCCGATCAAACGAAGCTCCAGGAGCTTGTGAAGGCTCTTGGAAGTCCGCTTAACGTCATGTTCCCCGAGCTGGTTCACGACAACGTCGAATCGTTTAATGCCCTCTTCAAAAAGCACGGTTTGCGCGGCAAGGTTTTCTTCGCTCATAAAACCAATTCGTCCGACAGCCTGGTTCGCCAGCTCGCGCATGAGAACGCCTGCCTCGACGTTTCCTCGCTCAACGAACTGCGCCACGGCTTATCCTCCGGTTTCACCGGCGATCGCATCGAAGCAACCGGTCCAAAGAATCGCGAATTTCTCGCACTGGCGCTTCAGCAAGGAATCACGATCAGCATTGACAGCATCTGGGAGCTGAATCAGGTTCTCGAACTCAGACAGTTTCTTAAACTGCAAAAACCGACGAAAGTTCTCATTCGCCTTTCCGGTTTCCATGCCGATCACTCTCGGTTCTTAAACAAAGGCAGCCGGTTCGGCATCACCATCAACGAGCTGGAAGAAGCATTCGATATTATCGAAGAGAACGAAGACGCGCTCGACTTCATGGGCTTCTCCTTCCACCTCGATACAGTCAGCATTACGGAACGTGCGGTTGCGATTGAAAACTGCATCGAGCTCTACGAGGATGCTCTCGGACGCGGATTCGAGCCACGCGTGCTCTGCATCGGCGGCGGCTTCAAAGTCAACTATCTCGAAAGCGAACAAGAGTGGAATGAGTATACGAGCGCTTTGAAAGAAGCCGTCCTCGGCACCGGTCCTTCGATGACCTGGCAAGGTAACGCCTTCGGCATGTACGCCGAAAAGGGCAAATTGCGCGGCAACTTCAACAGCTACAACTATTACGACGATAAATCCGGACCGGATTTCCTCGACGAAATTCTCTCGCACCAATTCCCCAACCTCTCGGATAAAACAGCTGGAGCGCTTCTCCGCGACAACATGATCGAACTCTGGATTGAGCCGGGCCGTTCGCTCGTCACTCAAACCGGAATCACCGTCGCTTCGGTCAACAATCTGAGACCGTCAAGCACAGGCGATCAGCTCGTCAACTTGAACATGAAGCGTCAGGACGTAACCTTCCTCGATCAGGAAATCTTCGTCGATCCAATCGTTCTCAATCAAACGCCTTGCGAGAAGCCCGGTAAACACGGCGTTTTCTTCGCGGGCAACCTTTGCCTGGAGAGCGATTTGGTTTATCGCCATAAAACATTCTTGTCCCAATTGCCTGAACCGGGCGACCTGGTCGTGTTCCCGAACACATCCGGTTACTTCATGGACTTCAGTGCCACCAATTCAATGATGGAACCAATCGCGCGTAAAGTCGCGGTACGTCAGCGAGACGGTAAGTTCGAATGGATGCTCGACGAGCAATATTCGATCATCTAGCCCCCGAAAAAGTTTTCCCACTCACTGTAAACCCCACACCAAGAACGACCCCGGAGATACCAAAATGTTAGTCAAACATGTTACCGAGCTAATTGGCGAAACACCGCTTTTCGAAATCAGCCCTGAAATCCACGGACTGAAGAACATCGATTTGTATGCCAAACTCGAGTTGCTGAACCCATTCGGCTCTGTCAAAGACAAGAGCGGCTGGAATGTTTTGAAAGACGATATTGAACAAATCGCGCGCGAAGGCAAGACTGTAATTGAATCCTCGAGCGGCAACATGGCGAAGGCTATGCAATTGATTTGCTCAATCAATAACGTCGAATTCAAGATCGTTACGAACAGAATCAAGGTCAGAGAAGTAAAACAGATTCTGCAATTGCTCGGCGCGCAACTCGATGAACTGCCGGGTTTGAGCGAATGTCCGGACCCGACTGACCCCAACGATCCCATTACGTTCATCGAACAACAAATGGCGAAAGAGCCGGGCAAATATTTCCACACCTCGCAATACACGAATGAGAAGAACATCACCGCTCACTACGGTACGACTGGGACGGAAATCTATAACGATGTAGGTTCCATCGACTACTTCATCGGCGGTCTGGGAACCACTGGTTCTACCCGCGGTGCCGGTACCTTCTTGAAAGAGAAGAATCCGAACATGAAGAACGTCGGTGTTATCGCAGCAAAAGGACACCTCCTTCCCGGTATTCGTAACCAGGATGAGATGTATGAAGTCGGTTTGTTCCGCAAAGATTTCTACGACGAGATCGTAGTAGTTGACACTGACGAATCACTGGACGCCATGCTCACGATGATTCGCAAATGCGGCATCCTTGCTGGTCCCACAGGTGGTGGCAGCTTGGCGGCAGCGCTCAAATATCTCAAGAAGATCGATGGAACATTGACCGAGCGCAAGAAAGCTGCGTTCATCGTATGCGACCGTGTCGAATGGTACCTCTCGTACTTGCAGAAAGCACGTCCGTCCTTGTTTGCTCTGGCTGAGAAAGAAGATTCGATCAGAAAGGTCTCGGCGGAAAAGCAAGAAGCTGCTCCGCAAGTAACTCCGCAAGAAGCGCAAAAGTGGATCGACTCGAAAGAGCCGCTCATAATTGTAGATATGCGTGGAGCGCTCGCGTTCAAAGCTTCAAGAATCCCCGGTTCCATCAACATCCCCACGGATGCGCTCGATGAAATCACAGACGCCGGCGTTCCTTTCTCCAATGGACAGAAGGTTCTGTTCGTCTGCCCGCAAGGTGATCAGTCCAAGCGTTTTGCCGCTTTCTATGCCGACAAAGGCGTCGAATGCGCGAGCTTGAGTGGTGGCTTCGTTGGCTGGCGCGATGCTTCGATGCCGACCGAGAAATCGGTCAAAAAGAAAAACCGCGAACTGGCTGGCGCTGTCAGCTAAGTTCTAAAGGACGTTGCGGGCGGCGACGCGCTGCTCGCAACGTTTTTCAGGAAACTGAGTTTCTCAACTGAGTGAACCCGGAGTGTAGGAGACTTATCGTATGGCATCAACTCTAGCGACAGCAGGCACCGCCTGCGAAATCAAACCAATCGCCGAGGATACCGTCGATGTCTCCGCTGTCCGTGCTCAGTTCCCGATCCTGAAGGAACGCCCGGGAGTTTGTTTTTTCGATAACGCCTCAACGACGCAGAAGCCGTCCGAAGTTATTCGAGTCATGACCGAGTACTATTCGAAATCCTGCAGCAATGCCGGTCGCGCGTCCTACAGGCTTTCGTCTCAAACTCTACAAGCTATTCAAAACAGCCGCGCCACAGTCGCGCAATTGATCAACGCGCGTCCCGAGGACGTCGTTTTCACAAGCGGTGCGACCGACAGTTTGAACACCGTCGCTCTGTCGTGGGGACTTGCGAATTTAAACGACGGCGATGAAATCATGCTTTGCATGCAGGACCACAAGTCTGCGGTTCTGCCCTGGTTTAACGTAAAGCGCATACTGGCTGGGTTTGGCAAGAATATCAAAATCGTTCCATTCGAGATTCACGACGTCGGCGATTATGATTTGCGAACCATCCGTGAAGGCGTGAGTTCGAAAACCAGGCTGATAGCCATGTCTCATATTCACCATGTTTACGGCATGGACATGGAAGTATCCGACATTCGCGAAATCGTTGGACCTGATGTGCTCATCTCGCTCGATGCAAGCCAGAGTGCGGGTCATATTCCAGTCGATGTGAAGGAACTGGACGTCGATTTTGTTTCCTTCTCCGGTCACAAAATGTTTGCTGGAAACGGTGTGGGCGTTCTCTGGGTAAGCGAAAAACGCCAGCCGGAGCTCACCCCCGTTCGCGTAGGTGGGATGGGTGCGACTCTCTCCGCTGAGAGTGAAACCGAATTCAGTGCGCCGACGCTTCAAGATCTCCTCGAGTCCGGCACCCCGAATATCCCATCGATACTATCTCTCGTTCCGGCCGTTGAGTTTGTTTCTAACATTGGAGTTGAAAACATTGCGGCGCGCCTGTCGAATTTGACGCGTTATCTCTACGAAAAGGTCAAGGAGATCCCGGGTGTGGATTTTGGTCCCGGTCCTGGACGCTGCGGCTGTCCTGGCGGATACGGCATTCTTGCTTTTCGCATCCAAGAAGTGTCGGTTTCCGATCTGGGATTCATGCTCGACAGCGAGAACATTCTCGTCCGCACGGGCGACCATTGTGTCAGCAAGGCAAGCGAAGAAGACCAGTATGTAAGAGTTTCCTTGCAGGTGTATAACACCAAAGAGGAAATTGACGCATTTATCGAAGTGCTCGAAGACAGTGTCTGTTAGTGGGGACTGAAAGGTCCGTTAGGAAGTAAAAAATGAAAGTCGGTATCGTCGGTGGTGGTCATAATGGTCTGGTGTTATCCGGATATCTTGCCAGGGACGGATTCGATGTCACGGTATTCGAAGCGCGTGAGCGCGTCGGCGGGCTGTGCATAACCGAGGAAATTTTTCCCGGGCATCAGATTTCAACTGTTGCTAGTTACTACGGGATGTTTCGTCGGCAAATTATCGAGGACCTCAAGCTCGACGCACACGGTCTGAAACCGTACCTGACCGATCCGGCTGAAATTGTTTTGCTTCCAAACAATGGTTATGTGTTTACTCCCCGCGATGGATCCGAATCAAAGATCGCTGCCGGTGAGCTTAGCGAAGATGACCGCAAGGGGTGGATACAGTTTTGGACCGACATGGGAAAAGGCGCGGCTCTGATCGGTCCTTACTACTATCAGCCGAAAACCACCCGTCAGCAACTAGTTGATCTATTGCGTGAAAACGACCTCAATGTACTCGCCGACAATCTCTTCGACGGCAGTTTGTTCGACGTCTTCGATCACTACTGCAAAAATCCTTATCTCAAGGCAGCTGCCGCAACCTGCACACCAGGTTTTGCGTCCAACAAGGGCAGCGTTTTTGGTTGCATGCATCACGGCACCGCGGAGACGTGTGGCATCGAAGGCGCCTGGGGACAGGTTCGCGGCGGTATGGGCAAGGTCAGCGAATCGATTGCCAGCAGTGCTCAGGCGAGCGGCGTCAAGATCAAAACCGGCGTAAAAGTTTCCTCGATCAACGTTGTCGATGGGCGCGCCAGGGGCGTTTTGCTCGAAGACGGATCGGTCGAGGAGTTTGATATTGTGGTTTCCAACGTCGACCCTTATTCAACGTTGAAGAACCTGATTCCTGGTGTACAGTTATCCGACGAGCTGAACCGGCAAATCAATTCCCCGATGACTCAGGTGTCGGCGTGCAAAGTTCATTTTCTCCTGAAGGGCTTGCCGACTTTCCCGACACTGGATTCATTGAATCATAATTACGCGGGCATCATTGTCGTCGCCCCTCCGGTGGATGGTGTGATATCAGACTTCAAGCGGGTCTCGAATGGTCAGATGCCCGAGAATCTCATGATGACGATGGCGTTCCCAACCGTCACAGATGATACGGTCGCCCCTGCTGGACAGCATCACATGAACATCGACATCCATACGATGCCGGTGACGAACAACGGCGAGCCGTGGAACGAATCATCGAAGGAGCTCATTCGTGCTGCGGTTATCGCGGCGTTGAAACCGTTTGCGCCTAACATCGAAGAGATGATAGCGGACACTTTCATAGTGACACCTGAAGATTTGAAAACGCGATATGGTGCGTCGACTGCGATGTGTTGGCATTTGCCGTTGACCGGCGAATATGTTTTTGAAAAACGGAATTTGGCTGGCTGTGAGCCATATGGAAGCCCTGTGGAAAATCTGTTTTTGTGTGGCGCTGGCACTTTTGGCGGTGGCAACGTCACAGGCATTGCCGGATATAACTGCGCCAAAGTTGTTAAAGAAAAGATTGGAGTGAGAGCATGACCGCGACTAAGACTATTTCCAAACTTACAAAAGCCGATGCTGCACAGCGTTGTAAGGTTTATGAATTGACAGGTGAGTTGGTTGATGAAGCGAAGGCGCGCAAGGTCGCCGCGATGTTCGAGGCGGCGCTAGGGAAAAATGGAGTTGCTGCCGAAGGTCACGAGCCATATCCTGATCCGTCACTTTATAGTGCTGCAGGCGTTTTGGAAACAGTCGAGAGTCCTTATCGCCGTTTGTTTATCGCTGAGCTTGATGGCGAAATTGTTGGAGGCATAATCGCGGATTCGCTGCACGAGCTAGCTTGCGAGTTTAATTGCATGGCGGTCGATCGCGCGTATCGCGGTTTGGGAATTGGAAGCATTCTCGTTGAAGGCGCCAAGCGAGTTATTAACGATTGCTTTTTCTTCTCGAACATTACAGAGATGGTGACGCACAACCTTGCGTCTCAAACAGCGCACATCAAGCATGGATACAACCGTTTCCTCGGATTCGGTTACAGTCATTATCCGAATGTGTTTTTTGTAGATCGACCGGAGTCGGTTGTTTGGGCCGGTCAATTGCATGGTCGTTTCGCGAAGGAGTTGCCGAATCTCAGAGGGCGAATCGGCAACCTGGATAAACTGTCGGATTCTGAGTTGACGGAAACCTTGATTCGGGAGTCGCGCCAGGTTGTCGGTAAGGCGAGCGAGTCGGAACAACAATTGGCGACCGCGCTGGTCAAGCCGCGATTTGTTTATGTACCGGATGAGTATGAGTCGTTGGGCAGAGACATTCTTGCCCAGTACGCCGAGCATCTGGATTATCGGGTGAACGAGAAGAGTGAAAACGCGGACCGCAGCGATCACTTCGAGGTGGACTTCAAACCTGATTACGCCCACACTTACATCGACTTCGGCTCCGGGTTCGATATTCACGCGAATGCGAAAACCGTGAAAGAGAAAATCAACGAAGTGAAAAACGCGCCCGGCAAGCGCTTTATCCGTGCAACGATCAAAGCCAATCATTCATCGGCGATTGAAATCGCGAACTTCTTGCGCAAGGAAGGCTTTGTTTTCCATAGTATTCTGCCGCTGTATCAGTATGAGAACCAAGCTAATGGCGCAAGTCATCGGTTTCACGATCTTCTGGTTTTGCAGTGGGTCTGTCCTGAAGCGGCCGCGAAGAATCCGCTTCCGGGCGAGACGAACAGCGTGATAAAGGTCTATGGGTATCCGGCAAATTTGACCGGGAAGATCATATCTCTAATTCGCTCAGAGCTAAACAGCTCTTGCTAGTCGGCGCGTAAGCGCTGGCGCCAAAGGCTTTCAACGTACGTTCAATTCAACGGCCTTCCGCTCAGGCGGGAGGTCGTTTTTCTTCAGCCGTTCGTCTCAGCAATCGTTTCAACTAGTTGGCAGGCGCGACGACTGGACTTTCGTCGCATTTGAAGCAGATTCCGAAGATTTGGAAATTGTGATACAGCGGTGTGAACTTTTCTTGCAGCGTGATCGCTTTTTCGTCAAAAGGACACTGATCGAGCGGTTTGGTTTCATTGCACTTGACGCATACAAGGTGGTGGCTGTGCGTCTTTGCGCTGTCGTTGAAGCCATATCTCGCGGTTGTATCATTAAGTCTTTCTCGCCTTAATTCGCCGCTTTCGACTAGCGAATTGAGTGCGCGATAAACGCTCGTGAGACCAATGTGCCTGGAGTTTCCCAGAGCATTGATGCGGTCGAAAAGCTCCATAGGGGTGGCGTTTTGGAGCTCTTTCAGTGCCGTCAAGACAGCTCTTTGTGCTCGGGTTTTTCGTGCGGTTTCCATGAAAAATCTCGACCGAGTAGTTTTACATTTGGTATCACAAACGAGCATTATAACAAACCTAAAAACTAGTTCTCTGTACAATTTCCAAGGTTTCACCCAAAATGAAATTGATGTTTTTCTCGGTCTGGGAATTTCACCTGGTTCACTTCTCGGTGGGTCTAATAAATGGTCACAACAACGGCATCACTTCTCGGAACATACGGCTTCCAGGCTGTTGGTCGCGGTACGACCAATGTGTTTCGCGATCCGGATTTGTCAGCTTACAGCAAGCAAAAATCATTGCCGTTAGTCGGTGAAACTCACGACGACCTGAGTAGCCTCGACGGTTACAACTGGCTTGATGCGTCGGTTGGCGCGTCTGATGTGCCGCGCTATCTGGTCCGCATTTGGGACCACTTCTACTCGCGCCGCGTCTCGGCGGCTCTCGAGTGTGATGGTGGTTTGCCTCGCATCCTGTCGCTTTTCCCGGGAAATACCGTCCTTTCGCGCGCTACTGATGAAAAATTTCGTTATCGCGGTTCGCTCGCGTTCGAACAGTTCCTGCAATTGTTTGACTACTCGAAAGGCTCGCCTTCGGATGGTCTTGGAAGCATCGGTTTGATGAAAACCGCCGTCGATGAGACGCCTTACTGGCCCTGGGCGAACATTGAGAAACCGAAGCTACAGTTCATCACGGCGGACTACGAGCACGGTGCGGTCGATTGTAGAACCGATAACGAGCTTACTGCTGCGAAGCAGGAATATTTGAAACAGCTCTATTCTCTCGCTTTCAACGCAATTAACGCCAAAGATTCTGCGCCTGCGTGTTTGAAACTTATTCACTCAGTCTGGACCGATACTCCTGCGCCTGTTTATTCCAAGTTTGCAATCGCTGTAGTCAGCCGGCTTATCGAACAGGCCAGACCGAGATTGAATGAGCGGAATTTGTTGCCATTTTTGTTTGAGCTGGAATCGTTTGCCGGATATGAAACCTACGTTTCGCGCATCATGCCTGTGGCTTCCGGTTGGTATTCGAACACCTGGCTTGATGTCGGTTTTATGCCGCTCAGTCAAATTCGCGCAACCGAACTGTGCGTTCCCGAGCGATTGATTCAAGAGTTGTTGAACCTTCCTGCGCGTGGCTTCGCGCCGGTCGTCGTCAATGAATTTGATAGTGTTGCGGATGGAAATCACCGAGTGACGTCCAGTTGGATCTGGAACATTTTGAAGCACGCAATTCATACGGAATGGTCACTCGATAACCACGAATTCCAGCTTGCGGTCAGGGATTATGTTTCCGGTCACCGTGAAGCATTGGGTCAAGTTTCGCTCTATGAGAGTTTGAAACAGCTCGCAGCGTTTCTTGCCGATAGCAATATTCGTCATCAGCTTTCGTACACGTTGAAGCCGATGATGAGACGCACTCGTGCGATTCGGAAGCTGCCGGTCGTCATGTTGCCGGAATATGCGATGGGAACGGTTGAAAAAGGATCATACGACCAGAGTGGTGTTTTGATGCGGGTTCCGCCATCGTTGTATTCGGAACTTGCGCTTTCCAGCGATCTCGTCTTGCCTGCTCGCGCTTCTTATCACTTCACCGATGCGGTTCCCATGCCCTGGTTCGAAGTGGTGAAACAGGATCGCTTCACAAGGACGGAGAATCATGGAACTCAATCAAGTGGCTCGAGAAGAAACCATTCGGTATCACGAGAGCTACTATTCTTCTCATAAGCTGTTCGAGGAAGGATGGCTTCAAAAGCCGGATGAAGAGGTTAATCGCTTAGTCTCGTTTCTTTCCGGACGCTCGAACTTGAAAGTGCTTGATATCGGATGTGGTGTCGGGCGAAACGCGATACCGATAGCAAGAGAATTGAAGCTGAATGGCGTTCATGTAGATTGTTATGACGTTCTAGAATCAGCTATTGAGCTTCTTCACGGCTATGCGGAACAGTTTGACGTGCAGGGGAGTATCTTCGGTCGATGCATCGACATGGATGCGATTGAGATAGAGCCAGATAGTTATGATGCGATATTATCTGTTTCTGTTCTCGAACACAGCAGTTCCTTGCAGGGTGTAAACCGGCTCCTGGAGCAGATTGTGCGTGGTACTAAAGTCGGTGGTGCTAATCGGTTGACGATTTCAACCGACCGTCATGTCACCGCATGTGATACCGGTGAGGTGATTGACACGAGGGTGGAAACCCCGATGTCGAAAGAGCAAGTTACCGAAATGCTTCAAAGGTATTACGAGGGCTGGCTTGTGGACAGGCTTTCACTCGTTCCCTACAAAGAAGATCTTGAGTACGGCGGTCGTTTGGTCACATGGTCTTGCGTCGATGTCAGTTTCTTTGCGCGACGGGTTGTTTGACTCTATTTCAGATCCTGAAAAGCAACCGGATCTAAGTCGGTGAGTTTGATGAAAACGACAACGATTATCGTTCTGTAAAACGGCACCGTTTGTAGCATCGGTAGCCGGTTTTGAGGGAATGAAAACGGTTTTCGATGTCCAATATAAATTTACCAGCAATTTTATGTTCGTCTGAAGTGGGCATATCGAGCCGGTCTTTGGATGATCTTCATTTTCCCTTAGTCTCGTGGGTGGTGGCGCGCGATTGACGCGTTGCGAATTGGTGCATTATAAAGGGAGTTGTTGCGCGTTCGGCGCGACCCAGGCGGCGAGCCTGAAATCGAAAACGGTTTTGATTATCAAATTAGTATCTCAGAATTCGCAAACGGAGTAAGAAATGAGCAACTGCAAGACACATGGCGATCACGAGCATAAGCATTCGGCAACCTGCGGGCATACTGCTGTTCAGCACGGAGATCACACTGACTATCTCCACGATGGTCACCTCCATCATCAGCACGGCGATCATGTAGACGAGCATCAGCTCGGCTGCGGCGACCACTCCTGCAAAGGTCATGAAGCCGGACACGTTCACGGTAAGGACTGCGGACACGAAGCCGTTCCGCACGGCGATCACACCTGCTATCTCGTTGATGGTCACCTTCATCATCACCATGATGGTCACTGCGATGACCACGGTAAAGTAAATCTGAGCAAGTAGTCTCAGTGAAGGTCTTTTGACCTGAGTTTTGAAGTACGAAACGAAAAGCGACCCGCGATCGAAGCAGGTCGCTTTTCGCTTTGTAATGACGTTATTAGCGTGTCATGTCATTGCGACTGGAACCGTTTAAATTTGAATGGTTTGTTAGCGTATCTGGTGAAGAACCAGAGTGGATACCCGGGTTTATGAATTCTGTTGAGAACAACGCCGATTACTCGTCTTCGCAGGACGATTCGACCGCTGCAGGCATGACAAAGCTGGCCGCCGATGGGGTGGTCGTATCCGAGGATCGGAAGGCGATGCTTACGCCGATTGCCTTCTTCGTCGCCGCATATGTGGTTCAGGGTGCTTCTCAGCATTTTGGCATTTTGAGTCAGCCGCTTCAGTACTATCTAATGCAGCATGAGGGGCTTACAGCCGCCAGTGTAGCCGGATGTATGTCACTGCTCATGGTGCCATGGATTATCAAACCGATATATGCAGTTCTCACGGACTTTTTTCCAATTGCAGGTTATCGCAGGCGTTCCTATTTGCTCTTGGCCAGTGCTCTGGCAGGGCTCTCTATGCTCTGCGTTCCGCTCCTCGATCATCTTAAAGCGATGATGGTGGCTCTGGTGCTGGGTAGTATCGGCATGGCGTTTGCAAACGTCGTGCTAAACGCTCTCACGGTAGAAGCCTGTCTGCGCGACGGAACTCTCAGGAATCTGTGGAGTACACAATCCCTGTCGTATTACAGTGCGAACATCGCGTGCGTGGCTCTGGGTGGTTATCTCTGCAGTAAGTTCGGTGACCACGACGCTATCAATTATGCCGCCGTGTTAGCCGGATTAATGCCGTTGCTGTTTTTGTATGTGGTGTTATATGTGGTGCGGGAAAGGCGAGCCGATCACGTCGGTTTTCAATTTGCTTCGATCAAAGACGCGTTCTTGGCGTGTCTGAAGTCCCCCCGTTTCCTCGCTGTCCTTGCCTATATCTGTATTTTCAACCTCAGTCCAATATGCGGAGTGCCGCTATATTTCTACGAATCAAACGTTTTGAAGTTCGATCAGTTGACTGTCGGCCAACTGAATGCATGCACGTCGTTCGGCATGCTCTGCGGAGGTCTGCTATTCAAGATGTTGTTTGAGCGTCATTTCAGCATTAAGAGGCAGTTGGTCACAACTGCTCTTGTGAGTTCTGCCGCCAGTCTCGGCTACCTGTTGTTGAACGGTAACGTGGTTGGAGCGTCGGTTATTCACTTCTGCTGGGGAATCGCATCGACTGTTTCGATATTGGCGCTGTACGGAGCAGCTTCGACGGTTTGCCCGTCCAAGATTGAGGCGACTGCATTTTCTATCCTGATCGCCACCTACAATGGATTCGGACAGCTTGGTCAACTTACGGGCGGATTTCTCTACACTCATGTGTTCGCGAACAGCATTGCGCCGCTGATGTGTCTGTCCGCCAGCGTTTCGCTAGTTTGCGCGATGGCTGTTCCGTTAGTGAATCGGTTCAACGCTGGGGCGATGGAATGAAAACCTTTTTCAAACCCGCGAGCCTGGCGAAGCTGTTTTGTTGAGAATGATTTGCAAAAACTTGCGATAGCGGAACGAGTTTGGCTGCCCCAAAAATGGGCGAAAGTCTGACATGCATGCCGTTTTGGGGTAGACAAGCGATCTGGGCGCCCTGGTTCACATTAATAGTCATATCTTTGAATAAACCTATTGCGAATGATTATTGTCTTTGAGTCTAATGTTTCTCTTCCCAAACCTGGCTAAACCACACAGAACTTCTTTTTCAGACAAATAACTAGTTAAGAAGACAACGCGTTAGCGCTTAGCTGATGCCGGGTTTTGAGAATCGTTCCGCTTCTTTTCCATTCGGAGAATTGCTTTGAACGGTCAGAAGGAGGTCGTACTGGCAGAGCTGTCAGACGACTCGCAGACCGAACGCATCGAGCTGGTTTTGCTCAATGATGCGTCCGGCAGTCGCGTCTGTTTGAAACAACAGAGTTGGGCTTCGGGAATCGGTTGGTTCACGCAGTCCTCGGTGACCATGTCACCCCGACAAGTAAAACAACTGCAGCGCGCTCTTGGACTGGTTCCGAGTGCGTCGCGACAAGGAGTTTCATCCTCTCGTGAATTGGAGCTCGATGCTCCAACAGTCATTCCCTTTCCGGGCTCGCGTTCCGGAATGAACACTAGAACATAATGGAGGACTGCCAATGAGAATCGCATTCCTTGGCAAAGGTGGTTCGGGTAAAACGACGACTGCCGCTGGCTTTGCCCGGTACCTCGCCGATCGATTCCCGTTTGTTCTTGCACTCGATGCCGACGTCAACGCGCATTTCAAAACCGCGTTGGGCTTGTCGGGAGACCCGGTGCATCTCGAAGGTCACTTCGATGAGGTGATCGAATATCTGCGCGGCAAGCGCGCCGACCTCGGGGAACGCCCGATGTTGGCTACGACTCCGCCCGCGCTCGATTCGAACTTCATCGCCGTCAGTCCCGCGGACGAGTTGCTCCGGCGCTACGCGCTGGTCGACGGTTCGCTCGCGCTGTTGACCGTCGGTCAGTACAAACAAGCCGACATGGGTGGTTCGTGCTACCACACCAAGCTGTTCGGTCTCGCCGCTATCCTGCATCACATGCTGGACGGCGAAACCGACTTCGTGGTCGCTGATACCACAGCCGGTACCGACAATCTGGCGACTTCGCTGTGGTTCGCTTACGACATGAATGTGTTTGTCGTCGAGCCGACGGCCAAGTCTGTCAGCGTTTACCGTGATTTTATCGGCGTCTCGCCGGAGCTTGCGGAAAAAACCTACGTCGTTGGCAACAAGGTCGAAGGCGAGGAGGACGAGGAATTCATCAGGGAGTCGGTTGCCGAAGGGCGCTATCTCGGCTCGGTTCCACTCTCGCGGCATTTGAAGCGGTTTGAGCAGGGGAGGGAGGGGGCGCTGGAAGAGTTCCGGAAGGAACAGCAAGCGCCATTCCAAGCCGTGCTCGAGGCACTATGCTCGCGCAAGCGTGACTGGCCGGCTTACCTCAACCGTCTGCGCGATGCGCACGGTAAGGTCTGTCGTGACTGGTTCAACGACTTCCATGGTATCGCACTCGATGCGGACCTGGACCCGGAGTTCAGCTACGAAGCTGCTGTTGCGGCTCGTCAATCTCCGGTGCTTTCCCCCACGGCTGCCGGGTCTTCCCCAGCTGCCGCCACCACCGGCACGGATGCCGGTGAGAACGAAACGTCTTGCGCGTCACAAGCGGATGCGCCGGACTCGCTTATTGTGACAACGGGCGAAGCGCCCGCTGTCGAAACGGCTCTAGCAGCCAACATTCCTACATCTTCTCAGCAGCAGGAAGCGCACGCTTCCGAGCCTGCGACTGCCACCGCCAATGATGGCGCGGCAGACAGTATCAAGTCCTGATGGACAAGGAGACATTCAAATGAAGAGAGAATGGCTGAAAGGTTTCTGGTACGTGGTCGGCGAGCCCTCGGAAGTCACCGTGGAAACGCAACCCGTCCGGAAGAAGCTTCTGGGCATGGACATCGCGCTGTTCCTGGACAAGGATGGCAATGTTCGCGCCCTTCACGATATGTGCGCACACATGGGCGCCAAGCTGTCGCTGGGCAAGGTCGTCGACGGCAATCTCGTCTGCCCGTATCACCACTTCGCCTATGGTGGCGACGGCGAGTGCGCTGTCGTCCCGGCGTTCACCGACCAGAGCAAGATTTCGCCGGCGCTGCTGGTGGACTCCTATCCGGTAGTGGTCAAGTACGGTCTGCTCTGGGTCTACCTGGGTGACGAACCGGAGGACAAGCGTCCGCCGATCGTCGACATCCCGGAGTTCAACGACCCGAACTTCCACCCGCTCTAC
Organism: Candidatus Obscuribacterales bacterium; assembly: GCA_019637435.1. Taxonomy (GTDB): domain Bacteria; phylum Cyanobacteriota; class Vampirovibrionia; order Obscuribacterales; family Obscuribacteraceae; genus JADYXR01. Next base: position 93,518 of record JAHBVO010000003.1, on the reverse strand, counting down.
ACGAAGTACGAGTGGGAATGCTCACTGCGACCGCTGCTCGAGAACCTGATCGACTTCACGCACTTCTCGTACTTGCATGGCAACACGTTCGGCAACGCCGATCATCCGTTCCGTGACAATTACGCGGTCGAGCGCAGCAAGTACGAGGTCTCGTGCCGCGTCAAGGTGAAGTTCAACGAGAGCATTCCGGTCTTCCCGCCGACGCCCGAGCTCGGCCCGAACCCGGACATCGACTCGTATCTGCGGTTCCACATGCCGACCGTCGTGGTCAACTCGTTCTCGGTCGGTCCCTACAAGGACGTGACGCTGTTCCACTTCACGCCGATCGACGACAACACCGTCGTCTTTGGCATGATGGGCGTGCGCAACTTCGAGAAGACCGAAACGGCCGACGACCGGCTGCGTAACCTCGGCAACACCATCCTCGAAGAGGACCGCGTGGTGCTGGAGTCCTGCACGCCCGAGGTGCTGCCCGGTCAGGCGATGATCGGCGTCGACAAATATCTGGTCGCCTGCCGTCGCATGTACGATGGTTTCCTGCGTGATGGGCACGACATCGATCGCCACGTCTTCCCGACCGCTCGCGGCAAGGAAGTCTCGGTGATCCCGTCGCCTGTGCGCGGTGCCAATCCGATGTTCGCTCGCCGCTGGGCGATGAAGGAAGTGTCGGTGCACGGCAACCCCGGCGGTCCGGCTCCCGGCTCGCTGCCCGTCACCGGTGGCTGCGCGCTGGCGCAGAAAGCCGGCGGCTGCGGTGGTGCGTGCTCCAAGGCGCGCGCCAAGAAGGAGGCGAAGGCTGCCGGTGGCACCCCCGCCACCACGGGCGGTGTTGACACCATGCTCACGGAGCTCGAGATCAAAGCGGTTCCCGCTTCCGATCCGAAGGCTTCGGAAGGCGTCGTTGCTCCTGTCGCTGCTCCTGGCGCGGCGCCTGCGGCCGGTGATGCTGTTTCCGGTTCCGCACCGGTTGAAAACACTGCCGCCGCACCTGCCGCCGAGTCCACTCCGGTCGTTCCGAGCGACGCGGCCGGCAAGGGGTCTGAACCCGCGAAGTAACAGTCGTCACTGGAGGGAGCGCGGGCATTGCTCGCGCTCTCTTCACGACGGTTTCATCCCACTGTTGGCGCAAATCATTGCGCCACACACCTTTCCGGTCAGGTCGACAGACCTGAGCTATATGTTTTTTTGGAAGAGGATTAAATTGAGCAACGAACCAGAAGGGGATAGCCCGATGGCAAAGAAACCCAAGATTCATGTCTGCGAACGCGGCAAGCACTGTTGCAAGCGTGGCGGCGAGGAGGTCTATAAGGCGATTAAGCGTGAGCTGAAAGCGCAGGACCTCAAAGGCGAGATCAAGCTCGAAGGCGAGAAGTGCATGGGGCTGTGCAGCACCGGACCGAGCGTGATCGTCACTCCCGGCGGCGTTCAGTACGGCGGCGTCACTCCCGAGGACGCTGCGGAACTTGTGCGCAATGTCGCCGAGCGCGGTGAGCCAATCGAGCGCCTGCTCGCCAAGAACCAGAAGAAGAAAAAGAAGAAGGACTAAACCGCCAGCAAAAGAACGGGAAGTGCCCCTCCCTCTTCCCGTTCGTCCTCCAAATGCGCTTACTATATGAAGTAGGGTTTTGTGGGTCCGGAATGGTCCGCTGAGGAAGCGATCCAGCCCGTGGTGCCGGACTCGGGGGTGGTTCGCGTGCACTTTGTCGCTCCTGGAAACCTTGCTACTATAAAACCAAGTATCTTGTAAAGTCCGAAAGGCTACACAGGCGAACTGATACAGCCCTTGCGGTCGACGTCGGTGGATGGTTCGCGAGCGATTTGTCGCTCCTGGAATGCCGCTTTTCGCGAAATCCGTCGCTCTGAGATAGCCAAGACGCGAGCGCGGTTTGTGGAGGAGGTGTGTAAACCTAGCGACAGTCAGGTCCTTTGGCTATCTCGGTCCACGATACTCTATCGTAGAAGTATAACAGGGGAACTGATTGCAGCCCTTGTTGTTGATGTCGTTGGAGCGTTCGCGAGCACTTTGTCGCTCCTGGAATGCCGCTTTTCGCGAAATCCGGCATTCTGCGATAGACAAAGTGGAGGGCTGAATTAGCGCTGATCCTGGAAACCTAATAGGGATAGACTGCGGCAGTCCTTGGGATCATTAGATGAGATAGTAGGCAGGTTTGGCACACTTACTTTGGGGATATCACACTTAAGTTTGATGTGTTTTAGTGTCCAGCCTGATACTTTAGTTATTGGTTCAGTTTGTTTACGCGTCAAATGTCCGAAAAATCAGACAAAAGCTCCGATCAAATTTATTTGGGCGAGGAACGTCTTCGCCTGGTAATCGAGGCCGCGCCGAGCGGCATGATTATGGTCGACGACAGCGGCGCCATCGTTCTCGTCAACTCGCAGGTCGAGCAGCTATTCGGTTACAGTCGCGACGAACTCCTCGGTCAGTCGATCGAAATTCTGGTTCCACTGTCAGCCAGAGCTAAGCATCCGGAATATCGGAAACAGTTTTTTGCGTCGCCGTCGGTCCGTGCCATGGGCATGGGCAGAGACTTGTTCGGCATGAAAAAGGACGGCACTCAAATTCCGGTTGAGATCGGGTTAAACCCGCTGGAAACAAACGGCGAGACTTTCGTGCTCGCTTCAGTTGTCGACATCACTCAGCGGAAGAAGGCTGAGGATTTGCTTCTCAGGGCGAATGAAGAGCTTGAAAAGCGCGTAGCTGAAAGAACTGCTGAATTGGTTTTGATCAACCAGGAGCTTGTTGCTGCAAGAGATCAAGCGCAAATGGCTTCCAGGCTGAAGTCCGAATTCGTAGCTAACATGAGCCACGAAATCCGGACGCCTATGAACGCGATTATCGGGATGTCGAATGCTCTTCTGAAAACCGACCTCGGCCAAGAACAGCTTGGATACTCCAGCGCCATCAAAGATGCAGGGCATGCGCTGCTCACCGTGATCAACGACATTCTCGATTTCAGCAAGATGGAAGCGGGCAAGCTTCATATCGAAAACGTAGACTTTGAGCCGGCTCGTGTGATTGAGAGCGCCATCGAGTTGCTTGTCATGCAAGCGCGCTCGAAAATGCTGTCACTCAATGTTTTTGTAGATCCGGCAATTCCCGAGTGTCTGGGTGGGGATCCTGAGCGCCTGCGTCAGATTATTTTGAACTTGACGAGCAACGCAATCAAGTTCTCCGATCAAGGAGAGGTGCTAATTCGCGCCACCCTGGAGTCGTCCAGTAACGGCACTGCAGTTATTCGGGTGGCGGTGACGGACTCTGGAATCGGCTTGTCTAAAGAAGAACAGGAACAGTTATTTCAACCATTCGTGCAGACCGACGGTTCGATTAGCCGCAGGTTTGGCGGAACAGGGCTTGGTTTAAGCATATCGAAAAGGCTGGTTGATCTGATGAACGGAACAATCGGCTTGACCAGCGAAAAGGGCAAAGGGTCTACGTTCTGGATAACCGTGCCTTTTCAAATTCGATCGGAAACATCTGTAATCAATCCAAAAGAAGAGTTGAAGAACGTGAGGATTCTGGTGGTGGACCCGAATACAAGCACGTATCAAACGGTCTGTGCGTATGCGTCGGCTTGGGGAATGCGTGCCGATTTCTCCGTTACCGCTTCCGACGCGCTGAGATATTTGCGTCAGGCATACGTCGATGGAGATCCTGTAAAGATCGTCATGACGAGCCTGAATCTGCCTGATCGAAGCGGTTTTGATCTCGCGCGCGAGATTCACCAAGACCCGGCCATTTCTTCTACGAATCTGGTTATGCTCACTGCTCTGGACACGATTGGTTTGGGAACTCAGGCTCTGGAGTTGGGTTTTAAGGCATACCTGACTCAACCAGTTACTCAGTCGCAGTTGCTAAACAGTACGATGGGTATCGTATGTGGTGGCAGTGCGATTCTCTCGCGATTGTCAATCGATGGGCGTTCTCGCACCAGAGTTGTTGAAAATGTTCGAATTCTCGTGTGCGATGATCACGCTGTGAACCAACAAGTAGCACAACTTTACCTGGACGAACTCGGCTTTCAATCGCAGGTGGTCGCCAATGGTGTTGAGGCACTTGAAGCAATCGCTACTGGTAAATTTGATTTGGTTCTGATGGATTGTCAGATGCCAGAGCTGGATGGCCTGAGCGCCACCAGGGAGCTGAGAAGGCGCGAGGAGGGCACGGACGAACACCTAAAGGTTGTTGCGATGACAGCGCATGCGATGCAAGGAGACCGGCAAAAGTGTTTGGATGCAGGAATGGATGACTACATCAGTAAGCCGATTGATCCTGATCAACTACGCAAAGTGCTCGATCAGCACCTGCCGGTTAGTCCCCTGCCATCACATGCGGTGCCGGTTGCTGGACGCGTGGCAGTCCCGAATACACCATCACCGGTCGACGTAGGCAGTCTGGTAGCTCGTCATAAGGCGCATGCATCAATGTTGTTCCAGGTGTTCTTAATGGACTGTCCTGCACAATTGCGATCCCTGAGGCAATCTTTCGAGGAACGCAATGCTACCGAAGTGCTTGCGCAGGCGCATGGTCTAAAGGGTGTTTGCGGTAGCGTCTCCGCTGTTCAAATGCAAAGACTATGCGGTGAAATCGAAACCAGTGTTAGAAATCTTGATTGGAATAAAGCTGAAGAATTGCTGCACAACTTGCTGATCGAGTTCGAGAAAGTGCGCAACTTCGCTCCATCAATCGAGTATAAAAATGAATACCAGACTCGTGTACTCAGGTCCGATGAGACCATTCGTCCCCTCAAAGTTCTTATCGTCGACGACCAGGACATCGCAAGACTCGGACTAAAAGTCACGATCAGCGAGTTTCCTGACGTGATAATCGTCGGCGAAGCGGAGGATGGATATAGTGCGATTCGCCAATTCCCTAGCTTAAGCCCTGACGTTATTCTCATGGATATTGGACTTCCAGGAATTGATGGAATCGAGACCACCCGCAGAATCAAGTCAGAGCACAAGGACGTTCGTGTGTTGATGTTGACCAGCCGCGACCACGAGAATGAGGTCACGGCTGCCTTTTCGGCGGGCGCCGATGGATATTGTCTCAAAGAAACATCTGCGGAACAAATTGCAGCTGCAATTCGCGCTGTACATGAGGGAATCGTTTGGATGGATCCGTTAATTGCTAAGCGTGCGCTGACTGTTTGCGCAAAACCCGCTGGCAAAGCGGCAAAGGTTTCCGATAAGGTTGCAAAAGCCACTCTCACCAAGCGAGAATTTGAGATTCTCAATCTAGTGGTGCAGGGGCTGAGCAATAAGCAGATTGCCGAAAAGCTTGTCATCACAGTGGACACCGTGAAAAATCACATGCGTTATGTGCTTGCGAAATTGGCTGTTTCCGACAGAACCCAAGCCGCGGTCAAGGCTTTGAAAGATGGATTACTTTATCAACATGGTGTGCTTGCTCACGAAGTTGAGGAGTGACACTAAAGAGTGACGCTCAACTTGGTGAGGTATAGGGACCCATTTGGCGTAACTCGAAAGAATGACGCGCAAAGAGCCTCAATGTGGGGAAGCGAGCGCTGGTGCGGATGCGGTACGTTTGTAGAAGGTAACCCGAGTTTACGCGTCATTAGTCGGGGTTGAGTTAATGGTAGAAATTTTTATTGTGGATCCGCACCAACTCACAAGGGTTGGTCTGGTGACCGTCCTGTCACAGGAGGAGGAGCTGAACATCTGCGGATTTGCAGATTCTCCGGAATCGGCTCTGGGTGAGATTTTTGATCTCAAACCTAATTTGATACTCGTCGATCTTCCACTGCTCGGTGATTCCGGAGTGGAACTAGCGGAGCTAATCAAAATCCGCTTGCCTGAGAGCAAGCTGGTTGTATTTTCCGCGAGCTCAGATGATTCATCGTTGCTGCGAGTCATGGGTGCCGGCGCACACGCATATATTTTTAAGGGATGTTCGGCTGAGATGCTGACTTGTGCACTGCGTGCGGTTAACGCTGGTGCGAGCTGGATGGATCCATTGATAGCGCGCCGGTTGATCGAGTTGAATCTGAGTGCACTCTGGTACTAAACTTGGTGCAGCACCGCTGCAAATGAAGACGTCGGAAACAGAAATTGCTGATGCGCCCGAGCTTCTTTCGCCCAGAGAGCAGCAGGTTCTGACGTTTCTGGTTCTCGGTTGGAGGAATAAACAGATTGCGGCGGAACTTGGAATTAGTGGAGATACAATAAAAACGCACGTTCGTCACATTCTGGAGAAGCTGAACGTGACGACTCGTACCGAAGCTGCTGTTCAGGCGACGCGTCTAGGCTTATGTGGCGCGTCTGCCGTAACTATGCGAGCTGTCGTGTGATCGCTTCGCTAAGAGAACCAAACTCTTCGTTCTGCATCAAAATCCGTTCAGCGTTCTAGTCCGAGCCAGGTGAGTGCATTCTCGCGAAGCATCTTTTGCTTCGATTCGTTTGAGACGTCATCCAGCGATTCGATCAGCTTGCCCGGTTCCAACTCCCCGAGAGGAAACGGATAGTCGGTTCCAAGCATAATTTTGTCGTCGCCGAAAAGTTTGATCACATGCCTGAGCATGTCGGCGTCGTGTGTGAGTGAATCGACGTAAAACTTGCCGAGGTATTCCATCGGACCCTTTTCATTGTCTATTGCGCACAAATCGGGGCGTGCTTCAAAACCGTGTTGAAGCCTTCCGATCGTAGCTGGAAAAGAGCCTCCGCCGTGCGCGAATGCGAATCGCAAATTCGGCAATCGTTCCAAAACTCCTCCAAAGATTAGCGATGCGATTGCGCGAGTCGTTTCTGCAGGCATTCCGACCAGCCATGGGAGCCAGTATTTTTGCATTTTGTCCTCGCCCATCATTTCCCAGGGGTGAACAAAAATCGCTGCATCAAGTTTCGCTGCCGCTTCGAAAACCGCATAGAGAGCTGGTTCATTCAAGTTCCAATCATTGACATGCGAGCCGATTTGTATGCCGCGAAAGTTTAAGTCCTTCATGCAGCGCTCGAGTTCTTTTACCGCTGCATCAGGGTCTTGCAGCGGCAATGTTCCCAAACCGATGAAACGATCGGGGTGTTTAGCAACGCTCTCCGCAAGGTCGTCGTTCAGAAACTTCGCGATATCAAGCCCATCTTGCGGTTTCGTCCAGTAGCTGAACATGACAGGAACGGTGGAGAGAACTTGAATGCCGACGTTTTGCTCGTCGCATTCCCTGGCTCTCTGTGTGGAATCCCAGCAGTTGTGTTCGATTTCGCGAAAGAACTTTCCGTCGTCGCGCATCATTTTTGCTTTGCATGGCGCGTGATGATCTAGTGTGATGAAGCCGCCGTAGCCGAACTTGTCTTTCCAGGCAGGAAGTTTCTTTGGCAAAATATGCGTGTGGACGTCAATTTTTTGTATGGTCATTTCGATTCCGTTCCGGTTTCATGTGGTTTAAACACTGGCTACTTAGAGCAGAGATACGCGCGACCGGAGATGTTCATGAACACGCCGTCTTTGCGAACGTTTCTCTCCATTCGCGCTGACATGGTTTTCAACTGCTCCTGTTGAACCGACTGTTCATGCCAGTTTTGAAGCGCCCACTTCCAGTCTGATATCGCGGTTTCGATATCGGGAAATAGAAAACCGAATTCTTTGTCTTCCGGTTTCGAGCTGATAGTCAAGGAATCGTCGATCTTGCCGAATGCTTCTATCAAAGGTTTTTCATATGCTTCAACTGGATCGACTTGCGGTCCGGGATCTAAACCGAGTTCAGCGACTGCGTTTTCATACTCTCCGCCAGGAAGGAGACCGAAAACGACCAGGTGTCCGTTCGGAGCAAGAACGCGCTTCGCCTCTTTGAGCGCGGTCTGTTTATCTTCAATCTGATGAAGTGACCAGGGGAAGAGGACGAGGTCGAAGCTTTCATCTTCGAACTGCAGGTCGGTGCCGCTCATTTTTTCGACGGCGACGTTGATGTTTGCCGCGTCCAGATTGGAACTGATAATTGCCATAAAGGCTTGTTCGATTTCGGATTGTAGAAACTCGATCACCTGAGAGTTTGTGTCGATGCCGACTACGGACTTTGCGACCGGCGCAAATTCGCGCATCACTCGTCCGTCGCCGCAGCCAATTTCTAGTATGTTCATCGCTGCGAGCGGCTTGATATCAGTGTTCTCGTTGCGTTTTAAGTCGAGAAACTGTTCGACGATCGTAATCTCGAAATTTGCAGGATGGTGCAGATCTGACCAGCGCCGCCAGCCCTGAATGTAATCGATTGACAGCGTTGCGCTCATAATCACCCTCTGCGAAAAGTCAGATTTTAGCAGAAGAGTTAATCCCACCAGAAATTGATGAACCCGTGAGTTTGCAATGCTTCATCCGTTCTTCGCTGCGAGTCTGCGCACATATACTCGATTTCGGCGCAGAGTTCGAAAATTTCGTCAATTAGTAGGTGTCTGGCGCTTGAGTCTGATATCGACTCAAATTTCAGGGTAATACTGTTCCGCGTCGCCTCGTAAACCGCAACGGGATGTCGGTCTTGCCAAGCGATTATCTGCTGAACTATTTCCTCAGTCGTCAGTGAATCTGACTCCGGACCCATAATGGCAACAAAGTCTGTTTCATTTACGTGGTGTAGGAGGATGGCTTTATACGTGAGTTTAAACGGCGTCGTTCCTCGCGGAGGGCGGACGGACTCATATGCGAACGCGTTATAGCCTTGCGGGAGGCGACCCCTCAATTGTTCGAGGTCACGTGTGTCGTTGATACCAAATGTGATACCGGGCAAACGCATGGCTAAAACCGGATCAGAGGGGATCGGTGGAGTTTCTCGATCGTGTGAGCGGCGACGGCGCTCGAGGACTGTATAAGTAAATTCGTCACGAGCTTCCGGAAGGATTGCATCTATAGTCGCCTTATTGAACTTCAATTTCTGTGCGAGTTTTCGCGCTGTTTCGATACTGCTTCGACTCGGCTTTGCAAGCTGGTATCCAGGTTTTGTCACATTGCGTTCACCAGGCTGTTTTAATTTGCTAAGTAATTCGTCTGTGTCGAATGAAGCGATGAAGTTATTCAACTCTTCGATTATCTGCGGCAGGCGAGAGCCCTCTATTTCTTCCTGTATGCGACAGTCAGAGTTCGGCTCGCCGGAGGCAGGAGGAGAAGCGCTCAAATGAAACTGCCACTCTAGAAGTTCGTAAGTAAAGTCGATCGTGCCTCTGATAGAAACGGCTTCGGTAGTTGTCGATGAGAATTGAATGTTGACTTGCGCACAGCTTGTTATCTGCCAAATGTTAGTAAAGAGGTTTGGTGCGAAAGCTGCTGCGAAGCGATTCGATAGATATGGGATGAACAAGTGCGCAGTGCTCGGTGATGAGTTAAGGGAGTTTGATTTCCGTAGTTGGGCATCCGCGTATACGTCGCGCAGACCGTTGAGGAGAGTCATGAAGGGAGTGAGAAGCGAATATCCGGTAGTTGACCGCCCGTTTTTGCTGATTTCATAGCGGCAGACAGCCTTTCGGGGCATGCCGTCGAGTGCCGTCAGCCTGATTGAGAAATCTTTGTGTGTGAATTCAAACACGAGCTTTGGTAAATCGCATTGCGCTCTTTTATTAGGGTCCCTATCTATAAGTTAAGCACATGGTGAAAGGGGTTTAAGAAATTGGCGAGGGCTGCTAGCGCGAGCGGTGCGAAGTGGAAATGAAAACGACTTTCATTTTCGTTCGCTAATGTAAGGCGTCATATTTTGGGCATAATTAGTTTCAGTCCGCCACCTGTCGCTGTTCGCAAAACCATTGGCGTGCGCCTCTTTACAACAAACTTATTTGCTTATGTTACTTTGCGCGCATTACGTTCAAAGCACCAAATACGTTCTTGAGTTCCAATAGGAATTCTTTCCACCCAATCCAACTAAGTCTAACTTCTTGCGTTCTTCTTCTGGTTTTCCAACCTGCGGAGAAGTTCGACATGTGGCGCCTGGTAATGCCTCATGGGTTCCGGTCGTTTCTGCTTCACAGTGGGAATCGGCATGGATACGGAGAGTTGGCTGGTTAGAACTTTAACCAGGGGAAAAATCATGACCCTACTTTATGCGCTGCTGGCGGGTGTCCTCGTCAGCGCTGTTTCTTTGGTCGGTTTGCTCACTTTCTTCCAGGGCAAGGACCTTCACAAGCGGGTGTCTCACATCTTGCTTGCGCTGGCTGCTGGTGCGATGCTCGGTAACGCCGTGCTGCATCTGCTGCCGCATTCGATTACCCTCGAGCAGGAGTGGATGTCCGGACGTGGCGTTCAGGTCCATGTTCATGTGCACGGCGATGAAACCGCCACTGCCGCTCCTCATCACGACCACGATGCGGTCAAGGGCGAGCACGAGCATGACCACGAAGCGGTCGAGCATGAGCATGACCACGACGCGGTCGAACATGACCACGATCACGACGCGGTAGAACATGACCATGATCATGACGCGAAGGTTCCGGCACCGACTTCCACGCACGATGAGCATGCCGGACATGGGCACATCGGTCTGGTCACGGCCTCGTTGATGCTCCTCGGCTTCCTCGGTTTCTACGCCGTGGATATCTTGTTGCGCAAACGCACGAATGCGCAAGGCGAGCGAACTGAGGGCTATCTCGTGGCTGTCGGCGACAGCATCGAGAACATCCTCGATGGTATCGTCATCGGTACCGCGTTTCTAATTAGCGTGCCCGCCGGTATCGCTGCGACTATCACTATCTTCCTGCACGAGATTCCTCTCGAGCTGGGCGATTACGCTGTGATGCGTCACTCGGGCTTCTCGAAACGCAAGGCGCTGCTCACCAACTTCCTGAGCGGTCTGCTCAGTCTGGTCGGCATCCTCGCGGCGTTCGTCATCGGCTCGATGGTCGGCTCGTTCGTCTTCTTCGCGACGGCTGTTGCCGCCGGTGCACTTCTCTACATTGCTGCCTGCATTCTGGTGCCGCACGTGCTTCAGGAATCGCAGGAGGGCAACGGCTTCCAGTACTTCCTCGTGTCGCTCGTCGGCGTGGCGCTTATGGCTGCCATTCTGCTGTTCGAGTAGCACGCGGTTTCGTTTCAACGAAAACTATTCTCGCCGGTTGGTACCGTCCGCGGTGCTGACCGGCCCAACGTGGAGCAACCACATGAAAGAATGGCTCAAAAATTCCTGGTACTGCATCGCTCGCGCCGAAGAGCTGACTGTGGAAACCCAGCCGTTGAAGAAGAAGGCGCTCGGTCAAAACCTGGCGCTCTTCATCGACTCGGCGGGTAAGTACACGGCGGTCAACGACGTCTGCCCCCACATGGGTGCGGCGTTGTCGCTCGGCTGCGTGAAGAACGGCAATCTCGTGTGCCCCTACCACAACTTCGGTTTCGGTTCGGACGGCAAGTGTCACGAGGTGCCTTCGATCCTCGAATCGGGCAAGATTCCGCCGACCTTGATGGTCGACTCCTACCCGATCGTCGAGAAGTACGGTCTGCTCTGGATCTTCCTGGGCGATGCCCCGGAGGACAAGCGACCGCCGATTGTCGACGTTCCCGAATTCGACAAACCCGAATTCCACCGGCTGTATCACGATCTGGTCTGGCGCGGTTCGGTTCGTCCGATGCTGGAGAACCTGGTCGACTTCACCCACTTCTCCTACCTGCACGCCGCCACCTTCGGCAACGGCGCGCATCCCTACCGCGACGACTACAAAGTCACGAAGGGCGAGCACGAGGTGTCGTGCACGGTCTACGTCAAGCTCAACCCGGACAACTGGTTCTTCCCGCCGGTGCCCGAGCTCGGCGAAAATCCGGACGTGAAGGTTTTCTGCCGGTACCACGTGCCGACGCTCGTGGTCAACGATTTTTCGATCGGCAAGTACAAGGACGTGACGCTGTTCACGTTCACGCCCCTCGATGAAAACGAGGTGCTCATCCGCATGTACGGCTGCCGCAACTTCGACAAGAGCGACGTCGCGGACACCAAGCTGAAGAACCTCGGCGAACGCATTCTCGAAGAAGACCGGCTCGTCATCGAGTCGTGCATTCCCGAGGTGCTGCCTCGCGCGGTCGGCGTTCCCGTCGACAAATATCTCCTGGCGGCGCGCAATCTCTACGACAAGGTCCTCAAGGCTGGAAACAGCGCCGCGGATCACATCTACGAGACCCACCGCGGCGGCAAGATCACCATTCTGCCGTCGCCGGTCCGCACCGCGAACGAGTCGTTCGGTCGCAGCTGGAAACGGCGCGAGACGCAGGAGAAGACCGCTCGCAAGAAGCGGAATAGCGAATAGGTTTTTAAAACGGCTGGAGGGGCTTTAAACAGCCTCTCCGGTCGAAATCTCTAACCGATAGGAGTTCCATTCATGAGCGATTCAAAACGTCGCCTGCTGTTCATCAACGAGCAGGCACTGATTCTCGTCGTTCGCAACCGCGCCGAACTCATCGATATCGTCGATGGTGAACGCGTGGTCTATCATCGCGGAGCCGACGGCAGGAGCGTCGATACCGGTACGCGGGCGCCGCTTCGTCTGCAGCGGTTCGACCGGACCTGGCTCGACAGCATCGACCTCGTCGAGCTGCGCCAGGAAGTCGAAGCCGCCACCATCGGCGTCACGCCGCGCATCGACGCGCTGCTCGCCAAGGACGAGGCGAGTCCGCTTCGTCAACTCGTCTATCTGGAGGGCAACCGGAAGGGCGCAATCACGCCGGTTCTGTTCGAAACCGATTGTCCCTGGACCGTTGAAGAACTCAGCAGTCTGAGCGGCAAGGCGGGCGGCGACGGTCGCGCCAGCGTGCAGTTCGGCGCCTTCCAGTGGTTGCTTCTTCACGAAGGCTACCGCTGCAAGCAGGTCGAGCGCATGGCGGAAAAGGCTCCGGCGCCCGAGGGCTTCGAGCAGGTCGTCGGCGCCTAGGGCGCTGGGTCTGGTGGTGGCATCTGTCGTTCTAAATATCGCTTGCGCTCTGACACGCGACTACGGTGTAGCGCGACCGAGTAAGATGTTGTGATACCGTGAGTGGTGTCGTTAAAATAGAAACAGGCTTCCCGAAGTGCTTGCGCTGCGGAAAGTGACAAAAGGAGACCCATTGGAATGATTCTCGAATCGTTTGAGACCGGTCCGGTGGACTGCAACTGTTCGATTATCGGGTGCCCGGAAACCCGCGAGGCGTTGATCGTCGACCCCGGCGGAGACGCGGACAAAATCCTGGCGCGCGTCAAAGAGCTCGGGCTTAACGTGCGCCAGATCCTGATCACGCACGGTCACTTCGACCATGTGCTTGCGGCTCGCGAGGTGCAGAAGGCGACCGGCGCCAAGATCGCCATCCATCGCAAAGACGCCTGGCTGTATCGGCTCACGCCCGTGCAGACGAAGCTCTTCGGTGGTTCGTTCAGCCCGAGACCGCCTCGTCCGAATCGCTGGCTCTGCGAGGGCGATGTTGTCGAAGCCGGCAGCATCGCTGCGCGCGTGATGCACACGCCTGGACATTCTCCGGGTGCCTGCTGCTTCCACGTCGCGAACAACAGCCTGCTCTTCTCCGGCGACACGCTCTTCGCCGGTTCGATCGGTCAATGGCGTTTTCCGGGCGGATCGATCGAGAAGATCTTCGCGTCGCTCGATCGGCTGATGACGCTGCCCGACGAGACGAAAGTCATCCCGGGACACGGACCGCATACGACCATCGGCAAGGAGCGGCAGAGCAATCCGTACCTCGACGAAGAGCGCCGGGAACTTCTGCGTCGCGAAGACGCCGAGCGCCCGGGTCTGTTCAAGTCGATCCTGCTGATGCTCGCACAGGCCGTCGGACTGCGCCGCAGCGGCTAAACGAACAGGAGCGGCGGGTCAACCTCCGCCGCTCCTGACTCCCCCGATTTGCTACTATAGAAAAGAGTGGACAAGATTCTTTGAAGATGCCCAGATGCCAGCATTTTGCAAGAATCTGCATGTTTCCGATTTCGAGTTGTGTCTACGAGGGATTGCCGGATTTGGTGAATTTCGGCATCGGGTCATAGACAAGGCCATACCGTTGCGTCTTCTCATCCATAATCCTCGGAAGCGGACGATAGGTGTTGCAAATTGGTTTGCAGGTTTTGGCTGGAAATCTGCAATCTTGATTGCAGCGCAGAGATTGTGACGCCAAAACGTAGCAATCTGCTCCAAACTCGAAGGTGTTGCAAATTGGTTTGCAGGTTTTGGCTGGAAACCTGCAATCTTGATTGCAGCGCAGAGATTGTGACGCCAAAACGTAGCAATCTGCTCCAAACTCGAAGGTGTTGCAAATTGGTTTGCAGGTTTTGGCTGGAAACCTGCAATCTTGATTGCAGCGCTGAAATTGTGACGCCAAAACGTAGCAATCTGCTCCAAACTCGAAGGTGTTGCAAATTGGTTTGCAGGTTTTGGCTGGAAACCTGCAATCTTGATTGCAGCGCTGGGGATTGTGTCGTTGGATTACTAGAAGTGATAGTCCTCCGTGTGGAAGCGGTAGATGGGTTTGGGAAGAGGCGGGACGCACGTTCGCGTCCCGCCTCCGGAGTTTACAACCTGTCTAAAATTCAGTCGTCGCCTGCGTTCAACCGCTAGACGGTTAGACCTTCGCGACCGCTTGCACTGCCAGCTTCCCGGCAACTTCCTCCTTGCTCAAGCCCACTTCGTCGCCGGCGAAGTAGGCGATTTCCAGAGCCAGATGCACCAGCGCTCGCACTTGCATCTCGATGGTGTGGTACTGGCTGGTTTCGGCTTTGAAGCAGCTCACGCCGGCGTGCGTGAAGGCGGTGCCGTTGACCTCGCAGCGGTCGACCTCGGCCGGGTCGACGTGAAGGATCTCACGCAGGTGCGCGCCGGCCCGCTCGTTGGCGTGCGTCCGGAACGCCTCGGCGTGCTCGAGCAGATAAGTCACATCTTCGCGCATCTTGTCGAGAAGGACGCGAACACCTTCGAGCCGGTTCTCGCGCGACTTGATGACGATGGTTTCCGCCCGGGAAGCGAGGCGGCGCGAGAAGTGCTGGATGTTGGCGAGTTCGGGGTCGACGCCGAGATCCAGACCCTCGTGATGCTCGCAGTCGAGCTTCTTGATGGCGTCGACCTGGCTGGCGAGCGCCTTGAGCTGATGCTTCATGGTCGAGAGGCGAATGCCCTGAAGCGTGGTGTTTTTCTTGGACATAGTGGATCTCCTGGTCAGAGGGTTTTGGTGTGAAGCTGCGGATGGGAGCAAGTCGGGCAGAGACGGTCTGTGGTCGACAGACCCTCGAGAAGGCGATTCTTCGCTTGCGGAGTCGAGAGGATCTCCAGCTCGCGAAGGACGCCGAGACCTTTCTCCGCGCTCTGAATCTGGCGCAGACGGCACTGCAGGATCGCCATGGTGCCCATCAATGAATGCTCGAGACCGCCGGGAAAGACCGGCAGAGTGACCTTCTTCGCATCGAGGCGCCGAGCGGTTTCGATCAAAAGTGCGATGGTCGCGCACAAGATTGAGCGACCGGTTCCGTTGTCGGTGCCGGCGCCGACGACGAGCACGTTCTTGATTTTGTGCTGCGGCAATTCCAGCAGCAGCGTCTGACCAAGCTCGCCGGTGAAACCGTGACTGCCGATCGCTTCGGTCAGTGCGCCACCGAGAATGGTGTCAATCCTTTTGGGACCGCCGCCGAGATGCTTGTGCGCGTGCAGCTCCAGCAGCAGCAAGTCGGTTTCGACATCGGCGAGAAGGTCGTTGTGAGCCCTGAAAACCGGGTTCACGGAAAACGTAATCGCGAGTCCGTCAAATTGAACGGTGCTCGCTTGGTTTCGGGTTTTTCTCACGAGATTCTCCAGTGATTGTTAGAGTTCCGGCTCGCTGCAGACGCGGCAGAGCTGTTGTTTGGAACGCAAAGCGGCTTCCGCCGCCGCGAATGACTCGGGCGAGACGACGATTCGAATCTTCTTGAGCCGTCCGTGTTCGACGGCGGTCGCGAGATGATGGTCGGTCCGGCACTGCAGCACCGATGCGAATCTGGCTGCGGTAGCGGCGCTTGCGACGTCGTCCAGGGGAAGCAGCACCTGTTCCACATTGAGCGCCGCGCACTCATTGAGGACGGAGCTGACGAAGCCGCAGAAAACGAGCTGCTCATAGTCCGGACGGTTGCCCAATCCGACGATGAGAACCTTGCGCGCGTTGCCGGAACCCAGACCGTGCGCCTCGAGATCGACGACGAGCGTCTCGCCTTGCTTGCCGGTGAAGTCCGAGGAGTCGATCGTCTGCTGCAGAAAACCTTCCACTTGAGAGTCGACAGCCTGTCCGACTTTTCCGAACTTCTCATTGTGGAAACGCGCCAGGACGATCAGGTCCTTGTAGCTCACCTGAATTGCCCGCTCGCTGCCCTGCGCAGGCCGATACTTCTGACCGGGCTTGCGGCGCTTGATCAGGTCCGTGTAGCTGTTCGGGTCGAGGGCTTCGACCGTGACGCCGACACCGGATTTGGGGTCGGACTGAGTGGATACCGAATTGGTTTGCATTTGTGCTCTCCTGCGTTTTAGTTTGCACGAAGTAAAGACGGAAGAAGCGGGCTACATGCGCTTTTGAGCGCATTGTTCGGTTCGAGAAAGGATGGGTTGGTGTTTGTTGAAGTGTTGCGGTGTCCGTGGAAGTAGGGGTGAAGTTAATGAATGACTTCAGCCTATTCATCGGCGTTGGGCGGTTCAATTGGATGGAGGTTCACCCGAGATGTTTGCCTACCCCAAAAATCAAAAGGATGACCGCCCGCGCCTTTTATTGGGCGATCGAGCGCGGCTGGAAACGTTTACCAATTCGACCTCTATAGCGCCGCCACTTGAACCGTTTTCATCCTTTGGGATGATTTGTAAGCCGCGCTATACCTAGGTGGATTGATTTCTGGGAGACCCTGGTTTCTCTTCCGACTCCCCTGGCTCGGGCAATAGGTTCGCGCAATTCTCGCTAGCGCTCATCGGATAAAACCTGCAACAGGTTTTCCGCCGATTTACAAACTTAACGCGCTTAAACCACTGTGCCTTCATCGCAAAGCCTCGTGAAGCCTGGCTTGGCATAAGCATCATGAAGTTATGTATTTAGTCGTGGTTTTTATAACAGGTCTTTGAAACCAGTTTTATACCTGATACCAGTAAGGCATAGCTCAGCTCTTCTCTTCTGCAAAAACTTCCGAAAAGCCTTCTCCCAGACAGTCTCGAATACATTCCGCGCCTGAGGACAGGTGTTGTGTGGTTCGCGCTGGCAGGGGGTTTCAGCAGTGACGGCGGACGATTGGAAACTGACTAGGTAGCGCCCTGGCGCTGTAAACCCACCCCATGCGCTGACCGCATGAATACGAGCATAGAGGTACTATGCCATGAGTTTGAAACCACGCTTAATTCTTCTCGCTCTCCTTCCTGTCCTCGCGCTGCTCTCCGGCTGCAAGGACGAAACCGATCTGCCCAGCTATCCGTCGAAGACCGAGCAACGGCTTGAGCTTCCGCGCGATGGCCGCGACGATGAGGTTCGCTATGTCGACTATGCCAAAGACGGCGTCACGCCTGTCAAGGCTCGAGTGGAGTACCGCAACGGCATCACTGCTTACGCGACCTACCACGAAAACGGCAAGGTGAAGGAATGGCGGGAGTTCTATCCGGCGTCCGAGGACGGCAATCGTCAGCTTCGACTGCACGCCGAGTTGTCTCCAGACGAGCACTACAAGTCCGACGAGCTCTATCGCGCGGACGGCAGTCTCGCTCGTCTTGGCCGCGAGGTCAACCGCGAATACTATGACGCGAGCTGGTTCTTCGAGGACGGCAAAACGGTTTCGCGTCACAAACAGATCAAGCTCGACGCCGAAAAAACCGTCTATTTCGACGAACAGTTCCGCCCGACCGGAACGCTTTTGTCGCAAAAACGGCTCTATCCGGATGCGAAGTTGATTCTGACGACCTTTGCGGAAAACGGCTTGCCGTCGACGCGTTGGACGACCAACAAGAACTATCGCTACGGTTCGACGTTCGAGCAGTTTTATCCTGATGGTGCGAAAGTTCGCGTCAAGGTCGAGTACACGACGATGATCATCACCGCGCAGTACATGCGCGAGGATGGAACAGTGGAACAGGTGCGCGTCTCAAACCGCTTCTATCGCACGCTGGAAGTCGCGCTCGCTGACAAGAACGAACAGATCACGCGCAAGCAGATCTGGCGCACCGGAGACGAGAAAGACGGGATGTTACTGCGTCAAGTTGCCGACATGCACAACGGCAAGGCGCGCTTCATCACGTTTTACGGCGACGGCAAAACTCCGCAGCAGGTCGAATCCGATGGCGTGGTTCGCAGTTACCGCGCCGACGGCAGTCTTGAGACGGAGTACAACCGCAAGACCGGTGTGACTCGGAAATTAACGCCCGAGGAAAACATCCGGATTTCGCTGCCCGCAAACTATTTTGTCGACCCTGCCCACGAGGAAATTCCAGCCGGGATTCCGACTGACTTGTAGGGTCAAAACCCTAAACGCAACTGGGTTCGATTGCACATCGAGCCTGCCAGATATCTGGAGCCAAAATGTCTGAGCAGAACAATTCGACTGCTGTTTCCGCCGAGTCCGCTGCTGCCGAGCCGCGCAGCGACTGGCTGAAGAAGTATCCGCAGGACCGGATCGGTCTTCGCCCCGAGGACCAGGTCGTCGTGATCAAGGAGATCGCGTCGTGCTTCGCGACGGTGAATGCATTCGATGCTTTCATCGCCGAAAACTTCGACAACGAGTTCGGCGCGGCGCTGCGCCAGCTCATCGACCCGAACAAGGCGGTGCTCGAGAATGCCGACGCGGCCTTCCGCATGGCATGGGACAAGCGTCTGATGACGCCTCTCGTCATGGCCGTGCAGGACGCCAATCAGAGCAACATGATTCTCGGGCTGGTCGCGGCGCACTTTCTGCCGTTCTTCCGTCCGCGCGAGCCGTGGGTGTGGCCGTGGGGCGAGGACGGGACGCCGGTCAAGGGCAGCGTCGCCGACCCCGAGGTGAAGGCTGCCAATGCCGCCGCCAAGGGCTCGCCTGTCGCTGCTTCGGTTTCGGCGCCCAAGGAGTTCAAGGTCGTTCGAGCGCTCGTC
The DNA here is from genome assembly GCA_019637435.1 of Candidatus Obscuribacterales bacterium. Classification (GTDB taxonomy): domain Bacteria; phylum Cyanobacteriota; class Vampirovibrionia; order Obscuribacterales; family Obscuribacteraceae; genus JADYXR01. The sequence goes on along the minus strand of JAHBVO010000003.1, from coordinate 74,503 downwards.
AAGCTGAACGCCGACCAGCTCCGTGACCTCGGCAAGCTCATCACGGGTGCGTTCAACCAGAGCGACCTCGAAATGGTGTGCCATCTGGTGACGGGAGAACGTCTCGCCGTCATCGTTGAGAACGGTCCGCTTCGCAAGATGGCAATCGACCTCATCACCTACGCCGAGGACGAAGGCCAGCTTCCCGGGCTTCTCAACGAGATGCTGAAGCGTCGCCCGTTCCGGGACGACATCAAGCCCTTCTACGAGAAGCTCGCTTCCGAAGGGGCTCTCGAAGTCGTAGGCTGATTTCCAATAAGTTCGCTCCTGCCCCGCCGTTTGTGGAGTGGGAGCGAACAGCCGCGCCGTTTCGAACGTCGAGCGAGGCACCGGATATGGTGTCTCGCTCGATTCCGCGCTGATGACTTTTGTGGCTTTGGTCTTCGATTAGCGATACTATAAAGAACAGTAGACATTGATTGACCGAGAAAATCGCAAGTTGCATTTTGCTTCGAGCTGCCGAGTATCAACAATTCCGCGTGCGGTAATGAAGCGAACTAGTTTTGATACCGCACCCGGTATGACCCACTGCGCCATACGTCGCGCGGTATGGGGAGTGGAACGAACAATACCGCTTCCGGTATTTCTTCGAAGAAACAAAAGGTCGTCGCCGAGTGGAAACAAAGTTCCACCCGGCGACAGTTCCAATCAAGGCGCGCGACTTCGTGTGCGAGTCATTCGCGAATTGAGGTACGAGTTAGCCGCGACTTTGCACGTGAGGCAGTTGCAAATTGAGGTACGAGTCACCTGCAACTTCGCATGTGAGTAACCCGCGACTTCGCATGTGAGTCACCCGCGACTTCGTGTGCGAGTCATTCGCGAACGAAAAGCTCCACAAACCGCTGCTGTTGACGCTCAGTGCTTGTCCTTCTTCGGAAAGGCAAGAGACAAAACAACCGAGCCGACGAGGATGGTTGCCACCACTGCCAGTGACGCCAGAACCGGAATCTTGAAGACGTCGAGCAGCATCATCTTTGCGCCGACGAACACCAAGATAAGCGACAGACCCAACTTGAGCAGATGGAATTTGTGCACAATTCCGGCAAGCAGGAAGAACAGCGAGCGCAAGCCAAGGATGGCGAAGACGTTGCTGCTCAGCACTATGAATGGGTCGGTCGTGACCGCGAAGATCGCGGGTACCGAGTCCACTGCGAAGACCAGGTCGGACAGTTCGACCAGCACCAGCACCATGAAGAGCGGCGTGGCGAATGTGGCGAGACGACCGTCTGCACATTTCTGGCGAACGAAAAACTTCTGACCGTGGTGATCTGTCGTAACGGGGATGAAACGACGCAGGAAGCGAATCACCGGGTTGTCTTCGGGATTCTTTTCCTCATGTTTCTGGAAGGCCATCTTGGCTCCGGTGAAAAGCAGCAGCGCACCGAAGACGTAGATGATCCAGTGGAACTTGGCGAGCAGAGCCGCGCCGACAGCGATCAGGATGCCGCGCATGATGATCGCGCCGATGACGCCCCAGAACAGCACTCGGTGCTGATACATGAGCGGCACCTGGAAGTACGTGAAGAGCATCACGAAGATGAAGATGTTGTCGACGGACAGCGCCTTCTCGATCACATAGCCGGTCGCGAATTCCACGCCGGCTTGCGGGCCGAGCATGACGTAGACGCCCGCGTTGAAGGCGATTGCGATGCCGATCCAGACTATGCTCCAGAACAGCGACTCGCGAAAGGTGGGTTCGTGCGCCTTGCGGTTGAAGACGCCCAGGTCGAGCGCGAGCATTATCGAGACAATGGCAGCGAAGCCACCCCACATCAGTGTGGCGTTTTCCAACGATGGTTTCCTTCTGTAAATCGTGGTTGATCGGGAGAAGTCGAAGCGATTTGCTTTCCTTCCCATGCTGATTTTTGGCTTACGTTTAAACACGCGATGCCATATCTTCGCTCTTGCGGTCGAGAAGCCCACTGCGGCAGATTCCGCACAGCATGGCTGCGTGGAGGTTCAGGGTTTATGGTACCGCAGGTGGTGTTTCTGGCAGAGAGCTCGAGAGAATAGCGAAGAAGCAATGTGATAATCAGCATCTGCCGGTTGAATATCAACGACCCGGAGTGATTAAGAGGTCATTACAATCGCGCTTCAAGGTTTGAAACATGATGTGGTAACGCCTGTCGGCAAGCTGTTTCTCGCCTGGCATGAAAATGGACAGCGGATTGTGTGAAAAACGCTAGGTTCGAGTAATTTGTGGCGCGGCTATCGGACTCCTTCGTCCGTCTTTCGGCAGTGAATTTGCCCTGGGATCGGCATCCTCCAACTCATCGAGGCTCTCGCATTTTTTGCAAGTTGAAACCGATTCTAGTCGTTTGTTTTTGCCAGATAAGCGCTATTTCAAGATAACATTGGCCTGGCTAGTGCAGCTTTTTCTTCAATGCCACTCATATTTTTAGAGTGATATGGCAGTCATTCAGGAGCTTTGGCGTTCTCTCTTTCTACTGATGAATTACTGGATTAAAGCCATTATTCGAGTGAAAGTCAGCAATTTTCGCGCGGTAAACGTCGGGCGCCTAACACTTATCGAACTCTTAAAGTCTAGTAGTCCGTCTTGCTCTGTTAATTTAAACGCATGATCTCCAGAGCGCTTAAGACTTGAATCTCATGATTGAAGATCTGATTATTTGGCGTAACTAAATTCTCCCGACGCCCGGAACGCCCCTCAAGCAGCTCAGCAACTCATTGCTAACTCTCAAAGCACGGCACTCGCCATGCAGGGGCTCGCGCCGGTTTGTAACACGAGGATTGACCGCAAAGCGTCTTCCCGTGGCGACTGTTTTCATGCGCAGTGATTCTGCAATTGAGACCAGCCGCTCGCGACCGCAACGCGGTCGTGTATTCCTGACCTAACTTAAAACAACAATTAAGGGACCAGGTTTATGAAACCGAAACTCGCGTGGAACAACCTGAAGAGGGTTGTTTTGCCTTACTGGCGCCGGCCGTCCATTGGATGGGTCTGGTTGCTTGTTCTTCTCGCGATGCTGCTGTTGATTAGCTACATCAACATCCGCATCAGTTACTCGGAGCGTGCTGTCTTCAATGCGCTCGAAACCAAGGATGCCGACCAGTTCTGGCATAACCTGATGCTGTACGCAGGGGTGCTGGTTTGCAGCGTGCCGGTCGTCGGTTCGTTTGGCTGGGTGAAGTCGCAACTGGAGATGGCGTGGCGCCGCTGGCTCACGACCAATATCCTGGAGCGATATCTGAAAAACCGGAACTTCGTCAAGATCACGACCGATCAGGTCGACAATCCTGACGAACGCATCCAGCAAGACGTCATGTATTTCTGCACGGAGGCACTGACTGTCGCGATGGCACTGCTCGACAGTGCGCTCGCCTTCTTTGCCTTCGTGACGATTCTGTATCTGATTTCACCGATACTGCTGCTGGTGGCAATCGCGTATTCGATCGTCGGAACGGTGGCCACTCTGCTGTTTGGTAAACGGCTTGTCGGCATGCACTACGAGCAGCAGAAGCTCGAAGCGGAGTTCCGCTACAACCTCGTCTACTTGCGTGACAACAAGGAGGCGATCGGGTTGTACAACGGTGCCGAACGCGAAGGCAGCGGGCTCAAGCACCGTCTGTCCAAGCTTCTGCGCAACCTCAGTTCGATAGTTAGTTGGCAGCGGAACCTCACGCTGTTCAAAGTCTCCTATGACTACAGTCTGCTGATTGTGCCTTCGCTCGTGTCGGCGCCCCTTTATCTATCGGGGCAGATCGAGCTCGGTATGATGGTGCAGGCAGCCGGCGCTTTCGGGCGCGTCATCGGAGCGCTGTCGGTTGTGATTGCGCAGTTCCAAACATTCGCGCGCCTCTCGGCTATCATCAGTCGTCTGTCCGATTTCATCGGCGTTCTCGAGACCATTGAGAACAAGGGCGACGACAAGGGACCTGGCGAGATCGTCACGCGTATCGCTCCGGCGCTTGTTGCGAATGGGTTGACACTGAACACGCCGGACGGCGCTCGCACTCTCGTTCGCGACCTCCACTTCGAAACGAAGCCTGGCGGGCGGATGATTGTCGCGGGTCCTAGCGGCGTCGGCAAATCCTCGTTGGTCCGCGCCTTCGCTGGCTTGTGGACGGCTGGTACGGGCGAGATTCAGCGCCCTGACCTGAGCGACATGATGGTGCTTCCTCAAGAAACCTACATGCCGCTCGGTACTCTACGTGACCAGATCACCTATCCGAGGTCGGCTGAGGAAGCCGGCATAGACGACGCCCGCATTCTGTCCGTGCTCAACATCGTCAGTCTTGGCGAGCTCGTGAAGAATGTCGGCGGACTCGATTCGATTCGGACTTGGAGCGATGTGATGTCGCCGGGTGAACGCCAGCGTGTCGCCTTCGCGCGCATGCTGCTCGCCAACCCGAAACTCGTCCTGCTCGACGAAGCAACGAGTTCGCTGGACGACGCGACCGAAGCCAAAATGTACGACCTTGTCACCGCGACTGGTGCTACAATCGTGTCGGTGGCTCACCACCAGGCACTGATCGCATACCACGACACGGTGCTCGAGCTCATGCCAGGCGGCGGTTGGCGTTTTGTTCCAGCGTCAGAGTACAGCAAAGAATAGTTTACTTCGGGTCAAACGGTATCTGACCTTGGCTCTCACCATGATGGTGGGCGTCAATCTGTCAGGTGCTCAACTCAGCTATTGCCTTGCTGCCACAAGCAAGCTAGAACAGGACACCACCATGAAGGAGAAAAGACAGAAGAAGGGGACGTCGAGCGACGGAATCCTTTCCCTCCCGATTAACATGCGCTCGCATGCTCGTCTGCTCGGTCGAGTTGGCAAGGCGCAGTTCCAATACTTCGTGATCAACCAGGACCCGAAGACGGGGCTGGTGCTCGATCGCGACGATAAGTCCGCTCCCGCCAGCATCGCCGCGGTCGGCTTCTCGCTGACGGCTTACGCGAGTGCGGTGAAGCGGGGCTGGGTGACGCGCAAGGAAGCGATCGCCTACACGCTGAAAGTTCTTCGTACGTTGTGGTCGGCTCCACAAGGCGACGCAGTTGAGGGGACCAGTGGTTTCCACGGTTACTTCTACCACTTCCTCGAGCCCGACACGGGGCTGCGCGCCACGAAGAAGCGTTACTGGAATTCCGAACTGAGCAGCATCGACACCGCGCTGTTGATGGCGGGCGTGTTGTTCAGTCGCAGCTACTTCAGCGGTTCCAGCGCTGATGAGCAGGAGATCCGCGATCTCGCCGACAAGCTCTACAGGCGCGTCGAGTGGGATTGGCTTTTCCGCGAAGACAAGCTCGTCCAGCATGGCTGGTGGCCGGAAACGGGCAAGATCGAGCACGTCTACCGCGGCATGAGCGAGGCTCCCATTCTCTACCTGCTCGCTCTCGGTTCGCCTACGCACCCCGCGCCCGACGGCGCCTGGGAAGCGTATCTGGCGAACGCGGCGACCGTGAAGGCGTACGATGTCGAGTACATCAAGATGCCTGGCGAGCCGCTGTTCTGCTACCAGTATCCGCACTGCTGGATCGACTTCCGCGGTATCAAAGATGGTGTCACCGGCAAGTTCGGTTTCGACCTCTTTGAGAACGCGCGCCGCATGGCTCAGGTTCACTACAAGTACGCGCAGGAAAACCCTCACAAGTGGTCCGGCTACGGCGGATTCGACTGGGGGCTGACCGCGTGCGATGGACCGGGCGACGCGAAGAAGGAAGTCGACGGCATCATGCGCGAGTTTCGGGGGTATTCGGAACGCGGCTGTCCGACTGGCTTTGACGACGGCACCATCGCGCCGACCGCGGCGCTGGCGTCGATCGCTTATGTCCCTGAGATCGTCATTCCCACGATGCGCTACTGGCTCGCCAAGCGACCGGAGCTGTTCAAGGATGCCGGTGGTTTCACCGACTCCTTCAACCCGACCTTCACGCGTCCCGCTGCCGGCGGCGATTCTCGCCAGCCTGCCGCGAGCGGTTGGGTCTGCCGGCATCGGCTCGGTATCGACCAGGGACCGCCGGTCATATTGATTGAGAACTATCGCTCCGACCTCATCTGGTCCGTGATGCGCAGATGCGATTACCTTCGCGCCGGTCTGAAGAAGGCTGGTTTCAAAGGCGGCTGGTTGGACAAGAAGTAGTCGTGAGCAGAGGTACTGCTTGAGACCTTCGCTGGTCTTAAGCTTGTCGCCTTGCCTGCTCGCGACCCCTCAGTTCCACGCAGCTCAGTCCGTCACGATATAGCGCTCGAGCCGCTCAGCGCTTCTATCGGCGCGCAGGAATTGGTCTCCTGTGCGCCGATAGCTGTCAGAGAAACGCGCAGCCGGTCGATTCTGATCGGCTCCGCTTGCAGTTTTACAAACGTCTGTGTTCAAGGACAGTATGATGAAAAACCGAAACAGTCGGCAGCCGGCGCTGCATCTTCCGCGCGCCAGGGACTACAAGCTGCCACAGGGTTTTGTCTTCGGTGCCTCCACCTCTGCTTATCAGGTCGAGGGCGCGGCATTCGAAGGCGGTCGCGGAGAGTCCGTCTGGGAGCCGTTTCTCCGCAATCCGAAAAGGTCGTATGATCTCGGCGACGTGACCTGCGACCACTATAACCGCTATCGCGAGGACGTCGGCTTGATGAAGGCGATGGGCTTGGATGCCTATCGCTTCTCGATCAGCTGGCCGCGTGTAATGCCGAATGGCGAGGGCAAGGTCAACGAAATCGGTCTCGACTTCTATGACCGGCTCGTCGACGAGCTTCTCGAAGCCGGTATCGATCCGTATGTCACCCTCTATCACTGGGACTTGCCGTTGATGCTGCAGAAGCGGTATCACGGATGGTTCCATCGTGAAACCGCCCTTGCCTTCGCCGACTACTCGGCGCTCATGGTGCGGCGGCTTGGCGACCGCGTCAAGAAGTGGGCGACGCTCAACGAACCGGAAGTGATCATCGCCGGATACATCAGCGATGGCATGGCGCCCGGGATGAACCTCCCTCGCTCCGGTCACCGTGTCGGACACCATCTCCTGCTTGGGCATGCGCTCGGGACGCAGGCGATGCGCGCAGCGCGCAGTGACATCGAATGCGGTATCGTGCTCAACCTCGTGCCGATCGATCCGGTCGATCCGCAGAACGAGAAACAGTGCGCTGCTGCACGCGACCGCTGGACGCTCAGCTATTCGTGGTATCTCGATGCCATGCTCAAGGGCAACTATCCGGACCTCGTGCACGACGCGCTCTCGCGCTCGGACAGCGGAAATCCGGTTCGTCCGCTCGACATGAGCTTGATCGCTCAGAAGCTCGACTTCCTCGGCATCAATTACTACACGCGCTTCCTCGTCAACGAGAAGGGCGATATCGTGGAGACCCCGAACGTGCCTCGCACCCAGATGGGTTGGGAGATGGTTCCGGATTCGTTCACGAAGATGCTCATCGACCTCGAGCGCGAGTACGAGATGCCGCCCGTGTACATCACGGAGAACGGCGCCGCGCTCGACGACACGCTTTCCGGCGGTCGCGTCAACGACCGTCATCGCATCAAGTATCTGGACGAACACATCGGCGCTGTCGCGCGTGCCATCAAGGGTGGTGCGGACGTGCGCGGTTACTTTGCCTGGAGCTTGATGGACAACCTCGAATGGCCGCTGGGCTTCGCCAAGACCTTCGGACTCATTCACGTGGACCGCAGCACGCTCAACCGCACCGTCAAGGATAGCGGTCTGTGGTACGCGAAAACGATCGCGCGCAATCGCCGGTCGTGAAGACGCGAGTCGCGGTTTGAACACTTCAACCGCGACACTCGGGTCAATAGCGTCAGTCAAGAAAAGTGATTGGAACCCGGAGACAGGCTGCTCTGCACAGTTGCAGTAGCCTTCTTCGGGGTCAGTCTAACCCGAAACCCTCAAGAGGTATTAGAAAGATGATCCTCGATACCAACATTCTCTTGGTGATCGCGGCTATCCAGGCTGTGATCATTGGTTTTGTGTGCGCTGAGTTCGCTCGGCACACTGGCCCGAAAGGCGTCAAGAACGCCTCCATCGTGGCGCTCGTCATCAGTTTCGTACTGGGCGTCGTTCTGACCCCGTCGAGCCTGATGGTCTTCGGTTCGCTGCTCTTCGCGCTGCCGACCGGACTGTTCTCGTGGTGGTACGGTCAGAAGATCGTTGCGCCGAGCGTGCGTCGTCAGATCGAAATGGCACCGCAGGTGGTGTTGTATCTGACCCGCAACTACGACCGTCTGGCCAGCAAGGACGGCATCACGTCCGTCTCGCTCTACAAGATGCTCGACGAGCCCGATGCGCTGCCCGCCGACGAGCATGAGCTGGTCACGCACATCGTTCGCCACATGAGCGACATCGGTCACTGCTATGACGTCGTCGTTGTCACCGGCGGCTCGCCGATGCACGGCGGAGCTTCGGGCGTTCCGGTCTATGCGATCAACCGCAACGACCTGCGCTCGTACCTGCAGCGCGTCAACGACAAGTACGAGGCCTGGCTGAAGTAACAGTCCTCGACGGCAGGCTGATTTAGAACTTCGACGCGTAGCTGTGCGTGCATCATCGCCGCACAGCTACGCGTCTTTTTTTTTCATTCATTTGTTTGTTTTGGGAAAGCGACATGATGTAGTAGAAGGCTGCCTTGTAGAGGCTCTCACAATCAGGGGTTTTGGGATTGGGTATTTACGGGGCAAGCCGAACAGGTGGACCTGAATAGGTCTGTCAATGAGTGAGCGACGGAATTCGTCAAAACCGTCGCTCTGGGATTGACAGGGCTGGAGCTAGACGCGGTCTGTCAACGAGTGAGCGACGGAATTCGCTAAAACCGTCGCTCTGGGATTGACAGGGCTGGAGCTAGACGCGGTCTGTCAACGAGTGAGCGACGGAATTCGCTAAAACCGTCGCTCTTGGATTGACAGGGCTGGAGCTAGACGCGGTCTGTCAATGAGTGAGCGACGGAATTTGCTAAAACTGTCGCTCTCTGATTGACAGTGTCGAAACGCTCGATGAGTTTCAAAAAAAATGTCAGAAAAATTGAACTTTTTAGTTGTCAATTCCGTTTATCACTATAGGACCCCTTATCCGCTGGAGGGTTAATTATGGTCGCCACTGAATCTGATATTTTTAACGAAGAAAGTTTCTGGCCCACGTTTTTGAACGACCTGAAGTACGCAAATACATCTGTGATCATCAGCTGTCCGTTCGTGCGGCGTTGGCGCCTCGGACGTCTAGCCCCCGAAATAAAAGAACTCGTGCGCAAAGGATGTTCGGTATGCTTTTTTATCCAAACTCCTTCCAGTATACGAAAAGAAAAGGGAGCTCTAAGCCCGGATGAGGAAACGGAACTTTATAACTATGAGCGCGACATAGAGATCATTGAGTCTTGGTCTGTGCACCTGACTAAGCGTCCAAAGGCGCACCAAAAGTTTGCCGTAATTGATGGAAGAAAGCTGTGGGAGGGAAGTTTGAATATTCTCTCTCACCGAGATAGCGTCGAGCATATGCGACGATTCGAGTCTGTTTTCGAAGCGCAACGCATCATAAAGTTCCATGACCTCGGGTCCTGCGAGGTGTGCGCGACCTTGAAAGCGAGATACTTCGTCTCTTCTCCTGATGCGGCTCTTCAAGTTCAAATGCTCTCGCGTCTGATTCAGAACAATCGCAAAGCCCGGAATCTTTCTCTGCGTAGATTGGGCACCGCTAGTGGTGTCGCGTTCCAAAGAATAGGGCAGATGGAGAAGACGATGCACATGAGTGCTCTAATTCCGGTCTTGCAAGTGCTAAACGCTTTAGATTTGCGGATGGTGATTTGTCAAAACGACGATCTGAACTCGCTTCTAAAAGCAATCGACTTGAAAAATTCGATGTAGAGCTCGGGCGATCTGGATGCATAAAAACTGCTTCGTCAATGAGTGAGCGACGGAATTCGCCAAAACCGTCGCTCTGGGATTGACGGGGCTATAGCTAGACGCGGTCCGTCAACGAGGCAGCGACGGAATTTGCTGAAACCGTCGCTCTAGGATTGACAGGGCTATAGCTAGACGCGGTCCGTCAACGAGGCAGCGACGGAATTTGCTGAAACCGTCGCTCTAGGATTGACAGGGCTATAGCTAGACGCGGTCCGTCAACGAGGCAGCGACGGAATTTGCCAAAACCGTCGCTCTGGGATTGACAGGGCTATAGCTAGACGCGGTCTGTCAATGAGTGAGCGACGGAATTTGCTGAAACCGTCGCTCTAGGATTGACAGGGCTATAGCTAGACGCGGTCCGTCAACGAGGCAGCGACGGAATTCGCCAAAACCGTCGCTCACTCATTGACAGGGCGACGATCGCTCCATGCGGTGCTTGTCGAAAGCCTGTGTGTGTGGGCATTTTTAGATAGTGGCACCACGAGAAGATATAGTAGACAATTTTGGGAAAAAGAAACCCCCAGAGCGTTGGTTGCTCTGAGGGTTTCGAAGTGATGCTCCTGGAATGTGCTGGCATCCGTTGATTATGAATGCTAGCGTCTTCGACTTTTCAGTCCGTCCAGGGGCAGCTGTCGGGATCGCAGGACTCCACGATCTCCGATTGCGTGATTGTGATTTCGCCGCGGTCCGGGTCCAGACCGGTGATGGTCAGGCACGGGAAGCCGGCGCAGAACAAGGTCTTGCCGAGGTCGTCCGGTCCGATGTCGAACTGCTGGGTTTCGTACTGACGACCGTTGATGGTAACGGTGCAGTCGAGCGCAAGAGTGGCGCTGCCGAACCAGCCACGCGGGCGCACGTTCTTGACCGTCACTACCGTGTGGTAGTGACTCAAGTAGAGGTGCTGACCACGCTCGGTCGTGAACTCCATTCCGCTACAGAGCGGCTCTCCGGGCTTGGGCAGCTGAAGCTGCAAGATTTTACGGAATGTCGGCATAATCAGTTCCCCTCGCTGTTCGTCGCAGTGTGCCCGTCGCCGCCCTCCTGGTTGTCGCCGCTTCCGGCTTCAGCCTTGGGAGCGGAAGCCTTCCAGATCCGACGGAACTCGTCGCCGGTCAGGGTTTCCTCGTCGTAGAGGGCCTTGGCGGCGGCTTCGATCTGAACGCGATGGGCTTCGATCACCTTGTCGCACGCCGCTTCCGCGTCGTCGACGATCTTGCCCCAGGCGACGTTGAACTTGTCGAGCAGAATCTCACCGACCTTGGAGATCGGGAAGCCATGCTGGTCAAGCGGGAGCGACTTCACGCCGAATTCCTTCGACATGCCGTAGGCGCCGACCATCTGACGGGCGAGCTGGCTCGTCCGTTCGAAGTCGTTGCTGGCGCCGGTCGAGATCTTGCCGAGCAGGATCTTTTCGGCAGCGCGACCCGCGAGCATCATCTGCAGGCGGACTTCGAACTGCTTGTCGGTCCAGTCGTAACGCTCACCTTCTTCAGGCGAGCTGTCCATCAGACCCAGAGCCTTGTCCGTCATCACGATCGTGATGCGGTTGACCGGGTCGCCGCCGAGGACGGTCGGGATGGTGGCGTGGCCGATCTCGTGAACCGCGGTCGCCCAGCGCTCCTTGTCGGTGCGCACGCGCGAGCGAATCTGAGTGCCATAAGCCATCTTGTCGACGCCGAGGTTCAGGTCGTCCATCGTGATGATGGCCATCTGCTGATACTCTTCCATCTGCTCGTCGGTGATGTCTTCGGTGACGTTACCGAACTGACGTTCGACGGCGATGGTGGCACCATTCTTGATGGCACCTTCGATCTCGGCACCGGAGAAGTCGTGCGAGCGGCGAGCCAGGTCGTCGAGCAGCTTGGCGTGAGCCGCTGCCTTCTCTTCCGGCGTGCCGTCAGGGGTGACGACCTTGAGTTTCTTCAGGTAGACGCCGTAGATCTGAGCGCGACCCTTCTTGTCGGGCTTCGGCACCTTGACCTTGATGTCGAAACGACCCGGGCGCAGGATGGCGTCGTCGAGGATGTCCAGGCGGTTGGTCGCAGCCATGGTCAGAACCAGACCATGATTGCCGAAACCGTTCATCTGGACGAGCAGCTCGTTGAGCGTCTGCTCGTATTCCTTGTCGCCACCGCTTTCGCCCTGACCGCGCTTCTTGGCGATCGCATCGATTTCGTCGATGAAGACGATCGAGATGCGACCAGTGCGGCGCGCGGCGGTGCGGGCGCGAGCATATGCTTCGCGAACGCGCTTGGCGCCGACGCCGACGTACATTTCGACGAACTGCGAGCCGGACATGGCTTCGAAGTGTCCGCCGATCTCGCCTGCGAGCGCACGGGCGAGCAGGGTCTTACCGGTACCCGGAGGACCGTAGAGCAGCACACCGGACGGAACCGGAGCGCCGAAGACCTTGTACAGCCGCGGACGGCGGATCTTCTTCTCGACGACGCGCAGCTCGTCGATTGCTTCCTGGCAGCCTGCGACGTCTTCAAACGTCTTGCGATCTTCGTCGCGTACCTCGACTTCGCCGTTGACAGCGTACGCGCGACCGCCGGCACCAGCCATGCGGTTCGACGTCGAAGGCTTCGGACCACCTTCGGTCTGCTGCCACTCCTGCCAGCCATGCAGCATCACGACGCCGACGACCAGCGTCAGCAGCGTGAGCCCGAGCATGATGTTGCGGCCCATCGGAGTGATGGTGTCGATGTAGCTCGTGTTCAGAACTGCGGAAACCGTTTTGGTTTCAACCTTCTTCTCGGTGAGCTTGGCGACAAATGCGTCGAATTCCGCCTTGCCCTGCGCGTTCTGCGCGAAGATGACGGTGCGCTCGACCGGGAAGGTCTTGCCTTCGGCGAGGTCGTCCGACTTCATACCGGCAGGCGGAGTCGCAGTGTTGATGATGACGTACGCGGTGTTCAGTTCAGTCACAATGGTGACGCGCTGAAACTCACCGGCGTGGCTGTCGAGGTGTCGAGTCGCCTGCCAGGGCTGAACGCGCGTCACCGACGAGATCTCCGGCGGCAACGCCAGCTGATTGTTGTCGTGATACATGCGCGTGAAGAAGAGCCCGGCGTTCAGTAGCACGAGGCTGGTGAACAGGATGGTGAAGAACTTCGTCTTCTTCATCTTGGTGGCGTGGACGATATCATCGATCACGCGCGGAGTGGTCTCGACGATCACTCGGAAACGGCTCGGCTCCTCCTTGTTCTCGCGTCGAGCGAACATCAGCCAGGCGAACCAGACGATGAAGCCGACGATTGCAACGGGGTACCAGCCGGGGAGCAGGGTGCCATCTTCGAGCGCGGACGGTTTCTCGACGATCTGCACACCCTTGGCCTGAGCCAGTTTGTGCATTTCATCGGTGTCCGCCTGAAGAACAATTCGGTCCTTTTCGAAACCCTTTCCGAGCACCACAACGCTCTTGATGCCGTCGAAGAACACGAGCCCTTCGATGTCCTGAGCGCCGGACCTCAACGACTGTTCGAGGTCGACGGCCGGCATCGTCTTGTTCTGAACGGCGAGAACGCCGTATTCAGCGGGAACGACGCGCTCGGGAGTACGCGTGATGATGTGGTTGCTGGTGAGGAAAGAGAATGCAGCGAGCGCCGCGAAAAAGAAGCCGAAGTTAATGAGAGTCTTGCGGAAGAGCATGCTCTGCCACAGGCTCACGAAAAATTCGAGGAATTTTTTCATGGTCTATGTCCCTATATGGACAGTGTGGTTCTTGCATGAAGGGGAGAGGGTGGAAGTCCTGACCAGAGATCTGAAAATCGACCCTCCGGTGCAAGGTATGCGTATTGCTTTCTTCAAACTCGCAAGAGTGCCTTGCAGAGCCCGTACTCGTTGACTGTGCTTCGAGGTCCCTCTGCGTTCAGAATCAAATTCACTTGCGTCAAAACCGTTCGAGCCGCTCGCAATGCGAATTGCTGCGAATGATTGCCGCCACTCGAGTCAGTGCTGACCGAGAGGGAACTGAATTTCCGTGCGTAGATGAGAGAACGAAGCTTACGAGTGTGCCTGATCACGAATGGAGAGTGAAGGCTTTCTATCTAGCAAAAAGTGTTGCGAGATCTCATCCCTATCCGGCTGAAACTCTGTTTCTCTTTTGTAGAAAGACTGTATGCCTGGGAACTCTTGACCACTTGGCGCGTAGCGTTTGCGCTAACGGAGCGACGTCTTGTCAACGAGCGAAAACCGTTATTAGTTCTCGAAAGTTTCGAATTGGTCATTGGTGGTGTGTGCTGCTTGGAAACCGGGCTCTGTGTGCGCGATTGGGTGGTGGTTTGTCAAGAGTGTCACCTGTCCACATCTAGCGCGGTTTGCGAATCAGGTTTCGATGTCAGTTTGCGAATCAGGTCCTCTGTCAATCCAGGAGCGACGGTTTCGGCGAATTCCGTCGCTGACTCATTGACAGACCGGGTCTAGCTCGCGCCCTGTCAATCCCTGTGCGACGGTTTCAGCGAATTCCGTCGCTGACTCATTGACAGACAGGTTCTAGCTTGAGCCCTGTCAATCCCTGTGCGACGGTTTCAGCGAATTCCGTCGCTGACTCATTGACAGACCGGGTCTAGCTCGCGCCCTGTCAATCCCTGTGCGACGGTTTTGGCGAATTCCGTCGCTGACTCATTGACAGACCGGGTCTAGCTCGCTCCCTGTCAATCCAGGAGCGACGGTTTCAGCGAATTCCGTCGCTGACTCATTGACAGACAGGTTCTAGCTTGAGCCCTGTCAGTCTAGGAGCGACAGTTTTTGCGAATTCCGTCATCACATCATAGACACGGCTTCCCTCTGCATAGGTTTAACACTGGTGGTTCATCCGCGAATCCCCGTCCAGTCAGCGTCGGAGTCAAGCAGGTATTATGTAAGCATATAGTAGACGGGCTTTTGGAACGAAGGGTGCTCATCCGTGAACACCCTTCGTCACCTCTGGCATAGCCGTCCTGGCGGCGGGTCGAGTTCAATCACGCATCGGAGGCGAGACTGCTCGACCGAGCCAACGAGGGTTTGAGTCTAAGCGCGAGGGAAGCCGCTTACGGCTTCTGAATCTGCGGCTGAGCCGACTGCGCCTTGTCGTTCGCGTCGACCTGCTCCTGGATCCACTTGCGCAGATCGTTCAGCGAGACGTTGCCGACCGAAATCGACATCTCCTTGCCGCCGGGAGCGTAGATCTTCACCGTCGGGAAGGCGCGAATGCCGTTCTTCATGACCAGGCTCGGGTTGTGGGTGTGCTCCACCTTCGTGAAGAGCACCTTGCCCTTGAACTCCTGCGCCAGAGCTTCGAGCTTCGGCTTGAGCTGCTGGCAGGGACCGCACCATGCCGCCGTGAAGTCGACGAGCACGGGGATTGTGGAGTTCTGCAGTTCCGTGTCGAAGGTGTTGGTGTCGAGCTCTTTGATCTCGACCTTTTCGACTGCCTGCACTTGACCCTGGATGGTCTGGGCGGTGGAAACTGCGGGCGACAGCGCGATCGCGGCAACCACGACGGCTGCCGATGCGCACAGAGTTGCGAGGACTTTCAGGCTTTTCATAGCTGTTGACCATATCGTTATGACACGAGCGCGAGATAAGCGCAGCTGGCGAAGTTACCTTGCCAGGTTTGCTGCGCTTACGTCCGCTGCTCTGTCGGTTGTTCTCGTGAGGCTCTTGCCTTCACGATTTCGCACTAAGTTCGTGTGTTGCGTTCACGCCTAACTACGGGCGCGAAGCATTCTCGATCGCTTCGAGCACCATCTCCTTTGTGAGGAGCGTGGGCAAAACCGTTGGCGCGGTTGGGCGGTGCGGACTCATCACCACATACAGTGGCACGCCTGCCCGGCCGAACTTGGCGAGCAGTTGCGTGATCTCGGGATCGCTGGTCGTCCAGTCCGCTTTCAGGGTCGCGACGCCATTGTTCTTGAAAGCATCGGTGACCGCATCGCTTGCGAGCACCGTCGCCTCGTTGAACTTGCAGGTCTGACACCACTCGGCTGTGAAGTCGAGGAATACGACCTTGCCGTCTTTGAGGTGCTTGTCGACGGCTTCCTTGGAAAACTTTTCCCAGGTCACGCCGTTCGCCACTGTGGGTCCCGAGGCCAGTGCCGACCAGTTTGTTCCCTTAACCGACGGCCAGGTCAGGAAGTACATCGTGCTGCCGGCGATCGCGAGCGCCACCACAGCCAGTGTCACTTTCTTGAGCTTGGAAGCGTCGAAGCCGCAGAGCTTGTTGTAGAGCCAGGTGCCGAATGACGCAGCCAGGAGGAAACCAACGGTGCCGGCGACGCCGTCCGGACCGGTCTGGCGACCGAGAACGTACAGCAGCCAGATCACGCTGCCGAGCAGCACGAAGCCCATCGCTTCCTTGAAGTGCTCCATCCAGACGCCCGGCTTCGGAAGAATCTTCATCCAGGCGGGATTGAGGCAGAGAAGCACGTACGGGAAAGCCAGCCCGGCGCCGACCGCGAAGAAGATCGCGATGATCGCATACCAGGGAGCGGCAAACGCGAAGCCGATTGCACTGCCGAGGAACGGCGCCGTGCAAGGCGTCGAGAGGATAGTCGCCACGACTCCGGTGAAGAACGCGCCGGCAAGACCCTTGCGATTGGCCAGCTTATCGAGCTGGTTGCCGCTGTTTACCTGCACGAAGAATACGCCGAACAAACCGAGCGACATGACTGTCAGGAGCGTCGCCATGCCGACGAGGAACATCGGTTCCTGGAACTGGAAGCCCCAGCCGACGCTGTATCCGAGAGCCTTGGCGGCGATGACCGCAACAGCCAGTGACACGCAGGTCGAAACCGTTCCCGCTGCATAGGCGAGGCCGAGGCGAACGATTTTCGCGCGACTCTCGCCTGCTTCTTGAACGAAGCGCATGATCTTGAGCGAGATCACCGGCAGGACGCAGGGCATCGCGTTCAGAATGATACCGCCGATGAAGGCGAACAGCAGCGCGGTCAGAAAGCCGTGCTGTTCGTTGCCCTCGCCGTTCGGTTTCAAATCTTGATCGAACACTGAGGTCCCGGTGCCGAGCGAGTCGACGTCGCCAGTGAATCCGACTGCTGTGAAGCGGTCTTGGTGAGCCGCAGTCGAGCTTGCAGCCACCGGCAGCGTGATACTGCCCGTGGTGTTGCCCGGGATGCAGCTGTCCTTGCAGGCGAGCCAGGAAATCTCAGCGGTGAACTGGACGGTGTCGCCCGGTTTCAGGTCGGCAGGCGGGAGGACCGTGACGGCGATGACGGTTTTGTCCGTGTAGCCATAGGTCTTGAACCCGTTCTCTTCGAACTTCGCCGGCTTCTCCCACTCGACTTTCACCACCTGGTAGCCCGCGGGCACCTTGATGTCGACGCTGGTCGGCATGCCGGTGTCGCCGGGATTCTGGTAGTAGATGTGCCAGCCGGGAGCCAGCGCGAAATCGGCGCCGATGCGAAACGGCTTGCCGGGCTCGATTGCAGTCGTATCCGCAATGAGTTGAACGGAGACGGCTTGCTCAGCCTCGGTCTCCGTCGGAAGCGAAATCACGCCGGAAGGAGCAGTCGACGAGCTCGTGATGGGAGCGATGTCGAACTTCTTGACCGGCAGAGTCTGCGCGCTAGCGCCGTGATAGACGCCGCAAAGCAAAAACAGTCCAGCGCTGAGCGCTGTCAGAATTTTGTTCATAGTGCTACCTCTGAGGTTAGCAATGGTCGCGATCTGTTTCCGTTCGAGGAGTCGAACAGCCGAACCGTTGTGAACGCCAGAAGAGCGTCTACATCAGCGTTGGCAGATACTGGAAGCGGATTACGACGGTTCTTGTTCAGCCGAGTCGACGGCACGAGCCACCGTCTGCGGTGGCGTCCCTTTCACTAGTTCTCACCTCACCACCATGTGGCGCGGGCAGATCTCCTGAATATTAGCGTTCAGGCGGGTCTTAAGTTGTGACTCCTCGAAAAAGCTCATGTGAAAGGCACCTCTACTTTGCCAGAAAGAACTCATAGAGATCTAGTTGTCAAGAGCTGTTTAAAATAATTCTCTACTTACTCATGAATGTTGCGAAGTTTTGAGATTGAGGGTGCTTGGCAATGGTTCGCGAAGCCCAGGTTTGCCCATGCCGTAAGCATCTACCGGATTGCGCAACATCCGTTTACCTGCAATATCAGAATAGTTTTGCGGGCCATCTATTTCGCAAGACTGCTAGCGAGGATGATCGAGCGCAGGAGTTTTACTTTTCTGAGTAGCCTGTAACATTCGCCTTGTCTACCCAGCCGATTCGTCCCTTGTACTCACCGGACTTGATTTTGATCCGAATCGCGATATCGCTCTCCTGAAGCACTGTTACTTCTTGATCCGAGGGAACGGTGACGAGTCTCGCCGGCAAGTTGGCGCTGGATTTGTCGACCAATTGATGCACCTTAGGTTCTTCTTTGAATAGTTGCACTTCTCCAGCCTGGCTCCAGAGCCTGGTTTCGCGCAAGCCGGATTCTTTCTTTTCCTTGCTTCCCGGGAAGAACAAATGGCGAAAAACCAGAAATGATGCACCGACGCAAAGTACGATGCCGATTATCGCGGCGAGCATGAAGACTACTTTCAGCGCAAACGCAAGAACGGCGATAAGCACGCAGAATGCGACCACCAGGATCAAAATTCGCAGAACAATTCCGCCGGGCGACATCGAAGGTTCTCCAGTGAACACTGATTAAAGATAGCAGACTGGTGCGGCGTTTTCTCAATTCGCGATAACTTTGCAAAACAACTACTATTTGCGCAAAACAGCACGTTTGCGCATTAAACGTGTGGATGTTATTTGACTGGATAATTTTTCTTTTTGAAACCGAAACCGCCTGCTGTAGCAGCAATCGCCACTGTTTCATGTAAGACGAGCAGTGGCTGAGAACGCGTTGCTTCAAGCCGATCGCAAATTCTACGGTGAAACACATCGCGCTTCACCGTACTGCAAGGAGAATCTGTTCGCTCAAATCCAGTGTTTGACCAGCCGCTGCGGCAATGTGAATTCAATTTCGGTGACTTCGGTCGCACAACCCATGCGAGGTTTCAATTATGGATTGGTTTCTTGTGAACGTTCTATCGCCGCTTTTGCTGCCCATCTTCGTCATGCTCATTCTCGGTTTGATGTGTGATGCGAAGCCGGACATGTTCGTCAAATTGTATATCGAGCTTGTGCAGAACGCCTTTCTACTGTTGTACAAGGTGCTTATTGCGGTCGTTTCGGCGATTGCGAAGTTTCTCTGGCAGTTCGCGAAGTGCGTCTGGCAGTGTATGAGCCTAGCTGCGAAAGGTAAGTCCTGTTGTGTGGAAACGACCTGCTCGTGCGAACCGGCGCCACCCCCTGAAAAACCTAAACGTCGCACTCCGAAGCCTAAACCGGAAATTTCTTCGGATCACTCTTCACAGTCGCGCCAACGCAAAACCGCAACGCGCCCCATCTCCCTGGAAAAGAACCAGCTGCGACGAGGAGATCTTCGATTCAAACGCCCACACCGCAAGGGCAGTTGGGAGTGGTGGCGCTAGCCACCCCCGGAAAATCTGACTACTATATGTCCCGGTGAATTTGCTACTATATGCCTGGGTATGACTCCAAAATCCCCAAATGCTTTCGTAGACGGGGTCGGGAGGACTTACTGCCCGCCCGGCACTCATCAAAACCAGGCGTTTGTCGCTCCTGCATAGACGGTTTTTGTGAATTCCGTCTACGCCAGACCGCCAAACTTACTACTATATGTCTCGGTATGACTCCAAATCGTCCAAAGGCTCTTGTAGACCGGATCGCAAGGACTTCCTGCCGGTAGGCACTCATCAGAACCAGGCTTTTGTCGCTCCTGCATAGACGGTTTTAGCGAATTCCGTCTACGCCACACCGCCAAACTTGCTACTATATGCTTCGGTATGTCTCCAAGTCGTCCAAAGGCTCTTGTAGACAGGTTCGCAAGGACTTCCTGCCGCCAAGCACTCATAAAAACCAGGCTTTTGTCGCTCCTGCATAGACGGTTTTAGCGAATTCCGTCTACGCCAGACCGCCAACGACGATGATTGTTCTCGGTATAACGCCCGGAACAGGCATTGCTAGTGTGTTGAGCAGTAGACATGGAGTAGTAGACGGCTGGTTGAAGCGGCAAGCGGCGGATGGACTGTGGCACTCGGTTTCCCGATTGCGACAAATCGACATCTACCGCTTGCCGCGACCTAGCTGAGCGCGTCAAATCAACGAAGAACCGCGTCGCGGTTTCATTGGCTTGCAAGTGCTCAGCTTTTTGCATCCGCGGTCGACGGTGCCGTAGCGGCTGCTGGCGCGTCCGTGGCGACGACTTCCGCTGCTGTCGTGACTGCCGAGCCGTCCGACGAAGTGTCGGCGCTCAGGTCGTCCGCAAAAGAGCACGCGGCATCGCCTGCTAGAACAGGAACGTTCGTGACGCGAACGTCATCGTCCTTCAGCAGATACGCCTTGACGTAGATTTCCTTGATCACCTCCGCCAGCTTGTCGCATCCGATACTGCCGGCACTGAACTCAAGCCAGATCAGCTCGCCTTCCTCATCCGGAACAGCGGTGTCATAGCTCGGAATCGTGTACACCGACTTGTATCGTTTGAAGCCAAGACGCTGATAGAACTGCAGTCGGCGACGCCGATGCTTCTTCTCTTCCTCGCTGATGCCCTTCTCTCGCGTCGATTCGATTTCCGCGAACATGCCGAGCAAGTTCGGGTTTTCAGCCTTGATCTGAGCGATCAAAGACTTCATATGTTTCGAACCAATACCGCTCGATCGCTTGTTGGGGTCGGTGGCGAGATAAGCCAGCAGTGCGACGGTTGGAAGAATGTTCGTGACAGAAAAACAGAGAAGCCCGTCATTGTTCGAGCTTCTGTGAAGAAACATCTGCCCACTTCGGAGACCGTCGTGGAGCTGATTAAGCGGGGTTCGCTGATCGGGACGGAAAGCGACCTCATAGATCTTTTCCCAGTCCGTATCAGTAAAGCTAGATTTTTGGCAGTAGATTGTGTCGTTACCTGCCATAAGGCACCTTCGGGTTTTGCCTGTAGTCTCGCTCGAAGTAGTTCGAGGGATTGGTAAGCGCGCGGCCAAGAAGACTTCGAGCAGTCGATTGCGTGGAAAACAGCAACGCGCCGTCTCCAAGCTAATCGTCTCCCGCGGTCAAGAAACCGTTTGTAAATGCGCTTAGACTGCCGGGCGGAGTGTGATTTTCTTGGGTAGAAGCTGTTTTGGTTTAGAGAAAAAATATCGAACCTAAAGCTACAGTCTTGCTCCTCGGTAAGAAACCTTTACAGCCCGCCGTGACGCCCGGATGTCAGCATCCAAAGATTATTGATCTGCTTGGATCTTCTGGCGTATTACGGATGTTTGAGCGCTGCTGTTTGGACGATAAACTTCTGATCAGCTGTCGGTAATGCTTAGCGCAAGTGCGTGAACCGCGCGCGGTGGCATTTTGGTCGCGAGAAGGGAACGAGCGCTTTGACAACTGTGTGAATGACATGGCTTAGTTGTGCTAGCCGCAAAGCTGTTATCACTTTGGACCCGCGAAACCTGCATCGGTTCGAGCCGGAGGCGTCCGTCTGTGCCTGCTTGGAAACTCTAAATATCAAAAGATTTTACTCACTATAGACTAAAACACTTGAAGCTATACGTCGGGGTTAGACAGAGTTCTGATGCCTTTTTCCATTCCTTGTCTCAAGGACTCTAACTGTTTTCTTCGATTAACCCCACTTCGCCCCGAATTTATCTCGTCGCTCGCGTGACGTCCGGCTGAACCACATCTGGTGCGTTCACTCGGACAGACGCTGCTGTTCATTGCCGTTCAGCTTTCAGCTAACCGGCATACACAGCGCGACGCAGGAACGAACAAGGAAGAGCCACATGGCCAAGAAATCTTCATCGCCTTTGACAAAGCTGGCGAATCACCGACACAATGGGAAAGGTGAGGGACCCAAGAAGGGCATCGCCTGGACCGCTGAGTCTGAAGGTTCGCAGAGCGTGGTATCACTGGCAGCACCATGGGGAATCGACGTCAGTCATCACAACGGTGACATCGACTGGGCTCGCGTCAAGCAAGCCGGCGTCGAATTCGCTTTCATCAAAGCCACGGAAGGTGCCACTTTCGTCGACAAGCGCTTCAAGGAAAACCTCAGCGAAGCGCGCGGCGTCGGCATCAAGACCGGTGCTTACCACTTCTTTCGCCCGCGCATCAATCTGCAGTCGCAGATCGACAACTTCGCGCGCACCCTCGGAAGCGTGCCGGCCGGCGACCTGCCGCCTGTCATCGACACCGAGGTTCCGAGCGACTGGTCCCGTCTCAGCGGCAAGCAGAGCGTTGACCTGATCGTCGGCTTCATCGATGGCATCCGCGCCAAGCTCGGTGACAACATCAATCCGATCGTTTATGCGAGCCCGTCGTTCGTCGACGACGTGCTCAAGAACGATCCGCGCCTCAAGAACTACCCGCTCTGGCTGGCGCACTACACCTCCGCTTCGCGTCCGCGCGTCCCCAAGCCGTGGGACTTCTGGACGTTCTGGCAGTTCACGGAGAACGGCTCGGTCGCCGGCATCACCGGGAACGTCGACATCAACCGCTTCAACGGTCAGTCCGACCGTCTCGAAGCACTGCTCGTCAAGTAAACAAACCGAGCCGCGCGAACGCGTTGCGACGAATTCCGTTCGACCTGAACTCGGCTTGCTGAGTTCTTCTCGGACAGCGTTTGTCAAACGTGTTCGCGTTGCCGGTTTCTTTCTGTCGCGGTAGTTCCCTTCACCCGCGGTACCGCCGATGGTGCCGCTACAACAAGGGCTTCTCATGAAACTCTTCTCGCGTCTCAACGTCCGTCCCATCGAAGCGCTGATGGTGGGCTGGACGATACTCGCGTTTATCGCCATCCCGCTGTGGAAAAGCACGTGGACGATGCCGACCATGGTCGTGCTCCTCCTCGCCGCGCTGGTGGTCGGCTACGTCCTGGAGCCACGCTCCGAACGCAGCTAGAAACAAGAGCTGAAGCGGGTCTAACCCCCGCTTCAGTTTTTTTGAAACCTTCTACTATATGACTTCGTGACGCCAGGCTTGGCAAAAGTCCGGCTGACAGCGGCTGCTGAGCATTTTGCCTCTTGCCTGTCCCTGCGCTTGGCTATCGCTCATAGACGAAATTCCGGAATTCCGTCTACGAGTCGTAGACAACGACAAGCGAACTCCGGCGAGATCGGGCATAATGCTTTCAAGTAATGACCGGAGCACAAGTATGCCTTCAGCCCGCAAACTGTTCGTCTTCGATTCCATACATCGTCCGAATTTGAAGCCGCCGGAAACCGCGCACGATGCGCTTCCACAGATCCGTTCTATTCCCGGTGCCGATGAAGATGCTGGACTCATAGAGCTTTTGGATGGGTCGTTGCGCAGGATCATACGTTTGACCGGGTTCACCATCCCTCCGGATCAACGGGGCTTCACCGCCGTCGACGACATGTTCGGTGCGATTCTCGATTGCCTGAGCGAGAAGACCTCACTACAGTTACTGGCGATTAATCGACCATTAGATTTAGGTGAGCACTGCGAGAATGTCCTGGACCTCAACGCCCAGGGCAACGCTTATCTCGAGTGGTACGCGGACTATACGCGCAAGTGGTTCAGTCGCGTTTGTGAGCAGCGCCTGGTTCCACGCAAATCGTTCTACCTCATTTTAGGCGCAGAGCCTTCCCAAAAATCCTCTAGGGAAAAACAGATTGCGCTGCTCGACCGGTTTGTCGAACGCGTTTCGAAAATTCTGAGTAAGGCGAAACAGTCGCCTGAAGTTCTTACGCGCGCGGAAACACGCACGCTGATTCATTCTTGTATGCGTCTCTCGTATCCATCCGGACTTAGAGAGGCGCCGGTTGAGTTGATGCGAGCATCAACTATGCCAGATGTGATGGTCGAAAACGGTAAACAGTTTTTAGTTGTAGATGGTTCGAGAGTCTCTGTGCAAGTGGTATCCAGTCTGCCTGCCAAGCTTCGATACGGTTGGTTGATAGATCTGCTCACCATGGAGTGTGCCACATCCCTTAGCCTGCACTGCCGGATAGGAGACAAGAACGCCGTCCGGCAACGCGCGGCGAAGACGCCTTCGGAAACCCGCCGCAGAGCTAATCGCATGATTTCGTCGTCGGATAACAGCCTCATCGAGATGAGCTTTTACTACTCAATCGCACCGCATGTCGCTGGAAACGACAAGCAGCTCAAGAATTGGCAGACAGCAGCCAAAGACAAGCTTGCGTCTCGCTCTGCTCTGATTACGCCAAAGTGCGATCAGTTTAGCGCGTGGACATCTACACTTCCGCTTGGTATCGATGCTGGTGGCATTGCACACGTTGTCTCGCACACCGACGCTCGGATAAACTGGCCTTTGTACGGCGCATCTTGCGGACTCTCCATTGGTTTGCCGATGGGCTTTGCGGCGATGTCTAATGAGCCGGTGTTATACGATCATTCGAAGAAGCCCGGGATCTTTGCCGTCGGCTCTGAGCATTCCGACCTCAGTTTTTTCAATGCGCTTATGGGCGTGCGGCTTCTGACTGCCAACTTCCACGTGGTTTACGTCGAGGACGGCCGCAACAGTCTCGCATCGTTGCAAGAGGTTTTAGGCCACGAGCTTGTAAATGACTGCCAGTGGGGACTGCCTAGAAAAGTTGCTTTGAAACCGCATGCTGTGGTGACAATTGTTCAACCGCAACAAGACCTTTCGACCTTCCTCGAATTCCTGCAAGATTGCACAGACGTCTATGGTTGTGTGAATAAACCGACCGCGCTTTTCCTTCCGTCCAGCAGTGAGTGGTATGGTGGCGCAGGTGGTGCGAGGCAGTTTAAGAAACTATTGGAAGAGGTCCAGCGACTGGGCATTTTGCTGTGCTCAAGCGAAGTAACCTCGCGGCTCCAAAGTGCGAACCGAATCATCGAATTGTTGGATGCGGCTTGCGATACCAAAGTCATTTTACCCCAGCGAACCAGGCACAAGCGTCTTGTCCGTCAGTTCCTGCAGCACGACAGAAAATCGTGGGCTTTCGAATGGCTGGGAATGGATTCGTCTAGAGACAACGGAGTTGTAATCCCTTGCTTTATGCAGACTCGCACCGACTACGGTTTGGTTAGAATAATACCGAGTCCCATGGATTTTTGGTTGTGCATGCAAAACGATGATTCAGGTATCGAAGAAATGCACAAGATGAAAGAGTCTCTGCGCGAGAAGAATCCTAATCTGAGTCTGGTGGATCTGGCTCGCCAGGCTGTCTATTACCTGGGCGTGCAGCAGCGCGACTTTACCAGGTCGTAGCGCTGGTGCCACCGGTGGTGTACATCAAGGTGTCACCGGCGGTGCGCATCGCAGCGGAAAATAAATCGCGGCTTTTATCCGGCTCAATCGTCAGCGCACGTTGTTCAGGTCATTCGCGAACCTCACCGGAAGAAGTTCTCGAGTACTGATTATTTCACCTTTCACAATATCATGTCTAGACACGCAATTCGCCATTTGCTCGAATCGTTGAACCGCGTCCATCGGAATTCGTTTGCGCTCAACTTGCTGCGAGGATACAAACGCAATGTTTATCATCGAGCCTCGTGGGATTGTTTGTCTGGCGTAAAAGAGGGTGCCCAGTTCGTCGTTTTTCCGGACGGGTCCGGTGTCTTGATGTCGGCGTCCAAACTGTTCGAGGCGTTTGTAGAGGGACTGCTCTAGCTGTTTTTGACAGAAGTGGGTTATGCAACCGCATACGGTGCACATTGCAATGACTATTGTCGAAAGTTTTGTCAGTTGCATTGACGGCGTCTCACTCGTGCTTCTTTGGATTATACATTGCTTGTTAGTCTGGGTAGTGCCATGGAATCTTTTTGCAAGAAACACAACTCGTCCTGTCAATTCCAGAGCGACGAATTTGGCGGATTCCGTCGCTGTCACATTGACAGACCGAGTGCAGACCGAGCCCTGTCAATCCTAGAGCGACAGTTTTCGCGAAGTCCGTCGCTGTCACATTGACAGACCGGTCTAGACCGAGCCCTGTCAATCACAGAGCGACGGATTTGGCGGATTCTGTCGCTGTAACATTGACAGGTCGGAGCCAGTTCAGATGTGGGCTTTGGCTGGCTATCCCACGATGCCGGATTCTTCCATTTCCGTCATTGTGGGATAGACAAGCGAGGGGCGAGAAAAAGAGAAACGCTCGAATCCCTTCCGCTGGGCGCGATTTCGGCGGAAGAAACTATGCCTCTCTATAGTAGCGAGGACCAGGGGTGCGATTTCGCCGGAAGAAGCTATGCCTCTCTATAGTAGCGACACCCGGAAAAAAGAAGTGCCCGACGCCGGAGCGTGAGCACCTCTGAAAACTTCGACTCAGTCTTAGTTCCCGGTTTAGACTGGACCCGAAATTTTGGCGGTGTCGTCAGCGAGGTACTTCGCGCCCCAGAGCCAGAGCAGACCGCCGACAGCCATGACGCCGGACATTCCGAGGAATGCGATGTTCATGTTTTTGTCGAAGGCGTCTGTCATCACGCCGATCACGAGTGGCGAAATCACGTCGCCGAGCAGGTGAATGACGAGGATGTTCAACGCGTAAGCGCTCGCCCGAATGGACGGGTGCGTCACGTTGGCGAGGATCGTGTTGGTCGGACCTGTGTTGAAGAACAGGCAGAAGCAGCTGACGAAGATGCATCCCCACGCGAGTGGGAACGGCAGGTAGAGCGCGCCGATGAAGAACGGCAGCCCGACTAGAATCGCCAGACCCGAGACGGTGAAGTACGAGCCTTTGAAACGCGCCCTCAACTTGTCGGCCAGGTACGCACCAGCGATGGTGGCGGACAGTCCGGACAAGACGAGGATCACGCCGAAGATCAGATTGACCCCGGCGAGCGTTCCGACGCCGCGGAATTCATGGATGTATGAGGGCATCCAGAAAGCCATGCCGCCGATCGCGAATGTCATCGCCGCCATGCCCAGGGTGTTGAGCACGTACGAACGATTGTGCGCAAGCGACGCGTAGTCTTTGCGCGTCAGTTTCTTCTTCCCGCTCTCCGCGCCGCCCTTGTCGAACAGCCCGCGCGGCGGTTCCTTCTTCCAGATTGCGAACGCCGCGAGCACGAGCCCGGGCGGAACAACCAGGTAGAACGCCCAGCGCCAGCCGAGCCAAGCCGCGATCGCGCCGCCGAAGATGAAGCCCAGAGCGCTGCCGACCGGGATGGCCAGATAGAACCAGGACAACATCTTTCCGCGTTCTTTGAGCGGAAACATATCGGCGATCATCGTCGGAGCGACCGGACCATAAGCTGCTTCGCCGATGCCGACCAGGCATCGGGTCAACAGCAGACCACCGAATGTGGTGGCGAGTCCGGATGCGCCCGAAGCGAGACTCCAGACCGCGACGCCGCCGGCGACAATCCACCAGCGTTTCAGCGACAGCAGTCCGAAGATCGGAGCGGCGAGCATGTACGTCACCATGAAAGCCATGGCGAGCAAACCGATCATAGCGTTCTCGGGATTGGAACCGAGGATGCCTTCCAGCCCGCCAAGCAACCACTTCACGAACGGACCGGGATCCTTGTCCGGACCGAAAAACTCGGTGCGGAGCATCGGGACAACTGCCGACAAAATCTGCCTGTCGACGTAGTTGAAAATGTTGATGGAGAGGAGCAGAATCAGCGCCGGCATCGCGCCCGGGAAGCGGGTTTGCGCAGCGCTGACTTTGTCCGGACTATCTTGTTGACTCATCCTTCTGTGCCTCAAATAGCCGAGTTCAGATCAAGCGCCGCGAAGTTACGGCGCTCCGGGCAGGTTTTCACTGCCGACCACAAAGATTGCGCAAGCCGCTTCGCGCGAAACATACCGCGCTGCAGCTTACGCTTCAGATTTCACTCCGAACTTCGGAGCGTTGTCGGACGGACTCGGACGCCTAGACTGGCATGACGCCGAGGACGCGAAGGCTGTAGATGAGCGCGATGACGACAGCCGAGATGATCGCGAGGACCTTCCCGAAGTTGAAGTCACCGATGAAACGACCCATCCCGACGAGACACATCGTCGAGAAGAAGAGGGCGTAAGCACCCCACATGAGGTGGTCTGCCAGCTGGGTCGGATGCCCTGCCATGACAAACATGCCGGCGAAGAACCCGCCCGCGATGATGCCCCATGCACCCATGAAGAGTGCACCGATGAAGCGCGCCATTTATGTTTTTCCCTATGTTCGGACTAGCGCTCTGTGAGCCGCAAGTCCAGCTGCGTTTCGTTTAACACCGATTGCTTGAAGCAGCGGCGTGGTGTCACAGATGGTGCGACGGATTTTCATCCGCCGCACCACCATGGAAAACACACCAGCTAATTGCGACTCGCCGCCCGTCTCAGAGACAAGGCGCCAACGCAATCAGCCGTTTAGCTCAGCGCTTCGAACTGCTTGAGGTAGTCCTCGAACTGATCGAACGCGGCCTGGATCGGGGCAGGGGTCGTGAGGTCCACGCCGGCGCCCTTGAGCAGGTCGATGCTCGACTTGGAGCTGCCGCCCTTGAGGAAGCCCAGGGTGCGCTCCACGGCCGGCTGACCTTCCGTGATGATCTGGCGAGCCAGGGTCATCGCGGCGCTGATGCCGGTCGCGTATTGGTACACGTAGAAGCTGTTGTAGAAGTGCGGGATGCGCGCCCACTCGATGCCGATCTTGTCGTCGACGTCGATGACCGCACCGTAGTACTTCTCGTTGAGCCCCTTGTGGATGCCGCACAGCACGTCCGCGGTGAGCGGCTGGCCGGCTTCGGCGGTCGCGTGCGCGATCGACTCGAATTCGGCGAACATCGTCTGACGCACGAGCGTCGAACGGATGCCCTCGAGCTGCTTGTTCAGGATGTAGCGGCGCATGACCTTGTCGTCGGTCTTGCTCAGGAGGTGATGCGCGAGCAGCGCCTCGTTGAGCGTCGACGCCACTTCCGCGACGAACAGCGTGTAGCCGCTGTAGGTGTACGGCTGGTACTTGCGCGAGTGCCACGAGTGCATCGAGTGGCCGGCTTCGTGCGCCAGCGTGAACATCGAGTCCATCGAGTCCTGCCAGTTCATCAGCATGTAGGGCGCGGTGCCGTACGTGCCGGAGCTGTAGGCGCCCGAGCGCTTGCCCTCGTTCTCGACCACGTCGACCCAGCGGGAGGCGAAACCGTTGGCGAGAGCGCCGTGGTATTCGTCACCGTAGACCTTCACGGACTCGAGGACTTCCTTGACGGCGTCGTCGTAGCCGATCTTGTAGTCGAGCTCGCCGACGAGCGGGACGTACATGTCGTACCAGGCCAGCTTGTCCACGCCCAGCAGCTTCTCGCGAAGCTTCAGGTAGCGGTGCAGCAGCGGCAGGTTGGCGTGCACGGTGCTGACGAGCGAGTCGTAGACGGACTCCGGCACGTCGATGCTGTCGAGCGCCATGTTGCGGCAGCTCGGGTAGTTGCGGACCTTGGCGCGGAAGACGTCGGCCTTCACGTTGGCGGCGTAGTTGGCGGCGATCGTGTTGCGCCAGCCCATCCAGGTGCCGAACATGGCGTCGTAGGCGCGCTTGCGGACGTCACGGTTGGGGTTGTCCAGCCACTTGCTGCCCCAGTTGCCGCCGGTGATGCGGACCTTGGCGCCGGTCTCGTCTTCGACTTCCGGCAGCTTCAGGTCGGCGTTGTTGAACATGCCGAACACCGCGCGCGAGCCGCCGATTGCCTTGCCGGCCTCGACGAGCAGCGCTTCGACCTCGGCCGAGCGGTAGTGGGCGCGTTCGCGGTTCATCTCGGCGAAGTCGCGGCGATAGACGGCGAGCTCGGGCACCTTGGCGATAAACTGCTCGAGGCGCTCCGGCTTGATGGACAGCAGCTCCACGCTCACCCAGGAGAGGGCGGCGCCGAACTTGCTGCCGAGGTCGGAGACGCGGCCGTTCATGGTCTGGTAATGGCCGTTGGCGGTATCGGCGTCACCGTGCAGGTGCGCGTAGACCGACAGCTTGCCCAGGACCTGCGAAGCGGCTTCGTTGAGCTTGTTGAACTCGAGCAGCGTCTTGCCGGAGCGGCGCAGACGGCCCTTGTAGGCGGCGAGGACGGGAATCTGGGACTCGACGAAGGCGAAATCCTTCTCCCAGTCGGCCTCGGTCGCGTAGATCAGAGTCAGG
The DNA here is from genome assembly GCA_019637435.1 of Candidatus Obscuribacterales bacterium. GTDB lineage: Bacteria > Cyanobacteriota > Vampirovibrionia > Obscuribacterales > Obscuribacteraceae > JADYXR01. The sequence continues at coordinate 44,512 of JAHBVO010000003.1, read as the reverse complement.
TCCCACGTGCGGGAGACGGGAACCTCGGAACGTTTCGGAAGAGTAGTCATCTGAGTTATCCTTTCGGTCAGACTCATGAGAGTCGTTTTGAATGCGCAACCAGAGCCGGTTAAACCGATTCCGGTTGCTGTGAGATTTGCAGAAAGACGCACAGTGTTGACGGCGTAAACGGAGAGGCTGTCGCGACAGCGGCAGCCTCAATGCTCTAAGAGTAACTCGTTTGCCAACGAGCTGCTTAGGACAGTTTTACGTACGCGAATTGCTTCGCCGCAGAAGCTCAGTGGCTTCCCACTTGGTACGCAACCTTCTCCGGAGCAGGGTCTAGAGCGACGATCATCTTCTTCAGCTGTTCGGTCGCCTCCGCGTCATCGCTAGAAAACTGGTCGATGGCGACCGGTTTCCCGACCACCATGGTCAGTCCGCGGCGGAAGAGGAAGAACAGCATGAACACGAGGAAATACTCGATCGGCGGCGGCAGTTTCGTGATCCAGGTGCCCGGATACTTGCCGTAACGCAGATTGACGGGGACGACGTAGGTCGGCTTCTGGAGCCGTTCGGAAGCCTCTCGCGCGATGCGAATGGCGCCCTTTTTGAACGGACCGAGCTTACCGTCGAGGTACGCCCAACCTTCGGGGAACATGACCAGGCGCTGACCGGAGGTCAACACCTGGACAGCGGCGTCCTTGGCCGGACCACCTTTGCCCCTGGTCAGATCGGCACAGAAAGCGCCCACCGGACCGACGAGGAGACCGCCCAGCCCGCCTGCGAATGTGAAGACGCCCCGTGCCGCCATGTAGCGAGCCGGACCGTTCATCAGAATCGGGAGAGCAGCGGTGTCAGCCCAGTGCGGATGGTTGGGCGTGACGACGATCGGACCGGGTGCGCTTTCGAGATTCTCGCGCCCGATGACCTTGATTTTGCCGACCTGGATGAAGATCAGAGCTTTCGCCATTCTCCTCAAGCGCCGCACCGCCTGTGGTGTCGGCGGCGGGGCGAGGTAGCCGCAGGTCTGCACCTTATCGATGTACTGGCGAACCCGTTGACGAACGGGGCTGAGTCGCCAGATTGAGAAAACGGCGATGGCTGCAAGAAGCAGCCAGGCGATCGCCGGAATTTGTTCAAGTGACATGAGACATCCTGACGTCACCTTCAAGGTGACTTCTGTTATGGCAGACGCGAGGGGCAGCGAAACCGTTTCAACAGTCTCGTCGCCTGGCTCGCGCCGTCCAGCGTGGTTTCTTTGCAGAGTGCTCAGACTCCGAGCGAAACACTAAGAACCCCGCACCACCGGCGATACTGACCGTCGGTGGTGCGGTACTCGAAAAACTATCCGGCTGCTTAACCCAGCCAGTTAGGAGCGGTTAGCTCTCGAGGCGAGTGTTCGCCCAGGCGCGAGCTTCGGTGAGCTGACCCTCGATGGCGCGGCGCACCACTTCGATGGCCTCGCGCGGGTCGGCCGGCAGCTGCGACATCTTGATCGGCTTGCCGATCGCGACGACGGCACCGTAGTTGCGGGTGGTCTCGCCGAACATGCGGAACGTGCGGAACGAGCGCCAGCCCATCTTGACGATCAGCCGGTGCATCCACGTCGCCTGCCGCGGGTCGCGCATGTAGTGAATGGCCATCGGCAGAACCGCCAGGTCATCCGGCGATACGCCATGCTCCTGGATTGCCGCCTGGTTGGCGCGGATGACGCCTGTCCGGAACTCTTCCGGGCGCAGCACGTTGTCGCCGACCAGCTTGCCCTGCGCGAACGTCAGAACTCGGCTCTTCTTGTGGCGAGCCAGGGCGAGCGCCATGGAATGCACTGCCTTCTCGCCGCCGCCCTTCTCGGTCGCCTTGCCGGCTTCCGTTTTCACGGCGAAGAAACCGGCGAACGCTGCCAGCGTGCCGCGGAAACCGCCCGCCATCTGCCCGGCGGTGCCGAGGTGGCGGAAGCCGTACGGCAACGATTTGCCGACCACCATGAAGTCCAGCGGAAACTGGTGGTTCGGCAGGATGTGGATGCGACCCTTGAACGCCGTGGCGTTCTCGCGGCCGATGACCTTCACCGGACCGACGAACAGGCGCGTCATGATCTTGGAGATGAGCCGCAGCAGCCCCTGACCGAAGAAGGTCGGGTGCGGCGGCAGATAGCCGTCCTTCTGCAGCTTCTGACCTTCGCGGTACCAGAAGACTGCGCGCCATGCGATGACGATGGCGGCGAAAGCGGCGAGACCGTAGACGATTGAGAGTTGAGACATGTTCTCTGTAGCTCCTGTTTGGAACTGCGTGTTGAATTTAGAGCCGAGATTCGAGTGCACGCGGGAAGGCTCCTCGGCCTTCCGCTGACGCGTGTTGACCACTCTCTTCATCTGCTCCAGTTTGCATTGAACTTTGGGACTAGATCAAAACCATTCGCACCGCCCCCGGTACCACCTTCAGTGACAGCTCCGTTGTGGCGGGGCTGGCGTCACCATCGATGTTCGGGATGACCGGCATCTCGGTCTTGATCTTGAGACTCGCTGTGCGCAACCGCCCGTAGTGCGGCGAGCGCTCCGGCGAGCCCAGTGGCAGCCAACCTGCAAGAGGAAGCAGGTCGAAGAAGTTGCGGGCTGTCACGTAAGTCGTGTCCATCAATCCGTCGGAGGCGTTGCATCCGCGGCTGATGAGCGTCATGTTGGGCGGAAGCACGTTCGCGACGGCGACGATTGCCGCGTCCATGGAGCGCTCCCGTCCCTGGTCTTCGGTGACCAGCGAGCAGCGAATCGGTTTGAGCATGAAGCTCGCCTTCGCCACGCCGAACACATAGGCGAGTTTGCCGAAGATGCGTTTGACGTTCTGGCTGACCAGAATGGAGTCGGAGAGGGGCCCGATTCCGAAACAGGTCATGAACAGCCGGTCATGCGCGACGCCGTGGATGTCCACGTAATCGAGCTTGATCATGTCCACCGGCTGAGGCGTCCCTTCGAGCACCATCTCGACGAACAGCTCAGGGCTGAGTTTCGAGTTGTAGGTGCGCGCGAAGAGGTTGCCGGTGCCGCCTTGATAGGCTGCCATGGCTGCGTCCGTGCCAATCAGACCTTCTGCCACCTGGCAGATCGTCCCATCACCGCCGAAGGCGATGACCAGTTTCGCTCCACTCGAAGCAGCACTGCGAGCGAGCTTTGTTGCCGATCCCGGTTCGGGCGTGGTGCTCAGTTTTTGGACCTTGCAGCCGCGCGCTTCCAGAAGCGAAACCAGCTTGTTGACGGGGCCGGCGCTTGCCGAACCTCCTTTGGGGTTGAAGACGATTGCAATGTCGTGAGACGACATGATATCTCCGTAAAAACGCCGAAGGCGACTTCGAGGATGTCGCCGCCTTCGACTACGGTTAAGGGAATGGTGGAACTCACCAGCGCTCGCGCTAAACAGCTTGCGCCGGTTGACGAAAACCTAGTCGACCGTGCGGTCGAGAACTTCGATCGCGACGATGTCGTCGTTGTGAATCAGCGACGCGATGAGCTTGTCCAGCTCCTGATGCGAGAGCGACGTGTGGATGTGCGCCTCGATCAGTTGTCCCGTCTTGTTGACGCGAGCCGCGTGGGCCTTGGGACCAAACAGCTTGCGAATCTCGGTGAATTTGCTGATCGGGCAAACCACTCGCAGCAAGTTGCCGCCGTAATCGAAAGAGGGAAACAGCCGATAGCTGATACCCAGCGAGAGGATCGTGAGCAGTACCGTCGCCGTAGCGACAAGCGACAGCCCCAGACCGCAAGCGATGCCGACACCGACCGAGAACAGGATCGTGGCGGAAGTGGTCAAACCCGAGGTGTTGACCCCGCGCTTGAAGATCACGCCCGCTCCAACGAAGCCTACACCGGCGAGAACGCCGTGCGCGAGACGAGCGGGGTCACCAGACTTCGAGATGTCGAAGAGGTAGACGCCGCAAACGGCAACCAGGCACGCCGTGGCGGACAGCACCATGTGGGTGCGGATGCCGGCTTGCTTGCCCCTGATGCGGCGTTCCCAGCCAAGCAGACCGCCGAGGAAAACGGCAATCACGATCTTGGGCATGTACGTGCTGATCAGGTCGAAATCGATGGTTGAAAAAAGATTTCTCGCCCAGGCGAACAAGTCAGCCGAGAGCGAGTTTGCAAGGACTGCATCCATTGCGGAACTCCAATTTCAGTTAGACGCCGACCGGTTGTTTCCGGACGCGTTGCCTTTCCGAACGTGATCCAACCCCCTTCCGCGATGAAGGTTCAAAACGTTGGCGTAGTCGGTGAGCAGTTGTTGTTGGGAATCGCGTGAAACAAGAAATAAACTCTTTAGAACTGTATGTTATGACTACGCGGGCATCTACACTCAAGTGACTATTAGCTAGAGATCATCATGACAAGAGATTCGGAAAACATCTCAGATCTACGCTAGATATATAGAAATAGGCCAGGTGATGCTTTACAGCCTCGGGGAACTAGAACAGCTCTTTTAGTTACTGATCTCTGAAGTAAATATAGGCTAGCGACGCTTTGCGACCATGGATGTCAAGTATTGTTGGGCTAGCGAGTCAGGTCTAGATCGAGCCCTGTCAATCCGAGAGTGACGGTTCTAGCGAAATCCGTCGCTACCTCATTGACAGACCGGGTCTAGATCGAGCCCCGTCAATCCGAGAGCGACGGTTTTAGCAAAATCCGTCGCTACCTCATTGACAGACCGGGTCTAGATCGAGCCCCGTCAATCCGAGAGCGACAGTTTTAGCAAAATCCGTCGCTACCTCATTGACAGACCGGGTCTAGATCGAGCCCTGTCAATCCGAGAGTGACGGTTCTAGCGAAATCCGTCGCTACCTCATTGACAGACCGGGTCTAGATCGAGCCCCGTCAACCCGAGAGCGACAGTTTTAGCAAAATCCGTCGCTACCTCATTGACAGACCGGGTCTAGATCGAGCCCCGTCAATCCGAGAGCGACAGTTTTAGCAAAATCCGTCGCTATCTCATTGACAGGTGGATTCTTTGATCCAGGCAAAGGGTCGAAACCCTCTTCGCGGGATGAATGTCAAGAGAGTGGCGCGAAATCTATCGCGCAGCTGTGCCACCACTTTTGGCATCAAGTTTCGAGTCAAAGGGGAATGGATTTACTTTGCATTTCAGCAAAAAAAATGAGCGAAAGCACTGCCACCACATCTAGAGTCAATCGTGTTCCCGAATCGTGTTTGATTGATACTGCGGTTGGTGGCAGTTGTTGTTGCGATTGGGCGGCGGTGGGTGGCGTTTTTGGTGTCGCGGGTGGTGTCGGTCTTTCATTCTCGAACTGGGTGAAGATACTCTATTTAGGAACGATTTAGGTTTGGACTCGGTTTCCAATCAGAACCGTGTCTGCGGGCATCGGTTTCGAATCAGCGCTGCGGTTACTCGCATCGGCGAGTCAGTGTTGAGATTTCTCGCAACGGCGAGTCAGCGCTGCGATTGCTCGCAACGGTTTCAATTCCAAAAGAAAAGAGGGCTCTGAGTAGAGCCCTCTTAAATTGAGTTGGAATGACTTTTACCTTACCTAATCCACAAACGGTCATTTGAGAAAAGTCGCAGTCCGAGTAGAACTGCGACTTTCATCGATTATCTTTTCTTGCCGCCTTTTTTGACAGCTTTTTTAGCGGGCTTAGCAGCTTTTTTGGCTGGCTTAGCAGCTTTGGCTTTAGGAGCTGGTTTAGCAGCTTTAGCTTTAGCCAATTTGAGAACGGGCTGTTTCGAACGGCCGTTCACGATGTCCTTGAGTTCTTTTCCAGCGCGGAAAGCGGGAACTCTTGCTGCAGCAATTTTCAAAGGAGCAAGGGTTCTCGGGTTGCGTCCGGTGCGAGCCTTACGCATGCGACGCTCGAATGTGCCGAAGCCAACGAGAGTCACTTTATCGCCTTTAGACAGGGCGCCTGTAATAGAGTGGAGCATAGCCGAAAGAGTACGGGTTACTTCCGACTTCGGACTACCTGTAGCCTTTGCTACTTGCTCGACGAGCTCAGCTCGGTTCATGCGATTTCCTCCTATGGAAATACTCATTCCAACTCACAAGCTGGGATGATATCACCCCACTTTTGAATAAACAATAGATTCTGACTGCAATTCCGAAAAAAACTTTTTTGCTCTACGTCGGAAACTTTGATGCTAAGGACGTTGTAGGAAAACGCAAAATCCCCGACAAGCTCAATCCACCTATTGTTCCGGGTTTTGCGGCGTCGCCTGCTTGTGTGTAATCGAAGAATGACTCCGTGTCTATTTTTGCGATATATTGCGCGAGTCTAAGGTATATGCAGTGCTGTCTGTGTGGGACGTTTATCGCACAACCGATTGTGGTAGCCGATTTGCGGTGTCCAAAACGTTGATGATTTCTTGGTTCTGAGCCGTCGATTTTTGGAACGCGATTAAACGGATCGATGAAATTAGCTTTTCATCAATGCGAATAGAACGACATTAAATGACGGATACATCTATAATCACCTTACTTGCGATTGGTAGCGGTAGTTGCGGGAAAGATAGAGCGAGATCTTGTCATGAAGATGCAAAAGAAAACAACGGTTTCAGCAGCATTCACAGTTGCGATAACGGTCGGTCTGTGGGGCGTTTCAGCAATTGCGCAGACTCCCACTGCGGGTGGGTCAGCTTCAAAAGTTTCTGCCCCTAAGCCCGGGAATGTGAAAGCGAAACCGGCGGCCGCCGCTGTTTCATCCCCATCCGGTACCGCCAAATCGGCGCCTGGATCGGCTGCTGTTTCGACTACTAAACCGCCGGCCGGATCCGCAGCTGCTGCAAGTGGAGCGCCTGGCCATGCGGGTGCGCCGGCAGGGACTTCGTTGACAGGCTCGGCTGTTCAGAATGTTCAGCACTCGGATGAAAATGCTCCAGCAGCTCCTACTAAGGAAAAGCTCTTGCAGGGTTCTGCAAACATGATGTCTCATTACGCCGGCAGTTGGAAGATGTTTTTGCAAAACCCCGGTCATACCAGCCACTTCAATGTCGGACCGGACTTCTATCCCACTGGAAAGTTGCGGTGGACTTTCCCCGCTGAGGGTCCGATCGACTCATCACCAGCCATATATAAAGGAGTGGTCTATGTCGGAAGCGACGACTTCTGTTTATACGCGGTCGACGAGCGCACCGGAAGAATGCTGTGGAAAGCCGAACTGGGCGGCAAGGTAAAGTCATCCCCTGCGGTTACTGATCAAATGATCGTAGTCGGATGCGAGGATTTCAAAATATATGGAATAGACGCTAAGACGGGAGCGGTTAAATGGTCGGTCGCGACTGCCGATCGCGTTTCCGCCTCCCCGACAATCATCGACGACATCGCATACATCGGTGGTTGGGACGGTCATGTTTACGCGCTAAATGTTCAAACAGGCGCAAAGGTCTGGACCTTCCCGAAAGACGAAGCACCGGGCGAAGGTGCTGCGGGCGAAACAGCAACAACTCCACCCTCTACCAGCACGCCGGCTGCTGCATTGCCTGCGGGAGACAATTTCATTAAAGGCATAGGACGTATGACTGGAAGTCCAGCCATCTCGACAGGAGTTGTAGTGGTGGCTTCGCATCTGGGAACGGTCCACGCACTGTCGATGAAGAACGGTTCGCAGCTTTGGAAGTTCAAAACCAACGGGAAAATTCTCGGCTCTCCGATGATTCTGAACGGACTGGTCTATTTTGGAAGTTGGGACCACAATCTTTATGCTGTTGACCTGGCGACCGGTGGACTCAAATGGAAGTTCCTCGCCCCCGAATCCTTCTCGATTGCACCGTCGGGTTCTAAGGACAGAATCTTTGCGGGCAACGACGATAAGATGATGTATTGTCTCAGCGCCGACTCCGGCAAGATGCTCTGGAAGACGCAAATTTACTCGCCAGTTCCACTGCTATCATCAACACCTGCTGTCGCCGGCTCGATGATCTATTGCGGTAGCCCGGATACAAACGTCTACGCGATCGACTTGCGCAACGGCGCCGTTAAATGGAAGTTCAAAACTCAGCGACCGGTGATCAGCAGTCCGGCCGTTTCAAACAATGGCATCTGCGTCGGCAGTCAGGACGGCAATCTGTACTTGATCAATTAGTCGACTCGCTGCTTCTGCGCGTCGTAGCTTTTGATTTCGAGCATGCGTCGTTGTAGTCCCTCGACCTCTGGATACTTTTTCTGATGGGCGAGGATATCGATGAGCGGCTCGATTATGTTGGCGAGATCCTGGTGTTTTCTGCCGAGCTGTTTTTCTTTAATTGCAAGAGCGCGCTTGTAAAACTCCTCGGCTTTCGGCAGCTTCTCTTGCCAGTGGAACGCGGCGCCGAGGCAATAGCATGTGTAGCCGATTTCAGGGTGCATAGTCCCGAGCGTTTGCTCCAGGCGTTGCAGCGCAGACATGAAATACTCTTCGGCGACGATGTATTCTTTCTTTTCGATCGCCATCTCCCCGAAGCGCTGCAGTAAAGTGCATGTCTTGGGATGCTGCGGCCCGAGCGTATTCTCAAGAAGCTTCAATGCGTGTTTGTACAATTCTTCCGCTTCTGTAAAACGCGAATCTTTTCTATGGATATCCGCGAGGAAACAGACGTAATCTGAAACCTCCGCATTCTCGGGTCCGTATATGTTTTTAGCAATGGCAAGCGCGATTTCGTATTGTCCGAGCGCCTCGTGGTTTTTGTTTTGCGCTTCGAACAGTTCGCCGAGATTGCGATGGGTTTCAGCCATTTGAACCTGGAGTTGACCGTTATTTTTCTCATGGTGAGCGAGGATTTTTAGAAACATCTCTTCGGCTTCCTCGAATTTCTTTTGTTGCGTCAAGATAATTCCGAGGTTGCGATAGTTTTCCGCGCCGACAAATGACGTGAAGAAGTGATGATGTTTTTCTATAAGCTCGATGGCTCTGCGGTATGTAGCCTCTGCCTCATTGATTTTTCGATTAGAGAAATATGCGCTGCCGAGGATCGACAAACACATTGCGGTTTCGATATGCTCTTCACCTTTGATTTCTGTCGTCATCGCCAGTGCCCTTGTGCACAGGCGTTCGGCTTCATCGTACTGTCCAAGTTCGACTTTCAAGCGAGCCACATCCGAAATCAATGTTGCTTTGACGTAGTTATCTTGCAGGTTTTCCAGTATGTCATTCGCCCGGTTAAGAAGCACTTCGGCGTCGGCGTATCGAGATTGTTCGACGAGTATATCGACTAGAGTTCGCAAGCAATCGATACGCAACTCCGCGCCCGCGTTACCCATCATCTCGACAAGGCGATGATATCTCTGGGCGTGCGCCTCAGCTTCTTCAAGGTCGCCATAAGCCGCGTTCGCGATTGCCAGTGATGCGATCGCGCGTTTCAAAAACGGATGCTCAGGTGAAGTTTGCTTTTCGCGCAATGAAATTTCTTTGTCGAGAAACGCAATCGCATCGCTAAATCGGCTCTGCGAGATGAGAAGCGTGGTGTAGCCGAAGCAGACATCTTGAAATGATCGCGAGTGGATTTCGTCGCGCACTGTTTCCAGCGCTTCTAAAAACGTTTCTTCTGATTGATCTACCGCGCCGCCGAGGTGTAGCAGAAGTCCCTTGAACAATAATGCGGAGCAAACAGCATCGCCTTTGGTGATACCGTGTTTGGTGCATAGTTCGAGACAGGAATCAATTACAGGTCCGGATTCTTCGAATTGTTCCTGGGCAAGATAGCTGGCTGCTTTCGTGGTTAGCGCCTGGATCAGTTTTCCATCGGCAATGTGCTCTGTTTTCTCTTCCGCTAATTCCACCGCCTGGTCAATGTAAGGCTCCGCCTCTGCGAAGTCATCGCACATGGAGAGCGCGTCTATGTAAGACAGGTAGGCGTCCAGTAGCAGCCCTTCTTCGTCGGGGTAAAGGTCTTCGATTATGTTTATGATCTCTTGAAGCAGCGTGCGACTGTCCTGCTTGCGTTCTTTCAAAATGAGTAGTTCCGCCAGCTCGAGCATCAATGGAATGTACTCGAGGTCAACTACCGAGCGTTCCACAACCTCGTCGTCGCCGTCCTTTCGGACGCCATCAAGAGCGGCTGTGAGAGCCTCTTCCGCTTCTCGCCAATTTCCATCAAGAAAAAGTTGTTTGCCCTTTTTCCAGGTTGATACAGCTACGTCTGGCGCCATGTTCATTTCGATGACTCTTTCTCGCTCTCGCCTTCGTCCGGTAGATCCTCATCATCCGTATCAACCGGTTTTTCCTCCGGTTTCTTCATGTTTTTCAAGTTGTACTGCATCTGTTGTTGAGCACGAGCAGAGCGCAGCGCAGCCAGATAGCCTGGGACCTGTTTCAAATAATCCAGTGGTTCGATGTACTCGCCGGTATCAGCTTTTATGACCGTGTAGTGCAAGTGCACACCGGTGGAACGACCGGTCGAGCCCGCATAACCGATTACCCGACCGCGTTGAACCCACATGCCAGGCAGCACGCTGTAGGCGTTCAGGTGACCGTTGATAGTTTTGATATTTGGATATGGATGGTAAACCTCCACAGCCACACCCAAGTTACCACGCCATCCAACCCGAGTGACGACGCCATCAAGGAGGTTGTATACCTTGTCGTTCAATTTCGCCGAGAGATCGACGCCGCTGTGAAAACTGTGTTTGCCGGTGACGGGATGTCGGCGAAAACCGGCTCCAGAAGTGATTCTTCCAACCCCTACGGGAGAGTAGACGATATCTTCGCGCAAGGGTGATATCAGAACAGTCGGCGCATAATAGCCTTTGAAGTTATACGTCAAAGCCGGCTGTATGACCGCGCCGTCGCTGAGCCACATCAAGAAGCCCAAGCCCAAAGCGGCACCAAGAAGTTTTCTACTTTTCTCGAACGGGAGCATTAACCTGCGCATGTAGTAGGCAGCCGTCTGACTCTATACTCATACCACTCAGGTCGTTTGTTTCCCCAAACGCCGACAAGAAAAGTAGATTGGTTCTGTTCATCCTGTAAATAAAAAACAGTCGCAAGGTTCGCGTTTGTGTTTCAATGCTCGAACGTTAAAACGGGCGCGGTTAAGCGCCCGTTGGGTGTGTTGCATTGAAAGTTTCAGGAGTGTCCCAATTTATCAGATCCTAGTTGCGGTCCAGAAGCGGTCTGCCCTGGTCTTTCCTATGAAGCATGAACCATCTGACGTTGGTCGGATCGGCTCCGTTCATGATGTCGTAGGCCTTCAGCGTCGCGTCGGTGTCGAATTTGCCGAGTCCGCCGGTGATTTTGCCTAGCGAATCCATGTAATTCTTTTGAGCCTCGGTGACTTGTTCTTCCAACGATTGGTTCATTGGAATTTCGGCTTTATATACTCCGAGAGTTTTGCTGAACGTGATGCTCTCCGGACGTCCTCGTTCATCACGTTTTACTTCTACGTGCGGCTTTCCGTTCATCGGATTAGCCAGGTAGGTTCCGTCTTCGACCATTCTCTGTAGGACTTTATCGCGAAATTCTTTGTTCGGCTCATTCGCAAGTTTTTCAAGTTCTTTTCTCAGGTCGAGCTTTGCTCGTTCGTCCTTGCCGTCCAGTGCGCGTTTGGCTAGGTCTTCGATTCGCTCTGCCGGTCGTTCCGGATGCGCGAGGCGATCGAGTTCGCGAGGACTCGGAGTGTTGTCCGCCGGTCTGCTCACGTGTTCTGTCCGGCGACTGTCGGTTTGTCTTTGTTGTTGAACGGGCTTTGCGACATCTTCCGGAGCGCATCTGCCATTGTCCGGTGTGAGATGACGACCGCGTTCCGAGTACGAAAGTGTCAGACCAGGCAGATTTGCATTAGAGTCGCTACTGACTTCGTTGAGCGCTCTGTAAGCCTGCATTTGCCTATCTTTTGGCCACTGTTGAAACAGACAATCAGCCGAAAAACCACTAGCCTGTCTGTCTACCAGTGTGCGTGCATCCGAGTGAGCATCAGAAGTTTGACCCGCCATAGTGGGCCTCCTTGAATGGGTTGAGCAGCGAGCGAGTGAGCGGAAACCTGTGCAGCGCGAAGGACTTTGCGAGTGAGTGCTGGAGAGTCTTTGCGAAGGACTTATGTAGTAAGTGAGCGGGAAACCGTGCAGTGCGAAGGACTTGAGCGAGTGAAGTGCGGAGTGGCGCTTTCGATACATTTAGTATAAGTCTTGGTTTGTGACAAAGATGTGGAATTCAAAAATTTAGTGAAAAACGCGTACGTCCCGATGAAGAACCTCATGGATAGCTGCGCTTATTTGAGTTCGTTTCTATCCGGATCTACGACTATTCCGTCGACGAGCGTCTCTAAATGCTCGTCGACCAGGTCAAATGTCTCTGTGTGATCTTCGAAAAGATCCTTGAGCTCATCAGGGAAGACGCCGCCGATCTCGAAGCGGGCGTCGCATGTCGCGAGCTTCGCCAGAATTTGCTCTTGTGGCGAATTTACGGCAACAGTCTTCAGCAAATCCTGCGCCAGTTTTTCTGCTTCCTTAGCCACGTGAGATTCAGTGGTCATACCAATCAGCATCGAAAATGTTCCATCATCGATCAGGATCGTTTCGCCCACTGAGTAGGAAACGGCGTCGTCCTTGTAGAGCATTTCATACTTGTCGTCAATGGAAACGCGCAGGTCTGAGTCTTGCGAAAGCGCCTTCACCACTTGTTCTATCGTGGGCAGCTTCGACGATTTGAAATAAATCAACCTGCTGTATTCCATCGATTATGCTCCGGCTTCCGGCTGTGGAAGCAATTCATCGAGGATCTTATTGGTCACTTCCGGATTAGCTTTTCCTTTTGAAACCTTCATCAGTTCTCCGAAGAAATACTGGCGTATCTTCGTTTTACCGCTGCGATATTGCTCGACCTGCGGCTGCGAACGGGCTAAAACCTCTTGCACCATTTTGCGAAGTTCGGTCTCGTCACTTAGCTGGGCAAGACCCTTTTCGTCGATCAGTTTATTCACATCTCCTGTGGAAGCGAGCAATTCGACGAGCAATTTTTTCGCGTTGGTTGAACCAAGCTTGCCTGATTCAATGGCTTTGACCAGATCGCATAAATTTTGCGGTGTCATTTTGATGGCACTAAATTCGAGATTATTGTCGTTTACATAGGCAGTCGTTGGTCCAATTAGCAGGTTAGCTGCTGGTTTCGCCGGTGTTCCAAGTTTGATTGCGGCATCGAAGAAATCGCAGAGGTCTTTATTTTCTACCATGACCACGGCATCGTCCACTGACAGACCATGCTCGTTTACGTATCTCTGGCGTTTAGCCTCCGGAAGTTCCGGAAGTGTGGACTGAACATCCGATACCCACTTACGATCTATGGAAAGCGGCACTAAATCAGGTTCTGGGAAGTATCTGTAATCGTGCGCTTCTTCTTTCGAGCGCATAGGATGTGTCGTGCCGTCAGCTTCGTTCCACAGTCGTGTTTCCTGAACAACTCTGCCGCCGCCTTCGACCACGTTGATTTGTCTCTCGATTTCAGATTGAATCGCGCGTTGAACCGAACGGAAGCTGTTCATGTTCTTAATTTCGGCTTTGGTTCCAAGCTCCTTATCTCCAACCGGCCGGATCGAAACGTTCGCGTCACAACGGAAGCTTCCTTCTTCCAGGTTGCCGTCGCAAACATCGATGGCGCGCAAAATGTTTCGCAGCTCAGTGAGATAAGCCTTCGCTTCTTCGGGTGTCTCGATATCCGGTTCGCTCACGATTTCGAGAAGCGGAACGCCGCCGCGGTTGTAGTCGACAAGGCTGTAATCCGATCCGTGTAGACCAGCCGCACCGGCGTGGACGAGTTTTCCAGCGTCCTCTTCCAGATGGGCGCGGTTTATGCGAATAGTGCGACCGTTTATAACCAGGTGACCGGTCTTGCAGATCGGTTTGTCAAGTTGCGAAATCTGATAACCCTTGGATAAGTCCGGATAGAAGTAGTTTTTTCGGTCAAACCGGGTCTGTTCCGAAATCTCGCAATTTAGCGCCAGTCCAGCTCTGATGGCGCATTCGACCGCATGTTTGTTTAAAACCGGCAAAACGCCTGGCATGCCCAGGCAAACCTGGCAGACCTGGTCGTTCGGATTGGCGCCGAAATCCGTGGGGCAGCCACAGAAGATTTTGGTTTTCGTGCGGAGCTGGGCGTGTACTTCGAGTCCGATGACGGGTTCGTATTTCATATAAGGGTCCGGTTTTGATTCCAATCTATAGATATCGAACCGAATGGGCGTTTTATTCCGAAACAGCCACCCGGCAAAAAATATATGGTAGATCGAAATCCAAGCTAGTTGGCAATTTCAAGGGTGCCGCTCAGGAAAAATTCAAAAATGTTTTGTTAATCTCATTTTGGTCACGTTGAAGTAACGAACGAAATGTACATTGTGCTCATGGAACACGAGGGAACTGAAACGTGACGGTCGCTGCTAAACAAGTTGCATCACAAAGCCACCTTCGAGTCGTACCCGACATTGAAGTTAGCCGACCGACCACTGTCCAAGTAACCTCCATTCGGAACCCGGTTGAATCGTATGTGTTTGCCATTGCCGGTAGTGCCGGTCTCGACAGACCCATAATCAAAGATGAAAATCTGATTCACAACCAGCGTCAGGAATTGGCTCTAGCAGCCGAAGTTACGTTGAAGACTGTCGAATGGTTTGTGAGCGATCACCCGGACCCGTTTGCCGCGCCCGCTCAAGAACTCACACAGCTCAGCAATTACCTGAATGCAGGGATGAGTTTGCCCTATGCGGCCCGCGTTGACTTTGGACCGTATAACAATTATTCGGCTCCTCAACCGGACGTCATCTTCCCGCCCACACGCGGCGGAAGTTACAAACTCGATAAAGGCGATCTGTTGATTGCCGATACGCAAGGCGGTTACGTGCCAATGAAGACAGTCATTGCATGCCTGCGTAGCAACTAGAAAGGGACCGGCGGCGTCGGTTTCCTACGAAGAAGAAAAATCAGACTAGCTTTTACAGTGCAGCGCGAAGGACCGACCCGAAAGGGTCGGTTGTTCGTTGTAGCGGTTTTTCGCCGGCGATTTTTGGAGCGAATTTTCTACAGGTCCAGTCGGTCTTCAAGTCACGCATCCCTGATTGCGGTCGAATATTCTCGAAGCATGATGTGAGCGGTGAAGCCATGATCGAATCCGAAGGCGCAAAGCATAATCGAATAGAACCGTCTGCCCGCGATGGGCGCGACAACCTGGCTGATGCCAGATTGTCGGATGGTTTTGATGTTGCTAAGCAAACGCGGCCGGACGTGCCTCAAAAAAGCGGCGACCTCGGCGGAGCGCAACTGTCATTTGATCAAAACGGTTTTAAACTGACTTACCGCCCCGAATTGCGACATGATAGGCTCTCCACGCTGGAGCAGAGCCGTTTGGCGGATGGATCTGTAAAAACAGAACAGACATTTTCCGGACGGCAAGACGGATTGCACAAGCAAATTTCCACAGTAGACAAAGCCGGTAAAGAGTCGATTGTGAGCCGTTTTTCTGATGGAAGGCGTGTAGAACTCGACCGTCGCTTGGGTCAAGTTCTAAGTCGAAGGGAGTATGATTCGTCCGGCAAATTAGTCGGCGGTGCCGAGAAGGACGGGCACCGTAGCGGACCTGCGGATGTTCGGAAATCGGACGTTGTTAAACCCGGCCGCAAACCGGACCTTCCTAAACCAGACCTTCCTCCTAAACCAGATGGACGGCGCGTGGAACCGAACACTCCTGAACGTGAACGGACACGCCCAGAAGAAAGACGGTTTGAACCGACACCCGCCAGGCGCGAGCAGGGCAAACCTGAAGAGCGGCGCCACGAGGTTCGACCTGGTAATGAGCGCGACCGCAAAAGACCGGTTGTCGAAGTGCGAGCCGGAGAAAGCATTCAACGTGCAATCGACAGAGCTCCGGAGGGCGCAGTTGTTCATGTTCAGCCAGGAGTCTATCGTGAACGCTTAAACATCACTCGCAACAACATAACGTTGAGAGGTGACGGCAAAGCCATCTTAGACCTTCAAGACAAGTCAGTCAGCGGCGGTGCAATTCACATCTCTAACAGGCGCAACGTTACTATCGACGGTTTCGAAATCAGAAATGTCAGAGGCGGAGACACTCCGACAGGGATTGCTGTAGATGGTCGCAGCAATAATATCTCGATTTTAAACAATGACATTCATCACGTCGAAAGTGGAAAAGATGCACATGGAATAAGCATCTATGGTGCCGGTAAGCAGCCGATCACAGACGTTCGCATAGAAGGGAACAACGTTCACCATTTGAAACTTGGAACGAGCGAGGCTGTTGTGGTTAACGGAAACGTTGATGGTTTCAAGATCTTGAACAATAAGGTGCACGACAACGATAACATTGGTATCGACGTGATTGGTGGAGAGCGCATTTCAGGCAAGGATGATCGCGCGCGTCGGGGCGTGATTGCTAATAATCAGGTTTGGAATATTGATCTGAGCGGACGTCGCAGCGCGGCCGGGATTTATGTTGATGGTGGCCGAGATGTTTGGATTGAAAACAACGACGTCCGCAACGCGACTTATGGAATTGAGATCGCATCTGAGCGCGAAGGCTGGAATACGGAAAAGGTCCATGTGCGCGGCAATCGCATTCAAGGCACTCGACTGGCTGGAATCACACTGGGCGGTGGTGATACTAGTAATGGTGGCGTCACCGGTTCGAGTGTTGAGAACAACGACCTGCGCGGAAACAGAAAACCCATCTGGCTCCAGAACAACGTGGGAAGCGACGTTGTTATCCGAAACAACAGGTATTAGCTTGCTGGGCTAGCGGCCTTTGGCGACCAAGGTTTCAGACTCGACTGGAGGTCTCAGTACGAATCGCTTGCTGCGCGGGCTGAATGATTCATTGATTGGCTTATAGGACCAGGTCGCGGAATCGGAATTGTTGTTGTAGGCGAAGTTGATATCAGCGCCTACAGTGCCGATGTGAGCGTTGCCGCCGCCCTTCTTCCAGTGCTGACCTGCTTTGTGCCGGATGATTGTATCTCCGGGTTGGCGCTCGTCGAATGGATGTTTAGTCCAGCCATTTTTTTGCAGTTGGTTGACCAGACCGGAAACCAGTGGACTGTCTGCGTAATCATAACCGGCTCTCTGTTTGACAATCGATTCCGAAGCTGCGCATCCGTAACGTCCGTTGCCGGTGATGTCCGCATATTCGGATGCGGCCCAGAGTGGCGTGCCCACTGCTTTGAATGCCGTTTCCACCAACGTCTTTTGCGGACCGGTCAAGTTTTTCATTAAGGCCGCTTCGTTCTGCAATTCTGGTGGAAGGCTCGGATCGATCGATTTATCGCCTTGAGCGTCCGTTGGTTTTTCAGCGGATGTGTCAGCTGGTTTGTCTGCCGGTTTCTCAGCAGATGTGTCAGTAGGTTTGTCTGCTGTTTTTTCAGCAGTGGTATCAGTAGGTTTTTCTGCTGGTTTCTCAGGCGGTTTTTCTTCGGTCGCCTTTGGGCCTTCGGCAGAGTGGTGTCCCTCTGG
Source organism: Candidatus Obscuribacterales bacterium (assembly GCA_019637435.1). Lineage (GTDB taxonomy): Bacteria > Cyanobacteriota > Vampirovibrionia > Obscuribacterales > Obscuribacteraceae > JADYXR01. Next base: position 27,114 of record JAHBVO010000003.1, on the reverse strand, counting down.
TTCACCGGCTTTAGCGCCATCGTTATTTTGTTTTTCAGAGCTTCTAGTAAGAATGTTTCCGTCCGTGTCTGCCACCTGCAGTGGTGGCGGCCACGCTCCGTCTGATGGTGGCCGTGCTGTCGTGGAGTTGAAAGCAAGTCGTGTATCCTCACCCTTTGTCATCTGCCCGCTGTAAGCGCTTTCGAAGATATTGCGCTCTAGGTTTGGATGGAACTGGTCGTTCCCGGTGGGATTGCTTTGAACTTCGGACTTCATCTCTACCATTCTTAAAAACTCCGCTTAACGGGACTGATTCTCTAGACTGATTTTTAGTATCGACGTGATCGTCGGTGGCGTCTGCTGCGTCTTTCGGTTGCGTCCTCTTCTCGATTCCGCTCTTCGCTCTCGCGCATTCGGCGTGACCGTCGCCCTCTATTGCTACCGCCATCTTCATCGTCGCCCCGTCGATCTTCTGGCTCATAGCGCGCTTGAAATTCGCGAGGGTCATATCCGCGATCTCGGCCATAGCCAAGAGGCTCGTATCCGCGATTTTCTCGGCGATCATCTCTGCGGTCGCTTCTTTCATGTCTGCGGTCTGCTTGTCTTGGAGAGGGATTCACTTCCGGTTCCGGATTTCGAGATGCGAAACTGCGAGGGTCGATTTTGTGCGAACCATTGGACGGTGGTTTTAAGACGAACCTTTCCATTCCTCGACCGAAGCGGGCGTGGAGGTTGTCTTCGACCCACTTACCGCGAGCCGAATTATTGTGATAGACGCGGCCGTTTTCACCGACTATGCCGACGTGTGCCGCTCCACCTCCCGCTCTCCAGCCGCGTGACCGACCGACCATTACGACATCACCTGGTTGTGCGGAACTCAGAGGCGCTTTCCTCCAGCCATTCTGCATCAGTTGAGACTCGAGTCCGCCTACGCCGGCATGATTTGCGTATCTGTAACCGGAGCGTTGAAGCACTTCCGACACTGATGCCGCGCAGCCCAGTCGACCATTGTTGACGGAGTGTTTGAACGGGGTCAGCGCCCAGAGCGCCTTCCCAATACCATCCACTGCGTTTTTCAGGATTTCGATGGGGTTAAAATCAGAGAGATTGATATCGTTGGAGCGGTCGTACTGAGGCGGATAGCGGCCGTCGTCTCTGCCTTGCCAGTTCTGACGACCTCGGAAATCGCGATAGTCCCGGCTGCTCGGATTGTCCTCACGCTCGCGCTGTTGAGGCTGTTCGTGACCACGCCTGCGACCGCGGCGACGTTCCACCGTTGCGTCAGGTGATGCCGGCTCTCTCTCAACGGGTCTGCCTTGAGGACCTTCAGTTGGAGGCCGGAGAATCCAAACCTGGTCTCCAAATTCTTTTCCGAACACTTGCTGTTTGTCGGAAAGTGTCCACTTGCCAGTCCTGGAGTCGTTGTTGTACACCTTGCCGTCTTCGCCGACGATTCCGATACGACCGTTACCGCCGCCGTTGCGCCAGTTGGTTCCGGTTTTGCCACCGAATATGATGTCACCCGGTTTCGCATCGTTTTGCCCGACGAGTTGCCAGCCATTTGCGATCATTGATTTCGTCAATTGCGATACGCTAGCGGACTTCGCATAGTCATACCCTTGGTTCTGGAGAAGAACGGAGACGCTAGCTGCGCCGCCAAATTTTCCCTTTACTGTAGCTCTTTCAAATTGAGAACCTTTCCAGACTTTCTCGCCTGCTGCGTTTTTCGACGCGTCCAGTATTTTTTGGTTGTGGACGTCTGCGGCCGATAGTCTTCCAGGAGCGTCTTGCTTTTCTACTGCATCTCTGCCGACGCCATCAACTTCTGTTTTTGTAATCTCTCCGCGTGAGGCATCGGCGACGATCGGACGAACGGTTCCTTCAACCTCTGATCGTGTTATCGCGCCACGGGAGGTGTCCGCGACTACAGGGCGAGCAGCTTCCGCTGAAGTGCCGACTGTGCTTTGCTTGTCTGCGTGCGCAGGCGGAATTGTTTGAGCGACGTCAGTCCATCGGCGCTTTGTCACTTCAAGACCCCAAGAATCGTAGGGGCTGGTCATGTTCAGGAAATTCGTTCCGGTACTACCGATGGTGCCATCGATTTGAACATTTGTGAAAAGCGGAGGGACTACTAAGTTACTATCTTGGATACTTTGTCTTGTGGGCTGGTCCGTTTTTCTGGACTCTGTGAACTCCTGGCGCTGCTCTAGCGGGGGAGTGAAATCGAACTTGGGCGCCGAAGATTTATCTCCGGCAGGAGAGGGTTGATCTGTTTGGGGAGGCATCCTGCACCTGAGTAAAAAAATTGCGCAGATGGGGATTGTCGGCTTCTCAGCCGAGACTGCGATAAAGGGGAAGGGGGATTTACCTAGAGGTTAGGTTTGGTGCGTGACCGCATCGTGACAAGAGTCGCATGGAGCGCGGCTTTACTACGTATTTCTCCCATGCTCGCGAAACGAATTAATCAAATTCATTGCGAAAGGTGAATGTTATTGACGAAGCTCTGGCTGTTCGGAGTCAGCATTCGGAGCGGGTTTTGTCTCGTCCGGTTTGCTTTCTGTTTCAACTGTTGTTTCTGTTTCGACTTTTTTGGTGGTTTTATCGCCGCCCTTGCCGTCCGGTTTCTTCTCGGTTGTGGTCGTCTTTTTCGTTTCCTTTATTCGACCTGGAGAACCGAATATCATCTTTATAAGTGGCGAGCGCTTGTTCAGAATTTGATGCATCTGATTGGTGACTGTGTCGACTCCAGTAGCCGCATCCTCCACCTTCTTAATGGTTTTGCGCAGATCCGATTTGAACTCTGGCTCCGACATTATTCCTTCTACCTTAGAAACAGCTTCTTTGGCATCGCCCACGATAGTTTTCAAATCAGCGCGCAATTCGCCGTTGTTCGAAATTTTCGTCAACTCGTTCATAGACCTGGAGATATTGTCTGTGGAAACGCGGACGCGCTCAAGTGCTCCGAGGAGGTCTGTACGCAGGTCCTTATCCTTCAGAGTTCCATTGAGCTCGTTCATCGTAGCTTGAATGGAGGCAGCGGTCTGCTGAGCCATTTTGATTGTTTCTTTGATATCGCCGCCAAGCTTCGGATCGTCGAGCAATGAATTAACTTTCGACGAGGTGCGTTGCAAATTCTTGCTCAAATCTTTGTAGCTCGCCATCGTGCCTTCGCTTGTATGGAAGAAGCTGTCGGCGGAACTAGCGACTTTGCCAAACTTGTCGGAAGTGGTCTTGACGCTGGCTGTAACGTCGCTGACCTTATCCATATTCTTGTTCAACTTCAAAGCAGCTTCGTTGATGTTTTTAATTGTCTCGCCTGAGGTGCGAAGCGCGTTTTCGAGTCCTTCTTGTGTTTCGTCGGCGCTCAATCTGTTGATCATACTGTTTAGGTTGGTTGCAATCTTGTTCATGACCAACTCGACTCGAACCGGGTCGTCGCCTACTACGACGGTGTCAGGATCTATTGGCGGACGCGGTTCCTCGCCAGGTTTCTCTTCAGGTAAGCTGATTTCGATGTACTTAGCTCCGACCAAACCCAGGGTTTGGATTGTGAATGTCGAACCTTGAGGTACGGTGGCTTCTTCTGTTTTGATCTTCAAGCGGCACAGTACGCGCCCTTTTCCTTCGAGTTCAATTTTTTCTACGGTGCCAACGCGAACACCGTTGATGTTTACAGGCGCATTATTAGCCAATCCTGCAACGTCGTGAAACTGTACAGTGATTTTTTGCGGAGGGTGCATGATCGAGAACTGCTTGAGCCAAGCCTGTCCATACATAAAGATGATGAACGCAAAGACGGTGAACAGTCCTACCCGCACCTCGATGTTCGGCTTATTAACGGGCTTATTCACGGAAGCGGGAGATGCTTCCGTTCGTTGCTGTTTTGTCTCTTTCGGGGATGCGGTCAATTTCATGTTCCTTCGGTCACCATACGATTTTACAAGAGAGTCGAGAGCATTGGGCCTTCGCGGGTAGCATGGGCAAACTGTTTCATATAGGGATTGTCCGTTACGACCGCCTCCTCGGGACTGCCTTCCCAGACGGACTTGCCGGCGTGCATCAAGAGAATTCGGGATGCCGTGCGCGTCCAGGTCGAGTATTGATGCGTCACGACGATGGATGCCGCGTCCAGCTGACTGCTGAGCTCGATCATGTAGTCTTCAATGACTGTAGACATGACGGGATCGAGCCCGGTTGTCGGCTCATCGTAAAGGATTATTTTTGGGTCATTTACGATTGCTCGGGCGAAACTGGTTCGCTTTTGTTGACCGCCGGACAGTTGTGAAGGGTAGGAGTCGATGTAATCAGCTAAACCGACCAGGCGCAGCTTTTCTTCTATGATTGCGTTTTCTTCTGATTTTTTGAGTTTTCGGCGATTGAGTGCCAGAGCCAAGTTCTCGCGAACGGTGAACGAGTTCAAAAGCGCAGAGCCCTGGAACACTAAACCAATCTCGTCCGACCAGCGGACAACTTCGCCGCTGTCAGGCGTGAGCAAGTCGCAAATCAGTTTTAGCAAAGTCGATTTGCCGCATCCCGAAGGACCAATCAAACCGAGCATCTCGCCCTTGTAGACCTTGAAGGAGATTCCCTTCAGAATCTGGCGACTGCCGAAGGATTTATGCAGATTGACTATTTCGAGCATTGGCGGCATTGCCATACGCGGTCTATCCTCCGTCCCTAGCGTGGTGCATACGTCAGAGACGTGACGATGTAGTTGAACACGAAAATCAATGTCATGGTCCAGACGACCGTTCTCGTAGTTGCGATACCGACATCTTCGGCACCACCCCTGGTGTGCAATCCGATTGCACAGGAGAACATGATGATGATCGTCGCGTTGATTTCTGACTTTATGAAATGCGTGACGAAGTCCCGGTCTAGCAGTGTTTGTTTTACTGAATCGAGGAATGTGGCAGCAGGCAAATTCGCTGCGATGTTGGCGATGTATATTCCCGCGAGCAAACCGATTGCCATCGCATAGACTGACAGTACGAGCGTCATTGTCAGTCCTGCGATATAACGCGGAACTACTAAAAATTTGACGGGATCGACGCGCATAACCTTTAGTGCGTCGATTTGTTCCGTGATCACCATCGTGGCGAGTTCGGCTGCCACAGAAGATCCTACGCGACCCGCCACCATAACGCCGGCGGTAATCGGTCCAATTTCGCGAACGAGCGCGAGTGACACAACGCCGCCGATAGCAGTATCAGCGCCGAACAGCACAAGTTCTCGCGAAATCTGCAGCGACATCGCGAATCCTGTGAAAAGGGCCGTAATAGCCACGACCACGAATGAACGAACGCCAATCATGTAGCACTGGCGCCAGGTTTCCTTCGCGTCGAAGTCTCTGCGAATGATGTACTTCATTGCCGTGATCCACATGGTCACGACCTGACCGAGCAATTCTATGCCGGCGGTCATCTGTTCTTCAAAGAACAGCCATGGATTGAACCAGGTTTTTCGATTGTTTTTTAGCGCTGACGTCATCGCCACATTTTATTGTGTTCTGCCAAACCATCCATGAGTATAAGAAAAGGTTGGCGGTAAAAGCCCAGGCGCGCAACGGTTTCGAAACTGTTTGACCGTTCGAGGCTGTCAAGATCGTTGCCAATTGTTTACTTAGCACGCGAGAGTCACCCCGGCGTCCATCGAGTGGGCTTTTCGGTTCGTGGTTGTCGAGTGTCCCTAGAAGTCGTTAGGCGAAAACACCTGGCAGACTTTGATTCCCCCGTTCTTCAGGTCGTAGCAGACGCCCATGCCAGCCCCCTGACCTTTCGGATCCAGGATAGCGGCTCTGTGTCCGGGCGACTTCATAAGACCATCATCTACGAGGATTACCATGCCTAAAGGGGTTCCCCGTCCGGCACCGGCCATGCCGATATTCTCTCTGACGCCGACGTTGTAACCGGCGGCCATCGAGCGATCTAGCGGACCCTGGTGTCGCTTATTCACATGGGCGAAGAAGTTATTGGTTGCCATATCGCGAGCATGACCCTTAGCCAGACCGGCTAGTTTGGAATTCCAGCTGTAAGGCTTGAGATTGTTTTCCCGGCGGTGTTTGTTCGTCAGGTCAAACAACAGACGCTCCATCAGCGCCTCGGGTACGCCTCGACCGTTTATGGTTGCGTATTTTTGATATTCGGGACTCAGCCCGGCGAAAAGACCGGAGACGGATCGAGACAATGGTCTTGCCGGTTTGATTTTAAAAACTCCATTTTCGAAACCGAAACCGCTATTCGATTCCGGTGTTCCCATCATGGGGAATCCGCCCGCCTGCGCGCTTGCCGCCTTGCTGGCGGCTGCGGCCTTCAGCGATTTCAAGTTTTCAACTTGCTTTGACAATGCCACAACCAGGCTATTAACGCGCGGTTTTATCTCCGCTTCCGTTTTCCCTGCCTTCACGTCCGTTTCTATCGATTCCAGTGCCGCCTCGTATGGCTTGACTCCGATACCGGCTTTCTTGGCTTTGTTCAAGAAATTTAGAATCTCATTGCGCCTGTCCAGTAGAGGGCCGGGCGCGAGTGACGGGTTGGCTGACGCCGATGCAGTTTCAGGCTTGGCTGGTTCCTGGCTTGAATTAGAACTGTTGGCGCTTCCGTTCGCATCCGTGGAACCGCTTACGCCCGGATCGTCGTCCAGTGGATTCTGGCTGATCCTCAGTCCCTGATTTATCGGCGCACCAGTCTCACCTGCAACAGCGGCGGGTGCGCCGAAAAGCGCCACCAGGAGCACGACTAGAGCGATGTGAGTCTGCTGGAACATAGTTTTCTATACTATCAGAACAGCTATACTGGCGAAGGTGATTACTTACTATCTTTTGGCGTTTCATCCGGGTGATTTTTCTGCCTCGTAACTTTGGGGAAGGGTTTGTACGTGGAAAACAAGCGTTTTAAACTGACGCAGGAACAGTTCGACCTGCTGTGGCTCAGCGCCCTGTCTTTGTTTTTTGAACTTGTCGCGATTCGCTGGCTGGCGTCCGAAATTCGCGCGTTCACAATCTTTAAAAACTTCCCGCTGATCGCGTGTTACGTCGGTCTGGGATACGGCTACATGAAGGACAGTGGAAACGGGTTGTTCAAGCTGTTTCCCTTTTTGCTTCTGGCGCTGGTCGCAATTGTCTCTACAAGCGACCTGACCGGTCTGACCTATATGCTCGTTCCCGGACTTCGCACGGGGATTCACGCCGGCTGGATGGACATGACTCATCCTCCGAAGGCAGCCATCGAGGATATGAGACTCTACACGACGTTCTCAATCGCGGTGTTCTTCGGAATTTTTGTTCTCGTCGCGGCTATGATGGCAGCGATGGGGCAGAAACTTGGAAAGCTCTTCAATAGCGGTCCTGCGCTCCAGTCGTACTTGGTGAACTTGATCGGTTCCGCGCTCGGTATCCTCGTCTTCTCGGTGCTGTCCTTTTGCGGAACTCCGCCTTTAGTGTGGATCACCATCGGTTGCCTCTGTGCGCTCTGGTCTTTCCGTGAGACGAAAATCGGTATGGGCGTACTTGTTGGCGTGATCGCGCTTGTGGCACTGATGCCGGCGAGAAGTGTTTTTGACCTGGGACCGAACGGCAAGCCGCGAATTGAGTGGTCGCCTTATCACAGAGTCGATGTTGCGCCGCAGTACTACGGCGATCCCAAGGCTCCGGATGCGAAGCGTGTCGGTCTTCGCGTGTCTGTGAACAAAGGATATTTTCAACAGGCTCTAAACCTATCGCCGGAGTTCATCAACTCCTTGCCCGACGCGGAGCGCAAACGCGTCGAGGATTTCCGCTTTGACCAATATGAGCTTCCCTACTTCTTTTTGAAACCGAAACGCGTTTTGATCATGGGAGCCGGCACGGGTAACGACGTTGCGTCTGCCCTTAAAAATGGAGCGGAGTATATCGATGCTGTAGAAATCGATCCGAAGATGATCGAGCTTGGAAAAGAATTGCACCCTGAGCATCCCTATGACTCACCAAAAGTGCATGTACACGTCAATGACGCTCGCGCGTTTTTGCGCCAGAATCCTGACAAGAAATACGACCTGGTCTTGACCGGCTTTCTGGACTCTCATACGGTGGCCGGAAACTCGCTCTCTGTGCGCTTAGATGACTATGTGTACACTGTTGATGGAATGAAGGACGCAATCGACCACGTCGCACCAGGTGGCGTATACAGTATCACTTATTGCGATGCTGAAAAGATGGTTGGTTGGCTGTCGCAGCGGCTTGTGAAGAATATTCGCATAGCTGCCGGCGATGGTACGCAAACCATGATCGTCAAGAAGGACGACGGTGGAATCTGGCACCTGTTCGCTCCGGCTACTCCCGAGATGCTTGCCAAAGTCCCAGAGCTGGTCAAGGATCACGCTTACACTGACGAAACGAATATGGACCCGGGCGATATTCGTTCTTCTACCGACGACTGGCCGTTCCTCTACTTGTCGACAATGTCGGTCGATCCGCTTTACCTCGCTATCAACGCTTGTATTCTGCTTCTTGCCTGGGCGACTTGCGGAACAAGCATCAGGAAGAACAGTCTGGCACGGCGGTGGCATTTGTTCTTCCTTGGAGCCGCATTCTTGTTGCTCGAGCTTTCGATTATCGACCGCCTGGCGTTGGTTTTCGGCACAACCTGGTTCGTCAACTCCGTCTGCATATTTGCAGTGTTGACCGCGATAATTTTGTCGAACCTGCTTGTAATCAAGAAACCGAATCTGATGTCGCTTCCCGTCCTCTACGCGTGCCTACTGGGCTCGTTGGTGGCGGTGTATCTGACTCCGTTGCAGTCGCTCACAGCCCTCGGAATGTGGGTTGGAGGAGGTATCGCCTCGGCACTGTCGGCGGTGCCAATCTTCTTTGCCGGTTTGATTTTCTCGACCTCGTTCAAGAGCGAAGACAAGCCGAGCGCCGGTCTCGCGTTCAATATTCTCGGAGCGGTTGTCGGTGGGCTGCTAGAGTACGTGGCTACGTATACGGGCATCCGCAGCTTGCTTCTGGTTGCAGCGCTTCTGTATGGAATCTCGCTCTTCATCTGGAACATGGGAAACAAGAAGAGCAAGGCCGCGCCGTCTCCGGCGGATTAGGTTAGCGTTCTCCCGGAGGAAGACCTGTGCTGCGATATTCATCGTCGAGACGTCTTCTACTGACGGTGGCATCGCCGATTGAGATCAAAGCCGTGTTTGCCGGTCTTGATGTGCCAGACGCGGACGTGCCGCCTCTCTGGGAAAAGTTCGATCTGGACGAACGGGTTTCAGTCCTCCACACGGGTGTTGGTAAAACCTGCGCGGCTGCTGCAGTTTCCAAAGAATTATTTGGTTCTGAAACATACTGCGCCGTCCTCAGCATTGGAGTCGCGGGAAGCTATGATCCAGCGATCGGACTGCGCTCTTCGGTTCTCGGGTTGAATCACTTTCTTCTCGATGAAGGCACCATGTTGGATCGCGAGCCCGGTTTCATTTCCATGGAGGATGCCGGATGGGCGAAGACCAGCACAGAGTGGCGGGATAGCGAGCTTCACCAGCATTGTAGAATGATTGTCGATCACGAGGGAGACGTTGCAACCATATCGACAATATCGGGAACTGATTCACTTTGTGATGCGTATGTTCGAAGGGCAAATGTCAAAATAGAAACGATGGAGAGCGGCTCAATTGCTCAGGTTTGTGCGATGAGGAGCGTTGACTATGCCGACTTGCGAGTGGTTAGCAACTTTTGCGGCGAGCGGAAAGCCGACAATCACGATTTTCCCGGTGCCATGAAGCAGGTATCGCATCTGGTGCGTTCGTTTATTGCGCTTCTGCATTGATCATTCAAAACCCGGATAGACCGGACGTTCTGAATCGTAGACGATTTGATCAGGCGATCAGAGCTAGGACTTCCATCTCTTTACGTCCTGGTTCGAGTTGGTTATCATTGGGGATAGCTGAGGATCTGTCGATTGATTTCATGATCATTGGTATGAAAAACGTATGGTCAGCTGTTCAACCAAATTTGGTAGCGGCCAGGGAGAATAGAGAAGATGACTCTCGTTGATTTGATTGTTGAAAAACGCGAAGACATCAAAGCCGCCTGCAACAGATATGGCGCAACCGCCGTGCGCATCTTTGGTTCCTGCGTTCGTGACGAGTACGATGAAAAGAGCGACATCGATGTACTTATTAAGGTTCCGGAGTCGCTGAGAGGCTTCGAGTATTTCGGCGCCCTCGGCGATCTAGAAGACGAACTCGGGCAGCTCCTCGGTGTCAAAGTAGACCTTGTTGATGAGGCCAGCTTGACCGGGAAGCGCAAAGAGCGAATCTTAAAAGAGGCTGTGGCGCTTTGATCTGGAACAGAGACTGAAAAAGAAAGACGCGGAGCAGATTTAAATCCTGCGAACCCGTAGCTACTACTTGTGGGATCTCTTCAGTGCTTCGAGTTCTGCCAGTGTTTTTGGCCAGTCTGATTTCATTACGCGCGATAGACTTCTGTCTGCCAGAAGCTTTCCGCCAGTCTGGCATTGAGCGCAATAGTTGGTTTCGTTGTCTGCATATCTGATGCGTTGCACCTTCTCTCCGCATACGGGACACGGTTGTCCATAACGACCATGAACAGCCATCTCCGGCCGGAACGCCGTCACTTTCTCCGGAAAACTTTTCTGCGCTTCGGTGTTGAATCTTTCGATCCAGAGCGTCAGCGTTTCCTTCGTCGCTTTGTAAAGTCGCTCCCACTCTTCGTCGGTGAGCTTTCCGGTTTGTACGATTGGCGATAAACGGGCCGCGTGCAAAATCTCGTCTGAGTATGCGTTACCTATTCCGCTGATGATGCGCGGGTCTGTTAATGCCCGTTTGAGCGTGCGATTCTCGTTTGTGAGCGCAAGTCGAAACTGTTCCAGGTCGCTTTCAAAAACCTCGATTCCGCCAGGATCGATTTCATCAAGTGCATCCTGCCCCTGGAGAACCTGAAGTGACGCGCGTCTTGTGCTGCCGGCTTCGGTCAAAACAAGTGAGCCGTCAGCAAAATCAAATGCTGCGAGATTTTGTCGTCCGCCAAGTTTCGCGCCGGGCGCTCGCCAGTGCAATCGTCCTGCAATCATAAGATGCAGAACCAGCCAAATCTGATTGTCGAAACCCAATGCGATGCGTTTGCCGATTCTTCGCAACTCCCGCACTGGCTGCCCTTCTGCGGCGGATAGTGGCGGCTCGACTGTTCGCAAAAGAAAAGGACTGGCGATGCGCACTCGTTCCAGAGTCTGTCCGAGCACACGGGGCTCCAGCGCGTTCATGTAAGCAAGAATATCCGGCAGTTCGGGCATGGTTTAGACCTGTGATTCACTGTGGATTAGAGAGCCATTGTTTGAATCTGTTTCCCCTAAAAGCTTTTGGAGCTTGTTTCAAGTCCGAACGTCACTTCCGAACGTCACTATGGTGAAAATAACTGCGTGACCCTGATACCGCCGGTGGCGTCATAAGCGATGCCGATTCCGACCTGTGTAACGCCCGTGTTGAGTATCGTTGCTCTGTGAGGCGGCGAGTTCATCAGCGTAACGTCCGCCGAGTCGGTAGTGGTGATGCCGTCTCCGCGATTTGACGAAAACGCGATGTTCTCCATTACTCCGCCTTGCCATCCTGCGTTGCGTGCTCGATCCTGCGGATCGCGTCCGTCAGGATTTACATGCGAAAAGAACCCGCGTTTCGCCATGTCTTCTGAGTGCGCTCTTGCGATGTCGGCCAGGGCTCCGTTGGCTCCGACCGCGCCAAGCCCCGCAGCCGAGCGGTGTTTGTTTACGAGAGACAACATATGCGATTCCATTTCTGAAACAGAAACCGTGGAGGTTCCAGCTTTGCGGCCCGCACCGCCTGCTGAGCTGCCCGCCGAACCACCTGACGGCGAGCCGGATATCGCTCGATACGTCGACGAAACTTTCAGGACCTTGAGGTTGTTTACCTGCTGAGCCAGTGCCGAAACCAGGCTACCGACCTGCCTTTTCACCTCGTCTTCGTTCTGTCCGGCTTTTATCCCGTCCTCAATCCGCTGAAGAGCCTCAGTGTAGGGCTTCACTCCGATGCCGGCTTTCTTTGCTTTATCGAGATAGGTGACAATCTGCTTGCGCTTGTCCATGCAGGGTCCAGGCGTCAACGAGAACGCGTCCTCCGCGACAGCCGGGAGAATGCCAAGCAAGAATATTGTCAGGAAACCGATTGCGGGCTTACGAACCTTCATTGCATTAATCGTAGCAGCTTCTCGGGTGTCGTCCTCCAATTTTGACTACCGTAAAAGATAGGACTTGGTGGAGTCCCGAAGTGTAGAAACGGTGGGTTGTTACGGGATCTAACGCTGGGTTGGTTGTGTCAAAAGGCAGTCTTTGTCCCAACTTGCTACTATAAAAGACAGGACTCAGTGGAGTCCCGAAGTGTAGAAACGGTGGGTTATTACGGGATCTATCGCTGGGTTGGTTGTGTCAAAGGGCAGTCGTTGTCTTCGTGGGAATGCCGGATTTTTGAAATTTGGTCATTCTGGCGTAGCCAAACCGCGGCGGATTTGGCATTCCTGCCCTGGTTGGCAAGAAGTGCGCTGAGATAGTGCGCGAGTGGCGGCGGCGGTTTTCACGCAAGTGAAGTGGTTGTGGTTAGTAGTCTTCCCATCGACATCATCTCCCTGGAATCGTAATTTAATAGGAGATTCCTCAATCCCGACAAATGACGTTGATGCGATTGAGATGAGATGGCGTTTCTGGGAAGTATGCACTCAATAGACGGTTTCAGCGAGCGACGAATGCGAGATACGAGCGGTGACAGGACCGCCGGTCAACAGCTCGCGCGCGAAGCGGACAAGATTACTCGCGAATTGCAGAACAATGGACCAGCGAGTGCGAAGGATTTTGTAGTCAGGAACGAAGCTCGCAATTTGCGGCAAGTTGAGCTTCAGGGCGGTGAGCCACGGCATAGCGAACAGCAGCAGCGTTCGGAACAGCGCGCGGCGGAACAGCGAGGCGTGGAACAGCGTGCTACGGAACAGCGGGGCGTGGAACAGCGTGCTACGGAACAGCGACGAGCGCAACGGTTTGATTCTCTAACGGTAGAACAGCAGCGTGCAGAACAAAGATTGAGCGAACAGCGTTTGAACCAACAGCGCACCGAGGAGCAACGTCGCGCTGAGCAAAGAGAAACGCAAGCGAAACCGGAGTCAGACGGCAAGTTTCGGCCGAGCGCTTTCGATGGACGCAACTGGCAAAAAGATGGGAGTGGCAATTTCGTCACGCGCAATCGTGATGGTCGCTTGTTGACGGCTGATTCCGACGGCAAGCTTGTCGATTACAAAAGTCATATGAGCCAGAAGCACATGGCGAGCCAGGACCAGATGGCGTTTATCTCGGTGCTGTTTTGCAACCCGATGATGTTGCTGGGAATGGGCGGGATCATGACCATCATGGATCAGGCTCACGGTGCCAAAATGGGTAAAGGGCAAGAGCTGCTCAACAAAAAATTCGATGGAACTAAAGCGAACAAGCAAGCGCAGCAAAGCGGCTATTCAAGCGAGATTCAGCGAAAGGCTGCATTGATTGCGCAGTACACGCGACCGATGGAAGGTCGTGATGTGTCGCAAATGGGCGGGCTCGCCGGCATCGCCGGACTTGCCGGTATGTCGGCTGCTGTTGAACGTGAGGATTTGAAGAAGCGGCAAGACAAGAAACGGCTCGACAAGACCAATTTAAACGCCCAGCGCGTTGATACCAAGGTTTCGATGCCGCAGGATCGCTATTCGATGAACGCCAAGAAGCTGGCTAAAACCAAGAAGCTGCTCGAAGATGAGATCGAGAAGGTGCGTGGCAAAGCGAGTCTGGAAGAGGTTTCGCGTTTGTACGCGCAGGTCGAGGTGCTTGAGAAGGCGCTGAAGCGGTTGGCGAACTTTTAGGTGTTTGGTGCAGCGCTGTTAAAAGATAGGGTGAGCTGCTGGGGCAGGTAGGGATACGCGGTGCCCATTTTCCGGGCGCTGCGGACAATTTTCAAATCGAAGCCCGGATTGGTTAGATGTGGCAATATCAAAACTAAAGAAATAAGTGTCAAACAGTTGCGATACCTTGACAGGTTGGGTGATTTTGCCAATCTCATAATCACCCATTTGGTATAAATGACAACCGGTTTCTATGGGTTTGGCACAAGCTACTTTTTGTCCACACTGATGAGCATTGGATCGTGAGCATACATATAGGCTTGATTGTCACAGTATTCGTTCCAAAGTTGATAGCTTACTCCACTTATGACGCTTAGAAAAATGAGCAAAAGACTTATGCGTTTCATTATGGGTATACCGTATTAATCATGGCTCTGCGGACGCTCTTGGAGTTTGATAATTCAAGGTTTTAAGTTTCCACACATTTATATGCTAACACGGCTCTGCGGTGGCGAAGCTGTTCCTACGGCAATCTAAACACGGAAGGCGCTAAAGTTCCGAATTTGGAAGTGGTAGCAGAAAAGTCACAACTTCTCCTACCGTGCTAGGGGTTCCATCACCTTGGAATCTTCTTTTTATAAAAACAGCCTAAAACACCTACTTTCGGCTGTGTTTGGCGCAAGCAACACCAATCGATAATCTTAGTGTAGCTGCTGCCTTTGGGTAATCTGAGAATTTGTCGTACGAATGTCATTGCCTAAAATGGCTAGACGTCTCCGATGGCGCTCTTTTCTCGTTTCTTCGCTGAGTTCACGCAGTTACTACGCCGTAGCGAAGGATCGAATCATCGATCATCCACAGCTCGTCGAAAACGTTGCCCGAAGCCGTTCGGATTTATCGGGAGCGTTGCGCCGCGTTTTGTTCCTGTTCTCTTTTTGCTTACTCAAAGATTGGTGGCGTCGGGAAAGCCCATGTCAGTCTCAACTGTTGAATTCAACAGTGCCGTCGCAAAACCAAATTTGAATAATTGGAGTATCAAGATGATTTACGGAAACTGCTCCATGCCACACGACTCTTCTGGTCTGCTCATCAAAAGCCAAGCGCCGCCGCATGAAACTCATGCACGAAATTTGTCGTTCGAGCAAATCAGCGCGGCGCTAAGAATTCACACGTTGACCGAGTGCGGTCATTCGCTCATCGCCCTTTCCGGTCCCGCCGGCTCTGGAAAAACGAGTCTCATAAAGCAACTCAAAATAACTCTCTCCGGCGAAGTTGTGATTTCAGCAATGACCAACAAAGCGGTCGATGTTTTGCGCAGAAAAGAATTGCCTGATGCAGTGACTGCTTACAAGGCAAGCTTGGTTTCGACCTACAAGGAACCAGGCGAATCTCTGCTGGCGTATTTCAATCTAGATGAGCCGCACGGCAGCATTAAGGAGGAGGAACTTCTCTCCTATTTCGATCTCGGAAATCTCAGAAAAGCCTGGGAGGTAAACCGAAGAAGTGGTATTAAAAGCGGTGCACAAGTATTGGGATGCGAAGATTTCTACAGAGAATTTTTCGATGGATGGGAACCGCGTATTCCACAGGATGGAGTCCTCATCATTGATGAAGCCTCGATGCTGGGAGGTGAATTGCTCTCGAAGGTGCGCCACTGTTTTTCGAAAATAATTTTGGTCGGAGATCAATTTCAACTGCCGCCGGTCAACGACAACCCGGTTTTCTGGGACGACTCGATAATAGAAGCTCGCGTCGTTCTTACCGAAGTGCATCGGCAGAGCGGTTCGAGCATGGTTTTAAATATCGCGGAATTGATCAAAAAAGCTTTGCCGGTCGAGATGCGGCCGGTGGCGCCAATCGATCTGGCGATGATCGCAGCCGGAACTCCCGTTATCGTCTGGACAAACAAACGGCGCATTGCGCTTACAAAAATGATCAGGCGTGCGCTCGGACGTACATCGCCGACTCCGGTCGAGAACGAATATCTCGTTTGCAGAGATAACAGAAGTATTGACGGCATCGATTTTGTTCGCAATTCGATTTGGAAGGTTGTAGAAACTGCCGGCGCAAAATGCGTACTCGAAGATTGTCTTGGACAGCGGACTCCGCGACCCATTGAGGTCAACCCTGAAGAATACGGGGATGGGCATGGTCTCGCCTGCAGATTCGGATATGTTCTAACGTGTCACACGGCGCAGGGTTCGGAATGGCCAACGGTGATGATTCACGCAGACGACGCGAGAGACTGTCTGAATGCCAATCTTGAGTATGGTCGTCAATGGTTGTACACAGCGGTGACTCGAGCCAAAGACCGCATCCTCTGGGTTTCAGGTTGATGTTTCCTTCTGCGCAAGACGGAAATGGATTTACGCTTAAGTTCAGCGCTTCACCTGCGAACGCTTTTGCACTTCGTGCTGTTTGTTCGCATCTTCGGTCGTGGGCTGTGGTTTTTCGCCTTTTCGATTTTCTTCGATTTTTTGCTGAACAAAATCAGTGGCGCGGTCGGTAACACCCGTTCGGTCTGCAAGCGCTTTCAGCCGCGCCGCGTCGCCTGAAACCGGAGCGACCTTGACTGCTCCACGAATGAGCGCGTCTTTGTTGACTGTTCCGCTGCCGTCGCGCATTTTTCTTGTGACACCGCTGTCCGAGAGTGCCTCGGCTGCGTCGAGAACGTTGCCCGCGCCGGGAATTATCTTGGCGTTGCGCACCACTTCGTTGACGGTGCGATTGCTGGAGTGTCCGCCGAGCGCTTCGACGGTGTCTGCGGCGCCCTCGCGCGCCTGTTTGATGACTTTCTGCCCCTCTTTGGACTGAACTGCCTCTTTGCCCTTGTGCAAGGCTTCCTGCCCTTTCTCGACGACAGTGCTGCCCACTTCTTTGCCTTTTTCGAGCGCTGTCCCGCCGACCTCTTTTGTGGTGTTCCAGGCTTTAGCGCCGAATTTGCTCAGACCGCCCCAGGCTTCGCGAGCCGCGTTTGCGATCCCGCTATTGTCGGAGTTATCACCGGACGATGGCGCATCGGAGGTGTGCGGCGCTTCTTTAACAGCGGCGTTGTGTTTTCCCATTTTTAGTAATCCTGCAGCGAGCGAGAGTTTAAAAGACCGTTTAGAAGGCGGTCGTGTGAGCGTGCATCCATGATGCCCAAAGTTTGTGACACTGTTGTGAAACAACATGAAATCGGCCGCTCGCCCAAGATCAAAAGTGTTAGCTCCACGAGTATGGTTTTTCGCTCTGATCGGAAACTTATGTATCTGGACGGCCACAATTGCTGTTTCTGTTTGAAACCAAACTGTTCTATTGGCTAGAAATAAAAACGCTTTTTCTTTCCTCACAGTCGCAGGCGATTATCGCTCTAACGCTTAACTTAAACCGACAACGCTGTTTCGCTCCTTCAAGACACGGGATGAAACCGGTCACGTCGTGTGAGGCGACGATTGATATGCGAGGCGGCAAGCGGTTTTTCATACACGAAATTCAAAACACGAAAGGCTCGCATGAATCGCAAACAGTTGATCCTGATCCTGAGCTTGGCTCTGGGGTTGGGATTTGGATACGTGGCTGCGGTTGCCGACGATGTTCCTTCCGGCTACACACAGGTCAGCGAAACGCCTCAGAAGGGCGAGACTTCGCGCACCAGTACGTTTAACGTCGAGAAGCAGCTGGTCGCACGGAAGGTCGTGAAGGAGGATGGCTCGGTCGAGTTGGATAGTTTTAAAAACGGGGTGCGCACTGCTAAGGTCGTCAGTGACAAGAACGGCGCGCGCACGGGCGAGTTCGAGTATTACCCTGACGGCAAGCTCAAGCGCGAGCTTAAAGCGGGCGTGCTCGCCTTCGAACGGCGAAAGCTCGCGGACGGGACCTTTGAAGCTATCCGGTACAAGAAGGACGGCAAGAGTGCACAGATGCGGCGTCGCGTCAGCGTTGACGGCGGATTTGAGCTCACGCACTTCAGGACCGACAGCAACAAGATCTATTTCACCGCCAACATCAAGGGCGTCAGCGGTCAATTCGAGTGGTGTTACTATGCGCCCGACGGCAGTCAGTTGCGGCGAGTCGTTGATGAAACGCAAATGGTCGTCACGGTTTACAGCGAAACCGGCGACATCAAGCTCGAACAAGTCTGGCGGAAGACGAAAGCGGGATTCGTCTGCAAGTCGGTGAACGTCAAAGAGAAGCATGGATACCGGCGTTACACCAACGACGACAGCGGCAAGTTGAGTTGTGCCGAAGATCTTGATGCGGACGGAACCGTCGTCACGACGTGGAAGGCTGACCAGGTGAACCCGCCTGCGGTCTCGCTTTTTGCAGAGCAATTCGAGGACGATGACCCGACGATTCCCGAGGACGAGTAACGAACGCGTCCTCGTTGCGACAAACATCAATACGAGGAGAGCAATGTGAATAAAACCGGCGGCATCGGGCGAGCTGTCTCGTGCCGGTTTCGCGGTGTCTGGCAAATCGCCGGGCATACGTGGAACGACGTCATTGAAAACGAAATTTTTACGCGGGCGTCGGCGATTGCCTTTGGTGCGATGATGGCGGCTGTTCCGTTTCTCGCACTGGTAATCACCTTAGGAGCGCTCTTGTTGCCGGCAGCGGGTGTGGAGAGCAAAGAACTTCTTCACGCGCTTGAGTCGCTACTCGGCACGGTCTTCCCTGATGATGCCCATCAGGTCATCGAGGAGCAGATTGCGCGATTGCACGGTGGTCAGCCGATTGCCGTGCTTTCGATCAGTTTGGCGATTACGATCTGGCTTGCATCGGGGCTTTACGCCGCGGTGATTGACGGGCTCAATCGCATTTACGGAGTGCGCGATACTCGACCGTACTGGAAGTTTCGCCTGACGGCAATCTGGATGACCGTTGTTCAATCGGTCATTCTTCTCGCCGCCGTGGCTGCGATATTCGCCTTCCCGTATGTTGTCGAATGGGTTGGTCTGCGTCTTTTGCCGGCATACATCGCGACCTGGGTGACGTGGTTTGTCATCTTCCTGATGGTGCTGGCGTCGTTCGCGCTCACCTTTGCCGCCGGTCCGGACGTTAATCAGGCGCACCGCTGGGTGACGCCTGGTAGCGTATTTGGTGCCGTGATTTTCTTGCTGACCACCTACGGATTTCGGCTTTATGTCCAGAATCTCGCGCATTACGACCTCACCTACGGGTCGCTTGGTGGCGTGATGATGCTGATGTTCTGGTTGTATATTTCAAGCCTCGTTCTGCTCGTGGCGGGCGAGGTCAACAAGGTTTGCTACAAGGCGCGCGAGTGGAGCGGAAGTTGCGCTCCACTGCCTAATTCGAAAGGCGTTCATATGACCACAGAGTGGAACTTCTGCCCTTCATGCGGGACCAAACTTCCCGCCCAAACGACCACCGACCCGCGGACCTGCACCCAGTGCGGACAGGCAGCACCTCCGCCCGCCGACCCAAAGAAGAACGGTGACAGCGACAAAAACCGCCCCTGGGAGCCCGTAGGCCCCACCGGCTTCGGCTGCTGATGCCCCGCCCCGTGAACGGCATGGAACCTCCCCCATGCCGTTCTTTTCGAAATGGCTGCCTACTATATGATCCCGTGAAATCGAAATGCTCGGAACCGTTGTGGTGAGCGGGTCCCCCGTATCGGCACGCTCCGTCATCGAGGCGTTTGTCTACGACTCGTAGACACTTTTCCGGAAATCCGTCGCTCTCTCGTAGCCATGGTATGCAGGAGATCGCTACTATATGACTCCATGAAATCGAAATGCTCAGAACCGTTGTGGTGAGCGAGTCCTTCGTATCGCTATGCTCATCGAACCCGGCGTTTGTCTACGACTCGTTGACGAATATCCAGAAATCCGTCGCTCTCTCGTAGCCAACGGTCGGTGCTGTTTTTGTTCGATTGCCGCGAAACGGTTACAGGCGGTCAGATATGAGGAAATTTAGACAACGATATTATATAGTAGACGGGGCGGCGGAAGTGGTGAGGCACCGCCGGAATTTCGGTGTGCTACTCGTGTTGAAACTGTTCGAGATGGAGAAATGATGACATCAGATCGTTTAGCAATGCAAGATCCGCGATACCAGTATCCGCGCCCGCCGTTCGAAGCGCAGCAGCAGTCTGCTCCCGGGCTATCGGCGAAAATGAATCCAGAGCCGGATTGTGGCGAGAAAAGCTATACAGGAACCGGTAAGCTCAAGGGGCGCAAAGCCCTGGTAACCGGTGGCGACTCCGGCATCGGTCGCGCCATCGCCATCGCCTATGCGCGCGAGGGCGCCGATGTGGCAATCAACTACCTCCATCAGGAAAGCGCCGATGCCGCTGACGTAATCGACTTAATCAAGAAAGACGGGCGCAAAGCTGTTGCTTTGCCGGGCGACATCCAGAGTGAGGATTTCTGTAACTCACTTGTGCAAAAGACTGTAGAGCAATTGGGCGGTTTAGACATTCTTGTGAACAACGCCGCGGCGCAGAGCTCGGTTTCTAGCTTGTTGGATGTGGAAACCGACGAATTCGACCGCATTATGAAAACAAACATTTATGCGCTTTTCTGGATCACAAAGGCTGCAATACCTCACCTCGAGCCCGGTTCGGCTATCATCAATACTTCCTCAATTCAAGCCTACGACCCCTCACAAGAGATTATTGCCTATGCTTTGACGAAAGCGGCAATCGTAGATTTCACGAAAGGGCTTTCGAAACAGATGATGGAGCGCGGCGTTCGTGTTAATGCGGTTGCGCCGGGCCCCTTCTGGACGCCGATTCAACCAAGTGGAAGTGAGCCTGAGAAAGTAAAGAATCTAGGTGCAAAAACGCCATTCGGTCGACCGGGACAGCCTGTCGAGTGTGCGCCCCTTTTCGTTCTTCTAGCCTCTCAAGAAGGCAGCTATCTAAACGGTGAAGTTCTTGGTATTACAGGCGGTGCTGGCGTCGGTTAAGTGGTGTGATTCCGCATGAGGTGAGAAATGATAACTCTCGAATTGAAAACAGCGCTGGAGTCCATCAAGACGGTTGGAGGTGAGGACCTGGTTGCTTTAGCGAAGTGGTTTCGGGGCGAGGGGCGTGCGCCGCTCAAAGCTCGTGGTGCCGATGACGACCTGATCGGACCGTTAAGAATCGAAATCGATCGCGATGGTGAGGGTGAAATGTACTTGGGATAAGACACAGGAGTCTGTCTATCGCTCGTTGACGCTTTCCAGAAATCCTTCGATTGCTGCTATACGTCTTCGTGAAAGTGAAGTGCCTAAAACCGTTGTGGCGGGGGAGATCTCCGAGTGCGTATCCTGCGCTCCTCAGGAGCTTGTCTATCACTCGTTGACGCTTTTTCAGAAATCCGTCGCTCTCTCGTAGCCAACGGTCTCCGCCGATTGCTGTAAATGTCTCGAAACGCGGTCAGGCGGGCAGATTTAGAAGAGATGCACAACGAATGCATATAGTAGTGGTTCTGGTGAGTTTTACAATAAACTCTTCTCGATCATCGCTGCGACCTCTCTACCCGACTGCAGAGCGCCGTTTAGCGAGCCTGTGCTCATGTGGTCTCCGCAAACGTAGATTCCAGGACGAACTTCATTTTTGTTTTCCACGAAGCTGGTGGGTGGATTTTGTTTCGGCAGAGCGTTGTCGATTCTGTAGGTCCGCAGTCGGCGCCAACCTTTAACATCGCGTCCGAACCATTCTTCAAGTTGACTTCTAACCGCCTTTTCCAACGCATTGTGATCTTTGCGGGTTCCAAGAACAGTCACTGAAACCAGTGCCTGTCCGGGCGGGGCGTAGTCTGAGGAGACGTTGCTCGGCACGCATAGATTGTTGATCGGCCCAGTTTTCTCCCCGTTTAAAACGAGAATCGGTTCTTTTATCGGCGCGGTGTCGCAGGCAAAATAAAGGCAGGTCACGGACCTGTCGTCTTCTGACAAATCCGTGCCATAGAGAATTTTTCCCATGGCTCGCCTATCTGTGGCTATCACCACATGCGGTGCCTCATATGTTTCACCGTCTTCAGTCGTTACGGTTTGATTGGTCACATTAGTGACTCTGGTATTTAACTTGATGTTGGATAGCCCGAGCTTTTCTGCCAACTGATTTGGCAGTTCTTGCATTCCCTTGGCTGGAATAACATTGTCGCCGCCCGAAAATGTTCGGAAGAAAAACTCAAACTTTCTGCTTGAAGTCTCGAGCTTCGACTCAAGAAAGATTCCTCCGAAAAATGGTCTGAAAAACTTATCGATTATCGATTGGGAAAAACCTTGCAGCTTGAGCAACTCCATCGTTGTATATTCAGTTGCTGTAAGAATCTTCTCGATCGGTTGTCCAGTTAGCGTCAGACGAATCTTAGCGATATTCATTTTATCGGTGAGAGTTCCGATTGGTGCGAACAATGTTTCAAGTGCTTTATCAGGCTCTCGAAAAGGGTCGGTAACTCTATGAAATTTCTTGCCGAGGCGCACAAGAGCACCAGGTGAAAACGGCTTCAAATCAAGCTTCTCGTAGTCAAAGACTTTGCGTGCCTCAGGATATTCGGTCAATAAGATTTGGAATCCCCTGTCGAGCAAAAAACCATCAACCTTGTCTGTGCGAATTCGCCCGCCAGGAGCGTCCGAGCTTTCGAGGATAATAAAGGGAATGTTTTTCTTCTGGAGATGCAGTCCACAAGCTAGTCCGGCTAGCCCTGCTCCAACGATGATGACTTGGTAGTCGCGATTCATGCTTCCCTCTATTTCTTGTTAATCACGTGGCGCAGTGCACCTTCAATGTCCGGATAACCGAACTGAAAACCGCTTGCTTGAAGTTTCTTAGGCAAAACCTTTGCGCTTGAAAGCAATAGCTCATCTGCCATTTCGCCAAACGCTAGACGCGCAGCGAAGTCAGGCATTGGAAACAGCGTCGGTCGACCGAGCACGGCACCCATCGCGCGAGTGAATTCTTTGTTTGATACCGGATTTGGTGCGGTCAGATTTACGGGACCGGAGATCGTTTCATTCTCAACGCAGTGGACCATCGCATCGGCTACGTCATCAATTGCTATCCAGCTCATTTCCTGCTTGCCGCTTCCAATAATCCCGCCGGCACCAAGTTGAAAGGGGAGCAGCATCTTCCCGAGGGCGCCACCTTTTGGTGAAAGAGCGACACCGATTCTCAGGTTTACTACGCGGATGCCGGCATCCCGAGCTGGATTGGTGGCTGTTTCCCAATCCATGCAGAGTTCGGCGAGAAAGCCGCTGCCGTTGCTGCTGTTTTCGTCAAGTGTCTCACTGCCTCGGTCTCCATAAAATCCGATTGCCGAAGCGCAGAGCAATACCTTGGGGAGCGGTCGGATTGCCGCAGCTGTTTCGCTGATAAAGGTCGTTCCCTTAATGCGGCTTTCTCGGATCTCCTTTTTCTTCGCATCGTTCCAGCGGCTGGAGGCGATGCTCTCGCCCGCCAGGTGGATAATGCCTTCGATATTCTTCAACTCCCCCTGAAGTTCACCGCTGGCTGGGTCCCAGACAAAGTCAGACGGGTTAGCGTCCTTGGCTGAGCGCACCAGCCGACGCACTTGATGACCGCGTGCTTTCAGCCGTGGAATAAGTTCGGATCCAAGCAGGCCACGAGAGCCGCTCACAAGAATGTTCATCGGAGAACCTCTGGGTAGCTTCTCTATTTTAGTAGGTTCTGGTTCGTCCAATCGAAACTTTTTTGCAGAACAAAACCTGCAATGTTCACGTAATTTTTCCCGTAGCATGCTTCGGCATTAGAATTGCCAATGCTTGTCGAGTGAATTTTGGGGCAGTTGACAGAATTAGACCGACCGGTCTATTATGGGTCTGTTGCTGCTCGGTTGGTCTACAGTGCAGTGAATGAAACCGGCTCCAGTTCTTTGAAGAAAAACTAATAGACCGGTCTAATAGCATGTTCGAGGTTATCGAAAAATGTGCATATCGAAACAGGATTTACAATGGAAAACTAAACGCAGTTCGGCACCGGTCAGTGTCCAATATCTCATTGCCGGCGACACTCAATTGACGGCGTTGCTTTTAAATGAATTGTCAAAGTCAAACGACCCGGCCGTGAGGGCGCGTGTCGCGGAGAATGCCTCAACGCCGACAAGCGTTCTTCTTCGCTTGCTGGATGATGAAAACGCTGATGTCAGGCTGAGTCTATCGTACAACCCATCGCTGCCTCGCATGTTTCTCAAGCAACTTGCCACCAGTGATAGTGCCGACGTCAGATTCGGTTTAGCCGAAAATCCACTTTTATCACCTTGCATTTTGGAAACACTTGCAGTTGATGAAAACCCCTATGTGGCGCTGCGCGCCGAACAAACACTCTCTCGTTTAAACGAACGCTGCCTGGAAACAGCCGTCGCTTAGACTCGGTATCCTTTAAAACCATTCCACAAAAATTCGACAAGGAGATTATCATGCCAACGGCACAAGTAACGGAAGAAAAGGTAGGACTCAAGCGTTTAGAGGGAAAAGTTGCTCTCGTGACTGGTGGCTCCCGCGGTATCGGCGCTGCGATCGCATTGAAGTTGGCGCAAGAAGGCGCCAAGGTGGCGATCAGCTATCAGAAGAACAAGGGCGCCGCAGACAATGTTGTCGAGCGCATTGGCGAACTGGGAACCGAAGGACTCGCGGTTCAGGCAAATGCTTCGTCTCAAAAGGAGAGTGATGACCTGGTGTCGGCGGTCGTGAAGAAATTCGGACGCGTAGACATTCTGGTGAATAACGCCGGCGTGTTCGAAGGTGCTCCTGTAACTGAGATCACATTGGAGCACTACGAGCGAGTCTTTGACGTCAACATCAAAGGCGTCCTGGCGAACACGGTGGCGGCACTCAAGTCAATGCCGGATGGCGGGCGGATTATCAACATTTCGTCAGGAGTTGCGCGCATGACGTTTCCCGGCGCCAGTGTTTATTCAGCAACCAAAGCGGCACTCGATACATTGACTCGCGTCTGGGCTCAAGAGTTGGGAGCGCGAAAGATTACCGTCAATGGTGTCGCACCTGGTACCACTGCCACCGATATGTACAACGCCGCGGTGCCTGAAGAGGCTAAGGCTCATATGACGGAGCGCACCGCGTTGGGAAGAGTAGGAACTCCCGAAGATATCGCTGATGCCGTCCTCTTCCTTGCCTCCGATGAAGGTCGCTGGGTGACCGGTCACACGATTGCTTGCGACGGTGGAATCTCGATTTAAAACGGCGGGGCGGGCTGGGTTTCCCCGAGCTGAGTCCGCCCCGAAGCTGTAAAAGCGAAGTCGGAAAGTGCTTCGCTCCTCCGCCGAAAGAAAACCAGAGCGCATTTGTGTTTTGCAACCTGCACATTTGCGCTTTGGTTTTTCTTATGGTTTTCCCTGAGTTCAGGTATGGTTTTGCGAGGGTATAACTCGTTTACTCGTGTTCAGATCGGCCGCTCTAGTACGGCGCTTGTGGGGGTTGTTTCATGTCCCAGGACCGTGAGAAACATAAACCGATCGATGCGAAACGCGACGCTTCCGATAACCACAAACAGACTACCTCGCAGAAAACGGCGAATGAAGCTGTTTCGAGCGATACGCAAGCGAAAAGACATAGCGAGAATTTTGAGAGTCTGAGCCATGATACGAAAGCGCTCGGGCTGCATGTGAAGGCGGAACAGCCGCTGATCCTGCATGACAGCACCACGGGCGAAACGCTCTATGACGCAAGCAAGCGGCGCTCCAAGTTGGTCGCGCAGGTTGAAGGGAAACCTGGTGCGCCTGGCAGAGCCGAACCGGCTACTGAGCAAAAGCGTGATGAGCTGCAAAAGCCCGCTGGTCTGCAGGGAGATGATGAGCTGAAAATGCCAACGGGTGAGGCTAGGCATAGTTCGGCACATAAGTCTGCCGGCGACAGGATAGTCGAGATGGAGCGAGAGCGGCTCGCTGCGAAGCACGGCACGCCGATGAGATCTGAAACAGCTGGAGGGCAGACGCGCGAAACTCAACATAAGTCTGCCGGCGACAAGATCGTAGAGATGGAACGAAACTTGCTTGCCGCGAAACATTCCGACCATCTGTTGGATCGGACTGTGGAGCATGACACCGCAGGTGGTGACAAGGTTGAAATAATTAAACAGGATACGAGTTTGTGGATGCCGGATTACAAATCCATGGCATCGCCAATGGTTCTGCCGAAAATGGTAGAGGTGCTGCTGACACCTGCCGACAATCATCGGATAGAGGAACTCTACCGAAAGAACCTGTCGGCGAGCGACAAGCATGGCGTCAATCGAGGCGAAAAAGAACTCACTGATTTTGAAAAACAGAATTTAAGAAATCTCGCGGTGTGCGATCTGGCGTTGGAAAAGTATCAGGAGGCTCTGACGAAGAGCACTTTGAACGAGACTCGTCACATGCCGGATCCGGTTCGTGGTTTGATGCTTGCCGGCGCAGCGCTAGAGGATGGTGCGGCGATCGGGGCATCGAAAGCGGTTCTTCATAAGGTCATTCAGGGTGGCGCGATTGGCGACCTGGCCTCTGGTACGGCGATGGGCGTCGCGTTCGGCAAGGTGGTCGGCACGCTTGCAGCTAACGTGAACCCGTGGACGCGACTTGGTGCGCGCGCATTGCAGGCTGGCGGTCTTGCGATGGCGGTAAAAGAAATCGGTCAGGTCGGAGCCGATGGATACAACGGCTTGATGAAATCGTTGCCGGCGCTTCAGGAATGTTGTAGTCACCCGAGTGAGAAAACATTTGCGCATGCAAAAGCGATTACCGAAGATAATCTCGGGGACCCACTTGCTGATGCAACGTTAGTCGGTTTGGGTTTTGCGGCAGCGCATGGTGTCGAAAAAGTTGCCACCAGGGGTGGTGGTAAAGGTGGTGCTGGTAAACAGCACGAAACGGCTGCGGAAAGCGCGGAAGGTTTAAAAACCAAAGGTGATGCTCCTGAAGGACGCGTGGAAAAGTACAAGCAGCGCGATGTTCAAGAGCTTCCGAAACTGGCTCACAGTGGCTATGAGTGCGTTAGAGCAAATGATGATTGCGTTCGTATTTTAAAGTGTGGTCAACATGAACTGAAGATGATGAAATGGGAAGGTTGGTTTAACGCCGTCACTCCGGGCGATGGCAAGGCGCCGTCTCCGATAAAAGTTCATGTTTTGACCGAGTCGGCGGAGGATCTGGCGAGGGTTCAGAGCGCGTTGATCCCTGAGCTGATGCGGGATGCGGAGTTGCTCAAGTATGTTGCGAAATGGAAGGGAATGGATCCTGCTTTCGCGACGGAGGGGCAGGGACGACGCGGAGTGGTCGCGCCGGATGGAGTTGGACAGGGCGCCAAGGCGTTTACGATATACACGAAAACCG